>NZ_JAGGLC010000001.1 GCF_017874235.1 Halolamina salifodinae
GGGCGAGAGCGAAGCTCTCGCTGGCCGTGCGGGCGACGCACGGGTCGCCCGCACAACGCGTCGGCGCGAACGAGCGCGCGAGGGTCCCGCGAGCGAAGCGAGTGGGACCACGAGGGAGCGTCGCTCCCTCGGAGGACGAGCGACCGGAGGGGAGCGAATCGGCTGGGGAGGCCGTGGCTGCGGTGCGGTGCTGTGCGGTCACAAGTGGTCATGGGAACTCCGCGGTGCAGTTCGCGGCCGCTGTTCCTCGGCAGATCAAACTAGCCACGCCCATTCAGAAAACCCATCAACCAAATTCCCGGCACCCACAACCGCCTTCCGGGAAGCTTTCCCCATCTCCACCCAATCCACACCCATGCCCAAAAGCGCGCTCGTCATCGGCGGCACCCGGTTCATCGGCCGCCACACCGTCGAGGAACTGCTCGATCACGACTACCACGTCACCATCTTCAACCGCGGGAACCACGACAACCCCTTCGCCACCCGCGAGGGCGTCGACCACGTCGAGGGCGACCGGCGCGACGAGACCGACCTCAAAGCCGCCAAACTCTCCGTCCGGCCCGACATCGTCATCGACTGCGTCGCCTACTACCCCGCGGACGTCGACATCGCGACCGACCTCTTCACCGACGTCGAGGGGTACGTCTACATCTCCTCCGGCGACGCCTACGGCGAGGAGGAGATCCCGAAGCGCGAGGACGCGACGCCGATGCGGCCCTGCACCGAGGAGCAGGCCGTCGACGACGCCGGCGAGACCTACGGGAACCGCAAGGCCGAGGGCGACCGGAAGATCGTCGAGGCCGCCGAGGAAGGCGTCAACGCGATGTCCATCCGGCCGTGCATCGTCTACGGCCCGTACGACTACACCGAGCGGATGGACTACTGGCTCGACCGCGTTGACAGCCACGACCGCGTGGTCGTCCCCGGCGACGGCCAGAACCTCTGGCACCGCGCGTACGCCCCGGACGTGGCGAAGGCGCTCCGCGTCGTCGCCGAGAACGGGGAGCCCGGGGGGTTCTACAACGTTGGGGACCAGCGCGCCGTCACACTGGAGGAGATGCTGGAACTCATCGCCGACGCGATGGACACCGACATCGAGGTGGTCACCGCCGGCGAGAACGAACTCGCGGCCGCGGGGCTCTCACCCGAGGACTTCGTGCTCTACCGGGACTACCCGCACCTGCTCGACGTGAACAAACTGGCCGATCTCGGCTGGGAGTCGACGCCGCTCGAGGAAGCGATGGCCCGGTCCGTCGAGGAACACCGCGAGAGCGACCGCGACGGCGCCGAGTACGACCCCGGACGCGAGAACGAGGAGACCGTTCTGGACGTGCTCGACACGCTCTAAAACCGGCCCGAAGGCGGCGTGCTCCGCCGCTCAGAACTCCATCGTCCGGCTCTCCTCGCTGATCCCCGCGACCTCCGCCTCCAGCCACTCGCGGAACCACTTCACGCGCTTGAGTCGCTGGTGGGCGATGGACTCCGCGGTGTCGCTGTCGACACGTTCGGTGTGTTCCTCACCGCGTTCGAGCACGCGGTCGACCATCTCCGCGGCGTCCATGTGGGTCCGGGCCTCGTAGCCCATCCGGAGCAGCATCAGGACGGTGCCGTTGGCGCCGACCTTGTCGAGTACGTCGGCCTCGATCAGGCACTGGGTCTCAAGTGAGACGTCCGAGAGCGGCCCCTGGTAGGAGTGGTCCGCGACGACGTTACAGACCTCGTCGATGAACGAGTCCGGGAAGTCACCGCGGCTGTTCAGGTACTCGCGGGCCACCTGCGCGCCCGCGGCGGCGTGGCGGTCCTGTTCGGCCTCGAGTTTGGAGACGTCGTGGAACACCGCGGCGACGCGGACGACGTGGACGTTCGCGCCCTCTTTCTCCGCGATGTCGGTGCCGATCTCGACGACGTTCCGGATGTGGTTGAAGCGGTAGTCCGCGGAGTGCCACGGGTACCAGCGCATCCGGCCGCCGTCGTCCTCGCTCTCGACGCTGGCCGCGAGGTAGTCGTGGACGAACTCCTCCATCGCGGCGAACTCTTCGGCGGAGACGGGCGCGTCCCTTATTTCGACGCCCATACTGGTCCCCCGTGCTCGGTCGTGCGGCGTACGTAGTTCATTACCTGAAAGGACGGCCGTTCCGTTCTTAGTCGTTGCGGGACGGAGAACGACCGAATCGCCGGCTACCGAACCGTTAGGTGCGTCGCGCTGCTCCGCCCCCGTATGACCGAGCAATCCTACCTCGAGGACGCCACCGTCCGGGAGTTCGAGGCGACCGTGGAACGGACTGTCAGCGACGACCGCGTGGTGCTCGACCGGACGCAGTTCTACCCCGAGGGCGGTGGTCAGCCAGCGGACCACGGGACGATCCGCGACGAGGAAGGCCGCGAGTGGGACGTCGTCGACGTGCAGAAACACGACGGGATTCATCACTATCTCGAACCCGGAGAAGGCGTCGACGAGAATGAGCTCCCCGAAGCCGGATCGACGGTCACGGGCGAACTCGACTGGGAGCGCCGGCACAGCCACATGCGCTACCACACGGCCCAGCACCTGCTGTCGGCGCTGCTGCTGAACGAGTACGACGCCGAGACCACCGGGAATCAGGTCCGAGCCCACAAGGCCACCCTCGACTGCGCCTACGAGCGCTTCCACGACGACGAACTCCAGCATATCGAGCGCCGCATGAACGAACTGGTCGAGCAGGCCCGGCCTGTCGACTGGTACGTGCTCGACCGCGAGGAGGCGGAGGAGCGACTCGACCCCGAACGAACCCGGCTCTCGCTGCTACCCGACTCGATCACGGAGATCCGGATCGTCGAAATCGGTGGGCGCTCCGCGGCACAGGGAGCCGCGGAGGGCGAGCCCAACGACGGTTCAGAACCCTTCGACCGCACCGCCTGTGCGGGCACGCACGTCTCGAACACCGAGGAGATCGGCGAGGTGACAGTTACAGGTCGGGAGACGAAGGGGAGCGACGAGGAGCGCATCACGTTCGAAGTGGCCTGAAGGCCGGATCATCGACGGCTCGACCGTCGACGAAACAGGATTGAGGCGAGACCCCGGTCCGCTACTCCACCCAGAGCGTCTTGCGGTTGACGAACTCCTTGATGCCGGCCTCCGAGAGTTCGCGCCCGTATCCGGAGATGCCGACACCACCGAACGGCACGCGCGGGTCGGACCTCACCAACTGGTTCACGTAGGTACAGCCAGCGTCGATCTGCCGGGCGACCCGGCGCCCGCGATCACGGTCCTCGGTCCAGACACTGGCACCGAGACCGAACTCGGTGTCGTTGGCCTTCTCGATTGCTTCGGCTTCGTTCTCTACTTCGAACACGGCGGCGACCGGCCCGAATAGCTCCTCGCTGTCGGCGGGACAGCCCTCGGGCACCTCTGCCAGCACGGTCGGCTCGTAGAACGCCCCATCGCGGTCGAGTGGGCCGCCGCCGGTCAGGACGGTTGCGCCGGCGTCGATGGACTGCTGGACCTGCTCGTGGAGGTCGTCCATCAGGTCCGGGCTGGCCTGCGGGCCGACATCCGTTGCCCCGTCGGTCGGGTCGCCGACGGTGAGCGACTCGACTTCCTCCACGAGTCGGTCGATGAACGCGTCGTACACGTCAGTGTGGACGACGAAGCGCTTGGCGGCGATGCAGGACTGGCCGCCGTTGAGGTTGCGCGCCCACGCGCCGGTCTCGGCTGCCTCGTCGAGGTCGGCGTCGTCAAGCACGACGAACGGGTCGCTCCCGCCGAGTTCGAGTACGGTCTTCTTGAGGTTCTCGCCGGCCGTCGCGGCGACGGCGCGGCCCGCGGGCCCGCTGCCTGTGAGCGTCGCCGCACGTACGCGGTCGTCGGCGAGCACGTCGTCGACGGCCTCGGAGCCGATCAGGAGCGTCTGGAAAACGCCCTCGGGGTAGCCCGCTTCCCGGAACACCTCCTCGATGGCCGTCGCACAGCCGGGGACGTTGGAGGCGTGTTTCAGCAGGCCGACGTTGCCCGCCGTGAGATACGGTGCGGCAAAGCGGAACACCTGCCAGAAGGGGAAGTTCCACGGCATCACCGCCAGCACCGGACCGAGTGGGTCGTAGACGGTCTCCACGTTCGCCCCCGGTGGGGCCGGGTGGCCGTCTGGCTGGAGATACGCGCTGGCGTGCTCGGCGTAGTGGTCACAGATCCAGGCGCACTTCTCGACTTCCGAGACGGCCTGCGAGATGGGTTTGCCCATCTCCTCGGTCATCAACTCGGCGTATTTCCGCTTGTTTTCGCGGAGCACGTCGCCGGCCGCGGCGAGCAGTTCCTCGCGCTCGCGGATGGGTCGCTCGCGCCAGTCCGCGAACGCGTCGTCGGCGCGAGCCAGCGTGGCCTCGATGTCGCTCGCGGAGTCCGGTTCGTAGGTCGCGATTCGTTCGCCCGTCGCGGGGTTTATCGCGTCCATGGCTGTTGGTCGGGACTGTTCAATCTTCCCAGTTGTGCAAGGCGTCGCGGAACACGTCCGCCACGTCCTCTTTGGTCACCGGGCGGGGGTTACACCGGAGCAGGCGTTCCTGCGTGTCGACGGTCTGCTGGGCGAGCCAGTCGACGTCCTCCTCGGTGATGCCCGCGAGTTCGGTGAGGCCGCTGGGGAGGACGTTCAGATCCTTCTGGAGCTGAATGTACTCCTGCTTGAGCGCGTCGGCGGCCTCGCGGTCGGTCATCCCCGCCGTGTCGACGCCAAATATCTCCGCGACTTCGGCGAAGCGTCCGGGGTCGCTCGGGGAGTTGTAGTCGATTGTGCTCGCGGGCGTGAGGGCGGCGATGGTCTCGCCGTGGTAGCTGTGATACTTGTTTCCGACCGGATACGCCATCGCGTGACAGAGGCTCGCGCCGGCCGTGAGCCCGGAGATAGCGCCGAACAGCGCGCCCAACAGCATGTCCTCGCGGGCGTCGAGATCGTCGCCGTTGTGGACGGCGGTACGGGCACTCCCCGAAAGCAGGCGGATGGCCTTCTCCGAAAACATCTCGGTGAGTTCGGTGCGGCCAGCATAGACGGGTCGTTCGGCGGGGTCCTCGGCGCGGAGCAGCGAGTCGTACTCGTGGGTGGTGTACCCCTCGATGGCGTGGCCCAGCGCGTCCATCGCCGTCCGGGCGGTGAGGTCCGGCGGGAGCGTCGTCGTCAGCGTCGGATCGAGGACGGCAGCGTCGGCCCGGACGTGGTTGCTCGAAATCGCCTCCTTGATCTCCTTTTCCGGCACCGAGAGGATGGCGACCGGCGAGATTTCGGCACCGGTGCCGGCCGTCGTCGGCAGTAACACCAGCGGCGGCCCGGACTCGGTGAGGCTCTGGCCCTCGCCGGTCGGTTCAGCGATGTAGTCCAGCGGGCTCCCGCCGTTGGCGATGATCGCCCGTGTGGCCTTCGCGGTGTCCATACAGCTCCCCCCGCCGAGACCGACGTAGAAGTCGTAGCCGTCGTCGGTGTGGTCCCGGACAAAGGAGAGGCAGTCCTCGATGGCTCCGATGGAGGGCTCCCGCTCCGAGTCGTCGTAGAGGTCCACATCGAGGCCGGCCGCTTCGAGGTGGTCGACGACGCGGTCGGCGTGGCCCGCATCGGTGATCCCTGTGTCGGTAATGACGAGGCCGCGGGCCGCCCCGTCGACGCCCAGATCCCGTAGCTGAAAGGCGAGTTCCTCGACGGCGTCGCGCCCGAACCGGATCTCCGGCATGTCGATATGCCAGACGGTTTCGGGGGAGAGCGTCCGGCTGTCCGCGGAGATGGAACGGTCGTAGCTCATTCAGGACCACCCCGACCGGATCTCCTCGAACTGCTCGGGGTCGTGCCCGTAGACGACCTCGGCGTCGTGGTAGCGTTCGAGTTCCTTCAGCGTCTGGAGGCTGTCGAACCACTCCTGACTCCCCCACAGCAGGCCCGCACCCAGCGGCACCTCGTCGTCGTAGTTGACCGACTGATAGATCTCATCGCCCGCGAACACCAGCGTGCCGTGGTCGTCGAGGTGGATCATTGTCCCAGTGAGTCCGGGCGTGTGGCCGGGGAGTCGGATGAACTCCATGTCCTCGAAGTGGGTCTCGCGGTCCTGGTGGATGACCTGCCAGTTCAGGTCGTGGTCGAAGTCCTCCAGGATGTACGCCGCGCTGCCCTTGTCAGTCTTCTCGGAGTAGTACGCGAACTTGAGTTCCTTCTCGTGGACGTACACCGGTACGTCCGTCCCATCGAAGTGGTGGAGGCCGCCGGCGTGGTCGAGATGCAGGTGGGTCTGGAACACCGCATCGATGTCGTCCAGGCTGTAGCCGGCGTCAGCGAGGTCACCTTCCAGCGTGTGCTCCCGCACGTCGTGGGGGTAGAACCCCTGTTTCAGCCCCTCCGGCCAGTGGCCGTCGAGTGCGTCCTCGTGGTTGCCCGTATCCCAGAGGATCGTCGCCTCGGGATGGTCGATGACGAGGTTCCACACCGGGATCTCCTCGTAATCGGTGTCGGGGTTCGGCTCGTCGTGGCTCCCGAGCGTGTTGCCTTGGATGAGGTAGTTAAGGTCGCACTTTAGCCCACCGCGATGGATCACGTCGATGGTTGCGTCGACCATATTCGTCGTATAGTAGTCATGGTGAAAGAACGTTCGGATCTATATGTTTTCTGTCTGGTAGAAACAAACCATTAGTTGTCGGTTCGTCCCATCGTATTCTCCGCCGACAAACAGCTACTCCGCCTAACCGGCGATCAGAGCCACATCCAAGAATCGACGATCCGACTGTTCTCGCCCAAGATCAGTCCCGCAGACACGCTTTTGAGGCGTCCGGTGGAAACTACCCACGCATGACAGAAACGGACGACGCCGACAGATCACCCGCACGCCTCGGCCGCGTCGCGCTCGGACTGGGCCTCGCGCTACAGGCCTCCGAGGACTTCCGAGATATGGAGGACACCATCGACTACGCCGAGTCCGCCGGCGCGCCGATGCCCGAGACGCTCGCGCCGCTGGCGTCGGCGACGATGGTCGTCGCCGGCCTCGGCATCGCGCTCTGGCGACTCCCGCGGTTGGCGACGGCCGCGGCAGCCGGGTTCCTCGCCGTCGTCACGACGACGATGCACGACTTCTGGAACGCGGAGGAGGACGACGCCAGCGGCGAGCGACTCGCCTTCTTCGGCAACCTCGCGATGTTCGGCGGCGTGGTCGTCTTCCTGCGGGAGGCGTGGCGGCGGGACTGATTTCGGAGATTCTCAGTCGTCTGTGGGACCTTGCATCACTGACGGCTGCTCGGCGACCGCTGGGTCGGTGAGCGCCGAGACGCCGACGACCAGCACGAGGCCGACCAGCATTCCGACCACCGACGACGACCACCCGGCGAACGTCTCCATCACGCCGGGGACGACGACGCCCCAGACCGTCGCCGTCTCGCCCGCGGGGGGCGTGAACGTCGTGACCATGTAGAACAGCTGACTGCCGAGGATCGCCGCGAGCATCCCCGATAGCGTGGTTCTCGACCAGTAGAGCGCGACGATGACTGGCGGGGCCAACTGGGCGAAGCCGCCGAACGCGGTGTCGCCGATGACGAACAGCGATGGGGGGTTGTAGAGGCTGGCGAGGAACGCGAGCGTCGCGAACACGGCGACGCCGATCCGGGCGATCAGGTCCTCGCGGCGCTCGCTCGCGTCGGCGTTGACGAACGGCCGATAGAGGTCCCGCGTGAAGTACGACGACCCGGAGAGCAGCATCGAGTCCGAGGAGGACATCATCGCCGCCATCGCGCCGGCGACCACCAGCGCCGCGAACCACGTCGGGGTGTACTCCGCGAGCACCCCCGGGAGGATGTTGCCGCTCTCGGGCATCGGGACGCCCAGTCCCGCCGCCCACGCGCCGAGCATGAACGCCGGGACGAAGAGGAGGAGCACGACGACTGGCCAGAGTGCCATCGTCCGTTTGAGCACCGTCTCGGATTTCGCGACGAAGAACCGCTGGTTCACCTGCGGGAACATCGCGACGCCGAACGCGATGCCGATGGCCTGTGAGAGCATCCACGGCAGCGAGTAGGCGCCGCCGCCGAACAGCGATGGCGAGGCGGTGCCGTCACCCAGGGCGAGGAACTCCGGGTTCGTCGACGCCAGCGCGTCGGTGGCGGCGCCGATGCCGCCGACCGCCGAGAGCACCCAGACGAACGCCGCCCAGACCATCGTGAGCATGAACAGGCCCTGCAGGGTGTCGGTCCACGCGACGCCGCGCATCCCCGAGAGCGCGACGTAGCCGATCATGAACACCGTGATCAGCCCCGCGCCGGCCCAGTAGGGGACGACGCCGTCGGTCAGCGCCGAGAGCGCACCGCCGGCGCCGACCTGTTGGAGCATCACGTAGGGGAACAGCCAGAACAGCGAGACGCCGGCGACCAGCGCTCGCAGCGCGGGCGACCCGAACCGGTCGCCGAGCATCTCACCCAGCGTGACATAGCCGTACGCCTGCCCGACGAGCCACTGCTTGTAGCCGACGACGTACCAGAGCACGCCGAAGATCAGCCCGTCCATCAGTCCCATCACGAGGATCCACTCCGGCCCGAGACCGTAGGCGATGTTCGGCCCGGCGAAGAACGTGAACGCCGAGAGGAGGGTCGCAAACGTGGTGAACAGGAGCACGACGGTCCCCAGCGTGCGCGAGGCGAGGTAGTAGTCCTCGGCGGTGCGGTCGGTGAGTCGGTAGGCGACCAGCCCCACCCCCAGCGCGAGCAGGAGGTAGGCGACGACGATCCCGATCTGGATCGTCACCGCCGACTGGAGCGTGGTCGTCGACGACTGGATCATGCTGACCATCCCCCCATCCAGACGCCCCAGCCTCGCTGGGTGAAGACGGCGAAGACGGCCGCAGCCAGCACCATCCAGCCGATGTGCCACCAGAGCCACACTGGCAACCCGACGACGACGGTCGAGACGTCCCAGAGGAACCACGGGATGGCCAGCGCCAACAGGAGCGCGAACACGGCGACCCAAACGAACGAATCAGTTCGACCCGGCATAGTGGACGCGTGTTCTGACCGACACGTGAAAATAGTGGCGGAGAAGCAAACAAGAAGAGCGTTCGAAGAGAATTCTTCTTCATTAATGCGGCACCGGGATCGGTTGGGATCAGAATCGACGGACTGCGGCGGGAGCGTCGACGACGCTGACGCTACAGGGCGTCGAAAAGCAGCAGAAAACGGGCGCGGACCTAGTCGTCGGCTTCGGTGCGCTCCGCGCGCGGAATCGTCACGTCGGGGAGGTTCGCCTCGATCTGTTCGCGGCGGTCCGCGAACTTCCCGGGCAGCACGAGTCGACCGCCCAGATCCTCGAGCGGTTCGTCGGTGTCGTAGCCCGGGCCGTTGGTCGCGAGTTCGAACAGCACGCCGGCGTGCTCGCGGAAGTAGACCGAGCGGAACCAGTGGCGGTCGATCTGCTGGGTCGGGTTGAGTCCGCGCGAGCGAACGGCCGTGCGCATCGCCTCCTGATCCGCGTCGCTGGGCGTCTGGAACGCGACGTGGTGGACTGTCCCATGGCCGTTCCGGCCGCCCTGAATCGTCGGCACCACGTCGACGTACTTCCCGACCGGCCCTTCGGCGGCAAAGCGGGTGCGCTGGTCACCCGGCGTGTCGCCCTCGGCCTCCTCGGTGCCGACGTTCTCGAACCCCATCGTCTCCAGTAGCTCCTCGGTCGGGTCCGGGTCGGCCAGCCAGAGCGTCACCGAGTGGAAGCCGCGGATTGCGGCGTCCGCCGGGACGAACTCCGTCCACGCTGTCGTCGGGTCGTCGTCGCCGATGTCGCTCTCGATCAGTTCCACGGGGAGGCCGTCGGGGTCACGGAACGGGAGGACTGTCTCTGCTCGCGGCTGATCGCCGCTCGCTTTTTCCGAGGCGCTCCGCGCCTCGCCGCCGAACCGCTCGACGCGGTCGTCGTAGTCGACGCCGTGCTCGTCGAAGCGCTCCTCCCAGAACTCGAGGCTCCCCTCGGGCACGCGAAAGCCCACACGGGAGACCTGCCCGGAGCCGACCTTCCCCTGGGGCAGATCCTCCCACGGGAAGAACGTCATGCTCGTCCCCGGCGTCCCCTCGGCGTCACCGAAGAAGAAGTGGTACGTGCCCGGGTCGTCCTGATTGATCGATCGCTTCACGAGGCGGAGCCCCAGCGTCTCGACCCAGAAGTCGAGGTTGCGCTGCGGGTCGCCGGCGACGCACGTGACGTGATGAATGCCCGGCGTCGGTGTTGGATCAGCCATACCCCTCGTAGGCGCTGGAGGAACTTGAGTGCGCGCTGACGTGGGTGTTACTTGGGGGCGCCGACAGAGGTGTTAGATCGAAGATAGTTCCGGGCGGATTCGAACCGCGAGGACTCGAATCCTCTCGTCCTCTGGGTTCGAACCGTGAGGACTATCCGCTCGTCACGTTCGTTCCTCGCAGGATAGTTCCGGGCGGATTCGAACCGCCGTCATGGGCTTTCCCTCGTGCCAGATCGAACTGAACACGTCCAAAGGCCCATATGATTGGCCACTACACCACGGAACTGCACTCGAAGCAAGCAGCGCGCCGTACAAGAGTATTACCGTCTCAGTCCGACCCCTGCTCGCACGTCCCCGCGAGGTAGCAACACGCGTCGGCCTCGGCGTCGAAACAGTCCGGACACTCCTCGGCGCGGTCGATGATCGTGTCGAGTCGGTCCGCGACCGTCTCGTCGATCACCGACTCCAGTTGGCGGGCCTCCTCGCGGAACTCCTCGACGCTGAGCACGTTCGCGAGGAAGCGCTCGATGATGCAGTACGTTTGGAGCGCGCTCTCCGCGCGGGCGATTCCCTCGTCAGTCAGGGAGACGCCCTTGTACTTCTCGTGTTCGGCCAGCCCGCGCTCTTCGAGTTTGCCGATCATCTCGTTGGCGCTGGCGGGGCTCACGTCGAGCGAGTCCGCGACCCGGCCGGTGGCGGCGGGGCCGTCGTCCGTGCGCTGGACCAGGTAGATGGCTTTCAGATACTGATTGGCCGTGTTCATTCGCGAGCCTCCATGATCCGGGTCACTTCCTCGACGCCCTCGGCCTCGTCGTCGCGGATCTCCGTCAGCACGGCGATCACGCGCTCGCGGTCGACCGAGAACGCCGCGTCGCTGGCCTCGATAGCGTCGATCAGGTCGTCGTAGAACTTGTAGGCCGTCTCCTCGTTACAGAGCTGATCGTACAGCACGCCGTCGAAGTCCTCGGGCTTGGTGCGGCCGTAGCGGGCCTCGACGAGCGCCTCGACGTCCTCGAAGGGGATCGACTCGGCGTCGAGTTCGTCGACGAGTTCCTCCAGTTGCTCGCGGTGGCGGGCCGACTCCTCGGCGGCGTCCTCGAGCAGGGCCTCCACGTCGGCTTCGAGGTCGCGATCCTCCTCCGCGAGACTCTGGTAGTGGCGATACGCGCGCGCCTCGACGACCTCCTCCAGCACCACCCCGATCTGGAGCAGGCGGGCGAGCTGGTGGTCGGAGTCGACCCGCTGGTCGACGCTCACCGCGACCACCCTCCGCTGGCGACCGGTACCGTCCTCATCAGTCCCGACTGGGTGAGGGAGGGACTTAAGCCCGGCCCTTCGCGGGGTGGGGTCGGCCGAACCCGGAAGTCGGAAGCCCACCGAGTCCGAACGACCCCGCGTGTCCTCCCGCGACCGGACCGCACTCGCACTCGTCGTCTGGGCGGTGATGCTCTCCCAGACGCTGCTCTACCCCGGGGTCGACCGGCTGGTGGCCGCGATGGGGCTCGGAAGCGGGAACTATCTCGACGCGAGCACGTGGTTCCTCGCCGCGGAGTTCGCCGCGTTCGCACTCGCCGCGGGCGTGTGGGGCGCCGCCAGCGACACCGTCGGCCGGCGGATTCCGTTCGTCGCCGGCGGCGCCGTGCTGGGCGCGGTGGGCTACGGCGTGCTCGCGCTGCTCGGCCCGACGCAGCCGGCGTTCTGGCTCGTGCTCCTCGTTCGGTTCCTGCAGGGCGCTGCCACTGTCGGCGCGTTCTCGCTCGCGATGTCGATGCTGGCGGACCTTGGGGAGGGGAACGGCCGGAACATGGGAGCCGCCGGCATCGCTATCGGCCTCGGAACCGCGCTGGGTGCGCCCCTCGGTGGCCAACTCTACTCGGTCGGCCCGTTCGTCCCGCTCTGGACCGGCGCGGGCCTGCTCGTCTGTGTCGGCGCCGCGACGCTGCTGGTCGCCGACCGCGCTCCGGCGGGAGAACACGAGGGGTTCCGCGAAGCCATCGGCGCGCTCCGGCGGACCCCCTCACTGGCGGTCCCGTTCGCCTTCGGCTTCGCCGACCGCATGACTGCGGGCTTCTTCGCGCTGGTCGGCACCGTCTACTTCCGGACCGCGTTCGAACTCTCGCCCGCAGAGACGGGACTCACGCTGGCGCTGTTTTTCGCCCCCTTCGGCCTGCTCCAGTACCCCTTCGGCCGGCTCTCGGACCGCTTCGGCCGGACCGTCCCCATCGTCGTCGGTTCGGCGTTCTACGGGGTCGTCGTACTCGGAATCGGCGCCGCAGAGGGGTGGTTCCCGTCCCGGGACGACGCGCTGTTTGCCGTCCAGTTCGGCATGGTCGCCGTCGGCGTGCTCGGCGCGCTGATGGCGCCGGCAACGATGGCGCTGGTCGTCGACCTCGCGCCGACGGGCGAGCGCGGCGTCGCGCTCGCGGGGTTCAACATCGCCGGCAGTCTGGGCTTCCTCGCGGGCGTCGTCGGCGGGGGACTGATCGCGGATGACTTCGGGTATCCCGCCGCCTTCGGCTTCGCCGGCGGCGCCGAGATCCTGCTGGCGCTGGTGGCGATCCCGGCGTTCCTCAGGCTCCAGATCGAGCGCGAGAAGCTGTTCAGCTAGGCAGCCGGTACCGTTACCCGACGCGGTCGTGATGTTCACGAGGAGTCGTGAACGAGCCAGCGACCATCCTCGGCAGCCTCCTGCTCCTGAGCCTGCTTTCCGCGAGCGGCGCCCTCCTGATCGCGTTTGCGGGCGGCAATCTCGATGCGTGGCAGCGCTACCTGACACCGCTCTCGGCCGGGGTGATCTTCGGCGGCGCGCTGGTCCACCTGATCCCGCATTTCGCCGCCGAGTTCGGGTTCAGCCAGCGGGCAGGGCTGCTCGCCGGCCTCGGGGTCGCCGGGTCGTACGTGCTCGAGGAGGCGGTCCACCGGCGCTCCCGCGACCGCAAGTACGAGGCGTTCTCCGCGACGCTCGTGGTCGGCGACGGGATCCACAACGTCGTCGACGGAATCGTCGTCGCGAGCGGGTTCTACGCCTCGCCCTCGGTCGGGATGGCGGCGACGCTCTCGGTCGGGGTCCACAAGATCCCGAAGGAACTCGGCGATTTCGGCGCACTGCTCCAGGCCGGGATCGACGAGTGGCGCGCGGTCGGGATCAACGTCCTCACCAACCTCTTTGGCTTCGCCGGGGCCGTCGCCGTGATCCAGTTCGCCGCGGTCGAGGGCGTGATGACGGTGCTGCTCCCGCTGGCTATCGGGAACTTCCTCTACGTCGCCGGAGCCGACCTACTGCCGGAGGTCCGGGCGGGCAGCGCGGCGACGACGACCCAACTCGGCGCGCTGCTCGTCGGGATCGGGGCGATGTATCTGATTACGCTGATCGTCTGAGCGTCGCTGGAGAAGTGACTGGAAATAGTGGAGAACGGAGAACCGCAGAGAGAGAAGCGCGGCGTGAGCCGCGGCCGCGTCGGAGACCGCTTACGCGAGGCGTTCCTGCACGAGCGCCTCGACATCGTCGCGGAACTCCTCGACTGCGATCTCCTCGAGGACGGGCACGAAGAAGCCCTCCACGAGCATGTTCCGGGCCTGATCCGGGCTGATGCCCCGGGAGGTCATGTAGAACATGTCCTGCTGGTCGACCTGCCCGACCGTCGCGGAGTGGCTGGCCTCGGTGTCGTGGTTCTTGATGATCAGCTTCGGCGAGGCGTCGGCCTCGCTCTCGTCTGAGAGCATCAGGGTGTTCTCACGCTGGTAGGATGAGGTGTCCCAGGCGTCGCGGCCGACGTCCTGAACGCCCTCGTACACCGAGCGGGCCGTGTCGTCGAGCACGCCGCGGGTCACGAGGTCCGCGGTGGTGTGCTCGGCGTTGTGCCAGACGCGCGCGTTCACGTCGAAGTGCTGGTCCTCGTGGCCGAAGAAGGAGCCCACGATCTGGGACTCGCTGCCCTCGCCGTTGAGTTCCGTCTCGACGTCGGATCGCGTGATCTGGGTGCCGAAGTTGCCCTCGATCCAGTTGATCGTGGCGTGGTCCCCGGCGATGCCGTGCTTGAGCGTGTAGCAGTAGGCGTCCTCCGAGAGGTCCTGCAGCGACCCGAACTGGACGTTCGAGTTCGTGCCCGCAGCGACTTCGACGAGGTTGCTGAAGTAGCGCCCCTCGTCGTCCGCGGCCGGGCCCTCGTCCTCGCCGGTTGCCGTCACCGGCGAGCCTTCGTCGCCGATGGCCTCCAGAATCGTGACGGACGCGCTCTCCTCGGTCACCACGAGCGTGTGGCTGAACAGGGAGTCCGAGCGCATCTCGGTTCGGATCTTCACGTCCTCGGCGTCGACGCCCTCGGGGACGTAGATCAGCGTGCCGGTCGTGAACAGCGCCGCCGACAGCGCGGTGAGGTAGTTGCTCTGCGGGTCGAGGGTTGCGCCGAGTTCCTCACGGATGAGGTCCTCGTGCTCGTCGAGCGCGGTCTCGAAGTCGAGGACTTCGACGCCCTCGGCCGTGACGCGCTCGGTCTCGTCGGACTGGTTCAGCGGGTCGACGAGACTGTCGAACTGTAGGTCGGTGAGGTTCGTCCACCGACGCCCGGGCGTCTGGATGACGTCCGGCAGGTCGAGGTCGTCGAGCGAAGCGAGCGCCTCGAGGCGGCGCTCCAGCAGCCATTCGGGCTCGTCGCGGGCGTCCGAGAGCTCTCGGACGGTCTCCTCGGTGAGGCCCTGTTTGAGTGTCGCGCTCATTATCCGAGGCTCCCCTCCATCTCGAGTTCGACCAGTCGGTTCAGCTCCACGGCGTACTCGATGGGGAGCTCCTCCGTGATCGGCTCGATGAAGCCCGAGACGATCATCTGTTTGGCGTCGTCGTCGTCGAGTCCACGGGTCTGGAGGTAGAAGATGTCCTCGTCGCCGATCTTCCCCACCGTCGCCTCGTGGGCCACGTCGACCTTCGACTCGTTGATCTCCATGTACGGCATCGTGTCGGAGGTCGACTCGTTGTCGAACATCAGCGCGTCACACTCGACGGCCGTCGAGGAGTTCTCGGCGCCGTCGGCGATGTGGACGAGACCGCGGTAGTTCGTGCGGCCGCCGTCCTTGCTGATCGACTTCGACTCGATGGTCGACTTCGTGTCCGGGGCGTTGTGGTAGACCTTCGCACCGGTGTCGATGTTCTGGCCCTCGCCCGCGAACGCGATGGTGATGTGGTTGTCAGATGCACCGCGCCCCTTCAGCACCGTCGAGGGGTAGAGCATCGTCGCCTTCGAGCCCATCGAGCCCGAAATCCACTCCATGCGCCCGTCCTGCTCGACGAGCGCGCGCTTGGTGTTGAGGTTGTAGGTGTTCTTCGACCAGTTCTGCACGGTCGAGTACTGGACGTGGGCGTTCTCGCCGACGAACACTTCGACGCCGCCGGAGTGAAGGTTGAACGCGGAGTACTTCGGGGCCGAACAGCCCTCGATGTAGTGGACCTCCGAGCCCTCTTCGGCGATGATGAGCGTGTGCTCGAACTGGCCCATCCCTTCCGTGTTCATCCGGAAGTACGCCTGCACGGGCATGTCGACCGTCACGTCCTCGGGGACGTAGACGAACGAGCCGCCCGACCAGATGGCGCCGTGAAGCGCCGCGAACTTGTTGTCGCTCGGGGGGACGCAGTTCGTCATGAAGTGCTCCTTGACGATCTCTTCGTGCTCCTGGACCGCCTGGTCCATGTTCATGAAGATGACGCCCTTGTCCTCCCACCGCTCCAGCATGTTCTGGTAGACGACTTCGGACTCGTACTGGGCGCCGACGCCCGAGAGGGCGTTCTTCTCGGCCTCCGGGATGCCCAGTTTGTCGAACGTGTCCTTGATGTCGTCCGGCAGGTCCGTCCAGTCATCGACGCCGCCGCGGGTCTCGATGTCCGGTCGGATGTACGGGACGATCTCGTTGATGTCCATCTCCGAGAGGTCAGGCTGGCCCGGCCAGTCGGTCGGCATCGGCATGGCCTGGAACTGCTTGAGCGCGCGCAGGCGGCGCTCGCGCATCCAGTCGGGCTCGTCCTTGTCGTCGGAGATCGCGTGGATCGTGTCCTCGGTCAGCCCTTTGTCCGCCGCGTAGGCGGCCTCGGAGTCCTTCTTGAAGTCGAAGCGCTCCTCGGTGTCGGTCTGTTGTAGGTGGTCCTGGTCTGAACTCATGGTTTAAGCCGTCTCGTAGACCTGCTCGCGCACCCAGTCGTACCCTTTCTCCTCGAGCTTCTCGGCGAGCTCCGCGTCGCCGTCCATGACGACTTCGCCGTCGAGCATCACGTGGACCCGGTCGGGCTCCACGTAGTCGAGGATCCGCTGGTAGTGGGTGATCTGCAGGACGCCGGTGCCCTGCTGGTCGCGCAGGCGTTCGATGCCCTGTGCCACGTCGCTGAGGCGGTCGATGTCGAGCCCCGAGTCGATCTCGTCGAGCACCGCGATGCTGGGCTCCAGGATCGCCGCCTGCAGCACTTCGTTCTGCTTTTTCTCGCCGCCGGAGAAGCCGGCGTTGAGGTAGCGCTGGGCGAACGACTCGTCCATGTCCAGCAGCTCCATCTTCTCGCTCAGGATCTGCTGGAACTCGGCGACGCCGACCTCGCCCTCGTCGGCGGGGCCCTCCATCGGGGAGGTCTCGTAGCCTTCTTCCTCGTCTTCGGCTTCCGCTGCTTCCTCGTCCTCGAAGAGCTCTGCTCGCTCCTCGAATTTGGCGTTGAGCGCCTGACGGAGGAAGTTCGTCATGGTGACGCCCTCGATCTCGGCGGGGTACTGGAACGCCAGGAAGATCCCCAGCGCGGCCCGCTCGTTGGGTTCGAGGTCGAGCAGGCTCCAGGACAGCTCGTCCTCGTCGGCGTCGACGTCCGCGACGTCCTCGTCGTCGAGGTGGAGCAGGATCTCACCCTCGGTCACTTCGTAGGCCGGGTGGCCGGCGATGACCTTGGCGGTCGTGGACTTCCCGGACCCGTTGGGGCCCATCAGCGCGTGGATCTCCCCGGACTCGACCGTCAGGTCGACCCCACGAAGGATGCGCTCTCCGTTCTCCGCGACTTGCGCGTGCAGATTGTTGATTTCGAGTGTGGCCATTCGTAGCTCGTACCTCTACCTCGGCTCGTTACACCCATGAACGTTACGCATCACCCCCCGAGGTGTTTTTTGATCCGAAAGATTTCTTCGCAGTTCCGGAATCCCTCCACGTGGCACGGTTCCCGCGGGAGATGGTGCCTACAGTACGAAAAGTCGGCGTTCGGTGGACCCACGCCCTATCCAAATAGGGGGTCAGATCTACTGTTCAGTCCCACCCGAAAGGCGTTTCCCGACTCGGACCGCGAGTGTTCCCGATGCAGTATCTCGCCGTGCTCGTGTGGCTCGTCATCTTCGCGGGGCTGGCGGTACTGGGCTACCCCCTCGCCGCCCGGCTGTTCGGCCGGCTCCGGAGCGGCGGGGTGGGGTTCGCACTCCCCCTCGCGCTGCTGGCCATCTGGCTCCCGGTGTACTGGCTGGGTAAGCTCTCGTTCGGCCCGCTGACGGTGTTCGTCGGCGTCGCCGTCCTCGTCGGCGTCGCCGCCGCGCTGGGCCTCGACAGAGCGGCGCTCCGGGATCGGGAGCTTCTGCTCGCCGAGGACATCCGAGTGAACCGCCGCGCAATCGCCGAGACGGCGGTGGTGTTCGTCGCGGCGTTCCTCTTCCTCGTCGCGATCCGGAGCGCCGACCCGGCGGTTCACGCGGCCGGCGGCGAGAAGTACCTGGACTACGGGATGCTCCGGACGCTGCTGCGCTCGGGGACGCTCCCGCCGGAGGACTTCTGGTTCGCGGGGAAGCCGGTGCAGTACTACTACGGCGGCCACCTGCTCGCCGCGATCCTGACGTACCTGACCGGTACCGTGCCCGAACTCGCGTACAACCTCGCGCTCGCGGGGTTCTACGCGATGCTGGTGACCGCAGCCTACGACCTCGCCGCCAACGTCGCGGCCGACAACGACGTCAATCCCGTCACCGGCGGCGCGTTCGCGGCCTTCTTCGTCGGCTTCGCGAGCAATCTGGCCACGGCCGGCCGGATCGCGCTGGGCTTTCTCGTCGGCCTCCCGCCAGCCGACCTCTGGCAGGGGTTGGTCGACCGCTACGGCTCGCTCTCGCTGTCGGGCGAGGGGTTCAGCTACTGGGACGCCAGCCGGGTGATCACCGACAGCCTCGACGGCGGGACGTATCCGACGATCAACGAGTTCCCGCTGTTCGCGTGGCTCAACGGCGACATGCACGCCCACATGATGGGCACGCCGTTCCTGCTGCTCGCGGCGGCTATCGGCTTCGCGCTGTTCCGGACGCCGGCCGCCCAGCGGCGTCGACGCCTCGGCCTGCTGGCCGTCGTCCCCCTCCTGGGACTGTTCCAGATCGTCACCAGCACGTGGAGTTTCCCCTCCGTCTTCGGAATTACCTATCTCGCGCTGGCACTGGCGCCCGCGAGCGCGAGGAGCCTGCTCCCGGAGGGCGCTGCTGGCCAGGTCCAGCGACTGCACAACAGTCTCGCCGATCAGCTTGACCCCGACGGCGGTCCGGAGTCCGCCACCCGACGCACGCTGGAGGAGCTAGAACGGCTGTTCGTCCCGCTGGCTATCGCCGGCGGGCTCACCGCCGTCGCCGCGGTACTCGCGATCCCGTTCCTGACCCGGACGACGGGCGGGAGCAGCCGCACAATCGAACTGTTCCCCGCGGCGGCCCGGAGCGGCCTCTTCGAACTGTTCGCGGTCCACGGCGCGTTCCTCCTGCTGTTCGGCGCGTTCCTCCTCTCGCGTGTGGAGCGCGGGCGCCGCGCGATGCTGGCGGTCGCTACCGCCCTCGTCGGCGCCGTCGCCATCGTGCTCCCGCTGGACGTACTCGGGTTCACCCTGCCGCTGCTGGTGGTCGGCTGGGCGCTGCTTCGGTTTGACGACGCCGGCTACGAGACGGTGCTGATCATCGCCGGCGCGGGGCTGGTGACCATCGTGGAGTTCGTCTACGTCAACGAGCAGGCCGGGCCGCTCCGGATGAACACGGTGTTCAAGACGTACATGCAGGTCTGGGTGTTCTGGGGCGTCGGCGCCGGCGCCGCCGCCGCGGGGCTGCTGGCTCGCGCCAATCGAGCGACCGAGGGCGTGGATGCCCCCACCGTCGACTGGGGGAAGGTCGCGCCGGTCGGCGTCGCGGTGCTGGTGGTGTTCACCTCGCTGTATGGCGGCTTCGCGCTCTCGGGGCACTTCAGCACGGACGCCGAGCCGACCCTCGACGCCACCGAGATGCCGGGCTGGTACGACGAGAGCGAACTCAACGCGGTGGACTGGCTGGACCGGAACGCTGACGGCGACACCGTGATCGTCTCGGCGCCCGGTACCGGGAGCAACCCCGGGATGTACAGTTGGGAGGCCTCCATCGCGTCGAGCCTGACCGGGGTGCCGACGGTCGCTGGCTGGGCCCACGAGATCGGCTACCGCGGGCCCGAGGCCTACCATGCACGCGTCGGCGCCGTCGATGCGCTCTACACCGGATCGCCCGAGCAGGCGGCGTCGCTGATCCGGGACCACGGCGTCGACTACGTCTGGGTCGGCACCGCCGAGCGCAACCGCTACGGGAGTGATCTGGTGAACTTCAACGAGCGGGCGGGCTACGAGCCAGTGTTCGTCGAGGGGAACGTCGTGATCTACGAGGTTCGGGAGTCGGAGCTACCGGAGTAAGCGGTCGGGAGAAAACTGTGCCGTCGACCGTCGTCGACGACCGGTCGCGCGAGGCTTTTCACACGACTACGGCATCGGGCTCCGTAGTCGTCGGACGGCACCGACGACAGGTCACGCGCCGTAGTCGGCTTAGACGTTCAGCGGCTTCTTCTCGCTGAGCACTTCGACGTCCTCGGCGTCGACGCTCTCGGTGTCGAGCCAGTGGGGGACGTACTGCCGCTTGTCGTACTGCTCGCGTTCGTCCTCGGTACCGACCGTGCACCAGAGCTGCGGTTCGTCGGGGCCGTGCCAGTCTCCCTGTCGGGAGATGCCGAAACAGACCAGCTCTTCGCCGTCGTACTCGATGACGGCGTCGCGACGGATTCCCGGGTCGCCGTGGACGATCAGCTGCTTCATGGGCCCGAGGTTCGGCTGTTTGGTCCTTAATCACTTCGGTCAGCTGTCGGTGTAGACCAAACGGGTTTTAAGCTGCCCTCCCGAAGTCGCCGACAAGAGGCGAATATCCATGGAGATGCCACGCCGCATGAACACGTACTGTCCGCACTGTGACGCCCACCACGAACACGAAGTCGAGAAGGTTCGATCCGGCCGCCAGACCGGGATGAAGTGGGCCGCCCGCCAGCAGAAGCGCGGCAAGAAGGTCATCGGGAACACGGGGAAGTTCTCGAAGGTCCCGTCCGGCGACAAGCCGACCAAGAAGACCCACCTGAAGTACATCTGCTCGGACTGCAACAAGGCCCACATGCGAGAAGGGTGGCGTACCGGCCGCCTGGAGTTCCAGGAATGACCGGGAGCTTCCTCACTGTGGTCTGTCCGGACTGCGAGAACGAACAGGTCGTCTTCCAGAAGGCGTCCACGACGGTCAACTGCGCCGTCTGTGGTACCACGCTGGCGACGCCCACCGGCGGCAAGGCCGACATCGACGGCGAAGTCACCGACGTCGTCGAGGCGCGATAACACCTGATGGCGGGGAACGAGTGGCCCGAGCCGGACGAACTCGTCGTCGGCACGGTCGACGAGATCGCCGACTTCGGCGTGTTCGTCGACATGGAGGGCTACGAGCACCGCGGGCTGGTCCACATCTCGGAGGTCGCCTCCGGGTGGATCAAGAACGTCCGCGACCACGTCAGCGTCGGCCGTACGGTCGTCGCCAAAGTGCTCGAAGTCGACGAGTCCGCCCAGCAGGTCGACCTCTCGTTGAAGGACGTCAACGAGCACCAGCGCAAGGAGACGATCCAGCGCTGGAAGAACCAACAGAAGGTCGACAAGTGGATGGAACTGGCCTTCGGCGAGGACCACGACCGTGAGGACGTCGAGGAAGCGCTCCTCGAGGCGTACGACTCGCTGTACGCCGCCTTCGAGGAGGCCGCCGTCCACGGGATGGAGGCACTGGAGGACTGTGACCTCGCGGACGAGGACGCACAGGCCATCGTCCAGACCGCCCGCGAGAACGTCTCGGTGCCGTACGTCAACGTCACCGGCTACGTCGACATCCGCTCGCCGGCCCCCGCCGGCGTCGACGACGTGAAGGAGGCGCTGCGTGCCGCCGAGGGCGACGGCGACGACCACGACATCCCCGAGGAGGTCGAACTCTCGGTCTCCTACGTCGGCGCGCCGGAGTACCGCATCGAGGTGCAGGCGCCCGACTACAAGGCCGCGGAGGCCGAACTCGAGGCTGCGGCGGCCCGCGCGAAGGAGGCCATCGAGGCGCTCAGCGGCACCGCCGAGTACCACCGCGAACGCCGCGAAGACGACGAATGACGAAATCGGACATCCACGTCTGTTCGGCGTGGGCGTCCGAAGACGAGTCGGACCGAGCAGGCGAGTCAGGCGAACACGACCGTCCCGTCTATACCCTTTCTGACCGCTGTCCCGACTGTGGCGCCGAGGCTGTCAACGCCTCGCCCGCGCCGTTCGACCCCGCGGACCCGTACGGCAAATACCGGCGGCGGGCCCGCGACGACGGCCCTGACACCGCCTGACAGGGCACGTTTCGACGCACCTTTACCCGACGGAGGACCATTCGCGGATATGGATCCCATCGACATCGAGACGCTCGCAGACCCCGACCTCCGGGACCCCGTACTGGTCGAGGGACTGCCCGGCGTCGGGCACGTCGGCAAACTCGCCGCCGAGCACCTGCTGGAGGAGTTCGAGAGCACGCTCGTCCGTCGCGTGTACGCCGACGAGTTCCCCCCGCAGGTCGACGTCGACGACGACGGCGTCGCCTCGCTGACCTGCGCCTCGTTCCACGCCGTCGACCTCTCCTCGCCGACCCCGACCGAGATCGAGGACGAGGAGGATGACGAGGGAGCGGATGCGGACGCTGAGGACGACGCACTCCCCGACGGCGGCGACGCCGACGAGGGGGACGAAGCCGAGAAAGCGGATGAAGAGGAGAAAGACAAGGAGCACGGGACCGTCCCGACCGACCGCGATCTACTCGTGCTCACCGGCAACCATCAGGCCGGGAGCAACAAGGGCCACTACCAGCTAACTGAGGCGTTTCTCGACGTGGCCGAGGAGTTCGGCGTCGAGGAGGCCTACGCGCTCGGCGGCGTTCCGACGGGCGAACTCATCGAGGAGCACAACGTCCTCGGCGCCGTTAGCGATGCCGATCTGACCGACTCGCTTTCGGACGCCGGCGTGGAGTTCCGCGGCGACGAGCCAGCGGGCGGCATCGTCGGCGTCTCGGGCCTGCTGCTCGGCCTCGGCGGCCGACGCGGCTTCGACGTGGCCTGCCTGATGGGCGAGACCAGCGGCTACCTCGTCGACCCCAAGAGCGCGAAGGCGGTGCTGGAGACGCTCGAACAGCAACTCGACTTCCGCGTCGAGTTCGCCGCGCTGGAGAAGCGCGCCGAGGAGATGGAGGAGGTCGTCGGCAAGATCCAGCAGATGCAGGAGAGTGGCGGCGGCGCCGGCCCCGGCGAGGAGGAACTACGCTACATCGGCTGAAACCCCGCAGAACTAAGTCCGGGCCGGCCGGCCGATCGGTATGGAGATCGACCACCCCTCGTGGCGCGCGCTGGCCGGCGCACTCGGCGGCTACGGCCTGATCCTGCTGGCGATGACGGTGCTTCTGTTCGCGGTTCCGACCGCAATTTTCACCCTGCTTTAAGCGCCCGATCCGGCGTCGCCGGTGTCGGTAATCCGGTCCTCGTACTTCGAGAGTGACGTCGCCAGCGCCGCGCCGGCGTCGATATCCGACTCCTCGGCGAGTGCGAGGAGCGCGAACAGCGCGTCGTCGAGGAACTGGGCGACCTGCTGCTGGGCGGCCGAGAGCGCTTCGACCATCGCTACTCGGCTGGGAGCGAAGAAGCAAAAATCCGGCTGCCTGCGCTGGCGTCAGGGGGCCTGCCGATCAGGCGAACGCGGGCGACTCGCCGGCCTCGACCGTCTCGCTCTGCTGGAGTTTCTCCCAGGCGGCCTCGAAGTCCCGCCGCGTGATCTCGGTGCGGTCGTCGCGGATGGCGAACATCCCCGCCTCCGTACAGATCGCCTTCACGTCGGCGCCGGAGGCGTCCTCGGCCATCTCCGCGAGCGCGTAGAAGTCCACGTTGTCGGCGACGTTCATGTCGCGCGTGTGGATCTGGAAGATGAGTTCGCGACCCGCGGCGTCGGGCTTGGGCACCTCGATCAGGCGGTCGAAGCGGCCCGGTCGGAGGATCGCCTCGTCCAGCATGTCGAAGCGGTTCGTGGCCGCGATGATGCGGATGTCCCCGCGCTCGTCGAAGCCGTCCATCTCCGAGAGTAGCTGCATCATCGTCCGCTGGACCTCGGCGTCGCCGGAGGTCTTGGAGTCGGTCCGCTTGGAGGCGATGGCGTCGATCTCGTCGATGAAGATGACGGCAGGCTCGTTCTCGCGGGCGACCTCGAACAGGTCACGCACCAGCTTCGCGCCCTCGCCGATGAACTTGTGGACGAGTTCGGAGCCGGCCATCTTGATGAAGCTCGCGTCGGTCTCGTTGGCGACGGCCTTGGCGAGCATCGTCTTCCCGGTCCCGGGTGGGCCGTGGAGCAGGATGCCACTCGGGGGCTGGATGCCGACCTTGTCGAACGTCTCGGGCTGGCGGAGCGGGAGTTCGACCGTCTCCCGGACCTCGCGCATCTGCCCTTTGAGGCCGCCGATGTCGCCGTAGGTCACGTCCGGCGAGTGGTCGATCTGCATCACGCGGGCCCGCACGTCCGTCTCGCGGGTGAGCTTCTGAACGACCGACAGCGAGTTGTTGACCGCGACACGGTCGTCGGGTTCGATCTGCTCGCGCATCTCGTCGGTGACCTCGGTCAAGGCCTCCTGATTATTGCCGTGCTGCTTGATCACGACGCCGTCGTCGTTGATCTCCTGAACCGTCGCGACGAACAGCGGCGACTGCTTGAGCTTCTCGTTCTCGTGGGAGAGCCGCTCGAGTTTCTGCTGGAACTTGTTGTTCTCGGCGTTGGCGTCGAGCAGGCTGTCACGCATCTGCTCGTTCTGGTCCTCCAGATCCTCGAGGCGGTCGCGAAGGGACTCGATCTTCTCCTGTTGCGACGCCGTCTCCTCGTACGGGAGTTCGACGTCGTCAACCGTATCGCTCATTGGCGGGTTGTACGCGGCTGACTCTTATGAGGCTTCGGGTCCCGACGGAATCCGCCGCCGGACGAAAGCCGGGGAACAGCCGTTCTCGGCATCGACAGGGGCGAATCCTCAAGTACGATGACGGGACCAACGTCGCCGTGACCGACCCGGACGCAGTCGCACGAGCGCTGGCCCGACTGGCCGGCGGTGCGCCCCGAAACAGCGAGCACAACGCCGACGATCCCCCTGCTCGCGTCGTCGCCGACGCCGAGGCGGCGATGAAGGAACTGGACCGAGCCGCTGCGTTCGTCAACGGCGACGGAGAGGGACGACTCCGTCGCGCGACCCAGAACGCGCAGGAGGCCGGCGACGACGTGGTCGCGGCCCGTGGGCAGGCCGTTCTGTCGACGCTTTCGGCGTTCCGTCGGGCAGCCAGCGGCGACGAGGAACCGGACCACGAACCGTCCAGCAGCTACCGGACCACTTCCACCCCGCTCGCGCAACGCTCTTCCGGGGAGGGGGCATAACGGGTGACAGATGACTCGGGTGATACACACGGGCGACACCCACGTCGGCTACCAGCAGTACCACTCCCCCGAGCGCCGGGCGGATTTCCGCCGGGCGTTCGACGACGTGGTCGACGACGCCGTCGAGGCGGGCGTCGACGCGGTGGTCCACGCCGGCGACCTGTTCCACGACCGCCGGCCCGAACTGCCGGACCTGATGGGCGTGCTTTCGGCGCTCCGGCGCCTCGACGACGCCGACATCCCGTTTCTCGCTATCGTCGGCAACCACGAGGCGACCCGGACCGGCGAGTGGCTGGACCTGTTCGAGGGAACGGACCTCGCCACGCGCCTCGGCGCGTCGCCAGTAACCATCGGCGACACCGCGTTCTACGGCCTCGACTGGGTGCCCGAGTCGCGGCGCCCGGATCTCGAGTACGACTTCGAGGAACACGACGCCGAGCACGCGGCGCTGGTCTCCCACGGCCTGTTCACCCCCTTTGAGTTCGGTGAGTGGGACACCGAGACGGTGCTCGAGGAGTCGAACGTCGAGTTCGACGCGATGCTGCTGGGCGACAACCACAAACCGGACACCGCGCAGGTCTCGGGCACGTGGGTCACCTACTGCGGATCCACCGAGCGCGCGAGCGCGAGCGAGGAGGAGGCCCGCGGCTACAACCTCGTCACGTTCGACGGCGAGGTGGACATCCGCCGGCGCAGCCTCGACACCCGGCCGTTCGCCTTCGTCTCCGTCGCCCTCGCCGAGGGCGAGGGCGTCGAGCGCGTGCGCGAGCAGGTGCGCCAGCACGACCTGACCGACGCGGTCTGTATCGTCGAGATTACCGGCGAGGGCGAGCCCGTCACCCCCGCAGCGGTCGAGGAGGCCGGCGCCGAGGAGGGCGCGCTGCTCGTCCGGGTCACCGACCGCCGGGAGATCGAGGAGGAGGCAGAGATCGGCGTCAGCTTCGCCGACCCCGACGACGCCGTGAACGACCGCGTCGACGAACTGGGGCTCTCGACGGCCGCCCGCGACATCGACGAGACGGTCCGGGAGAGCAAAGTCTCGGACTCGAACGTGCGCACGGAGGTCAAGAACCGCGTGAGCGACCTGCTCGGCGAGGAGCCGGCGGCGTTCGAGCGCGCCGACGACGCGGGCGAATCGGAATCTGGCGATGCCGAATCGACCTCCGGCGGCGCCGACAAGGCGGACGACGAACCGGCCGACGACGAACCGACACCGGATCCGGCCGAGCAGGGCACCATGGAGGAGTACCTGTGAAGTTCGACCGCCTGCGGCTCAGCAACTTCAAGCCGTACGCCGACACCGACCTGCGCTTCGACGACGGCGTCACCGTGATCCACGGGCTCAACGGTTCGGGGAAGTCGTCGCTGCTGGAGGCGTGTTTCTTCGCGCTCTACGGCTCGAAGGCGCTGGATGGAACCCTCGACGACGCCGTGACGACGGGCGCCGACGAGACGGACGTGGAGCTCTGGTTTACCCACGCCGGCGAGGAGTACCGGATCACCCGCGAACTCCGGCGCTCCGGCGGGTCGGTGTCGACACGGACCTGTGTGCTGGAGGGCGCGGACTCGACTGTCGAGGGCGCCCGCGACGTGCGGGAGTTCGTCGGCGACGACCTGCTCCGGATGGACAGCGAGGCGTTCCGCAACTGTGCGTACATCCGGCAGGGCGAGGTGAACCGCCTGATCAACGCCTCGCCCCGGGAGCGCCGGGAGATGATCGACGACCTGCTCCAACTCGGCAAACTGGAGGAGTACCGCGAGCGGGCCAGCGACGCCCGCCTCGGCGTGGAGGACGTGCTCGCGGACGAGCGCGGCGGCCTGAACAAGTTGGACGAACAGATCGACGCGAAAGAGGAGCAGGACCTCCACGACCGGCTCAACCAACTCAAAAGCGACCTCTCGGATCTCGGCTCGGAGATCGAACGCTTCGAAGGGAACCGCGACGACGCTCGGGAAACCAAGGAGGCGGCGGTGTCGATCATCGAGGAAGCAGAGGAACGCGAGAGCGAACTCGAAGACCTGACCGAGGAAATCGAACAAAAAGAGGCATCGATTCGCGAGACCGAGAGCGAACGCGAGACGCTGCTAGAGCAGATTACCGAGATCCGCGAGGACGTCGACGAACGCGAGGCCGAACTCGAAGGACTCGCCGACGCCGCCGGGATCGACGCCGCCACCGAGACAGCCGTCGCCGACGCCCGCGAAACCCTCGACGAGCGCGAAGCCGAACTCCGGGAGCAGCGCCAGGAGCAGCGCGACCGCGTGACGACGCTCGAAAGCGAGGTCGAGAGCCTCGAAACGGAAGCAAATCGGCTCCGCGAGCAGGCCGCGGAGAAGCGGGAGCGAGCCGAGGAGCTAGAAGCTGCGGCCGACGATGCCGAGTCGGATCTCGAAGCGCTCCGCGAGGATATCGACGACGTTGCCGCCGAACACGCGGAACTGGAAGCGAAGTTCGCCGACGAACCTATCGGGATGGGCGAGGCCGAGGCCCACCGCGAGCAGATCCGCGAGGAACTCGAGGCGGTCCGCGAGGAGATCCAGACCACCGTCGAGGAGCTCTCGGTGGCACGAAAGACCGTCGAGGAGGCCGAGGAACTGCTCGAAGCGGGCAACTGCCCAGAGTGTGGCCAACCAGTCGAGGACTCCCCACATGTCGACACGCTCGAAGCAGACCGCGAGCGCGTCGAGGCGCTCGAAGCCGAGTTGGGCGAACGCAACGGCGAGAAGGCCCAGTTGCAGGCGGATCTCGAAACCGCCGAGTCGCTGGTAGAGGCCGAGAGCCGCGCCGAATCGCTGGCCGACAAGCAGGAGATGCTCGAAGAGCGTGCCGAGACACTCAAAGCCGACGCCGAGGAGGGGCGTGCGGACGCCAAAGGGCTCCGCGAGGCGGCCGACGAACTGGCCGAAGACGCCGAGGAGACCGAAACAGAGGCCGAGGGACAGGCCGAAGAGGCAACGGCGGCCCGCGAACGCGTCGCGGATCTCGACGAGGAACTCACCGAACTCGACCAGCGGCGCGAGCGACTCGACGACGTCGAGGACGCCATCGACGCCATCGACGACGCCGAGGACCAGATCGACCGCCTCCGGGAGAAACGCGAGAGCAAGGCCGAACTCGCCGCAGAACGCCGGGATCGGCTGGACGACCTGCGGGAACGCCGCGAAGGGCTCCGCGAGAAGTTCGACCGCGAGCGCGTCGAGCAGGCCCGGAACAAACTCGAGAGCGCCGCGGACTACCTCGAGAGAGTCGAGGGCAAACTCGAGGAACTCGACGAGCAACGCGACGGCCTGACGGGGAAAATCGGCAGCGTGCAGGCCGAGATCCGGAGCCTCGAAGCGCTCCGCGAGGACCGCGACCAACTCGCCGAAACCGTCGCGGATCTGGAGTCGCTCCACGAGGAGACCGAGACGCTGGAGCAGACCTACGGCGACCTGCGGGCCGAACTCCGCCAGCGCAACGTCGAGAGCCTCGAACGCATGCTGAACGAGACGTTCGACCTGGCGTACGGCAACGACGCCTACTCCCACATCGAACTCGACGGCGAGTACGAACTCACCGTCTACCAGAAGGACGGCACGCCGCTCTCGCCCGACCAGCTATCCGGCGGCGAGCGCGCGCTGTTCAACCTCTCGCTGCGCTGTGCGATCTACCGCCTGCTCTCGGAGGGCATCGAGGGCGCGGCACCCACTCCGCCGCTGATCCTCGACGAGCCGACGGTGTTCCTCGACTCCGGCCACGTCTCCCGGCTGGCGGACCTGATCGAGGAGATGCGCGGCTTCGGGGTGCGCCAGATCCTGATCGTGAGCCACGACGAGGAACTGGTCGACGCCGCCGCCGACCTCGTCACCGTCGAGAAGGACACCACGACGAACCGCTCGACCGCGCGCCGCGAGGACGCCGCGACGCTCGCGGGCGTGAAAGCGATGCTGGAGAGCGGCGACTAGGCGCCGTCGTCGCCGTCGCGAGGCCGTAGCCGTTCGACCGCCTTTTCCGCCGTTTCGGTGGCTTCGTAGCCGCGTTCGCCGGCAATCTCAGCCTCCGCGACCAGTCCCGCAGCGCGTAGCTCCCCGAACAGGCCGTTGAAGTCGCTCTCACACAGCCCGGAGTACGAGAGCAGGTCGACCACCGCCGTCGGCCCGTCGTCGACGAGCGTCACCAGCACGCCCAGCGCCCGCTCGTCGTGAACCGCAGTCATCGTCCGCCGAACTGGCTCCGGGACGCCGCCAGCGGCGACCGAGAGTGGCGACTCAGTGACCGTGTCGACGGAATCGGCGTCGATAGTTCGCTCCGCGCCCGTCTTGGGGTTGCGTAGCCGCGCAGTCCCGTCGCTCGTCGACAGCAGGAGGTAGCGCTCGCCGTCCGGCGTCTCGACCGTTCGCATTGCTGGAAGGGAGGCGAGCGGCGCGCAAAACGCTTGCGGGGGCGAGAATCAGGCGTCGGCGTCGTCCGCGGCTGATGCGTCGCCGGCCTCGTTGTCGCCGCCATCTTCCCCATCGTCGGCGTCGAACGCCCGGTAGACCGTGTACGCGCGGACGAGTGCGGCGACGCCAGCAGCGACCAGTGCCACTGAGACGAGTGCGCGCCCGCGAAGCGCGTAGACGACTGGGCCGAGCGCCATCAGGAGAATACCGGCGTTGACGTAGATGACCGCCGACCAGAACGCCCGCGCCGTCTCGGGATCGGCCTCCATCGCCGCCTCATCGGCGTCGTCGGCGCCGCCGGTACTGGAACCAGTCCGGGCACGGAGTTCAGCCTCCATATCCCGGGCCTTGGGGCCGGTGTACTCGTCCGCTTCTTCCTCCCCGAACGGCTCGACCGACCCCTCGACGAAAGACTCGACCGGGTCGTCGTCACTCACGCATCGTCCTCCCCGACCGACCGCAAAAAGCGTTCGCAGTCCGGCTCAGCACCGGTCGTTCAGCCTCGTCGTGGTGTCGCTCCGGATCCACGCGAGCGGCGCCTCCGCGTCGTAGAGGACGACACCGCCGTCGACCTCGTAAGACTCGACGGTGTCGAAGCCGTCGTCTGCTGGTCCCGGACGCTCCGATGCCGCCTCCGTCAGGCCGCTCTCGTCGGGCATGTTACTAAGTACCAAATGAGCAGGCATATGCCTTTCGGGGGTGTGTGCCGCCGTCGAGAGCGCTCAGTCGGCCGACGCGGCGCACGGACCACCGCCGTTTTAACGGATCACGGCAAAGCACCGGCAATGAGCGAGAGCGAACAGCGGGGCCTCGGCGAGTTCGCGGCCCCCGGCGAGGGCCGGCCGGACGAGGAGGCGGCCGTCGTCGCCGGCGACGCCGGGCAGACTGTCAGCGAGGTCGTCGACGCGGCGGACCTCAAGTTCCCCGACAGCGAGGGGGTCCTCCAGATGGAGGTCACGCAGGTCGACTACACCATCGAGGGGTCGGGCGCCGGCGAATACCCGGTGATCCACGTGTTCGGCCGGACCGCCGAGAACGAGTCCGAACACGTGCGCGTGCTCGGCGTCGAGCCGTACTTCTACGTTCCCACCGAGGACATCGAGGACCGCGCACTGACCGAGGAGTACGACGTGATCCTCGACACCCGGACCGAAGGCCAGAACGGCGAACCCTTCGAGTCGATCCGTGGGAAGCCGCTGACGAAGGTGATCGGCCGCACGCCCCGGGACGTGGGGCAGATCCGCGACGACTTCGAGGAGCATTACGAGGGCGACATCCTGTTCCCGAACCGCTTCCTGATCGACAAGGACGTCAGCGCCGGCCTGCAGGTGCCCGAGCGCCGACTCGGGGACGGCCGGATTCAGGTGCGCTACGACGACGAGGAACTGGTCGCCGTCGAAGCCCCCACCGGGGCCGAACTGCGGGTCAACACGTTCGACATCGAGGTCGACGACCGCAACGGCTTCCCCGAGGACGGCGAGGAGCCAATCGTCTGTCTGACCTCCCACGACTCCTACGACGACGAGTACGTCGTCTGGCTCTACGACGCCCCGGACGCGGAGGTCTCCCCGCCCGATGATCTGTCCGAGTACGAACCCATCGCCGACTCGGGCAGCGTCGACGTGCGCGTCTTCGAGGAGGAGGCGGCGATGCTCGACGCCTTCGTCGCCTACATCGAGGACACCAACCCGGACGTGCTCACGGGCTGGAACTTCGAGGACTTCGACATGCCGTACGTGCTCGACCGACTGGAAATCGTCGACCACGGCAGCGAGTACGACCTCGACATCGACCGCCTCTCCCGGGTGAACGAGGTTTGGCGCTCGGACTGGGGCGGCCCGGACGTGAAGGGCCGGGTCGTGTTCGACCTGCTGTACGGCTACAAACAGATCGTCATCAAGGAACTGGAGTCGTTCCGCCTCGACGCTATCGGCGAGCGCGAACTCGACGTGGGGAAGGAACACTACTCCGGCGACATCGGCGACCTCTGGGAGCAGGACCCCGAACAGCTACTGGAGTACAACCTCCGTGACGTGGAGCTCTGTGTCGAAATCGACCGCAAGCAGTCCGTTGTCGCGTTCTGGGACGAGGTCCGTTCCTTCGTCGGCTGTAAGCTGGAGGACGCGCCGACGGCCGGCGACGCCGTCGACATGTACGTCCTGCACAAGGCCTACGGCGAGTTCGGCTTGCCCTCGAAAGGTCAGCAGGAGGCCGCCGAGGAGTTCGAGGGCGGCGCCGTCTTCGAGCCGATTTCGGGCGTGATGGAGAACGTCACGGTGCTGGACCTGAAGTGTTTCAGCGGCGACACTGACGTACTGACGCCCGAAGGGCCGCGAAACATTCGGGAACTGAGCGTCGACGACGAAATCTACACGCTGAACTCCGACACGTTCGAGTGCGAGGTGAAGCCCGTCGCGGAGACACACAGCTACGAGAACTCCTTCGGGGAACTGCATCACCTGAGCGGCAACACGCACGACTTCAAGGTGACCGAGAACCACCGATTCCTCGCCTCGAAGGAACGCGGCTGGGACGATCAGGACCCGGACGACTTCGAGTTCTCGGAATACCGGGAGTTCACCGACACCGAACGGTTCGCCTTCCCGAACCACCGGCCGATGGACGGTCGGACTCCCTCGACGTTCGACTTCATCGACGAAGTCGACGGCGGGAACGTCGTCGTGTACTCGGACGACGACCTCAGTATCTTCCGGGCTGCGATGCCCGAAGAAGTACGGACGGAACTGGACCTCGCCTACGGGAGTTCCGAAGCGATGGGACTCCAGCAGAAAGTCGGGAAGTACCTGCTCCCGCTCGAGTGCTACCGCGAGCATCAGGATGTCGTCGACGAACACGCCGACGACCTGTTTCTCAAGTTCGACCGCGGACACCGCGAGACGCACGTCTCCTTCGAGATGTCGAACTGGCTGGAACTACTCGGCTGGTACGTAACTGAGGGAAGTATCGACCGATCGGCGGGACGGTTCACGCTCCATCAGAACGACGAGGAGGGTCGAGAACGAATCCGGACGCTCCTCGACGAGATGGGGATCAACTACAACGTCGACGAACGGGGAGTCAACGTCTCCAACGTCTACGTCCTCGACTGGCTGAGCGAACACTGTGGGAAGGGGTACGCGGACAAGCAGCTACCCGAGTGGGTGTTCGATCTCGACGGTGAGCTTCTCCGAGGGCTGCTCGATACTCTCGTCGCCGGCGACGGGAGTACGACCGACACCGGACTGCAGAAGTTCTGGACGAAGAGCGACCACCTGAAGGAGGCTATCGTCGACATCGCGGTCCGGTGTGGTGAGAAGCCGACGGTCACAAACCAGGACGACGGGACATGGTACGTCTCGATCGGCAAGCAGGGTTCGTTCCAGAAGTCCACGAACGCGACGGTCGAGCCCCACGACGGGAACGTCTACTGTGTCACCGCGGAGGACAACCACGTCGTACTCGCCGGTCGGAACGGCCACTACCAGTGGGTCGGCCAATCGCTCTACCCGATGTCGATGGCGAGCATCAACTCCTCGCCCGAGACGAAGGTCGACCCCGACGAGTACGACGGCGAGACCTACCACGCGCCGGATGGCACCCACTTCCGGAAGGAGCCGGACGGCATCATGCGGGAGATGATCGACGAACTCCTCACGGAACGCGAGGAGAAAAAGAAGCTCCGGGACGATCACGACCCCGACTCGGAGGCGTACGAGCGCTACGACCGCCAGCAGGGCGGGGTGAAGGTGATCATGAACTGCTTCACGCCCGACACCGACGTGCTGACACCCGAAGGCGTGCAGAACATCCGTGACCTCGAGGCCGGCGACGACGTGTACTCGCTCAACCCCGATACCGAGGAAATGGAGGTCAAGCCCGTCGAGGAAACCCACGCCTACCCCAACTACGAGGGGGAACTGGTCGACATCGAGACGAGCAAGATCGACTTCAGTGTCACGCCGAACCACCGGATGCTCGTCCGGAAGAACGAGACGAACGGAATCACCGAAGACGGCTACAGCTTCGTCGAGGCGGGCGACCTCGACACCGCGACCAACTACGAACTCCCACACGACTGGTCGATGGAGCACGGCGACGACCTCGGCGAGATCGATCTCGTCGACTACCTCGAGGGCGACTACGAGGTCTGGGTCCGGCCGGATGTCCACAGCCACACGTTCGCCGCCGAGCTGGGCTACTACCCCGACACGGTGCTCAAGAACGACGTCGGCGAGGAGGGGTACGTCTTCGACGCGGAGGCGTACGCCGAACACCGCGAGTACATCGAACCGGTCTGCGAGCGGAGCTTCGTCCACCGGGAATCGGGCCGGAAGTGGATCCCGCGGACGTTCGACGGCGACGACTTCCTCGACCTGTTGGCGTGGTACGTCACCGAAGGAAACGTCTACACCTCCGAGGAGAAGCAGTTCGGTGAGAAGCTCCGTGGCTCGTCGACAACGATCCAGATCGCCCAACAGCCGACGATGGCTGACGGCGGCGACGACGACCACGCCACCATCGGTGCCCTGCTGGACCGGATGGGCTTTGACTACTACGTCGACGAGAGCGGTTACCAGTTCACCTCCCGTCTGCTAGGGGAGACGCTCGAACGGCTCTGTGGCGGGGATAGCTTCGAGAAGCGGATCCCCGAATTCGTGTTCGATCTGAGCGAGCGGCAGAAGCGCCGATTCCTCGACACGCTAGTCGACGGTGACGGTGACCGACAGCCCAACTCCTGGCGCTACACCACCTCCAGTGACCGACTTCGCGACGACGTACTGCGACTCTGTACCCATCTCGGACTGACAGCCAACTACGGCGAGAACAGTGGCTCGTGGCGCATCTACGTCGACGAGGGGTCGAAGAACACGCTCCGGATGCACCGAAGCGGATCGACCAGTACCGCCAAGGACGGCGTCTACTGTGTCACCGTCGCGGACAACCACAGTCTGCTCGCTGGCCGGAACGGGACGTTCCAGTTCGTCGGCCAGTCGCTCTACGGCGTCTCTGGCTGGGACCGCTTCCGCCTCTACGACACCGAGGGCGCCGCCGCCGTGACGGCGACGGGTCGGGAGGTCATCGAGTTCACCGAGACGGCCGCCGAGGAACTGGGCCACGAGGTGGCCTACGGGGACACCGACTCGGTGATGCTCTCGCTGGGCGAGGGCGTCTCCAAGGAGGACGCCATCGAGCAGTCCTTCGGCATCGAGGAGCACATCAACGAGCGCTACGACGACTTCGCCCGCGACGAACTCAACGCCGACAGCCACCGCTTCCAGATCGAGTTCGAGAAGCTCTACCGTCGGTTCTTCCAGGCGGGCAAGAAGAAGCGCTACGCCGGCCACATCATCTGGAAGGAGGGCAAGGACGTCGACGACATCGACATCACCGGCTTCGAGTACAAACGCTCGGACATCGCGCCGATCACCAAGCGCGTTCAGCACGAAGTGATCGACATGATCGTCCGCGGGGAGGACCTCGACGACGTGAAGGACTATCTCCACGAGCAGATCAGCCAGTTCGAAAACGGCGGGGTAGATCTGGAGCAGGTCGGCATCCCGGGGGGCATCGGGAAGCGCCTCGACGCCTACGAGACCGACACCGCGCAGGTCCGTGGCGCGAAGTACGCGAACCTCCTGCTGGGCACGAACTTCCAGCGTGGCTCCAAGCCCAAACGGCTCTATCTGAAGAAGGTCCACCCCGAGTTCTGGCAGGAGATGGAGCAGGAGGGGCGGTTCGACCCACAGACGGACCCACTCTACCGGGAGTTCAAACGCGACCCCGACGTGATCTGCTTCGAGTACGCCGAAGAGGTGCCCGACAGCTTCGAGGTCGACTGGCCCAAGATGCTCGATAAGACCCTCAAGGGACCCATCGAGCGCGTGATCGAGGCGCTCGGCCTCTCGTGGGACGAAGTGAAGTCCGGGCAGGAGCAGACCGGCCTCGGGCAGTGGGGCTGAGACCGGGCGACGGAAGTTCGGACGCTTTTTGCCCAACCGCACGGAACGGCGCTACATGCCTCGCTCCGTCGGCCTGGTGGTCCCCGCCTACCAGCCGAACGTCGATCGCCTCTCGCGCTACGTGTGCGACCTCGACGACCGGCTGAACCCGGCGGAGCTCAGAATCGAACTCGACGACCCATCACCCGGCGACGAGGCGGCGCTCGCGGACCTCCCGGCGACAGTTCACGTCGCCGACCGCCGGCGTGGCAAGGGCGCGGCGATCACCGAGGGGTTCGACGCGCTCTCGACGGACGTGCTGGCCTTCGCCGACGCCGACGGCTCCACCCCCGCCGACTCCGTCGCTGACGTGATCGAACCCGTGGCCTCCGGCGAGTTCGACCTCGCTGCGGGCTCCCGACGCCACCCAGACGCGACGGTCCAGTCTCACCAGAAGACCCTCCGGCGCCTGCTCGGCGACGGCTTCGCGTGGCTGGCCCGACAGCTACTCGTGCCGAACCTGTACGACTACCAGTGCGGGGCAAAGGCCGTGTCGGCGAACTTCTGGGCACGGCTCCGGCGTCACCTCACCGAACCCGGGTTCGCGTGGGACATCGAACTGCTCGCGATCGCGGGCGCGCTGGGTGGCAAGATCGCCGAGGTCCCGGTCGTCTGGGAGGACAAACCCGAGTCGACTGTCGACCCCGTTCGCGACACGCTCTCGATGTTCACCGGGCTGCTGGCGGCACGTCACCGTGCGAAGGCGGTCAAGGGGGGTCGACTCCACGAACTGCTGGCCGACCGGCGCGACCAGCGGCTCCTGATCGAGCGAGGTGAGCGGTGACGGCAGTTCCCGACGAACTACTCGAACTCGACCGGTTCGGGCAGTTCCTCTCGGTCGGCGCCGTCGGCGCGATGTTCGACCTCGCGACCAGTTCGGTGCTGACCGCCGGCCTCGACCTGCCGCCGGAAATCGCGAAGCTGATCGGCGCCGAGGTGGCCATTATCGTGATGTTCGTCATCAACGAGCGTTGGACGTTCTCCGAACACGGTACCGTCGGCCGGCTGAACGTGCTCCGGCGGCTCCTGAAGTCGAACCTCGTCCGCAGCGGCGGCGTCGCCGTGCAGGTCGGAGTGGTGTCGGTGCTGACGGGGCTGCCGGTCGCTCTGTCGGCGTTCGGCGTCGACCTCTGGGAGTTGGCGACGTTCCCGATCGCGATCGGCTGTTCGCTGCTGCTGAACTACGTCCTGGAGAGCCTGTTCACGTGGCGTGTGACAGCTGATTGAGTTCGGAAAAACCGCGCGACGACGACCGAATCAGAACCCTTAACCGTCAAACCCGATTTGATACAGGTAGCGGGATGGGATAGCCAGGAGATTCCGCCGGGCTCATAACCCGGAGATCGGTAGTTCAAATCTACCTCCCGCTATATTCTTTCGCCGGCAACAACGAACGCCGAGCCTCGCGAGGCGTTCGTACGCCGGCGAGGGTATAGCCCCGGAGTAGATTTGTCCCAGGGAACGACGTGAGCGTTAGCGAACGGAGTGACTGAAGTTCAAATCTACCTCCCGCTATGTTCTGTCGACGACAACTGTTCGAAGCGCCGAGCCTGCGAGGCGCGAGTCGTCGTCGACTGCAGAGCGAACGAGGAGATTTGAACTAAGGAACGACGTGAGCGTTAGCGAACGGAGTGACTGAAGTTCAAATCTACCTCCCGCTATATTCTCCTGCCGACAACCACGATCCACCAGTCGTGGCTCCGGTCGGCAGGGATATAGCGCCGACGACCGCGAGCAGTCGCCGATTCTTCACTCCTCACCGTTCTCGAACGCGGCTGCGACTCGCTCCTCGTCGCCGAGTTGAACCGCAACCCTGAGTCCGATCGCCACGAGACAGAGGCCGACCGCCACGCCGACGAGGCGGACGACGATGGAGAGCGGGCCGAAGAACGATTCGACGAGCGGATCGGCCGACCGGTAGCCGACGAACGTGGCGGCGAACGCCAGCCCGAACAGCGAGACGCCACCCCCGACGTACGTCATCACGGTCTCGAACGTGGACATCCTGCCCAGTCCTGTGGCTGGCGTGCACAAACCGTTTCCCCCGAAATCGTCGTGGAGCAGGTCGTGACCCCGACGCGGACAGCGACGCCGACTCCGATGCCGGCGAGTCGGCCGTCCCGGCGGTCACCCCCTGCGCCCACGAAGGACGGATTGATACGCCAGCGCTCCCACCATCCACCAATGAGCGGCGACGACGACGACCTCTACGACGGGAGCCTGCCCGAGGGGGAGACACCCACCGAGGACGGCCGTGTACTGAAGTTCGTGGTCGCCGCGGTGCTCGTGATCCTGGTGTACGCGGTGGTCACGATCCTGATCGCGGCGACCTAGTAGAAGCGTTCCTCGATGCGCTCCCGGTAGTTCCGGGCGAGTAGCTTCGTTACCGGCCCGCCGCCGATGCGCGTCCCGTCGACGGCGTCGACGGGCCGGATCTCCCACGTGGAGTTGGTGCAGAACACCTCTTCAGCAGTGCGCAGCATCTCGGGGCCGAACGTCGCCTCGCGGACCGGGATCCCCTCCTCCTGTGCGATGTCGAACACCGTCTCGCGCGTGATCCCGGGCAACACCGGCCCCGACAGCGCCGGCGTGAGCAGGCCGTCGCCGTCGACCGCAAAGACGTTGCTCGTCGCGCCCTCCGCGACGTTCCCCGCGGAATCGAGCATGATCGCCTCGTCGGCGTCGGTGCCCCGGAGTTCGAGGCGCGCGAGGATCCCGTTCAGGTAGTTGTGGGTCTTCGCCCGCGCCGGCACGGCCGCGTCCGGGATCCGCCGGGTGGAGACCGTCCGGAGCGTCGCCGGCCCGCCCCAGACCGGGTCGCCGTCGACGCCGCCGCGCGGGAGCGGCTTGACAACGACCACAACCGTCGGATCTACTTCCGGCTGAGGGTCGAGTTTCCCGGGCTGGACGCCCCGAGAGATCGACAGTCGGACGTAGGCATCTTCGAGGTCGTTGGCGTCGAGGGTCGCGTGGACGCGGTCGTACAGGTCCGCACGCGAGAGCCCGTGGTCGAGCGCGAGGATCTCACAGGTCTCCTCCAGCCGTTCGGCGTGGGCACCCCAGCGGAACAGGTCGCCGCCGTAGGCCCGCATGGTCTCGAAGCCGGCGTCGCCGTACTGGAACCCCCGGTCCTCGACCGAGACAGTCGCCTCGCCCCGCGGGACCAAGTCGCCGTCGACGTGATAGCGACGTTCGTCGCTCATCGCTCGGACTCTCGACAGATCGTGAGGAAGTTCCGGATCATCTGTTTGCCGTGTCCGGTCAGGATGCTCTCGGGATGGAACTGCACGCCGACGTGGGCCTTCTCGCGGTGGCGGACCGCCATCACGACCGCCTCGTCGTCGGTCGTCGCGGTCTCGATCAACGATCCCGGGATGGCCGAGCACTCGACTGCCAGCGAGTGGTACCGCCCGACCCGGATGCCGTCCGGCAGGCCGGCGAACACGCCCTCGCCGTCGTGGCTGATCCGCGAGGGCTTGCCGTGGACCACCGCGTCGGCGTGGCTCACCGGCGCGCCGTTCTGTGCACAGAGCGCCTGATGACCGAGACAGACACCTAGCGTCGGGTAGTCGAGGTCGAACACGTTCATCGAGACGCCGGCCTCCTCTGGCGTGCCCGGGCCGGGCGAGACGACGATGCCGTCCGGGTCCATCTCCCGAATACCCCGCACGTCGACGGCGTCGTTGCGCCGAACCGTTACCTCGCCGCCGGTCGACTGGACCGCCTCGCCGACGTACTGCACGAGGTTGTAGACGAACGAGTCGTAGTTGTCGATCACGAGGATCTGGGGGCGGCTCATCGCTCTGCCCCCGGGTCGGCAGCCGCGCCTCCTTCGACAGCCGATTCCCCGCCGTCGTCGGCCACTTCCAGATGACCCTGTTCCAGCGCGGCGTCGACGGCCCGGATCAGCCCCCGGGCCTTGTCCAGCGTCTCCTCGTACTCCGCATCCGGGTCGGAGTCGTGGACGATGCCGGCACCGACGCTGAGGTGGTACTCATCGGCGTGGCGCACCAGCGTCCGGATCACGATGTTGAGCGTCGCCCGGCCGTCGAAGCCGAAGATGCCCATACTGCCGGTGTAGGGACCGCGGCGGCGGTCTTCGAGTTCGTCGATGATCTCCATCGTTCGAGGCTTGGGTGCGCCGGTGATGGTGCCGCCGGGGAACGTCGCCGCGACGGCGTCGGCGAGCGTGCCGTCCTCCCGGAGTTCCCCCTCGATCAGCGAGACGAGATGCATCACCTCGGCGTAGCGGTCGACCCGGCGGTACTCCGTCACGTCGACAGTGCCGTACTCGCTGATTTTCCCGAGGTCGTTCCGTTCGAGGTCGACCAGCATCGCGTGTTCGGCGCGCTCCTTCTCGTCGGTCCGGAGGTCGTCGGCCAGCGCGGCGTCCTCGGCGTTGGTGTCGCCGCGGGGGCGCGTCCCGGCGATGGGTTCGGTCAGCAGGCGGTCCCCCTCCCGGTCCAGCAGGAGTTCGGGACTCGCACTCACCAGATCGACGCCCGGGAACTCCAGCAGGCCGGAGTAGGGCGCGGGGTTGACCTCCCGGAGCGCGTCGTAGGCCTCGACGGGGTGGACCGCGGCTGGTGCGGCGAGGCGCTGGGAGATGTTCGCCTGAAACGTGTCGCCCTCGCGGATGTACGCCTTGACCTGCCGGGTGCGCTCGCGGAAGGTCTCGCGCCCACAGGTGCTCCTGAAGCGTGCTTCGTCGGTGTCGCCAGAACGCTCTGCGTTCTGGCTGCCTCCCGAATCGCTGTGCGATTCGGGAACGTCGACGGGCGCGGGACCGACTTCGGGGTCGCCGACGTGAGCCTGCCGAGCCAGCTCATCGGCAGTCGCTAGCGCGCGGTCGTAGCAGGCGTCGAGCGCCGCCTCGTCGGCGTCCTCGGGGATCCGGGGACAGGCGGTGATTCGTAAGGTAGTCTCGCCATCGCGGGGTTCCTCCCACGTCGCGAGGCAGTCGTACACCGCGATCTGGAGGGTTGGCAGGCCGCGGTCGGCGGCGGCCGCGCCGGCGCCAGGGAGGGACTCGAGTTCCCGCGCGATGTCGTAGGAGAGCCAGCCGATAGCGCCGCAGGGGTAGGGGACGTCGCAGTCGCCGCGGACCAACTGCTCCCCGTCGAGCAGACCGTCGAGCGCCGCGAGGCTTTCTGAGCGCTTGGCACCGAACCCGCGGTCGGGTTCGTCGGCCCACCAGTTCTCGGACAGCACGGCCTCGCCGCTGGCGGTCAGGAAATCGACGGGATCGACGCCGAAGTAGCCCCGTCCGGACTGGCCGCCGGTGGTCTCCAGAAACGCGCCACCGGACTCTCCGCGGGCGCGGCGGTAGGCCGTGAACGGGTCATCGACGACAGTCGTGATCTCGACGGGCACGCGAGCGCCCGCCGGCGCGTCCGCAGCCACGGCGTGGAAGCGTTCCGGCGTGGTGACCACCGTGGTCTCGGTCATGGCTCCACCGACGGCGGCAGGGCGCTAAAAACGAGCGGGTTCCGTTACTCCTCGTCGCTCGCGCGGTCGATCCACTTCCGGACGGTCTTCTCGGGCACCGTGGTTCGCTCGGCGACATCCGCGGCGTCGGCGCCCGCGAGGTCGGCGACGGTCTCGACCCCGATCTCGCCGAGTCGCTCGGAGTAGGCCGGGCCGATCCCCTTGATCTCGTCGACCGGTTCGGTGTCCGCCTCGCCGTCCGCCTCGGCTTCGGCCGCCGCTTCCTCGGCTTTGGCCTCGGCGATCTCGTCCTCGACGGTCCTCTCGGCATCGGGCTGGTCGACATCGACGTCGGCTTCCTCGACGTCGGTGGATTCGTCCTCGGCGTCCGGGCCAGCGGCCTCAGCGGGTTCGGCCCGGCCGGACGCCTCGGCCTGTGCCTCCTCCTCGTCGACGAGGGACTCCGTCGACGCGTCGGCGTCGGTGCCAGCCGCGACCGGTTCGCCCGCCTCTTCGTCAGTGTCGACACCTTTGACTGCCGCCTCGGTCTCGGCATCGGCCTCGCTACCCTTTACTGTCACGTCGCGCTCGGAGCGGCCACTGTCCTCGCTCGTGCCCAGTCCGAGGAGCCGTTTGAGCTTCCGCAGTACCATACTGTCGCGGAAGATGATCCCCGATGGTAAAAACCCAGCGTCGCCTTCGGTCGGTTCAGCCCCGGAAACGGGTGGTCCGAACTCAGAGCCGGTCCCGGAGCGCCTCGTTCATCGCCGCGACGGGGGCGTCGACGCCGGTCCAGCGCTCGAACGCCGCGACGCCCTGGAACAGCAGCATCCACGCGCCGTCGACCGTCTCCGCGCCCGCCCTGCCGGCATCCCGCAGGAGTTTGGTCCGAAGCGGCGAGTAGACCGCGTCTAACACCGCGAGGTCGCCGTGGAGCAGCTCGGCAGGGACGGGCGAGGTGTCGGGGTCCCCCATGCCGACGCTGGTGGCGTTCACGAGCAGATCCGCCTCGGAGAGCCGTTGGTCAAGTGCGTCGAGGCCGCCAGCTTCGACGTCACCAGAACGCGAAGCGTTCTGGTTGGCGAACGAGAGCCGCTGGCTCTCGTTAACGCCGAGGCCGGCGAAATCATCGGCAAGGGCTTCTGCACGCTCCACGGTCCGGTTGGCGACGAACACCTCGGCGCCCGCGTCAGCCAGCGCGTAGGTGGCCGCCCGGCCCGCACCGCCGGCGCCGACGACGACCGCGGAGTTGCCCGCGATTTCCACATCGTGGTGCTCGAACGCCCTGACGACACCCTCCACGTCGGTGTTGTGGCCCTCCGGACGGTCGTCGCCGTCGCCGGCGTCGCCACTCTCGCCGTCCCCGCCGGCCTCGTCGAACGTGATGGTGTTGACTGCACCCACCGCCTCCGCCGTCGGCGTCGGGTCGACGTACGGCAGCACCTCCTGCTTGAACGGGACGGTGACGTTGAGGCCGGCGACGCCCAGCGCGTCGGCGCCCTCGACGGCCGCCGCGATGCGCTCGGGGTCGGCTTCGAGCGTGACGTACCGCGCGTCGAGTGAGCGCGCTTCGTAGGCGGCCTCGTGCATCGGCGGCGAGAGCGAGTGTTCCACGGGGTTGCCGATCAGGCCGTAAACGTCCATACCCGTCCCAGCACCAGCGCGAGCAAAAACCCCGCGGCGTCCACGGGGGGCTCGCCGGAGCCGACGGCTACTTTGCCGACGCCGTCGGAGCCTCGCCCATGACTATCGGCATCGTCGTCTCGCGGGCCGACCGGGCCTCGGTGCATATCGGCGAGCAGCTGCTCGCGCAGGGCAACTGGACCGAACACGAGGACGACGAGCGCCCGGACGCCGACGGCGGCGGCGCGTACTACCGCGACGGCCCGTTCGAACTCCGGGAGTTCGACGAACTCCACATCGACCTCGACGACCCCGCGCCAGCGTTCAGCGAGGCGCCGCGCCTCCTCGTTTTCGTCTCCCGGCACTCCGGCGAGACGGGCGCGCTCCTGACTGGCCACTTCACCGGGAACTTCGGCGAGGCGGAGTACGGCGGCGCCGACGCCGACCTCGCCGAGACGGCACCCAGCGCGCTTTCGGCGTATCTCGGCGCGCTCGGCGCGCACGCGCCGGATGGATACGACATCGCCGTCGAAGGCACCCACCACGGACCCACGGCGCTCGACACACCCTCCTTCTTCGCGGAACTGGGCAGCGGCGACGAGCAGTGGGACGACCCCGAGGGCGCCCGCGCGGTGGCGCAGGCCGTGCTCTCGCTCCGTGGCGTCGGCGCCCACCGGGAGCGACAGCTCGTCGGTATCGGCGGCGGCCACTACGCCCCGCGATTTGGCCGCGTCGTGCGTGAGACGCCGTGGGCGGTGGGCCACATCGCCAGCGACTGGCAACTGGAAGAACTGGGCCATCCACGGACGAACGAGGCCAGGGAAGTGCTTGAGGCGGCGTTCGAGCGCAGCGGTGCCACCCACGCGCTGCTGGACGGCGAGCACCCCGAGGTGGCCGAGGCCATCGAGGCTCTAGGCTATCGAATCGTCAGCGAGACGTGGGTCCGGACCGTCGGCGACCGGCCGCTGGGGCTTGTGCGGGCGCTTGAATCCTCGGTGGCAACCGTCGACGAGGGGCTCCGATTCGGCGCGCGCGTGCCGGATTCCGCGGACGACTGGGAGAAAGTGAGCCTGCCCGACGACTTGCTGGCGACCGCCCAGAACGTCGACGGCGAGGCGACACGAGCGGCGGTTCGGGAGGCGACTGTAGCCTTCGACACTATCGAAAACGGCACCCGGGCGAAGGGTGACGCCGCGGTTCCCGATGGCGATTCCTACGCCAACCTGATCGGCGATCTGGCGGCGATCCTGCGCGAGGACTACGACGAGGTGTCTGTCGCAGCCGACGCCGTGGTGGCTCGGGAGGAGGCGTTCGACCCCGAGAAGGCACGGAAGTTGGGGATCCCCGAGGGCCCGAAGATGGGGATGCTCTCGGGTGGCCAGCCCGTCGAGGTCGACGGCGAGCGGATCCCGCCCACAGCGGTCCACAGCGAGCGTGAGGAGCGGTTCCCGGTGTAGATCGGCGGCGGATCTCGAGTTCGGACCATGCAGAAAGATGAATAGGCTCCACCGTATACCCCTGAGCAAATGGACTCCATCGTAGAAGAGGCAATCGACGAGGCCGAAGGCGAGGGCAGCGGGGAGCCCGAGCCGACGGCCGAGGAGGAGACGCCGGCAGCGACCGACGCCGGCAGCGAGACGCCCACCTCGGGGAAGATGACCGACGAGCAGCTTCAGGACGTTCTACAGGACCTGAAGACCAACATCACGGTGGTCGGCTGTGGCGGCGCGGGCGGCAACACCGTCAACCGGATGCACGAGGAGGGGATCCACGGCGCGAAGCTGGTCGCCGCCAACACCGACGTCCAGCACCTCGTCTCCATTGAGGCCGACACGAAGATCCTGATGGGCAAGGAGAAAACGCAGGGCCGGGGCGCCGGCTCGCTCCCGCAGGTCGGCGAGGAGGCCGCCATCGAGTCTCAGGAGGAGATCAAGGACTCAATCGCCGGCTCGGACATGGTGTTCGTCACTGCCGGGCTCGGCGGCGGTACCGGGACTGGCTCGGCGCCCGTCGTCGCCAAGGCCGCACAGGCCGCGGGCGCGCTGACTATCTCCATCGTCACCACGCCCTTCACTGCGGAGGGTGAAGTCCGGCGGACGAACGCCGAAGCGGGCCTCGAACGGCTGCGTGACGTGTCGGACACCGTCATCGTCGTGCCGAACGACCGACTGCTCGACGCCGTCGGGAAGCTCCCCGTGAAGCAGGCGTTCAAGGTCTCCGACGAGGTGCTGATGCGCTCGGTCAAGGGGATCACCGAACTGATCACCAAGCCCGGGCTGGTGAACCTCGACTTCGCCGACGTTCGCACCGTGATGGAGAAGGGTGGCGTCGCGATGATCGGCCTCGGCGAGTCCGACACCGAGGAGAAAGCCGAGGACTCGGTCCAGTCCGCGCTCCGTTCCCCGCTGTTGGACGTGGACATCTCCGGCGCCAACTCCGCGCTGGTGAACGTCACCGGTGGCTCGGACATGTCCATCGGCGAGGCAGAGGGCGTCGTCGAGGAGATCTACGACCGGATCGACCCCGACGCACGGATCATCTGGGGGACCTCCGTCGACGAGGAGATCGAGGGTCGGATGCGGACGATGATCGTCGTGACTGGGGTGGAGTCCCCCCAGATCTACGGCGGCGGCGAGGGCACGGGGCGCGGTCCCTCGCCCGAGCAGCTGCAGGACGTGAACTGAGCCGAAACCGCGGTTCCGACGTTTTCCTGACCCGAGCGCGTATTCAATAGATAGAAAAGGCGTCGGGCTGAACTTCACAGCAAGATGGACGTCAAATACGACCTCTCGGAGTACATCCGCGTGCTCAAACTCGCGAGCACCCCCGAGTGGGAGGAGTTCTCGATGGTCGCCAAGATCGCCGGGGCCGGCATCTTCCTCATCGGCTTTCTCGGGTTCGTGATGTTCGCGATCATGAGCTTCGTGCCGGGCGCCGTCCCGGGTGGTGCGTAGATGCCGATCTACGCCGTCAAAACCACCGCGAGACAGGAAGAGACCGTCGCCGACATGATCGCCTCGAAAGAGATGGCCGAGATCCACGCCGTGCTGGCGCCGGACTCGCTGACCTCCTACGTGATGGTCGAAGCCGACGACGACTCGATCATCGAGCGACTGCTCGACGAGATCCCCCACGCCAACGGGATCGTCCCGGGCACGTCGTCGATGACCGAGGTCGAACATTTCCTCTCGCCGACCCCGGACGTGGAGGGGATCGCCGAGGGCGACATCGTCGAACTGATCGCCGGCCCGTTCAAAGGCGAGAAAGCACAGGTCCAGCGCATCGACGAGGGCAAGGACCAGGTGACGGTCGAACTGTACGAGGCGACGGTGCCGATCCCGGTCACGGTGCGTGGCGACCAGATCCGGGTGCTCGACTCCGAGGAGCGATAGCTCCTCGTGCCGAACGAACGGCGCGTTGCGCCGTTCGTCGACAGCGAGGAACGGTAGTCTCTCGCGCCGCCGCTCGAAGCGGGAAACAGTTTTTCAGAACGTCGGCGCCGCGTGTCGACGCTACTGCGAGCGGGCGTTTAGCTGTTCGACGACGCTCTGTAGATCCGCGTTCTCCTCGATCTCCTCTTTCACTGCTTCACGGGCGCGGACGTCGCTACTGTCGGCGTCGTAGGCGCGGACGTACTCAGAACGGGTGTGTTCGTCGAACGCGTGCCGGATCGCGAAGTAGCCCTCGGGGACGATCGTCCCGCACACCTTGCACTCGTGGCGCTGGTGTTCGGTAGTCTGATGAACGATGACCGGTTCGGGGCCGTCGAACTCCCGGCCACAGCCGGCGATCCCGCAGTTCCAGGCGCTCATACCCGCCCCCTAGGGTGGGGACGGCAAAAGGGTTCTCCCCGACGCCCGGTCGCGAACACGGAGGCTATTTGGGCGACGACCGATTGCCACCGTACGTGACTACGGCGACGACGCGGGTGGACATGCACGTCAAGACCCTCGACGGACGGGTCGTCGAGCGGGCGAAGGCCCGCGGTATCGACGTGCTGGTGTACGCCCCCCACTTCACGCGCCTGCCGGAGATCAGGGAGCAGGCCGAGCGCCACAGCGACGCCGACCTGCTGATCGTCCCGGGCCGAGAGATCTTCACGGGCAACTGGCAGAACCGTCGCCACCTGCTCGCGGTGGGCCTCTCCTCGCCCGTCCCGGACTTCATCTCCTTCGAAGGCGCGCTCTCAGAGATCGTCGAGCAGGGCGCCGCGCTCTGTGTCCCCCACCCGACGCTGCTGAACGTGAGCCTCGGCCGGCCGGAGATCCGGGCCTACGCCGACCACATCGACGCCGTCGAGACGTACAACGCCAAGTCCCCGCCCCACGTCAACAGCCGTTCCAAGCGGGTCGTCGAGGAGGCGGGGCTGCCGGCGTTTGGCTCCTCCTACGCCCATCTCCGGGGTACCGTCGGCGAGGCGTGGACCGCCTTCGATACCGAAATCGAACAGGAAACCGACCTGGTGGAGGCCCTCGTGTCGGGCGTCGACCGGCGGGTCGTCCACCGCTCGGGGCCCCAGCACCGCCTGCGACGCCTCGCGGAGTTCGCTCATCTGGGCTACGAGAACTCCTGGGGGAAGATCGACCGACTGTTCCTTTCTGGCACCGAGCCAACCCACCCCGACCACATCGCCTACGGAGGCCGCTTCGACGACGTGGCCGTCTACTGACTCAGGGGAGGCCGAGTGCCGTCAGGCCGCCGAGTTCGAGCCCCGGTGGGAGGTACTGCGGGATCACGTGAACGAACAGCGCGAACACGCCGATCTCGATCAACGTGACGACAATGGTGACCACGTCGGCGTACGTGCTCGTGGTCGTGACTCCCGTCGGCGAACCGAACTCCTCGCTCCAGAGCGGGTAGAACAGCGCGATGCCGCGCTTGCTCCCCAGCATGTCGAGCACGTAGTGGCTCAGGATCCCCGCCCAGACGAAATCGAGGTTGCCGAAGAAGACGGGGTACGCCAGGAAGATCCCGAGCACGGGGAGGTTGTGCAGCGTCTTGCGGTGTTTGCCGAAGGCGGTGTCGACGTCGGGGAACAGCGCCCCGAGCACCAGCGGCATCGACACCTCGGCGATGGCGACGAACGTGGGCACGTCGCCGGAGGGCTCCAGCACGTAGCCGACGCCGATCGCCAGCAGGAGGGCGTTGAGCACGTGGCCTTTCTTGTCCATACGTTCCCCAGCGAACGGCACCCCGCAAAGCGTTTCGGTCGGCGACTTCTTCAGAGTTCGTCGAGCAACAGCGAAAGCGCCTTCCGCGCGATCTGTTCTTTGATCTCGGTCCGCGAACCATCGAACACGTGCCGGGAGACCTCCGTGTAGGAGCCGTCAGTCCCCCAGTCGGCGGCGTAGGCGCGGCCGATGAACACCGTCCCGACGGGCTTCTCCTCACTTCCGCCTTCGGGGCCGGCGATACCCGTCGTCGAGAGGCCGAACGTCGTCCCCGCGGTGTCCCGGACGCCTGCAGCCATCTGCTCGGCGACCGGGGCGGAGACGGCACCGTGGCCGTCGAGACTCTCGCGGGCGACCGCCAACTCGGTGAGTTTGGCGTCGTAGGAGTAGGTGACGACCGAGCGGTCGAAGTAGTCCGAAGAGCCCGGCACGTCGGTCAGTAGCGATCCGATCAGGCCGCCCGTGCAGGATTCGGCGACGGCGACGGTCGCGTCACGCTCGCGTAGGGCGTCGCCGATGCGCTCCTCGACCGGCGGGTCGTCGGCGTACTCACGCATGGTCGGGATGCACGTGCGAGGCGGAAATAGGCGACGGGCCTCAGAGCAGGTCGTCGAGTTCGTCGTTCTGGAACGACTCGGCGGCATCGCGCTTGGCGGCGCCCTCGCTCTGGTCGTCGGTCTCGGCTTGAGCCTCGGCGGCGCGATTCATGAACGCCGTCACCCGCGGCGAGCCCTCGACGCCGCTCAGGAGGACCAGCGCGGATATATCGTCGGTATCGAGCGGGAAATCGCCGCCGCGGACCTCCATGCTGCCGGTCTCCTCCTCGACCCACGAGCGGGCGCGTTCGACGCCCTTCCGGGAGAGCGAGTCGGGGCGGCCGGCGGCGACCAGCAGCGCCGCGTCGGCCGTCGTCGCCTCCGGAAGGCTGGTCCCCGTCAGCAGCGCCTGCCGCGTGGTACTGGTGACGACGTTGACGTTATCGTCGGGGTCCTCGCTTGCTTCCGAGGAGGCGTAGCCGACCGCCGCGAGTCCCCCGCCACGGAGCGTGTTGATCACCTCGCTGGTGTCGACGACGCTCTGGCCCACGTCGCGGTCGATTCCGCCGCCGCCCAGTCCCATCGAGCGGTCTTCGATGGGTTCGCCGGCCGCCAGCAGCAGGCCGATGCGGCGCGCGATGCGCTCGTTGATGGTCGCCATCCCCTCGGCGACGCTGTCGCCCGTCTCGCGCCACGCGTCGTTGTCGATCAGGATCGTCGAGTCGGCCTCGCGGGCGAGCGTTTTGAGCGAGCGGCCGGCGTTGGCCTGGTAGAGCGACCCCTCGTCCCGCCCCGGGAGGATGCCGATAGCGTAGACCGGCACGTCGTAGATTCGCTCGAGTTCCTTCGCGAGCACGGGCGCGCCGCCAGATCCCGTGCCGCCGCCGAGGCCGGCGACGATGAAGATGGCTTCCGTCTCGGAGTCGATCCGGCCGCTGAGTTCGTTCAGCACCTCGTCGGCGTCGTTCTGCATCACCTCCGCACCGAGTTGGTTGTCGCCGCCGACGCCGTGGCCCTTCACCACGTCCTGCCCGATCAGGACCGTGTCCAGCGGCAGGCCCTGGAGGTCGGCCTTGGCGCTGTTGATTGCCAGGGCGTCCCGGATCGCCCGGAACCCCATCTCGTCGTCGTACTCGGCGAGGGCTGTCGCCACTTTCCCGCCCGCCTGCCCGACGCCTACGAGGACCGTCTTCATGAACGCTCGTTCACCGCGAGAGACTGTTAAGCTTCTCCCACATACGGCCCGTTCTTTATCGCCGATCGGGCGACAACCCGGGGTATGACCGACAGCGACGACCTGGAGCGTCGACTCGCGGCCGTCGAGCGTGCCGTCGACGGCGATATCGACCCCGCCAACGCCGAAATCGAGGACCGCGAAGCACTCGAAACACGACTGGAGAGCCTCGAGTCCCGCGTCGACGAACTCGACGCCGCGGTACAAGCGATACGGGGGTTCCTGGGCGGCGTCTCGGCAGTCAACGAAGCAGTCGAGCGGCGGGCGGACGCCGCCGTCGCCGCGGTCGAACGGCTGGAAGCACGCCTCGACGGTGACGCGTTGGTCGCACCAGACCTCCCGGATGACGGCGACGAAAGCGCCGAGGGCGGCGACCAATCGAGCCTGCGCGACCGGCTTCGCAGCCACCGGTGATCCGCGCGCTGCTGGCAGTCGCGCTAGCGGCCGCGCTCCTCGCAGCGACGCTGCCGGCGGTCGAGTCAGCCGCCGCGGACCGCACAGCGGCAGCGCTGGACCGGGATATCGACCGGATCGAGCGCGCCGGCAAGTCGCTTCTGGCCGACGACGACCCGGGCGCGCGGCGGGTAGTGACCGTCACGCTTCCAGCGAAATCCCTCAGTTCGGCAGGTGTGGACGGGTTCACGATTGCCTGCCAGCCACGCTGCACGGTCCGCTATCGCCTCGACGGCGCCGGGTCGCGAACGCGCCGGCTCACGCTTCCAGTGACGACACCGGACGGACCGATCCGACTCGCACGCGCCGGCGAGCACCGGCTCACACTCCGGCTCGCCAGAAGCGACGGTAGCCGGGTCGTCGAACTCCACAGCTGAGCCGAGCGTTCAAGTACGAAACCGGGACCAACCCCACTATGTCGTTGCTCCCGCGCCGCTCGGCGGACGCCTGTCGCTGCCAGCCGGCGTTCGTCGCGCCCGCAAGCACGGGCGTCCAGGACCGAACGGAGCTCCAAGTCGACGCCGACGACTGCCCCGGCGACGGCGATCTCGCCGTCGAACCGCCCTGCCGCGCGACCGTGATCGACGCGCTCGCGGATCGGGGCGCCGACGCGATCCGGGTCCGTTCGGCGGGCTACGAGCGCTGGTACGTCGAGGATGCGGTGGCGCTGCTCCGCGCTGCTGGGCAGTTCGCCGCACTCGCCGAGCACCACGACGCCGAAATCACTGCGACGGCCCGGACGGACCCGCTCGGGGCTGCGCACGAAGCGGTCGGGAGATCCGGGCCGGTGGGTCGCCTCGCCGCGGAAACAGGGCTTGCTGAGGGTGCGGCGCGCGCCGACGGCGACGGCTACGAGGCCGCGCTTCGCTCTCACGACGGTCCGGCTATCGCCCGCTGCCGGATCGACCACCGGCCGCCCGCTGAGGCTCGACTCCGAGACTCGGTTTCGCTCGAGCCAGGCGGTACTGTCCGGCGCTACACACTCGGCCTCGACTCAGCAGGAGACGCCGACGCGCTCTACCACCTCACCCCCGCCTCGGCGTCGTTCGACGCCCGCGCGTTCGAACTACTCAATGATGCAGCGGCGTGGCTGGCCGACTCCGGCGGTTCGAGTGATCTCGCCCCCGCGCGGGCAGTCCGGCAGGTCGCCCACGGCGACGATCCCGTCGAAGAACTCGCGACGATACTCCGGAAACACACTCACGGCGCCGGCGTCCTCGAGGACCTGTTCGCCGACCAGCGGGTGTCGGACGCCTACGTCACCGCACCCGCCGGGGAGACGCCGATCCGGGTCGTCGTCGACGGCGAGTCGATGCCGACGAACGTCCGCCTGACCCCCGAGGGCGTCGGCACGCTCGCTTCCCGCGTCCGGCGGGTTAGCGGCCGGTCGTTCTCACGGGCCAGCCCCCAGGTCGACGCCGCGCTCTCAGTCGGTCCACCGGGCGACCGCGAACAGGTCCGCGTGGCCGGCGTGACGCGGCCGCTCTCGCCCGGCACCGCGTTCGCGATCCGGCGCCACGACTCCGAGCCATGGACGCTTCCTCGGCTCGTCGCAGTCGGGTCGTTGACGCCGCGCTCGGCCGGACTACTCTCCTTGGCCGTCGAACGTGGCGCGACCGGGCTGGTCGCCGGTGCCCGCGGCGCCGGGAAGACGACGACGCTCGGCGCGCTCCTGTGGGCGCTCCCACACCGAACTCGAACAGTGCTGATCGAGGACACGCCCGAACTCCCGGCGGCCGCGCTCCGCGCTGCGGGCCGGGACGTGCAGTCGCTCCGGGTCTCCCGCGGCGACGACGAGACGGGTGAAACCAGCCCCGCGTCGGCACTCAGGACTGCCCTCCGACTCGGCGAGGGCGCGCTGATCGTCGGCGAGGTTCGGGGCGAGGAGGCCGGCACGCTGTACGAGGCGATGCACGTCGGCGCCGCTTCGGGGACGGTGCTGGGGACGGTTCACGGCGACGGCGCGGGGTCGATCCGGACCCGGATGACCGAGGACCTCGGTGTGAGCGAGTCGGCGTTCGCCGCGACCGGGTTCGTGCTCACCGTCGCCGACACGGCGCGTGGCCGGCGGGCCGTCGGCCTCGAGGAGGTCGAAGCAGTCGCCGGCGGCACCGAACTCCGCCCGCTGTTCACCCTCCAGGACGGCGACCTCGAACCAACTGGACGACTCGACCGCGGCGAGAGCAGCCTGCTAGCCGATCTCGTGGCTCCCGGCGAGAACTACGGGGACGTGCTCGCGGGACTCCGCGAACGGAGCGAGCACCTCCGCGCGCTAGCTGCCGACGGCGTCACGCGCCCGGCAGCGATCCGCGCAGAGCGGCAGGAAGCATCCAGCGCGACCGTCCCTGATACCGGTGGCGGATCGTGGTAGCCCGCCGATCGCCCCTCGAGCAGGCGGTCACCACGCTCGCCGAGCGCTGGCCACGCGAGCCGTCTGTCGACGACGAACTGGTCGATGCCTGTAACCGCCTCGGCTGGCCCAGCGCGGCGGATGTCGTCGCTTTCGGCGAGGCAGCAGGCGTCGCAGTGGCAGCAGTCGGCACCTTGGTCGTTACCACAACTGGCGCGCTCTCGTTGCTCCCGCTTGCACTCGTGCTCGGTGCGGTCCCGCCACTCGCCGCCCGTCACGTGCCAGTCGCCGTCGCCGAACTCGCAGCGACCCGCGCCGTCGGCGACGCCCCGGCCCTGGTCGGCCGGCTAACGCTCCGACTCCGGATCGAGCCGAGCCTGGAACGAGCGACCGCGTTCGCCGCCGACGCCGGCGAGAGTACGCTCGCCGAATCGCTCCACGAGCACGCTCGCCGGGCGAAGGGGACCCCTTCGGCCGGGCTCCAGTCGTTCGGGGAGGAGTGGGGTGAGAAGGCGCCGGCGATCCAGCGAGCGGCTGCACTCGCGGTCGATGCGGCCGAATCACCACCAGAGGCTCGCGACAGGGCGTGTGAGCGCGCGCTCTCGGCCGTCCGAACGGGTGTCGAGGAGCGCGCAGCGGCGTTCGCAGGCGAGATCCGTGCGCCGCTGACGGGACTCTACGCGTTCGGCGTGCTGTTGCCGCTGGCGCTCGTCGGCGTGCTCCCCGCGGCGCGGCTCGCAGGTGTGAACGTCGGGATCGGTGCGCTGACGGCGCTGTACGTCGTGATCCTCCCCGGCGGGCTGCTCGCGGCCAGCGGCTGGCTGCTCGCACAGCGGCCGGTTTCGTTCCCGCCGCCCGAGATTGGCCGGAGCCAACCGGAGATTCCCGACCGACGCGGAACTGCGGGACTGCTCGGAACAGTTTCCGGTGGAGCCACTGCGGCGGTCTGTCTCGTGGTCCTGCCGTGGGTGGCGCCAGTCGCCGCGGCCGGTGTCGGGGTCGGCATCGCGCTGCTGTGGCTGTTTGCACCGGCGCGACGGCGCCGCCGAGAGATCCGAGAGACAGAGGCGGGCATCCCCGACGCGTTGGGGCTCACCGGACGGCGTGTCGCCGACGGTGTCGCCGTCGAGCGCGCGCTCGCGGAGGTCGCGGAGACACTCCCGGATCGGACCGGCGACCTGCTCACGGATGCCGCAGGACGGGGAGAGCGGCTGGGAGTGACGGTCGAGGGTACCTTCTTCGGTCGGTTCGGCGTGCTCCGGCACGTCCCGAGCCCGCGGGCTCGTGACGCCGGCCGACTGTTCGCGCTCGCGGCCAGGGAGGGCGCGCCTGCCGGGGACGCGTTAGTGGAGGCGGGCGAACACCTCCGGGAGCTCCGCCGGGTCGAGCGCGAGGCACGCCGGGAGTTGGCGACGGTCACCGGCACGCTGTCGAACACCGCGGCCCTCTTCGGCCCGCTCGTCGGCGGCGTCTCCGTGGCGATGGTCGGTCGGCTCCCTGACGACGCCAGCGGGTCGTTAGGAGGTGGATCTACGACAGGCCCTGCGGCGTCGACGGCAAACACGGCGCTCGACGTGGCGTCGCTCGGACCAGTCGTCGGCGTTTACGTACTCCTGCTCGCGGCGATTCTGACAGCGCTGGCGACGGCCCTGGAGCGCGGACTCGACCGCTCGCTGCTCGGCTACCGCGTCGGTATCGCGCTCCCGACAGCGACAGGCGCGTACGTCGCGGCCGTCGTCGCCGCCAAAGCGGTGCTCTGAGCCGAGAGTTCAAGTACCGGAACGGAACCACTCCGGACCATGCTCGGACCCCCAATCGACTCGCCCGCGCTCCACGCCGGCCTCGTGGTGGCCGCGGCGGCGTTCCTCGCCGTCGCAGGATCGCTTCCAGCCAGTCCGGCGCCCGACGCGGCCGGCGTCGCGGACACGGTCGACCGTGTCGCCGTCGGCGAAGCGTCGACTGCAGCGAACGATGACCATGCCGCCGACCGCGTCCGAATCCGACCCACCGGGATCGCCATGCGAAACGACGGCGCCACGGCGCGCGCGACGTTCGCGTTCGGGCCGGTCGTCCCTGTCCGGGACGGGCCGCTTCGAGCAGTGCTGGAGGGCGAGTCACCAGAAGCCGTCTTCGATGACCATGCTGGGTTCATCGATGCCGTCGAGACCGCGACGGAGCGCAAGCCACGCTGGGTCAGATCGGACCGGATCGCCGTCAGGGGGGTGAGCTGGGATGGCGACCGTGTCACCCTCGTCGGCGCCTGAGCGGCGCGGGCAGGCCTCGCCCACGGCAGCACTGGTCGCGGTCGCCGCGGTCGGGATCGGTCTCTCGCTCTACGCGACGGTGTTCGCCGGGGTCGTTCCGACGGCGGATCGGGACGTGGCGACGCCGACGCTCTCGGCGGTCCACGAGGCCGTCGCTCCCGCCGGCGTCGCGGGGCCGGCGCGACTCGAGGCCGCTGCTGAGGCAGGGCCTACGGGCTGGTCGGTCCGGGTCGAACTGCGTACCGGTCCCCGGCAGTGGACCGCAGGCACGGCACCGGCGCCCGGGGTGGACAGGCAATCCGCCGGTCGTCGCGTGCCGGTTCGAGTCAGCCCCGGGCAGGTCCAGTCAGGGTGGCTCCGAGTGGTGGTTCACCGATGACCAGCGCCGCACTGGACGCCTGTCTCTGCCTCCTGCTGGTCAGCGCGGCCGCGGTGACCGTCACCAGCGCGCCCGCACCAGACTCGGGGGTCGCTGAAACAGACAGGGCTGACGCCGTCGCCGAGACGCTGGCCGCGACGACCGCGGACGTTCCCCATCGGCTCCAGCCGGCTCCGGGCTCGAACGACGACGGGAGCCCGGAGTTCGAACGCGTGGCCCACGGGACACTCGCCTCGCTACTGGCCGATGCTGCGGTCCGAACCGTCCGCGTCGACGGGACAGCGCTAACCGGGACCAGCGACGGGTTTGCCGACGCGGTCCGCGAGACTGTCCGCGAGCGGCTCCCGCCGCGGACCCGCGTCGTCGTGTATTGGGAGCCGTACCCGAACGCGCATCTCGGCCGGCAGTTCGCTGTCGGACCGTCGCCGCCGGGCGACGCCGATGTGCACGCCGAGACGGTCCGGGCGCCGAGCGGCGTCGACTCGCCTTCGTCCGGAGCCGTCTCCTCGGCGACGAACGAGGGATTCGACGCGCTTGGTCGGGTCGTCGCCGAGTCGCTGGTACGTGGGCTCTTCCCGCCGGCGAAAGGTCGGCTGGCACTGGGCGGCGACGCACCGGTTGACGACCTCGTTCGCCACCGCTACCGACGGGCAAGCGAAGCGTACGGTGTCGATACAGCAGCGGCCATCGAACAGGTGGACACGCGTGCTGCGAACCGCCGAATCGCCACAGCGATGCAAGATCGGGTCGTCGCGGACCTTCGAACCAGTACCGAGAGCCCCAGCGAGGCGGCAGCCTCGCTCGAACTTGGAACCGTCGAGATCTCCGTCCGAACGTGGTCGCCGTGAGCCTGCACGAGGACCGGCGGGGGCGGGTGCCGTTCGCGCTCGTCGGCGTCCTGCTGCTGGTCGGCGCGTCGGTGTACGCGACCGGTCTGGCCGACAGGGCGGAGCCGTCGATCGAGCAGCCGGCCACAGCGGCGATGGACGACGTGGAGCGCGATACGCGACCCGCCCTCCGTGCAGCGGTCCGCGACGCCGCCCGCGAGTCAGCGCGCGAACCGGTCACCGAACCAGCAGACACCCCAGCGGGACAGGCACTGAACACGACATCACCGTTCGTCGACGCACTCAGACTCCGGATCGCGGCTGGTGCTCGCCAAGCGCTCTCGGAGGTCAGCCGGGAGCAGGACGGGGTCCGAGCAACCGCCTCGCTCCCCCTCGTGAACGGATCGACGGCGTCGCTCCGTCGGGCCAAACACGGGATCCAAGTCCGCCCGGTCGACGACGGGGCGTCGATGCTCGTCACCGTCAGGAACGTCACTGTTCGGGCCCGTGCGGACGGCCGCGTGCTCTCCCAGCGGCGGCTGAACGTCACGCTGACTGTCGATGCGCCCGTGCTGGCGCTCCATCAGCGAACTGAACAGTACGAGTCGCGACTGAACCGCGGCGCGCTGGCTGGGCCGGGCCTCTCGCGCGGGCTGACCGGGCGGCTGACAGCCCTGACGATGGCGCGGGGCTACGGCCGCTACGCCGGCGCGCCGATCCAGAACGTGCTCGGGAACCGCCACGTTGAGCTATCGACCAACGCCGCGCTGCTGGCCCAGCAGCGGGCGGCGTTCGGCCGCGCGGACCCCGACGGCGCCCGTGCCGTCGACGTGGCGACGGTCCGTGTCGGCGTGCTCGACGTGCTCGGCGGCCGCCACGACGGCGCCGCCGGCTGGACGAAGACGGTGCTCGACCCGAGCGCCGTCGGCGACAGGACGGAAGCGGACGGCTTCGACCCACAGCCACCCGACAGGCCGCCGATCACCGCTGCTCCCGATGCCGTGGCTGACGAAGCATACCTCGATGCCACTGAGGGCCCGGGGACAGCCGGGAGCTACCGCGTCCGGAGCCACCTCCGAGCCACGGTGGTGAGTCGGTCGAGTGGGACGCGGCCCGCACCGCGGCTGGAGAACTGGACGCTCCTGACCGAGCGCATCGATCAGCGGACGACCGTGAAGGTGATCGAACAGGACTCGAACCGCGCCGAATCAGCGGCCGTCGACGCCCGCCGAAAGGTGATCGTCCGCCACACCGTCGAGCGAACGTGGTACCGCAACGGGTCGTTCCAAACGACGACCACCGAGTGGACCGAGACGGCGCGCGTCGCCGTGCGCGTCAATGTGGCGTACGACCCGGACGACACTGCGCCGGATCGGCCGACAGAGCCGCTCTTCGAACGTGGCGGCGCACTCGACGGACCGAACCTCGCCAGCGCTCGTGAGCGGGCGGCGACCGAGTTGCTCGACGCGAACGGCGGCGTCGACGGCGTCGCCGTAGCTGCCGCGGAACGACGGGATGGAGCGCTGACCCGAGAGCGAACCAGCGTCGCGGCGCGGCCGGACGGACTCGACGCGTGGGTGCTTGCGGACCTCCGAGAACTCCGCGCGTCCGTCGCGAACGTCTCCGTCACGGTTCCGTCCCGCGAGGTCGCTGCCGGCGAGGCGAACGCGCCGGCCCTGCTCGCCGCGGCAGTTCGTGAGCGGCGCGCAGCCCTGGTCGACGCGCCGGCGACGTACGACGGCGCCGCGGACCGGGCACGTGTCGCAGCCCGCGCAGCGTACGTGGACCGCGTTATCGCGGCACTGGAGTCTCGCGCAGCCGACACTCGGGACCGGAACGGCGACTACCGAACGGAACTCAGTGGGGGAGCCACCGGTCAGCTCTCGAGGCTGATCGAACTCGGACGGGAGACTGCCGGTGCGGACGATCCCTACCAACGGGACAGGGAAAGTGGCGAAGAGCTGGTCGTGACCCCTGACGGGTCGCCGGCCTACCTCACGCTGTCGTCGGTCGGCCACCAGCGCGTGCCCACCGTGGCTCCCGGCGAGTCAGTCCACCCGCTGACCGCGCGGACGACCAACTGGGTCGCCATGCCTTACGGCGACGCCGCTGACGGTGTCGCAGACGCCCTGCTGGGCGGCGGGAAGCGGCGGGTGAGCCTCGAAACTGCCGCAGCGACGCTGATCGCCGCGAACCGGACGGCCGCGACCGCTGGAACGGCGAACGGCTCAGCGGCCGAGTTAGCGGCGAACCGTGCGGAACTGACCGCTGCAGTCCGACGGTCGGTCAGGAACGCCGAACGTGAGGTCTGTGCCGCTGTGACTGACGGGACCGGGAACGACCGACGGACCTGCCGGGACGCAGTCGTCGACGTGCGCAGCGAATGGCCGACGCTCGGTCACCGCGCACAGGCGATGGGCAACGGGAGCTACGCGGCTGCGTTCGGCGATGCGCTGGCGGCCCGGGGCGTCGGCGCCGCGGCGGCCGACGAAGCCACCGTTCGTGTGCGGGTTCGGCTCCGAGAGCTCGATGCAAAACGGGAGACAGGCGTCCCCGCCGCGATGACGAACCAAACTGCATCCGCGGTCCAGCAGGTGGCCCGGAAAGTCGTCAAGAAGCAGTCGAAGGCCGTGATCCGGAACGAGAGTGAGCGAGCGATGCGCCGGCTTACGGGTGCCTCGCGACTCCCAGCCGGGGTTCCGGTCGCGCCGCCGCCATACCCCTGGATCGCGAGCGTGAACGCCTGGAGCGTCACCGTCCGCGGGGAGTACCAGCGATTCGTTGTCCGGGCACGTGGTCCCGCGCCCGATGGTGGTGGCGGCGTCCTCCGATACGTCAGAGATGGGTCCTCCGTAGCGTTCGACGCCGACGGCGACGGCCAAGCGGAGCGACTGGGCCGAAACGACCACGTCTCGTTCGAGGCGTCGACGACCGTCGTCGCCGTCGTGCCGCCGGGACCGCCCGGGATCGGCGACGTGGACGGGAACCGGGACGAACGGTCGCCGGGATGGCCCTGCCCGGGCGACGAGGAGACTGATCGCTGCACGCGGGGTGAACAACCGGAGTAACAACGGTTTTGGCCGGGCGACGCCACCCACGGGTATGTTGCACGACGTAGCCGAAATCGGCGACGCGCCGTCGCCGTCGGCGCTCCGCGCGGCCTACTTCGAGGAGATGGCGGCAGTCGTCGCCGAGTTGGGCGTCGACACGGTCGTCGGCGGCACCGGCCTCGACCGGGCGACTGTCGCGGCCATCGAGTCGGGAGAGACGCCCGAACTCACCCTCGAGGAGGCCGCCGAAGTGCTGGCGCTCGGCGACGCCGCGCCCGACACCGAGGCCATCGCGTGGGAGGCCCGCGACCACGTGCTGATGGGGATGACCGCGGCGGTCGTCGACGTCGACACCGTGGCACGGGAGACCGATCTCGACCTCGATGCCAAGGAGGTCCAGCAGGCAATCGAGGGGCGACTCCCGACCACGCTCGCACAGTTCGCGGCGATCCAGGCGTTCATCGACGGCCGGCGCTGATGGGCGTCCTCGTTCTCGGCTGTGGCTACATCGGCCGCGAGTTCGGGAAACGGCTCGTCGACGCGGGCCACGACGTGACCGGCGTCGTTCGATCCGCATCGAGCGCGGATGCGGTGGCGGCCGACGGGATCGATCCGGTCCAAGCGGATCTGACCGACTCCGGCGTCGTCGCCGACCTCCCGGATGCCGACGTGCTGGTGTTCTCGGCCTCGGCGGGTCGCGGGAGCGTCGAAGAAGCCCGGGCGCTCTACATCGACGGACTCGGCGGGGTGATTTCAGAGTTCGAGGAGCGGGCTTCTCCCCCCAGCCGACTGCTGTTCACCTCGACGACCGGCGTCTACGGCGACCACGGCGGCGACTGGGTCGACGAATCGACGCCCATCGGTCCCGAGCGACCCAAGGCCGAGGTGATCGCGGAGGCCGAAGACATCGTCCGCAAGAGCGCGTTCGACGCCACGATTGCCCGTTTCGCCGGGCTCTACGGACCCGGGCGCTACCGGCTGTCGTCGTACCTCGATTCCGTGACGGCGGGCTGGCGGAACGCCGTCCATCGCGACGACGCCGCGGGCGCGCTGGCGTGGTTCGTGACCGAGGACGTGGCTCGCGAGGAGACGGTGTTGGTGAGCGACGGCAGCCCCGTGGATCGCTGGGAGTTCGGTGACTGGCTGGCCGACCAGTGCGGGGAGCCAACCCCGGAGAAACTCACCGTCGAGGAACGGCTCGACGGACTGCCGGAGTCGGCGAGCCTGCGAGTCGCGAGTCAGAAGCGCTGTCGGAACGACCGGCTGGAGGCGCTTGGGTACGATCTGACCTACCCGTCAGTGTACGAGGGGTACGAAGCCGCCATCGACGCCTATCGGCGCGGCGAGGACGTATAAGCGCTACCGGCCCTGTCGGAGCTCTTCGATCAGCTGTTCGATCAGGTCGTTCTGGCGTTCGAGTTCCGTCTGCTGGGTTTCGATGGCCGTCCGGAGGTCGTCGATCTCCGCGGCGAGATCAGCAACGTCGGGGTCTTCGGATTCGGCCTCGGTCTCAGCAGTCGTCGACTCCCCGGTACTCCGGGTGGTTTCCTCAGTCACCTGCTCGATGATCCGGTCGGTGGCGGTGGATTCGGACTCCTCAGTGGTGGAGTCCGCTTCCTCGCCGGTGGTGTCGACCTCGTCCTCGCCGAACAGTTCCGGGCCCTCGCCGAACGGCGAGTCCGTGTCCGCCGCGGCGTCGCCCTCGGTAGCGTCCTCGTCGGCGTGTGCCGCGCGGAGTTCCTCGACGCTCTGGACGTCGTGGTAGGAGAGCAGCGCGTCGGTGATGGCCGCCTCGACCGCCCGGGCCTCGTCGTTGGGCGTCTTGAAGCGCTCCTGCCGGCCGCCGTGGGTCAGGACGACGCTGGTCGCGACGTTCCCCGGCTCGAAGTCGAGGTCCGTGACGTTCTCGAAGGCGTACTCCTCGAACTCCTCGTCCCAGACGGCCTGCCCGATGTGTTTGACGACGCGCCGGTCGGTGATCACGAGGGTGAGCTCCGAGAAGCGGAACGTCCGCTTGACGGTCTCGCCGGCGTCGGTGATCCCGTGGGCGTCGAGCACGCCAGCGAGCAGCGGGTGGAGCACGTCGTCGAGGTTCCCTTTCGGGATCGAGAGCGTCTCCTCGCCGTCGAGGCCGTAGTCGAGCGTGAGTTTGGCTTTGCGTCGGCTCGTCGTCAGTGTGATGCGCTCGGCGTCGTGGGGGAATGCCTCGACGGTCTCGTCGGAGAGCAGCCCCTCGGCGCGGTAGACGAGCGTCCGGATCGGGGTGACCACGAGGCGGTCCTCGCCGCCAAGCGTGACCTCCGCGACCGGTTCCTCGCCGTCGAGATGCTCGGTGAGGGTCTCCGGCAGGCTCATACTCGGGGGTTCGCGCGCCGGGGCATAAATCCGCGTGGCTCGACGGCCGTCGGAGATGGGAGGGTTTAAGTCCGAGATGCGATTACGCAGGAGTGCGGCCGGGTGGCTTAGCTGGACATAGCGCCGCACTCATAGGGTATCGAGATTCGGTGCGGTACGCCTAGGAACCATCCGCAGCCCTCGGGGCCCGCCGAGCCTCGAACCTGGGTCATGCGGAGATCGCGGGTTCGGAGCCCGCCCCGGCCATTCTCACGGTTCGCAACGACGACGAGCGAACGCTGTGAGCGAGGAGTCCGAGAACCGTGTATCGGACCGTCGCGGGCGGAGAGCCCGGAACGGTCGCCGTGAACGGAGCGTCGCGGCGTGAACGGCGATACGGGAGAGCTTTGCTCTCCCGGAAGTTCGAGCCCGCCCCGGCCATTCTCACGGTTCGCAACGACGACGAGCGAACGCTGTGAGCCACGCCCCCTCCGGCCAACTTTTAGCCGTCGCCTGCGAGAGGGCAGGTATGACCGACCGCCCACGGACCGAGGGGATGGAGCTCCGGGAGAAACTCGCCGCCGACGAGGCGCCAATCGGCAGCTGGGTGTCGCTCGGATCGACGGCTGCCGCCGAAGTCGCCGGGGGCCTCGGCTTCGACTTCGTCGTCGCCGACACCGAACACACCCCCCTATCAGTCGAGAGTGCGGGCGAACTCGTCCGCGCCGTCGACGCCGCCGGCGACACCGACACGGTCGTCCGGGTGCCCGAGAACGACACCACCGAGGTCAAGCGCGCGCTCGATCTCGGCGCCGCGGGCGTGATGGCGCCCAATATCGAGAGCGCCGGCGCGGCCGAGGCACTGGTCTCGGCCACGCGCTACCCGCCGGAGGGTGTCCGTGGCGTCGCCGGCAGCCGAGCCAACGACTACGGCACGCACACGAAAGCGTACTTCGAGAACGCCAACGAGTCCATCGCGGTGATCCCGCAGATCGAGTCCGCCGCCGGCGTCGAGCACGCCGACGAGATCGCGGCCGTCGACGGCGTCGACACGCTGTTCGTCGGGCCCGCCGACCTCTCGGCGAGCCTCGGCTGCTTCGGCGAGTACGACGACCCGACCTTCCTCGACGCGCTTGACCGCGTGTTCGCGGCGGCTGAAGAGGCCGGCGTTCCGGTCGGCACGCTCGCGACCGGACCCACGGAGATCGACTCGTGGCACGAACGCGGCTTCGACTATCTGATCGTCGGCACGGACATCGGCTACCTCCGGCAGGGCGCGAAGGCCGCAAAAGAACACTACGAGTCGCTGTCTCGGTAGGCGGATCCACGGGCCCTCGCCGGCCCAGGCGAACACAGCGTCCGGTGGGGGTTCTCTACTCGCTCGGTTCTGCGTCGGTATCGGATTCGGCGGCGCTCTCGGCGTCGGACTCACTCGGGACGTCCGTCCCGCGACGCAGGCCGTAGTAGCCCGGCGCGCCCTCCTCGGGTGGGTCGGCGACGACGAGTTCCTCGGCGTTGTTCATCACCCACGGGACCGCCCAGTCCAGCAGCACCGACTCGGTCTCCTCGTCGATGTCGGCGTCGGGGTCGAGCCCCTGAAGCAGGCGGGCGATCTCGTAGATGGTGTACATCTCCTCCGCGGCCAGTAGCTCCTCGGGCGTGTAGAAGTCACACGGGAACAGCTGGTCGAAACTCTCCTTGGTACGTGGCATACGCCGTCGTTCGGCCGGAGCCGCGTAAACGCTACCGGTCCGGAACCGGCGTCGAAAGAAAATCGGGACGGTGACGCGTTCGTCGCTGCGTGCTCAGCTTGCTTATTCAAATAGCGCGACGGCCTGCTCGTAGCGGGCCGACGGCTCTTCCCAATCGACTACCTCGAAGAACGCGTCGATGAAGTCGCCGCGTGCCGGGCCGTAGTCGTAGTAGTAGGAGTGCTCCCAGACGTCGAGGGCCAGAATCGGGTGCGAGCCCCAGAGTGCGCCCTTGTCGTGCTTGTCGACGACGACGTTGCGAAGCTGGTTGCTGTAGGAGTCGTACACCAGCAGCGCCCAGCCGCCGGCGGACGACGCCGAAGCCTCGAACTCGCCCTTCCAGGCGTCGTAGGAGCCGAAGTCCTCCTCGATCCGGTCACGGAGCGCGCCGGTCGGCTCGTCGCCGCCCTCGGGCCCCATGGACTTCCAGAACAGGTCGTGGAGGATGTGCCCCGACCCGTTGTGGGTCACGTTCCCGATAGCGCCCGGCGAGGAGCCGAACTCCCCGTTCTCGCGGTTCTCCGCGAGGGTTTCCTCGGCGCTGTTCCAGCCGTTGACGTAGCCCTGGTGGTGCGTATCGTGATGCCACGTCAGGACCTGCTCGGAGATGGAGGGTTCAAGCGCGTCGTACTCGTACGGTAGCGGCGGTAGTTCGTACTCAGTCATCGGTGAATCACCCATCAGTGTGTTGGGTTACGGTTCGTGTTAAACATTGGTGAAAACGAACGTTACCGACTCACACACCCACTTTCGGCCCGCGGTGGATTTCCACGGTCGCCAGCAGAGCGTTCCGGAACGGGCACGCACTTACGTCGGTGGGTTAGAGTGGTGGGTATGTCTTGGCGCGGCGTCTCGCTCGTCTCCGGCTGGCAGTTCACCGCCAGTCTCTGTTTCTACACCGTGTTCGCGGCGACCGCGTTCGTGCGCGAAGGGTTCAACGTCTCGCTCGGCGTGACCGGGCTGACGGTGACGGCGATGATGCTGGGCTACACCGCGCTGCTGTTCGTCACCGGCGCGGCGACCGACGCGTTCGGTGAGCGGCCGCTGCTGGTGTACGGCCTGCTCGCACTCGCGGCCGGCATGGCGTTCGTCGCGCTGTCGCCGTCGTTCCCCGTGCTGCTGGCCGCGCTGCTGTTCGTCGGCTTCGCGTACGCGACGGCGATGCCCGCGACCAACCGCGCGTCGGTCCACGTCGCGCCACCGGGCCGGGAGGCGCTGGCGATGAACGTCAAACAGGTCGGCGTCACCGGCGGCAGCGCCGCCGCGGCGATCCTGATCACGCGGATGGCGACGACCGACGCCGCCGACGTGCTGGGGTTCATCCGCTTCGACTGGCAGGCCGCGTTCCTCGCGGCCGCGGTGCTCGCCGTCATCGTCGCCACGATCACCGCCTGGCGCTACGAGGGGAAGCCCGCGAGCGGCCAGCTTTCGACGCCGGACGTGCGCGCGCTGCTCGACGACCCCTCCTACCGCGGCCTGCTGCTCTCGGGGCTGCTTGTCGGTTCGGCGGTGTTCACCACCACCAGCTACGTGGTCCCACACGTCACCGACTCCGTCATGGCCGCGGCGGGTGTCGGCGGGTCGATCCTCGCGACGACGCAGTTGACGGGGAGCGCGGGCCGACTCCTCGGCGGCGAGATCGCCGACCGGATTCCGGGCACCGACGTGCGCGGGCCCGCGCTGGTGCTCGCCGGCCAGTCCGCGCTCGCGGCCGTCGGCTTCATCGGCGTCGTACTCTCGAGCGGCGAGGCGGCGACGTGGGTCGCCTTCGGCTTCGTCGGCATCTTCGTGCTGGGGTTCCCGGGCGTCTACTACGCGACGATGACTGCGATGGTCGACGACGACGAGGTGGGCGCGGCCACGGCGGGCGGCCAGACCGCGCTCAACACGGGCGGCCTGATCGCGCCGCCGCTGTTCGGCAGCGTCGCGGAGACGGTGGGCTACGACGCCGGCTGGACCGGGCTAGCGGTCCTGAGCGGGTTCGCAGCCGTCGCAGTATGGTTCTCTATCGCGCGGGATTAGGGGATTAGCAAGCGATTTGCGGCGATTACCGCGCCACGAGCACGTCGCCCGTGCGCTCGTACTCCAGCGTCGTCGCCACGCTCTCGGCGATGTCGGCGCCGAACGCCCGCTCCGTGAGGTAGAGCGCGAGGTCGATCCCGCTGGTGACGCCGCCGGCGGTCACGATCTCCCCGGTATCGACTACACGGGCGTCCGGCACCTCCACGCCCGCGTTCCGGAGATCCTCGACGGCCGACTGGTGAGTGATCGCCGGGCCATCGCCCAGCAGACCGGCCTGTTCGAGCAGCATCGCGCCGGTACAGACCGAGGCGATGGTCGCGCCGGCCTCGTAGTGGGCGGCGATGACCGGCGGGAGGTCGCCGGCCTCGTACTCCCGACGCACGCCGCCCTCGACGCCTGTCCGTGCCGGCGAGTCTTCTCCCTCCCCCGCGGACCAGCCACCGCCCGGGACGACGAGGAGGTCCGGCGCGTCGGCATCTTCGGGGTCGGCGAGCGTGCCGTCGACGTCGTTGAGCGAAGCTCCACGGGCAACCGGACTCCGTCCGGTGACGCCCACATCGAGACCGTGGCTCGCGACCACCCGCTCTTGCGGGGTGGCTGTGACCAGCGAGACCTCGCAGTCCGCGCCGGCCGCGGCGGCGTTCTGGAACACTTCGAACGGGCCGACGGCGTCGAGTTCGTCGAAGCCGTCGTACAGCAGCACGTCGATGCGGGTCGTCATGCCCGGGGGTGGGTGCCGGTCGAGCAAAAGGGCTCGGTCGGTAGTTCCGCGAAGGAAACGGTTAATCCCGGCCGGCCGGGAGGCGTACTATGACCAACTGCCCGTCCTGCGAACGAGAGGTACGAAAGCTCGAACGCGCGTTCATCGACGCCGACTGGGGCGAGCCAGTCGTCTGGCAGTGTCCCCACTGTGAGACGATTCTCGGGACGACGGATACGGCGACGCACGGATAACCGCTCTCCCCCGAGTTCAGTTTTCCTCCGGATCCTCCCCTCTCGCGCGCTTGTACATCGCGAGCGCCTGCTCCCGGCGCGCGCCGTGGGCGACGATGGGATGGGGGTACTCCGGGGCGGCCTCGGCACGCTCCTCGTCGCTCAGTTCCGGCCAGTCGTGGATGGTCTCGGCGTCGACGCCGCGGAGTTCCGGGACGTACTCCCGGATGTACTCGGCGTCAGGGTCGTAGCGTTCCCCCTGTGTCGTGGGGTTGAAGATCCGGAAGTACGGCTGGGCGTCGGTACCCGTCGAGGCCGCCCACTGCCAGCCGCCGTTGTCGTTGGCGGTGTCGTGGTCCGCGAGGAACTCTCGGAAATGCTCGTAGCCCGCGCGCCAGTCCCACAGCAGGTCCTTCGTGAGAAAGGAGGCGACGATCATCCGCAGGCGGTTGTGCATCCACGCCTCCGCGCGGAGTTGGCGCATCCCGGCGTCGACGATGGGGTAGCCCGTCTCGCCGGCTTTCCACGCCGCGAGTTCGTCGGCGTCGTCGCGCCAGTCGATCGGCTGCTCGTACTCCTTGTAGTTCTCCGTCACCACGTCGGGGTTGAAGTAGAGCACCTGGGTGTAGAACTCCCGCCAGGCCAACTGGGACTGGAACGTTTCGACGTTGTCCTGTGCCTCGGACCCCTCGCTGCCCTCGTCGCGGGAGCGAGCCTCCCGCATCGCGGACTCCGTCGCGGCGTACACCTCCCGCAGGCCGATAGTGCCGAACTTGAGGTGGCCCGAGAGCCGCGAACTCCCCTCTTTCGCGGGGTAGTCCCGGTCCTCGTCGTAGTGGAAGATCGGTTCCTCGCAGAAGCTGTCGAGGCGCTCGCGGGCGGCCGCGGTGCCCGCCGGCTCCACGTCTGCCTCCGGTTCCTCGAACCCCAAGTCGTCGATGGTCGGGAGGTCGGCCAGCAGCGCGTCGTCAAGAACGTGTGCCGCCTCTGCCTCGCCATCGCTGTCAGCAGCATCGGCGGCGTCGACGAGCGCCGTCGGGGTGAGGTCCTCTCGGTCCGCGAGCCCCGCGTCCGGCGTCGGGAACGGATCGGGCTTCTCGCGGTCGCGCCACTTCTTCCAGAAGTAGGTGTACACCGAGTAGGGGTCGCCCTGATTGGTTCGGATCGTCCCCGGTTCGTGGAGTTGGCTGTCGTGGTGGCTCTCCCGGGCGACGCCCGCGCGCTCCAGGGCGAGGCGGACCCGCGCGTCGCGCTCGCGAGAGAGTTTGGTGTAGTCCCTGTTCCAGTGGGCGCGGTCGGCGTCGTCAGACGAAGTCTGACTGCCCGAGGGGGTTCCCTCCTCGACGTCGACGGCCGTCGCAAGCGCGGGGATCACGGCTGCCGGGTCGCCGCGGGCGAGGACGAGGTCGCTCCCGCGCTCGCGGTAGGTCTCGCGGAGTTCCGCCAGCGAATCGAGCAGGAACCGGACCCGGGCATCGTTCCCGTGTTCGAGCACCTCGTCGTCGAACACGAACACGGGGACGGCGTCACCCTCGTCGGCGGCGGCCGCCAGCCCGCGGTTGTCGCTCGCGCGCACGTCCCGGCGGTGCCAGAACAGTGTCATGGGCGTGGGTGGGTCGGCGGGGGCCTGAATCTACTGCTCCAAGTGAGAGAACCTCTGTCAGTCTACGCATCGAAAACAAACGTTTTGTCCGAGCCGGGAGAGGAACAGCCAGCGGCCGAAATACCGGCCCGGCCCGCTCGCCAGCCCTCCCAAGGCGCCGCTCCCGAGTGCCGACCGACGCCGCCGAGCGGCCGCCACCCGAGAGCGGCGAGTGGCCACTATCCACCATGAACACACGATACACCGCGCTCTCGATCGCACTCGTACTGCTCGTCGCCGCCGTCGCGCCCGCGACGGTCGCGGCCGCCCCCGTCTCCGGGGAGGCCGTCGGCGACGTAACCGTGACCGCCGCGCCCGCGTCGACCGCCGCCAGCGCGGCCGCGGAGGCCGCCACTACCACCGACCCCTCCGACAGCATCATCGCCTCCAGCGACGTGGCTGTCGTCCGTCTCAACGCCTCCGGCGTCCCGGCCGAGGCCGACGACGACGGCACACTACTGGGCGACGAGGTGACTGTCTCGCTCCAGCAGACGTCCTCGAGCGTCGGCGAGAACGAGTCGGCCAAGACCCTCGACGCCTCAGCCGACAGCGAGGGCATCGCGGTCAACGCGACGGCCGACGCGGTCTACGTCGCCATCGACCTCTCGACGGCGACGTTCCAGCAGGACAACGGCACCGCGACCGCAGCCGCCGGTGACAGCTTCACCACGACCGCGACAGTGACCGACGAAGCCACCGACGGCGAGAACTACACGCGTCAGACGACGTTCGGCGTCGTCGAGCCCTCGGTCAACTTCATCGACGACGTGAGCGAGTCGCCCGCCGGCGAGGTCGTCAACTACAAAGCCGCGACGACGCTCGCGCCTGGCACGACGCTGACGTTCTCGCTGGTCTCGGGCCACGACGCCGAGGAGGGCAACGCCAACACCATCGAGGCCACCGTCGACCAGAACAGCCGTGTGACGGTCCAGTTCTCCTTCTTCACCCACGAGGCCGACGAGGAGTACTCGATCAGCGTCTCCGCCGAGGGCGTCGAACTCGGCAACACGTGGACCGGCACCACCGTCGCGCCGGAAACCGCAACTGCCGAGTCGACGCCGACCCCGACTGAGACGAGCACCAGCGCTCCCGGCTTCGGCGTCGTCGCCGCGCTGCTCGCCATCATCGGCGCCGGCGCACTCGTCCGCCGCGAGTAGGCAGGTCGCGCCCATCCGGGGCATCGAAACGTAACCCCTTTTCGGAGGTCCCTCGGACTCGCCGTGTGAACGAGGATCGCCTGCAGTTCTGGTCGCTCTATCTGGCGCGGTTCGCGACGGGGTTTGGCTACTCGACGCTCGCGCTACTGATCCCGTTCTACATCACCGCGCTGAACGCCTCGAACTTCATGGGTGGACTGTTCATCACCGGGTTCACGCTGGCACAGACCATCGTGGTGATCCCACTCGCGTGGGCGGGCGACCGGTACGACAAGAAGCGCGTCCTCCTCGGGGTGCTGAGCGTGAGCGTCCTCGCCTACGTCGCGTTCGCGAACGTGGAAGCCATCGGCGGCGCAGTCGCCGTCGCCGCCGCGTCGCTGTTCGGGATGGAGCTTTCGACGAGTTTCGCCGACAGCACGGCGTTCATCGGCGTCCGCGCGCTGCAGGGCGTCGTCGTCACCGGATCGGGGCTGATGACGCTCTCGCTGGTCGGTGAACTCGCCGACCACGGCGAGCGCGCAAACAGCATCGGGAAGGCCAACTCCGTGCGCTTTCTGGCGTCGATTCTCGGGATGGTCATCGCGGGCGGCCTCTACCAGTTCATCGGCTTTACCCCGATATACACGGTGATCGTCGCGTCGTTCGCGCTCAGCGTCGCGGGCATCTGGCTGTATCTCCCGGCCGACGAGACACGCTCGTACGGCAACCCCTTCGCGGGACTGGCGCTCAACAAGCGCATCATCACGCTGACCTCCTTCCGCGCGCAGTACGCCGTCGCCGTGACAGTCGTCCGGTCGTGGGTGGCTATCTTCGCCGGCGTCTCGGCGGCCCGCGGTGGGTTGGCCTACGCCGGCCTCGCGGTCGCGTTCGTCCTCGTGGCAGAGAAGCTGACGAACATGCTCTGCCAACCGTTCACCGGGCGGCTCTCCGACGACTACGGGCGCTCGCTGTTTGTGTTCGCCGGCGGCGGCGCCTACGGTCTGGTCGCGGTCGCGGTCCCGTTCACGCCGGCGATCGGGGCGGCAATCGGCCTCCCGGAAACGTACGAACTGATCGTGCCGTCGATACTCTCGGGCCTCGCCGAGGTCGGCGAGGGCTACTCGCTGCTCGGAAAACTTGGTCCAGCATTTATCCCGCTCCTGATTCTCAACGGCCTGCTCGGCGTCGTCGACGCCTTCCGCGAGCCAGCAAGCATGGCGCTGTTCGCCGACGAGGGCGCTGACGAGGGCGGCATCGCCGCCTCCTTCGGCATCCGTGAACTCGTCTGGCGGCCCGGCAGCGTGCTGGGGCCGGTGCTGGCGGGGTGGATCTGGAGCCAGTACGGCATCGCGACGGTGTTCTACGTCGGCGGCGCGTTCGCGGTCACGGGCGCGCTCACGTTCGCGGTCGTGCTCACGCGGTTCCACGGCCGCGGCGCGCTGACCGAGTGGTAGCGGGCGGGGAAAAACGCCGCAAAAACGGGGTCGCTTACTCCTTGAGGAAGTCCGGTTCGATGCGCTTCTCGTCGCGTTCGGCCTCGAGATGCTCGCGGAAGGCGTCGCGGCCGACGCCCTCGGCCTCGCGCTCGAAGCGGTCACGCACCGAGACGGTGCCGCTCTCCTCCTCGTCGCTGCCGACGATGAGCATGTAGGGGACGCGGTCGTCGTGGGCCTGCCGGATCTTCCGGCCGACCGTCCAGTCGCGGTCCTCGACCTCGACGCGGAACTCAGAGAGTTCGTTCTTCACGCGGTGGGCGTAGCCCAGCGCGTCGTCCGAGACCGGCAGGATGCGCACCTGCTCGGGCGCCAGCCAGAGCGGGAACTGGCCGTCGAAATGCTCGATGAGCACCATGAAGATGCGCTCGTAGGAGCCATAGAGCGCGCGGTGGATCATCACCGGGCGGTGGTCCTCGTTGTCCTCGCCCGTGTAGGTCAGGTCGAACCGCTCGGGCATGTTGAAGTCGAGTTGGACCGTCGGGCCGTCCCACGAGCGCCCGAGCGCGTCGCGGAACGAGAAGTCGATCTTCGGGCCGTAGAACGCGCCGTCGCCCGCCTCGATCCCGTAGTCGTAGCCGCCGGACTCGAGTACCGTACGGAGCTGTTCCTCCGCGGACTCCCAGATCTCGTCGCCGCCGACGGACTTCTCGGGCCGGGTCGCGAGGTCGACCTCGACCTCGAGGTCGAAGTGGCTGATCAGTTCGAAGATCAGCCCCATGATCTCCCGAACCTCGCGTTCGATGTCCTCGGGCTTGACGAACAGGTGACCGTCGTCGATGGTGAACGCCCACGTCCGGGAGAGCCCGGAGAGTTCGCCGCGCTGCTCCTTGCGGTACACTTTGCCGTTCTCGAAGTAGCGCTTGGGCAGGTCGCGGTAGGACCACGACGCCTGATCGAAGATGGTCGCGTGGCCCGGGCAGTTCATCGGCTTCAGGCCGTACTCCTCGTCGTTGACCTCGAGGAGGAACATGTCGTCGCGGTAGTTGTCGTAGTGGCCCGACTGCTTCCACAGCTCCGTCCGGAACAGATGGGGCGTCTCGACCTGCTCGTAGCCCGCCTCGCGGTTGAGTTCGTTGACGTAGTTCTCGAGTTCCTGCAGGATCGTCTTCCCGGCGGGGTGGTAGAGCGGCAGGCCCGGCCCCGTCACGTCCGGCACGGAGAACAGCTCCATCTCCTGGCCGATGCGGCGGTGGTCGCGCTCCTTGGCCTCCTCGCGCATGAGGAGGAACTCCTCGAGGTCGCCTTCGGACTCGAACGCCGTCCCGTAGACCCGGGTGAGTGCCTCGTTCTCCTCGTCGCCACGCCAGTATGCAGAGGAGATGGTGAGTAGTTCGACGGCGCCGATCTCCCCCGTGGAGTCGACGTGGGGGCCCTGACAGAGGTCCTCCCAGTCGTCCTGTCGGTAGAAGCTGACCGTCTCCTCGCCGGCGGCTTCTTCCTCGAGAATCTCTCGCTTGAAGCGGTTGTCCGCGTACTTCTCGAAGGCCGCCTCGCGCGGGCGCTCGAGGCGTTCGATGTCGTAGTCGGCCTCGATGATCGCCTCCATCTCCGTCTCGATGGCCTCGAGGTCGGACTCCTCGAGGTCGACGTTGGCGACGTCGTAGTAGAAGCCGTCCTCCGTGGGCGGGCCGATGGTCAGCGTCGCCTCGGGGTTGAGGCGCTGGAGCGCCTGCGCGAACACGTGGGCCGCGGAGTGGCGCAGCACGTCCAGATACTCGTCGGACTGGTCGGTGACGATTACTAGCTGTGCGCCGTCGTGCAGTTCGTCCTCTTTCGCGACGAGTTCGCCGTCGACGACGCCCGCGACGGTGTCCTCACCCAGTCCCGGGCCGATCTCGTAGGCGGCGTCCTCGACCGTGGCGTCCTCGGGCACGGAGAGCTCCGAGCCGTCCGGCAGAACAACCGTGATCTCGCTCATACGCCACGCAACTGGCCGCGGGGATTAAGTGTTGTTGAGATGCGCTGGCGCACGGGCCGAAGGATTTTCCGTGAGTAGTCGCCCCGGAATCACTCGACTTCGATGGCGTCGCCGCCCGCAGCCCGCTCGACTGCGAGGACGACTGCGGCGCCGACGACGGCGGCGCCCGCGAACGTCGCCAGCGCGGCGCCGGTCCAGCCAGCCTCGAGTCGGTCGGCGGTCTGGATCACGGGCGCCCGGAGCGCGCCGACGACCAGCGCGACGAGGAACGTCATCGTCGCGTCCTTCCAGTTGTCGAGCGCCCAGCGAACGCCGTGGGCGACCGTGAACAGTCCCACGAGCGCGCCCGCGACGAACGTGACGATGGTCGCGCTCCCCGGGGGCACCGCGAGCGTCTCGCCGCTCGCGAAAGCGATCAGGTCGTCGACGAACGCGCTCAGTTCGCCGATCATATACTCGTACTGCCCGATCAGCAGGAGCAGTAGCGATCCGGAGACCCCCGGCAGGATCATCGCGCTCACGGCGATGCTGCCCGCGAGGAACGTCACGGGGAGGCTGTGGCCGAGCGCTCCCTCGGCCTGCCCGGAGAGCAGGAACGCGACGAGGAAGCCCGACGCCGCGGCCGCCCGCCGGCCACGGGTGTCGAAGCGCATCTGGCGGCGCAGCAGCCACGCGGAGGCGCCGATGAGGCCGAAGAAGCCGCCGAACGTCGCCGCCGGGTACACTTCCATCGCGTGTTCGAGCACGCGCGAGACGGTGACGATGGCGCTCACGATGCCCAACCCCAGCGCCGCGAGGAACAGGCCGTCCATCTCTCGAAACGCGTCGACGGCGTCGGTACGGCGGGCCCGGATCGGGAGCCCGAGCACTCGGAAGATCCGGTCGGGTTCGACCGCCGTGACCGCGGCGATCAGTCGGGGGTAGATCCCGGTTAGCAGCGCAATCGTCCCCCCAGAGACGCCCGGCACCGCGTCGGCGGCGCCCATCGCGACCCCGCGAAGGTAGACGCCGAGCGTCTCACGACCGGCCATCAGTCGAGCGCCGGTGTGGTCACACGGGGCGCGGTGCCAGCGGCGTCGGTGTCGAAGCTGCTGGTCGTGCCGTCGACATCACCCTCGTCCGTGCCAGGAGTGGGGAGGTCCTCGAGGCCCGTGATGCTGGAGCTGTTGTCGGAAGTGTTGTCCGACGTGTTGTTGGTGGTGTTGTCCGAGCCGTTCTGGGCACCCTCGGGCGGCTGTGTCCGCTTTTCGAGCGTGATCTGCTTGGGGCCCTCGTCGACGCCGAGCACCTTGCCCTCGGAGACGTTGAACTGCTGGCCGTACTGGATCGAGTAGCCGCTCTCGTTGGTCGTCGACGGCGACGTGATCGTGTAGCTGGAGTTGGCACGCACGCTCACGTTGGTGTAGCCGTTCTCCGGGCCGAACTCGTCGTAGCCCGTCGTCGAGTACGGCAGCGTCATCGTGAACTCACCGTCCTCGTTGGTCTGGGCGTGCTGCGTGTAGACGAACGTCTCGTTGGACGAGGGCATCCGCATCTCGACGGACGCGGTCACCTCGGTGTTTGCGGGCGCGTTCGATCCCTCGATGGTCGCGCCGGGCACCTTCTCGAACGTCTTCACCCAGGAGGGGGTCCCCCGGGACTGCTGGTAGATCAGGCCGTACAGCTGGTCGCCGCTCATCCGGGCCTGCGCGTTGTCGTTCGCGAAGAAGTTGCCGTTCTGGTAGGCACTGGCCTTGGCCAGGCGGTAGTGCTGGAGCGCGGGCACGTCCTCGCTCGGGAACTTGCTCACGCCACCGACCTGGGCGGTCGAGTCGTTCTCGACTGCCGCCCGCGCGGCGCTCATGTTGGGGTAGCGCTGGACCATCCCCTCGTCAGCCATCACGGAGGGGACGTTCTGTGCGCTCCCGATGTCACGCTCCTGCCAGTCGACCACGATTGGCTGGGCGTTCTGTGCGGAGCCGTGGTAGCGGTAGAGCCGCACCATGAGGCTCTCGTAGTACCGCTGGGTGTACACCTGCGAGGCGCTCTCGGCGTAGGTCTGGCCCTGCGACGTCTCGTTGAGGCCGTACACGCGCTGGGCGAAGTCGCTGTAGGTGACGTTCTGGTCGTCGTAGAACGTCACCGGCGCGCTGAACTTGTCGGTCACCGACGCCATCTGGTAGTCGACCATCACGTAGCGGGTCTCCTCACCCTCGCCGGCCCGTCGGTCGAGCACGGTCTGGGCCTGCGTCTCGTTGGGTGCGAGCAGGTAGTTCGCCGCGTTGGTGGCGCCCTGCTGGAACGGGTTCGCGTTCGGGATGCGTTCGCTCTGGGTGGTGATCCAGTGACCGTAGTCCCACCACGACATCACGCCGTAGGCGCCCTCAGGGTAGCTGTGGTCGTCGACGCGCTCGTACTGTCCGTAGTAGTTCATCTGGTCGGCGTTACCGGCGCCGCCGAGGTTCCCCTCCTCGGGGGTGTTGTTCTGCATCCAGTCGAACGTCGGCTCCCAGGCCAGGATCGCACCCGGCCCGGTGCTGTTGCCGGTCTGGACGGCCGTTGCCGTGTTCGATCCGGGGGAGGTCTGCGTGCCGCCGACCGTGATCGGCACCGCCAGTACGGGCGCGGCGACCAACAGGAGTACCGCGGCCACCGTCAGCACCTGATGGCCCTCGAGTTCCTCGACGTACATCGCGGCGGCGACGAGGAGCGCGACGGCGAGGATGATCGCCGCGACGGTCTGGCCGAGCAGCAGCAGGCCGAACACGACCGGAACCGCTGCCAGCCCGACCGTTCGGGCTTCGAGGTCCGCAGCGCGCACGGCGGTGTCGAAGTCGAGGTAGCCGAGGATGCGTGCGAACAGGTACGCGTTGGCGACGACGACGACGATAGCGAGGTAGTAGTTGAACCGGACCTGGGTGAACGCCATCGAGGTGATGAACGCGGCCCAGACCACGAACAGCAGGTCGGTCGCCTCGTACTCGACGACCAGCGTCGCGCCGGCGATCAGCGTGGCGACGATCAGGAGACCGATCAGCTGACCACTGAATCCGACGGTGTCACCGATGATGCTCGGCAGCGGCGTGAGGAAGATCAGCGCGATGGTGACGGCGCTGGCGCCGAGGTAGCGGTAGGCCCGCTGGCTCCCCTCGCGCAGCAGCGGGCGGATGTGGAGGAGAATGACGCCCAGGAGGCCGCTGAAGAACGTGAGCCCGTACTCGACGACGATCCGCTCGGAGGCGGAGTTGAGGCCGTACTGTCGGATCGAGTTGGGGCTGATGAACGGCTGGGCCTCGCTGATGGTTCGTGTGCCCGCGCTCGCGCTGAAGCCGACGATGCCGAGGAGGTTCCCGGTGATACTACTGAACAGTCCGGAGGCGACCACCGAGACGACGAGGGTTGCGACGGCCGCGATTCCCAGCACTGCTGCGGGGTAGTACGTCGCCTCGATACCCTCCTGCTCCCAGTAGCGGGCGAGCCAACAGAGGAACACGGCGCCCGCGGCGACCGAGAGGGCGGCGAGGGGCTGGAGCAGGGAATGAGCAGTGATGTTGAACCCGATGGTGTCGACGATGAGGATACTGAACAGCGCCGCGACCAGCATCGACACCGCGCCTGCGAACGCGACGGGCTCGGGAGTGTCGCCGTGGAACACGTCGCTGGTGATCGAGACGACCAGGAACAGGCCGATGACGCCGACGAGGAATACCGCGGGCGGCCACACCCAGAGGAACAGGCCGACGAGGACACCAGCAAGGACCGACCAGATAGCCGGTTCGCGGATGGTGCCGAGTTCACGATTCTCGACGATTTCCTCGTAGACGACCTCCCAGACAGGCATCGTTCGGTTCGCGGCGGCGACGGCACCGAACAGGCCGACCATCGCCAGTGCCATGAAGAACGGCTCTGCAGCGTTGTGGTCGGCGGTGCCGACGAGCGTCCGCTGGAGGAACGAGCCCGGGAGAAGCGCGAGCAGGCCGACGCCGAACAGGCCGGCGATCCGGTTCCCGAAGCGCTTGCCGATCAGGTAGACCGGGACCACCGCGAGCGCGCCGAAGACTGGCGGCGCGACCAAGAGGCCTTTACCGATCAGCTGATCGCTCGGGGAGCCAAGGCCAACGATCAGGACGACCAGCGCGATCAGTTGGTCGTAGAGGGTCCCGAACTGGCCTGCGAACCGTCCGACGGGGAACCCGGTCCAGATGTCGAACGGCATCACGGACGGGAAGTTCCGGACAGAGTACGTCGTCTGGCGAAGGTGGTACCAGGCGTCGTTGCCCGAGAAGAACACCTCCCCGTTCTGGATGAAGTTTGAGTAGCTCTGCATTCGGACCCAGAACATCCACGCCGCCGCGAGGAGGAGCGCGGGGACGTGGTACCAGTCCTCCGCAGCCTGGAGGAGTGACTGGCGTAAGTCGTCGCTTTCGCTGCGCGAACTCATTGGCGTGAATCGTGGCAAAAGGGGCATAAGGTTTGTGTATCGCCATCCGTCGACCGTCGAATTGGACGAATGAAGCGTCGCGAAGGAGCAGATGGATATCCTAGAAATCGGGGTGTCGGCGTATGTTGCACCTTGTTCGGAGCCGAACCCTTTTTGCGCGCGTCCTGACTACCGGCGACCAATGGAGGTCTCCGTGGTCATCTGCACCTACTCGATGGACCGCTACGAGGTGTTCTGTGATGCGGTCGATAGCGTGCTGGCTCAGGAGTACGAACCGCTCGATATCGTCCTCGTCGTCGACGGCAACGAGACGGTGTACGAGCGTGTGCGCGAGGAGTACGGCGACATCGAGTCAGTCCGGATCCACAACAACGACGAGAACCGCGGGATCTCCTACAGCCGAACGAAGGGGGCAGAGCTCGCATCCGGGGAGATCGTTGCGTTCATCGACGACGACGCGACTGCCGAACCGGACTGGGTAGAGAACCTGGTCGAAGTGTACGAAGAGACCGATGCCATCGCCGTCGGCGGCGACGTGAAGCCCGACTGGCAGACCGAGAAACCCGACTTCTTCCCGGAGGAGTTCTACTGGCTGGTCGGCGTCGTCGAACCCGGGTTCGCGGAGGACGGTGAAGAGGTGCGGAACACGTACGGCTCAAACATCTCCTACCGGCGCGAGAAGTTCTTGGAAGTGGGTGGGTACGACCCGAATACGGGGCGAAAGGGTGATAAGCATCTCCAGGCTCACGAAGCGCCGGTCGGAATCCGGCTACTGGAGGAGTACGGGCAGGGGATGGTGTTCACGGAGGATGCGGTGGTCCACCACAAACTGTTCGACTACCGGGGGGAGTTCGACTGGCTGGTGTCTCGGTCGTTCTGGCAGGGGTACTCGAAGCGCGTGATGGACCTGCTGTATCCTGACGCGCCGGACGACAAGAGCGCGTACCTGAAGCAGTTGTTGGCTCGGTTCATTCCGAAGCGGCTGAAAGGATTGGTACGGTCCCCTTCCGTTGCAGAGGTGAAGCAGTTGCTGTCGATTTTCGTGTTTACTGGGGCAGTGGGACTGGGGTATCTGTACGCGATTCTGACGCCGAACGTGGTGGAGAAGGCTAACGCGTAGGCGCCGGAACGTCGTCACGCTTCTCACCAAAGGCATACTCGTAGTAGTAGCCAAAGCCGCGGCAGGCGAGCATGGCGATCGAGAGAAGCGCGAATGCGGCGCGCGTGAGCCCGGAATCGGGCTCGTCCTCATCGTCGTCGCCGTCGCCGCTGGGGGTCGGCGGGATTCCCGGTTTTCCGAACCGCTCGGGGTAGTAGCGCTGCTTCTGACAGAAGCCTCGGCCGACGCGGAAGTTCTTGCTCGCCAGTGCATTGAGCGAGGTGCGTGCGGGGTGGTAGACGGTGGCGTCCTCGGCGTACCCCTGCTCGTAGCCGGCCTCGTAAACACGCTCGCCGAACTCGCGGTCACCGCCGGAGATGAGTCGGCTGTCGAAGGTACCCACGTCTTCGAACACTTCCCGGCGGACGAGCAGCGCGCACGTGGGCGCGTAGTGTTCGTTTTCGAGGTACTGCTTCACGGGGAATCCCGTCCGAGCGTTGTACCTGCCCACGAGGGTGTCCTCCGGAAGCGTGAGTTCGACGTTGCAGCCGAGGTAGTCGACGTTCTGTTCGTTCATTGCCTGGAGGGCGGTTTCGAGCCAGTCGTCGTCGACGGTCTCGTCGGCGTCGATGAAGGCGAGTACGTCACCCTCTGCGTGTTGGGCTCCCTTGTTGCGGGCGGCGTAGGAGCCCTGGATCTCGTCCTCACCGAGGAGGTGGACGTTTGGGTGTTCGTTGGCGTAGTTGCGGATTACGTCGCGGGTGTCGTCGGTGGAGCCGTTGTCGACGACGAGGATTTCGGGGGGAGATTGAAAGGAACCGAGGAGGGAATTGATAGTCTTTGAGATTCCAGTCGGATCGTTATAGACAGGGATGACTATCGATCGGCCAAAGAAGTCGTTACATTCAGTCATTTATTCAGCATTAAGTTCTCCGTGGTATGCCTCAATTAAATCATCAGCGATGGAGTCCCAGTCGTATTTGGTTTCGGCAGCTGTACGGTTCTCTTTTCCTATCGATTCCAGAGTCTGATCGTCGACAGAGACTGCCTCCGATAGGGCATTTCGAAGTCCCTGTTTGTTTGGCTCATAGAGTAAGTTCCCGCCCGGATCAACGCCGGGAATTGATCCCATTTGGGGTGCGATAAACGGCCTACTGAACGTCATCGCTAGGAGAACGGATCCTGAGTTGAAGATCTTCTCGTAAGGAAAAACACAGATATCGCACGCAGCAAAGTACGTCGGAACTTCCTCGTCCGGGATATATCGAAGGTCCAGCGAGATATTATCAGTATTCTCGACCATACTCCGAATCTCGTCGGTCAGATCTGGGTCTTTTGAGTTCCCTGCGATTACGAGCCGCGAATCCTCCGTTTCGATGTCTTTCCAAGCACTAATCAAATCTGAGACCTGCTTATAAGGACGTATTCGGCCGAAATAGAGGATCATTCGCTCTTCGTGTGGGTGGGATAGCTGATCCCTCGCCTCAGGTTTGCTCTGCTCTGTTTCCGAATAGACAGGGTCGTAATTCCCGTGTGGGATGGTTACGGCGTCGTTGATTTCGACATCCAAAAAGTCCTCTAGTTCATGCTTAGTTTGGTCGTCCCAAATCTGGATAGTGTCAACAATAGATACCAATTGGTGGCTCACCCATAAGTCAATATTCTCATATACACATTCATGGTTCACCCGATTATGCACTGTCCAAACGATCTTGGAGCATATTAAGGAGCATAGGAACACGTGGATCACAAATATTCCTGCCGAAATCGCTGACAGAAGCCCTTTTATAGGGCTATTTTTAAATCTACTGTGATCTCCGAAAATAAAATATGGGTGTGTCCAATGTAGATGAAGAACGTCAATATCGTTTTTCACTACCTGTAAAAAGATAGGCCAGAGTGGATATGCACGATTTTCTCGTATAACCTCAATATCTCTCTCTTCAAGTTCTGATTGTAGAATTTCCAAATAATTATTCCCCTCAAAATATGGAGCAATAAGGGCCTTCATGGAGTGGACCTTCTTAGCCTAAGAATTGGTGAGTCCGCCATTTTCGCAGAATTCAGTCCTCGTGGTGACCGACTAAAACGCGCTTGTTCCCCTGGTGATCTGGCTCGTACTCGTATTTCTCCACCTTCTGATAGTGCTTCTGTAATCTCTTCATTGATTCTCCAGTTGGCGAGTCAAAGCCTGGATGGGTCTCTACGATCACTTTCTCGGGCCAAGTTTCTAGACCATCAAATATGGACAATTCTGCCCCTTCACAGTCTAATACCAAGACATCTCCAGACAACCCGGCAGGAGGAACTACAGTACCAATATTTTGTCCGTAAACATCCTTCGAATCCCCCACCACGGAATGATGGGTCACAATTCGATCAGTATCGTCATGGCTGCAAGCCATAAAGGTTTCTTGAGCCCCATCTACCATCTCACCGGCAGCCTCATATGCATCTACTCGTTCTGCTCCCGCACGAACGCAATGAACTGCAGCAACCCCCCAACCAAGACCAACCATGTCAACATGATCGGACCCTACATGGTCATAGATGCTTTCAATAAGACCACGCTTATAATCTGGCTGTGAATATGTGACATCCAATAACCTTGCCTTCGGGACGGGGATTCCTGCCACCGCGACAACAGACTTCGGCAAATATTCTCGAATACTGTTGTCGTATACTGACTGAACGACCGAACGGAAGACATTCATGGATATCACTTCTCGGACTGATAGATAATAAATGGATTGGACTATGAATTGAAGACGACAGAGTATATAGGTGATTAGAATGGGATCTGTCAGAATTTGTAGCCGAGAAGGTAACCACTATTCGGTGTTATTTATAAATAGCCTAGATCCTCAAGCCGGGCTTCTACACTTATTGACTCCGTCCCCGATTCGGGGTTCGGTGCCACCGATGCACACGTCTTTTGATCTTCTGCATCAGTGATAACCCATGGGACTTCTCGAATGCATGGAAGCGGACAACCGATGACATGTCGATAGAACCCGAATTCACCGAACGCTTCGCCGTGGTCTGCCGTGATCACCACTTTCTCGGCATCAAGGTTATCAAGCAATCGCTCAACCTCGTCTAAAACAAGTCGGAGATGATCTAGGTATTCGCTGTACGCTTCTTCTCTGGAGATATCGCCAGATCGTAGCGAATCAAATGGCCGGAATAGCTCAGCTCTGTCGGCCAACGGGAACGGGTCATGCGGATACATATAGTGGACCACAAGTTGTTCCGTGGGTTGCTCACGGCCGGCCTTAATCGCTCTATCTGTTGTGTACTCGGGGTTAATTCGCGAACCAACATCACCGTCTATCATCCACTCGGAAGTTTCATCGAAGTCAGCGCGCCAAAGTTCCTCGAGGTGGCCGAAGTCTTCGGGAGTTACGACCTCGTACTCGGATGGCCCGAAGGGCATAGCTGCATGTCCCGTTTCTCCCCCGTGTTCTAGAACTGGTTCAGTGTAACCATTCCCCGTGATATAGGAGGTCTCCTTAATCTCCTCACGGTGTCTAACATCGAAGGTATTGTTCATCCATTCAAATGATGTGCTTCCCACCGACGTGATCGTGTCCTCAACCGTGAGGAAATCATACTCGTCCGAAACATCACGCAATGCGTCCACGCGACATGCATCAAGGATGATTAGAGCGTCCCAATCACGTTCGAAGATGCTTGTCCCCCACGTCCGATGTTTTGTGATACTCAGTAATCCTGCAACATAAATATAGTACAGCGGACGGAACAAGCGGGCTTGCAGAGATTTATCGTCGTTCCGCAGATTCGAAACGGTTTGTGATACCCACTTCTTCAAGCTAACAGTCATCGTTGTGGAACATGTTTATTCATTGGTTGCAGATTTACAGGACTGTACAGCCGTCTTGAGCTTATCAATATCGACGACAAGGTCCGCGGATTCAGGTTCACAGTGAATACACTCATAGTCAATATCCAATTCTTCCGACAGCCTTCGATAGTGCCACTTCACTTTGGATCCAAATAACTCTATGACCTTACAGTCGTCAGCAAAAACTAGATCAGTAAGCCCCGCACCATGAGCACCTACGACAATATCTGCATTGTTGAACAACGCGATGTTTTCCGAAACCGAATTGTGTTCCAGATTCTGTTTCGAGAATCTTTCCTCCTCCAAGCACTTAACTACCGAATCTTCATTTACGATTCGTCGCTCAATCGCATTCGAACGAGAAATGAAGATGTTCGGCCCCGAATCCTGATCAAGATCATCCGCATGAGGTAGTAGCTGCTCTCGAAGCCATCGCAACTCCTGTTCGTGAACTGGCGGATATGATGGGATGACTAGTTTAGACGCGTGGTAGACGGAATGGGTGCCTCGCTCTATCTTTCGTTCAGGCCACCCAATCATCTCAATCGTTTCCTCCATCCAGGGTGGATTTTCCGGTGGCAATATGATTGTTACCTCCTCATCCGTCTGTCTCTCGTAGTCCCTCAGGTATCTCAAGCGGGGAAGGGTCTGGACCATCCAGTGATAATAATTGTAGTACCGCGGAGATAGTGGAGCAATCGTTCCTGCGTCTTTGATGTGTTTAGACGGGATATGCGACAGGCCAACTAATTCAGTAGATATATTAACATCTGAAAGTCGATCGTGTCGGACAATTGCTTCTCGAACAAATAGATTAGAGAGATCTGGGTTAGATACGCTCTCGGAGATTATTTCCCAGTCCTCGGTAAAGGAGAGCCCAGTGGTCGGAAGCAAATATCCGCCCTCAAGACTAGCAGCAAAACGATTTTGTCCCCCCCCAGCAGAATTGAATGACTGTGATACATTGCTCGCCCGGCCTATCAGGTCATCTCTGCTGACTAGAGTCAATATACCAACACTAGTCAAGATATTGAACGCAGGCTTTGATGCATATTTTCTGGCTATTAGTTCGATAGCATCAATAATTGCAGGTTTAACACCGTCTGCATCCACTTTCCTACTGAATTTCCTTGCTGAAAGGTCTGACATAGCTATAGAAGGGTTAGTCTGGTCACGGTTATCATATTGTCAGAGGTCGCAAAGTAGCTACGGGATGCATCAGTGAGCCTCCGTTCTGCGTGATATAGAGGACACTTCGTCAAGTAGTTCAGAGCGTCGGTAAGCAAATAACATTTATTATACTGGATCGGATCTATGGCCGTAAGATACCTATGACGACCGAAGATATTCGTAGTTTCGAGTTTAGTGATCTCGTCGAGCGGTGGAGATTGATTACGCTTTCAGCTGCTGTAGTGGCCTTTTCGCTTTCGGTCATTCGTGAGTTCAGTGGAGGGCCTACACCGGGAGCGGACCCTGCTTTTCTCCAACATGCTGGTTGGTATTTTACACAGGGTGCAAAGCCGTACATCCATTTCTGGGACGTTAAGCCCCCAATGACTCACCTGACCACTGCAGTATTGGCTTACTTTTCATTTGGAAATATGTTTGTACTCCATATCTACAGTGTTACCTTGATCACAATCTCGGGGATAGTGTCTGTATATCTAGTAGCTAAGGCCACTCATCATATAACTAGAGATAACCTAGCTAGCTTGACAGCGGGGATTTGTATGTTAACTATTGCAGGATACCACTATCACGCCGCTCAAGGGTTCTACCCAAAATTCTTAGCGATTACACTCGGACTAGCAGGTATTATATTTCAACTACGACAACAACCTATATATAGTGGAATTGTCGTAGCGCTTAGTGCTGGATATATCCAGCACGGCGCCGTATTCTCGCTTCTTGCCCTTGGATTGGCAGCACAATACAATGGCCGTAGGGGGGTACGGATTACACTAGTGGCAATAGCTACCACAACAGCACTTGTACTGGCCCCTATCTTCATAATAGGAAGTGGCGAAGCGATGATCGTAGAGACAATTATCGTTTTTGTCAGTGCTTCAGAGCCATCGGGAAACATAGCTATCCTACGACGTCTCGGGAAGGGGTTTGTGTACACTGGCTATGCCTCGATTCCGGTATTACTCGGGGTATATGGGCTAATCCGGATTGCGCCCAAAAATCTAAGTAAAACATGGTGGGTGCTTTCGGGAGCGACCCTATATGCAGTACAGATATTTTTCGTCGACTTTGATAGTTATCCAGATCTGTTCTTTGGGCTGATATTCGTGTCGATAGGGACGGGGTTATTGGTAGCTTCGTTGAAGGATAGAAGACGACAAGCCGTTACTGGCGTGATTATAGCCGTAGCAGTGGTTAGCGTTACTGTGTTGGGTGGGTTCGGGGTAGTCACGAATAAAACAGTATACACTGATTCCCTCGACGACTCATTAGATAAAAGTGATACGCTAATTCATACGTCGGTGAAGGCAATCGAGGGACACTTCAACGCGGAGTCAATGCGGAGAGACAGCATTAAACAGGATATAGAGAGGTTAAACACGCAACCTAGCCTTGATCAATATTTCTGGCAGAAAATTATTCCAGAGACTTGTCACTATCGCCTAAGTACGACGGAAATAAAATGGTTAAAGCAAACTAATCGGCCAATTATGGCAGATACCTGTGGGGCATGGCCGTGAGACATCAATAAGCAACTCTAGTAATGATTTATTTGTATCCGAGTGCCTCTAGTCGTTGGTCGACAATTTCGTTAGAAGAAGTTTGGGCCTTTTGCGGCGGTGAAGAACTGACTTCCCGATCATTCTCACCGGGAATACGAAACCACGGGACCTTCACCAAGGCAGGATGATATACTCCTAGAGGGTGGCCAAACTTCCTCTCCGTAGGAATCGGCCCCAAACGTTCTCCAACGAGATTGCCATGGTCTGCAGTAATAACGGTATCACCATCAAGATCGGGGAGTAGTTCTTCAACGTGTTTGAGCGCTATCCCCAAATTTTCTTCATAAGCTTCCCAGACACGGGTGATTTCCTTATCCCGAGTAATGTCTTGGAGTCTGAGCCGCTGCCAAATTGTGTCGCCAGTGAGTGACGAGTCCCCTAAGTCAGGTCCCCATCCCTTAGTCTGAATATCTTGGCCCAACTCCCCAATGAAAGGTACGTGAGGTTGCATGAAATGGATGATTAGTCTCTTATTCGGATACTCACGATGAGCCTCACGCGCTGCATCAACCACAGTCTGAGGATGTACAGTCTGAAGTTCATCATCCCATTCCTGAAGTAGATTAATAACCGCGTGAAACCTCCCCTGATCCAAGTCGAGATAAGGAATATACGGATTCGCGTTTACGTAAACAGTATCATAGTACTCCTCACCCGTAAAATTCCGTTCAAGAAATTCCTCACTTGTCGACCCAAGTGAAGTTCTGTGTTCTAAATCACCATCCAGATAGTTTATCTCCTCAAATAGGTCATAGCGGCATGCGTCAAGAATGATGAGTGTATCCCAGTTTTCCTCCATCACCTTTGTCGGCGAATCTTGGCGGAGACGATAGAATATGTTGTCCACCTCTATCGGGAGATAACGAAGGGCTTTGCTCACGACGACAGACGCTCCCTGCTCGCGGTATATGTCAACTGCCCGTCTAAGCTTGTAAATCATACCTCAATTTTCGACCTCCAAAGGGCATTAGTACTGTGATTCACCCGTTTGTCAGAGAATAGACGACCAAACTTATGCCCAGCCAAACTCCACAAAGAATCACGCGAACCCCCCCAATGAGACTCGGACAAACATCAGTAATCCATTTCGGATCCAAAATTTTCTCGTCAGCGCTCGGGTTCGTCGCCACCATCTACATTGCTCGATTACTCGGGGCAGACGCTCTCGGCACCTATTCTCTGGGACTTACGGTCGTCTCTTGGCTGGGTATTGTTGGGAATATGGGGATTTCTGCCGCAATTCGAAAACGGGTGAGTGAAGATGAGGAACCGGGCGCATACGCACTTGCAGGCGTGATCGTGATGAGCGCCCTGTTTGTTGTCCTCGGCGTTTCACTAGTCACATTTCGACAGGAAGTGAATGAGTACGTTGGATTCCCGGCAACTGGATTCCTTGTGCTCATGGTCGGAGCTTCGCTTGGTGTTAACGTCGTCATGTCGCTACTCGACGGACGTCATCTAGTCCATATCTCTGGTCTCCTTTCACCGGTCAAAACAGGAGGGAGAGCGATTCTCCAAATCGGTGCACTCTCACTCAGCCTGGGTATCGCTGGATTATTCGGCGGATATATTCTTGGATACCTCGTTGTTGCTCTGCTCGGTGTGGTCGTCGTTGCACGAAATCTCGAAACCGTACCCAGACCAACGAGGCAACACTTCAAGGACCTGCTCTCATACGCGAAATACGCTTGGCTCGGGGCGCTACGATCAAGGGCGTTCAACTGGGTCGACATCGCCGTCCTCGGCTTTTTCGTTCCCCAATCATTCATCGGATTCTACTCGGCATCATGGAACATTGCGCAGTTTCTCATCCTGTTCGGAGGCTCACTTAGCCGAACGCTCTTCCCCGAGATGAGCAAACTCTCTGAAGACAAGAACTCCGAAGCAGTAGCCAACCTCGTAGATTCAGCGCTTTCCTACGCCGGATTGATCCTCATCCCCGGACTGATCGGTGGAACCATCCTCGGAAACCGAATCCTCCGCATTTACGGACCCGATTTCGAACAGGCAACAGCGGTCCTCTCAATACTCATCAGCGCTTGCCTGCTCCAGGCGTATCAAGCCCAACTAACGAATACACTCAACGCGATCAACCGTCCTGAGCTATCTTTCCGCATCAATGCGGTATTCATCGTTGCGAACGTCATTCTCAACGTCGTTCTGATCTACTTCCACGGATGGGTAGGTGCCGCTGTCGCCACTGCCCTCTCAGTCGCGATCAGCCTGATAGTCGGGTACGTGACGCTGTCCTCGATTGTCCAGTTTAGTGTTCCATTCGGAGAAATTGGTCGCCAGTGGCTCGCTTCCGGGCTCATGGGTATCGTCGTCTACACCGGACTCAGAATCGAATCGACGTATCTACACATCGGTCACAACCTCGCAATCGTCCTTGCGCTGGTCATCCTCGGTGCAGGAGTCTACTTCTTCGCCTTACTCACGATCTCCACTCGCTTCAGAGCGACCGTCGTCGACAACCTCCCAGCACGCTTCACACCGTCGCTATAAAGGACGTATCAGCTGAAGATCGTTCCCGGGAATTACGCTTCTGCTTCAGCCTGCAACCGCTCCTCCGCCTCGTCCCGGTCCTCGGGATACCCAACGTCGATACGCCATCCCTCCATCGGGATCGCATCAATCGTCCGCCCGCTCTTGATCAACAGATCGATCGCGTCTGAGAGCTCGTATTCGCCACGATCTGACGGCTGCACCAGTTTACACGCGTGGAAGATCGCCGGCGAGAACGTGTAGAACCCCGTCATCACCAGATTGCTCGGCGGATCGTCGGGCTTCTCGACCACTTCCTCAATCTCCCCGTAGTCGTTCGTGTCGCACACCCCGAACCGACTCGCTTCCTCCCAGTCCACTTCCTCGACCAAGAACGCGGCGTCAGCGCGATCCTCTTGCTGCCGACTCACAACGTCCTCCAGATTCGCCTGGAAGATGTTGTCGCCGAGCATCAGCATGAAGTCCTGATCGACGTGCTCCTCCGCCTTGAGCAGCGCGTGGGCCAGCCCCTTTTGCTCGCGCTGGTGGGCGTACGTGATCGGGACGCCCTCGAACTCATCGCCGAAGTGGCTGATGATGTTCTGCTTCCTGTAGCCGACGATGACCACGAGCTTCTCAGCGCCCAACTCCACTAACTGTTCGAAGCAGTGCGTGAGAATCGGCTTGCCGGCCACCTCAACCATCCCTTTGGGTTTATCCTCGGTTAGCGGGCGAAGACGCGTACCCTCACCAGCCGCGAGAACTACTGCCTGCATGGCACTGACTTGCCGGGGCGTACTCAAATACTTTAGCAAACCCCGGAGAACAGAGACGGAACCCATTATCAACCCAGCCCATCACCAAACCACCATGTACGTCTCCATCGTCGGTAGCGGTTACGTCGGCACCACGGTCGCCGCCTGTTTCGCTGATCTCGGCCACCAAGTAACGAACGTCGACATCGACCAATCAATCGTCGACACGATCAACACCGGCGAGGCCCCAATCCACGAGGAGGGCCTTCCGGAACTCATCGACGCCCACGCCGCCGCTGACGGCACCAGCCGCCTGCGTGCGACCACCGACTACGACGCCGTCCTCGACACCGACGTCACGTTCCTCTGTCTCCCGACCCCACAGGCCGACGACGGGAGCATCGACCTCTCGATCATGAAGGCCGGCGCCGAACAGCTGGGCGAGACCCTCCGGAAGAAGCAGGACCGCCACACTGTCGTCGTCAAGAGCACCGTCGTTCCCAGAACGACCGAGGAGCACATCGCTCCGCTGCTCAACAACCCAAGCGACGAAGCAGAGACCGCCCCCGTCGGCGTCGGAATGAACCCAGAGTTTCTCCGGGAAGGGACGGCGATTCACGACTTCCTCCACCCGGACAAGGTCGTCCTCGGCGCCGACGACGAGCGCACGCGCGAGGACATGCACGCGGTGTTCGCCGCCCTCCTCGACCAGCACGACGCTCCAGTCGTCGAGACGGACCTCCGCACCGCGGAGATGACCAAGTACGCGAACAACGCCTTCCTGGCCTCGAAGGTCTCCCTGATCAACGACATCGGGAACATCTGCAAGCAGTTCGATATCGACGCCTACGAGGTCGCCGACGCGATCGGCCTCGACGACCGCATCGGCGAGCAGTTCCTCCGGAGCGGCCTCGGCTGGGGCGGGAGCTGTTTCCCGAAGGACACCCGCGCGATCATCCACGCGGCAGAGGAGACCGGTTACGAACCCGCGATGCTCAACGCCGCCGTCGAGGTCAACGACGGCCAGCCCGAACGACTGCTCGAACTCCTCGACGAGCGACTCGACGTCGACGGCGAGCGCGTCGCTGTGCTCGGTCTCGCGTTCAAGCCCGGCACCGACGACATCCGGAATGCCCGATCGATCCCCGTGATCGAGGGACTCCAGAAGCGGAACGCGTCCGTCGTTGCCTACGACCCCGTCGCCGCCGACGAGATGCGCGAGCGGTTCCCCGACATCGAGTACGCTGATTCGGCCGCCGACGCGCTCACAGACGCCAGCGCCGCACTGATCGTCACCGAGTGGGACGAGTTCGGAGCGCTCGACGAGGCGTTCGAGACGATGGCCCGAAAGCTGGTCGTCGACGGACGTCGTGTTGACCTCCCCATCGAGGAGCGAGGGCTGGAGTACGAAGGGCTCTGCTGGTAGTCGCGAGAACGCAGGCGTTCATCGGGACTCTTCGAAAGTAGTTCGTGAATTAGGTCCCGGATCGCGAACTGGAGCGCAGCAATGTCCCTACGCCGACGCTCCAGTCCGGTCCCCGCCCACGTCTCCGGGGAACTGCAACGAGAAGTCGATGGTCTTCGCTCCCCCACGGAGGACCGGCTTCTTGCTCGCGCCGTCCTGTTCGAACTCGACGACGCCGAGATCTTCCAACTCCGTCAGGTTCCGGTGAACCTCCTTGTAGTCCCGACTGACTGCTCGTGCGGCCTCGCTGATGCTCGCCGGTTCCCCCTCGACGATAGCCTCCAGTAGCTCGAGGTTCGCGGTCCGCATCAGCTGAGCGACGTCGGCGTAGCTCTCGAAGTCCAGAACGAACCGGTCGTCCTGCTCGACTGCGTCGCCGGTCTCGCCATCGAGCGCGCGCTGGAGCCGCTCACGGCCCGCCTCGCGGAGTTCATCGCGCTGTCCGTACGTGATTTTTAGCGTGTCGGTGGTCATGGCAAATCCTCGATTTTGTTCAGGAATCGCTCCCGGAGCTCCATCACTCCGGGGAACTCGATACGGGCGACGCCCTCAGTATCGTGGCGCTCGTGGCGCCCGACAGTTTCGTTCTCGTTGTCGTAGCGCAATATGGTGCCGCGGCCGTCGACGTAGCCGTAGTGCAGCGAGTACCGAAATCCGCTCGGGTACTGAGGGTCATCCGTCCGAATGATGCGCCGCCGCACCACTCGAGTTCCCTCTCGTACTTCGACATCCTCGATGACCGCATGCACCATCGACAACCTATGGTACAAACCCCAGAGGTAAAAAGATATGGTCAGGAGCCCATATCCACGGTTGGTTGTCAGTCAGCGGAATCCAGAAGAGCGTCCCATCGCCGCGATGGCACCTCGCTACGTCGGTGCCTTCGACCGATTACCGGACTCCGCATCGTCTCGCAGCGACAGGTGGACCTCGATGTCGTCGAACGGAACCACCGGCCGCTTCGAGCGGCCCTCCTGCTCGAACTCGACGACGCCGAACTCCGCCAGCTGATTCAGGTTCCGGGAAACGTCCTTGATGTCTCGGTCCACGAGCCGCGCCGCCTCACGCATACTGGCGGGCTCCTCCTGGGCAATTACGCGAAGGAGCTCGATAGCGCGCGGACTGAACACACGCAGGAGCTCATCCGGATCCTCGAACGTGACCCGACTCGGCGGCGCTTCTTCCGGGAGGTCACCTTCGAGGGCAGCCTCCATCGCATCCTCCGTTCGATCCATCATCTCCTCCAGTGTTCCGACTGTCACGACGAGTGTTTTCTGGGACATTGGCTTGCTCCGTAGTGGCACCCACCGACAGAACGCCCGAGACCCTATGGCCCGAGCACATCGACTTCCCAGCGAAAGCGGGCTTGCACCTCGCTGTACCCCGGGAATTCGTAGTCATCGTCCAGTCCGTCTGGGGTATGCCGCTCATGGACGCCGTGGGAGTTATCGTATCTGACGATTGTGTCGCCGCCGACCGTGCCATAGTGGAGTCGGTATTTCACGCCTTCAGGGAACTTCTCCGAGTCCGGAACCGCGAGGATACGGATGCGAACGATGGTGTTCCCCTCCGGCTTGAAACTCTCGTCGACGAGCTCCATCACGTCGTCGGCGGGTGCCATCTACAACTGTTGGTCCCTACCCCATCACAATAAGTGTTGGGCCGAATCACAACGAAAGTCGGCGCGATTTCGGATGCTGGCCGGTGTTGCGCAATCGCTTCCGCACTCAGGACGGCACGCTCGCGTCGCTGTTGACAGGCACTGCCGTCGGTGACCCGGTTGTGTGGCTAGGAGGAAGGCCCGACGAGTGCGACGACGTCCGAACACCGCCCGCCCCAAGTAGAAGCCTTTTCACTCCACCCACTACCACACCCAAAACGAGATGCCCGACCGCGAGCACGTCACCGTCCTCTTGCCCACCTACGACGAGGCCGCCACCATCGGCGACTGCGTCGACGGCTTCCAGGCCGAAGGGTTCGACGACGTGCTCGTGATGGACGGCGACTCCGACGACGACACGCGCGAGATCGCCCGCGAGCACGGCGCGCGCGTCGAGGTTCAGTCCGGCACCGGGAAGGGCCAGGCCATCCGTGAGGCCGTCAGCGACCACATCGACCGGGAGTACGTCCTGATGGCCGACGGCGACGGCACGTACAAGGCCGAAGACGCCGACCAGATGCTCCCCCCTCTCGCCGAGGGGTCCGAGCACGTGATCGGCGACCGGTTCGCCGACATGGAGGCGGGCGCGATGACTAAGCTGAACCAGGTGGGCAACAAACTCACGAACCGCCTGTTCGCGACGATCCACGGCGAGTCGTTCGCGGACATCCTCAGCGGCTACCGCGCGTTCACCCGGGCGTCCTTCGAGCGTATGCAGCTGTCGGCCGACGGCTTCGGGATCGAGACCGAGATGGCCGTCGAATGCGCGAAGCGGGACATCCCCACCACCGTCGTCCCCATCACCTACCGCAAGCGCCCCGCCGGATCGAGTACGAACCTCCACCCCATCCGGGACGGGAGCATCATCTTCCTCGAACTGTTCCGGCGCGCGAAGACGAGCAACCCCCTCTTTTACTTCGGGAGCGTCGGCGTCGTCTCGGGCGTCGCCGGCCTGCTGCTCGCGGCGTACGTCGGCTTCGAGTGGTTCGTCTACGGGATTCCCCACAACGTGCTCGCGCTGGCGGGCGCCGCGGGGATCATCCTCGGCGTCCAACTGGTGATGTTCGGCGTGCTCTCGGACCTGATCCTCACCCTCCATCGCGAGCAGCTCGACCGGATCAAGTCCCTCGACGAGGACTGATCGGCGGCGACGCCGACCGTGGCCGGCGCGTTTTTCCGCCCGCGTACCCCACCACGGGTATGACCGACTACACCACCGTCTCCATCCCGACCGAACTCGCCGACCGCGTCGACGAGACCATCGAGGGCACGAGCTTCTCGAGTACGAGCGACCTCGTGCGATTCCTGCTGCGCAGCATCGTGATCAAACATCAACAGCGCGGCGAACTCACGGAGGCGGAGTTCGAGGAGATCGCCGAGCAACTCGAGGATCTGGGGTATCTGGAGTAAACTACACCACCCTATTCCCTCGGCGCATACGCGCTTCGGTTTTTGGGGTGAAGCTTTGATGTGGACTCCGGGCATCAGTCTCCGGCAATAGGCCGGTGACTCTCGCCGTTCAACATCCCACCATTCACACGCACGTCTACTTGTCGAGCGGATTCGTGGAGATCCTCGCGTCGCTCGTCTGGAATAACGAGCTTAACGGGGACGGTACGCCGGATCTCCATGTTTCAGTCGTGTGCGGAATAGTTCTTAAACATCGGGAGGCGATTGGGTGCCCCGTATCATATCGGGTCTCTTTCCCGATCGATCAACTCACTCCGCCATGGTTTGAGACGGCTTCACCGCCTCGTCATCACGAAAGATGAAAACAGCTTTCGAACGACTCCTTGAAATTAACCGTTCAGTCTGGACAATGCTTTAGTCCGAACGGCCATCAGTTCACAATACTGCAGTCGATTCAGTCGTTGAAGGCTTATTAACTCCTAATATCAAACGGAGGAATATCTATCCACAAGTATAGAGATCGGTTCTCATGGAGTGTAATGTCCGAACTTCAGTCCTACCTTGCGGAGCACCCGAAGATGATGGGCGTCCTGTTCACGATGATGCTGTTCCTCTCCCAGGCCGGGAGTGTGGCAGCGAACTCTTACGACGTCGCCGGCCCGTAAAGCAGACTTACTCGAAAATCACCGTAGATCGACGTCGTTGGGCCAGAGAATTTCTCCGTCGTAGCGAACGAGTCCACCGCCCTTTTGAAGCAGATCCTCCAGTCGCTCCGCACTCGTGTAATGGATGTCGTCGACGCTTCCCGGAGTGAGATAGTGGCGCGACTCGTCGAATATCGTGTTCGAGAAGGAGCCGACAGATAGGTCAGCAGTAGGATATACTCTCAGAGAGACTGTATATCCGTTTTCCGAATCCTCAATTGTTGTCAACGGCGCTCCTAGACTACTCCGCTGTGCGATGTCCAAGTCCCCGTCCCCGACCACGGAGTACTGCCCGCCGACGAACGACTGTTCGCCGGCGACCGAGAGCGCCGCGTTGAGCGGGAACCCGTGGTTGAGTAGCTTCACCATCGCCTTCCCGACCCGGGTCGCCCCGCTGTTGACCACTTCCGTCACCGTGACGACGCCCCCAGCGGCGCCGTTCTCCAGCAGCGCCATCCCCTGGTCGTAGGAGGCACAGCCGTTGAGGAAGAACGCGTCGACGCCGACGAAGTCGAGTTCGCGTGCGTCCAGCCGACTGTCTGTACACTCGAACCCGTCGGCCTCGACGTGGCCGATGTAGTGGAGGAACTCCCGCTCGGTCTCCAGAACGGCCTTGAGTTGGTCCGTCGTGAGATTGCGGTACACCCGGAGGTCGAACGGGAACTCCGCGTCGTCGCCGTACACCTCCTCGGCGATGTCGCCCTCCTCGGTCATCCCCTCGTCGTTGACGACGACGGTGACGCCGATCTCCTCGGAGGGCATGTGTTCGAGGCCGTTGCGGTAGCCGTCGACCGACGCCTTCGTCGCGCCGACGGGGACGCCCTCGTCGGCCCAGACCGTCTCGAACGCCTCCGTCGGTTCGGGGTCGACCAGGTCCGGCAGCGGCCCCTCAGGGGTGCGCGCGCGCTCGGTCGGCGTGTCCGCGGCCCGAGTCGACGATCCGGCGGCGCGCGTGGCCCCAGCCAGCGCTTGCTTGTCGACAGCGCCGCCGGCGCGCGCGAAGTCGAACAGGGAATCGGCCTGGACCTGCTCGGCCGTGGTCGACTCGCCGGCGGGGGTCCGGATCGCCGCCAGATCGTCGAGCAGGTACGGTAGGAGTTCGGCGTTCTCCGGGTCCGGCGCCATGTAGCCCGCCGTCTTCCACTCGGGGACGCAGTCCGCGATGCGGTCGTAGGACACCGAGAGATAGGCGTCCAACTGCTCGGAGAGCGAGCGGTCGTAGAGGTCGCCCCAGTCGAGGTCGATGCGGGCGTCGACGTCCGCGCGCTCCGCGAGGTCGACCTCGTAGAACCCCTCCGTCCGGGCGACGCAGTCGAACAGCAGCGTCTGTTTGAGCGTCTCGGCGACCGTGTTCTCGAAGCCGCTGGGGCCGTCGAGGCGGTAGCTGAACCCGTCCTCGCCCACCAGCCGCGGCACTGCCCCCGGGACGACTTCGGCACCGAGGTAGAACGCCAGCGGGGCGACGGGGTAGACAAAGCGCAGATGCTGGGGCACCTCGATCCGGACGCCGCCGTCGGCGGCGCGCATCCCCGCCGGGATCGAGAGTTCGTCGCCGACCGCCACCTCGGGCGGGTGGCCCCGCAGCGTCGGGTAGGAGCGCTCGACGGAGGTCGTCTTCAGCGAGGAGGAGAGTGCCGAGACGGCCCGCATCATGTCCCGGGGCTCGCTGGTCGTCGTGATGGTTCCCGCTGGGTGGTTATGTCGGGAGCGCCCGGCGATGAACAGGTCCCCATGCGTGCCGACGGTGGTCGTCACGCCGTTGGTCTCGACGGAGAGCGAGCCCTCGACCTGCACGTAGAGCTTCACCGGCTGTTCGAGTTCGATCAGGTACTCGCCGGCCGGGAGGCTGATCTCGTCGACGCGGTCCAGCTGGGCTACGACGTCGCCCGCGCCGTTCCGGACGAACGTCGCGACGTAGCTCCCCAGCGTCACGCTCTCGGTGTCGATCCGGGCGGCGGCGTCGACGGGGAAGTAGAACCGGTCGCCGGCGACCGATGTCGTGGACGCGGGTTCGGGTATCCGCAGCACGCACTGGCGCTGCTCGATACTGTCGGTGACGTGAAGCGAGGTCCCGCGGGTCGCGATGTCGATACTCATCGGCGTCGTCCCTCCGGACCGGCGCTCGACCCGACCGTCTCCCCGGAGTGATACATCTAACTACTGATGCTGATTCTGCGAGTATAAAGCCTTCGTCGGTCGGGGACCCCGACTCAGTCGGCCAGTTCGCTGGCCGCGCGGTGCCAGCGCCGGAGACGCTCCTCGTCGATACCTGTCACGTCGGAAAGCAGTTCGGGGCTGGCAGTCGCGAGCGACCGGATCGAGGTGACCCCCGCCTCCGCGAGTCGGTCGGCGTAGCTGTCGCCGACCCCCGAAATCTCGGTCAGCGGCGTCGGCTTCGAGCGCTCGCGCCACGCCGCCTCGGCCGCCAACGGGTCGCCGCTCCCGTCGGCAGTGGCCGACTCGCCGGCGTCGCCGTCGGTGGCACCGGCCACCCAGGCCGCTTCGTCGTCGGCCGTCCCGCCAGCGTCCTCGACCCCGTCGACGGCGTCCTCGCCGTCCGCGGAGTCGGCGACCCACGCTGCCTCCTCGTCTGCCTCGTCGTCGGTCGGTTGGGGCTGTGTCTCAGTGGCTTCCTCGTCGGCCGCCTCCTCGCCGACGCCGCTGTCGGCGATCCATGCCGCCTCCTCGTCCTGCAGGCCGCGGACCTGCGCTGAGCGGCGGTCCAGATCGCCGTCGTTGTCGAACGACCACGCCAGCGAGTGATGGCGGCGGATCTTCGCTGCGACGCCGGGGTTGACCCCGGCGTCGAGCAGCATGCGGTAGGAAACCTCCTTGTCAGCGACCGCCTGGGCGGAGAATCCGGCCGCCTCGATCGCGCCCGCGGTGACCGGACCGACGTACTTCAGGTCGGTTGGATCGTCGACGGATCGACGCTCGGTCTCGCCGGCGTCGACCATGAGATGCTCTAGCAGGCGGGTCACGGAACTACCTCACTCTCGTTCCCAAAGGTACTTGAAAGTTTGTGTGAACCTGTTGCCCCACACCGCCGCGAGAGCGCCCCAACGGTGTGAATTCGGCATTACTCGTGGAGAGGCGGGCGCAGTCGAGCGGTTGTCGCTACCCTTACGGTCCTGCCGGGCCGAGCGCCGCTCATGTACGAACTGCAAGACGTGGAGACGGTGGGCGTCGTCGGCGCAGGGACCATGGGCGCCGGCATCGCGCAGGTCGCCGCAACGGCCGGCTACGACGTGGTGATGCGGGATATCGAGCAGTCGTTCGTGGACCGCGGCTTCGAGACCATCGAGGACTCGCTCTCCCCCCTCGTGGACCGCGACGCGCTCTCGGAGTCCGAGGCCGACGCCGCACTGGACCGGATCACGGGCACGACTGAACTCGACGACCTCGCGGACGCGGAGGTCGTCGTCGAAGCCGCCCCCGAGGAGATGGACCTCAAGCAGTCGATCTTCGGTGATCTGAACGAGATCGCCGACGAAGAGGCGCTGCTGGCGACCAACACGTCGACGCTCTCGATCACGACCATCGCGAGTGCGACTGAACGCGCCGCCTCCGTCGTCGGGCTCCACTTCATGAACCCCGTCCCGATCATGGACGGCGTCGAGGTGGTCACGGGCGAGCGCACGAGCAAGACCGCGACCGACCTCGCGCACGCGCTCGCGGAGGACCTCGAGAAGGAGACCTGGGAGTCCGACGACAAGCCCGGCTTCGTCACGAACCGCATCCTGATGCCGTGGATCAACGAGGGGATCCGCGCGTTCGACGAGGGCGTCGCCGAGAAGGAGGACATCGACCGCGGGATGACGTTGGGGACGAACGTCCCGATGGGCCCGCTCGAACTCGCAGACCACATCGGCCTCGACGTCTGTCTCCACGCCAGCGAGACGCTCCACGAGGAACTCGGCGACCGCTACACGCCGGCGTACCTGCTGAAGCGCAAGGTCGAGGCGGGCGACCTCGGCAAGAAAACCGGGCGCGGCTTCTACGAGTACGAGTAGGTTCTCGCGGCGATTCGCTCCGGTCGCGCTTTCGGACCCTTTTTGCCCCGTTCGGTCGACGGCTCCCGCATGCACGTCCGCATCGGCGAGGGCGCCACCGACGAGGAAGCGTCGGCGGTCGCCGCCGCGCTGGCAGAGCATCTCGGCGCCGACATCGAACTGCTGGTCGGCGACGCCGACGAGCCAGCCGCGACGGCCGCGGCCCCCGAGACGGAGTATCCACTGGACGACGACCTCGGGCCGACCGAGCGCGAGGAACAGCTCCGCGAGGAGATCGAGGAGATCCTCGGCGGCGGCCCCGAGAAGTATAAGGAACGCCTGCCCGAACAGGGCAAACTGTTCGTCCGGGACCGGCTGGACCTCTGGTTCGGCGAAGGGGGCGACGGCGGCCCGGGCGACGCCGACCGCGAGGACGCCGCCGACGGCATCCAGTTCGAGGACGGGAAGTTTGCCGCCTTCGACGAGTGGCACCCCGACTCCCCAGAGGTCGAGGAGTACGACGAGGGCACCCGCCTGCCGGGCGACGGCCTACTCACCGGCGCGGCGACGTTCGAGGACCGCGACGTCCACTGGATGGCCAACGACTTCACCGTCAAGGCGGGGTCGATGGCGGGCCGCGGCGTCGAGAAGTTCCTCCGGATGCAGCAGCGCGCGCTCAAGTCCGGGAACCCGGTCCTCTACCTGATGGACTCCTCGGGGGGCCGGATCGACGAGCAGTCGGGCTTCTTCGCCAACCGGGAGGGGATCGGGAAGTACTACTACAACCACTCGATGCTCTCGGGCTACGTCCCGCAGATCTGCGTCCTCTACGGCCCCTGCATCGCCGGCGCCGCCTACACCCCGGTGTTCGCCGACTTCACCATCATGGTCGAGGAGATGTCCGCGATGGCCATCGCCTCCCCGCGGATGGTGAAGATGGTTACCGGCGAGGAGATCGAGATGGCGGATCTGGGCGGCCCCGCGGTCCACGCCAAACACTCCGGGAGCGCCGACCTCGTCGCGAAAGACGAGCGCGAAGCCCGCGCGATGGCCGCGAAACTGATGCAGTATCTCCCGGACAAGGCGGGCGAGAAGCCGCCGCGCTCGGAGCCCGAGAACCCCACGTTCTCGCCCGAGGGGATCGACGAGGTGATCCCGGACGCGCCGAACAGGGCCTACGACGTTCACGACCTGCTGGACCGCATCTGCGACGCCGAGTCGGTCATGGAGATGAAGCCGGAGTACGGCCAGGAGATCGTCACCGCGTTCGCGAAGATCGACGGCCGCCCGGTCGGCGTCGTCGCCAATCAGCCGAACCACCGCTCGGGCGCCATCTTCCCCGACGCCGCCGAGAAGGCCGCCGAGTTCATCTGGACCTGCGACGCCTACGAGATCCCGCTGCTCTACCTCTGTGACACGCCGGGGTTCATGGCTGGCTCGGACGTGGAGAAGGACGCCATCCTCGAGAAGGGCAAGAAGATGATCTACGCCACCTCCTCGGCGACCGTACCCAAGCAGACCGTCGTCGTGCGGAAGGCCTACGGCGCCGGCATCTACGCGATGGGCGGCCCGGCGTACGACCCCGAGAGCGTCATCGGGCTCCCCTCCGGCGAGATCGCGATCATGGGCCCCGAGGCGGCGATCAACGCCGTCTATGCCCGGAAGCTCGACGCCATCGACGACCCCGAGGAGCGCAAACAGCGCGAGCAGGAACTCCGCGAGGAGTACCGGCAGGACATCGACGTTCATCGGATGGCCAGCGAAGTCGTCATCGACGACGTGGTGCCGCCGTCGTCGCTCCGGCAGGAACTGGTCAACCGCTTTGCGTTCTACGAGGACGTCCAGAAAGACCTGCCCGACAAGAAACACGGCACGGTGCTGTAGGCGGGGCGCGCTACTCGGCGTACTCGCGTTTCAGGCTCAGCGCCGTCCGGTCGAACTCACAGACGAGCGTGTCTTCTCCCTCCGACTCGACTTTGTAGGTCTCCACATGCATCTCCACGATGCCGCGCTCGCCGTCGCTGGTCTCGCGCTTGTCCGTCACCGTCGTCCGTGCGTAGATGGTGTCGCCGTGGAACACGGGGTTGGGGTGCTCCACGTTGTCGTAGGAGAGGTTGGCGACGATGGTGCCGTCGGTGGTGTCGGGGATGGAGAGCCCCACCGCCAGCGACATGGTGTAGAGGCCGTTGACCAGTCGGCCGCCGAACTGCGTCTCCTCGGCGAACTCGGCGTCGAGGTGGAGTGGCTGCTGGTTCATCGTCATGTCGCAGAACGTCTGGTTGTCCGACTCCGAGACGGTGCGGCGCTTCGCGTGCTCGATTGTCTCGCCGACCTCGAACTCCTCGTAGTAGCGTCCGGGCATACCCCCGGGTCGGCCGGTCGGCCGAAAACGCTGCCGGCTCGTCGCGCTCCCAGGCTTCGATGGCCCCCGGCTGGGCCGCGGGTCGTCGAGGCCAGTCGCGGTAACGGCCGCAGGCGCCAGCCGCGTCGGAATCTCCCGATCCCGGCCAGTTAACTCGGTGCCGGCCGAGGCGTGAATATGGCACGCAGAAGCATCCTGTTCTCGCCCGCTGACCGCCCGGAACTGATGCGCAAGGCCCCGAAATCGGGCGCCGACACGGTCTGTTTCGACCTGGAGGACGCCGTCGCCCCGAGCAAGCAGGCCGAGGCCCGGACGGCGGTCCACGACGTGCTCGCCGCCCCCGAGTTCGACCCGGACTGTGAGGTGACCGTCCGGGTGAGCGTCGACGCCGCCGCCGACCTGGACGCGGTACTCGGCGACGACCCCGAATCAGTTCGCCTCGACGGTGTGATGGTGCCGAAAGTCGTCGAGGCAAAGGACGTAAGTTGGATCGACGACCTGCTCGACGAGCACGACTCCGACGCCGCCGTGATCGCGCTGGTGGAGACCGCCCGCGGCGTGCTGAACGTCGAGGCCATCGCCGACGAGCGCGCGACCGACGCCGTCGCGTTCGGCGGCGAGGACCTCGCGGCGGATCTGGGCGCGACCCGGACCGGCGAGGGGACGGAAATCCTCCACGCGCGCCAGCGCGTGCTGCTCGCGGCCAGCGCGGCGGGCGTCGACGCCATCGACACGGTCTACACCGACTACGAGGACACGGAGGGGCTGCGCGAGGAGACCGAGTTCACACTGGAACTCGGCTACGACGGCAAGCTGGCGATCCACCCCGCGCAGGTGAGCGTGATCAACGACGCGTTCACGCCGCCGGCCGAGCGCGTGGAGTGGGCCGAACGCGTGATCGACGCACGCGACGAGGCCGCCGCCGAGGGCCGGGCAGTGTTCAGCGTCGACGGCGAGATGATCGACGCGCCGCTGATCGCACAGGCTGAGCGCGTGCTGGAGCGGGCCGCCGCGGCCCACCAGTAGACCGTCATCATCTTTCCTACCACGACTTCGGCAGGCTTATTCGGAGCAGTGCCGATACTCTCTCCGGAATGTCAGACGAGGCAAACCCGTTCGAGAGTCTGCAGGAGCAGATCGACGACGCCGCCGCCTATCTGGACGTCGACGACGACGTCATTCAGCGGCTCAAGTACCCAGAGCGCGTCCTCGAGACCAACCTCACTGTGGACATGGAGGACGGGTCGATCGAGCGCTTCAAGGCGTTCCGATCGGAGTTCAACGGTGACCGAGGCCCCTACAAAGGGGGGATTCGCTACCACCCGGGCGTCGACCGCGACGAGGTCAAGGCGCTCTCGGGCTGGATGGTGTACAAGTGCGCGGTCGCGGGCGTCCCCTACGGCGGCGGGAAAGGGGGGATCGTCATCGACCCCGCAGAGTACTCCGCGGCCGAACTGGAGCGTATCACGCGGAGCTTCGCGAAGGAACTCCGGCCGTTCATCGGCGAGGACAAGGACATCCCCGCACCCGACGTGAACACCGGCCAGCGGGAGATGAACTGGATCAAGGACACCTACGAGAGCCTCGAGAACACCACGGAGCCCGGCGTCGTCACCGGGAAATCCATCGAGGCCGGCGGCAGCGAGGGCCGCGTCGAGGCGACCGGTCGCTCCACGATGCTGACCGCCCGCGAGGCGTTCGGCTATCTCGGCCGGGACATCGAGGGCGCCAGCGTCGCCGTCCAAGGGTTCGGGAACGCGGGCTGGATCGCCGCAAACCTCATCGACGAACTCGGCGCGAACATCGTCGCCGTCTCCGACTCCTCTGGCGCCATCTACGACCCCAACGGGTTCGACCCCGTCGACGTCAAGGAGCACAAGCGCGCGACTGGCTCCGTGACCGGCTACGAGGCCGTCGAGGAGTTCACCAACGAGGACCTGCTGACGATGGACGTGGACCTGCTGATCCCCGCCGCGTTGGAGAACGCCATCGACGGTGACCTGGCAGAGGCCGTCGAGGCCGACGTGATCGTCGAGGCCGCGAACGGCCCGCTCACGCCCGACGCCGACGACGTGCTGACCGCGAAGGACGTTCACGTGTTCCCGGACATCCTCGCCAACGCCGGCGGCGTGACCGTCTCCTACTTCGAGTGGGTGCAGAACCGCCAGCGCTTCTACTGGGACGAGGAGCGTGTCAACGAGGAACTGGAGTCGGTCATCACGGACGCGTTCGACGACCTCACGACCGCCTACGAGGCGTTCGACGTGCCGAACTTCCGGACCGCCGCCTACGTGGTCGCGATCCAGCGCGTCGTCGACGCCTTTACCGACAACGGCAACTGGCCTTGAGCCACGCCTGACACCCACGCCGCCCGCTGTGCGTTTCTGTCCGTGTTCCACCCCGTAGCGGCACCGATATCGGCCGCCCCCGCCGTCTGGTGTTCCCCGGTTCGGTAGTTCTTTCATTGCTCATCCCAAGGATCGCGTATGGTGAATCTCGGACTCGTAGTGGCGCAGTTCAACGCCTCCGTCACGGAACCGATGGCGGAGTCGGCAACCGACGCCGCGGCGGACCATGGCGTCGACATCGCCGAAACCGTGCAGGTCCCGGGCGTGTACGACAGCCCCATCGCGGCGGATCGGCTCGCCCGACAGGATGACATTGACGCCGTCGCCGTCGTCGGCGCGGTCGTCACCGGCGACACCGACCACGATCAGGTAATCAGTGACGCGACCGCCCAGTCGCTTCAGACCGTCGGGCTGGACCGGGACACGCCGGTCACGTACGGTATCACCGGCCCGGGCCAGAGCGGCGCCGAGGCACGCGAGCGCGTCGAGAAGGGTGCGGCGGCCGTCGACGCCGCGGTCGACCTCGTGGAGGCCCTCCCATGAGTCGCGAGTGGGAGTTCTCCGAGCGAGTCGGTCGCGTCGAACCCTCGGCGACAATCGCTATCGGCAACAAAGCTAGCGCGCTGGAGGAGGAGGGCGTCGACGTCGTCGACCTCTCCGTCGGCGAACCGGACTTCCCGACGCCCGAGCGCGTCCGTGAGGTCGGCCAGGAAGCTATCGCGGCGGGCCACACGGGCTACACGTCCTCGAACGGCATCCCGGAGCTTCGAAAGGCCATCTCGAAGGACCTCAAGGGGAAGGGCGTTCCCGCCGACCCCGAGAACGTCGTCGTCACGCCCGGCGCGAAGCAGGCGCTGTTCGAGACGGTGCAGGCGCTGATCGAAGAGGGAGACGAAGTGGTGCTGCTGGACCCGGCGTGGGTCTCCTACGAGGCCATCGCGAAGCTGGCGGGCGCGGACCTCACCCGCGTGGATCTGGGCCAGCACGACTTCGATCTCGAGCCGGCACTGGACGATCTGGCGGCGGCAATCTCCGACGAGACGTCGATGCTGATCGTGAACTCGCCGTCGAACCCGACGGGCGCCGTCTTCTCCGATGCCGCGCTGGCGGGCGTCCGGGATCTGGCTGTCGAACACGACGTGACCGTCGTCGCCGACGAGATTTACGACCAGATCACGTTCGACGCCGACCCGACCTCGCTGGCCTCCTTCGACGGGATGGCCGAGCGGACGGTGACCGTCAACGGCTTCTCGAAGGCCTACTCGATGACTGGCTGGCGACTCGGCTACCTCGCGGCGCCGGAACCGCTCGTGGATCAGGTGTCGAAGATCCACAGTCACTCGGTGACCTGCGCGCCGAACTTCGTCCAGCGCGCCGGCGTCGAGGCGCTGCGCAGCGTCGAGACCGAGGTGGCGACGATGGTCGAGGCGTTCGAGAAGCGCCGTGACCTCGTGGTCGACCTGCTGGCCGACCGCGGGAAGATGATCCCGCGACCGCAGGGTGCGTTCTACGCCATGATCCCCACCGACGAGGGGCCGACCGACGACGTCGAGTGGTGTGACGCCGCCATCGAGGACGCCCACGTGGCGACCGTTCCGGGCAGCGCGTTCAACGCCCCGGGCTACGCCCGGATTTCCTACGCTGCCAGCGAGGAGCGCCTGAAGGAGGGGTTCTCGCGGCTGGCCGAGGAAGGCCTGATCTAGGTCGTCGTCGCCGCGAAACGACGCTCCCGTTTTCCGAATTTTCAGTAGATCGACGCCCCGGCGTAGAGTGCCGCCACGAGGAAGATCCAGACGGCGTCGACGAAGTGCCAGTACAGCGAGACCAGCGCGACCGAGAGGTCACGCTCGCCGTCGAACTGGCCCTGCCGCCCGCGAACGTAGGTGATCCCAAGCAGCAGCGTCCCGAACGCGACGTGCAGGCCGTGGAGCCCCGTCAGGCCGAAGAACGCCGAGCCGAACAGGCCACTGGTCCAGTCGAACCCCTCCTGATTGATGAACTCGTGGTACTCCACGAGTTGGCCCGCGAGGAACAGGCCGCCGAGGCCGATGGTGATCGCCAGCAGGCGCTGGAACCGGTCGCGATTGCCCGACGCGAGCGCGTGATGGGCGAAGTGGACCGTGACCGAGGAGAGCACCAGCACCGCGGTGTTGGTCACGACCAATATGTTCAGCAGGTCGATGACCGGGAGCGTGGAGTTCGCCGGCGGCCACGTTCCTGCACGGATGTAGAAGTAGTAGGCGAACAGCGCGCCGAACGTCGCGATTTCGGAGGCGATGAACGCCAGCATCGCCCAGCGGAACGACCGGGCACTCCGGCGATCCGTGCCGCGCGTCCAGAAGTGCGCGAGGAAGCCGTGGTAGAGCCAGCCGTAGACGCCGAACAGCGTGAGTGCGACGGCGCCGACGAACGCTGCCGGGCCTGCCCCGGGGCCGACGACGGAGTTGCGTCCCCGGCCGAGGAGGAACAGCGCCGCGCTCACGTAGATGGCGGCGGCGCCGAGGGCGGTGACGACCGGCCACCACGACGCCTCGCCGACGCCGCGGGGCCAGTCCTCGACGACTGGGTGGTGTCCGTGGTCGCTGTGGCCCTCGGGTCCGTGGTCTCCGGATTCTCCCTCGGAATCCTGCCCTTCGTCCTCACTCTCGACGCCGTCGCCGAACTCGAACGCACTCGATTCGGCGGCGTCGCTGGTCGCGTCGGGGTCGGCGTCTTCGAGGAAGCGGAACTCACTGTCGTCGCCGTCGCGACCCATCTACACGAGAGGCACAAGCCGCACCAAAAAAGGCATCCACGGGCGAGGCCGTCGACCCCGAACCGGGCCTCAGCGGTGGCCCGAGACCTCGACCGGCTGGTACGGCTCCTCGAGGTACTCGATCTCGGAGGAGCTCAGCGACACGTCCAGTGCTTCGACGGCGTCCTCGAGATGTTCGACGCTGGTGGTGCCGACGATGGGGGCGTCGACGGCGTCCTTGTGCAGCAGCCACGAGAGCGCGATCTGGGCCATCTTCAGGTCCTTCTCGTTGGCCAGCTCCTCGACGCGCTCGTTCACCTCGCGGCCGCCGTTCTCGAGGTACGGGTGGCGGTCGGCCTCAGTCTCGGTCTGGCCGCGGGTGGTCGTCTCGATCTCCTCGTGGGGGCGCGCGAGGAAGCCACGGGCCAGCGGCGACCACGGGATGACGCCGACGTTCTCGCGCTGGGTCATCGGCAGCATCTCGCGTTCCTCCTCGCGGTAGAGGAGGTTGTAGTGGTTCTGCATGGTCGCGTAGCGTTCGAGGTTCTCGCGCTCGCTGGTGGCCAGCGCGTCGGCGAACTGGTGGGCCCACATCGACGACGCGCCGACGTGGCGGGCCTTCCCGCGGCGGACCGCGTCGTCGAGCGCGCGCATCGTCGTCTCGATGGGCGTGTCGTAGTCCCAGCGGTGGGTCTGATAGAGGTCGACGGTGTCCATCCCGAGGCGGTCGAGCGAGGCGTCGAGTTCCTGCTCCAGTGCCTTCCGGGAGAGGCCGCCGGAGTTGGGGTCATCCTCCCGCATCTGGAAGAAGCCCTTGGTGGCGACGACCATCTCGTCGCGGTCGTACTCCGCGAGCGCGTCGCCGAGGATGCGCTCGGACTCGCCGCGGGAGTACATATTGGCGGTGTCGAAGAAGTTGATCCCGAATTCGACCGCGCAGTCGATCAGCTCCCGGCTCTCCTCCTCGTCCAGCACCCAGTCGCGCCACGAGGGGTCGCCGAAGCTCATGCAGCCGAGCGCGATGCGCGAGACCTGCATTCCCGTGTCGCCGAGCGTGGTGTACTCCATAGGCCCGCCGTTGGGCCGCGACGGCAAAAAGTCACGCACGCCGCCGGAACCGGCTAGTCCCGGAAGCTGGCGGTGTAGACGAGGAACGCGCCGGTGAGCATCACGAACGCGAGGAACGTCACGACTGCGAGGACGATCACGATCGGTCCCAACACGTCGAGGTAGGCGTCGCCGCCGGATGTCGCCGACAGCGCGACGGCGGCCAGCAGCGCGGCGATCAACCCCAACAGCCAGTCTCGAAGCAGGTTCTCGTACTCCATAGATGGAGAACCTCCCGCCGGCGGGTAAACTCCACCGGCCCGCGGCTGGCCGGTCGAACTTTACGCCGACCGGCCGATACGGCCCGCATGGAACCGTCTCGCGTCCCAGCCTGCCAGCCTACCCCACGATGACGCTGTGGCTGCTCGGCACCCACCTCGACCGAACTGCGGACTACCTCGACGACCACGACCGGGTGCTGCTGATCGAGTCGACGGCGTTCGCGCGGCGCCGGCCGTATCACCCCCACAAGCTGACGCTCGTGTTCGCGGCGATGCGTCGGTTCCGCGACGATCTCCGGGATCGAGGCTTCACGGTCGACTACCGACAGGCCGAGACGTTCGGCGAGGCCCTGGACGCCCACTTCGACGCCTATCCCGGCGACGACCTGACGATGCCCAGACCAGCCGCGTACGGCGCCGAAGACCGGCTTCGCGGGCTCGTCGAGGATCACGGCGGGCACCTCTCGTTCGTCCCGAACCCGACGTTCCTCCTCACCCCCGAGGAGTTCGACGAGTGGGCCGACAGCCGGAACACGAACGACTCAGACACCTACCGGCTGGAGGGGTTCTACCGCCATATGCGCCGCGATACCGGCGTGCTGATGGACGGCGACGACCCCGCGGGCGGCGAGTGGAACTACGACGAACAGAACCGCGAGACACCGCCCGACGACTGGGAGCCGCCGGAGCCGCCGCGGTTCGAGCCTGACGAGATCACCCGAGAGGTTTCGTCGTGGGTCGATGCAGAGTTCGAGACGTTCGTCGATTCCGGGGAAGCAGCACCGTTCCGGTGGCCGGTCACCAGAGAGCAGTCGCTGGACGCGCTGGCGGCGTTCGTCGACGCCCGGTTCGCCGAGTTCGGGCCGTATCAGGACGCCATGGTCGAGGGCGAATGGACGATGACCCACTCGCTGCTCTCGGCGTCGATCAACCTCGGCCTCCTCCTGCCGATGGAGGTGATCGAACGGGCCGAGCGCGTGTACGAGGTCGGGAACGCGCCGATCAACAGCGTCGAGGGGTTCGTCCGGCAGGTGCTGGGGTGGCGGGAGTTCATGCGCCACGTCTACCGGCGCTCGATGCCCGAGATGGCCGACGCGAACCAGTTGGGCCAGACCGCGGATCTGCCGCCGGCCTACTGGACCGGCGAGACCGACATGACCTGTCTGTCGGAGGCCGTCGGGCACGTCCGGGAGCACGGCTACGCCCACCACATCGAGCGCCTGATGGTGCTCTCGAACTTCGCGCTCGTCTACGGCGCCGACCCCGGGGAACTCAACGAGTGGTTCCACCAGGGGTTCGTCGACGCGTTCCACTGGGTCACGACGCCCAACGTCGTCGGGATGGGCTCGTTCGCGACGGACGTGCTCTCCTCGAAACCCTACGCCTCGTCGGGGAGCTACATCAACCGGATGAGCGACTACTGCGCGTCCTGTCCCTACGCCGTCTCGCGGGACACCGGCGAGGGGGCATGCCCGTTCAACAGCCTCTACTGGACGTTCCTCCGGGAGCACGAGGAACGGCTCCGCGGGACGGGCCGGATGGGGCTGATGTACAGCCACGTCGACGACAAGGACGCGGCCGAGTGGGAGGCCCTGGAGGCCCGCGCCGAGCAGGTCCGGGAGATGGCCCGGCAGGGGACGCTCTAACCCGGCGCCGCAGGTGGCGAACAGGCGACCCGACAGCTTCGCGGGCCGGTGGGTCGCACTTTTGCTCGGGCCGGCCCGCGGCGATTGTCACTGCACAGGCAGGCTGGTCGCGTTATTGGTGATAAACTCTCGGCAGCGCCGTCGATAGCGCTGTCGCTAGCGGATGTGGAAAATCGGGTGAGAAGTGGTGCCGCGTTAGTGCTGGTGACCCATCGCGTCGGCCAGCGAGAGGCCGAAGCGCTCCTCGAACAGGTCCTCGAGCGTGTCGTTTGCGGCCTCGACCTCCTCGGCGACGCCGTTCTCGGCGTGGTGGACGCGGGCGTGGGCCTGCTGGGCGAACGCCTGCAGCACGATGTCCGCGATGATCTGCGCGTCGGACTCGTCGGCGTCACGCATCAGCTCGAGCATGACGGGCGGGAGCTCAACCGTGTCAGTTTCGCCGTCGGGGCCTTCGATGGTGAACGTCTCCGTATCAGCCATACAGCCAGAATGAGCGGTCGGACGTAAGGCTCTGTGGGTCTCGGCTCGAAGAAAACGAGATCGGCCCAGTCGTCGCCGGCTGCTCGCGTCAGTCGTCGCCGGTCGCGGCCTCGGGCGCCGACTCGACGCCGAGTTCGCCCGCGCGCTCGCGATCCTCGAGCCACGTGTCGGCGTCGAGCGCCGCCTCGCTGCCCATGCCGGCGGCGGTGACCGCCTGCTGGTAGTGGTGGTCGACCACGTCGCCGGCGCCGAAGATACCCGGCACGTCCGTCGCGGTCTGACCGCCGTCGCGGCCGCCCTGGGTGATGATGTAGCCCTCATCGTCGAGTTCGACGCCAGTGCCTTCGAGGTAGCCCGCGTTCGGCGTGTGGCCGATAGCGTAGAACACCGCGCCCACGTCCATCTCGAACGTCTCGACGTCTTCCTCGCCGGCCTCGAACTTCTCCTTGGGGTGGCCCTCGGGGTGGCGCACGAGCGAGGCGTAGTCGATGCCCTCGTCGGGGGTGCCGTGGATCTCGGTGAGTTCGGTGTTCCAGAGGATCTCCACGTCGCCGTCCTCGACCTTGTCCATGATGCGGTCGATCCAGTAGTCCTCCGCGCGGAACTCGTCGCGGCGGTGGGCGATGTAGACGGTGTCCGCGAACTTGGTGAGGAAGTTGGCCTCCTCCATCGCGGCGTCGCCGCCGCCGACGACGAGCATGTCCTCGCCGCGGAAGAACGCGCCGTCACAGGTGGCACACGTCGAGAGCCCGTAGCCCATCAGTTCGTCCTCGCCCGGCACGCCGAGCGTGCGCGCCGAGGCACCGGAGGCGGCGATGAACGCGTCGCAGGTGTACACGTCGCCGTCGCGCATCTCGACGCGGAACGGCGGCGCGTCGATGCCGTCCTCGCTCTCGCCGAGGCCGGTCACGTCGACGACGATGCCGTGCTCGGTTTCGGCGCCGAAGCGCTTGGCCTGCTCCTTCATGTTGTTCACCAGTTCCGGCCCGGAGATGCCCTCGGGGAAGCCGGGGTAGTTGTCGACTTCCGTGGTGAGCGTGAGCTGTCCGCCCGGCTCGTCGCCCTCGAAGACGAGCGGCTCGTTGTTCGACCGCCCGGCGTAGATGGCCGCGGTGAGCCCGGCGATGCCCGTTCCGGCGACGATCAGGCGACGGTGGTCGACCGCCTCCTCGACGTGCTCGGTCATGAACGAAGCTAGGCGGGTGGCGGGTATGTACGTTATGCTGTTCACCAGTCGCGGCGCACGACCTGACGCGGCCACGGCCGCGTCGTCGGAGCCAACGCCGCGACTGTGTCGGTGTACCGACCGCGCACGAACGCTGTAGCGCCAGCCCGCTCCGACAGCCTTACCGCCCGAGCGGCGAACGCCCGAGCATGCCCGCCGATCTGGAGGAGAAGACCGACCGCTACGGCGAGATGCTGGCCGACGCGCTGGAGGCTGCCGAACCCGCGGCGCCGCCGGGGACACCGCTGGGCGAGGCTGCCGCAGAGACGTACGAGATGGCCGACTCCTACCTCGACGACGGCCGGCACTTCCGCGAGGCCGACGACCCCGTGAACGCGCTGGCGTCGTTCTCCTATGGGTACGGCTGGCTCGACGCCGGCGTGCGGTTCGGCCTGTTCGAGATCCCCGAAGAAACAGAACTGTTCACGACCGAAGCGGGCGGCGAGTAGCTACTCGAAGCGGTACGTCGGCCCGTCCTCGCTGTCCTCGACTTCGACACCGAGCGCCGCCAGTCGATCCCGGAGTTCGTCAGCACGCTCGTAGTTCCCGGCCTCGCGTTCCCCCTCGCGCAGGTCCAGTACCAGTTCCACGAGATCCTCCGCGATCTCGGCCTCGCCCTCGGTCGTCTCGCCGAACTGGAGGCCGAACACGCCCGCGCCGTACTCCTCGAAGAACTCGATGGCCTCCCGGAGCGCGCGGTAGTCGTAGGGCGCCTCGCCCTCGACGTGGCGGTTGATCGCGCTGGCGACTTCCAGCAGTTCCGCCATCGCCTCGCGAGCGTTCAGGTCGTCGTTCATCGCCGACTGGAACTGCGTCCGGGCGGCCGCGAGCGCGTCGCGGAACTCGCTGTCCTCGGCCTTCGCCAGCGCGTCGGCGCTGTCGGCGTGCTCGACGGCGGTCTCGTAGGCCCGCTCCAGTCGCTCCCAGCGCCGGCGAGCCTCCTCGATGGTCTCCTCGGTGTAGGCCTGCTGGGAGCGGTACTCCGCGGAGGCGTAGAAGGTGCGCAGGACGTTCACGCCGAACTCCCGAACGGCGTCGCCGACGGTGAAGTAGTTGCCCAGCGAGGAGGACATCTTCTCGCTGCCGGCCTGCATGAAGCCGACGTGGAGCCAGTAGTTCGCGAACGCCTGGCCCGTCGCGGCCTCGCTCTGGGCGATCTCGTTCTCGTGGTGCGGGAAGACGAGGTCCTGGCCGCCCATGTGGATGTCCAGCGTGTCGCCGAGATGCGTCATCGACATCGCGGAGCACTCGACGTGCCAGCCGGGTCGGCCCTCGCCCCACGGCGACTCCCACGTCTGGCCCTCGGGGAGCGGCCCGTCGTGTTCGTGCTTTCGGTGCTCTTCGACCGCATCGGCGTCGACGCCGTCGGCCTTCCAGAGTGCGAAGTCTGCGGGGCTGCGCTTCTCTTCCCGCTCCTCGGGGTCGCCCTGCTCCTCGACTTCCTCGATCTCCTGGTTCGAGAGTTTGCCGTACTCCGGGAACTCGGCCACGTCGAAGTAGACCGAGCCGTTGGACTCGTAGGCGTACCCGCGCTCGACCAGCGTCTCCACGAGATCGACGATCTCCGGAACGTGCTCGGAGACCCGGGGGTAGACCTCGGCGCGTTTGAGGTTCAGGTCCCGCATCCGCGAGAGCACCTCGTTCGTGTAGTGGCCGGCCACGTCAGTCTCGCTGTCCCACTCCTCGCGTTCGCCGACGCGGGCAGTGATCTTCTCGTTCACGTCGGTGACGTTCTCGACGTGGCGCACGTCGTACCCCTCGTGGTCGAGCCAGCGGTGGAGGATGTCGGCCTGCGCCCAGAGGCGCGCGTGGCCCAGGTGGGGGTCGTCCGAGACCGTCAGCCCGCAGACGTACAGCAGGACCGAATCGCCGCTCGGTTCGAACGCCTCGCGCTCGCCCGAGAGCGTGTCGGTCAGCGACAGAGTCATGCAGAGGGCTTCTCCGGCCGGCGGTTTCAAGGCGTCGGATCCGGCGCTGCCGGCGGCCTCCGGCGCTTAGACCGGGACGTTGGCCAGCGCGTCCTCGACGGCCCGGAGCGCCGACACGCCCGCGCGACGATCCACGACGACCAGCAGCGTCCCCTCGGCGACGGCGGCGGCTTCGGCGTCGATGTCCTCGGCGTCGAGGCGGCCACAGACTGCCGCGAGCGCGGCCACATCCACATCGCCCGTTGCGAGCACCGCTGTCATCGACCCCGCGTCCGGAACGACGGCGGCACCGCCGATGGAGAGGAGGACTTCGGTGTCGTCGCCGGCCTCACTTGCAGACTCGGCGTCCTCGATCACACCTACGCCGCTCTCCATCCGGACGCGGGCGTCCGCGTCGCGCGTCTCGAACTCGGGAAGGTCGTCGGCGAACCGCCGGAGCGCCGTGGCGACTGGCTCCGTCTCGCCAACGTCGAGGAACGCGGCGGCGGCAGTGTAGTTGACGACGCCGGCCCGGAGCGCCTGTAGAAGGAAGGGATGGTCGCGGACCGCTTCGCGGGTCGCGGCTGCGGTGGACATGTCTGAGCGTGACCGGGGCGGCGCCAAAAGTCCATCCACCTGCGGGCGTCCGGTGGCGGGTGGCGCAGTGACGGCGCCACCGTGGGTTGCAACTCACCAGCGAAAGAAGCGTCAGGCCAGCGCGATCACGACCCCGACGACGGTGATCAGCGCGACCAGCGCGGCGGCGGCGACGACGATCTGACTCTGGATACTCACCGCGACGATGGCGGCCGCGAGGAGCGCACCGACGGCGAGCGTCAGTAGCCCGACCGTCTCCGCATCCGGCGGCCAGATGCTGGGGTCGGGCTGTGGTTCCGCGAGCCGCTCGTCGACGTCCACGCCGAGGCTGTAGCCCTCCGCTTCGGAGGGTTCGACCCGAACGTTGACGGCCGTGGTTTCGGCGCCGTAGCCCACCGAAATCGTTAGCTCACCTGAGACCGGCTCCTCGACTTCTCTGGTGTCCACCCGGACATGGCCAGTCGCGCCGCTTCCGACGAACGCGTCGCCGTCGCGGATCCGAGCCACCGCCGAGAGCGCCTCGTCCAACTGAACGTGGACGTGCGAGCCGTCGCCGTGGTTCTCGATGGCCACGTCGAACGACTCGTCGGCGACGAACGACGCCGGCGCGTCGATGCCGCGCGGGCGGCCCCGGTTCAGGTGGACTGAGAGAGCCGACACGTCGGTGGGTGTGCCCCCCGGGAGCAAAAAGCTTCACCTCCCGCTACCGAGAACCGGCCGTAGATCGCCGCTCGTGGCGGTTTGGGCAAAGACTTATACCCTCTCCAACCCGAAGCCGTGAGTATGGGTAGCAGTCCCACACCGCCCGTCGTTCGTGACGAACCGTCCCGTAAGCACGGCCCGGACCTGTCGGCCGTCGGTACCGACCTCGTCATCTGCGACGGCGAGGCGATGACCTACGGGGCGTACCGACGGGGCCGGGAGGAGTAGCGGCGTTCTGCCGCGCTAGAAGGCGCCGCCTTCGAACGTCGTTTCTGCGTGGAGGTCGGTCTTGAGCGCGTCGTGGACCTTACAGAGGTCGAACGCGCGGTCGATGGCCTCCTGGCCCGCTTCCTCGCTCACGTCGGCCTCGACGGCGATGTCGAACTGGATCGCGGCCAGTTTGTCGTCGTCGTTGAGGTCGCCCGTGATCGAGAGTTCGATCTCACCCAGATCGCCCACGTCGCGCTGCTGGGCGCCGACGCGGAGCGCCGGGACGTAGCAGGCGCCGTAGGAGGCGAGCAGCGACTCCAGCGTGTCGGGTGCGGACTCGCCGCCGGGGTCGATGTCGACGGAGAAATCGCGGATCTCGGTCGTGGATTCGTAGCCGGACTCGGAGACAGTAGTGACCTGTTTGCTCATCGCGACCGGGAGTTGGGCTGGTCGGGGCCTAAATCTTGCTGCCCCGGCCGACCGATCACTCCGCCAGCGTGTACGACTGGTCGCCGTCGAGGACGACCACGTCGGCGTCGCTACCAGTCGCCTTCACCTCCCGGACGAACTCGTCGGTGTCGATCTCGATGGGCGGGAACGTGTCGTAGTGCATCGGGAACGCGGTGTCAACGTCGAGCCAGTCGACCGCGACGGCGGCCTGTGCCGGCCCCATCGTGAAGTGGTCGCCGACCGGCACCGCGGCGGCGTCGGGTTCGAGGAACGGCCCGATCACGTCCTTCATCTCGGAGTGCAGCGAGGTGTCGCCGGCGTGGTAGAACGAGATGGAGTCGGCGTCGTGCTCCTGTGTCGGCTTCGTGTCGCTGACGACGAACCCCGCGGGCATCCCCCCGGACGCGCCGTAGCCGGTGTCGATGCCGTTGGAGTGGTCCGCACGGACCATCGTGACGAACGCGTCACCGAGTTCCACGGTGCCGCCGAGGTTCATCCCGGTCGACTGCTCGATCCCGTAGTTGTCGGCCAGATAGCCCGTGATCTCCGGGGTCGCCACGAAGTGGGTCCCCTCGAAGCGGTCGGCGTCGCCGATGTGGTCGGCGTGGCCGTGAGTGATGAGCACGTGGTCCGGGTCGAGCCCCGCCGGATCCGTGTCGGTAAACGGCGTGTCGAAGAACGGATCGATCAGCAGCTCCGTGTCGTCGACGGTTACGCCCCAGGTCGAGTGACCGTACCACGTGAGTTCGAAGGTCATGCGGTCGACAGTCGGGCCGGAGGCGCCGTGAATCTTGTCCCCGTTTCGGCGGCGGTGTTCAGATAAGGATGAAGAGTGAGGCGGTTCGTTTTCTGAGTGATATATGCCCGAAACGACCGCCTCGACGGGTGTTTGAGCAGGATCGAGTTAGGTTTATGAAACGAGAAGCAACACCGACGGAGTTTATGAAGCTCGGTGTCCAGCTCCATTTGCGAGGGCTATGCCTACCGCTTGACCTCCGCCTGAAGACGGAGGTATGCGCTATTGGTCTCCATCACTTTCGAATACCGCCTCAATTCTCGGTGAATCCGGTGTTGGCCGAGCTCAGTCTACTGCTCACAACTGGGTTCACAAGGCCGATGTACAGCCGGAAGACGGTCGAAATCCGGATCACGTCGCAGTTGACGAGACGGTGAGCGGACTCAACGATGAGCAGTGTTGGCTGTACGCTGCTGTCGATCCGGAAACAATTTGCCGCATACAAAGTTCGAACCGGTTAGAAACGCTTTAGATACGAAAACATGGAAATCTGAACAGCGTCGAACGTGTCTTTCGCGAGGTAAAACGGAGAACCCTACGTTTCTCGAACTGTTTCAGCAACGCCGAGACAGAAACTGCAGACGAGTGGGTGAGATCGTTCCCCTTCGCATGGAATCGGCTTATCTGAACACTACCCCGCGGCGACGCCCGCTCCGTATTCAGCAACGCCCGACCGGCTGGTGATCGGACCAAACACGCTGAGTGTGTATTTGTTGCCTACCACCATGAAAAATAAAGCGTATCGAAGTTTGGGTCGGCTACCTTTGGGTAAAGAGACCATGGTACTAAGCGACAAGTTTATCATCAGCATGCAATAATACGAGAGTCACATGTCTGACCCGTTCGGACGACGTGGAGACGACAAGAACTCGACTATCGACCGCCGCCGTTGGCTCCAAGCCGTCGGCGTCGCTGGCGCAGCCGGGATGGCCGGCTGTACCGGTGGTGACGGCACCGACACCGAGACGACCACCGAAACCACCGAGGGGAACGCGCTCGGGACTGAGACCGCGACGCCCTCCGGTGAGCAGGATCTCCCGGAGGTCGGCGGGACCTACCGAACCGTCAGCAGCAGTCCTGCCGAGACGCTCAACCCCCTCTACAACACCGAAAACGGCGCGGGGAACCTGATCGGCTACGCGCTCGACATGGGGTACACGTTCAAGCCGGGCAACGAGGTGATGCCCCAGCTTTACGACCTGACCACCGAGGACGGTGGGAAGACGTGGACGGGGACGGTTCGTGAGAACCTCCAGTACAGCGATCCCTACGGGCAGGTCACCGCTGAGGACTTCGTCTATCAGGTTCAGGAGCTCCACCAGGCCGACTGGGCGTCGACGGCAGACTCCAGCGCCTGGCCCAGCGAGGTCACCATCGAACAGACCGGCGAGCTCGAGTTCCAGATCACGCTGCCGAGCGCGAACCTGCTCTACCCGCAGACGTACGACCCGCTGCTCTACCCCATCCCGAAGGACCTCATGCAGCCGTACGTCGAGGAGCAGGACGACGCCGGCCTGCAGGAGGATCAGGAGCTGCTCAACCTCGAGTTCACCGGGAACCTCGGCGCGTACACGCTCGAAGAGTGGAACCGCTCCAGCGGTCAGACGTACAGCCGTAACGAGGACTACTACCTACAGGAGGCGACCGACCAGTTCGCGCTCTTCGAGAACGCCCCCTACTTCGAGAGCCTCGAGAACTCCGTCGTGCAGGAGCAGGCCTCCCGCCTCGGCGCGCTCGAAACCGGCGAGACCGACGCCGCCGCGGTCCCGCCCGAGCGAGTCCAGGAGTTCGACAACCTCGAGAACGTCGATGTCTACCTCATCCCGCAGCCGTACAACGAGGTCTGTGTGTACAACATGCGGGAGAACGGATGGAACGCCGGTCCGGGTAACCTCTTCCGTGAGAAGAAGTTCCGCCAGGGGCTCGGCTGTGCCGTCGACAAGCAGACCCTCGTCGAGGGTGTGTTCCGTGGCTACGCCAACGTCGAATACACGTGGCAGCCCCGTTGGTCCCGCTGGTACCCCAGCGACGCCGACATGATGGAGTTCGGGACGGGCGACCTCTACGGCTCCGAGCCCGCCCAGAGTCGCATCGAGGAGGCGATCAGCAACGTCGACCACGAGTACAGCTACGACAGCAACGGGAACCTCCTCAACCCCGAGGGCGACCAGTGTACGATCACGCTCTACCACAGCGCCGGCCAGAACACCGAGCGCTCGATGGCGGAGTTCATCGGCCAGGAGTTCGAGGACAACGCCGGGATCGCCGTCGAAGTCAACGCGATTCAGGGCGCTCAGTTCTCCCAGGAGTACTGGCAACAGGAGGTCCCCGAGAACGCCGACGACCTCGAGTGGTCCAACGGCTCGTACAACGCCGGTCCGCGTGACGTGGCCACGAGCGCGAACGCGTGGGACATGACCGTCGTGTTCGGCCTGAACACCTACCCGCTCAACCCACTCGCCGGCGAGGTCTTCTTCCAGAAGGACTCGTTCTACAACCCCTACGGCTACTACCCCTCCTGGGACGCCAAGGATCTGTTCGAGCAGGCGAACAACGCCGAGAGCCCCGAGGAGCTCGAGGAGATCTTCGGCGAGATCTTCGTCAACATCGCCGAGGACCAGCCCATGGCGATGCTCGCGTTCCCGAGCGGCCGAACCGGCTACTCGTCGGACATGGTCGGGCCCGCGGAGAACTTCTTCAGCGGCTGGAACTTCCCCGGCTGGTACCGAGAGGAGTAAGCCGCAGCCGCGGGCGTTTTTTGCGGACGCGGCGGGGTCGTCCATCGAAACACACATGGGATAAACATCCCATATCGGATAACACCGCTCGGTAGTTGCCACTCATACACACAGTGATGGCGGCCGGCGCGACGCAGACGGGAAACGGGCAGCCGAACAGACGGATGGAGTTTACAACATACACATGAGGTCGCGATAAGCAATGGGAATGGAATGGTACATCGTCCGACGGGTCGCGTGGGCGGCCATCGTGACGTTCATCATCGTTTCGGTCACGTGGGGGCTGATGGCAGCGGCGCCGAACCCCGAAGTCCAGAAAGCTGCCACACAGGCGGCGATGGACGGCGAGGACCCGGCCGCAGCCGCCGATCTAGCGAGACAGCGCGCACAACTCGACCGACCGCTCCACGAGCGATTCATGGACTACGTCGTCGGGGTCTACACGCTCAACTGGGGCTGGTCATCAACTCGGAACCAGCCAGTGACGCAGGCGCTGATTGAGTCACTCCACTACACCGTCCAGTACTCCGTGCCGTGGACGATCCTGACGGTGTTGATCGGACCGCTCGTTGGGCTGTACTCCGCCGCGAACCAGTACAGCTGGAAGGACCATGCTGCGACTGGCTTCGCGTTCTTCGGCTACGCGATCCCGAACTTCTTCTTCGGGATCATACTGCTGTTGTTGTTCGGGGTACAGTTACGATGGATCCCGATCGTCTACAACACTGACGTTGCGGTGTTCAGCGTCGAGAACGCCATACAGCTCAGCGTCCCCATCTTCGTGTTGGTGACGGGCTCTATCGGCGCCATCATGCGCGTCTCGCGTAACGAGTCCGCGGAGTACACGAACGCCGACTTCGTGAAAACCGCGAAGGCGAAAGGTGTCTCCACCTATCGGATCTACTTCCGGCACGTGCTTCGGCCGACGATGGTGCCACTGTCGACGACAATCGTCGGCTACCTGCTGGCGCTGTTCACGGGGTCGTCCCTGCTGGTGGAGGTCGTGTTCGGGATCCCCGGACTGGGGCGAACGCTCTACGACGCGGTGATCGCACAGGACACGAGCCTCGTGCTCGGTTCGGTCCTGTTTTTCACCTTCGTCGCGACCATCGGGAACCTGATCCAGGACATGGTGTACACAGTGCTTGACCCGCGTATCAGCTTCGAGGATCGATAATGGCGGCGGACAAACAGACGTTCGACGAGGTCGACTGGGGACAGATCACCGGCGAGTCCGACCGTGAGCTCTCGCCGAACTTCCTGATCCTGCTGGCCGGAACAGCGATGTTACTGCTGATCGCCGCGTTCGACTACTTCTTCGTCACCGGGACGTACGACGCGGCGATCGGGATGGACTTCGGGAACCAGTACACCCCGACGTTCGACATCATCGGCTGGGGGTACGACGTGACCCAACTCGACTGGCTGTTCGCGTTCTCCCTGCTGCTGTTCGGGGCGTACGTGGTCCTCCCGCTTTACCAGAACCCGCGGATGAGCAGCTACTACTGGCGGGAGATGAAGCGGAACCGGCCGGCGATGGTCAGCCTCGGGTGGCTCATCTTCATCTTCGTCATCGGCGTGCTCGGCCCGGTCGTGATCGCCGCGCCGCGGGCCGACCTAGCCGTGCAGTACCAGCCGCCGGTGCTGCTCTCTATCGACACGGTCTACCCGATCCGCTGCGTGGGCCCCGTGATCAACGGCGCCTGCCAGGGGACGCTCCAGTACCCCCTCGGGACGACCGGGGACGGCAAGGACATCTTCAACATCATCGTCTACGGGATGCAGATCAGCATGAAGATCGGCTTCATCGCGACGCTGATCGTCGTCTCCATCGGCACCGCCGTTGGCACCGTCGCGGCGTACGCCGGCGGGCTGGTCGACGAAGTGCTGATGCGCTACGTCGACGTCCAGCAGTCGTTCCCGACGTTCATCCTCTACCTCCTGATCCTCTACATCTGGGGGGCGAGCCTGTTCCTCTTCGTCGTCCTCTTCGGGCTGTTCGCCTGGGAGGGGACCGCACGCTACGTGCGGAGTAACGCGCTCGCCAAGACGGAGGAGGAGTACATCAAGGCCGTACAGCTCAGCGGTGCGAGCACGTACCGGATCGTCCGGGCGCACATCGTGCCCAACACCGCGAGCAGCATCATCACCGACATCACGCTGCTGGTCCCGACGTTCATCCTCGCCGAGGCGCAGTTCGCGTTCCTCGGGCTTGGTGACTCGACGATCCCGTCGTGGGGCGTGCTGATCGCGGCGGGTCGCTCGGACCTCGCCTTCGCCCCGTGGATCACGCTGGCGCCCGGGATGTTCCTGTTTTTCACCATCCTGGCGTTCAACTTCCTCGGTGACGCGCTGCTCGACGCGCTGAACCCCGAAGCGGAGGCGGAGTCAGAATAATGTCCGAAGAACCACTACTCACGGTCGAGGGACTCACGACGGAGTTCACGACCGACAACGGCGTGCTGACGGCCGTCGACGGTATCGACTTCGAAATCGAACGCGGGGAGACGCTCTGTCTGGTCGGCGAGTCCGGGTCCGGCAAGACCGTCGCCAGCGAGTCGATCACCCGGATCGTCCCGACGCCGCCCGGCGAAGTCACCGGGAGCGTCACGTTCGACGGGCAGGAGATCATCTCGATGAGCGAGTCCGAACTCAAGGAGATCCGCGGCGGGCGGATCGCCCACGTGTTCCAGAACCCACAGGACGCGCTCAACCACTGCTACACGGTCGGCTGGCAGATCGTGGAGGCGATCCAGACCCACGAACCCAACACCAGCAAGCAGGAAGCCCGCGAGCGCGCGGTCGGCCTGCTCAACGACGTCGGCGTCGCCAACGCGGCGGCCCGACTCGACGACTACCCACACGAGTTCTCCGGCGGCCAGAAACAGCGCGTGATGATCGCGATGGCGCTGGTCACCAATCCGGACCTGCTGATCGCCGACGAGCCGACGACGGCGCTCGACGTGACCGTCCAGGCGCAGATCCTGAACCTCCTCGAGGAGCTGCAGGAGGAGTACAACATGTCCATCCTGTTCGTGACCCACGACCTCGGCGTCGTCGCGGGGATCGCGGACCAGGTGGTCGTGATGTACGCCGGGAAGGTGATGGAGCGAGGCGGCGTCCACGAAATCTTCGACGAACCCTCGCACCCCTACACGCGCGCGCTACTCGAGTGTCTCCCCGGGAAATCACGGTCGGCGGAAGGGATCCCGGGATCGCTCCCCTCGCCGATCAGCCCCCCGGACGGCTGTCGGTTCGCGCCGCGGTGTGACTACGCGGTCGAGGAGTGCCGTGCGGGCGACCAGCCACCCGAGGAGCCGCTCTCGGAGAGCCACGCTGTCTCCTGTGTCCACTACCAGCAGGGGTACGACCCTGCCGTGATTCGCGAGGAAGTCGTCCAGGAGGACGGCGCAACCACCGGAGGTGTTTCCAGTGACTGACGAACCGCTGCTCTCGGTCCGAAACCTGAAGAAGCACTACCCGATCACCGAGGGAATCCTCTCGAAGCAGGTCGGCGCCGCCAAGGCCGTCGACGGCATCAGCTTCGACATCGAGGAGGGCGAGACGCTCGGCCTCGTCGGGGAGTCCGGCTGTGGGAAGTCCACCGCCGCCTCCTCGATCATCCGCCTCGAAGAGGCGACCGACGGCGAGGTTATCTTCAACGGCGGCGGCCGACAGGGCCGCACCCGGAATCAGGACGGCAGCCACCCCAACGACATCACGCAGTTCGAGGACGAGGAGCTGAAGGCGTTCCGCCGGGACGCCCAGATGATCTTCCAGGATCCCTCCTCCAGTCTGGACCCGCGGATGACCGTCGGGAGTTCGGTCGCGGAGATGCTGCTGGTCCACGGGATGACCGACAAGGAGCGCCGCCGCGAGATCGTCGAGGACCTGCTCGAACGCGTCGGCCTCGAAGCGGAGTACTACGACCGGTACCCCCACGAGTTCTCCGGCGGCCAGAAACAGCGCATCGCGCTGGCCCGCGCACTCGTGCTCAACCCCGAGTTCATCGTGGCCGACGAGCCGGTGTCCGCGCTCGACGTCTCGATCCGCGCGGAGATCCTCTCGCTGCTGAACGACATCCAGGAGGAGTTCGGGCTCTCGATGCTGTTCATCAGCCACGACATGAGCGTGGTCCGGGAGGTCTGTGACCGGGTCGCGGTGATGTATCTGGGCGAGATCGTCGAGATCGGCGACACCGAGGACGTGTTCTCGGACCCACAGCACCCCTACACGGAGGCGCTGCTGTCGGCGATCCCCACCCCGGACCCGACGCTGGACCGGGAGAACATCGAACTCAAGGGGACCGTCCCCAGTCCGATCAGCCCGCCCTCGGGCTGTCGGTTCCACACGCGGTGTCACAAGGTGATCCAGTCCGGCGAGTACGATCTGGAACAGTCCGACTGGCGCGCGTTACTGACGTTCCGGGACAAGGTCCAGACCGGCGAGATCGACCCGTCGAGCATCCGCAACGCGCTTTCGGGTGAAGATATGGATCCGTCGGACGTCGACGACGAGACGGTGAAAACCCAGCTCAGAGTCGAGTTCGACCTGCCCGAGACGCTCTCGGACCGGGACGCGGAGTCGACGCTCCAGACCGCCATCGACGCGCTGGCGGAGGGTCGCATCGAGGACGCGAACGAGGAGCTCTCGGTGTTCTCCACGCCGTGTGAGAAAGAGGAGCCGGCCGAAACCGACCACGGCAACGGCCATCTCTCCTCCTGTCTGCGAAACCAGTCCGCGGCCGAGCGGGCCGAACCCGCCCCGGCTGACGACTGAGCCGCCTCAGTTCTTTCCGTTCTCCACTGCCGTTCGCACCGTCTCGGCAGTGACCGGCATATCGACGTGATCGACGCCCGGGAGTGCGTGGACCAGCAGGCGCCTGGCCGCGACGGTTACCCGCGGATCGAGAGGCGTATGCCCCCGGGGTCCCAAGTGAGGCCGATGATCGACGGCGTCCCACTGGCCGGCACCCACGGACAGGACCCGGTCGTGTTCGCGCTGCTGACCCTCGCCGGGATGCTGGCGGCCGTCGTCGCCGGCGTCGCCATCGCGGCGTTCGTCCGGCGGCGCTCGCGGCGCTACCTGCTGGTGGCGCTCGCGCTGTCGACGCTGGTCGGCCGGAGCGCGGTGGGACTGGGCGCCTACGGCGGCATGATTGGGCCGAGGCTGCACCACCAACTGGAGCACGGCCTCGACGCGGCGATGGCCGCGCTGGTGATCGCCGCCGTCTATCTGGTCGGCCGACCCAACCGCACGGAAGCCGCTCGCGCGGGCGGCGACGGGGAGGGGCGCCGATGAACGAGACCCGCGAGCGCCTGCTGGATCACGTGCGCGACCATCCCGGCCGCCACGCCAGCGCGCTGGGCCGGGAGTTCGACCTCGCGACCGGCCAACGCCAGTATCACCTCCGGCGCCTGCGACGCGACGGCGCCGTCGTCGCCGACGAGCGCCACGGCCGCACGCACTACTTCACGCCGGGCTACGACGACCGCGAACGCGAACGGCTGGCGCTGGCTCGGCGGGAGACCTCCCGGGCGGCACTCGCGGCGCTGCTGGCCGCCGGGGAGACGCCGGCCGCCACCCTCGCCGAACGGCTGGACGTCGCCCGGAGCACGCTCTCCTACCACGTCGACCGCCTCCGAGACGCCGGACTGATCGCTGAGCGCCGCGACGAGCGCGGCCGGGTCCACCTCTCGCTGGCCGACCCCGGGGCGACTCGCTCGCTGCTGGCGACCGTCGAGCCGTCGACGCCCGACCGACTGGTCGACCGCTTCACCCGACTGGTCGACGAGCTACTCGACGGGTAGGCCCCCTGAGTCGGAGGTTTCGAGAGGCGCACCAGAACCCACTTTCCCCTGGCTCCCCAGCCCCGGGTATGAGCGACTCATACGGTATCGACCGGCGGGAGTTCGTCAAGGCCGCCGTCGCCATCGGCGGGGCGTCGGCGCTCTCGGCCTGCCTCGACCGCGGCCCCGAAATCGACGTGCCGCGGGGCCCCGAGGACCCCGCGTCGGCGTTCCCCGAGCGCCAGCACGCGTGGAACGCCGCGCTCCCGACCGACGACGCCGGTAACAACCACCACCCGCGCCACCGCGTGCTCCTTCCACTCTCCTATGGCGACGGGATGCCGACCGACGCCGAGCGCGAGACCGTCGAGGCCGCGCTCGCGGGCCTCGAGCGCGCCTACGAGCGCTCGGCCGCGGGCCTCCTGCTGACGGTTAGCTACTCCCCCTACTACTTCGACCGGTTCGACGAGAGCCTCCCCGAGAGCGTCGACCTGCCCGAACCGCGGGCGCTCGCGGATTTCGAGGACCCCGACGCCGACGACATCGACGCCATCGTCCACCTCGCCAGCGACCACGGCGAGGTGGTGATGGGCGCCGAGGAGGCGCTGAAAGGCGAGGTGGACGAACTCAACGGCGTCTCCCAACCCGACGCGTCGCTGACGGACGTGTTCACCCTCGGCGAGCGCCGGACGGGATTCATCGGCGACGGCCTGCCCGCCGAGAACCAGGACGTGGACGGCGTTCCCGACGACGGCCCCGTTCCCGAGGACGCCCCGCTGTACATGGGGTTCGAGTCGGCGTTCCAGGGGAATCAGCCGGGCGAGGACCGCGTGACGATCCAGTCGGGACCGTTCGCGGGCGGTACCACCCAACAGCTCTCAACGCTGACGCTCAACCTCAAGCAGTGGTACGAGCAGGACAGCCGGGACCAGCGCGTCTCCAAGATGTTCTGCCCGCACCACGCCAGCGAGGGGACCGTCGAGGGCACCGGCGAGAACCTCGGCACCGACCCGCAGATGGACGACTGCGGCGACCCGACCGAGACGGCCCGGAGCGAGGGCGTCGTCGGCCACGGCCAGAAGATGGTCGACGTGCGCGAGGACGACGCGCCGATCATCCTGCGGCGGGACTTCGACTCGACCGATCAGGACCGCGCAGGCGTCCACTTCCTCTCGCTCCAGCGCACCATCGAGGACTTCGTGACGACGCGCGAGGCGATGAACGGCGATGACGTGGCCAGCAACTCCGCGGTCGGCCAGCGCACCAACAACGGCATCCTGCAGTACATCGACACCGTGCGCCGGGGGAACTTCCTGATACCCCCCCGCTCGCTGCGCGCGCTCCCGCCCGCGAATCCCGCGGACGACGCCGCAGAGAACGCGGAGGTGGCTCATGCATAAGTCCCGCCGGGCATTCCTCGCGGGGGTCGGCGCCGCCGGCGCTGCGGGGCTGGCTGGCTGTAGCGGCTTCGAACTCCAGTCGGGCAACCGGGAGCCGCCACTGGTGGAGAACCGCCCCGACGGCGTCTACGTCCCGACCCACACCGAAGGAATGGGGATGGCGTCGATGCAGAGCGACGGGGGGTACAGCTGTGCGCTGACCTACAGCTTCCCCCACCGCTTCTGGACGATCACCGGCAGCGACACGACGATGGTGGAGGTCGGGAACAGCGACGCGCTCCACCTGATGCCCATCGTCTGGCACAGCGAGACGGGGATCGTCCCCTCGGACGTGAACCCCACCGTCGACATCAGCCGGGACGGCGAGTCCGTCGTCGACGGCCTCAGCCCGTGGCCGATGCTGGCCCAGCGGATGGGTTTTCACTTCGGCGATAACGTCGAACTCCCAGAACAGGGCGAGTACGACGTAACCGTCTCCATCGGCGAAGGCGGGAACCGCCGGACGGGGTCGCTCGCGGACGCCGGCGCCGCCGAGTTCGAGTTCACGCTCGACTACCAGCTTTCCGAACTCAATGACCTCCCCTTCGAGGACATCCCGCCCGCGAGACAGGGGACGCTGGGCGCGGTCCAGCCGATGCAGATGGATATGGTCCCGCTGATGCAGGCCCCCACCGAGGACGAACTCCCCGGGACGGTCCGGGGGACGGCCGAGAGCGGCGACGCCCAGTTCGTCGTCACCACCATCGACGACGCCGGGGCGTTCGGCGACGACGCGGACCAGCAGCATCTGGCTGTGTCGGCGCACACGCCGTACAACCGCTACCCGATCCCGCTGATGTCGCTCTCGGCGACGGTGACTCGCGACGGCGAGACGGTGTTCGACGGCTACCTCAACGAGTGGCAGGACGGCGACCTCGGCATCCACTACGGCGCGCTGCTCGATACGGTCAAGGAAGGCGACGAACTCACGATCACCGTCGACTCGCCGCCGCAGGTCTCGCGCCACGAGGGGTACGAGACCGCCTTTTTGAACATGTCCGACGCGACGCTAACGCTCTGAGACGCCGCACTGACCATCGCCGACTGTTACCGGCGAGTCACTCCCCGTCGGTCCGGAGGTGGTGGAACACGTACGTCTGGGCGTAGCCCGCGTAGGCGTCGGCGCCGCTCTCGCCGAACACCTCGTCGCGCTCCGGTAGGTCGCCACCCAGTTTCTCGCGGATGGCCCGCGAGGTTTCGGCGTAGTTGCCGCCCTCGCAGTCGGGGAAGTAGTCGCCGATAGCGGTCTGGATCCACGTGTCCAGCGGGATGGCCTGCAGGTAGCCGAGCGCGAAGAGGGCGACGCAGTCGGCCACCTTGTCGCCGACGCCGACGAACTGGGTGAGCGCGTCGCGAGCCTCCTCGTAGGGGAGGCCGCGTGCGTCAGCGGGATCTGCCTCGCCCGTGGCGACCATCTCGGCGGTGCGCTGGACGTACGGCGCGCGGTAGCCCAGACTCAGGTCCCGCAGTTCCTCCTCGGTGGCGGCAGCGAGTGCCGCCGGAGTCGGGTAGGAGTAGAGGGTACGGTCGCCCACTGCGACGGGGGTGCCATACGCCTCCCGGAGCGCGTTCTGCATCCCGAAGATCCGGCTCACCCGCATCTGTGCCGAGCAGATAAACGTGATCAGGCAGGGAAACGGCGGGTCGCGCGGGAGCCGCATCCCGGGGTAGCGCTCGAACGCCCGCTGGAGTAGCGGGAGGTCGCCCGTGGCCTCGTAGATGGCTTCGAGGTCGTCGTCAAGGCGGAGCAGGTGCGTGAGAATCGCCTCCCCGTCGACTGATTCGGTGGGCTCGGCGGCGCCGGCGGCGTCCACGTCGGCGGGGACCGCGCCAGCCTCCCACTCCAACGTCCCGCCGTCGACGTGATCGGACTGCGTCCGATCGGCAGACGAGCGTCGCTCGTCGACGCCGCCGATCTGGCGGACGCGGACGACGGTCGGCAGGTCGGTGAGTCCCGGCGTCGGCGGGAGTACGGTCTCGTACCACGCGTCGCCGCCGTGGGCGGCCGACTCGGCGTAGCCGTCGCCGTCGGCGCGCTCCCAGAGGTACGTCTGGCCGCTCTCCAGCGTCGACTGGAGGTCGAACGGTCCGGCAAGCGAGGCAACGTCGATGCGACCCGACTCCATTACCCGAATTTCGGCGACGGGTGGGTTTCCCCGTTTCGATAGCGACCCCAGTCGCGGGGCGTGACCCGCGGGGACCTCCGTGTCGTCGCGAGGGAACTCATGCCCCGACTGTGCGACGTCGATCACCGCCGCAGCGGTTCGTTCCGCGCGCGGGTCGCGCGTCGCGGGGCAGCCACGAGAGCACGAGGCGGAAACAGCCGAAGGCGGCGCCGAGAAACGTGCGTTTGGTCACTCGGTGGCGATCCGAACGGCCCCCTCAAAAGCCTCGCGACGGCTCAACCGCCGTACAGGCGGCGACCCGCGCCGTCGGCGACGGCGCCGGCAGCGGTCTGCATCGCGTGGCGCATCTCGGCGAAGGCGGCAGTGCGGCGTGTGGCGGTGTTCATGCCACCGGCTGACACGGGCGAGCCTTGAGTATCTTCGGGGGGTGTCACAACCGCTATGGGGCGGGCGCTCGGAGCCGAACCCATGATCACGAGCGACTGGGGCGACTGGCTCCCGCGCGCAATCGACGCCGCGGACCCGGAGAGCGTGGCGGTCTGGTACCTCGGCTGCAACGGGTTCGTAGTCAAGGGCAGCAACGGGACGACGCTGTTCGTCGACCCCTACCTCGGCACCGGCGACCCGCCGCGGACGGTGCGGATGATCCCGGTGCCGTTCGACCCCGCGGACGTCGTCGACGCCGAGGCGGTGTTCGCGACCCACGAGCACAGCGACCACGTCCACGGCGAGTCCCAGGCGCCGATCCTGGAGTCGACTGGCGCCCCGTTCGTCGCGCCGGACGCCTCGCTCGCGGCCGCACGCGAGGACCAAGGTTGGGAGGATCGCTGGGACCTCACCGACGAGCAGTTCCGCGAGGTCAGCGAGGGCGACGTACTGGAGATCGGGGAGTTCACCGTCCACGTCGTCGAGGTGAACGACCCCGACGCCGAACACCCAGTGGGTTACGTGTTCGAACACGACGAGGGCACCGTGTTCCACCCCGGCGATTCGCGCCCGGCCGACTCCTTCGCGGCGCTGGGCCGTGAGTTCGACATCGACCTGGGCATTCTCGCCTTCGGCACGGCGGGGATGATCCCGGACAAGCAGACCCGCGAGCCGACGTACACGAAGTGGTACAACGACGAGGGCGAGGCCGTCGAAGCCGCCAGCGCGCTCCGACTCGACCGCCTGCTCCCGAGCCACTGGGACATGTGGAAGGGGCTCACGGCCGACCCGACTGCGCTTCACGAACACGTCGCGTCGTTCGAGCATCCGAAGCGGCTGGATCTGGTGGAAATCGGCGACCGCGTCGATCTCTGAGGCCGTCCCGTTACTGTCGATCAGTACGTCCAGCGACGCTGGACCCGCGAATCGATCTCCGGGTGGCGCTCCCGGAGTGCGTCGGGATCGGTCTCGCCGTCGACGTTGATCACGTGGACCTCGCCGCGCTTCCCGTCGTAGGCGTCCTGGAAGTCGTAGACCGCACCGACGGCCTGCACCGATTCGGGCACGTCCTCGCTCTCCATGAGGAACTCGACCTGGCGGTCGACGTTGTACTCCACGAGGTGGTTCACGGCGTCCTCGCGGGCCAGTTCGTCCGGCAGCAGATCGACGCCCGGTTCGAGTCCCGGCGCGAGCAGGTCGAGACAGTGTTCGATGCCCGGCGGCTCCGAACTGCCGTCGGTGAGTTTGTCGTACGTCGCCGTCACCGCGCCACAGCCCGTATGGCCGACGACGACGGCCACGTCGGTGTCGGTGTGGGCCAGCGGGTAGAGCACGTCGCCGGAGACGCGCGGCCCTTCCTCGGTGCGCTGGACGACGCGGTTGCCGATGTTGCCACAGCTGAACTGCCGCCCCGGCTCGTCGTTGCCCCAGAGGTGGTCCTGGAGCACCCGGGAGTCAGAACAGCAGACGGTGACCGCCTCGGGGTGCTGTTCGTGTTCGAGGCCGTCGAAGCGGTCGTCGAACGCGTCGGCGTGCCCGGCGTTACGGTCGAGCATGGCGAGGAACGTCTCGTCCATACACCCACCCGCGGGCGCGTCCCGAATAGCTCCGACGGTCCCCGCCGGGGGCGAAACAGTTAGGCCATTGACCTGAGTACGGACGTGCGTGGCAGACGGTCCCCGACAGCTGACCCGGGCCGTCGTCGCGCTCGTCGGCGCGACGGCCGTCGTCAGCGCCGAACTCGCCGGGCTCGCGCTCTCCACGCGGCTCTCCGTGGCCACCGCCGACGGCGCCCTCCCAGGCTCCGTCCCGCCGGTCCCGGTTCTCGCCGTCAGCGTCGCCGCCATCGGAACGGTCGTCGCCGTCCACCGGCACACGAGCGAAGGTAAGCGACTCACCGGGTCGGGCGCGGCACTGATCGTAATCGCCCCCGTCACCGCGTTCGGCGGCGGCTGTGGGTTCGCCGGCGGCGGCGTGACGATGTTCCGCAGCGGCGTCCGGCTAGCCGTCGCCGTCGGCGAGTGTGTGACGTTCTTCAACGGCGCCCTGCTGGTGCTCGGCTACGCGCTACTCGCGGCCGGGCTGTGGCTCGCGGCCGAGGAGCTACGGCTGCCGAACATCGCCGGTCTGCGGTCGCCGAAGCTCTCGGATTAGTCCCACGCGATCCGGAACAGTTCCACGTCGATCTCCTCGCGCTCGCGCTCGTGATGCTCGTAGAGCCGCGGCACCTCGAACGCCGCGGCGAACGCGTGGGTGACCTCGCCGCCCTCGTCGGCGGCGAAGGACTCGACGAACGACTGGCTGCCGGCGTTGTGGATCGAGTAGGAGACCGAAGAAACGGACGCAGCGGTTTCGAGGAACGCCCGGTCGGCCCCCTCGTTGCCCGTCCGGGCGCCGAAGGGTGGGTTCGTGACGACCGTCGACACGGAATCCTCGGGCAGCGGCGCCCGGGTAGCGTCGCCACGCACCCAGTCAACCGGCGTCTCGGGTTCGACCGCGCGCTCGTTCTCGCGGGCGGTCGCGAGCGCGTCGGCGTCGCGTTCGAGGCCGAGCACGCGAGTGGGTGCGCGGCAGGCGGCCGCGAGCGCGAGCATGCCTGTCCCGGTGCCCAGATCGAGCACCGACCGACCCGCGATGTCGCCCTGTAGGTCGGCGAGGTGGAGAAGGTGTGCCGCCAGATCCGGCGGCGTCGGATACTGTTCGAGTTCGATGTCGGGGTCTGAGAACCCCGCGAGCCCGTGAAGTCGTTCAGCCAGCGCCCGCTTGCCCATTCAGGCCGAAACGTCGAGGCCGTCGACCGAAAGGGTGACGCCTTCCCGACGGGCGCGCTCCTCGAGCGCCGAGAGCGCCGGGCGGACCTTCTCGGCGTTGCTCAGGTCCTCGATTTCGACGCGGACGACGCCGACGCCGAGGAACGCGCCCGCGCGGACCAGATCCCGCAGGCGGTCGGCCTCCTCCTGCGTGGCGATGGAGCAGTCCTCGGAGAAGCAGGCCTCGACGGAGAGTTCCGCGGGCTGGTAGCCCTCAGCGGCGAGTTCCGCTTTCAGCTCTCGCAGGTACTCCGGCGCGGTCGTCGACAGCGACGACGCGGTGAGTTCGACGGGTTCGACGTTCGACGGGCGACAGGCCGCAACCGCGGTGTCGACTCGTGAGGGGCTCGTGCTCATACACACCCATAGCCACTGGTTATTCAAAAAGCTTTCTCAATACGCAGTAGTAATCGCGCGTCGGCGGTGGCCGGCGCGGAGACGTGTCGGCCCGCCATCACCGCCCGAGAGCCACCCCGACGCCCGCTACCGGTTCGATTTGTGTTCCGATAGAGGACGAAAAAAGCCTTATCTGTCGCGGTCACCAGAAACCTTTTAATGGAACGTCCGAGCCGGGAGCGACAGCGGGAGTCCGAATCCGAGGACGAGTCCGAGTCGGCCGAGGAGATACTTACCTGCCCGGAGTGTGGTTCCGACGAGGTCGTCACGGACGACGATCAGGGTGAACTCGTCTGTGACGACTGTGGGCTGGTGCTGGACGAGCGCCAGATCGACCGCGGGCCCGAGTGGCGCGCGTTCAACCACTCCGAGCGCCAGAGCAAGTCCCGCGTCGGGGCGCCGATCACGGAGACGATGCACGACCGCGGGCTGACGACGACCATCGACTGGAAGGACAAGGACGCCTACGGGCGCTCGCTCTCCTCCGAGAAGCGGAGCCAGATGCACCGTCTGCGCAAGTGGCAAGAGCGGATCCGGACGAAGGACGCCGGCGAGCGCAACCTCCAGTTCGCGCTCTCGGAGGTCGACCGGATGGCCTCCGCGCTGGGCGTCCCGCGCTCGGTCCGCGAGGTCGCGTCGGTGATCTATCGGCGCGCGCTCAACGAGGACCTGATCCGCGGGCGCTCCATCGAGGGCGTCGCCACCGCCGCGCTGTACGCCGCCTGCCGGCAGGAGGGGATCCCGCGCAGCCTCGACGAAGTCGCCGAGGTCTCTCGGGTGCCCCAGAAGGAGATCGGCCGCACGTACCGCTACATCTCCCAGGAGCTCGGGCTCGAGCTCAAGCCGGTCGACCCCAAGCAGTTCGTCCCACGGTTCGCCTCCGAACTCGGCCTCAGCGAGGAGGTGCAGTCGAAGGCGACCGAGATCATCGACGTGTCGGCCGAACAGGGGCTGCTCTCGGGGAAATCCCCGACCGGCTTCGCCGCCGCGGCCATCTACGCCGCCTCGCTGCTCTGCAACGAGAAGAAGACCCAGCGCGAAGTCGCCGACGTGGCCCAGGTGACGGAGGTTACTATCCGGAACCGCTACCAGGAACAGATCGAAGCGATGGGCTTCCGCTAGACTCCCGCGGACGCTCGTTTTCTCGGCGCAGCGTTCTCGGTTCAGCCGCTCACGAACACGACCAGCCGTCGGTTCGTCAGCCCCGTGGTCACCTCGTAGCGCTCGTAGCCCGATAGCTGCCGGCTCAGCGTCGCAGCGTGAGCGGGTGACGTGACGACGACCGGCGGGGCTGGCTCGGCGACCGCAGCGGACGAGGCGACGCTCGCAGTCTCGGCGTCGGCGCGCTCGGCGTACCACGCGAACGGGAGGCGCGCAGCGAACGCCCCCCGGTCGGCTGCGGGCACGGGCGGGCGGTCCAGCGTCGCCTCGTCGGCGACCGCGAACTGCTCGCCGACGTAGAGCACGTCCGTCCCGCCGTTGGCGGTGATCGCGACCTCCATCGCGGCCACCACGTCGTGCAGGTCGGCGTCAGGCTGTGCGTAGCCCGGCAGCGAGTCGTCAGCCGCGGGCGCGTCGTACACCTCGCCGGCGACGACGGCGCCGGTGTGGATGCCGACCCCGGAGAGCAGCAGCACCGCCGCAGCCACCCGCGCGGCGTCGCCGGAACGCTCCGCGCTCCGGCTGGCGAACGAATCGCTGCGCGATTCGTCAACGTCGCCGGCGTCGACGGCCGCCGTCGCGTGGTTCCAGAGCGCTGCGAGGCCGACCGCTGCGGGCACGGCCGCGGGTGCGAGCACGTGGACCGCCACCCACGGCTCGCTCACCTCCGTCGCCATCGGGTAGATCAACAGGCCCGCGCCGGCCCAGTAGGTGGCGAACGCGACCGCGGGTCGGGAGCGGCCGGCGTAGCGCTCGCGGAAGAACCCATAGACGGCGAGGCCGACAACCGGGAGCGCCGCCGCCACCAGCACCTCGACGTTGTCGGCGACAAAGGGGAGCAGCGCGTGGTCGTTGGCGTGCGTCGGCGGCGCGTGGCGGCCGAGCACCCGAACCGCGAGAAATCGCTCGAGGGCGCCGACCGTCCCCGCCTCGAGCGCGGAGAGCAGCGTCGCCGGCCGGGCGAGGTCGATCCAGCCCCGCGGGACGTAGAACACCAGCGCCACGCCGACGGCGACGAGGACCCCCCGGATCAGCGCGACCTGTCGGTCGACGAGCCACGAGACGACGTTGTGGGCGCGCTCCCGGACCGCGACCGGGTCGGTGCCGCGGATCCGCGCCTCGTCGACGGTGAGCACCGCCGCGAGCAGCCAGCAGATGATCGTCGCGAGCACGAACCCGGAGGTGGTGAGCGCCAGACCGAACGCCCCCGCGGCGGCGTAGAGCGAGCGGCGGTCGCCCCGGTGGCGCCAGCGCAGCGCGAAGCCGACGGCCACGAGCGAGAACGCGGCCAGCGGGAGGTCCCCGCGCAGCACACGGGAGTAGTAGAGTAGTGGCGGCGCCAGCGTGAGGAGGATGGCGAGCGAAACCGTCTCGGCGTCGGAGAGGCCGATTCGTGGTGGATGTTCGGCAGCGTCGGAACGGGATGGTCGTCCCAAGTCCGCCGCGCCGTCGACGACCAGCGTCGCCCGGCGGAACAGCAGCGCGGCCAGTGGGAGCAGCCCACCCACGAGCGCGACGGGCACGCGCGCCGCGGCGTCGCTGGTCAGGCCCAGCGAGAACAGCCAACGGCCAACGACGTAGAGGAACGGCCCGCCCGCGACGGGGCGGTAGGCGTAGACGCCGGTGTCGAGCGAGCGCAGCGTCCAGTAGCCCACGCGGGCCTCGTCCCAGTGGAACGGCCGGGCCCCGAGGCCGAGAACGCGGGCCAGCACCGCGAGCGCCGTCAGCGCGAGGACGGCCCGCTCGATCCGGTCGAGTCGGCGCATGCTCGTCCCTGCCGCGCGCTGTGGCATGAAGGTTCGGAAGCGGCACCGCCGCGAGGGAACGTTCGGAAGCCGCACCGCCGCGAGGGAACGTTCGGAAGCCGCACCGCTGCGATCAGCAGCTCGGCGACCCGCCCGCCTTCGGAACCCCCTTCCGCGCGAAGCCGTATCTCCGGCTATGAGCGTGCTCGACTCCCTGCCGGATCGCCCGCTGACCGATGCCGAACTCGCCTCGTTCAACCGTTCGGACGCGCTCGATATCGCCGTCGACGTGGCCGACCGCGATAGCCCCGACGACGGCGGGATCGTCGGCCTGCTGCTCGCGACCGAGGACTGGGTGAAAGGGCTGGCGTACGACGACGTGGAGGGCGAGGGCTGGCGCGTCGTCGAGACGACGCCGCTGGGCGACGACGAGAACGAGCGCTACGAGGGCATGCGGGCGGGCGAGGCCGCGGTACGGGACGCGCTCGACTGACGCCTGCCGAACCGGGGTTTCTAACCCCTGCCGCTCGCAACCCCTGAACGAGATGTACGACGACATCCTCGTTCCGACCGACGGGAGCCCCGCCGCGACCGCCGCCATCGAACACGCCGTCGACCTCGCGAAGACGTACGACGCGACGATCCACGCGCTGTACGTCGTCGACGCCAGCGCGTTCTCCTCGATCGAAGCCGGCTCCGAACTCGTGATCGACGCGCTCGAGGAGGAGGGCCAGCGCGCCGTGGAGGAAGTCACCGACGCCGCCGCGGAGGTGGGCGTCGACGTGGAGACCAACGTCGTCTCGGGCACCGCCTACCGCCGCATCCTCGACCACATCGACAGCGAGAACGTCGACCTCGTCGTGATGGGGACCCACGGCCGCAGCGGCGTCGAGCGATTCCTCCTTGGCTCGGTCACTGAACGCGTCGTCCGTACTGCCGACGTACCCGTGCTCACGATCCGCCACCAGGACGAGGAGGAGCAAGCAGCGGAAGCGGAGTAGTCGCGAACTCAGGCATAAACCCTTTTCTCGACTCCGCACCCAGCCCCGGAGTATGACCGAGCACACCGTGGAGTTCGTCGGCACCGGCGAGACCATCGACGTCCCGGAGACGCGTCCGATCCTGCAGGTCTGTATCGAGGAGGGGATCGCCCAGGAGTACTCCTGTCGCGTCGGGATGTGTCTGGCCTGTTCCGCCGAGATCATCGAGGGCGAGGTCGAGCAGACCATCGTCGAGCAGCGCGCGCTGACCGAGGCGGAGGCCGAGAACTACGCGCTGACGTGCATGGCCCGGCCAAAATCCGACCTCAAACTCGACCGCGGGAGCTACCCGCCGAGCATCGAGGACGCCGAGGCCGACGCCGCCGACGGCGCGGGCGCCGCGGCCGACGACGACGACTGATCGGCCAGATGGACGGCGCCACGCTCCGCAAGCGAGTCGTCGCCGACAAGCGGGACGCGCTGGCACGTCTCGCCGATTCTGAACTCCTTCTCGCCCTCGCTGACGGCAACCCGTCCCCGAGACGGGTGCTCGAAGCCGCCGCGGACTCCGAGCACGCCGCCCACCGGACCTTCGCGCAGTGGGCCGAGGACGAGCCAAACGACCACGCACGCGACCTGTTCGAAGCCGTCGCGGCGCGCGAGGCAGAGCACCGCGAGCGCGTGCTGGCGGCGATGGACGGGGAGTACGAACCACGGGACGGCGGCGCACTCCACCGCTATCTCCGCGGGCGCGAGGGTGCGGTCGTCCGAACGGCCGCGGGCACGCTTGGCCGCGGCCTCGTCGCCGATCACGCGCACGCGCAAGTCATCTCTTACTTCGAGGAACGCGGCGACTCGGCACGCGCCTCACTGTTCCGCTTGCTCCGTGAGGAGACCGAGGCGGGCACCGAGCGCGGCCTGGATCTCCTGGAGACGCTCTGTGCGGACGAAACAGATCGGGCGGACGCCCACGGCGTCGCCGGCTACACCGTGCAGATCGCCGTGGACGACTACGCCGACGCCCTGGAGCGGGGGCGCGGCGACGCCGGCCGGTGATCCCGGCGTTGTAGCTGCGTACGACCCAGCCCAACGTTGAAAAGCCTCGGCACGCAACTGCGAGCTTAGAGGGTATGAGCGTGGGATTACTGAGTTCTCTCTCGGACGCGATCTCCGGTGGGTCAGACGGTGACGACGACGTGTTCTCCTATCAGTGCGCGTCGTGTGGCACCGAGTTCGACCTGCCCAAAACGCGCATGGTGGGCGTCCGCTGCCCGGACTGCCGGTCGATGGACGTCCGCGACGCCGACGAGCGCTGATCGCGTCGACGGCCGATCCGACGTTCGCTTCTCCGTTTTTCCGCTCTCGATAGCCGCAGCACCGGGGCGCCGAGTCGGGGGGGCCGCGATGGACAGCCATATGCGGGCCGATAGCCAAGACAGCGTGTGCAGTTCGTGGGCTACGACTCGGGCGACGTCGACGAGAACCAGAGGCTCTCGTCTGCCAGGGAGGGACACTGTCCCTCGGGCAACCGGAAGCCGGCGGCTTCCGGTGACAACCAGAACGCTTTGCGTTCTGGTGACGGCGACCTCCTCCTCGCCGATGATGGCGAGGTCGAGTACGTCGATCTGACGCCCGGCACCGAGATCGCCTACACGCTGGGAGAGCGCCACTGCGCCGGCATCGTCGACGACGACGGCCACACGGCCTGCGGCGCCGACGGCGCCCCCTACTGCGACCAGCACAGCCACGTCTGGGTCTGTGCACGGTGTACCGGCGACTGTCTCAAAGACGAGATGGACTGCTTCGAGGACCACGCCGTCTACCTCGCGGCGTTCGCCCCCGACACGTTCAAAGTCGGCGTCACCCGGGAGTGGCGCCTCGAAACTCGCCTGCTGGAGCAGGGTGCCGACCGCGCGGCCCACATCCGGACCGTCGACGACGGCCGCGCCGCACGGCGGATCGAGGCCGGCATCGCCGAACGCATCCCGGATCGCGTCCGTGTCCCCACGAAGATCGACGGCTTCGGGCGGCACGTCGACGAGGCGGCGTGGCAGGAACTTCTCACGGAGTTCGACCCCATCGAGACGTTCGAGTTTGACTACGACCTTGACCTCTCGGGCCGGCCGGTGAGCGAGACGATGGCGACCGGTACCGTTCGCGGGGTGAAAGGTCGGGTTCTCTTGTTGGACCGCGGCGGCAGCACCTACGCCGTCGACCTGCGACGGCTGGTCGGCCACGAAGTCACCGAGGGTGCCACCGACCGCGAGATGCAGTCGAGTCTGGGCGCGTTCGGCTGATTGGCGTCCCCGAGGGCGACTGTTTAAGGGGGCGGCCGTGGAACCGGTAAACATGATTCCGCTCGACGAAGCCGTCACGGCACGGCTGGAGTCCCACGGCGAGCGCTTCGAGGTGCTCATCGACCCCGACGCGGCCCTCGAGATGAAGCGTGGGGAGTTCGAGGGTGACCTCGAGGACGTGATCGCCGCCGAGGACGTGTTCGAGAACGCCTCGCGGGGCGACCGGCCCGCCGAGAGCGCGCTCGAGGAAGTGTTCGGCACGACCGATCCGATGGAGATCGTCCCGAAAGTCGTCGAACGCGGGGAGATCCAGATCACCGCCGAGCAGCGCAAGGAGATGGAGGAACAGAAGCACAACGCGCTGGTCAACAAGATCGCGCGGAACGCGGTCAACCCACAGATGGACAACGCGCCCCACCCGCCCGAGCGCATCGAGCGCGCGCTCGAGGAGGCCGGCTTCTCCATCGACCCGATGGAGCCGGTCGAGGCACAGGTCGACGACGCCCTCGACGCGCTGCGGCCGGTGATCCCCATCCGCTTCGACGAGGTGACCGTCGCAGTCAACGTCCCGCCGGAGTACGCCGGGAGCGCCCAGGCGAAGATCCGGCAGTACGGCGACCTCGAACGCGAGGAGTGGCAGGCCGACGGCTCCTGGATCGGCGTCATCACGTTCCCCGCGGGGATGCAGAACGACTTCTACGACATGGTCAACGAGGAGACCAGCGGGGAGGCCGAGACCAGCATCGTCCGGGAGAAAGACGACCTCAAGACGCGCTAACCTCCGGGCGAACACACCGCCCTCCCCCGTATTTTTCGGGCAGCAGCAGGACTCGAACTCGAAGGTGTGGCAAAATTCGGCGGGCAGAACCACCTTCGGTTTCCGACCGATCAGGCGCGACGCCAGCCGACGTAGAAGCCGCCGGTGAAGCCGGCCGAGACGGAGACGGTCGAGAGGATGGTCTGGAGCCACGACGGCGGCGTGCCGGCGGCGGCGTCCTGTCCGGCGCCGACGATGCCGGCGGTGAGTCGGTCCCAGTCGACGGTGAGGATGCCGCGGGACTCGAGGAACTTGAACAGGGCCATCTCGATGCCGACGAGTACGGCGATGATCTTGGCGACTTTCTTGGCGGCGAACCCGATCAGCGCGCCGACGAGCGCCCCGGAGCCGGCTTCGACGCCGAGCTGCCGGAAGTCCAGATCGAGCTGCAACACGAGGGGATCCATAGCGGCTACTGGGTCGCTCGGCGTTAAGACGTTTGTGGGCCGGCAGCGAAAAATTAAGTCGCGAGTAAGCCCGCCCTACCCGAAAAAGTCGTCATCACAGGGGAAAGTTCAGTGATAGCGATGGTGGCGAAGTTCCATATCTCGACCCGACGGTCGCTGTGGTCACGCGCCGCCGCCGTTGCCCACGGCCACGGCGAAGTCTCCGCGGCGACCGCCATCGCGGTCGCCGGTCGCAAGCCGCGTCCTCGGTACGTCACACGACGGCGGCGTCAAGTTCCGTGCAGCGACTCGACGGTCGCTGCGGTCACGCGCCGCCGTCGGTCGTCACAAGACTCATACGCGGCGCCAGCCCACAAACAGCCATGAAGCAGTGGGTCAACCGTCAGGTCACCCGCGCCTACGAGCGGCTCCTCCGACGCGAGGGAGCAGGTGGCCCTTCCCACGTCGCGATCATTCAGGACGGCAACCGACGCTACGCCCGCGAGCGCGGCGGCGACGCCGCCGAGGGCCACCGGGCCGGCGCCGAGACGACCGAACAGGTGCTCGAGTGGTGCCAGGATCTCGGCGTCAAGGAACTCACCCTCTATGCGTTCTCCACGGAGAACTTCAAACGCCCGCCCGAGGAGCGTGAACACCTCTATGACCTGCTCTGTGAGAAGCTCACGAGCATCGCCGACAACGAGCGCATCCACGAGAACGGCGTCGCCATCCGCGCTATCGGCGAGATCGACCGCCTGCCCGAGCGCGTGCGAGGGGCCATCGACTACGCCGAGGCCGAAACGGCCGACCACGCGTCGTTCCGGCTGAACGTCGCGCTGGCCTATGGCGGTCGGAACGAACTCCTCCGGGCCGCTCGCGACGTGCTCGACGACGTGGATGCTGGCGATCTCGACCCCGACGCCATCGACACTGACCTCGTCGACGACCGACTCTACGGCCGGGAAGTCCGGGACGTTGACCTGATCATCCGCACCGGCGGCGACGAGCGCACCTCGAACTTCCTGCCGTGGCACGCCAACGGCAACGAGGCCGCGGCGTACTTCTGTGCGCCCTACTGGCCGGCGTTCTCGAAGATCGACTTCCTCCGGAGCATCCGCACCTATCAGTCCCGTGAACGCTCGTGGCAACGCACCCGCAGCGAGCGCGGGGCCGCCATCGTGCGCGCCGTCGCCGAGACGGAGTTCGAAGAAGCCCGGGGCGTCGCCGGCCGCCTGCGCGAGAAACTCCCCGGCGCGGCCGCCGCGGAGATCGACGCCGAACTCGACGCTCGGGGCACCGAGTCGGCTGATTAGGTCAGGAGCCGCGCGAACCACGTCCGGACGCCCGGTGCGCCAGAATCAGACTCGACCGCGACCGGATCAGTCGCCACGTCGAGGCTCGTCCGCTCGCTGCCGTTTTCGCGGGTCCAGACGATCGTTCCGGAGTCAGTCGACTCGGCGTCACCGTGGAGGTCGTACCCCGCCGGCGCGCGGAGCGTGAATCGGTCGGTGCCGAGGTAGCGCGGCCCCTCGCCGCCGATAGCGAACGGGCTACTGGGCCCCTCCGGCGTTAGCGGCGTGAACACGACGGCGCCGACGTGACGCTCGGTCGCGCCGTCGTCACGGTAGCGGACGATGAGCGCCTCACCGCCCATCTGACTCCGCACCTGCTCCGGATCAGCGATACTCCGGCCCATCGCCTCGTCGACGACGGCCCGGCGGAGCGACCCGTTCTCGGCGAGTACGTCGCTGCCGGCGGTGAGTTCGACTCGTGCTTCCCACGCCGTGGTGCCGTTCTCGTGGATCGACACCGTGAGTTCGCTCTCGCCGGCGGCGACGGCGGCGCCGTCGACAGTCGTGTCGACCGAACAGACGCCACAGACCGGCGTCGGCGGCGCCCGCGCGTCGGCCACCGGAACCGCGGCGACGGCGGCGAGCGCGAGGAGGAGGACAACCGCGATCAGGGGGAGGCTGCGGGGACGCATAGCTGGCAGTTCGTCGGCGCGACCGTAAAGTTGCCCCCGGCTACTTCCCGCCCCCAACTACTCCCCGAACCGACGCTGGCGGTCCTCGAACTCCCGGACGGCCCGGAGGTAGTCCCGCTTCCGGAAGTCCCGCCAGTTCACGTCAGTGAAGTAGAGCTCCGAGTACGTCGACTGCCAGATCAGGAAGTCCGAGAGCCGCTCGGCGCCGGTCTTGATCAGCAGATCCGGCTCCGCCGGGAACACGAGGTGGTCGGTGACTGTCTCCTCGTCCACGTCCTCTGGATCCAGGTCGCCCGCTTCCACGTCCTCGGCCATCTCCTGGACGGCGCGGGCGAACTCCCCGCGCCCGCCGAGGCCGAGGTTGATCCGGATCGGCGCGTCCGCGCGCTCGGCGTCGTCGGGCCCCCGGACCGCGACCGGTCGGGGGGCGTCGATAGCCTGTAGCTCCCGTTTCAGCGTCGGGACGACCGCCTCGTCGAGCACCGACACCGAGACGGTGACCCGCTCGGCGCCGTAGTCGAACGCCCAGCCGAGCGTGCGCTTGAGGGTTTCGTAGGCGCCCTGCTCCAGCAGGTCGCGCTCGGTGAGCACCAACGCGACGTGTTCGGGGCCGTCGGCGTTAGCGAGGCGGTGGCGGAGGGCGAGGTAGGCGTCGTACGCTCCCACACCCCTGATTGCGCTCGTGCGCTCGAAAACCCTTCGCTGCGGCGGCCTCGCCGGATCACCACCAGCGGCAGGGGTCGGTGGCTGTCGGGAGCGTTAAGTACGCGTCGGGGGTAGCCGGCGACGTGAATCGGACGCTCAAGCGCGACACGGGGTTCGCCGCCGTCTCCCTGCTCGCGCTCACCGCGCCGGTGCTGGGCTGGGCGACGGTGCTCCCGTTCCTCGCTATCGCGGGCGCCGCGGCGTTCCTGATCGAGGAGGGCCCCGCCTTCGAGCTGTTCGCCCGGCCGCGCGACTGGCAGTCCGGCCGACTCTACGGCCTCGCGGCGTTCGCGCTGTCGGCGGCCGTTCTCGCCTTTCTCGCGGCGCCGCCGCCCGCCGTCGCCGCCACCTACACCATGCCGCTGCCGGCGTTCGCCGCGAGCGTCGTCACCGTCGGCGTCGGCACCCTCGGCGCCACCGCACTCCGCGAGCGAGTCGACGAGGCGTTCATCATCATTTCGGCGTTCGCCGTTGCCGGCTTCGTCGCCGCGCTGCTGGCGCAGATGCTCGTCGTCGCCCTCGGGAACTCCCCCGTTGGCGTCGGTAGCGTCGACGCCGTCGGCCTCCCGACCGTGACGTTCCACGCCGCGCTGGCGGCGCTCGTGGGCGCGCTGACTCGCTCGCTGCTCTCGGCTGACGACCGCGCGGCAGCGACGTTCGCCGTCGGCGCGTCGATGCTCGTGATCGGCGCGCTCTCCCAGCCGGTCCACATGGTCGACGTTGGGCTGGCGCTGGGCGTCGCCCTCTTTTTGGGCATCGTCACCTACGCCACCGGCACGGCCTCCGTCGAGGGGATGCTCTCGGGCGTGCTGCTCTGCCTGGTCACTATCGTCCTCGGCGGGCCGGGCTGGTTCGCGCTCCTCCTGACCTTCTTCGGTCTCGGCACGCTCTCGACGAAGTTCCGCTACGAGGACAAAGCCCAACGCGGCGTCGCCGAGGAGAACGAGGGCGCCCGAGGGTTGGGGAACGTGCTCGGCAACGCCGCCATCGCGCTGCTGGCAGTGGTGGGCTTCGCCGCGGCGGGCGACCTCCCGGTCGATCCGGACCTGTTCCGGGTCGCGTTCGCGGGGTCGCTGGCGGCCGCGATGGGTGACACGCTCTCCAGCGAGATCGGGGGGCTGTTCGACAAGCCACGGCTGGTCACGACCGGCGAGCGCGTGCCACCCGGCACTGACGGCGGCGTCACCTGGCAGGGCGAACTCGCCGGACTCGTCGGCGCCGCGCTCGTCGGTGTGTTGGCGAGCATGCTGCTCGCCGTCTCCGCGCCGATGCCGTGGCTCGTCGCCATCGTCGCCGCCGGCGGTCTCGCGGGGATGACCGTCGACAGCCTGCTGGGGGCGACCGTCGAGGGCGACCGCATCGAGAACGAGACGGTGAACCTGCTCGCGACGCTCGCGGGCGCGCTGGCGAGCGTGCTGCTCCTGTTGCTCGCGTGATCCGGGACGCCCGCCCGGCCGACCGGGCCGCCATCTCCCGCCTCCAGCAGCGCCTCCCTGAGCCGGCGCCGGAGCTACTCGACCCCACCGCCGGCGGCGAACTGCTCGTCTCGACAGCCGACGGCGCCGTCGTCGGCTACCTACTCTGGTTCCCCGGCGACCCGACCTACGCCGCGGAGGTGGTCGTCCACCCCGACTACCGTCGGGAGGGCCGGGGGCGCGCCCTGTTCGAGGAGATGTTCGACCGCACGCCCGAGGGGACCGCCATCGAACTCCGCGTCGCTGCCGAGAACGAAGGGGCACAGCGACTCTACGACGAGTTGGGCTTCGAACGCGTCGCTGTGGAGCCAGACGCCTACGATTTCGGGGCCGGCTACCGGCTTCGCGCGGTCGTCGACGGCGACTGAGGGGGCGCCCCGGCGGCCAACCGCCCGGTACCAATACGGTGGTGGAGCTACCAGTAGTGTGTGAACCCATGCCGAAGAAGCCAGCCGACTCCCGGGCGGTGCGTTACCTCTCGGAGCACGGCCCTTCGCCGCGGGAGGAGCTCCCGGTCCAGAACCTCGCGAAGAACGTCCGCGCGCTCGTCGGGACGCTCAACATCTCCGGGGGGCCGGGCGGCGGCGGCTCCACCGCGGGCGTCGCGGGGGGGCTGACCGGCATCGCCTACCTCCGCGAGGACCACGACCTGCGGGAGGTGCTAGAGGCGTGGCTGGCCGAGAACGAGCCACAGGTCCAGCAGATATCGTCGGACTCGGTGCGGCGGCGCCTCCGCGCCTCGGTCCCCCACAAGCAACGCGATGTGGTCAGCGAGGTGCTCTCGGAGGCGGGCTACGAGGTTGACTACACCGACCGGGGCGGCAAACAGACCGAGCCGTTCGAGTGCAGCCTCTGTGGCGAGTCGGTGCCCGACATCGCCTCGCACCTGCCGGAGTGCCCGGAGGGCTGATCAGGCCAGGAAGCCGTCGACGGCCCGGACGTGCGGGAGCGCCGGCTGTTTGACGAACTCCCCGGTCTCGCGGGCGACGGCGTGCTGCAGGTCGCGCTCGGCCGCGGCGTCCAGCGTACGCTGGTCGAGTTGGCCGTCGAGCACGAGCGCGTGCGCGCCGTCGCTGTCGTCGACGGCCTCGTAGGCCCGCCCCGCGGGCGCCTCGTGTACCGTCTCCAGGTCGTCGTCGAGCAGTCGGACGATACCCGCGTGCGTGCCGACGACTTCGCGGACATGGTCGCCAAGCGTCGGTGCCGCCGCGGCCTGTTCGCTCTCCGCTTCCGTCTCGTTCTCCGGTTGGACCGGCTCCGCTTCGTCGGTCCCTGCCGCTGGGGCGTCCGCGGCCGTCTCGTCCTCCGTCTCGGTCACCTGATCGCGCAGCGACGCCTCGCCGCCGACGACGGGACTGGGGCCGTCGGTTCGGGCGGCCTCCTGGGCCGCGCCGCCGGTGGCGACTTCCCGTGCCGACTGCGGGTCGGCGGCGTCGCGGGCCTCGATGTACACCTCGTAGGGCGTTTTCTCGCGGAGCGCCGCCAGCAGTTCCCCGCGCTGGAGTTCCTCGACGGATTTCCCCTCGGGCGCGAACGCGACGAAGTCCACGTCGCCGACCTGCCCGAGTTCGCGAAGGATGAGTTGGCCGCCGCGGTCGCCATCGAGGAACGCGGTCGTGGTGCGATCCTGGGTGAGTTCCGCCACCGCCTCGGGGACGTTGGTTCCCTCGACGGCGACGGCGTTCTTGACGCCGAAGTCGAGTAAGCGCGAGACGTCCGCCCGCCCCTCGACGACGACGATGGCGTCGCTGTCCCTGATGTTCGGGCCGGCGGGGTAGCCCGCGTACTCGTCCATCTCGCCGACGCGGACCGACTCGCGGACCTCCTCGTGGAGTTCGTCGCTGGTGAGGACGCTCTCCTCGAAGGAGTCGGCGAGCAGTTCCTTGGCGCGCTGGACGACGATCCGCCGTTTGGCGGCGCGCACGTCCTCGATATCCGTGACTTCGATGCGGGCCTGACAGGGGCCGACCCGGGAGATCGTCTCCAAGGAGGCCGCGAGGATGGCCGTCTCGACCTTGTCGAGCGAGGAGGCGATGGTCACGTCGCCGAACGACTGCCCGCCCTCGGTTTCGACGCTCACGTCGATCCGGCCGACTTTCGAGGCGTCCTGTAAGTCCCGGAGGTCCATCTCGTCGCCGAGCAGGCCCTCCGTCTGTCCGAACACGGCGCCGACGACGTCGCTCCGTTCGATGACGCCGTCCGCCGATAGCTTCGCGTGGATGAGATATTTGGCTGTGTCTTGCATGGTGAACTGCCCCGGTACGGGGCTGAATGGTGATAGTGAACGGCGGCAGCGCCGCCGTGTGAAAACAGGCGACACGACAGGATATAGCTGTCGTCGCGCGGATCTGTCGGGGCGGACGAGGCGGCGTTCAGCGACACCGGGAGCAGCACGCTGTGTCGCTACGGGGCGACCGTCGCCTCACCGAACAGCGGTATCGAGAGCAGATAGAGCAGCACCGCGACGGCGCCGGCGACGGCGGCGAGGCGCCGCCCCATCCCGTCACCGCGGGCGACGACGACGCCAGTAACCACCAGCAGCGCGGCCTGGACCACGGTCTCGGCATGGCTGGTCTGAAGGCCGAACGCGCCGCGGAGCACGCCGACGGTCAGTACCAGTGAGACGGCCGTAAGCGCCGCGGCGACACCGACGGCACTGGGTGAGTCCGTCGCATCTCGAACTGCCAGCGTTAGGCCGACGTTACAGAGCGTCCGGAGGGCGACGATGGCGGCGAGGACCCCCGGCGCGGTCCATCCCGGGAACAGCCAGTCGAACATGCCCTGAGTTCGGGCCGAGACGAGAAAAACGTCGGCCTACTCCCCTGTCAGCGCCTGACTCGCCGGCGAGAAGTCGACTGTCTCGCCCAGTCCCGCCTCGACGGCCTTCTCGTAGAGCAGGTACGCGGCAGCGACCGTCTCGATGCCGGTGCCGCCGGAGTCGAACACCGTGATCTCTTCGTCGTCGGTCCGACCGTCGGCCTCCCCGGCGACGACCTCGCCGAGTTCGGCGTGGATGTGGTCCTCGTCGACGACACCCTCCTCAAGTGCGTGGATGAACGATCCGGCATCGGTCGTCGCGCGGGCCCGGAGGTCAGGGACGTATTTCGCGCGCTCGATGGTCGTCGTGTCGAGTTCGCGCTTGTCGGGGTCGTACTGGCCCATCGCGGTGACGTGCGTACCGGGTTCGAGGTCGTCACCGTCGAACACCGGCTCCGAGGCCGTCGTCGCAGTGATGACCACGTCCGCACCCTCGACGGCGGCCGCCGAGGAGGCGACGGCGGCGACGGCGGCGTCGAGTCGCTCGTTCATCTCGCCCGCGAAATTCTCGCGGGACTCCTTGGTCGGCGAGTAGACCCAGACAGTCTCGAGGTCGCGGATTTCCGCGGTACAGCGGAGTTGGCCGCGTGCCTGTGCGCCCGAGCCGATGATGGCGACGCTGTCGGCGTCCTCGCGGGCGAGTGCGTCGACGCCCACCGCGCCCGTGGCGCCCGTCTTGAACGGGTTCATCGACGCGCCGTCGAGCATCGCGAGCGGTTCGCCCGTCTCCGCGTCGAACAGCGGCGTCGTGAACCACGCGTCGCGCTCTGCGAAGCCCGCACTGTACATGTAGCCCCCCATCGCGCCCGTGTCGGGCAGGACGGCGGCGTAGGTGGTGAGCATCCCCGGCGGGTCCGCGTTGCCGAGTTTGGTTCGTGGTTCGGCGGCGGCACCCTCGCCGCGCTGTCGGTAGCCCTCGCGGACGGCGTCGACGTACGCCGCCGGGGCCGCGAGGCCGTCGAGTTCGTCACTGCGCAGGAACAGCGTCTCGGTCATACACCGAAGATAGGCGGCGAGCGTGTAAAGGGTGTCTGCCGCCACCCGACGGTCGGCCGAACCAATCAGTCGGAATCGGTTCGTCGCGAGTCCGGGTGGGCGTCGACGCTCCGGCGCTCGCCCACGGTCGGCGCGCGCACGAACAGCGCGTGAGCCACTACGAGCGCCGCCGCCCCGCTGCCGACGAACAGCGCCGACAGGAGGGGGATCCCGTACACGGACAGCGCCGTCGTCACGCCAAGCAACACCCCCGGAATCAGGACGAGTACGTAGTCGTAGTAGCAAACCATGATACAGTTGGCAGTTACGCCGCGTTCGTCTTAATTGTTTTTGCGTGAGGTGGCTAGGGGCCACCTGTGCGGTTCAGCAAAGGCACACGGAACCGCCGCTGTGAATTCTCGGAGCGTATGAGCCGGCGAGCGACGCGCTCCCGACCGGGAGAACATGGAGAAAATCACCCGCCTCAGCGGAGTTTGAGCGCGACGAACCGCCAGCCGCCGATGGCGAGGGAGCCAGTGGCCAGCATCACGAGGAGGAAGATGCCCAGGTCCGTGGAGAAGGTGCTCTGGAACGCGCCGCGGAGGACGACGCCGATGCCCGCCGCCGGGATCCACGACCGGAGCGCGAGCGGGACCGACGCCTTCGCGGACTCTGCGGCGCCGGCGGAGTAGGCGCCGACGAGGACGCTCATCAGCGCCCACCCGATCAGGAACGGCGCGGCGGTCTCGAGTAGCGCGACCGGCCCCGTCAGGGACTGGTGACTCGTCATGCCGATAGCGATCACCGCGAGGATGGCGATCACGTCGCCGACCGCCAGCGGCGCGGCCGACCGGTCGACCCGCTTCGAGAGGAACCACTCGCTCATGGCTCCGGCTTTCGCCTCCTCCGTAGTCACTCCTTCGCTCCGCGCTCGCGGGCGCTCACTCGTCGGACACGCGCCCCGCGACCGTGTACATGGTCCCACGGTCGAGCACGCGCGAGTGGAGGCCCGCACGGGTGAGCTGTTGGGCCGCAGCGTCGACGGCCACGAACTGCGAGGCCATGCCGAACAGCGCCTCGGCGTTCGCGATCACGCGGCCGGGACGGGTCGTCGGGTCGAAGTCGCGGATCACCACCACCCCGCCGGGCGCGACGACCCGCGCGGCCTCCGCGAGCGCTGCCTCGCGATCCGGCAGGTGGTGATAGGCGTCGACGACGACGGCGGCATCGACAGCATCGTCCCGCAGCGGCAGGCGGCCGGCGTCGCTCCGAACTGTCTGGAGCCCGCGGGCTGTCGCGCGGCTGAGCATCGGCGCCGACACGTCGGCAACGATGGGTTCGTACTCGGGCGCGAGGGCCGCCGCGACCCGCCCTGTACCGCCAGCGAGGTCCAGCACGCGCTCGACAGGCCGATCCGCGAATCCGAAGGCGTCGGCCGCCCAGCCCATCCGGGGCGGCCACATCAGTGCGTCGTAGAGCCGGGCACCGCGGTCGAAAAACCGCACGTCGCCGCGGCCGAGCCAGCCGGTCATGGGGTCGTAATGGGCCGACGGCGGGATAAATCCATCCGAGCGAACCCTCATAAGCGTCCAGCCGTTTGGCCTACGCATGGAGTTCGCGCTGCTGGGCTGGCCGGACGCCGGGCCGACGCTCCGGCTCGACTTCCGGGAGTTCAGCTACGCGGGGAAGTTCGTGATGAGCAACACGGGGAAAGCCGTCGCGCGCGACCCCGACGGGCCCCGAGAGGCGCCGCCCAGCGTCGACGCCGACCTGGACCGTGCCGACCCCGGCAGCGACGAGGACCCGTTCGAGCGCGACGTGGTCGCCGCCGCGGCGTTCAACGCCGACCGCACCGATCCCGGCGTCCTCTGGATCCGCTACATCACCACTCGCCACGACCGCCGGGGAGAGGGGATCGGCGCCCGACTCGCGGCGTTCGTCGCCGAGCGCGCCGAACGGCAGGGGTTCCGTCGCTGCCGCATCGCGGTCAACAACCCCTTCGCCTACCACGCCCTCTACAAGGCCGGATTCGTGTTCACCGGGCGCGAGACGGGGCTCGCGGAGTTAGTACTCGAGCGCCCCGGGCAGCGCGACGCCGCCACCTACCAGTGCGGGCTGGACACGTTCCGCACTGACGAGGAGCGCAACCTGAGCGACGAGGAGGACGCGTTCCTCGGCCGACTCACCGACGCCGCGGCGCCGGATCTCGTGGCAACGCCGGCGGGCGGAGACGCCGACAGCGACGCCTCGGAACCGGCCTCCCACTGAGCGGCCGGAACCTCCACCTTCAAGCCCGACGGTCGGCTAGCCGACCCATGGGCAACGCGGATCTTCGCGACGTCGCGGTCATCGAGGACGTCACCTTCGACTCGCTGTCGGGGAGCGTCGTCGCCGTCGACGCGCACAACTGGCTCTACCGGTATCTGACGACGACGGTGAAGTTCACCGCCGACAGCGTCTACACCACCGAATCGGGCGAGGAAGTCGCCAATCTCGTCGGCGTCGTCCAGGGGCTGCCGAAGTTCTTCGAGGCCGACGTGACCCCCGTGCTGGTGTTCGACGGCGGCGTCACCGAACTCAAAAGCGAGGAGGTCGAGCGCCGCCGCGAACAGCGCGAGAAAGCCGAGGAGCGCCGGCAGGAGGCCGAGGCGGCCGGCGAGTCCGTCGAAGCCGCGCGGCTGGAGGCCCGGACCCAGCGCCTGACCGAGACTATCCACGAGACCACCCGCGGGCTGCTGGACCGCCTCGACGTGCCGTACATCGAGGCGCCCGCCGAGGGCGAGGCGCAGTGTGCGCACATGGCCGCCGTCGGCGACGCCGACTACGCCGGCAGCGAGGACTACGACACCATGACGTTCGGCTCGCCGCGAACGCTCCGACAGCTCACCTCCAAGGGCGCGCCCGAACTGATGGACCTCGAGAAAACCCTCGAGAAACACGACATCACCTACGAACAGCTCGTCGACGTGGCGCTGCTGATGGGCACCGACTTCAACGAGGGCGTCAGCGGCTACGGCCCCAAGACCGCGGTAAAGGCTGTGAAGGAACACGGCGACATCTGGGGGGTGATGGACGCCGAGAACGTTTACGTGGAGAACGCCGACCGGGTTCGGGAACTCTTTTTCGACCCGCCGGTCACCGACGACTACGACCTCGACCTCGATATCGACCCCGACCTCGACGCCGCCCGCGAGTACGTCACCGAGGCGTGGGAGGTCGACCCCGACGAGGTCGAACGCGGCTTCGAGCGCATCAAGGAGTCGCTGGTCCAGACCGGGCTGGACGACTGGACGTAGCGGTGCCGAACCCCGGTACACTTATCTATAGCGGGTATCAGCTTCCGCTATGTTCGTCGAGCGCGCGCTCACCATCTCGACCACCCTCGCCCTCGCCGGCTCGTTCGTCTTCTCGCTGATCGCTGCCCGAGGGTTCTGGGACGCGCCGTTCGGCAACGTGCTCCGACCCCTCCCGATCGCGTTCGGTGGGTTCCTCACGGCGGCGCTCCCCACCGCGCTTGGTGTGCCGGTGCCGCTTGCCTACCGCGTCGTCGTCGCCAGCGGCGCCGTGCTCGCCGCGTTCGTCGCCGCCGCTGAAGGGGTCGTCCTACTCTCGGGGTGGCGGCAGGTATGACCGGGGTGACGCCGCTGGGGCTGCTCGCGCTGCTCGACGCGCTGACGCTGCTGGTGACCAGTGCACTGTTGCTCTACCCCGTCGTGCGCTACTCGACCAACGTCGCCCACCCGCGCGGCACCCTCGCGCTCTCGGCTGCCTTTTTCCTGCTGACCGTCGCCGCCGTCGACGCCGTACTGTACGGCGCGAGCCTCCGGCTCTCGGCGGTCGTGCTGCTCGCGTCACTTGCCTCACTCGTCGGCACCGCGGCGTTCGCCCGACCGTTCCTCTCGCTGCCGGCCCGGCCCGGCGACACCGGCGCCGACGCCGGCGACGACGCCACGGAGCCGGCGCCGTTCGAGTCCCAGTTCGGACAGGAGGGTGACCGATGAGCTTCTCCGTGGAGATGGGGCTAGGGCTCGCTCCCGAGTCCGAACAGGGGGTGAGCAGCCGAGCGGCCTCGCGGACCGAGAGCGCGACCGCTTTGCAGCCCGGCGCCCAGACCCTGCTGACGATGCCGTCAATGAGCACCGGGCTGTCGCATCTCCCGGACGCCGCCGGCGAGAACCTGCTCGTCGTCTCGCCGTGGGCGCCAAGCCGGGTCGAGAGCGCGCTCCGGGACCACGAGCTGCCCGTCGGGAACTGCGGGCTGATCCCGGTCAACGGCTCGCCAGTGACGTACGACGGGCCGCTCTGGACCACCGACGCCGTACCCCCGTCGGACCTGACGGGGCTCTCGATGCGCTACTGCGAGGCGATGCGCCACGTCGAACCCGGCGAGGGCTGGGTGCTGATCGACAACGCGCAGGTGCTGTTGATGTACGCCGACGACGAGCGAGTCGGGCGCTTGCTCGGGCGCCTCACCCAGCAGGCCCGCGAGCGTGAGGTGACCGGCGTGCTCGCGGTCGACCGTGGGGCGGTAGCGATGGAGACGCTCGCGCGGCTTCGCAACCTCGTCGACGCCGTCGTCGAACGCTGATTACGGCTGCTCGAACGCGACCGACAGCGCCGCGTCCGCCGACGATGCCGTCAGTGCGATGGCGACCGCGGCGTCGACGCCGTCCGGCTCCCGAACGATCTCGAAACAGTCGATCCGGATCACGTAGCGACCGTCGTCGACAGTGCCGCGCAGCACCGGGCCGGTGCTCGTGAGCACGACGTACGGCGGCGCCGGCACGGGTCTGGCGGGCAGTCGGTCGCCCGCGGCCTCGACGGCGTCGGCGAGCACGCGCGGGTACGTTCCGAGGACGCCGCGGTCCTCGAGTTCGGCACGGAGCGGGGCGACCAGCGCGTCGCGGTCGGTCGTCGCCGGCCGGCCGTCGTCGAGGCGTGGCCAGTCGGCCGCCACTGCGTCGGCGGCAGCGAGGGTTGCGTCGATGGTTGATTCGTGGGCCGCGAGCAGCTGCTCGCGCGCGGCGGCCGCGCGGTCGGCGGGCATGGCCGTCGCTGGGACCGGGGGCGGCTTGAGCCTACCCTTCCCCCACCGACTCGCTTTTCCGCGTCGCCCACCGGGAGTCGAGTATGACCCCCGACGAACTCGAGGAACTCATCGAGGACGGTATCGAGGACGCCGACGCGACGGTCGACCTGCCGCGGGCCCACCACGACCGGAACCATCAGGACGCTCACTTCGCCGCAGTCGTCGTCTCGCCGGCGTTCGAGGGCGAAGGGCTGGTCCAGCAACACCAGATGGTGTACGACGCCGTCGGCGAGGCGATGACCGACAGCGTCCACGCACTGGAAATCGAGACGTACACGCCCGAAGAGTACGAGGCACAGGAAGCGGCCGAGGAGTAGATCGCCGACGCCGACACCGGTGGGTTTTACGCCGTACCGCCCGACAGAGCGCGCATGAGCGAGGACTACCGGATCGAAGAGGACAGCCTCGGCGAAGTGCAGGTACCTGCAGACGCCTACTGGGGCGCCCAGACCCAACGCGCGGTGCAGAACTTCCCCATCTCGGATACCGTGTTCGGCCGACGGTTCGTCCGCGCGCTGGGCATCGTGAAGAAGTCCGCCGCGCGGGCGAACCGCGATCTGGGCCACCTCGACGACGAAACCGCCGAGGCCATCGTCGCCGCCGCCGACGAAGTGATCGAGGGCGAGCACGACGACCAGTTCCCGGTCGACGTGTTCCAGACCGGGTCGGGCACCTCCTCGAACATGAACGCCAACGAGGTGATCGCCAACCGCGCCGCCGAGATCGCCGGCGCCGAGGTGGGCGACCGCGTCGTCCACCCCAACGACGACGTGAACTTCGGGCAGTCATCCAACGACGTGATCCCGACCGCGATGCACGTCGCCGCGCTGGAGGCCCTCGAGAACGATCTCGTTCCCGCGCTCGAAGTGCTCGAAATCGAACTCGAGGAGAAGGAACGCCTGTTCGACGGCGTCGTCAAGACCGGCCGCACCCACTTGCAGGACGCTACGCCCGTCCGACTCGGCCAGGAGTTCGGCGGCTTCCGCACACAGGTCGAGAAGGGCCGCGAGCGACTCGACAGCGTCCGCCCGCGACTGGAGGAACTGGCGCTGGGCGGCACCGCGGTCGGGACGGGGCTCAACACCGACCCCGAGTTCCCCGAACTCGCCGCGGAGTACATCGCCGAGGAGACCGGCCTCGGCTTCCGTGAGGCCGACAACCACTTCGAGGCACAGTCGGCCCACGACGCCATGAACGAGGCCCACGGCGCGCTCCGTGTGATCGCCGGCAGCCTGAACAAGATCGCCAACGACCTCCGCCTGCTGGCATCCGGCCCGCGGAACGGCCTCGGCGAGATCGAGCAGCCGGAAAACCAGCCCGGCAGTTCGATCATGCCCGGCAAGATCAACCCCGTCGTCGCCGAGGCGGTGAATCAGGTCCACAAGCAGGTCGTGGGCAACGACGCCGCCGTCTCCGCGGGCGCCGCGGAGGGCCAGATCGACCTGAACCTCTATAAGCCCGTCATCGCACACAACTTCCTCGAGTCCGCGGAGCTGCTGACCAACAGCGCGACGACGTTCGCCGAGAAGTTCGTCGCGAAACTGGAGGCAAACGAGGCCCACTGCGAGGCACAGGTCGAACGCTCGATGGCGCTGGCGACGGCGCTGAATCCGGCGATCGGGTACGACAAGGCGTCGAAAGTGGCGAAGAAGGCGCTCGCTGAGGGCAAGTCGGTGAAAGAGGTCGCTGTTTCGGAGGGCTACCTGACTGAAGCGGAGGCCGAGGAGGTGCTGGATCCGGAGAAGATGACCCACACCGGGATTCTGGGCGACGAGGACTGAACCGGCCTCCCAGTAACAACGGTTATTCGGCTCGATGATGAATCGGGGGACTGTGGCGGACGAGTTCGCGTACCCCTCCCCCGAAACGGTCCTCGACCTCCACGAGCAGATCGTCGACGAGAGAGATGCAACCGAGCCCGGCGTCCGATCCGAAGCAGCCGTGGAGTCGGCTATCGAGTACGTTTCAGCGGGGTTCTTCGGGAAGGTCCCGAAATCGATCCACGAGAAAGCCGTCCACCTGATGCGGCTACTCGTCGCGGACCATCCGTTCGTTGATGGGAACAAGCGAACCGCACTCCGGACCGTGGTCGTCTTCTACATGCTGAACGGGTACACCTTTGAGTACGGCAACGAGATCCGTGCGTTGCTTCGACGCTTCGCAACCGACGAAGCCGAGGTCGATGTCGAAACGGCAGTCGTCTACTTTCGGGCGTGCGCCCGCCGGAACTGATAAACGGTCACACCGAATACGTGTCCCCAGAGATGGCGTCCAGTAGCGACTCCGCTACGGCTGTCGACGAGGAAGCGCGTCGACTGTACGAGCGGTATCAGGCAGCCGAGACCGACGAGGAGCGCCGCGAGATCGCGTTGGAGATGGGGAAGCTCGACGGCCGGCGCCACGAGGAGATCTACGCTGCACTCGAAGACGAGTGATCGTCAGTACGTTCAGTTGGTGATCAGAACTACGGGCACCGACGGTTGACGGGTCGGGGCGCTTCGCTTCACTTTTGTCGTGGAAAAAAAGACAGTTACCGAGACCGGCGGTGTCGGACGACGTGAAGAACCACTGGTCCCTGCTGTTCGTTCTGGCCGTGCTGGTCGGCGTCATCCTCGCCAGCGTCGGCAGCTACTTCCTCCGGGAGGCGTACGTCTGTTCGTCGACGGGGATGGTCTCCGTCGAGACGGCCACGAGCAACGCCGCGGACGACGCCGTCGCGTTCGACTGCCTCTCCGACCGTCAGCAGGAACTGTTCGGCCGAGCGCTCAGGAACGGCCACGTGACTGTTAACGACGAGTTCGAGATGCCCCGCAGGGTAGGCTACGAGAACGAGACATACGCTGTCTACAGAGCTCACGGCGACCGCTGCTGGATGATCACGGTTCCTGCCGCACCCGTTGCCCTGCTCGGCCTCCTCCTCGTCGGCTTCGGCGGCCGCCGACTCGGGCCGGAGTAGCCACGACCGCCCGCGACTGACACCCTTTTTACCCCCGCCGCTCCCCAAACTACCCATGAGCGACGACGCCCGCGACTACGAGGACCTCGGCCTCGTGGCCGGCCTCGAGATCCACCAACAGCTCGACACCGAGACGAAGCTGTTCTGCGAGTCGCCCACGGACCTCCGCGAACCGGCGGAGGCGACCCACACGATCACCCGGGAGCTCCACCCCACCCGGAGCGAACTCGGTGAACTCGACGAGGCGGCGATGGAGGAGAGCCGCGTCGACCGCACGTTCGAGTATCTCGCCTACGACACCACCTGTCTGGTCGAGGAGGACGACGAGCCGCCCGCCCGCATCGGCCAGGAGGCCCTCGACGTGGCGATGGGCATCGCCGACCTGCTCGACGCCACCGTCGTCGATCAGGGCCACGTGATGCGGAAACTCGTCATCGACGGCTCGAACACCTCGGGCTTCCAGCGCTCGATGCTGTTGGCCCAGAACGGCGAGATCGAGACTGACGAGGGGAGCGTCGGCATCGTCGACGTGATGCTGGAAGAGGAGTCCGCCCAGCGCGTCGAGGAAACCGACGAAGGCGTGCGCTACTCGCTCGACCGCCTCGGCATCCCGCTGATCGAGATCGGGACCGCACCGGACATCAGTACGCCCGAGCAGGCCTACGAAGCAGCCGAGCATATCGGGATGCTCCTGCGCTCGACGGGATCGGTCAAGCGCGGTCTGGGGACCATCCGGCAGGACGTGAACGTCTCCATCGAAGACGGCGCCCGTGTCGAAATCAAGGGCGTGCAGGCGCTGGGCGACATCCGCGACATCGTCGCCGGCGAAGCAGACCGGCAGGTCGAACTGCTCGAGATCCGCGAGGAACTGGAGGCCCGCGACGCCGCGGTCGGTGAGGTCGAGGACGTGGCCACCGTCTTTTCCGACACCGACTCGGGCGTGATCCGCGGCGCACTCGACTCGGGCGGCGAGGTGCTTGCCGTGCCGCTCTACGGCTTCGACGGCCTCGTCGGCCGGGAGATCCAGCCAGACCGCCGACTCGGCACCGAACTCTCCGATCACGCCAAGCGCGCCGGCGCGGGCGGCATCTTCCACACCGACGAACTGCCGGCCTACGGCGTGACCGAAGAGGAGGTCGAGGCCCTCAAGACCGCCGTCGACGCCGGGGAGAACGGCAGCGAGGAGCAAAGCTCCTCGGGCAACCGGAAACGGACCGTTTCCGGTGACAGCCGGCCGGAGGCCGGCGACGCCGTCGCGCTCGTCGCCGCCAATTCGGACGTTGCTGGACAGGCTATTCAGGCCGCCGCCGACCGCGCCCGGACCGCTATCGAGGGCGTGCCCGAGGAGACCCGCGGCGCCAACGACGACGGGACGACCCGCTACCTCCGGCCGCTCCCCGGCGCCGCGCGGATGTACCCCGAGACCGACGTGCCGCCGGTCGAACCGGACCCGAGCGAGGTCGAGACGCCCGAACTCCTCACGGAGCGCGTGAAGCGCTACGCCGAGGAACTGGGGCTGGATGAGGGTCTCGCCGAGCAGGTCGCCTACGGCCGCCGGATGGTGCTGTTCGAGGAGGCCGTCGAGGCGGGCGTCGACCCCACTTTCGCCGCCTCGACGCTGGAGTCCACCCTCACGGAACTCAGTCGCGAGGGCGTCGACGTGGAGTCGATCCGCGACGACGCGCTGCTCGGGACTCTCCTGCTGGTCGAGGAGGGCGAACTGCCGAAAGAGGGCGTCAACCCCGTGCTGACGGCGTTGGCTGAGGACCCCGAACTCACGCCCGAGGCGGCGATGGAGGAGGAGGGCGTCGGCGGCGTCAGCGAGGGGGAAGTCCGCGAGGCGGTGCAGGAGGTCGTCGAGCGCAACGCCGAGCAGGTCGAGGCGGAGGGGATGGGTGCCTTCTCCGGCCTCATGGGCGAGTGCATGGGCGCGCTGCGCGGGCAGGCCGGCGGCGATCTCGTGAGCGAGGTGCTGCGCGAGGAGATCCAGAAGCGCGCCTGATCGGTCGAGCAGTCCGTTTTCCTACTCGTCGGCGAGCATCTCGATCAGCGAGTCCAGTGAGTAGCTTTCGAGGGGTCGCTGGCCGTCCCGCAGCGACTTGATCACGAACGTCGAGTCGGTGCGGTCGATCTCCTCGACGTCCTCGAACGCCCGGATCAGGCGCTCCACGTCGTCGCTGTCGGCCAGACGGGCGACGACGACGAAGTCGGTCTCGCCCATCGTGAAGTACGCCTCCGTCACCCCCTCGATGGAGAGCAGGCGTTCGCTCAACTGCTCGTGAGAGCCGCTGTAGTCCGCGAGCACCTCGATGACGACGGTGACCCCGAGTCCGAGCGCGTCGAGGTCCAGATCGTACAGATCGTTCTCGATGATCCCGTCTTCCCGGAGGTTGTTCAGCCGGTAGTGGATCGTCGAGACGGGGATGTCGGTCTCCTCGTGGAGGCGTTCGGGGCTGCCGGTGCCGAGGTCGGAGATGGCCTTCAGCAGGCGCACGTCACGCTCGTCCATATCTCCCGGTTCGGGACCCGAACTCAAAGGGATTGGGGTGGATTGAACTTCTCGAACAATAGAACCGCGTATTTTCGAAGCAGAGTCAAATTTTCGACCTACCGCAGAAGACAAGCATAAGTACGGGCCTCGATTCGGTACAAACACGAAAATGAATGCGATTCGCTGGAGTCGCGGCCAACTTCTGGCCGCTCTGTTGTTCGTTTCCCTTGCGTGGCTGTGGGGCGGGGCGTTCGTCGCCATCGAGATGGGGCTGGGGTCGGTGCCGCCGCTGTGGTTCGCGGGTCTGCGCTACCTGCTTGCGGGCGCGGTCATCTCGGGCGTCGCCGCCGCGACCGGCCGGTTCAAGCCGAAAGACCGCAATGAGTGGCTCTCGGTCGGCGTCGTCGGGATCCTCGTCGTCGCCGGCTACCACGGGCTGCTCTATCTCGGGACGACCGTGATCTCCGGGTCGGTCTCCTCGGTGATCGTCAGCCTCTCGCCGGTGCTGACCACCGTCGCCGCCGGCCTGCTGCTGGCCGACGAGTCGCCCGGCATCGTGGACGGCCTGGGGCTGCTGTTCGGCCTCGCGGGCGTCGTCGTCATCGCCGATCCGGGCGGGAGTTCGGTCCCCCTCTCGGGGGTCGCGCTGGTGTTCGTCGGCGTCGCGCTGTTCGCCAGCGGGTCGGTCGGCCTGCGCGCGCTGGAGTCGGAGCTCCCCGCCGCGGCGCTGCAGGGCTGGGCGATGCTGCTCGGCTCGTTGGTGCTCGTCGGCGGCGCCGTGCTCCGCAGGGAGTCGTTCCCCGTCCACGTCGCCCGTGGCGAGTCCGCGCTCCCGTTCGTCTACCTCGTGCTCGGTGCCGGTGTGCTCGGCTACCTGACCTACTTCGAACTGCTCTCGCGAGTCGGCCCGGTCCGGGTGAACCTCGTGGCCTACCTCGAACCGGTGACGGCGGCGATGGGCGCGTGGGCCGTGCTCGGCCGTGCGCCGACGACGACCACCGCGGCAGGGTTCCTGCTCGTGGCCTGCGGCTTCGTGCTGGCGACGGTCGAGAACCCGCTCGAGAAGCTCGGAATCGGGGGGTCGGAGGAGGTCGTCCGGAGCGACCTCTCGGAGAACGGGAGCGTCGAAATCCACTACGCCGACTGAGCCGACCGCCGCCTCAGCGCCGCAGTTCGTCCGGTTCGTCGAGTTCGTCGAGCAGTTCCCGGCGCTCGTCGAGTTGGTCGGTCGCGCGCCGCAGGACGCCCAGCAGCGTGGTGACCTCCCGGTCGGTGGGGTTCGCGCGGCCGACGAGGCGGCGGAACATGCGCTCGGTCTTCTCGTGTTTGTGCTCGCGGTGGCCCATCGCCGTCAGGAACTCGTCCCAGTAGTCGTGCAGGCGCTCGACTTCGGCCGGGTCGGCGCGGTGGGCCTCCATATCGGGCAGTTGGGTCCCGCTGTCTTCGAGGGTGAGCGTCCGGAGTCCGTACAGCGTCACCGTCGCCGCCTGCCCGAGGTTCATCACGGGGTAGTCGGGGTCGGCGGGGATCGACGCCACCTGATCCAACTGCTCCAGTTCCTCGTTCGAGAGGCCCTTGTCCTCGCGACCGAACACGAGCGCAACAGGGGCATCGACGCCGCGTAGCTGATCGGTCAGCTTCTCGGGCGTGGTGTAGGGGAACCGGACGTGCTTGCGGCTGTCCTCGCCGGTGATGGCGGTAAAGCCGACGGTGTGGTAGTTCGCACAGACCTCCTCGAACGTGACCTCCTCGGCGCCGGGGAGGATATCCTGCCGGGCGTGGCCGGCGAAGCCGTACGCCTCCCCCTCGGGTTCGATTTCGGGCGGATCGACCAGCAGCAGGTCCTCGAGCCCGAAGTTCTTCATCGCCCGGGCGATGGTGCCGACGTTGCCCGGCGTCTGGGGCTCGACGATACAGACCGAGATGTCGGGGGCCGCGCCGGTCTCCGTGTCGGCTTCCGTGCCGGCACCAGCGTCCGCATCGGCGTCGATACCGTCGTCGTCGCGGGTCGCGTCCTCGCTCATCCGCTGGGGTACTCGGTGTCGAGATCGAGGTCGTCCATGTCGAGGTCCTCGGTCGCCCCCTCGTCGTCGCTCTCGGGGACGCGCAGGTCGTAGCGCTTCTCCTCGTAGTCCGCGGCGTCCTCGAGGCGGCGCTGGGCCTCCTCGGGCGTCGGGAGGTTCGGGAGCGACTCGGGCGCCTCCTCGACGTGCTCGTCGGGGCCGTACTCCTCGGGTGCCCGGTTGCCGGCGGCGAACCACTCGTGGAACAGGTCGCGGAACTGTTCCTCGCCCGTGCGGTCGCTGCCGCCTTCCTCGCGGAACCAGTAGAGGAAGTCCGCCTCGTGGTGCTCACAGAGCAGCACCTCGTCGCCGGGTTCGCCGTAGACGATGGCCGCGGGGTTGGCCTGCTGCTTCGCTTCCTCGCCGTGCTCGAGGTAGCAGGCGTCACACGGCTGGTCGAGCAGCATCCCCAGCCGCAGCAGTCGGTTCCGGGTGTCGTCGCTCATCTCGTCGAGCGGGGCCCACTCCCCGTCGTCGGTGAACACTTCTTCCTCGTCGAACCGCCAGCCGCGAAGGCCGACGCTCACTTTCGCCATTATCGTCGGTTCCCGCTACGCGGCCAAAAAGGGCGCGCTCCCGGCCCGTCCGGTCACACACTCGCTGTGGCGGTCCCCAAGAATCGGCCCCATGTCGGCTCTGCTCGGTGCGTCCGTCAGGCGGTCTCAACGTCCGTGATCTCGAAGCGCGCCCCGCCGGCCTCGCTCTCGGTGACCGAGATCTCCCAGCCGTGAGCGACCGCCAACTGCCGGACGCTCGCCAGTCCGACCCCCTGCCCGCCGCTTTTCTCGGTACTCCCGATGTCGAACACGTTCTCGCGCTCCGCCTCGGGGATCCCGGGGCCGTCGTCGGCGACGTAGAAACCGCCAGAGAGATCGCCGACGGTGACGGTGACTTCCTCGTCGCCATCGACGGCGGCGTCAGACAGCGTCTGGCTGCCAGTGCCGCCGTGCTCCACGGCGTTTTTGAGGAGGTTCTCCAGCAAGCGCGTCAGCGCGCCCTCGTCGGCACGGATCGATCGCTTGGACTCGACGACGAGGGTCGCCCCCGCCGTCTCCAGTGAGTCCCAAGTCGAGCGAGCCACCGCCGCGAGGTCGACCGTGTCGATGTCGCTCACCAGTTCACCCTCCCGCATCACGCCCGCCAAGTCCTCGATGAGTTCGTCGAGGCGGTCGAGCGCCGCCTCGGCCTGTTCGAAATGCTCGGTCTCCCCGGTGTCTCGGGCGAGTTCGAGCCGTCCGCGGACGACGCTCAGCGGCGTCCGGAGGTCGTGGGAGAGCACGCTGGCGAACTCGTCGAACTGCGTTAGCTGTCGTTCCAGCCGGCGTTCGCGGCGCTTCCGATCCCGGATGTCCCGGCCGATCCCCGCGACGTAGACGTTCCCCTCGTCGTCGATGATCCGGCGTTTCCGGAACTCGAAGGGGATGGTCTCCCCGTCCTTGGTCAGGATCGGCGCCGCAGTCGTCGCCGAGCCCGTTTCGAGGGCGTGCTGGATATCCGACTCCACCTGCGGGCGGGCGTCGGGCGGGAACAGCGCCAGCGGCGACATCGCGAGCAGTTCCTCGCGGCTGTAGCCGGTCACGGTCGCCTGCTCGCCGATCCGGACGATGTTCCCCTCGGGGTCGAACAGGTAGAACACGTCGTCCAGCACGTCGAGCGCGTAGTCGAGCAGGTCCTTCGACGCGTCCGGCGAGGACTCGCGCTCGTGTTGTTCGGTCGTGTCCCGAGTCACTTTGAGGAACCCCTGATGGGTCCCGTCGTCGTCGAACACGGCAGTGATGAGCACCCTCCCCCAGAACCGCGAGCCGTCCTTGCGGACACGCCAGCCCTCGTCCTCGATGGAGCCCTCGGCCAACGCCTGGTCCAGTAGCTCGTCGGGGTAGCCCATCTCGGCTTTCGACTGCGGGTAGAACACCGAGAAGTGGCGGCCGAGGATCTCCTCGCGCTCGTAGCCCTTGAGCCGCTCGGCGCCGCGGTTCCAGCTGGTGACGAACCCCTCGGTGTCGAGCGCGAAGATGGCGTACACCTCGACGGCGTCGATGAACTGCTCGAAGCGCTGGCGCTCCCGTTCGAGGGTCTGCCGGACCTCCTTCTGCTCGGTGATGTCCTGTACCAGACAGAGCAGCGTGCCGTCGTCGGTGTAGGTGAGCGCGTGGTCGATAACCAGCCGGTCGCCGTTCTTGCAGCGCTGGACGCTTTCGCCGCGCCAGCGGTCGTTCTCCGGCACCGCCGGCAGGATCTCCTCGTACACCTGCTGGACGTGCTCCTCGGGGTAGAGCATCTCCCAGTGCTCGCCGACCATCTCCACGCGGTCGTAGCCGAAGATGTCGGCGTAGGCGGCGTTGACGTAGAGGAAGGTACCCTCCTCGTCGAGAAAGGCGATCCCCTCGCGGGCGGTCTCGAGCGCGGAGAAGCCGCGTTCGACCTCCCGGGTTGCGTAATGCTGCTCGACGGCGTTCTCGACGCGGTGGGCGAGCACGGTGTACTGGTCGGTGCCACGCTCCTTCTGGAGATAGTCGGTCACGCCCGCGGAGATGGCTTCGCTGGCGATCTCCTCGCTGCCCTTCCCGGTGAACAGGATGAACGGGACGGCGAGCTCTCGCTCCCGAACGGTCTCGAAGAACGCAAGCCCGTCCCGTCCGGGCATCTCGTAGTCGCTGACGATACAGTCGACATCGACGCGGTCGAGGCAGTCGAGCGCGTCGGCGACGGTCTCCTCGGTCACCACCTCCAGGCTGTCGCTCTCGCGTTCGAGATAGATCGACACGAGTTCGGAGAAGTCGGGGTCGTCGTCGACGTGGAGCACCGTGATCGAACGCTGCGACGGTTCCCCCGGGATGCTGTAGTTCGGCGGCGCCTCTGGCGACGAGCGCATACGCCTTCCTTCGGGAACGAACGGGAAAACCGTAGGGGGGTTCGTTTCGGATAGAAGCGGGCGGAAGGGATTGTGAACTACGTCGAGACTCGCTGCGCTCGTCTCGCCTCGTTCAACCTCCCTTCCGCCGACGTGCCACACGCGACACGGCCGACTCGCGTTGTCGCCGGCTTCGCAGGGCACCAGCGAGACCGACAGTCTCGCATTGATCGTCGACGGTGCGTCGCGGGAAATGTCGGCGGGCCGGAAGGGATTTGAACCATGGTCGTTCGCTGTCGCTCACTCCCCGGTTCAGAATCCCTTCGTGGCGTTTTCACTGCTCACTTCGTTCGCAGGAAAACGGGCCGGAAGGGATTTGAACCCTCGACCGACGGATTAAGAGTCCGTCGCTCTCCCTAACTGAGCTACCGGCCCTCACAATCACATCCCGGCGGCGTGATAAAGAGGGTTTCCTTTTCGAACCGAGCCGAACGGTGGACCTTAAGTGTCGTCCCGCGGAACCACTCCCTACACATGAGCACCGGGGTCAGTATCTCCTCGATGTCGTCGTACGCCATTCTCGGCTGCGGGAGCGTGGGCCACGCCGTCGCCGAGTCGCTCGACGCCGAGGGGAAAGACGTCCTCATCCTCGACAAGGACGAGGACCGCGTTGAGGCACTGCGGGACCAGGACCTCAACGCCGTCGTCCAGGATATCGCCGGCCCCGGCGTCGTCGACGCCGTCGCCGACCGGGACGTCCTGCTGATTCTCGCCTCCGACGTGGAGGCAAACAAGGCTGCTGTCGAGTCGATCCGCCAGCGCAGCGACGACCAGTTCATCGTCGGCCGGGCCTCCGACCCCGTCAGCGGCGACGAACTCCGGGAACTCGGCGCCGACGTGGTGATCAACCCCTCCGAGGTCATCGCCGACTCCGCACTGCGGACCCTGGAGTCCGGCGAGATGGAGTACAAGGCGCGCCAGTTGGCGGAGATCCTCCGGAACGCCGACGGCGACCTCGCGATCCTGACCCACCACAACCCGGATCCTGACTCCATCGCGAGCGCGGTCGCGCTCCGGGCCATCGCCGAGAGCTACGACGTGGAGGCCGACATCGTCTACGACGGCGACATCGGCCACCAGGAGAACCGGGCGTTCGTCAATCTGCTCGGGATCGAACTCACCGACCGCGAGGACGCGCCGCCGCTCTCCTCCTACGGCGGCCTCGCGCTGGTCGACCACATGAAAAGCGGCGAACTCGAGATCGACGCCGCCATCGACGTGTTCATCGACCACTACGAACCGGACGAGGCCCTCGACGCGACGTTCGTCGACGTCCGGCCCAACGTCTCCGCTACGTCGACGATCCTGACGAAGTACCTCCAGGAGTTCGACATCTCCCCCAGCGAGGCCGTCGCGACGGCCCTGCTCTACGGCATCCGCGCGGAGACGCTGGACTTCAAACGCGACACGACGCCGGCGGACCTGACCGCCGCCGCCTATCTCTACCCCTTCGCCGACCACGAAACCCTCGAACAGGTGGAGTCGCCGTCGATGTCTCCCGAGACCCTGGACGTGCTCGCCGAAGCCATCCAGAACCGCGAGGTCCAGGGGAGCCATCTGATCTCCAACGCGGGGTTCATCCGCGACCGTGACGCGCTCACGCAGGCGGCCTCGCACCTGCTGAATCTCGAAGGCATCACCACCACCGCGGTGTTCGGCATCGCCGAGGACACTATCTACCTCTCGGCGCGCTCGAAGGACATCCGCCTCAACATCGGGAAGGTGCTACAGGACGCCTTCGGCGACATCGGCGAGGCCGCGGGGCACTCGACGCAGGCCAGCGTCGAGATCCCGCTGGGCGTGTTCGGTGGTATCGAGACCACCGAGGAGAACCGCGACACGCTGCTGTCGCTGGCCGAAGAGGCAGTTCGCCGGAAGCTGTTCCAGGCGATGGGTGTTGAAGGCGAAAGTAACGGGTCGTGAACTGACGTCGCGGCAACCGTCAGCCGCGACGGTAGGAATCGACATCGCGGCGACGGGCAGCCGCGACGGTAGGAATCGACGCCGCGGCGACGGGCAGCCGCGACGGTAGGAATCGACGCCGCGGCGACGGGCAGCCGCGGTGGTGAGAATCGACATCGCGGCAACCGTCAGCCGCGACGGTGAACGGACTACGCCAGCGGTTCTTCGGTCTCCTCGGGGCCGCGGAGTCGCTCGATGATGTCGTTGATCAGCACTACGTCGCCGACGGCGCGGACCCAGCGGTAGGGGACCATGACGCCCTTGCCGGACTCGATGTTGCCCTGGAACAGTTCGTTGTTCAGATCCGCGAGCGCGAGCCCCGTCACCTGTTGGGCGCCGAGGTCGAGTCGCACGTCCTCGACTTCGCCGACGAAAACCCCGTTGTTCGAGTAGACCTCCCGGCCGACGAGCGCCGTGATCTCCTGGGAATCGACGTTCATACCTCCGCCGAGGAACCCGTGAACAATAATACTTCGCTGTCCACGCCGCCACAACGCACTTCCACCGGGCGGCCGACCCGCCCAGTATGGTCGAGATCCGCGTGACCGACGAGGCGGTCGATCCGGAGGGAGCGACGCTGATCGAGGGGATGCCGGGCGTGGGGCTGGTCGGCAAGATCGCCACCGACCACATCATCGAGAGCCTCGGAATGACCCAGTTCGCCACCGTCCGGGGCGAGGGCATCCCCCCGGTGACCGTGTTCGACGGGAGCGACCGGGACGTCCACTCCCCGATACGGCTCTACATCGACGACGACGAGGAACTGGTCGCGCTCCGTAGCGACGTACCGGTCCACGTGATGGACGCGCCGCTGTTCGCCGAGCGACTGACGGAGTGGATCGTCGATCACGACGTGCTCCCGATCTATCTCGGCGGCCTTCCCGCGGATCGGGATGCCGACGAAGTCCCCGCCGTCGAAGGAATCGGCGTCGCGGAGGGGCAGACCAACCTCGACGACGCCGCCGTCGCGCCGCCGGAGGACGGCGGGATGATCTCCGGCCCCTGTGGCGCGCTGCTCTCGGAAGCCGTCGACCAGGGCGTCGACGCCATCGGCCTCATGGTCGACACGGACCCGCGGTTCCCGGACCCGCAGGGCTCCCACGCACTGATCAAGCAGGGGATCAACCCCGTCGCCGGCGTCGACGTGGCGACCCAGCGGCTGGTCGACGAGGCAGAGGAGATCATGGAGCAGCGCCAGGAGTTGGCCAAACGGATGCAGCAGGCCGACCAGCACGAGGCCTCGCAGGTCTCGCGGACCTACCAGTAGTCAGGATCAGCTAACCGTAATTCCGCCGTGGACGGCGTCGTTGGCGAGCATCCCGAGCCAGCCGAGCCCGCCGCCGAGCATACAGGCCAGCGGCAGGAACGGCACCGCTATCACGGCCCACGCGCCGACGCCGCGCCAGACCATCTCTATCTGCCAGCCGACGCCGATGCCCGAGAACAGCAGGAACCGGTCGATCATCGCCGCGACGACCGGAATCGGGGCGCCAACGGGGACCGAGAGCATCCCCTCGAGCGCGCCCACGAGATTCTTTCTCCGGGCGAGATAGCCCGCGAGGAACGCCCCGGGCGCACCGACGAGGAACGGCAGTCCCGTCTCCAGTATCCCGGGCCCCTCGTTCGACGTGGTGCCCGTCACCGCGGTAGGACTGGCGGCTGCCGCCGTGGGCATCTCCACCCACCCGCCGAGCGTCGGAAGCAGACAGAGCACGCCGAGGACGGCGCCGCCGGCGACGACGGCGCGCCAGTCCGGATCGATCTCGCTGCCGGGGACCATGTTTCCAAGCGACATGGAGCCAACTAACTGACGAACTGTCAAAAAACTACCCCTTTATATGACGGATTCGTAGGCTTCCGCCATGATCGCCAGCGCCTCCTCTAACTCCTCGGTGCTCGTGGCGTAGGAGATCCGGGCGTACCCCTCGCCGGCGTCGCCGAACGCCTCGCCCGGCACGACGACAACGCCGCGGGCGATACACTCGTCGACGAACCCCTCCGGGACTTCGGGCATCACGTAGAACGCGCCCTCGGGTTCGGGCACGTCGAGGCCGATCTCCCGCAGGCCGTCGACGACCAGATCCCGCCGCGCTTGGAACGTTTCGGCCATCTCCCCGACCACGTCCTGCGGGCCGTTGAGCGCCGATGCAGCGGCGTACTGGGCCGGCGCCGACGCGCAGGCCTGCACGTACTGGTGGGCGCGCAGCATGCGCTCGACGCGTTCCGGGGCGCCCGCGACCCAGCCGAGCCGCCAGCCAGTCATCGAGTACGTCTTCGAGGCAGAGTCGACGATCACGGTCTGCTCGGGCGCGAACTCGGCGGGCGAGCGGTGCTCGCCCTCGAAGAGAATCCGGCCGTACACCTCGTCGGAGATACAGAGCAGGTCGTGCTCTTCCGCGATGCGGCCGAACGCCTCCACGTCCTCGACGGGCGAGACGGCGCCGGTGGGGTTGCCGGGGCTGTTGACGACGAACGCCGCGGTGTCCTCGGTGATGGCCGCCTCGATGGCTCCGGGGTCGATGGTGAGATCGTCCCGAACGGGGACCGGAACCGGTTCGGCGCCCGTCAGCTTCGTCAGCGCGTCGTAGGCGACGAAGCCGGGATCAGGGATGATGACTTCGTCGCCCGGGCCGACGTGGGCCTCCAGGGCGATGTGGAGCGCCTCGCTGCCGCCGGCAGTGGCAATGATCTGCTCGGGGTGGTACTCGAGGCCGAGGTCGCGTTCGTGTTTCTGGACGATCCCCTCGCGGAGTTCGGGGACGCCCTTGTTGCCGGTGTAGGCGTCGGTTTTTCCGGCCTCGATGGCGTCGATGGCGCCCTGCCGGGCGTGCTCGGGCGTCGGGAAGTCGGGCTGGCCGAGGCCGAGGTTGATCGCGTCCTCACCGGCGGCTTCGAACACTTCCCGGATGCCGGAGATGGCGATGCGCTCCACGCGGTCGGAGAACTGGGGCATACCCCGACGTTGGCCGGGATCGCGTTAATGGTTCGCTCTCCGGTGCGGGGACGTAGCGGCAGAAAATTCCGGTTTCGACGACGGGTCGATTCGGCGTCCATCGACGCCATCGGCGCTACGAGCGTCGTTCGCTCCGTATCCCGCCGAGAACCGCCGTCACCGACGAGCCGAGGTTCTCGCCGACGACAGGCCGGAGTTAAGCCGGGAGCGACAACCGTACGTAATGAGTGAGCGACTTCGCAGTTTCTCGCGGCGCGACGCACTGAAAGCGACCGGCACGGCGGCGACGTTCGGCCTCGCAGGCTGTCTGGGCGGTGGCGGCGGCACGGACGAACTTACCGTCGCGTACATGCCCATCTACCCCGACATGCAGTATTTCGTGATGCAGGAGGAGGGGTACTTCGACGAGATGAACGTCGGCATCGACGGCCAGGAGTTCTCCAGCGGCCCCGACATCGTCAAAGCGTACGCCTCCGGCGACATCGACGTCGGCCTGTTCGGCATCGTCCCGGCGATGATCGTGATCGACCGCGGCATCGCCGCCAAGGTCGTCGCCGCCAACATCCAGGAGCCGATGGGAATCATGGCCCACCAGGAGTTCGCGTCGATGTGGGACCCCGAGAACCCCGCCGACGCCTTCGCCCAGTGGCAGTCCGAGAAGGGTCGGCCCTTCGAGTTCGGTACGTTCCCCGAGGGCTCGGTGCCGGACATCCTGCTGCGCTACTGGCTTAGCGACGAGCACGGGATCGACCCGAGCAGCAACGAGAACGTCAAGATCACCGGACTCGGCGGCGCCAACGCGGTGTTCCAGGGGCTCGCCAACGGCGAGGTCGACGGCACCTCGATCATGGAGCCGGTGCCGACGAAGATCCAGAACGCCGACATCCCCTACGAGTTCATCGCCACCTCCGGGGAGTTCATGCCCGGCCAGCCAGCGGCGGTGACGCTGATGACCGACGAGGTCCGCAACAGCGACGCCGGCACGGAGTTCGTCCGCCAGCACCAGCGCGCGACCGAGTTCGTGCAGGCGAACCGTGAGACCGCCGCCGAACACGCGAGCACCGTCATCGGCGAGTCCTCCCTCTCGCCCGAGACGGCGAAGCAGGCGATGGACTCGCCGCTGTCGAACTTCGTCACCGACCCCCACGTCATCGAGGACGGGACCGAAGTGTTCGCGGAGTACGCCGCCGAACTCGGCAAGACCGACGCGCAGCTGAGCATCGATCAGATCTTCGACTACTCGCTCTACGACAGCCTCGAATGAGCACACTGGAGACCGACCTCGGCACCGATTTCGGCGGCGACTACGACCGACGACGCCTCGCTCGGGGCGCGCTGGGCGTCGTCGCCTTCCTCCTCGTCTGGGAGGTCGCGTCGTGGTTCAACCCCGCGTACGTGCTGCCGTCGCCGCGGGCCGTCGCCGAGGTGTTCGTGGTCGAACTCCGGTCGGGCGCGATGCTGACCGCGCTGACCGCGAGCGTCACCCACTGGCTCCCGGGCACCGTCGTCGGCACGACGCTGGGGATCGCACTGGGCGTGACGATGGCCTACAGCGACCTCGCTGACGACGTGGCGACGCCGCTTGTGCGGGTGCTCCGCCCGGTGCCGCCGCTGGCGCTGATCGGCTTCGCCATCGCGTGGATCGGGCTGAACCACGCCGGCGCGGCGTTCATCATCGCCGCGGGCGCGTTCTGGATCAACTACTACGCGGCCTACGGCGGCGTCGACGGCGTCCCCGAGGAGTTCCTCGACGTCGCGAAGTCGCTGGGCGTCGACACCGACCTGGGTCTGGTCCGGAAGGTGGTGCTCCCCTCGGCGCTCCCGGAGATCATCACGGGGATCCGCACCGGGATCGGTCGGTGTTGGATGCTCATCATCGCGGCCGAACTGATGGGCGTGCCCGGCGTGGGTCGGGAGCTCTACACCGCCTCACAGAACCTCTCGGTCGACGCGGTGCTCGCGTACATCCTGCTGATGAGCCTGGTGTATCTCGTGCTCGACACCGGCGTCAAGAGCGTCCAGAACCGGGTGTTGGCGTGGCAATGAGCGGGAGCGACCGACGCGTCGCCGTCGATGGCGTCTCCAAGACCTACGACGGTGAGGACGGCGGCGTCCGCGCGCTGGCGGACGTGAGCTTCGACGTCGAGGACGGCGAGTTCGTCTGCATCGTCGGCCCCTCAGGCTGTGGGAAGACCACACTGTTCCGGATCATCGGCGGGCTAGAGCCCCTGACCAGCGGCGAGGTCCGTCTCTCGGGTGAGCCAGTCACCGGCCCCTCGCCGGATCTCGGCATCGTCTTTCAGGAGTACCACCTGTTCCCGTGGCGGACCGTCCGCGGGAACGTCGCGTTCGGGCTGGAACAGCAGGACCTCGACGCCGGCGCGCGTGAGCAGCGGGTCGCGGAGATGCTCGACCTCGTCGGCCTCGAGGCGTTCGCCGACAGCTACCCCAAGGGGCTCTCCGGCGGGATGAAACAACGCGTCGGCATCGCCCGCGCGCTGGCGGTCGACCCCGAGATCCTGCTGATGGACGAGCCGTTCGGTAGCGTCGACGCCCAGACGCGCTCGATGCTCCACGCCGAGCTCCTGTCGATCTGGCGGGAGACCGAGAAGACCGTGCTGTTCGTCACCCACGACGTCGACGAGGCCGTAACGCTGGCCGACCGCATCGTCGTGATGGAACCCAGCCCCGGCCGGGTGCAGGAGATCGTCGACGTGGACCTCGACCGGCCGCGCGAGCGCACGGACGAGGCGTTCGCCGAGCAGGTCGAGTACGTGCGCGGCCTGATCAGCGAGTAGCCCGCTGATTCGGGCGGTTACTGGCCGGTGTCGCGGACGACGTACGTGTCCGCCAACTCGTCGAACAGTCGCTGATTGTCGTCGTTCGCCGCGATAGCGACCATCCCCACGAACCACGTTGGCCAGCCGCCGAACAGCGCCGGGATGTTCCGGCCGAACGCCTGTCCGTAGTCGATCTCGCTCCCGTCGCGACAGACCACGCGGACGTTCGTCGCCATCTTTCCGAGTGTCTTGCCGTAGGTCCCCTCGAGTACGGTTCCGTAGCCGAGTGCGACGCCGACGAAGGTGAGGACGCCCAGCAACTCCGCACCGGCGGCGTCCACTCCGGGGAAAACGACGACGAGCGCGACGATGGCCACGAGCATCAGGAGGAACATCGCCACGAGGTCGATCAACTGCGCGACGAGGCGAGCGCCGAGGACGTTCACATTGCCGGGGTAGGTGGAGGAGCGGGGCATGGTCCCACCGTCGCCCCGGCGTTCGAAAAGACTACCCCTCAAACCGGCCGCGCCGCCTGATCAGCGAGTGAACTCGGGCGATCGTTTCGCCGTCGTCGCCGGGGCGCTGCTTCCGTCCTTCACGACGTACGTCGCCGCCGCCTGATCGAACAGTCGCTGATTCTGCTCGTCCATCGCGATCACCGCGATCCCGACCAGCCACGTCAGCCAGCCACCGAACAGCGCCGGGATGTTCCGGATGAGCGCCTGCCCGAAACCGATCTCACGGCCGCCCCGACCGACGACGCGGATGTTCGTCGCCATCTTCCCGACGGTCTTGCCGTAGACGCCTTCGAGAACGGTTCCGTAGCCGAGGCCGACGACGAGGACGCCGAGGAAGACCACCCCTTCGCCGGCATTAGCGCCGGCAGCGGCAACCCCGGCGACCGCGAACCCGACCAACAGCACGAACATCAGGACGTAGTCGACGATCTGTACGACGATCCGGTCGCCGACGACATCGACGTTGCCGGGACCGCGTCCGCTGGAGGGCCGCGTGGACATAGTTCCCAGTTAGACCCCGCCGTCAAAAAGCCAACTACTCCTCGAGTTCGTCCCGCAGCGTCTCGATCCGTGTCTCCAACTGCGAGAGCGCCACGTCCGCGTTCATGTAGCCCTGATCGTACTCGCTGTACACTTTGTCGGCGGCGTCGAGGAACTCCTCGACCGCCTCGTCGGTATCGTCGCTCATGGCCGTCGCTACCGGGCGCATCCGGGTAAGCCGTTCGGAGCGCCCCGAAATCCACAAACGTCGCGGCGGCGAACGTCAGGTATGACGCTCGCGCTCCGGTTCGAGGACGGGACCGTCCGGGCCGTGAGCAGCGGGAGCGAAGCTCCCGCGAGCCAGCCGGAACCGTCGTTTGGCGGTTCCGGCGATAGCTCCGGCGACGACGATTCAGTGCTCGCCGCCCTCGCCCACGAACGCGAGTACCTCGAACGCGACGAGCGCAGCGGCGGCTACCGCACTCCTGCGTACCGCTACGCCGACCTCCGGGACGCGCTCGACGACCGCGGCGTCGCGTACCGGGACCGCGTGCTCGAGACGAACTCACTCGAACTCTCCACGCGCTACCAGCTCCGGGAGTACCAGCAGGAGGCGCTGGACGCGTGGCGCGAGGCCGGCGACCGCGGCGTCGTCGAACTCCCCACCGGGGCTGGGAAGACCGTGCTCGCCATCGCCGCGATGGCGGAACTCGGCCTGCCGACCCTCGTTGTGGTTCCCACCATCGACCTGCTGGCGCAGTGGCGCCGCGAACTGGAAGCCGAGTTCGACGTCCCCATCGGCCAGTTCGGCGGCGGCGAGCAGCGCCGGGAGCCGATCACCGTCTCCACGTACGACTCGGCGTACCTCAAGGCGGATGACGTAGGCGACCAGTTCGGCTTCGTCGTCTTCGACGAGGTCCATCACCTCGGCGGCGAGGGCTACCGCGAGATCGCGCGGATGCTCGCCGCGCCCGTGAGATTGGGGCTGACCGCGACGTTCGAGCGCCCCGACGGCGCCCACGAGGAACTCGTCGACCTCGTCGGCCCGCGGGTGTTCAGCCTCGACGCCGACGACCTCGCCGGCGAGCATCTCGCGGACTACGAGATCCGGCGGATCGAGGTCGATCTGGCCCCCGAGGAGCGCGAGGCCTACGAGGAGGCCCAGAGCACGTTCGTCGACTACCTCAATCGCTCCGGCATCTCGATGCGGCAGGGAAGCGACTATCAGGAACTCGTGAAGCGCTCCGGCCGCGATCCCGAGGCGCGGGAGGCGCTACTGGCCAAACAGCGCGCTCGCCGAATCGTCCGCGAGGCCGACGAGAAAGTCGCGGAACTGGGGACGCTGCTGGACCGCCACCGCGACGACCGCGTGATCGTTTTCACTGCGAGCACGGATCTGGTGTACCGACTCTCCGAGCGCTACCTCCTGCCGGCGATCACCAACGAGACCGGCGCGCCCGAGCGCCGGGAGATTCTGGATCGGTTCCGCTCGGGGGAGTACTCCCGAGTCGTGACCGCGAACGTGCTCGACGAGGGCGTCGACGTGCCTGACGCGAACGTCGCGGTGCTGCTGGCCGGGTCCGGGAGCGAGCGGGAGTTCACCCAGCGGCTCGGCCGGATCCTCCGCCCGAACGCCGACGGCTCACAGGCGCTGCTCTACGAGGTCGTCAGCGAGGAAACTGCCGAGGAGCGCGTCGCCGAGCGCCGGCGCTAGAGCTGACCCTGCCAGCCGTAGGAGATACCCCCGTTGCCGGCCCACTGCTCGTAGGCCACATCGAAGACGAGGTCGAACTCGGCCTCGGTGTTGCCGTCCAGCGAGACCTGCCGTCTGGCCTCGTACTCAGTCGACCCCGACTCGCCCTGGACCGTCGCAATCCCCACGAGCGTGTCGCGCTGGCTGCTGGCGGCGGTGTTCTCGACGGTGACCGCGAAGACGAGCGAGCCGTCCTCGCCCTCGCGGGGGACCGCGTCGACGATCCGGAGGTTACGCCCGCCTTCCGGCGTCGGGCCACCTTTCGGCGTCAGCGGCGGGGTTCGCGGCCCGGACTCGTCACGGGCGCCGAGACAGCCAGAGAGGGCGACGGCGGCCAGCGGGAGGAATCGTCGGCGTTTCACGCTCCCCAATAGACCGGGGGACACAATCAGCGTTCCCCCTGATGGCCGAGAGACGTCCCGCGTCGAAGCCCCGAAGGCCCGCTCCGGCGGCGTTTTAGGGGCCCACCGCCTACCTCGACTGTGCTGCGGAAGGACCACCTCCGAGTGTCGCGAGCGGGTGGCGGCTACCACCCGCAGTTCACCGACGAGGGCGACCGAGCGCTGGCAGCGAGCCTGCTCGGGACGTTTCAGGGCCACGTCGGCGAGCCGCGCTCGCGACTCCGGGACGCGCTCGAGACGGCCGAGCGCGAGGCCGATTCGTTCAAACTCGTCCGCGGGCTGGCGGCGCTGCTGGAGCGCGAAGCCGTCTTCGAGACCCAAGCTGACGTGCCGCCGCGTCGGACCCGCCGGGCGGTCTTCGAGAGCGCGGAGTCGGTCGGCGTCGCCAGCGACGGCGAGCGAGCCGAGGCGCTCTCGCTGGCCGCGGGTCGGCTGGGCGTCGACGCCGGCGCCGTCGAGTCGTCGCTGTATGCCGACCGCAAGGAGAACCAGATCCTCGACGCGTTCGAACCGCGCTGGGACCCCGAGACGCTGCTCTCCCAGTACGACCTCTCGCTGGCCCAGACGGCGCTGTTCGACGCCACGGAGGTCCGCGTGCGCTCCTCGGAGCCCGCGGATCTGGTCAGTGCGGTCAAACGGCTGGGACTGATGTACGAGGTCCGGCGGACCGACGAGGGGCGAGAACTCGTCGTCACGGGCCCGGACACGCTGTTCTGCGCGACCCGGCGCTACGGCACGAGCTTCGCCCGCCTGCTGCGCTCGGTCGCCAAAACCGACGACTGGCGGCTCTCGGCGACCATCGACGACCGCGGGCGCGAGCGGACGATGACGCTGATCGACGAGGACGTGTCGGTACCGGGCGTCGACCCCGTGGCGGAGCCGACCTACGACTCCGCGGTCGAGTCTGAGTTCGCCGCGGCGTTCGAGAGCCTCGACACCGACTGGGAGCTGCTCCGGGAGCCGGAGCCGCTGGCAACCGGGAACCGGGTGATGATCCCGGACTTCGCGTTCGACTACGCGCCGGCGGGGGCCGAGGGGGAGGCCGTCGCCGACCGCTTCCGGGTGTACTTCGAGATCATGGGGTTCTGGACGCCCGAATACGTCGAGAAGAAGCTCTCACAACTCGAAACCGTCGAGGACGTGGAACTCCTTGTCGCCGTCGACGAGTCCTTAGCCGCAAGCGAGGCTATCGAGGCCCGCGACCACCGGGCGATCCCCTACTCGGGCTCGGTTCGCGTGAAGGACGTGCTCGACGCCCTCCGGGAGTTCGAGGCGGATCTCGTCGCCGACGCGGCCGCCGATCTTCCCGAGCAGATCGTCCCCGACGCAGGTGCCGTAGGCTTGGAGGAACTGGCCGCCGAACAGGGCGTGAGCGTCGACGCCGTCGAGGGGAAGTCGTTCCCCGAACACCGACTCGTCGGGCGCACGCTCGTCCGCCCCGCGGTCCTCGAGGAAGCGGGCGAGGGAATCGAGGCCGGGATGGACCTCGCTGCGGCCGAAGAGTGCCTCACGGAGTTCGGCCTCACCGACGCCTCGGCGGCGCTCTCGGCGCTCGGCTACCGGGTCGAGTGGGAGGGGCTCAGCGGCGGGACGGTTCAAGAGAAAGACGGGGAGTAGACGGGAAGAGGCGTCGTCGCGGTCAGTCCAGCACCGCGAGCTCTTCCTGATACCCCTTCGGGATCCGTGAGCGGAGTTCCCCGTGGAGGTAGAGGCCGACGCCGATGGGTTCTCGCTCGCCGGCGAGTTCGTGGGCGGCGATCAGGTAGCCCCAGTCGCCGTCCCAGCGGCCGATCTGCTGGTCGTGACCTGCGGCGAACGCCGCCGCCTCACCGGGTCCGAGGTCGATCACGTTCTCCGTGGCCTCCTGGCCGAAGCGCTTCACGCCGGTCGTGGTGGGCTTCCAGTGTTCCTGTCGGGTCCGGAGGACGGTGATCCCCAGCCCCTCGACCTCGACGGGCGAGGGGAGGTTGGCGCTGAACGCCCAGATCTTCCCGGAGCCCTTCTCCCAGAACGTCACGTCCTCGAACGTCTCGGACGGGACGCCGAATCGCTCGTCCCACCAGTCGACGACCTCCTCGCGGGAGGCACGGCCCTCGACTTCTCGCTCGTCGGGGGTAGGGGGTAGACGGTCGAAGCGCTGGCCGTCGTTCTGGGTCATGCTTCCACCTCCGTCGTCTCGTCGGCGTCGCCGGTAGCGTCGGACTCAGCGCCGCCCACGCGGAGTTTCGCGACGAAGAACCCGCCCGTGTCGTTCTGGTGTGGGTAGACGCGGTGAGCCTTCTGCAGCGACTCGTCGAACGTCTGGTCCTCCCACTCGGTGATCCCGGGCGCGGTTTCGAGCGGCGCGTCCCACTCGACCATCTCCGCGTCGGTCGTTCTGATGGCGTGGTCGACGACGGCCTCGTTCTCCTCGGGCGCGAACGTGCAGGTGGAGTAGACCACGTCGCCGCCCGGGCGGGTGAGGTCGATAGCGCGCCGGAGAACCCCCTTCTGGATGCCGACCAGCCCCTTCACGTGGCCCATCGACCACTTCTCCAGCACGTCGGGGTTCTTCCGGCAGGTGCCCTCACACGAGCAGGGTACGTCGGCGACGGCGCCGTCGAACTGCGTTCGACTGGCAGCCGGACTCCGTCCGGCGACGCCGTCCAGCGAATCGACCCCGAGGTTGTCGGTGGTGAAGTTCCGTGCGTCGTCGTTCGTGACGACGAGGTTGCTCACGCCGAGTCGCTCGGCGTTGTGCCGGAGCGCCGAGAGCCGGCCGAGGTTGTTGTCGTTGCCGATCAGGACCCCGGAGTTATCCATCAGATCCGCGAGGTGGCAGGTCTTGCTCCCGGGGGCCGCACAGGCGTCCCAGACCCGGTCGCCGGGGTCGGGGTCGAGCGCCAGCGCGGGCAGGGCCGAGACCTCCTCCTGGCCGTGGAGCCAGCCGTGGACGTAGGGCCACGACGTGCCGGGCGAGCCGTCGGGCAGGCGGAACAGCCGGTCGTTCCAGTCTACCTGCTCGTAGGTGACGCCCTCCTCCGCGAACGCCGCGCGGACGCGCTCGGGGGTGGCCCGGAGTTCGTTCACCCGGACCACCGAGGGCAGCGGCCGGTCGCAGGCGTCGCGGAACGCCTCGACATCGTCGACGAGGCGCTCGTAGCGGTCGAGCGGGTTCATACCCGAACTGGCGCCCGGCGGCGCTTGTCGGTTTCGGAGCGCTACGGCGCCGGTCAGTCGGTGGTGATCCCTTCCAGTAGCGGATCGCCTCCGAAGAGCCGAACCGTCGCGGTACCGACAGCCAGCAGCGCCGTCAGGAGGAGGCCGACAGCGCCACCAACGACAGCACCGAGCCAGGTGAACGCGTACGTTCCCGTCACGACCGGAGGCATCGAGTCGGGGAGCAGCCAGCCAGCAACTAGCAGCAGGAACACGAGCGCCGCGAACGCGCCGGTCGCCGCTGCGGCGCGGACGACCGCCGGTCGGTCGGCCAGCGGGCCGAACCGGAACCGACCGATCCCGGCCGGCAGCGCGTAGCCCACGTGCGCGAGAACCGCGCCCACGGACTGGCCGATGAGGATGAACGCGACGGCGAACCCAGTGGGCAGGCCGTCGCTGTTCGGCGGCGGTTCGGGCAGCGTCGCGCCCGTGTAGACCGCCCAGCAGAACGCGACACCGCCGGCCAGCAGGAGGACTGCGCGGAGGACACCGAAATATCGTCGGAGGGACACGATCCGAACTCGGCGGGTGTACAGCATAGGCTTTGTGCCGAACCCGGCGTGCCCGGAGTTTTGACGCGATTCTTGGAGGCGGGGCCGATGGGGAGGATCCAGCAGGCGAAAGAACGGCTCGTTCGGCGGTAAAAGCGGGAGGTGAGTCCGGGACGACGCTGCCCCAGATTCCCCAGTCGGGGGCTTAGCTTCCGGTATCGTACTTGTACGTCGCCTCGTCGGCGTCGATACCGAAGTCCTCGGCGCTCTCCTCGGGTTCGGTCTCCTCGTGGCCGCCTTTCTCGGCGTTCTTGAACCGCTCGCGGAACGCCGGCGGCATCTCGAAGGCGTCGGTATCGACGGCGAGGGCGACGACATCCTCGCCGACCTCCTCGCGTTTCTGCTCGAGGCGGTCCTCGATCACTGGCGGTCGCTCCTCGGGTTCATCGAAGCCGAACTGCCGGAGGTAGTCGTCGCTGTCGGTGATCGAGTACACCGTGTCGAACCCCTCGTCGGCTGCGAGGTCGATCAACCGCTCGACGACGTGAGCGCCGACACCTTGCCCGCGCCAGCCCTCCACGACGCCGATGCCCGTGAGTTCACAGACCTCCCCCTCGTCGGTCTTGTGGATACGGTAGCGGCCAAAGCCCGCCCGCTCGTTCGAGCGCTCGTCGACCGCGATGACGTAGTCCCGCGAGCGGAAAGCGGCGCTGTCGAGCCCCATCTCCTCGATCCGGTCGAGTAGCCACGCCTCGTCCCGGTTTCGTGCATCGCGGACGTACATACAGGCCCTTAGACCCCGGGGGGGCAAAGGGCTGTCGCGGGTCGCAGTGCCGCCCGGGGCGCCCTGACTCAGTCCTCAGCCTCGGGGTCGACGCCCAGCATCCCCGGCGTGATGGTGTCAGGAATGAGTTCGCCGAGCCGGTACTCCCCGTACTCGCCGTCGTCAGTGTCACAGTACACCGGCACGTCATCGTCGCCGAACTCCGCGAGCGTCTGGCGGCACATCCCGCAGGGGGTGAGCCCCTCGCGGTCCTCCGAGGTGACGGCGACGGCCGCGATGGAGCGGTGGCCCGCCCGGACCGCGCTGCCGACCGCGACCTCCTCGGCGTGGAGCGCGTTGCTGTAGTTCGCGTTCTCGATATTGGTGCCGGTGAAAATTTCGCCGTCGCCGGTCAGAATGGCGGCGCCGACGGGGAACTCCGAGTAGGGGACGTAGGCGGCCTCGAGCGCGTCGCGGGCCTGCTCGATGAGCGCGGTAGGGTCGTGACTCTCCATACCCGAGTCAACGCCTGAGCCGACTTCAAACGACTGGAACCGGCGCTGATCGTGGTAACGACCCGCACGAGGGCGACGGCGTGGGTTCTGCGTCGGCGACGATGGCCCAAAGGGTTATCCCACGCGTCCGCCGATTCTCCCGATATCGGCCGGAACAGCCGCTCTTGTGCACACCATTGTTAACAATACTCAAAGTACTCCTATAACCCTCGAGACTGTACACAATGATGGATATGAAGAAACAAGAGCTCATTCACCTCCACGGCCTTCTCTCGGAGGTACGGGCCGAGTACGAGGAGTCCGAGGGGACGGATCTCGACCTCGAGGGGTACGAGGATTACGGCGTCCAGCCCACCTCGATCCACCGCTCGAAGACAGACCACAAACACGCCGTCTTCGAGTTAGTCCACGGCCTCACTGACTCCCTCTCCGAGCAGGAGACGATCACCGCCGCCGCCGACTGAGTCGGACAGCCGGCCGTTCTCCGGAGCCCACTCCCCAGTAGCGACGCGTCACTCGTGTTCGCGCTCGACCATCTCCTCGAACTCCGGCAGCAGCGACGCTTCCTCGTCGTCCGTCGACGCCGCCGGCGCCGCCTCCGCTTCGCTCGCCTCTTCCTCCTCGTCGGCCGGGCGGACCGCCACGCGTTCGAGCGGGATCCCCTCGAGTCGCTGGCCGATCTCCGAGCGCGCGATCCGGACGGCGTGGTCCTCGCTCTCGACATCGTAGACGGTCATCCCCAGTTCGAGCGCCACCAGCCCCTCGCCGGCCGCGACGGTCGCGGGCGGGAGTTCGGCACCACGGGGCGACCGACGGTTCCGGGGCTCGATGTCGACGTACGACAGATCGGGGTTGAGCTGTTCCCCCACCGTCGAGATGGCCGCGCCGACGGCGCTCTCGGGGGTCGCCACGTCGTAAACCGGCACAGCCGCTTCCAGCACCACGCGACAGTCCATTTGCGGGCTGTAGGCGGCCGGCGGCCATGAACGTTCGGCCCCGCGACAGCTATTTCCCGCCCCGTGGGTATCACCCACATATGACTCACGTCGCCGAAGTAACGGGAATCGCGACGGGCGAGACGCCGGGCGGCGAGGAGGTCCCGGCGGCGCTGCTGCGGGCCGACGGGACGTACCTGCCCATCTTCGTCACCGACGACCAGGCCGACGCCATCCGGCGAGGACTGGCCGACGAGCCGTTCGACCGGCCGCTGACCCACGACCTGTTCGTGGGGATGCTGGCGGAGTTCGGCGGCGCGTTCGACCGGGTGCGCATCGACGACCTGCGCGAGGGGACGTTCTACGCCAAGGTCGACGTCCAGCGCTACGAGGAGGGCGAGCCCCGGTCGCTCACGTTCGACGCCCGCCCCAGCGACGCCATCGCTATCGCCATCCGGGCGGACTGCCCCATCGAGGTGAGCGACGAGATCCTCGACGCGGCGGGCCGCAGCGGCGAGGAACTCGGCGTCGACGGCGTCGATACCGAGGAGTAGGCCGAGGGGGAGCAGTGCAGCGGCGGTCGAGTCCCCTCGCGGTGAAAGTATTTACACCCACCCGACACATCCCCTATCGTCACGATGTCGTCCGACACCGGAATCGACGAACTGCTGGCGCTCGTCGGCGACCGTGTGGAGTTCCTCGGGGCGCTCCGTGACGGGCCGCTGTTCAAGCGCGACCTCATCGATCGCCTCGACACCTCTCGCTCGACGGTCGACCGTGCCATCGAGGCACTCCTCGACGCCGGACTCGTGTCGAAGGTCGACGGCGGCTACCGAACGACGAGAACCGGACGACTCGCACTTTCACGGTACGAGACGCTACGCTCGGACATTCAGGGCGTCCTCGACGCCAGCCCCGTCGTCGACGCCATCCCGGCGGACGCGAGGCTCTCGCCGCTCCCGGTCGCCAAGTCGACCGTCCACCAGGTCGATCCACACGAAGTTCCCGACCTCCTGAGGGACGCCCTCACCGGATCGACCAGCGTCGCCGCCGCGCTCCCGGGACTCTCGGACTCGGTGGTGCTCGACACGTACTGCGAGCATGCCGGCCCGGAGACGACCACCCGACTCGTGCTCGCCCCGGCGCTCGCGGACGCACTGGGAGAGCGACTCCCGGCACAGTCCCGGCGGCTGGCGACCGCCGACGTCCGCGTGTTCCGGGGCGACGTGCCGAAGGTGGGGATCGTCGTCTGTCGGGGCGACACTGACTGCGCACTGATACTCGCCTACACTGGGTTCGGTGGGGTCGCCGGAGCGCTCGAACTGACGGACCCACAGGCGATCAGCCGACTCGCCAACCGAGTCGAGGACCGGATCGCCGACGCGACTGAATGCACCGAGGATCTCGCGGCCGTCGAGCCCACGCCGGAGGTTACGGCGCCGGCGACCGGCGACGTGCTCCCGGTTGATCTGGAGAGTGAGGGAGTGGTCCGGCTCACCGACGCACTGCTGGATCGGCGGGGCACGGCCTCCTTGCTCCAGGCGTGGCGAACCGGGATCTCCCTCGCGGACGCCGATAGCGGGTTCCTCATCGACCGCGCCTCGGCCGACGGAGCGGCGTCGGTGACAGCCGACGCCCGTCGACGCCTGCGTGCCGGCGAGGACGTCGTCCTCACCGGGCCGCCAGGCTCCGGAAAGAGCACGGTCTGTAAACGAATCGCGGTCTCGTGGCACCGGGCCGACCACGGGACGGTGCTGTACCGCCAGCCGGACGGTCACCGACCCCTCGAGTCAGTTCCGGCGCTCCTCCGGGCCATCGACGCGACGGCTGGCCACACCCTGGTGGTCGTCGAGGACGTGGTCGACCCGAACGCTCGACGCGCGCTGGATCTCCGGGCGGAGTTCGCCGGCCGGACGGACGTGAGCTTCCTGTTCGACGCCCGGACCGCAGCGTGGGAGCGCGCGGAGACGCCTGCTGAGCCGGGACCGACCGAACTGTCGATGCCGGGGCTGTCGGTCGCCGACTGCGAGGCGTTGCTCGCCCGTGCCGCCGAGAGTCGGGAGTCGGCACTCCCGCTCTCGGCCACGGCCCTCCACGAGTCGGTTACCGGCGACGACGCTGCCGGGGCGTTCGTCGTCGCGGCCCACCGAGTCGCACGGCTGGCCGACCCGCTAGCCGTCGCCGCCGGCGACACCCCGACCAGTCTCTCGGAATCGGCGGCCGACGCGTTCGACCGGCTCCAGTCCCGGGGGCGACTCGCAGTCGACCTCGGCATCTGGATCAATCTGCTGAACCTCGCGGACCTCCCGATTCGGTCCGCAACTGTCGACCCGCTGGGCGACACGGCGTTCCTCGAGGATGCGCTGAGTGTGTTGGACGGCGAAGTCCTGTTCGGCCGGCGTATGGACCCGCTCCGGGTCGGTGCGACCGTCCACGACGCCTGGTCGACCGCGTTTCTGGCCCACGCCGTCGAACGGCTCGGTGAGCGCGGCGCCCAAGAGGCGCTCGGACGGTCGCTCACGGCGGTACTCGACGGCGGCGCGCAGGCAGCCGCGGCGGAGTCGCCACTCCCAGACACCGACGACTGGCCGGAGTCGTTTGTCGCGGCGCTGTTCGACGCGCTACGGACACGCCCCCGGCTCGCCGGGCTGGTGGGTTCCCGCCTCCGGAACCGGATGCCCGAATCGGTCGCCACGCTCCGGCGCCACCGCTGGCACGGTCGGCTGGCGCTGAACGCTGGGAGCCCGGCGGAGGCCAGCGCCGCGTTCGACCGACTGCTGGAAGCCGCCCGAGCGGCGGAAAACCCCCACGCGACGGCGCGGGCGAGGCGCGGGCTGGGGAGCGCCGCGCTCCAGCAGTCCGCCTACGACGACGCCGTCGAGGAACTCGCCGCCGCGCTCGGTCTGGGACTCCGACTCGACGACGGGGAGACGGTCGTTCGGGCACTGATCGACCTCGGCACCGTGGCCCAGCGCCGCGGGGACCACGAGACGGCCGTGGAGCGGTACGACGCGGCACACCGTCGGGCGACGGCCGTCGACGACGACCTCCTGCTCGCGGTCTGTCGGCAGAACCTCGGCACAGCGGCGGCCGAACGCGCCGACTACGACGCGGCGGTCGCCCACGCCCGGGCCGCCCGGGAGACGTTCGAGGCCGCCGACGAGCCGCTCCGGGTCGCCAACTGCCTCGCGAACGCCGCCAACGCGATGGTGAATCTGGGCCAGTACGAGGCGGCTGCCGGCCGATACGAGCGAGCCATCGACATCCAGTCCGAACGAGGTGACGACCACGGCGCCGCGGCCACGCTCACTAGCCTCGGCGACCTCGAACGGCGGCGCGGGAACGACGAGCGGGCGCTGTCGTATCTCGAACGCGCGGAGTCGCTGTTCCACCGAATCGGCGACGACCACCGGCTGGCGATCTGTCTCAACAACATCGGCATCGTGCGCAAGGACCTCAGGGAGGTCGAGGCCGCCGTCGACACCCACCGAGAGGCGCTGGCGATCCGCGAGGCGATCGGAAACCCCCACGAGATCGGGATGAGCGAGCACAATCTGGCCGTCTGTGCGCTTCAGCGTGGCGACGTCGAGCGGGCCGAAACTCTCGCTCGTGAGTCGATGGAGCATCTCTCCGCGGCCGGAAACCAGCGCTCGGTCGGCGTCACTCGGTCACTGCTGGCGGACGTGTTGGTCGAACGCGGCGAGTACGACGACGCCATCGACCAGCTCGAAACCGGGATCGAGGAGCTCCGCGACTGCGGTGCCGACCCGCAGGCCGACACGCTCACGTCGGAGCTAACCGCGCTCTATCTGGAGGTGGGCGACACTGAGGCCGCACAGGCGCTCGCTCGAACCGCACACGGTCGAGCGCGCGGCGAGACCGACGTGGTCGCCGCCGACGACTGAGCGACCCAGTTCGCCGGGGTGCGGCGAACATCCTCACCCGATGAACCGATGACCTGCGGGAGTGTGGAGCCACTGTGAACCGACGTGACTACCTCAGAGCGCTTGCGGTGGCCGGAACGGCTGGTCTGGCCGGCTGTGGCGGCAACAGCGAGGGGACGTCTACGCTCCCAGAGACGGTGCAACAGGCGATGGAAGAGGCCGAAGAAACGGACACGGAAACGGCGACGGCCACAGAGACGCCGACGGAGCCGTCGGCCGTCCCCCTCGACTGGCGAACGTACGCCCGGGATGCCACGAACGCGAGATACGTCGCCGAGCAGCCGGATATCGCCGGCGAGTACGAGGTCAACTGGGCGGCTGACGTATCCAGCACGAGCCGGGTCGTCGCCGGCGGCGAGACGCTGTTCGTCCAATCGGACCGCGATCACGTCGCGAGTTCCCTGAGCGCGATCGACCCGAACGGCGAGGTTCGCTGGACGTGGGATGCCGGCGAGATCGGCGGGACGGTGTACGCCGACGGCGCCGTCGCCGGCCTCACCCGGGACGGCGACGTGATCGTACTGGACCCGGAGACGGGTGAGCGGACGGCCCTCGTCAGCGATGTCGGGACCGAACCCGACGTGTCGCTGAATCAAGTGAGCGAGTCGGGGCTGTTCGTGACGGTGAGCAGCGAGTCGTACGATCCATCCGAGTTGGCAATCGTCGATCTCACGGCGGGTGAGATGGTCCACCAGAGCACCGTCGAGAGCATGGCGGGCGTGTACGAGACGGTGATCAGCGACGGCGAGATCATCCTCATCGGCGCGGCGCCCGTCGAGTCGACGTGGCAGGACAACCCAATGATGGTTCAGCGCCGCGATCTCGAGACGGGCGAGGTTCTCGGCTCGTTCGAGCGGAACTGGCTCCGCGAGGCGGACATGGGGTGGGCCCACTGGACGACCGTCGACGGGAGTACCGTGTTCTCCGTCACGAACCGGAGCGGGATGCAGTACGACGAGTCGCGCTACGGGATGGTGGCCTACGAGAGCGACGGCAGCCGCCACTGGCAGCGGCCGGAGCTGTTCGTCAACACCGCCGTCTCCCCGCCGCTTCTCGACGACGAACGTGTGTACCTGATCGGGGGCGACACCATCCTGGCACTGGATCGCGAGTCCGGCGAGGAGCAGTGGCAGTACGAGACCACCGGCGCGTTCTCCCCGGGGTCGATCATCACCGACGAGGCACTGCTCGTCCCGGATCGGTTCCAGGAAGGCGAGATCAGGGTCCACCGCATCGACCCCGCGAGCGGCGACGCCACCCGGGTGCCGATGTACACCAGCGACGGTGAGGGCGGCCTGTACGACCAGCCCGTGGTTCGCCTGCGGCCAGCCAGCGAGGGCATCTACGCCCGGGGAACCGAGCTGCGGCATCTGACGCCGGTCGACGGCGACGAGTAACCGTGCGCCGACGCCGACTGCTGGTGCTGCTGGCGGCGCTGGGACTCGGTGGCGGTGGGGTCTGGGCCACCACCGACCCGCCACTGCCGGCGCGGGAGCAGATTCCCGAACCCACCGAACGGCCGTCGACCGACACCGCCACAGCGACCGCGACGGCGACGGCGACGCCGGTCCCGGAGTACTCGGAAACGAAGACCTACGGCGGGAAATCGCTCACCGTCGCCGCCCCGGAGACCAGACGAACTCTGAAGTTCGAGGACGAGACGGTGACAGCCGAGGATGGGTCCGTGTTCCTGCTCCTGAAGCTGACCACGACGAACGTCGGGGATCAGTCCATGAACGTCCCGTCGATGTTCGGAGTCCGCACCGAGGAGGGCGAGACCGAGATTCGGGAGCAGTACGTGGCAGACTCCCGCGAACGAATCCTGTCTCCCGAACGGAAACTGTTCGGTGAGGTGGCCGTCTACTGGCCGGAAGCGACCAACGGAGGGTGGCTGTACGCCGAGATTCCGGCGGACGCGTCGACAGTGACGTTCGTCTGGTTCTTCACCACTCGCGTCAGAGACGAGGAAGACCGGGAGATTACCTATCGCGTACCGGTTCCGGACTGAGGCGGTGGTCGCTCACGCAGGAGGGACCGCCGACCGGCGGCTTTGAGTGAGCCCCGCCCCCATCGCCGTACATGACGGAGAACGCCACGCTCGCGGAGTCCTACACCGAGATGACCGAACTGCTCCTGCCCAACGACACGAACAACCTCGGGCGGGCGCTGGGGGGCGCGGTTCTCCACTGGATGGACATCTGCGGCGCCATCGCGGGGATGCGCTTTGCCAACAAGCAGGTGGTGACGGCGTCGATGGATCACGTCGACTTCATCTCGCCCATCGACCTCGGCGAGGTGGCGGTGGTGCAGGCGTACGTGTTCAACACCGGCCGCACGAGCATCGACGTGAAAGTCGACGTGCGCGCCGAGGACCCCCGGGAGGGCGAGGAGCGCAAGACCACTGCCTCCTACTTCACGTTCGTCGCCCTCGACGAGGACGGGAACCCGACGAACGTGCCGGACCTCGAGTGCCCGAGCGACGAGGAGGAGGCGCTCAAACAGGAGGCCATCGACGGCCGCCGCGAGCAGTTCGAGGATCTGGTCGAGCGGATGGAGGGCTGAAAACGAGATGCGCGCTCACGGGTCGGTACACTCCCCGCTCGCGTTTCGGAACTGTTTACCGTCACGCCGAGAGCGCGACGTTTGCCAGTTCCGCGGCTATCGAGGATCGGGCCGCGTCCCCAGCGTGACCTCCACGGTCTGCTCCTCGCCGTCGCGGATCACCGTTACCCCGACGGTATCGCCGGGGCTGGTCTCCAGCGCGAGGTAGGTGCCGAGTTGGCCAGTGGTGTCGATAGTGGTCCCGTCGAGCGCGACGATCACGTCGCCGCCGGTCGGTTGCGGTGATCCCCCGACGGAGACGGTCTCAGTCCCGCCCTGAAGCACGCCGTCGGCGGGGCTCCCCGCCGGAACCGCGGCCAGATAGACGCCGCGGGCGTCGTCGAGGCCGTTCGCGTCCGCCAGCAGCGGCGTGACCGGGAGGATTCGCACGCCGAGGTAGGAGTGCTGGTAGCTGCCGGTCTCGACCAGTTCGGGGATGACCCGTTCGGTCAGCGCCGAACTGACGGCGAAGCCGATGTTCTCGCCGCCGGCCTGGGTGATGACGCCGGCCACGGTACCCTCCAGCGTGAGCAGCGGGCCGCCGCTGTTGCCGGGATTAACCGCGGCGTCGGTCTGAATCGCGCCGGAGATGGTGAAGTTCCGGACCGAGGAGATGGTGCGGTTCACCCCCGAGACGACGCCGGTGGTGAGCGATCCCTCCAGCCCCAGCGGCGCGCCGGCGGCGGCGACCCGGGTGCCGACCCGCGGCTGCTCGTCCAGTAGTGGGAGCGGCGTGGCATCCATAGGTGGCTCGACGGCGAGCGCCGCGAGATCGCTGTACGGGTCGCTTCCGAGGAGTTCGGCGGTCACCCAGTCGCCGTTGGCGAACTGCGCGCGCACCGTCTCGCCGCCGGCGACGACGTGGGCGTTGGTGACCAGCACGCCGTCGTCGTAGAGCCAGCCAGAGCCCTCGGCGAGCACGCCGCGTGAGTCGTACACCCGGAGCCGGACGACCGAGGGCGAAGCCGCCTCGTAGAGCTCCGCGAACGGCTGATCGTCGGGCGCGTCGAGGCCAGCGACGCTGGGGTCGCCCTCGGGGGCGGTACAGCCCGCGAGCGAGGCGAGGCCGGCCCCCGCCGCGGCGAGAAACTGGCGTCTGGAGCCATCCATGGTCGGGGTTGGGAGGTCGTGTGAATAAACGTCGGGGTCCCGGCGGTCGTTGGGCGAGTTCCTCATCCGGGCTGAGAGGGGCCGTCCATTCACCCGCCGGAGAACGCATGAGCCGCGGGAGCACGGAACTGACGGAAGCGGGGGGATTATCCGTCCACACCCGGTAGCACCGCTAATGAGTCAGGACGCCGCCGGCGACGCCACGACCGAGGGGGACCTCCGAAACACGGGGATGTCCCTCAAGCACGACCGGGAGTGGGACTACGAACTGGAGCGCATCATCGACGAGATCGAAGAGAAAGACGCAAAGAAGGTCGGACTGCAGTTCCCCGAAGGCCTCAAGCGCCGCGGCCCCGCCGTCGCCGACGACCTGCGGGAGCTGGCGCCCGACGACGTGACGTTCATGCTGTCGGGCCAGCCCTGCTACGGCGCCTGCGACCTCGACACGTTCCTGATGCGCCGGACGGACGTGTTCGTCCACTTCGGCCACTCGCCGATGAAGAACTCCGAGAAGATCATCTACGTCCCGCTGTTCTCCAACGTCGACGTGTTCCCGATGATGGAGGACGCACTGGAGGAGCTGCCCGAGGACGACGTTGGGCTGGTCACAACGGCCCAGCACATGAACCTCTTCCCGGAGATGAAGGAGTGGCTCCAGGAGAAGGGCTACGAGGTCCACACCCGGAAGGGCGACGACCGCCTGACCAACGAGGGGCAGGTGCTCGGCTGCAACTACGCCTCCGCGGACATCGACGCCGATCAGGTGCTCTACGTCGGCGGCGGGAAGTTCCACCCGCTCGGGCTGGCGATGGAGCATCCCGACAAAAAGGTCGTCATCGCCGACCCCGTGAACAACGTCGTCACCGTCGCCGACACGGAGAAGTTCATGAAGCAGCGCTACGGCGCCGTCCACCGCGCGATGGACGCCGAGAAGTGGGGCGTCATCTTCTGTACCAAGATCGGGCAGGGGCGCTGGGAGATGGCCGAGAAGATCGTCGAGGAGAACGATAACGCCTACCTCATCACGATGGACGAGGTCACCCCGGACCGCCTGCGCAACTTCGACATGGACGCGTTCGTCAACACCGGCTGTCCGCGGATCACCACCGACGACGGCCCGCAGTTCCACAAGCCGATGTTGACCCCCGGCGAGTACGAGATCGCGGTCGGTCACGAACCGCTGGACTCGCTGGAGTTCGACACGTTCCACGGGACGTGGTAGCCCGACCGTCAGCATCGACGCCGTCAGGGCGTCGTCGTCTCTGACTCCGTTCCGAGTTCTGTCGCCGTCACCCGATACAGCTCACCCCGGTACCGTACGCTGTACGGGTCGTTCACGCCGAACACGGGCCACGTGGTGTTCTCCTCGACGAACCGTACGCGGTCGGCGCCCGACTCGAAAAACGGGAGCGTGTTCCGGAGCCGGTAGTCGTAGACCGCCTGCTCGGGGATCAGCCGCCGCGGGTCGTCGGCATCGTCGACGCGCGTGAGAACGAACGCAGCGGGGCGGGCATCCTGAAGGTCACTTTCCTCGCCCCGAACCGTCACCACGTCGCCGTCGCGCGAGGTGCCGATCACCCGTGCGGTCGGTTCGAGCGTCAGTTCGGGTGCGTCAACGTCGAACAGGACAGCGAACCCGACTCTCCCCTCGTCGGCGTCGCCGAACCAGCCGCCGATCGTGAACGCGTACTCGCCGCCGCCGAGGCCGCCGACGGTGCCCGCAGACTCCCACGAGGTGTAGTCCCGGCCCGGCCGCGCTGGGAGCACGTGTTCGGCGGTGAGCCGCCACTCGTGTCTCGAACCGGGATTCAGGCGCATCAGGGGCTGCTGGACCACGTCCGGCACGATGTGGTGCCACTCGCCGTCGACGCGCTTCCAGAGGTTCCATCCGTAGTAGTTCGTGGAGAGCGTCTGGCCCGACCCGTTGGTGAGCGTGAACGCGAACGTCGTCGGGAGCGACCCCGAGCGCGAGTCGGCAGTCATCGCGACTGACGCGGACTCCGGATCAGACTCGGGGACACAGACCACGCGGTCACCGGGCGTCGGCGGGCAGTCCGACTCGTTCGCCGGCACGCCGACGTTCTCGGCGGGGTTCGATAGTCCGAGACAGCCGGCGGCGGCAGCGATTCCGGTGGCCGCAGTTCCGAGGAGGGCGCGTCGTCGCACACTGCCAGATCGCCCGGCCGCCGTAAATCCCTTCTCCCGGTTACGGGTCACTCTCCGACGATATCGAACACCGAAACCACGAGCACCGGTTGGTCGGAGAACCGCACCTCGTTCGAGACCGCGTAGCGTCCCGGGTCGATTCCGGCGAACGTCGGTAGATCCCCCTCGGTATCGATCTCGACGTCTCCCTGCCCAGTCCCGCGATTGTCGATCCGCAACGCCCACGAAATCGACTCGCCGGGGCGGAGCGCCGTCAGCGGCTGGAGGTAGCCATCGGGGTAGATTCCTCGCCATCCGTCGCTCTCGCGGCGCCAGAGCGCCCAGCCGTGGGGGTTCACTTGCAGCGGATCGCCGGTCCGGTTCACCAGCGAGAACGTCGCTGTGGCCGTCGGCAGGGTCAACGTCGTCTCGCTCGCGTCGATACCGGTTCGCTCCGCGCGGCCGCTGTCGACGACGACTCGGTCCACACTTTCGGTCCGCCAGTCTTCCCCCCAGGGCGTCTCGCTCGCCGGAACGCCAAGGAGACCGTCCGGTCCGGGCGCGCTCAGACAGCCAGCGCCACCAGCGATGCCGGCGCCGAGCGCTCCGAGGAGGGCGCGTCTGCGCATACGGGAACGTCGCCGGCCCGGAGGATATGTCTTCGGCCCAACCGAATCCCCACGGAATGACCGCGACGGTAACGCCTTTGCCTCCGCCGGCCGCCATCGCCGACATGGACATCGACACCAGTTCGCTCGACGAGTACCTCGCCGACGAGGGCCTCGACGGTTACGCGGTCTACGCCGACGGCGACGACTCCACCCAGCGCTACCTCTCGGGCTTCGACGCGCCCGACCCGTTTTTCACCGTCTACACGCCCGAGGAGACGGCGCTCCTCACCTCGGGGCTGGAGTACGGCCGCGCGAGCAAGGAGGCCCGCGGTACGGTCGACCGCACCTCGGACTACGACTACCAGCAACTCCGCGAGGAGCACGAGTCCAGAGTCGCCCGGGCGAAGATGCAGGCGGCGTTCCTCGACGCCCACGGCGTCGACGCGGTTGCCGTCCCGGAAACGTTCCCGGTCGGCGCCGCGGACGGCCTGCGTGAGGAGGGCGTCGCGCTCGCCGTCGATTCCGAGGGCGTCGTCGACGACATCCGCGCCGTGAAGACCGAGGCGGAGATCGAACACGTCCGCGAGGCCACGCTGGCCAACGAAGCGTCGATGCAGGCCTGCGAGGACCTGCTGGACGCCGCGGAGATCCACAACGGCACCCTCTACTACGAGGACGAACCGCTCACCAGCGAGCGCGTCGCCACCGAAATCGAGGTCACACTGCTCCAGCACGGCTGCGCGCTGGACGAGACCATCGTCGCCTGCGGCGTCGACGCCGCCGACCCGCACGACCGCGGCAGCGGGCCGCTGGAGGCCGGCCAGCCGATCATCGTCGACATCTTCCCCCGGGACAAGGAGAACGGCTACCACTCGGACATGACCCGGACGTTCGTGAAGGGCGCGGCCAGCGAGACGATCCAGTCGTGGTACGACCTCACGCAGGAGGCCAAGGAGGCCGCCTTCGACGCGCTGGAACCCGGCGCGACGGGCGAGGACGTCCACGCCGCCGCCTGCGAGGTGTACGAGGACGCCGGCTACCCGACGCTCCGGCAGGACCCCTCGGCGGAGACGGGGTTCATCCACAGCACCGGGCACGGCATCGGCCTCGACGTGCACGAGGCGCCCTCGCTCTCGCCCCGCGGCGGCGAACTGAAGCCGGGCCACATCGTGACCATCGAACCCGGCCTCTACGACCCGGACCACGGCGGCGTCCGCATCGAGGACATCGCCGTCGTCACCGAGGACGGCTACGAGAACTTCACTGACTACCCCGAACGACTCGAGCTGTAGAGAACCGACCGCTTTTCACCCGACGCCGCCCTCCATCCGGTAATGACGCTCTGTATCGTCGGCGCCGGCGCGATGGGCCGCTGGTTCGCCGAAACCGTCTCGGCCGCGCCAGCACTCGACGCGGACCTCACCTTTGCCGACACCGACGGCGACGCCGCGCGCGTCGCCGCCGCCGAGTTCGACGACGCCGAGGCCGTCTCGCTCGCCTCGGGCGTGCCCGAGGCGGATCGCACGTTCGACACGGTCTGTCTCGCGGTCCCGATTCCGGCCGTCGAGGCCGCCGTCGCCGACTGGGCGCCCCGCGCCGAGTCCGCGATGCTCGACCTCTCGGGCGTGATGGGCGCCCCCGTGGCCGCCATGCGTGAGCACCTGCCCGACCGCGAGCGCGCGAGCCTCCATCCGCTGTTCGCCCCGCCGCGAGCACCCGGCAACGTCGCGCTCGTCGCCGACTCCGTCGGCTCGACGCTCTCGCCGCTCCTCGACGCGGTTCGTGAGGCCGGCAACGACCTGTTCGAAACCACGCCCGAGGAGCACGACGAGGCCATGACCACCGTGCAGGCCAAGAGCCACGCGGCCGTGCTCGCGTGGACGCTGGCCGGCGACGACGTGCGCGAGGAGTTCCACACCCCCGTCTCGGCGGGCCTTTCGGACCTCGCTGAGACCGTCACCGAGGGCGACGCGCGCGTGTACGCCGACATTCAGGAGCGGTTCGGCGGCGCCGAAGCCGTCGCCGAGGCGGCCCGCGAGGTCGCCGACGGCGACCGAGAGGCGTTCGCGGAGTTGTACGAGCGTGCCGCTGCGGCACGGCTGGAGGGCGAGCGATGAGCGTCGACCGCTCGCGGCTCCGGGACACCGTGAACTACCTCCGGGAGGTCCGGCCCATCGACCCCGGGGAGATTCAGGAGTACTTCGACGAGACACCCCACCCCGCGGTCGTCAGGCAGGCGCTTCAGGACGAGGCGTTCGACCTCGACCTGATCGAGCGCGGGGACGGCACGTTCGTCCCCGCGGACGACGCGCCCGTCGATCCGCCGGGCTGGTCGGCCCAAGAACTGCCGAGCCAGTACGAGTCGGTCGTCGTCGACCGCCTCGTCGAGCGGTTCGGCCTCAACTGGGCCGACGGCGAGTCCGGTGACCGTCTCCGGGGGGCGATCCGCCGGCTGAAGGAAGACTACTACCACGGCAACCCCGTCGAGTACGACGAGGTGGCGGCGCTGGGCTACGCCATCTACCACCTGCCGGACTACTACGCCGCGATGGGCTACGTGCTCGACGATCTGGCGGAGAACGGCGACCTGCCCCGAAAGCTCCGCGTGCTCGACGTGGGCGCCGGCGTCGGCGGCCCCGCGCTGGCGCTGATCGACTACCTCCACGAGGCAGCGGGCGAGACCGGCGGCTCGCCGGCACAGGAAGCCGGCGAGGACGAGTCCCCGCCGCTGATCGAGTACCACGCGCTGGAGCCCTCCCCCGCGGCGGACCTGCTTTCGGATCTGCTGGAGGAGACCCCGCGGAACGTCCGGACGACGGTCCACCGCGAGACCGCCGAAGATTTCGACCCGGAATCGCTCGGCGAGATCGACCTGCTCACGTTCTGTAACGTGCTTTCGGAGCTCGACGACCCCGCGCACACCGCCGAGCGCTACCTCGACGCCGTCGCCGGTGACGGGTCGCCGGCAACGGGAGCCGGCGACGCCGACGACGGCACGCTGCTCGCCATGGCGCCCGCGGATCTGGAGACGGCGACGGGACTCAGGGAGGTCGAGCGCACGCTCGCGCGACCCGACTCCGGGCCGTCGGTCTACTCGCCGACGCTGCGGCTCTGGCCCGACGAGGCGCCCTCGGATCGGGGCTGGTCGTTCGACGTCCGCCCCGAGGTCGAGGCGCCGCGGATGCAGCAACAGTTGGCGGCGGGGGAGCGCGGCGTCGACGCCGTCGAGGAGGACGACGACCGGGACCCGTTCCTCAAGACGACGGTGCAGTTCGCCTACACCTTGCTTCGTCCGGACGGGAAACGGCGAACCCAGATCGCCGCCGCCGCCGACCGCCACGCGAAGGCCGCGGAGATGGAGCGCCACGTCAGCAACCGCATCGACCTGCTGACGGTGAAGCTGAGCCCCGACCTGAGCCGGCAGGGCGAGCGCACGCGGGAGTACGGCGCCGACCCGAACCCGGTCTTCAAAATCGGCGACGGCAGCGAGGACGTCGAGCAGTACGCCGTGCTCACCCGCCCCTCCGGGCTGAACCAGGACCTTCAGGAGGCGCCCTACGGGGCAGTGCTCTCCATCGAGAACGCGCTGGTACTGTGGAACGACGACGAGGCGGCGTACAACCTCGTCGTCGACGGCGAGACGGTCGTGGATCTGGTTGTTCCGTAAACGGCCCGTCTTCGAGTCGGCGCAGCCACCCAGGACAGTCTACACAGATAGTGTAGTAAAGGAGCCCAACTCTGGGCGGTAGCTTCATTGAGAGGCCCTAAACGAAGCTAACACGGGTGTCGAGGAGCCTCAGTGAATTCTGAGCGCTCCATCGAACCGCCACGGTCGGCGCAGTAGTCGCAGCGATCAGTAGGTTTCCGGGGGCTTTTCGAGGATCTCGAATATCTCCTTCGCTCGGTACTCCTTGTTCCGATCCCGTCCGGTCGTTTCTTCGAGAACACCGTCCGTGACGAGACGGTCAATCGCCCTGTATGCGGTCGGACTGGTTACGTCGAGCATCTCCTCGACGAGCGAGGCGGTGAAATACGGCTGTTCGAACAGGGTACACGCGAGTCGTGCGTCTGTTCGTGCACGGCCACCGTACTCCTGCTCGTAGTTGCGCTGGAGGTCGCGTAACTCGCGCGAACGCCTCAAGGATTCCTCCGCTTGGTGGCGCACTCCGGTGACGAAAAAGTCGATCCAAGCTTCCCACTCCCCGTGGGTACGAACCGCCTCCATTCGGTCGACGTACGTCGCCTTGAATCGGTTGAAGTACTCGCTGAGGTAGAGGTTCGGTTCCTCGAGATAGCCGGCATCGGCCAACTGGAGCGTTATCAGAAGCCTGCCGAGTCGACCGTTCCCGTCGCCGTACGGGTGTATCGTCTCGAACTGGTAGTGGACGAGTGCGATGTCGATGAGGGGGTGGTAGCTCCCGCCCGTTCTGATGTAGGTAATGAGCGCCTCCATTAGCCCCTCGACCGTTTCAGGAACAGGGGGAAGGAACGATCCGAGGTGGTTGGGCGTCGTTTTGAACTCCCCGATAGTGTCGGTTTCGCGTCGCTGATCGGGTACATCCGTAAGCAAGGTCTCGTGAAGCGAGTGTAGCAGATCGAGAGAGATCTCTTCCCCACGTTCGATTTTCTCGATCCCGGCCCGTAGCGCGTCCTCGTAGTTCAGAACCTCCCGTACGTCCTTCTTGTCGCTATCGTCGACAGCCCTCACCTGATCGGAGGCAACACCCGACCGTGTTTCGTGACCGTAGAGTGCATCGTAGTCGACCTCCGCCCCCTCGATCTTGGAGGACTCCATCGCCTCCTTCCGGAGTAGTGAGGTGTACACGACAGGAGCGAAATCAACAGTTAGTGAGAACCCACCGAGCTTTCCCAGCCAAAACGTCGCCTCGGATAGAGTCTCGTAGAACCCCTCGTCGAACGATAGCCCCCGGGCAGGTGGGAGTGGCTCGGGTTTGTAGTACGGCTTCCTCCCGTACGGGACGTTCGTACCGGGCGCCGTCTCAGGGAGCTCACTCATCGTTGTTTATCAGCTGTTCGGTACGGAGTTAGTTATATTCGGTGGTGGTGTATTTTCTTTGGGGAGGTATTGGTCGGCAACAAGCAAAAATAGGAAGTCAGTTCGTATCTAGCCGAGATGGCAGCCAGAAACGCCACCGCTACGCTTCTTCGGGCGTCTTCTCGCCGGCCGGAACGATCACTTCCAGCCAGTTCTCCTCGGGCGGGAGCGGGCAGGAGAACGTGTCGCTGTACGCGCAGAACGGCGTGTACGCGAGGTTGAAGTCCAGCGTGATGGTGTCGGCCTCGTCGAGGTCCTTCTCCGGTTCGAACTCCATGTAGCGCCCGCCCGAGTACGTCTGCTGGCCCGTGGTCTTGTCCCGCAACGGGACGAACAGGCCGTCGTGTTCGGGGTTCTCCTGGCGGTAGCCGTGGAGTTCACAGTCCTCGCCGCGGAGTTCGAACGCGAACGTGACGACCCGAAGGTAGCGCACGGGCGGGCCGTTGGTGGTCTCCATCTCGACCGGTTCGGGGTCGTCGTGGACGGTCACGTCGGCCTCGACGCGGAACTCGGGGTCGGGATCGAAGTACGACAGCGACTCGAACGCGTCGCGTTCCTCCGGCGGGATCGGCGACTGCGGGTGTTCGGCGAAAAAGCGGTCCTTCTCCTCGCGGTTCGCTTGCAGTCGTTCGGCCCAGTCGGCGGCGTCGGATTCGCTCATGATCGAAGGTTGGACCCGCGCGGGGATGAGTCCGGCGCTCCGCACGGCTGACAGTCGCCGTGCCGTCCAACGCTCCGCACGGCTGACAGTCGCCGCGGGGCCCAGCGCGCGACCCAGTCGACCGCTCATCGACTGCCGGGAGGCGAACCCCTAACACACGTCACTAGCTACCAAAGAACGATGAAGGTTATCGACTGCGGCACGCTCGTGGACGGAACCGGGAACGACCCGATCAGTGACGGCCGGATCCTCGTCGAGGACGGCCGGGTCGTCGATGTCGGTCCCGCCGAGGCCGTCGACGCGCCCGAGGCCGCCGACCACGTGGACCACTCCGACGCGACCGTGATCCCCGGCCTGATCGACGCACACCTCCACCTGAAGGGGACACGCTCGATGGAGCCGTTCGACTGGATCCAGGAATCGACCGAGTTGAACACTGCCCGTGCGACCGCCGACGTGCGCACGCTGCTCGAAACGGGCTTTACCGCCATCCGGGACGTGGGCAGCGAGGCCGGCCTGCCGATCCGGAAAGCCATCGACGACGGCACCATCCCGGGGCCGCGGGTGTTCACCAGCGGCAGTAGCTTCTCCCAGACCGCGGGCCACGGCGACCGACATTACCTCCCCTACGAGTGGGCGACCAGCGACGACGCCGGCGGCAGTCAGATCGTCGACGGCGCCGACGAGTGCCGGAAGGGCGCCCGCGAGCGCATCCGCGAGGGCGCGGACCTCATCAAGATCATGACCACCGGCGGCGTGCTGAGCGAGAAGGACGCCCCGAGTCAGAGCCAGTTCACCGACGCCGAGATCCAGGCGTTCACCGAGGAGGCCCACCGCGTCGGCATCCCGGTGGCCTCCCACGCGCAGGGGACACCCGGGATCAAGTCCGCGCTCCGGAACGGCGTCGACACCATCGAGCACGGCTTCTACATCGATCAGGAGTGTCTGGACCTGTTCGAGGAGACCGGCGCGGTCTTCGTCCCCACGCTGGCCATCATGCACCGCCTGATCGAGCGCGGCGACGAGTTCGGCGTCCCGGAGTACGGGCTCGAGAAGGCTCGCAACGCCAGCGAAGCGCACTTCGACGCCACCCGGCGAGCCTACGAGGCGGGCGTCCCCATCGCGCTCGGGACGGACTTCCTCGGCCCGGAGCCGATGGCCCACGGCGAGAACGCGCTGGAGGCCGAACTGTTCGTCGAGGAGATCGGCATGACCGAACACGAGGCTATCGTCGCCGGCACCGGGACGGCCGCGGAGACAGTTCCCGCCAACGACATCGGCACCCTCGAGGTCGGCAACCACGCCGACATCGTTGCCTTCGAGGACTCGCCGCTTTCGGATATCGCGAACCTCTACGAGCCGACAGCGGTGTACAAGGGCGGCCGGAAGGTGTAGTCAGAGCCGATCCAGTTCGGCGGCGATCTGTCGACGTTTGAGCAGGGAAAAGCCCATAACGATCAGGAGAAAGCCCACGCCAGTCTCGGGTGTGACCACTTCGCCGAGCACCAGCCAGCCCGAGATGGCGGCGAACACCGGCGCGACGTAGGAGACGAGGTTGATCTCGATGGGGCCCAGTCGGTCCAGCAGGTCGAAGTAGATGAGGAAGCCGAGCGCGCTGGCGATCACCGAGAGGTAGAGCAGGCTGGCGACGATACCGGGCGTGAGTTCGAGCGTCGCGGGCGATTCGCCCAGGCCGAGGCTCAGCACGTGCATCAGCAGCGCGCCGAGCAGCATCGACCAGCCCTCCATCGACTCGACGGGGAGGTCGCTGTCGATCCGACGGGTGAGGACGCTCCCCAGCGCGAACGAGGCCGCCGCGGCGACGATGAGCAGTTTTGCGCCCATCCCGCCCGACAGCAGCGCGTCGGGGTCGGGGTTTGCGAGCACGACGGCGCCGGCGAGGCCCAGCAGCAGGCCGAACAGGCCGACGATTTCGAGGCGCTCCTCGGGGAGGAACAGCCGGGCGAACCCGGTCGTGAGTAGGGGGCTCAGACTGACCAGCACCGCCGCCGAGCCGCTGGTGACGGATTCGTCGGCCTCGCCGATGAAGAGGAACGCGTGGTAGGCCGCGATCAGCAGCACCGCGCCGACGGCGACGGTCGCCCACTGGTCACGGCCGCGCGGGATGGGGTCGTCGACGACCCACCACGCGTAGCCGAGCATCAGTACGCCGGCGATGTCGTAGCGCACCGCCGCGAACAGCACCGGGGGGAAGCCGGCATCGAGGCCGGCCTTGATGGCCATGAACGCCGAGCCCCAGATGGCGGCAAGCAGGAGGAACAGCGCGAGGTTCCGGTAGCGAGACACGGGAAAACTGAGCGCGACGCCGGGCTTAGAGCTACTGCTTTCTTCCCAGATCCGCCTACGCCGCGCCGCCGGCGTCGCGCTCCCGGTTTAGGCCGCGAAGCAGGTCCTGTCGGGTGACGATTCCGACGAGTTCGCCGGCCTCCAGCACCGGAAGCCGGTTGATGTCCGACTCGGGGTCCGCCAGTAGGTCGAGGAGCGCGTCGATGCTGTCGTCGGCGTCGACGGTCACGGGGTCGGCCGTCATCACCGAACTGATCGGGTCCTCGGCGTGGGCGGCGATATCCACGTCGTCGCCCGGCAGGTCGAACGCGTAGGTCAGCGTGTCCGCCAGCGGCGGGAGGCCGATCGGGATCCAGAGCACGCGGTCCTCGACCTCGAACAGGTCCACGAGGTCGCCCTCGGTGACGACGCCGACGACGCGGCCGTCCTCGACGACCGGGAAGCCGCTGTAGTTCACGTCCGCGAGGCGGGCCAGCACTTCGCCAACCTCGTCGTCGGGGGCGACAGTTTCGACGTTACCGGTCATCACGTCTGCTGCGTTCATACACGGACGGTGGGGCGGGGGCTACGTCAACGTTGCTGCCGGACTATGAGGCGGCGACGGTCAGCCGGTGTGTGACTGGAAGGCGGCGACGGTCAGCCGCCGGTGTGTGAGCAAAAAGGCGCCGGCGCCGGGTCAGTCCTCGAGGTGGCAGGCGACCACGTCGCCCGACGCATCCGGCGTCGCGTCGGGTTCGGTCGTCTCACACACCGTCTCGAAACGCTCCCGGAGCGTCGCCGCGGCGGCCGCGTGGTCGCCGTCGGCGACGGCCTCGAGCGCCGAATCGACGACCGCGGCGTTCTCGCCATCGAGGGCCGGGAGTTCCTCCTCCCGGTAGCGCTGCGCGCCGACTTCCTGCACGGCCTCGGGATCGAGAGAGCCCGCCTCGACCGTCTCGCGGAGGTTCATCACTTCGCGGAACGTCGACTGCTCGATCTCGATATCCTCGGGCGGGATCACCTTCGGACACCGCGTCCGGAACCGACAGCCGGAGGGCGGATTCCGCGGCGAGGGGACGTCGCCGGCCAGCGTCGCGACGCGGCGACCCTGTTCGGCCACCTCCGCGCGCGGGACGCTCTCCAACAGCGCCTTCGTGTAGGGGTGATCCGGGTTCTCGAAGATCTGGTCGGTCGGGCCCAACTCGGCGATCTTGCCGAGATACATCACGGCCACGCGGTCGCAGATGTGCCGGACGACACTGAGGTCGTGTGCGATGAACAGGTAGGTGAGGCCGAACTCCTCCTGCAGGTCGTCGAGCAGGTTCAGCACCTGCGCCTGCACCGAGACGTCCAGCGCGGAGACCGGCTCGTCGAGCACGATGAACTCAGGGTCCAGCGCGAGCGCCCGGGCGATGCCCACGCGCTGGCGCTGCCCGCCGGAGAACTCGTGGGGGTAGCGGTCGACCTGATCCGAGGAGAGGCCGACGCGTTCGAGCAGTCGGCCCGCCTTCGCCCGGCGGATCTCGCCCTTCGATCCGGTCACTGTCACCTCGACGTGGAGGTCGGCTTCGCGCTCCTCGACGGTCGCGCCGAGCAGGTCGTGATCGACGCTCGCCTCGGGGCTCTTCTCGCCCATCCGGACCGACACCGGGACGCGGGCGACCCCGTCGTCAGCATCGATCACGCGGTCGAGGTCGTCGGCGACGGTGACCTCAACCATCCGGTCGATCCCGTCGCCGACGGAGAGTTCCGCGGCGGTCGCGACCGTCGGGTCGGACTCGGGGAGCCCGTGGATCCGCATCCCCTCGGCCACGATGGCGCCGACGGTCATCCGCGGGTCGAGGCTGGAGAACGGGTCCTGAAACACGATCTGGGCGCGCCGGCGGAACGAGGCGATGGACTCGTCGTCCATGTCGAACACCTCCTCGCCGTCGAACGCGACGGTGCCGCCGGTGGCCTCGCGCAGGCGCAGCAGCGTCTCGCCGGTCGTGGACTTCCCACAGCCGGATTCGCCGACGAGGCCGAGGGTCTCGCCCCGGCGCACGTCGAAGTCGATGCCGTCGACGGCTTTGACGCTGGTCGCTTCCCGACCCAGCACGCGGTCGAGCAGGCCACCGCCGTCCTGGTAGTGCTTCCTGAGGCTCCGTACCTCGAGCAGCGCGTCGGCGTCGTCGGCCGCAGTTCGATCCGTGGCCGAACCGGGCTGGTCAGCGTTGTCTGGGGCAGTCTCAGTCATCGGTCACCTCCGGGGCCGTGGCGCCGTCGAGCGCCTCGGATTCGTCGTACTCGCGGTCGGCGAGCACACAGCGCACTTTGTGGTCGACGCCGTCGAGCGTCGACGGCGCGTCGCGTTCGTCGATGCGGTGGAGACAGGACTCCATCGCCTTCGGGCAGCGATCCGCGAAGTAGCACTTCTCGCCCATCTCCGAATCCAGCAGGCTGGGGACGTTCCCCTCGATGGGCGAGAGCCGCGGCGCGGGGTCCTCGAGGTCCGGGATCGAGCCCAGTAGCCCCTCGGTGTAGGGGTGGACCGGGTTCTCGAACACGTCCTCCAAGGATCCGCGCTCGACCACCTCTCCGGCGTACATCACGCCGACGCGCTGGCACATCCGGGCGATGACGCCCAGATTGTGGGTGATCAGCACGACGCTCATGTCCTCTTCCTCCTGCAGTTCGGTGAGGAGGTTCAGGATCTGGGCCTGAATCGTCACGTCGAGCGCGGTGGTCGGTTCGTCGGCGATCAGCACGTCGGGTTCGCCGGCCAGCGCCTGCGCGACCATCGCGCGCTGGAGCATCCCGCCCGAGAACTCGTGGGGGTACTCCTCGGCGCGCTGCTCGGGGTCGGGGATGCCGACCCGGTCGAGCAGTTCGACCGCCCGCTCGTGGCTCTCGTCGGAGACGTAGTTCCGCGAGGGGATCACCGAGTCAATGAGCAGGCGGCCCAGTCCGTAGCCTTGGGTTCGCGAGCGAGTGCGTCGCGGGTTCGCGCGGGCACGGCGCTGGACCTCGACGGCCTCGGCGATCTGTTCGCCCACCGGGATGGTGGGGTTGAGGCTGCTCATCGGGTCCTGGAAGATGGTCGCGAACGCCGGCCCGCGGAGCCACCGGCGGGTAGTTTCGGGCAGTTGGCGCACGTCGACGTAGTCGCCGTCGACGGCCTCCGGGTGAGAGTCGCGATGTTCATCGGCCAGTTCGGCGTCGCGGTACCAGACCTCGCCCTCGGTGATGCGGCCCGGCGTCTCCACCAGGTCGATCAGCGAGAGCGCGGTCACGGACTTCCCGGATCCGGACTCGCCGACGATGCCGAACACCTCGCCGTCGCGCACGTCGAAGTCGACGCCCTCGACGGCGTTGACCTGCCCCTCCTCCGTGAAGAAGCGGGTCGTGAGGTTCCGTACCTTGAGGATCTCGTCGGCCATCTCAGACACCCCCCTCCCCTTCGATACCGGGGTCAAGCGCGTCACGGAGCCAGTCGCCAACGAGGTTCACACCGATCACGGCGAACACGATGGCGAGTCCCGGGACCGTCGCGATCCACCACGACGTCGAGAGATACGCCCGGCCCTGGGAGATGTCGAACCCCCAGGAGAGCGTTGTCCCCGAGAAGCCGAGGAAGGAGAGCGACGACTCCAGCAGGATGATCGCCGCGACCTGGATCGTCGCGAGCACCAGGATCGGCGTCGTCGCGTTCGGCAGGACGTGCCGGCCGATGATCCGGAGGTCGCTCGCGCCCAGCGCGCGGGCGGCCTTGACGTACTCCTCCTCGCGGATGGAGAGCGCCTCGCCGCGCGCGATGCGGGCGAACCAGACCCAGTTCACGAGGCCGACGACGACGATGACCGTCCCCGGCAGCACGAAGGAGTCGGGCATTCCCGTCGATAAGCCCAGCGCCGACCGGACGGGATCGACTACCCCCAACATCACGAACGGGTCGGGAATATCGACGGCTGCACGGCCCCAGAGGCCGATGAGCGCGATGGCGAGCACCAGCGAGGGGAACGCCAGCGAGATGTCCGCAAAGCGCATCAACGCGTCGTCGACGCGGCCGCGGTAGAACCCCGCGATGAGGCCGACGCTCACCCCGAGTATCGCGGCGAGTAGCGTCCCCAACACGCCGACCATCATCGACGTGCGGGCGCCGTACACCGCGCGGGAGTAGACATCCTGCCCGAGCGAGTTCGTCCCGAGCGGGTGGCTCGCGGACGCGTTGACCAGCACGGTCTCGTTTTTGATGACGAGCGAGCCGTTCTGCATCTCGGAGGTGGTCTCCTCGGTCGCGCGGCTGAAGCCCAGCGGCGGGAGGTTGTTCTCTTCGAGGTTCTGATTGGTCGGGTTGTGTAGCGCCATAAAGGGCGCGAGTGTCGCGACCAGCAGCATCGCGAGCACGAGCACGATGCCGATCTTGGCGAGCGCGCTCGAGCGGAGTTCTTTGCGGAGGTTTCTGAGCGTGCGTGGAGAGATCATTCAGCGACCACCTGTGGGTCGAGATACGCGTAGACGGCGTCGACGACGAGGTTCACAAGCACGAATCCACAGCCGATGACGACCAGCGTCGCCTGTAGGATCGGCCAGTCACGGACGTTGATCGCGTTGATCAGCGTCGTCCCGAGACCGGGCCAGGAGAACACGGCCTCGGTGATGACGGCGCCACCGATGAGCGTCCCCAACTGCAGGCCGAGCACCGTGATCACCGGGATGAGGGTGTTCCGCAGCGCGTGTTTGTAGCGGATCAGCGACTCCGGGAGCCCCTTCGCGCGGGTCGCCTGTACGTAGGACTGGCCCAACTCCTCGAGCATCCCAGAGCGCGTGAGCCGGGTGATCAGTGCCGTGAAGTACGTTCCCAGCGTCACCGCTGGGAGGAAGATATGCCGGAGCCACTGCCAGAGCGCGTCGAGGCCCGGCGAGACGCCCTGGGCGGCGAGGATGCGGAACGCCTCGATGAAGCCGTAGGCGCGGCCGCTGGTCGGGAAGAGGCCGAACTCCACGGAGAGCAGGAGCACGAGCATGATCCCCAGCCAGAAGTTCGGCGTCGAAATACCGACCAGCGAGAACGTCGTCGCCGCGTAGTCCGCAGGCTGGTGGCGCCGGGTCGCGCTGATGACCCCCAGCGGGATCGAGAGCGTGATGGCGACGAGGCTGCTCGCGACGGCGAGTTCGACCGTCGCTGGGAGTTTCGTGAACACCATCTGGCTGGCCTCGATGCCCGAGATGTAGGAGTAGCCCATGTCGCCGTGGAGTAGCGCCCAGAGGTAGTCCAGATACTGGACGTACAGCGGCTGGTTCAGCCCCAGCTCCTCGGCGATGCGCTGGCGGAGTTCCGCGCTCGCGTCGAGTGGCGCCACCGCGTCCACCGGGCTGCCGGGGGTGATGAACCGCAGCATGAACACGATGCTGACGACGCCCCAGACGACCAGGATCCCCTGAAAACCGCGTTTCAGCAGGAACCGTCCGTACGACATCTACTGTTCGCTGGGCAGGCTCTGTGCCTCCTCGACGAGGCGGTCGAACTCGTCGTTGGAGTAGCTTGTGAGGTTGCCCCCGCTAGTGAGCAGCGGGATGATGGTCTGGCTCGCGTCGAACGTCGTGTTACCCCAGCCGAGGAGGTACCAGTGCGGACTGCTCTCGATGTTACCGTCGGTGACCTCGCCGGCCAGCGTCTGGAAGTCACGCTGTTCGACGCTCGCGGTCACGTTCGGCAGGTCGTCGACGTAGGACGCAACCGCCTGCGCGATCTCGACGTCGTTGAGGTAGCGACCCACCGGTGTCTCGAGCGTGATCTCGGCGCCCGCGTAGCCGGACGCTTCGACCAGCGCCTCGGCCTCGTCCGGGTCGTACGGGTACGGATCGGTGTCGCTGTTGTAGCCGAAGAACCCATCGAGAGTCGGCTGTCCCGTGGCGTCACCGAACGTGCTGAGCACGTTCTGGATGATGCTCTCGAGGTCGATGGCGTAGTTGATCGCCTGTCGGAACTCGGGGGAGTCGAACGGCTCCACGTCGTAGCGCATCGCGTTGAAGATGACCCGCGTCGACGGCGCCGCGGCGATGCTCGTCCCGTCGTTCTCCTCGACCCGGCTGACCTCCTGTGGCGGGACGTTAACGATGATGTCCGCCTCGTCGGAGAGCAGCGAGTTCACGCGCGTGCTGGACTCGCTGGCGGACGTGATCGTGAGCGAACTGATCTCCGCAGCGTCTCGCCAGTAGTTGTCGTTGCGGTTGAAGACGACCTGGACGTTCTGCTCGTAGGTCTCGAGCAGGAACGGGCCGGTCCCGTCGATGTTCTGGTTGATGTAGGAGCTGTCGTTGGACTGGATCCAGGACTTGTTGACGATCGGGCCGTAGCTGGCGAACAGCGAGAACAGGATGGGGTTGAGCCCGTCGCTCATCACGTCGACGGCGCGCTCGCCGTCGACCACTTCGGCGCCGGTGACGCCGGCGAGCTGGTCCTGCTGGGGACTCGCGAGGCCGCCGACGTCGGGGTCGACGATACGGTTGATCGAGAACGCGACGTCCTCGGGCGTGAGGTTGTCCCCGGAGTGGAAGGAGACGCCGTCGCGGATCTGGAACCGGACGCGGCCGTCCTCCTGCCGGCTGTAGTCGTCAGCCAGCGAGTCGACGATGCCGCCCTCCAGGTCGCGGTCGAGCAGCTTTTCGTAGGCCTGCATCACGACGTTGTCCGTCGGCGTCGCGCGGTGGTCCTGCGGGTCCAGTCCGCTGTCCATCTGGGACTGGTTGATCACCACGTCGTCCCCGCTGTCGGTGGCCGGCGAGATGGCGTAGGCGTCGATGAACTCGTCGGCGCGGGCCTGCCACTCGATGTCGGCGCTCTTGCCGTACACGGAGTACTGACGGTTCAGGAACACCCACGGCGCCTGCTCGTTGGCGTGGCGGTTCGCCCGCTGGAGGTAGCCGTCCCGGGTCGTCGGTTCCGGCCGGTCGGTCGGCGTCTCGTCACCGCCGGAGGGGGTCGGCGTGTCGGTGTCGCCCATCCCCGACTCGGTGTCGGTCGCGGTATCGGTGTCGCCGCCACCGCCACAACCGGCCATGGCTGTCGCAGCCGCCGTCCCGGCGAAGCCGAGGAACTTCCGTCGATTGACGCCTTCCCTGTCTTTGTCAGACATAGACAGTCGGAAGAGGCGGACTGACTTATACCCTGCGCCCGTATGGCATGCATCGAAACCGGGTGCCGTCCCCGAAATCGGGGCAGTCTGTCAGGGCGGGTCGCGGAGAAAGAAGGTGTGTGGGCGGGTCGCGGAGAAAGAAGGTGTGTGACCGCGTCTATGGCCGAACGGGCTACTCCTGCTGTGCGTCGACGGCGGCGACGCCGGCGAGGTTGACGATGTCCTTGACCTCGTCACCGCGCTGCATCACGTGGACCGGCTTGTCCATGCCGACGAGCATCGGGCCGATGGCCTCGGCGCCGCCGAGGCGCTGGAGCAGTTTGTACGCGATGTTGCCCGCTTCGAGGTTCGGGAAGACGAGCACGTTCGCGGGCTCGTCCAGCTCCGAGAACTCGTAGGTGTCCGTGAGTATGTCCTCGACGACGGCCGTGTCGGCCTGCATCTCCCCGTCGACCGGGAAGTCGGCCTCTGTGTCTGCACGCAGGCTCGCGGCGGCCTCGCGGGGTTTGCGGGTCCCCTCGTTCTCGACGGAGCCGAAGTTGGAGTAGGAGAGCAGCGCCGCGCGGGGCTCGACGTTGAACCGCCGGGCGAGCTCCGCGGTGTGCTTGGTGATCTCCTCGAGCACTTCCTCGCTCGGGTTCTGGTTCACCGTCGCGTCGGCGACGAACACCACGCGGCTCTTGAACGTCAGCATGTAGACGCCAGCGGCGTACTCGGCGTCGTCGGCGGTGCCGATCACCTCAAGCGGCGGCCGGAGCGCCGACGGGTAGTGGTGGGTCAGCCCCGTCAGGAGCGCGTCGGCGTCGCCCTGCTCGACCATCGCGCTGCCGAGGTAGTTGGTGTCACGCCGGACCAGTTCGTCGGCCTCGCTGCGGGTGACGCCCTTGCGCTGCCGGATCTCGTAGAGCCGGTCGGCGTAGTCGCCGGTCTCGTCGGCGCGCGGGTCGACGATGTCGGGTGCGAAGTCGAGCCCCAACTGCTCGACGATCCCCTCGATCTCCGGGCGGTTGCCGAGCAGCACCGGCTCGGCGATCCCCTGCTCGTTGATCTGGGCGGCCGCACGGACCATCTTCTCGTCGGCGCCCTCCGCGAGCGCGACGCGCTGTTTGTTGTTCTTGGCCTTGTTGAGCACGACCCGCATCATCTCGCGGGACTTGCCGAGACGGGCCTCGAGTTCCTCGGCGTACTCGTCGACATCGATCTCGGTGCGAGCGACGCCCTCGTCCATCGCCGCCTCGGCGACGGCGGGCGCGACCTGGAACAGCACGCGCGGGTCGACGGGCTTCGGGATGACGTACTCCGGGCCGTACTGGAGGGGCTGATCGCCGTAGGCCTTCACGACGGCGTCGGGCACGTCCTGCCGGGCCAGATCCGCCAGCGCCTCGGCAGCGGCCATCTTCATGTTCTCGGTGATGTCGGTCGCGCGCACGTCCAGCGCGCCGCGGAAGAGGAACGGGAACCCGAGCACGTTGTTGACCTGATTCGGGTAGTCCGAGCGCCCCGTCGCCATGACCACGGTGTCGTCGCGGGCGTCGCGGGCCTCCTCGTACCCGATTTCGGGTTCGGGGTTGGCCATCGCGAAGATGATGGGGTTGTCCGCCATCGACTGCACCATCTCCTGGGAGACGATGCCGCCGACCGAGAGGCCGACGAACATGTCCGCGCCGTCCATCGCGTCCGCGAGGTCGCCCTCCGGCAGGTCGCGGGCGAACTCCTTCTTGTACTCGTTCACGTCGTCGTTCGCGGCGCGCTGCTCGGTGATGATTCCCGAGGAGTCACACATGGTGATCTTGGCGGGGTCGGCGCCGAGTTCGACGTAGAACCGCGCGGTCGCCAGCGCCGACGCGCCGGCGCCGGAGAAGGTGATCTCCATCTCGGAGATCTCCTTGTCCAGCACGTCGACGGCGTTCAGCAGACCCGCGCCGCTGATGATGGCGGTCCCGTGCTGGTCGTCGTGGAACACGGGGATGTCCATCGACTCGCGGAGTCGCTGCTCGATCTCGAAACACTCGGGGCCGGCGATGTCCTCTAAGTTGATCCCGCCGAAGGTCGGCTCCATCGCCTCGACCGAACGACAGAACGCGTCCACGTCGGTCTCGTCGAGTTCGATGTCGAACACGTCGATGTCGGCGAAGCGCTTGAACAGCACGCCCTTCCCCTCCATGACGGGTTTGGAGGCCTGCGCGCCGATGTCGCCGAGGCCGAGCACCGCCGTCCCGTTGGAGACGACGCCGACCATGTTCCCCTTCGCGGTGTACTCGAACGCGCGCTCGTCGTCGTCAGCGATGTCGAGACACGGCGCCGCCACGCCTGGCGAGTACGCGAGCGAGAGGTCACGCTGGGTGTTCGTCGGCTTTGTTGTCGAAATCTCGATCTTCCCCGGCGGGTCCGTTCGGTGGTACTCCCGGGCGTCGTCATCCAGTCCCATACTCCCGCGGTTGCCCCGGCGTCGTCAAAAGTCTATCCACCTGCGTCGTAATCGAATTCGACGCATGTCGAACTACTCCACGACGGCGCCGAACTGGAACGCGCCCGAACTCTCGTCGTCAGCGTCGTCGGCGTCATCAGTATCGTCCTCGGCGTCGCCGCCGTCGCCGCCAACAGCATCGCACCTCCCCGACACAATCCCAATTCAGGGCGAGTACGGGGCGTGGCGCTCGACGGTCCGGTCGTAGCCGACCGCCTCGACGTCGAACGCCGGCCAGTTCGGCGTCGCCGTCAGGCATTCGAAGGGGTCCTCGCCGGTCTCGACGAGGTAGGTGTCCTCGCTGCGCGCGCCGCCGATGACGGGGTTGTACGCGTAACCCATCGGTGCCCGAACCGGGTCCTCGCCGTCGGGCGCGGCCAACCATTCCCGGCGGGCGAACCCCGCGGCGCCGCCCTGCTCGCCCTCTTGCCACGCATCCGGGAAGCCCACTTCCTCGTAGGCGGCCTGTATGGCCTCGAACACGTCGCCGGCGTCGCCACCGGTCTCGACGGCCTCGTTGGTCGCCGCCAGCGCCGTCGCCTCGACCCGCGCCGCGGCGCGGAACTGCTCCTCGAAGCGCCCCGGCGGGTCGAACGCGACCGTCCGAGTGAGCGAGGCGTGGAGGCCGCGGCGCTCCGCGGTGACGCTCACGACCGCGTAGTCGTCGAGGTCGCCGGCGCCGGCCGGAGGACTCCGGTAGGTCTCGGCGCGCTCACGGCCCGCGACCCGGACTGTCGGCGCCGACATCTCGCCCGAGGAGAGCGCGATGCGGAGCGCGGAAGCGACCTCGTGTTCGGTGTCCTCGGGGGTCAACTGCCGGCAGACGCGCTCCACGGCCGCCGCGGTCTCCTCGGCCAGCGAGCGGAACCGCTCCACGTCGCCGGCCGCGAGTGGCTGTCGGAGCGGCGCGGCGTCGATGCGGTCCAGCCCCGGCACGTCGAAGTCCGCCGCAGCGAGGGACGACGTCCCTCGGGCAACCGGGCTTTGCCCGGTGACGCCGGCGCCGATGGACTCCGTGGCGACGGCGTCCGCGAGCGAGTCGTGCCACGGGACCGTCTCGACCGCGAACGAGTCAGGTAGCTCTTCGGCAGCGAGTCGGTCGGCTTCGCCCGCGGGCGCGATGGCGCGGAACGCGGGCGCGTCGCCCGGGACGTAACCCGCGGCGGCGACTCCCGTCCCGCCAGCCGCGGCGCCGACGGTGTTGTCCCCGCCGGTGAGCCACGCGAAGGCGTCGCGACTGGCGAACCAGACGGCGTCGTAGCCCGTCGCCGCCAGATAGGCGTCGAGGCGCTCGGCGCGGGCGTCGATGTCGACCATACGGCCGCTGGCGGCGGCGGCGACTTCAACGCGCCGACTCGACCGCTCGCGCGCGAGCGCGCCTGTAACGGAATATCCAAGTGTGCGGGAGTCCGACATCCCGCGAATGAGGCGTCCCAGCTACCGGCAGTTCGCGCTGTTCACGACGGCCCTGACCGGGCTTCTGATCGCGCTGGGGATCTACACCTCCGCGACGGGCTCCGGGCTGGCCTGCTCCCAGCAGTGGCCACTGTGTGACGGCGGGGTGCTGCCACAGACGCTCCCCAGTTTCTTCGAGTGGTTCCACCGACTCGTCGCGATGATCACCGGGTTCGTGATCGTCGGCCTCGTCGCCGCCGCGTGGCGCGGCGATCAGGAGCGCCGGACCGCGCTGTACGCCACCGCGGCGCTGGTGCTGCTGCCGTTCCAGATCTCGGTCGGCGCGATCACGGTGACGTTCAACGGCGCGATCCCGTGGGGCTACTCGGTGCCGACCCACGCCGCCCACCTGCTGTTCGCGCTGTCGATCTTCAGCGCGCTGGTGCTCTCGACACTGTCGGCGTACCGCGGTCACTACGAACGCTCGGCGTTCGACCGGAGCCGCCTCGCACTGGGCGCCGCGCTCGTGCTAGTGTCGGTGAACTTCCTCGCCAGCCGCGTCACCACGCTGATCGAGTACGGTCCGGCCGGACAGGCCGTGTTCATCCTGACGGCGCTGGCCGCGTTCGCCGCCCTGCTCGCCGCCATCGTCTGGCTGCCCGAGACGCCGCTGGCCCAGTACCGCCCTGGTGCCATCGTCGCCGCCGGCGCGATGTTCCTCGTGATGTTGCTGGGCCGGGATCTGGTGATCTACACCGACGAAGCCCGGCTGGTCAACGGCCTGCTGTACCTGCTCGGCTTTGCCGCCACCGCGGTCGTCGCCTACGCCGCACGTGGCGGATCGGGCGGCGATAGGCCCTCTGCGGTCTGATTCTTCGCTTCCGGAATCAGGAGGTATTTAACCTGCCCTGCCTTCGCGGACATCGTGCGACGACGAGATTACCTTCGAGCGGCGGGCGGAGCAGCGGCCCTCGGCCTCGCTGGCTGTATGGGCGGTGGTGACGACGGTACCGAGAGCGAAACCGATGGGACGCCAACGGAGGCTGAGACAGTCCGGGTTGCCTCCGGCATCCCGTACCCACCGTTCGAGATGATGGAGAACGGCGAGCCCACCGGCTTCGACTACGACATGGGCGCCGCCATCTTCGAGGAGCAGATGGGCCGGGAGATGGAGTTCCTCGACCGGTCGTTCGACGGCATCATCTCCGGGCTCCAGAACGGGAACTACCGGGTCATCATGTCGGCGATGACCATCACCGAGGACCGCAAGGAGAACATCGACTTTTCGGATCCGTATTTCACGGCGTACCAGACCGTCGCGGTGCTCGAGAACTCCGACATCAGCTCGAAGGCGGGGCTCCGCGGCAAAACCGTCGCCGTCCAGAAGGGCACGACGGGCGCCGAAGCCGCTGACGACCTGCAGACGGAGTTCGACGGCGACCTCACGGTCAGCCGGTACGACAGCAGCGCGTCGGCGTTCAACGCGGTGCTCAACAATCAGGCCGTCGCGGTGATCAACGACAACACCGTCAGCGCGGAGTACGTGAATCAGAACGACGAGGAGCTCCGGTTCGTGATGGGCGACGGCGTCGCCGCCGAGCAGCGCGACGATCCGCCGGAATACCTCACGCTGAGCATCGAGGAGTACGGCATCGCCTTCCGGAAGGACGACGACGAGTTCCGCGAGCGGATCAACGAAATCCTCGCGACTCTGCGAGAGAACGGCACATACGACGATATCTACTCGACGTACTTCGCGGGCTGACGGATGAGCGAAACCGGAACCGGGGGACCGATCGCCTCCGACGAGACGTTCCGCCGACTGGGGATGGCCGCGGCACTCGTGGTCGCCCTCTCCGTCGGGGCGTTCCTCGCGTTGCTGTTCCTCTCGGGACACGTCATTCCCGGGCGACAGCTCATCAACTACGGCCTGCTGGCGGAGCTAGCACAGCCCTCCTCGGACTACTACGGCGCCTACATCAACATCCTACAGGTGTTCCTGTTGACGGCAGTCATGTCGGTGATCTGTGGGGTGTTCGTCGGACTCGGGCGCATCTCCAAGACCCCGCTGACGGCGGGGATCGCTCGGCTCTACGTCGAGTTCTTCCGTGGGACGCCGTTCCTGTTCCAGATCATGGCGATCTACTACGGCGTCCCCGCGTTCTTCGAGCCGGGGACGTTCCCACTGACGAACTTCACGTGGCCGGCGGCTATCGTCGCGCTCACGCTCAACCACGCCGCCTACTCGGGGGAAGCACTCCGGGGCGGGATCGAGTCGCTGCCGACCGGCCAGATGGAGGCCGCCCGCTCGCTGGGGATGAGCTACGTACAGGCGATGCGGAACGTCGTGCTCCCGCAGGCGTGGCGCAACGCCGTCCCCGCCGTCGGGAACGACCTCATCATCCTCGTGAAGGACACCTCGCTGCTGAGCGTCATCGCGTTCCCCGAACTCATCTCGCAGTTCCAGTACACCTACTCCCAGCAGTTCGAGGCGTGGGCACCGCTGGTTCTCGTCGGGGTGTTCTACCTCACGATCACGGTGCCGCTATCGGCGCTGGTGAACTACGCGGGCGAAGTCGCCGACCCGAGCCGGAGGGCCGAGCCATGAACGAGGCACCGCTGTTGGCGTTCGAGAACGTCCACAAGTACTTCGGTGAGACGCACGTGCTGAAGGGGATCGACCTCGGGGTCGACGAGGGCGAACTGGTCGTCGTCATCGGCCCCTCGGGCTCCGGCAAGTCGACGCTGCTTCGGTGTGCGAACCGGCTGGAGGAGATCCAGGAGGGGGAGATCCGACTCGCTGGCACCCCCCTGACCGCGTCCGACGCCGACGTGAACCGCCTGCGCCAGCGCATCGGGATGGTGTTCCAGTCGTTCAATCTCTTCCCGCACAAGACCGCGGCGGGCAACGTCACGCTGGCGCCCCGGAAGGTCCGCGGTATCGCCGACGAGAAGGCCGAGGAGCGCGCCGAAACCCTGCTCGAACGGGTGGGGTTGTCCGATCAGCGCGACTCCTACCCCGCCGAGCTCTCGGGTGGGCAGCAACAGCGGGTCGCGATCGCCCGCGCGCTGGCGATGGACCCGGACGTGATGCTGTTCGACGAGGTGACGAGCGCCCTCGACCCCGAACTGGTCGGCGAGGTGCTCGGCGTGATGCGTGACCTCGCCGCGGAGGGGATGACGATGATGGTCGTCACCCACGAGATGGGGTTCGCCCGCGAGGTCGCCGACAGGATCGTGCTGATGGCCGACGGCGAAATCGTCGAGACCGGGGAGCCCGAGCGGTTCTTCACCGATCCCGAGACCGAGCGTGCCGAGCAGTTCCTCTCGAAACTGCTGTAGCTCCCAAACCCTCTTCTCTCCGCCCCCATAGCTACCGACCATGCAGCGGTCACGCCGCGCGGTTCTCGCCGCCATCCCGGTCGCACTCGCTGGCTGTGGTCGCTCGCTCCGGGAGAACACCGTCCCGGGCGGGCTTCAGCTCCGGAACAGCCGGTCCGAGTCGGCGACCGTCGCCGTCAGGGCCGCCCTGCTCCCGCCGCTCCCGTCGGCGACCGACGACGATATCGGCGAGGTGACGGCGACGGCGACGCCTGCGACCCCACGGGACGCCGATCTCGATCCCCCGGATGCGACCGGGGAGTACACCGTCGAACCGGGGGAGGAGCGTGTCGTCCCGGACTTCTTCGGAGAACCCGGCCGATGGGGCGTCGAAGTCGTCCTCGACCCCGACGCGGAGGCCGCGAGCGACCGCACCCGGATCGATCTCTACGCGTCGCTCCCGGGGCCGACTGGTGCCGATACCGTGATCGTCGAGATAACCGACGACGGGATCACCGCCGAGGCGACGACCGTCGACGACTAGACGAAGTCAGAGAGGCCCGCCTGCGAGTCGTCGGCTTCTTCTTCCGGATCGTCCGCTGGCTCCGGTTCGGGCTCTGGCTCCGACTCATCAACGGACCGCTCCCCCTCGACCGCTCCCTCCGTCTCCTCATCCTCTTCACGCTCCGGTAGCTCCCCGGCGAACGCGCCGCCGGCGTGCTCCTCGAGTGCGTCCTCCCGGAGTTCCGCGGCGTCCTCGACGATCCCCTGTACCTTGTTGGTGGATTCGCCGCTGCCCGAGACGGCCGCGAGGTCCTCCTCGTCGAACTCGAAGGAGGCGGTGACGGCGACCGCGAGGTCGCGGGGTTTGCAGTGATGGATCATCGCCGAGAGGAACGGCAGCACCTCGCGGCGGGCGGTCTCGATGCTCAGGCCGCCCGAGACCGCGATCTTCCGGCAGATCTCGTCGATGGTGGCGTCCGAGGCGGGCCACATCTGGGGCCGGCCGCCGTACTGGGTCCAGCCACCGTAGGTGTCGTCCCGGGAGGCGGCGACGCCCGCGGCCGCGTTGTCGGTGACGTAGCGCCAGTAGGAGTAGTCCTGCGTGGCCTGCACCCGGCCGAGCCAGCGGTCGGCGTTGGCGATGAACTCGTAGGCCCGGACGGTTTCTTTGGGCTCGTACACCTTCATCACCTTGTCCTCGATCCACGCCGTGAGGTCGTCGGGCGTCTCGTCGGCGTCGTAGCTCACGTGGAGCGCGTCCTGGGCGCTTTCCTCCTCTTTCAGAACCGCGTCGAGGACGGCGAAGATGCCGACAGTGGTGTCCCGGTCGCCGGTGACCACGTCCTCGACGGTGAGGTGGTCTTTCCCCTCGGCGGTGGCCTGGAGGTCCTTGACCCCGCCGCGCAGGTCGCCGCTGTTGGCGTCGGCGATGCGCTGGAGCGCGTCGGCGTCGAACTCGATGCCTTCCTTCCGGCAGATGTCCCGGAGGACGGGCACGATGGAGCGCGCGGAGACGTCCCGGAACTCGATGTCCTGACAGGCGTTCCGGAGGCCGCGACTCATGTCGTAGAACTCGTTGGCGATGAGGACGATGGGCTGGTTCGCCTCCTTGACGAGGCTGGTGATCGCTTGCGCGCCGCCGCGGTCGTAGTTGCCGTGGATGTTGTCGGCCTCGTCGACGATGATGAGTTGGCGGCCGCCCTCGGCGGTGGAGTCGCCGCCGAGGGTTTCGTTGCGTGCCGCGCGGCCGGCGAACCGTTCGATAGCGTCGGCGGTCCGCTGGTCGGACGCGTTGAGTTCGACCGTCTCCCAGCCCATGTCGGCGGCGAGTGCGTGAGCCGCGGAGGTCTTGCCGACGCCGGGGCTGCCGTAGAGGATCACCGCCTCCCGGTGGTCGTCCCACGTCCGCCCCCAGTCCTCGAAGGCGTCGCGGGCTTTGTCGTTCCCCCGGACCGCTGAGAGCGTGTCGGGCCGGTAGGACTCGGTCCAGTCAGCCATTACTGGAGGGTGGTGGTTGTGGTGGTTAGTTGTTCCGGAGCAAGAGTTCGGTGTGAGTTTTTTGAGTCAGTGATTGTCCGGTTTTGTGGCGTTGGTCGCACTCTCTGCGACGGCGACCGCTTCCGCGACAGCTCCGGCGACAGCAACGGCATCTCGATGCTTGACTACTTGTAACCGCACCGCTGACCACTCTGCGGCCTCAGTCCTCCCCAACCGACTCGCTCCTTTACAGTCGCTCGTCCCTCGCGCTGGCTCGTCCACGGAGGGACTCGCGATCCGCGCCACCGCACAACAGAGACTACTCCTCGTCCACGTTCCGCGTCAGCGCATACAGCACGAACGAGGAGAGCCAGTGCGACCCGGCGTAGTCGTCGGTGAACGCGCCATCGAGGCCCGCCTCGAGGTGGCGCTCGGCACCCGCCGCCAGCCGGTCCGCCCGATTGCCGTCGACGGCCTCGGCCACCTCGGCCAACCCCCATCCCTTCGCCAGATTGAGGCCGACGAGGTGGAGCGCGAGACCGCCGTCGCCGTCGGCGCCCGCGTCGACCGGCGCGAGGAACCCCTCGTTTCGGGGCGCGGTGAGATCCGGGAGGAAGTCGTCCAGCCAGTCGCCGAACGCCGCCGGCGCCAGCGCGCGGCGCATGAGGTTCGCCTCCGTCAGCGTTGGCGAGAGGAAGTCCCATCCCAGCGGCTCGTAGGCGACCGGTGCGTTCACGTCATCGTCGTAGAACCGCTCGGCCGTGCTGGCTGCATCGGCGGCGAGAGCGTCGTCGCCGATTGCTCGCGCGTAATCTACGACCGCCGAGAGCGCGAACGCCGAGTTACCGTGCGTGCCGACCCGGAACGGCCGGGACTGGGTGAGGAACTCCGACTCGACGAGATCGACGATCCGCGCCTCCAGCGGCGCGAGCGCGTCACCCCAGCGCGCGGCGCGCGGGTCGTCCCAGCGGTGGAGTTCCGCGGCGAGGCGGAGCAGCCACGCCCAGCCGTACGGCTGCTCGAAGGTCGGGTGCTTGTCGAAGTAGTCGACCTCCCCCTCGACGTTTTCGGGGGTGAGTCGGGCGTCGATGCCGTCGACGATGGCCGCCTCATTGGGGTGGTCGTCGAACAGCCGAAGCTGGCGGATCAGCGCCCAGTGGCTGTGGACCGCGGAGTGCCAGTCGTAGCAGCCGTAAAACACCGGGTGGTCCTCGCGCGGGCGGACCGTCTCCTCTGGCCCGCCGACGGCGCCGGCGTGGTGAGGGTACTCCTGCCCGACGGACTCGAGTGGGTGCCGCGCAAGTCGCCGGAGGGCGTCGTTGTCGAGGCTCGTCACAGTGCCGGCGAGCGCGTCCGTCGCATCGACGACGGCGAGTGCGTCGGGGGTCTCCATTGTCGGGTCCGTCCGAGGGCCGCCGCATCAATCGTTCGGTGAGCGTGCGACCGCCTGCCACAGCCGAGACAAGCTTTTTGAGTCCCCACACCACGGTCCGGGTATGTTCCCCGTGATCATCGAGACCGAGCGGCTCAGACTGGAGCCACGGACGCCGGAGTACGTCGATACGCTGGCGGTGTACGAGCACTGCAAGCAGGGCGCCCCAGAGATCGACGAGGTGACCGAGTACCTGCCGTGGGACCCCCACGCGACCCCGAACGACACCGCGGAGTTCCTCGAACGCGGCGCGAAAGGGCGCGAGGAGCGGGAGGGGATCGACTACGTGATCCGTCCGAAGGAAGGCGAAGAGGGCGCGGGCGAGATTGCCGGCTTCGGCGGCCTCACGTTCGACTGGGACACCGACAGCGCCGAACTCGGCACGTGGCTGCGCAAGCGGTTCTGGGGCCGCGGCTACTCGGGTGAGCGCGCGCTAGCGCTGGCAGAACTCGCCTTCGAAAACCTCGATCTCGAGGTGGTGACGGTGACCCACGATGTCGGCAACGAGAACTCGGAACGGGCGATCGAGAAGTACGTCGACCGCATGGGCGGCCGCCGCGAGGGAACGTTGCGGAACTACCACGCCGGCGACCCGCCGGTCGACGCCGTCCGGTACAGCGTCACGCAGGACGAGTACCGCGAAGCCGATCACGAGCACGAGGTCGCGTTCTTCGGGGAGGACGGCGAGCCGTGGCCGTGAGCGATCGGCTGTTCCCGGACGTGATCGAGACCGACCGCTTGCGGCTGGAGCGCGTCAGCGCCGACGGGGCCGAGCCACTCGCCCTCTACGAGCACTGGGGCGAGCGAGCGCCGGATATCGAGGCGACGACCAAACACGTCTCGTGGGATCCCCACCCCCATCCGTCGAGCGTCGCCGAGACGCTCGACCGCGCCGCGGAGCGCGCCGAGGACGGTGACGGGGCGATGTTCCTGCTCCGGCCGCGCGAGGGGGAGCCGAAAGCCGGCGAAATCGCCGGGACGGCCGGACTGTTTCTTGGATGGGACCAGCGGATCGCCGTGTTCGGGATGTGGCTTCGCAAGCCGTTCTGGGGGCGGGGCTACTCCGGCGAACGCGCCGATGCCCTGTTCGAACTGGCGTTCGCAGGGCTGGATCTCGACGTGGTGCGCGTCTCTCACGTCCCGGAGAACGAGAACTCCGAGCGCGCGATCACGAAGTACGTCGAGCGCCACGGCGGTCGCCGCGAGGGGCGGTTCCGGAACCGCGTCAGCTTCGAGGACGGCTCGGTCCACGACACCGTCGAGTACTCGGTCAGCCAGTCGGAGTGGCGCGACGCCGACGGCGCCCGAACCGCAGTTTCGTTCGACTAACTCAGAGATCTCGAGCGACCAGTTCGCCCCAGTGGTCGAACCCGTGGCGCTCGTAGAACGCCTGCGCCTGGTCGTTCTCCTGATCGACGTCGAGGACGAGGCGATCCAGCGGCAGGTCCTGATCCCGCGCGAGTTCGACCGCGGCGGCCATCAGGTCGTCGGCGATACCGGTGCCGCGGTGGTCGGGCGCGACGAATATCTCGTTGAGCACGGCCGAGTCCCAGATAAAGCGGTGGCTCTCGGGGAGGACGAAGACGTAGCCGACGACCTCGTCGGTCTCGTCATCCTCCGCGCCGTCGTCGCCCTCAGCGACAGCGACAGTGACACACCGCGGGTCCGAGTCGACACAGCACTCGACCCACTCGAACCACTCCGTCCGGTAGCTCTCGTCGAGTTTCCCCGCGTACTTCGCTTCCTTCTCGTCGCCGCCGGTGCCGGCGCCGAGGCCGAGTTCGAACGCGCGCTTGCAGTCCCACAGCCCGGCCTCGTCGCCGGGTTCGTACGGGCGGATCTCCATACCGCGACTGCTCCCGGCGCGCTGTTGAGGCTGTCGCTCTCGCGGGGCGTCGTCGCCCGCTACGCCGGTCACCGGCGCGCGACGCGGGTCTGCCACGACCGCACGCTAACCGTCGCCGCCGAGAGGCCGACGAGCATCAACTGCCAGCCCGCAGTGACGACGGGGAACACCCGCTCGTCCGGGCCGTCGTCCTCCTTCCACGGCGTCGGGTCCGAACCGGTGCTGTACCGGGTGTTCTCGGTCGTCGACGGCTGCGACGGTTCCGCGGGCGAGAGGTCGACGAACGTCTGGACCACCCCCTCGGTCGTCGAGAGTTCGAGTTTCCCGTTCACCGTGTAGAACTGGTCGTGGAGCGGCCAGAGCGCGTTCACCCCGTTGGTCGCCAGATCCGGCAGGATCCCGCCGGCCAACAGGCCGGCGGCAATCGTGACGCCGGCGACGAACGACGCATCCGGGCCCCAGCGCGCCCGAATTCGCGAACGGTCGAGTCGGGCGTCGGCGTACACCGCGGCGCCGAGCAGCGCCGGGAGGAGTAGCGTGTGCAGCGTCGAGCGGTGGCCGCCGGCGATCACGGGGGCGAGAAACGTGTCCAGATCGGGGACGGCGGCGGCGACGAGCACGACGGCGATGGCTTTCGGCGTGAAGCGGTCGCCCAGCAGCGCGGCGCCGACGAGGCCGCCGATGGCGACGTGGACCAGCGTCGAAGGCACGTGTGGGAGTGAGATACACGCGAATATAGCGTTTGCGCCGGGGGCGCGGCGCGACGACAAGGTAGCGTTGAAGGGCCGCTCGCCCCGGGTTCGGGTATGGACGAACTCGACACGCCGGTGCTGGACAACCACCTCCACCTCGACCCCGAGCACGGCCGGGGGATGGACGCCGTCCGGGATTTCGTGCGACTCGGCGGCACCCACCTCATGGTGCTGAACAAACCCTCTTGGCACCTCGGGCCGGTGCCGAGCGAGCGCCCGGACTTCCGGACGGCGTTCGAGGCGACCATCGACGCCGTCGCCGACGCGAACGAGATCCTCCCGGGAACGGCGTGGCCCGTGCTGGGCGTGCATCCCGGCCTCGTGAGCCATCTCGTCGACGAGGGGTACGACCCCGAGGAAGCCCGGGACCTGATGCAGGCGGGGTTGGATCTGGCTGCCGAGTACGTCGACACGGGGCGCGCGCTGGCACTCAAGACCGGGCGCCCGCACTACGACGTGAGCGACGCCGTCTGGGAGGCCTCGAACGCGGTGCTCAAACACGGCCTCGCACTGGGCGCCGAACACGACTGCGCGGTCCAACTCCACACCGAGGGTACTGACGACCTGACCGAGGTGGCCGAGTGGGCCGAGGACCGGGGGCTGCCGGTTGAGAAGGTCGTCAAGCACTACGCCGGCGGGGAGCTAACGGGCCCAACGCCGAGCGTGATGAGCGAGAAGGACCGCCTCCGTGTCGCCGTCGAGAGCGACGACCCATTCCTGATGGAGACCGATTTCGTCGACGACCCGGAGAAGCCGGGGATGGTGCTGGGGCCGAAGACCGTGCCGCGCCGCGTACGGTGGCTGCTGGAGGCTGGCCACGACGACGCCGTCGCCCGAGCGCACGTCGAGACGCCCGAACTGGTGTACGGCGTCGACACCGTCGGGACGCTGGATCGCAGCGAGTAGGGGGCTTCGAGACCGGTGACAGGCGTTCGCAGCCGGTGGGGCGATAGGAAAACCCTTTGCGTCGTCGGGGAGCACATAGGGTCATGACCGACGAGGACGACGCAATCGAGACGTTCTACACCGAAGAGCGCTGGCAGAACTGGATCGACCGGCTTCGCGAGGAGGATCTGGACCTCGAGGACGAGGACTCCGCGCGCCTGCTGATGAACCTCCAGGAGGACACCGCCATCGCCGTCGCGAAGGTACTCGAGTCCTACGAGGAGGACCTGATCGACGAGGAGCGCGCCCACGAGGAGCTGTCAGAGATGCAGGAGATCGTGCTCGCGGAGGCGCCCCTCGAGGACGACGAGAAGGCGATGCTGCTGGAGAGCGTTCAGATGAGCCTCGAAGTCGTTTTCTACGCCGCCCAGGAGTACGTCGCCGCCGGTGCCGCCGACGAGGCGTCGCTCGATGAGTACATCGACGCCGCGGCCCAGGCCGAGGCCGAGGAGGACATCGACACCGCCATCGGCTACATCGTCCAGGCCGGCACGCTCGTCGTCGATGGCGAGGAGATCGACCCCGCGCTGGCCGAGGAGATGGAGTACGGTCTCGTCGCCGAGTGGGTCAACGGGCTGGAGTCGCTCCAGAACGCGATGGCCTCGCCCGAGACCGTCGAAGAGGACGACTGACTGCGCACCTTTTTGCGGCCCGGGCGTGTGAGACGGTGTATGGATTTCTGGGGTGACGACAGGGGGCAGTCCATCCAGGTCGGCGCGATACTGCTGTTCGCGTTCCTGATCATCGCGATGGCGACCTATCAGGCCCAAGTCGTTCCCTCCTCGAACACAGCGGTGGAGTTCGAACACACCCAGCAGGTCGAAAGAGAGTTCATCGATCTACGGAGTTCGGTACTGACCGCGGCCCGGACGGGGAACCCTCAGTCGACGGTCCTGACGCTTGGAATGCGGTACCCGCAGCGGACGTTCTTCGTCAACCCACCACCAGCAGCCGGTGCCGTCTCGACGAGTAGTGATCGGACACTGCGGATCGAAAACGCGAGCGTCAGCGGCGGCGGCAACGTCGAGGCGTTCTGGAACACACGAAGCCTCAGTTTCAACACACAGTCGATCCGGTATGTACCACGGTACAACGGGTACGATAATCCCCCGGAGTTGATGTACGAAAACTCGATGGTCGTCGCGGAGTTCGACCAGGCGGTGCTCGCTCGCGCTGGGCAGACCGTCGTCGAGAACGACGAACTGTCCCTGACGCTGATCGACGGGAACCTCTCGGAGACGGGGGTCGGGAGCCGTAGCATCGACACGCAAGTACTCTCCCAGAATACTCGGAGCGTCAACGTCGAGTCGACCGGCGGCCCGATCGTGCTGATCCTGCCGACGACCGTCGACGGTGCGGAAAAGCGTGCGACACTGGCCCAGGAGTGGGAGCGCGAGATCGAGACGGACGCGAACGTAACGGCGTTGGACAACGAGAGCGCGATTCGGATCGAACTCACGGACACGGACGTCTCGCTCCGACTTGCACAGATCGGTGTCGGCACGGATACGGCGCAGACAGACGAGGCGGGCGGCTACATCACTGTCGTCGGCGACACGACGGTCGCGCCAGGCGAAAAGTTCACCGTCGAGGTCAGGGATCGGTTCAACAACCCCGTTAGCGACGCTGAGGTGACCCCTGACAGCGGGCTGAGCCCGACGCGAACGGGCGAAAACGGCCGAGTGACGTTCTCACTGGATGAGCCCTCTGGCAACTCCGAGACGGTCGAACTGTCGGTCAACGACGGGAACGAGACATGGGAGACCGTGAACGTGACGGTCTCTCAAAGCGCCGGTGGCGGCGATGGAGGTGCCGGCAGCGGCTCGGTATCAAACTACTCCGAGGGCTCCACCAATGATACGTTTTCTTCTGCAAACGGCCGGTGGGTTGGCATCACGTGTACTGACCAGTTGCTTCTCTCGGATGGCCAGCCAGCGAGCAGGCCGAACGGGAACAAGCTCCAGGGCGATGTTATTCGGCTCAGTGCCTCGTTAAACGACAGCACGGGCGAGAGTTACACCATGGATATCAAACTCGCCCGGGCGAGCGACGGCTCTTGGAATAAGAAAAAGGTGGTAATCTACGACGGGAACGGGAACAACGTCAACGCAGAGCTCACAGTCGCCGCCGCCGCGCGCATTTATGAAAGCGGTGAGACAGACATATTGGAGCTCTCGACCTACAAAGACCCGGATACGGGGTCGGGCTCGTTCTCCGATTACATCAAGCGGATTCGTGCCCTCGACGACGATTCCCCGGTTGATTGGCAGACATCACGGATGACGGGGCGGGTCGACGTGGCCCTCGAATGTGACCCGCCACCGTCGTCCGGCGTCTCGACAGTCGATGGGACCACGCCGAGTGGCGAGTCATCGGCACTGCAGTTCGACATACAGGTCCCTTCGGGTACAACCGAGACCGTGACTGACATCAAGATCACGACGCCAGGTAACCGGAACAGCGACGTCCAAAGCGCCAATAAGCTCAAGCGTGGGTCCGGAAAAGAAGTGGTCCTCACCGTCTCGGACACGAGCGGTGTCAACCAGTCCGGCGACCTCAACACAAAGGTCAAACTTGACGGAACGAAGTACGCGCTCGATACGGACGCGACGTTCTCTGACGGCGCCGTGCTGAGTGTCGATATGGGTGACATCGATGGCGGAAAAACCCAGTGGACGTACGACCTCGTCGACTCGCAGAGTAAAGCCGACGTGGTCGTGACGTTCTACTTCCAGGACGGCACGCAGTTCAAGGCGTACCTGAAAGTGACGAATGTCAGTAGCTGAAACGGCTACGAGGGTATCCCCTCTAAACTCATTCTGTCATCAATATTTAGTTACGTAAACCGATGACTGATTTCGAATTCCTCCCCGACGACGCCCGCTCACAGTCCGAGACGGTCGGGGTCATTCTGCTCACCGCCGTCGTCGTTATCGTGGTTTCGACGACCGGCATGTTCTATCTATCCTCGGTGGACAGCACCGACGACGAGCCGAGGCTCTCCGTCGACGGCGATTTCTCCCGCCCGAACGTGACGATCGCCCACACCGGTGGCGATACTGTTCCCTCAGGGGAACTCCGCCTCGTACTCAGTGTCAACGGATCTCGAGCGAACGTCACGACGCTCGACAGGCAGTTCGGGCCCGGGGATCGGTGGGAACTGAACGTCTCGAACTACGCGAACGTGTCCCGCGAGTCGGTCGTCGGCTTGACGGTGTTCCACGTCCCCAGCGAGAGTCGTCTGTACGGCGAAGAATACGCCGTCGGCGAGGAATGAACTCCGACGGTGACGTCCACTACGAGCATCCCTACCAGTACGGGGACACCCACCGCGACACCGACAGGGCCTGATACCATAGACCCGACTATCGAGTCATTCAACATGATTGCGAACAACACGGCGACCGAGCAGAGACAGGGCTTCTTTGGTCCTTACACGGCTTCAAAGGCTAACGTCACCGTGTCTTGGGAGGTGTACGATAACCGAAACATTTCGGACGTATCCATTACGATGGAGCAAAGAGGGCTGTTCTTTTGGGGACAGGTCGACTCAGCATCGTACACTGCATCTTCATCTGGGGAAACCGTTCTCAAGCAGAACCAGTCCACAGGATGGAACAACTACCGGGCCACTATCACGGTTACCGACGAAGCGGGCAACACGGCGAGCGAGACGATCAATTTCCAAGCAGGGTAACCGTGGGGCCTAGCTATCTATCTTCGACACCCAACGTAACCCTCATCGACAAACCCATATAGCGCACCGCCGTGTTCCGAGCCATGACCACGGTCGGCATCGACGCCGTCGAGATCTGGGCGGGAAAGTGTAAACTCGACCTGCCCGGAACGTTCGCGCCCGCGAAGGACGAGGACCCCGATAAGTACCGTAAGGGGCTGGGACTGGAGAACTCCTCGTTCCCGGACGTCTACGAGGACATCGTGACGATGGGGGCCAACGCCGCCAAGCGCCTGATGGAGCGTGAGGGGCTCGAGCCCGACGACATCGGCCGCATCGACGTGGCGACCGAGTCCGCGTTCGACAACTCCAAGCCCGTCTCCACGTACATCGCCGGCTGTCTGGAGGAGGTGTACGAGGACGACTTCCACCACGCCAACAAGGGCGAGCGGAAGTTCGCCTGTATCGCCGGCACGCAGTCCATCGACGACGCGTACAACTGGATCAAGGCCGGGCGAAATCGTGGCCGATCCGCGCTGGTCGTCGCCACCGACACCGCGCTGTACGCGCGGGGCTCCAGCGGCGAGGCGACCCAGGGCGCCGGCGCCGTCGCGATGCTGATCAGCGAGGACCCCGATCTGGTCGAACTCTCGACCGAGCAGGGGTACGGCAGCGCCGACGAGACGGACTTCCTCAAGCCGAACCAGCAGTTCCCGAGCGTCGACGGCAAGCGCTCGATGCAGGTGTACCTCGCCCGGATGCGCGAGGCCGTGGAGGACTTCGAGTCCGTCGCGTGGGACATGCACCCCGAGGACTTCACGTACATCCCGTTCCACACCCCGTTCCCGGGGATGGTCCGGAAGGCCGGCCTGCTTGGCTACCGGCACATGATCCGCGACACCGAGATCGAGGACGACCTCGCCGGCGAGATCGGTCGCCAGCCCCGTGAAGGCGAGTACGAGGACTGGGACGCCTACGAGGCGGCCATCCGTGACTACATGGACGAACTCAAGGGAACCGACCGCTATCAGGCGTGGTACGCCGACACCATCGACCCGACGCTGTCGATCGCCCGGGAGGTCGGGAACTGGTACACTGGCTCCGTTCACGTCGCCCGCGCGAGCGCGCTCAAGGCCGCCGCCGAGCAGGGCCGCGAGCTGGCCGGCGAGAAGCTACTGGTCGGCTCCTACGGCTCCGGCGCGCAGGCCGAGATTCACGCCGAGACCGTCGCCGACGGCTGGAAGGAGGAGATCGCACAGCTGAACATCGACGACCAGCTCGAGCAGCGCTACGACCTCGACTTCGAGGAGTACGAGCAGATCCACGACGTCCACAACCACGACATGACCGTCGACGTCGAGGAGTTCACCACGCCCGAGGGCGAGTTCGTGTTCGCCGGCCGCGGCCGGATGAACGAGCGGCTGTACGAGTACGTAGAATAGCGCTCGAAGCGGCTGCGAAAAGCCTTTTTCGACCGCAGACTCAGCCCTCGGAGCCCGGGCGCTCGATATCGTCGGCCGGGCCGCTCCCGGCCACCGAGACCCCGTCGGGCGTCGGCGACTCCTCGGCCGCGTCCGCCGTGCCTTCGGTGACGAGCTCGACGGTCAGTTCGCCGTCGTCGAGGCGAACCGTCGCCTCCAAGAGCGTCGTTACGTACGTCTTGTAGTGGTTCCCGTCGTCGTCGTACTGGGTACGCTCGACGAGCAGCCCCGCCGACACGAGGTCGTCGACGTGCCGGTACACCGTCGGGAGCGACGCCTCACAGCGCTCAGCCACCTCTTCGGCCGAGCGAGGGCGTTCGTCGGTGAGTTCGAGGATCTGTCTGTCGAGTTCGCCGCCGAGCAGGTCGAGGAGCGTCGCGGCGGATGCCATCGCGCGTTACTATCCACCCATTGGTCAAAAACGCACTGCCGTTGACTACTGTGGCAGGCTGATCTGCTCGCCGTCGGCGTACACCGTCGGCGACCGGAGGATGCCGTCGAGGTGGATCGGCGCCTCGGTCTCGCCGCCGATGGCGGCGTCGTCGCCGATAGCGATATGGACGGTGCCGGCGGCCTTCTCGTCGAGTAGCACCGACCCCACCAGTTCGTCGACGCCGACGTTGGTGCCGATTCCCAGCTCCGCAAGGTTGGTGGCGTCGCTCCCCACCTCAGCCTTCGCCTCCTCCACGTCGGCCCGCACCGCGTCGTCGGAGATATGGGTGACGTGGCCGTCCTCGACCTCGAAGCGCAGTTCCTGGTCCTCGGCCAGCAGGCCGTGGGGCATCATCGTGCCGTCGACGACGAACGCCCCCTCGGCGTTTTCAGGGGAGACGAACACCTCGCCGGCAGGGAGGTTCGAGAAGGTTCCGGCCTCGCGGACCATCCCGGTGTCGTCGTGCCACTCGCGGTCGCCGACGGTGAACGTGATGTCGGTGCCGGCGGGGCTGGTGACGCGGATCTCGTCGGCGCCCCGGACCTGCGCGAGTACGTCCTCGCAGTGCCCCGCGATGGCCTCGTAGTCGGCGTCGAGGCCGGCGACCATCACGCGCTCGGTGATCCCGGGGAGGGTCGCGCCGCGGGCGCCCGCCTCACAGGCGGCCGAGCGGGCGCGGGTGTGTGAGAGGCTGCGGGTCGTCGGCGCGAGGAAGGCGTCGGCGCTCTGCATCGCCGCGGCGACTGGCTCCGGTGGCTCCTGGCCGTGCTGGTCGCCCGGCGGGTACTGGACGAGCGTCGCGTCGGCGGTGACCTTGGCGGCGACTTCATAAAGCGCCGCAGCGATGGGGCGGCGCTCGTCGTCGGTGACGATGGCGATGGACTCCTCGGCTCCGAGGTTCAGACACTGGTGGATCGCCGTCTCGGCGGCGGTACGGAGGTCGGTCATGTCCCCGGGTTCGCCGGACGGGCAAGTAGGTCTTGCGACGGCAGCCTCGGCGAGTGGGCAGTACCGTACCGGAAGAGCCTGCAGGTCGTCACTGCTCGAGAGGTTAGGGATGGCAAAGGGCGAACTGTCGATGGTCGTCCCGACGCCGAAGTATATCGCGAGAAGATCACACAGGCCACTACCGTGTCAATAGTTCAATCCCACGAAAGTTCGTCTGAATCGGCAGAACTCCGACGACGATGATAGTCTCATCTGGGCTTCAACCCCACAAGGGTACGTCTGAATCAACTTGGACCTCGCGGACCGCCACGACGTTCGACGCGCTTCAACCCCACAAGGGTACGTCTGAATCCGTGATTGAGCGAGACGTTCCGGCGGTCTTTCGTTTGCTTCAACCCCACAAGGGTACGTCTGAATCTTCCGCGATGACGTGGACGTGGACGCGCTGAAAGAGGCTTCAACCCCACAAGGGTACGTCTGAATCCGTACTGCTGAAGGTCCGACGCTCGGAGCAGGTCGCTTCAACCCCACAAGGGTACGTCTGAATCCTCACCGTCGACGGCCGGACCGGCAGTATTCAGCCAGCTTCAACCCCACAAGGGTACGTCTGAATCGCGTATCGTTGGTCGACATGGTTCTCGTAGGCGCGAGCTTCAACCCCACAAGGGTACGTCTGAATCCCGGCGGTAGGCGATCGCGATACCCAGCAGCAGGAGCTTCAACCCCACAAGGGTACGTCTGAATCCATCGCCATCGTGCTCCTCGCGAAGATCTCGGCCGCTTCAACCCCACAAGGGTACGTCTGAATCGCGAGTAGGGCCACGCCTACCTCGGTGTACTCCCTGCTTCAACCCCACAAGGGTACGTCTGAATCAGGGCGGCGTGTTCTTCGGTCTCGAACTCGACGGTGGCTTCAACCCCACAAGGGTACGTCTGAATCTCGAACGGCCTCGGTCGGGACGATCCCGTCGTTCTCGAGCTTCAACCCCACAAGGGTACGTCTGAATCGATAGGTTCTCCCGCTTGATGAGTAGTGTTCCGTAGCTTCAACCCCACAAGGGTACGTCTGAATCTAACTGCGGTGTCGCTCTGCACGCTCGACGCGGGGCGCTTCAACCCCACAAGGGTACGTCTGAATCTCGGAGTGCTCGGTCGGACGTATCTCCGATCGACGCGGCTTCAACCCCACAAGGGTACGTCTGAATCCGGCGGGAGCGGCTCTCGCGTGGCTCGTGCTCGGTCGCTTCAACCCCACAAGGGTACGTCTGAATCACGGAGCGAGACGGGCTCCTGAGCTACGCGGGCGCTTCAACCCCACAAGGGTACGTCTGAATCTGCTCGAACAGAACGCCGGTGAAGATGCCGTTGCGCTTCAACCCCACAAGGGTACGTCTGAATCGACGCGCGGGACGTGGTCCTGCAGCCCACAGCAATGGCTTCAACCCCACAAGGGTACGTCTGAATCCTGGAGGGAGATCGCCTCGACCACCATCACCGCCGGGCTTCAACCCCACAAGGGTACGTCTGAATCAAGCCCTCGTAGGTCGGGACCTCCGGCGAGTAGACGCTTCAACCCCACAAGGGTACGTCTGAATCCGTCCGTCGAGTCGGTGACCGTCGTGGTCCATCCGTCGCTTCAACCCCACAAGGGTACGTCTGAATCGCGAGGGGTCGTAGATGCCGGCGACCGTCTCGGTGCTTCAACCCCACAAGGGTACGTCTGAATCACGAACAGGTGATCACCACCACTGGCCGATACAGTGCGCTTCAACCCCACAAGGGTACGTCTGAATCTCTTGCTGCCGTCCGGGAAGAAGAGCTCGAGTGTGCTTCAACCCCACAAGGGTACGTCTGAATCCCGGTCCCGGCGGGGACGGTCACCATCGACTTTCGGCTTCAACCCCACAAGGGTACGTCTGAATCGCCCGCGCACGGTGAACTCGGCGACCGCGTCACCGCTTCAACCCCACAAGGGTACGTCTGAATCCCGGGCAGTGATCTCGCCGACTCGGAACCCGCGAGGCTTCAACCCCACAAGGGTACGTCTGAATCGCAGGGCCCGCTACGGCGGCGCTGACCTGCATGAGCTTCAACCCCACAAGGGTACGTCTGAATCCAGTCGCTCTACTGGGCCAACACGCGCAAGCAAGTGCTTCAACCCCACAAGGGTACGTCTGAATCGGCGCGAATGGGGCTGTCACCCCACCCCTCTATCCGCTTCAACCCCACAAGGGTACGTCTGAATCTCCGGGAGAGCAGTCTCGTGATGCGATTCGTCAGCCGCTTCAACCCCACAAGGGTACGTCTGAATCGGATCAGGATCGATGCGTTCGGATCGAGGCACTACCTGCTTCAACCCCACAAGGGTACGTCTGAATCTGCGCGATGATGTCGGTCGTCAGCTGGACGCCGTTGCTTCAACCCCACAAGGGTACGTCTGAATCCGAGACGATCGACTCCCTCGAGAGCGAGCTCGAGGAGCTTCAACCCCACAAGGGTACGTCTGAATCACCGTGTAGGTGTCGGCCTCCTCGTCGTGGGCGAGCTTCAACCCCACAAGGGTACGTCTGAATCACCGAGGAACACCCCGAGACGGGCGACTCCCCGGCGGCTTCAACCCCACAAGGGTACGTCTGAATCTCGAACGCTGCGGACTACCGCTACCGGACGCCGATCGCTTCAACCCCACAAGGGTACGTCTGAATCGAGTCACCGCCCTGACCGGCGTGGACATAGACGAGGGCTTCAACCCCACAAGGGTACGTCTGAATCTCCACGCCGCTGCTGACTTCCAGGGAGGCGACGCTCGCTTCAACCCCACAAGGGTACGTCTGAATCGACGGAGGGCGAGGCGAGCGACTCGACGATCCGGTCGCTTCAACCCCACAAGGGTACGTCTGAATCGGCGATTTGGTCGACATGGTTCTCGTAGGGACGAGAAGCTTCAACCCCACAAGGGTACGTCTGAATCGCCTAACCGCTGCGCTCCCGACGCCCCGCGTATGCACGCTTCAACCCCACAAGGGTACGTCTGAATCCGGATACATTTCCTCGTGGTCGACTGACGGTAGCGGGCTTCAACCCCACAAGGGTACGTCTGAATCGAAGCCAGCGAGAACGCCCCGACCACGATCAAGGGGCTTCAACCCCACAAGGGTACGTCTGAATCGAGGAGCGCACCATCACCGAACTGCGGCAGATGGACGCTTCAACCCCACAAGGGTACGTCTGAATCAGAGACTGGAAAACGCACCAGATGCAGCCTGGCTTTGCTTCAACCCCACAAGGGTACGTCTGAATCCAGGTGGCGACGCATACACTTGCCCAGACTGCGGGCTTCAACCCCACAAGGGTACGTCTGAATCGACTCTGTCGATACGGAGTGCGTCGATGCTCGAAGCGCTTCAACCCCACAAGGGTACGTCTGAATCCGTCGAGATAGAACGCCCCAACGAGGTTGCCAGACGCTTCAACCCCACAAGGGTACGTCTGAATCCATGGTGAATTGACCCACCATACAGCCTGACTGCCCCGTATTCACTTCACTATTTCCGTCGACCGCCAATACCCCCTGAACCCCCTGGGGGTCGAACTCGGCGGGCCGAGTCAGGTTGATGGCTGCCCGGAACCGCCGGCTACTTATCCGCTTCCGCCCCACCTACGCCCATGATCCAAGTCGGTGTAGTTGGCTATGGCACAATCGGCAAGCGCGTCGCCGACGCGGTCGTCGCACAGCGCGACATGGAGGTCGTGGGTGTCGCCAAGACCTCGCCCAACTTCGAGGCCGAAACCGCCGTCTCGAAGGGGTACGACCTCTACGCCGCCGTCGAGGAGCGCCGAGAGCTGTTCGACTCCGCGGGCATCCCCGTGGCGGGCGACCTCGACGACCTCGTGAGCACCGCGGACGTGATCGTCGACGCCACCCCCAGCGGCATCGGCGCCCAGAACAAGGCGACCTACGAGGCCCACGACACGCCCGCCATCTACCAGGGCGGCGAGGACGCCGAGGTGGCCGACACGTCGTTCAACGCCCGCGCGAACTACGAGGACGCGGTCGGTGCCGACCACGTCCGTGTCGTCTCCTGTAACACGACCGGGCTCTCGCGCCTGCTCGCGCCGCTGCGCGAGGAGTTCGGCGTCGACAAGGCCCGCGTCACCCTCGTCCGCCGCGGCGGCGACCCCGGCCAGACCGACCGCGGCCCCATCGACGACATCCTGCCCGACCCCATCTCGCTGCCGAGCCACCACGGCCCGGACGTGAAGACCATCTTCCCCGATATCGACATCGACACGCTGGGGCTGAAGGTGCCGGCGACGCTGATGCACATGCACTCGGTCAACGTCACCCTCGAGAGCGACGTCGACGCCGACGACGTCCGGGCGCTACTGGCCGAGGAGTCCCGCCTGTTCCTCGTGCCCGCCGCCGCGGGCATCGACGGTGCCGGGAAACTGAAACAGTTCGCGCTCGACTCCGGGCGCTCCCGTGGCGACATCTGGGAGAACTGCATCTGGGACGAGTCCATCGCCGTGCGCGGCGACGACCTCTACCTGTTCCAGGCGATCCACCAGGAGTCCGACGTGGTCGCCGAGAACGTCGACGCCATCCGGGCGATCACCGACGCCGCAGAGAAAGCAGAGAGTATCGCGACCACCGACGAGACCCTCGGGATGGGGCTCGGCCGGCGACTCGACTGAGAACCCGACCCGCTACGCTTCCGTTTTCGGCCGACAGTCCCGCAGCGTCTCGACCGCGATCAGTGGCTCGCCCGTGAGCGCGCGGATGTACGCGCCGCCGGCGATGGAGACGTGCGAGAACGCCGATTCGTCGAGGCCGTACATCTCGATGGCACGAGAGGTGTCGCCGCCGCCGATGACCGAGAAGCAGTCGGTGTCGGCGATGGCCTCCAGCACGCCCACCGTGCCGTCGGCGAACCGCTCGTCCTCGAACACGCCCAGTGCGCCCTTCACGAACACCGCTTCGCTGTCGGCGACGATGTCGCGGTAGGCGTCGACGGTGTCGCCCCCCACGTCGAGGAACGACGTGACCTTCTCCTCGACCTCCCAGAGGTCAACCTCCGAGCGCTCGCCGTAGGCGCCCTCGTAGGCCAGATCCAGCGGGAGGTGGATCTGGTCGCCGCGCTCGTCGAGCACCGCACGGATCGTCTCCTCGTTGCGCTCCCACTGCTCGTCGAAGCGGTTCGAGTCACCGACATCCCCGCCGACGGGGTGGCCCGCGGCGCGGAGGAACAGTTCGCCGGCGATACCGCCCAGACAGAACGCGTCGACCTTGTCGCCGATGGCGTCCATCACCTGAATCACGTCGGTGGCCTTGGTGCCGCCGACGGCCATCGTGACCGTGCCGTCGAACTCACGGGACGCGATGGCGGAGTTGGCCTCGTACTCCGTCTCCATCACGCGGCCGGCGTAGGCCGGCAGGACGTGCGGGAAGCCGACCAGCGAGGCGTGGCCGCGGTGGGCCGCCGAATAGGCGTCGTTGACGTAGGCGTCGGCGACGCCGGCGAGTCGCTGGACCAGTTCGGAGTCGGCGTGGTCGGCCGGGTCGCGGTCTGCGAGTTCGTCGTCGTGCATCCGGACGTTGTCGAGCAGCAGCACGTCGCCGGGGGCGGCGGCCTCGATAGCCGCGAGCGCCTCGTCGCCGCAGACGTCATCGACGAACTGTACGCTACCGTCGAGATGCGCTGCGAGGACCTCGGCGTGCTGGTCGAGGTGCGCGAAGTCGTCGCGGCCCGGGCGGCCCTGATGGGCCAGACAGACGACCCGGTGGCCGGCGTCGGCGAGTTCCGAGACGGTGCGGGCGTGGCGCTCGAACCGGCGGTTGTCCTGTACCGTGCCGTCCTCGATCGGTGAGTTGAGGTCGAGACGGACGAGCACCCGAGATTCCGAGAAGCGCTCGGCGAACGTATCGAGCGTCGCGAAAGAAGCCATCGTCGCGGCCTTGGTGCCTGTCGTACTTCAAACCGCCCGGTTCGGCGGCCGTCCGGGGATTCACCGGCACGCGGTCGCCACCGTCAGAAGGCTTTTTGCCGGCGCTAGTGTACCGACACCCATGCGTAGGGACGACCGCGAAGACCCGTTCGGCGACATCTTCGACGAGATCGAGCGGATGATGGGCGGTGACGCCCCCGAACAGGGCGGCACCGACAGCCACGTCGATGCCTTCGACGAGGGCGACGAGCTCCGGCTGGTCGCGGACCTCCCCGGCGCCACCAAGGAGGAGGTGTCGCTCCAGTGTGACGGCGAGACGCTCACTATCGAGGCCGGCGAGCACCGCGAGCGCGTCCGCCTCCCGACCCGCGTCGACGAACACTCCGCGCAGGCGACGTTCAACAACGGCGTGCTCGAAGTCCGCTTCGAAAAGCTCGACGACGCCGCCGACATCGACCTTTCCTGAATCCGCGGTCCGCTACCGGTCTGCCGTCTTCTCGATCAGGGCCGCCAGCCGGTCGTAAAAGTCCGGTTCGTACTTCGTCACGTCGTCGACGGTGGGCCGGGCGTTGGTCTCGTTGACCACCAGCCGATCCCCGGTTTCCAGCAGATCCACGCCGAGATAGTCGATTCCGAGCACCTCGGCAGCGCGCTCGGCGAGGTCCCGCGCCTCCGGCGGGAGCGAGATCCCCTCGGCGACGGCGCCGCGGTGGACGTTGTGTTTCCACTTGCCTGCCTCGGTCTCCTCCTCGGGTAGCCGGCGCTCGACAGCGCCGGCGTACTCGCCGTCGACGATCATCGCTCGGTAGTCCCGGGCGTCCGGGAGGTACTCCTGCAGGAGGTACGAGCGATCACCCGTCGCCCGGAAGTCGTGGACCAGATCGAGGTAGTCCGTCACGCCCAGTAGCGAGTCCGGGTCGCCGACGCGGGCGACGCCGACGCCGCGGGTGGTGGAGTTCGGCTTGATGACGATGGAGTCGGCGCCCTGCTGGAGGTTGGCGGCGGCCGCGGCGACGGCGTCGTCGTCAACGGGGTTCGAGACGAGCGCCGTGTCGGGGACGGGGATGTCGGCTTCCGAGAGCGCGGCGAGCACCCCCGCCTTGTTGCGAGAGGAGAGGATGGCCTCGCGGTCGTTGACCCACGGGACGCCGAGCGCGGCCGAGACGGCACCGCCCTCCATCAGTCGGGAGGGGAAGACGAGACCGATGTCGACGCTCGGGAGGTCCGGGTCCGAGAGCGAGAGCGTGCGCTCGCTGGCCTGGAGGGGGACGACCTCGATCCCGCGGTCGGCAAGGGGGTCGCGGATGCGCTCGTAGGTCTCTTGCTGGGTCGCGACGGCGAGGCGAAGCATCTATGAACCGATCTGGGGGTTCCGATGGGGTATAGTTTGGTAGTTGGTTTCCGTGGGGCTGGTTCGGACCGGCGGACCAGTAACAGCGAGAAAGCCCCTCTTGACTCCGCTCGGGGGACTCGCTGCGCTCCTCACTCCGCTGCGGTGCTTACGTCGTCCGCCTTCCCGGAGCCAAGAGCCCCTTTCAGCCCCACGCGAGACGCTTCGCGTCTCGCTGGCTCCCGTTCGCTTCGCTCACGGGAACACCCAACCGCATAGCTCACGCCCTCCCCAGCCGATTCGCTCACTTCGTTCGCTCATCCCTCGCGCTCGCCTCGCGCACGGAGGCGCGAGTGCTTCGCGCCCGATTGCGGTGGTAGCGTCGCCGTCGACGCGCGAGCGAGTCCAACGAGCGAGCGCCGACGGCGAGGGGGAGGAGTGGGGAGCCGGATACTTCGCCGGGCCTCGTGCCCGGCGCTGTGCCGTGGGTGGGACTGAAAGGGGCTGCCACTCTCGGCGAGCGAGACGACGCAAGCACCGCAGGAAGGAACGTAGTGACTGACGAGGAGCACAGCGAGTCGCAGCCGTCGAGAGTGGCAGGGGCTTTCTGGAGTTGTTAGGCCAACCCGCTGTTAAAAAAAAAGCGTCAACGGCACACTGCTTCAGCCAATCACCGAAAAACCCGAATCCGAGTCAGTCCGAGTAGTAGTACTCGCCGCTGCGCTTCTGCTCGCGGTCCTTCTGGCTCCCGGGCTTGTTGATCCGCGGGCGCCCCGTCCGCTCGTCGCGGCGGAACGTGATCCCCAGATCAGCGAGGAAGTCGTTCATCCCATCGCGCATCCCCTGGGGCGGTCGGGCCGTCCCGTGGTCCGCGGGTTCGCCGTCGAACACCATCAGGCGGTCCGACAGCAGGTCGATCATGTAGATGTCGTGGTCGATGACCATCGCCGTCGCGTCGTGGTTCTCGGTGTAGCGCCGGATCGCCGAGGTGGCCTGCACGCGCTGCTCCACGTCGAGGTGGGCGGAGGGTTCGTCGAGCAGGTAGAGGTCCGCGTCCTCCGAGAGGCAGGCCGCGATAGCGACGCGCTGGCGCTCCCCACCCGAAAGGTCGTCGAGGTTCTGCTCCATGATGGACTCAAGCTGGAGCGGCTGGGCGATCTCGGTGTTCCAGTACGACGAGCCGAACTCGTCGGTGATCGACGAGAGGAACGCGTCGACGCGCATCGGCTGGTCGATCTCGATGTACTGGGGCTTGTAGGCGATATCCAGTTCCGTGTCGATCTCCCCCTCGTCGGGTTCGAGCGCGCCGGTGAACATCTTCGCCAGCGTCGACTTCCCGATCCCGTTCGGGCCGACGACGCCCAGCACTTCCGACTCGTAGATGGTGCCACCCTCGACGTCGAGGGAGAACTCGCCCTCGCCGTAGGACTTGTGCATGTCCGGGTACTCGACCAGCGGCTGGCCTTTCGTGGCGCTGCGGGGCGCGTGCTCCTCGAACGTGATCGCCTCGGGCCGGATCCGCATGTTCTCGTTGTCGAGATAGCCCGAGAGATACTCGTTGACGCCGTTCCGGACGGATTTGGGGTCGGTGACGACACCGTAGGCCCCCGGCTCCCCGTAGGTGATGTGGAGCGTGTCCGCCAGCAGGTCGAGGATCGCGAGGTCGTGTTCGACGACGAGCATCGAGCGGTCGCCCGCCTCGGAGATCTCCTCGATCAGCCGCGCGGCGGTCATCCGCTGGCTGATGTCGAGATACGGCGTGATCTCGTCGAGGAAGTAGAAGTCGACGTCGCGGGCGAGCGTGGCCGCGAGCGCGACGCGCTGGAGCTCACCGCCCGAGATGGAGTCGATGTCCTGATCCAGCACCGGCCGGATCGAAAGCTCGTCGACGAGGTAGTCGAGTTCGCCGCGCTCGTCGGTCCGTTCGAGCAGTTCCCGAACCTTCCCGTCGAACTGCTTGGGGATCTGGTCGACGTACTGGGGCTTGCGCGCGACCTCGATGTCGCCGTCGATCAGCTGTTCGAGGTAGTTCTGTAGCTGGGTGCCGCGGTAGCGGTCGAGCACCGCGTCCCAGTCGGGTTCGTCCTCGTACTCGCCGAGGTTCGGCGTCATCTCGCCGGCCAGCGCGTGGACGGCGGTGGACTTCCCGATCCCGTTCGGGCCGAGGATGCCGGTCACGCTGCCCGGCTCGGGGGTGGGGAGCCCGTAGAGGGCGAACGCGTTGTCACCGTAGCGGTGGACCGGCTCCTGCTCGAGTTCCGAGGGGAGGTTGATGATCTCGATGGCGTCGAACGGGCACTTCTCGACACAGATCCCGCAGGACTCGCCGAGACAGATCTCCTCGGAGATGTGGATCTGGTCGGGGTCGCCCTCCTGAGCGTCGTCGCCCCGAAGCGTGATGCACTCCTTGCCCGTCCGGTTGGGCGGGCAGAAGTTCTGACACTCGTAGTTACACCGGTCGGGCTGGCAGCGATCCAGATCCACGACCGCGATACTGTCGCTGGACATCAGAAGGTCACTCCGGTCGAGAGCACAATCGTGGAGCTCAGGAACCAGAGCGCGAACGTCATGAACGCAACGTAGAGGTTGTCCTTCACCCCGAACTCGGAGACGTCCACGCCGATTGCGTAGAGGATCGGGTACTGGGCGATCACGAACGCCGCGACGGCCCCCAACTGTACCGTCGTGGACGGGTCGCTACCGATCACCGTCGTGCTCGTGACGGCGGCGGCGACGCCCGCCAGACAGGCGAGGGTCGTGACAGTCACCCCGCGGAGGTGGTCCGAAAGCCCGCGAGAACTCTCCGTAGCCATGCCGAAGACTCGGTGATGCGCCACCAAAAGGAGTTCGCTTGGGGGCGCCGGTCGCTGGTCCGCGTCACCAGTCCACGAAGATTTATACGCGTGGAGGTTTCGATTCGTAACGATGACCGATACTGATGGGGAGGCACTCGACGACCTCCCGCCAAGCGCCAAGCTCGTGTTCAAAGTACTCGAGTACGACGGGCCCCTCACCCAGAAGGGGATCGTCGAGGAGTCCATGCTCTCGGCGCGTACCGTCCGCTATGCACTCGAACGCCTGGAGGGGATCGGGATCGTCGACGAGGACGTCTACTTCGCCGACGCCCGGCAGAACCTCTACCAGCTGAACCCGCCCGAACCGGGACAGGCCGACGGCGGTGCGGAAGCCTGCTCCGGCCAGGCCGACTGATCGACGACTCGACTCGCCGGTCGCCGATTCAGCGGTAGCCGTCCGTCATCCGTTCGACGTACTTCGCCATCACGTCCACCTCCAGATGGACGGGATCGCCCGCTTCTTTCTCCGACAGCGTCGTGATCTCCCGAGTAGCCGGGATGATCGCGACCTCGAAGCTCCCCTCGTCGCGCGCGGCGACGGTGAGACTGATACCGTCGATGGCGATGGAGCCCTTCTCCACCACGTACTGGCTCATCTCGGCGGGTAGCGAGAACGCGTAGCGCCAGTCCTCGCCGACCTGCTCGATGGACTCGACGGTCGCCGTCGTGTCGACGTGGCCCTGCACGACGTGGCCGTCGAAGCGACCGTCAGCCGGCAGCGCGCGCTCGACGTTGACGGCGTCGCCGACCGCGAGGTCGCCCAGATACGTCTTCTCGACGGTCTCGGCCGCGAGGAACACCTCGAACCAGCCCGCCTCCGCGTCGTACTCCTCGACGGTCAGGCAGACGCCGCTGACGCTGATCGACTGGCCGTGGTGGAGGTCATCCAATCCCGACGCCGCGACGGTGAGTCGCCGGCCGTCCTCGTTTTCGCGTACGTCCGTGATCTCCCCAGTCCGCTCGACGATGCCGGTGAACACGCTCGGGGATCGGCGGCCGCGTCTCAAGAGCGTTTCCACTCTCGGATCCGTGATGCCGGGAGGGTTTAGGGCGCCGACCGCCTACCGACTCCCGATGCGACTGGGTCTCCTCGAGACGGTCGGCCTCGCGGCCAGCCTCGTGTTCGCCATCCCACTGGGGATCTACGCCGCTGAGCGACTACTCGGCGGTGAGACCCTCATCGGCGGCGCCTTTCTCGCGGTCGCGGTGCTGATGGTACTGCTCCCGAAGTACCTCACCACGCCCGGCGACCTGCCCGGAAAGGTCGCCGAGCGCGCGGTGGGCGGCGTCGTCGCCGACCCGGAGGACGAGGAGAAGTAGGTCGACGGCGCCGGCGCTCACGAGGCCGGAGCGAACAGACGGCGCGCCGCGTGCCACGAGGGGTGCGCCGTACTCCCGCCTCGACCCGGCTCACGGGTCGATAGCTCTCCCCGTTCGCCTTTTCGAGACTGTTTGCCGCTCCCTCCGTCGCGGGACCTTCGGTCCCGCACCGGTCGCGTTTCCCAGTCTCGCGTACCTCGCGGCCGGATTCAGACCACGGGCTGGCTGGTCGCGTTTTCGTTCAAAAAGTCGGGGGCGGTCCTTACTCCGACGCGACCGGTGTGAACCGCACTGGGTAGGTCGCCAGCCGTTCGTCGCCGTCCTCGGTGACGGCGACGAGGTCCTCGATCCGGACGCCGCCGGTGTCGGGGTCGTAGACGCCGGGTTCGATGGTGACGACGGTGCCTGCTTCGAGCGGCGCGTCCGCCCGCAGCGACGGCCCTTCGTGGAGGCTGACGCCGACGCCATGGCCGACGCCGTGGGTGAAGCCGACCTCAGACGAGTCGATCCGGAAGCCGTGAGCCGTGAGTTCCGCGGCGGCCTCTTCGTGGACCGTGCCGGCGGTGACGCCCGCCTCGACCGTCTCGAGGGCTTCCTCGTGGGCGGCTTCGACGGCGACGAACGCGCGGCGCTCCCAGCCGCCGTCGCTGCCGACGACGAACGTCCGGGTGAGGTCGCCGTAGTAGCCGTGCGGGCCGCGCGGCGAGATGTCGAGCAGTACCGTCTCGCCGGGCGCGATGTGGTCGATGCCGGTGAAGTGGAGATCGGCCGCACTGGGCCCGGCGCCGATGACGGTGTTGCCCGCGCTCCGGATCCCGTGGCGGGCCATCTCGGCGTCGACCTCGCGGCGGAGGCGCTCGGTCGTGAGCGGGTCGCCCTCGAACAGGAGGCCGTCGCCGTCCGGTTCCGCGGCCGCGAGAACGGCCTCCGCGCGGGCCATTCCGCGGCAGGTGACCGCCTGCACGCGGCGGAGGCAGGCGAGTTCGGCCTCGGTTTTGGTCAGGCGGGCGTCGGCGACGGCCGTCGTCGACGATAGCTCGTAGCCGGCGTCTTCGAGGTAGAGCGCCGCGTCGTGCGGGATGTTCGCGGGCGTGAGCACGGTCCTCGAGTCGTCGTCGCCTTTGTTCTCGGCGAGGTCGTCGAGCACGGCCGCCGCGCGGACGCCCGCGGGGTCGCCCTGATTCTCGGTTCGGACTTCGCGAGCGACGCCGTCGTCGGGCGCGGCGTCGACGAACTCCCGCTGTGCCTGCTCGTCGAACAGGCCGGGCGCGGTGAGGGCGGCGCGGTCGGGCGTGACGACGACGGCGTAGGCGCGGTCCGGGCCGCCGAACCGCGAGAGGTAGCGTAGATTGTCGTCGAACCGGTCGCCGACCGCGACGAAGCCGGCCGCGCCTGCGCTCTCGACGGCGTCGGCGATGGGCGAGAGATCCGTCGCCGGCGGGGAGGGGTGGTCCGGCGACACGGCCGGCGCGCCGGGGGCGAGATCCTGACTCATGCCTCCGGTTCGGGGGTCTCCAGGGACTCCTGGACCTCGGCGATCAGGTCGGCCGGGGGGTCCTCACGGAGTTCGTTAAACAGTACCACGCTGATCGGGAGCGTCGGCGCCCCCGTGACGAGGTTCTCCATGAGCACCAGGCGCTCCCGGGCACGGGACATCCCGACGTAGAACACGCGGCGCTCGTTGTCGGTGAGGATCGGCACCGGATCGGTACTCTTGGTGAACTCCTCGTCGCCGGGCGTCTCCAGTCCCTGCTGGTCGGCCTGCGCGGCCATCTGCTCGACCACCTTCTCGGTCAGGTCGGTCGCGAGGAACACGTGGTCGGCCTCACGACCCTTCGAGGAGTGGATGGTGCCGACACGGATGCGGTCGGGGTCCATTTCCTCGTAGTCGCCCTCGAAGTACGCCTTCATCGACTTGCGCTGGAACGAGGTGATCTTCCGGGCCATGTCCGCGGCGCTGCGGGGGTCGGGCATGAACGGCACTCGGTCCTCGACGGCGTCGGGCGCGATGGGGATCTCCGCGAGGTCCTCGCTCGAGGACTGCTCCTCGACGTCGTCGATGAGGTCGTAGAGGTCGTCACGCTCGCTGCCGCCGAACGCCGATTCCTGCAGGATGTCCGCGAGTCGGCGGGCCTGGAGCGCGGTCAGGCGCTCGCCCTGATCGATGGACTCGATGGCCCGCACGTAGTCAGTGAGTCGGTCGGTCCAGAGCCGCTGGTCCGTGAGCGAGGAGAACGGCATCCCCTCGTCGATGAACTCGTCGACGAAGTCGAACATCTGGTAGCGCGCACGGAACAGCAGCATGATGCTGCCGTCGCCGTCCTCGCCGGCGTCCTCACGCTCGATAGTGTGGCGGACGTTCCGGACGAGTTCGAGCATCGACGGCGACTCGGCGGCCTCGACGCGGCCGCCCTCCGTGCGCGGCCGCAGGTCCTTCTCCTGGCGTTTGTCGATGTGGCGGATCTCCTTGTTGACGACGTTGAGCACCCGCGAAGGGAGCCGGTAGGAGTTCGGGAGCACCACGTCGTCGTCGACGTCCTCGTCGAGCAGCAGGTCCGGGTCGGCGCCCTGCCACGCGTAGACGACCTGGTCGTCGTCGCCAGCGATGAGCGCCTTCTCCAGGTGGGGTTTCCACTCCTCGTAGACGCGGGACTGTAGGGTCGTGATGTCCTGAAACTCGTCGATGATGAGGTAGTCGACGTTCGGCAGGAGGGAGCGCTGGGCGACGCGTTCGAGCATGTCGGCGAAGCCGATGATACCGTGCTCGCCCTTGTAGTTGCGCCAGCCACGGATGGCCTCGGGCACGTCGAGGCGCTCGTCGTCGGACGGCCACGTCGGCGTGTACTTGTTCCCCTCCTGTGCGTTGGGGTCGATCTCCGGCGGGAGGCGGACCTCCTCGACGTCCCACTTGAACGGCACGTCGTACCAGTCGGCGACGTCGCGGTCGGTTCGCTGGAGCCACTGGGAGGTGGCGATCACCTTGTTCCCGAGCGTCGTCGACCGAGCGGTTCGCCGGCCGGCGCCGGATTTCTCGTCCTCGTACTCGACGCCGAAGTCCTCGCAGAACTCCTCCTTGTTGCTCTCGCCGACGACATCGCTCCGCGAGAGATCCAACAGTTCGTACGCTTTCGCGTGCATCGTACAGACGTTGCCCTGTAGCGCACGGGGGTTCGTGTCGAGTCGCTCGGCGAGGCGCTCGCGGATCTCGGCGGCGGCCGCTCGGGTGTAGGAGACTACCAGCACGTCCCGGACGGTCACGTCCGAGTCCGCCAGTAGCTCCTCTACCCGGTCGAGAAGCGCGGTCGTCTTCCCGCTCCCCGGCCCACCGAACAGGCGCGTCACGTGAGCGTCCGTGTCGGTCATTACAGGGCACAGGGCCCGGTCCACAATAAGGGAGTGGGTTCAGCGAACGGCTACCAGAAAGGATGACGGGTAGGGGGACGACGCGCGAGCGCTACGGCCGCCAACCGCAGACGGTACACTCCGCAGCGGTCGACTCGTGAAGACCGCCGCAGTCCGGACACTGTTTCTTGTTATAGGATTCCTCCCATTCCCGTGTCTCGTGTCCGTTGTCTTCGAGGAACTCGTCGAACAGTTCGTCGGCGGAGTGCTGCTCTGACGTCGCCATGCATGACACAGTATGGCACACGAGTAAGTAAGTCTTGTGCCTCCATGCCACACCCTATGGCGACTCCTGAATCTTCCCCACCTACCGCTTTCCCTCCAACACCTTCGCGGCCGTGAGAACGGGGTCCCACGTCGTGTTGAACGGCGGCGCGTACGCGAGGTCGTAGTTCGATAGCTCCCGCAGCGTGATCCCCTCCGTCACCGCCCCCACGAGCGCGTGACTGCGGTGGACAGCCCCCTCGCCGTACTCGGAGAGCAGACTGCCCCCGAGCACGCGGCCGGATTCCTGATCCGCCGTGAGCGTCACCTCCACCGTCCCACCCTCGGGGTAGTAGCCCGCGCGTGATCTCGCCTCGATGGTTTCGGTGATCGGATCGAACCCGGCCTCGCGGGCCTCCTCGTGGTCGAGCATCCCCGTCCGTGCGGCCTCGACCTCGAACGCCTTGACCGCGCTCGTCCCCGCGACGCCCCCGCCCTCGGTCGGCGTGCCGGCGACGGTGGCGCCGACGGCGCGGCCGTGGCGGTTGGCAGTCAGCGCCAACGGGACGTACGCCGGTTCGCCGGTCACGACGTGCTCGGCTTCCGCGCAGTCGCCGGCCGCGTACACGTCCGGCACGTTCGTCTCCCGGTAGGCGTCTGTCGCGATGGCGCCGGTAGGCCCGAGTTCGATGCCCGCGCCCTCGGCCAGTTCGGTTCGCGGGCGGACGCCGGTACCGACCAGCACCATCTCGACGGGGACGCGTTGGTCGTCGGTGACGACTGCGTCGACGACGTCATCGCCGGCGAGTTCCTCGACCTCCGCATCGAGATACACCGCGACGTCCTGCTCGGCGAGGTGTTCGGCGACCGTCTCGCTGGTCGCCTCGCTGAACGCCTTCAGGATCCGGTCGCCGCGCTGGAGCAGGTGGACCTCGAAGTCGTTGGCCGCCAGCGCCTCGGCCATCTCGATGCCGATGTAGCCGCCACCGACGATGCCGACGGGGCCGTTGCAGCTGTCGAGGAACTGGCAGGCCGGGCCGCTGTCTGACTGCTGGAGGTCGCCCTCCGAGCGGGCCCGGGCGACGTACTCCCGGAGCTCCTTCCCGTCTGACATGGAGCCCAGCGTGTAGACGCCCTCGCGGTCGAGGCCGTCGATGGGCGGCATCACCGGCGCTGCGCCGGTGGCGACGAGGAGGGAGTCGTACGCCTGCACCACGGTCCCTTCGTCGCTCTCGGCGGTCACCGTCTGTTCGTCCGGGTCGATGTCGACGACGTTGTGGCCCGTATGGAGGTCGATGTCGCGCTCCTCGCGGAACTGTTCGGGCGTGACCGAGACGAGATCCTGCAGCGACTGGATCTCCCCCTTGATGTAGTAAGGGAGCCCGCAGGCGCCGTAGGAGACCCACTCACCTCGCTCGAAGACGACCACGTCGAGATCCGGGTCGTCGCGTTTCGCCTTGCTCGCGGCGGACATCGCGGCAGCGTCGCCGCCGACGACCACGAAGGTGCTCATGGGCTCACGTGGGCCGGGACGCGAATAAAGGATCGTGCGGAAATCGGGTCCCGCGACGAATCGGGGCGGCGCGCCGTCGCCGCGGGGTTGTGAACCACCGTGTCGTCACGCGGAACGCTCCGGTCGACACTCCGTAGAAGGAAGCTTCTTAAGGCGTTCGGCGGTACGAGACGGGTATGGGACTGTTCGACCGACTCCGGGGCGAGAGCGCGCCTCGAGTCGTCTTTCTCGGTATCGACGGCGTGCCGTTCAGTCTGCTCGACGAGCATCCGGACGAGTTCCCCAACTTCGCCGCCCTCGCCGAGGACGGGAGCGCCGGCCCGATCGACAGCATCGTGCCGCCGGAGTCCAGCGCCTGTTGGCCCTCCCTGACGACGGGCGTCAACCCCGGCGAGACCGGGGTGTACGGCTTTCAGGACCGCGAGATCGGCACGTACGATACGTACGTCCCGATGGGCCGCGACGTGCAGGCCACGCGCCTCTGGGATCGCGTCGCCAACGACGGCCGCGACGCCACGGTGATGAACGTCCCCGTGACGTTCCCGCCCCAGCGTAACGTCCAGCGCATGGTGTCTGGCTTCCTCTCACCCAGCGTCGAGAAGGCCGCCTACCCCGACGAACTCCGCGAGTATCTGGAGTCCATCGACTACAAGATCGACGCCGACGTGAAGCAGGGCCACGAGGAGGACAAGTCGCCGTTCATGGCCGACGCCCACGCGACGCTCGACAAGCGATACGAGGCGTTCACCCACTACCTCGATCAGGACGACTGGGACCTCTTTTTCGGCGTGTTCATGACGACCGACCGAGTGAACCACTTCCTGTTCAAGGACTACGAGCGCGACGGCCCGAACAAGGAAGCGTTCATGGACTTCTACCGACAGCTCGACGAGTACATCGGGAAGATCCGCGAGAACCTCGCGGACGACGTGACGCTGCTCGTCGCCTCCGACCACGGGTTCACCAGCCTCGACTACGAGGTCCACCTCAACGAGTGGCTCGAACAGGAGGGCTGGCTCTCCTACGAGGACGAGGGCCACGAGGAACTCGGCGACATCAGCGACGACACGCGTGCATACTCGCTGATCCCCGGTCGGTTCTACATCAACCTCGAGGACCGCGAACCCCGCGGTGCGGTGCCGCAGGACGAGTACGAGGACGTCCGCGCGGAACTGAAGGAGGAACTCGAAGCGCTCGAAGGCCCTGACGGCCGGAAAGTCTGTGAGCGCGTCGTCGTCAAGGAGGAGGCGTTCCGCGGCGACCACGACGACATCGCGCCGGATCTGGTGGCCATCCCGAACCACGGCTTCGACCTGAAGGCGGGCTTCACCGGCGGCGCCGACGTGTTCGCCGACGGCCCACGCAACGGGATGCACAGCTTCGACAACGCCTCGCTGTTCATCGACACCCCCGATGCCGATATCGAGGACAGCGACCTGCTCGACATCGCGCCGACGATTCTGGACCTGATGGAGCTTGACTTCTCCCGCACGGAGTTCGACGGCGCGAGTCTGGTTCGGAACTGAGTTTTCTGGGTGGTTTTGGGCTGGGCTTTCGAGTTGTGGGAGTGTTTTGGCGTTGACGGCAGCAACAGCATCTCGTTCGTTGGCCACTTGCTGACCACAACCGCGCCGGCGGTGGCGCCTCCGTGCGCGTCATCAGAAATCGAAGATTTCTGATTGGCAGACGAGAGCGAAGCTCTCGTCGACGACCCGAGCGCGAGGGTCCCGCGAGCGGGGCGGGACCGAAGGCTCCGCTGGCAGGGAGGAGCGAAGCCCCTCGGGCAACCGAAAGCCAGCGGCTTTCGGTGACAGCCGGCGGCGACGCCGCCGGCGACGAAGCGAGCTGGGACCACGAGGGAGTGATACGAGAGGCGCTCCGCGCCTCTCGGCATCGCCAGAAGGCAGCGCCTTCTGGCTAGCAGCCGAGAATCTCCGATTCTCGGCGACATGACGAGAGAGCTGTGCTCTCTCGAACCACTTGCTCCCTCGGAGGATGAAGGAGCGAAGCGACTGAATCGGCTGGGGAGGCTGTGGCCGCGGTGCGGGGTGGTGCGGCCACAAGTGTCCTTGGGAACTCCGCGGTGCTGTTCGCGGTAGCTGCTGTCAACGCCTCCCTCAATACCCAAAAGGCATCGGCAGCGAAATCTCCCGAACCGATCTCGACTACTAACTGTCCGAAAGCGGCATAGCCCTGCCCCCACACCCACCCCCATGGAGTACGAGGAGCCCAAATTCTTCCACGTGATGGGCTACGTCGGCGACGCCGATCACGACGTGATCGACATGGTCAGCGGCAACCCCGACTGGGAGCCCCCACAGGCGCTCCGGGACGGCCTCAAGGAGTACGCCGAGTTCGAGTCCGACCGCTTCCAGTACCCGCCCAGCGACGGGACGGCCGAACTGAAAGCCGAAATCGCCGAGCGCCGGGGCGTCGACCCCGCGCAGGTCGTCGTCACCAACGGCACCGGCGAGGCGAACTACCTCGGGATGGCTGCCGCGCTGGAGCGCGATATCGGTGACGAAGTGCTGCTCACGGATCCGGTCTACCCCTACTACCCGGGGAAGACGAAGATCCTCGGCGGCGAGGCGACGTTCGTTCCCGCCAACCGCGACGGCAGCATCGACGTCGACGCCTACCGCGAGGCGATCAGCGACGAAACCGGGCTGGTGGTGCTAAACACGCCGAACAACCCCACCGGCGCGGTGTACGAGCACGCAAAAGTCGCGGAGATCGTCCGCCTCTGTGAGGACCACGACGCGGTCGTCGTCGTCGACGAGGTGTACGACCACTTCGACCTCTCCGGGGAGTTCGAGTCCGCGCTCACCATCGACTCCGAGCACCGCATCGTCACCTCCGGCTTCTCGAAATCGCTCGCCATCACGGGGTTCCGCGTGGGCTACGCCATCTTCCCCGAGTGGCTCGCCGAGAACGCGAAGGCCCGGCACATGCTGGTCAACGTCGCCACCACCCGGCCGGGCCAGCACGCCGTCCTCCGGGGGCTGGAGGGCGCCGACGCCGCCTACTACGAGGCTGCCCGGGAGCTGATCCGCGAGCGCGTGGACACGTTCACCGACGCCCTCGACGCCGCGGGCGCGGAGTACACCCGCCCGGATGGCGCGTTCTACGTGATGGCGCGCTTCGACGGCTACCCGGGGACGATGGCGAACGTCGAGCGCCTCATCGACGAGGCGGGCGTCGCCGGGATGCCCGGCGAGGGCTTCGGCGACGCCTACGACGACTGGCTCCGGTTCGCGCTGGTGACACCACGCGTCAAGGAGGCTGCCGAGCGGCTAACCGAGTTCTTCGCGTAGCCCAATAAATCAGTTATCGCGATATCGAATTCGGTATTCAGTCGACAAGGCGGCCGGCGATCGGAACTCCCGCCGTGAGCGGCATCGCCACAGTCTCGGCGTTCACAGCGTCGGCCCAGGACTGGTAGGCCCCGCGGTCGGGGAACGCCTTCACGTACGGACAGATCGCCCCATACGCCTCGCGGGCGGTGGGTTTGTCGCCTGCCGTCGCCGCACCCGTTTCGATACCGAACGAAACGACTGCCGTCGACGGCGTCGGGTCGATGTCGTGACCCGTCGAACGAGCCCCGACGACATCGCCGCTGGGGCTCTCCGTCCCAATATCGACCACACCGTCCCTGAGTCGGGCGAGCGCAACGGCGTCGTAGAAACACTGGAAGTGGTAGGTCTCACCGTCGAGCACGGCCCAGTGTGGGGTTTGCTCGTCGGCGTGACAGAGCATCTCGGCGTCGATCACCCCGCCGTTAGCCGCACGCAGGGCCGCAACCCATTCTTCGAGCGTCGCTAGGTCGCGATCGAGAAACCGACTCATTTCGGTACGGAACGCCGCAGGGAGTTCGGCTTCGAGCACGCGCTGCCCACCTAGCCATCGTTCGTCCTGCTCACTGTTCCCCTCTTGATCGGAGCGTTCGGAACTCATGCACCTATACTTTCGTTAGCGAAGTACTTATGCTGTCAACTCCCAATCATTGAACCGACTTCGGGTGATCGAAGCCATGTCCCAACAGCCACGACCCGACGCGCCGGAGTGTTACTGCCGACTCGAGGGGGTCATCGACCTGCTCAGCCGGAAGTACGCGATGCAGATCGTCTGTGTCGTCGACCATCTCGGCACTGCCAGATACGGTGAACTGGAGTCGGCGTTCGGTGGCGACGTGAGCAGTTCGACGCTCTCCGCCCGCCTCGACGACCTCGTCTCGGCGGACCTACTCGAACGGGAGCAGTACGACGAGATCCCACCCCGGGTCGAGTACACGCTAACCGGAGACGGAGAATCCCTCGCCGAACGCCTCGAACCGCTCCTCCGGTAGGCGGAGGGCCGAGAGGACTGACGAGACGCGTCCGATTCCACCGACTGCAGAGTGCCCCGACCCTGGTCGGGAGCGCGTAACGCTCAAGCGCCCCGCCCGAGAACGCCCCGCCGTGTCGACCCGCGAGGCGAAGAAGGAACTCGGCCTCGAACTGCTCGCGCATCTGGAAGAGGAGGAGCTATCGCTGGCCGAGACCATCGACCGACTGGAGGCGGTCACCACCAGCCCCTCGCTCACCCGCGAAATCCTCGACGACGCCGAGAAGCGCGGGCTGATCGAGCGCGAGGACGGCCGCCTGCGCACCCGCACGGGCGGGACGTTCGTGCGCATGGGCAGCGACGTGGTCCAGCGGGAGGGCGACTACGACTGCCGACGCTGTGGCGCGAACATCTCGACGGGGCACTTCGTGCAGTTCGAGAGCGGCGAGTTGGGGCCCTTTGGCCCCTCCTGCGTGCGGAAAATTCTGGGTCGGGAGTAGCTACCGCTGGGCGTCGATGGATCGGGGAAAAGCAGCAAAACGCCGTACCGGAGTTACCAGGCCGACCAGGCGCTGGACTTCTCGTCGCGGCCGAAGACGCGCTTGACGTCCTTCGCGAACGCGAGGTCGCCCTCGTGGTCGAGTTTCTTGTGCCGGTAGTCGTCGGCGACGGCGTCCCGGAGCTGGAGGCTGTCGACCTCGAACTCGTCATCGCCGAGCTCGTAGGTCTTGCCGACGATGAACTCGAAGTCCCCCGGCAGGAACGCCTTCGTGCTGCGGGACTGCTCGTTGCGGCCGTCACCCTCCTTGGGGTGGATGGTGATGTTGACGCCGACGTTGTCGACGACGCGGGTCCAGACCGTCTGGACCTCCTCCATCTCGGCCTGCTCGGTCCGGCGCTCCGGCCCGATTTCGATACTGGTGACTTCCACCTGCTGGATCGCCTCGGTCGTCTCGACGACGAACTCGTCGCCGGCCTCGATGGACTCGTCGGCGACGGCGTTCAGCGTCGTCTTGTAGGCGTCGCCGTCCTGGGAGACCACCACGTCGACGGTGACCTCGTCGGGCGTCTCGATCTTCTCTTTGTGGACGTGGCCACAGTCCGTACATCGAACCGTCGTCTGCCCGCCCGGGCTCAGAACCTCGTGGACCATTTCCTCGTGGGGCGAACACGAGGGGCAAGGAAGCGGCAGGCGTTCTGCGGACTCGCTCATACCTCCGATTGCCGTTCGGGCGGTTTAAACCCGCGTTTTCGCGGGGCGCCGTGACACGGGGGAGCGCGGCAGGGCAACGGGAGAATCGGCGGGAACGAGGCGCGGCGGGAAGCCAGAATCAGGGGAGTGCGCGCAGGTCCGCCAGCATCTCGTCGAGATCCTTCGTCGACACCGCAAGCGAGAACCCGTCGCGCTTCGCCAGCGCGGGCGCGTGATCCCACACGTCCTCGGGTTCGATGCCGTGGAGCACCACCGCGTTGGGCGTCGGCGTCAGCACGCGCAGCGCCACCAGCGGCGACTCGCCACGGGTGACATCGGTGAAAACGAGCGCGCGGTCGGTGCTCTCGCCGTAGAGGCGGTAGAACTCCTCGCTGGAGAGGCGCGTGATGGCCTCGATGCTGTTGATCACGGTGTGGCCGTTGACGTGTTCGGCGCCGCCATCGGCCAGTTCAGTCGCGCCAGTCGCTTCGTAGAACTCGGCCATCGACACCGCGTGGGAGTACTCCCGCAGGTCGTGGACGATGTCGCTCTCGAACCCCGCCGTCACGACGCGGGCGTACTGGCGGATATGGGCGCCGCCGCGGTCGGCGTCGATGGCCAGTAGCCCCTCCACCAGCCGTCGGACCACGCCGATGCCGGGGCTTTCCCGGCGGCCGCTCTCGTAGTCCGAGACCACCGACGAGGAGACGTCTATCTCCGCGGCCAGCGCCGTCTGGGACACCTCGAAGTCGGTGCGCCACTTCCGCAGGGTGGCGCCGGGGTCGTCCGAGAGGACGACTTCGCCGGCGATCCGGCGGGCGAGTCGGCGCTCTGCGTTCTCGGTCACGCCTCCGGATGGACGGGGCGCCGAGATAGGCGTGTCGGTGCTACTCCCCGAGCGTGACGCTCTCGTCGGCCGCCGACCGCAGGGCGTCCGACCGGCCGTAGCTTCCGGGCGCGATGGCGAGCGTGCGCACGCCCTCCCGGCCCGCGAGTTCGAAGGCGGGCTTGAAGTCGGTGTCCCGGGAGGCCACCGCAATCGTCTCGACGCGGTTCCGGAGCACGAACTCCGCGGCGTCGACGGCGAGTTTCACGTCGACGTCGCCGCTGGTGGTGATCACTTCGAAGCCGTGGGCCTCCGCCGCCCGGATCAGGCCGCCGGTCGCCTGCTCGTTCAGATAGAGGCGGGCGGCGACGACGCGGCCGGCGGCGGCCGCGGCCGCACGCACGTCGTCCAGATCCACGTCGAACTCCTCGCGTAACACGTTCGGTCCGTCGACGAACAGCGCGACACCCTCGCGCCGCCCGCCGATCAGCCGTCGAACCAGGTCCATAGCCGTCTCTGCGGCCGCCCCCCCATATCGCTTCCGGGAGCGCCCGATAGCTGTTCGCCGAGCGATATATAAACCCCGAACAGCCATTGATCAATATTTCGTTCAAAAATATGTACTACCTACCGATAGAAATTTATATCGGTGCCGACGTTGTGAGTTCGCACCATGCCAGACGATAGCAAACGAAGTTGGGAGCGACGCAGCGTGCTGAAAGGGATCGGCGCACTCGGCGCCGCCGCGGGGTTCGCGGGCGTCGGCGCGGCGACGCCGGGGCGTGAACCCGGCGCGAAGGAGGACGAAATCCTCGTCGGCGTCTCGGCGACGGCCGACGACGTGCCCGCGACCGTCGAGCAGTACGTGCCGGGCAACGCCGAACTCGTGCGGTCCAACGAGAAACTCCGCTACGTCGCGGTGAAGTTCCCCGACGAGGCCGCCGACGTGGCCCGCGAGAACTTCATCGAGGCAGTGACCAAGAAGGACCACATCAAGTACGCCGAGCAGAACGCCACCCATCAGGCGCTGGCGACACCGAACGACCCGCGGTTCGGCGACCAGTACGCGCCACAGCAGGTGAACGCGCCCACCGCGTGGGACACCACCTTCGGCGATTCGTCGGTGACGGTGGCCGTCGTCGACACCGGCGCGCAGTACGACCACCCGGACCTCGCGGCCAACTACGCCAGTAACCCGGGGCGGGACTTCGTCGACAGCGACTCCGACCCGGCCCCGGACGTGCCTCAGGACGAGTACCACGCGACGCACGTCTCCGGCTGTGCGGCGGCCGTCGTCGACAACGGTACGGGCGTCGCCGGCCAGGGTAACTCCACGCTGATCAACGGTCGCGCGCTGGACGAGAACGGCAGCGGGTCCACCGCGGACATCGCCGACGCGATCCAGTGGGCCGCCGACCAGGGCGCCGACGTGATCAACCTCAGCCTCGGTGGCGGCGGCTACACGGACACGATGAAAAACGCCGTGAGCTACGCCACCACCAACGGCGCGCTCGTCATCGCCGCGGCGGGGAACGACGGCTCCTCGTCGGTCTCCTACCCGGCGGCGTACTCGGAGTCTCTCGCCGTCTCGGCAGTCGACAGCAACGAACAGCTCGCCTCGTTCTCCCAGTACGGCGACTCGGTCGAACTCGCCGCGCCGGGCGTCGACGTGCTCTCGACGACCACCCAGACCCGCGGCTCCTACGAACAGCTTTCGGGCACCTCGATGGCGACGCCGGTCGTCTCGGGCGTCGCGGGCCTGACGCTGGCCCAGTGGGGGTCGCTGAGCAACAGCGACCTCCGGAGCCACCTCAAAAACACCGCTGCCGACATCGGACTCCCCGAGAATCAGCAGGGCAGCGGGCAGGTCGACGCCGGGGCCGCAGTCACGACCGAACCCGGCAGCGGCGGGGGCGGCGGTGGCGGCGGCGGCAGCGGCGACTCCACCTCGTCGTCCACCGACGGGAGCCTCGCGGGCTCCTACGACTACGACGACTACAGCTACGCGTGGAGCTACGACGGCCCGTCGCAGGTCGTGATCGAACTCGACGGCCCGAGCGACGCCGACTTCGACCTCTACGTCAACACGGGGACGACCCAGAACGCGACGCCGAGCAACTACGACTACGCCTCCTACACCACTGACAGTCAGGAGTCGATCACCATCGACGCGCCCGACGACTCCACGGATCTTCAGATCGACGTGGACTCCTACAGCGGATCGGGGAGCTACACGGTGACGGTCACGGAGTACCAGTAGACAACGCAAGCAGCGCTCGGGCAGGTCCCCGTACGGGTCCGGGGACCGTCCCAGAGCCCCAGACCTATTAGCCGGCGCGCGCTACCTGTCCCCAATGGCGACTTGCGACGTGTGTGGGAACGAAGAGAACATGCCCTACGAGTGCCGGCGCTGTGGGGGGACGTTCTGCTCGGAACACCGACTCCCGGAGAACCACGACTGTCCGGGGCTGGAGTGGAACGACCCGGTCGGCGTGTTCGAGGAGGGCGGGGGCGGCGGAACGACCCGACAGAGCCGTGCCGGCCTCCGGACCCGCGCAAAGGGGCTCTGGCGAAGCTACATGCAGGGGAACGCAACGTTCGTGTTCCTGCTGGCGATGTGGGTGACGTTCGTGATCCAGCTCGGCCTCCGCGCGTTCGCGCTGGGTGAGATCGAGAACACGCTGTTCGTCCTCCGCTCGACCCATCCTGAGTACGTCTGGACGTGGATCACCTCGGTGTTCGCCCACGGCGGTATCTTCCACATCGTGGCCAACAGCATCGGGATCTTCTTCTTCGGCCAGGTGGTCGAGCGCCGGATCGGCACCAAGCGGTTCGTCGGCCTGTTCCTCGTCTCCGGCGCCGCGGCCGGCCTGGCCCAGATCGGCTCGACCCTCGCGCTGGTCGGCCCGGGCGCACAGATCGGCGTCCTCGGCGCCAGCGGGGCGTTACTGGCGATCATGGGCGTGTTGACCATCCTGAACCCCGGGCTCAAGGTGTATCTCTACTTCATCCTCCCGGTGCCAATCTGGGCGCTCACCATCGGCTTCGCCGCGCTGAGCCTGCTCGAAGGGTTCGGAGTCGCCGGTGGCGGCGGGAACGTCGCCCACTGGGCCCACCTCGCAGGGCTGGCTATCGGTCTCGTGTACGGCACCTACATCCAGGGGAAAGTCGAGCCACCCAAGCGCCTCCAGTTCGGCGGTGGCGGCGGGCCGGGCGGCCCCGGTGGCCCGGGTCGGGGCGGAGGGCGGTTCTGAGCGTGACCCTCGACCGCCCCGAGTTCCGGCCCGATCCCGACCTCTCCCACGAGGAGATGGAGGCCCTCCAGCGTGACATCGCCGACGCCGCGGAGTTCGAGGACGATCTGCCGTTCGACCCCGAGGCCGTCGCCCTCAACAGCCCGGTCGAGGCTGACGCGAGCGGGAACGAGCGTCTCGGCGCGAGCAGCGACGCCCCCGTCGTCGTCGGCGTCGATCAGGCGTTCCTCGAGGAGCGCGCGGTGTCGGCCATCGTCGCGATTCAGGACGGCGCCGTCGTCGAGCGCGTTCACTCGGTGACGCCGCTATCGATCCCGTACATCCCGGGCCTGCTCGCGTTCCGCGAGGGCGGCCCGATCCTCGCCGCGTTCGAGGAACTCTCGGTGGAGCCGGATCTCGCCATCTTCGACGGCTCCGGCCGGATCCACTTCCGGCAGGCCGGCATCGCGACCCACATCGGGGTCATGCTCGACCTGCCGAGCATCGGCGTCGCCAAACGCCTGCTCTGCGGGGAGCCTGCCGAACCGGTCGCGGACCGACCTGCGGGCTGGTCGACGCCCATCCTGGCCGATGCCAGCGTGGTCGACCGCCGGGAGACCACGGAGAAGCGAGCGGGGAGTGAAACGACCCGCGAGCAGGGCGTCGAAGCGCCCGAGGGAACCGTGATCGGTCACGCCTATCAGTCCCGGCAGTGGGACCGCGAGCAGTCGATCAATCCGCTATATATCTCACCGGGCCACCGCGTCTCGGCATCGACGACGGTGGATCTGGTCGACTCGCTCTGTGCGGGCTACAAACTCCCCGAACCGACCCGGCTGGCGGACCGCCACGCCGACGACGCGAAAGCGCAGTACGAGTAGGGGATCGCTGGTCCGCCGCCGCTTCCAGCCGCCGCGTTTCGGCCGCCTTTGCGCACACTTAACCCGCATCCGGTCCAGCAGACAGCTATGCGACCGGAGACGGTGCTCATCACTGGCTGCTCGTCCGGCATCGGCCGCGCCACCGCGGAGGCGTTCCTCGATGACGGTTGGACGGTGTACGCGACGGCGCGTGACACCGACGACATCGCCGACCTCGGCGAGCGTGAGGGGTGTAAGACTACCACGCTCGACGTGACCGACGACAGCGACGTGCGCAACGTTGTGAATCGGATGCTCAGACAGGACGGCCGGATCGACTGTCTGGTCAACAACGCGGGCTACGCCCAGTTCGGGCCGACCGAGGAGGTCGACACCGAGGAGGTCCGGCAGCAGTTCGAGGTGAACGTCTACGGCCCCCACCGACTCATCAAGGCGGTGCTCCCGCACATGCGCGAGGCCGGCGAGGGGACAGTCGTGAACCTCTCCTCGGTGATCGGCCGGATCTCGATCCCCGGCGGCGGCGCCTACGCGGGGTCGAAGTTCGCCGTCGAGGCGATGACCGACGCGCTGCGCTGGGAGGTCGAGGGCCACGGCATCGACGCCGTGCTGATCGAACCCGGCCCGGTGCAGACGAAGTTCGGCGACCGCGCGAGCGCCGAGGCCGACGAGGCCGAGCGCACGGGCGCATACGACTGGTTCTGGACGCTGTTCGAGGATACCGAGGTGCTGGCCGGCGGCGGTCCGGGCGCCATCGAACCCGCTGAAGTCGCCGACCGCATCCTCGATGCCGCGAACCTCACGGACCCGCCCGCGCGGATGTCCGTGGGCCCGTCCGCGGGGCTGCTCGTGAAGACGCGGCATCTGCCGGACTCGATCCGGGATCTGGCGATTCGGTTCGCTCGGAAGCGGTTGGCGTGATTTTCGGCTGTTAAGTGGGGTTCCTTCTTTCGATTAGGACCGTTCTCAATACTCTGAGGTTGGGGTTACGACGACGACAGCGTCTCTGTCGTTGGCAACTTGGACCGCACAGCGCCGCACCGCGGCCACAGCCTCCCCAGCCGACTCCCTCCCTCCGGCAGAGCAAAGCTCTGCCGTGCTCTCGTTCGCTTCGTCGCTGGCGGCGCCGCCGTCGGCGCGGGGAGGAGTGGGGACTCGGTGCTGTGCCGTTAACGGGAGCGAAGCTCTCGTTTGCCAATCAGAATCGGAGATTTCTGATGACCGGGGCTCGTGCCCGGCGCTTTGCGGCCTCTCAGTTGCCAACGATCGAGCTGCTGTTGCGGTCGCTGGTGCTGTCTGATCAGTCGACGAAAGAGATCCTTCCACAGCAAGGACCGACGACCGAAACACCGCCCGACCCACACCTGAATCAGTCCAAACAGGCCGCAACCACCCGCAGCGCCGCCTCGCCGCGCACGTCGTCGGCCAACAGCGGCACCCGCTTCACCTCCCGCCCGCGGTAGAGGTCCGTCGCACGGCTCAGCGCGTCCTGCTGGACCGACCAGCGACGCTGGCAGAACTCACAATCCTCGAGGTTCGGCGTGACCACCCAGTCGTCGGCGATGCCGCCAGACTCCGTCTCACTGGCAGACGAGCTTCGCTCGTCGCTCCCCGCGAGGTCGGCCACGTCGGCGGGGTCCTCCATCACGCGGTTCACGACGAGCGTCCCCACGGGGATGTCGAACTCTTCCAGCCGACTCACGAGGCGTTCGGACTCGACGACGCTCATCGTCTCGGGCACCATCACCACCCGGAAGTCCGTACGGTTCGGGTCCCGCAGGAGCGTTCGCAGGCGCTCGATGCGCTCCTTGAGTTCGTCGAGATCCTGACTGCCCGCGCCCTCCTCGTCGGCGCCGCCGCCGAACACGCCCTTGATGCCGTCCATCATCCCGGAGAACTGCTGGCGGAGTTTGACCATCCGGCCGACCATCGTGTCCAGCATCTCGGGCAGCTGGAGCAGGCGCAGCGTGTGGCCCGTCGGCGCCGTGTCGACGACGACGCGGTCGAAGCGCGGGTCGTCCATGTGCTCGATCAGCTTCTGCATCGCCGCCGCCTCGTCGGCACCGGGCATCGTGCCACCCAAGAGCGACTCCATCCCCGCGCCCTCGCCGCCGAGCATCCCCGCGAGGTCGCCGACGGGGCCCTCCTCCTGCTGGGCGGCGAAAAAGCCCTCCTCCATCGCCGCGTCGGGGTCGATTTCGACGCCCCAGAGCGGCACGTCCTCGCGGAGGCGGCTGGGGTGGGCCGGGATGTCCACGCCGAGCGTGTCCGAGAGCGAGTGGGCCGGATCCGTCGAGACGACGAGCGTCCGCGTGCCGTCGGCCGCGGAGGCCAGCGCCGTCGCCGCGGCGCAGGTGGTCTTGCCGACGCCACCTTTGCCGCCGTAGAGCACGTACTCCGGGGCGTCGATATCGGTCGGGAGAGTCGTCTCCTCGTCCAGCGTCTCAGCGGGGGGCTCGTCACGAGAACCGTCGACAGCGTCGTCCTCGACGGAGTCGACCGGCTCCACGTCGATTTCGGTCATTGTGGGCGCTCGGGGGCGAGGGCTTGTGTGTCTCTCGGTCCGGTGGGCGGGTCAGGACTCCCAGTCGCTCGGGACGTACTGGCCGAAGTTGGGGTTCTCGCTCGCGCCGACGGGGCGGAACGCCCGCTCGCCATCGATACGGAACGACTCGATCTCCGAGCGGCCGGGGCCGGTCAGGTAGCCGACAAACGCCATCGCCAGCGGGTAGGCAACGTCGTGGCGCGCCGGGTTGGTCGGGATGACCGCGTACTCGTTGCGCAGCAGCGCGGGCGGGTCGTCGATACCGCGGTCGACGTGGGGTGTCAGCGCCCCCTCGCGAACCGTGAGGAAGGTGCCGCGATCCGTGAGCGTGTAGGCGCCCATCTGTTCGGCCACGGTGAGCGTGTTGCCCATCCCCTGCCCGGTCTCGCGGTACCAGTCGCCGCCGGGGTCGACGCCCGCCGCGTCCCAGATGCGCTGCTCGCGGATGTGGGTGCCCGAGCGGTCGCCCCGGGAGACGAACTGCGCCGCCGCGTCGGCGATGGCGCGGAACGCCTCGGCCGGATCCTTTCCGGCGATTTCCGCGGGGTCGTCGGGTGGCCCGACGACGAGGAAGTCGTTGACCATCAGCGCCCGGCGGTTGACGCCGTGGCCCGCGCGCAGAAATTCGTCCTCCAGCGGCCGGGCGTGGACCACGACCACGTCGGCGTCGCCGTTCCGGGCAGTTTCGAGCGATCCGCCGGTGCCGCGGGGCAGCGTCCGAACCGATCCACCGAACGTCTCCTCGAACTCGGTGATCACCGCATCGAGCAGGCCGCTGTCGTAGGCCGTCGTCGCCGTCGCGAGGGTGAGCGTCCCCGTATCGGGGGGCTGGACGCCGGCCGCGCCGTCGTCGGCGCCGGCGTCGCTACCACAGCCAGCGAGCGCCAGTGTGCCGCCGACGCCGACCACCCGGAGATAGCCCCGCCTGTCCATACTGATACAACTATCTTCGGTTGCAAATAGCTATTGATGTAGTCGAAAATGGTTTCTCCGACCCGCGGCGCGCCGCCGTCGACCACAAACCCCATCGCGTTCCGCCACGGACGGCGACTGTGCAGCGACGCTCCCGTGCGGCCCTCGGGGCCGCGATCCTCCTGCTCGTCGCCGTCGGCGCCGTGCTCACCTCGCCGCGGTGGCTGCTAGCCCGCCTCGACTGGCTGGCGGCCGACCCGGTTCGGTTCGTCGCGGCGCTGGTAGTGCTGGCGCTCGTCCGCCCGCTACTGGCCTGGCCCACCACGCTGATCGCCGTCGTCGTGGGCTACGGCTGGGGGTTCCGCGGGCTCCCGGTCGCGCTGGCGCTGATCGCACTCACCAGCGTCCCGCCGTTCCTGCTCGCGCGCCACTCCGCAGATGGCGGCCGATTCGCCACCGCGGGCGCGAAAGCCGTCGACGCCACCGGTGACCTGCGGGGCGTGATTGTGAGCCGCCTGCTCCCGGCGCCTTCAGACGTGGTCTCGGTCGGTATCGGACTCTCGGGCGTGCCGGTCCGGGCGTTCCTCGTCGGCACCGCAATCGGCGAACTCCCGTGGGCCGTCGCCGGCATCGTCGCCGGCCGGTCCATCGACCGCGTGCTGCGGGAGGGTCTCGGCTCAGTCGTCGAACCGGAGCTCATCGTCGCCGCCGCCGTTGCCGCCGTGCTCCTGCTTGCCGGGCCCGCGTACCGGCATTTCCGGGCGGAGTCGACCGACCTCACTTGAACAGCGACTCGCCGGTCATCCCGGCTGGCTGGTCCATCCCCAGCAGCGAGAGAATCGTCGGCGCCACGTCCGGCAGCGACCCGCCTTCGCGGATCGACCGCCCCGCCGAATCGCCATCAGGCGAGACGTAGATCAGCGGCACAGGGTTGAACGTGTGGGCGGTGTGGGGGGATTCCGACATCCCCATGTCGTCGGCGTTCCCGTGGTCGGCAGTCACGAGTAGGTGCGCGCCCGCGTCGGCAACGGCGTCCGCGAGGCGCCCGAGTTCCCGGTCGGCGGCCTCGACAGCCTCGACGGCGGCGTCGAAATCGCCGGTGTGGCCCACCATGTCCGGGTTGGCGTAGTTAAGTACCAGCGCCTCGGGGTGGCGCCCCTCCTCCGCGATAGCGGCGATGGCGGCGTCAGTCACCTCCGGCGCGGACATCTCGGGCTGATGGTCGTAGGTCGGCACGTCCGGCGAGGCGACGATGCGGCGCTCCTCGCCGTCGAACGGCGGCTCCCGGCCGCCGCTGAAGAAGTAGGTGACGTGGGGCTCCTTCTCGCTTTCGGCGACCCGGAGTTGGCCCATCCCGGCGTCGGCCCAGATCTCTCCCAGCGTGTTCTCGGGGTCGTTGGGCGGGAACACGACCGGGAACGGGTAGGTCTCCTCGTAGCGGGTCATCGTCGCCAGCCGGATCTCGGGCCGGTCGAGGTCGAACGGCCACTCGTCAGTGCCGATCCCACCGAGCAGGCGACAGAGCTGTCGGGTACGGTCAGCCCGGAAGTTGAACGTGATCAGCGCATCGCCGTCTTCGAGCGCTGGGGCGCCCGAAATCAGCGTCGGCTCGACGAACTCGTCGGTCTCCCCGCGCTCGTAGCTCTCCTCGACTGCAGCCACCGCTGAGTCGGTTTCGTATCGCGCCTTGCGGTTTACGATGGTGTCGTAGGTCTCTCTGGTGCGCTCCCAGTTGTGGTCGCGGTCCATCGCGTAGTACCGGCCCGTGACGGTGGCAACGTCGCCGGTTCCGTGCTCGTCGATGGTTTGCTGAAGTTCCGTGAGGTAGTCGGCGCCGCTCTTCGGTGGGGTGTCTCGGCCGTCGGTGAACGCGTGGGTGACGGCGTCGACGCCCTGCTCGGCCGCGAGTTCGATCAGCGCGTGGAGGTGGGCCTGATCCGAGTGGACCCCGCCGTCGCTCACGAGGCCGGCGAAGTGGACCCGGCCGTCGTGCTCGGCGGCGTAGTCGAACGAGTCGCTGATAGCGTCGATGTCGCCCAGTTCGTCGGCGGCGATGGCGTCGTTGATGCGGGTGTAGGGCTGCTTGACCACGCGCCCGGCGCCCATGTGGATGTGGCCGACCTCGCTGTTGCCCATCTGGCCCTCGGGCAGGCCGATCCGGCGGCCGTGGGCGGTCATCGTGCCGAACGCGCCCGCGGCCCGGAGCGCGTCGAAGTTCGGCGTCGACGCCGCGCCGACCGCGTCCCGGCCCGCCTGGTCCGGGGGTGCGAGCCCCCAGCCGTCGAGAATGACGAGTGCTGCGTCCATGCTTATGGGGTGGGCAGGCCCCCCGTATCACGGCTTCGGTGGGGCGACAGACACATACCCACAGGTGCGGAACACTCGCTACCCGAATGGACCTCGAGAGCCTGAACAGGCGCAGCCTGCTCGCCCTCCTCGCGGGCGGCGGCGCCACCGCGGGCGGGGCGTACTTGCTCACCGGCAGCCCGGCGCCGGCAGAGACCGCGCTCCTCAGCGACGAGGAGTCCCGACGCCTCGCAGAGGCCCACGCGCCGACGCTCTACTTCGGCACCCGCGAGCGATGGTTCCCGGCCGACCCGCGCGAGTACGAGAGCGATCAGGACGGCCGAACGGTCGTCGACGGCTTCGACGCGCTGGACGGCTACACCGCCGACGCCCGCGAGACCGACTACCCGCATTCGACGGTGTTCTACCAGGCCATCGACTACCCCGACTCGCCGCTCTGCTGTGTGCAGTTCTGGATCTACTCGGCGTTCGACCAGTTCTCGACGAACTTCCACTGGCACGACTGGGAGGTGCTGCACGTGTTCGTCGACCGCTCGGCGGGGGGGAGCGCGAACGCGACCGACACGTCGACGACCGCTGCCGACGCAACCGGAACGGGGCAGCCAGTGCTGTTCGTCGCCTCCGCCCACTCCCGAAAGGTGCCGAACAACGAGCACCTCGACCCCGGCGTCGCCCGGGCGTCGATCATCAGCGAGGTCGGCTCCCACTCCAGCACGCTCGGGGTCAACGCCCGGCCGTCGTCGTTCCAGCGCACCGCCATCGAGGAGTTGGCCCCCGACATCAGCAACGATCCCGTGGAGGTCATCTCCGGGCAGGCGTCGCTGCCGCTCGCGTACGGCCTCCCACGGGATGAAGGGCTGACACTGCCCTACGCCGTCCCGGAGTACGACGGCACGCCGCTTCCCGACCACGAGCGCCTGCCGAACGTGCGTCCGGGGGACCTGCTCCCCGAGGACATCACCGTCGACACGTACGACGAACTGGCGAACCCGCCCGAGTCGATCCCGAAACGCGAGGGCGAGATCACGTTCGTCCCCGATATCGACGCCGCGAGCGTCGACGCCGACGCACGCTACGACCTGGTCGACGTGAGCGAGATCCAGCACATCGAGGACTTCACCGGGCCGCAGTTGAGTTTCAGCTTCACCGTCCCGCAGTTCGTCGAAGACGCCATCGCGGGCCACATCACCACCACCGGCCCGCCGTGGGACCAGCCACGGTTCAGCGACCCCTCCCTGGACATCAGCGACCCGCAGCACCGCGCCGCGCTGGCAAACCGCTACGACCCCATCGAGGCCGGCGGCGACGTGAGCCGGATCATCGGCGCCGTCCGGGAGGCCACCGGCGCCGACGACGCGCCGGGGAACAACGGTGTCGCGCTGCTGGCCCCCTCCATCGAGACGGTTGCGCTGCTGGAGAGCGACCCCGAAGCAGTCCCGTCGTTCTCGGGTGTTCTGACCCTCGAAGACACCCCGGAAGGCGAGCACCGACTCACCGTCAACGGTGCGGGGATGGCGCCCTACAGCGAGCAACTGACCCACGAGGGCGGCACCACCCGCGCGGGCGTCGAGGGCGCCATCCCGATGAGCGCGAACGAGGACGCCGTGAAAGTCCGGGGCGAGACCGCCGAAGAGACGGCGCTCGACTCCGTCGCGCTCGACGACGACTTCGCCGGCACGGTGTACGACGGCCGACCACCGGGCGAGGGCGACCGGTTCGGCATCTACGCCCACCGCGACGGCGCCTACACCGCCGAGGTCCGGGACGAGTCGGGCCAGCAGGGCGCGCTCCGGGTCAACCCCAACCCCGACGACGAGGAGATCGACCTCTCGGGCATCGAGACCGGGAAGGTCGCGCTGACGGACTTCCTCTTGCGCTTCCTCGTGGAGACACGCCTGCAGGTCGCCGCGATTCGCGACGACGAGGGCATCGACAGCGTGCCGACGGGGCAGAACATCGACGACGAGACGGTCGTGACGGTGGTTTCTGACGCAGAAGCGAACGCCGGCGGACTAGTCGACGACGCCGTGAATACCGCGGCCGACGAACTGCTCGGCGAGGACAGCGACGACAACAACGGGAACGGAAACGGCAACCTCGGCGGCGGTGTCGCCGGCGTCGTTCGGGCCGTCGACGCCGCAGTGCTGGTCGCCGTCGCCGCCCGGGCGGCCGCCCGCGACGGGCGCGACGACGGCGCCAACCGCCGGCTGGAAGAACTCCACGAGCGGCTGTCGACCGTCGACGAGAGCGTCGAAGGGGAGGGGCTCCCCGGGGAACTAGCGTCGTTCGTGACCCGGCGGACGGAGCGGATCCGGCCCCGGATCGACGCCGCGACCGAGGCCGAACTGGACACCGATTCGTAACCGCCTGCGGGCCTACTCCTCGTCGGGCCGGTGGGGGCGGCTGCTCCCGTCGTCCGGGTCGATCTGGAGGTACTTCGCGAACAGGTCCGCGACGCGGGTGTAGGCGTCGAGGACGTTTTCGCGCTGGCTGAAGCCGTGGGGCTCCTCCTCGTAGGTCTGGAGTTCGTGGCGCTTGCCGTGCTTTTCGAGTTCGTCACAGAGCTGTTCGGACTGGCTGAGCGGGACGCGGGTGTCCTCCTCGCCGTGGAGCACGAGGACTGGGTCCTCGATGTCCGGGACCGAGCGGATCGGACTTGCCTCGCGATAGTTCTCGAGATCCGTCGACAGGTCGCCGAGTTCGCGCTTCATCAACTGCCAGCCGATGTCGTCGGTGTCGTCGACGAACGTCTCGTAGTCGTAGACGCCGTAGAACGCCGCACCCGCGTCGAAGGCGTCGGCGTTCCCGAGCGCGTTCACAGTCATCAGCCCGCCGCCGGAGCCACCGAAGACCCCCGCGCGGTCGGCGTCGACGGCCGGGAACGCCTCGGCGGTCGCGTCGGCGGCGTCGATCACGTCGTCGAGGTCGCCGCCGCCCCAGTCGCCGTCGTTGGCCATGCGATGGGCGCGGCCGTAGCCGTCGGAGCCGCGGTAGTTCGGCATCGCGACGGCGTAGCCAAGCGCCGCGAAGTACTGCGAGCGGTAGTCCCAGCCGAAGTCGTCGAACGCCGTCGGGCCCCCGTGCGGGTGGACGAGCACGGGCACCGAGTCGGCCTCCTCGGGGAAGCCGCCCACGGGCGGGTAGACGACCGTGTGGATCTCGGTTCCGCCCGAGCGGAAGGTGAACTCGGTGGGTTCGGCGAGTCGGTCGTCGAAGCCGACCGCGCCGGTAGCGACGACGGCCGAGCCGACTTCCGCGTTCCAGACCTGCGGCGGCGTTGTCGGGTCGCCGCGGATCGTGTGGAGCGCGCCGTCGCGCCAGAACGGGCCCGTGTGTTTCTCGTCGCCCTCGCTCAGTCGCTTCGCGTCGCCATCGACATCCGCGACGCCGACGTGGGAGCGACCGTTCCGGGTCGCGGTGAACGCGAGGCGGTCGCCGTCGGAATGCCACGCGGGCGCGCCGACCTCTGTTTCCTCGGCGGCGTGGACGACCGTTGTTTCGACCGAGTCGCGCTTCTCCGCCGCCTCGGCGACCGATTCGGCGTCGGCGTAGTGAATCCCGTCGAAGCCGCTGGCGTCGTGGACGAACGCGACGCCGTCGCCGTCGGGGTGTGGGCGCGGCGTCTGGACGCGAACGGCGTCCTGGGTGAACAGCACTTCGGGCTCGTTGGCGACGTCGCCGTCCTCGATGGGGAAGCGGACCAGTTCGGCCTCGAAGTCGAACAGGCTCCGGTGGGGTGCGCGCACGGCGTAGAGGCCGTCCTTGCCCCAGCGCGGGTCGCCGTAGAGGTGGTCGTCGTCCGCGAGGACCTGCTGGCTCCCAGTGTCGGGGTCGACGAGAACGAGTGCGGCCCGGGAGACGGCGTCCGTGACGGCGGCGACGCCGTGCTCGCCCCACGCGAGGCCGAGATCCGGATCGTCGTGGTGGGTGAGTTCCTCGACGGTTCCCGTCTCGGTGTCGACCGTCGAGAGCGTGCCGGCGGCGTCGACGAACGCGAGGCGGTCGCCGTCTGGGCCCCACGCGAACCACTGCGTGTCGCCGCGGCCGCGGCGCATCGCGAGGACCCCCTCGCTGGTGAGGCGGGCGTCGTGGCCGTCCGCGCGAAGCCAGAGGTCGGTCTGGTCCTCACGGTTCAGCGCGTAGGCGATCCGGCCGTCGTCGGGGGCGGACGCCGACTGAACAGCAGTGTCGGCGGTCGCCATGTCGGCCAGCAAGCCGTCGTGACTCGTGTCCCGTACGTCGCGTCGGTACATGCCCCGGGCTGGTGGCCGAGAGGGGTTAGCTGTTTGCCCCGCGGAAACGCGTGAGGGAAGCGGATTTGCCTGCCCCCCGCAGTGAGACAGCCTTTTTGCTCCCTGTCGCTAAGTCCGGCCATGGACTCCGCGGTACTGCTGAACCTCCTGGGCAACGAGAACCGCCGGCGCATCCTCCGGTTGCTCTCGCATAAGTCCTGCTACGTGACGGAGATCAGCGAGTACCTCGGGGTGAGCCCGAAGGCGGTCATCGACCACCTGCGCAAACTGGAGGAGGCCGGACTGGTCGAGAGCCACACCGACGACCAACGCCGGAAGTACTTCCACATCGCCCGCTCGGTCAGGCTGGAGGTGAGCGTCTCGCCCCACAGTTTCGGCGCCAAGAGCGCCTATCCGGCGAGTCGCAGCCTCGACATGACCGGGCGCTGCTCGCACCTGAACATCGACATCGCGGATCAGCCCGGGGACGGCGAGGGGCTGGAGGGGCTGGCCGAGGAGTTCGACCGCCTCCAGAGCCTCGAACGCGAGCTTTCGCTGGCCCAGCGCTGGGTCGACGGCCGGCTGAACGAGGTGCTCGACCGCCTCAACGGCCACATCGGCGCCGAGGCCGACTCCCGCTTCTACGCCGCCGTGCTCTCGGCGGTGGTCACCACCGACGGCACACTACGCGAAATCGCCGACGACGTGGATGCCGACGCGGCGACCGTCGAGGACGCGCTCGAGCAGCTAACCGACCGAGGACTGCTCAGCCGCCGCGACGACGCCGGCTGGGAGTTGGCCTAGATCGACTTCGTCAGGCCGTCCCGGAGATCCCTCCCGAAGTAGTAGCCGAGTAGCGCCGCCACCGCCCCGCTCCCGGCGCCGATGGCGCCCAGCGCGAGGCCGTACTGCTGGAGCCACTCGACGCCAATGGGGAGGAAAACGCCCTGGAACATCGACGTGACCGCGAGTACGGCTGCAAACGCTGCGCCCGCAGTCCCGACTTCGAGATACTGGCGGTGTGAGCGCACGAGACCCAGGACGAACGTCGCGGCGACGATGCCGACGATGCGGCCGACCGTGCCGAGGAACGGGAGCATCCCGCCGACTGCGCCGCCGGCGACGACGCCGGCGACGACGGTGCCAAGCGCCAGCAGGAACCCCCGGATCGAGAACACGCGGCCGACGCGCCGGCGAAGGCCGGCGAGGCGGCCGTCTGCGGACTCGGTCGCGTCGCTGGACTCGACCGTGTTCTCAGTTCCCACGGTGCCGAGATCCTCCTCGGTCTCGCCGTCCCGGTCGCGCGAGAGCTGCATGACCCAGTATCGGGGAGCCGGCAGTATGGGTCTTGCGCCGATACGGTCGGAGCGGCCCAAGAAGGCAGTTTCAAGTCCGACCGACCGGAACCACGGCGTATGAATCCCGGGGACCGCGTTCGCGTCGTCCACGACGACGTGACCGACGAAGGCGTCCTGATGCCCACGACAGACGAGGAGCACCTCGTGCTCAAACTCGAGGGTGGCTACAACGTCGGCATCGCCCGCGAGGGCGCCGACGTGGAACTGCTGGAGTCCGATGTCTACGACATCGAGGAGAGCGAGGCCGGCGGCAGTGAGGCCTCCGAAATCGAGTTCGACGAGGACCTGCCCACGGTGGCGCTGGTCTCGACCGGCGGCACCATCGCCTCCACCGTCGACTACCGCACCGGCGCCGTGACCGCGCGCTTCGACGCCGAAGACGTGCTGCGGGCCGTGCCGGAACTGGCCGGCCGCGCGAACTACCGCGGCCGCGTCGTCGCCGACATCCTCTCGGAGAACATGACGCCGGCCATCTGGCAGGACCTCGCCGAAGCCATCCGGGAAGAGATCGAGGCCGGCGCCGACGGCGTGGTCGTGATGCACGGCACCGACACGATGCAGTTCTCGGCGGCCGCGATGTCGTACATGCTCGACACGCCGGTCCCCATCGTCTTCACCGGGAGCCAGCGCTCCGCGGACCGCCCCTCCTCGGACAACGTGATGAACGCCGTCTGTGCCGTCGAGGCCGCGACGGCCGACGCCGCCGAGGTGATGGTCTGCATGCACGGCACGCCGTCGGACGACTACTGCGTGCTCCACCGCGGCACGCGCGTGCGGAAGAACCACACCTCCCGGCGCGACGCGTTCGAGACCGTCGGCGGCGAGCCGATGGGCACCGTCGACTACGACGCCGCGAAGGAGGGGCAGGGCGACGCGGCTGGCGTCGAGTTCTCCGACGAGTACACCCCCCGCGGCGAGGAAGATCTCGCGATCCGTTCCGACCTCGCGACCGACGTGGAACTGGTCAAGCCGACGCCCGGCATGGATCCGGCGGCGTGGGACTACCTCGACGGCAAGGACGGCGTCATCGTCGAGGGGACTGGTCTCGGCCACGTCCACACGGACCTGATCCCGCGACTCGAGGAACTGATCGAGGACGGCACGACCGTCGCGATGACCTCCCAGTGTCTCGAGGGGCGGGTCTGTGACCGCGTCTACGACACCGGGCGGGACCTGCTCGACGCCGGCGTCGTCGAGTGTGGCGACACGCTCCCCGGGACGGCGAAGGTGAAGCTGATGTGGGCGCTCGCGAACACCGAAAACCCCGAGGACGCGATGGGTCGGGACCTCGCGGGCGAACTCACGGAGGAGTCCCAGCCGTGGACCTGAGCGACACCCCCGCATTCGTCGACGACGAGGAGATCGCGATCCGGGCGGCCGTCCCGGGCGACCTCCCCACGCTTGCGGCCTTTACCGCCGACACGTGGGAGAACGGCGACTACATCGCCGACGCGTTCCCGCGCTGGATGGCGGCGGACGACCCGGACACGAAGACGGTCGTCGCCGTCGACCTGACCGCCGATCCGCTCTCGGCCGACGAGGTGGAGGGCGTCGATCCCACAGACGTTGGCGATCTGCCGGATGACCGACCGGTCGGCATCTGTCAGGCCGTCGGCCTCAGCGAGCACGAGGGCTGGATGCAGGCGATGCGGGTCGACCCGGCCTACCGCGGCCGTGGGCTCTCGGTCGCGATGAACGACGCCGGCTTCTACTGGCTCTACCAGACCGGCCGCCGCGTGGCGCGTAACATGGTGTTCTCGTGGAACACCGGCGGCCTCGGCACCTCCCGGGCCGGCGGCTACGGCCCGGGGACGGAGTTCCGCTGGGTGAAGCCCGAGCCAGACGCCGACGCTCCCGAGACCGCGGGCGACGCCGGCTCCATCGCCCCCGACCCGGACACGGCGTGGAGCTTCTGGACCAGTTCCGACGCCCGTGACGACCTGCGAGGGCTGGCGCTGGACACCGGCGAGTCGTGGGCGCTCTCGGAGTTGACCCGGGAGCGACTCCGGGAGGCTGCCGAGGACGACCGCCTGCAAGTGGTTTCGGCCGCTGACGGCGGGATCGGGGGCTTCAGCTACCGAACCCGGACGAGTGAGCGCGAGGAGGACGACGAGTCCTTCACCCGCGCGGAGTACGGCGTCGCCGCGTGGCGTGATCCGGACGCCTGTGAGGCGCTGCTGGCGGCGATCAGCCGCGATGCAGCGGCCGTCGGCGCCGACCGGACGCGCGTGCTCGTGCCCGAAGACGTGCGCTGGGTCAGCGACACCGCCGCCGCGGGCGTCGACATCGGCGACGAGCCTGATTTCGTGATGGCCGCCGACCTGACCCGGCGGCAGTGGGAGCGCTAGGTCGCGGTTTTACCTTTCTCGGCTGTGTCGGGCCGGTATGCTTCCGACGCCGTCACCTGCACAGTTCGCGGCCGGCGCGGCGGTGTTGTTCTCGCTGTTCGCCGCGCTCCTGCTGGCGCTGTGGGTGGGCTACGACGCCGCCACGCGCAGCGAGCACCCGCTCGCGTGGGCAGGCGCGACGTTTCTCGCAGGGCTCAGTCCGCTGGCAGTCGGCGCCGTCGGCGTGACGCTGCTCTACCGGCGCAGTCGCCCGGAACTGGGGTCGATTCCGCCGCCCGCAGTGGGGAACGGAGCAGTTCCGCGCGGCGAGGTACTGGGCGAGGCGCAGGCCGAGGGAGAAGGAGAGATTGACGATTCTGGGAGCGACCTCGGCGGGTTCGAGATGGCCGATCCGGTCGACGCCGACGCCTAGCCACTCAGACCGCGACGACCCACGCCTTGTAGTCCTCCTCTCGCTCGTACACCTCGCGGAACACGCGGTCAGCGAAGTCAGCGAGGCGGTTGGCGTCCGAGCGCGCGGTGACCCGGGCGTTCGTCCCCTCCGCGGCCTCGGGTGATTCGAGTTCGTCGATGCGGAACTCCGGAAACTCGTCGACGAGGCTCTTGAGACGGTCGAGTTCCTCGTCGGTCGTGTCGAGGTTGAACGTCTTCTCGGCGAACTGGAGCCACGGCTGGGGTTCTTCCTCCTCGTCCTCGTCGTCGCCGTCAGGGTCGAACGCGGGGCTCTCCGGCGGGGCGGCCTCGATAGTGAGGAACGCGCTCCCGCGGGTGCGGTGGGCGGTGACGGCGTCGGCGAACAGCTTTCTTCGCTCAGTAGGCGTCTCGGCGTCGAAGCGGGTCATACCGGTGTTCAGGGGGCCGGCGACTAATCAGTCCCGGACCTCGGCCGCTTTCTTCAAGCCTTTATGCGCGGCCCCAGTCCGACTCGGTATGGCCGACTACCACCTCCTGCTGCTGGGCCCGCCCGGCGCCGGGAAAGGCACGCAGGCGACGAAGCTCTGTGAGGAGTACGACCTCGACCACGTCTCGACGGGCGACGCCCTGCGAGCGAACAAGGACATGGAGACCGAGTACGGCACGCCGCGTAGCTTCATGGAGGCCGGCGAACTCGTGCCCGACGAAGTCGTCAACAAGGTGCTCGAGGCCGCGCTGAACGACGCCGACGGCTACGTGCTCGACGGCTACCCGCGCAACCTCGACCAGGTGGCGTTCCTCGACGACGCGACCGACCTCGACTACGTCTTCTTCCTCGACGTGGACCGCGACGTGCTGGTCGACCGACTGACCGGCCGCCGCGTCTGCACCGAATGCGGGGAGAACTACCACGTCGAGTTCGCGCCGCCCGAGGAGGCGGGTGTCTGTGACATCTGTGGCGGCGACCTCCACCAGCGCGACGACGACGAGGAGGACGTCGTCCGCGACCGACTCGAAGTGTACGAGGAGAACACCGAGCCGGTGATCGAACACTACCGAGAGACCGGCGATCTCGTCGAAGTCGACGGCGAGGGCTCGCCCGACGACGTGTTCGACCGTATCGCCGACGCCATCGAGAACTGAGCGGCCGCGACGCCGGTTTTCTACGGTTCGGATCGGCACCGACAAGTAAAAGCTTCATAACGCCCGGTAGCAAAGGGAGAGTCAATGGTACGGACCGAGAAACGCGTCCGCGAACTCGTCTCGGAGGACCCCACCATGCGGGAGGTCGTCGAGACGGTACTCGACCGCGCCGACGACGGCGAGGTCACCTGGGCGGACGTGAAAGGCGAGATCGAGAGCGGCCAGTGGGGCCGCCTGATCGAGAAGGAGGTGCTCGTCGAGGGCGAGGCGGGGTTCCGGATCGAGGACCCGGAAGCCGCCCGTGAGGGACTCAAGGGTGAGGACGGCGACCTCACGAGTTCCTCGGTCGACCTCGACGAGGTCGAGGGGACGACGTGGTCGAAGTGGGACAAGATGGCGGGGGCCGGCACCCTGCTCTTTTTCGTCGGCTACATGTACAACCCCATCCGGAACGCGGTGGGCACGACCATCGACGTCGTGCTCGGGCCGCTGCTCGAAGTGCTGCCGTTCTACGCGGTCGTGCTGCTGCTGGCGATGACGACCGGGCTCTACTCCACCGCGCTGCGTGGCGTCCTGATGGACATGGAGAAGATGAGCATGTATCAGGACCGGATGAAGGACATCCAGGAGCGCCGGAAGGAGGCCAAGGAGCGCGGCGACGACGCCGCGATGCAGGAGATCCAGGAGGAGCAGATGGAGGCCATGGGCGACCAGCTCGGCATGTTCAAAGAGCAGTTCCGCCCGATGGCGTGGATCATGTTCCTCACCATCCCGGCGTTCCTCTGGATGTACTGGGCCATCGGCGCCCGCGGCGCCGAGAGCCACCACGTGCTCGGGGAGGTCGTGTTCCCCATCTGGGGTGCCATGGGGTGGACCGAGCCGATGCTCGGGCCGATCCAGCCGTGGATCTTCTGGTACTTCATCTGCTCGACGGCGTCGATCCAGATCATCCAGAAGGCCCTGGACATCGAGATGTCGCCGAGTTCGTAAGCGCGCTCGCCTTTTCACGGTTTTTCGTCGCGTCGACGTCGATTCGGCGGCCGGCGGCGTGATCGGCCGTCACTTTGGCCCCCTCCACCACCGCCGGGTTTTTCGACACTCCGGCCCATAGCCCGAGTATGGAAACTGTTCGCCAGGCGCTCCGAGAGCTCCCGGACGCCGTGTTTGCCGACGTACTCGAGAGCGAGTCCGCCTATCGGCTCGTGATCGACCTCCCGGGAGCGACCGCCGACACCGTCGACCTCCGGACGGAGGGCGGCGGCCTCCACATCGAGGCCCGCCGGGAGAAGTCCACCCCGAGCGAGTTCGACTACGTCCGCGAGGACCGCCCGCTGTTCCTCGACGCCGAGATCCCGCTACCGTCGGACGCCGGCAGCGACGCCGAGGCGTCGATGAGTCGCGGCGTGCTCACCGTGACGGTCCCGAAGCGCTCGGCCGACCCGGCGGAGTCCATCGAGATCGACGAGGCCTGATGGCCCGCCGAATCGCCGCCGCGACCGTACCGCCGCGACAGGAGGGGTGATCCAGGCTGGCGTCGCTCCGCGCGTACTGGCGCTTCCTCGTCGTCCTCAAAGGGTTCCTCCCGCTGCTGCTGGCGTGGGGCCGGGATCGGAACCGGTTCCTGCTGTTCGGCCGCAGCCGTAGCGTCGGCAGCGAGACACGCGTCCGCCGGGCGGAATCGCTGCTCGAGACGCTGCTCACGCTCGGGCCGACGTTCATCAAACTCGGCCAACTGCTGTCGACCCGGCCCGACGTGGTCCCGCCCGAGTACATCGACGTGCTCGCGAGCCTGCAGGACGAGGTGCCGCCGGCCGACTGGCCCGAGGCAAAGGAGGTGCTCGAGGACGAACTCGGGCCCGTCGAGGAGACGTTCGAGGAGTTCGACACCGACGCCATCAGCGGCGCGAGTCTGGGGCAGGTCTACCGCGCCGTCCACGAGGGCGAGCAGGTGGCCGTGAAGGTGCGCCGACCCGGCATCGTGCCGCTGGTGAACGCCGACCTGCGGGTGATCCGCTGGTCGCTCCCGGTGATCGTCTTCCTCACCGACGAGTCGAGTTCGTTCTCGCTGTCGAACCTCGCCGAGGAGTTCTCGAAGACGATGCGCGAGGAGATGGACTACGGCCGCGAGCGTGCGATGCTCGAGGAGATCGACGAGAACTTCGCGGGTGACGAGGAGATCCGCATCCCCGACACCCACGCCGACGCGTCCGGGGATTCGGTGCTGACAATGGAGTACCTCCCGGGGACGAAGATCAACGACATCGAGGAACTCGACGCCAAGGGGATCGACCGGACCGAACTGGCGACCCGGCTTCAGCGCATCTACCTCCAGATGATCATCGAGGACGGCGTGTTCCACGCCGACCCCCACCCCGGCAACCTCGCCGTCGACGATGAGGGCGCGGTGATCTTCTACGACTTCGGGATGAGCGGCCGCGTCGACCCGTACGTTCAGGAGAAGATCGTCGAGTTCTACGTCGCCATCGCCGAGAAGGACACCGACGCCATCCTCGATGCCCTGGTCGACATGGGCACGCTCTCGCCGGAGGCCGACCGCGAGGTGATGGGCCGGGTGATGGAGTTAGCGATCCAGGACGCCCGGGGCGAGGAGATCGAACAGTACCGCGTCCAGCAGATCATCGAGCAGGTCGAGGGGACCATCTACGAGTTCCCCCTCCGCCTGCCGCGGAACCTCGCGCTCGTGCTCCGGGTCGCGACGGTCGTCGAGGGGGTCTGTGTCACCCTCGACCCCGACTTCGACTTCATCAGCGTCGCGACTGACTACCTCACCGAGCAGGGCTACCGGGAGCAGACCGCCCGGCGCATCGCCAGCGAGGCCGCCGATCAGGCACAGGAGACCGCCGGCGCGCTGGTGTCGGTGCCCCCGAAACTCGACCGGGTCCTCGACGGACTGGAGGACGAGTCGCTCACGGTCAACATCAACGTCGAGGACGACAACGACGTGCTGCGGAACCTCGCGAAGCGGCTGATCCTCGGCATCTTCGTCGCCGCGGGGGTGCTTTCGGCGGCGCTGATCTACGCGTTCGGGCAGGACTGGCGGGTGTCGGCCGGGATCCTCGCGGTCACGGCGCCCATCGTCGTCACGCTCTGGCGCTCGTTCCGGCGCAAGCAGCGGTCGATCCGGGCGACGCCGCAGTTCACGCGCCAGAGCATGCGCGAACGCGAGCAGGACTGACCGGATCGCCGGCATCCAGTGGTTTTTGCGGGAGCCAGCCCCACAGCCCGCATGGACGTATCGCCGTTCGGGCTGGAACGCTGGTTCGCGGAGTACGAACACGAGGCGGACATCATGCTCGCCGAGAGCGGGATCCGGTCGCTGCCCGCCGACCGCTTCGACCTGGACCCGGGAAAACTGGGGTACGTGATCCCGACTAACGGCGACCCGGAATTCCGCGCGGACGTGGGCGCCCGCTACGACCGAAGCGCCGACGAAGTGCTGTTCACGGTCGGCACGCAGGAGGCGAACTTCCTCACCTTCCTCTCGCTGTTGCACTCCGAACACGGCGACCACGCTGTCGTCGTGACGCCGACGTATCAGGCGTTGCACGCCGTGCCGGAGGCGTTCGGCGAGGTGACGCGGGTCCCGCTGAATCGCGGGGACTGGAGCGTCGACGTGGCGGGGGTCCGGAAGGCCATCCGCGACGATACGGCGGTCGTCGTGCTCAACAACCCGAACAACCCCACCGGCGTCTATCACGACGAGGAGACGGTCCAGGAGCTGTACGACCTCGCGGCCGAGAACGACACGTACCTGCTCTGTGACGAGGTGTATCGCCTGCTCGCCGACGAGCCGATCACCCCCGCTGCGGCGCTCGGAGAGTACGGCATCTCGACCACGAGCCTCACGAAGGCCTATGGCCTCGCCGGCCTGCGGTTCGGCTGGGTCGTCGGCGACGAGGACGTGGTCGAGCGGGCGTGGCGCTGGAAGGACTACACCAGCATCTCGCCGAGCCTGTTCGGCCAGCACGTCGCCAAGCAGGCGCTGGGCGAGCAGGAAGACGACATTCTCAGCGAGAACCGGGAACTAGCGCGCGAGCACAAACGGATCGTCGCCGACTGGATCAACGACCACGGGCTGGACTGGGAGGTACCGACCGGCGTCAGCGGGTTCGTGACGGTTCCGGATGGCTTCGAGGACGCCGAGGAGTTCTGCCGCGTCGTCGCCGAGGAGGCGTCGGTGGTGCTGGCGCCGGGCCACCTGTTCGGGCCCTACGAGAACCGCTTCCGGATCGGCTTCGGCCTCAGAAAGGAGGAGCTACGCGACGGACTCCGGCGCGTCGGTGCCGTGATCGAGAACCGTTAATCGTCAGCGCCGTCGGCGTCTTCGGCCCGCGGATCGTCGGCGCCGGACGGCGCCGCCGGCTCGGGGACGACGGTCACGTGGTCGATACCGACGGCGTGGTTCTTCGTGGCCATGTTTCACGGAAGGGCCTCGCCCCTCAAGAGATTACCCATACGCATAACGTATCGCCGGGCGGCGGCTGATACCTGCGGGGTATACCCATGTCTGGTGGGTATCGGCGGTCGGTCACGGGACAACTGGGGCGCATCGGCGGCGACGATGGTGGCGGCTGTGGAGGGGGTAGTGACGCGTGTCGTCGACGGGGTCGCAAACGTTCAGAAACCCGCGACCGGTCACACACGATGACGGCATCGGCTCCGACACCGTGACACGGAGGTCACGGTCGTCGCGTGCCGTCATCGGCGTCGAGCCGTGACGTAGAAGTTCAAACTCACGGCGTAGGTTCCGTAGCTCCGGCACGGAGGCCGGAGCGGGTCACGGGCCGTAAGTTAGAAGTTCTCGTCGTAGAGGTCCTGTGCGTGCTCGATAGCGTCGAGGGCGGCCTGCTTGTCCTCCCACCCGAGCGTGGTGACCTCCTTGCCGGCCTCGAGGTTCTTGTAGGTCTCGAAGAACTCGTCGATCTCGTCGAGGGTCTGCTGGGGGATGTCGTCGAGGTCCTCGATGTGGTCGAAGCGGGGGTCCTCGCTGGGGACGGCGATGACTTTGTCGTCCTGCTCGCCGTCGTCGTCCATCTTCATCAGCGCGACCGGCCGGGCCTCGACGATGCAGCCGGGGAACGTCGCGTCCTCGACCATCACCATCACGTCGAAGGGGTCCTCGTCGTCGTAGTAGGTCTGCGGGATGAACCCGTAGTCGTAGGGGTAGTGGACGTTCGAGTGCAGCACGCGGTCGAGCACGACCCCCGGCACGTCCTTGTCGTACTCGTACTTGTTGCGCTCACCTTTGAGACATTCAACGACAGCGTAGATCTCCTCGGGCGCGTCCGGCCCGGTTTCGAGCTCTTCCCAGAGGTTCGTCATGCCTGGGAACCTTCCGTCAAGTCGGGCAAATGCCTTTCGGGATGTTCCTGTCCGGGCGAAAACGCTTTTACGTTGGGACGAGTACCTTTCGACGCGAGCACTGGACGAACGCCTCGTACCGGTTAGTCGCCGACGGCGCCCCGGGAAGGAGGGCGCAGTCGAACCGCGGGCGGGGGACGGACGGTGCCACGATCCAACAATGTCAGAGGCAGAAGCAGTCAACGACGAAGAGCCAGGTATCGCACGCGACCTCACCGCGTTCCAGCAGAACATCCTGATCATCCTCTCCGAGGAGCCGATGTACGGGCTCGCCATCAAGCGCGAGCTCGAGAGCTACTACGGGGACGAGGTCAACCACGGCCGACTCTACCCCAACCTCGACGATCTGGTCGAACTCGACCTCGTCGAGAAGAGCGAACTGGACAAGCGGACGAACCAGTACGCGCTCACCGAGACCGGCCGCGAAGCCGTGCTCGACGGGATCCAGTGGACGCTCTCCCGGTACGTCACCGACGAGGAGCGCGCCGACGAGGTTCGCGAGATCCTCGACGAGCAGGCCTAAGAGTCGATAACCGCCGGCGGCTCGCTGTCAGCCGCGTCGAACAGTTTTCGCACGGATTCCTCGACCAGCGACGCGTCCGCTTCGTCGGGCCAGACGTTCCGCGGGTAGTACTCCTCGAAGAACTCACGAACCTCCTCGCTAGTCAGGTCCTCGGCGGGCTTTGCGTAGTGGTTGCTCGCAAAGGCCGCGAACGCGCGTGCGTTCTCCTCGTGGGTCGGCGCCGACTCGGCGACGGCGTCGACGAGCGCGTCGTTGTGGTCGGCAACTTCCTGCCACTGCTCGGGGTCGCCCGGACCCGAGAGGCTCACCTCGACGGCGCGCTCGGTCTCCTCGATCCGGTCGAACTGGACGGTTCCGTCCGCCAGCCACTCCTCGGGGTAGAGCACGAGCGTGTCGTCCTCGTCGCGGATGCGGTCCTCGTAGTCGTGTTTGGCCGCGAGATCCGCCCGGCGCTCCCGGTAGAGTTCGGCCTCCGCCTCGGCGTCGTTGTCCTCGTCCGCGCGGCGCTCGGCCGCCCGCGCGAGGCGCGTGAGTCGTTCGGCCTCGTCGACGGCCTCAGCCGGGATGTCCGGGACGCGCTCCTCCTCGTCAGTGGGTGCAGTGTCACTATCGGGCGTCATCAAGTGCCTCGTTCGCCAGATCGTCGGCGCGGTCGTTTATCTCCCGCGGAACGTGCTCGATGTCCCAGCGCTCGAACGCCCGCAGTAGCTCTCGGGCGGTCACGCGTTTCTCCTTGAGTTCGGGGTCGTTGGTGTTCCACTCGCCCCGGAGCTGTTTGACCACCAACTGCGAGTCGCCCCGGATGTCGAGTTCGTCGAGGCCGAAGTCCCGCGCCGCCCGGAGCGCCCGCAGCAGCGCCTCGTACTCGGCCTGGTTGTTCGTGAGGCGGCCGAGGCGTTCCCCGCCCTCGGCGACGACGCCGTCGCTGGAGACGATAGCCCAGCCAGCGGCCGCCGGGCCGGGGTTGCCGCGACTGGCGCCGTCGAAGTAGACGTGGGCGCGCCCGCCGCCCTCCTCCAGCAGAAGCGTGAGGTCGGTGGGGCTGGCGCCCTGTACCACGATCTTGTCGTCGTAAGCGACGGCGACGGCGTCGCCGTGTTCGGCCCGCCAGCGTTCGTGGTCGGTGTTGCCGTCCCGGATCTCGACGCCGGCCTCGCGCAGGCGCCGGCGTGCGGTCTCGGGATCGACGGAGACGGTGGGCATGGGCCCGCTACCCGCCGGGCGAGTAAAGGCGGTTCGCTCGACGCCGCCGACCGCCGGCTAGCGCTTGTACAACTGGGTTGTGGCCAACTTTTACCCGAGTTGCTTTCGACACTAACTACCACGATGACGCGGCCAACTCGACGGCGGGAGTCCGAGCGGGGACGGGGGAACGCCGAGACGGTGGGAGACGAGGATGTCGACGCCGACGAGGTTGACCCGGGGAAAACCGACCCCGAAGAGATCGACCCGGAGGAGGTCGACTCGGCGGATCTGCGTCGTACATCCGACGGTGAACTGATCCACGAGCCCACAGGGCTGATCCTCGAGGAGGACAACGTCGATCCCGGTCCGGAGTGGCGCGCGTTCAACCACAACGAGCGCCAGAGCAAGTCCCGGGTGGGTGCGCCGATCACGGAGACGATGCACGACAAGGGGCTCACCACGACCATCGACTGGAAGGATCAGGACGCCTACGGCCGCTCGCTCTCCTCGAAAAAGCGCAGCCAGATGCATCGCCTGCGCAAGTGGCAGGAGCGCATCCGGACGAAAGACGCCGGCGAGCGAAACCTCCAGTTCGCGCTCTCGGAAGTCGACCGCATGGCCTCGGCGCTCGGCGTCCCCCGATCCGTTCGAGAGGTCGCGTCGGTGATCTACCGCCGTGCGCTCGACGACGACCTGATCCGCGGGCGCTCCATCGAGGGCGTCGCCACGTCGGCGCTGTACGCCGCCTGTCGGAAAGAGGGTATCCCCCGCAGCCTCGAGGAGATCACCGAGGTCTCCCGCATCGAGCGAAAGGAGATCGGCCGCACGTACCGCTACATCTCCCAGGAACTCGGACTGGAGATGCGCCCCGTCGACCCGAAGAAGTACGTCCCGCGGTTCTGCTCGGAACTGGAACTCAGCGAGGAGGTGCAGGCGAAAGCCGTCGAGATCATCGAGTCCACTGCCGAACAGGGGTTGCTCTCCGGGAAGTCGCCGACGGGCTACGCCGCCGCCGCCATCTACGCCTCGTCGCTGCTCTGCAACGAGAAGAAGACCCAGCGCGAAGTCGCCGACGTGGCCCAGGTCACGGAGGTGACCATCCGCAATCGGTATCAAGAGCAGATCGAGGCGATGGGGATTCACGGGTAGCGAGCCCTGGGGACTGCCGGGCACAGAACTTTCAAGCCGGTGTAGCGCCGATTCGGTACTGATGCGACTCGACGAGTATCTCGAGTACGAGGCGGACGAGGCCGCCCAGCGGCGGCGCCTCGCCGAGGAGAAGAACTACGAGATACTCGACCATCTGGAGGAGTTCGAGAGCCGGTTCGACGAACACGTCAGCGGCGACTCGCTGGTCGGCAGCGTCTCGCCTTCCATCTTCGTCGGCCGGACCGACTACCCGAAAGTGTCGACGGGCATCCTCTCACCAGTGGGGCACGAGGACGACGCCGGGCGCTTCGAGACCAGCGGCGAGTGGTACGACGAAGGCGTCGGCATCGCCGACGTGTTCGAGCGCCGGACCAGCCTGCTGAACTCCAACCGCACGGGCGTGGGCGTCGACGTGCACGACGCGTGGGACGGGTTCACCGGCGTCCAGCGCGAAATCGCCATCGCCGACCGCCCCGTCGGCGTCGAAGTCGGCCTCGACGGCCGGCCGGATGTGGATTATGACGTCTCCCGCGACGACGTGGCGACGCCCGTAGGGCCGCGCGCGACCGCCCAGTCAGCCGACCTCACCGAGAACCCGTACGTCCCGCGGCCTGTTGAGAAGACCCTTGAGGACGACGATTGGCAGGCCCAGGGCGCGATCAACTACCTCTACCGCCGGGGGTTCGACGTGTACGAGATCAACACGATCCTCTCGGCGGGCGCGCTGGGGCAGGCCGAGAACCGAAAGCTGGTCCCCACGCGCTGGTCGATCACGGCCGTCGACGACACGGTCGGCCAGTACCTCCGCGGGACGCTCCGCGGATCTCAGAGCGTCGACACGGTGCAGGTCCACCACAACGAGTATCTGGGCAACAGCTTCTGGGTCATCCTCGCGCCCGGGAAGTGGGAGTACGAACTGGTCGAGATGAAGGCCCCCGGGAGCATCTGGAACCCCGACCCCCAGGCGGGCACGTATCTCGCCAGCGCCCACGAAGGGTTCGAAGGCCGGACCGGCTACGTCGACGAGACCGCCGGCGCGTACTACGCCGCCCGCCTCGGCGTGCTGGAACACCTCTCGGACATCGGCCGGCAGGCGAAGGCACTGGTCCTGCGGCACGTCTCGGACGACTACTGGGGCCCGGTTGGTGTCTGGCAGGTCCGCGAAGCGATCCGCCACGCGTTCGAGGGCGAACACGGCACCGCCGAGAACCTCTCGGCCGCAGTCGGCGAGATCGGCTGTCACCTGCCGGTCGGGCAGGGACGGCTCCGGAGAAAGTCGACGATGGCGGCGGGGATCCAGTCCAGCCTGCTGGAGTTCTAGCTACTCGGTCTGGACCGGGCCGCGGCCGACGACGCCCTCGACGGCGTCGACGAACGTCTGTCGGGAGTCGAAGTACGTCGTGTCGGTCTGTTCCAGCACGTCGCTGAGGGTTTTCGGCCCCCCGGGCGTGCGGATGGTGGCGTCGCCCTCCTTCTCGACGATGCGGCTCCGCTCCTGGGGCCAGGTGAGGCGCGCGGCGACGCGGGCCAGCGGCGCCCCCTCGACGGCGGTTGCCTCGCCGAGTTCGACGGACGGCTCCTCGTCTTCGGTCTCCTCTTCGCTCATAGCGGGCGTATCGCCCGTCCGAACGGTAACGCTTTCGATGCAACCCACTGCGAGACAAGACATAACTCCTACATATGTCTGACGTACGGTTTTGTCCGTGGAGCCAGTTGCACACGATATGACCAGTCTCTCGGAGGTGTACAAGCCCGACGCGGAGTTCCAGACCAGCCTCCGGCGACTGTACGCGGGGCTGGGCCTGTTCGCGCTGGGGGGGCTCCTCGTCATCGTCGCGATCTTCGTCGCCGCGACCGGCGTCGTGGGGCCACAGAGCGTCGCTCGCGAGTGGGCCGGCATCCTCGGCGGCCTCGGTGTTCCGGCCGCCGTGCTCGGCGTCTTCGCCGTCCTGCCCTCCGGAAAACGAACCCGTGTCGCGGCAGTCATCGGCGCCGCGCTCTCACTGCTCGGGGTCGCGCTGTTCGTCCACGCCTACCCCTGCCAGTGGGTCGGATCGAACTGCCTCGGCGACAAGACGCTGCTGACCCTCCCCGTCGCGCTGCTCTACTCGGCGGGCGTGATCACGACGCTCTGGTGTCTGTTCACCGGGATCGTCAACTTCGAGTCCCGGAACAACCCCGGCGGCACCGCCCGCGTCGAGGTGACCACGCAGGGCGAAACGAAGGTGATCGAGGTGCCCACCTCCGAGCTCTCGAAGTTCTCGGGCAGCATGGGCGTGCTCGGCGGCACCCCCGAGGTCGAGGCGCCGGACCGACCGGGTGCTGGCGGCGGCAGTGACGCTGGCGTCGCCAGCGACGGCGGCGCGTCGGCGAGCTCCATCACCGACGTGAACACGGGCGGCGCGTTCGTCGACGAGGACGACATCGCCGACGCCGGCCCGGGTCCGGCCGGCCCCGCCGGTCCGAGTACTGGAAGCGCCACGACCAGTCAGTCGTCAGGCTCCGAGACCACGAGCGACCTCGACTCGGCCGGCTCCAAGCCGCCGCGCCGCGAGAACCGCGACTCGGCGGCCGGCCAGTCCGGAAGCAGCGTCAGTGATCCGGGCACCACCGGCCACGCCGCGGGCGACACCCAGACCGGATCCTCCGGCGAGGTGAAGGGCCTCCGCTCGGGAGGTAACTCCGCCCGCCGCGACGACGACTGGGAGCCGACCGGATCGACCCCGGAGACGGCCGCAAGCGGCCCGGACCGGGATAGCTACTGTGGCTCCTGTACGCATTTCGAGTACGTCCAGACCGAACACGGGATGCAGCCCTACTGTGGCGCCCACGAGGAGCTGATGGACGACATGGACGCCTGCGACGACTACACGCCGCGGAACGAGTAGTCAGAGCGCCGCGAGCGTCTCCCGCACGTCGTCCCAGTGTGACCCTTTCCAGAACCACTGTCCACAGTCCCGACAGCGGTAGGGCTCCGCGTCGTCGGGGACGTGTTCGGGCACGTCGGCGTCGATATCGCCGTCGATGTCGACTTCGGCGCCGTCGCTCAGTTCGCCCAGTTCGACCTCGCCGGCCGAGACAACTTCGCCGTTACAGGCGCTACAGCGCTGGGGCTTGTCGGGTAAGGAGAGGTCGACGCCTGCGGCTCGGAGTTCCCGTAGCTGATCCTCGATATCCCGTTCCGTGAGCAGCAGCGAGTCGTCGGCCTGCTCGGCCAACTGCGCGTCCCGGGTGAGCAGCGTGCGGTCCTCGTTCTCGGTGAGCGCGCGGATGGCGTCGTCGTCCTCGATCCCGCGGTCCAGCGCGTAGGCGGCGTCGTAGCCACACATCCGGAGATACGTCGCCAGCTTTCCGAGCATCACGTCCAGCAGAAAGCGGCGGTCGTCCCTCGCCACTCTCAGTCCTCCAGAAATGCCCGCACACCGTCGAGGTCCCGGGCTGTGAGCACGTCCTCGGTCTCTGCCCAGCCGCGGCGGGCGGTGTGGACGCCGAACCGCATCTCGTCAAGCGCACCGGGTCGATGGGCGTCGGTGCCGATAGCGATGGTGGCGTCGGCCTCGACGGCGACCCGGACCGCCTCAGCGGGCAGGTCGAGTCGGTTCGGGTTCGCGTTGAGTTCGAGCGCAGTGCCGGCGTCGGCGGCGGCCGCGGCGAGTCGCTCGAAGTCCGGCGAGAGCCCCGGCCGCTGATTGATCAGGCGACCAGTCGGGTGGCCGAGGATGTCGGTCTCGGGGTGCTCGATGGCGTCGACTAGCCGTTCGGTGGCTTCCTCGCGGTCCTGTCCCAGCGCGGCGTGGGGGGAGGCGATAACGATATCGAGATCGGCGAGCAGATCGTCGGGCGTCGAGAGCCCGCCGTCGGTCGTGATGTTCGTCTCCACGCCGTGGAGCAGTTCGAGGTCGTGGCCCGCCTCCTCGAGTGTCTCGCGGACCGCCTCGACGGTCTCCATCTGCTCGCGGAGTTCCTCGTTCGAGAGTCCGGTGTTGCCGAACACGCCCGGGCCCTCGCCGTGATCGGTGAGCGCGAGGTAGTCGTAATCGCGCTCGGCGGCGCCCAGCGCCATCTCCTCGATGGTGGTGTCGCCGTCGGACCACTCCGAGTGGGCGTGGAGGTCGCCGCGGATCTCCTCCTCCTCGACCAGGTCCGGGAGGTTCCCCGCCGCCGCGGCCTCGACCTCGCCGTTGTTCTCGCGGAGTTCCGGGGGGATCAGCGGGAGGTCCAGTGCGGCGTACATCCCCTCCTCTGTCTCGCCGGCGATGCGCTCGCCGACTCGTTGGCTTCCGTCGGTCGAATCCGACGACGTTCGGGACCCGTCGGGTCCCTCACCGGGGTCGTCGACGTCCGAGACGTCGAAGCAGCCGTACTCGTTGAGTTTGAGGTCGCGGTCGATAGCGAGGTTGCGCAGGCGGATGTTGTGGTCGGCGCTGCCGGTGAAATACTGGAGCGCCGCGCCGAACTCGTGGGGGTCGACGACCCGGAGGTCGACGCGGACGCCGTCGCCGGTTCGGAGGCTCGCTTTCGTCGGCCCGGCCTCGATGGTGTCCGTGGAGTTCTCCCACTCGAGGAAGGCGTCGACGACGGCCTCGCCGTCGTCGCTGGCTGCGAGCACGTCCACGTCGCCGATGGTCTCCTTCCACCGGCGGTTCGAGCCCGCGAGCGCGGCCTCCTCGACGGCGTCGATGCTCGCGAGGAACGCCTCCGCGGACTCGCCCAGCGGACGGCCCTTCCCGAGCAGGGTGCGCTCGTGGGCCTGCTTGGCGAAGTCGATCCCGTCGAGGATGTTCTGCTCGGTCTTCGCGCCGAACCCCGAGACTTCGCGGATCTCCTCGTTCCGCGCGGCCTCCGCGAGGTCGTCGAGGTCGGTGATACCGAGTTCTTCGTAGAGCGTGCCGACGGTTTTGGGGCCGACGCCCTCGACGCTCGTGAGCGCCGCCATGTCGACGGGGAGCTCCTCGCGGAGCTGTTCAAGCTCCTCGATTTCGCCGGTCTCGACGTACTCGACCAGTTTGGCGGCGATAGCGTCGCCGACGCGGTTGATCTCCGCGACGGCGTCCTCCGGGTCGTCGGGCTTCGTGGCCAACTCCTCGACCGGTTCGGGGTACTCCCGGACGTTCTCGGCGGCGCGACGGTAGGCGCTCGGTTTGTACTCAACGTCCGTGGCCTCCAGTAGGTCGGCCATCTCTTCGAGTAGCGTCGCGAGTTCGTCGTTCGTGGGCATGGGTTGGAAAGTGGTGTCCGGGAGCCGCAGTTAGAGCGAGCCGCGTCGCGCACCGCCCTCGTCCTTGCCGAGTGCCTGTTTGAGGAAGTTCATCCAGCGCTTCTGGTCGACTGCTTCCTTGCGGGCGGCTTCCTGTTCGATGTCGGCGGGTCCGAGCTGTTCCAGCGCGTCGAGCGCGCGGTCGATGCCGATGATGCTGTTGGCGAGTGCGTCGCCCTCCTCGTAGCTGATCTCGCCGTCCTCGATGCGTTCGAGGCGGTCGTTGCGCTCCCGCCGGAGATTCTTCTTGGCCTCGTCGACGCGTTCGCGCTCGCCTGCGGGGACCGTGTCGCGGCGCTTGATCTCGAAGACGAACTGCTGGAGTTCGAGGGTCTCGCCCTGCACCTCGATCTGCTCGGGGATGGTGGCGCCGATGGTGGCGGCCTCGCGACCGACCCGTTCGAGTAGCTGCTTGCGCTCGTACTCCTTCACACAGGGGGTTGGGCGGGGCGACTCTTTGCTTCTTCGCCCATTAGTGGGCTACCGGGTTATTGATGGTCGCGTCGTCAACGACAGCAACCGCAACAGCATCTCGTTCGTTGGCAAATTGTGACCGCCGGGTACCGGGCACAAGGCCCGGCACAGCGCCGATTCCCCACCCCTCCCCCCGCGGGCGCCGACCATGGGCGCCCGCGAGGCGTCCACCGCTCAGCTGCCGGTGGTGGCGCGAAGCGGGCGCGACCTCGTGTCGCGCCTGAGCGCGAGGGGTGAGCGAGGGTTAATCCCGAGCGAACCGGCTGGGGAGGCGTGAGGCCGCGGGGTGGTCAGCGGTGCGGTCGCAAGTAGTCAAGCATCGAGATGCTGTTGCTGTCGCCGTTGGAGCAACCACTCTCAAAGCCACAACACACAACCGAAGCACACCAAAAGAAAACGTTGTAAACTCGAAATCGACCGACTTACAGCCCGTACAGATCCGTGAACTTCTCCTCCACGTAGTCGAGGAAGTAGTCCGCCGTCAGCGGCTCACCCGTCGCCTCCTCGATCAGGTCCTCGGACTTGTACGCCCGCCCGTGGCTGTGGACGTTCTCGTTCATCCACTCGCGCATCGGGTCGAAGTTCCCGTTCCGAATCTTCCCGTCGACGTCCGAGATGTCGTCGCGCATCGCCGCGTCCAGCTGAGCCGCGAGCACGCTCCCGATGGTGTAGCCCTGGAACCCCGCGAAGCGGGAGGACCAGTGGATGTCCTGCAGGCAGCCCTCACCCACGCCGTCGGGCGTGACGCCGAGGTACTCCTCCATCTTCTCGTTCCAGAGTTCCGGGATCTCGTCGACCTCGATCTCGCCGGCGACGAACGCGCTGTCGATCTCACACCGGAGGATGATGTGCAGGTGGTAGGTGAGTTCGTCCGCCTCCACCCGGATGCGGTTGTTGGGGTAGATGCGGTTGACCGCCTCGTAGGCCTCCTGCACCGTCAGGTCGTCGACGTCGCCAGAAGTCTTCGACTTCTGGCTGGCTAACGAATCGCTCCGCGATTCGTGATCCTCGTCGAGGTGCTCCTTGACCTCGGAGAGGAAAAAGTCCCAGAACGGCTTCGTGCGGCCGACGTGGTTCTCCCAGAAGCGGCTCTGGGACTCGTGGACGCCCGAGGAGAGCGATTCGCCCAGCGGCGTGCCGTAGTGTTCCTGGGGCAGGCCGAGCATGTAGCTCGCGTGCCCGTACTCGTGGATCGTCGCCGTCAGCGCGTCCATCGGGTTCTCGGGCTTGTACCGCGTCGTCACGCGGGCGTCGAACTGATTGCCCGAGGTGAAGGGGTGTGCCGAGATGTCGAGTCGGCCGTGGTCGCGGTCGTAGCCGATAGCGTCCAGTGCAGCCTCAGAAAGCGCGCGCTGGTCCTCCTCGGGGTACTCCTGCCCTTCGTAGGGCGAGGCGAGGTCGTCGCCGTGCTCCTTGATTTCCTCGATCAGCGGGACCAGTTCCTCCTTCAGGCGGTCGAAAATCTCCTGCGTGCGCTCCCGGGAGATGTACGGCAGGCCGTCCTCGTACAGCACGTCGTAGGGCGACTGGTCCGGGCTGATGTGGTTCGCGCGCTCGATGGAGAGGTCACGGAGCTTCTCCAGTCGGGGGGCGAACAGTTCGAAGTCGTCCTCGGCTTTGGCCTGCTGCCAGATCTCCTGGTTCTCCGTGGTGGTCTCGGAGAGTTCCTGCACCAGATCGCCGGGCACGTCGGCGGTCCGGTCGTAGTTGCGCCGGATCTCGCGGACGTTGGCCTGCTGGCGCCAGTCGAGGTCGTCGACGACGTCCTCGGTTGCGGTGAGTGCTGCCTCGTACTCGTCGTCGGTCAGCAGGTCGTGGCTGACCGCCGAGAGCGCCGAGAGCTGTTTGGCGCGGGCCGGCGTGGCGCCCTCGGGCATGGTCACCTGCTGGTCCCAGCCGAGCACGCCGCTGGCGTCACCGATGTAGGAGATGCGTCGCGTCTGTTCGATGAGGTCCCGGTACGGCTCCGGGGCGTCCTCTGGAGGTTCTTCGATAGACACACACGGGCATGGCCCGGCGAGCCTATCAATCCCTTGGACCCGGCAGTCTGCGGGTCGCTACTCCTCGTCCTCGTCGGCAGCGAGGTCGTCCTCGTCCATCGCCTGCTCGTAGCGCTCCATCGCCGCCTGGAACCCCTCGTCGGCGAGCTGGTAGGTCTCGCGTAGGTCCTGGATCGGCGTCTCGGTGGCGTCGACGCGCAGGTCGTTGTAGTACGGGTCATCCTCCTCCTCGGTCGAGCGCACCTTCACCGCCGCACTCTGGACGTGGAGCTCTTCACGCTTGTCACCGCCCTCAGCGTAGCCAGCCCCGAGCGCGTCGATGAGGCGCTGGGCGAGGGGGGCGTCGCGGCCCGACTCCGCGTACGTCTCGGCGACGTTCTCGACGACCGACTCGCCGGTGAGGAGGTTCCCCGCGACGGTGTAGTTCTCGCCCTCGGTGTGGCCGTACCAGCCGTGGCACTCCTCGCCCGAGAACGTGAAACCGCCGTCGGCGTCAACCCCGTGGAGTTGGCGCTGCTCGGCGCCCTCGTCGGCGTTCAGCAGGGACTGGAGCGCGTCCTCGACGGCGAGGCCGTCGTCGATGTACGCGATCCCCTTCCGGCCGAGTTCGACGTTCACCAGACTCTGTGTCGCCACAGCGCCGTTCTCGGAGACGAACGGGCAGAGCGTCCCCACGGCTGGCAGGCGAGTGGTGACGGCGACGCCGAACCGGAGTTGGTCGGCGCCCTCGTCGTCCTCGTACGCCTCGCGGACGCAGATGCTGAAGGTCATAGACGTGGGTGGGTCGGGAGGGGCAAAAGTGGTCGTCTCGCGGCAGTCGGCGGGTTTGCAGCCCACGGCGCAAGAACTAATGCCGCAGCCCCGGTTTTCGAGCACATGGGAATCATGAGCAAAATCCTCGGCGGCGGCGGCAACCGCAGCACCGAGGACTACGTCACGCTCGACTTAGAGGAGGACTTCGAGAGTCCGGGCGGCGCCAACAGCATGAGCGTGCAGTTCGCCGAGATCGCCGGCCAGCAGGACGTGATCGCGATCAAGGACGCCGTCTACGACGGCGACCTCGTGATCGCCGACATCACCCGCCACTCGACGACCGACAACGCCAGCGACCGCATCATCGACGAACTCCGGCAGGTCGCCCAGGAGGTCGACGGCGACATCGTCCAGAAGGGCGACGACCAGATCATCATCACCCCCACGGGCGTCGGCATCTCCCGCGAGAAGCTGAACTGAGCGCCGACTCTTCTACGGCCCCGGTCTCCCGACGGATCTCCGAGCACGGTATCAGCGACGGCGTCGGTTTCGCTCTCCACACTGACTGAGCCCAGCTGAGCGCCGCGGCTGAACTCGTACCGAACCGTCACCTACCTGTTCCCCCCGACCGCAGGGACGGACATGACCGAGGATTCGGCCGACGCCGCGAACGTCCGGGTCCGGGGCATCTACGCCACCGCCCTCACCCGGACGCTGCTCGACGCCGGCCACCGTGTGGTACAGGCCTCGCCGCCGATCCAGCGGCGCTTCGACGCCGACCTCCCGGCGGCCGATCACGACGCCGCCATCGAGACCGGGCCGGACCGGCAGGGAATCAACGTCGCCGGCGATCCTGCCGCTGTCACGCGTATCCACGGCCTGCTGGCCGACACCGGGATCGACACGCTCACCTGGGCCGACCCGGCCCCAGTCGGCGCGGTGTTCGACGGCCGCGTGACCGAGACGCTGGGTACCGGCGCCGTCGTCGAACTGGGCGAGACGGAGGGCTATCTCCCGTTCCGGAACGTCGACGGCACCATCGACGAGGGCGACGCAGTCCGGGTGCAGGTCACCGAGGCGGCGGCGCCGTGGGACAGCGACCGACACCTGCTCGACACGGCGTTCCGTGTCGAGGCGGGGCTGGCGACGCTCACCCGGGGCCACGAGGGGATCCGCGTTGCCGGCCGGGACGACGCCGCCGGCCGCGAACTGGCGGGGATCACCGACCTGCTCGGTTCTGACCCGCCGGCGGGCTGGGGGCTGGAGTGGGCCCACGACGCCCGCGACGCCGAGATGGAGACGCTGGGCGACGCGCTGGCGCAGGCCAGCGAACACGCGACCGATCTGGCGGACGCCATCGACGACGCCGGCGAGCCCGAGCCAGTCCGGGAGATTGCCAGCCCGGCCGCCGGCGCGTGGGTCTGGTTCGGCCGCGAGTCGCGATTCGCGCTGGACGAGGCACGCCGGACGGTGACGACGACGATGCCCGGCCACCACCGGACCAAGGCCGGCACCAACGCCGCCAGCGCGGGCGTCGACTTCGCGGAGGCACTCTGTGGTGGCGACATGGGCGAGGAGTTCCCGTTCGCAGTTGTCGCCGACCAGTTCGGCCCGCACGTCGGCGACCGCGTGCGGATCGACCACGGGAAGCCCGCCGGCCGCCGGATCGTCCTCGGGGAAGGCGAGGTGAAAGAGTGCGACGACGACGGCACGCTGGCAGTCGAACGCGAAATCGCCGGCAGCGGAAGCTACGACGCGCTGGGGACCCCCCGGGCGCCGGGCGACACCGCGCTCACGAAGTTCCGCGAGGGGCGCTGGTGGTATCCGACGACCTACCGCGGCGCCGACGGCGAGCACAAGGGGACGTACGTCAACATCTGCACGCCCGTCGAACTGTTCCCCGACGTGGTGCGCTACGTCGACCTCCACGTGGACGTGATCAAGTACCCCGACGGCGAGGTGGAGCGTGTCGACGACGACGAACTCGACGCGGCCGTCGAGGACGGTGACCTCTCGGAGGAACTGGCAGAGAAGGCCCGACAGGTCGCGAGCAGCATCGAACGCGCGCTCTGATCAGGCGCGGCGCGTGAGTCGGCTCATGCTGCCCCCCACCTCGTCGGTACAGGTGCTCGCAAGACGGATCGCCCGGAGGCTCAGCGCGGAGCGATGCTGTCAACGGCGCATAGCCGCCCCTCACAGCGAGTCGGTGAGAAGTCAGCGGGAGGCGTGATAGCCGGGGATAGCCGGCCGTTCAGAAGTGGTTGGGGTGCTCGGTCGCGTGCTGCAGTTCGCCGCCGCGGCCGCCCTCGACGGTCGCGTCGCCCTGCTCGCCGGTCGAGGGGACGATCACGTGGACCTCGTCGACGTCGTCGAACTCCAGGATCAGGTCGCGTTTGATGTTCTGGGCGGTGAGGTCGCTGATCCCACAGCCAGCACAGGAGCCGCCGAGTTCGACGGAGACGGTGCCGGTGTCGGGGTTGGCCTCGCGGACCACGCTGCGGCCCCCGTGCATCTGGATGATGGGCATCTGCCCGACCATCCAGTTCTCGACGCGCTCCTTGAGGCTCTCGTCGCTCATTAGCTCCCTTTGGCGACCCGGACACTGGTAGCTTGCGGTTTCCCTGCAGGCCGACGGCCGTGAAAAAACTCCCTCACGGTCGTTCACACAGCCACGCGAGCGCGCCGACACCGACGCCCGCGAGCGCCGCGAGGGGGCCGAATCCGGGGCCTTCAGCCGCTGTCTCCGTCGGCGTAGGCGTCTCGGCGCTCGTCGGCGAGGGCGTCGCGAGGTCGGGGTCGTTTCCGAACCCCCAGGTCGTCTCCCCGTCGCCGTCCGGGAACACGTACAGCGCGGCGGGCGAGTCGACGGTGGCCCGCGAGGAGGCGACGAACGTCGACCCGGGGACGCCGACCCGCGCGGTCCAGAACTCCGCGTGCGGGCGGTCGGCCCACCAGGTGAGTTCTGTCGGCTCCACGGGGTCCGACACGTCGTGGCGCTTCACCCCGCCGCGGTACCACGAACTGTAGAGGATGCCGTCGCGGAACTCGAAGTTGTGGGCGGTAGTCCACGACCCGTCATGCGTGGCGTCGGGGGTCGGCGGCGGGTCAATGGTGGCGAGCGACTGGGGCTCGGTTGGCGTCGAGATGTCGTAGAGGTCGATACCGCCCGGGCCGCCTTCGGGGAGTTCCTCGGTCGCCCATGCCTCGCTACCGACGGCGAGCAGGTCGCCCGCCTCGTCGACGGCGGCGTAGTGGGCGTTCCCGGGGAGGGCGTCGTAGCTGTCCGCGCCGGACTCGAACTCGTCGGCAACCGTCTCCGCGTCGCGGCCGATGTGGGAGATGACCGCGGGCGCGGCAGTATCGCTCACGTCGAGCAGCCACGTGCCGGCGTCCCAGTGGGCGAGGTAGGCGACGTCGTCCTGCACGTACACGTCGTGGATCACCCGCGGGAACGGGGGTACGTCGGTCCACGCGTCGTCGTACTCGGTTAGCTCCCACTCCCCGATTTTGGTTGGCTCGTCGGCCACGTCGACGATGGCGAGCCGTCGTCGCTCGCCACCGTTGGCGGTGAGGTAGGCGGTGTCGCCGTCAAGGTAGGCGTTGTGGATCGGGTAGTCGGTCTCGTAGAACGCCCGCTGGCGTGGCTTTTCCGGGTTCGAAACGTCGACGACCAGCGCCCCAGCGAGTTCGCTCTGACCGGGGTTGGCGGGACCGACTACCAGCAACGTGTCGCCAGCATGTTTCACGTCATAGATCCCGCCGAGCGGGCCGTTCTCGCGGTCAGCCAAGAGGTCACGGCGCTCGGCGACGACGGTCGGGTCAGAAGGAGAAGAGAGGTCGACGACGGCGTAACCGTCGGTGGCGGCGACGAACGCGGTGGCACCGTCGGGGGTGACGACCGTCTCAGTCGCTCCGTCGACTTCGACGCGGCCGACCGGGCCGTAGGTGTCTTCCCGGGTTCGCGGCGTGCCGTCGCCGGGCGTGCCGACCGGTGTCGGGTGGCCGACGACGGGGCGAGAGAGGAGGGCGCTCCCGGCCAGCAGGGAGAGTGCCTCGCGCCTGCGCATGGTCCGTGAGAGCAGTCGGTGACGGATAAGCGGTCGGATCGGGGGCGAAACGGGCTTGGGTCGGGCGCTCGACCGGCGAGCCATGGAGGACGCAGATCTCGCCGGACGGGTCGCGCTGGTGACCGGGAGCGCCTCGGGGCTGGGCCGGGGGCTGGCGCTCGCGCTGGCCGACGCCGGCGCCGACGTGGCGATCCACTACTACAGCAGCGACGAGGCGGCCGCGGCGACGGCCGCCGACGCCGAAGCGTTCGGTGCGTCGGCGACGACCGTACAGGGCGACGTGACCGACCCCGAGAGCGTCGACGCGATGTTCGAGTCCGTCGAGGCCGATCTGGGGAGCGTCGACGTGCTGGTGAACAACGTCGGCGACTTCGACCCGCGCCACTGGGAGGAGATCGACCTCGACGCCTGGAACCGCGTGCTCTCGACCAACCTCACGGGGACGATGCTCTGTGCGCGGCGCGCGCTGTCGGGGATGCGGGATCAGGAGTGGGGCCGGATCGTCAACGTCGGCTACGCGGGCAGCGAGAAGGCGCTCACGGGGCCGACGAACTTCCCCTATTTCGTCGCGAAGACGGGCGTGCTGATGTTCACGCGGATGCTCGCGGCCGATACGCAACACGACGGGATCACCGTCAACGCGGTGTCGCCGTACGTGATCGAGACCAGCGACGAGTTCCCCGAGGCCGCCCCGCGCGGGCGCTGGGCGACCGTCGAGGACGTGGCGAACGCGGCGCTCTTTTTCTGCCGGTCGGACAGCGACTACGTCTCGGGTGAGAACATCGAAATCGACGGCGGCTACCTGCCCGAGTCGATCTAGTAGTCCGGCGCCTCGTCCTCGACTTCGCGCTTCAGCGACTCGCGGCGGGATTTGGCGTCGCGGCCGGTCGCCTCCAGCAGGAAGTCGTTTTTCGTGTCGACGGCCTCGCCGGCGGCCTCGAGTTCGTCGGGGTCGAGTTCGGTCGGGTCGCGCTCCTCGAACTCCACGCCCAGCCAGTCTTTCTTGCCCGAGTACTCGATTGCGCCCGCGACGATCCGCTCGAACACGGGGTTGTCGGGGTCGCCGACGACGTAGAGGTCGTTCCCTCTGTACTCCTCAGTCCCGGTGATCTCACCGAAGTAGTCCTCGACCGTCGCCTCCATGTCGGGGATCCGCTCCTCGAGTGTCTTCCCCCGTCGCATCTTGTACTCCTTCATGCGAGCCGTTTCGCGAGGGGTCGGTTTACCAGTTGTGGACCGTCGCTACTCGGCCTTCTGCTGCTCGGTGATGTAGCCTTTCCGGCACTCCGGGCAGATGTCGCCGGCGCGCATCGAGGAGTTGCCCACGTCGCGGGTCAGCCCGCACTCGGGACAGAGGTACTCCATGTCCGCGTCGCGGCTCGAGCGCTCCAGATCGACGTTGGCCGTCGGCGTCGCCGAGGCATCGCCGGCTTCGCCGTCCTCGGTCCGATGGCCGTTGGACCGGTCCGGCGTGGACTCAGTGATTTCTGTCTGCATCGGCTCCGGCTCCGATTCCGGCTCCGGTTCAGCGGGCTCCGGTTCAGCGGGCTCCGATTCAGCGGGCTCCGGTTCAGCGGGCTCCGGTTCAGCGGGCTCCGATTCAGCGGGCTCCGGTTCAGCGGGCTCCGGTTCAGCGGGCTCCGATTCGGGTTCCTCGCTCTCCGGACCGCTCGGCGTGAGGCCGCCGCCGAAGTCGACATCGGCTGGCTCGCCGTCCGGCACCGAGGCGTCGTGGCCCTCGTCCTCGCCGGGCGCGTCGGGCCACGGCATGTGGCCCTCGTCGGTCTCCTCGCGCTCGGGCTCGGTCGACTGGTCGGCCGGTTCAGGCTCTGAATTCTCCGTGACCTCAGGCCCGGCGTCCATGATCTCGGCGTCCTCGTCCTCGACGGCGGAGGAGCTCTCGGTGGGCCGCTGGGGTTCGGACGCGGGCTGCTCGGTCGTCTCCGGTTCCGGCTCGGGTTCGGGCGCCGCCGTCGTGCCCTCCGCATCGGCGTCGATGATCTCGGCGTCCTCGCCGTCGGGCGCCGACGGCTCGCTGACGCTCAGGTCTTGGCCGGGGACCTCCTCGGGGCTGGCTTCCTCCTCCCACTGCTTGCGGGCCTCCTCGGCGCGGGGCGCCTCCTCCTCGTCGAGGATGACGCCGTCGTCGCTCTCGGCGTCAGGTGTCTCCTCGTCGTCCTCGTCCGTGCCGCGCTGGCCGGGGTGGACCGGCACGTCCTCTTCCTCCTCGGACTCGTCCTCGGCTGCGTCGGATTCAGGCTCGGACTCGGGGGCCTCGCGCTCGAGCATGTCGTCGTCCTTCTCGGCCTGTTGGATGATGTCGGCGACGCCGCGGTCGATCGGATCCTCAGTCTCTTCCGAGACGGACTCGGCCTGTTCGGGCGTCGACGACGGCGCTGCGGGTTCCGGCTCCGACTCGGCGGACACACCGGCGTCGTCGGTTCCCGTCGAGAGTTCGTCAGTGCTCCAGTCCGTTCCGGCGCTCTCGGCCGTGTCGGTCTCGGTGGGTTCAGCACCCGGGGTCATCGCCCCAGTCGGCTCGGCGCCGGCCGACTCCCGAAGCTGATCGATGGAGGTGATCTCCTTGTTCTCGCTGACGACCTGTTTCTCCCCGCAGCGCTCGCACGTTTTGACCTCCCGGACGGTAACGACGACCTCGTTACCCTCCTCGTTTCGTTCGCGCTCGGTTTCCGGCTCGCCGAAGTCGTGTCCGAGCAGACACCTGAGTCCCATTACCGGAGATAGACGGCCGGAAGGCTAAAAATACCCCGCCACTGCCCGCCGGTCCCGGCCGTGCCCGCCGGTAAGGATATGCCGCTCCCCGCCCGAGGGCCGGTATGGCCGTCAGTCCGGAGCATCGCGACCGCGACGAGGTGGAGTTCGAGGTGCTCGCGGCGCTGGCCGACCGCGCCGACGAGGGGATGAGCGTCCTCGAACTCCGCGCGGCGGTCGACGCCGATATCGATACGCTCGAGCCCGCACTCGCCGATCTGAAGGATGCCGACCTGATCGATGTGGAGCGCGAGGACGAGCGAGTGACAATCTACCCCGCGGCGGGCGTCGTCGCCGACTCAGAGGAGTTCGACGACGAGCCGAGCGTGCTGGAGATCATCCGGAACCGGTTTGGCTTCTGAGTCGGCGAACCGGCGGAGTTTTTCCCCGCGGCGCCGAACCGCAGCCAATGACGCTCGTCGGGGGCAGCCACGACGATCACGGGGCAACGTTCGGCCAGCGCGGCGGGCGCGAAATCGTCGAGGAGTACGGCCGCGCCGACCGGGCGGTCCGGGCGGTCCGCAACGCCGTCGGCGTGATCGAGATGGGCTACGGCGTCGTCGTCGTCACCGGTAGCGACCGCCACGCCGCCGTCGACGCCGCCATCACCAATGACGTGCCCGAGGGCGACGGCGCCGGCTGCTACGCACTGGTGCTCGACGACGAGGGTACCGCCGCGGCGGAGCTGTTCGTCTACGCCGCAGGCGAACGCCTGCTGCTGTTCTCCCCACCGGGCCGGGCGCCCACGGTGATCAACCGACTCGAGACGGGCGAACGCTCGGCGACCGCCCGAGAAGCCACCGAGGGGTTCGGCGTGTTCGGCGTCCACGGGCCGATGGCGACTGAGAAGATCGCTTCTGTCCTCCACAAGGCCGGCGCGCCGACAGGCGCGTACTCGTTCGTCCGCGGGTCGATGGGCGACGCCGGCGTCTCGGTGGTCGCCGGCGACGCGCCGGGCGGCGAGGAGAGCTACGAGGTGATCTGTGCCGCCGAGGACGCCGACGAGGTGTGGATGACGCTGCTCTCCCGCGGGAACGGCGCCGCACCCTTTGGCTACCGGACCTACGAGACGCTCACCCTCGAAGCCGGGACGCCGCTGTTCGACACCGAGATCGACGGCAAGCGACCAGCGACGGTCGGCCTCAGTGGTGCTGCCGGACTTCCGGCGGCCGAGACCGACCAACGGCTCGTTGGGGTCCGAATCGACGCCGAAGAGCCGCCAGCGGGAGGTACGACGGTACTCGACGACGACGGCCCGGTCGGGCGCGTGACGCGAGCGCGCTGGAGCCCCTCGCTCTCGGCCACCATCGGGTTCGCCATCGTCGACGCCGATGCGACGGTCGAGGGAGTTAGAGCTGCTGACGACCGATTCGGTGCCGAAATCGAGTCGCTCCCGTTCGTCGAGGGGAGCGACCAGTCGCGTCGGCTCCCCTCCTACTGACCGATTCTGGGGGCTATGGCAGGTAGCTCCGCAGGTGCTCGCGGGAGAACAGCGTGCTCGGCTGGTCCATGTGAACGCCGATTTCGCCCGATGTCGCCCGCAGACCCAGCCGCTGGATCGGCTCCGGGAGCGAGTACGCCCGGCGTAGCCAGTGGCCGAGTCGGATCTCCGTTCCCAGTTCGTCGCGCCACGCGGCCTCGTAGGCTGACAGCGTCGCCGGGTCGTCGGGATCGATCTCTCGAACCGCGTTATCCGCCGAGCGCATGCCGTAGAGAATGCCACCGCCGGTGAACGGCTTCGTCTGGGCAGCGGCGTCGCCGACGAGGAACACGCGGTGGGAGGCCACCGAGTCCGGCGGGCCGACGGGGATGGCGCCCGAGCAGAACCGGTCGATCTCGGCGCCGTAGGCGTCGACGAGCGCATCGAAGCGGGAGCGGGCGTCCTCGTCCGTGTCCGGGCGGACTGCCAGCCCGTACTCGACGCCGGCCTCGCCGCGCGGGATGCGCCACGCGAAGAAACTCGGAACCGTGAGGTGGACGTCGACGAAGTCACCGTGATCCGGCTCCGGGTCGAACCCCAAGACGCCGTGGAGTTTCTCGTCGGGTTCGGGCAGACCGACGGCTCGTCGGACCCGCGAGACGGGGCCGTCACAGCCGGCGACCATCTTCGCCTCGACGGTGAACGGCTCGCCGTCGTCTGGCGAGACGGTGAGTTCGACGCCGTCGAGGCGCTCGTCGACGCCCGTGACGGTGTGGCCGTCGCGTACCTCGGCGCCGGCGTCCTGGGCCGCCTCGGCTAGCGTGCGGTCGAGTCCCTCGCGGTCGATGACGTTCGAGACCGGTTCGTCCTTGTAGAAGGGGTAGGCACGGCTCTCGGGCCCGCCGACGTGGAAGTCGGCGCCGTACACCTCGTTCTGGAGCAGTTCCTCCCGGGCGCCGTCGGGGGTGTACTCCCAGATGTCCCGCGAGACGTGTCCCGAGCAGGCGAGCGGCGTGCCGATCTCGCCCTGCTCGAAGGCGATCACGTCGTGGCCCGCCTCGGCCGCGCGGCGGGCGACGCGTGCGCCGGCGGGGCCGACGCCGACGACGGCGAAGTCGTACATACCCCCGACTATCCGGGCTCCGGACATATGTCTCGTGGTTGTAGCTGGCAGTCGACGCGCTTCCTGTCGCGGACCGGTACGTCGAGCACCCGCCTGAGCCGGCCCGCGTCGGAGGGTCAGAGCATCGACGGTACTGGTCTCGCTCCCCTACTTGAGTGTCGGGGTCAGTCGACGACCACGAGGCCGCGACAGCACTGGTCGTGGACACGGTCGGGCAGCGTGACGCCGACCCGGTCCCAGGAGTCGCCGCCGTCCCTCGTCCGATAGAGTCCGTGGTTGTTCGCGGCCCAGAACGTCGATTCGCCGGCGCCGCGTTCGAGAACGGCGCGATAAGTGCCCTCGCCAGTCGGAATCCCGCGGTCGTCGAGGCGCTCCCACACGTTCCCCTCGCGTCGGTAGAGGTACGCCTTCCCCCGGCGGTGGGCAGCGTTGGCCCCGGATGCGGCCGTGAGGAGGACTTGGGGACTGTCAGTCGATTCTGGGAGACCGACCGCGACGCTCCAGCAGTAGGTGTGCTCGAGTCCTGCGTCTGGATGCTGCCACGAGTTGCCGCCGTCGGTTGTCTCGGCGTAGCCGTCGCCGGCGGCGACCCACGCGCGATTCTGGGCTTCCGGGTGGGTCGCGATGCTGTGGACGTCCAGTCGAGACCCCGGAACACGGTCCTCCCAGCGCACACCGCCGTCGGAGAGGTGGCCACGAACCTGCGCCCCGGCTTCGACGGCGACGTGGAGTAGATTCGGGTCGTTCGGATCGGGTTCGATCCAACGGACGTGATGGGTGTCAGGTCGCGGCGGGAACGACCACTCACTCGACGAGGGCAGGTCGGTGAGACCGTCCAGTCGCTCGAACGTCCGGCCGCCGTCAGTGCTGCGGTAGACGCGACTGGGTTCGGTGCCGGCATAGACCGTGTTCGGGTCGTTGGGAGCGACCGCGAGCGCGGTGACGGCGTCCTGCTCGATACCGTCGGCGCGGGTCCACGATTTTCCGGCGTCGCTCGAGCGCCGGAGACCGTGCTCGAACGTGCCGACGAGGACGGCGCCGCCGGCGACGGCGACCGATTCGGGTCGGGAGTCGAAGCGGTGGGACCGGAGCGTCGGATCGCCGTCCGCATCGGCCACGACGAACAGCGAGTCCTCGTAGGCAGCGTAGAGCGTGGACATGCCCGCTTGGTGGAGCGCGGGCGTCGAAAAGGTAGCGCCGTGTCAGTTCGGCGTCTCGGTCTCGGTGTCGTCGTCGGTCTCGTTGCCGGCGAGATCCTCGTGGTGGTCCTGGTGGTCGGCCTGGTCGCGGTAGGTCAGCCCGATCAGGTACGCGGCGCCGTCGTAGCGGTAGATCCCGCCGATGTCGCCGTCGCACTGGCGGGTGAACAGGTTCGAGATCTCGCGGCCGGTCGGGATCGAGAGGCCGCGCTGGGCGCGTTCGCCGTCCGTAGCGTCGTTGAGTTCGTCGAGCGGGTTCCGGAGTTCGGGTATCTCCGCGACGGCGTCGGTGGGCAAACTGCAGCGTGTCCCGGACTCGTCGCCGCTGGCCCGGATCACCGTCATGGAGACGGGCGGCTCGGCGAAGGGGTTGAGGCGCGCGCGCTCGGCGGCCGTACAGCCGGCGAGCCCCGTCGCGGTGGCGGTGCCGACGGCGGCGAGCAGTTTCCGACGGGTAGGTGTGTCGGCCATCAGTCGTCGTTGGCTGCGGGCGCTGCCTCCTCACTGGCGGCGTCGCCGTCCTCCTTCGCGGGCTTGCGTCGGTCCGCACGCGGGCCCTCGATATCCACGTCCGGGAGGTAGTCCCGGAGGTACGTCCCGGTGTAGGACTCGTCGACGCGCGCGACCTCCTCGGGTGTCCCGCTGGCGACGACGTGGCCGCCTTCTTCGCCGCCTTCCGGCCCGAGGTCGACGACGTTGTCGGCGTTCTTCACGAGGTCGAGTTCGTGCTCGACGATGACGACGGTGTTCCCGTTGTCGGTGAGGCGCTGGAGCACCTCGATCAGCTTGCGCTCGTCCTCCTTGTGGAGGCCGGTGGTCGGTTCGTCGAGCAGGTAGAGCGTCTCACCCGTCTGTTTCTTGCCGAGCTCCTCGGCCAACTTCACGCGCTGGGCCTCACCGCCCGAGAGCGTCGTGGAGGGCTGACCGAGCTTCATGTAGTCCAGCCCCACGTCCTTCAGCAGTTTGAGCCGGCGGCGAAGCTGGCTGTTGGCCTCGAAGAAGTCGTAGGCCTCCTCGATGTCCATATCGAGCACGTCGGCGATGGTCTTGCCTTTGAACTCCACGTCGAGCGTCTCGTCGTTGTAGCGCGCGCCGCCACACTCCTCGCAGGGGACGTGGACGTCAGAGAGGAAGTTCATCTCGATCTTGACGGTACCCTGCCCGCCACACTCCTCACAGCGGCCGCCCTTGACGTTGAACGAGAAGCGACCCTTGTCGTAGCCGCGCTGTTGGGCGAGTTTGGTCTGGGCGAACGCTTCGCGGATGTGATCGAACACGCCGGTGTACGTCGCCGGGTTCGATCTGGGGGTGCGGCCGATTGGCGACTGGTCGATGAGGCGCACCGTCTCGATATGCTCGGTGCCCTCGATGGCGTCGTGCTCGCCCGGGTCGACGCTCGTGTTGTCGTTCATGTTCCGTGCCAGGCCCTTGTACAGCACGTCGTGCATCAGCGTGGACTTCCCGGAGCCGGAGACACCCGTAATCGCGGTGAACTGGCCGATCGGGAGATCGACGTCGAGGTCCTTGAGGTTGTGCTGGCGGGCGCCGACGACCGTGAGCGCGTGTTCGGAGCTCCGGCGCTCAGCGGGCACGGGCACCTCCTCCCGGCCGGCGAGGTAGTCGCCGGTGACGGACTCCTCGCTGGCGACGATGTCGTCGAACTCTCCCTGCGCGACGATTTCGCCGCCGCGCTTGCCCGGACCGGGCCCCATGTCGATCACGTGGTCCGCGCGGCGCATCGTCTCCTCGTCGTGTTCGACGACGAGCAGCGTGTTGCCGAGGTCTCGGAGGCCTTCCAGCGTGTTCAGTAGGCGGTCGTTGTCGCGCTGGTGGAGGCCGATAGAGGGCTCGTCGAGCACGTAGAGCACGCCGACGAGGCCGGAGCCGACCTGCGTGGCGAGGCGGATCCGCTGGCTCTCGCCGCCCGAGAGCGTCGACGCCTCGCGGTCGAGCGTGATGTAGTCGAGACCGACCTCCTCCATGAAGCCCAGACGGGCGCGGATCTCCTTCAGGATCTCCTCGGCGATCACGAGGTCGCGCTCCGAGAGGTTCCCCTCCATCCCCTCGAAGTGGCGGCGGGCGTCGCCGATGCTGAGTTGGCTGACCGCCGTGATGGAGGTGCCGTCGACGAGCACCGACCGGGAGTGCGGTTTGAGGCGCGTCCCCTCACAGGCCGGGCAGGTGGTGACGGCCATGTACTCCTCGATGTGCTCGCGGGTGGAGTCGCTGTCAGTCTCGACGTGCCGGCGCTCGAGGTTGGGGATGACGCCCTCGAAGCGCTTCTCCTTACGCCGGGTGCCGTTCTTGGTCTGGCGCTGGAACACGACCTGCTCGTCGGTGCCGTAGAGGAACTGCTCCTGCTCGGAACTCGTAAGCGCCGAGAACGGGGTGCTCGGGTCGACGCCGAAGTGCGCGGCGACGCTGTCGATTCGGGTGCGGTAGTACGAGCGGTTGTAGCTCCAGGCCTCGAACACGTCCTTGATCGGCTTCGAGGGGTCGACGACGACGAGGTCCTCGTCGACCTCCTTCGTCTCGCCGATCCCCTCACACTCGGGGCAGGCGCCGTGGGGAGAGTTGAACGAGAACGAACGGGTCTCGATCTCCGAGAAGTCGATGCCGCAGTGGGTGCAGGCCAGTTCCTCCGAGAACTCGACGACGAGGCGGTCGTCCGCCTCACTCTCGGCGTCGGAATCGTCGTCGGCGAGGTCGCCCGTGCTCCGGGAGACGTTCCCGCCGAACGACTCGGGCAGGTCCTCGGGCGGCGACGGGAGGATCACCTTCAGCACGCCGTTGCCCTCCTCCAGTGCGGTCTCGACGGAGTCGGTGATGCGCGAGCGGTCGCTCTCGGTGACTTTCACGCGGTCGACGATGATGTCGATGGTGTGGTCGTAGTTCTCGTCCAGATCGGGGTCGTCGGTGGTGAGGTCGTAGCGCTCGCCGTCGACCTCGACGCGGGCGTACCCCTCGGTGACGAGTTCCTCGAACAGGTCCTCGAAGGCGCCCTTCTGGTCGCGCACGACGGGCGCGGCGATCATCGCGCGGGTGCCCTCGGGCAGTTCGAACAGGCGCTGAACCATCTGTTGGGCGCTCTGGGTCCCGACTTCCCGACCACACTCCGGGCAGTGGGGGGTGCCGACGCGGGCGTACAGCAGGCGGAGGTAGTCGTGGAGTTCGGTGACGGTCCCGACGGTCGACCGGGGGTTGTTCGCGGCGTTCTTCTGGTCGATGGAGATGGCCGGGGAGAGCCCTTCGACGGACTCGACCTGCGGCTTGTCCATCTGGCCCAGGAAGTTCCGGGCGTAGGCAGACAGGCTCTCGATGTATCGGCGCTGGCCCTCAGCGTAGACGGTGTCGAACGCGAGCGAGGACTTCCCCGACCCGGAGAGGCCGGTGACGACGCTGAACGCTTCGCGTGGGATCTCCACGTCGAGGTCCGCGAGGTTGTTCTCCTCGGCGCCGCGGACCTCGATGAACTCCTTGCTCATTCGGTCTATCGTAGCGAGTCGGGAGGGTTGAACCCGTCGGTCGCGCGTGCGCGCCCGAACCACGGAAGAAAGGGGGAACCGAGCAGCCCGCGGCCGTTAGGCCGGAACGACCGTGATCTGCTGCTTGCGGTCGATGGCGTCCTCGAGCTGTTCGGCGATTGCCGAACCCCGAGAGACCTGCACGTCGCCGCCGCGGCCGACGGTGGCGGTGAACAGGTAGTCGCCGTCGGCGCGGACTTCGACGGTGTCGCCGACGTGCTCGTCGAGGCGGAGCACGACGTGGCGGGACGTGATCTCCGGCTGGACGACCTCACCCTGCGGGGAGCCGACGGACGTCTCCTCGTCGCTACTGGTGCTCGGCGAGGGGTTCTCGTCGTGGGTCCGGACGTCGATGTCGATGCCGAGGCGGTCCTCGATCTCGCTGATCCGGCCGCCGCCCTTGCCGATCACGTAGGAGATGTCGTCCTCCTCGACGTAGACCACGGCGCGGTCCTGGCCCTGCAGTTCCACGTCGACGTGCCCGCGGGCGACCGAGTGGATCTCCCGTTCGATCTCCTGTTTGGCGATGCGGCTGACGCCGCTCTCCTCCTCGCCCTCCTCGTCGAGGGGGACGGTGACGACCTGGCGGTTGAACGTGTAGATCTCGTACTTGGGTTTGCCCGTCTCGGTGTCCGAGATGAGGATGACCGGCCGCGCGAGGTCCTCGGCGGTGAGCCCCGCGGGGACCTTCACCTCCGTCTCCACGTCGTAGACCGTGTGGATCTGGCCGGCCTCGATGTAGACGACCGTGTCGACGACCTGCGGGATCATCCCGAGTTCGACCCGGCCGACCAGACGCTGGAGCGCGTCGATGGCGCGGGTGGCGTGGACGACGCCGATCATCCCGACGCCGGCGAGGCGCATGTCCGCGAACGTCTCGAAGTCGCTGGACTTGCGCACCTCGTCGTAGATGGTGTAGTCGGGCCGGACCATCAGCAGCGAGTCGGCGGTGTTCTCCATCGAGCCGCCGAGTTCGGTGTACTGCGTGATCTCGTCGCCGACCTGCAGGTCCCGTGGCTTCTCCATCGTCTTCACCGCGAAGTCGTTGTCGTTGAGGAACTCCGCGACGGCTTGGGCGAACGTTGACTTCCCGGCCCCCGGCGATCCGGAGATGAGGACGCCGCGCTGGCGCTCGGTGAAGCGCTGCTTGAGTTCGTCGGCCATCGCGTAGTCCTCGAGGACGGTCTTGGCGACCGGTCGGACGGCGGTGATCTCGACGGCGTCGGCGAAGGGGGGGCGCGCGACCGCGACCCGGTAGTCGCGGTACTGGACGATGTCCATCCCCTCGTCGCTGAGTTCGATGAACCCGTCCGAGGAGGCGCGAGCGGTCTCGATGACGTCGGCGGCCCACTCCGCCATCTGCTCGTCGGAGGTGGGTTCGTCGGCGATCTGCTCGTAGCGCATCTCGCCGAGGTCGCCGCGCTTGGCTTTGGGTCGGGTGCCCGAGCGGAGGTGGAGGCTCATCGTGTCGTCGGTGAAGAACTCCTCGATAGCGAGCGTGTCCTCCTCGGGTTCGGCGGCTTCGGTGTCGACAACGGGTTCGACGTAGTCGACGTCGATGCCCTTCGCGCGGGCGACTTCGGCCTGCACGCCGTCGCTGGTCAGCAGCGTGGCGGCGTGTTCGGCCGCTATCTCGCGAATCAAGGCGTCGATGTCGCCCTCGGCGGCGCCCTCGACCTCGCCGGTGCTCGGGCGGCTGCCGACGTACTCGACGCTGATCTCGCCGGCGTCGGCGTGATCGGCGAGGCGCTGGAGCTCCTCCAACCCCTCCCAGCCGGGGTCGTAGCCCGCGTTGGCCTGTGCTTCGAGTTCGCCAACGACGGCTTCGGGGACGTAGACGGTGACACCTTCGTAGCGCCCGTCGGCGACGCGCTCGGAGACGCGGCCGTCGACGACGACGCTGGTGTCGGGAACGACGTTCACACGTATGATAGGTGGTGGAGGCTCAAAAGGGTGTATATGCCCCACCTGGCCCGGGCGAATACGACGACCGGACGGCCAACGTCGGCCGTCCGGTGGGGCGTCCCGCACTCGACGTTTCGGTTTCGGGTCTGTCGTGTCGCGTTTTCGGCGATCGGTGCGCCCGTCTACCGCTACGACGGTGGTTCCCGTCGGAACCCCCTCTTCGGGGTTCATGTGTGTGTTAGTTAGTGACAAACAAAAATCTGACGGCCGAACCCGTCGCTACCCGGGTTGCGTTGTCTCGGGCCAAAGACGGCCCTGACGAGAAATCAGTCGATGTGGCCTTCGCGGCGGAGCTGCTCTGCGTCCTGGTCCTCGTAGCGCCACTCGATGTTGCCCTTCTCGTCCTGCCAGTCCCACGGTTCGAGGATGACGACGTCGTCCTCGTTGATCCAGGTGCGGTACTTCATGCGGCCGGGGATGCGGCCGAGTCGCGTCTCGCCGTCTGCACAGCGAACCCGGACGTGGTTCCCGCCCAGATGTTCGGTGACGACGCCGAACACCTGGTCGTCGTCAGGCATCCGAAGGTTCTTTCGTCCTGATGAATCGTCGCTCATAGAGGGAGTACGGCGCACCGACGGATAAGCCGTGGGATCCGTAGTTGACAGACGGTACCACAACCCGCGTTCGGGAGAGACACAGTTAACCCACGGCTTCCATAAGGGGCGGTATGAACGGAACGCAAGCTGCCGGAGGTGTCCGGCGATGCGCGTAGTCGCGAAGTTCGGCGGGACGTCGCTGGGTTCGGGCGACCGGATCGAGCGGGCAGCCAACTCCGTCGCCGACGCCGTCGAGGCGGGCCACGAGATCGCCGTCGTCGCCAGCGCGATGGGCTCACAGACCGACGACCTGCTCGAGGAGATCTCCTTCGACGCCGATCCCGCCGACCGCGCGGAGATCGTCTCGATGGGCGAACGAACCTCGATCCGGATGCTGAAAGCCGCGCTCGCGGCCCGCGGCGTCGACGCCACCTTCGTCGAGCCGGGGGGCGACGACTGGCCGGTCATCACCAACGAACGCGGCGAGATCGACGCCGAGGCGACCCAGCGCCGCGTCGACGCACTCGCCGAGAAACTGGGCGACACCGTCCCCGTCATCACGGGCTTCCTCGCGGAAGGCCCCGAGGGCGACGTGACGACGCTCGGCCGCGGTGGCTCCGATACCACGGCGATGATGCTGGGCAACTACCTCGACGCCGACGAGGTGGTCATCGTCACCGACGTGGAGGGCGTGATGACCGGCGACCCCCGCGTGGTCGAGGGCGCGCGCAACGTCGGCTCCATCACCGTCGACGAACTCCGGAGCCTCTCGTTCCGGGGCGCCGAAGTCGTCGCTCCCTCCGCGCTGGTCTACAAGGACGAGGACCTCGGCGTCCGGGTGGTCCACTACCAGCACGGGGACCTGCTCGCCGGCGGCACCGAGATCGAGGGGAGTTTCGAGCACCTGATCGACATGGAGGAGGCGCCGCTCTCCTGTCTGACCGTCGCGGGCCGAGCGATCCGGAACCGGCCCGGAATCCTCTCTGAGGTGTCCGAGACGCTCGCCGAGGCCGACATCAACGTCGACGCCGTCGCCAGCGGGATGGACTCGCTGACCTACTACGTCGAGAAGGCCGTCGCCGAGGACGCCGAGGCGACGCTGCACGACGCCGTCGTCGCCGACGATTCGCTCTCCTCGGTCACCGTCGAGGACGACATCGCCGTGATCCGAGTCACCGGCGGCGAACTCCCGAACCGTCCGGGCGTGATCCGCTCGCTGGTCGATCCGCTGGCGGAGGCGGGGATCAACATCCACGACCTGATCACCTCCGCGACCTCCGTGGCCATCTTCGTGGCGTGGGCGGACCGCGAGGACACCCTCGACATCGTCCACGAACAGTTCTGAAGCGGCGAAAAAGCCGCTCTCTGCGGATTTTGGCGCGCTACTGCGTCGGCGCCGTCGGCTCCCCGTTGAGCGCGGCGTCCCGCAGTCGGCGTTCCTCGGCCGTCTCGACCGTGAGATCCGGGACCGTCGTGACGTTCTCCTCGTCATCGATGGCGACGAACGTCAGATGCGAGGAGGCCGTCTCGCGTTCGACACCCTCGCTGGGGCGCTCGGCGGTTACGTCCACGCGCACCTGCATGCTCGTCTCGCCCACGTCGTAGACGTAGGCCGTGAGCACCGCGATATCACCCAGATCGATCGGCGCGTGGAAGTCCACGCGCTCGATGCTCGCGGTGACGACCTGTGAGCGGGCGAACCGCCGGGCGGCGACGACGCCGCCGAGGTCCATCCGGTGGAGCACCCAGCCACCGAGCGCGCGCCCGAGGTTGTTGGTCGCGTCGGGCATCACCACCTCGCTGGTCTCGGTGAAGGAGTCGATCAGTCTCACCAGTCCAGCGACCCCCCGGAGCGGTACTCCGTCACCTGCGTCTCGAAGAAGTTCTTCTCGCGGTTGAGGTCGGCCGCCTCCGAGAGCCACGGGAACGGGTTCTCGGTGCCGTACTCCTCCGCCATGTCGAGTTGGGTCAGGCGGCGGTCCGCGACGTACTCGACGTACTCCGAGAACTGTTCGGGCCCCATCCCGAGAATCTCGTCGGGGCAGGCCTCCCGGGCGTAGCGCTGCTCGAGACCCACGGCGTCGAGGATGAGGTTCCGGATCTCCCACTCGAACTCGTCGGTCCAGGCGTCGGTCTCCTGCCGGATGGCGTCGATGAGTTCGATACCGAAGCCCAGATGCAGCGACTCGTCGCGCATGATGTACTCGAACTGCTCGCCGATCCCGGTGAGTTTGTCCTGCCGTTTCAGGCCGAGCATCATCGCGAACCCGGCGTAGAAGAAGATCCCCTCCATGATGACGTAGAACCCCACGAGGTCACGGAGGAACGCGCGCACGTCGTCCTCGTCCTCGATGGTGAACTCGGGGTCGTCGACGACCCGCGTGAGGTCCACGACGAACTCGTCTTTGGCCTCGATGGCGGGGATCCGGTCGTACATCCCGTAGAGATACTCCGGATCGAACCCCAGCGAGTCACAGCAGTAGATGAACGTGTCCGTGTGGACGGCCTCCTCGTAGGCCTGCCGGAGCAGGTACTGGCGGCACTCCGGCGCCGTCACGTGGTCGTACACCGCGAGCACGATGTTGTTCGCGGTGAGGGACTCGGCCGTCGAGAAGAACCCGAGGTTCCACTCGACCAACTGTCGCTCCGCGTCGGTGAGTTCGTCGCCGTTCCACTGGGTGATGTCGTTGCCCATCGGGATCTCCTCGGGCACCCAGTTGTTGTCGACGCCCGCCTCGTAGTACTCGCGGGCCCACTCGTAGTCGAACGGGAGGATCTTGTTCGGGTCGTGCGTGTCGCTGTCGATGAGGTAGTCGATCGGCATTACTGACAGGCCTCGCAGGTCGGATCTTCGACGCTCGGGAGGTCCGAGCCGTCGTCGATATCGCAGGCCTCGCCGCCGTCGGCTCCATCGGACGGCGGCGACGTCCGGCCGCCGTCGGCGGCCGCCTCTCCCTGTTCTTCGTCACCGTCCGCATCACGGCGCTGGGTCCGGCCGTACTCGTCCATGTCCAGCGTCGACTTCTCGAACTGGCTGGCGCCGAGCGTGCGGAGGTAGTAGGTCGTCTTCAGGCCGAGTTCCCACGCGCGCTGGTAAACGTCGTCCAGCAGCGTGCCGTCCGTCGACGGGAAGAACACGTTGTGGCTCTGGGACTGGTCGATCCAGATGGCCCGGCGCGCCGAGAGTTCGAGTTGGTGGCGCGGGTCGATCTCGAAGGCGCCGCGGTGCCGCTCCTGAATCGCCGGCGGGATCTCGTCGATCTCCTGAATCGCGCCGTCGTGGTACTTGATCCGGTCGAGCATCTCGTCGGTCCAGAGGCCGAGATCGTCGAGTTCCGCGACGAGCTGTTCGTTCACGACGGTGAAGTCGCCGCTCATGTTCGACTTCACGTAGAGGTTCGAGTACCGCGGTTCGATGGAGGGGGTGGTGCCCGCGATGGTCGAAATCGTCGCCGTCGGCGCCACTGCCGTCGTGTTGGAGTTGCGCATCCCGTGTTCCGCGACGTGGTCGCGGACGGTGCGCCAGTCGAGGGTTTCCTCGGCGTCGACGTCGACTGGCTCGCCGCGCTCCTCCTCCAGCAGTGAAACGGTGTCCTGCGGCAGCATCCCGCGGTCCCACTTCGACCCCTCGTAGGAGTCGTAGGTGCCGCGCTCTTTCGCGAGTCGCGAGGAGTTGAGGATGGCGTGGTAGGCGACGCGCTCCATCGTCTCGTCGGCGAGGTCGAGCGCCTCCTCGCCGGCCATCGCGACATCGCGCTGGCCGAGCATCTCGTGGAAGCCCATGACGCCGAGGCCGACCGGTCGGTGGCGCGTGTTTGCGCGCTCCGCGCGGTCGGTCGGATAGAAGTTCAGGTCGACGACGTTGTCGAGCATCCGCATCGCCGTCTCGACGGTGTCGGATAGCTGCTCGCGGTCGACGTCGTCGCCGTCGACGTGCTGTGCGAGGTTGACGGAGCCGAGGTTACAGACCGCGGTCTCGTCCTGCGAGGTGTTGAGCGTGATCTCCGTACAGAGGTTCGAACTGTTGATCGTGCCGTAGTGGTCCTGCGGCGAGCGGATGTTACAGGGATCCTTGAAGGTGATCCACGGGTGGCCCGTCTCGAACAGGCGGGTAAGCATCGTGCGCCAGAGCTCCGACGCCTCGACGCGCTCGAACTGCCGGAGGTCGCCGTCATCGGCTGCCTGCTCGTACGCCTCGTACAGTTCCTCGAACTCCTGTCCGGTCGCCTCGTGGAGGCCGGGCGTCTCGTCGGGCGAGAACAGCGTCCACTGCTCGTCGGCCCGGACGCGCTTCATGAACAGGTCCGGCACCCACGCGGCGGTGTTCATGTCGTGGGTGCGCCGGCGCTCGTCGCCGGTGTTGCGCTTCAGGTCGAGAAAGGCCGGGAAGTCCATGTGCCACGCCGCGAGGTAGGCACAGGCGGCGCCGCGGCGCTTGCCCGAGCGGTTGATGGCGCCAGTCACGTCGTCGGAGATGTTGAGGAACGGCACCACGCCCGTCGACTCGACGCCGGTGGACTCGATCAGCGAGCCCTCGGCGCGGACGTTGGTCCAGTCGTTGCCAAGCCCGCCGGACCACTTCGAGAGCTTCGCGTGGGCCTTGTAGGAGTCGAAGATGTCCTCCAGATCGTCCTGTACCGTCGTGAGATAGCAGGAGGAGAGCTGTGGGTGGGTGGTGCCGGCGTGGAACAGCGTCGGCGTGGAGTGAATGAAGCGCAGCGTCGACAGCGCCTCGTAGAACTCGATGGCGCGCGCCTCGCGGTCCGCGGGGTCCTCGGCGAGGGCGACACCCATCGCGACCCGCATCCAGAACGACTGCGGGAGTTCGATGGGTTGGTTGTCCTCGACGGTTCGGAGGAAGTAGCGCTGCACGAGCGTCGAGACGGCCATATAGCCGAACTCGTCGTCGCGCTCGGGGTCGATGGCTTCCGAGAGCGACTCGAGGTCGTAGTCGGCCATGCGCTCGTCGAGCAGGTCGTGCTCGACGCCGGTCTCGATGGACTCCACGAACGACGCGCGGTACGTCTCCTCGGGGAGGGGGCCGTCGGTGCCGGTGACGTTGCGGGCGTGGCGCCAGCGCGCGACACGCGCGGCCGCGTCGTCGTGCGTGGGGTCGCGCTCGGTGCGCGCGGTCAGGACGCCGATCAGTGCCTCGTCCACCTCGTCAGGGTCGGCGCCGTCGTAGCTGTCGCGTTCGGCGGCGCGGATCAGCGCCTCGTGGTCGCTCGCGAGGTCGAAATCCGCGGTCGCGGCCGCGAGTCGGTCCTCGATTCGGTCGGTCGTCGATGGGTTCGCTTGGGTCATGTCCACGGCGGGCCCGCCGGGAGCAACCGCGAGCGTCGCCACTCATGGCGCCGCTATCGGTCGTTTTCGGCTCGCTCCCGCGAGCCGGGCCCTACCGTTTGCTCGGTTTTCGGCGACGGGGTTAAGACTTTCCCAGCGAGGTTGCAGTAGTTCAATCTGAGTTGTTTGACGGCGTCGAGAGCGGCCGACGCGCGGCTCTATCGGGGTCTCGGTGAACGGAGAACGAGCCGGCGGTTCGCGGGGGTTCGGCGCTAGCGGCCCTCTCGGAGCCGTTCCCCGATCCGGCGCGGGAGGTCGGCCTCCTCGACGGCCGCGACGACGGCGTCGACGTCGTAGCTCACGCGATGCTCCTCGACGCTCCGGTCGTCGAGGTCGACCACCGCGTAGGCTGCGTCGGGGTCGCCATCGCGTGGCTGGCCGACGCTCCCGGGGTTCAGGACGATCCCGTCGGAGAACACCGCATGATGTTGGACGTGCGTGTGGCCCAGCACCAGCAGTTCTTCGTCGCCGAGCAGGCCGGGAGCAAAATCCCGCGGGTAGGTGTATCGGTCGGGGTCGTCGGGGTGGCCGTGAACGATCTTCGCCCGGCCGCCGGCGACCGTCCGTTCGGTCGGGAGCGCCCCCAGCCAGCCGATGGCGCCGGAGCCGAGTCGCCGATGGGCGAGGTCGACGCCGACCTTGGCCATTCCGTTGAAACCGGCGGCGTCGCCGCTCGCGACTGCACGGTCGTGGTTGCCCTGGACGGTGGAGATGCCCCGGTCACGGATCGCGTCGACGCAGTCGGCGGGCCAGGGGTTGTAGCCGACCACGTCGCCGGCACAGACGACCGCATCGACCGACGGCATGTCGTCGAACACTGCCAGTAGCGCGGGGAGGTTGGCGTGAACGTCGGAGATGACGCCGAGGCGCACGCCCGTCACATGCGGGGCGAAGGGGAAAAAACGCGGCTACTCGCCGTTGTGGATCGCCGTTTCGACGCCGCCACCGTCGACGGCGACGCCGGCGGCAGAGATCGCGTGCTCGAAGGCGTGGTCGTACAGCTCTCGGGCCGCCGTATCGGCGGTCCCAGCCTCGAGCGCGAACGGCTCGGGGTCGTCCTTCCCGTAGGTCGCCACCAGCGTCGGCTCGTCGACCTCGCGCACCACCAGCGCGTCCTTCCGGACGGTACCGATAAACGCCGTGTCGGCGGCGACGACGGCCGCGATCCGGGGGGTGTCGTAGTCGTCCTTCTCGTAATCAAGCGCAAGCAGCGCCGACGCGAGCGCGTCGCGGGCGGGGTAGCCCATCCCGACTTTCTCGGCGACTGGGTCGACGTGGGAGCCGTTGCCGATCACGGCCACTTGCTCGTCGCCCTCGTCGGCACGCGCGACGCCCCGGACGCAGTTGTAGGAGACGTAGGGGTTGTCAGTCGGTTCGGCGTCGCCGGTGGGAACGACGGTGAGACTGCCGTCGCGCTCGATGACCTTCCGGTTGGGGAACGAACGGGAGGAGACGCGGTAGGCTGCCAGTCCCGGCGCGGCGACGAGGAAGCGGCCGACGTACATACTGGTGCTGGGGCCGAGACCGGCAAGTAGGTAGTGGTTCCCAGCGAGTGAAAACCGGGGCGAAAGTGGTTCCCACTGGTCGGGAACTGTCTCTAGAGTAATAGAGAGGGGGAACAAATGAACAGATATGGCAACACAAGAAGTCCAACTCCGAAGCACAATCGGCGGATTCACCGCGGAGGGGAAACTCCACACGCTGAGCGTCTGGTTCATCCTGGCGCTGCGGCTGATGATGGGACTGGCGTTCCTCCAGAGCGGCGCCGACAAGCTTCTCTCCGGGAGTTTCTCGGCTGCAGGCTACCTGCAGAACGCACCGCCGGCCAACGGCAGCCCAGCCGCCGACCTGTTCGTCGCGATGGGGAACACCCCCTGGTTCGTCGACTTCGTGAACGTCGCCGTGCCCTGGGGAGAGTTCCTCATCGGCCTCGGCCTGATCGTGGGCGGGTTCACGCGTCTCGCGGCGTTCTTCGGGGCGTTCTTGATGCTCCTGTTCTACCTGGGGAACTGGGAGGTCGCCCACGGCTACATCAACGGCGACTTCGCGTACATGCTGACGTTCCTCGCCGTCGCAGCGTTCGGCGCCGGCCGGATTCTGGGCCTCGATCAGTACATCGAGGCCTTCGAGATAAACGGCCAGCCACTGATCGAACGCTACCCCTGGGCGGCGTACCTGCTGGGCTGAGCGGCGCCGCTTTCTTTTAGCGGAGCGCGCGGGAGTGTAAGCATGGCCAGCGAGCAGGCATGCATCGACGCACTCCGCGAAGCCGCGCGAGAGCTCGGGACGTCGCCGTCGAAAGCCGCGTACGAGGATCTCGGCCTGACGCCCGCCTCGGCGACGATCATCCGAACGCTCGGCGGCTGGAACGACGCGAAGGAGGCAGCCGGGCTGTCGACGAACGCCTCGACCGGGAGCCGGGTCGGCCCGCCGCCGGAAAGGATCGACGACGACGTTCGGGACCGCTGGGCGTCGCTTTCAGTCGACCAGCGCTGGCACTACCGGAACCGGGAGTGGAACACCGAGCGGACGCGCCGTCGGCGCAAAGAGCGTCGTGAATGGGTAGCCAAACAGAAATCGGCGAAGAGGTGTGAGCAGTGTGGGGAGTCCGACCCCGACGTGCTCGACTTCCACCACCGCGACTCGGTGGAGAAAACCGAGACGGTCAGTCGGTTGGTCATCGAGGAAGCGTCGGAGGAACGGCTCCGGCAGGAGATCGCGAAATGCGACGTGCTCTGTGCGAACTGCCACCGGAACGAGCACGTCTCCCCGCCGGAACTGGCGGTGACTATCGAACTCCGCGAGGATCCGCCTCGACTTATCGCCGAACGGCCGAACGGCGAGACGTTCGAGGTGACTACACCACGGCGACGCCGCGCGTGGGTGAACAGCTACAAAGAGTCGAGCGGCTGTGAGAGCTGCGGCCACGACAACCCAGTTGCGCTCGATCTGCACCATATCGACGGAGAGTCGAAGGAATTCAGCGTGAGTCGCCTCGTCGCCGAAGGGTACAGTATAGACCGGGTGCTCCGAGAGATACAGCGCTGTCGAGTGCTCTGTGCTAACTGTCACCGAAACCATCACCGAAGCGATGACGCCGTACCGACGGCCGGCGATTGACTCCGAAACACTCATACTTCCGAACGGGCTAGCAATGATTGCGAAGGACGCCACCCGTCGGCGATACGGTGGCAGAAGTGTCAGATAAGTTCCATGGGGTAGCGGCCAATCCTGAAGCCTTCTGGGGGCTTCGACCCAGGTTCGAATCCTGGTGGAACTACTCAACTCCTTTCGAAACTACTCTCGCTAGCAGTCACTCCACCGTTACGAGACTCTTCAGCCGTGACCAGTGGCCCTTCTCACAGCGCCATTCGCCCTCCTGATCGTGGGCCTCGGCCTCGACGAAGTCGATCTGGTCGCCACAGACGGGACATTTCGGGTCGGCAGCCTCGATAATCACGGTTTCTTCGTCCATGTCCGACAGTTCGAACGGGAGCACAAAAGTGGTTGTGGCGGGATCGGTTGAGAGAGCGCTACTTCTCCACGTCCAACAGCGCCACGCGCTCCAGCACCAGATCCACGAGGTCGCCCTCGACGGCCTCGAGTTCGGCGTCGCCGATGTCGAAGAACTCGCGGACGGCTGTCTCGTCGTACTCACCGAGCACTGGCGCCTCGTCGACGTGCTCGCGGAGCGCCTCGACCGCCTCGGCCTCAGCGGCCTCGTCGCCGGCCGGCGAGTCGACTAACAGGACGACGCGGTTCTCGCCCGCAGCAACGCCCATTGCCAGCGCACGGTTGATCTGTCGACGGCCGGCGGCGTAGCAGAGCACCTCGACGGCGCGTTCGCGGGCGACGTTCTCCCCGCGAGCGATGGCGCGGTCGGCACGGGCGAGCGCGCGTTCGAGATGTTCCTCGGAGACCACGTAGTCGGCGTCGAACGCCTGCACGGTCGTCACCGTCTCCTCGGCGACGTCGTTCAGCGTCGCCAGCAGGTCGTCGAGGTCCTCGACCGTCACGTGGCCGGCGAGTAGCCACATCAGAAATCACCCAGCGAGGCCTGCCCACCCGCCTCCTCCCGGCCGGCGCGCTTGGCGTCGCTGTCGGCGACGACCCCCTCCATCGACGGGTCCTCGCGGCCGACGTTCTCCAGTACGGTCTCGGCGGTCTTCTGCCCGCGGAGCGCCCCCAGCACGACCGGTTTGTCGGCCTCGCGGAGATCCGCGCGGGACTCGATCCCGGCCTCGAACAGCCGTCGTGCGCGCTTGCGCCCGACCCCGCGGACGCTCGTGAGGTCCAGTAGCTCCTCCCGGACCCCGTCCTCGACGCGCTTCTTGGCCTCGCGGACCGAGACCACGTTCGGGAGGTCGAGTTCGCCCGCCAGCCGTTCGGCGGCGTTGAGCAGCCATTCGGCGGTGTCGACCTTCCCGCGGATGTCGCCGGGGCCGACCTCGTAGCGCTCGGCGATGCGGTCCTCGTCGACCTCGCTGGCCCAGTCCTCCAGCATCCGGGCGGTCTTGAGCGCGGAGAGCCACTCCTCGAACGCCACGTCGTCGTACTCCAATGGGGTGCGCCCGAGCAGTTCGGTCTCGCGCTCGAACAGCACCTCCTCGTACTCGTCGCGGTCGCCGGACTTCAGGTAGAGTTGGTACATGTCCGGCGTCCGGGAGACGAGGTGGTAGAGCCCCAGCGCGGAGACGTCGTCGGTGCCGTCGGCGTCTGCGTCCGCTTCCTCCGCCTCTGCCGACTGCTCGTCTTTCTCCTCCCCATCCCCATTCTCCAGCGCGCCCTCGTCCAGCAGGTCGTTCGCAGTGGTGAACCCCGCCGACTCGTCGGCATCGGCGTCAGCGTCGCGGTCCAGCCCCCCGCGGGAGCCGTACTGTCGGTCCCGGCCGGTCTCGCCCGCCGCGTCGCGCAGGCCGTCGATGATCTCGGCCGCGCTCATGGGGTCGAGGTAGAGCCGCGAGACGGTGTGCCCGATCTCGGTCGCGGTGATCGTGTCGCCCTCGCGCTCCACGAACTCGTTGGCTTCGAGGTAGTCGAGGACGGTATCGGTCACCGTCTCCAGTTGCGCGTTGCCGGCGCTCTGGACGGCGTAGAGGGTGTTGTCGAGGAACTCAAGCAGGTCCTCGCGGGTGTTGGCGAAGCCCGAGGCGACCGTCGCGAGCAGGTGGGTCCGCAGGGCAGGTTCGGCGGCCAGTTTCGAGCGCACCGGTTCGGGTTCGCCGTTGACGTAGCGCTCGAACAGTTCCTCCTTCGTGTCGTTGTTCGACGCCAGCAGGACCGCCTCGCCGTAGGGGTCCAGCCCCGGACGGCCCGCCCGACCCATCATCTGGTGGACCTCCAGCGTGTCCAGCGGCTTCATGCCGCCAAACTCCGGGTCGTAGCGCCGCCAGTCCCGGACGATCACCCGCCGGGAGGGGGTGTTCACGCCGGCGGCGAGCGTCGGCGTCGCGGCGATGACCTTGATCAGACGGTCGCGGAACGCCCCCTCGACGAGATCCCGGTGCTCGCTGGAGAGGCCGGCGTGGTGGAACGCTGCGCCCTTCGCGACACACTCCGCGAGGTCGTCGCTGGTGGCGGTGTCGGACACATCCCGGATCGCCGTCGCGAGTTCGCGGAGTTCGCCGCGTTCTTCGTCGGTCAGGTGCTCGCTCGTGACGCCGCCGAGTCGGCTGGCGGCGGATTCGGCGTTCCGGCGCGAGTTGACGAAGACGAGGCTAGAGCCGCCTTCGTCCAGCGTGTCGTCGACGAGTGCGGGCGTCTGTTTGCCGCCGCTGTCGACGGAAACCTCGCGCTGGGAGCCGTCGGCGAAGTTGATGGCGTTCCCGAAGTGGACGCCCGTCTTCAGGTCGATGGGGCGCCAGTCCGAATCGACCAGTTCGGCGTCGAGCCAGTCGGCGATTTCCGGCGCGTTGCCGACCGTCGCCGAGAGCGCGACTGTCTGGAGGTCGTGGTTGAGTCGCCGGAGTTTCGCGAGCGTGACTTCGAGCGTGGGCCCGCGGTTCCGGTCGTCGACGAGGTGGACCTCGTCGCTCACGACACAGGAGAGGTCGTCGATCCACGACGCGCCGTTGCGCACCAGCGAGTCGACTTTCTCGCTGGTGGCGACGACGATGTCCCGCGAGCCGAGCCACTCGCCGTCGGACTCGTAGTTCCCCGTCGAGACGCCGACGGTGACGCCATACTCCTCCCAGCGCTCGAACTCGGTCTTCTTCTCGCTGGCGAGAGCTCTAAGCGGGACGATGTAGAGGGCGGTCCCGCCGCGCTCGACGGCCGACAGCATCGCGAGTTCGGCGATCAGCGTCTTCCCGGAGGCGGTGGGGACCGCGGCGACGACGTTCTCGCCGTCGGTCACGCCCGCCTCGACGGCCTCGGCCTGCGGGGGGTAGAGCGCCTCGACCCCCTCGCCTTCGAGGTGCTCCCCGACGCCGGCCGGGAGGCCCGTCAGCTCCGTCGGCTTCATTGGGTGAAGATTGCCCGCTCTCGGGTTTAAGTTGACGGGTCCGGGGGCGACGTCAGGCGTCGACGCAGCGGACGAAAGGTGACCCGCGACTCAGCGGTCGGTCAGTTCGTACGGATCGGCGTCGTCGGGCAGCGGCGAGTCGTACTCGCGGTCCCCCTTCCGCTCCTCGAACTCCGCGGTCGCGTCCGCCAACAGTTCTTCGTCGGAAAGCAGGTCGTAGAGCGACCCGGCGACGACTTTCCCCGCGAAGAGCATCCCCGCGGTGCCGAGGTCCTTCCCGCCGGCGACGGCCTGCCACGAGTGCAGCGGCGTCCCCGCGGGCCAGTTCGCGACTCGGAACCGCCCCAGCGGGACGTTCCACGACACGTCGCCCGAGTCCGTGGAGTAGGAACCAGTCTGGCCCTCGTCGGGGGCGTCGTCAGACTGCGTCTGACTGTCCGCCGAGCTTCGCTCGGCGACATCGACCGGGTCGGTGAACATCGCCGACTCGGCAGCCTCGTCGCGACGTTCGGGTGGGGCGGCCGCGTAGGAGGGATCGTCGAGGGTCGCCTTCAGGTCCGCCGCGAACGCCTCCTGTTCGTCGGTCAGCGGGAACTCCGCAGCGTCCATGTTCGCCCGGATTGAGTCCGCCAGCGCGTGGTTTGGGAGGACGCTGTACATTCCGGTGGTCTGGGTCACGTCCACGTCGGTGCCGGACATCAGCGCCGCCCCCTCGGCGGCGTCGCGCACGCGCTCGGAGACGGCCTCGACCGCGTCGCGGTCGGGCGCGCGGACCATCACCTCCATCGCCGCCTCCTCGGGGACGACGTTGGCGGCCTGCCCGCCCTCGGTGACGACGTAGTGGATCCGGACTGGGTCGGGGACGTGTTCGCGCATGTACTCGAGTCCGGTACCGAGCAGTTGCACGCCGTCGAGCGCCGAGCGGCCGGCTTCCGGCGCCGCCGCAGCGTGGGCGCTCTCACCCGAGAACGCAACGTCGAAGGAGTCCACTGCGAGACAGGAGCCCTTATTGGGGGCGTTGAGCCAGTCGGGGTGCCACGAGACGAGGGCGTCGACAGCGCGGGACTCCGTCCCGTTGGCTCCTGCCTCGTCGGAGGTGGGAACGTCCTCGAACACGCCCTCCTGGATCATGTACACCTTGCCCGCGCCGACTTCCTCGGCGGGCGTGCCGAAGTAGACGACCGATCCCTCCACATCACCGCGCTCGATGGCGCGCTTGACCGCGACGGCGCCCGCGAGGCTGCCGACGCCGAACAGATTGTGGCCACAGCCGTGCCCCGGCGCGCCCTCCTCGACGGGTTCGCGCTCGGCTTTCGCGGCCTGACTCATCCCCGGCAGCGCGTCGAACTCCCCCATGGTTCCGACGACAGGGTCCTCGTCGCCGTAGCGTGCGACGAACGCGGTGTCGATGCCGGCGACGCCGGACTCTACTTCGAACCCTTCCTCGCGGAGCGCCTCCTGTAGCAGCGCCGCGGAGTCGTGTTCCTGTAGCGCGACCTCCGGGTCCTCCCAGATCTGCGTCGAGAGGTCGGTGAACCAGTCGCGGTCGGCCTCGATGTCATCGAACAGCGCCTGTTTGGTCACGGCCGACCCGTGTTACCGCGTGGCGAAAAGCGTTCCTGCGGGGGCAAATCTATAAGGCGGCGACGGTCAGCCGCCGACGGAAAATCTGCAAGGCGGCGACGGTCAGCCGCCAACGGAAAATCTGCAAGGCGGCGACGGTCAGCCGCCAACGGAAAATCTGGAAGGCGGCGACGGTCAGCCGCCGACGGAAAATCTGGAAGGCGGCGACGGTCAGCCGCCGACTGGAAAATCTGGAAGGCGGCGATGGTCAGCCGCCGACTGGAAAATCTACGAGGCGGCGACGGTCAGCCGCCGACTGGAAACCTCACGAGAGCTAGAAACTGCGCTACTCGTCGCTGAGTTCGATCCGGATATACTCGTCGTCGTCGACCTCGACGACCTGCTCGGGTTTGATCGCCAGCGCGTCCGTCTCCGGGGCGGCGGCGGCCTCCATGCGGGACTCGACGCCGGTTTTCGGCTCGAGGCGTGCCTCACCGTCCTCGATGCCGGCGATCCGGCCGAGTCGTTCGCCGCGCGCGTCGACGACGGGCATGTTCTCGTGGTCCTGGCTGAAGTGGCGCATACACCGTTCGGTCGGCCGCCTGCCACAAAAGAGTACTCGCCGGGGGCGGGCGGTTAGACGTCCTGCACCAGTTCGCCGAGTTCGTCGACAGGGATGATCTCCATCGTCTGCGTGTCGAGGCCGTAGCGCTCGATAGAGACCGACGTCTGGAACGCGGCGTCGCGACCCTCGGCCTCGAACACCACGAGGTAGTCGTGCTTGCCGAGGATCGCGTAGGCGTCGAGCAGTTCGCCGCCCAGCGCCTCGATATCGCCGGTCAGATCGCCCCAGACGGTCGCGAGGTCCTGTACGTTCTGGACGGTCTCGTCGGTCACGTCCACGAGCGCCATGTAGGTGCCCATGCCATGCGCTTTCGTGGCAAACTACCGAAAGCGTTCCGGCCGGCTCACTGCGCTTCGAGGCTGCGTTGGACGAACTCGTCGGGGAGCGCGTCCATCTCGCCGACCTGCACGCGCCAGAGGTTGGCGTAGAGGCCGTCACCGTCGATCAACTGCTCGTGGTCACCGCGCTCGACGATTTCGCCGTCGTCCATCACGAGGATCTGGTCGGCGTCGCGGACCGTCGACAGCCGGTGGGCGATGGCGAACACGGTTCGGTCCTCGGTCAGCGCGTCGAGGCTGTTCTGGATCACCGCCTCCGTCTCGTTGTCGACGTGGCTCGTGGCCTCGTCGAGCACCAGTACGTCCGGATCCCGGAGAATCGTCCGGGCGAGCGCGATACGCTGGCGCTGGCCGCCCGAGAGTTTGACGCCGCGCTCGCCCACCATCGTGTCGTAGCCGTCCTCCAGATCGGCGACGAACTCGTGGGCGCCGGCGGTCTCGGCGGCGTCGTGCATCGCCGCCTCGTCGTAGTCGGGGACGCCGTAGGCGATGTTCTCGGCGACGGTGCCGTAGAACAGGTACGGCTCCTGACTCACGTAGCCGACGTGCTCCCGGAGGCTCCGCAGGTCCACGTCCGCGATATCGTGGCCGTCGAGCCTGATCGTCCCCGAGTCCGGGTCGTAGAAGCGCAGCAGGAGTTTCATCGTCGTCGATTTTCCGGCGCCGGTGGGACCGACGAGGCCGACGTAGTCGCCGGGATTGGCCTCGAAGTCGATGCCCTTCAGCACCGTCTCCTCGGCCTCCCCTTCCTCGTCGCGGTAGGCAAAGTGCACGTCGTCGAACTCGACGTGGCCCTCCACCCCGTCGAGTTCGGTGTCACCGGATTTCTTGCTCACGCGAGTCTCACCGTCCAGCAGGCCGACGATGCGCTCGCCGGCGGCCTCGGCGTACTGGTAGCCGTTGATGATCTGGCCCATCTGGCGCATCGGTCACTGAATGATATACAAATGCTAACATTGAAGGCCCATGCCTGAGTAGTAAGAAGCATGGGAGATGATCCGTGGAAGCAAGTCAACGTCAGGGTGCGAGAGTCGACCAAGGAACGGTGGGAGGAATACGCCCAGACGGAGTACGGCGGTATGTCCGACTTAGTGCGAACGGCTGTCCGTCGTGAGATTGCCGGCGATCACGACAGGGAGAATACTGGCACGACTACCGATCCGGGGATGGTGACGGAAGTGGCGGAATCTATCGACGGTCTCGAAAACACCGTCAGGGAGATGGACCGACGGCTTGAGGCCATTCGGGAGAGCGTACAAAGTGAAGAGAAGTACTCCTTCAAGGCGGCAATTCGGGAGAGTTTGAACAAGCGCCCGAAGGATGCCAACGTCGAAGAAACCCCACAGTATGGCCTTACAGCCAGTGAGATTGCGGCCCGACTTGATGCGAACGAAACCGACGTACGGGAGGCACTTTTGGAGCTGGAGAACTCTGGTGAAGTCCGGTCCCTCGGTGGTGGGCCGGACAATGCAAACTACTACTTCCAACGGAGGGGTGAATGATGCGCCCCAAGATTCGAGGCGAGCACTGGGCCGTTATCTGCGTGGATGGACTGCCGTCACAGACGCTGCACGAATTCCGGAGCGAGATTCGGAATAAGGCGAACCAGAAAGATCGAGTCGGTGAGCGGACTGCCGACACGTACGAGCGTAACGTTCGCAGATTCATCGAGTACTTAGCCGACTATCGGAATAAGGAGCCACTGGATGCAGATACGTCCGACCTGCGGCAGTTTCTCCGACGGTGCCGACGGGATGGAGACAAGGACAACACTATCAAGACACGTCGTACCTCCGTCTCTCGATTCTACGGCGAACTCCCGATCATGGCGGAAGACGGAATTCTGCCTATCAACGTCGACGACTGCCCCGAGAATCCCGAGGAAGGCTATGATGCGACATGGGCTGTTGGGGAGACTGAGCAGGAAGCGCAGTCGGGTGAGGAGGTGCAACACCTCCCACCGGAAGACGTGAAGAAGCTCTGGGAGAATGTCCCTGCTCCGAGGGTGCGAAACCGACTGATTATCAAGCTTGCCTATCAGACGGGAATGCGCGCGACTGAGCTATGCCACATTCGCCACGAGAGGGACATAGACAGAGGCAAGCGAGAGATTACGGTCCCTGCCGTAACGTCAAAGTCGGACTCCCGCAAGGTAGCGTATAAAGACACGCTCGACCCACTCTTACGGCGATGGATCGACGGCGGCTTGCGGGATGCTGTCCCATACGCTGGCCAGAGCGAGTATCTATTCCCGACGAAACAGAGTGAGCGTATCTCCCGTGAGACGCTTCGGACTGTGGTCCGACAAGCGGCAGACTCGGCGGGCTTGAACCACACAGTCTATACCGACAAATCGGGCAACGTTCGGACGAAAGTATCGACGCACACCCTACGCCACTCAATGGCCGTCAACTCTCTCAAGGCGGGCGTCATGAACGTGAGGGAGTTGCAGGAATTCCTCGGACATTCAGACTTGGAGACGACTGAGAAATACCTAAAGATCGCCTCGGACGATGCGACAGACGCTTATCGCCGGAACGGTGGACCGCCGGAGGACGGGTAGTCGTCGACGCCGACCGCCGTACGGCGCGGTAACACTAATGCGAGGTTCCGAGAGTCTATTGCGTTCTTCCTTCAACGTGGCAGCCAGCATCAACTCCGATTACGTCTGAACACTCATCAACGGTAGTTCCATTCGAAGTCAGTTCGAGACCTATCTTCCCATTGGCATGCTGTGGGCTGGAACTGATATCGATATCTGCCTCTACGTAGGTTGCATCTCCGGGAATGGAGATACGTTCATCTGATGTCCCTGACTGTGAATCGGATTCCTCACCTGCTGCGCCCTCCCATCCATACTCAACAAGCCACCGTACATCGCTATTGTCGCACTTCGCAACGAGGGTGATATCTGGGTCATCACCGCCAATCCCAGACTCCTCCTCCTCGGAAGTGTCATCTGGCTCACCTCCGTTTCCACTTCCTTCAGAACCATCACCAGCACAACCAGACAATGCAAAGACAGAAGACGCAGATAGTACGGCCAAAACCTCTCTCCGACCAATCCTATCAGGATTCATGATAGCCTTCTAACCCTCTTGATATTTAACCATTGATGTGTAGAATGGATTGAGTAAATCAGTCACAGTCTTGGATCACGCTCACGATCACCTCGGAGCCATTCTCGCACAGCTTGCTCCAACTCGTCCCCAGATAGTTCCTCAGCGTCAGATCCGCTCTCCTCAGGACGACGGTCGCGCAACTCGTCACGTTTCTCCTCAGCCGACGTGAGTTCCTCCAGTGCTTCTCGAACAGTCGACTTGACCCGTTCGTCGTCGAACTCCTCCAACGTCTTAGCATCGGCCTCAGACAGCTCTACGGAAAGCTCGTAAACTTCACTCATCGGTGGCCTCCTCAAGATATCGTTCAGATAATCGACGGACAACGGCGCCTCGTGGCACATGTCGCTCCTTCCCGTACATCATATCGGCAGCCTCTGCCAATGTCGAAAGCTCTTCCTCAGTAACTCGAATAATCGTCTTGTTCTCAGTCATATTTATATACAAATGTTCAGAGTACACTTGCGAAACTCGCAAAAGGTGGGAAGATAAGCCCACCCACACAACCCTAAGGTAGTTGACTTGTGTCAGAAATCCGCTCAGGAACCTGACACATATTACTATACACACTCTAGACTTATAAATCTTTTGGTTATGATATCAGGAATCATATGCTTGACGAGATATGGGTCACTCATCAGAGTCGCTCAGGCACGATTATTTGCCGATATCTGGCGCTGTGTTATATAAAAAAGAAGTCTACCATGGCTTATCTAAACAAATGAAATACCGAAAGATTTATATATCTAGAGTGCGTACATGTTTGTACGAAGACTAATCTAAGAGACGGTTTACTCTCGACACTAATCTCTAGCGGGTATTTAAAGGATGGGAGAAAGCCGAAGGGCGAACCTTCGGAGGAAGGAACCTGTTGACGCAGGTTCTTCGTATTCAATGTACGCACTATAGACTTAAAAAGCTTTCGGTGCGTCAGGTTCGCTTTTCTCGGGGATTGCTTCGTGGATGGAAATTGACAAAATCTAATCTAATCCAATCTGACGACATTCGAGAGCGTATCGAACAAGAAGCGGAACCGCACAAGGACAAGGAGATTCTTGAACATCTGTTCAATGAATGCGACTTGCGACAAGTGACTGTCGCGGAAATTCTCGGAGTCTCGGACGTAGCGGTCTGGAACGCACAGAAGCGTCACGGTATCTCGACTGGCAAGACTGGGCGCCCATCGAACCAAGAGAAGCGAGCGACGGAAGCCGTCTCAGACGATAGTCAGTCGTCCCTTGGAGGGTGGTCAGAGTGACGGTCACAGTATCAGGGACCATCGTCTGGGCGATTCTCTGGCTCGGCGCAGTCATCGCAGTGGTGGCACTATGAGCGTTGGCGAGACCGCGAAGTATGCTGGGGCTCGAAGTAAGACGTACCAGATTCCGGAGACCGGCGAGGGGCTCAACTCATCGATCACTCAATTACCCAAGGCTAACTCCACACGCCTTGATGAATTCGAGACATGGCTCGATGAAAGACGAGAGAAGGCCCACCCATACCCCTTACAACACACGTGGTCTCATCGCTCTGCCCGCAAGCGGTTCGCTCGGGCGAAAGACGTAGACCGGTACTTCTGGGGAGCTGGCAAGGAATTCACGACAGTCCTGCTTACTCGTACTGCCGACGAGAGCCCTGCCGGGCTGCTGGAGCAATCGGAGTCACTCCACCCACGAGCGTACAAGGCGAAGCGCCGAAGATTGCTCAAGAGCCTCTCCGACGACTATGCAGGAGTCTCGTGCATGGCGCCGAAGTATGACCTACCCATGCCTAACTCCACAGTCCTGAGCCACGTCCACGAAGCCTACTGGATCGAGGGCCACCACTCTGCCGAAGCGTTTGAGCCCTTGATCGAGAAGCATGACGAGAAGGTTCCCGGAGCGACAGGCGGGCATATCTCTGTCGAGCACCATTCACCCGAGACCTACCCATGCCTAACTCCACAGAGCGAGGCTGACGAAATCCGTGGATCGACCACAGCACTTGCCTACGAATTGGCCGAGAATCTTCCACTGATGAACGTAGCGACAGACGCCGCTGACTTGCACGACATGCGAGCCCTCGAATGGTGCGCGACGCTCTCGGCAGGCAGTGACGGCGACCATTCCACCAGAGGAGTACGTCGATGGCTGCCGTTCGGTGAATTCGGGGAGTACGCTGATACTGTGAAGGAGGGACTGTGGTTCAAGGCGAAGCGCGACTATCGGAGGACCATGCGAGACGACGACCTTAATCACCCATGGCTTACTCCACAGCCAGTAGACGAATCAGAGTCTACCTCTCACTCAATCTCTCAACGGGCAGAGAGCGCCTTTATCGAGGCCGTCGCACAATTCGCCTCGAAATCGGACGTATGATCGAGCAGCATGGGCAGTCTCAGCATTCACAGTATATCGGAGAAACGAATTAATGAACCCGCCAGAAATCGAACTAACACGACCTGAAACACACAGTAGAATCGTCAATATCGTAACAGCCTCGCTCGAAAGTGAGGAGATAGACTACGAGACCGAACACTGGTTAGACGACGAGAGCAGAGTCGACATCTTCTACGACGGCATAGTCGTCGAAGTCAAATCATCGACGGGCGTCATCGACGACGCCAAACTACGACGCTACGAGGCTCACGAGGATGTCCGAGAAGTAGTGCTCTGTATGCCCGAACCCCATGCTGAGAGAGTCGAGACAGGGGATAGACGGGTTCTCACAGTACCACGTGACAAATTTACAGTCTTGTTCTGATTATGTCCACTCCGACAATCTGTAGTAAGCATCCGCCCGACTCGTCCCCAATCACCGGCACCTACTTTCCCGACGAAGGGGTAATGATGGTTGACAAGCGGAGTCTTCGGGGCGGAGGAGCAGTCACGCATAGGCACCAATACGAGCGACACTCTCCCGACCCTGACACGAAGACAGTCCCGTTTCTCGTAACCGGAAAGTGTCTGTTCTTCGACGAGAGCCTCGACGTGAGACGAGACTCGGTAGGGAAACCCGAAGGTCTAACCTCGGGTGACGGAACACTTGACGACTTACACGAGATTGTTGAAGTCTGCCGGGAGATAGGAATTCCCGACTCTTACGAAGTACGAGGGAACGTGCCTCCGAGTATTGATGGGATAAATCTGACAGAATTGTATTGGGCTTGGTCGAATGTCGTTTAGGAGATATTCCCCAGTTGAGCAGCTATCTAGCAATATGCTATAATCCTCGGCCCGAACTGGCGCATCGGATAGACGAACCGTCGCGAGTAGTTCAGGAACAGCACGAGTGTCCCGGCGGTCAGCGTCTCCCCCCCGGCGGCGAAAAACGGGTGGGGTGGCGAGCCAGTCACCACCCACCAGCCGCCGACGAAGAACACCGAGACGTAGGCGGCGGCCGTCGTCGCCTGCAGGCTGGGGAAGAACTTGATCCGGGTGGTAATCGCGTCCCACTGGGAGTCGAGGTACGCCTGCGAGGAGTCCCGCACGCGCTCGGTTTCGAACGGCTCGGTGGTGAAGGACTTGAGCGTCTCGATACCGCCGATGTTGTTCTCGAGGCGGCTGTTGAGCTTCCCGACCGCGCTCCGGACCTCCTGATACTTCGGGTGGATGGTCTCGACGAACCAGTAGCTCAGATAGCCGAGCACCGGGATAGCGGCGACGGGGATCAGCGCCAGCCGCCAGTTGATCCAGAGCATCACGGCACCCATCCCGCCGACGCGGACGAGGATGGTGATGAGGCTGTTGAGGTTGTTCGTCAGGAACCCCTCCAACTGGTTCACGTCGTTGTTCAGGATGCTCATCACCTCGCCCGTCTGGCGGTTGTCGAAGAACTCCACGCCCTGTCGCTGGAGCGCGTCGTAGGTGTCCACACGCACTGAATGCTGGAAGTGTTGGGAGAAGCTGTTCCAGAGGTAGTTGTTCACCCAGCTAAAGATTGAACTCAGCGCGTACGCGCTGGCGACGATACCGCCGGCGAACAGGAGCTGTTGGCCCTGCCCCGTGGGGATCCATGCCTCGGGAACCGCCGGAATCGCGAACGGCGACGAGCCCATTATCAGCGCGTCGATAGCGAGCGCGAGCATCAGCGAGGGCACCAGCGCCATCAGCATCTGGACGACGGCGGCGAGGCCGCCGCCGACGAACGTCGGCAGGCGCTCGCGGCCGTACTCGCCAAAGAGGCGGAGGATGGCGTTGCCCTCCTCGGCCCGTAGCTCCGCGAACTCGTCATCGTCGTCGACTGACACGGACGACACGTCAGTTCGCGCGGGTGAAAACTGTCGGGTGCCGGAGAGCCGCGTGGGGTTCTACCAGGTGAGCGAGACGCTGTCGCCGACCGAGAGGTCGAACGCCTCGTCGCCGCGGCCCTGATTCACCGCGAACTCGACGTTCCCGTGGCTGCCAACGGTGACGAGGCGCTCGCCCGAGTCCATCTGGGCGTAGGCGTCCCGGACTGGCGCGGACTCGCCGTTGACCGTCACCCGCTGGCGGTCGTCGAGCACGTGACCCGGAATGTTGGTGATGGTGTTGCCGAAGTCGTCGACGACGAGCACCTCGCCGGTCGCACTGTCCTCGTCGAACACGGGGTCGGGGAACTGCAGGTCGACCCACTCGTCAGTCGCGCTGATCCCCGAGGCATCGGCGACGGCGTCGGCCTCGTGGACCCGCGCGGCGGCGGGCGCGAACACGTCCCGGCCGTGGAACGTGTTGCTCGCCGTCGTGTCGTCGTCGTAGGCGATGTCGTACACCTGAATCTCGGTCTCCCCGTCGGCCCGTTCCTTGAGTCGGCGGGCCGCAGGGAGCGCGACGCCGTTGTCCGGCGCGACGATGCGGTGGCCGGCGACTTCGACGACGATAGCTGCGCGGTCAGTGCCGACGCCCGGGTCGACGACGACAAGGTGGGTGGCGGCCGGGAACTCCGGCAGCACCTCGCGCAGCCAGAATGCGGCGGCGCGCACGTCCTGCCGGGGGAAGTCGTGGGCGATATCGACCAGCCGGGCGTCTGTCTGCCGGAGGATGACGCCCTTCATCGCGGCTGGATACGGGGTTCCGAAGTCGGAAGCGAGTGTGATCATGGGTTGGTGAGTGTGGTCTGGATCTGTCTGGTCAAAGGAGCGTTGCCTCAGTCGGGTCGAAGCCGACAGTGATGGCGTCCTCTGCGGGCGGTTCGGGGAGCCGCAACACGATCTCCCGACCCGCCCACTCGCCGTAGAGTCGGGTCGTGCCGCCGAGATACTCGTCGGCGCCGAGCGCCACCGGGAAGCGGTTCTGGCTGGCGGCCGGGTCGAGGTTCGTCGGGCGCACGCAGAACGTCACGTGGTCGCCGACGGCGTGGGCTTCGTCCACGTGGGAGTCGTCGGCGTCGGTGTCGGCGGCGGCGCCGTGGCCGGCGTGGCCACCGTGGTCCTCCGCAGCGACGTGGAACCGGTGGCCCTCGGGCGCTTTCTCGTCGACTTCGATAGCCAGTTCGCCGTTCTCGTTCGCCGCGACGACGCCCGAGAAGACGTTGTTCTCGCCGACGAACGAGGCGACGAACTCGGTTGCGGGCTGTTCGTACACCTCGACGGGCGTGCCGACCTGCTCGACGCCGCCGTCGTTCATCACCGCGAGTCGGTCCGAGACGGCCAGCGCCTCCTCCTGATCGTGGGTAACGTACACCGTCGTGACGCCGAGTTCGCGCTGGATACGCTTGATCTCGCGTCGTAGCTGTTCGCGCAGGCGGGCGTCGAGGGCGCTCATCGGCTCGTCGAGCAGCAGCACGTCCGGGGCAGGCGCGAGCGCGCGGGCCAGCGCGACACGCTGCTGCTGGCCGCCCGAGAGTTCGTCCGGTTCGCGGTCGCCCATCCCCGGCAGGTCCACGAGTTCGAGCAGTTCCTCGACGCGTTCGTCGGCGGTAAGCCCGCGGGGCGGGTCGGTAAAGCGCAGGCCGTAGCGGATGTTCTCCGTGACGGTCATGTGCGGGAACAGCGCGTAGCTCTGGAACACGACGCCGACGTTGCGGTCCTCGACGGGCACGTCGCTCACGTCCTCGCCGTCGAAGCGAACGGTCCCGTCAGTGGGCGAAGAGAGCCCAGCAATCGTCCGCAGCGTCGTCGTCTTCCCACAGCCGGAGGGGCCGACGAGCGTGAAGAACTCCCCGTCCTCGACGGTCAGCGAGACCTCCTCCAGCGCGACGGCGTCGTCGAACGCCTTGTGGATCGACTCGAGGTCGATGTCCACCATCTACATCCCCCTCCCGTCGCCGAGGCGGTCGATAACGACGAAACTCGCGGCCGTGACGGCGAGGAGGACACAGCCCATCGCCGTCGCGGGCCCGAGTCGTCGGCCGAGGAAGCGTTCGATGGCGACCGGCATGGTGTACGCGGAACTCCCGCTGGCCAAAATCACCGTCGAATCGAACTCCCCGATGCTGATGGCGAACGCGAACGCGGCGCCGGCGACGACGCCGGCAAAGACCTGCGGCAGTTCGATGTCCAGCAGCACCCGGAACCGGGAGGCGCCGAGGGTGCGGGCGGACTCGACGACCGAGCGGTCGATTGTCGCCAACAGCGGCGCGACGTTGCGCGTGACGAACGGGTAGGCCCCCACGGCGTGGGCGGCGACGACGGCGACGGCACCGGTGACGGTGATCCGGTAGCCGAGCAGTTCGGTGCCGAAGACGAGTCCCTGCAGCAGGCCGAGGCCGACGACGACGCCCGAGACGGCGAAGGGCGCCATCGAGAGCGTGTCGACCAGTTTGCTCCCCGGGACGTCCCGAGTGGAGACGATAGCGAGCAGCACCCCCATCGGCACCGCGATGGCGAGGCTGGCGACGCCGTAGAGCAGGGAGTTCTGGACCGCCGTCAGCGGTTTGATCTGGAACTCCGCCGCCTCGGCCTGTCGGGTGACGAGGAAGCGGTAGTAGTCCAGTGTGAGGCCATTCGGGCCGGTAATGCTCTCAAGAATCATGCTCGCCATCGGCGTCACGAACACGACCAGTACGACGACGACGTAGCCCCAGACCGCCAGTCGGTCGAGGTTCAGCGCGCCGAACAGCCGCTTTCGGGGCGCGGGCCGAGAGGCGCTCTCGGCGCGCTGGCGCGCCTCGTACCGGAGATACGCGTAGGTCAACAGCAGCGAGAACAGCATCTCCAGGGTCGCCAGCGACGACGCCGTCGCGTAGTCGAGTTGGTTCACGCGGTGGTACACCCAGACCTCGACGGTCGCCAGCGAGAGGCCCCCGAGCGCCAGTACGATGGCGAAGGACATGAACGAGAAGATGAACGTCAGCAGCGCGCCGGTGAGGATGGCGGGGAGCAACTGGGGGAGCACCACGTCGACGAACGCGCGTCGCGGCGAGGCGCCGAGGCTGCGGGCCGTCTCGGCGGTGCTGGCGTCGACGCCCTCCCACGCCGTCGCGGTGACCCGGGCCACCAGCGGCGCGTCGTAGAACGCGTGGGCGAGGACGATGATCGGCAGCGTGTACAGCAGTTCGATGCGCGGAAGCCCCAGCGCCAGCAGCACGTCGTTGACGACGCCGTTCCGGCCGAACGTGGCGATGAAGCCGATAGCGACCATGATCGACGGCATCACGAACGGCACCGCCGTCAGCGAACGGATGGTTTTGCGCCCGGGGAACTCGAAGCGCGCGAGCACGTACGCACCCGGCAGGCCGAGCGCGACGCTCGCGAGCGTCGAGAGGAACGCCTGATACGCGGTGAAGCCGAACAGCCCCAGTCGGTAGTCCGGGAACGGGTAGTTCAGCGCGATGGCGGCGTCGACAAAGGGTACCGAGAGCCGGAACGTGTGTGGCTCGATTGCGGTCCACAGGATCGACGGGTCCTCGAACGCCTGCGCGACGACGCCGAAGAAGAAGGGATCCGTGAGCACTTCTGCCAACGGCTCGGCGGTGAGGCCACTGTCGCGCCAGACTGCCTCCGACAGCACCCGCCCGACTGGGTAGTAGAACAGCACCGTCAGCAGCAGGACGGTGCCGACGGCGGCCAGCGGGAGGGCGACCGACTCGAAGCGCTCGCGGGTGGCAGTCACGCTACTGGGAGGCGACCTGTCGGGACCACTCGTCGAGCCACGTGTCGACGTTGCCCGAGAGTCGGTCGTAGTCGAACGACACTACCGTCTCGGGTTCGGGCGTCAGGTCGTCGAACTTCTGGGGCAGGTCGGCGTTGTCGACGGCCGGCAGCGCGACGTTGCGCTGGGCGATCTCGGCCTGAATCTCGGGGCGGAGCATGAACGAGATGAACGACTCGGCCAGTTCCGGCTTGTCGGTCCCGCTGAAGCGGGCCATCGCTTCGAGGTAGGCGTACCCCTCGCCGTTGAGGAAGCCGATCTGGTGTTCGGCCATGTCGGCGCCCGACTGGTCGGCGAACACCTGATCGGTTGAGTACGAAACCACCGCCGGCGCCTCGCCCTCGCTGTAGGCGCCGTAGGCAGCGCCCCAGCCTTCGAGGATGCGCGCGCCGTTGTCGAGCAGACGTTGCCAGTAGTCGAGGTAGCCGTCCTCGCCGTACTCGTTGATGGTCCAGAAGAGGAACTCCAGGCCCGTCTCGCTGTTCTGGGGGTTCGGAATCAGCAGCGCGTCGCTGTAGTCGTCGCTGACGAGGTCCTCGAACGACTGGGGGGCGCCGACGCCGCGCTCGTCGAGCATGTTCTGGTTGTACACGAGGCTGATGTAGGACGCCCCCATCGGGAGCGCACGCCCCTGCGGGTCGAACTGGTAGTCCTCGATGAGGTGGTCGGCGTTGGCGATGTTGTCCGTGTTGACGGCGTCGAACAGCGACTCCCCGCTCTGGAGGTTGTCGTCGGCCCGGACCATGTTCTCGGGGGTGAGCCCGGCGAACAGGTCTGTGTCGACGGTGACGCCCTGATTCCGGCGCTGGAGGAAGTAGTCGATGCCGCCCTCGGGCGCGAACCACTCCAGGTTCGCGTCGTGCTCGCTCTCGAACTGCTCTTTGACCCACGCGCCGGGGCTGGTGCTCGGGGCGTCGATGAACGAGGCGTACGTCCCGACCCGCAGCGTCGGCGTCCCCTCGGTCGTTCCGGTGGTGGTGCCGGTCTGTGTGTCGGTGCTGCCGTCGGTGGCTGTCTGCGTGTCAGTCCCGGTCGGTTCGGCCGAACAGCCAGCTAGCAGTGCGGCGGCGCCGACGCCAGCGCTTCGAAGATACGTGCGGCGTTTCATGGTCACCGGTTACTATCGGCTCGTTATATAACCAGCGAAAATTATGGAGGCTTGCCGGATTCGTGTGGGTGATGCCGAGCGTTAGCTCGACTCCTCGGTCTCGGTTTCGGCGTCGACGAACTCCGACTCGTCGGCGTCCGAGACCACGTCCTCGGCCGCTTGGATGTCTGGCTCGGTGTCGCCGGACATGATCTTCTCGGCCTCCTCTTCCATCGCCTCGGTGTCGAGTTCCGCGGCCTCGTCGATCTGGCCGAGGATGTTCTCGATGTCGTCGAGACCCAGCATCTCCCGGGTCTCCTCGTCGAAGTCGAGCGAGCCGAGACTCTCCTTGGTCTTGGTGTCGCTGCCGGTGAGGTGCTGGCCGTAGCGACCCACCAGCGAGGTGAGCTCCTGGGGCAGGATGAACGTCGAGGACTCACCTTGACCGATATTCTCCAGTGTCTCCATCCCCTTGTCGATGATGGCGCGCTCGCCCATCGACTCGGCGGATTTGGCCCGCAGGACGGTGGAGATAGCGTCACCCTGCGCTTCGAGGATCTGGGACTGCTTCTCCCCCTGTGCGCGGATGATGTTGGACTGCTTCTCCCCCTCGGCCTCCTCGACGGCGGAGCGTCGCTCCCCCTGCGCCTCCAGAATCATGGCGCGGCGGCGGCGCTCGGCGGAGGTCTGCTGCTCCATCGCCTGCTGGACGTCCTTCGAGGGGTTGACCTCGCGGACCTCGACGGATTCGACGCGGATCCCCCACTCGTCAGTGGGTTCGTCCAGTTCCTTGCGGATCCGGGCGTTGATCTCCTGTCGCTTGTTCAGCGTGTCGTCGAGTTCCATGTCGCCCAGCACCGCACGGAGGGTGGTCTGAGCGAGGTTTGAGACGGCGGTCTTGTAGTCGTCGACCTCGAGATACGCCTTCCGGGCGTCCATCACCTTGATGTACACCACCGCGTCGGCGGTGACCGGGGAGTTGTCACGGGTGATCGCCTCCTGTCGCGGGACATCTAACGTCTGCGTTCGCATGTCGAACGCGTGCGTCTGGGAGACAAAGGGTGGGATGAAGTTGATACCCGGTTCGAGGAGTTTCCGGTACTCCCCGAACACGGTGAGGGCTTTCTTCTCCGTGGCGTCGACGATCTCCACGGCCTGCCAGACCGCGGCGATGACGACGAACAGGAACAGCAAGCCGACGACGCCGCCGATGGCGCTGCCGACCTGCAACGGTGCGAGTACCATAGCCTGGATTTGGGCTGTTGGTGGCTTAATAGTTTCCCGGAATACTGACTGTGCGTTCAGTCAGAAGATCCGCCGCCGATGCCGTCGGGACCTACTCTGACTCGGTCTCAGTCTCCGTCTCGCGCTCCGCCTCCTCGCGGGCGGTCCAGCCCGATCCCGAGCTATCGTCGTCGGTGTCGGCGTCGTCGGGGATGGTTTCGCCGTCGTCGCCCTCGGTGGTCGCGTCGTCAGCGTCCGCTGCCGCGGCGTCTTCGGATTCCGCGTCGGACGCCACATTCGCGGGGCGCTCCTCTTCGGCTTCCTTCCGAGCGTTCTCGGCGCGTGCGCGTTCGATCTGCCGGTCGAGGCTCCCCTCGACGGCGCCCAGCGACTCGACGGTGACGACGTTGCCGCCGCCGGGGTCGATCACCAGCACCTCCTCGCCCTCGGGGATCTCGCCCTCGATGGTGCGCGCGGAGTAGTAGGGGCTGAAGCCGCCGTTCTCGATCTTCACCTCGCCCTCCTGCGGCGTGACGCGGGAGGTGACGCGGGCGGTCTGACCTTTCAGGTCCGAAGAGTCGCTGGTCTGGGCCTGTCCCTTCCCGCCGTAGATGTCCAGTTCGCGGTAGCCGTACAGCGTGACGACGCCGATCAGGAGCACCAAGCCGGCGAGCACGAACGGCGTCGCCGCCGCCCCGAGCAGCAGGCCGACCAGCCCCGCCCCGAGCAGCGACACCCCGACGACGACGAAGTGCGCGCCGGGCGCCAGCGCCTCCGCGATGGAGAGCGCGATACCGGCGGCGACCAACAGCAGCGGCAGCGTCTGGGGGCCGAGAAGCCCGGACTGAAGCAGCATCAGTCTGGTCATGGACCCCGCCACGTATCAACGTTGGCTCCCGAGCGGGAGGTTCCGACGCGCCGGGGCGCAGGCGGCGACGGCGCCGCGTCGGGGAACGGTAAGAGAAGGCTTATTCGGCATGCGGCTGGAAATCGACGGTATGAATCAGTTCGTCCGGGAGGTGAGGTGAGTGCCCGCTGCCGACCTCCCCTTCGGGCTCCCGGAGGTGGACTACTCCGAGTACTCGAACCGACAGCTCATCGCGGTGCCGCTCGTGGTGCTGCTGGTGGCCCTCCTGATCATCAGCGGTGTCTGGCTGACGACCGGCGCGCCGGTGAATCTGGGTGTCGAGTTCACCGGTGGGACCGAGATGCGCGTCGCCGTCAGCGGCGATAACGCCCAGCAGCAGATCCAACAGGCGTTCGATCCGGCGCCGTCGGCCATTCAGCCCGTCGCCGGGGAGGAGACCTACATCCTGACGTTCGGCGAGGGGGTGGATAGCGGGGCGCTCGAAACCCAGGCGGAGGACGCCGGGTTCACCGTCCGGTCCATCGACGCCACGTCCGCCAGCTTCGGCGCGGAGGCACAGATCCAGGCGCTCGGCGGCGTCGTCGTCGCTTTCGTCGGGATGAGCGTGCTCGTGTTCGCGATGTTCCGGACGTTCGTCCCGAGCATCGCCGTCGTGCTCTCGGCGTTCTCCGACATCGTCGTGCCGGTGGCGCTGATGAACGTCCTCGGGATCAAACTCACGCTCGGCTCGGTCGCCGCGCTGCTGATGATTATCGGGTACTCCGTCGACTCGGACATCCTGCTCAACAACCACGTGCTCCGGCGACAGGGTGGCTTCTACGAGTCGGCCTACCGCGCGATGGAGACCGGGATCACGATGACGCTGACCTCCATCGCCGCGATGGTCGTGATGACCGTCGTCGCGACGGCGTTCGGGATCGGCCTGCTCTCCTCTATCGGGCTGATCCTCGTCTTCGGCCTCACGACTGACCTGCTGAACACCTACATGCTCAACATGTCGCTGCTTCGCTGGTGGAAGTTCGAGGGGGTGAACCGCTGATGGCCGACGAAGAGAGCACCTGGGACCGGATCAAGGCCAACTGGCGGGTCGTGCTGCTGGTCGTGATCCTGCTCGCCAGCACGTTCGCGCTGTTCTCCCCGACGCCCGCATCCGGGGGCAGCGCGGCCTCGACGGCGGGGAACAACACGACGGCCGACTCGGGGCTGACGAACATCGAGTACGGCCTCGAACTCTCCGGCGGCACGCGGATCCAGGCGCCGCTCGTCGGCGTCCACGCGAGCGGGGTGGAGATACCGAACGACACGTCGACCTCGGCAGTCAGATCGACCGTCGCGGCCAACATCGAGAACGCCACGGCCTCGGACGTGCGGGTTCGGTACGCCGGCGAGTACGGGGACACCATCCAGCAGACGACAATCGTTGAGGTGACCGCGGGCAACGTCACCGCCGCCGAACTCGACGCTGCACTCTCCGAGGCGGGCTATCCGGCTGACGGCGCCGTGGACCGCGTCTCGGACGTGACCCAGCGGACCGCTGTGTCGATCCTGCGCCAGAAGGTCAACCAGGCGGGGCTCTCCGGCGGGAGCGTCCGGACTGTCGGCGGTGACGTGGTCGTCGTCGAGGTGCCCAACGCGAACCAGAGCGAGGTCCGGGACCTCGTCGAGTCCCGCGGGCAGGTGCTGATCCAGGCGTACCACCAGAACGAGAACGGCACGTACGTCCGGACCACCGTGATGGACTCCGACGACCTGCGGCAGGTCGGGAACGCCCAGCAGACCCAGGGCGGTCAGGGCGCCGAAGTCGGCGTCGTCGTCGCCGAGGACAGCGCTCAGGAGGTCCAGCAGCGTTTCGTCGACACCGGCCTCGCCCAACAGGGGGGGACTGAGTGTCGCTACCGGGAGACGCCCAACCAGACCGAGCCGTGTATCCTGCTCGTGCAGGACGGCGAGGTGCTGAACTCCTTCGGCGTGCGGGAGACGCTCGCCCAGCCGATGCGTGACGGGACGTGGGCCGACGACCCGCGGTTCAGCCTGACGACCGGGAACCTCTCGACGGCCCAGGAGGTCGCGATCAACCTCCGTGCCGGCGCGCTGCCGGCCGAACTCGACCTGACCTCGAACTCGATGCTGTACATCGACCCCTCGCAGTCCGAGCGGTTCAAGACCGACTCGCTGCTCGCGGGGGTCGCCGCGGTGCTGGCGGTCAGCGGCGTCGTGTTCGCCCGCTACCGCCGCATCGAGGTCGCCGGACCGATGATCGTCACCGCGCTCTCGGAGGTCGTGATCCTGATGGGCGCCGCCGCCGCCATCGGCTACCCGGTGGATCTCTCGGTGATCGCCGGCTTCATCGCCGCCATCGGGACCGGGGTGGACGACCTGATCATCATCGCCGACGAGGTGATGAGCCAGGGCGAGGTGAGCAGCCAGCGGGTGTTCCAGAGCCGCTTCCGCAAGGCGTTCTGGGTGATCGGCGCGGCAGCCGCCACCACGATTCTGGCGCTGTCGCCGCTGGCGGTGCTCTCGCTCGGCCAACTCCGCGGGTTCGCCATCTTCACCATCCTCGGCGTGCTCGTCGGGGTGCTGATCACGCGACCCGCGTACGGCGACATCCTGCGCGCGCTGCTGACCGGCGAGCACTGACCGGCAGAACACTTTTTTCGCCGCCTGCCGAAGCGTTTCCTATGCCCTCCCCCATCGACGGCAACGGCGCGGACGCCGACTCCGATGCGGACGCCGCCCTCGACCCGGAGACGGAAGCCGCGGTCCGACGGATCATCAACGAGGAGCGAAACTCCCCGCTGTCGGCCGTCATGCAGGTGCTCGGCGGCGCGCTGTTCGCGCTGCTGGTCGTCCCAGTGTTGCTGGGACTGTTGGTGATCATCGGCATCCCCGTCGTCGGCGTCGCCGCCATCGCACTCCTCGGGCTACTGGCGGCGATCGCCTACGGCTGGGCGCTCCCGCCGTTCCGCTGAGTCTGGCGCGAGCCTTTTCTCCCTCGCCGCGCTCTCTCCGACAGATGCGAGTCGACATCCGCGGCGACAGCTACGACCTCGACGCCGGCCTCGTCGCCGAGGACGAGACGGAGATCCGCCGCCAGATCGACGAGTACGCGGCCGGCGACCGCGAGGCGTTCGACCTGACCGTCGACTACCCCGAGCGCCATCTCGGCGACGTGATGCGCGCGATGAGCGAGATCCCCTACGGCGAAACGCGAACGTACGGCGACCTCGCACAGGACCTCGATTCCGGCGCCGTCGCCGTGGGACAGGCCTGCGGGTCGAACCCCCTTCCGATCATCGTTCCCTGCCACCGGGTGGTGGGGAGCGACGGCTACGGCGGCTTCTCGGCGGCTGGTGGCGTCGACGCCAAGCGACGGCTGCTGGCGTTCGAGCGCGGCGAAGGGCTGGATCGGTTCTAGAAGTCGCACAGGCCGGACTGCTCGGCGGCCGCGAGCACGTCCTCGCAGGTCGACCACGTCGTCCGCGCGCAGGCGGGAAGCTCACCACTCTCCTCGACGTAGCCCGCCAGAAACGCACGCGTCGTCGGGTCCGCGGGGTAGCCGCTGCCGACCGCCTGGTCGTACTCGGCGTCGATTTCGGCCATCAGCCGATCGCGCTCGACCTTGGCGACGACGCTGGCCGCCGAGACGACCGCGTAGGTCTCGTCGGCGCCGTGTTCGGCGGTCACGTCGACGGTCGTTCCTGCCTCCGCGACCGCATCCCGGAGCCGTCGGCCGAACCGTTCCTCGTCGGTATCTGCGGCGTCGGCGACCACGTCGTCGGTGGGTTCGGCGACTGCGGCGACGGCCTCAGCCTGTGCTGTGACGCCGAGGCTGTTCATGTCGGTTTCTGGGGCGTCGATGCGCGCCGGCTGAATCGCGGCCGTTGTGACCCTGATCTCGGGATGCTCGCGCAGTTTTTCGGCCAGTTCCTCGCGGCGCGCGGACGAGAGCTTCTTCGAGTCAGCGAGGCCGGCGGGGAGGTCTCCGGGGGCCGCCCGGACCGCCCCGGCGACCATCGGCCCCAGAACCGGACCCTTTCCCGCTTCGTCGGCGCCGACGAGCATCAGTCCCGGAAGAACTCCTCGTTCTCGAACGGCTCCTCTTCGCCGTCGACGCGGAGCACGTCCAGCGCGGTCACCTCGGCACCGACGCCGAGCAGGCCCGCCAGCGAGGGTGTCGTCCGCCCCTCGTCGCTCGAAATCAGCTCCTTGATGTAGAGGCCGCCGGCGCCGTGGACCTCGACGGTCGCGGTACGGGAATCGTGGAGTTCACCCTCGATGTCGTACACCTCGCGGGTCCGGACCTTGCTCGCGCGCCGGTGGTCGACGCGGTTCGGCGTCTCCTGTTCGACGGTAGCGCCGTCGAGTTCCGCGAGGGCCTCGGCGAACGACTCGGCGTCGACGTCGTCGTCGAAGGTGACCTGCGCGCTGTAGCGCTTCGAGGCGTCGTGGCGCTTTACGCGCTCGACCATCCCGTGTTCTGCGAGGCGCAGGCTCTCGACCTCGACTTTGCCTTCGGCGAAGGCGTTGATGTCCGCCTCAAGCCGGTCGGTGTCGACATCCCGGCGCCGGGGTTCGGCGACCTCGATCACGAACGGCCGACCCGTGCCGAGCATCCGGGCGTCGACGTCCTCGCGGCCGGCGCCGTGGAACGTCTCGCCGACGCCGTCCATCACGTCCTCGACGACCGGCGCGGTCAACTGCTCGACGCTCTCGGGGTAGCGAAAGCCGGTGCCGTCACACTCCTCGCAGGGCTCCCGTCCCTGCATCCCGCTGCCGTCGCAGGCCGAGCAGGGCCACTTCGTCTGGGGGATGTCCCGCTCCAGTTTGCGGTAGCGGCCGTAGACGAACGCGGAGTTGACCCCCGCGGTCACGTCGTCCGCGGCGAGGTCAAGCAGGAACTGCACGTCCGGGCGCTCGAAGTCCACCTCGGTGCCGGTGATCTGGCCGACGCGTTTGCCGACCTCGCGGTTGAACTCGCTTTTGAACGCCTCGCCGGTGTCGGCGTCGAGGCCGGCGTCCTCGCGGAGCATGCGCTCGTTCTCTTCGATCAGCGCGGGCGCTCGCGTGCCGACTTGGTACGTCTCGTACTCCACACCCTCGACGGCCTCGGCCGCGCGCTCGGCCCAGACCTCGAACTCGCCGCAGTAGCCCTCACAGACCCAGCAGTCCGCGGGATCGACGTACTCCGGCGGTTCGTCGGCCTCCAGGCCGAGGACGGTCCGCAGCGATTGCCCCCGTTCGCGGTTGGTGAGGCCGAAGCTCCGGTCGGCGAAAACCCGGCCCAGACAGGCGTCACAGACCCCGCCGACCGCGTCGACGGCGCGGGCGTCCTCCAGTACGCTCATGGACGGAGTGGGGGCCGGAACGGGTAACTACCTTGCCCTTCCACGACGCCGAGAGTGCAGAAAACGGGGAACGGCCGGAGCCGACGCGTCAGGGGGGACCGGTCCGTAACTCGACTTCGACCTCGCTGACGCCGAAGCGCTCCTCCAGCCGAGCGGCCACGTCGGCCGCGTCGTCGACCGAGAGCGACGCCGAGACGGTGACCGTCAGGTCGTTCAGCCCCGGCCGGATGCCCTGGAGGTCGACATCGTCGACGCCGTCGACGCCGTCGGCGCCGCCGAGTTTGTCGCGCACGCCGGTTTCGAGGTCGCCGGCGGCGTTGCGCGGGACGCTAACTGTACAGGTCACGCCGACGGGTTGGCGGCGAACCGCCGACCCGTCGGAGCTTTTGGTTGACATCGCACGCTCCCACCACGAGTCGAACGTGCTGGGGGACCAGCTCCCGTGGGAGTTGGCCCGCGGCGTGAACAGAGACGGCTCAGGAAAGTGCAGGTTCGCACCGACCGGGCCGCCGTGAACGGGTTCACGCTGCGAGCCGATCGGACCGAACCTGCGGGCGTACAATGCTAATCCCGAGGTAGCCAGATCGGACCGCTCCGATCATTCCGGACTCGCCGCTAGTACAGCAGGCGAGGCCGGGTGTGGCTGTCGGGAAGCGCATCGTTCGACCTGTCGATTACTGTGAACCCCCACTACTTAGTTCTGTTCCGAGCATGTGTCGGAATAGCACGGGGGAGAGGGGCCGGCCGGCGTTGAACGTGAACGAGGCTTCACCCGGCGTTATCACTGGGTAGAGCCCGGGGAAATGATTATGGAAGTGGGTCGTGAATTCGCCGGTGTAATGCCGGAATGCAAACTCACTCTCTCGGACGGAACTAGTGGGGCCGTCCGACACTGGGACGGAGGTCTCGATGGTCCAGATGGACCAACCGTCGACACAGTCGACGACACAACGCATCACGCGACGATCTTCGACCCAGGAAAGTGACCCAGCCCAAATCGCGAGCAGACGGCCGCCAGGAGCACCGCCAGCGAACGGACGACCAGTTCGACGACGACGAAGGCGAGACCCTCGACGCAGAGGGTATCGACGAGGCGGACCTCGTTCGCACCGATAAGGGCGAACTGGTCCACGAGGAGACGGGGATCATCGTCGAGGAGGAGACCATCGACCGCGGCCCCGAGTGGCGCGCGTTCGATCACTCCGAGCGCCAGAGCAAGTCCCGCGTCGGGTCGCCGGTGACGCAGGCCCGCCACGACAAGGGGCTCACGACCGACATCGACTGGCGGGACACCGACGCCGCCGGGCGACAGCTCTCAGCGGAGAAACGCTCCCGGATGCGGCGCCTGCGCACGTGGCAGGAGCGCATCCGGACCCAGGCGTCCGGCGAGCGGAACCTCCAGCAGGCCCTCACCGAGATCGACCGGATGGCCAGCGCGACGGGCGTGCCGAAGTCGGTCCGCGAGGTCGCCTGTGTGATCTACCGGCAGGCGCTCGACCGTGACCTGATCCGAGGGCGCGCGATCGAGGAGATGGCTACCGCCGCCCTGATGGCCGCCTGCCGGCAGGAGGCGATCCCGCGCAGCCTCGACGACCTGACGAAGGTCGCCCGCGTCGAGCGCCGCGAGATCGGCCGGTCGTACCGCTACATCAGCGAGGAGCTGTCGCTCTCGCTCAAGCCGGTCGACCCGGGGCAGTATATCCCGCGGTTCGCGAGCGAACTCGACCTCGAAAACGAGACCCAGCAGAAAGCCAGCGAGATCGTCGAGGAGACGACCGAACTCGGCCTCCACGCCGGCAAATCGCCGACCGGCTTCGCTGCCGCCGCGGTGTATCTGGCGTCGCTGGTCTGCTCGGACCGGCGCACCCAGCGCGACATCGCCGACATCGCCGACGTGACGGTCGTCACGATCCGCAACCGCTACAAGGAGCAGATGGACGCGCTGGACTTGGACGTCTCGTTCTGAGAGCGCGTCGCGGTCCGCCTCCTTCGGTTTTTCACACCAGAGAGCCCGTCGTCCGGCGATCATCCAGTCTGCTTCGAACCGAAATCATTTGTCCCCCCGCGGCGACTCGCCAGTATGCGAGTCATCCGGAACGGGATCGTCCACACCCAGACCCGACGCGGAACCATCGAGGGCGACGTGCTGATCGAGGACGGGAAGATCGCCGATGTCGGCGACGCCGTCGACGCACCGAGCGATGTCGAGGAGATCGACGTCGACGGCGCCCACGTCACCCCGGGCCTCGTCGACGCCCACTCCCACGCCGGGATGGCCGAGTGGGCCGAACCCGAGGACGCCGACTTCAACGAGGGCACGTCCGCGACGACGCCCCACGTGAACGCACTCGACGGCTTCCACCCGCGCGACGAGGAGCTCAAACACGCCTTCCAGAACGGCGTCACCAGCGTCTCCAGCCGCATGGGCTCCGGAAACGTCATCGGCGGCATCATCGTCTCGATGAAGACCTACGGCGATCAGGCCGACGAGATGCTCATCACGGAAGACGGGATGAAGGCCGCGATGGGCGAGAACCCCAAGCGCTTCCACGGCGAGCGTGAGGGCCGCCAGCCCTCCACCCGACCGGGCGTCGCCGCCACCCTGCGTGAGCAGTTCATGGAGGCCCAGGACTACCTCGACCGGAAGGAAGACGCCGAGGCAGACGACGAGAGCTTCGAGCGAGACCTCGGGATGGAGAACCTCTCCCGGGTTCTCACGGGCGACCTCCCGCTCCGCGTTCACGCCCACCGCGCCGACGACATCCGGACGGTGTTCCGCATCGCCGACGAGTTCGGTATCGACGACCTCTCCATCGAACACGCCACCGAGGGCCACGTGATGGCCGACGAGTTCGTAAAGCGGGACGTGCCCGCCGTCGTCGGCCCCTCCTTCTCCTCGGCGAGCAAGTACGAACTCCGGAACATCACCTTCGAGACGCCGGGAATCCTCCACGATTCCGGCGTCAAGGTCGCGATTCAGACCGACGCGCCGATCCTGCCCCAGCAGCACCTCGACGTCTGTGTGGGCCTCGCGGTCCGCGAGGGGTTCCCGAAGGAGGCCGCGCTCGACGCCGTGACCACCAACGCCGCCGAGATCCTCGGGATCAAGGACCGCGTCGGGACGCTCGAACCCGGCACCGACGCCGACGTGGCGGTCTGGAACGGCGAGTTCTGGCGCGTCGACTCCCGGACTCAGCACGTGTTCGTCGACGGCGAGCACGTGTTCGACCGCGCGGCGGACTCGGTCGACCCCCGCGAGGAGTACGCCTGGTAAGGTGCGACTCCCAACGCTCTCCACGCCGGCCATCGACGACGAGGACCCCAGCGTCCCGGTCGTCGTCGGCGCCGTGATCACAGGGGTGTTCTTCGGCGGCGTCGGTGGCGGCGTCGCCTTCCCGACGCTCCCGACGCTGGGGACAGTGTTGGGTATCTCCTCCTTTGTCGTCGGGATGATCCTCTCGGTCAACCGCTTTACGCGCCTGCTGATGGCGACGCCGGCGGGGCAGGTGCTCGACAGCATCGGCACCCGGCGGCCGATGCTCGTCGGCTTAGTCGTGCAAGGGCTGGTGCCCTTCGGCTACGTGCTGGCGCTCGATCCCGGTCCGATTCCCCTCTCCAGCGCCGCGGTTTTCTTCCTCGCCCGCGCCTGCTGGGGGGTCGGCTCGGCGTTCGTCTTCGTCGGCGCGTTCACCACCGTCACCCACGTCACGACCGCGGAGAATCGCGGGAAGTGGGTGGGATACATGCGCGGCGGGCAGAGCCTCGGCTTCCCGATGGGGCTGATCCTCGGGGGGATCCTGACGGACCTGTACGGCTACAGCGAGGCGTTCGCGGCGGCCGGCACCGCCGGCCTGTTCGCGGCCGTCGTCGCGTTCGTCGTCCTCCCGAACGTGCAGGGGAGCACGACAACGACCACGCGCCTCCGGGACCTCCCGGCGGTCATCAGCGCCGACGCGCGCGTGCTCGGCATCGGCGCCACCAACATGTCCGTTCGCTTCCTCTACGCCGGCATCCTGCTCTCGACGGTCGTGCTGTACACCAACGAGTACGACATCTCGCTGGGGTCGCTGGCCGGCACTGGCGTGAGTGGCATCGTGATGGCCATCTCCGTGCTCGCGATGTCGGTGACGACGCTGTTCGTCGGCCGCCTCTCGGACAGCCTCTCCTCGCGGACCTACACCGTGATCCCCGCGTTGACCCTGCTCGCGGCCGGGTTCGCGCTGCTCGTGATCTCCCCGACGGTGCCGGGCATCGTCATCGGCGTCGCCATGATCGGCATGGGCGTCGGCGGCACCGGGCCGCCGCTGCTGGCGTATCTGGGCGACATCGCGCCCGGCGAGGACGTCGGCAAGCTTGGCGGCGTCTACAACGTGTTCGGTGATCTCGGGTCCACTATCGGCCCGCTGATCGCGCTGCCGCTGGCGTCGACGATGGGCGTCGGAACGGAGTACCTGGTCTGTGCCGGCCTCGCCGTGGTGACGGCGCTGATCGTGCTCGCGACGCTCGACGGCGACCCGGAACCGCTCCGCTCGCCGGAAATCGTCGCCGACGACTGACAGCGTCGCGTTTCCCTCCGCTTCCCGCGTCTCACGGCTCGCGAGTCGTTCCTCCCCACTCCCATCCCGAGACGTTAAACACCGAGGCGCGCCCACTCACAAGCGATGAGCGATCCCGTCCCCGCGATGGCCGACCGCGCGGCCGACTGCGCTGCGTGCCTGCTCGAGGCCGACTCGGTCGTGTTGGCCTCCCACATCGACGCCGACGGCCTCACCAGCGGCGCCATCGCCGCCACCGCGCTCCGGCGGGCGGGGATCCCCTTCGAGACAACTTTCGAGAAGCAGTTGGACGCCGACGCCATCGACCGCATCGCCGCCACCGACCACGACGTGGCGCTCTTTACGGACTTCGGCAGCGGCCAACTGGACGATATCGTCCCCCACGAACAGGCGGGCGCGTTCACGCCCGTGATCGCCGACCACCACCAGCCAGCCACCGCTGAGGAAGGTGAGGAGGCCCCCGAGACGGACCGCCACCTGAACCCCCTGCTGTTCGACATCGACGGCGCCTCTGAGCTCTCCGGTGCGGGCGCGACGTACGTGCTCGCTCGCGCGATGGAGACCGACGACGTCGACAACCGCGATCTGGCCGCGCTGGCGGTCGTCGGCGCCGTCGGCGACATGCAGGACACCGACGGCGGCCTCATCGGCGCCAACGAGAGCCTCGTCGCCGAGGGCGTCGAGGCCGGCGCCATCGAGGAGGTGACCGACATCTCGCTGTACGGTCGGCAAACGCGGCCGCTCCCGAAACTGCTTGAGTACGCCAGCGAACTCCGGATCCCGGGTATCTCGGGCGACGAGCAGGGGTCAGTTCGCTTTCTCTCGGGGCTGGACGTCGACCTGAAAGTCGACGGCGACTGGCGCCGCTGGGTGGATCTCTCCTTCGAGGAGCGCCAGACCGTCGCCAGCGCGCTGATGCGCCACGCCATCTCCCGGGGTGTGCCGCCAGAACGCGTCAACGGCGTCACGACGACGACGTACACGCTTGCCGACGAGGAGGTCGGCACCGAACTCCGGGATGTCAGTGAGTTCTCGACGGTGCTGAACGCCACCGCACGCTACGAGCGGGCGGACGTGGGGCTGGCGGTCTGTCTGGGCTACCGCGACGATGCGCTGGACGAAGCCCGCCGCCTCCTTCGGACCCACCGTCGGAACCTCTCTGAGGGGCTGGAGTGGATCAAGAACGAGGGCGTCGAACAGGCGGACCACCTCCAGTGGTTCGACGCCGGCACACGGATCCGTGAGACCATCGTCGGCATCATCGCCGGGATGGCCCTCGGCGCGGACGGGGTTCGCCGGGATCAGCCGATCATCGCCTTCGCCGAGGAGAACGCCGAGGAACTGAAAGTCTCCGCGCGGGGCAGCGGCTTCCTCGTTCGGGACGGACTGGACCTCTCAGTCGTGATGTCAGAAGCGTCGGCGGCCGTCGACGGCGGCGGCGGGGGCCACGACGTGGCTGCGGGCGCGACCATCCCGCGCAAGCGCCGGGACGAGTTCGTCGAACACGCAGACCGGATCATCGGGGACCAGCTTGCGGACGAGGATTAGGTGCCGATATCCTGGAACAGCCGGCGGTAGTCGTCGGTGTCGAAGCGCTCCGTGAGTCGGTCGAGTTCGTGATCCAGCTGATCCAGCTGGTCGACCAGCTGTCGGTACTCCTCACTGCTGGCGAGGCTCTCGCGGGGTTTCTCGGTCTCGAGGGTCGCCCGCTTGGAGGCGAGCGCTGCCGTCCGCTGGAGGCGGTCGTCGTACTGGTTCCGGCTCTGGAGGGTCTCGACGGCGTCGAGCAGTTCCGCCCTCGAGAGCGGTTTGAGGACGTAGAGGTCGAACCCCATCTCGACGATGTCGAAATCCGGCTCGACGGCCGTCACCATCCCCACGCGCACGTCGAGTTCGCGGTCGCGGATCTCCGCGAGCACCTCCTCGCCGTGGCCGTCCGGGAGACGGCGGTCCAGCAGCGCGATGTCGTAGCCACCCTCGAGGGTCTCGGAGGCCTCGGCGGTGGTCGTGGCCACGTCGGCCTCGTACCCCTCAGCCTCGACCGTGCTCCGGTAGAGATCCGCCACGTTCGGTTCGTCCTCGACGATCAGGACCCGCGCTGCCGGCCCGTCGGCTGCCCGGTCCCCACCCCGCGACTCGGTGTCCGCATCGCTCATTGCCCCAGATCTTCGTCCGGCGTCAGTTAACTCTACCGTCGGGCGTCGTTCCCCGACCCGGTGGGCTTAATTCCCCTGGCGACGCTATCTCACCGTATTCATGGTCGACGTCACTGAAACGGGGATCGACGGCCTCGACGTCATTCTCAACGGCGGGATCGTCGAGAACGCGACGGTGCTGGTCAGCGGCAACCCAGGCACCGGCAAGAGCATCTTCGGCATCCAGTATCTGTATGCGGGCGTCGAGGACCACGACGAGAAGGGTATCTACATCTCCTTCGAGGAGAACGCCGAGGACATCCGGCAGGCCGCGGAGTCGGTCGGTTTCGAGGACTGGGGTGAGATGGTCGAGAACGGCGACATCAAGGTGTACGACAAGTCGACGATGCTCCGCGAGGAGGACTTCAACACCGCCATCGACCGCCTGCTGCAGGATTTCGCCGGCACCACCTACGACCGACTGGTGCTCGACTCGCTGACGATGTTCAGCCTCTTTTTCGACGACGAGAAGGAGAACCGCACCTACCTGCTGAAGTTCTCGGATATCCTCAAGAAAAACGGGCTCACTTCCTTGCTGATCAACGAACAGGGCGCCGTCTTCCCCGAGACCGAGATCGGATTGGAGAACTTCCTCACCGACGGCAACATCTACTTCATCCAGACGCCGACCGACAACGGCGTGAACCGCTACGTCTGGGTCGCGAAGATGCGCAAGCAGGACATCAACACCGACATCTTCCCGATGGAGATCGGCCAGGGCGGGATCACCGTCTACGACCGTGCCGGCGGCTTCTCGATGATGGGTAGCGAGGACCAGCCCGGCTTCTAAAGCGGTTCTCCCGCCGACCGTCAGCCCCGACTCTCGGACATCCGGCGCCAGACCTCGTCGAGTTTGTTCGTCACGTCCGAGCGCGTTTCGAGTTCGATGTTCAGTTCCTCCCGGAAGTCGATCGTGATCTGATCGATGGAGCGACGGTACACTTTGATCCGCCGGTGCTCCTCCGAGAGCGGCCGGTCGTGGAGTTCGAGCAGGTTCACCTCCGTGAGCTCGTTGATCCGGCGGTAGCAGGTGGCGATGGGCACGTCCAGCTCCTCGGAAAGTTCCTGGGCGGACTTTGGCTCGCTCGCCGCGTCGAGAATCTCCGGGTTGTACTTGTTCCCAAGTACCTCGATGATCTCGTCCGAGGCCATTCGTTATCGAAAATGAGACCCCTCCGCAAAAACGTACCGCCATCGCCGATGGATCCCGGTTCCGAGGGCTCCCGACTCTCAGCACCGATAACCAACTACTCCTCGGTGATCGTCCGGTCCTTCTCGTCGAGTTCGCCGCGGTAGAGCTTCGAGCCGTCCTGTGCGACCTGGCGGGCCAGCACGGCACACTTGATCCGCATCGGCGAGATGTCGACGCCGAGCATGTCGACGATATCGTCGGTGTCCATCGCCTGGAGTTCGTCGATGCTCTTGCCCGGGAGCGTCTCGGTCAGCAGCGACGCCGCCGCCTGCGAGATGGCACAGCCGTCGCCGGAGAACGCGACCTGTTCGATCGTCTCGTCGTCGTCGGCCAGCTTCACGTCGACCTGGATGGTGTCCCCACACGAGGGGTTCTCCCCAACGTGGGAGAAGTCGGGGTCCTGCATCTCCCCGTAGTTTCGCGGGTTCTTGTAGTGGTCGAGGATCTGCTGGCGGTACATGTCCGAGCCACTCATGTCCCGAAACAGGCGGTTTCGGCGGAAAAGGGTTCCGGGCTTAGGAGTTGATGGGCTATCGGGCGACGAACAGTGCGGTCGAGCGGGAAACCACGGTTCGCCTGCGAACAGAACCGCGGAGTGAGCATGACTACTTGTGGCCGCACAGCACCGCGGCCACAGCCTCCCCAGCCGACTCGTTCGTCCTTCTAGTCGCTCGCTCCTCCCTCGCGCTCGGGGCGTGCACGGCGGCACGCCCGCTTCGCGCTACCGCAACCACAGATCCGCTACGCGAACAGCTGTCGGGCCGTATCCACGGCGTCGATCAGTTCGTCGATCTCCTCGCGGGTGTTGTAGAGGTAGAACGACGCGCGCGTCGACGCCGGCACGCCGAGCACGTCGTGCAGCGGCTGGGTACAGTGGTCGCCCGCACGGACGGCGACGCCGTGGTCGTCGAGGATCGAGGAGAGGTCGTGGGCGTGGACTCCTTCGAGGTTGAACCCGACAAGCCCGCCGCGCTCCTCGTGCGGGCCGTAGATCTCGATGTCGTCGAACTCCGAGAGCCGGTCGTAGGCGTAGCGCGCGAGTTCGGACTCGTGGCGCTCGATAGCCTCCATCCCCACGTCTTCGAGGTAGTCGATAGCGGCAGTCAGCCCGACGGCCTCGGCGATGGGCGGCGTGCCGGCCTCGAACTTCCAGGGCAGATCCTCCCACGTCGTCCCCTCGAACTCGACGCGGCGGATCATCGCGCCGCCGACGAGGAAGGGGGGTAGCTCCTCCAGCAGGTGCTGCTTGCCGTAGAGCACGCCGATTCCGGTTGGCCCGAGCATCTTGTGGCCCGAGAAGGCGTAGAAGTCGGCGTCGATCTCGGCCACATCGACGGGGCGGGTCGGCACGGCCTGCGCGCCGTCGATGAACGAGAGCGCGCCGTGCTCGTGGGCGATGTCCGTGATTTCCGAGACAGGGTTGATCGTCCCGAGCGTGTTCGAGACGTGGACCGCGCTGACCATCGCGGTGTCGTCGTCGACTTTCGAGCGGAGGTCGTCCATGTCGAGGCGGCCGTCCTCGTCGATCTCGACGTAGCGGATCTCCGCGCCCTGTTTCTCACAGAGCTGTTGCCACGTGACCAGCGAGGCGTGGTGCTCCATCTGCGTGGTGACGACGTTCTCGCCCGGCTCGAGCTCCGTGAGCCCCCACGTGTAGGCGACGAGGTTGAACGCCTCGGTAGTGTTCTTGGTGAAGACGACCTCCTCGCGCCCGTCGGCGCCGACGAACTCAGCGGCCCGGTCGTGGGCCTCCTCGTAGGCAATCGACGCTTCCTGACTCAGGCTGTGGATGCCGCGGTGGACGTTGGAGTTGTACTCGTAGTAGTAGTCGGTCATCGCCTCGACGACCTGCCGCGGCGTGTGGCTGGTCGCGGCGTTGTCGAGGTAGTACAGCGGCTGATCGTCGGTCTCGTCGGGGCCGGGGACGGTCACGTCGCCGCCGATCTTCCGCTCGAGGATCGGGAAATCCTCGCGGATGGCCTCGACATCGAGGCCGCTGGCGTCGGATGTAGGCATTGTCGGATGCTGGGGCTGGAGAACCAACACCCCTTCGGTAGTGAGATGCGAAAACGCGACCGAAGGGGGCGGCAAACCATCTCAGACGGCGAACGGGGAACGACGCGGGACCGAAGGTCCCGCTCGCAGCCGGCGGCGGTTGCCGCCGGCGACGAAGTGACCCGTGAGCCGCGGGAGCAGAAAACGAACGAAGCGTGCGCCTAGAGCTGCAACAACTGCGCGTGCCGGGTCTCCCCGACCTCGAGTACCGTCGCCTCGTCGATGAAGCCGGCCTCGACGGCGACGCCGACGGACTCCTCGCCCACGAGGTTCGCTATGGACGCGCGCTGCAGGCCCGCGATGACGGCGTCGGCGTCGGCCTCGACGGCGTCCTCGCCGCCGTAGAACGACTCCGAGACCGTCAGCGAGATGTCGCCGCTCTCGAAGGTTCGGCCCAGCAGGTCGGGGTCGCAGACCGACACCAGCAGGCCGCGTTCGGTCTCTCGTTCGCGGAGCAGCATCAGTACTCGTCGACCATCTGCTGCTCTGCCTCCTCGCGCATCTCCTCGGCCCGCTGGCGCGCTTCCTCGGCCTCCTCCTCGCGCCCGACCTCCTCGAGCGCGCGGACCTTCTCCTCCAACACTTCGGCGTTGCTCATGCCGAGTCGCTGGGCGTTCTCGAAGCAGTCCACGGCGTTCTCGGCGAGGCCGCGTTCGAGCATGAAGAACCCACGGTTGTACCAGGCCTGCGCGAAGCGCGGGTCGATCTCGACGGCGTTCTCGGCGTGGCGCAGCGCCTCCTCGCTCTGGCCGAACTCCCAGAGGGCGTACGCGAGGTTCGTCTCGGCGGTGGCGGCGTGCTCGGACTCGTCGTCGATATCGATGGCCTCCTTGTACGCGCCGATGGCGGCGTCGTACTCCTCGAGTTCGGCGTGGGAGGCGCCCTTGTTGACCCAGGCCTCCTGCTCCTTGGTCGGGTCGTCGGCGAACTGGGCGGCGCGCTCGAACGTCTCGGTCGCCTCCTCGAAGCGGTTGATCTGCGTGTAGGAGACGCCGACGTCGATGAGTTGGTCGGTGTCGATCTCGTCTTTCGCGATGTTGCGCTCGTCGAGCAGGTCCGACAGTACCCGCGTGTCCACGGGGTCGACCTTCGCCGGATCGACTTTCAGCTCCGGGGGGTCGAGGTCGAACTCCTCGAACTCGTCGGGGAGCCCCTGTCCCTCCGAGAACTGGTGGTCGCGGTCCTCACGGGGGTTATCGCTCATTACCCGAGGTTCGTCGTCGGCGGGGGTAAGGGTTACGCGTCCGGCCCAAACGTTTAGCCGGCACGGGCGCCTGTCACCGCCTATGCGCCTGTTCTTCGCCATCGACCTCCCCGAAGAACTCCAGGAACCGTTCGCCGTCCTGCAGGACGACCTCGCCGGCGCCGAGGGGCTCAGCTTCACCGACCCCGAGCAGGCCCACCTCACGATGAAGTTCCTCGGCGAGGTCCCGACCGAAGAGGAGACCGACGACGCCAACGGCGACGAACCGACCGTCTCGGACGCGAAAGTCGCCGGCGCTGTCGCCGCCGAGGCCACGGATCTCGGCCCCTTCGAGATGGAGGTCGGCGGCCTCGGCGCGTTCCCCTCCGAGGAGTACATCTCGGTGGTCTGGGCCGGCGTGCGCGACGGCGCCGCCGACCTCCACGAACTCGCGGCCGCGCTCGAAACCGCGACCACCGAGCGCGGCTTCAGCCCCGCCGACAACGACTTCACCCCCCACGTTACGGTCGCGCGGATGAACGACGCCCGCGGGAAGGACCTCGTGCAGGACCGCATCCGGAACGAGGACCCGACCATCGGCCGCTTCACCGCCGAGGAACTCCGCCTGACGCGGTCGGTTCTCGGCGAGGAGGGCGCAGAACACGAGACAATCGCCCGGTTCCCGCTCTGAACCGGGTATGGAGATTCTGACCCGACGCACGCAACAGCGATCTCCACTGACAGCGAAGGTGAGGTATGGAACTCAGCCAGATTCAGCAGTACGCGGGCGGGCGAGCGGCCGACACCGACCTCACGACCGACGCGCTCCGGACACGCTACGCGGCACTCCGGGCACGGGCGGCCGACAGCGAGGAGGCTGCCGCCGAAACGCGTCCCGTTTCCGGCCGGCGAACAGGAGCTTCGCTCCTGTAAACGTCGCTGGCGCAGCCCTGCGACGGTGACCTCCCTTTTCGGTACGGTTTTCGGCGCGCCAGCCCGAGTCGGGCTATGATCGAGGTTTCGCTCACGCCCGAGGCCCAATCCATCGCCAGACGGCGCTACGAGGCAGCGAAGCAACGCCGTGAGCGAGACGCGACGACGCCCGACGAGTACGCCCGCCGCGCGCAGGCCTGCGTCGGCGCCGGAACGTTCGCGCTCCTGTTCGACGGGTTCGACGCCGCTCACGAGGCGTTCGGGGACGCCGCCGATGACTATCTCGAGAGCGTCGAGGCCCGCATCGCCGACCCCGCGGGCACGGACTACGCCGCGCTCCCCCTGCACGCGTGGCGCGGCGCGTACGCGGCCCTGCTCGCCGGCGACCACGGCCGGACGCACGCGCTGGCCGACGCTGTCGCGATGGCCGAACAGGAGCCCGAGCCCGGTATCGAACTGGACGACCACCCCTACTTCTACGCGAAGGCAATCGCCGCCGCCGCGGCGCGCGATGACGTGGACGCCGAGGAAGCGCTCGACAACACCGAACCGACCAACGAGTGGGCGCACGCGACGACGACGGCGATCCGCGGCATCGTCGAACCCGACCGGGGAGCCTTTGAGTCGGCGCTGGACGAACTGCTCGAAGCCGCCCACGAGCGCGCCGACGCCGGCAGCGAGATGGACGTGCGGGCGATGGTGTTCGCCCCCGAGCCGACGGCGATGACGCTGATGGCGTGGGAGCGCAAGATGGGCTACGACCCCGACAGCCCGCTGGTCCCCTCCTCGTTCCTCTGGGAGACGCTACCGAAACTGCAGGATTGACTCAGTTCTCCAGCGATTCCGCGGCGTCGACAACTTCGAACGCCGTCTCGCAGGGCGGCCCATCCGCGAACTCCATCCGGACAGCGCCGTCACCGGAAGCGGGCCCCGCTTCCGGCTGGCGAACAGGAGCTTCGCTCCTGTAAACGTCGACGCCGAGCGAGAGCAGCGTCGCCGAGACGGTGCCGTAGCCGTTGTCGTGGACACAGACGCCGTACTCGTGGTTCCCGAGCACTCTCCCTGCGCGGTCGAGCCAGCCGTCGCTCTCCTCATCGGGATAGGGGAGTAGCTCCGTCCGGACCGCGGCGGCGTCCGCGGCCTGTTCCTGCCCGCGCTCGGCGTTCTCGACGGGAATCGCCGGCGCGTCGCTGGCGCCGACGTTGACGACGACGTGGACCCCCGGCTCCAGTTCCCGAATCAGCAAGCGACCATCCCACTCCAGCAGGAACGCCGAGTCGGCGTCGGCGAGCACGAGGTTGAACCCCGCGTACTCGTGGTCCTCGCTAGCCTCTTGGACCATCGACGCCGCCGCTGCCGCGGAGGGCTCCCGGAGCGCGTCGCGCACGAGCAGGCCACGCGAACGCTCGCCCGCGAGGTCCGCGTCGGTCCAGCGGTTGGTCACGCCGACGAACAGGCCCGAGTCGTTGTAGCCGAGCCACGTGCCGCCGGCCTCGGCGTCCCGCGGTGCGATTACGGCCGGCTCGGTTTCCAGCTGCTGGGGCGGCTCTGAGGCCCGGTCGCGCTGCTCGTCACGGTTCGCGGCCACGGCGACGGGCGCGTCGTCGAACACCTGCCAGGCGAGCGTCAGCGTACACACGGACGCGGATAGGCGCGGGCGGTGTTTAAGCCCCCGGCGTCCCACCGGCCGGTAGATGCTCGAAGGCGTCAACGTCGCGCTCGGGGTCACCGGCAGCATCGCCGCGGTGAAAGTCGTGGAACTGGCCCACGAACTCCGCCGGCAGGGTGCCGCGGTCCGCGGCGTGCTGACCGAGAGCGCACAGGGGATCGTCCACCCGTGGGCCGTCGAGTTCGCCACCGGCCACGATCCGGTCACGGAGATCACCGGCAGCGTCGAACACGTCGACCTCTGCGGGCGCGAGGGCTGGGCGGACGTGCTCCTGATCGCCCCCTGCACGGCCAACACGGTCGGCAAGATCGCCGGCGCTATCGACGACTCGCCGGTGACGACGACGGCGACGACCGCCATTGGCGCCGACGTGCCCGTCGTGATCGCGCCCGCGATGCACGAACCGATGTACGACCATCCGGGCGTGCTGGGCGCCATCGAGACGGTCGAGTCGTGGGGCGTCGACTTCGTCGACCCGCGGATCGAGGAGGGGAAAGCCAAGATCGCCACCGAGGAGGCCATCGTCACCGAAGTCGCTCGCGCCACCACCCCCGACTCGCTCGCCGGCGAGCACGTCGTCGTCACCTCGGGCGCGACCAGCGAGCCGGTCGATCCGATCCGAACCATCACCAACCGCGCGTCGGGGAAGACTGGCCGCGCGGTCGCCAAAGCGTGCTACGTCCGCGGCGCCGCGGTCACGCTGGTCCACGACGGCGACGACGTGCCCTACGCCGACGTGCGGCAGGTCGAGCGCGCCGGAGAGATGCGCGATGCGGTGCTCGACGCCCTCGCGAGCGCGGACGCACTGATCTCCGCCGCAGCCATCTCGGACTTCACCGTCGACGCCGCCTCGGAGAAGATCAAGTCCGGCGAAAAGCGCACGCTGACCCTGAAGCCAGCGCCGAAGCTCATCGACGCCGCGCGCGACGCCTATCCGGACCTCCCCATCGTCGGCTTCAAAGCCGAGACGGACGGCGACGACGCCGCACTCGTCCCCGAAGCCCGGCGGATTCTGAAGCGCGCCGATCTCTCCTTCGTCGTCGCCAACGACGCGAGCGTGATGGGCGCCGACGAAACCCGGGCGCTGCTCGTCAGGCGCAACGACTACACGGAGTTCGGCGGGAGCAAGGCGGAGTTGGGTGCGCGCGTGGCCGAGGAGTTGGCGACAGAGTTGGATAACGAATAGCGATCAGCGCCGGCGTCCGCCGTGGCCGACGCCGGCTCAGTCCGTGCCGGCGGCATCCGAGCCGGCGGGGGTTATTGCCGGCGTCCGCCATGCCCCGGATAGTCGCGCTCGAACCGATCCCCGATCTCCTCGCCGGAAATTTCGACGATCACGGGGCGGCCGTGCGGGCAGGCGTAGGGGTTCTCACAGCCGTCCAGCGCCGACAGCAGGTCGCTCACCGACCCCTCGGTCAGCGACGTGTTGCCCGTCACCGACGGGTAGCACGCCAGATCCGCCAGCAGGTCGTCGACGGCGTCCTCGACGGGCGCGCCGCCGTCCTCCTCGGTGACGAACGCCGAGAGCACGTCGCGCAGGAGTTCGGGATCGAGCGTCGCATCGAACACCGCCGGCACCGCCGTCACGGAGACAGTTCGATCTCCCTCGCGCTCCGCATCGAACCCGATCTCCCCGAGTGCGTCGGCGTGCCGTTCGAACAGTTCGGCCTCGCGCGCGGTGAGTTCGAGGCGGACTGGCTCCGCGAGGCTCTGGCTCGCCATCCCGTCGGCGAACTGCCGCCGCAGGCGCTCGTAGTTCACGCGCTCGTCGGCAGCATGCTGGTCGATCAGTACGAGGCCGCCGTCGGTCTCGGCGACGACGTAGGTGTCCTGTAGCTGTCCGAGCACCCGGAGCGTCGGCAGCGAGTCGAACGCCCCGCCGGCCTCCGCGGTGCCGCCGCCGAGGGACCGCTGGGTCGCCGTGGAGAACGACTGCTCGTGGTCAGGCGACGGGTCAGTTGGTTCGGTCGACTCCGGAGAACAGTCTCCGGAGGCCGAACGCGACGTTGGTTCAGGCGTCGAGGGAGCGTCGCTGGAGGTGGCTGGGCCCTCCGAACCGAAGTCCGATCCGTCAGCGCCTCCCGTTCGACTCGAACCCGAACCCCCTGCGGTCGACGTCCCGGATCCCCCGGAGAGGTCGACCGACCAGTCGTCAGCGTCGTCGGTCGGTTCTGTGGGCGTATCCCCGGTCGTGGACCCGCCGGCCGTCGGCCCGTCGCTCTCGTCGCTCCAGTCGTCCAGATCCGTCTCCGAAGCGCCGTCGCCGCCGCTGTCGCGGACACCGCCGGATGGCTCGTCAGTCGACGACGAGCCACCGATCCCGGACCGCTTCTCGGAGTCCGTGCTGCGCGTGGTGCGTCGCTCTGCCACGCCGCTGGCCTCCTCGTGGCGCGTGTCGGCGCCGCCGACCACCTCATCGTCGTCACCGCCGGGCTGGATCGGCGTCTCGCCAGCCTGCGAGCGCCCGCGTGGGGCCGAGGTGCGGATCAGCCCCTCCGCGAGCAGCGCCTCCTTCACCGCCTCGGAGACGGCCTCCTTCACGCCCGATTCGTCGTCGAAGCGGACCTCCAGCTTTCGCGGGTGGACGTTCACGTCGACGGTCGCCGGATCGAGTTCGACGAACAGCACCGCGAAGGGGTAGCGATCCGGCGCCAACTGCCCGCCGTAGGCGTCGAGCACCGCCTCCCGGAGCGTCGACGCGGTAACGTAGCGGTCGTTGACGAACGTCGAGAGGTACTCCCGGCCCGCGCGGGTGGTCTCGGGGTGCGAGACGAGTCCTCTGACGGATCGAATCGGGGTCTCTGCACTCACATCGTCGGCGGACCACTCCACGTCGACCATCGACTCCGCCACCTCGCGGCCGTACACCGAGAGCACCGTCGAGCGGAGGTTCCCGGTGCCGCCGGACTGCGTCCGGCTGCTAGGGGGACTCCGTCCCCCGTTGCCGTCGGTGGCGAACACCTCGCGGCCGTCGTGCTCCAGCGAGACGGCGACCCCGGGGTTGGCCAACGCGTACTGCGTGACGACGGTGTTGACGTGGTCGAACTCCGTCGCGTCGGTCTTGAGGAACTTCCGCCGGGCCGGGACGTTGTAGAACAGATCGTCGACTTCGACGACGGTGCCCGCGGGACAGCCAGCGGGCGAGGAGTCGCCGATGTCGCCCCCTTCGACGGTGAGTTCGTGGCCCATCTCGCCGTCGCGGGGTTTCGAGCGCATGGTCAGCCGCGAAACGGCGCCGACCGCCGCCAGCGCCTCGCCGCGGAAGCCGAGCGTGCCGACGCCCGCTTCGAGATCCGCGATGTCGCCGATCTTGGAGGTGTGGTGGTCCCGAACCGCCAGATCGAGTTCTTCCGCGGACATCCCGACGCCGTCGTCGCGCACGCGGATGCCGTCCTTTCCGCCGCGCTCGACGGCGACGCTGACGCGGGAGGCGTCGGCGTCGATGCTGTTTTCGACCAGCTCCTTCACCACCGAGGCGGGGCGCTCGACGACCTCGCCGGCGGCGATGCGCTGGACCGTTGCGTCGTCCAGTGCAGTGATGCTCGGCTCCTCGCTCATCGTCAGAGTAGCCCCGCCCGCTTGATCGCGCGCTTCTGCGTGCTGTTCAGGTCCCGCTCGACGGCCGCCTCGGGGGCGACCCAGACCGCCCGGACGTGGTCGCCGGCCAGGGTCGCCTGTTCGGTCGGGCTGTGAGTGCGATAGATCGAGGCGAACGCCCCCTGATCGCCCACCTCCCAGGCGGTGTTGAGCACCGGCCCGGCCACGTCGGTGTCGAGCCCGGTGGTCTCCCGAATCGCCCGCTTCAGCCCCGCAACGGGCTCCTCGCCCACTCGGAGCTGTCCGCCGGGGAGCTCCCAGACGCCGTCGTCGTTCTCGAGCAGCAGCAGGCGGTCGTTCGGCCCGAGCAGCACCGCCTTCTGGGTGACGGCGAACTGCTGGCTCACGTCCGACCCCCCGCGTCGGCTCGCTGTGCGTGCATGCGCTGACTCACACACCGCGTGCCAAAGAACGATGCGCTCGGCCGGCCGCTCAGTCCTCCAGCCGGGACTGCCACTCCTCGACGCGCTGCATCAGTTCGATGGGCGACATCTCGGCGACGCTGGTCTCGTCGAGTTCGTCGAGGACCGCCTCGGTCTCGGGGTCGATGTCGGGCGTCTCGTCGGCGTGGCCGCCGTCGCCGTCGGCGACAGCCGTCGCGCCCGTCTGTGGGCCAGCGCCGCCGCCGGAGTCGCCCGACTGCCCCGTCCCGCCGCCCTCGAAGCGTCCCGAACTCAGGTCGAAAACGGCCTGCTTCGTCTCGTCGCCTGCGCCGCCACCCGAGCCGCGAGCCTCGATTGCTTTGTCCTCGCGCAGGCGGTCGAGCACGTCGCCCGCGCGGTCGACCACGGGGCCGGGCACGCCCGCGAGATCCGCGACGTGGATCCCGTAGGAGCGGTCGGTCGGGCCGTCGCGGACGGTCCGGAGGAACGTCACGTCGTCGTCGCCGCCCGGTTCGCCGTCGACGGCGACGTGGACGTTCGCGACGCCCTCGAGGTGGTCCGCGAGCGTCGTGAGTTCGTGGTAGTGGGTCGCGAAGAGCGTCTTGGCTCGAACCTCGTTATGGAGGTACTCCGTGGCCGCCCACGCGATACTGATGCCGTCGTAGGTCGCCGTCCCGCGGCCCACCTCGTCCAAAATGACGAGCGAGTCCTCCGTCGCCGAGTGGAGGATGTTGCTCAGCTCCTGCATCTCGACCATGAACGTCGAGCGTCCCTGTGCGAGTTCGTCCAGCGCGCCGACGCGGGTGTAGATGCCGTCGACGAGGCCGACCTCGGCGGCTCTGGCGGGGACGAAGCTCCCGGCCTGCGCGAGTAGCGTGATCAGCGCAGCCTGCCGCATGTACGTCGACTTCCCGCTCATGTTCGGGCCCGTGACGATCAGGAAGCGCCGGTCGCGGTCGAGATGGAGGTCGTTCGGGACGAACTCGGTGGTGGTCTCGACGACGGGGTGCCGGCCTGCTTCGACGTGGAGCGCGTCGCCGTCGGTGAGTTCCGGCCGGGTCCAGTCGTTGCGCGCAGCGTGGTCCGCCAGCGAGGCCAGCGCGTCGACCTCCGCGATGGCGCGGCCGGCGTCCTGCAGGAGTTCGGCGTGCGTGGCCACGCGCTCGCGGAGGTCCTCGAACAGTTCGTACTCCAGTTCGCCGCGGGCCTCCTCGACGCGCATGATCTCGCGTTCCTTCTCCTCGAGTTCCTCGGTAACGAACCGTTTGGAGTTCTTGAGCGTCTTCACCTCGCGGTAGTGTTCGGGCACCTGATCGGCGACGCTCCTGCCGACCTGAATGTAGTAGCCGTCGGTCTTGTTCCGGTCGACGGTAACGTGTGAGAGCCCGTACTCCCGTTTCTCGCGGTCGGCGAGCGTGTCGAGGAACCGCTCCAGTTCCTCGTGGCGCTCGATGAGTTCGTCCAGTTCGGGGTCGTAGCCCTCCCGGAAGATGCCGCCCTGCGTGACGGTCTTGGGCGGGTCGTCCCGGAGCGCCTCGTCCAGTTCCGCGCGCAGGCTGGCGGCGGCTTCTCGGTCCGGCTTTTCGAGAACCTCAGGAAGCGGCGAGTTCGAAAGCGGCGTGCCGTCGATGGCGTCGCCGAGCGCCGGCAGCACGCCGAGCGTGTGCTTCACCGAGAGCAGGTCGCCGGCGTCGGCGGATCCGGAGGCCGCACGGGAGGCGAGCCGTTCGAGGTCGTAGGCGTCGTCGAGACAGTCCCGAATGGCCTCACGGGCGAGCGCCGCGCTCGCGAGTGCTTCCACGGCGTCGTGGCGGCGCGCGAGCAGGTCGCGGTCCCGGCGGGGCCGGGTGAGCCACTCCCGGAGCAGCCGTCGGCCGGGCGAGGAGACGGTGGCGTCGACGGTGTCGAACAGCGAGCCGTCGCTGCCGCCCTGCATCGTTTCGACCAGTTCGAGGTTCCGCTGGGTCGTGGCGTCCAGATCGAGGTGGTCGTCCGGCTGATAACGCTGGAGCCGGGTCATCGCCGCCGAGACGCCGAGGCCGGTCTCCTCGACGTACGCGAGGACGGCGCCGGCGGCCTGTACGGCGGGCGAGTCGTCATCGAGCCCGATGCTTTCGAGGGTGGATTCGCCGAACCGCTCGCGGACGCGGTGGCGCGCGCGGCCCGGCCCGAACTCGTCGCTCGGCCGGAGCGTGTGGGTGGCGTCGAGGCGTTCGCGCAGCAGCGAGAGCAGCGCGTCGTCGTTCCGGACGCCGGGCCCGGGGAGGAGTTCGGTCGGGGCGAAGCGGTAGAGTTCGGCGCTCGCGGCGTCGGCGTCGTCGACGGCCGTCACGAAGAAGCGGCCGGTGGTGATGTCCGCGAACGCGAGGCCGTACACGCCGGGTTTTCCTTCATTCGACGCGGCTCCTCCTGCCGCGTCGCCTTCGACGACGGCGGCGAGATACTGCGCGTCGTCGTCGGTGGTCTCGACGAGCGTGCCGGGCGAGGCGAGTCGGGTGATTTCGCGGTACTTCGAGCCGTCGTCGGCGTCGAACTGGTCGGCGACGGCCACGCGGTAGCCGCGCTCGACCAGCGCGGTGAGGTAGGGGGTGAGCTCCGAGAGCGGGACGCCCGCCATCGGGTAGGAGGAGCCGTGGGAGGACTTCTGGGAGACCGTCAGATCGAGTTCGTCGGCGACGACTTCCGCGTCGTCGGCGAACAGTTCGTAGAAGTCGCCACACTGCATCATCAGCAGATCCGCGTCGGTCTCGGCCTTCAGAGAGAGGAACTCCTCCACGATTCCCTGCGACATGGGACTCCCTCGGCGGGTCGGCGGCTAAAGCCCTGCGGGTCCCGGGCGTGACGAGCACCGGAAAAATAGCGTTCTAGCCGAATTCGTCTCTCACCTACTGTTCTCGGAGATAGGCGAGGAGCATCTCCGATATCTCGGGGGGGAATTCGGGGCCGTACTGCATTCGTCCTCCCTCACGTTCCCACACCCACCATCGGTGCGTTCCACGATCCATCTCCATCAGCGCCTTGTAGTAGACTTTCTCCCCGCCATCGTCCTGCACGACGCCGACGTGACGGCTGACGCCGGATGGTAGGTTAACCCAGTCCGGCTCATCGGTTCGGAATTCCCACTCGGCCAGATCGGTTGTCATCTCTATCCGAGTAGTTGGATACAACACGTATAACTGTACCGGAAGGATTCCACTTGATTAGTGGAAATTAGAGTTATTTACCACAAATCACTTCAGAGAGGAGCACAGAGAGAACTGTAATGGCAGAGTACGAGGTCATCGATCGGGAAGTCGTCGATCAGTGGGGCGAGGAAGAGGGTCGTGCAGAAGTGCAAGCAGTACATGAGACGAGCTCCGATAGCTACGAGGTCCGTATGTGTTACTACCAAGACAACGGCCGGTTCGGCCAGTCGGCACCAACGATCAAGCCGGACGTGGGGACGGCACAACAGGCCGCCGACGCGATCGCTGAGATGGCGGAGAAAGCTCGCCAAGCGCGCCGGCAAGCACGACTCGCCGACATCGAAGAATTAGTCGACGACGTGGGATACGAGCGGGCGAAAGAGCTTCTCGCCGACGAAGCAAGCGGGGAAGGCAAGTAACAGCGAATGCTGTCGTTGGCTGTTCAGCCATTCGGATAAACCGTCGTGGGTGAACGGCCACGTCTGGCCGGCCACGACGATGCGCGCATCGTCGCGTGTCGTCCCGGAAGGCCCCTACCCCGCCCGGGGCGACATCGCGACAGCGGGTCGAACGGAGTCTAACTATAAGTGCTTCGTGGGAAGCGGACCGATCAGCCCTCGATCAGCCGCTCGAGCTGCTCCGGCGGGACGGCGCCGCGGGCGGCGTGCCCGTCGGCGGCGAACGTCGGCACGCCAGTCACGCCGCGGTCGCGGGCCTCCTCGAACTGCGCCTCGAGGCGGTCGGCCCACTCCTCGTCGGTCGCGGCCTCGCGGATCTCCTCGGCATCGAGGCCGACATCCTCGGCCACGTCACCAGAACGCGAAGCGTTCTGGTTGCCTGCCGAATCGCCAAGCGATTCGGCAACGTCGGCGATGACGTCGACGTCGCCGATGTCGCGGTAGTCGTCCCAGTAGGCCTCGAACAGCGCGTCGTCGAACGCGGTGAACTGTTCGGGATGCTCCTCGCGGACGTAGAACGCCGCCTGCTGGGCCGCCCAGGAGTCGGTGTCGGGCACCTCGTCGATGTCGGCAGAGACGCCGTACTGCTCGCTGAGGCGCTCGACGTTCTCGCGGACGCGGTCGAAGTACTCCTCGTCTTTCCCGTTGTCGACCTCCTCCTGGATCTCGCGGTTCTCGTCGCGGCGGTAGCCACGCAGGTCGAACGGGTGCCACTCGACGTCGAGCGGGTCGTCGCGGCCCTCGCGGTACTGCGCCAGCGAGGCACGGCCGAGTCGACAGAACGGACAGACGTAGTCGCTGAACACGACGACCTCGTCGGTCGCGGCGTCGGACGCGTCGTCGGTCTCGACGACGCCGTCGGAGTCGGACATATACAGCATTCGAAGCGATGCGAGCGGAAAAGCTCCGGGGTAGTGGCGTCCGAGGCGCTAGCGCCCGAGGCCGAGTTCGTCGGCGTGACGGCCCAACAGGCCCGCAAAGGCGAAGTTCTTCGGCTCGACGTGGTAGCGCACCCGGACCACCGGCACGTCCACGTCGACGACCCGCGAGAGGTCGTGGGGCGTGCCCGCGAGCACGAGGTCCGGGTCGGCGTTCTCGATGGTCGCCTCTAGATCCGCGACCTGCTGGTCGCTGTAACCCATCGCCGGCAGCACGCGGTCGAGGTGGGGGTAGGCGTCGAGCGTGTCGGCGACGCTCCCCACCGCGTGCGGTTCGGGGTTGACTCGCTCCGCGGCGCCGTACTTCTCCGCGGCGACGGTGCCCGCGCCGGTGCTCGCGTCGCCGTGGGTGACCGTCGGCCCGTCCTCGACGACTAGCACCTCCGCGCCCTCGACGGCATCCGGGTCCTCGACGCTCACCACCGAGTCGGAGTGCAGGATTTCGGCGTCGGGGTTGACCTGCTGGACGTTCTCGACGACCCAGTCGATATCCGCCTGCTCGGCGCTGTTCTCCTTGTTCAGGAGCGCGTAGTCGGCCATCCGGAGGTTCGCCTCGCCGGGGTGGTAGCTCGTCTCGTCACCCGGCCGGAGCGGGTCACAGAGCACGATATGGAGATCCGGGTCGACGAACGGGAGTTCGTTGTTGCCGCCGTCCCAGAGCAGCACGTCGGCCTCGGCAGCGGCCTGCTCGATCACCTCCCCGTAGTCGACGCCGGCGTAGACGACGTGATCGCGCTCGATCTGCTGTTCGTACTCCTCGCGTTCCTCGATGGTGACGCCCGCCTCGTCCAGATCCGCCATCGTCTCGAAGCGCCGGACGCGTCCCTCGACCAGGTCGCCGTACGGCATCGGCTCGCGGACGATGACCGGCTCGACGCCCCGGGACTGGAGTTCGTCGGCCAGCGCCCGGGTGACTTGGGACTTCCCACAGCCGGTCCGGACGGCGTCGACGGCGATGACGGGTACCGAGGCGTCGAGCATCGCCGTCTCGGGCCCGCGGATCTCGAAGTCCGCGCCGGCGGCGAGCGCCCGGGAGCCGGCGTGCATCACGTTCTCGTGGCTGACATCGGAGTAGGAGAAGACGACGGTGTCGACGCTCTTCTCGTGGATCAGGTCCTCCAGTTCGGGCTCGGGGTAGATCGGGATCCCCTCGGGGTAGCTCTCACCCGCGAGTTCGGGCGGGTAGCGGTCGTGGCCGCCCGCCTGCGTCTCGCCGAGGTTCTGGCCCGGCGCCGCGGTGAACGCGACGACGCGGGCGTCCTCACGCCCCCGGTAGGCGGTGTTGAAGTCGTGGAAGTCCCGGCCGGTCGCGCCCATGATGAGCACGCGTTCGGTCATTCACTCGTCGTTGGCCCGCGAGGCCGAAAAGCGTACTCGCCGCGCCGAAGCGCAGGACGTGCCCGAAATCAAGCGGGCGCGGGCGCTCGACGAGCGCGCGAGCGGCGACTGGCGCGCCGCGGACTCGAAACTGGTCGAGGTCGTTGACGACGGCTGGCTCTGAGCGGGCCGGCCGCTCAGTGGTCGTGGCCGGCGCCGTCGTCGGTCTCTTCAGCCTCGCCGCCGGTGAGCGGCCCGAGCCCCGACGCGGGGTCGAAGCCGTCGACGGGCGTGACGGAGTAGTCGACAGTGAGCGTATCGCGGGTGGCCCGGATCTTGCCGACGAACGCCGACACGTCCTCGAGGGTTCCTTCCAGCACGAATAGCTCCATGCAGTGGTGCTCGCCGACGTGGGAGTGGAAGTTCGAGGCGACGAGCCCCTCGTGTTCGTGGCGCAACTGCATCATGCGCTCCTCGACGGTCGTGGTCTCGTACTCGAACAGCACGGTGACCACAGCCATCAGGTCGCGGTCTTCCAGCCGGCGGTCCTCGAACTCCCCGAGCAGGTTCCGGGCGGCCTCGCGAACGACCTCGCTCCGGCCCGTGTAGCCGTGTTCCTCGGAGAAGCTGTCGATGCGTTCGAGCAGTTCCTCGGGCATCGAGACGCTGACGACGGTCATGTAGCAACATAGAGGCTGCGAGTTAATAATCCTTAGCAACTCCCGGATGGCCAGCCTGACGCGGGGCGCGCATTTCCGCCCAAGGCGTATTTCGGCTCCGGGACAACCATGGCCTGATGATCGTCGTCCACGCAACCTTCCCGATCGACCCCGAACAGCGTGAGGAAGCACTCGAGCGCGCGAGCGACCTCGTCGACGCCACCCAGCAGGAGGCTGGCGTAATCGACTACGAGGCCAACACGGACGTACAGGACCCCAACGTCCTGCGCTTTACCGAGGTGTACGAGGACGAGGACGCCTTCGCCGCCCACAGCGAGAGCGAGCACTTCGAGGCGTTCGAGGCAGAACTGCCCGACCTGCTGGCTGGCGAGCCAGAAGTCGTGCGCTTCGACGTGAGCGACCGAACCGAACTCGAAATCTGAGTCGGTCAGCGGACTGTTTTTCGAAAAGGGTGCCGCGGCGTTAGCGGACCGAGTCGAGGATCAACTGCTGTTCCACGCGCTTGACCTCGTGTTGAACGTCGCGGACGGCGTCGATGTTCGCCGAGATGCTGGAAATCCCCTCCTCGACGAGGAAGTCGACCATCTCCGGCTTGGAGCCGGCCTGCCCACAGATCGACGTGTCGACGTCGTGTTCGCGGCAGGTCTCGATGGTCTCCGTGATCAGTTCGAGCACCGCCGGGTGGAGTTCGTCGAACCGGTCGGCGACGTGCTCGTTGTTGCGGTCGACCGCCAGCGTGTACTGGGTCAGGTCGTTGGTGCCGAAGGAGGCGAAGTCGATGCCCTGCTCGGCCATCTCCTCGACCATCAGCGCGCTGGCGGGTGTCTCGATCATGACGCCCCAGTTGCGCTTCTCCGTGTCGATGCCGGCCTCCTGCATCAGGTTCTTGGCCTGAATCACGTCCTCGGCGTCGTTGACGAGCGGCAGCATGAGCTCGACGTTGTCGTAGCCCATGTCGTACAGCTTCCGGAACGCCGCGAGTTCGTGCTGGAACACCTCGGGCTTGTTCAGACTCCGGCGGATGCCCCGCCAGCCGAGCATCGGGTTGTGTTCGGTCGGTTCGTCCTCGCCGCCCTTCATCGAGCGGAACTCGTCGGTCGGGGCGTCGAGCGTGCGGACGCGCACGGGCCGGGGGTAGAACTCCTCGGCGACGCCCTGAATCCCGTCGACCAACTGGTCCTGATACGCCTCGGCGCCCTCGTCCTCGATGTAGCGCTCGGGGGTCTTGCCCAGGGTCAGCACCATGTGCTCCATCCGGAGCAGCCCCACGCCGTCGGCGCCGGTCGCGGCCGCGCGCTCGGCGGCCTCGGGGATGGAGACGTTGACCTTCACCTCGGTCGCGGTCATGGGTTTGACCGGCGTCTTGGGCCGAACCTCCTCGACTGGCTCGTGTTCGGGCTCGGACGGCTCGGTGCGGCCCTCGATGACGGTGCCGCGGTCGCCGTCGATGGTGACGGCCTGGCCGTCGACGAGCTCTCGGGAGCCGCTGCCCGTGCCGACGACCGCCGGCACGCCGAGTTCGCGGGAGACAATCGCCGCGTGGCTGGTCATCCCGCCCTCGTCGGTGACGATGCCCGCCGCGCGCTTCATCGCGGGCACCATGTCCGGCATCGTCATCTCGGTGACGAGCACGTCACCGTCGTCGACTTTGTCGAGCTGATCGAGCTCCGTGACGACGCGGACCTCGCCGGAGACGACCCCGGGCGAGGCGCCGAGGCCGCGGATCAGCACCTCGCCGGACTCCTCGCCCTCGGTCTCGCGTTCCTCCGCGAGTTCGGCGTCGTCACCGTCGTCGATAGTGGTAATCGGTCGGGACTGGAGCATGTACACCTCGCCACTCCCCGGCTGCGCCGCGTCGCTAGAGGCGTCGTCCGACGCCTCCGTGTCGACGATGGCCCACTCCACGTCCTGGGGCGTGTCGTAGTGGTCCTCCACGAGTTCGCCGAGTTCGACCAGTTCCTCGATCTCGTCGTCCGAGAGCACCCGCGTGTTCCGGCGGTCGGGGTCGACCGGCTCCTCGACGGTCTCGCCGGTCTCGGGGTCCTTGATCATCTTGACCTTCTTGTCGGCGACCGTCACCTCCTCGACGGCGTCGGTCGTGCGGTCGTAGACGTAGTTGTCCGGGGAGACAGTCCCCGAGACGACCGCCTCGCCCAGCCCCCACGCGGCCTCGATGATGAGTCGCGGCTCACCCGTCGAGGGGTGGGACGTGAACATCACGCCGGACTTGTCGGCATCGACCATCTCCTGGACGACGACAGCGATGTCGACGATGTCGTGCGGGAAGTCCTTGCGCTCGCGGTAGTAGATGGCGCGCTGGGAGAACAGCGACGCCCAGCACTCCTTGACGCGCTCAAGGAGTTTCTCGCCCTGTACGTTGAGGAACGTCTCCTGCTGCCCCGCGAACGATGCGTCCGGCAGATCCTCCGCGGTCGCCGACGACCGCACGGCGACGAACGTGTCCTCGCCCAACTCCTCGTAGGCCGCGAGGATCTCCTCCCGTACCTCCTCGGGGAACGGTGTCTCGAGGATGAGTTCGTGTGCCCGCTCCGAGGCCCCCTTGAGCGCGGCGGAGTCCTCGGGGTCCACGTCCATCGCCCCGAACAGTTCCTCGTCGATGCCCGCCTCCTCGATGAACGCCCGATACGTCCCCGCCGTGACCACGAATCCCGGCGGTACCGGAAGCCCGGCCCCGGTGAGTTCACCGAGGGATGCCCCCTTTCCGCCGACCGTCTCCAGGTCCGCGGCGCGAACGTCGTCGAGCCAGAGTACTCCCATCGAGTGAAGATGCCGGTGAAGCTCTAAAGAAGGTTCCGGACCCTTAGAGGATTCGGGTAGCTACTCGGAGTCTTCGAGCTCGGAGGGATGGGGCGGGAACTTCTCGGGCCGGTCGTCCTCCATCGGCTCCTCGGGTTCGACATCGGGGATGATGCTGTCGTCGATATCGTCGATGACCTGCTCCATCAGGGTCAACCCCGCCGCCTTCGTCGGCGCGTCGCCGACGGCGCCGCGCTCGGAGTCGACGACGGTCCACCAGCCACCCTCGTTCTCGATCAGTTGGATCTCCCGGTTCGACTCCTCGGCGTCGGCGTCAGTCATGCCATCGCATAACGAACACGCGGGGAAAAGCCGTTCGGGTGGGGCACGTCACTCGAACACCGCGTCGAACGCCGACGCGCCGAGCGGGTCGAACGTCCCGGCCGCCAGATCCTCCCGGACGTGGCTGGGGCGACCCATCCCCACCAGCGCCGTCACCACCGCGGGCGCCGAGCGCGCGAAGTTGATCGCTCGCTGGGCGGGGCTGTCACCAGCCAACTCCGCCGCGATCTCCTCGGGGATCCCCCCGACCAGATCGCCACCCATCAGCGCCGAACTCGCGGCTACCGAGAGCCCCTCGCGGTGGGCGAACTCCAGCGCGCTCACGGCCTCGCCGCTCTCGGGATCCGCGTGGTGGGCTGCCGTGAACGCGTCGGCCATGTGGACGTTGAACGGCAGTTGGAGCGCCTCGAGGCCGTGCTCATCGGGATCCCCCCCGGCTGCCTTCCCCGCAGACTCTGCACACGCAAGCACCCGCGAAAGCGAGAGATGCTGGTCGTGGTCTTCGGGCACGCGGAACGCCTCCCACGACGCCACGCCGTAGCGGCCGATCCGGCCGGCGTCGATCTGTCCCTCCAGATACTCGAACGCGTCCCGGAGTTGGTCGTACACGTCCTCCCGGGAGCGGGCCTCCAACTGTGTCTCGGGGTTGTGGACGTAGTAGCAGTCGACCGAATCGACCCCCAGCGCGTCGAGCGAGCGGTCGAGCATCGCGTCCAGAAAGTCGGGCGTCATCGCGTGGCTGCCGCGCGCGAGATCCGCCGGGTCGACGAGGCCCGTCTCGATGAACTGCTCGCGGACGTACGCCGACGGGTCAGGCGGGCGCTCGCCGTCGAACGGGACGAAACCGCCCTTGGTGGCCAGCGCAACCGCTTCCCGGTCCACCGCCGCGGCCGCGAGCGCGTCGCCGACGACGCGTTCGGCGCGGCCACAGCGGTAGTCGGGTGCCGTGTCCAGGACGTTGCAGCCGTTCTCCAGCGCGGTCACGAGGGCATCGTGGTGACGCTCGTCGACGGCTACGGTGGGTGCGCCCCGGTAGCTTCCGGCGCCGATGGAGGAGACAACGCCCGGGCCGAACCGCCGGAAGTAGGTGCGGCCATAGCGGTCGCCGAAACGGTCACGGTAGCGCCACGTCGCGTCGTGGGTCGCCATTGGTCGGGAGAAGCGGCCGGGTCCGGATATGGCTGCCGTTCCGACGCTCGGGCGGGCGTCGATACCGGGATGTCGTCGCCCGCTCCGCCGCCCGGGTCGCCGGCTACACGTCGCCTTCGAGGCTGTCGAATATCGACTCGATCAGCGCCTCACGGGAGGGCTCCTCGTCGGCCGGGAGTTGGCCGCCGCCCATGCGGGCGTGGCCGCCGGCGCCGGCGTCGGGCACGCCCTCGACGGCGTTCTCGAGCGCGCGGCCCATGTGGACCCGGTCGTCCCGGGAGCGCCCGGAGAGGTGGACCGTGCCCTCGCGCTCGCCGACGACGACGACGGCGGTGATCCCCTCCAGCGTGATGAGTTCGTCCGCGGCCTGCGGGATGGCGTCGGCGTTCGAGAGCGTCCCCACGTCGCTGACCGCAAAGGAGCCCTCGACCTGCCGGCCGGCGATGGCGCGGGCCTTCACGTCCAGTGTCTCGCCGCTGACCTGCGGGTTCGCGATGCGGTCGAGCGAGTCCTCGTCGACGCCGGGCGCGAGCGACGCCGCCGCCGAGAAGTCGGCCGACGAGGCGCCACTGGTGAGGTGTCGGGTGTCCGCGAGGATCCCGTAGAGCAGCCCCGTACACTCCCGGGAGGGGAGGGTGAATCGGGCGTTGACCTCGCTCTCGTGGACGTCCGGCGGGACGGGCTTGCCGCCAACGTCCGAGAAGTACTCCGCGACGATGCTGGCCGACGCGCCGTAGTCGGTCCGCACGTCGGTGAACTCCTCGCCGGTCCCCTCGCCGGGGTGATGGTCGACGACGGCGAACGGGAGTACCCCATCGGCGCCCTCGAAGCCGCGGGGTTGGTTGTGGTCGACGAGGACGACCGACTCGGCCGCCAACTCCGAGACGTGGTCGATCCCCTGGATGTCGAGGTCGAGGACGTTCCTGAACGCGCGGTTCTCCTGATGGCGGATCTGGCCCGTGAACTGCAGCGTCGCCTCGCAGCCGACCTGTTCGGCGAGGTGGCCGACGCCGACGGCGGCGGCCATCGCGTCCGGGTCCGGGTCCGGGTGCATCAGCACCGCGACATGGTCGCGGTCCTCCAACGCCTGCTTGAACCGGACGCCGACCGGGCGGCGGTAGCGCAGCAGCGCCAGCGCGCCGACGATGGTGATGATGACCAGCGCCCCGGCCGCAACGACGAGTTCGGGGTTCTCGCGGGCGAACCGCTCGGCACGCGCGAACGCATCCGCGTAGCCGGCGGTCTGCATACCTGTCCCTGTCCGCCCCCCGCGGGAAGTAGTTTCGGCACGGCCGCCGAACCGCCTTTGTCAGTGCCCGCCGGACACGCCACCATGGAGTACGAACAGCGCCGCGAGCGGCTGGTCGAACGGCTCAGGGACCGCGGGGCCATCGAGCGCGAGTCCACCGCGGAAGCGATCCGGGCCGTCCCCCGCCACGAGTTCGTGCCCGAAGGCCGGCGCGACGATGCTTACGCGGATCGCCCGCTCCCCATCGGCGAGGGCCAGACCGTCTCGGCACCGCACATGGTGGCCGTGATGGTCGAGCGCCTCGATCTCGAAGCCGGCGAGGAGGTGCTCGAGATCGGCACTGGCTGTGGCTACCACGCCGCCGTCACCGCCGAGGTGGTGGGCGACGGGAACGTCTACTCCGTCGAGTACGTCCCCGAATTGGCCGAGCAGGCCCGCGAAACCCTGGATCGACTGGGATACGACATCGGCGTCCGGACCGGCGACGGCCACGAGGGCTGGGCCGAGCACGCGCCCTACGATGCCGCCTACCTCACCTGCGCGGCCGAGGAAATCCCCGATCCGATCATCGAGCAGACCCGGGAGGGCGGCCGGATCCTCGCACCGGTCGGGAACGTGATGCAGGAACTGGTCCTGCTCACGGTGCAAGAGAGCGGCGGGACCGACCGCGAGACGTTCGCCGGCGTGCGGTTCGTGCCGATGCAGGGCGGGTAGCGTGGCTGCCGCGGACCCCAACGGCTTTGCCGGGATGCACCTACGGGACGAGTGATGCCGACGGCTGGAGACATCGACCTCGACACCCCAACACTCGCGCTGCTGTGGGCGGCCCGCGAGACCGGACTGCTGGCAGCGCTGCTCCGCGGCGAGGGTGGCACGAGCGAGGCCGCCGACGCCGCGGATGTCACCGAGCGCGCGGCCACCGTCATCGCCAACGCGCTGGTCCAGACGGGCTTCCTGCGGCGCGTCGGCGACGCCGTCGAGCCGACGAACCGCGCGCTGGGACTGCTGGCCACCCGCGACCTCCGCTCTATCGGCCGGATCCCGGCGGAACTGGACCGCTTCGGCGCCGTCGCGGAGCTCCCGCGGACGATAGAGAGCGGGGTCGCGCCAATCGGTCCGGACGAGCGTATCCGGCACCGACTCGGCGCCGTCGAGGCGCTGGACGACCGGGTCGTCGAGGCCACCGTCGACGCCGCGCTGGCAGCCAACCCCGACGCGGAGCGCGTGCTGGTGGTCGCCGACGGCCCCGGGCCGCACGCCCGGGAGTTAGCCGACCGGGGGCCGGACGTGACGTTGCTCGACGGGCCCGCCGAGGCCGAAGCGGTTGCGCCGCTGGTCGACCGGACGCCAGTAACCCTTCGGAGCGACAGTCTCGCCGACGTGTCGGCGACGTTCGACCTCGTGATCGCTGTCGACAGCGCGTGGCGCCAGTCGGTCGACGAGAACCGGTTCACGGTGGCCGCGGCCGCCAGCGCTGTCGCGCCGGGTGGCACCGTGGTGCTGGTCGAACCGCTCCAGGATCGCTCGAGCGCCACCGCCGAAGTGGCTGCGACGGCGCTCGCGACCGGGACTGGGCGGCCGTACACTGAGGCGGAGGTGGCCGGCTGGTTCGGTGACGCCGGCCTCGTCGAGGTCGAGACGAGCGACGTGCCGGACACGCCGTACCAGGCCGTCGCCGGACGCCGAGAGACGTAGCTGGGGCCGTGGCCGGGACCGTCGCCGGGGCAGGCCGGGCGCAGTACTCACCGCTGAGTTCAAATAGCCGTATCTCCGACCCGGAGGTATGGATCCCGCGGTGCTCCGGGACGACATGGTCGACGGGCTGGAACACAGCTTCGGCCGGCCGCTACCGGAAGGCGTCGGTGCGGCGATGCGCACGGTCCCCCGTCGCGAGTTCGTCGAGGACGCCCCCTACGACAACCGACCGTCGACGAGCGACGGCACCGTCGCGCTCGCGCCCGGCACGGTCGCCCGGCTGCTGACCGCGCTCGACGCCCGGGGCGGCGACGACGTGCTCGTCGTCGGCGTCGGCGTCGGCTACACCGCCGCCGTGCTCGCGGAGATGGTCGGCGGCCGGCGCGTCCACGCCCTCGACATCTCCCGGACGCAGGTGTATCGCGCTCGCTCGAACCTCGAGGCCGCCGGCTACGGCGAGGTACTGGTCAACTGCCGCGAGGGCTCGGACGGCCTCCCCGAGTACGCGCCCTACGACCGGATTCTGGTCGAGGCCGCCGTCGTTGAACCGCCGCACGCGCTGCTCGAACAGTTGGCCGACGGCGGACGGCTCGTGTTCCCGAAGGGCAACACCGATCAGACGCTCGTCGCCGTCACCCCGGACGACGATGCGCCCGACGGCTACCGGCGCGTCGACGAACGCGGGCCGGTCCAGTTCGCGCCGCTGCTGGTCGACGGCGAACAGCCCGGCGTCACCCGGAACCGCACCCGGAGAGAGGACCGCGAACACGCCGAGCGCGGTGCGGGTCCCGGCTGGGAGCACGAGTGGCTCGACTGGGACGAACGGCTCTCCGGTCGGGACCGCCGCTCCGCCGGAGATAGCTCCGGTGCCCCCGACTGGGGCGACTACGGCGACCGGCGGTAGGGCGACGCCCGGACGACGCGCCGGGGCGAGACACCCGCCAGTGCCGGCCCGACGAGCAGGTAGCGCGGGAGCGCCCCCTCGTCAGGCCCCGACGAAGTCGACCAATCCGGCCCGCGAATTCTCGACCGGCTCACTCCCGAACCACCAGCACGTGGCTGTTCTCCCGGCGGTCGACGAACTGCTCCCCGGCCGGCGGCTTCACGTCGAGCGTGAGCGTTCCCTGCTCCTGATTCGCGGCGAGTTGTGGGTCCACGGAGACAGTCGCGTTGCCGTCCGGACCGGTCGTCGCGGTGGCGACACCGTCGACGCTGGCCGTGCCGCCGTCGACGACGACCGTCGCGCCCGAGACGGGGTCGCCCTCGGCGTCGACGACCTGCAGCGTGAGGTTCTGCGGGCCCGTCTCGACTACTTCGGGCGACGGCCGGACATCGAGTTCAGAGGCCGCGAGGCCGCCAACGCCGTTGACGAGGTTCAGCATCACGCTCAGACAGGCGGCGCCGACGACCAGCGAGACGACCAGACGGACCGGCAGCCCCTCGATGGCTCGCTCGTCCTCGCGGAGGTCGGCGACCGTACGTCGAAGTCGGCTCAGATCGAGCATGGGTCCGCTGGCCCCGTCTTCCTACTTGAAGCGCCGGGCGAGTGTTCAAGGGGGATAGCGCGACCAGACACCCCATGCACGTCATCGGTCGCGAAAGGAGAGACGAAGGGGAGGAAGAAGCGCCGCCGACCGGCCGCCTCGGCCGGTATCTCGCCCGGGACGGGAGCGTCGGCGCCCCTGTCGGCGTCGATCTCAACCGACCGCACGCCGGTCTCGTTGTCGGCAAACGCGGGGCGGGGAAGTCACATACCCTCGGCGTGCTCGCTGAAGCGGCCGCCCGGGCACGCGGCGTCGCTCCCGTGGTCGTCGATCCGATGGGTGCGTTTTCGGGGCTCGCGGCGGCGTCGGATGCTGACGCGGCAGCCATCCCGGCGCAGGTCGTCGACGATCCCACCATCCGGGCCGACGCGGTTCCCGCCGCGAAGTGGCCGGAGTTGGTCGGTTTCGATCCCGCGAGCGGTCCGGGTGCGCTGATCTGGGAGGCCGCGACGGCGGCATCGACGCTGACGGGGATGCTCGGTGAGTTGGAGGATGGCGATGCAGACGCCGACGCGACGCCGGCCCACCAGCGCGCCGCACGGAACCACCTCGGCAGAGCGTGCGAGTGGGGCGTCTTCGACCCGGACGGTCTCACCACTCCCGATCTGTTCGGCCCTGAAGTAACCCTGCTCTCGCTCGCCGGGGTCGACGACGCGCCGACGAGCGCCGTTGTCGGGGGCGTCGCGCGACTGCTGTACGACGCTCGCGTCGGCGACGATCCACCGCCGCGGTTGCCGTGGCTGTTCGTTGACGAGGCCCATATCGCGGTGGACGGTGTGGCTGGTACTGCACTGCGGACGCTCTTGACTCGGGGACGCGCGCCGGGAGTGTCGCTGCTGCTCGCGACTCAGCGTCCGTCGGCGCTCCCAGCAGTGGCGGCCTCGCAGGCAGATCTGCTTGTCGCGCACCGACTCACCAGCGAGGCCGATATCGAGGCGCTCGCGGCCGCGAGTCCGACGTATCTCTCCGGGGCGCTCCAGGACCGGCTCCCGTCCGGCCGTGGCGAGGCGCTGCTCGTCGACGACGCGACGGAGTCGACGCATACCGTCCGAATTCGAGAACGACAGACCCCCCACGGCGGCCACACGCCGCGTGCAAGCGAGCAAGGGAGCGGGCCGGAAGGGAAAACGACAGGTACGAGCGGCCGAACGTTGGGGTGTGAGTCGACCTGACGAACGGGACGGGCGAGCGTGGGACGACGGCACGCCGACGGTCCGCGAGCGGGTCTCACTGGCCGTCCGACAGCGCCCGGTCCGCGGGGTCGGGATACTGCTCCTGTTCCTGCTCGCGCTGGCGTTTTTCGTCGCCACCGTCATCGAGTTCCGGATCCTCGACTGGCTGGTGATCCTCGGTGCCGGCGCGCTGCTGCTGGTGGTTATACTCGGCGGAATCAGCGTCGCGACCCTGTTGATGCGCCGCGATTAGGGTCCGATTAGGCGAGTCGCTCTCGCGCGAGCGTCCGGCGAATCTGCCCGGCGAGCGCTTCGAGACCGTCGTGGTCCGCGATTTCGGGAAGCGCATCCTCGAACGCCGCCGCAGTGCCGGCGACGAAGGTCCCCTCGCTGGCCGGGCTATCGCCGCGCCCGCCTTCGACTTTCTCCGGGACCGGACGCTCCTCACCGCCTGCAGCGACGAGGACGCCGTGGTCCGCGCCCAGATCCGTGAGGCGTTCGCGGGTCGCCTCGTCGAGGCCACTAGTGTGGAACGACAGGGTCGTCGCCTCGCCGGGTGCGACGCCGTTGTGGCCACGGAGGCCGACGTTTCGCTCGGCCTCCCGCGGGACGACGCCCGGGAGTTCATCGACTTCAGCATCGGCGTCCTCGTCGGATCCGGGCTCACCGTCGCCGAGGAAGTCGGCGACAGCGGCCACGTCAGCGGTCTCGGGCACGTCGTGGGTGCGGATGATGTCGGCGCCGCGCTCGACCTCCATCGTCGCCGCCGCGAGGCTGACGGCCAGTTGGTCCTCGGTCTCGGGGCGGTCGGCGATGACGCCGAGGAAGTCCTCGCGATTGGTTGCGGTCAGCATCGGCCGGCCGAACGCGCGGAACTCCCGGAGCCGGCGGAACATCTCCCAGTTGTCCGCGTGGGTCTTCTCGTCGTACCAGCCGCCGAAGGCGGGATCGATGATCGTCTTCTCGGTGAAGCCGCCGCGTTCGAGTGCGGCGAAGCAGTCGTCGATGGACTTCAGGTGGCCGGGCGACTGGATGTCAGGCGGCGAGGCCATCTTCACGACGGCAGCGTCGTGGGCGGCACAGACCTCCGGCATCCCCGGGTCCGCGAAGCCACAGACGTCGTTCACCATGTCGAATCCGCCCTCGAGCGCGGCGTCGGCGACTTCGGCGTAGCGCGTCTCGATGGACCAGACCGCGTCGCAGTCGGCCGCGTCAACGACCTCCAGCGCGCGTTCGAGGCGTTCGAGTTCGGTGTCGACGGCCTGCCACGGATTCTTCGGGTTGGAGGACTGGAGCCCCACGTCGATGATGTCGGCGCCGTTGTCGGCCATCTGTTCGGCGTGCTCGACGGCGCCCTCGACGTCGCCCCACGTGCTGGGGTCGTAGTTCGACTCGACGCTCATGTTCAGGACGCCCATGATCCGGGGCGGGTGGCCGTCCCCGACGGGGAGGCCGGCGATGTCGACCGGGTTCATGGTTCACCGTCCGCCGGCGCGGGGTAAAGTGTGCTGAAACCGGCGTTGGTCCGCCGGGGAAGTGTGCTGAAACCGGCGTTGGTCCGCCGGGGAAGTGTGCTGAAACCGGCGTTGGTCCGCCGGGGAATGCCGGTCCCGATGGGTTCAACAGGACCGGGCGACCACACCCGGCCGTGACTGACGACGCCCTCGCCGACCGGTCGCTCGTGGTGGTCTCGAACCGCGAGCCGTACGTCCACGACTACGTGGACGGCGAGCCAACCGTCGAGCGCCCCACCGGTGGCCTCGTGAGCGCGCTGGACGGCGTCGTCGCCGAGACGGGCGGCACGTGGGTCGCGTGGGGCAGCGGCGACGCCGACTTCGACCCACAAGTGGCGCCCGATGGACGGGTCGAGATGCCACCCGAACCCGTCGAGGCCGACGAAGAGGGGGAAGACGACGACCGCCCAGGCTACACGCTCTCCCGCCTCGACCTCCCGCGGCGACTGGTCGAGAACTACTACTACGGCTACAGCAATCAGGTGCTCTGGCCGATCTGCCACCTCGAAGCCGACCCCGTGACCGTCGATCCGGCGTTCGCCGACGCCTACCGCGAGGCCAACCGCCGGTTCGCCGAGCGCGCCGTCGAGGCGGACCCGGACGTCGTCTGGTTTCAGGACTACCACCTCGCGCTGGCGCCGCAGTACGTCCGGGAGGCCCGGCCGGACGCGCGGCTGGTGCAGTTCTGGCACGTCCCGTGGCCAACGGCTGAGTTCTTCGAGATCTGCCCGCAGGCGACCGAACTCCTCCGGGGGCTGCTGGGCAACGACGCGGTCGGCTTCCACCTCGAGCGCTACGCCGCGAACTTCCGGGACTGCGTCGCGCGGTTCGTCCCCGAGGCGACGGTGACCGACGCGGGCGCGATCCGCTACGACGGCCGGACGGTCGAGACGCACGCCTCCCCCATCGGCGTCGATGGCGACCGCGTAGCTCGGAACGCCGCGAGCGACGCCGCCGAGCACTACTGGGAGCGCGTCGTCGCGCGCTACGACCTGCGCGAGGAGCGCTCGGTCGTGCTGGGCGTGGACCGCCTCGACTACACGAAAGGGATCGTCGAGCGACTCGACGCGCTCTCGCACCTGCTGGAGACCAACCCCGAGCTGGCGGGCGAGTTTACCTACGTCCAGAAGGGGACCCGGACCCGCGAGCGCATTCCGGCCTACCGGCGCTACTACGACGAGGTGCGCGCCCGGATCGCCGACCTCGACCGCGCCTACGGCACCGAGGATTGGACCCCCGCCATCTACATCGAGGAGGACATCGACGACCGCGAACTGGCGGGACTCTACCGCCATGCCGATGTTGCGGTAGTTAGCTCCCGACGCGACGGGATGAACCTCGTCGCGAAGGAGTTCGCGGCGGCGCAGGGTCGCCCGGCGCCGACCGCCGGCCTCGCGCCGGAGGCCAACGGGGCACCTGCCCGCGACAGGGTGCCGGGTGCGCTCGTGCTCAGCCGCTTCGTCGGCGCCGCCGAGTCGCTCTGTCCGGCGGCGCTCTCGGTGAACCCCTACGACGTGGGAGGGTTCGCGTCGATGATCCGCGAGGCGCTGGAGATGGACGCGAACGAGCGCCGCGAGCGCGCGTCGGCGATGCGGGCGTCAGTGGAAGCGACGGACATCGACGCGTGGCTGGCGGCACAGAAACGGGTGCTAGCGGGCGGGGAGCGAGTCGTCGCCGACGACTGAGACGGCTTGGCGGGGGCTGGTCGATTAGTGGGTTTGGAGGGGGGTGACTCGTCGATTAGCGGTCCGAAGAAACGCCCGGAGCGGGATTTGAACCGCGAGAAATCGCGATGCTCGTCCTCTGGGTTCAAACCCTCGTGACCGTTTCGCTGGACTCGGGTTCGCTCGAAGCAAGCTTCTCGCTCACCAGTTGAGTCCAGTAGAAAACGCCCGGAGCGGGATTTGAACCCGCGTCACAACCGTGACAGGGTTGTATGATGGGCCACTACACCATCCGGGCACGCTTTCACGCTGCTGCCTTGCTGCACTCAATCGTATTGCCGTCGTGTAAATAAGGCTTGTTATCCATCGTCGCCGTGGGAGGCGAACCCGTGCCGAATCAGCGCCGTCGCGTGCGTCAACCGCTCGCGCACGCGCAACCTACATTAGCAAGCGTTATATGCCGCCGGATAAAATACGGCCGTAGTATCTCGTGACCGATTCTCTGAACGCCCAACACCTATGGTAGACGTAAGCCACCACGAACTGGTTCCGGAGCACACGCTCCTCGACGCGCCCGAGGTCGAGGAGGTGCTGGAGGAGTACCAAGTGAAAAAGACGAACCTACCCAAGATCAAGCGCAGGGACCCCGCCCTGCCCAAGGAGGCAGAGCCCGGCGACGTCGTCCGCATCGAACGCGACTCGCGCACCACAGACACAGCCGTCGTCTACAGGCTGGTGGTCGAATAATGGACCGAGAAAGTCGACGTGCGGTCTCCCGGGAGTACTTCTCCCAGGAACGACTGGCGGAGCACCACTTCCGATCGTTCAACAACTTCCTCAACCGCGGGATGCAGGACGTGGTCGACGAGAAGGAGACGATCGGCACCGACATCGGCGACAAGGAAGGACAGGAGCCCGTCTGGGTCGAACTCGGCAACGTCCGCATCCTGACGCCCCGCGTCCGCGAGGCCGACGGCTCCGAGGAACTGCTCTACCCGCAGGAGGCCCGCCTGCGCAACATCACCTACGCCGCCCCCGTGTTCATGGAGATGTCCATCGTCCGCGGCGGCGAGGAGGAGCCCGAGGAGGTCGTCGACCAGACCGAGACCAAGGTCGGCCGCATGCCGATCATGGTCGGCTCGAACAAGTGTAACATCGACGGCTTCTCTGACGAGGAGCTGGTCGACATCGGCGAGGACCCGGTCGACCCCGGTGGCTACTTCATCGTCAACGGCTCCGAGCGCGTGCTGATGACCAGCGAGGACCTGGCGCCGAACAAGATCCTCGCGGAGCACGACACGAAGTACGGCGACGACATCCAGGTCGCCAAGACGTTCTCCCAGCGCCGTGGCTACCGCGCGCTCGTCCTCTGTGAGCGCAACCGCGAGGGGATCCTGGAGGTCAGCTTCCCCTCCGTCTCCGGCTCCGTGCCGTTCGTGACGCTGGTCCGTGCGCTCGGGCTGGAGTCCGACGAGGAGATCGTCCACCGCGTCTCGGAGGACCCCGAGATCGTGAAGTTCATGCTGGAGAACTTAGAGGAGGCCGACGTGCAGACCGAGGAGGAGGCAATCGAGACCCTCGGGAAGCGCGTCGCCTCCGGCCAGGGGAAGAACTACCAGCTCAAGCGGGCGAACTACGTCATCGACCGCTACCTGCTGCCCCACCTCCACGAGGAGGGTGTCGAGGACGAGGACGTGCGCATCAACAAGGCGTACTACCTCTGCCGGATGGCCGAGGCGTGCTTCGAACTCGCCCTCGGTCGGCGCGACTCCGACGACAAGGACCACTACTCCAACAAGCGCCTCAAGGTCAGCGGCGACCTGATGAAGGACCTGTTCCGGACCGCGCTGAATAAACTCTCCCGGGACGTGAAGTACCAGCTCGAACGCGCCAACATGCGGAACCGTGATCTGAGCGTCAACACGGTGGTTCGCTCGGACGTGCTGACCGAGCGCCTCGAGCACCCCATCGCGACGGGGAACTGGGTCGGCGGCCGCTCTGGGGTCTCCCAACTGGTCGACCGAACCGACTACATGGGCGTTCTCTCCCACCTGCGACGGCTGCGCTCGCCGCTCAGCCGGTCCCAGCCCCACTTCGACGCGCGTGACCTGCACGCGACCCAGTGGGGTCGTATCTGTCCCTCCGAGACGCCGGAGGGCCCCAACTGCGGTCTAGTGAAGAACTTCGCTCAGGCGATGGAGCTCTCCCAGCACGTCGACGACGAGCGCGAACTCAAGCGCGAACTCGACGACATGGGCGTCGAAGGCATCCCGGGAATCGAGGGCGTCGAACGAGCAACCCCTGCGGACGACTAGAGCATGGCAGAATCACAGCAACGACCTGCGAAGGTCTACGTCAACGGCAGCCTCGTCGGGACCCATCCGGACCCCCACGAGCTGGCAGCACAGATCCGAGACTCTCGCCGGAGCGGCGAGGTCAGCGAGATGGTCAACGTCGCGGTCAAGGAGCGCACCCGCGAGGTCATCGTCAACGCCGACGCCGGCCGGGCACGCCGCCCGCTGATCGTCGTCGACGACGGCGATCCGCGCCTGACCGACGAGCACATCGAGGCCGTCGAGGCGGACGAACTCGAGTTCGACGACCTCGTCGACCGTGGGATCGTCGAGTTCATCGACGCCGAGGAGGAGGAAGACATCCTCGTCGCCGTCGACGAAGGCGACCTCACCGAGGACCACACGCACCTCGAGATCGACCCGCAACTCATCTTCGGCATCGGTGCCGGGATGATCCCCTACCCCGAGCACAACGCGTCGCCGCGTATTACGATGGGCGCAGGGATGATGAAGCAGTCACTCGGGCTGCCGTCCGCGAACTACCGGATTCGGCCCGACACCCGACAGCACCTCCTGCACTACCCGCAGCTGTCGATGGTGAAAACCCAGACCACCGAACAGATCGGCTTCGACGAGCGCCCCGCGGCCCAGAACTTCACGGTCGCGGTCATGTCCTACGAGGGGTTCAACATCGAGGACGCGCTGGTCATGAACCAGGGGTCGGTCGAGCGAGGGCTCGCCCGCTCGCACTTCTTCCGCACCTACGAGGGTGAGGAGCGACGCTACCCCGGCGGCCAGGAGGACCGCTTCGAGACGCCCTCGCAGGACGTGCGCGGCGCACGCGGCGAGGACGCCTACACCCACCTCGACGAGGACGGCCTCGTCAACCCCGAGACGAAAGTCGACGAGAACTCGGTGCTGCTCGGCAAGACGTCGCCGCCCCGCTTCCTCGAGGAGCAGGAGGACCTCGGCGGCCTCTCGCCCCAGAAGCGCCGCGAAACCTCGGTCACGATGCGATCCGGCGAGGACGGCATCGTCGACACGGTCACGCTGATGGAGGGCGAGGACGGCTCGAAGCTCTCGAAAGTCTCCGTCCGGGACGAGCGGATCCCCGAACTCGGGGACAAGTTCGCGTCCCGACACGGCCAGAAGGGCGTCGTGGGCCACCTCGCACCGCAGGAGGACATGCCGTTCACCGAGGAAGGCCTGATCCCCGACCTCGTGATGAACCCCCACGCGCTCCCCTCGCGGATGACCGTGGGCCACGTGCTGGAGATGCTCGGCGGCAAGGTCGGCTCCCTCGAGGGCCGGCGCGTCGACGGCACCGCGTTCCAGGGCGAGGGCGAGGACGAACTCCGCGACAGTCTGGAGGAGCACGGCTTCAAGTCCTCCGGCAAGGAGGTCATGTACTCCGGGGTTACCGGCGAGAAGATCGACGCCGAGATATTCGTCGGGACGATCTTCTACCACAAACTGTACCACATGGTGAGCAACAAGCTGCACGCCCGCTCGCGCGGGCCGGTGCAGGTGCTCACCCGCCAGCCCACCGAGGGGCGCGCCCGCGAGGGTGGTCTCCGTGTGGGCGAGATGGAGCGTGAGGTGCTCATCGGGCACGGCGCCGCGATGGCACTGAAGGAGCGACTGCTCGACTCCTCGGACCGCGAAACGGTGTACATCTCGGAGGACACCGGGATGGTCGCCGTCGAGGACGTGGAGCAGCGCCGGGTGTACGACCCCATCACGAAAGACGAGGACAACATCCACGAGCTGGAGGTCAGCTACGCGTTCAAGCTCCTGCTCGACGAGATGAAGGCGCTCGGCATTCGACCCAAGCTGGAACTGGAGGACGCAGTATAAATGTCAATCTCAGGCTCACCCAAGGAGATCGGCGAGATCAGCTTCGGCCTGATGGACCCGGAGACGTACCGGGACATGAGCGCCACGAAGGTGATCACCGCCGACACGTACGACGACGACGGCTACCCCATCGACATGGGGCTCATGGACCCCCGACTGGGGGTTATCGACCCCGGGCTGGAGTGCCGGACCTGCGGCCAGCACTCCGGGTCGTGTAACGGCCACTTCGGGCACATCGAACTCGCGGCGCCGGTGATCCACGTCGGCTTCGCGAAGCTGATCCGTCGCCTGCTGCGTGGCACCTGTCGTGACTGCGGGCGCCTCTCGCTCACCGAGGACGAGCAGGAGGAGTTCGCCCAGCGACTGGAGCGCGCCGAGGAGCTCGGCGACGACCCCGACGACGTGCTCAAGGCGGCCATCCGGCAGGCACGCAAGGCCTCTCGCTGTCCGTTCTGTGGCGAGACCCAGTACGACATCAAACACGAGAAGCCGACCACCTACTACGAGGTCCAGGACGTGCTCGCCGGCGAGTACTCCGACATCATCGCGGAAGCGATGCAGCCCGACGAGGAGGAAGACGACGCCGGCATGTCGCCGACGGATATCGCCGACGGGACGGGCATCGCGCTCGACCGGGTCAACGACATCCTCAGCGGCGAGTTCCGCCCGCGTGAGGAGGACCGCAAGGCCCTCGAGAAGGCGCTGGACATCGACCTCACCGAGGAGGACGAGAACAAGCTGATGCCCAGTGACATCCGGGACTGGTTCGAGGACATCCCGGATCAGGACCTCGCGAACATCGGCGTCAACCCCGAGACCTCCCGGCCCGAGTGGATGATCATGACGGTGCTGCCGGTGCCGCCGGTCACCACCCGTCCCTCGATCACGCTGGACAACGGCCAGCGCTCCGAGGACGACCTGACCCACAAGCTGGTCGACATCATCCGCATCAATCAGCGGTTCATGGAGAACCGCGAGGCGGGGGCGCCCCAGCTGATCATCGAGGACCTCTGGGAGCTGCTCCAGTACCACGTGACGACGTTCGTGGACAACGAGATCTCCGGGACGCCGCCGGCCCGACACCGGTCGGGCCGACCGCTCAAGACCCTCTCCCAGCGACTCAAAGGGAAGGAGGGGCGGTTCCGTGGCTCGCTTTCGGGTAAGCGTGTGAACTTCTCTGCGCGTACCGTCATCTCGCCGGACCCGACCCTCTCGCTGAACGAGGTCGGCGTCCCCGAGCGCGTGGCGCGGGAGATGACCCAGACGATGAACGTCTCCGAGCGCAACCTCGAGGAGGCCCGAACGTACGTCCGGAACGGCCCCGAGGGCCACCCGGGCGCCAACTACGTCAAGCGCCCCGACGGGCGCCGCCTGAAGGTCACCGAGAAGAACTGTGAGGAGCTCGCGGAGAAGGTCCAGCCCGACTGGGAGGTCTCCCGCCACCTCACGGACGGCGACATCATCGTGTTCAACCGACAGCCGTCGCTGCACCGGATGTCGATCATGGCCCACGAGGTGGTCGTGATGCCGTACAAGACGTTCCGGCTGAACACGACGGTCTGTACGCCGTACAACGCCGACTTCGACGGCGACGAGATGAACATGCACGCGCTCCAGAACGAGGAGGCGCGTGCGGAGGCCCGCGTGCTGATGCGGGTCCAAGAGCAGATGCTCAGCCCGCGCTTCGGTGAGAACATCATCGGCGCGATCCAGGACCACATCAGTGGGACCTACCTGCTGACCCGGAACAACCCTACGTTCACCGAGAACCAGGCGCTGGACCTGCTGCGTGCGACCAGCGTCGACGAGCTGCCCGAGCCCGACGGTGAGGAGAACGACAAGCCTGTCTGGGAGGGCCGCACGGTGTTCTCGGAGCTGTTGCCCGACGACCTCGACCTCGAGTTCCGCTCCGAGGCTGACGACATGGTTGTCATCGAGGAGGGACAGCTCAAACAGGGGACCATCGACGAGGGCGCCATCGGCGCGTTCGGCGGCGACATCGTCGACACCATCACCAAGGACTACTCGAAGACGCGCGCCCGCGTGTTCGTCAACGAGGTGGCGACGCTGGCGATGCGCTCGATCATGCACTTCGGCTTCTCGATCGGGATCGACGACGAGTCCATCCCGCAGGAGGCCGGCGAGCAGGTCGACGAGGCCATCGACGACGCCCACGAGCGCATCGACGAGCTGATCGAGACCTACCGGGCGGGCGAGCTCAACTCGATCCCGGGCCGAACGGTCGACGAGACGCTCGAACTCAAGATCATGCAGACGCTGGGCAAGGCGCGTGACTCCGCCGGGGAGATCGCCGACGACTACTTCGCCGACGACAACCCCGCAGTCGTGATGGCCCGGTCCGGCGCGCGTGGGTCGATGCTGAACCTGACCCAGATGGCCGGCTCCGTCGGCCAGCAGACCGTCAGTGGCGAGCGCATCAACCGTGGCTACGAGGGCCGGACCCTCAGCCACTACAAGCGCGGTGACCTCTCGGCTGGCCCCCACGGGTTCGTCGAGAACTCCTACCGCTCCGGCCTCACCCCGCGGGAGTTCTTCTTCCACGCGATGGGTGGCCGGGAGGGGCTGGTCGACACGGCAGTCCGGACGTCGAAGTCCGGCTATCTCCAGCGCCGCCTGATCAACGCGCTCTCGGAACTGGAGGCGCAGTACGACGGCACCGTCCGGGACACCTCCGGCACCGTCGTGCAGTTCGAGTTCGGCGAGGACGGTACCTCGCCGGTCAAAGTCTCCTCCGACGAGGACGACCCCGTCAACGTGGAGGCGATCACCCAGCGCGTGCTGGACGCCGAGTTCAGCAGCGACGAGCAGAAGGCCCGCTTCCTCGGCGAGGAGGAAGTCGAGACCAACATCTCGGAGTACGCTGGCCCAGGCCTGAACAAGGCCGGCCAGGGGGTGAGCGATGACTGACGCCGAGGCGCTCCCCGAGAGCTTCGAGCATATCGACGAGGACACCGAAACGCTCGTCGAGGGGACCGAACTCCCCCGACGCCTGAAGGACCGCGTCTACGGCGCCATCGAGGAGAACGAGGGCGCGACGCGCGAGGAGATCGAGGAGATCGTCAAGGCGGTCGTCACCCGCTACGACGACACGCGGGTCGACGCGCTCGACCCCGTCGGGACGGTGTCGGCCCAGTCGATCGGTGAGCCGGGGACGCAGCTAACCATGAACACGTTCCACTTCGCGGGCGTCGCGGAGATCGACGTGACACAGGGGCTGCCCCGACTGATCGAACTCGTCGACGCCCGGAAGACGCCGGACACGCCGACGATGACGGTTCACCTCGAGGAGGAGTACGCGACCGACCGCGAGAAGGCACGCGAAGTCGTCTGGCAGATCGAGGCGACCAAAGTGCTCGCGCTCGGGAACGTCTCAACCAACGTCGCGGACATGCAGGTCACCATCGACCTGAACGAGGAAACCCTCGAGAAGCGCTGGCCCACCTACGACGACGTGGGCGAGATCGCCGAGGAGCTCCGCGAGACCATCGAGAGCGAACTCAAGGTCGCGACCAAGCGCAAGGGGACCGTGCTCGCCTTTGGCCCCGAGCAGCCCAGCTACCGGGAGCTGCTCCAGCTCGTCGAGGAGCTCCGCGAGGTCGTCTTCAAGGGGATCGAGGAGGTCTCCCGCGTCGTGATCCGGAAGGAGGAACTGGAGGACCGCGACGAGGAGGAGTTCGTCCTCTACACCGAGGGGTCGGCCTTCGGCGACGTGCTCGAGATCGAGGGTGTCGACATCACCCGCTCGACGTGTAACAACATCCACGAGATCAACGAGGAACTCGGGATCGAGGCCGCCCGTGAGACGATCATCAACGAGACCCACGAGACGCTGGCCGAACAGGGGCTCGACGACGTGAACGTCCGGCACCTGATGCTGGTGGCGGACATCATGACCAACCGCGGCACCATCGAGTCGATCGGTCGCCACGGGATCTCGGGGTCGAAAGACTCCGTGCTCGCGCGGGCGGCGTTCGAGGTGACGGTGAACCACCTGCTCGACGCCGCCATCCACGGCGAGGTCGACGACCTCGACGGCGTGATCGAGAACGTGATCGTCGGGAAGCCGGTGGCCATCGGGACCGGCGACGTCGACCTCCGGATGGGGTCGACCTCGGCGGCCACGTCCAGCGACGACTGATGGGACGGTCCCGTCAGCGAACTGAATCACCAGCCAGCGGGCGGCAGCGATGACGCTCACCCTGTCGGACGAGGCGCGCCGCTACATCGCCGCCTTCGCCGACGCGACCGGCGTCACGCCGGTCGACTGCCTGGTCGAGGACGACCGCGCGGTGTTCGTCGTCCCGGCCGGCGAGATGGGTGCGGCCATCGGCCCCGGCGGCCAGACCGTCGAGGAGGTCGAGGAACAGTTGGACACGCGCGTCGATCTCGTGGAGGACGCCGACGACCCCGCCGCGTTCGTCGCGAACTGCCTCGCGCCCGCGGCCGTGCGCAACGTCACCCTCTCGACGCAGGGTGGCAGCACCGTCGCGTACGTCGAGGTGGCCCAGGCCGACCGCGGCGTCGCCATCGGCGCCGGCGGCGAGTCGATAGAGACCGCCCGACGGCTGGCGGATCGCCATTTCGACATCGACGACGTGCAGTTGGCCTGAGGGAAGCGTGGGCGCTCGCCCACGAAGCATTTATCCAGACAGTTCGATACGTGAGCCGTGTCCCTCCAGAATCTCTCCCGTCGCCGCCTGTTGGTCGGGGGCGTCGCCGCGGTCACCGGAACCGCCGGCTGCTCGGGGTCGGCGAGAACTGAGGCCGACGGAACGACTGAGCCGTCACCGGAATCGGTCGACTCTCCCTCGCCGACGGGGACGCCGGCGGCACGGCTCGCCGAACTCACCGTCGCGGAGTTCATTCTCTACCCGCTGTCGGGGACGCATCCACACGTCCACCGGAAGGCCGGACGCCAGTACGTCGTCGTCCGGCTCTCGACTGAGTTGGATCGGGGGGCGGCTACGGAGGCAGTGGCGCTCGAGCTCGACGGCGAGGCCGTGGGACTGGCGTCGCGCCAGCCCGTCCCGTGGCGGAAAGACACCGTCGACGTGGCGTTCGCGGTGGCGAAAGACCGGACTGTCGGGAGCGGGGAGCTACAGTCGCGCGGCTCGACGCTTCGAACGCTCTCCGCCGAAACGATCAGCCGGCTGAACGAGCCACCCGAGTTCGACGTCGGGGAGCCGTCGGTCAGCCCCGCCGAGATCGGGGCAGTGGAAACGGAGCAAGCGACGGTGTCGTTCACAGTGGCGAACCGCGGCGATGGCGCGGGAACGTTCGGCGCGAGCCTCTCGGAGAACTACGTCTCCGGGTCGAAGCTGGTGACTGCGAGCCTCCAACCGGGAGAGGAACGGGAACTCACTCCGTCGATCCGAATACGCGGGGAGGGAGACGTGGCTCACGTCAGACTGGACTGGGGCGTCGACCAGTGGGTGACGGAGATTCCCGTCGCCGGCACCGAAACAGCGTAACGGGCTGTTCGGCGAAACGCGCTCAGATCCGACTAGCGCATCCTCTAAACAGTTCTCGGCTCGTTTCGCCCCGTCGAAAGGGGATGCTTAAGTGGTTCCGTCGAAAACCGTTGGGTATGGCGAACGGCAAATACGCCGCGCGCAAACTCAAGAAGGACCGCCAGAAGCGGCGGTGGTCCGACTCGGAGTACGCGCGCCGAGAACGCGGACTCAAGGAGAAATCCGACCCGCTCGAGGGTGCGCCCCAGGGTCGAGGCATCGTGCTGGAGAAGGTCGGCATCGAGGCGAAGCAGCCGAACTCGGCCATCCGAAAGTGTGTCCGGGTCCAGCTCATCAAAAACGGGAAGCAGGTCACCGCGTTCTGTCCCGGTGACGGCGCCATCTCGTTCATCGACGAGCACGACGAGGTCACCATCGCCGGGATCGGTGGCTCGAAGGGTCGTGCGATGGGTGACATCTCGGGTGTCAACTACAAGGTCGAGAAGGTCAACGGCGTCTCGATGATCGAACTGGTTCGCGGTAACGCGGAGAAGCCCGTCCGATGAGCGAGGACGAAGCCCCCGAGGCCGACGCCGAGACCGAGGAAGTCGAGGCCGAAGCCGAGGAGACGACCGAGGAAACGTCGACCGGCGCCGACCTGTTCGGCGTCTGGGACGTCTCCGGGATCGAGTACAGCGACCCCTCGACCCAGCGCTACCTCACCGTGACGGCCGTCGCCCACACGATGGGTCGTCACGCGAGCAAGCAGTTCGAGAAGTCCGAGATCAGCGTGGTCGAGCGCATGATCAACCGTCTGATGCAGACGGAGGACAACACGGGCGACAAGCAGAAGGCGACCAACATCGTGCGCGAGGCGTTCGAAATCATCCACGAGCAGACCGAGGAGAACCCCGCGCAGGTGCTCGTGACCGCCGTCGAGAACGCGGCGCCGCGTGAGGAGACCGTCCGCCTGAAGTACGGCGGGATCTCGGTCCCGAAGGCCGTCGACGTGGCGCCCCAGCGCCGTGTCGACCAGGGACTGAAGTTCATCGCCACGGGCACGCTCAACGCGTCCCGCGGCTCGACGACCTCGGCCGCCGGGGCGCTGGCCCAGCAGCTGATGGGCGCCGCCGACTACGACGTCAGCGCGTACCCGATCTCCCAGAAGGAAGAGACCGAGCGCGTCGCGGCCGCGGCCCGCTAAGCCGTTCTCTCTCTTTCGTTTTCACGCCGGCCAGCGCCGGCCACGCCGACAGAAGGACTTTACTTCGGGCTCCCGATGATCGAACGTGGACCCCGATTCGCTCTCCCGTCGCACGATACTCGCCCTCTCCACGGTCGGTCTCGCCGGCTGTAGTACCGGCGTCCCCAGCGACACCGAACCCAACCCATCGCCGGGTGGAACCGCCGGCCTCGACCACGACGAGACCGCGTGGGACGGCTACGACCCGGACTGGTCGGCGCCGACCGACGCCGCCGAGCCGGAACTCGAGATTGAGGTATTGGCCGAGAACCTCGAGATCCCGTGGGACCTCTCCTTTGCCCCCAACGGCGACCTATACCTGACCGAGCGCCCCGGACAGGTGCTCCGCTACGCCGACGGCGAAGTCACCCCGCTGTTCGAGCCAGCCGGCGCCATCGACGGCGGGTCGGTGCCACCCGGTAGCGACGAGAAAAGCTGGTTCGTCGACGGCGGCGAGGGTGGGACGATGGGCGTCGAAGTCCATCCGAACTACCCCGAGGTGTCGCGCGTCTTCGTCTGCTACACCGCCAACGACACCGAGGAGCCAGTCGTCCGGCTGGCGGCGTTCGACCCCGAGAGCGACGACCCCGGCGAGCCAGTCGACGTGCTGCTCGAAGCGCCGGCGAAGGCCGACACCAACGCGTTCATCCACAACGGCGGCCGGATCCGGTTCGGCCCGGCGAACTACCTCTGGATGACGATGGGCGACGCCGGCAACGGCGAGTTCGCCGCCGATCCGGAGTCCCTCGCTGGGAAGACGCTCCGCGTCACTCCCTCGGGTGACCCTGCGCCGGGGAACAGCGAGAAGGGCGACCCGCGGGTGTTCTCCATCGGCCACCGGAACCCACAGGGGCTGAGTTGGCTGCCCGACGCCACCCCCGTGGTCAACGAACACGGGCCCGGCCCGGACGAGGTCAACGCGCTCGCGGCGGGCACGGAGTACGGCTGGCCCGACGCCCGTCAGCCCGACGAGTACGCGGGGACTGACTACCGGCGCCCCATTGCGAGTTCGAAAGTCGAGAGCACCGTCTGGGCGCCCTCCGGGTCGTCGTTCTACCGCGGCGAGGCGGCGCCAACGCTCCAAAATCGGCTACTCGTCGGCTGTCTCGCCGAGCAGCGCCTGAAGTCGTTCACGCTGACGCCGTCGGGCGAGGAGCCGCCCGCGCTGGGCGAGACGGGCCAGCGCCACAGCGCCGACTGGCTCGACGACACCTACACGGTGACGAGCCACGACCTGCTGGTCGACGAACTCGGGCGGATCCGGCACGTCGAACCGGGACCGGACGGCGCGCTGTACGCCATCACGTCGAACCGCGACGGCCGGGCGAACGCCCCGTTCCCGCTGGAGCGCGACGACGTGCTGGTCCGGATCGCCGAAGCCTAGTCGCCGACGTACTCCCGGGTCAGGTCGACCAGCGCCTTGCGGTACTCGCTTTCTGTTGGATCATCCGCCAACGACCGGAACGCGTCGGCGAACCGGTCGAGACGGATCTCGGGCGCGTCGTCCGCGGCCGCGTGGGCGAGGTCGTAGATGCGGTGGTCCTCGTCGACGAGGTCGTGGCGCTCCACCAGCGCGAGGGCGAACGCCGCGTTGACTGCCGTGATTTCGGGGTCGGCGCCGGGGGTCGCTAGCTGCCAGCCAGTCGGGACCGCTGGCGGCCGGTCGGCGACGGCGTCGGCGAGTCGGGACTCGAGGAAGGTGACGAGCTTTCCGCCCGGCGCAACCGAGAGGGTGATGTCGTCGGCGTAAATGTCCTTCATGTGGTTGGCCATCTGGTGGACGTGGGCCAGCTTCCGGCGTTCGACGCTCTTGCCCGCCAGCGCGAGGAAGATGGCCTCCCGAGTCGACTGGTGGTGGGAGGGGTGCTCCTGTTCGTAGCGGGCCATGTGGGAGAGTTCGTGGAGCGCCAGCTCGCGGGCCATCGCGCTGGTGGCTGCCTGCCGGGAGATGTTGAGTACGTGCCGGTCGTCGTAGTGCCCCGCCCACGTGCGCTCGTCCGGGTCCTCGCGGAGCCGAACGTGGACTGGGAGGTCGACCCGGCTCTCGGTCTCTAGCAGATCTGCTGCGCCGAGAAACGGGTCCGCGGGACCGTTCTCGGGAAGTCGAATATCCATGTGTTAATGTACCACGGGGGAGAGGGGGAAGACCGTTTCGGGAGTAGAAGGCGGCGACGGCCAGCCGCCGATGGCTGAGTAGAAGGCGGCGACTGCCAGCCGCCGACAAGCAGTGGCCGAGCAGGAGCGACGGTTCGCGCCAACGAATTCGCCCGCAGCCGGGGCCATAGCCGGGTGTGCCACCGGCACACGCCTCTTGGCGAAACACTACCCTTTTGACCCCGCCACGGGTACCCAACGCCAATGGGCCGACGTAAGAAAATTGTCCAAGAGTGTGAGCGGCTGATGGACACTCCGGAGAACATCCGGAACATCGCCATCGCCGCCCACGTCGACCACGGGAAGACGACCCTCTCCGACAACCTCCTCGCAGGCGCGGGGATGATCTCCGAGGGGACCGCCGGCGAGCAGCTGGCAATGGACACGAAGGAGGACGAACAGGAACGTGGGATCACCATCGACGCGGCGAACGTCTCGATGACCCACGAGTACGAGGAGACCAACCACCTCATCAACCTGATCGACACCCCGGGCCACGTCGACTTCGGTGGCGACGTGACCCGAGCGATGCGTGCCGTCGACGGCGCGCTCGTGGTCGTCGACGCCGTCGAAGGGGCGATGCCCCAGACCGAGACGGTGCTCCGACAGGCGCTGCGTGAGGGTGTGAAGCCGACGCTGTTCATCAACAAGGTCGACCGCCTCATCTCCGAACTGCAGGAAGGCGAGGAGGAGATGCAGGAGCGACTGCTCGGCGTCATCGCCGACGTCAACGAGCTCATCCGCGGGATGATCGAGGAGATGGACGACATCAACGACGACTGGACGGTCTCCGTCGAGGACGGGACTGTCGGGTTCGGCTCGGCGCTCTACAAGTGGGGCGTCTCGATGCCGTCGATGCAGCGCACCGGCATGTCCTTCGCGGACATCATCGAACTGGAGCAGAACGACAAGCGCGACGAACTCCACGAGCGCACGCCGCTCTCGGACGTCGTGCTCGACATGGTCTGTAAGCACTTCCCGAACCCCGTCGACGCCCAGCCCCACCGTGTCCCGCGCATCTGGCGTGGCGACGCCGAGTCGGAGCTGGCAGAGGACATGCGGCTGGTCAACGAGGACGGCGACGTCGTCTTCATGGTGACCGACATCTCGATGGACCCCCACGCCGGGGAGATCGCCACGGGGCGTGTGTTCTCCGGCACCCTCGAGAAGGGCCAGGACCTGTTTGTCTCCGGGACGGCCGGGAAAAACCGGATCCAGTCCGTCGGGCTGTTCATGGGGAGTGAGCGGGAGGAAGTGGAGCGCGTCCCCGCGGGGAACATCGCCTCGGTCACGGGGCTGCGCGACGCCATCGCCGGCTCGACGGTCTCCTCCGAGGAGATGACGCCGTTCGAGTCGATCGAGCACATCTCGGAGCCGGTGATCACGAAGTCCGTCGAGGCCCAGTCCATGGACGACCTGCCGAAGCTGATCGAGACGCTCCAGCAGGTCGCCAAGGAGGACCCGACGATCCAGATCGAGATCAACGAGGACACCGGGGAGCACCTCATCTCCGGGCAGGGTGAGCTTCACCTCGAAGTGATCACCCAGCGTATCGAGAAAGAGCAGGGCATCCCGGTCAACACCGGTGAGCCGATCGTGGTCTACCGCGAGCAGCCCCAGGAGGAGTCCCGAGAGGTCGAGGGTGTCTCGCCGAACCGCCACAACAAGTTCTACATCTCCATCCACCCGATGGCCCAGGACATCGTCGACGCGATCCAGCGCGGCGAAGTCTCCATGGACATGCCCGAACTGGAGCGCCGTGAGGCGCTGCAGGACGCCGGCATGGAGAAGGACACGTCCCAGAACGTGGAGCACATCCACGGGACGAACATCCTGATCGACGACACGAAGGGTATCCAGCACCTCAACGAGACGATGGAGCTGGTGATCGAGGGGCTCTCGGAGGCGCTCGACGACGGCCCGCTGGCGGCCGAGCCCGTGCAGGGGACGCTGCTCCGACTGCACGACGCCCGACTCCACGAGGACACGATCCACCGTGGTCCGGCACAGGTGATCCCCGCAGTCCGTGAGGCCGTTCACCACGCCCTCATCGACGGCGAGATCCGCCTGCTGGAGCCGATCCAGAACGTCCGTATCGACGTACCCAGCGAGCACATGGGTGCCGCCTCCGGCGAGATCCAGGGTCGCCGTGGCCGCGTCGACGACATGTACCAGGAGGGTGGCCTCATGGTCGTCGAGGGCATCGCGCCCGTCGGCGAGATGATCGGCTTCTCCAGCGACATCCGGAGCGCGACCGAGGGTCGTGCCTCCTGGAACACCGAGAACGCCGGCTTCCGCGTCATGGCGGACAACCTCCAGCGCGAGAAGATCATGGAGATCCGCGAGCGCAAGGGGATGAAGCTCGAGCTGTCCGAAGCGATCGAGTACATCTAAGCGCGACCGACGCGCTCGCCGTCTGCGGTTTTCTCTCCGTTTTTCGCTCGTGAGTCCCTGACACACTCCGGGAAGGCTTATACCGACTCCGGCGCTCCGTTCGAGCGTGCAACGCGTGTATCCGACCGTCGGGAAGAGGGATCGACCATGAGCCGGCCCGATGGTGTCACGACACACACGCTGCGACTCGAACTCGTCGACGAACCGGGCGAACTCGCGGCCGCCCTCGACCCTATCGCCGAGAACGGGGGGAACCTCCTCTCGGTGTTCCACGAGCGGGGAAGCCGCACACCTGGCGGCCGTATTCCCGTCGAAGTCGCGGTCGACTGTCCTGCTGGGAAGTTCGAGGACGTGGTCGACGGCCTCCGCGAGCAGGGCGTCACCGTCGTCGCCGCCGACGAGGAGTACTACGGCGAGGCGTTCCGGGTGCTCCTGACCGGGCACCTCGTCGACACCGACCTCTCGGGGACGCTCCGCGAGATCGAGAACGAGTCGACCGTCTCCGTCGAGGAGCTATCGCTGACCGCGCCCGACGGCGTCGAGGCGATCTCCTCGGCGTATCTCCGTCTGGGCGCGCGCTCGGGCGAGCGGGGAGCCGCGCTGGATCGCGTCCGCGAGATCGCCGAGCGAAAGGACCTCATCGTCGTCGAACCCCTGGAGGTGGGCGAATGAGACTCGCCGTGATGGGCGTCGGCGCGGTCGGCCGCGCGGTCGCGGAGTTGGCCGGGCAGTACGGCCACGACGTGATCGGTCTCGCGGACTCCACCGGCGCTGCGATGGGCGACCCGCTGGATATCGAGGAGGCCCTCGCCCGGAAGCAGGAGACGGGTGTCGTTGGAGAGCGCCCCCACGAGGAGCTACTGGCCGCCGACTACGACGTGCTGGTCGAGGCGACGCCGACGACGCTCGGCGACGCCGAACCCGGCTTCTCGAACGCCGCCGCGGCGCTTTCCCGGGACCGCCACGTCGTACTGGCGAACAAGGGACCGGTCGCCGAGCGCTATGCCGACCTCCGGGCGGCCGTCGAAGAGAGCGCCGGCGAACTCCGGTTCGAGGCGACCGTCGGCGGCGCCATCCCCGCAGTCCGGACCGTCGAGGATCTCGGCCCGGAACGGGTCGACCGCGTCCGCGGCGTGCTCAACGGCACCGCGAACTTCGTGCTCACGCGGATGGCCGCCGAAGGCCTGGGGTACGACCACGTACTCGCGGAGGCCCAGGAGTTAGGCGTCGCGGAGGCCGACCCCTCCTTCGACGTCGACGGCACCGACGCGGCGCTGAAGGGCGTCATCGTCGCGAACGTGCTCCGGGAGGCCCGCGGCGAGGAGGCCCTGTCGCTTGCCGACGCCGACGTGACGGGGATCGATGAGCTCCCCACGAGCGCGCTCTCGCTCGCGGGCGAGGACGGGCGGACGGTCAGACTGATCGTCGACGCGTCGGCGTCGGGGGTCAGAGTCGGCCCGCGCCTGGTGCCCGAGAACGGCACGCTGGCGGTGACCGGCACCCAGAACATCGTCCAGATCGAGACCGGGCACGCCGGTCGGCTGAACCTCTCGGGGCGGGGCGCCGGCGGCGCCGAGACGGCGTCGGCGGTGCTCGCCGACGTGGGGCGGCTCCCCCCTCGCTGAGCCCAGAACCACGGTACAGTAGCACAAACCGCCGTACGCGGCCGGATTCCGGGGGCACGTATCGAAATGGTTTTACGGCGTTCTGCCGAAGGTTTCCCCACAGCGCCTTTAGCGCGTGAATCCACTATGAGCGACATACCGCACCAGAACTTGGCCATTATCGGCCACGTTGACCACGGGAAGAGTACGCTCGTGGGCCGACTCCTCTACGAGACAGGGAGCGTCCCCGAGCACGTTATCGAGCAGCACCGCGAGGAGGCCGAGGAGAAGGGCAAGGGCGGCTTCGAGTTCGCCTACGTCATGGACAACCTCGCCGAGGAGCGAGAGCGTGGTGTCACCATCGACATCGCCCACCAGGAGTTCGACACCGACGAATACAACTTCACCATCGTCGACTGTCCGGGCCACCGTGACTTCGTGAAGAACATGATCACGGGCGCCTCGCAGGCAGACAACGCGGTGCTCGTCGTCGCGGCAGACGACGGCGTCGCGCCCCAGACCCGAGAGCACGTGTTCCTGGCCCGCACGCTGGGTATCAACGAGCTCGTCATCGGCATCAACAAGATGGACCTCGTCGACTACAGCGAGGACTCCTACAAGGAGGTCGTCGAGGAGGTCACGAACCTGCTCAACCAGGTTCAGTTCGCCACCGACGACACGACGTTCATCCCCATCTCGGCGTTCGAGGGCGACAACATCGCCGAGGAGTCCGAGCAGACTTCCTGGTTCGATGGCCCGACGCTGCTGGAGGCTCTCAACAACCTGCCGGAGCCGGAGCCGCCGACGGACGCGCCGCTGCGTCTGCCGATTCAGGACGTCTACACCATCTCCGGTATCGGTACCGTCCCCGTCGGACGTATCGAGACGGGTACCCTCAACACGGGCGACAACGTCTCCTTCCAGCCGTCCGACGTGGGCGGCGAAGTGAAGACGATCGAGATGCACCACGAAGAGGTGCCCAGCGCTGCGCCCGGTGACAACGTCGGGTTCAACGTCCGCGGCATCGGCAAGGACGACATCCGCCGTGGCGACGTCTGTGGCCCGGCCGACGACCCGCCCAGCGTCGCCGAGACGTTCCAGGCGCAGGTCGTCGTCATGCAGCACCCCTCCGTCATCACCGCTGGCTACACGCCGGTCTTCCACGCCCACACGGCGCAGGTCGCGTGTACCATCGAGTCGATCGACCAGAAGATCGACCCGTCGACCGGCGAGGTCGCCGAGGAGGAGCCGGACTTCATCAAGTCCGGCGACGCCGCAGTCGTAACGGTTCGTCCGCAAAAGCCGATCTCGATCGAGCCGTCGAGCGAGATCCCGGAGCTGGGTAGCTTCGCCATCCGTGACATGGGTCAGACCATCGCGGCCGGCAAGGTGCTCGGCGTCGACGAGCGATAGATGCCCGAGCAACAGGCTCGCGTCCGACTCACGGGAACGAGCCCGGAGGATCTGGACGAGATCTGCGACGACATCCGCGAGATCGCGGAGAAGACGGGTGTCTCGCTGTCGGGTCCCATCCCGCTCCCGACGACGGAGCTCAACGTGCCCTCGCGGAAGTCCCCGGACGGTGAGGGGACCGCCACGTGGGAGCACTGGGAGATGCGGGTCCACAAGCGGCTGATCGACATCGACGCGGACGAGCGCGCGCTCCGCCAGCTGATGCGGATTCAGGTCCCGAACGACGTCTCGATCGAGATCGTCCTCGAGGACTGAACCCTTCCGTTCTCACGTTTTCTCACCCGGCGAGCGGCGGCTGTATCGGCGCCGTGAGTCGAGGGGAAGCGCAACGTTCAAACCGCTCCCCCGCCTCGATTCTGATGCGGGCTCGTAGATCAGTGGTAGATCGCTTCCTTCGCAAGGAAGAGGCCCTGGGTTCAAATCCCAGCGAGTCCACTACGTTCTGGCCTTCTCACGAAGGCTCCGTTCTCGCACTGGTGAGCGCCTCGCTCGACAACGTTCAGTAGCGGCAGGGGGCGAACAAACCCCCGAAGGATGTGAAGTTCGCCGAAAGTTCTGGCGCACCCCATGCCATCCCCGAAGTATTCTGGCTAGCGCGGGGTGGTTCGCGTGAGTTCCGTCAGCGAGACGGACCCGCGCATCTGTGAGTTCTGCGGGCTCTCGATCACCGACGAGGATCAGGACTGCGCAGCGCTGGATGACGGGAGGTGCCGGCCATGACGCCGGCCCCCACTCCGCACACCGGCACGCTCGGTACTGAGAAGGACTCCGAGTTCCGGTGCGGGACCTGCAAAGCTCGTTGCACCCGTAGCCCGTCCGACGGAACCGAATACGGGCATCTGATCGGCTGCCCTCACCGACCGGACGATCTCACGACCGGATCCTCCGGAGGCGGCCACTACTACCGGCCCGATTCGGAGTCAGTTCCCGGAGGTGAGTCGGCTTGACTTCATGGAACCCCGGCCCGAAGTACGAGAAGCTCGTCCGCCTCTGCGACGACGTCCTCACCGACGAGAAGCGGACGGTCCGGGACATCTACTACGCCCTCGAAGCTCGCGGACACGAGTACGAGTACCGCTCGGTCAAGCGGGCCGTGAAGAAGGGGCGCCGGGCTGGCTACATCGATCCCTCGCTGATCATCGACGAGTCGCGCCGTGCCGAGGCGACCGTCGACAGCGGGTACGACGACGCCCAGCAGTTCGTCGATGAGCAGATCCGCGATTCGTGGAAGGCCTACCGCGAGAACTTCTGGGAAGAGCAGGAGGCCTACGTCGAAGTCTGGCTCGAGAAGCAGAGCCTCGCATCGGTGTTCCGCCCGATCTGTAACGACCTGAACGTCCGCCTCGAGGCAACTCGGGGCGACTGGTCCGACTCGAAGGTCTTCGAGGCCAGCCAGCGGCTCGCCTCCAAGATCCGGGACGGCAACGACGTTCGAGTCCTCTACTACGGGGACTTCAACCCCTCTGGGTACCACGCTCCCGTCTCCGTTCAGGAGACGATGCGGCACTACGGGGTCAAACTCTCGTTCCGAGACCCCGAGAACGCCACCGACGAGACGTACTTCGACATCTGGCCGCTGAGCAGCGCCGCGAAGTTCGACGGGAGCGGCGGTACGCTCGCGTTTGAGCGCCGCGGGATCAACCTCGAGCACATCAAGCGGTTCGACCTCCCGGAGAACCCGAACCCTTCGTCCACGGACAAGGATCGACAGCTCCGAGACCGGTTCCGGACTCAGGTCTCGGAAGGTCGTGACATCAACGTCGAACTAAACGCGCTGAAGGAGTACGAGCGCGAGTTCCTGGAGGACCTGATTCGCGAAGGGATCGAGCAGCACATCGACGAGGACCAACGGCGCGACGTGGAGGAACGCATCGACGAACGGCGAGACCTCGTCCGGCGGGCCGTCGACATCGACGACTCCGTCCTCGGAGGTGGTGAGCTTTGAGCCGTCCGCCAGTCCCGCAGGAGCGTGTCTACGGCGCCACGATCACCGCCAACTGGGTCGGTGGTGCGTGGGTCCAGCCGTGGATCCGGCCGAATCAGGTCACCAACTTCTGGGGTGAGGCAGCGTGATGTCCCCGGCAAAGCGCCAGTCGCGGCGTCGCCGGTCGTCGGAGATCGAGGCGACGATCTTCGAAGCCTGCTGGCGCCTCTACCAGCGCGACGAGACCGACCTGCTCGAAGGCGGCGTCGCGTCGGCCCGTATCGCGAACGAACTCGGCATCACCAGAGACCGAGCCCGGAGCGCGCTCCAGCGCCTCGGGAGTCAGGGCGTCGTCGTCTCCGTCCAGGGCGCCGCGCCCGAGGACTACCGCGCGCGCCGGTCGTTCGTCCCAGCACCATTTGCGGACGGGACCGGGGGTGAGCAGCCTTGACCGGCATCTTTCCCTCCTCGAGGTGCCCCTGCGGCGCCGCCGGCGTCCCCGAGACGCGCCCCTACTGTAGCGATTGTCTTGATCGCCTCAGTGCAGCCGTTACCGACGATCTTCGAGGTGATCAGCTTGAGTAAAGCTGCCTCGAAGGTGGTCGGCGAGATCGTCGAAGATCTCGTCTTCGAGGACGTCGACGAGCTCCAGACAGCGGACGTCCCCGAGTCGTGGGGACGGGCTGCCGAGGACTACTGGCACGACGCTATCCCAGAGGTCGCGCTGTTCGCGAGCAAACAGATCCCGATGGTCGGGATGTGCGTGATCGAGCCCGGCCAGCCCGTCGAGATCAAGGCCGCCCGCGCGACTATCTCGAACGGTTCCAGGTCTCGATGTGGCCGCTTCTACATCACCCGACGCCAGCACGAGAAGCTGGTCGAGACCGGCGGCGTCTACCTGTTCGTCATCTACGGCGAGGATGACGACGGCGACGAAGAGCTACTCGGCCTGCTCGCCGTCCCCGCGGTGATCGTCGAGGAGGAGCTCCGCCCGACGTGGTACGAGGTTGACGGCCGATCGGACTACTACCAGTTGAGCGCGGACGCGCTGCCTATCGACGGTCTCGGAGGTGAGGCAGCTTGAGCGCCGATCACGACGGCGAAATCCGCACGACCTACGTCGGCGGACTCGCCAGTGCCGATGTCGCCGACGAGGACCTCGTGCTTGGCGTCGTTCGCTACGAGTACGACTTCGTCGGTCGGTCCGTCGACCGGAACGTCCCGGCACTCGCTCCGCCGGAGGAGCTTCTCGACGCCTACAACGCGATCCGAGAGGCCGCGGCGAAGGACGAGTCTATCCCGGACACCGACGATGAGGCCCGCCGTGTCGCGTGGGACGGCGTCTCTTTCCGTGAGCGGTATCTGAACTATCTCGATCGTGCCGGTCCCCAGGAGGTCCTCGGAACCCTCCGGGATCGACTCGACGACGATCGCGACGTGTGGCTCGTCTGCCTCGAGGCCAACGAAGCGTTCTGCCACCGGCGACTCCTCGCTGCCCGAGTTGTCGACGAGGAGCCAGCGCACTTCAGCGAGATCTACGGGCCGCCGGAGGTCGAGCAGGATCCACAGGTCACTCTCGACGACTTCGACGGAGGTGAGTCGGCGTGACGGGGATGGTCGATCTTCCCGACCGGCAGAGCGGTGTCTGTCCCCGTTGCGGTCTCGAACTCGAACTCTTCGAGCCGACCCACGGCTACCGCTACTGGACCTGCCCCGCTTGTCACTCACCGCCCGTCATCCAGATGGGTCCGGAAATCGTGACTTGGTCGATCACCGAGGTGGTGGTCGGCCTAGGCGTCACCAGCTTGCGTTCCACCGACCTCGGGGCACTCGACGCCGAGGCCGCGGATCCGACTCGGTTCGTGGACCGCCTGTGCGAGGCGTTCGAGGGTCGACGACAGTGGACCCGAGAGAAGGAACTCGATCGCCGTGCCGATGAGGCCGATCACGACAGCGCCGCAGACGGAACTCAGGCGGACCTCGCGGGGTGGTCGAAGTGACTCTCACCGAAGAGTTCGCCGACGATCCGGAGACGGAGCCGCCGGTCCCGGTACAGGCCAGCGGCTACCTCAGTAACCACGTCGACGATATCGACGCCATCCCCGCGAACCTCGTCGACGACGAGCACGTCGCGAAGATCAACGACACATGGGTCATCCGCGCCGGCGTCGAGTGCCCCAACTGCGGGTCGCACGTGTTCCTCCACCCGCGGAGCATCGTCCCGCGGAACTCGATCTACTGCTTCAACTGTAGTCACGCACCGACCTCGCACGTCTGGTGGGAGACGCCGACACTCGATTCGTTCAGCGGAGGTGAGTCGGCGTGACCTCGGACGAGTTCGACCTCTTCGAGGACGCCGAGCCCGTGACGACCGACGGCGAGGACAGCATCGACAGTCAGGTCTGGGACCACGAAGCGAAAGGAGAGCGGTACTCAGCCGATAGCGACGGCGTCGACGCCGGAGACCGCGTCACGAAGTCTGAACTCGAGGAACAGCGCGAGCAGCGTCACCAGAACTGGGAGTCGAACTACGTCGCCGGCTGCCGCCACTGCCGGGTCTACTTCGAGACGCGAGAAGCCGCTGAGCAACACGAGGGATCCTGCCCGCAGGAACCGCGTGCGACCTGCCGGTACTGTCAGGAGGACCTGGAGCGGCGCGACGATGTCGACGATCACTACTACCAGTGCGACGAGTTCCGGAACGTTCGGAAGCAACAGCAGGCCGCAGCGAACCGGAACAACTCGGACGCCGGCCGGGACTTCTTCGACCTCCGCGCGTTCATCGATCCGCAGCCCCACGAGTTCGCGGCCTATCTCAAGTTCGACACGGGCCTCGCGAGCTACTTCGGGCTGAACTCGCTCCAGAAGGAACACGACTTCGAGCGCCTCGGCGCGTTCCGAGAGACGTTCGAGGACGTCGACGGCAAGGAGTGGGCCATCGAGTTCCGCTTCAAGGGCTCCGGGATCGCCCCGCGTGATCACCCCGACTTCCGCCTCGAGGAGGTTCGCGAGTACCAGGTCTACGTCTACCCGACCGGCTACGAGCAGTACGAGGACGCGAAGGCGGAGGACCGGAAGCGCGCCTACTTCCGCATCTCACCGCGCTGGCCCGAGATCGAGACCGTCGAAGATGCGGCGCCGATGTCGAACCCCCACGACATCCTCGGCTACGACGTGGAGGTCAAGGGCTCCTACTTCGAGTTCGGTCGGTACCCGCATCTCCTCCAAGATGCGCTGAGTCGCCTTCGCGAGCGCCAGGGCTTCAGGTTCAACTCGCCCACGCTGATCGACCCGGACGCGTTCGCTCCGGAGAAGATCCACGAGTCGTCGAACATCGTCGACGCCGAACTCTACGTCCGAGTGAAGGACGGTGAGACCGGGAAGGTGTTCGCGTTCGACGGGAGCTTACACCGCGTCTCGATGCTGCTGGGTCAGGAGCGCCGCGGCTACGCGAAGAGCGTGCGCGACGATCGCGAGAAGCCCGGCCACTACCACACCGCCACGATCGGCCCAGAGCGCGCCGCCGAGCTCCTCGGCGGCCACCAGTACGCGAAGGAACTGAAGCACTACCACGTGAAGAACCCCGACGCCGTCTCAGGAACGGCGCTCGAGAACCCGAAGATCGGCTCCTCGCTACAGCACTCGCTCCAGCGCGATACCGTCTACTGGGACGATCTGGAGCGGCTCGATCGTGAACTCGACGAGGCGCTGCTGAACGTGCTGGAGTGGTCCGGCCTTCCGGTCCGCGCCGACCACCAGATCTTCGTCGACGACGACTACTTCGAGGTTCGTGGACGTCGCCGGTTCCGGAAGCTCGTCTACGACCAACTCCCGCGCATCCGCGCACAGCAGAATCGCGGCCTCGAGGCCGTCGTCGGAAACCTCAACGAGACCGACGTTCGGATGCTCGATACGCTGCTGACCGACGGCGGCGAGTTCACGATGACGGAGTTGGCCGGTCGGATCGACCGCGCCCTCGGGACCGTCTCGACGGCGATCGATCGACTCGGCGCCCTGGTCACGCACGACCGTGCAACCGGCGTCGAACTCGGCTCGAAGTACCTCGCCCAGGAGATCGTCCAGCGCATTGAGGGCTGGAAGGACTCGGTGAACATGACGACCGAGGCCGCCGTCGACCGCTACGTCGACGCCGGCACCTTCGGCGACGGCGAGACGGCGTGGGACCGCTGGCTGGATCACTACGTCGGCTCCCTCGATCGGAGCCAGGGCCGCTCGGAGATGGAGATCGGCTACGAGCCCGAGACCCGCCAGGACGCGAAGCGGCTGATCCGACAGGGTGCCCTGAAGTGGGCCGAGGCGCACGGTCGCCCGGTCCACGAGTTCGCGAAGGAGTTCTCGCCGGTCGTGAGAACGCAGAAGGGTGATAAGTTCCTCCCGGGCGACTGGTGGATCTTCCGCGAGTACCTGCCGTACGACATCAGCCCGAGCAAGGCCTTCGGCTGATTCGGCTCCGTGTGAGTGGCAACACTACCTCTCCTCTCTGATCTTTATAAGTGATACCGCGCGCCAGCCGCTACCTCTCTGTTTTTCGAGTGTTCTTCGCCGTCAACGCCGTCTCGATCGCGTCGGCAGCGCGCCGCTTTCACCGCCCCACCCCGACTTCTCCGTTACGCGTGTGAGTAAGGACTCACTCAACCAAAACACCGCTCCCTCCGGTCGCGGACTCCACCCGCAACGCAGGTCGGCGCCCTGACTCGGGCGCCTCACACGAACAGGGCGAGCGCGAGGAACACTACGAAGGCGGCTGCCGCGATGAACCCGAGGTCGAGTAGGTCGCTGACGAGCGGGAGTTCTCGAAGGAACTCCATCACCCGAAACTCGGCGTACCGGATCCTGCGAACACGACGGCGCTGACCAAGATCACGAGCGGGTCAGTCATGGCAGGAACCCCATGCCGAGTTCGAGCAGCGTCTGTCCGATCGCCAGCAGCGCCGACGGGTTGATCTCGACGGCGCCGGCGAGCACCAGCCCGCCGAGGATCAGCACTGTGCCCCGCAGACTCGACAGAACCCCGCCGAGCGCTGCCGTCTTCCCGAGGTAGTGGTAGCCGACCAGCAAGCCCACGGCCGTCGAGAGCCCCCCGATGTGCCCGATCGTCATCTCAACCGCCGTCACGACCAACTCGGTCAGCATCTCAGTTCTCACCCCGGCCGGGGATCTCGAACTTGACCACGTTGTTCGGTTTTCCGCGCTGTCGCAGCCAGTAGTAGATGATCGCGGCGCCGGCGAGGATCAGCAGCGGCCACGAGCTCGCGGCGCCGCCGAGGAACGTCGCGATCCCGTTCGCGATCCCTGCCACGAGGCTCGCCGCCGAGATGATCTCGAGGCCGAAGATCCCGATGACCACGACGGCGCCCAGCGCGAATCGCTCCGTCGAGATCCGGCCTCGGCCGAACTTCTGGGAGACGAACCAGACGCCGGCCAGCAGCACGACCGAGAGCACGATGAACAGCGAGGAACCGAGCGTCACGCCGCCCTGCCCGGTCTGCTCAGTGTCCTGCTGTTCCGGATCTCCCTTCGTCCCCGAGCCGTCTCCGACGAAGATCCCGACCTTCCAGTCCTTGTCCTCAACGGTCAGCGTGACCGGGGAGTTCGCGACCGCCGAGTCGATCAGCGACGTCGACTCGGGCAGGATCTCCTTGAGGAGGTACGTGGTCCCGCTGCTGGTCTGATAGTGCGTCAGCGAGATCTGGTCGCCCGGGCCGCTCGGTCCCGGGCCGATCTTGAACTGCGGCGTCGATCCGGTCTCGATGACCCGGATCTTCGCGTCGCCGGTGCTCAGGTTCGCCCGGGTCGCGACCGTCGACACGCGGAACGTGTCGTCTGCTCGCGCTCCCGGAACGTGGAGCTCTTGAGAGCCGCCAGAGTCCACGAGGACGAAGCTGTTCGCGTCCCACGACTCCTCGTGCGTGTAGTGAATCCGGTCGCCCTGAGCCGTCGGTCCGACGTCGATGTAGGAGTCGTCGGTCTGGGAGTCGACGCGGATCTTCGAGTTGAGGTCCTCGTTCGGCGCCGACGCCTCGAGGATGGTGACCTCCATGCCGACCGGGTCGACGCGGCCGCCGACGAACCGGACGTCGACGGTCGTGTTCTCGGGGATGTCGCCCCCGTAGGCTTCGTCGACGTCGACGGCGACATCGTTCTGCTCAAGCTGGTAGTTGCTGTCGGCGACAGTCGACCACGAGCCGCCGTCGACGCGCATCTCGACCGAGCGGATCGAGACGACGTTGTGCTCGAACGTCGTGTTCATCCAGACGTTCTCACGGCTGCTCGCGAAGGATTTCGAGACGTTGTAGCTCTCCACCCAACGCCCGCTCTCGTACTGGACGCTCTGCCGATCGAGCGCGTCGTGGGAGTAGTTCAGCGCCACCTTCGGCGCCGGCGCGTCGCCCGAGAGCGACCCGTCGCCGGCCGAGATGTTGAGCACGTTCGTCCCCTCGACGATCGCACTCTGCGGGAGCGTGAGCGTCTGCGTGTCGCCCTCGGCGAGGCCGGAGGTCGAGTTCGAGACGTTGTTCAGCTCCACGCCGGCCGATCCAGTCACCGTCGTCTCGGTGATCACGGCCTCTATCGTCACCGGGCTGCCCGTCGACGAGACCGCCCAGCTATCGTCGCTCAGGCTCGGCGAGATCGAGAAGTTCTGGCTATCGGTCCCGGTCATGAGCCCGGTGACGCTCGCCTCGGGAATGCCGTCGTTGTCGATGTCGACACTCGGGTTTTTCGCCGCATCGACCTCGTTGATCGACAGGCTGTAGTCCGCGGTCATGGCGGGCGATCCGGTTGAGACGCTCGCTAGCGAGATCGAGTAGGAGTTCGAGGCGCCGGCCGTGAGATCCGACGGCGCCCACGAGAGCGTCACCGTCTCGCCGTCCGCGAGCTTGCCCGTGTGCGATTCAGTGACGCTATCGAGCGTCACGCTCGGGTTGTCAGTTTGAGTCCGCTCGGTCCACGAGGCCGAGAGGCCCGTGGTCGTGCTGCTGGCCGTCGAGACCGACAGCGTGTTGCTCCCGGTCGAGAGTGCGGAGATGCTCACCGTCGCCGTCTGCCCCGGCGCGAGCGTCCCGCTATAGGTCGCGTCGGCCGTGCCGTCGCCGTCGGCGTCGACGCTCGGGTCCTCGGTGTGCTCCACACGGTCATAGCTTAGAGACCAATCGTAGGGCGCTCCAGAGCCGCCGAAATCGAGCGTTACCGAGCCAGTCGATAGGGACGAGACTGATTTAGTCATGGTCTCCCCGTTCGAGAGCGTCCCAGAGTAGCTCGCGTCGGCCGTGCCGTCGCCGTCCACGTCGACGCTCGGGTTTTGGGTGGCGGAGAACGCCATGCGCACGTCGCCCCAGCCGTAGATGTTGTAAGTCGAGCCTCCAGCGGAGTATCCGGACTTATCGTTGCCTGAATCGTCGGTTTTGAGCGTCAGCATATCGGTGCTACCGTCTGAGTCGGTGCTCTCAGTAACGAACTCCAGATGGTAGGTTTGGCCTCCGGTGACATCGGCCCCGCTCACCGAGATCGTCTGCTCTCCGGTCGACCAAGTCGGATCCCATGTTGCGATTTTCGTTCCCTCGCGGTAGGTGCTGTCAATAGTGCCGGGCACGAGATAGACAGATATGCCCGTTCCCGTGTCTGAGCCGGAGACGGACGCGATATCGACGGTTAGGTTTTTGATTTTCTCCCCTGCGCTGGGGGTGAACTGAACCGCCGACTTCATCAGGTCGTTATTCCCCGAGTCACCGACCATGTTCTGGGACGATTCGGTGGCGCCGTCCCCCTGGTCCGAGACAATACTGTGCGGCGACGGGCTGGCGCCCCCGATGAAGGTGATCTGCGCGTTTCGGGGCGACTCGTCTCCACCAACGGATATACTGGTGCTTGATCCGCCAGAAACCCCCGTCCCGCTGCGGGACTCGGCAAACGTCGATTCCTCGCCAGTGAACGTCACGGACTGCCCGCTCGGCGGCGCGTTGCCGCCCACGCTCACGGTTTTCGAGGCGCCGTTCGAGACGCCCGACCACGACGAGGACTTGCTCTGCGTCGTCGTGTTGCCCGTCACGGTGACGGTCGGCGCCGACGCCTCCGACGTGTCCGACAGCGAGCCGTCGACGGTGATCGAGCCGGAGTGCCCGTCGCCGACGCCGGCGTGGCTCTGGTTATCCCAGCGGGATCCGAAACCGTTGCCGAACAGCGTCAGCGTCGTGCTCGGCGGCGTTTCGGTCCCCGAGATGTCGGCGGCGATCGTTCCCGACGTCGCCGAGCCGGTGACGGTATCGTTCTGCGTAGTCGCGACGCCGGTCAGGTTGACCGTCGGGTCGCTTGCAGCGTCGAGTTCGGAGATGTGGTACTGGAACTGCGTTCCGTTCGCGGCGCCGGTGCTCGTGATCGAGACCGAGCTCTCCCAAGTCACCGAGTTGCTCGAGAAGTGCTCGGCCGTCGCCGTCAACCAGCCGTCCTCGACGGTCGCGGCGTACTGCCACTGCTGGCCCGTCTCGTTGTTCTTGACCGTGAGGTAGTTCGGGACGTAGCCCAGCGCTTCCTTGAGAACGGACGTTCTGACGGCGATCTCGCGGCCCTCGTGGTTCTGGTCGTCGCTCACGACGAGCGCCAGACTCGAGCCGTGATCGCAGTTGAAGTTCGGGTTCTTCCCCGCCGCCGGCGACGAACAGACCGCCTGTTTCGCCACGTCAGACGGCGAGGAGCCGTTTCCGACTTTCTCCGCTTGGTTGTCCGTCACGATCGAGACCTCTGTCGTCGACGCGTGGCGCGAGACGTAGATCGCGCCCTGCAGGTCGGACTCGGTGACGTTCGTCGATACTCCATCTGGCCGAATGTCCTGCACGTTCGCGTCCGCGAGCGCGGTCATGCCGGCGGGCGGGCTCGACGGTGCGGCCGCCGCCGTTCCGACGACGCCGACGACCGGCGAGAGGCCCACCAGAGCGACCACGAACGCGAGGACAAGTTTCTCTCTGAGTTCGGACATATCTATCGCTCACCTCGAAGCTGCTCGCGCTGTCGACCCCCTCTCCCCGTGCTGGGTCTGCGCGTTACGTGCGCGCGTGTAACGGGTCGAGATCTCGCCGGATTCGAAATGTTCACTCTACCCGAGAAATCCGGGGTTCGAACTTTGATCTCGGGAGGCGTCGGTAGCGGCTCCGACGACGGCGTTTCCGGGTCGCTCACTGCCGGACCTCCACGCCGCTGTAGCTGATGTCTACCTGCCCCTGAAAGTCGTAGCGGCGGTAGGGGTTCGGCCAACTCACTTCGACGTAGTTCACCGAGTCCCAGATGAAGCAACTCCCGACATCGAGGAACTTCGGCTTGCCCGAGGGCAGTGCCACGTCGCCGAGGCCTGCCCTCGAGGACGAAGGGACGGGAGTTCGCGGCATCGTGGCGAACCACCGCTCCTTCTCGAGGACCTTGTGCGTCGGCTCGCTGAGCGAGTGGCTCATCGCGAACATGCTCCCGTCCTTCTTCCGGAGCTTACCGTACCGCTTCGGCCACTCGTTCACCTTGTCCTTCTCGTCGTGTTCGTTGTCCTCCGGGTTCTCTGGCACGAGGTCCCCGAATTCGTCAACGATCAGCGTCGTGCGGTGCAGGAAGACGTCCCGCTTCGCCCGGACCTCCAGGAGTGCGTGAGCGTAGTCCCGCAGCGGCGTGATCTCGTTGGGCTCATCGGCCTCTGGCCCGCTGATGTACGTCGCGTTGACGAGTTCCTCGCACAGTCGAAAGTGCGGATCCGGAAGCACGCCGTAGATCCCGCCCGGAACGACCTTCTCGAAGATGTCGATCGGGTCCGTGTAGCGCACGACATCTCGGAAGATGTCCTCGAGGTCGATCTCGACATCCGGCAGCTGGTAGGCCGTCGGCTTCGCCACCGCGTTGATGTCGACGCCAGCCGGCGCCAGAATCGTCATCCACGGCGCGAGCGGCAGGACCTCCAGCTCGTCGAGCGTCAGCGCCCAGATGATCGTGTCGTTGTTGATCTCAGCGTTCCGGACGGTGCCGACGACGTTCAGGAACGAGGACTTCCCACGGCCCGGCTTCGCGTGGCCGTGTACGTCCTTCCCGCCGTCTTCGAGGACCGAGTGATACTCGGGGTGCTCAGCAAGGAACTCCATCGTCTTCCGGCGGGTCTGAGACGTGTCCTCGAACATCCGCATGTCGTTGGCCTCGAGAGCCGCCTTCTCCGCGTCGTTGACGTGCACGAGCGCGTTGAGGTACGTCTCTGGGTACTGGAGAACCGGACTCTGCTCGCCCCGTTCCAGCGCCCGCTGTTCCCGGCGCAGTGCTTTCCAGAACGGAGTCATGCCGAACTCCCGGAACATATTCGCGCCGTCGTCGTGGCGATTGATCGTCTCGAACGCCTGCCGGCCGTTCTTCTCGTGGTACTTCGCCTGCCGGCTGGTCAGGTGGGGTTCGAAGTCGTTGGCGAGCATCTCGCGAACAATCTTCTCGCCGTCTTTTTCGTCTTCAGCAGATGTGGCAAAACTCATGTCTCGAAGGTCCTCTGTCCGGATTTCACTTCGTCAACCGATTCCTCAGCCATGGACGCTTCTTCGCGGAGCGCCGCGTTGAACACGCTCAGCACGCTGTCGGCAAGCTCGAGGTGAAGGCTCGCGTCCTCAACGCGAGCATCCCCGTCGATCGTCAGCATCCGCCACCAGCGGCTCCAGATCGCATCGTGTGAGAGCCCGCCGTCGATCCCGCGCGACGCCTGGAGTACCGAGCGGACCCACGTCGAGAGGTCGTCGTGATCTCGGAGGCCGCGAGGTTGCTCCGGGTGCCGGCCCAGCACCTTCTCGAGTGCCGTCCGCTGCCGCTGCACGAGTTCGTCGAGTGCTGGACGCATCGCCAGCCAGCGCTGCTCGCCGAACTCCTCGGAGCCGCCAGACTCGTCGGCGTACTGGGTGCTGCTCTGGGCCATGATCCGCATCGACACGGAGCACGCCTCGAGCAGTTCGTCGTCGCGCTGCAGCCGGCGTTCGAGCGCCTCGAGGTCCTCGATCTCCCCCGAGGCCCCGCCGGCCTCCCCCACCAGTGCGGCCGTCTGCTGCCGCGACCGCAGCACGCGGACCGCCCAGTCGTCGTCGACGCGTCCGAGCGTTCGAGCGGACGCCTTGTGCATCCAGAGCAGCAGGTCCGCCCGCGTGTCGAACCCGTCCTCGAGTTCCTCGAACATCTCCTCTTGGGCGAGGGTGAGTTCGTCGACGGCCGGTCGAACCAACTCCCGCCGATCGCGGTTGTCGATCACTGTCGATCACCCGCCTCAAGCGCGAGGTACAGTGTGGCCAGCAGGGTGGCCACCACGAGCAGTGCAGCCACGACGACAGCAGCGACCCCCGGCTCGCCAAGCTTCTGAACCGCCGCGATGACGACCTCGAAGATCGCCACCAGCGGCCGAGTCAGGAGGGAATAGGCGGCTCCCGAGAAGTCGATCATCGTCGATCACTCTCCTTACCGCCGTCTGCTGCCGCTCTCGTGTCTCCTCGAGCGTTACCAGGATCCTCCCGCTGGTCGTCTCGAACGGATCCGAGACCGAGTAGCCGGTCGAGAATCCGCTTCTGGTCCTTCTCTCGAGAGTCCATGAGCGACATGATCGTCTGCGCGAGCTCCTCCTCGTGCTCGCTGTCGTCGCTCTCGAGTTCCTCGAACGTCTCGGCGACCGTGTTCTCGTGCTTCTCCGAGACCCGGATCGCCTTCGCCTTCGAGGCCATCCCGGGAGCGAACCGGATATGCGCCCAGCCGCTGCGGACTTGAGACGACGAGTAGGCCGCGCCGATCGTCCCGACCGCGGCCGCCTGGGTGCCTACTCCGACCACGAGGCTCGCGATCAGGCTCACGAACGCCCACGCCGCGAACGCGGCAGACAGCCGGTCTTTCGACCAGCCGTCGCCGACCGTGTCCGGGACCTCCACGTCCTCGGGGTCGATATTCTCTGACCCGTCCGGCAGTTCGTCGCGGGTCTCTTTCAGGTTACTCAGCCCGACGTCCAGCGACGGCCACTGGACCTCGAGGAGGTCGCCCTCCTCTTCGGCGACGTAGATCTTCGCGTCGGCGACCTTCGATCCCTCACTCGAGTCGTTGTGGAGTTCGACCCGGCTTTCCATGTCGGAGAGGTCCAGAACCGGCCACTCAGCATCTGTGAGGGCAACTAGCAGCCACTTCTTCAGACTCCCCTTCTTGACCAGCTTCAGCTTTGATCCGTCGGGCACCACGTCGAACTTCGTTGCCGTCTCGTGCACGACGTCGGGGACATCCTCGCCGAGTGCGTTCGTCGAGCCCTCGGTCGTCACTTGCTCCAGAGCGACCGACTTCGTCGTCTCGGCGTACTCAGTGGTCGCGATGAACGCCATGCCGACCGCGACCAAGCTGAGTGAGTACGGGGCCGTCACGATCAAATCCGCGATCCGGCCGAGGTACAGATACCCGGCCATGTAGGCGAGGAACCCCGGCACCATGATCCACCACGCGAGGCCCTTCCCGGGCGGAGCACCGACCGCATCGACGGCGCGGAACCCGCCAAAGATCGCGAGCGGGACGCCGATAAACACGACCGCGAAGAACCGCGTCGACGCCCACGCGAGGAAGCTCGCCCAGTTGTCGCCGAACGGGAGCGAGTTCGTCGTCGCGACCGGGTCGTGCGGTGCAACCCAGCGCGCTTCCGAGTAGCCCTCGATCCAGATGCTGACCATCTTCTTTTCGTCGGTATTCGGCAGCGAGACGGTCACTGTGTCACCGCCACCGTTCAGCGTCGCTTCCTTGGACCTGTGCGTCTGGTTGAGAGCGGCCGGCTCGGTTCGGGTCTCGTTCCCCTCGCCGATCGTTCGGGTTCCCTCCTCCCACTGCACGACGTGGATCACGATGTCCTCAGTCGGTGCGTTTTGGGTCCTCGAGAAGTGGAACGTCACCTCGTTCGTGTCGATGGTCTGTCCGGGGGTCACGACCTTGTCGATCGCCCACTCCGGCGAGTTGACGTCGCTCATCTCCTTGATGAAGTTAGTCTCCTCGTAGGCGACGTAGACCATCCCGTCGTCGCCGAGGTAGCGACTGCTGGGGTCCTGCCCCTCGATCTGCTGGCCGCGCTCTGAGAGCTCCTCGTAGCTCCACGAACCCGAGCCGTCGGCCTGCCCCGCAACAGCGATTGCCGGCGACAGCGCCGTCAGCACGGCCAGCACGGCCAGCACGACCACGAGGAGTCGCCGCATTAGTCCATCCTCCTCGCGACGAGAGCCGCCACCAGCAGCGCCATGGCGATCACTAGCACTTGGGTTCCCGAGATCAAGCCGAGGAGCGAGCCACCGATCGCCACGATCGTCCCGAGGTTGGCCGCTGCCAGCGGCGCCGCCAGTCCACCACCGGCTACGCTCACGACCGCGTCGAGAAGCTGTGTCCCGACCGTCCCGGCGATCGCGACGATCCCGACGCAACGCGCCCGTCCCATCGAGGAGTCCCTTAGATCGGCGCTCAGCGCGATCTGCCGTCTTCGATATGACCTCGCTCGCGTCGTCATCGTCCTCGGCCTCGTCGAGCGCCCACCAGAGCAGCAGCCCGAGGACGACGAACCCGAGGATGATCGGGTCCGCCGCCACGATCGCCGCTACTGCCTGCAGTACGCCCGACTGAATCCCCAGCAGCACCGCGCCGAGGATCACGAACACGAGCACGATCTTCGATCGCTGGCCCATTTCCTCCATCTCCAGATCCATCATCGGCGCTCTACCTCCGGTCTGGGTGCCTGTTCACCGTCGTCTCTGCCGATTCTCTCAGTCATCGTTCTGAAATCTTCTTTTTGACTTTGTCGATGAGGCCGTCCACGATGTAGGCCGCGTAGATCGCGCCAGCCACCAGAAACGCGTTCTGGGCCAAGCTGACGGGGATCCACGACAGCATCGAGGCAAAGGAGTTCGTCAGCGAGATCAACGGGAACCACAGGCCCGACGTCACCCCGACCAACTCGACGATCATCGCGAACGTCGAGAACATCGGATCGAGCAGGCCGAACCCGTTACCGAAGAGTGCGAACCCGCCCATAATCGCCGCTGACGGACGCTTCAGCACGTCCTTCATCTTCTCTTTGAATCCGTTGATCACGAGGAGTCACCTCCGAGCAGCCCCCAGACGAACGTCAGGGCCGCGTCGAGCAGGCTCCCGATCACCGGGACAGCGCCGAGAAGGTCCGTCAACGCCGGGATCAACGCCGGCACGACCTCCTCCGCGGACTCGATAACGATGAGGAACACCAGGGCTGCCATCAGTGGCGCGGTCCAGCCCATCGCGTCGATCAAGCCGATCACCGGTGACGCGAGGCCGGAACCAAGGCCGAACAGCCCACCGCCGATCGCATCCCCCAGCGAGATCACGTAGCCCACCAGCATCGTCGGCACCGACGCCGCCTGTCCGACAGCCTGCAGCGCGAGCGCGACGACTGCCGTCACGAACCCGAACAGCTCCTCAAGGAACCAACTCAGCATCGTGCCGACGATCAACTGCCGACGGTAGCTCTGGTCCATGACGAAGCTGACGAGTTGGCCAGAGACATCGGAGAGGTTGCTCAGCGAGTCCGGAACCGAGAGGTCGCCCCACGACGTGACCACGTTGATCAACCCGCCGCCTTCGCCGCCCTGATCGGTCCTCGAGCCCTTAGGCATCGTCAGCCTCCCGGAGGATCACGAGATACCCGAGCACCAGTGCGATTGCCACGACGATGACCAGCGGGTTCGTGACGCCGCTCACCACTCCGATCAGCCCGCTCCATCCCGTCGCGCCGATCTCGATCAGCGTCCCGACGACACCGAGAACGACATCGACGTAGAACGAGGCCAGAGCGTTGAACAGCATCCTCGGCGCCGCCAGAATGCTCTGGATCACCGTCGAGATCCCGATGCCGACCGTTGACATCGCGATCCCGGCCAGCACCATGGCGAGCGAGCGAAGGTCGACGCTCGTGCCGCCGTCGGAGAGGAATCGGCTCGTGTTGATACCGTCGTCGCTGCCGCCACTGCTCATCGGCCCCGACCTCCTTTAAGTAGGGGTGTGGCGGCGTTCATCGTTATTCGTCCTCGTCAGCGACTCCCGAGTCGTCGTTGTTCAGGATCATGTCCGGGACATCCATCGCGAAGCCGATCACGTCGCGGTCGACGTAGTCCAGATACCACGCGACCTCCCACGCAGTGATCAGCGCGATACCGACCCCGACGGGCGTCTGCAGGACGCCGAGGAGACCGAACCACCCTGTCCCGAAGCTCGCGATCCCGGCGTCGAACGCGGCGCCGATGAAGCCCGCTAGCCCGCCGAACGTCGCCTCGTTCAACTGCGGGATCAGCCCCGCGAGCGCATTGAAGACTGCTATCGGGACGTTCAGAATGGCGTTAAACAGGTCCCCGAACCCGAGTGCGAACACCAGCGCGATCGTGCCGATGATCGACTGGCCGAGGCCCGTCCATCCCATGTCCTGGATCAGGTCGCTCGAGGTCGACAGCAAGCTGCGAGCCCGTTCTGTAGACCGGGCGGTGTAGCCGCCTGATCCCCCAGAGCCCATGTCCGACGGCTCGCTGCTGGACATCTCAGTTCCCTCCGCCGAACTTCCGGAGGACGCCGAGGACCGCGACGATCAGTCCCCCGATCACCGGAATCGAGCCGATCCCGCCGGAGGACTTCCCGCCCGTCCCGCCGCTGCCGCCGGATTGGTGGTTCGAGAGCTGGTCAGCGTCGACTTTGAACTCGAAGACCGCGAGGTTGCTCTCGCCCGGAGAGACCGACGAGTCGGCCTGAATCGTGTCGCCCTCACCGGAGAACTGCCCGGTCAGGTCCGATCCCTCCGCGGCGCCGACGAACTCGCTGTCGAGTTCTGCGCTCTTGTCGACGCCCTCGACGTGCTCAACCGACAGCAGTCGGTCGTTCGTGACCGTCTGCGTGATGTTCACGCGCTGGTTGCTCGGCGTCAGGTCGTAGGCGTCGGGTTCGCCGTAGCGCACGGCGATTTTCACCTTGCCCGCGTAGGACGGCCACTTGTCCGTCTCGGTGACGTTCAGGTAGACGTCGTCGGCGCTCTGATCCGCGCCCGTCTCCACAACCTGTACGTCGACGCCGTGGATCGTCGCGGTATCGAACGAGGAATCGAGCGTGTCGAGGCCGGTCAGGCTGATTGCGCCCGGCTCCTTGATCTCGGTGATCGACTCCGTCGCGTCGCCCGGCTCGCTGTCGTCGTCGTCGCCGTCGACGGCGGTCGTGCCGAAGCTGTACGGCGACATCTTGTCCAGATTCAGCATGGAGACGGAGACGTCGGCGTCGCCGTCGACGACGCTGACCTGCACGCTCTGGATGTTGTCGTAGCCGTCACTGTCCGAGTCGGTGGTGTTCATCGCGCCCAGCTGTGTCTGGAACAGGTATCCCTCCCCAGTGCTGTTCGCGATCAGGTCCTCGCCGCTGCTGCGCGAGGGATCGACGACGGCCGTCTTAATGTCGCCGTCCTCGTCGACGACGCTGACCTCGAGCGCCGCTCCCGACTCGATCTGGTTCACGTCCATCGCGAGCGAGAGGTACCGCTTGTTCTCATTCGAGGTGAGCGAGAAGTTCGAGAACGTCGCCGTCGCCGAAGCTCCGGAACTCAGCGTCCCGTCTGTGTCGAAGCGCACGGCGTTGAGACTCGGCGCCGTCTCGACGTTCGAGACCGTCGCTGCGGACGAGTTCTGGCCACTCACGGACCACTCAGTGGCCGTGAGAGCGCTGACGTCTTCCTTCGCGTGTGGGAACGCACCGAAGTCGTCGAACTCGATGTCGGTCGCGACGAACGATACCGGGTTCGCCACGTCCTCGTTGACCCGAGCGTTCATCGTCACGATGTCCCCCGAGTCGTCCTCGTACTTCCGGAGATCCTCGCTCGAGGTCCCCCACGACATATTGTGGACCGCCTTCGTCTCTGTCCGCTCGTAGTTGATCTGTGGTGCCGAGTCCGCGCCCCAGTTGACGGCTCCCCCGGTCGCTGCGAGACCGGCAGAAGTCGCGAGCAGAAGCACGAACGCAAGCGATGCGACTGTCTTGGTGATCTTCTTCATCGTCAGTTGTTAGAGTCGCTTTCCGGGCGACGAGTCCGTTTTCCCAGGATCGGGAGATCCGGGTCGATCCTCGCGATCCAGGCTCGGACCTCACCGAGCCGCGAGATCGCGATCAGCGTCGCACCGTAGCCGACGATCATGCCGCCGGCGCCGGCCGCGAGGTCGCTGACCATGATCAGGCTCTCGCCGTAGACCGCCGCCTCGATCGGCTCGGCGACGGTCCCAGCAAAACACGCCAGAATCCCCAGCAGGAGCAGCGCCATGCCGATCTCGTACAGAAGATCTGCCACGCCGTCCAGCGTGATCGAGACGCCTCGATCCTGTTCGCTCACTGTTCGCCTCCGTCCGCCACTGGTTGCCGATCCGCAGTACTCGTCGGCGACCGTGATCTCGAGGCGCGACCGAGCAGCTTGCCCGCAGCTGCCAGCGAGATCGTCGCGAGGCCGAGCGCGGTCCCGGCGATCGTCGCCTCGAGCGACGAGAACACCGGACCTCCCAGCATGATCTCGTGAGCCGCGACGTAGACACAGACCACCGCAAAGAGCACCGCAAGCACCGCCAGCGCGGCGCGTGCTGCATTCATCGGCGCCTCCGTTGCCACCGCTGCGGGTGGATCCTGTTCGCCTCCTCGTCGGGGAGTCGTCGGTCCCCGTCCTCGTCGTAGGTCATCGCTTAGCCGACGCTCGTCAGCGCCGAAAAGTAGCCGCTGGTGGGCCTCTCGGCCCGGACTTCGTCTGATACCCATGGTTCTCGACCGGGCGTCCCCGGCCGATACCAACGAATGGCTACGGCGGTCCCTAAATCGGAGAAAATCAGGGGATAGCAAACGGGATCCGTGAGATTCTGTTCGGATCTGCCGTTTTAAGATTGATCACGAGAGTCCAGACGTATGGGCATCAACGATCGGTTCGCCGACTGCCGGACTGCACAGGAAAGCAAGGGGAGCGTGACAGTCACGATCCCCAGCCCACTCGCCGAGGAGTGGGAGATCGAGCAGGGAGACCAGATTCCGTTCTACGCAGAAGAGGGCGACGACACGGCCGAAATCCGGCGCCCGTCGAAGCGCGACGACTGACCTCGGATTTTTCTCAGACCGTTACGAGGACCCATGTTGTCACTGCCGCGGTGAAGACGGAAACCGCGACCGTGAGATACGTCATCCGGCGCTGAAGAGAGGCCATCTCCTCGCGATGTTCCTCGAGGATTTCATCCATCTCTCCGCGGTGGTTGTCGAATATCTCTTCCATCTGGTTGGGTCCCGTCCCTCCGCCGCTCATTCCTGCCATACCCTATCTGTCTTCCCGAGAGACATGAGTAATTTGACCTCGCTTTACGCCACCCCTGCCTTCTCGAACGCCTCGTTCACAACGCTCGGTGTCGGGGCGTTCAGGTAGGGCTCGATCGCTTGGAACGAGTCCCAGCCGCCGACTTGCATGACCACTCGGGGGTTCATCTGCCAGTCGACGAGGAGGCGTTGGGCGAACCGGCGCCGGAGATCGTGGCTCGAGACGTAGCGGAAGTCGTCATCGCCGGTGGCCTCGGCCGCGCGCTTGGCCGTGCGTTTGACCGCCGCTCGCACACCTCGCTCGGTGAGGTCGACGAACTGCTCGTAGCGGTCGATGTCCTCCGCCGACTGGTAGCGGTGGGTCGCCCCCTCCACGTCCCGCGGGAGATAGGCGTCGCGAGGCTTCCCGCCGTTCCCGCTGGTGTCTTTCCCCTCCGGGACGCGCAGCCGGAAGTGCTCGCCGTCGTCGGTTCGCTTGACGTGGGTCGGCCGGATCTGTGGAATTTCGAACGATCGGAGTCCGACGTAGCCCCCAAGCTGGATGATCAGATCGTCCCGATGATTCGAGGCCGCTCGGCGGAGTTCCTCGAGCTCGTTGTCGGTCATCCAGCACTTGTACTGATCTGGCTTGTTGGTCGCCTCCAGTCGCATGGAGTCTTGTATAACAAGTCCGCACATAATGGGTCAGTTCCGACCGGGTTTGGGGCGTGATCAGCCCGCTTCCCCCGGGGTTCGTTTCCGACTTATACGAAAAGTCGGCAGGTGGTGAGCGGACCGAAGGGGATAACTTACCAACAGTTAGTGGTTGCACATGGCCATCAACCGACACGCACTCGCTGCCGGAGCCGTCGTCGCTCTTCTCTTGCTGGCAGGATGTGGGAGTATCGCTGGTGGAGGACCGAGCGCCTCCAGTCCAGAGGCAGACGTCATAGACGGCACACCCGTGATCACGTTCAACTACAGCGTCGATGACTATACCTCAGTTCTTCTGGAATCGCCGTCAGGAGACGTGATCAACGAAGGAACTCTTGAGCCAAACCAAAGCACCGGCACTCTCAGGATGGGGGAACCGGTCGAAGGGACCTACAAGATCATACTCCAAACGGGAGGGGAGACGGCCGCTGAAACGTCTGTCTCGTTCAACGGTTCCGACGCCTCGGTAGAGACCACGTCCGCCGTCTGGGAGCGGAACAGCCTGCAGGAGGCAGAGGTCACCGTACGGAACTCGGGGGACCTACCGATGAAGGTGTCTGAGGTCGCGCTCTCCACCGACGACACCACCATCAACGAGGAGTACGCGTACGAGTGGATAGCACCGGGCGAAGAGAAGAGGCTCAGTCTCTCGCCGAGCTTCGAGTCGATCGAGGCCACCGAACGAGGGACGTTCGAGGGCACCGTGATCGTTGGCACTTCGGGCGGGACCGTCGATGGGACCTTCAGCAAACGATTCGAAGGAGCGAACCTCTCGATCACAGATACGTCTGCAGAGTGGAACGGCGGAAATCTGGAAACGGCGACCGTTACTGTCGAGAACAGTGGCGACCTCCCAACCGAGATAGAGGCGACTATCGAATCGTCCGGAACCGATCCTCTCGCTACGTCTGATCAGATAGCTATCGCTCCGGGGGAATCGAAAACGCTTGAGCTTGGGTCGCTGGGGCCGATCTACGAGTCGACTGGAGGAAACGTGTCGCTCCCGGTCGTCGTCAACTCCTCTGTCGGCTTCGAGACTACCAAAATCACTCACGACGTTGCCCCTGCGAGCGTCAAACTCGTCTCGGTCAACACCGAATGGCGAAACGGTGGCCTGATTTCGGTGTCCTACACCGTCGAGAACACGGGAGACGTGGCGACGGACTTCTCAGTTTCTTTCAAAACGGGCGGATCTGAGTTCGGGGTCAGTAGCCAGAGGATCGAGGGTGGTAGCAGCGCTACGTTCACCTATTCCGGCACTACCTACTCGAACGGACCCATCTTCAACGCAGTTTCCGGCGGCGACTTCCCGGTGACTGTGGCGATCGACAGCGGGGACGGAAGCGACTCGATGACCGATACGACGACGCTCGGGGAGCCGGACGTTTCGGTTAGCGGTACAGATGCGACGTTCTTCGATCAGTACGACTCTGAACTCACCGAACTCAGTACCCTGTCGTTCGACATCCAGAGCACCGGTGATATCGCGCTAGTCTACGATGAAGTCCGTATCACCTTGGACGGTTCTTCCCGCTCAAAGACACTTTACTCAGATACGGTGGTTGCACCCGGCGGCAGTGAAACGCAGTACATGACGCCCAGTGACTCAATCGCCGTCGAACCGGGTAGCTATCAGATGGAGATCGTGCTCCTCTTCGACGGGGAAGAAGTAGCGAGCGATACGGTGACCGTCTCTACAGGTTCGTAAATCTGCTGTGCGACAGATCCCTCCGATTGCATGATGGCCCGGGAGTCACACCGGTACAGAAGACATCCTCTATAGACCTTCAATAGGCGGTTGACGGTGTGATGAAGATTTATCACCAGTGGAACCACAGATAGGGATGTCACCTATTGGTAGGTGGCAACCAGCAAAATAACGTAAAAAATTCCGAATTAGCCTGACGACGCAGGCTAATCGGTAAGGCCGTGGGCGATGAGGACCGCGAGCAAAGCCCAGCCGAGTGGGTGGCCTGCTTGGATCAGGCCAAATGCCGCGGCCGTCATCGCGCTGTCTTTGTCGACCGCCATCGTTTCGCTGCCATCTTTCAGACAGCAAGAAGACACATCCGCCGAATACCCAATAACGATTTGGATCCCGGCGCGTTTGGAGTAGTACAAACTCACTTGTGAAGACTCGTATAGCCATATTAGCGGATTCTGAGAAATTGGATGCCTCCTCCGGTTCGCAGTCTACATATAAAGGGTGGCTGGCTCTGTTCATCACTGCCGAACCGAATAGCACGCCCTACTGGGGAAGAATTACGCCACCCGTCGTCCCCGAAGCGGCGCCTTCAGTTGGTCGTCGACGGCCCACCAGTGGTCCCATCGCGAAGAGCCGTCCCCGTCACAGGCCACGAGGTCGTATCGCTGGAGCTTCCGTCGGTACTTGACCACCGCCTGCCGTCCTCGAGGGTTGTCCGAGCGCTCTCGGTACCGCTCCATGATCTCCGCTGGCCGGAGACCTTCCTCTCCGGCCTCCCTGATTACCCGGTAGACGATGTGGTGCTGGCGCGAGAGGCTCGCGAGTAGCTGCTCGCGGATGCGCGCCTTCGCGTGATCGAACGAGTCGCCCACGTCTTCGTCGGTGACGGAGGTATGGCCGCGCTCCTCGCCGAGCTCCACCGCGCTCCGGAGTGACTGGACTCCATAGCGTGCCGATCCCGCGACCTCGTCGGCGATACGTTCCAGTTGGTCGTCGTCGATCACGCCGGGCTGGAGTCCGGTATCGACTCGAGCACGGAGAATCTCCATCATCGACGGGACTGAGTAGGGCTCGAACCAGATCTCCGGCGCGTGTCGGAGTCCCTTGACGGCGTTCGGGATGCTCGCGATCGCCTCGGCCTTGTCGTGGCCGATGCAGATCAGGGAGATGCCCTCGATGTTGGTGAGATCGACGAGGACCTCCGGCACCTCGAGACCGTCGAATTCATCCAAAACAACCACGAACGGCTCCGATTCGACATCGTCGAGTTCGGTGAGAAGTTGCGTGGTCCCCATGCCGTTGTGCTGAGGGACCGAGGGATGCTCGGCGGCGATGTCGCGGAGCAGCTCCCAGCGAGAGGCGCCGACGCACTCAACGAGCGCGAAGCCGATCCCGTAGTCGACGCTCAATTCCTCGAGGAGGTAGCGCGCGGTCGACGTTTTGCCCGCGCCACTCGATCCGATCATCCAGCACGACTCGGCCGGTTCCCCTTCAGCCGCCGGCTCGAGCACGTCTGAAAGCTCGTTGAGTTGCGTCCCCCGCCCCGGGAGGTCTCTCGGCAGGAAGTGCTCGGTGAAGACCTCTCTCCTGCTGAACATGCTCTATTGGTGATGCGACGGGGGGTGATAAATGGCGGGAGGGGGGTGTATCGCGATACACCCCCCCTTCGGGCTATTTGGTCCCCACTCCCCTCAGCGTCGGGTATGGCATCGAAGAACTGGGATGTCCAGCGGCTTGGCAGTGGTACCGAGCGCGTCACGGTCGAGATCGCCGACGGCGAGTCCTGCGACTCGCTGATGCGACTGACGAACCCAGACGGCGAGACCGTGATGATCCGCGTCGACGACGGCCTCGGCGAGCCGGTCGGTGACACGGTGCCGGACTGGGCCGACAACGTGGCCGCGCGCCTTGGCGTGGCGGTGACTCGGTGAAAATGGCTTCAGCTGTTCCGGTCGATCCACGCGCAGAACTCGTCGAAGTCCTCGGCGCCAGCCTGCTCAGCGATGCTTCGAAGCGTCCCTTCTCGGATTCGATCCTTCCGCGGGACCGTCACCACGCGCGGGTCGGTGTTGTGGTGCGCGGGCGGGTCACATCGGAGTTTCACGTGGCTCCCGGTTACGTTCTCGATATGGAACGGGCCGACGTTACACAGGACTGTGATCACGTTCTCGCCCGAAAAGTCTCGTGTAACCACCGTTACTCGAAGATCTCCGAGTCTTCGATCGACCCGCTTTCGTTGTTCTCGGGGTCGACGCCGATCTCGCGCAGTTCCTCCTCGGTCGGCTCGTGGCCGATCTCGCCCTTGTACAGCGCGACTGCGTCGTCAAGCATTTCGAGGGCTTCCTCGCGGCTCTCCCCCTGCGAGGCGACGCCAGTCTCCTCGTCGCATGCGACCCAGCCGTCATCTTCAGCGGTGAGCGTGATCGTCTGCTCGGGTTCGGACCGATCCGCCCCGGTTGCGCTGTCCGTGCTCATGGTGCTTTCTCGGGGGCAGAGCGGCAAAAGCGTTCGGTGCCGAGTACAGCCGCGCGTCGGTCTACTCTTCCAACTTCTCCGGATCGACTTCTCCATCGAGGAAGGATCGGGCGTAGTCCGTGAGTTCGTAGAGACCACTTTCGTCCTTCCGCAACAGATCGAGATCCCTCAGTTCGCCAAGTCGCTTGCTCACGTACTGGCGGTCATAATCGATGTTGACCGCGACGACCTTCGGCGATGCGAGGATATCGTGTTCCTCGAAGAACTGGAGGATCTCGTAGTCAACGGGCGAGAACGACGATACTCTCTCCACCATTTCTTCCCGGCTCTCGTCACCCATATGGGAAAAAGAGTCCCTATGCGCCATCAATCTAACTACTTGCGTAGATATTCAGGAACTACGTACGTCGTTAGATATATCAGGGGTACGCATCAATGGGTCTCTGACGGGGCTTCACACGGGCTGGTCATTCAGACCGGCCTCGCAGAAGAGGTAGCACGGTGCTGGCACACCGGCTCGCGTTGGCCCCGGTAACGGAACCACACATGCACGCAAGCAGTAGAAGACACGGCTGGCAGGGGTTTGAAACCCCTGCAGCGGCCGGCCGTCGTGTCCTGACCCACACCAGCGCCCCTCACCCTTCCAAAGACGAGGGCGCTGATGCAAGGGACACGGCCTCGATCGCGCTGCAAGTTCCCCCGGAGAGGGTCACCTCCAGCGATCACGAGACCAATGAGTCCTGAAGATACCCACCGAGAAAGTAGTACCGACGATAACCAGACGACGACCTCGCCGATCAAGGTTCGATGGAGCGGCGACGCGCGCTCGAAGCTCCGCACGCGGAAGCTTCAGGCCCGGCTCGCCGACGGCGCCGAGGGGGCCGAGGCAGCAGCGCGCGCGATGGACCGTCAGAAGACGCAGGTCGTCGCGGAGACCGAGGCGGAGGCAGTCGCGCTCGAGGAGATCGTCTCCCTGATGGCCGAGAGCCAGTACCGATGGACAACCGAGGGCCACCTGAAGGCGTTCCGCCGAGTCCGTGACGAGCTCCACGAGGAGATGGAGGCCCGCGACTGGGGCGAGTACGGCGTCGACGAGGAGAGCGTCGAGACGACGGATGATCTCCTCCCAGAGTGGACCGCAGAGGCAGGCAACTGTTCGGAGTGTGGAAGCGACGATACAGTGGTCGAGCACGAGGACGGGCGCCGCGTCTGTGCGGCGTGCGACGCCAAACTTCAGGACGCGGGCGGTGGTGTTGATCTCCCGACCTGCGAGACCTGCGGCGAGACGTTCCTGTCCGAGACGATCGCCGGCCCCGGCGAGGCTCGCCGATCCTGCGGCTGCGCGTTCGTCCCGGAGTTCGAAGTCCCGGACGATACGGCGGTCGGCATCACGAACGCGGCGATCCGCGCGCTGAATGCGGCCGGGGACGTGGAGACGGCCGCGCAGATCCACGAAGGCACGCGCAAGCGTCTCGTCGCTGACGGTGGCGAGGACATCATCGACGAGACGAAGGCGCTGCTCGAGGTCGCTCCGGACGCCAGCGACGCGGTCGTGAACGCGGCGTTCCAGCAGAAAATGAAGTCGGGGCACCCTGATCAGGGCGGCGACACTGCGCAGTTCGAGCGCGTGAAAGAGGCACGGGACGCGATGCTCGGGGGTGAGTCGGCGTGAGCGACCGTAGTTCTCCAGAGGCTGCTCGCGACACCGACATCCGTAGCCCGCGGCAGGCAGCGCTGGACGGCGTCGTCATCGCGTCGCTCGGTCTCCTCACGGTTCTGGTGGTGATCTACCTTGTCGCGTGAGGAGGCTGCGGCTAAGTCTCGGGAGGAGCATGTTCGTCGGACCCTCCGGCTGTTGAAGGCGTCCCGAACCGAGGACGCCAAATCGGTCCTTCGGTCTTACCTGCGCAAGTTCGCGGCCACAGAGGAGAGCGCTGTCGAACAGTGCGACCTCTGTCCAGCCGAGGCCGATTACCGCGCTGAGGTCGAAGATCTGGAGACTGGTGAAACAATCAGCCGCGGTCTCTGCGAGCGCCACTACACCTCGTTCACAGCTTGGTGGATGTCGATGGGTCCGGTCGAGAACCCAGACGCTCAGGAAGCAGTCGAAGACGCTCTTGCGGAGGTGTCGGACCGTGCCGAGTAACGACGCGGAGTCTACGGTGGCAGTGCAGCGAATCCGGCTTGAGGTGAAGGACACTCGACGCGGGAAACTGCTGGCGTTCGCTGACGAGAACGCCGACGCTGGGTTCCGCGGGATGACCGACGCCGAGAGAAAAGCTCACGATTATATAATGAATCTCGTCGACGAGTTCGACGAGGAAGCGGTCGAGCCGGGCGTCGTCGGCTACGTCACCGTTGATGACGGCGCTGCGGAAGTCGAGTGGTGCAGCGACGAGGCGCGTGCCGCTGCGGGAGGTGCAGCATGACGCGCGATAGAGACACCGCCGAGGTCGATCGTCCAGAGAAGATTCCGGGTGGAACCGGCCGGTTCATCGACTGCCCGAACTGCGGCGGCGACGGCGAGATCGTCGACTGCTGGGACGACATCTGCATTGCGCAGGGTCGTTGCATGCACGAGGGGAACGCCATCTGCCGCGAGTGTCAGGGCGAGGGCCGCGTCTGGATGTGGTTCTCGGAAGTCCTCGAGCAGCATCCCGAGCTGAGAGACGACATCGAGGAGCCTGATCGGTAGATGCCGGAACCGAGTCACGAGCGCCATCGGGACCACTTGGTCTCGATGACGCCAGAGGAGGGGCTCCAGCGGTTCCTCGAGCAGCGCAAGCCCAGTGTGGCGAAGTCGACCTATCAGAACAACCGGACCACGCTCGAGCAGTTCGTCGGGTGGCTCCACGATCAGGAGGTCGACGATCTGAACGACCTTACGGGTCGGATGCTCGCGGACTACGTCCACCACCGGCGTCAGAAGGTGAAGCCGATCTCACTCCAGAAGGAGCTCTCGGCGATCCGGGTGGCCTTGGAATACTGGGCCGACCTCGATGCGGTCGAGCCCGGCCTTCGCGAGCGCGTCCACGCGCCGGAGGTAGTCGACGGTGCCGAGGCCCGGGACGTGAAGGTCGACGACGAGACCGCCGAAGAGATCCTGGACTACCTCGAGCGCTACCACCGCGCGACGCGCGATCACGTCGTGCTCGAACTCTGGTGGCACACGGGGCTCCGCCTCGGTGGTACCCGAGCGCTGGATGTCGACGATCTTCGGCCCGAGGACGAGGCTCTCGCTGTGAAGCATCGTCCTCAGACCGAGACTCCCCTGAAGAACAAGCAGTCGGGAGAGCGCTGGGTCTGGCTCGGCGAGCGTCTGTTCGATCTCGTAGAGGAGTACATCGAGGTGCACCGCATCGACGTGACCGACGAACACGGTCGCGAGCCGCTGTTCACGACTCGGCAGGGCCGAGTCTCGGACTCGACGCTACGGGACATCAGCTACCGCTGGACGCAGCCGTGCCGGTGGTCGGAGTGTCCCCACGACCGCGAGCAGGAGAGTTGCGAGGCCTACGGTGCTCCGAACACGCCGAGCAAGTGCCCGTCGGCGAAGTCGCCGCACGGGTGGCGCCGCGGCTCGATCACCGACCACCTCGCTCGAGGCGTCTCGCCGGAGGTCGTCTCCGAACGCGCGAACGTCTCGCTCGAAGTTCTGTATCGACACTACGACGCCCGCCAGCCGGACGAGAAGATGGCGGTCCGTCGTGAGCACTTGGAGAAGAAGTAAACATGAGAGAATTCGCCAACTCGGTCCACGAATTCGGTCCGTGCAACGCACCGGCGTTGGCGCTTACCCAGCGAGTCCATCGGCTTTTCGCCGGCTTCTCAGGACCGTAGAGCGACGCGTCGCGCGTGCGCCGGATGCACGCCCAGACCGTGCGCGACCTCGTCGAGAAGACCGTCGGCTGGGGACCGAGCGGGCACCAAGAGTTCGACGAGCAGGCGAAGCTGCCGATCGAGGCAGTTTTTGAATGACCCATTTCTAGGGGAGACGGTGGTACGGAGAAAGTGATTTCTCCCCAGGAAAGAGAGGAAATGTCATGTTTGGGTTCATAATGCGGTTTGGACAGGTCAACGCAACTCTTACCGATCTGTTGGAGATGAAATTCATACCTGACGAATCCCAGGATGAGATGGAGCAGTTTCTGCATAATATATCCGGCAATATTCTACAGGCGCACAATAACGGAAATTACGAAGTGAGGGATTACGAGCTACTCCGCCTGCAGATGTTCGCGAAGCACCTACAAGAAGTCGGGGAGACTAGACCGGATTTGCTGGAAGAATTTGCCAGCGAAATGCACGATATTGGTTATAACGAGTATTTTGGAACCCGCTTCGAGATCGACACCTGTGCGTCGTTGGTCAGGAATGAAGTGGATTTTGAGCATCCAGATCCTCCCGACTTCATAATTGAGAGGGTATCTGGAGAGATTGCTATCGAATGCACCACTTCCCATTACTCAGGATCTAGCCAAACGCTGGAGGACAAATACAAGTCCACGATCGATAGCAAATCTGGGAAGTCCTACTACGAAAGCTCTACCGCCCTTTTTGTAGACATCACTAACCTGTACTACCACGGAGTAGACAGACAAGAACCGCTCTCGCGAGAAAAAATAATAGAGTGGACTAGGGAGCGGATAGAGCTATTCGACCTGGACATAGGGAGCGTCCTTCTTTTCAGTTATATTGTCGACAGAGACGATGGGGGAATGCACCACGCATACAACCGCTTTGATACAGATAATGCAGCGGACCCACTGATAGATTTCTTAGACGAGTTCTATCCGAGTGACGATGGTTTTGATGTAGATCGAGCATATCACCCCCACGAAAGCTGAGCAAGCAGGAGAGCGAGGCACTTCCGAGAAGCAGGGGGAGTGAGTCGGAAGGTCAGCGCTCGATCGGGCCCTTGATCGGCCCGAATCACCCCCGTTTCGCGGAAGCTCGGCCGGGATTCTTCCGGAATCGCGCAAAGAGGAAGCCGCACACCATGATGACTGAAGAATACGACGACAAGAACGGGCGGCGCGTGTGGCTCAGCTGCGACGAGGTCGAGGCGCTGCTCGACGTTGCCGGTGACCCACTCCGGAAGGTGGCGTTCCGACTCGGTGCGGAGGTCGGACGACGCTCCCACGAGGTCGTGGACGTTCGACCCGAGGAAGTCGTCGACGGCGGCGAGGCTGGAAAGGTGCTGGTGGTTGCCGAGGCTAAGGGCGAGAAGCTCCGGGAGGTGCCCATCCCCGACGCGCTCGCCGACACCGTGGACGCCGCAGCCAGCTTCGGCGGCGTCAACGACGACGAGGTGCTGGTCGACCGTTCGACTCGCTCGGTCCGAAACTGGGTCGAGGACGCCCGCGAGGAACTGGCAGCGGAGACCAGTGAAGCGCGCTGGGAGTACCTCACGTTCCACGATCTACGACGCACCTAGGCGGGCCAGCTTGCGAACGCCGACGGCGATCAGACCGTCGCGCTGCGGTGGGTCGGCTGGAACGACCTCGACACGTTCCTGAACCACTACCGGGGCGAAGCGATGGAGAAGGCGCAGGCGCGGGAGCGCGGTAAGGTGGAGTGGCTATAGGGAACACCTATAGGATTTAGCTATTGGGAGGGTTTACAACAGTGGAAGACAGAATATACGGTAGAGTCTATGGCAACCACACAGACGACCCAGCGTCAGCAGTTGGCTAAAATGCCAAAAGCTCTGCTGAAAGGGGTTTCTCTCACCCTGCAAGTTCTGTGGGTTCCAGTAATCGCCTATAGCGTTATCACAAGCATTCCCGCAATCTCTACGGTTATCGAGGCGTATCTGAACACGGCCGAGTGGGAGCTATACGCCCTGTGTGCGATCGGGGGGATGCTTCTACTCAACTTTAGTGCCATCCTCGAGAATGATCTTGAGGACGATTCCTCGGAAGAGAGTGCCGACGAGGAAGAAGAGGATAGCAGCGGGAACGATCTAATAGAAGGCGCTCGGATGATCTACGAAGGACTCGGTGCAATAACGTACTTCAGCCTGTACGTGATATTCGCCGTCTTCGCCGGACTGATCGTGGCGACATACGTCTCTCCCGTGTTCGGTCCCGCTGTCGCCGTGCTCTACCCATCGGCTGAGTACACGCTCAGCAATCAGTTGGAGCATCAGGTGACCCCCTCCGCACTCACGATGTACCCCGCCCTCATCCCGGTCATAATCGGAACTGGACTGATTGTGCTCGCGGCTTTCGTTCTCGGGAGTATCATCGGTGTCCCGACGGCGATCGTCAAGGGGCTGGCAGAGCAGGCACCACCGATGCGAACTCGGCTACCGTTTTCGCGAAACGGCCACGGCCGACGACCGATGAAGTAGCGCTATTCGGCCAGCGTTGAGCACCAGAGGGTAGAGTAGAAACGAGCGTAGCCGCCGGCGAAGAAGGCACAAAAAGTCCCAGCGGTTTCTAGGAGTGGCTGGCCGAGGTACCACATACCGAGTACTGCTATGAGACCCAAGAGCGTGCCGGGGAGCGCAATATGCCACTCGTGAACAATTTTTGCAAGCTGGACCTCCTTGGGGGCAGTGTCGTGTTCTTCATCCCACTCCTCACGTATCCACTCCTTGGAGAACCGTGGTGGGGGATTTTCTTCCTCCGACATACTGGAGCCATTCAACTTCATACCTGAAAGGGACACCGCTAGTACTTGCCGAACGGCGATGATGTGCTCGGTGGGTGAACTGAGCGAAAACGGTCGAAGAACACAACCACATCATTCAGCTGTGTACGCGGTAGTGTCCGGAATCATTGGTCAGGTCGTTCCGTCGACGCCGATACATCCCCTACAGGCGTACATTTACCACTGAACCGAGCGATCACCGATCAATGCCGGAGCAAGCCGACACCTCAAGCAGTACTGTCAGGATCGCCTCGGCGAGGGCCTCAGAGCCGTCGGCTAGCACTCGGGGGACAGCGTCGAAATCGTCGACATTCGGGACGAGCTGGGCAAACAGTACACTCCCGAGGACGTCGACCAGTTCGTCGGGTCCTCGCGGCGGATCCACTCGGACCTCCAGGGGGTAGACGAAGACGTTGGCCGGAACTTCACCGAGTTCATCGACGACTGCCGCGACGCCATGCGCTGAATCGCTCAGTCGGTCTCCGCAGTCACGCGATACCGCGCCGACTGTGGCTGGAGCATCGAGACGGCCTGGTCGATGAACGTCGTCAGCCGGGCGGCTACCGTGCGGTCGAGCGAGATGAGGAGCCCCTCCGGGAAGTGGACGATCACCCCGTTCTCGTGGCCCTCCGTCGTCACGTTCGTCCCGCCCAGGGGCGGGTACTCCTCACCGTGTAGGAACGCGTCCGCCTGCCGGGCACGTTCGACAACTTCGGGCATCGAGTCACGCAACCGTCTGGCCGCGACATACCCACGCACGTAGCTACTCTCCCAGCCCCCTCGTTGTAGTAGAACGCGGATCGGTAGGCGTCTCCGGCACGCTCCCGCAGGTACTGATGGACCGATCGGTGGCGGTCGGTGACCGTATCGACAGTATTCGGTCAGGAGATGTATGTATCTATCCCGAAGCGTCACCGGCCGCAAACCCGCCCGAGGTTCAGCCGAACGCCACCGCGATCTCGAAGTGGACGATCTGGACGCGGTCCAGGCCCGTCGTCTCACAGGAGATTCGCTGGCCGTCCTCGCCGTCGGGCCAGGAACAGCTCATCCCCTGTCCTTCGAGGTACGCCGCCCAGCGGTCGGCCGCTGGCGAGGAGAGCGCGATTTCGAGTCGGTCGACGCCGTTGTTGTCGACTTCGACGCTCCGGATCCGGCGCTCGGCGCGGACGAGCACCGTCCGCGAGCCGGCGATGGTGCGGTCCTCGACGGATAGCTGGATCACCGGGATGATCGCCCGCTTCTCCGAGATGACGTAGTTGGGCTCCTGGAGGAGGAGCGATCCGTCGGGCTGGATCCGGGTCACCGCGCCGCCGGCGTAGCGAATCCGGGTGCCGCTAGCCTCGTACACCACCGGGTCGAGGCTGTAGTTCCCCGTCGAGAAGTCGACCGACCCCGACTCGTAGCCAGTGATGTTCAGCAGCGTCGGCGGCCCGGTGCCGATGCTGGCCTCCGCGAGGCGGATCTCCGTCCCGCGGCTTGGCGCGCCGCGGGCCGTGATGTCGGCGATGTTGTCGACGAGCACGTCGAAGGCACGCTCGGCGTTGTTGATTCGCTCGGCATCGCGCGCGTCCTGAAGGCCGCCGTAGCCGATGGTGAAGACGGTTCCGACCGTGAGCAACACCAACGAGAACACGAGCACGAAGCCGACCGTCTCGCTTACGCCCCGGCGGTCGCGGAACACGCTCTATCCTCGGTGAGCGCGGGTATAAGCGTTCGGCCAGCTCACGCGTCGTCCTCGAGCAGGCCGAGATCCTCGACGACGAGCTCCTGAAACGCCGCCGCGAGTTCGGGGTCGACCCGTGCCACGTCATCGCCGTCGTGGACCGCGTCGTTGTGGCGCTCGATCTGGGCCTCGAGATCCGACAGCGGAACACGAGTGGTGGTCTCACACTCGGGGCAGTAGATCGGCACCTGCGGGCCGTCGTCGTCGGTCATACCCGATCCTCGCCAGCCGCAACCATAAGCCCCCGGGTGCTACTCGCCGTCGAGTTCGTCGGGATCGACGCCATATCGCTCCCGGAGCGCCTCGGGGGAGAGCTTCCCCAGCCGCAGGTCCCGCGCCAGCGCCGACGGCGACCGCTCGTCGGGATCGCCATACCCCCCAGCACCGGGCGTCCGGATGCTGACGACACTTCCGGGATCGAGATCGTGGACGGATTTCTGAGGGAGTTTCTCGCCGACGCTGACCCCCGCATCCTCCTCGGCCGCGTAGGCTTGCGCGTCCTCGTAAAGGTACGCAGCCCCCCGCTCGCCCTCGTCGCCGCCCTCCAGCCCGTAGGGCGCGTGCTGCTGACGGTCCGCGAGCAGGCTGAACCGGGCCGTGTGACCCCGGACCTCGATATCCCGCCGGATCCCCAGGCCGCCGCGGAACTCACCGGCGCCGCCGGAGTCGGGCCGCAGCGAGTAGCGCAGCACCCGGAGCGGGTAGGCCGTCTCCAGCACCTCCGCGGGCGTGTTCATCGTGTTGCTCATGTGGACGTGGACGCCGTCCATCCCGTCTTTCCCGGCGCGGCCGCCGAAGCCGCCGCCCTGGGTCTCGTAGAAGGCGTAGGGCTCGCCGCCGGCGTCTGTGTCCTCAGATCCTCGCGGGTCCGTCCCGCCGAAGGTGACGTTGTTCATCGTCCCCTGACACGCCGCGAGCACGCGCTCCGGGGCCTCCGTCGCGAAGGCGCCGAGCACCACGTCAGTCACGCGCTGACTGGTCTCGAGGTTGCCGCCGACGACGGCTGCCGGCGGTTCGGGATTCACCAGACTCCGCTCGGGGGCGTCGATGGTGATCGGCCGGTAGCAGCCGTGGTTCGGCGGGATCTCGGGGTCGGTTACACACCGGACCGCGTAGTACGTCGCCGAGGAGGTGACCGCCAGCACGGCGTTGATCGGCCCCTCGGTCTGGGGGGCCGTGCCCGCGAAGTCGACGCCGACCTCGTCGCCGTCGACGGTGACTTCGACCTCGACGGGCAGGTCCTCGTTCCCGCGGCCGTCGTCGTCGAGCAGGTCCCCGAACTCGTAGGTGCCGTCGGGGAACGCCTCGATCTCGCTGCGCATCCGGCGCTCGGAGTAGTCCTTCACCGCCTCGAAGGCGCTCTCGAGGGTGTCGGCGCCGTACTCGTCGACCATCCCGTGGACCCGCTCGCGGGCCGTCTCGTTGGCGGCCTCCTGGGCGCGGATGTCCCCGCGGCGCTCGTCGGGCGTGCGCACGTTCGAGAGGATCATCTCCAGCACGTTGTCGTTCACCTCGCCGCCCTCGAACAGTTTTACCGGCGGGATCCGCAGGCCCTCCTGGTAGATCTCGGTGGAGTCGGCGGCGACGCTCCCCGCCGTGGAGCCGCCGATGTCGGCGTGGTGGGCGCGGTTGGCCGCGTAGGCCACGAGTCGCGGCTCTTGGTCCTCGCTCTCCAGCGTCTCGGGGTCGTACACCGGCGAGACGAGGGTCAGGTCCGGGAGGTGTGCGCCGCCCCGGAACGGGTCGTTGAGGAGGACCGCGTCACCCGGGTTCAGGTCACCCTCGAAAGCGTCGACGGCCGCCCGGACCGAGAACGGCATCGCGCCGAGGTGGACCGGCATGTTCTCGGCCTGACTCACCATCTCGCCGCGGGCGTCGAACAGCGCACACGAGCAGTCCCGGCGCTCCTTGATGTTGGGCGAGTAGCCCGTCCGGACGAGGTTGGCGTTCATCTCCTCGGCGACCGCAACACAGCCGTTCCGGACGACTTCGAGCGTGACGGGGTCGACCTCGGCGTCGTCGCCGGCCGCGGAATCCGCGCTCATCGCTCCACCCCCGTATCCACGACCAGCGTGCCGTCGGGGTCCACCTCGGCGGACTGCCCGGGGCGCAGGACGACGGTACTCTCCGGCCCTTCGACGACCGCGGGCCCGTCGATGTCGCCGCCGGCCGGGAGCAGATCCCGGTCGTAGATCGGCGCGTCGTACGCCTGGTCGTCGAACCGGACCTCCCGGTGCTCGGCGATAGCATCGGCGACGGTTCCTTCAGGGCTGACCGCAGCCGTCGACGGCGAATCGACGACGCCGCGGGCGTGCAGGCGCAGCGTGACCAGTTCGACCGGCTCCTCGGGGTCGGCGTGGCCGTAGCGGGACTCGTGGCGCTCGTGGAACCGCGCCTCGATGCGGTCGAGCGCGTCGGCGTCGATTTCGCCGTCGGGCACCGGGACCGACACGTCGAACGACTGGCCCGCGTAGCGCAGGTCGGCGACGCGCTCGAACTCCCGGCGCTCGGGGGCGATTCCTTCCCCGGCGAGTTCGTCGTCGCCCTCCGCGCGGAGTTCGGCGAACGCGCCGGCGACCGTCGCGGCGTCGACGGCGCCCCAGGGTCGGACCATCGACTGGCTGTAGTCGTAGCCCACGTCGCTGATCAGGAGGCCGAGCGCGGAGAGCGCGCCCGCCGTTCTGGGCACGAGTACGGTCGGCACGTCGAGTTCGGCCGCGAGCGTGGGCGCGTGGAGCGGCCCGGCGCCGCCAAAGGCGACCAGCGCGAACTCCCGGGGATCGTGGCCGCGCTCGACCGAGACCACCCGGAGCGCGCGGGCCATGTTGGCGTTCGCAACGTCGAGCACGCCCTGTGCGGTCTCCTCGGGGCTCATCCCCACCTCGTTTCCAAGTTCCTCGAAGCCGGCGCGCACGTCGTCGACGCCCACGTCGCGGTCCTCGGGCAGGAACCCCTCGGGGTCGATCCGCCCGAGCAGGAGGTGCGCGTCGGTCGTCGTCGGTCGCTCACCGCCGCGGCCGTAGCAGATCGGGCCGGGATCCGCGCCCGCCGAGCGCGGCCCCACGCGGAGCGCGCCGCCGGTGTCGACCCACGCGACCGACCCGCCGCCGGAGCCGACAGTGTGCACGTCGATCATCGGCACGCCGACGGTGTAGTCGCCGATAGCCACATCGGTGGAGACGACCGGCTCGCCGTCCTGCACGAGCGAGACGTCACAGGAGGTGCCGCCCATGTCCATCGTGATCAGGTCCTCGTAGCCCGCGCGGGCGGCGACGTGGGTCGCGCCCTGCACGCCCCCGGCGGGGCCCGAGAGCAGCGTGTTCACCGGTCGGCTCCGCGCGGCGTCGGCGTCGATCAGGCCGCCGTTGGACTGCATCAGCTTCACGGCGGCGTCGACGCCGCGCTCGCGCACCTCGCGCTCGAGGTTGCCGACGTAGCTCGCCATCACGGGTTTCAGCGCGGCGTTGAGGGTGGTGGTGACGCTGCGCTCGTACTCCCGGATCTCGGGGAGGACGGCGCTCGACTGCGAGACCGACACGTCCGGTAGCTCCTCGCGCAGGATTTCGGTCACGCGGCGCTCGTGGGCGGGGTTCTCGAAGGCGAAGAGCAAACAGACCGCGACCGCCAAGACCCCGGTGTCGTCGGACTGCGTCCGACTGCCAGACGAGCTTTGCTCGTCGATGTCGTCGATGGCGGCGGCGACCTCCCGGACGGCGTCCTCGTCGAGTTCGCGCAGGACGTTCCCGCGCTCGTCGAGGCGTTCGGGGACGGTGAATCGGCGGTCCCGCGGGACCACGGGTTCGGCCTTCTCGGCGTCGAAGTCGTAGATGTCCGGGCGGTCCTGTCGGCCGATTTCGAGGGCGTCGCGGAACCCTTCGGTCGTGACGAGGGCGGTATCGACCCACGTGCCCTCCAGCACTGCGTTGGTCGCAACGGTGGTGCCGTGGCTGAAGAAGTCCACGTCCGCGGGCGCGTAGCCCGCGGCGTCCTCGCTGGCGTCGAGGCCGTTGAGGACCCCCTGCTCGGGGTTCTCGGGTGTGGAGGGCGTCTTGGTGACGGTGATTTCGCCGTTCTTGACGGCGACCACGTCGGTGAACGTGCCGCCGATGTCGACGCCGACACGGGTCTCTTGGGGCTGTTCGCTCACAGTAGGAGACCTCCGAGGCTCGTGTGGTTCGCGCGACTGCACGGGGTAGGCTGCATTACTCGCAGGGTATGGTTCGCGGTACGTGGGTGTTTCCCCTTGGCGTGGATTCTCTGTTGGTGGCTCGTTTGTCAACTGAAGCGGCACCCGCAACGGCAACAGCATCTCGTTCGTTGGCAACTGAGAGACCGCCGGGCGCCGGACCCAAAGTCCGGCGCAGCCCCGGATCCCCACCCCTCCCCCCGCGCTCGCGGCTGTCGCTAGCGCGAGGCGTCCACCGCGACTGCGGCCGGTGGTGGCGCGCGACGTGAGCGCCTCCGTGCGCGAACGAGCGTGCGAGGGACGAGCGACTGTATGTTCTCGTGAGCGAAGCGAACGAGAGCACAGCAGAGCTTGCTCTGCCGGAGGGAGCGGGTCGGCTGGGGAGGCCGTGGACGCGGTGCTGAGCGGTGCGGTCACAAGTGGCCCTGGGAACTCCGCGGTGCCGTTCGCGGTCGCGGTACTCCTTCAGGAATCAACTCCCTTCACGACCACTATCGCTACCCAGCCAACTGCTACAGCAAAAACGAAATAGCGCCAGACTTAGACGACGTGGTCCGCTTCCTCGGCCTCCACGACCTCGTAGCCACGATTGTTCACCGCGTGCGGATCCAGCCCCTGCTCCTGCATGAACTGCTTGTAGAGCCGTTCCGCCGTTTCCCCGTCCTTCTGCTTGTCCGAGGCCCGGTCACACAGCTCCAGCAGATCCTCCGGCACGTCGTTGGTGTGGACGATCCAGTGGTTGATCAGGTCCGACAGCCGCCGGATGGGCGAGGTGAAGTGGCCGTAGATGTCGAAGTTGAGCGCGTGGTGCCCGCCGAACGGGTCGTTCATGTACTTCGCCCGGGGCATCACCTTCAGCACGGCGCGCTGGATCTTGTCCAGCGAGCGGCCGGGCGACTCCTCCAGCGCGGCGTTGACCGCCTTCCGCGGGTCGTCCCCGAACGCCTCGCCCGGGATGGAGACGCCGTCGAGGTCCTGAATCTCCTTCAGCGCCTCGTTCCACTGATCCGGGGTGGGCTGGGGGTGGACCCGATACATCGCCTCGACGCCCCGGTCCCACATCAGCGTGTGCGTGACGGCCTTGTTGGCCTTCAGCATCGACTCCTCGATCAGCGTGTGCGCTCGGTCCCGCCGGGGGTTGAGGACGAGTGAGCCGTCCGCCTTGCGCTGCTCGTGCATCCGGTCCGCGAGGTCGAAGGCGAGTTTGTTCTCCTCGTGCAGTGGCGCGTCCTCGTCGTCAAGGCGGTGCTCACACTGCGTGTAGGTCAGGCGCTCGTCGGAGTTGATCACCGACTTGTAGATCTCGATGTTCTCGAAGGAGAGGTTCTCCCGGTCGAGATGCATCTCGACGGTGTGGGCCAGTCGGTCCTCGTTGGGGACGAGCGAGCAGACCGTCTCCGCGAGCGCGGGCGGGAGCATGTGGGTCGTGTAGCCCGGCAGGTACACCGTGTTACAGCGCTCGACGGCCTCCTCCCACATCAGCGAGTCCGGGTGGACGTAGTGGCTCACGTCCGCGATGTGGACGTAGAGCACGTACTCGTCGGGGTGTTCCTCGACGGAGATGGCGTCGTCGAAGTCCTGGGCGTCGGCGGGGTCGGTGGTCCACGCCGTCATGTCCCGGAGGTCCTGGCGCTTGTCGAGTTCGTCCTGAATCTCCTGCTCGACGTTCTCGATACGTCGTTCGGCCTCCCGCATCACCGCGGGCGGGAACTCGTCGCGGAGTTCGAACTCCTCGAACAGTTCGTCGCGCTTCTCGGCGAGGCGCTCGTCGAGGGGTTCAGAGAGCAGCACGGGGCCCTGCCCCTCGGCCGTGCCGGCCGCCGCCTGGGCGTCGTCAGATTCGCTCATGGTCCCCGTTGGCGGAGCCGGCAGGTAGGCGTTTCGGGGCGCCGGCCGTTCAGAAGAGTCCGAACGCGCCGGCGTACACCCCCACGCCGACGGCGCACAATGCAAGCGAGAACATCGTCGCGAACGGCCCGCCGACCAGCAGCCGCCGAGCAACTGTGCGCCGGTCCGCGTCGGCCAGCAGGAACGAGCGCCCGCCGTCGATGACCGCCTGCACGGCGCCGACGGCGCCGCGAGCGTCCCGGGCCGCTCCGCAGACTACTACCTCGTCGCCGACTTCGAGCCGGCGCTCGACGTACTGCCGGTCGTCGCCGACGCCCCAGTCGATTGGCCCCAGACTCACTGACAGTTCCTCGTCGTCGATGTCGTCGTTGGCGTCGATGTAGTGCCGGATTCGCTCCGGCGGGGGGTCCCCGCCGTCGACCTGTATCGTCGTGTCCGGGTCGAGTCGGAACGTCGCGCCGGCTGGCTCGACCCGTACCTGGCCGGTGCCGTCATCGAGCAGGAAGGGGTTCGCGACGGCCCCGCCGTCGATGGGTTCGAACTGTGTCACGCTCCCGAACGGGAAGCCGAGCAGCCACCAGCCGCGAGTCCGGCGCGCCTCCAGCACTTGGTAGGCCAGCGCGACCGCCGACCGCCCGGTGAAAGGTGCTTCGACGGTCCCGCCGTCCGGCGCCTCGGCGACGGTGCCGGCGAAGCAGGCGCGGTCGGGCCGGTCACCGAGCAGGGCCGAAACCGGCCGGTCGGGCGTCCGAAGCAGACGAAGCCCCGTCAGCGGCGCCGGGGCAGCGAGCAGCCAGACGAGGATGCCGGCGAGGAGGAAGGCGGCGGGCCAGAGCGGGGGCATGGGACTGAACGTCGGCGCCCGCGGGCAAAAGCAGTTCGGCGCCGACGCCGGAGCGGGCGATTTATGCCCCGAGACGGCCCACGAGGAGGTATGAAGATCAGCTCCCGCCACCATCTCCGCAGCGACGCCGTGGCCGAGATCGAGGACGCGCTCAGCGAAGGGCTGGGTGTCGAACTGGACGCCGACACGTACGAACTGGTCGAACTCGAGGACTCCACGTTCGACGTGGTACTGGTCGACGGCGAGCCTGACGTGCTCTACTACGAGGGCGAGCCGTTCCTCTCGGTCCGCGGGGCCAACAGCCACGCGCCCGAGGAGGGCGTCGTCACCGTCGACGCCGGCGCCGTTTCCTTCGTCAGCGGCGGCGCGGACGTGATGCGCCCGGGGATCACCGAGACCGACGACGACATCGAGGCGGACGACCTGGTCGTCATCGTCGAGGAGAGCCACGGCAAGGCGCTCGCGGTCGGCCGCGCGCTCGTCGACGGCGACGAGATGCTGGGCGACAGCGGGAAAGTGATCGAGTCGCTGCACCACGTCGGCGACGACGTCTACGAGTTCTCGGTCTGAGGCGACGTTTGCAGCGCGTGAAACTCCGCGTGCGACTGAAACCGAGCGACGGCGAACATTCGCTGCCCAGACCGCTCGCGTGGGGGCAGTCACGCACGGTCTCTGGGTGCCGGAAGCACGTCGTCGCGCTGTGGGACGCGGCGACGGGAGGGCTCAGCCCTCCGTGGGATCTCTTCGACTGCGGAACACAGTACCTTTGAGCGGCCACCCCCTCGATTGAGCCATGAGCGACCGTTCCGGCGCCGACGACACCGCGCGGAGCTACCGGCTGGATCGGCTGGCCGGCTTCTCGGTGATCGGCGCGTTCGTCCTCTCGCTCGCGCTGCTGGTCGTCGGCGAGCCACTGTTCTGGGTCCCCTTCGCCCTCGGCCTCGGCATCGGCCTCCCCGGGTTCGCCATCCTCGCCGACCGCGAGCGCGAGCACGAACGCGAGAGCGGGCCGGCGACGGCCGACGAGCAGTCCGAGTAGTCAGGGCACCTCGCCGTCCATCGACCCGCGGTACCAGCGGCCCGTCTCGGTCCCACACCGCTTGCAGCGCGCGACGACGGCCTCCTCGTCCTCAGCGCCCTCGAGTTCCTGATCGGTCTTCTCGCCACAGTTCGGACAGTGCCGGAGTTTCACCTGTGTCCCGTACTCCAGCGGCGCCCCCAGCGCGAGCGCGACGACGCGCTCGTCGCCGTGGTTCCAGCCGCGCTGGAGTTCCTCGCGCCCGAACCGGATCGCCTCCCCGGCACCCACCTCGACGGGACCGTCTTCGGTGTCGAACGTCGCGGTCCCCTCGATGACGTAGAACACCTCCTCTTGGACCTCGTGGCTGTGGTAGGCGAAGCCGAAGGAGTCGCCCGGTTCGAGTTCGTAGTAGTTGATCGCCATGTCGGTCAGCCCCAGCGGGTCGGTGAGGTGGCGCATCACCGTCGCCGGCTGGACGCTGTCTTCCAAGTCGTCGACGCTGACTCGCTCCATGGTCGGGCGCCGGGCCGCGAACGGAAAAACCCGCGCCGTCGCTCAGTCGAAGCCGCTGACGAGCGTGACGAGCCACTGCGCCGGGTCCGGATCGCGCCGGATCTCCACCCGTTCGACCCACTTCACCCACTGGAACCCGCGCCTCCCGGGCGCGACCAGCCGCGCGGGGGCGCCGTGCCCGTGTGCGAGGCGTGAGCCGCCCGTTCCCGTCGCGAGCAGCGCGTCCCGGGCCTCCGCAATCGGGAGGCTCCAGCGATAGCCCGTGACGCTGACGAACCGGACCCAGCGAGCCGCCTCGTCCTCGGCGTCGACGCCCGCCGCGTCGAGCAGGTCGCCGACGCGGACCCCCTCCCAATCCTGTATCGTGTACCAGCCGCTGGTGCAGTCGAGCGTCGCTCGGCGCTCCATGTCGGCGACACCGACGAGGTCGCCGTAGTCCATTTCCTCCCCCGTGCCGTCGAGGCCGGCGACGGTGACCGTCCACTCGCGCCGGTCGATGGGATCGGGGTCGTCGGCGACCCACGAGGTGACCGGGAAGGACCCGCCCTCAGTTTCCGTGTCGTAGAGCTCCCCAGTCGGCTTCGAGCCCGTATTCCGAATCGTCGCCCCGCGAAGCCCAGCGACAGCCTCGCTCACGCGCCACGCGAGCGTGCCCGCGACCAGCAGGCCGCCGATGCGGAGCGCGCTCCGCCGCGAGGCGTCAGTCCGGTCGGGAAGCGTGAGTCGGGCGCGGAGATGGAACAGGAGAACCGGGATCGTGAGCAGCCCCAGTCCGACGTGGGCGGCCAGCGTCGTCCACGGGCCGAGTGGGACGTTCCCGCCGAGCCCCCAGAACACCCCGGAGCCGAGCGTGGCGACGGCGACGGCGCCCAGCAGGACCGATATCGGCGTCGCGCGGTCCCACTGCCGGCCGTCGAGCACGCGCCGGGCGACCCGGGCGAACTTGAACACGAGCAGGCCCGCGAGCGCGAAGCCGAGCAGGCCGTGCAGGTCGACCAACAGCGCCGGCGGGAGCCAGCCAGTCCACGCGAGCAGCCCCGTGGCGACGGCGCTCGCGACGACGGCGAGGATGGCCCAGTCCACCGCCCGCGGCGGCGGGGCGAGTCGGAGTAGCCGGGCGCGCATGGGCGCTACTGGGCCGGGAGCGCCAAGAAGCCGTCGCGGGTCAGGCCTCCCGAACCGCCGCCTCGATGCCGTCCAGCCCCTTCTCCAACTGCTCTAGCGAGTTCGCGAAGGAGAGCCGAAGCTTCCCCTTCCCGGCGTCGCCGAAGCCGTCGCCGGGTGCGAGCACCACGTCGCGCTCCCGGAGCAGCCGCTTGGCGATGTCGAGGCTGCTGCCCGGCAGATCCACGTCGAGGAACGCGTAGAACGCGCCGTCGGGCGTCGGCGCCGAGACGCCGTCCATGTCGGCCACGCGGTCGGCGACGTACTCGCGGCGCTCGGCGAAGGCGTTGTACATCTCCTCGACTGGCTCCTGTGGCCCCTCCATCGCGGCGATAGCGGCGTGCTGGGCGACGGTGCCGGCACAGGCGGTCGTGCTCTCGTGGATTTTGGTTACCTCGTCGACGATCTCCGTGGGGCCGCCGAGCCAGCCGACCCGCCAGCCGGTCATCGCGTACGCCTTCGAGCAGGAGCCGATGGTGAGCACGTGGTCCGGGTGGCCCGTGAGCGCCGCGAGGCCGACCGGGTCGCGGTCGTAGGTCAGCCCCAGATACACCTCGTCGGCGAGCACGTAGGCGTCGTGTTCGGCGGCGGCGTCGACGACGGCCTGCATCGGTTCGGGGTCGAACACCTGCCCCGTGGGGTTCGAGGGCGAGCAGAGCACCACCGCGTCGGTGTCGTCGCCGATGGCGTCGATCACGCGCTCGGCGTCCAGCGCGTAGCCCGTCTCCTCGGGCATCGCCACCTCGACGGGGACGCCGCCGGCGAGACGGGTCTGGGTCCAGTAGTTGGGCCAGGCTGGCGAAGGGATCACCACCTCGCCACCGTCCTCGACGGTCGCGAGCATCGCCAGATGGAGCGCCTCCATCCCGCCGTTGGTGACGGTGAGTTGACCCGGATCGTACTCGACGGCGAACTCCCGGTGGAGCGTGTCGGCGATTGCCGCCCGGAGTTCGAGCATCCCGGCGTTGCTGGTGTAGTGGGTCTCGCCCGCGCGGGCGGCGTCGACGGCGGCCTCGACGATGTGGTCGGGTGAGTCGAAATCCGGTTCGCCGACCTCCAGACGCACGAGGTCGCGGTCGGCGGCCTCCGCGAGGTCGAACATGACCCGGATCTTCGAGGGGTCGCAGGCGCGAACGCGCTCCGTGGGCGTGGGCATACGGGCCAGTTGGCTCGGACCCTAAAGGCAGTTCCCCCGACCGCTCCCGACAGCCCCGGATCTGATCAGATCGGCGAGGAGTAGAAACTGATTTAGGGGAACCTAAACAGGTTCGTAGTAGATGACGGTGACAGGCACCGCGGCGGACGACCGGCCCGACACGGCGCTCGAGAGCGACGCCGTCGAGTCGGTGGCGTTTCTCGCCCGGTCGGAGCATCGGCTCCGCGTGCTCGCACTGCTGAACGGAGGCCCCCGCGGCCGGCAGGAGCTACGCGACGAGACCGATGCGAGTCGGGTGACGCTGAGCCGGATCCTCGGCGATCTGGAGGACCGAGAGCTCATCGACCACCGGCCGTCGACGGGCGCGTACGCGCTGACCGGGTTCGGCGACCTCGTCTATCAGGACTTCAGCCGGCTGCTCGGCACCGTCTCCGTCGGGCAAACGTACCCGGACGTGGTGACGCGGCTGCCGACGGAGTGGTTCGACTTCGAACTCCGCTGTCTCAGCGAGAGCGAACTCGTCGCCGAGGGAAGCGCCGACCCCCTCGCTGGCGCGCGCGTCGTCGCCAACGCCGTGCAGGACGCCACGGAGTGTCGCTCGCTGCTCGGGACGTTCATCTCGCTGCCGATGTACTCCTTCGAGGAGGCGCTCCGGGCCGGCGACTACCCGACGGGCGCGGTCGTTTTCGACAGCGACGTAACCGAGACGATGGTCGGGGACCCGGATCTCCGCGAGCGCTGGCAGAGCATCGAGGCCCGACTCGACGCGACGGCGTACTACAGCGTCGACGAGCGTGTCCCATGCAGCATCGACCTCATCGACGGGGAGACGGTGTTTCTCACCGTCGACCGCGCGGACGAGCGCGGGTTCGACATTCTGCGGTGTACCCACCCGGACGTCGTCGCGTGGGCCGAGAAAACCGTCGACGCCTACCGGGCGAAGGCGACGCCGCTTGCGGATCACGTCGCCGATCACGTCGACGACTACGACTGAGCCAGCCCGCGCTGTTCACGGGCTGTTCGGCGTACACGCCGTGAACATCGAACACGGCCCACCACACTGAAAGCCGCGAAGCACTAAGTTGGTTTAGGCCGGCCTAAAAACATGGCGCGAAGACGCGACCTACTCGCTGGAACTGCAGGATTGCTCGCTACCCTCGCCGGCTGTGCCGGAGGCTCCGGCACCGAGACAGCCCCGGAGACAACGGCAACGGACACTGAATCTGGGTCCACGCCGCAGGGCGAATCGACGCCGACGGCGACGGAGAGCCCGACGCCGTACTCCGTCGAGATCGCTCCCCACGGGGAGTTCACCTTCGACGAGGTTCCCGAGACGTACTCGGTCATCCCCAGCGTCTATCTGGATATCGGGATGGCGCTCGGGATCCAGCCGACGGCGGCGACGGACATGGCGCGGGCGCCGCGGAAGATGTACGACATCCTCCCGGACGTGAGCTTCGACGAGGACGGGATCATGGCGCTTGCCTCCGGTTCCGAGTCCGGCTACGACAAGGAGAACTTCTACGCCGCCGACCCCGACGTGAACCTCATCGATCCCCGGGATCTCGGACGGTTCACCGACTGGGACGACAGCGACATCCAGGAGATCGAGGACGCGACCGGCCCGTTCGTCGCGTCGGGGGTCCGGTTCGGCCCCACCCACCCGTACGGGAACGAGCAGGACACCTACTACGAACTCTACGACGTCTTCGAGAAGATGGCGACGGTGTTCCAGCGCCAGGAGCGCTACCGGCAGTGGGTGTCGCTGCACGAGGAGTTCATGGCGACCATCGAGGCCGACCTGCCGCCCGAGGACGAGCGCCCCTCGGTCATCGCGCTGTGGCGCGGGGTCGACCCGACGGCCGCGCAGTTCTACCCCTCGCCCATCCACCAGTACCACAACCAGACGCTCCCGCTCTCCCGACTCGGCCTCGAGGACGGGTTCGACGCCGAGATCCCCGGCGGGGGCACCATCGGCTACGAGGAACTGCTCGAACACGACCCCGACTACATCGCCGTCGTCGGCTCGCTGACCTCCGACACGCACGAGGAGTTCGTCTCCAACATCGTCGAACCGTTCGAGAACGACGCGAACGGGCAAGAGCTCACCGCCGTGCAGGAGGGGAACGTCATCCGCTCGGGCGGGCAGTATATGGGCCCCATCGTCGACCTCTTTGCCACCGAGGCGGTCGCCAAGCAGGTCTGGCCCGACCGGTTCGGCGAATGGCCCGGCCCCGTCCGTGATGTCGCCGAGGACGGACAGCTGTTCGACCGGCAGGCGGTCAGCGACATCATCAACGGGAACGCGTAGCTGATGGGGCGAGTACTCGACCGACTCGCGGCGCTGCGTGCCGCCGGAACCGACTGGTACGCCACCTCCAAACTCGCGCTCATCGTCGTCGGCAGCGTCGCCGTCCTGCTCGGGTCGACGATACTGCAGGTGAGCTTCGGCGCCTACCCGCTGACGCTGGGCGAGGCCTGGCAGACCGTGTTCGACGCGGAGATCCTGTTCAACCCCGAAATCTGGCGGTGGACGTTCCTCGGCGCGGACGTGCCCGAGTGGCTGACCCGCCAGCAGGTCATCGTCTGGAACCTCCGGCTGCCCCGCATCCTCGTCGGCGCCATCGTCGGCGCGAACCTCGCGGTGTCGGGTGCGTTGTTTCAGATCATCACGCGCAACGAACTCGCCAGCCCGTACATCCTCGGGGTCAGCGACGGCGCCGGCCTCGTCGTGCTGCTCACGCTGACGACGTTCTACGGCCTCATGCCGTTCCTCCCTATATTCGCCGCGGTCGGCGGCGCGCTCGCGTTCCTCCTGGTTTATGCCATCGCCTGGAAGAACGGCACCAGTCCCGTGCGGTTGGTCCTCGCTGGCGTCGTCGTCGGTACCGTCTTCGGCTCGGTCCAGCGCGCGCTGTTTTTCTTCATCGACGACCTGGGGGTCGCGATGTCCGCACAGGCGTGGCTTTCCGGCACGCTGATGAACGCGGGCTGGGAGGAGGTCCGGATCGCGCTCCCGTTCACCGTGCTCGCGATGGCGCTGGCCTTTGCCGTGACACAGGAGTTGGACGTGCTGTTGCTCGGCGAGGACCGCGCGGACTCCCTGGGGATGCCCGTCGAGAAGATGCGGTTCGCCATCGCCGGCATCGGCGTGCTCTCGACGGCTGCGGCCATCGCCGTCGCGGGCCTCATCGGCTTCGTCGGCCTCATCGTCCCGCACATGGTGCGGAACATCGTCGGCAGCGAGTCGAAACTGCTGCTGGCTGGCTGTCTGTTCCTCGGGCCCGCGCTGCTGGTCAGCGCGGACGTGGGCGCGCGGCTGGCGCTGAGCCCCGTTCAGCTTCCGGTTGGGGTCATCACCGGCATCGTCGGCGGCCCGTACTTCCTCTACCTGATGCGCAAGAAGACGAATCTGGGTGAACTATGAGCGACGGGTCACTGCGGAACGGCCGAGAACCGGACGACGACGCCGCGGATCGGTCCGCGAGTAGCACGGTGACCAGCACGGAGACCAACCCGGAACCCACCGCGGGCCCAGAAGCATCCGACTTCTCCGGGTCGGACCTCGTCGTTGGCTATCCCGGGCTGGAGACGCCGGTCATCGACTGCGAGTCCGTCGCCGTCCCGCCGGACGCGGTGACGGCACTCATCGGCCCGAACGGGAGCGGGAAGAGCACGTTGTTGAAAGGACTCGCGAACAAGATTTCTCCCGACGACGGGACGGTGCTGCTCGACGGCCGGACCATCGAGGAGTTCGGCTCGAAGGAACTCGCTCGGACGCTCGGGCTGCTCTCTCAGGAGAACGCCGTCCCCTCGGGCGTCTCCGTCGTGGATCTCGTCGAACGGGGCCGATACCCCCACACGGGCTTTTTCGATTCGCCGGACGAGTCGGATCTGGCGGCCGTCGACGAGGCGATCCAGTTGGCCGGCATCGACCATCTGCGCGACCGGGACGTCGACAGCCTCAGCGGCGGGCAGAAACAGCTCGTCTGGATCGCGATGGCGCTGGCCCAGGAGACGGACGTGCTACTGCTCGACGAGCCGACGACGTTCCTCGACCCCCACCACCAACTGGAGGTGATGGAGATCGTCGAGACGCTGCGCGACCGGGGCGGCATCACGGTCGTGCTGGTGCTCCACGACATCAATCAGGCCGCGCGCTACGCCGACCACGTCGTCGCGCTCAAAGACGGGTCAGTGTACGCCCGCGGCGATCCCGGGGAGGTCATCACGCGGGAAACCCTCGCGACGGTGTTCGAAATCGACGTGGACGTCGTCGAAACCCAGCACGGGACGCAAGTGATCCCGCTGGATCCGCTCCACGACGACCACCCGGCGTAACGGGCGGCTCAGGCGACGAGCAACAGGACGCCGAGCGAGAGCGCGACGGCGCCGACCGCCAGACCGGCAAGCGACGTACTCGCCATCCGCCGGACGGTTCCGACGGGCGAGCGATCCGAGACCACCAACGGATCGACGCCGGCGGCGGTGACTCGACCGACGACGGTCACGTCGTCGCCCGGCGTCGCGCGCTGCTCACTGTACCGCCGCGTGCCCAGCGAGAGCGCACTTGCGACGGCGCCGACTCCGAACGGTCGCGCGTACCACACCGTCGTCGTCGGAACCGCGTCAGTCCGGGCCTCGAAGCCCGCGACGCGCTCCGGCGGTGTCTCCCCCGGCGCGACCGTCGCGACGACCTCCCGGCCCAGCGTGACCGTCCGGGTCGGCTCGACCACGTCGACGACGCCCTCGGGAGTCCGGAGGCGGAACGGCACCGAGCCGGCGCGCTCGTGGATCGTCACGAACCACGGGAGCAGATACAGGCCGAGCCGACGCTCCTCGACGGCGTAGCGCAGCGCCAGCGACTCACGCCCGGAGAATGGTGCCGTCAGCGTCCCTTCGTCGCTTGCTTCCGCGGTGCCGTCGAGGCGAACGAGCGATCCCGGAGGCGCCCTGGCGAGCGAATCGGTCGGCGTGGCGCGATAGACGGCCACGGCGCGCCAGACGTACCGGAGACTCACGAGGAGGACGACGGCGCCGACGACGAGCATCGCCGCGCCGAATAGGTCGGACGTGGCAGGGAGGGCCATACCGGTCGTTCCGACCGGCCGGGGCAAGGAACTGGTGGTCGGCTTACTCGAACAGCGTTGCGGGCGGGCCGCCAGGGAGTTCGTCGCGGCTGTGGGGCTCGGTGAAGTCGATATCCGGACCCACCGCGACGATTCGCTTGGGGTTGATGTCGCCGTGGCTGACGTAGTAGTGCCGGGTGATGTGGTCCATGTTCACCGTCTCAGGGACGCCCGACTCACGGGTCGTTTCACTCCCCGTTCGTCCGTCCGACGAACCCGAGGGTTCGCCCGGGGTCTGGTAGAGATCTTTCGTGTACCCCCAGAGGTTCGGGTACTCGTGGATCGCCCGGCGGTTGCACTTGAAGTGGGTGTGGTAGACGTGGTCGAATCGGACCAGCGTTGCGAACATCGCCACGTCCGCGAGCGTCAGTCGCTCGCCGTCGCCCGCCAGATATCGCTGCTCGGCCAGCACGCCCTCCCAGTGGTCGAGCGCGTCGAACAGGTCATCGACGGCGTTCTCGTAGGCCGCCTGCGTGCCCGCGAAGCCGGCGCGGTAGACGCCGTTGTTGATCGGGTCGTAGATGGCGTCGACGATCTCGTCGATCTCTTCTCGAAGATCCGCGGGGTAGAGCGAGGCGTCGTTACCGTCGAACGCGGTGTCGAGCATCCGCATGATCTCGCTCGACTCGTTGTTGACGATGGTCTCCTCCTGCTTGTCCCAGAGGACCGGGACGGTCACGCGACCGGTGAATTCGGGGTCGGCGTCGGTGTACACCTCACGCAGGTAGTCGTGGCCACCGAGCGGGTCCGGGTGCTCCGCGGAGAACTCCCAGCCCTCGTCGTAGCGCTCTGGCTGGACCAGCGAGATGCTGATGTCGTCCTGCAGGCCACGAAGCTGTCGGGTCATCGCCGCGCGGTGGGCCCACGGGCAGGCCCGGCAGATGTACAGGTGGTAGCGCCCCGACTCGGCAGGGAACTCGGTGGACTTCGGTGCCTCGCCCGCCGCGGCGACGCTGCCGTCGAGCCAGTTCCGGAAACTGGTCTCCTGGCGGTCGAACTCCCCCGCCTCGTCCGTGGACTCGTACGCGTCGGTCCGCCACTCGCCGTCGACGAGCATGTTCATGGGCGTAATTGGGCGCCTCGCCGGATAAAGCGAGCGCCACCGGGCCTCAATGGGGCTGGACACTCCGAGCAGCGGGAAAGAGTATTGTCGTCGGCTCCAAAATGGGTCGCCGTGCGCCGTCGCGTGCTCGCCGTCGTGCTGCTGCTCGTCGCCGGCCTCGCCGGCGCGACAGTCGCGGGGTCGTCCGGCGCCGAGCAGGCGAGCGCGCCTCCGGCCGACCAGTTGGTCGCCCCCGACGGCACCGAGAGCTACGTCTGGCCCTACACCAGCCGCCACCGGTCGACCGAGGGGCGGACGCTCGCGCTCAACGTCGTCGTCCACGGCGAACCCGACCGAGTCAGCCGGGCGTTCACCGCCCGCTCCGACGAGAACTGGTCGCAGGTCGACCCGAACGCCACCGTCAGCGTCTCGCCGTGGCGCCCGGCCCACGGCTCGGTTCGCTACTCCTACGTCAGCGGCGACCACGGGGGCTCGGGCGAATGGATCCCGCCGGCCTACCAGCTTGCGGTTGGCACCTACTTCGGCGAGCGAACCCACATCCGAGCCTACCCCAGCGCGTCGGGCAACTGGACCGCGCTGCAGGCCCACACGGAGTACTGGGACTGGTTCCGCCTCCGTCACACCGTCACGGGCGTCGAACCCGGCGCGGCGTTCGTCGAGCGGGATCTGGCCGACGAGCCGTTCGTCGCCGACGTCTCGCGGGCGACCCACGGAAACACGGGTGGTGGCAGCGACGGCTCGTGGCTGGTCGTGGAGTTCGCGTCGGCCGCGCTGCTTGCGGCTGCGGTGCCGCTGACGACCCGGCGCCTCCAGCGCGCCGACCTCGCCGTTGCCGCGGCGCCGCTCGCGGTCGTCGTCGGCGTCCGCACGTGGGGTCTCGCCGCCGAGGCAGTCGCACCCGGCGTGAACCCCAAACTGTTCGTCGCGATTGGCTACCCCGTGCTGGCTGCCGGACCGCCGCTGCTCGTGGCTCGGTTTGCCCGCGGGCGGCCGCCCGTCCGTGCTGGGGTGCTGGCGCTCGGGAGTCTGACTATCGCGACCGTGCTGGATCTGGGGTTCGTCGGCGTCGCCGACGTCCCAGCACGGATCGTCCAGCACCGCGTCGCGCTGGCAGCGGCGCTCGGCGTCGTCGCGTTCGGCGCAGCGGAGAACCACCGGCGCGTCGTCGCCGCCGGACTTGCGGCGTGGGCGGCCGCGCTGGCCGCACCACTCTTCGGCCTGATCTAGCGCAGCAGCGTCTCGACGACGGCGTTCGCGACCGTCGGGGCGTCCCGGCCGATGACGTAGGTGATGGGCTCGACGCCGTGTGCGCCGGTCTGGTAGAGCACGAACGGCTCGCCGTCTTCGAGGTCGGCGCCCGCGACAGCCGTCGTAACGGCGTCGGCTGCCTCGGTGTCGAACTGAACCGTCGTGTAGCCCGCGTCGGCGAAGGCGTCGACGATATCCGCGTCGTAGACGACGTTCACCGCGGCGCTGGCGTCGGAGCCGGCTTCACGGGCCGCCAGCAGGATGCCGGCGACGTGCTCGCTGACGCCGAACGCCGGGTCGCCCGGCACCGTCGCGCTGCCGCTCACGTCGACGATCCGACCCGGCACCGCGGCGACATCCTCGATGCCGGTAGGATCCGGGAGCGCCTCGACGAGGTTCGTGCCGACGTTGGGGATGAGGTCGGCGAATCCGGAGACGTTCGTGAGCACGCGCAAGCCCCGGCGGACCGACGCGAGCACCTGCTCGCTCGTGCGCAGCGTCGACTCGGCGTCGTGGACCGCGAACGTGGCGTCGGCCTCGGCGAGTTCCGGGACGGCTTCCTCGTGGAGGCGCGCGAGCAGGTCGCCGTCCTCCAACTGCCGGATCAGTACCTCCGCCTCGACCAGCGCGCCGACGCGGCTGAGCGTCCCGTCTGCCAGCCCCTCGGCGACGCGGTCCGTGAGTGCTGTGACTCGCTCGTCGCGTTTCACGTCCGGGTGGCCCTCGACCTCGCCGTGGGCGTACTTCGAGACGGCCGACTGGCTCACGCCCAGCAGGTCGGCGACTTCGGCCTGTGTCAGCCCGCGCTCCCGCAGGCGCTCGGCCAGCATCGCCCGATAGGTCGGGAGGAAGGCGTCGACGACGACCTCCTCGACGAACTTCATTCGTCGCTCCCCGTGAACTCCGGATCCGTGCCGATCCGGGAGGCCTGTGGGCCCGACTGGTTCTGGTACTTCGAGTCGCGCTCGACGCCGTAGGGGCGCTCGGCGGGCGAGGAGAGTTCGGTGAAGATGAGCTGTGAGACCCGCATCCCCGGCGAGAGCGCGACCGGCGCGGTGCCGAGGTTCGAGAGTTCCAGCGTGATCTGGCCCTCGTAGCCCGGGTCGACGATGCCCGCGGTGGCGTGAATCACGACCGCGAGGCGGCCAAGCGAGGAACGGCCCTGCACGGTCGCGATCAGGTTGGCGGGCACCTCGACGCGCTCCTTGGTCGTGCCGAGCACGAAGTCGCCGGGGTGGAGGATGAACTCCTCGCCCTCGGGGACGGTGGTCTCGGTGACGTAGTCGCCGACCTCCTCCTCGCGGTTCGGATGGATACAGGAGATGTTCGTGCGCTGGAACTCGAGGAACTCCTCGCCAAGCCGGAGGTCGACGCTCGCTGGCTGGATCTGCTGGTCTAAGTCCTCGATGGGGTCGATCACGAGGTCGCCAGCCTCCATCCGGCGAAGGATGTCGCGGTCCGAGAGGATCATACCCGAGATGCAGGGCCCGGGGGTGCCTAAACACGACGGTCCACGAGTCGGGCACCGGGCTGAGCGTTCACACGGGAGCGCCGCCGGGGACGCCGCGAACAGCGGCTCAGCCCAGTTCGAAGACGAACCCGATCACGGTGAGCACGCCGACGATGACCCCCGCTGTCGACGCCGGAACGTCGTGAGCCTCGGCCAGCCCGAAGATCCGGATCGCGCCGGCCCAGACCGCGACGACTAGCACCGCCACGATGCCGACCACCTCGATACCCGAGATCGCCGACTGGAGCACCGCGATGGCGTTCTCGGGGTTGTTTGGAACCGAGACCGACTGGAGCCGCTGGATCGTGAACCCGAGTACGGCGACGAGTCGGAGGAGGCTCGGCGCCATCCCCCAGCCAGCGACCGTCGCCACGTCGACGAAGCGTCCGGACCCGCCCGCCATCGAGCCAGCGACGTAGAGCACGCCCGCCTGAATCAGCCACCAGAGCGGGACGAGCACGACTGACGCCGGCGCGAGCCACGAGAGTTCGTCGGCGACCATGGCGCCGAGGTTCCGCTCGACGGTTTTGGGCTCGTCACAGCCCGAGAGCGTGTTCTCGAACGTCGAGCCCTCGCAGAACGAGTCGCCGGGGTAGGCCGGGTTGTCGACGGTGACCGTCGTGTCCAGCGCGGCCGCGAACTGGTCGATGAGCACGGCCATCCCGGCCGCGACGGCGACGGTGACGACGGCGACGACGATGGCCGCGTGGGCCAACGGCGGCGAGCCGTCGTGCTGTTCGAAGTACCGATCCGGTCGGAGGAGGGGCGTTCGGGGACCAACCATCGTTCTATCGTGAGCCTCGCGGAACAAAGTCGTTTCTCCCCGGCGGTCCCGAAGCGCTTTCCCGCCGGCCGCGGGAGAGCCGGGTATGAAGCAGGCGATTGTCGCGCGGACCGACATCGGGATGGGGACCGGAAAGCTGGCCGCACAGGTGGCACACGCCTCGCTCTCGGCCTACGAGGACACCGACGAGCGCACCAGAAAGGCCTGGAAGGGCGAGGGCCAGAAGAAGGTCGTGCTGAAAGCCAGCGGCGAGGATCAGCTGTTCGAGCTTGCCGACCGGGCCGAGCGGAAGGGGCTGCCGAACGCGGTGATCCGCGACGCCGGCCACACCCAACTCGACCCGGGGACGGCGACGACTGTCGCCATCGGCCCCGGCGAGGACGAGATAGTCGACCGCGTGACCGGCGACCTCTCGCTGTACTAGCCGCCACCACGTCCGTCGTCGCCGAGCCCGAAACCGCGTGCTGCATCGCCGACGGACAGGGTTAACTCCGGAGCCGGGGTACGTTCGCACAATGCGAGAGGCCCACCCCCGCGAGCGCACGGTCGGCGTCGAGTGGTACGTCAGCGACGCCGACGGCGTCGGCGGCCGTCTGCGGGATCGACCCGAGGATTTCCGGGTCCGGGAGCTGGAGGCGTTCGACACCGAACCCACCGACAGCGCCGACGGCGACTATCCCTACCTCGTCCTGCGGGCCACGCTGCGGGGCTGGGACACCAACGATTTCGCGAGTCGACTCTCGGACGCGATGGGCGCCTCCCGAGAGCGGATCGACTGGGCGGGCACGAAGGACAAGCACGCCGTCACGACCCAGCTGTTCTCGGTCGCCGACGCCGACCCCGAGGAGATCCCGGAGATCCGCGACGCCGACATCGAGGTCGTCGGCCGCGCCGGCCGGCATCTCTCCTACGGCGACCTCGCGGGCAACGCCTTCGAGATCACGGTCCGCGACCCAGAGGACCCCGAAAACGCCGGCGGGATCACCGATCAGCTCCGGGAGTTCGCGGGCGACGCCGGTGGCGACGGGGACCGAATCGGCGTCCCCAACGTCTTCGGTCACCAGCGCTTCGGCAGTCGTCGCCCCGTCACCCACGAGGTCGGACTGGCCATCGTCCGCCGGGAGTGGCGCGACGCGGTGCTCGCGTACGTTGGCAACCCCGCCGAGGCCGAACCTGAGGACACTCAAGTGGCCCGGGAGTTCGTCGACGAGCAGGCCGCGAGCGACGACCCCGACTGGGACGCCTGCCTCGACGAGATGCCCGGCAAACTCGGCTACGAGCGCTCGATGCTCCACCGGCTCCGGGAGCGGGAAGCCGGGAGCGGGTCCCCGAGCGCGGGCGCCGATGATGAACCCGACGTTCCCGAATCGCCGAGCGATTCGGGAGCCAGTCAGACGGAGTCTGACGTTGGTCCGTGGCGCCACGCACTCGAAGCCGTGCCGTCGAACCTCCAGCGGCTGTTCGTCAACGCCGCGCAGTCCTACGCGTTCAACCGGATCCTGAGCGAGCGACTCGAACGGGGGCTCCCGTTCCACAAGCCGGTCGCCGGCGACGTCTGCTGTTTCGCCGACACCGACATCGACGCCGTCCGGAAGCCCGACCCCGACCGGGTCCAGCGCGCGACCGAGAGCCGCGTCGACGTGCTCGCGCGCCACTGCGAGCGCGGCCGGGCGTTCGTGACCGCGCCGCTGATCGGCACCGAAACGGAGTTCGCCGACGGCGAACCCGGCGAAATCGAGCGCGAGGTGTTCGACGACCTCGGACTGGAGCCGGAGCTGTTCGACCTGCCCGGCAACTTCGAGTCGACCGGTACCCGGCGGGCGATTCTCGTTGACACGGAGATGGCGGTGTCTCACGACCCGCTCGCCTTCGAGTTCGCGCTCCCCTCCGGGTGCTACGCGACGACGGTGCTCCGGGAGTACCTCAAGACCGACCCGATGGAGCTGTAAGTCGGTCGCATCCCGGGACGGCGACGGCGCCGCAAGCGCGCCGCTTTTCCCCGCCAGCCGCCACGTTCCTGCATGGACTGTCGGCGGTGTGGCACGGACCTCCCGCGGCCGGGTGACTACTGTCTGGCCTGCGACACCGCCAACTGCGACGCCGTCGTCGTCGCGTTCGAGCGCGACCGCGCGACGCTCACGTTCCTCCGGGACCCGCCCGACCACGCCGAGGACGAGGAGCCCGAAATCGTCGGCGAGACGACCATCACCACCATCCCAGAGGAGGGCCCCGAGGCCGAGGTAGTCGAACTCCGGAACTTCGCCGGGAAAGTCGCCGACGAGATCCGGCGCAAGCGGCCCGAGGAGGTGTACGCCGCCGGGGCCCGGGAACCGCTCCGGGAGTGTCGTGCGCAACTCCACCACCAGTTCTACCGCGTGCCCGACGAGGACCCCGTCGAGCGCGTGCGGAGCCAGCGCGGCGAGCGGACCCTGGAGGTGGTCGAGACGCCGCCCGACGAGAAACTCGGCGGCTCCCACAGCACCCTCATCGGCGGCCGGGACGGTCGCGACGTGGTCAACACCGTCGCCGCCCACCCGAACGTGAAGAAGCTGATTCCCGGCCCAATCGAGGCCGGGGGCGGCGGCGCCCGCGGTGGCGTGCGTGCGAAGGCGACCCGCGCCGGCGGGAACGGGAACGTCCGCCTGCTCATCCGTGACGGCTCCAGCGTGCAGGAGAACCGCGTGGTAACGACGGCGATGAACCGTGAGACGGGGGAACGCGTCAGCGAGGCGCTGAACGAGGCGCTGGTCGAGGCAGGGTTCCAGCAGGGCTGATCGGCGACGCGACTCGCAGGGTTTTTGTGCGTACTGGGGCTACTCACCTCCACTATGGCTGAACAGAAGGCACGGTCCATCGGCAGCGCCGGTCGGTTCGGCGCGCGCTACGGGCGGGTCTCGCGACGACGCGTCTCGGAAATCGAGGCGGCGATGGAGAACGCCACGGTCGACGGCGACTCCGTCAAACGCATTGGTACGGGCATCTGGAAGAACGAGGAGACCGGCGAGACGTTCACCGGCGGCGCCTACCGGCCGGAGACGCCGGGCGGCCGCTCGGCGCAGCGATCCATCCGCGCAGCACTCTCCGAAGACAACGAGTAGACCGATGAGCTACAAGTGTTCCCGCTGTAAGCGCGACGTCGAACTCGACGAGTACGGCGGCGTGCGCTGTCCCTACTGTGGCCACCGCGTCCTGCTGAAGGAGCGCGGCGGCGACGTGAAGGAAGTCGACGTGAAGTGACGGCGACCCACACCGCGACGCTGGCTGTTACGCACGACTCTTCTGCCCGGGCGAAACGCGTCTTCGAGAGCCTCGACCCCGAAGTCGGCGGCGTCGACGACGACCGTGCGGGCGCGAGCGTCGCCCGCGACGGCCGGACCGTCGAGGTGACCGTCGAAGCGGCCGACCTCAGCGCCCTCCGGGCCGGCACGAACAGTTGGAGTCGGCTTCTCTCGACGGCCGAAGCGGTGACGGCGGCCGGAGCCCAACGGTTTTAGGCGCTGCACGGGAACTGTAACGGTGTGATACCTCCGATCGCCAGCAACTTCGTCGCCGGTGAGAGCCCAGCGACGGCGCTCGATCACGTCGCCGCTCGGAACGCCGAGGGCGTGAACGTGATCCTGAACCTTCTCGGCGAACATTACGACGACCCCAGCGCCGCCGCCAGCGACGCGACGGCCTACCGCGCGCTAGTGCGGGACATCGCCGACAGCGACGTCGACGCCTGCATCTCGGTCAAACCCTCACAGCTCGGCATCGACATCGGCGAGGACGTGTTCACGTCGAACTACCGCTCGGTCGTCGAGGCCGCACAGGACGCCGGCGTGTTCGTCTGGTGTGACATGGAAGACGCCGACACCACCGACACGACCCTCAACGCCTTCGAGGAGTTGGCCCGGGAGTACGAGGGCGGCGTCGGGCAGTGTGTCCAGTCGAACCTCAAGCGCACCAGCGACGACCTCGAACGCCTCGCCGACGTGCCCGGGAAGATCCGCCTCGTGAAGGGTGCGTACGACGAGTCTCCCGAGATCTCCTACAAGGAGAAGTCGGCGGTGAACGAGCAGTACCGCGAGGACCTCGAGACGCTCTTTGCCGACTACGAGGGGAAGATCGCCGTCGGCAGCCACGACCCACAGATGATCGAGTACGCCCGGGACCTGCGCGAGGAGCACGACCGGGAGTTCGAGATCCAGATGCTGATGGGGGTCCGGCAGGACGCCCAGCGCGACCTCGCCGCCGATGGCGAGGAGGTCTGGCAGTACGCGCCCTACGGCGACAAGTGGCTCTCGTACTTCTACCGCCGGGTGCGCGAGCGCAAGGAGAACGCGCTGTTCGCGGTGCGGGCGGTTCTGGGGATCTGAACCGCGCCCCGCACGCCGCGCCTGCTGAGCACTGCTCCGCTCCGCCCCGATCCACCCTACTCCGTCGACGACCGTCGGAGCGGTACGGCTTTACTTCTCGGGGCGACACGTCAGGACGAATGAGCCGGTGGAAGCGCGACTTCGCGAGCGGCCTGATCGTCGTCCTCCCAGTGTTCGTGCTGCTGTTGATGCTGCGGTGGCTGATCGGCCACCTGCTGGCACTGCCGCTGAGCGTCCCGCCAAGCCGGATCCCGGCGGAGTGGATCCCGCGGCCGATCACCGTCGAAGCCGCGGCGCTGGCTCTGGAGTTGGGGCTCACGCTGGGGCTGTTCCTGTCGGTCACGCTCGCGGCGGGCTACCTGATGCGCACCCAGTTGGGCAAGATCGCCGAGGGGTTGTTCGACGACGTCGTGAACCGCGTCCCCGGCGTCCGGGTGCTGTACAACGCCTCGAAGCTGGCCGTCGAGACCGCAGTGTCGGGTGCCAGCGACCTCCAGCAGCCCGTGAAACTGGAGCCCTGGAACGGGATGCGGATGACTGCGTTCAAGACGGGTCAGAAGACCGCCGACGGCCGCGAGGTGCTCTTTCTCCCGACGGCGCCGAACATCACGACCGGCTACGTGATCGAGGTGAAGCCGACCGACTACCAAGAGACCGACGAGAGCGTCGAGGAGGCGCTGACTCGCGTGCTCTCGGCGGGGTTCGGCGAGTCCGGCAGCCCGAACGAAATAGAGATCCCGGTGACCGAGGAGGGGAAACCCCGCGATGGCTCGGACGACGCGTGACTCGCGTGCTACTGAACCTGAAGACTTAGGTCGTCGGGCGGCCGAAGGATGACCGTGTCACCGGTCCCCGGTCTCGGCCCACTCGCCTTCACCCTCCTCCAGCACACCGCTTCCGAGGGCGGGATGCTCAGTTCGCTCGTCGAGACGGCGACCGGGCCGATGGGCCTCGTCGCGATCTTCGTCTACTCGTTTCTGATCGCGTTCGCGCTGCCGGGCGTGAGCGAGATCGTGCTGGCGGCGCCGCTGGATCTGGGGCTGGGCCGGACCGGACGGCTGGCGGTGATCATCCTCATCTCCGGTGTCGGGAAGGCCGCCGGGTCGGTGTTCGCGTTCCACATCGGGCAGGAGGCCAAGGAGTCCGGGCCCGTGACCCGGGTGCTGCGGCGCTCCCGGTTCGACGTGGTCGAGTGGTCCGAGAAGAAGGTGGTCGTGCTGGCCCAGAAGTACGGCTACGGGGGGCTGGCGCTCGCACTCTGCGTGCCGACGTTCCCCGACACGCTCTCCATCTACGCGTTCTCCGTGCTCGAGGAGGACTACTACCGGTTCGCGTTCGCGACGTTCGTCGGGAGTGTGGGGCGCCTGCTGGTGACGCTCGGCGGCGTCGCAGTGATCACTGCGTTCTAGCGGGCGACCCACAGCCTACAAGCGCCACGCCCCCCAGCAGCCGGTATGCGCCTCGCAGACGCCACGTGGACCGACGTTCGCGACGCCGACGCCGACCTCGCCGTGCTCCCCGTCGGGTCGACCGAGGGCCACGGCCCCCACGCACCGCTCGGGACCGACAGCCTCGCCGCCGAGGCCATTGCCGAGGCCAGCGCCGACGCCTACGAGAAGGGGACCGGCGAATCGGTGCTCGTGGCGCCGACGATGCCGGTCGGGATCAGCGAGGAACACCGCGCGTTCGACGGCACGCTCTGGGTGTCGCCGGATACGTTCCGCGACTACGTCCGGGAGGTCGTCGAGAGCCTCGCGGCCGGCAACGGCCCGGACGGGGTGGTGCTGGTCAACGGCCACGGCGGCAACGTCGACGCCCTCCGGGAGGTCGCCGCCCGCCTCACCCGCGACGAGACGGCGCTCGTGGCGCCGTTCACGTGGTTCGAAGCCGTCGGCGAGCACAGCAGCGACATGGGTCACGCCGGCCCGCTGGAGACGGCACTGCTGCGGCACGAACACCCAGAACTGGTGCGGGAGGATCGGGTCGACGACGCCCGCGAGAACGGGAGCGAGCGCTGGGGGGACTGGGTCTCGGGCGTGAACCTCGCGTACGACAGCGACCAGTTCACGGAGAACGGCGTCGTCGGCGACCCCGACGAGGGAGATGCGGCGCGCGGGGCCGAATTGGCCGAGTTAGCGACCGACGCGCTGGTGGACCTGCTGGAGGCGGTTCGGGAGCGGACTGACTGACTACTCCTCGTCGTCTTCCTCTTTCTCGCTCTCGGCTTCCTGCAGCGCCGAGCGGAGTGCCGGGAGCGTGCCTGCGAGGTCGCTCACGTCCGCGTGGGCGTCCTCGATGTCCTCCAGCAGGGCTTCGAGGTCGTCGATTTCCGCCTCCAGATCGTCGGCGTCCTCGAACGCGTCGGCACGTTCGCCCATCACGTACTGCTTCTTGGCCGCGCGGAGGTGGTCGGCGGCGTCGCCGGTGTCCAGTGCGGACTTGAGGGAGTTGAGCGCGCCGAGCGTGTTGTCGGCCTCGACGTCCCAGACCGCGTCGGCGGCGGGCAGCGCCGCGCGGGCGTCCGCGAGGTGGCCCTCGACCTCGCTGCGCATCTCCGCGGCGGCCTCGCCGAACAGGTCGTCCTCGTCGAACGTGGTCTGACTCATGCGGGCAGATTGCACACGCGCAGGGTAAAAAGATCGCCACAGGGTGTAACTGAAACTCCGGGCAGGATCGGTTCAACCGGGCGTTCAGTCGGGGGAACCCGATCAGTTTCACCGCGCCCCGTGGCGGGGGCTGAGTCAGGCTACTCCTCGACTGACTGAAGCGTCATCAGCGGGTAGCCGTCATCCATCTCCATGCGCGTGTGGACGGTAGTGCCCTCGTACTCGATGCGCATCTCGACCTCCATCAGCGAGCCTGTGAGTTCGGTGTACCCACCGGGAGACGTTTCCGCTCGCTCGTCGTCCTCGCTCGCGGAACTGCGACTCCCCTCGCCCCGTTCACTATCGCTCTCGGGACCCTCCTCGTGGTCGATGGCGTCGGCGACGCGGTCGTCGAGGATCGACACCTCGACCGACTCGCAGTAGGGTTGGTTCTCGATGGACTCGGCGATTGCCGTCTCGAGGCTGCGCGTGCTGGCGGGCGAGACGGGCGTCCCGGCGAACTGATGGTAGAGCGAGCCGAACTTGATGCCGGCCTCGAAGCAGGCCTGCTGGGGGTCGGTGGGGTCGGTGGGATCGGACATGGGCGGGACTGGGCGTGGGCACGGGAAAGCCGTGTCGGGACCGGGGCTCAGTCTTCGTCCGGCGTCATCGGCGTGGTCCAGGGGTCTATTGACCCGTGGTAGTAGACGACCGGCCCGTCGATGACCGCGTGGGTGTTCAACTCGGAGTCGTAGATCACCCGCTTGTCCTGGTCGATGGCCACGTCGACGAGGTCCTCGACCGACGCCATCGCGACGCTTCGTTCGGCGACCTCGCCCCGGAGCGACCCCTCGGAGATCCACTCGGCGTACCGATCCCGATGGATCCGGTCTTCGAGCGTCCGCCACTCCTCCTTGCGACGGTAGAGTACGAACACGACGACCGACGAGAGAAGCGCGACGACGCCCACCGCCGCGGGAACCCCGTACGCCAAGCGGTTCCGCGTCGGCAGCGTCGTCGTCCGGGTTTCGGTCGTGCTCTCGCGGTTCTCGACTGCGAACGAATCGAGCGTGTACGTCTGGCCGGAGAGGCCGAGCGGCCGCTGCTGGGTGAGGGTACCCGAATACCGGTCGCTCTCGTAGGCCGTCGTCAGTTCGACCGAGACGGACAGCGAGCCCGCGGAACCGACCTCCTCGGAGACCGGGGCGAGCCGGTCGATCAGGGCCGGGATGTCGAGCGTCGTCGAGGCGTTCGCCACACCGGAGGTGGTACTGGCCTCCTCGTCGACGAGCACGCGGGTACGCTCCCAGAACACCTCACCGTTGCGAGTAGCCTGCATCACCAGCACGAGCCGGTGTTGCACCCGAACCGACTGGTCGGCAGGGACGGCCGTCTCGACGCTGAGCGTGAGGTTCGGCATCGTCTGTGTGAAGTAGACCGGCTGGTTCTCGACGCGCTGGCCCGACTGGTACATCGCGCTGTCTCCGGTGACGACCGCGCTCGTGTCGACGGCGGACTCGAAGCGCTGCTCGTGGGTGTGGTCGGTCACCGTCGTCGTCGGTGGGTTGGTGTACACCCAGCCGGCGCCAGTCAGTGCGATGACGGCGACGACCGCGAGCACGACGGCGATAGTCCGCCCGTGCTCGGCGACGAAGAGTTTCGCCCGCGGGATGCCCGGTGTCAGCGCCATCAGTTCACCGGCACGCTCCGATCCGGAGCCGTGACCTCGATTCCGTTGCCCGATGCGTTAACGTGGAAGTAGACGGTTTCGGTTGAGAGAGTGCTATCGTTGGCTATCTCGATCTCCACTGTTTGGGTCGCCCCTGCGGCGAGGCCGAAGGAGGTCTCGTTCCCGGCCACGGTGTCGCCGACCACGAGGTCGCCGATATGGGTGGAGTCGTCCCTGAGGCCGACCGTGACTGTCACGTCGGTACCGAGGCGGTTGGTGACGTTCACGAGCGGTTCGGTCGCGTTGACGTGGACCGCGTCGGCGGTGTCGAGCGCGTGGGCGGCCGACGCGTCGTCGGTGACGTTGACGGCGCCGTTCCGATCGACTTGCGCCGTATCGAACGAGGCTGACCCCGCCCCGGCGCTCCCGAACGCGGCGACGACGATGATCGCGACACCCGCGATCAGGACGAGCGTCGGAATCGTCCGGTCCGACCCGCGTCGGCGCGAGCGGCGCCCGCTCATCGGCCCCCCCGCCAGTTCGGCCGCCGCTGCGAGCGGCCGAACCGAAGCGGCTGTTTCCCGTCGAACAGCACGGCGTACACGAGGAAGATCGGCGCGAACAGTGCGCCGACCGTCGCGCTCGCTGCGAGCACCGGGCTGGTCGTGTGGAGCGACCGAACGACACCCTCCGGAAGGACCGCCGGGTATCGATAGACGGCGAGTGAGGCGTCATGGGTGCCGTGTGTGTCCTGCGGGGGGATCCGTAGCGTCGCCGAGACCGCCGTGGCGTTGGCCTCGTGTGCGGTCACCGTCGCCCCCTCGGTGTCGAGCATCCGGTAGGTGAACGACTGGGACGGGACCGAGATCAGTAGCTCCTCGGTCCCCGGTTCGCCCACGGTGAGCGTGTTCGCGCCGCCGCCCCCGCCGTCGACGGCGACGAAGGTCATCTCGTGGGTGACCGCGCCGGTGAGGAGGATGCCGACCGCCGCCAGCAGTGCCACGACGAGCAGCGGGTGGGTCACGTCGCTCACGCGAACGACCGAGCGCTCGGGCCGGTCGGCGTCACCGGCGTCGTACAGCATGCTACCGACGACGAGTAGCCCGCCGATAGCGGCGACGAGCAGCCGGTTCCCGGCCAGCAACGAGGCCACGACCCCGAGGTTCGGGATGGTGAGCGGTTCGCCACCGACAGTCAGCACCGTCCCGACGATGTCCTCGCGCTGGACGTAGGGGTAGCCGGTGGATTGGTCGGTCACGTCGTTGTTGTCGCCCTTGGTGACGAACCCCGCGTCGGTGCGGTCGACCACCCGGTGGGTGACGTACTCGTCTCGCTCGGGCGAGTGAAAAACGGCGATGTCGCCCTGCTCGACCGCCCCCGAGACGACGACGTAGCCGTCGTTCACGTCCAGCGTCGGCTCCATGCTGTCGGAGTAGACGTACGAGACGTGGATCGGCGAGGCCGGCGCTGTAAGTGCGACCGCGGCGAAAATTGCGAGGACGACGGCGAGGCGTTTGATCACGTGTTACGAAAATCGGGGTCCGTTTAGATCGAGATCGTCAGGGTCCCCGAGAGGTTGGTATTGGTGTCAAGCCCGTGCGTGTCAACGACCACGACGACGAAGACGGTCTGCCCCGAAGAGAGGGTAGCCGATGCGGACGTTCCTTCCTCGTCGGCAGTACCGAGCGACGTACCAGAACCGTCGTAAACGTGGAACTCGATGTTTGCGCTGGCGTCGGTGTCCGCGCCAGTGTAGTCAAGCGAGAGACTATGGCTCTCGGCGTCTTGGTTGGTGATGTTGAACGCGTAAGACTCGTTCCCGTTGTTCGTATCACCGATCTCGAACCGCGAATCTGTGTTCACGCCGCTTGCACTACCTCGTGTGAAATCAACGGTCACTGCGCCGGTGCTGTTCTGCTGGACAACCCCGGAAGACGAGTTAGCCTGAATGCCGATGAGACCAACGTCGTCAGTGACCACGTTCGCACTTGAAGCACGGTCGACGTTTGCTGTCGTGTTCGCACTCGCTGCGAACGCCGCCGACGAAGCGATCATCAGTACTACGAGCACTCCAACTTTGAGTTTCGAACTCATTACACTGGGATGCAGCCGTGGAGGTTGATATATACTACTTTCCTATTATCAACTATGATTTCTTACATGATTGTTGAATAGCGGGTCTCGTAGAAGTTCTATCGCAGAACTACCCCGATCTTGGAGAGATCGCTACTCGCCGGTGTCGGACCGCACCGTATTTACCCCCGCTATCCACATATTCACCCGAATGGACGACCCGGTCCTGCTGACGGGTGCCGGCGGCCGCGTGGGGCAGGCCATCCTCTCGCGACTCGCCGACGAGTACGACTGGCGGCTGCTCGACCGGGAGCCGATTCCCGAGGAGCGCCGACACGGCGTCCCCGAGTCGGCATCGTTCGTCGCCGACGTGACCGACGACGCCGCCGTCGCCGACGCCGTCGCCGGCTGTGGCGCCGTAATCCACCTCGCGGGCGATCCGCGCCCCGACGCACCGTGGGACTCGGTGCTCGCGAACAACATCGACGGCACCCAGACAGTGTTCTCCGCTGCCGTCGACGCCGGCGTCGAAAAGGTGGCCTTCGCCTCCTCGAACCACGCTGTCGGCGCCTACGAGACCGACGAGCGCACGCCAGAGATGTACCGGGCCGACGACGACTACCGCCTCGACGGCGAGGAACTCCCGCGCCCCTCCAACCTCTACGGCGTCTCGAAAGCCAGCGGCGAGACGCTCGGGCGCTACTACCACGACCACGCGGATCTGGACGTTGTCTGTGTCCGCATCGGGAACCTCACCGAGGGCCACCCCCCGCGCGAGTACGAGCGCGGGCAGGCGATGTGGCTCTCCCACCGCGACTGCGCGCACCTGTTCGACCGGTGTCTGGCGGCCGACTACGGCTACGAGATCGTCTACGGCATCTCCGACAACGACCGGAAGTACTACTCCATCGAGCGCGCGAAGGAGGTGCTGGGGTACGACCCGCAGGACAACTCCGCGGAGTACACGTTCGAGGGCGAACCGAAAAACGACCCCGCTACCGAGTAGTTACGCCTCTTCTACTGCCGCGATCACGTCCTCGTAGTCGGGTTCGTTCGTCGGATCGTCGGCGACCCACGAGTACGTCACTGTCCCGTCGTCGTCGAGCACGAACACCGCGCGGTTCGCGATGCCGTACAGGCCGAGTTCGGGGATGTCCATCTCCAGCCCGTACGCCCGGATGGCGTCGCCGGCCATGTCGCTCACGAGGTCGAACTCGAGGCCGTGTTCCTCGCGGAACGCGCCCTGTGAGAACGGCGAGTCGGCGCTGAGGCCGAACACCGTCGCGCCGGCGGCCTCGAACGCGTCGAGATGCTCCTGCAGCGCGACCATCTCGTTGGTGCAGGGCGGCGTGAACGCGCCGGGGAAGAAGGCGAGCACGACCGGCCCGTCCCCGAGGTGGTCGCCGAGGTCGAACGCCTCGTGGTCGCTCGTCCCGTTCGTCGCCGAGAACACTGGTGCTGAGTCGCCGGTAGTAACCATCGGGAGTCAGTACGGGCCAGTGACACTTAAACACGGAGCCGAACGTGGGCGGGACGAACGCCTATGTCGCCGGCCGCCCAGGTTCGGCTATGCCCGCGCTCGAACGCGTTCGGATCTATCCCGTCAAAGGACTCGACGGCGCCGAGGTCGAGTCAGCGGCAATTCTCGACGGCGGCACGCTCGCACACGACCGCGAGTTCGCCCTATTCAGAACCGCTGCCGCAACTGGCGACGGCAGCGTGGACGCCGATATCGAGACCGTCGACGGGAACCCACACGGAAACGGCGTGTTCAACGCCAAACACAGCGACCGCTTCCACGAACTCGACACCGCGTACGACCCCGAGACGACGACGCTCACGGTCGAAACCGACGCGGGCGAGCACCGCGAGTTCGACCTCGAAGCCGAGCGAGAGCAAGCGGCGGCGTGGTTCAGCGAGTTCTTCGACGCGGAGCTCCGACTCGAACGCAGCCAGTCGCTCGGCTTCGTCGACCGGCGCGGGATGGGGCCGTCTGTCGTCAGCACGGCCTCGCTGGAGACCGTCGCCTCGTGGTTCGACGACCTGACCGTCGACGGCGCGCGGAAACGGCTCCGGGCGAACGTCGAAATCGGCGGCGTGCCGGCGTTCTGGGAGGACCAATTCGTCGGCGAGGATGCGCCGGCGTTCGAGATCGGCGGCGTCCGCTTCGAGGGGGTCACCCCCTGCGCTCGCTGCGTAGTTCCGGAGCGCGACCCGGAGACCGGCGAGCCAACTCCCGAGTTCCGGCAGCGCTTCGTCGAGAATCGCGCGGCGACCTTCCCCGACTGGGCCGACGAGGACGCGTTCGACCACTTCTACACGCTGATGCTGATCGCTCGCGTGCCTGAATCCGACCGCAAGAAGACCCTCCGCGTCGGCGACCCCGTCGAACTCGTCGACTAGTCGAACAGCCCCGAAACGTCCTCCTCCTTCCGGCGCTCGCGCTGGACCATCGCCGAGAGCCGTTCGAAGACGATGGGTCGCTGGCCCGCGTCGGCGTCCGCGTAATCCCGCACGAACGTCGCGTAGCGCGTGGTTTCGGGGTGGTCGCTGTCGCGGGCGTACCGGACGGCGTCGATCACGACTTCCGGGTCGTCGCCGATACCGGTCGCGACGGCGACGGCGACCAGTGCGGTCGCCGACAGGGGTAGCTCCCCGGGTGTCGGCTCGTCGTCGTCGATGTCGAGGCGGGGCGGCGGTGAGCGCTCGGCCACCTCGGGATCGGCGCGGAACGCTGCCAGCCAGCGCTCGACCGACGTGCTGTCGACGCCGGCAGGGGCGCTTGAGTCGCTGTCTGCGAGCGCGGACTCGGCCTCCTCGGCCCCGGCGAGGGCAGCGCCCCACTCCCCGCGGCGCCCGTCGAGTACAGCCGTCGCGAACGCCGCGAGTCCCGTTCGGAGCGAGTCGTCGGCGGCGGGGGCGGGAGCGAGCGGCGTCTCACCCGCCCAGATCGCCCGGGCGATGTCGTACTCGCCGACGTTGTGGGCGGCGGCGCCGGCAAGCAGCGCGTCGGCCGTCGTCGCCGGCGTGTCGTCGGTCATTGCTCTACCTCCGCGAGGGCATCCTCGTTGATGAACACGACGACCTCCCGGCCCATCGTCCGGAGGTGGTGGTGCCGACTCTCGTAGTCGTCCTCCAGCGCGGCCCTGACCGCGCCCTCGTGGTTGATGTGCGCGATGACGACCGCTGGCTGGTCCTCCTCGATCTGTTGGCTGAGCGCCTCCTCGTCGTAGGCGCATTCGGTCTGCACGTCGTCGGCGGCGACGTACCAGTGGATCGGCAGGGCTCTCGCGAGGCGGAGACACTCGGGGGCCATTCCGCCCCCGGTCCCGGGTTCGGCGACCAGTTCGCTGCCGTAGACCAGCAGGTCGGTGCCGTCGCTGTGTGGCGCGATGGCGCCGATGTCGTCGAACGTCTCGCGGAACTCCTGTTGGGGCTGGGCGTACTGCACCAGTTCGTTGTCGTCGCTGGTCGGCTGGACGTACGCCGCCGAGACGGCGGGCACGACCATGGCGCCGACGACGATCAGGAGGAGCGCACCCGTGAGGGCGGTGCCGACGTGGTCCTCCTCGGCCAGCGACTCCCAGCCCCAGCGGACGATCATCGCGAGCGAGACGGCCGCCGGAATCGCCAGCGGGACCACCGCGTTGACCATGATCCAGCCAGCGCGGATGTCCGTCGCCAGCGGGTAGCCGAGGATGCTGACGAACCCCCAGTAGCCCGCGAACATCACCAGCGAGCGCGGGCGGTCGCCGCCGTAGCGCGCGACGACGAACCCCAGCGCCGCGAACGGCACGACGACCAGGGCGTAGTTGGCCAGGACGCTCGCGGTGTGTTCGAGAAAGCAGATGTAGCCGCCGATGATCGTCTCCTCGCCGCATTTGGGTTCGACGCTGCCGCCGAACCAGTGCTTCAGTCCCGGGCGAATGTCGGCCCACGTCGCGTCGAGCAGTTCGGGGAATCGGAGCGGGTTCAGCACGGCGTCCCAGAGCCCGACGGCCGATCCGGGCGCCCGCGGCGCGTAGAAGAACAGCGAGACGACGAAAAAGAGGCCGAGCCCGCCCAGCAGCGCGCCGCCCCACTCGGTGGCGTCGCCGTCGGGCCGGACCACGTCGACGAGCACCGTGAGCGCGACAATCGCCATCAGGAAGGCGACGATGGCGGTCACCCCCCAGCCAGCGACTGCCGCGTAGCCGAGCACTGCAAGCGTGACCACGGTCAGCGCACTCCAGAGCATCGCGGGCGTCGAGCGCTCGGGGGCGCTCAGTGCGTCGGCGTACGGGCGGATCCGGGCGGTGACGGCGTCGACGCCCGAGTCGTAGTTCCGGGGGTTCATCAGCGAGAAATCGAGCAGGAGCGCGCCGGCGCCCACCCAGCACATCAGGTAGACGATGGCGTTCTCCTTGGCGGCGAAGCCGAGCGCGCCGAAGAGGAAGGCGGGGTAGAGCAGGCGCGGCCGGGCGTCGTCGACGGCACGCAGGCCGAAGCCGAAGGCCGCGAACATGAACGCCGCGACGAGCAGGCTGCTGCGGTAGAACCGCGAGTAGTAGAGGAGAATGGGGTTAAAGGCGAGCAGGACGGCGACGACGACGGTCTCGGTGTCGTTCAGGCGCCCGCGGAACAGCAGCGCCGCCAGGGGGAGCAGGGCGCCGACGACGGCGACGAACAGCCGCATCGTGAAGTCGTTCGGGCCGAGCGCGGCGAACACCCAGGCGTCGACGTACTGGGCCAGCGGCCCGTGGACGATGTAGCGATAGCTGATCTCGCCGGTCTCGAGGTAGTTCAGGGCCCAGTAGGCCACCCGCCCCTCGTCGAAGTGGGCGACGCGCTGGCCGAGAAAGAGCAGGCGGGCGAACAGGCCCAGGACGGTGACGGCGACGACGGCTCGGACCGTCCGGTCGGTCCGGTGGAGGGCATCGAGAAGCGCGGAGCGATCCATCGGTCAGCGAGAGTAGGGGGCGAAACCTAAGTGCTTCCCTCCGGCGGTGTGGGCGGGCTCAGAGGATTTCCTCGGCGTCGATCCGGCCGTCGTGTTCGACGCCGCGGACCGTGATCTCCTCGCCGAGCTGGACGCTCTCGCCGGTCTCGACGCTGCGAGTCTCCTCGCCGCTGTCGACGACGACCGGACTGCCCGACTGGACGACGGTGCCGGTGAACTCCACTTCCTCCCCGTCGGCGGTGGAGGTCTCTTCGCGGAGTTCGTCGGCGCCGTCGCCATCCTCGCCGAACGCCGAGAGGCCGCCCTGATCCGCGCCGGGCGGGGTCTTCTCGCCGCCGGAGTCGCTGCCGGCGTCGATGTCGGCCTGCCCGTCGAGCAGCGAGGCGGTGGACTGCCAGCCGGCGGAGGCCTCGAGTTCGTCCTGCCAGCCGTCCTGAATCTCGACGTCGGTGAACGCGACGCGGTCCGCGAGCGTGATGTCGCGGTCGGCTTTCTCGCCCCAGAGCGCGACCCGGATGTCGCCGCTGTCGTCGCGCACGCGGACGTTCCGGACCTGGCCCTGCGAGCCGTCGTCGCGGTCGAACGTGCGCTTGTCGTCGGTCTCGATCACGGCGCCCGCGATGTCGACCGTGTCGCCCATCTCCACGTCGGCGATGTCGGTCGTGTCGGGGACGTACTCCACGTCCTCGTCGACTTCCTCGATGGTGCCCCGGGAGCCGACGTGGAGTTCGAGGTCACCTTCGCGCTCGCGGACGTAGCCGTCGACGACTTCGACGATTTCGCCGGCCGATAGCTCCTCGAGGAGGTCGGTCGCCTCGTCCCAGAGCGTGACCCGGATGCGGCCGGTCTCGTCGCCGATTGAGACGTTGGCCACCCGGCCCTCGGTGCCGTCGTCGCGGTCGAACGTTCGGTAGTCGTCGTCCACGTCGAGCAGTTCGCCGACGAGGGTGACGTCCGAGAGCCCCATCGAGAGCTCCTCGACCGTGTAGGTGTCCGACAGGGAGACGTCGATGTCGGCGTCGGGTTCGATCTCGGCTTTGTCCGCGGAGACTTCGACGCCGTTGTACCCCTCCTTGGGGCGCCCGGCGATGCGGAGCACGTCGCCGACCTCCAGTTCTTCGAGGGCGGCCTCGGCCATCTCGTCCCACATCGAGAGCCGGATCCGGCCCGACTCGTCGGCGACTTCGGTGTTGACGACCTGGCCGTCCGGCTGATCGCCGTCGCGTTCGAAGGTGCGTTTCTCGCCGACGGAGACCAGCTTTGCGAGGAACTTCACGTCGTCCATGCCGGGTTCGATGTCGGCGACGCTCTCGACCTCGCCGCCCTCGTCCTCGAGTTCGTGGGCGACGAGCATCGCCGCCGTCTCGTCGTCCGCGAGGCCACCCATCTCCTCGACTTTCTCCGCCACCATCTCCTCGAACTCCTCGGCGGAGACGTCCGCGTCCAACTCCTCGTGGACGTCGTCGATGGCACTCATGCTTGGCGGAGGGTAGGACAGGTGACGGTTAAGCGTTGCCGTTGGGGTGTGAACGCGCCGCTATCCTGCGGTTTCGTCGAACGGGTTGACGCGGGCATACTGGGGCTGGCGCGCCCTTACACAAGAGGCCTCGGCCGGCGACGACGGGCGCGAGCGCTCGGGGCGACAACCCTTTTCGGCGCGCTGGTGTACGGCGCGCTGATCATGGGCGGCGAAATCCTCGCCGAGCGAGGGTTCGAACAGGACTCGATGCCGACGGCGATGGCGGGTGTGGTCATCCTCAAACTCGCCTTCGGCGCCTTCGGCGGCGGCGTGCTCTCGTACCTCTCTGAGGGGGCACGGATCCCGGCGCTGGCGATCACCGGCGTCGTCGTCGTCGCCATGACGGCGCTGATCGGCGGGTACGTCTACCTGCGCTCGGGGACGCAGTTCGATCACTACAGCCGGTGGGCGACGTACGCCTTCCTCGCGGGACTGGGGGCGCTGCTGCTCGCGTCGTTCGTTCCGGTGGTCGGCATCGCCGCCTTCGCGCTCATCTTCACGGGGTTCCTGCTCCGACTTGGCTACGAGATGTGGCAGGTCCGGGAGAGCCGCGGGCGGCCGGCGATGCAGTCGGTCGGCCTGTACGTGGCGGTGGCCGGGGTGTTCGTCCACGTGCTCCAGATCGTGATCCGGATGGTGGCCGAGCGCTAGGCGGCGTCGACGCTACACGATTTCTCGTTCTCGCAGTGGTTCGTGGAGGAATCGGACGTACAGCGCGAGGTACGGCACCAGCACGGCGGCGGTGAGCACGATCAGCAGCGCCATGGCCCGTAGCCGCTCGCGATGGCGCCCGCGCCGCGGGCCGGCACCAGCGGCGTCAGCCCGTAACTGCGGAGCAGGTCGTCGAACACCAGCCGAAACGACGCCCACAGCGCGACCAGCACCAGTATGCCGGGGACGAACAGCGTGATGAGGAACTCGTTGACGATCGTGCCCGGATCGTCCGCGTCGAACAGCGGCATCGTTGCCGACCGGTCGTCGCACGGCCCCGAAAAGCTTCGGTCCGGATCGAGGGACGGTGGGTTTGTCACTCGATTAATCAGCACCCGGAATCGCGTGAATACTGGCGGATGTTTTGCGTAGCGAATTGGATGCGCAAAGGGAGGGGGGATGCGGGAGTACATCGAGTGCCGAAACTGTGGGTTCGTGCTGGTCGGTGATCGCAGCGACAGCGCCACGCCGCGGCACTGGGACGCCTGTCCCGCCTGTGGGGGGACCGAGTTCGACCCTATTGGGCGGTAGGTTTGGGGTCGGGGCTACCTCGACTGCGAAGGGGACGCCGAGGAGATGAGGAACGGTGTGAGGTTTCGAGGAGTGCTGGGTTCGTCGGTCGGGGTACAGAGACCGGTCGTGTTAACTTTGGCATCGATTCCACCAGACGGCGAAGGTTTGGAGCCATGATTCTGCAGTCGCCATCGCGGCGTTTGAGAACGTATTTGAAAACGAGGATGTTCGGCGTTTTACCTCACGAAAGACACGTTCGATGCTGTTTCGGTTTCCGTGTTTTTCAACACGAAACCGGAGCCCAAGTCGGTCGAGCGCAGCTTTGAGGCTGCCCGCATTATCGACGAGGAACTCGGCGTCATCGACCTGCTGTTTGTCGCGGAGTTCATCGAGAAACAGCATCGTTGTTCCCGCGTTCCGCGTCTGGAACAGCCGAACGTGGAGGAATTCGTTCGTCTGTGGATCGACCGCTGCAAACAGCCACCGACGCTGATCATTCACTTGGATCACGGTTTCGTCGACCGCGATTTGATCCGGCGATGCGGTGCTGTCGGGCTGTAGATCGGCCTTCTGCACCCAGTTGTGGATCGCTGTTCGACTCCGTTCGACACCCAACGTATCGAGATATTGTTTGGTATTCGAAAGTGATAGTCCCGCAATGTGGAGCTGAATACCGACTTGAATCGCAAACTGGGGTGTCCGCTCTCGCTCCACAAAGTCCAAGTCGATCCACTCGAAAGAACTGTCGAGGCAGTCGATTTCGGCCATAGAGCATCCGAACATCGACCGCCTCACTCCTAACTTAACACGGCCACAGAGACCACTGCCGGTCATTAAGTGGATAGGGCAGTATTTGAGCGGCATAGTGAGTCTTGAAGCAAATCGTTCGGCGTCGGCGCCGAGGCCTCCGGAGGCTGTGAGGCCCGGCTGGTACGCGGGGTTTGGGTAATAGGGGAAGAACAACTAGACTAGCTAGAGTGATGGCTTCGGTAATCGTGGGATCCGTCTTCTTCTGTCTCTTCAGTAAGCAACTGGAGTTTGTCAACTGTTTCGCCACGTCGGTTTTCAATAATACATAGATCTCTACTTCCCATTCCGAGATCACTAATATCGCCGCCAACCGTCATCTTGAATCCAAAATCGTGAGCGCCGCCGTAGCACGTGATTCGATTATCGTCTCCGTCAAAATCGTCAGGCACTCTCCATAGCCCAATTGTAAATGGTGAGGCAGTCTGAAATCGGAGATCGAATTCGTCCATCCAAGGGGGAACTTCTACGAATGCATCAAACTCAATATAGCCTTCTTCAGTACGAAACTGCTTGATCTGATGGTTTCTCGCTGGCCTCTCTAACTCAGGTTCAACTTGGATATATGTAATATCGATTCCATCAACGTAGGCATACACATAGACTGCCAATAGGAAGGAACCGGCAATAACAGCAACAGTGGGGTAATTCGCATATTGGCTCTCCGGAAATAGAATCTGGAAGACCGAAGCAGATAGAAGAGCAGCGATGGAAATCACGCTGATAGGGATAGTGCGAACACCGTGAATCAGTCTTTGTTTGTACCCCATCCTATTCTGACCCTTCGCGGAGTTGGCGGTACCGTTCTATGACATCCATTGAGATATGTGCGTCAAATCCCCTGTCTCTAGCGGAGTCATAGACCTCTTTGATGAAATCAACCGGGGGATATTTCTCTTCAGTAGATAGATTCTGCCAGTATTCATACAATTCCATTAATTCGGACATGAATCCAAGAGAGAATCCCACTCTCTGCAGATCAGACATCTCAGAAAGTGCCCCATCACTAACTCGGATGTGGATACGACCCCCGGAAAGTTCCGCCACAATAGTCTTGGAGGCATATGTCCATCTGATAACCATATGGGAGATTATACTATTTTCGGAGAATACCTGCAATAAGAGAGGCGATAGGAAACTAGGATTTTCTACTCTTACTTTTTCACCAAATACGTTATCGCCTCCTTCAACCTCGATCTCTTGAATCGCGCGCGGAGTTAGTGCCGAACTGATCCCCTCCCCTAGTTCCATTTTATAGAGAATCCAAATGAGAAAATCAGGAGCTATGTCAAATTGCTCTAAATATAGTGAGTTGATGAGCTGAGATTTGATCCGGCTCTGTATACGTGAGACCTCCTTGGAGGCGCCCTTGATGAACAGATAATCCGGAAATTTCCAGTAAATATTAGTCTGACTTATATTAACATAGCGTTCCTCACTCATCTCTTCCGAGCTACTCTCGTAGGTGAATCTAGAATCATATTCCTCGTCAGTATACCGAATATGCACTAAATTATCGTGGTTAATTTCCTCAGGGAGTTCCGTATTCGTAAATAGATCACGAGTGTCTGGTAGACTAAACCCCCCACCAGGATTATTCGGAGACCCTGATTCGTATCCAGAGAGCCGTTCAGATAGAACCTGCTCAACAGAGGAGATACTCATGTTGCGCTCTAGATCCCCCTTAAGATTGACTCGCAGTGGTGAAAATATGAGCCACCCAGAATACTCGAATTCGGATTGGCTACTTCCATCCGTTTCACTCATGAGAGCATACCAGACCCGAGATTGTATAAAATCACAGGAGTACTACTTGTTCTCGCTTCCGAGGTGTTGACGACAGGCTTATAGAATTTGTACGAGAGATGTCCAGTCAATGGAGAACCTACTCAAGATCCCTGCAGAAGAAAGACAGTCAATAGAGGCCGGAGAAACAGCTGACCTTCCGAAGTATGCAGCAAGTGTTCTCTCAAACGCGCTGCGATGGTCCGGGGCGAATTCGCCCGAACAACTGGGCCAACTGACCGAGATCCACGACGAGTTCCGCGAAAAGCACCCCGAGGGAGGGTACGAGGACTGGGTCGAATTCTACCACGAAGAGTATAACGGAGAGGAGCGGATCGCAGAGGCGACAGAAGATGCCTACGTGATGCTCAAGCAGATACGGGAAGCGGTAAACCAACTTGAACGAGACGACGTTCAAGACTTCGTCCAAGAACTGGTACTGTATCAGACGTACCGCGGGGAGAACATCCGAGAGCTCGTCGTCCAGATTCTGGATCGTAAATACCGACCAGATGTTGAGAGAGTGCCTGCCGATCGTGACTTCGAATATGTGCATGCCAAAGTGGGCGACGTGAGGGTCTCTGTACAGCCCGAATCGAGTGGAATGAGTGGGAAGAATGCCTCTGCAGAGGAGGATGAGGATGTAGCGGTCGTGTACTACCGACAGAACAACTCCAACAGGGGCCTACGAATCGTCGTCTCAGAGCTGAACGCCGCACTTTCTCCGTTTAGGAACTGAGGTCCGCGATTTTGACCTTGAATTGGTCAATCTGGTATCCGTGTTGGGTGTCCTTCACGGTGAGGTCGTAGGTTACTCCATCTGAAGATTTCCTAGAGATGATAGCGTTGAACTTGAATTCCGAAACAGGCCCAGTGACAATTAGTTCGTTATCGTCATCCGTTATTCTCACCCCATCTTCGGGCTGATTTCCGAGGACGACATTACACCCGTTCTGTGCAAACTGTATATGATAACGATCCGCCCAGTCGGGGATTTTTGCTGTACATAGAACCCTTTTACTCTCTCCATCGATTTGGAGCGGCTTACCGTCTTGAAGGTCCAATTCTCCGGGAACCTGCTTCACAAGCTGGACTCCATTTTTATTCCTAGTATATCTAGATGCGAAATATAGAGACGGTGGGGCAATCAATACGCAAGCAATAGAGTACACTTCCGGTTGTTCAGCGTAGGACAGGGTCGTTGCAGTGACGGAAGTCAGGATCGCCGTTGTACTGAGTATGACCCCAATAGACAGCCTGGTTAGTATTTTTTGAGCCGAATTCGTCAGAAATGTCCTAACCATACGTTAGTCAACAATATGCTGTTCAAATTCTTGGAGAGCATATTCAGCTTCCGACAAGTTGTCTACTGTTAGTTCAAGATTCTCCTCATCATAGACCACAAATATCTCGCCGTCGCCACCGTACTTCGGGAAGAACAGCTCTGCGTCCCAAAGTGGGCGCTGTTTGATTTCACTCAGGGGCTCTTCAAGTGTCGAAACGTCGACTTTTTCCCCATCTTTGATTACACGAACTTCACCAGTATGTTCTGCACTCTGAATAAATCGCCAGATATCCTCAGTAGAACTTGTAATACCGCGCCTCACACGGCTATCTTCGGGTAAGTGTTCATTGAGCTCTCGGATGAGGTCTAGTGTCTTGCCACTGCCACTCTCAACAGCTATTAGAAGCAGATCGGAGCCCCCTCGAAGCATATATTCCCCCGAATAATCTGTCATTTCTCCAGAGATTGAATGCTCAGACAGGTGGGTGAAATTCCCAGAGAAAACCCTCTGACCACTGAAGGCATAATTTTCAATTACTCCCTGTTCGGTCCGAACCGGGTTTTCCTCAACTGACTCAACCGAAGGGAGACTCTTGAGCTCGCCGCTAATCACCGACTCAACTTCCTCGTCGGGCAGCCCCTCATCTGGGCTAATGCGGCGAATCTCACTCATAGATCGTTAGGCGTTATTACTCATTGGAAAGGTATGGTGCTTTCTATCGGCGAGATCTATTTACGATAACCAGTCCTCATCTCTCTTGTTGCCATATCTGTTAAGCATGTCATCGGACATACTGTCAATCTCGACGCCTAGGTCCTTTGCAGTCTCGTAGAGGTCTTCAAAGAAACCGTACGGCGGGATCCTTTCTTGGGCGGGAAGATCTTGCCAACAATCGTAGAGCTGGAGCAACTCTTGTAGGAACGAAAGCGACATAGCCAGTCTCCGAACATCGTTCGACGATTGAATATCGCCGTCCGAGGCTTTAATGTGAACTCGGCCATTCCCGATCTGGGTTTTGAGCCGATAGTCGTCGTAGAGTTGGAAGTACCCCTCGAGTAGGGAGATGTTCTTGTCTTTCAGTATTCCTGCGATCATCGGGACACACCTGCGAAGATTTGTGGAGTCGTCGACTTGGTTAGTCTCCCCAAACGGATCGCGGTCTCCTTCTAGAGTGGTGTCAGTCAATGCGCTAATTGAGAGCCCCCCGTCGAATTCGCATGCGTCATAGAGTGGATCGTCTTTACAGTGCTTGTAGAACAGCCACAAAAGAAAGTTAGAGGTGAAGTCGACCGACCTCAAATTCGCATCTGCGCCAAATTTTGTTCTCGTGTGCTCCCTAGCCTCTTGTACGTCGTCTTTAGAACCTCGGAATAGCATATATTCCGGGTGATACCAGTAAATGTCCGTATCCTGGACATGAGGGACCTCTACTTCAACCTCTTCTCCCTGATAGTACGCATCTGTAGACTCACGATCCTCATAGAGATACCTGTGACTGATCAAAAAATCAGCTACAGTACTGAGTTTTTCCTCTACGGAATCATCATCACGGATGTAGTTCGGAAGGTCAAGATCTTCATACCCTTTCTTAGTGCCCTGGTCTCCTTTCTCGTAGGAGTCGAACAACTCAGAGAGGGTTGCTCTGGCCTCGCTTCGGCTTCCCTCATACTTCGAATTAAGCGAGGAAACCTCATAGATGCCGTTAAACAGGAGATACCCCTGATACTCAAACGCGACTGGGTCCTCGGTACTCATAGTTGCTAATATGGTAGTTATGCTCAGAATTCAAAAGAGTATTGCTTATAGTATTATCATAAGGACATCTCTGCGTGTTGGAGTACCTGGTCTAAGATGAACTGTGAGAATTCCACAGAATCGTAATTGCTCGGCTGGTATACCTCAACATACCCACTCTTAGAAGCAGTCATCTTGATATCCTCCTCTTTAGACTGAATGTTTAGCCCTATCTGATTCTTCGGCAATTGATGAACTACACTTCCTAATTCTGTGTCGTCAAAGACACCATCCCCGTAAATCGTACCTTTCTCCGCATTCCCGGTGTTACCGTAAAATCCGACCTGCCAAGTCTCCGCTTCTTCGGCGCGTGAGGCGCCCTCGTATGATCGAAGGAATGAGTCAAGATCGATCTCCGCTCTTCGTACCGTCGCGGAAGTAGTAGCTCCAGAGATCAATTGAAATGCGAAGGTACCAGAACCGGCGGAGACAGTTACAAATGAACCAGGGACCAGTAGAAACTCAGTGTACTTAGTCTTGACAACGTCTACTCGTTCACTAACCGAAATATTATCCGTCTCTGGGTCGATATTTACCTGTTCTTCAGTATCCAGTTCTTGGATCGCTGCTCGACCTGTTTGAACTGTTATTCCATCCCGCTCTGTTGTTTGTCTCACTTCAAGGCATGCAGTAAGTTCAGTATGTTCATCTACCTGAGTAGTTTCGGTATATGATTCAATCGGGTCAAAGTCCTCATCTGGAAGGCCAATTACTCCTGCACGCATGTGGAGGACTGATTCCCCCTCCGAAATAAACTTTAGCTTCTACACATTTTCTGACGTTCTCCATCGGTGGAGATCTCATAACTGGCAGTATAAGCTTCAGACCACTATACCAGTTAGATGGCTACAACCACCCCACCTTCTCGCGCGCGCCGCTTCGCCGCCGACGAGTACGCTCCCTTGTAGTGCTCGAGGAACGTCTCGAGATCCTCCCAGCCGCCCCAGTCGAGCGCCAGGAGCGGGTCGACCTCAGCATCGGCCAGCGCCGTCGCCTAGGTCCGCCGGAGTTCCTGCATCGATAGCTCCCGCCAGCCGGCGTTGCCTGTCTCCTCGGCAAGCTGTTCGCCCGCGTTCGACACCTACCACCGGAGCGTGCGCGTCGACGACACCGACAGCAGCGAGTCGTCGGCGCCGCCGTCGGGGACCTCCACGAGCGTGCTGATCGACTGAGAGCACCGAGAGAACAACAAACCCACACCTCCTGAAACCCAGAAATGGGATCGCCCGGATTCGAACCGGGGTCACGGGCACCCAAGGCCCGAAGTATACCAGGCTAACCCACGATCCCGTACCTCCATCTCCGCGGCTCTCCTGCTAAAGGGTTTCGGGCTTAGACGGGGATGTCGATCCCGAACATCACCGCAATCCCGAGCGTCGTCACGATCATCAGGAGCAGCTGGAGCGGCCCACCCACCCGGACGTAGTCGGTGAACCGGTACCCACCGGGCCCGTAGACGAACAGGTTCGTCTGGTAGCCCACGGGCGTCATGAACGCCGTGCTGGCCGCGAACATCACCGCGAACAGGAACGCCGTCGCGCTGGCGCCGACGGCCTGGGCCGTCTCGACGGCGACGGGGATCATCAGCACCACGCTGGCGTTGTTGCTGATCACGTTCGTCAGCAGCGCGGTGAGCAGGTAGAACACCGCCAGCACACCCAGTACGGGGAGCATCGACGACGAGGCGACGACGCCCTCCGCGAGCAGCGTGGCGGCGCCGGTTCGCTCGAGCGCGATGCCCAGCGGGATCACGCCCGCGAGCAGGAGGATCACGTCCCACTGCACCGCCTCGTAGATCTCGCCGGGCTTGAGACAGCCGGTGACGACCATCGCGAGCGACCCCGCGAGCGCCGAGACGACGATGGGGAGGACGCCGATCCCCGCCAGCGCGACGACGGCCGCGACGATGCCGATGGCGAGGCCGGTCTTCTCCTCGCGGAAGTCGTGCTGTTCGACCTCGCCGGCGAGGATGAACTCCCGGCCGGCGTCGATGCGCTCGATGGTCGCGGTCGGCGCCTGAATCAGGAGCGTGTCCCCGACCTTCATCGGGATCTTGTCCATGCGCCGGCGCACGACGTCGCGCCCACGCCGGAGCGCGAGCGCGGTCGCGTTGTAGCGCTGCCGGAAGCCGATGGAGGCCAGCGACTCGCCGATCATCGGCGACCCGGGGGCGACGACGACTTCGACGAGGTTCTGGCCCGCCTCGGCCTGTTCGAGTTCCGCCTCGTCGACGGGCACGTCGATGAGGTCGAGTCCCTCCACGTCGAGCAGTGCGAGCAGCGTGTCCCGGTCGGTCCGGAGCGTGAACGTGTCGCCGGCCTGAATCTGCTTGGGGCCGAGCGGTTCGAGGAACACCTCGTCGCCCCGGATCAACTGGAGCAGGTCAACGTCGAACTCCGCCTCCACCAGCGCGTTCCGGACTTTCTTCCCGACCAGCGGCGAGTCCTCGCGGACGGTCACCTCGGTCAGGTAGTCGCCGATGCCGAACTCCTCGGTCAGGTCGTCGCTGGGTTCGATCCGGGCGGGCGTGAGCCACCGGCCGACCGTCATCAGGTACGCAAGGCCGACAATCATCACGACGATGCCCAGCCCCGTGAACTCGAACATCCCCAGCGCGTGGAGGTCGGTCCCGGGGTACTGCGGCGCCAGCCGCGCGGCCACGTCGCTGGCGAGCACGTTCGTGGATGTCCCGATCAGCGTGAGCGTCCCGCCGAACATCGACGCGTACGACAGCGGGAGCAGGAGCTTCGAGGGCGAGGTCCCGCCACGGTCGGCGACGTCGATGACCATCGGGAGCAGGATCGCCACCGCGGCGGTGTTGTTGATAAAGCCCGAGACGGGCGCGACGATGCCGGTGATGGCCCCGAGCTGTTTGGTCTCGCTATCGCCGGTGATCCGACCGATGAATGCCCCGAGCGTCTGGACGATGCCGGTCCGGCGGACCCCCTCGCTGAGGATGAACATCGCCAGCACCGTGATCGTCGCCGTACTGGCGAAGCCAGAGAGCCCCTGCTGGGGCGTGATCATCGTCACCGGGCCGGCGATCAGGCCGGCGTCGGCGAGCTGGGCGCTCAGGGGTTCGACGAGCATCAGCGTCACCATCACCCCGAGTGCGGTGATGTCGACCGGCACCGGCTCTGTGGCGAACAGCACCAGCGCCGCCAGCACGACTAGGGAGACGATGACGACCCCGGGCGAGATCGCTACCACGAGGGATCGCTCGCCGGCGCCCGTCAAAAAGATGCGGGTTCGCGGCCCTCAGTCGCGATCCGAAAAGGCGGTGCCGAAGGCAGCCCCGAGCGCCACACCCATGCCCATCCCCAGCGCGAGGTTGTCCATCGCGGTGCCCAGCGCCGCGCCGATCGCGATACCGACCGCCATCCCCGTCGCCATCGCTTCGCTCTCGTCCATGCCGTCGTCGACCTCGCCGTCGATGGCCGCACCTCTTCCGTCGGCGCTGTCGGCGCCACCGGCGCCGTCGCTGCGTTCGTCGCTCATACTCGTCAGAAGGACCGGGGGGGCGAAGAACGTTATCGCTACAGTTCCTGCTCGGCCAGTTCGAGCGCGGCCACCTGCTCGTAGGGGCTCTTCCCGTTCCGGATCCCCTCCAGAATCAGGAACGCATCACTGGGCGAGAGGAAGTGACTCGTCACCGCTCGGCCCAGCGGCGTCGCCTCGAAGCCGTCGATGAACTCCCACTCCAGCAGTTTCCCGACGGCGTGTTTCGTCGGCACGTCGCCGATCATGCGGTCGTTGAGTCGCTTGGCCAGTTTGCCGGCGACGGCGATGTTCGCCAGCGTCTCCTCGGCGGCGGCGGCCTCGTCGTAGACGGTCGCCACGTCCTCCATCTCGCCTTTCAGCAGGCGGAACGCCGTCTCGTCCTCGGTGGCCTCCATCGAGCCGTGGTAGACGGCGTCGGGTTCGACGAGCAGGTACACCGTCCCCTGATCGTGGTAGTCCGGACGCCCTGCGCGCCCGAGCATCTGGGAGAACTCCTGGACCGAGAGCCACTCGATCCCCATCGCGAGCGAGTCGAAGATCACCTGCGAGGCCGGGAAGTCGACGCCGGCCGCGAGCGCGGCGGTGGTGACGACCGCCGCGAGATCCTGATCGCCGAACTGGCGCTCGACCTGCTTTCGCTTCCCGTAGTCGAGGCCGGCGTGGTACGGCGCGGAGTCGTAGTCGAGTTTGCGGGAAATCTCGTGACAGCGCCGCCGGGAGTTGGTGAAGATGATCGTCTGGCCCCGGTAGCCCTTCGAGGATTTGCTGTCGAACTCCCGCCTGACGAGGCGGTCCTCGATCCGGAGTTTCTCCCGGCCGTCCGCGAACGTGACGTGGCGCTCGATGGGGACCGGGCGCTCCTCGAACTCGATGAGGGTGGCGCGTAGCTGTTCGGCCAGCCACTCGGGGTTGCCCACGGTCGCGGAGAGATAGACGAACTGCGTTCCGCCGTCCTCGCTCCGCTCGGACGACGTACTCCCGCTCGCGTCGCTCGCGGTAGCGCCGTCGTAGCGCTCGTGGGACTGCTCTCGCTGCTCGCAGTAGTGTTTGAGCCGGGAGATCATCCCGTCGAGGCGGTGGCCCCGTTCACCCTCCTTCAGGCTGTGGACCTCGTCGATGACGACGGTGCCGATGTCGCCCATGTTCTTGCCGGTGCGGAGGCCGTGGTCGATACCCTCGTAGGTGCCGACGATGATGTCGGCGTTCGGGTCGAACTGGGCGCCCGAATCAGTTACTCGGGAGCCGCCGACCCGCAGGGTCACGTCGAGTTCGTCGCCGTAGCGCTCCTCGAAGTCCTCGTGTTTCTGGTTCGCCAGCGCGACCAGCGGGACGAGAAAGAGCAGTTTCCCCTCGCCGTTCAGCGCGCGGTCGACGCCGGCGAGTTCGCCGACGAGCGTCTTCCCCGTCGCCGTCGCCGACACGACGAGCTGGTCCTTCCCCTCGAACAGGCTGTTCTCGACCGCGAGGCTCTGGACCGGGAGCAGCGTGTCGAAGCGGCCCTCGATCATCGACTGCAGGGTGGGGTGGAGATCCAGATCGCTGGTCTGGAAGGGGTCAACCTCGTCGGTTGTCGCCGAGATGGTGTCGAACTTCGTGAGGTCGGGGTCGAGTTCGCCCTTGAGGAGGTCGGTGATGCGGTCGAGGTCGCCGACTTCGAGCAGTAGCTCTTCGAGTCGGTCCTGTGCGGCGCCGGTGAACTGGCCCTTGTAGGAGAGTTCGCGCTCCAGTTCCTCGACGGCGCAGTCCTGACAGATGTAGTCCCGGTCGGCCGAAATGGCCGTCTCCTCGGTGATCGGGGAGTAGCGCCCGGCGTTGGCACAGTAGCGACAGGTGCGGACCACCAGCGCCTCCTGCTGGTAGCCGCCGAGCATATCCTGGAGTCGCTCGCGGCCGTCGGGGGAGGTCTGTTGGGAGATACGGATGCGTTCGGCGCGGCGGGCGAGTTCGACGAACTCCTCGGGGCGCATCGGCTCACCGCCGTCGTCGTCGGACTGCAGGAACCGACGGGGCCGGGGGCCGGCGTCGGTCTCCTTCAGTTCAAGCGTGCCGCGGAACACCCGGGAGCCGTCACGGACCACGACGACGAGGAAGTCGCCGCCGGCCTCGTGGAGGAACAGGGTATCGACGCGGGCGACCTGCTGAGACACGTGTGGTCGTAGGCGAAACGGGTACTTCAGCCATACGATGCTTGGGCATGTGAGCCCATGCCTGTGGGTCTGCGAGCGTCCCTCACAGTACGTTTAGGCCCGTGGAGACGGTAGATCCGGTAATGACGCCCTCGCTCTCGAAGACGACGCTGTTCTGCTCGGTCTGCGGCCACCGCAGTCCGCCGGACGGCGACTGGGAGGAATCGGAGACGACAACCGAACTCGGCGCGCGACTCGCGCTCGCCTGCCCCGACTGCGGGACGACGATCACCCGACGGGGCGTTGATAGTCGGGCCGTCGACGCCGCCGTCGACGCAGACTGAGAGAAGCCGTCTCGTCCCTCGCTACTTCTCGACCAGTTCGATAGCGTCGTCGCCGTTGGGCACCGCACAGAGGAACGCCCCCGGCCGGTCGGCCTCGTTTCGATACCAGTGGACCGCGCCCGCGGGGATCAGCAGCGAGTCGCCCGCGGAGACGGTGTACTCCTCATCCTCAATGCCGACCACGTACTCGCCGGCAAGTACGTACTGTTCGTGTTCGACCTCGTTGGTGTGCTCGGGCACCTCGGCGCCGGCGTCGAGTTCGAACCGCCGGATCGCGAAGTTCGGCGCGCCGTCTTCCTCGTCGATGAGGACGCCCTTTCGGAGGCCATCGGCGGCGTCGCCAGAACGCTCTGCGTTCTGGCTGCCTGACGAATCGCTGTGCGATTCGTCAACGTCGACGGCCTCGTACTCGATCTCGTCGCTGCGCTTGACTACGGGGTCGGTGTCGCTCATAGCTGCGGGTTCGGCGCCGACCACATAAACCATGACGTGTGATGGCGGCCGCCTTTTTCACCCTGTCCCCCGAACCGACGCGTATGCGAGGAATCCGACTCGGGAGCATCTTCGGCATCCCGATCAAACTCGACGCCACGTTCCTACTGATCTTGCCGCTACTGGCCTATCTGATCGGGAGCGACGTGGGGACCATGGTTGAGGAGGTGCTCAACCCGGCGTTCGGCGCCGGCATCCAGACGGGCGCACTGACCGGCGGCTATACGCCGTTCGCGCTTGGGGCCGCCGCCGCCATCGGCCTGTTCACCTGCGTGTTGCTCCACGAACTCGGCCACTCGGTTGTCACGATGTACCACGGCTACGAGATCGACTCGATCACCCTCTGGCTGCTCGGCGGCGTCGCACAGTTCGCCGAGATGCCCGAGGACTGGAAGGTGGAACTGCAGGTCGCCGTCGCCGGCCCCATCGTCAGCGTCGCACTGGGCGTGCTCTCCTACGCCGGCTTCTCGCTGCTCGCCGGGGGCGGCCAGCCGGTACTCACGTTCATCCTCGGCTACCTGATGCTCGCGAACATCGTGCTCGCGGCGTTCAACATGCTGCCGGGCTTCCCGATGGACGGTGGCCGCGTGCTGCGCGCGCTGCTCGCCCGTACCCGGACCCATGCCCGCGCGACACAGATCGCTGCGGAGGTCGGCAAAGGGTTCGCGGTCCTGCTGGCGCTGTTCGCGCTGTTCACGGGCCTGAACCTCTACCTGCTCGCGCTCGCCTTTTTCATCTACATGGGCGCGGCCGGCGAGGCCCAACAGACCGTCCTGAAGGCCGCGTTCCGCGGCGTCACCGTCGGCGACGTGATGACCGGCGGCGACGACCTCCGGACGGTGTCGCCCGACGACAGCATCGCCCACCTGATCGAGCGGATGTTCCGCGAACGCCACACGGGCTACCCGGTCGTCGAGAACGGCGACCTGGTGGGGATGGTGACGCTGGGTGACGCCCAGTCGGTCGACGAGGTCGAGCGTGACGCGATGCGCGTCGAGGACGTGATGGCCACTGACATCTACACCGCGACGCCCGAGACTGAGGCGATGGACGCGTTCCAGACGATGCAACAGGAGAACGTCGGGCGCCTGCCCGTCGTCGACGCCGACGGGGCGCTCTGTGGGATCGTCTCCCGGACGGACCTGATGACCGCGTTCGACATCATCCAGCAGAGCGGCGCCGCCTCCGGCGAGTCGCTGGGTCGGGAGATGACGCCGTTCGGGCGATAGGCCGCCAGTAGACATACGGCGCTCGGGGGCGACCGGTCGCACATGGGTAAGACGATAGAGATCGTCGCGTACACTGTCTCGGGCGAGCCGTCGCCGATGATCAGGGTCTTCGAAACCGCTGACGCGGCCGACGAGTACATTCAGGAACTCAACCGCCGCGAGGAGCTAACGGAGGTCGAACGACGAGCGGTCGACGTCGACGACCTCGACTGAGAAGACGGGGCCGGATTTTTCGTGGCTGCCACTACGCCTAACACCTAGCCGGTGCAAGCTACGGGTATGAGTGACCTCGCAGCACGGGTCTACGAGCTCAGCGACGACGAGTACGTCCGACTCCACCTGCCGGAGGATACCATCGACTGCACGCTGCAGGAGGGCCGGATGCAGGGCGACGAGACGAACGGGGACTGGCGCTGGCTCGCCACGGAGACGCAGGGCGACAGCTATGTCCTCATCAGGATCCCCTTCCGCGACGGCGAGATGCGGGGCGTCGCCGCGCACGTCGTCGACAGCCCGGAGGCGAATATCGACGCCGGCAACGCGCAGAAAGTGACCGATATCGAGGTGCTCGACCGGGGCGCTGGGCAGGCGTAGGGGGCGGGGGGTCGTTTCGGTCGGATCGACGGGCGTCGACGGCGATTCGCAGCCGGTAAGAGAGTAGGGCGCGGGAATTGAACCACGGTCGTTCCGCTCGCGGTGCTCGCTTCACTCCCTGATTCAATTCCCTTCGACGGACCTTCGGCTGCTCACGTTCGTTCGCAGCCAGAAGGTCCGGGCGCGGGAATTGAACCCGCGTCTCAGCCCCCACAAGGCTGAAGGATACCACTACCCCAGCCCGGACACACCGAGTTCTACTGCGGTTCGAGGGAAATACGTTACGACATTCCCGGGCCCGTGGCACGCTCCCGCAGGGGAGCGAGGGACTTTTGCCGACCAACGGCGTAGCCGCCGATAGTGGCCATCACCGACAAGATCTACATCAAAAACCACCGGCAGATCGCCTCCCAACTGGAGCGCTCCATCCCCAAGGGCGCCTTCAAGGGAGCGACGCTGGACCTCCTCTTTACCGGTGACGGCATGGAGAAACTCGACGAAGCGACCCGCGAGAAGGTGCTCGACTTCGCGGAGGACTTCCTCGACTGTGACTGCGACAATAACCCCTACTGCGGCCACCCCGAGGAGAAGTTCATCACTTACCTGCTCGAACTCCGCGCACAGGGGCTCGGCCCCGACGCCATCGTCGACGCGATGTCCGCGGAGTACATGCTCTATGCCTACTCGGGGGACGTGCTCTCCTTCCTCGACAGCGCGATCCGGCGGCTGGAAGCCGTCGAGTCGCTCGCTGAAGTAGAGGGGAATCAGGAAGCCGCGCGGCGCGCCCGCGAAGCCAAACAGGAGCTGTCGGGCTGAGTCGGTAACTACCCGAGCTGGAAGGAGCCACCGTCGCCGTCGAGTTCTTCGAGTTTGACGACCTCCTCGTCGTTTTCGGCCTGTTCGCGCAGGTAGTCGATGTAGCGTTTGTGCTCCTCCAACTGCTCGCGCAGGTGGTCGGCCTCCAGTTCCAGCCGCTCGTGTTCGCGGATGAAGCTCTTCGGCACCTCGACCGTCGGCGGGAACCCCTCGCCGTCGTCGGCGTCCTGGTCGGCCGGCACCAGATCGACCTGGCCGTCGTGGGCGACGAGCGTGTCGACGTAGTCCCGGAACACCGCCGACAGCGAGAGTTCCCGCTCTTCGGCGATCTCCCGCAGCGTCTCGAAGGCGTCCTCGTCGACGCGGAAGGAGATCGTCTTGCTCTTCGTGCCCATGTTGGCCTCGGGTTGCGGGCGATGGGACTTAAGCGTTCGTGGGTGGTGGGGGTTTCATCGGACGTACCGTCGCGAAAAGGTTATCCGGATGGGCAGCGTTGGTTGGGTTGCAATGGCGACTGGAACGGTTGATTTCTTCAACGACACGGGCGGCTACGGTTTCATCGAGACTGAGGACGCGGACGAAGACGTCTTCTTCCACATGGAAGACGTGGGCGGCCCTGACCTCGAGGAAGGCCAAGAAGTTGAGTTTGACATTGAACAGGCCGACAAGGGCCCCCGCGCGACGAACCTGACCCGTCTGTAAGTCGGTTCTTCGCAGCGGACTTCTGCGTTTATCACACCGAGTAGCGGTCGCGTTGTCGGTTCGTGTGCAACGACACCGGACAGGGCGTCCCTTGCCGTTTTGTCCACCCCCCTCCAACGCCGCCCATGAGCGACCGCTCGCGCTTCGAGAGGCTGGAGCGCCACGCCACCCCCGGCCCGCGGAACTCCCTGCGGCACTGGCCCGACGCCAAATCCCCGCCCCGCGTGGCGCTGAACTACGTCGTCGTCTGGCTGATCCGCATCTCCCCCAGCCTCCGACTCAAGAACTGGCTGCTCGCACGGCTTGGTGCCGACGTGGGCGAGGGCGTCTCGTGGGGGCTGGAAGCCACCCCCGACGTGTTCTGGCCCGAACGCATCACGCTCGGCGACGACGCCATCGTCGGCTACGACGCAACGCTGCTCTGTCACGAGTTCCTGCAGGAGGAGTACCGACTCGGCGACGTGGTCGTCGGCGACCGCGCGATGATCGGTGCCGGCGCCATCGTGCTCCCGGGCGTCGAAATCGGCGACGACGCGCAGGTGGCGGCGAACTCGCTGGTCGTCGAGAACGTGCCGGCGGGCGAGACCGTCGCGGGCGTTCCAGCAGAACCCCTCGAGCGGGAGTGACCGCTGACCTCAATCGTCGTGGACGATCACGATGCCGCCTTCGAACACCTGATCGTTCGGGACGATGTACTCCTCGCCGTCGGCCTCGATGTGGGTGACGAACACGTCGATCTCCTGTACCACGCCGTGCTCGTCGCCGATCTTCACCGAGTCGCCGATGCCGTAGGGCTCGTTCAGGAACAGATAGAGCCCGGCGGCCGCCGAGGAGAGCATCTGCTTGCCGGCGACGGCGCCGAAGACCACGAGCGCCAGCGCGTACAGCGCCAGCAGGACGACCAGCGCGAACGTCGAGACGCCGATCTGGTCCAGCGCGAGCACGAACGCGACGTAGAAGACGCTGTACTTCGCCGCGGTCGGGATGATCCCGATCTGGGGGAGTTTGACGCTCCGAAGTCGTTCGGAGAGGAGGAGTTCGACCTTGTCGCCGACCACGACGCCGACGATCAGGATCAGCACCGCGACGAACAGGCTGGGGAAGAAGCCGGTCGTCTGGGACCAGAACTGTTCGGCGTAGCTGGGTTCCGCGACCGAGATGGCGACGATGCCGCCGAGAATCACGATAAACCAGCCCGAGAGCTGTGAGAGGATCGCGACCGTCGACGTGCCGACGCCGCGGGCGGTCCGCTCGAACGCCGTCCCCTCGATGGTCTCGGGGAGGCCCGCGCGCCGAAGCAAACTGGCGTTGATCTTCACCACCAGCAGGCCGAGTACCACCGCGAGCAGGAACACGCTGAGCGCCAGCCAGAACCGTTCGGGCACCGCCCCCAGCGGGCCGGCGAGTTCGAAGCCGGGCTGGAGCGCCATCAGTAGTCCTCCGGATCGATCTCCAGAATCAACTCACCGCCCTTGAACGCCCGCACCATCCCGTCGGACTCCGAGAGCACGATGGCTGTCGCGTTAGTCGCCCGAGTGATGGCGGCGCCGGCCATGTGGCGGGTGCCAAGCCCCTTCGGGATGTCGACGCCCTCGGCACCGGCCTCGAGGTAGCGGTACGCCGAGACGATCTTGCCCGAGTCGCTGATCACGAACGCGCCGTCGAGGCGTGAGAACTCCTTGAGCATCACGTTCACGATGGGGTCGCCGACGTGGACGTGGGACTTCTCGAAGGGGTTGTACGAGAGCGGTCGGGACTTGTTCATCACCTTCCCGGCGTCCCCGATGACGAACAGCGCGCCGACGGGCTTGCCCTTCTGGCCCTTCTTGCCGAGTTCGATCACGACCTCGAACACGTCGCGGATCACCCCGGGGTCGGCCCGGGAGTTCGCGAACAGGTCGTACACCCCGGAGTGCATCGCCTCGTCGACGCGCACCCGGACCAGCGAGTCGTGGTCGTCGCCGAAGATCCCCACGACACAGGCGACCTCGTCGCCGTCGTCGACGATCCCTCGGTCCATCGCTCCCTCGACCCCGAATCTGATACGGTCCCGGACGTTCTCGAAGGGGAGCGGCAGTTCGACGTACGTTTCGGCATCGACGGCGTTCTCGGGGGCGACGACGACCACCTCGACATCCGACTCCTCGAACCGTTCGTAAAACCCGCTACTGGGCGAGAACACGAACACCGCGTCCACACCGTCCGTCAGGTCCTCGAGGAGATCGGCAGGGGTCGTCATTATCAGAGATAATCATGCCGCCGGATCAAAGGGTTTGTGGGTTCGTCAGACGGGCGTCTGACAGCTTCCGACGTTCCTTCGGCTTCCCATACACTTTACAACAGATCACTGAGTCGTATCGGTATGGACGAGAGACGGCTCGTGATCGCGCTGTTCGGAATCGCCGTCGCTGCCGTGATCGGCGCGCTCGCCTATCGGTTCATCGCACCGCTGACCGTCTCGATCTTCCTCTACTACTCCACGCGACGCTACTTCAAGTCGCTGCGCCGTCTCCGACTCCCGGCACGAGTTCGGGCGGTGACGGTGTTGGCGTCGCTGGCAGTGCCGCTGGTGTTGCTGATTAGCTACGCCACGGTGCTACTGGTGATCGAGGCCCGGGCGTTCGTCGCACAGTACAACCTGCTCGACGTGGCGACGACGAACATCGAGTGGCTCGGCGGGATCGACAAGATCCCGGAGTTCACGATCCAAGGACTCTACGCGGCCTATCAGTCGGGGGACCTCTCGCCGTTCATCGACTTCGCCAGCGCCCACGCGGAGTTCCTGACGACGCTGGTCTCGGGCTTTTTCCTCAACATGTTCGTGGTCGTGATCGTTACCTACTACCTGCTGATCGACGGCCACCGCATCCGCGACTGGCTGCTCCGGTTCGACGACGACGCCATCATTCGGGAGTATCTGGAGGCCGCCGACAAGGAGTTGGAGTCGGTGCTCTTTGGCAACCTCCTGAACGTGATCGCCATCTCGCTGATCGCCATCGCGGCGTTCACCGCCTACAACGCGCTGGTCCCCACGCCCGCCGAAGTGCCCTACCCCACGCTGGCGGGCACGCTCACCGGTATTGCGAGCCTGATCCCGGTGGTCGGGATGAAGATCGTCTACCTTCCGCTGACCGCCGTCGCCGCGCTGCCCATCGTGCTCGGCGGCGACCAGTCGCTGCTGGTGTACGTCCTCGGCTTCCTCGTCGTCGCCGTCGTCGTCGTCGACACGATTCCGGACATCCTGCTCCGGCCGATCCTCAGCGGCGAGAACACCCACGTGGGGCTACTGATGCTCGCGTACACGCTCGGCCCAGTGGTGTTGGGGTTCTACGGGCTCTTTTTCGCCCCCATCGTGCTCGTGATCGGGCTGACGTTCGGCCAGACCGCGCTGCCGCGGCTGCTGGGCGCCGACGAGGACGAGGGGCTCTCGGCGGACCAGATGCTGCTGAGCGACTTCACCGAGGAAAGGAGTTTCCGGGACAGCGTTCGGGACCGGATCTGAGCGGGGTAGGAGCGGATTCTCAATGAACGGGACTGCGCGGGACCGGATTCGAACCACGGTCGGACGTGCTCGCTCGCTTGCGCTCGCTGTGCGCGGCCTCCCTGCTTCGGAATCCGGTCGTGACGATTTTCGTCCTCGCTGTCGCTCGGACAGAAAATGCGCGGGACCGGATTCGAACCGGAGCAAGACGGTCGCTCACTTCGTTCGCGCTGCGTCTTGCAGGATCCGAACCGCTCCTGCTCCCTCCTTCGTTTTCTCGCTCCGCTCGAAAACTCAGTCAGTGCGCGGGACCGGATTCGAACCGGCGGACCCCTACGGGATAGCGTCCTAAGCGCGGATGTGCCGTAGGCACGCTAACGCGCCAATTCCGGGGTGGCACGTCCCGTTTTCGCCTTGTCTACCGGCACAAATGACCGCCTTGCATATAAAACCCCGACCGGGACAGCGTTAAGCGCGAATCACGCTGACCGGTAGATTATTCGTTTCGAGACTCAATCTCTTGCTCGTAAATCCGGTCAGGGTCGGGTTCGTACTCCGTTTCAGATTCACCAATGTCACCGAGATGTGGCGGGTCACATTGGAGTGCCATTATCGACCCTCCTGTTGTTTCTCGACCCGTCCGTACACGTCCATCGCGGAACGCTTGAGACGACGGAGTGCATCGGCCCGTTCAACATCCCCGGCGGCTTCGGCTTCGAGTACCTTGTCATCCAGAGACGCCGCGAGTGAGAGCGCACCCTGACGGTATTGTTCTAATTCTCGCTGGGCAACAGCAAGGTCGTGGATGATGTCCGTCACATCCATCTCTCTGCTGGCATGATGCACCGTTTCAGCCTCGATAAGGCCCGCAAGAGAGTCGGTGTCTTCAAACCCGAGAGTTTCGAGCGAATCTGTGACGCTACTCATCGGCCTTCACCTCCGGGTTCGGAGCCTCGAAGCCGTCACGGTAGCAGGGCCAACAGGGGAGTTCGGCCCCGTCGTTCCAGTCACCACAATCACAGTCGTCGGGTCGCTGGCGGGCCTTATCGCTGTCGTCGTCGGGTTGCAGAACCTCAACAGTACCCCCGTCTGTCGCGGCTACCTGTGGGGTTCCAGAAACGTGTTCCCCCAGTTGGGAATCAACCGCTTCGGTGTTGGCCCAGCCGGGGATAGCCCACTCGCCCGTAGCGAACCGAACCCGACGTTCGTGTTTGCACAGTTCCCCGTCTTCGAGGTTGTGTTGTTTGTCGGGACAGGTACAGCGGGCTTCGAGCGCGTCAACACGGTACTCAGAACCGCTTTGCGAGGTGACTGAATACACATCTCCCCCGAGCGGGAGAACTGTCATGTACTCCGTGAGAGCGCGGACATCGCGTTTCTGAAGGTCGGTACTTCCATCCGTTACGGCACGTTCAAGTGCCGCCGTATCGTTGGTTTGCATGGCCTTTCGGACTCCAAACGAAGGCCATTGTCCGGGTGCGACAACACCCGGGCGTTCTCTGAAACGCAACGTCCCGAGGGACAACGACCTTCGTATTTCTACCTTAGACGGGAAGATAATAAAACCATCGGAAAGTCCCTAATGCGCGTGTAAACAACAGTTAGTAACGTCTAAGGTAAAGACTTAAAGTGGCAGAGATACATCATTGAGACATGGGAAATGATACAACCCCCGGGCGAAAGCCGCGAGTGACAGATGACGAGATTCTGCAACTGTTTCGAGAAACAGATGACCCAGTCCTTTCGACTGCCGAAGTGACCGAACAACTCCCAATCAAGCGAAGTGCGACGTACAAACGGCTATCAGCACTCCGTGACAGCGGGAAGTTGACTGCTAAGGATATTGGTGGTCGGAATACAATTTGGTGGATTCCGGGCAACTGAGCTACGTTGCGGCCTTTCTGTGATATTACCGCCTAAGATTCGGAATCGGGGGTCATGGACGGTTCTCTGCCCGTGAGAAAATAGCGTGTAGGGACGGGGGTAGGTTGTTACACCAGAGATACCCCCCTCCGTGTATCTTTAGTAACCAGCCGCGCACAAAACAGGGTGGATTTCACCAGATTTTCGCGGGAATCGGCCCGGAACAGTATCAGGTAGGGATGACAGCGATAAGGGCCAGTGGGTTGCTGTTGTCGGTACTAACTTTCCGCAACCAGCCTACGATACTGCGCGGGCGAGAGACTGGGTTAGAATCCGCTTCAATCACTCTGCTACCTTCTGCCGACCTTATCGGTGCAAACCGTTAAAATACCCAGTGATTATCCGGCAATATTTGTGGTGAGAGAGATTGCTCTTTCTGGCATTTCAGGCTCCCGCTGTCCGGTCTGACCCTCCGTATATAAGCCAATTACCTTTCATTGTGGTAAGGAGGACACAGCAGTCCCACCCGTGTATATAAGGGCGTGTCCTTTCATTGTGGTGAGGAAGCTGATTGCCTCCTTGTTCTCAACAACACAATGCGCGGAACTACCATCAGAGTTAGTCACGACGAGAAGCGGCGACTGGATGAAGCGGCAGAGGAAATGTGTGGAACTACCGAGGTTCCATACGGCGAAGTCATCGCACAACTCGTAGACAAAGCGACCGACGTGTAGCGTAGCGACTATCGAATAATTGAGTAGGTCGGTTAGGGCCGACCTTTCAGCACCTTACAAAATGTCAGTAGACACATCTACCAACGACACGGAGAACCGTAAATCTGTCGCTTCTAATACGACAGATTACCAGCACAGCAACGACAGCGAACTAAAATCCCACTTCCAACAGGGCGGGCGGTACTTCCTCCAAGACCCCGCAACTGGGGAGAGCGTCAATGTCTCTCGGCTGACCGCCTACGCCGAGTACGGCAGGGAAATATACCAACGGGACGCACACCACGAGATTCCACTACTGAAAGTGGATGCACCGAAGTTTCTCGATGCACTCACACGGCAGGAACATACGGAGTATCATAAGCAGGAACCCGACCCCGTAGAGGTGGACGGCTTCCCCCTGCTTCGAGCGGGGCGATGAGCCAAAGTCGAGATGACTATGCGCCAAACAACAAAAATTCGTCCGGGTTCGCTGACACCCACGATACTGAACCCGCTGACCCGACTGCCGCCGACCACGCTACTCGTCGCGGCCTTCCTCTTGCTCCAGAGTCCGTGAAGCCCGACCGTCTCCCCGACCCGTTCGTCACCGATAAGGGCCGGGCGGTGACGGTGGCTGAAGCCGGTGAGACGTACCTGAAGGTCCAACGGTCCAACTGGCAAGAAGATACACTCACGTCGAAGTACGAGCGGCACAAGTCCGAAACGTACCCCCGGATTCTCGAAGCCGACCGGCACTTTCGGGCGAAGTACGACGGCGTCACGACGGCGATGCTGACGCGCCGACTGTCGCCGCTCGATGAATCGGGCGAGTGGCTGACGCCGTGGGAGTGTAACGAAATGCTCCACGGCGGGGGAGTCCACAAGTCGATTCGCGGGACGCTGAACTACCAACTGGATGCGTTCAAGTTCGAGTGGATAGCCGTCACCGCACCGACGCGAAGCGCCGGGACTCCCCACGAACACATCTACCTGTGGATAGACGACCCCGACAACGATGTGACGACTGACCAAATCCTGCCCGCCCGTGACAAACATCTGAAATACTGTGCAAACGCCTACGAGAAGCATCATCAATATCGGGCAGACGGAACCGGCGGTGCGGTCACAGTCCAGCACTCCCCCGACCTTATCGGCTCGGTCCCTGACGAGTTCTTCAGCATCGCTGAGAACAGTCCGACCTACGAGGATACGGGAAAAGTGTTAGCGAACACCGCCGGAGCGCAATATCTCGCTTCCCAACTGGCACACCTGCCGGTCGGTGACTACTACGACAGCCAGCGGGAGAACCCACCGCAGGCATTGTTTGAAGGCGCGGCGCTTGCGTGGGCCAGCCCGCGCGACTGGTTCCGGGCCGGTCGGGGTGTCCCCTCGTAGCAGAGCGGGGGAGATGACTATGTGCTACGAAGCAGAAAACCGCCCCTCTACCGACCCACCGGCCTGCCAGTTCCCCGGCCCACCAGTAGGGTTGAAGAGAGCGGTGCGCGTTTCACCGGGGAGCAAGACGGCTGATAGCCGGGTGGCTGGTTTCTGTGGTGTAGCGCATAGTCATCTCGGCATTGCTCTACCGGCAGTCTTCGTCGGGCCACTCTCCCTCAGTAATGTATTCTACCTCTTCATCGGACAGTACGTCTTTGTCTTGAAGAACGCCGACAAGCCGCCCGAACGATTCACTCAGATACTCGGTTCCAGATTGGCTATCATCACTCATTGCAGTAGGTTGGTTCCGAGCAGGGACAGATGAACGTTTGGAGAGGTATGCCAACACCGATAAGGGCAGGCGCTGGCCGTCAGTCCCGAAATGCGGCGTAAGGCAACGACCAGCCTGCCACCCCCGACAGTCTGCGGGTCGAAATGTACGCCTCGCTTCGAAATTTCGCTTTGCAAGAGCAATCAAGACGAACCAACCTCGGGGTCGCGCCAAGCAGAGTACTTCTCTATATTTGGAACGGGCCTCATGGACGGTCGAAGCAACTTCCTGCAAACTCGGCTGTCCCGCCCGGACCCTTATCGGTGCTAATATGTTTGGACTATCAGCGTTCCTGAGATTCTTCGTCAGTCTGGATAGAGAAAGACGGTGCTGGACTATCAGACAGTTCGAGATTTTCAAGGCTATCTTGTTCATCTACCTCATACTCTAATTCAACCAGATGATTTGATTCGGCTGGGAGTGTTGAAGTACCACTTACCCAAGTTGAGAACTCTTCCCTTTCGTTCCGGTTTCCGGTTACACCTCCATCAATTTCTACAACCTCAACAAAAGTTTCAATCTCAACCGTCACGGAGTCTTCTCTCGGGTTGTTCATCTCAACAGTAACTGTACCACCATCCGAGTCATATTGAACTGACGTATCTTCTATTGACGGGTCTGGCTTCGGTGGTTGTGGGTCGTAATTGTACGCTATACCACCAAGGAGAGCAGTAGTACCAGCACCAACTAATCCAATCGTTCTACGCCGTGATAGATTGACCGAAGTGGAGGCGTATCCAGCCATATTTACTCGGGACTCTACTACATTTTTCAATCTGGAATATGCGTAAGGCCCACTACCTGCGCCAACCAAACCCGACAACAACATTAGTCCATAGAACGGCTCTGGTCGTGTAACGCTCGGGAGTGTATAGAACAATAATGTTACAAATACAAAACTAATGCCCAACCCAACGAAAAACCCGAGTACAACGAGCGGAGCATTTCTTATAATCTTTTCATCAGTTTCCGAATTGGTATCTGACTCCTCAGAGTCTGCTGAAGTAATTGCAAGCAAGTAGAACGCGAGTCCAAATATTCCCGTAATTGCAACGACACAGAACCAGATGATACCGCTTCGGTTGTGTCCCTTTGCGTGGAACCCTACTGCGACGGCGAGCGTGAGCCAAAGCAGGGCGGTAACTATCAGGATATTACTAATCATGCTTTTGGAAATTTAGTGGACTTGTAAAATAGGTACGGGGCTATCCCATCTGGTCGAGCGCGTCACGCCGGTCCTCGACCGGGACGTTGTCGTACTTGAGCGTGGTCTTGACAGACTCGTGACGCAACTGAGCCTGCGTAGCGGCAAGGTCGCGCTCTTTGGTCATGTGAGTACCCACCGAGTGCCGAATTGCGTACCATGACATCTGCCGGTTCTCGTAACTAATTCCGGCCCGTTCGCACAGGTCTTTGAGAATCCGACTCAGTTCGTTGGAACCGTAGCGGTTCCCATGCCGAGTGAGCCAGAGTTTGTCGGTGTCCTCGTATCTCGGATGGTCCGCTCGTTCGTCTATCCACCGCTCTAACGCGGTCGCGGTCCGGTCGGTGATACCTACCGTCCAGTTCCCCTCGTTCTTGGCTGAATCCTCTCTTGGGATACGTAGCAGGCCGTTCTCGGGTTCACACCAGCCCACCCGAGCGTTCCCGACTTCCACCGGACGAAGCCCGGCGTCGAGACTCGTCCAGACGAGAGACGTGAATTTCCAGCTATCGGGGTCGGCTTCGAGAAGGTCGCTATCGGTTCCGTAGTTGGGAGTGCCGTCTTTCCCAAGTGCCGCCTGTCGAATCTTACGACGTTCCGGCTTCGTCAGGAAGTCGCGTGGGCCGTTATTGCCGCCGCCGGACTGGAAGTTCCAACTGAACTCCCACTCGTCGCGGTTGTACTTGTGCTGAAGCCACTTCGAGTAGCGACCGAGCGCACCGAGCGTTTTCCCCTTCGTGGACTCCGTCACGTCGCGGAACGCAACTTCCTCCATGTATGCGCGGGCGTCGTCTTGGTCGGGCGGGGCTTTGTAGCCGCCGCGGTTCTCCCACATCCACAGGTCGAAGCGGGCCGTCCGATGTCCCGTCTGGCAGACGGTGTACGGAGAGTATCCTTTCGCTTTCTCCGGGTCTTTCCCCATCCGAAGCAGGTACGTGAGGAAGGGTTTGCGGTACTCGTAATAATCCACAGCGCCCTTATCGGATAAGAAGTCGCGTTGGTTCTTGCGGACGATTGTAATCGTTCTATTCGGTTCCATCATATCCGAATCGAAACCGGGACAGCGTTCGAGCGTATTCGGCTTTTCGAGGTTCATTTGGGGTCTTGTCGTTGTTGGACAAGACGAAAACGGGAGGTAGAGAGTGCGCGGGACCGGATTCGAACCGGCGGACCCCTACGGGATAGCGTCCTAAGCGCTACGCCTTTGGCCTGGCTCGGCAACCCGCGCGCCGTGACGCGAACGGCGTTCGCGTCCGCAATCGACCGAACGGGATGCGAACACAAAAACGGCACTATCCCGCCGCTAGCGACGACCCGACTCACTCCGAACTGGTCGGCAGGATCTCCGAGTTCCCGTGCGGGCCGTTCCAGAACACCACGAGCGACTCCCCCGGCGAGGCTTCGAAGCCCACCCGAACAGTGTCGCCTGCCGCGATCTCGTCGTCGTACCCGTAGCCACAACGGCTGAACCGATAGATATCGTTCGTTTTCGGGTGTGCGACCCCGACTCGCTGGGCGGGAATCGTCGCACCCGACTCGTGGGTCACCGCCACCGCGTTGTCGCCGTCGCCACAGTCCACACCGGCGCCGTCGTCGAGTAGCCGGTAGCTAAACGTCGCTTCGGGCGGTTCCAGCCCGTGGTCCTCCGTATACTGCTCGTCGACGAGAGTCTGCATCGGCTGTGTCGGCCCCGTCTCACGGATCCTGGCGGCGACGCGCCCCTCGCCGGTGAACGCGCTCGTGGGACGACTCGTCGAGAAGTACCCTACCCGGCCCTCCGTCGCCTGTTCGACGCTCGATAGCGGACCAGTGCTGCCGACCTCCTCGGCCCACTGCTCGCTCCACTCGTCGATGTACTCCTGTGGCGTCCGGGGCGCCGACTCGTCGAACAGGAACGCCACCGTCTCCGTGATGCCGCCGTCGATCTGGAGTGCACGGCCGATGGCCCGGGTGTTCGGCGGTCGTTCGCCCAGATCCGGTTCCGAAGTGATTGCCGAGACGTAGTCGCCGCCGCCGAGCACCGACAGGAGTTCCTTCATCTCGGAGTCGTCACGGTAGCGCTCCGTCTCCCCCGCGAGTGCCTCGGCGTGAGCCCGGACGAACTCGGCTGGCGGGGTCGCCCGCTCCCGCGTCGACGTGAAGAATATCCCGTCGCCGACGCCGCCGGCGTACCGCTCCGGCTGCTCCGGATGCAACAGCACGTCGACGCCGTGGTGGGTCTCCGCAACCGTCCAGTCGTCGCTCCGGTAGCTCTCGAGGAGTGTCTCCCGGTCGAACGTCCCCACGAACACCTCCGTCGGGCCGTACTGGGCGTACGTCTTGACCGTCGACGGATCCAGGTCGAACCCCAGTTCGGCCTTCCCGGTCGGCCGATCTATCAGCCCCGACGCCACCTCGTTGTCGCCGTGCTCCCGCAGCGACGCGATATCCCGGACCGCCAGCATCCGGTGCTCGATGTCGACACAGCGACCGGGGGCGTAGATGGCGCTGCTCGTCAACGCGTCGAGGCTGCCCTCGGGCGCGCTCGGGCCGCCCCCGGCGAGCGAGCGAGCACGGTCGACGGCGCTACAGCCGGCCAGCCCGGCGGCAGCACCGACGCCGAGCGCCTCCAGCAGTCGACGGCGTGAAACGGTCATAGGGAGCGGTCGTGGCTCCCCCTAATGGGTTTTTGGGTAAACGGCCCCCACTTTCTCCACGCTCGCCCACGAACGATCCCCATGCGCCTCTTCCAGACCTGGCGGAACTACGCCGCGCAGGTGCTGCTGGAGCGGGACATTCCCCTTATCACCGGCTGGGTACGCTCGTGGTTGGTCGACCTGCACGTCGACTTCTTCGCCGAGAGCAGCGAACGGGACGGCGATGCGCGCCGCCCCCTGCTCGGAGCGCTGTTTGACGCGGCCATCGACGTGTATCTCGCCGCGCTCCGCGAGGGGTATCCGGAGGCGCAGGCCCGCGAAATCACCCATATCCAGGGCTCGTGGACGTTCATCAACCACGGCTGGGGTGAACTGCTGGAGTTCCCGCCCGAGGAGGCCACCGCCTACTACGAGCGCTACGAGGACTTCTTCGACCGGCACGACTGCTCTCCCGAGGATCCGCTGGGGGAGTTCGCGCCCGCGGGCGGCCTGCGGGACGCGCCCGAAACCCCGGAGCGACTGAACGGCGACTACCCGTTCGCAGAGCCAGGACTCGAGGACGGCGTCTACGTCGTCGACGAGAAAATCGAGGTGCGCCTCCAGTGCGGCGGTCCCGGCGAGCAAGAAGGGCCGGTCGTCGACGCTGAGGGCGTCGAAACCGCACCCGCAGACGATTAGGAACTACTGAGCGAGCGCGTTCTCGAGCCGCTCCACGTACGCCTCGTTCCCGACGTGGACCGGCACGCGCTGATGCAGATCCGTCGGCTCCACGGCCAGCAGCGACTGCTCGCCGTCCGATGACGCCCCGCCGGCGGCCTCGATGATTTTCGCAATCGGCGCCCCCTCGAACTGCAGGCGGAGTTTCCCGTTCGGCGCCGACGAGAGCGCCGGGTAGGCGAAGATGCCGCCGTAGCTCAGCACCTGGTTCACGTCGCCGACCATCGCGCCGCCGTAGCGGAGTTTGAGCTCCGTCTCGACCTCGCGGGCGTAGTCGTGGAACGCGTCGGGCCAGTCCGGCACTCGGCCACCGAACCCGTAGACGACGGGGTCCTCGGGGAGTGTTACGTCCTCCTCGACGGCCTGCATCTCGCCGCCGTCGATGACGTACGTCGTCACCGTCCCCTCGCGGGCGACGGTCATCGTCGTAATCGGGCCGTAGAGGATGTACGCCGCAGCGATCAGATCCGCGCCCGCGGCGGGGAGCGGTTCGTCGGCGATGCCGACGATGGTCCCCATCGCGTTGTTCGACTCGAGGTTCGAGGAGCCGTCGAGCGGGTCGATAGCGACCGAGAGCGTGGCCCCGGCGTCGCCGGCCGCGTTGGTCACGTCGACGACCGCCTCGCGCTCCTCGCTGGCGAACTCGACGACGCCGTCGACGGCGCCCAGCGCCTCGAAGAACAGTTCGTCGGCGTGGACGTCCGCGGCGGTCACCGTCTCGCCGGAGGGGTTCTCGACGCCCGCCTCCGTGAGTCGGCGGCCCGGCAGGCCCGCACGCACGTCCGGGGCCACGGCGGCGACCGTCTCGAGCACGTCGTCGACGGCCTCGTTGGCCGCCATCAGTCGAGCGTCGCCTGCTCGCCGTGGCCCTCGACGGCGGCGAGTGCCTCCTCCACGGAGGTTTCCTCGAAGATTATCTTCTCGAGGCCATCAAGGAGGGCTTCGGGGTTCTCACGCTGGAACACGTTCCGACCGACCGCGAGGCCCTTCGCGCCGGCGTCCATCGCCTCCTTCACCGTCGAGAGGAACTCCTCGTCGGAGGCCTTCGACCCGCCGGACATCACGACGTCCGTCGACGCCGCGGCCTTGCAGGCGTGAGCCATCGCGTCGGCGTCGCCGGGGTACTTGATCTTGGCCACGTCGGCGCCGAGTTCGAGGCCGAGACGGGCCGCGTAGGAGATGGTCGAGGGCTTGGTGTCGTTCTTGACGCCCTGCCCGCGCGGGTAGGACCACATGACGACGCCCATGTCCTCGTCGCGGGCGGCCTCCTGTGCGTCACGGAACTCCTCGGCCATCTCGACTTCGTGGTTCGAGCCGCCGTACAGCGTGAAGCCGATGGCGTCGGCGCCGAGTTCGGCGGCGTACTCGACCGACCAGTTGACGGCCGAGTCGTGCTCGCCCATCCAGAGGTTCGAGGTGCCGTTGAGTTTCGCCAGCAGATTGACCTCGTCCTCGTAGTCGGGGTAGTGGGCCTCCGCGACGCCTTTGCCGACCGCGAGGGCGGTGACGGCGTCGTGGGTCGCTACGTCGAAGACGTGCTCGGGGTTCATCGACTCGGGCACCGCCTCGAAGTCGACCGGCCCGTGCTCGAGGCCGTGGTCGTACGCCAGGATCAGCAGTTTGCCGTCGCGGGAGATTGGGTCAGTTGCGCCGGGGATCATGTGCGCAGTTCGGGCGAGTCAGCACAAAAAAGCTACCTTCCTCGGAGTCACACCGAGAACGTGCCACCCGGCCGCGACCGAAACGACGAAACGCCCGGCCAACCCTGGGCCGGTATGACGCTGCTCTGTACGGGCTACGAGCCGTTCGGCGACCACGAGACCAACCCCAGCGAGCGCGTCGCTCGCGAACTCGACGGGGCGACCGTCGCCGGCCACGAGGCTGTCGGCGCGGTGCTCCCCGTGGAGTTCGACAACGTGGCCGACGAACTCGCCGCGCTGATCGACGAGCACGACCCCGACGCCGTCATCGCGACGGGGCTCGCGGGCGGGCGCTCGACGGTGAGCGTCGAGCGCGTGGCCGTGAACGTCGACGACGCCGTGACGGTGCCGGACAACGCCGACAATTCGCCCTACAACGAGCGAATCGAACCGGCCGGCGCCGACGCCCACTTCGCGACAATTCCGGTGGTCGAGAGCGTCGAGGCACTGCTCGAGGCCGGCATCCCGGCCCGCGTCTCGAACTCCGCGGGCACGCACTGCTGTAACCACGCGCTCTACTCGCTACTCGAGAACCACGACGTTCCCTCGGGGTTCGTCCACCTGCCCTTCACGCCTAAAGGCGCCGTTTCCGAGGCCGAGGCGCCCGAACGCGGCGGCAGCGTGCCGGCGTCGCTGCCGCTCTCGCTGCAGGTCGACGGCGTGCGGAGGGTGCTGGCGACGACAGTAGCGTAGTCGGTCGTTTCCGCGACCCGCACCCCTTTATCCCGCGGCCGAAACAGGGCCGGGTATGGTTCATCTACCCGACGCCGTCGTCGGCGACGCCCAGACCAGCCTGTTCGCGTGGAACCGGCTGGTGGACCTCGTCGACGTCGGCAACCGCATGGCCGGCCAGCAGGGCGAGGCCGAGGGCGCACAGATCATCCACGACGCCTTCGAGGCGGCGGGGCTCCGGAACCCCCGGATCGAGGCGTTCGAGATCCCCGGCTGGTGGCGTGGCGATTCCTCGCTGACCGTCGAGTCGCCCAGCCAGCGCACCCACGGGGGGAGCCATCAGGTCGTCGCGCTCCCGGGCACCCCCGCGGGCGAGGCGACGGCGCCCATCGTCGACGTTGGCGACGGCACCTACGAGGAGTTCGACGCCAAGAGCGACCAACTCGACGGCGCCATCGCGATGGCCTCCAGCAAGACCCCCGAGCACGCCGACCGCTGGCTCCACCGGATGGAGAAGTACGTCAACGCCGCCGACCACGGCGCCGTCGCGTTCGTGTTCCGCAACCACATCGCGGGCGCGCTCCCGCCGACCGGCGAGGTCGGCTACAACAACCGTCCCGGCCCCATCCCCGCCGTCGGCGTGAGCAGGGAGGTCGGTGCGCGCCTCGAACGCTACGCCGCCGAGGGCGAGTGTGAAGTGACCGTCGAGGTGGACTGCCGGAACGAGCCAGCGACCTCGCGGAACGTCGAGGCGTTCGTCGGCCCGGAAGGTCCCGACGAGGGCGGCGACGCGGAGGAAATCCTCGTGACCGCCCACGTCGACGCCCACGACATCGCCGACGGCGCCAACGACAACGGCGCCGGATCGGTGCTCGTCGCCGAGGTCGGCCGCCTGCTCTCGCAGGTCGAGGACGACCTCGACAGTCGGGTTCGGCTGGTGACGTTCGGCTCCGAAGAGATCGGCCTGCGCGGCGCTTACCACTGCGCGGAGACCATCGACCTCTCGAACGTGAAGTGCGTCATCAACCTCGACGGCGCCTGTAGCTCCCGGAATCTCCGGGTCGGTACCAACGGGTTCTGCGCGCTGGGAGAGCTGTTCCGCGCGGTCGCCGACGAGTTCGACGCCCCCGTGTCCACCGGGTCGAGCATCTCGCCCCATGGCGATCAGTGGGCGTTCGTCCAGGAGGGCGTGCCGGCGACGATGACCAGCACCACCTCCGACCAGTCCGGTCGCGGCTGGGGCCACACTCACGCCGACACGCTGGACAAACTCGACTCCCGGGACCTCCGGGACGTGGCGACGCTGGTGACCGAGGCCGCCTACCGCGCCGCACAGGACGAGTTCTCGGTCGAACGCCGCACCCGGAAGGAGACGCGCAACACCATCGACGAGGGGTACGTCCAGGAACTCAAGATGGGCGGCCGCTGGCCGTACAACGATCTGGAGGGTTGATCGGGCCACGGGGCTGCCTCGGCCGGTAGTTTTTCGCCGCGCCGACCCGACCAGCGAGTCATGTCCGAAACCGTGCTGGTGCCCGTCGACGGATCGCCCCAGTCAGCCGACGCGCTCGACCATGCGCTGGAGAAGCTCCCCGACGCCGACATCGTCGCGCTGACCGCGGTCGACCCCATCGCCGCGGGCTACAGCACCGCGCCCGGCCCGGACGCCGCCGGCTACCCCGGCGAGTGGATCGAACAGGCCCACGAGCGCGCCGACACCATCCTCGACGACTCCGTCGAGCGCGCCGCCGAACACGACCACGAGATCGATACCGTCCGGGTGACCGACCGACCGGCCCGCGCCATCGTCGACTACGCCGACGAGGAGGACGTCGACCACATCGTGATCGGCAGCCACGGCCGCACGGGCGTCACGCGCGTGCTGCTCGGCAGCGTCGCCGAGAAGGTGGTCCGTCGTGCGCCCTGCCCCGTCACTGTGGTTCGATAGCGTCCCGTAGATGGGTTTTCAGTTGGTTCGAGGAGCACCAGCAGCAACAGCATCTCTGAGCTAGACTACTTGTAGCCGCACCGCCCCCGCACCGCAGCCACGGCCTCCCCAGCCGACTCGCTCCCGTACAGTCGCTCGTCCCTCGCGCTCGGGTCGCGCACGGAAGCGCGACCGCTTCGCGCCGACCGCGGCCACGGCTACGGAGCGGTGGACGCCTCGCGCTCGCTCCTGCCGCGAGCGTCGCCGGACCACGTCCGGCTGGCAGACGAGCGTCGCTCGTCGACGTCACCAGAACGCGACGCGTTCTGGTTGGCGAACGAGAGCCTACGGCTCTCGTCAACGCGGGGGGAGGGTGCGTGGCCGACCGGAGGGAGGCCACTGAAGACCGAGCGGGGAGCGTCAGCGACCCGCGAGGGGTGGGGACTCGGCGCTGCGCCGTTAACGGGAGCAAATCTCCCGTTCGCCAGCCGGACGTAGTCCGGCGACGTTAACGGGAGCGAAGCTCCCGTTTGCCAGCAGGAAGGCGGCGCCTTCCTGCGACGTTGACGAGAATCTCCGATTCTCGTCTGCCAATCAGAAATCTCCGATTTCTGGTGACCGGGCCTCGTGCCCGGCGCCTCGCGGTCTATCAGGTGTCAACGATAGGGATGCTGTTGCTGTCGCAGTCGCCGAAGCGACCACACTACCCAAACACGCCGAATCCCATCCATCCCCGGCAGAGCCCGCCCGGTCCTGTCCCTTTTTTGTGTCGCCTCCCCCAACCGGGAGCCATGTCCGAACCGGACCTCGACCGATTCACTTCCCGCCGCTCGACCGTCTACGGCGCCGACGGCGTCGTCGCCACCAGCCAACCGCTCGCCTCGCAGGCGGGCATCTCCGTCCTGCAGGACGGCGGGAACGCCTTCGACGCCGCCGTCGCCACCGCGGCGGCGCTGAACGTCGTCGAACCCACCTCCACGGGACTGGGTGGCGACGTGTTCGCGCTGTACAAGACCGCCGACGGCGACGTGGGCGCGATGCGCTCCTGTGGCGGCGCGCCCGCCGAGGCGACGCTCGAAAACGTCCGCGAGCAGGTCGCCGAAGACGCCGACGAGGACATCGACCCCGAGGAGGCCGAGATGCCCCAGACCGGCGCACAGGCCGTCACTGTTCCCGGGACCGCCCGGGGCTGGGAGCTGACCGCCGAGGAGTTCGGCCGGAAGGACCTCGGCGAACTGCTCCAGCCGGCGATTCGCTACGCGACCGAGGGATACCCCGTCTCGGAGGTCGTCTCCGCGCAGTGGCAGCACGCCGAGGAGCTATTCGACGACGAGCACGCCCGCGAGGCGTTCCTCTTCGACGGCGAGGCGCCAAGCACGGGCCAGCAGGTCACGCTCCCGCGACTCGGCCAGTCGCTCCAGACCATCGCCGACGAGGGCGCCGACGCGCTCTACGAGGGCGAGATCGGCGAGCAGATCGCCGCGGAGGTCCAGTCGAAGGGTGGGTTCCTCACCACCGACGATCTGGCCGCGTTCGAGCCGGAACTGCTCGATCCGGTGTCGACGACGTACAACGGCGCCGAGGTGTACGAACTGCCGCCGAACAACCAGGGCCTGATCGCGCTGGAGGCGCTCAACGTCGCCGAGGAGATCGGTGCCGGCGAGTACGACCTCGACTCGCCCGAGCGCGTCCACTACTTCGCGGAGGCGATGAAGGTCGCCTTCGAGGACGGCCACCACTACATCACCGACCCCGAGTACGAGGAGCACCCGCCGCTGGCCTCCCAGGAGTGGGCCGAAGAGCGCGCCGAACTCATCGGCGACACCGCGAACCACGACGTGAGCTTCGGCGTCGAGGGGAGCAACGCCGAGGACGCCGACACGGTGCTGCTCTGTGTCGCCGACGGCGAGGGGAACGTCGTCTCGTTCATCAACTCCCGCTTCGCCGGCTTCGGCTCCGGCCTCGTCGCCGGCGACACGGGCATCGCGCTCCAGAACCGCGGCGCCTCCTTCTCGCTCGACGAGGACCACCCGAACCGCATCGAGCCGGGCAAGCGCCCGTTCCACACACTCGTCCCGGCCATCGCCGACTTCGCGGCCGACGACCCGGAAACCGAGGACTGGGCGGCCTTCGGCGTGATGGGCGGCTTCATGCAGCCACAGGGTCACCTGCAGGTCATCTCGAACATCGTCGACTACGACCTGCCGCTGCAGGCCGCACTGGACCTGCCGCGCTGGCGCTACCGGGAGGACGGCACGCTGGCCGTCGAGGAGCGGATGGACGACGACGACGAACTGCTGACGAAACTCACCCGGAAGGGCCACGACGTGCGCGTGCTCTACCCCGGGCTGTTCGGCGGCGCCCAGATCGTCCGGAATCAGGACGGCACGCTCTCGGGCGCGACCGAACCGCGGAAGGACGGGAACGCGCAGGGGTACTGAGTCGAAAAGGGGGAGTTAGGAGGCGTCGTCCGGACTCGTTCGCTCGCCGCCCTGGATCAGATACTCGCCGGGGTTGGGGAAGAACGCCGACGCGTCGTCGTGTTCGATGGAGCCGACGATGGTGCCGTCGAGCAGGCGGACGTGGCTGTACATCTTCTCGCGGTCGAGCGCCGCACGGACCAGATCGACGGCTTCGCGTCGACGGAACGCGCCGGCGATCAACAGCACGAACTCCGCGTCGTGGTCGAGACACTCCGTGACCAGGAAAACGGAGTCGGCCGCGGCGGCCTGATAGACGGCCGTCTCGTCGAAGTCGAGGCGCTCGCGGGCCTCGGTGAACTCCTCTGCCGTGTCGCCATCGACCAGATGCGTCAGTCCCCACTCGTCGCCGTCGCCGGCGTCCGGCGCGACGGGCGAGGTGTCCTGGGAGACCAGCACCATCGTCTCGTAGCCGGCCTCCTCGCGGTCGGCCGCCATCGCGCGGGTGTCCGCGATGGTCTCGTTCCACGCCTCGCGGATGCTGTCGGGCGACTCGGCGATACGCTCAACCTCGTCGGGCACGCCCGCCTCCGGATCGGGTTCGACCATATCTCCATCCCGGGCGCAGCGGAGATAAACGCCACGTGTTGGGGCTCAGGGACCGACGCCGAGGAAAACCTCCATCGCGAGCGAGACCGCCAGCGTCGCGACGCCCGTGAGAAACAGCTTCCAGTCGCGGCTCACGCGGTCCTCGTAGGGGAGCAGTCGCCCCCGGAGCGGGGGAACCTGCTGGAGCGCCACCTCGACGTCGGCGGGTTCGTCGCTCTGGACGGTCACACGCTGCTCGTCACGGCCGGGGCGGGGGGGCTGGATGGCGAAGCTCCCGAGCCCGAACAGCAGCAGGCCGACGACGAACAGCACGTACTTCAGCGTGGGCAGGCCGTCGCCGAACAGCAGCGACGGGACCGCAGAGAAGACGACGGTCAGCGCCGTCGCCCCGGCGACCCAGAGGGCGGCCTCCACGAGACGGAGGATACGTCGGCTCACCGCCTGATTGCGGACTCGACGTCGTCGTACTCCTCGCGGTGGCGGTGACAGTAGCTCTCCCGGCCGCGGTCGCCGACCTGGTGGTGGGCCGGACGCTCCCGATCACAGACGCTGCCGAACGCCTCGTGGAGGCGCTCGCGGGCGTCCTGTGGGTGGCCGGCTTTCACCTGCTCGACCGCGTACGTGAGGTGGTCGTCGACGACCGGCGGGCGCTCGACGCCGTCGAACAGGTCCTTGACGGCCTCGTCGATGTCGTCGTACTTCGAGAACAGGCCGGCGCGACGCTTCACGCGGTCGACCGTGCCCAGTTCGACGCGGGTCCGCTCCCGGACGATCTCGCGGAACCGCTCGATTGCGTCCCACGTCTCCTCGGAGACCTCCTCGAACCCCTCGGGACGGATCTTCGCCGGACAGCGCGTCGAGAACTGACAGCCCTGGGGCGGGTCGCGCGGACTCGGCGGCGTGCCGGGGAGCGTGGTTCGCTCGCTCTCGTCGGTCGGGTCGGGTCTGGGGATCGCCGACAGCAGCGACTTCGTGTAGGGGTTGACCGGGTCCTCGTACAGTTCCTCGGTCTCGCCGACCTCCATGATCTTCCCGAGGTACATCACCGCGACCCGGTCACAGATATGCCGGACGACGCTTAGGTCGTGGGCGATGAACAGGTACGTGAGATCGAACTCCTCCTGGAGGTCCTCGAGCAGCGTGATGATCTTCGCCTGGACGCTCACGTCCAGCGCCGAGACCGGTTCGTCGAGAACGACGAACTCCGGCTCCAGGGCGAGCGCGCGGGCGATACCGACCCGCTGGCGCTGGCCGCCGGAGAACTGGTGGGGGTAGCGGTAGTAGTGCTCCTCACGCAGGCCGACCCGCGAGAGCAGGTCCATCACCCGCTTGCGGCGCTCGCGTTCGGTCCCCTTATCGTGGGCGTCGAGCGGTTCGCGGACGATTTCGCCCACGGTCATCCGGTCGTTGAGGCTGGACTCGGGGTCCTGAAACACGATCTGGGCGTTGCGCCGCCACCGTTTCAGGTCCGATCCCTCGAGCGTCGTGATGTCGGTGCCGTCGAAGGAGACGGTTCCCGACGTCGCCTGTTCGAGTCTGAGGAGCGTCCGGCCCAGCGTACTCTTGCCAGATCCGGACTCGCCGACCAGACCGAACGTCTCGCCGCGTTTGATATCGAGGTCGACGCCGTCGACGGCTTTCACCGGCGGCGGCGAGAACATCCCGTCGTCGCCGTAGTACTTCTCGAGGTTCCGCACCTCGATGAGCGTCTCCTCGTCGGTGTCGTCGTGACGCTGTGTCGCCTGGCTCATTCGTGGTCACCTCCCGTCTCCGCCTGCGCTCGATGGTGTTCGACTCGCTCCGACCGCGACTTCTCCCCGGGGTAGAGCAGACAGGCCGCAGTGTGCTCCGGGCCGACCTCGACGTGTTGGGGGTGGGCCTGCTCACAGGCGTCGAACGCGTGCTCACACCGCGGCGCGAACCGGCAGTGCGACGCCGCCTCGTTCGCCGTCGGCACGTCCCCCTCGATGGTTCGAAGCTGTTCGCTCCCGTCCTGCCTGCCCGGAATCGCGTCGAGCAGCCCCTCGGTGTAGGGGTGGGTGGGACTCGCAAACAGCTCCTCGACCGGCGCGGTCTCGACGATCTCGCCGGCGTACATCACGTTGACGCGGTCGGCGATTTCGGCGATGACGCCCATGTCGTGAGTGATGAACAGGATCGAGAGACCTCGCTCCTCCTGGAGCTCCTGGAGCAGTTCGAGGATCTGGGCCTCGATGGTCACGTCGAGCGCTGTCGTCGGCTCGTCGCAGATGAGGAACTCCGGATCACACGCCAGCATCATCGCGATCATCGCGCGCTGGCGCATCCCGCCCGAGAACTCGTGTGGGTACTCGTCGAGTCGGCGGGGCGCGTCGGGGATGGCGACCGCTTCGAGCAGGTCGATCGCCTCCTCGCGGGCCTCCTCGCCGGTGAGGTCCTGGTTCTCCTCGAGCGCCTCGATGATCTGGTTGCCGACGGTGTAGACGGGGTTGAGCGACTTCTGGGGATCCTGGAACACCATCCCGATCCCGCTGCCCCGGATCTCGCGGTACTGCGCGTCGTCGAACTCGGTTAGCTCCTGGCCGTTGAACCGGATCGAGGAGCCAGGGAGGATCTCCCCGGGACTTTCGACCAGCCCCATGATCGAGCGGGCGGTGACGGATTTGCCCGACCCGGACTCGCCGACGATGCCGACGGTTTCGCCGCGGCCGACGTCGAAGCTGACGCCGTCGACGGCACGGATGGTCTCGCGGTCGGTGTGGAACACCGTCCGGAGGTTGCTGACCGAGAGCACTGGCTCGGACATCAGGCACCACCCCCTGCGGCCGCTTCGTCGTCGTCGCCACCGGCGCTCTCGGGGTCGATGGCGTCACGGATCCCGTCGCCGAGGGCGTTGAGCCCCGTGACGAGGACCACGATCATCGCCCCCGGGATGAACGAGATATGCCACGATGGGCCCGAGACGTAGCTCTGACCCAACGAGACCGCCCGGCCCCACGCGGGGGTCGGCGGCGTGATACCCAACCCGTTCCCGAGGAACGAGAGCGCTGCGAGACCGACGATGATACCGCCGGTCGACATCGAGGCGTACACGAGCAGATAGCCGGTGATATACGGGAACATGTGTTTTCGCATGATCGTCCGCGGCGGCTGACCGAAGCTCTCGGCGGCGTCGACCCACTCCTCCTGGGCGACTTGGAGTGCCGGGCCACGTACCGCGCGCCAGAGGAACGGCCAGCCAGTGAAGGCGAAGATGAGCGCCAACAGGAACCCGCCGTCCAACACCCCCGCGAGCCAGTGGTTGGCGAAGATGGCGCTAATCATGATCAGCAGCAACAGTCGCGGGACGGAGACGATACCGTCTGCGGTCGTCAGCAGCGTCAGGTCGATGTTGCCGCCGTAGAACGCCGACACCATCGCCAGCCCACCCGCGATGAGCGCGCTCAGACCGATTGCGAGCCCCGCGACGATGAGCGTGATGCGGGCCCCGCCCATCATGAAGGTGAACAGGTCCCGCCCGTTGGGGAGCGTGCCGAACGGGTGGAACCGGTTGAAGTTGTCGTAGGTCATCGGGCCGACGTTCTGGTCGCCCGCGCCCTTCGACTTCGAGTTGAAGTTGGCGTCGCCGGCGGCGACGGTTTCGACGGCGCCGGCGTCCGCGTTGAAGTACGTCACCTCGTGGCTGTACGGCGAGACGATGTTCTGTGAGACGGTGGTCGGGCCGAGCGCCGGGCCGAACAGCGCCATGATCAGGAACAGCGCGAGCACGAAGATCCCGAACTGGCCCCAGCGGTGATCACGGAGTCGGTCGATCATGTCGTCGGTCGGGGTCCAGTCGGCCTGGCGGTAGTGCGCCCGGAAGACGAGCCATCCACGGAACAGCCAGTAGAACGTAAACAGGGAGTAGCCGACGATGAGCAGCACCCGAACCGCCCACGCCAGCGCCGGCTCCAGTCCTAGGAACGTGTCGACCCAGGGCCCGTCCGCGCTCGCGAGATGCCCCTGATTGGGGATGGTCTCCCGGCTGAGCAGCGTCGGGAGCCCTTCGGCGGCGTCGCGGGCGGTCGTGACCGCGCCGGAGAGCGCCGACTGCACGTCGACGACCGCAGCGGAGGCACCCGTGAGGCCGACGAGGCCGAACAGCACGTCGAAGATAGCGGTGACGCCGACGACGGCCGCATCGAGTATCGACAGCAGGCCGCCGAGCAGCGAGCCGATCTGGACCAGCGCCAGCGCGGCCATCACCGCCGCCCACCGGAGCGCCGGTTCGGGGTCGGCTTCGAGCCGTGAGCGGAGCGTGCTGTCCTCGTCGAAGCGAGAGGTTGGTTCCTCCATCGTTACCTCCCCGCGTCCTCGAGGGTGATGCGCGGGTCAACCATGGTGTAGAGCAGGTCCTGTAGTATGTTCATCAGTACTTGGATGACCACGAAGATGAAGACGAGTCCCATCACGACGGGGATGTCCGGCCCGAGAACGGCTCTGAAAAAGAGGTTCCCGAGGCCGTTGATGCTGAACACCTTCTCGACGAGCACGCTCCCGCCGATCAGCAGGTAGAACTCCCCCATAATGACCGGGAGCAGCGGGACGACCGCGTTCCGACCGACGTGCTTGACGATGATGCGTCGACTGGAGAGCCCCTTGGCTTTGGCCGTCTCGACGTATTTCGAGTTGATACTCTCCAGGACGGCGGTCCGGCCGATTCGGATCTCGTTCCCCATCGACGCCGACCCGAGGACGAGCGCCGCCGGGAGGATCCACTTGAACGCGATAAGTACGTTCCCCACGTTCGGTATCGGAAGGAACAGTAGTTCGAGCACCGGAACACCCTGGAACAGGTCGACGACGGTGAACAGGTTCCCCACTTCGTCCGGGGTCCCGATCACGTCGGTTTTGAGACCGTAATCGCTCCCCAAACCGCGATACCATCCGAGCGCACCGCCCGCGGAGAGACTCCCCGCGAGCATCACCGCGAGCCAGAAGTTCGGCATCGCACGCCAGATGATGCCGCCGCCGGAGGCGAGGTAGTCGCTCCAGCTGTTGGCCTTGAGACCGGCGAAGAGACCGATCGGGATACCGAACAGCAGCGCGATGACGACCGACCACCAGCCCAGCCAGAGCGTTGCCGGCATGCGGTTGCCGATGACTTCGGTGACCGGGACGCCCCGCTGGATGATCCACGACTGACCGAACTGGAGGGTAAACAGGTCGTACATCACGGTGGCGTACTGCTCCCAGATCGGGACCTGTGTCCCGTTGGGACGGATGTAGCCGAGCGCGATGCGAAGCTGTCGGATGTCACTCGCCGTGGCGTCCCGACCCAGGATGGTCATCACGGGGTCGATGGGGCCACGGTACATGATGAGAAACGACATCGTGAGGCCAAAGAGGACGACCGGAACCCCCAGCGCGAGTCGTTTCGCGAGATACGTAAGCCGGTTCATCGACGACTCACCACCGTGTTCGGCCGAGAGGCTGTGTCGGGCGACGGCGAGTTCGTTCGACCGGCAGTGGAGGGGCAGGTCGTGATACTCAGGACGTCGGTATCGGTACTGTAACGACTCATATTGGAGATGGAATCCGTTTCATAACCGTTTCTAGTCGGCTGTTCGTGCTACGAAAAAGTCCACGACCGGTTTCAGCATATCGAAAGTCGGCTGCACGAGCGCAGCCTACTCGCCCTGCCAGTGGCTCTGGTACGCGTCGGCGCCACCCGGGTAGACCTGGGTCGGCGTGAGGTGGTACGCCGAAGCGCCACGCCCCTTGAAGACGCTCTCGACGAACTGGTCGCGGTTGATGACGTACGCCATCGCCTCACGAACCGGCTTGGGCACGTTCTCGAGGTTGAACGCGACGTAGTAGCTGTTGATCGTCGGCGTCTGGGCCATGTTGACCGTCTTGTCGTTCTGGAGCGGCCCGTAGGTCCCTCGGTCGATGCCGTCCTCGGTCCGATCGATGCTGACCTTGCTCGGGTCGTACTTCGAGGTCGGGATGGCTGCGAGGTCGGCGTTCTCGTTCAGGAAGTAGTTGTACTGCGCCGTGGTGTCGGTGATGATGGCGGCGTCGATGCCGTCGATGGCGGGCGCCTGACCGTGGTAGTCCGCGAACGCGTCCGCGGAGAACTCCCCACCGTTGCCCGACTCCCAGTTGGCGAACTCGAAGGGGCCCGAGCCGACGGGGTTCGAGGTGGAGAACTCCTCCCAGCTCATGTCGCCGTCGTAGCCCTCGATGTCGCCGACGATGCCTTCCGGAACGACGGAGAACGCCGAGTAGGCGAGCACCGACAGCGCGAACGGGAACGTGTCCTCGAGCGAGACCTTGAAGCTGTACTCGCCGGTCTTCTCGACGCCGGTCGACCCGGGGACGACGTTGCCGTCGTCGTCGGTCTCGCGGACGATGTTGAGCACCGAGTTCGGGAAGTAGGTGTTCGTGGAGTTCGGGGACTCGACGAGGCGGCGGAGCGAGTAGACCATGTCGTCGGCCGTGACCTCGCCGTAGTCGCCGTGGAACTGGATCCCCTGCTTGAGCGTGAACTCGTACTCGGTCAGGTCGTCGCTGATGGAGTAGTCCTCGACCAGCAGGTTCCGGACCTCGGTGGTCCCGTTGTGGTAGTTCATCGGCGCGTCGAACATGTTCATGATCTTCCGGCCCGACGCGGTGTTGCCCGAGGCGATCGGGTCGAGGGCACTGAACGTGGCCGAGATCTTGTCGAGACGGTCCTTCCCCTCGAGGCCGCCGACCGAGATGTTCTCCTTCGCCCGGGAGCCGCCCATCCCGCCGGGCGGGTTGTAGTCGAGGCGGTCGTACCAGAACGACTGCGAGACCTGGTGGTAGACCGGGATCAGCGCGGCCGACTCCCAGAGCCCCTCCTCCATCTTGGCGGTGGCGTCGTCACGGGTCGCCTGCGCCTCGTCGGACTGCTCGGGGTTGTTCTGGATCCGGTCGAACTGCTCGGTCATGAACTTCCGAACCGCGGGGCTACCCTTGGCGTCCTCGGACCAGAAGAGGCGTGCGCCGTTCGGCGTCGACCCCTCCGCGTCGTACACCGTGTTCTCGGGGTCGATGAGCTGGAGGAAGTTCTGGGGCGCGGGGTAGTCGGCGATCCAGCCGAGCGTGTACGCGTCCATATCGCCCTTCTCGGTTTTTTCGAGCAGCCCACCGAAGTCCGCCTCGGCGATGCTCATCTCGATGTGGGCGGACTCGAGCCGGGAACGGATGGTGTTAGCCATCTCCTTCCAGGCCGGGCTCGTGTACTGGAGCCAGTCGAGCTCGTACACGTTGTCCGGGCCGTAGCCAGCCTCCTCCATCACCTGCTTCGCGCTGGCGACGTCGGTCTCGCCCGGCGAGTACGGGTACGAGTCGTGCCCTTCGAACTCCTCTGTCTCGGTGGTCGAGGTGTCCGTCTCGGTATCGGTCCCCTCGCCACCCCCACATCCCGCAATGCTCGTGGTCAACGCGGCAGCACCGGTTGCTTTCAGGAAACGCCGCCGGTTATAGTCGCTATTTCGAGCCATTCCACATGATATCCTAATGGAAAATCATTAAATCCTTCGAAACAGCCTTAAAGACACGTAGCACGGCTCAGTTAAATCAGTTCGAGAAGGGAGTCGCATGTTCGTGTCAGTGTCTGTTGTTGAACTGGACGGGATCGATGATCGAGACGGCGTTCCATCGGTCCCGAACAGGGTCCCTACCCACCGAATCACGTAAGAGCGGAAGGTCGTGCTGAAACCACCCGACTGACGACGCGAGCCGACTTACCGAAACCTGTTCCCCGGTGGCGAAACTGGGGACGCTATGCGCCAGTTCCTCGTCGTCGGCCACGACGTGCCGACCGAGCCGTCCTTCTCGCTCGACGATATCGCCGGCGGCGCTGGCCGCCTCGACGTGCTGTGTCGCTGTGTCAACTCCGCCTTCTTCCTCTCGCACGACCTGCGCGAGGACGTGAAAGTCCACCTCGTGCTCGGCGACGAGTACACCGTCAGCTTCGACGGCGCGCACCTCCGCCGCCTGAACCCCGACGAGCGCTCGACAGCCGCGCTGATCCGTGGCGCGCTAGAGGAGAAACGCGAGGCCATCGGCCACCAGCCAGTCGAAACGAGCCCCGGCGTCTCGCTCTACCGGATGGGCTTTGCGGACACGTTCGAGCGCGTTTCTCGGGACGCGACGGTGGTCCAACTTCACGAGGACGGCGACCCGCTTCCGGACGCTGAGCCGCCGGCGGACCCACTGTTCGTGCTCTCGGATCACCACGACTTCGCCGGCGCCGAAGAAGCCCTGCTGGACGAGAAGGCCGATCGGCGGGTACGCGTCGGCCCGAAACTGCTCCACGCCGACCACACCATCACGGTGGCGCACAACTACCTCGACACCGAGGGGTTCGAGCGGTACTGACGCCCTTTAGCGGATCTTCCGCACGTCGCTCACGTCGAAGCCGCCCTCGTGGATCTCGGTTTCGAACTGGACGATGTTCTCGGCCTCTAGTTGTGAGAGCACGCCGCGGAACTGCCGGACGACCATGGAGCGGGCGCGCTGCGAGCCGCCGGACTCCCACGAGAACTCGAAGGTGCCCTCGGCGGCGTCCATCAGTTGGCCGAACTCCGTCCGGGTGAGCGTGTCGCGGTTGACGATCATGATGATCAGCCCGTCCCAGTTGTGGGAGGCTTTCGTCAGCCCGCGCAGCAGCGTCGTGATGTCGCTCCACTCCACGTCGTCGCCAACGGCGCCGACCAGATCGGAGATGGAGTCGATGATCACGAGGTTCCCCGCCGCGTTCTCGTTGAGGTAGTCCCCCAGCGCCCCGAGCACGTCGTCAGTGCCGGTATCCTTCCCGAGGTCCTCGATAGTCTGGGGCTCGCCCACGTACCACTCCCGCGGGATCGGCGAGAGTTGGAAGAACTCCGGCGAGAGGTCGCGGAACTGGATGCTGTCGGTCGCGGCGTCGACGATCTCCTCGTCCATGGTGTACCCCATCTCCCGGGCGATCTCGCCGCCGTCGGCAGTGAAAGAGAGGTAGTGGACCTCCGGGGGCACCACCGATCGCTCGTGGAGGTCGCCGTAGTAGAGGTCGAACAGCTCCGGGTCCGCCGCCGAGAGTGCGTTCATCACCGCCGCGGTGTGGGCGAACTCGCGCCCGCCCGCCCCGGACTCGCCGGCGGCCAGCAGCGTGCTCCCCGGCGGCGCCCCGCCCTGCAGGATCCTGTCGATGCGCGCGACGCCAAGCGGTAGCCGCTCCATGCTCCTTCGAGGGGCTGCCGACGGCATAAAGGGTTCCCGTGTCAGGGCTCGAACGACGCGCCGTGATTCCGGCCGCCGGCGACGAGCACCTCGCCGTCGACGCCCGCGGCCGCCAGCGCTTCCCGTCCGGCCTCCCGGGCCGCCTCAGCGTGGTCGGCGTCGGTAACACCGTACACCGTCGGTCCCCACGACGACTGGCCGGCGCCGTAGACGGCTGGCGCGCCCGAGAGCGAATCGACGATGGCGCCGACCGGCGGGCGATAGGTGCCGCCCTGCTGGTCGGCGTACCACGCGCCGTTGAGCCGACCGACCTCACTCACTGCGTCGCCGAACCGAGTTGCGTCGCCGGCGGCCACGGCGGGTAGTACCTGCCGGACGACGACACCGGCGATGCGGTCCGCGAGTTCGGGATCCGCTTCGGTTACGGCCTGCCGCATCGACGCGTCCTCGTCGGCGCCGCTCCGGCCCGACGGCACGTCCGGAACCACGAGGAGGAACCGCCAGTCCCGCGGGATCGGGTGGTGCGCGGCGACTTCGGGCACGTCCCACTCGCCGACCCGTGGTGCGTCGGCGGTGAACAGCGCGGCGGGGTGGCCGGCGTCCAGTACGAACCCGCCCTGCTCGAACGTGGCGACGCCGACGCCCGAGCGCCCGCCGCGGCCGAGTGCGGGAGCGCGCTCGCGGACGGCCGGCGCGCGGTCGTGGGCCTCGGCGACCGCCGCCAGCACCGAGAGCGCCAACTGCGTGCCGCTGCCGAGGCCGGCGTGTCGCGGGAGCGCGCTCTTGACCGTGAGGTCGGCGCCCGCGACGCCGAGCAGGTCACACGCCAGTTCCGCGTACTCGGCGGCCGCGTCGTCGTCGCAGCGTACCCCGTCGGCGGCCGTCGCCTCCACGGAAAGCGTCGGCTGGTCGAGTGCGACCCCGAGCGCGCCGTAGAGGCGGTCGTGGGCCAGCGAGAGGTTCCCGAAGCCGAAATGCAGGCGGCCGGCCGTCTCGATGCGTGCCATCGTTCGTGACTCTCGCCCCGGGCCCTTCGCCGTTTCGGCGGCCGGCTCACCGTTCCGGAAACTGCGGCGCCGTTACCGCTCCTTGAGGACGGTTCGCTCTCGGTCGCGATCCGACGGTTGCTCAGCTTCTTCGGTCTCCAGGAGCCGATCCAGCCGCCGTTCGAACTCCGACTCGCTGAGTTCGCCCTGCGCGTATCGCTGTCGCAGCGTCGATACCGGGTCGCCAGCCTCCTCCTCGGTGTCGGCGTCGCTGTCGTCGTAGTACGTGAGGATCGCCAGCGCCGGGGCAACGATGAGCCAGCCGGCGATAGCGATTACGGCGGGGAGGGCACCGAGCGAGAGGACGGCCGTGAGGGCGGAGAGCCCGAACGTCACGACGAGGACGAGCCCGATTCCGGGCCACGATTTGAGCGGGACCATACCCGAAAACGGGTCAGGATTCCTGAAAAAACTACCGTCGGCTCTTCGTCAGATCTCGTCGACGTCACCAGACTGCGTCTGGTTTGCTGACGAGAAGTGTTACGTCTCGTCGACGTGGCGCATCTCGACGGCGATGCCCCGCGTCGAGTCCTGCATCTCTTCGCCGAACATCGCCGCCCGGCCGACGCCGAACGCCTTCGGGCCGGAGACGATCACGTCGTCGCCGGTCCGGATCTCCTCGTCGGCGTCGACGATACCTGGGGCGAGCACGCTCCCCTTCGGGACGAACCCGTCGATTTCGACGGTTTTCGAGGGGGCGTCGCTCTCGGCCCACTTCCGGGCGCCCGCGGTCGTGAAGGAGAGCACGCCGTACTGGGGGACCATCGTCGCCAACTGCTCGCCGTCGGTGTCCCGGACCTGTAGCTTGGGGTAGCGACTGGTGGTCTGAATCTCGTCGCTGGGGAACAGCGCCTCGCCGGCGCCCTCGCCGATCTGATAGTCGGCCATCGCCCGGACGATGCGGTGTTCGCGGGTTCGCTTCTGGTAGGCCTCGACGCCCGAAAGCGCTTCAGAGAGTGCTGCGAGGGACTCGTCGGTCGTCGGGTGGTCCACGACAGTGTACTCGAACTCGGCATCGACCGCGGGTTCGACCGTCTCGCAGATCTGCGTGTAGCCGCCCGGCGGGACGTGGGCGACGACGCGGTCGTAGTCGTTGCGTTCGAGGTAGCGCCGCAGGACTTCGGCGACGAACTCCTGCTCGTCGGCGGTCCAGCGGCCGGTGACGACGGTGTCGTACTGCTGGGCCGGGTAGGTGAGTTCGAGTTCCTGGGGCACGACGCCGATGGGCGAGGTCATCGACGCCAGATGCCCGCGCCACTGGATCGCGTCGTGGAACTGCCGGTGGCTCTGGGACTCGCTGTAGGGCTTCTTCGCCGAACAGGGGACGAGCACCAGCGGGCCGTCGAACTCCGTCTCGTAGCGGTTGGTCACGCGCTCGGCGAAGCGCTGGATCTCCGGCCGGCGGATGCTGTCGCCGCTGGCGGCCGCGAGTTCGCTGTCCCGGACGACCGGCGCGCGCTCTTCGACGTACTGGTACTGCTGGTCGAACTCCCGGAACGCCGCGGTGAGCCACTGGTCGTGGCGGGCCTGCCCCTCGACGTAGTCACGCAGGCGCCCCTCGCGGATGCGCTCGCGCACGACCCGGAGTTCGGTCCGGAGCGCGTTGGCGTTGTGCTCGGCGCAGTCCCGGCGGTCGAACGCCTCGATCGGCTGCTGGCAGGCCGAACAGGAGCAGGGTAGCTCGCGGAGGTCCTCGAGGAAGCGCTCGCCCTCGCTGGTGAGGTAGAACCCTTCCGCCCCGCGGATCTTTGCCTTCTTCGCGTCGACGAGGTCGACGCCGGCGTAGACGAGCGTGGCGACGTTCCGCGGCGTCGCGACCCCCGAGAGGTAGAGCGCGGTGTCGGCGGGGATGGCCTCGTGGGTCCGGACGATGGCGTCTTTGAACGCCGACGCGTGGCCGACGAAACCGTTGGCGTCAGAGAGGAGGTAGGCGTCCGCACCGACATCGCGGGCCTCCTCGCTGGAGATGACTGCGGCGGTCGGGGCGTCGATCTCGGGATGCTCGACGCGGAACGACTCCCGAACCGGGTCGCGAGTGCCCGGCGGGAACGCGCGATGGGGGAGGATCGTGAGGCGGTCGTCGGCGCCCTCGGGGAGTTCGCGCTCACGGGCCCACAGGGAGCCGGCGTCCTCGATCACCTCGTTGCCGGACTGCGTCCGGCCGCCAGTGGAGCTCTGCTCCACGCTGTCGACGAGCGCCGGCGTCGAAACGGGGTCGTCGAGGCGGAGTTCGCCGAGGCGGGCGGCGCCGTCGCGCCCGTGAACCTCGAAGTACTCGGTCATGGCCGGAACTGGCGCCGGGAGGGCCTTAGCCCGTTCGTTGTGACGCCGCCGATAGCTTGATTGACTGGCTGGATGACCGTAGAGACAACAATGGCTTCGAACGCTGGAACGGGCGGGATCGTCGAGACGATCCTGCGCGAGATCGGGTTCAATCCCGAGGTGGAAGCAGATAGGGAGCCTGATCGGGGGGTGCCCAGACTGCTCGCGAGCGCGGTGGTCGTGGTGACGGGCGTGGTGCTGCTGGTGCCGAACATCACCATCCTGCTGACGCCGCCGAACGACCCGGTGGGGACGGTGCTCTCGCTGCTCGGCACCGTCGTCTCGACCGGGCTGATAGCGGCGGGCTACAGCCTCTACCGCAGCAACTTCAGCGACCGGAACGCGATCCGGATCGCGATCTGGAACGTCCTGGGGTTGGTCGTGCTGGGACTGGTGATGCTGGGGCTGTTCGCCTACCAGACCAGCGCCGGTGCGAACCCCGTCGACCGCGCGTTCACCATCGCGAACCTGCTGGCCATCGGCGCGGCCGCCCACGTCATCATCGGCGTCTACGACGCCCGGCGTGTTCGGGCCGAGGAGTTGGCGGCCGAACGCCGGAAGCTGTCGGTGCTGAACCGCGTGCTCCGGCACAACCTCCGCAACGAGGCGACGGTGATGCTGGGCCACGCCGAACAGATCGTCGAAACCGCCGAGGATCAGGGCGTCGCCGACTCCGCCGAGACGCTCCAGCGTCACGTCGAGATCGTCGGCGATCTCGCCGAGGAGGCCGACACCGTGATGGGAGTCTACGACCGGCGCGGCGGCGGCCTCGAAGAACGAGCCGTCCGCTCGGACGCCGAGCGCGCCGTCCAGTCGGTCGCCGACAAACACCCCGAAGCCGAGTTCTCCATCGACGTGCCCGAGGGGCTGACGGCACAGACCGACCCGGCGCTCCCGGACGCGCTGGAGGAACTGGTCGAGAACGGCGTCGTCCACGGCGCCGACGATTCCGAGGTAGAGGTAGATGCCGCCCGCGAGGACGACTGGGTCGCCGTCGAGGTCCGGGACAACGGCCCCGGCATCCCGGAGGAGGAGTATCAGGTCGTCACCGGCGAGAGCGAGATCACCCAACTCACCCACGGCTCCGGCCTCGGCCTCTGGGTCGCGCAGGCCGTCGTCGACGCCGTCGACGGCCGCCTCGACTTCGGCGTCCCCGAGGAGGGCGGCACCGTGGTGACGCTGCGGCTGCCGCCGGCCTGACCGGTGCGAACCCCGCCCGGGCTGCCGAACCCGTTAGCTTCTTTCGCTCCCCGGACCGACTCCCGGACTATGAACCACGAACGATCGGGCGACCTCTACGACCGTGCGCTGTCGGTGATGCCCGGCGGCGTGAACTCCTCCGTCCGGGCAGCCATCGAGCCGTACCCGCCGTTCGCTGAGCGCGGGGAGGCCGGCCACCTGATCGATGCCGACGGCAACCGCTACGTCGACTGGGTGATGGGCCTCGGCCCCCTGCTGCTGGGTCACGACCTGCCCGAGCAGGTGCAGTCCGAGATCCAGCGTCAGGCCAGCGCGGGCCCGATGTACGGGATGCCGACCGAAATCGAGGTCGAACACGCCGAGTTCGTCGCCCGCCACGTCCCGAGCGTGGAGATGATCCGCTTTGTCAACTCCGGCACCGAGGCGACCGTCTCCGCGACGCGTCTCGCCCGCGGCTACACGGGCCGGAACAAGATCGTCGTGATGCAGGGCTCCTACCACGGCGCCAACGACTCCACGCTGGTCGAGGGCGACATCGACGAGCGCGGCCCCTCCACGCAAGGGATTCCGACCGAGTTCGCCGAGCACACCATCCCGGTGCCGTTCAACGACCCCGAGGCCGCGACCGAGGCGTTCGAGGAGCACGGCGACGACATCGCCGCGGTCCTCGTCGAACCGATTCTGGCGAACAAGGGGATCGTCCACCCCGTCGACGGCTACCACGAGACCCTGCGGGACCTCTGTGACGACTACGGCTCGCTGCTCATCTGGGACGAGGTCATCACCGGCTTCCGCGTGGGCGGCCTCGGCTGTGCCCAGTCGAAGTTCGGTATCGAGCCCGACGTGACCACGTTCGGGAAGATCATCGGCGGCGGCTTCCCCGTCGGCGCTATCGGCGGCAAAAGCGAGATCATCAGCCAGTTCACGCCCTCCGGCGACGTGTTCCAAGCCGGCACCTTCTCGGGGCACCCCGTGACGATGGCCGCTGGACTCGAAACGCTGCGCTTCGCCGCCGAGAACGACGTGTACGAGCACGTCAACAGTCTGGGCGAGAAGCTCCGCGAGGGGCTGACCGAGATCGTTCGGGAGCGCGCGCCGGAGTACACCGTCGCCGGCACGGACTCGCTGTTCAAGCTGATCTTCACCCGGAACGGCCCGGAGAACGTCGCGGACACCTGTTCCGGTGGCTGCCAGCAGAACGAGTCCTGTGCGCGCTTCGACTACTGTCCGAAGACCGGCGCCGACGTGGCCGCCGCCGAGACCGACCGCTGGCGCCGCCGCTTCTGGCCGGCGATGAAGGAACAGGGCGTGTTCCTCTCCCAGAACCAGTTCGAGTCGCAGTTCGTCTCCTACGGCCACACCGAGGCGGACGTGGAGGAGACGCTGGATGCGTATAGAGAGGTATTATAGGGATCAGCAACTAGATAAATGATATATCTGCCGCACAAATACTATATTTAGATCCAAACCGAAAAATATAAAATAGGTATCTGACATAGCTGTCATGGGAGAAGACCCATTAGAAAATAATAGTATTGGTCGTAGGAACATTTTGAAGAGCGGAATTGCAGCTACGTCGCTATCGTTCCTTCCAAAGACTGTTTCAGCTAAGAAACTGAGTCGGACCATCAAACTCACAGGCACGCTAAACAGCCCTGTTTCCGAGAAGGTGGTAAACAAGTGAGTGAAGCAATTAATCAAACGAGTTCCAGAGATCAATAAGGGGGATCTTATGCTGTACGGGTCTCCCAAATTCGGGCAAGAGGAAAAATACGTAGGGGCCTTTGTCATGAAGATCGGGCGAGATGGTGTTCCTATAGTTACAATCGGATACGGCAAGCCGGGAGAAGACGGTGATAATAGCGCGAAGGTCAAAGAGAACGCGGAAGAAGCGTTTACTCGGATGGATAGTTCAGAGACAGTCCAGGACTATACCACCTCAACGGAGGGCAGTGTTAGTCTCCAAAGTTCGTCAGGCAATGAGCCTACATTTGATAATGGGTGGAACACATACTCAAATACAGAAGCTTTCACCGAGGGAGATAACGGACAAGTGAGTATAACTGGACAACATGCACGCTTCGATAAGAGCGCAGACGGTAGCGATAGTTGGGATCAGTGGGGAGCCTCATTCAACTACCGATCTACTCCATATGAGAACCTTGGTCGAAAACGTGTTTCAGATACGACATTCCGACAAGACTGGTCAGAAGGGTTCATGGATGTCAAGAACGATAGTATATATGACTCATCACCAAGCGGTAGAAAGGTGGGTGAACAAACAATCGGAGCAGAAGTCAGCGCGAGTGCAGGTACCGATACATCTGTGGGAACAGCGATTAGCTGGTCCTACACGCAACCGGACGTGACACGGACGGAACGTTCTGATCAGAATGGAAATGATGGTGACGCTGTTTGGAATTTCGACTGTTCCAGCGGCTCAACCAGTGCGTATGATACAACCCTAGATGTCACCTGTGGAAGTGTTGTCTATTTAGATCAAATTGACAACTGCACCGCTGCAAGCGCTGGGGAAATTTCTAATAGAACACTGTTCAATGGCAGTACGTTCGGGAGTAATATATCATGTGAAGCAAATATGGATTTCAACACCTGTCCACTCTAACTATACCAATGTTTCGTAGGGAGCTATTATTGAGTGCGGCGTGTGGAATACCTGTCCTTATTTCCGGGTGTGGCTCCCGCGATCCCGAACCGACACCGGGCCTTCGTTCGGCTGTCGGCGACGGGAACTGGCCGATGGCAGGCGCCGACCCAGCCAACAGCGGCTACGTCGATGGATCGTTTCCCACCGATCCCACAGAACCGGCCGAACTGTTCACCATCAACAGTTACCCCGGCGGCGTTGAGTCGATCACAACCGGCGACGGCATCCTCGCGGCCACGTTCGGTGGGACGAAACTGCTCGTTTGGGACCTCAACGATAGGAGCGAGCGGTGGCGCTTCGACGCCGGCGAGGGCGAGGGGCTTTACCCATCGCCGACGGTCGCCAATGAAAGCCTCTACGTTCGGACGCCGGCTCACGTGCGCTGTCTCTCCTTGGCAGACGGATCGACGCGGTGGGTAACTGGAATCTCCTCGCCGGACCTCCGCCCGGTACCGCTGGGCGAGGAGCTGGTCGTCGGCGCCGCGACGGAGCAGGCAGTCGTTGGCTTGAACGCACGCACCGGCGAACGTCGTTGGACGTTCGAAACCGAGGGATCCCCGACTGGAGTCGCTGTCAGCGATGACCGGCTGTTCGTGACCGACCGCGGGAACGAGAGCGGCCGGGTCACTGCTGTCGATCCAGAAACACGGGAAGCTGTGTGGCAACGCACTTTTACCCCGATCAAGGCTCCGCCGACGGTCACCGACAGCACCGTTCTCGTCGGCGACGCCGGGGGGATGGTGCGAGCGCTCTCTCGCGGCGACGGATCGACGGAGTGGGAAGACGACGTGATCGGCGACGCAGAAGGTGTGCAGTCGCCAGTGGCCACCGACGGCGACCACGTCTACGTCACCCCGGATAACGACGAGGTACTGAGCGTTCTTGGAGCCGAATCGGGGAAAGAACAGCATGCGACCGAAGTGGGGCAGTCGTACTGGGTTGGTGCGGTCGGGGACACTGTGCTGTTCCGGACGCGGTCTGGCGTCGGCGTCTGGCGACCGGGCTCGGGCGACGCTCAAACCATCGACGTTCCTGGAAATGTCTCCGCGGTCTGTCCGACCGACAGCGGGGCCTTCGTTGCGGCAGGGGACGCCGTATACCGGCTTGGCTAACATTCCCACGCAGTCAAACGCGAACGCACTCCTTTTCCCCAACCACCCCCCACTCCCGCCCATGAGCACCGACAGGACCCTCCGCCTCGCCACGCGCGGGTCCGACCTCGCCATGCGACAGGCCACGCTCGTACAGGAGCGGGTCGGCACCCGACGCCGGCCCGTGGAACTGATCGAGATCGAGACCGAGGGCGACCGGATCCAGGACGAACTCATCGCCGACCTGGGCCGGATCGGCGCGTTCGTCCACGCGCTGGATCAGGAAGTCGCCGACGGCGACTGTGACGCCGCCGTCCACTCGATGAAGGACATGCCCACGGAGTTCGCCGAGGGGATGGTTGTCGCCGCCGTGTCCGAGCGCGCCGCCGCGGGCGACCTGCTGGTCACCGAGGACGGGAAGGCGTTCGAGGACCTGCGCGAAGGCGCCGTCGTCGGCACCTCGTCGCTTCGCCGGACCGCCCAACTGCTCCACGCCCGCCCGGACCTCGACGTGCGCCCGCTGCGCGGGAACGTCGACACCCGGATCGAGAAACTGCTCGCCCCCCGCCTCCAGCGCGAACACGAGCGCCGGATGGACACCGACGAGGAGGCACAGAGCACGGAGATGCGGGACTACAACATCGACCCCGAGGGGGTCCTCGACGACGAGAACGCGGACCTCGACGACCCGGACGACGACGACGAGTTCGAGCAAAGCGTCGACGAGTGGTTCGAGAGCCTCTCGGAAGTCGAACGCGCCGCGATGGGCCAGGAGTACGACCACGAGTACGACGCCCTCGTGCTGGCCGAAGCGGGCTTGGAGCGCAGCGGCCTGCGCCACCACATCGGCACCAGCCGGCTCCCGAAGGACAAGTTCGTCCCCGCGCCGGCACAGGGTGCCATCGCCGTCACCGCGACAGACGAGGACGTGATCAAGCGGCTGCAGCAGAACCTCGACCACGCGCCGACGCGGGTCGCCGTCACCGTCGAGCGAACAGTCCTCTCGGAACTCGGCGGCGGCTGTGTCGCCCCGCTGGGCGTCCACGCCACCGTGCAGGGCAACAGCGTCAACGTCCGCGCACAGGTGCTCTCGACCGACGGTACCGAAGTCGTCGAGGGGACCCGGGACCTCCCCATCGAGACCCACGCCGAGGCAGCCGCGGAGTTCGCTGCGGACCTCGCCGAACGCGGTGCCGACGACCTGATCGCGGCCGCCGCAGCCGAGACCGACGAGTAACCATGCGCCGCCCGCGCGTCGCCGTCTTCCGTCCGGACGACGGCCGCATCAACGGCGCCGCCGCCCTCCTCGAGTCGCTGGGTGCCGAGCCGGTGCCGGATCCGATGCTCACCATCGAGCCGACCGGCCAAACCCCGCCCGAGGCTGATTTCGTCGTGCTCACCTCCGCGACGGGCGTCGGCGTGCTCGCCGACGCAGGCTGGGCGCCCGGCAACGCGGCGCTCTGCTGTATCGGCGAGTCGACGGCCGAGGCCGCCGAAAAAGCGGGCTGGACCGTCGAGCACGTTCCCGAGCAGTACGACTCCGAGGGGATGGTCGCAGAACTGGAGAGCGACGTATCCGGGAAGTCGGTCGCGCTCGCGCGCTCGGACCGGGCGAGTCAGACGATGCCCGAGGGACTGCGCGCCGCCGGCGCCGAGGTGATCGAGACGACCCTCTACCGCCTGCGCCGGCCCGACGACGCCGGGGAGTCGGCCGAACTGGCCGCCGCGGGCGACCTCGACGGCGCCGCGTTCACCTCCTCCTCGACCGTGGAGGGGTTTCTCGCGGCTGCCGAGGAGCGCGGAGTCCGTGAGGCGGCGATTGCCGGCCTCGAGAGCGCCGTCGTCGGCGCCATCGCCGAGAGCCCGGCAGAGAGCGCCCGGGAAGCCGGGATTTCGGTCGACGTGGTTCCTGAGGAGGCCGACTTCGAAGCGGTGGCTCGGGCGGTCGTGGAACGGGCGAAATCGCAGTAGCCGAGAAACGGGATCCGCGCGGCCTACCAGTGCTCCTCGTGCAGTTTCTCCCCTTCCTCACGGAGCACGTCCGGGATCACTTCCACGTCACCGCCGCCGGCGTCGAACACCTCCGTCGAGGGGAGCAGCGGGCTGCCGCCCCGGAGTTCCGCGGCGCGTTCGCCCGAAACGCTGTACACTACGGCCCGGAGTCCAGCGATGTCGATACCGCCCGAGCACATCGGGCAGGGCTCCGTGGAGGTGTACATCACCAACTCTCCCGGGTCGCCGAGAGCCTCGCTCTCGGCTGCCAGCCGAGGACGTTCGTCCTCGGCGGCGGCGTCGCGCTCCGCGGCGGCGCGTTTCGCGAGCGTGAGTTCCGGATGTTCCCGGAGGTCGTTCTCGGTGTTGATCCGGTTGCCGGCGCGCATCACCACCTCGTCGTCTCGCACCAGCACCGAGCCGTAGGGTTCGTCGCCGCGGGCGGCCGCCTCGCGGGCGCAGTCGATGGCTTCGGCCATGTGGGACTCGTGGTCGAACGCGTCGAGATCCATACTGTCACCTCGGGCGGGGGCGGCATAGCGGTTCGCCCGTTCGGCTGAAGGGGCTCACGACCCTCCGCCCTCGTGATGGGGGAGACGCTCGGGCTCCGAAACGCCGTCTCGATAGCACTTGGCGGGGTAATCGGGGGCGGCATGTACAAACGGGTGCGGGAAAGTCTCACTCGCTAAGTGGGCTCAAACCGTCGGCAGCCGCCAGCCGTATCGGATCGCGGCGAGTCGGAGCCCCAGCACCACGCCCGCGGAGAGCAGCGTCGTCGCACCCAACGGGAGGCCGAGCGCGATGGCCGGGGGCACGACGGCGCCGCCGACCACGGCCGGCGTCGCGTAGAAGTCCTCGCGGAGCACGGCCGGAATACGGGCCAGCAGCAGGTCCGAGAGGCTGCCGCCGCCGACGCCGGTGAGCGTCGCCGTGACGACGACGCCGAACGGGGAGAGGCCCGCCTCGATTCCCACGGCGGCGCCGGTCGCCGCGAAGGCAGCGAGACCGATAGCGTCCGGGAGCAGCACCGCAGGACTCTCCATCAAGTCGCTGCCACCAGAACGCGACGCGTTCTCGTCGACGTCGACGCGCTGGACGAGCATCACTGCGAGCGTGATGCCGGCAGCGGCGAGCAGGACTTCGAGGTTCGTCTGGAGCGAAGTGGGAACTCGGCCGACGAGGAGGTCCCGGACGGTGCCGCCGCCGAGGGCGGTGAGAAAGCCGAGCACGCTCACGCCGAACAGGTCGAGGCCGGCGTCGCTGCCCTTCAGCGCGCCGACAGCCGCGAACGCCACGAGTCCAATCGCGTTCATCGCCGCGAACGCTGCGCCCGCCTCGACCATCAGCTACTGGCGTCGGTCTCGGAGATCTGACGGATGCGCTCGACGCCGTCGACCTCGTGGATCGTGTCGACGACGGCCCCCGGGACGAGCGACTCCCAGTCGCCGCCGGTGACGAGTCGCTCCCGGATCTCGGTGCCCTCGAGGACGTCACGCTGGAACATCGGCGACTGGCGCACGTCGACGCCGGCCTCCCTGAACAGGCGGACAACGAGGGGGTTGTTGGAGTAGGCCACGTCGAACTTCGGGGTCATCGACTGGACGTGCCCGACCCAGACCGCGTTGCGGTCGAGGTCCTCGATGGGGACGACGTAGGTGGGGATGTCGACGTCCTCGACGGCTTTCGTGACCATCATGATACGCTCCCCCGCCGTGAAGGGGTTTCGGGTGGTGTGGGAGTTGCCCGCGGAGCCGATACCGACCACGAGTTCGTCGACTTCCTCGGCGATCTCGGTCACCATTCGGTGGTGGCCGTCGTGGTACGGCTGGAACCGTCCGATGTAGAACCCCCGCATGTCCGCGGCTTCTCACCCGGGGTGGATAAAAACGACGAGTCACGCCTCGGGGGCAGTTTATAAGCAACTCCAGGCATTCGTTGTTCGATAATACGGAGATAGAACGCTCGTAGAGCGCGATTTCCACGGTCGAACAGCTATCGAGAATGGGGGAAAGTATATCAGGCTCACGAGCCTCTTTTGACGTAGCGACAGCGTTCTATGAGCAACGAAACGGACGATACCGACGTGCCCGAAAACGGGGAGGAAGATCCCTTCCCGCTGAACGGCTCGGACGCCCAAACGGGCGATCCCGACGAACAGCCCGACCCCCCCGCGGAGCAGCCGCGCCGCGAGGAGGACGAGGAGCCCCCCAGCATCGACGACCTCGGGAGTGACGTGGAGTTCGACGCCGAGATCGCCGACGACGAGGAGATCGGGAAGGACGACCTACTCGGTGGTCTTCGGATCGACTCGACGGCGGAGATCAAGGTGCCCGACCGGCTGGTCGATCAGGTAATCGGCCAGGAACACGCCCGCGACGTGGTGCTGAAGGCGGCCAAACAGCGCCGACACGTGATGATGATCGGCTCCCCCGGGACGGGGAAGTCGATGCTCGCGAAGGCGATGGCCGAACTCCTCCCCAAGGAGGAGCTCGAAGACGTGCTGGTCTACCACAACCCGGACGACGGCAACGAGCCGAAAGTCCGGACGGTGCCGGCCGGCAAGGGCGAACAGATCATCGACGCCCACAAGGAGGAGGCCCAGAAGCGCGATCAGCTTCGCAGCCTCCTGATGTGGATCGTGATCGCCGTCGTCGCCGGCTACGCCATCCTCGCGATGGGGAACCCCATCATCGCCGTCATCGCGGCGGTGCTGATCTACATCGGGTTCCAGTACATCTCGCGTGGCAGCGACGCGGTGATCCCGAACCACCTCGTGAACAACGCCGACACGAAGACGGCCCCCTTCGAGGACGCCACGGGCGCCCACGCGGGTGCGCTGCTGGGCGACGTGCGCCACGACCCGTTCCAGTCCGGGGGGATGGAGACGCCGAGCCACGACCGTGTCGAGGCCGGCGCCATCCACAAAGCCAACAAGGGCGTGCTGTTCATCGACGAGATCAACACGCTCGACGTCCGATCCCAGCAGCACCTCATGACCGCGGTTCAGGAGGGCGAGTTCGGGATCACGGGCCAGTCCGAGCGCTCCTCGGGCGCGATGGTCCAGACCGAACCCGTGCCGACCGACTTCGTGATGGTCGCGGCCGGGAACATGGACGCGATGGAGAACATGCACCCCGCGCTCCGGAACCGCATCCGCGGCTACGGGTACGAGGTGTACATGGACGACACCATCCGCGACACCCCGGAGATGCGCCGGAAGTACGCGCGCTTCGTGGCCCAAGAGGTCGAGAACGACGGCCGGCTCCCCCACTTCACGGAGGACGCCGTCGAGGAGGTCATCCTCGAAGCCCGGCGCCGTGCCGGCCGGAAGGACCACCTCACGCTCGAACTCCGCTCGCTGGGTGGGCTGATCCGCGTCGCGGGCGACGTCGCCCGCGCCGAGAACGCCGAGGCCACCAGGCGCGAACACGTGATGGAGGCCAAGGGCCGTAGTCGCTCCATCGAGCAGCAGCTCGCCGACGACTACATCGAGCGCCGGAAGGACTACGAACTGCAGGTCTCCGAGGGCTATCAGGTGGGTCGCGTCAACGGTCTCGCCGTGATGGGCCAGGACTCGGGGATCATGCTGCCCGTGATGGCCGAGATCACCCCCTCCCAGGGGATGGGCGGGCAGGTGATCGCCACCGGTCAGCTGCAGGAGATGGCCGAGGAGTCCGTCCAGAACGTCTCGGCGATCATCAAGAAGTACACCGACGAGCAGATCTCGGACAAGGACATCCACATCCAGTTCGTCCAGACCGGCCAGCAGGGCGTCGACGGCGACTCGGCGTCGATCACGGTCGCGACGGCGGTGATCTCCGCGCTGGAGGGCATCGGCGTCGACCAGAGTCTGGCGATGACTGGCTCGCTCTCGGTCCGCGGTGACGTGCTGCCCGTCGGCGGGGTGACTCACAAGATCGAGGCCGCCGCGAAGGCGGGCTGTAACCGCGTGATCATCCCCGCAGCCAACGAGCAGGACGTGATGATCGAGGAGGAGTACGAGGAGATGGTCGAGATCATCCCGGTTTCGCACATCTCGGAAGTGCTCGACGTGGCCCTGGAGGGCGACGGCGAGAAGGATTCGCTGGTCAGCCGCCTCAAGAGCATCACCGGCTCCGCGCTGACGGAGGGCTCCGAGGTCACGAAGCCCGCCGGCGGCTCCGAGCCGACGCCGCAGTAAGCGGTCTTTCGGGCACGTCTTTTCGCAAGAACCGCCCCGGGCCAAGCCCCGAGGCACCCGGCTTGCGCCGCCTGTAGATCGGGAGAGCGATCAGTCGCAAGTAGCTCCAGTATACGAGATTAATAGTTCTCATCCGAAACTATTAGTCAAGAGGGTGCGAAGGGTCGGTGATGAGTGAGACGGAGTCCACATGGCCCGACGGGACGGACGCCGCAGCGCGCGTCCGGCATGTCGCGTCGACGCGAACCGAGCCACGGAACGCCGGATGGATCGCCGACGAGGCGGACGTATCGCGCGATACGGCCGTAAAGTATCTCACTCGAATGGTCGAACAGGGCGATCTGAAAACCGTCGAGACCGAACACGGGACGGCGTACAAGCCCGACGAGATGACGCAGTTCCTCGATGAGGTCCGCCGACTCGCCGAGGAGCGAAGCGTCGACGAACTGACTCGGGAACTCGACGCCATCGCCGAGGAGATGGACGGCTGGCGCGAACTGTACGGCGTCGAGTCGCTGTCGGGGTTGCGCCGGAGCGTCGGACGGGACGACCTCACTGCGACGGAGCGGCGCGAACGGCTCGATACGGTCGCCGAGTGGGAGTACGACGTGGAGATACGCGAGGCGATCCGGCTGGCGATCAGCCTGCAGGAGTCGCTGGCGACGCTTGAGCCGCTCGGCGATGGGTCAACTGGTCCAGTAGCAGAGAGCGGATAATGGTGTTCCTGCTCACTGGCGGTCGTGGGTTCACGCGACGTGAGGGTCTCCGTCGTCTCAAGGAGCGACTGCAGAACGTCGCTGGAGTGAGTTCGGTCCGGTACAGACCGTCCAAAATCCGACCGCGAACCGTCGTGGCCGATATCGCTGTCGAACAGTTCCTCGGCGAGTCGTTCCCCCGGTCAGAAGCGAAACTGAAGGTGCTGTGGCGACCGCGGGAGGGGCGGGACGTCCAGCGCGTGCAGTACGCCGACGATGCCGTCAGTCTCGGCTGGCACAAGGACGACGACCACCCGGAACCCGGGGAGACCCACTACCAGTTGGAGAGCGACGACGGGGTCCGACACGAACCAGCAAACATCGAGGCCGAGGCGCCGCTGAGCGTTCTGGAGATCTGTCTCGACCGGCTGCGAAAGCGGCTTCCGGACGGCGTGAACGACTGAGAACGCAGCGTCGTGGTCCGAGTCGGAAAATCGGCGTGAGAACCCATTTGTTAGCCGGCTCAAGCGCATCACCGGCTCCGCGCTGAGGAGGCTCCGAAGTTCGGAAGGCGGTCGAAGGCTGCGTCTGTGTGGAAGCGCTACTAGCGCACAGGGTCGGACGTGAGGCGGACGCCTGTCTGGTTACTCTCCGCCGTCGATGCCTCAGTTCCCGGTCCAGCGCAGTAGCGCCAGCGTCCCCTCGTAGAGGACGATCATCGTCGCGGCGATGATGAACGGGGTCATCCCCGTCGGGTCGGGGTTGACGAGGAACGCGATGGTGAGGAACCCGCCCCAGAACAGCAGGCGCTTGTCTTCCAGCCACTGGCGGGTAACGATGCCCATCATGATCGCGAGCATGATGAACAGCGGGATCTGAAAGATGATCGCCATGTAGCCCATGAGCACCAGGATCAGCGAGAACGTGCTCTCCAGCCCGTAGGCGACGGTGGCGACGTTCTCGTCGGTGTAGAGGGTGAAGTAGCGCATGATCGCGGGGATGATGACGAAGTGTGAGAACGCCATCCCGACCGCACCGAGGATCAGGCTCGTCGGGATCGCCGAGATGTAGTAGCGGCGTTCCTGCGGGTAGAGCCCCGGGCGCATGAACAGGTACGTCTCGTAGACGAACACCGGGAGCGCGACCAGCAGGCCTGCCAGCGCAGTCACCTTGAGTTCCGTCAGGATCAGCTCCAGCGGGCCGTACACCCGCGGTCGGCGCCCCTCGATCTCGGGCGCGCCGGGGATCGCGTTGTTCCAGAGGATGTCGATCAGGTCCACTGCGGTTGGCACCTGGTCGGATAGCTGCCCCAGGCCCAGCAGCGTCAGCGCGACGACGCCGCCGACGAGGAACACCACCGAGAGGCGCTTCATCATCTCCTCGATGTGGGCCGCCAGCGGCATCTCCTGATCCGAGTCGGGCCCGCCGCCGAGCAGCCCCTCCTCCTCGACATCGTCCTGCGTGGACTGCTGTGACGCTGCAGGCGTAGTTTCCGCGGGACCGTGGGGCGGCGGCGCCGACGCCGTCGATTCCGGCTCGTCGGGGGCTGCATCGGGGTCGTAGTCCTCGAACATGTACCCCTCCTCGGCGTCGTCAGCCTCGTCCGCGCCGTCGTCGCTGTCGCCGTCCCCCGTCTCGTCGTCCGCGTCGCCGCCGTTGTCGGGGCCTAACCCCTCGACGTTCGTGAAATCGGGAGCGTCGTCCTCGTCGCCGTCCTCTGGCGCGTCGGAGTCTGGGACGTCTTCGGCCGACTCGTCGGCCGGCTCGGTACGCTCCTCGTCGGAACCGGGCGGCGACGAGTCGGACGGCTCGCGATCCGACTCCTCGTCCGGTTCCTCGGGCATGGCTCGCTATCGCTTGCGCGGTCTTATAGGCCTTTTCGGATCGGCTTCCCGCGAGGTGGAAAGGTTGATAACTCCGAGGCGGCTCCTTCGTCCCATGTCTAGCGCGCTCGATGACGATACCCAGCGCGCCATCGCCGAGGGGCGTGAGACCGCCGGGGCGATGCTGCGGTCCGCACAGAAGGACCTGCAGAAGGTGTTCATCGTCTTCCTCATCGGCTTCATGGGGATGTTCTACGCCCTCCGGGGCGGGATCTGGGAGTGGCTCAAGGGCGTCACCACCCAGCGAATGCCCGACGAGCTGGCCAGCCAGTTCGACATCATCGCCCAGACCCCCTTCGACGTCATCCTGCTGCAGGCGAAGATTTCGCTCGTGGTCGGCATCGTCGTCGCCGCCCCCGTGCTGCTGTACTACTCGAAGGACGCGCTCGAGGAGCGCGGCCGCTGGCCCCAGATGCCGATCCCCATCTGGAAGGCTATCCCCATCGTCCTGCTCTCCCTGCTGCTGTTCGTGGGCGGGCTCGCCTACGGCTATCTGCTTTTCTTCCCGATCATGTTCAACTTCCTCGCCGGCAACGCGGCCGCGGCCGGCTTCGCCCCCCACTGGTCCATCGTGCTCTGGACCCAGTTCGTCCTCCTACTGACGTTCTCGTTCGGGCTGGCCGCACAGATGCCGCTGGCGATCACCGGGCTCTCCTACACCGGGATCGTCCCCTACGAGCAGTTCCGCGAGAAGTGGCGCTACGCCGTCGTCGCCATCTTCGTGTTCGGCGCGGTGTTCTCGCCGCCGGACCCGTTCACCCAGATCATGTGGGCCATGCCGCTTTTGGGGCTCTACGGCTTCAGCCTCTATCTCGCGAAGTTCGCGGTCACGATGAAGCGCGGCAGCGAGCGCCTCTCCGTCAGGGGGCTGTTCGTACGCAACTGGAACGGCGTCGTCGGCCTGCTGGTCGCCGGCATCGCCGCCGCGTGGGTGTACGAGAACGCGGGTGGTCGCACCGGGGCCAACGCCGGACTCGAAGCCATCGGCAGTAGCTACCGTGCGCCCGCCGTGAGCGAACTCACCTCGCTCTCGGCGACCGGGAACGTGCTGCTGGTCGGCGTCGCCATCGGCCTCGTGTTCGCCGTCTTCGGCATGCTGCTGTTCGCCTACCGCGAACTCGAAGAGACCGTCGACCCCGACGCCGACATCGGCGACCCGACCGGGATCGATCTCGACGAACTCGACGAGGCGGGCGTCCGCGCGGCGCCGATTCAGGCGTTCGAGGCGATGAGCGAGCCGGAAGCGCTCGAAGCCTCCCAGAACGCCATCGACGAGGGCCACCACGGGAAGGCACAGGCGATCCTCGACCGCTACGACGAGGCCCACGAGCCGGCCGAGGACGAGCCCGAGCCGCCGGCCTACGAGACCGACCCGCTGTTCAGCCCCGTCAACCCCATCGGCGCGATCCGGCGCGGCCGGGACTGGGTCGACTGGGGCCAGCGCGCCCGCGAGCAGGGCACCCCCCTCGGCGTGCTGGCGGTGCTCGTACTGGCCGTGAGCTACGCCGTGCTCGGCTACCCCGCCGAGGTGAACTCGCTGCTCACGCAGGCCGCGTTCGACCTCTCGGTGCCCGCGTTCGGGCTCTCCTCGACCGTCGCCGTGGGCGCCGCCGTCGGCATCACCGTCGCCGTGGTCGCGGTGCTGGTCGGGAGCTACGTCCTGCTCGCCAGCTACTTCGCGGGCAGCGACCCGACCGCGGTCAACGTCGGCCAGCTTTCGGCCGAGGAACTCGAACGCGCCCCGCCAGCGACGTTCACGGCGCTCGAAGAGTCGGCGGCGAACTTCTACGCCAACCGCGCGTTGGCGGCCGGCGACGACGCCCGGGCGCGGCTGATCCTCGACCGCTACGACGAGGCCATCGAGCAGGCCGAAGCCGAGGAAGCGGAGGCCGAACCCGGCAGCATGGGCGACCGCACCCAGCGCGCCGGCAGCACGTTCCTCGACGAGTTCGCCGAGGACACCGACGAGGAGGACATCGGCGGCTACTACAAGGACGTCCAGTTCATCCTCGGCTCGCTCACCTCCGGGCTGTTCTACATCGTCGGCACGTTCATGGCCGTGATGGCCGGGTCGTTCTTCTGGCTCTACACGGGCGGGATCAAGGACGTCTACGCGGACTTCCTCGCCCGCGTGCCGGGCGAGGTGCTCGCGCCGGGCCAGACCGCCTCGGAGGCGTCGAAGGTCATCGCGCTCCACCCCGTCGAGGCGCTGGTGTTCGAAGTGAAACTCTCCGCGCTGCTGGGCGCCGCCGCCACGCTGCCGCTGATCGCGTACTTCGCGTGGCCCGCGCTCCGGGAGCGTGGCTTCGTCCGCGGGCGCCGCAACGTCATCTTCGGCTGGGCCGGCCTCCTGAGCGCCGGCCTGCTGGGCGGCCTCGTGTTCGGCTACTACGAGATCGCGCCCCGCGTCATCTCCTTCCTCGTCGAGGACGCGCTGGCGGCGAACATGACGATCAGCTACCGCATCACCAACTTCTTCTGGCTGATCTTCTTCACCACCGCCGGGATCGGTATCCTCGCGGACGTGCCGGTGTTGATGGTGCTGTTGAACTCCGCGGGCGTCTCCTACAGCGCGATGCGGACCCGCTGGCGCGAGGTGCTGATCGGGATGCTGCTGGCGGCGTCGCTGCTGACGCCGGCGGACATCCTCACGATGGTCATGGTCACGATCCCGCTGATGGCGGCCTACGGCGTCGGGATCAGCCTGCTCTACGTGCTCACCCTCGGCGGCCGGCGGAACCTCCGGAAGCCGACTATCGGGCCCGACGCGCCCGGGTCGAACGGGAAGGCCTGATTGCCGGCCGTTTGGCCCTGTTCGAGCGTGTCGTTTTGCTTCGACGCCTCGCCGCCGAGCAGTGTGCTTTTACTCGTCCACCGTGGATATTCTCTCGAGAGTACTATGCGAGCATCGAACCAGCCACCACGGCGTGCTGTCGATACCGGCGTGACCGAACAGTCGGAGGGAGCGCAATGACCAAGGTTTCCGTCGAGATTCCCGACGAACTGCTCGAAGATCTGGACGAGCACGTCGGCGACGACGCGAAGTTCGTGAACCGCAGCGACGCCGTCCGGGCGTCGATCCGGAAGACGCTCGACCGCCTCGACGAGATCGACGAGCGACAGGGCCGGCTGGCGGAGGAGGAGTCGTGAGCGCCGAACGCCGCCCGCTCCCGGTCGACCGCCTGCTGCTGGTCGCGCTGTTCGTCACCGCGCTGGTGGTCGCCCAGCTAACGGCCGCGAAACTGCTCTCGTTCCAGCTACCGTTCTCCATCCCGGTCGCCGGCAGCGCGCTCACGCTCCCGGGCGCCGCGCTCGCGTACGCGGTCACCTACTTCGCCTCGGACTGCTACGCCGAACTGTACGGGAAACGGGCCGCGCGGGAACTGGTCAACGTCGCGTTCCTGATGAACTTCGTCGTGCTGGCGCTGGTCTGGAGCACCATCGTCGCCCCCGCGGCGAACCCCGAGTTCGCGAGCACGTTCTCGTCGGTGCTCGGCTCGGCGACCAACATCGTCGCCGGGAGCCTGCTCGCCTACGTCGCCAGCCAGAACTGGGACGTGATCGCGTTCCACCGGCTGAAGGAGTACACCGACGGTGAGAAGCTCTGGCTCCGCAACATCGGCTCGACGGCCAGCAGCCAACTCATCGACACCGTCATCTTCGTCGGCGTCGCGTTCTGGCTGCTCCCGCAGGTGGGCGTCGGCGCCGAGATGGGGCTCCCCCTCGTCGGCGGCGGCCCGGTGCCGAGCGTCGCCGCGCTGATCGTCGGCCAGTACGTGTTGAAGCTGGCTATCGCACTGATCGACACCCCGTTCGTCTACGCGGTGGTCCGGGCGGTCCGGAACCGCGAGGCGGGCGAACGCCGACTGTTCGCGGCGTAGCTGTCCAGTAGTCAAGTTTTTCACGCCCGCAGCCGAGGATCAGCGTGATGGAGATCACCAGCTCCCTCTGGAGTGCCCTCTCGGCGGTCGCCGCCGTCGTCGCCGCAGCCATCACGGCCGGCCTGCTGTTCGTCGCCGACTCCCCCGTCCTCCCGGCGGTCGGGATGGCGCTGCTCGCGACAGCCTTCTTCGCGCTGAGCGCGCTCCCTCGCGTTCGAGCGCACCACGCGTACGGTCCGCTGAACGTCGGATTCGTCGCCGCGATGCTGGCGCTCTGGTTCGCGACGCTGCGGGTCGGCCCCGCCGGGGAATCGGCCGTGACCGGACTCGTCGGTGGCCTCGCTGCCGTCGGTCTCGCCGTCGCCGCCGTCGAACTGTACCGCTATCGGCGGGGCGGCGTCACACCGCATCTCGGCTGAGTTGTCACGGACTGCGTGGCTTTTTCTCGCCGGCGCACCGAGTCGGCGCCGATGGACGAACAGCGAGTGGGGACGGTTCTCTACGCGACCGCCGCGGTGCTGATCGCCGTCGTCGGCGCCACCTTCGCCGTCCGGCCCGGCGATTCCGCGCCGTAGGCCTACGCACTGGTCGCGCTGGGTGTCGCCTTCTTCGGCCTGAGCGCGGTGCCACAGGTCCGTGCCCACGACGCGTACAACGCCGTCGGCGTCACCAGAAATCTTCGATTTCTGGTTGGCAGACGAGAGCCTGCGGCTCTCGTCGACATCACCAGAACGCGGAGCGTTCTGGTTGCCCGCAGAGCGGAGCTCTGCGACGCCGCGTTCGCGACGGCGGTCTGTACCGTCGCCTACCTCGGGAGCGGGTCGCTGTTCGTAGGTATTCTTGCCGTCATCAGCGCAGTCGGGACGCTGGTGGAACTGTACAACTGGCAGGCTGGGACGACGTATCTGCGGCCGCCAGTTTCCTCCCGCCGGCCACCGAAGCGACCGTATGGGTAGCGACGCAATCGTCGGCCTCGATCAGGACACGTGGACGGTGATGGCGAAGTACAACCTCGCGCTAGCGACGCTGTTCGGACTGGTGACGGTCTGGGCCCAGCAGGCATCCCCGGCGGATCCCGGGAGCGTCCTGCTCGCGGAGAACGGCGTGTTGGCCCTGCTGTTCGGTGCGATCCAGACGTACGCCTGGATCTCGAGTTAGTCGAGTCGCTCGGCGAACGCGAAGTTCGGCTTCACGTCGGTGATCTCGATGTCGATCTCCTCGCCGACTTCGGCGTCGGCAACGAACACGGTGAACTGCTCGACCTTGGCGATCCCGTCGCCCTCCTCACCAGTGTCGGTGATCTCCACGGAGAGTTCGTCGCCCTCGGTGATGGGCGCCGTCGTGTAGCCCTTGCCGACCAGATACACCTCACTGGAGGAATCGCGGGAGGCCTCCGGGGTGACGGTGCGGACGTACTGGAACGACTCGCTCATCTCCTCGCGGAGGTCCGCCAGATCCCGACCCTGGAACACCTTGGCGACGAAGTCGCTGCCGGGCTTGAGGTACTGCTGGGCCGTCTCGAACGCGATGCGGGCGAGGTGGACCGAGCGCGCGTGGTCGAGTTCGTACTCGCCGGTCATGTTCGGCGCCATGTCCGAGATGACCAGATCAACGACGCCCTCTCCCTCGTCGGCATCACCAGAAATCTTCGATTTCTGGTTGGCAGACGAGAGTCTGCGGCTCTCGTCGACATCACCAGAACGCGGAGCGTTCTGGTTGGCCGCAGAGCTTCGCTCTGCGACGCCGAGTTCGCGGCGCAGGCGGTCGCGGGTCTGCTCCTCGGTCATGTCCCCGCGCATCGTCGTCACCTGATGGGGTTCGAGGTCGTCGATGCGCTGGAGGTCGACGCCGACCACCTTCCCCTGCGGGCCGACTTTCTCGGCGGCGACCTGAAGCCACCCGCCGGGGGCGGCGCCGAGGTCGACCACCGTGTCGCCATCCGCGAACAGGTCGGCGGTCTCGTCGAGCTGTTTCAGCTTGTAGGCTGACCGGGCGCGGTAGCCCTGCTGTTTGGCTCTGTTGTAGTAGTCGTCTTTTCCGCTCATACGTCTCTCACCGGGTTCGGTACGTCCCGCGTGGCGTCTCTCGGCGACGGCGCGTTCATACCGTCTCTGATGGGGTCGAACCGGAAAGGTACGTCGGATAGCGCCTGAAGACATGGGCGGAACAGCGCCCCGTCGGCTTCCACACTGGGACCCGGGCAACTCTTTCGACGACCCGTGTGGGACATCCGCGTGCGACGCTCGCGGTACAGGTCGGGCAGGCGGGCGACGATATCACCATCACGACCCCGACGGATCGTCACTGCCAGCAGAAACGTCGTCGAGGACCCCGGTCTCGCTCAGGTCGATGAGGGCGCGATTCAGTAGTTCGCGGAGGACGAACTCCTCGTAGTGCTGGGTCTCGCAGTACTCACTGGGCTTCATTTCGCGGGCGACCGCTTCGATCTCGTCGCCGTGCTCCGTGTACAGCGTTTCGACGAGCGACTCCAACTCCTCGGTCGCGGTCGCCTGCGTCCCCGCGAGGGTCTCGTCGGCCCCCTCCGGGAGGTCGTAGGAGAAGACGCGCGTGTTCGATCTGTAGTACTTCCGCGTGCCGCCACCAGCCTCCTCGAGGCGGGCGATTTCGACCATGCCGGCGTCCTTCAGGACGTTCACGTGGTGGCGCACCGTCGTCTCGGCCTTCTCTTCGCCGCGCCGCTGCAGTTCTTCGTGAATCCCCTTGATCGTCATCCCTTCGTCGGCAAGCATATCCAAAACCTTCGCTCGCACGTCGTTCTCGAGGGCTTTCGCCTTCTCGGGGGTGGTTGTGACGACCTCGCGGATCGGCACCTCGGATTCGAGCAGAGCCATTTCCTTACCGCCAGTTAGGGGAACAACGACAGTAAGAGTATCGCTACATATCCGATTTCGATATCGGGAAGTTAGCACCATTATGAAAGTGGTCGTAATGGTTATGCACGTCGCCCGGCAAGGACGACCCCAGATGGGGACGACACAGGAGCAGTTCAACGTCGGCGGGATGTCCTGCTCGTTCTGTGCGGAGAGCATCGAGAAGGCGTACCGCCGCACCGACGGCGTTGCCGACGTGGACGTGAGCCTCGCCCACGAGGAGGTGCTCGTGCAGTACGACGCGGATCGGATCAGCGAGGTCGACGTGAAGGACACACTCCGCGACCTCGGCTACACCATCCGCGATCCGGACAAGGAGAAACGGTACGAGGAGCAGCAGGCCGAACTCGCTGACGGCAAACGCCGCCTCGTCCTTGCGGGGAGCGCGTCCATCGTCGTCGCCGCGCTGATGAGTTGGATGATCATCGTGACGGGGCGTTTCGAGTCGGAGTCGCTGGCGATGGACCTCGTTACGCTCGCGTTGGCCCTCGGAACGATGTTCGGTCCCGGCCGCTACATCAAGGAGAAGGCCTATCAGAGCCTTCGCCGAGGCATCCTCAATCAGCACGTCCTGCTGGAGGCGGGGGCGTTCGCCGGCCTGCTCGGCGGGTTTCTCGGCCTGTTCGTCTTCGCCGACTTCCCGACCGTCCACTTCTTTGCGGTTTCCGTGTTCATCACCACCTACCACATCCTCTCGGAATACACGAGCCTTATCGTCCGCACGCGGGCCTCACAGGCCGTCCAGAGCCTCCTCGACCTCCGACCAGACACCGCACGCCGCGTCACCAGCGAGGCGCGAAGCGCCTCGGACCGGCCGAGCGGGGAGAGCAATGGCGACCAAAAGGGCTCCTCGAAGCGAGCGGGAAGCGATGCGGCCTGCGAGCAAAGCGACCCACGGGCCGATGAGACCAGCGTCGAGGAAGTGCCCGTCAACGACCTCGATGTCGGTGATCGCGTACGGGTCAAGCCCGGGGAGAGCATCCCCGTCGACGGCGAGGTCGTCAACGGCGAGTCGACGGTCGACGAGTCGGTCGCCACCGGCGAGTCCATCCCCGAGGAGAAATCCCCGGACGACGAGGTGATCGGCGGTAGCGTCAACCAGACGGGCACACTCCTCGTCGAGATGACCGCCACGGGCGAGGACGCGTTCCTGAACCAGGTCGCCCACGAGATCGAGGAAGCGCGGGCGATGAAACCCGGTATCATCAAGCTGGCCGACCGCGTCCTCAGGTACTTCGTCCCCGCCGTTCTGATCATCGCCACGCTGGCCTTCGTGTTCTGGCTGGTCGCGCCGCTCGCGTGGGGTGCCGATCCGAACGTCCGTCGGGGCGCCTTCGCCGCCTTGGCCGTCCTCGTCCTCGGGTACCCCTGTGCGCTGGGGATGGCGACGCCGCTGGCGCTGATCCGGGGGGGTGGCAAGGCCGCGAACCGCGGCATCCTGATGCGGTCGGGTGACGCCTTTCAGGTATCCCCCGATATTGACCACGTTGTGCTGGACAAGACCGGCACGATCACCGTCGGCGCGCCAGCCGTCAGCGAGGCCGTCGCGCTCGAAGGCGGGACACGAGGCGGCATCGAGTCCGAGATGCTGGCGACGGCGGCAAGCGCGGAGGCGTTCTCGGAACATCCGCTCGCGGACGCCGTCCTCGAGTACGCCGACGAGCGCGGCATCGACTACGACGATCCCGAAGGGTTCGACTCCATGACGGGCAGGGGCGTCCGCGCGACCGTCGACGGCGACGACGTGCTCGTGGGGAAGCCGGAATGGCTCGATGGGGAAGGAATCGACATCAGCGGCGCGGCCGACGAGGTTCAGCGGCTCCAGCGCCGCGGTCTCACGGTCTCCGGGGTCACCCGTGACGGCGATCTCGTCGGCCTACTCGGCATCGGCGACGGAATCAAGGGCGACGCCGCTGCGACCGTCCGCCGGATGACGGATGCAGGCATCACGCCCGTGATGATCACCGGCGACAATCAGCGAACGGCCGCGGCGGTCGCCGAGGAGGTCGGCATCGACCGCGTGATGGCCGACGTGCTGCCCGACGAGAAGCGCGAGGAGATCGGTCGCCTGCAGGACGGCGGGCACCGCGTCGCGATGGTCGGCGACGGTATCAACGACGCGCCGGCGCTCACGCAGGCGGACATCGGTATCGCCATCGGGGCAGGCACCGATATCGCCATCGAATCGGCAGACATCGTCCTGATGGGCGACCGGCTTGGCGGCGTGATGGACGCCCACGAGATCGGGACGGAGAGCTACCGGAAGACCCGACAGAATCTCGCTGCGGCGTTCGCGTTCAACGGCATCGGGGTCGCCGCCGCGACGACCGGACTCGTCCACCCGGTGTTTGCGATGATCGCGATGGTGCTATCCGTCTCGGCGGTGCTGGCCAACAGCTTCGCCGGCCAACTCCTCTCAGGCGAGGGCGTCAACACCGGCTTCAGCGTCGAAAACGGTGACGTGGGCCGTAGAGGAGGGAACGGCCGTTGACTAGGGCGCCACGTCGTAGCCCGCGTCTTCGATAGCGGCCTCGACGTCGTCGTCCGCGACATCATCCTCGGCGGCGAGTTCGACAGTATTGGCCTCGTGGTCGGCTTCGACCCGGGTGACCCCCTCGAGGTTCCGAAGGGCGTTTTTCACGTTCTGCTCGCAGCCGTTGCACGACATGCCGGTGACGGAGATCGTTTTGCGCTCCATACATGTGTGGTGTGGCGCCAGCAACAAATCCGTTGTGAGGATTGTTGGAGTACTACGGAAAGCTTCGCTCCGGCGCGGCCGCCTCGGCGTCCTCGTTCTCGATCTCCTCGATTCGCTCGTGGAGTTCCTCGACGTCCTCCTCGTCGACGGTGCCCCAGTAGGCGACGATGGCCAGCGAGAGCAGGAACACGATCCCCCAGCCCACCGTCTCGTAGGCGTCGGGCACGTACTGATTGAAGATGCCGTCGATCACCCCCTCCAGCGAGAAGACGATGATCACCGGCCCCACCACGTCGCGTGGCAGGAAGTGGTCGACGTACGCACGGAGCACGCGTGGGTCCCAGTCCATACGGATGCCTCGGCCGGGTGGGAAATCAATCTCGGGGCGGACGCCGCCGATTGTCGAACGTTTTTCCGCCGGCGCCCCTAGTTTCGCGTACATGAGCGATACCGATCTCGGCTTCGTACAGTTCGGCGACAGCGGCCTCCAGACGAGCGAACTCCAGTTCGGCACGTGGCGCTTCGGCCGCGAGACCGAGGAGGGCAACGTCGAGATCGACGAGGGGCAGGCAAAGACCCTGCTCGATGCCTACGCCGACGCCGGCGGGCGCTATATCGACGCCGCGGACGTCTACGGCGGCGGGAAGGCCGAGGAGTGGATCGGCGACTGGCTGGCCGAGCGTGACCGGGAGCGCTACACGGTCGCCTCCAAAATCTACTGGCAGATCCGGGAGGACGACCCCAACAGCCGCGGCACGAACCGGAAGAACCTCCGGCACCGCGTCGACGCCATCCTCGACCGCCTCGACACCGACTACATCGACGTGCTCTATCTCCACCGCTGGGACGGCGAGACGCCAACCCGCGAGACGATGAAGACTCTCAACGCGCTGGTCGAGGAGGGCAAAGTCCACTACCTCGGCGCGTCGACGCTCCGACCCAACGCCTGGCGCGTCGCGAAGGCCAACGAACTCGCCCGCGCGGAGGGCTGGGTGCCGTTCTCGGTGCTCCAGCCGCGCTACAACCTCGTCGACCGCGAGGTCGAGGGAGACTACCTCCAGTTCGCCCGCGAGGAGGGGCTGGCGGTCTGTCCGTGGAGCCCGCTCGGCCAGGGGTTCCTGACCGGGAAGTACGACCGCGAGGAGGGCCTGACCGGCGAATCTCGCGCCGCCGAATCCTCCCGCTTCGAGAGCGCCTACCTCACCGAGACGAACTTCGACGTGCACGACGTGCTCGATGCCGTCGCCGACGAGGTCGACGCCACGCCCGCGCAGGTCGCGCTCGCGTGGCTCCAGCACCGTGACGGCGTGACGGCGCCGATTGTGGGGGCCCGAACCGTGGAGCAGCTCGAGGAGAATCTCGCGTCCGCCGAAATCGACCTCAGTGACGAGCAGGCCGACCGACTGACCGAGGCGAAGGGCGGCCCGTACGCGAACCTCTAACAAGGTCAAGCGACGCGTTCTCACGCCACCGGTTTCCTTATTCCTCCCCCTCTCCCAGCCACCACCATGGTTGTAGACCTGCGCTCCGACACCGTCACCAGACCGTCCGACGCGATGCGGGACGCCGCCAAGAACGCCGAGGTCGGCGACGACGTCTACCGCGACGATCCGAGCGTCAACGAACTCGAGCGCCGCGCCGCCGAAATCCTCGGGAAGGAGGCCGGCCTGTTCGTCCCCAGCGGGACGATGGGCAACCAAGTCGCCATCCGGGCCCACACCGACCGCGGGCAGGAGCTACTGGCCGACGAGCACGCCCACGTCCTCAAGTGGGAACTCGGCGCCGTCGCCCAACTCAGCAGCCTGCAGACACGCCTGCTTGACTTCGGCGACTCCGGCGCGCCCACACCTGAGCAGGTCGAGGGGGGTATCGTCGAGGAAGGCCTCCACGAGGCCGGCACGGGGCTGTTCTGTCTGGAGAACACCCACAACTATCGTGGCGGTGTCGCCGTCCCGAAAGAAGAGATCGACGCCGCGGCCGAAGTCGCCCACGAACACGACGTGCCGGTCCACCTCGACGGCGCGCGCCTGTTCAACGCCGCCGAGGCGCTTTCCACCGACGCCGCCGCGCTCGCGGAGAACGTCGACAGCGTGATGTTCTGTCTCTCGAAGGGGCTCGGCGCCCCTGTCGGTTCCATGCTCGTCGGCGATCAGGCGTTCATCGACCGCGCACGCCGCGTCCGAAAGCTGTTCGGCGGCGGGATGCGCCAGGCCGGCATCATCGCCGCGCCGGGCCTGCTGGCACTGGAGAACCGCGAGCACCTCGCCGACGACCACCGGCGCGCCGCCCGGATCGCCGAAGACCTCGGCCAGATCGACGGCATCGAGACGACCGCGCCCGACAGCAACATCGTCGTCGCCGACGTGGCCGACACGGGGCTGAACGCCGAGGAGTTCGTCGGCCAGATCGAACAGCACGGCGTGCTCGCGGTCGCGTTCAGCGAGACCACCGTCCGCTTCACCACGAACTGGGACGTGACCGACGACGACATCGAGCAGGCAATCGACTCCGTGCGAACGGCGATGGCCGAGACCTAATCGGTCACGAACTCGAAGCGCGCGCCGCCCTCCTCGCTCGCCGTCGCCGACACCGACCAGCCGTGGGCCTCGGCGATGCTCTGGACGATGGGGAGGCCGAACCCAGTCCCCTCGTCGCTGGTCGTGACGCCCGTGTCGAACGGCTCGATATCGGGGTCGATCCCGGGACCGTCGTCGGCGACGTAGAAGCCCGCCGGCCGCCGCAGGTCGCCGACCGTGACCGTCGGCGTCTCGCCGGCGTGCTCGATGCTGTTCCGGTAGAGGTTCTCGAACAGTTCGATCAGGCGCTCGGGGTCGGCGTCGATATCCCGGCCGCTCTCGACGCGCAGCGACGCGTCGCCGGTGGCGACGTGGCTCCAGGCCTCGTGGGTCATCTCCTCGAGGCCGACCGACTCGGTCTCGCCAACGTCCCGGCCCTCACGGGCCAGCGCCAGCAGGTCCGTCACGAGGTCGTCCATGCGCTCGATGGCGTCCTCGACGCGGTCGAGATGGGCCTCGTCGCTCGTCTCCCGAACGAGTTCGAGATAGCCCGCGGCGACGTTGAGCGGGTTCCGGAGGTCGTGGCTCACGACGCTCGCGAACTGGTCGAGGCGCTCGTTCTGCCGGCGGAGTTCAGCCTCGCGCTCGCGTTGCTCGGTCACGTCCGAGTAGATGGCGTAGCCGGGCGCGCTCTCCTCGCCGACCTCCAGGGGCGTAACCTGTAGCAGGAAATGCTTGGGCCCGGTTGTGGTCTGGCGCTCGACTTCGGCCTGCACGCGCTCGCCATTGGCGATGCGTTCGTTGTACGACACGGCGTTCTCGTCGCCGTCGGACGGGATGATGAACTCGTCGAGGGACTCGCCGATCACCGAGTCGGCGTCGTGGCCGAACGTCTGCTCGAACGCGCCGTTGACCCGGCGAACGATCGGCTTGCCGTCGATCATCTCGTAGGCGACGGCCGCACCGGGGATGTTCTCGAACAGCGCGTCGAGGCTATCACGCTCGGTCCGGAGGTCCTCCTCGGCGCGCACCCGCTGGAGCGACACCGCGGTGTGGGCCATCAGTAGCTCTGCGAGGTCGACGTCCTCCTGATCGAACGCCGCTGGCTCGGTCGCAACGGCCTGAAACACGCCGAGATCCCCCAGTGGCACGGAGATGGCCGAGCGGAACGAGGCGTTGGTCGGGTCGGCGTCGGGGTTGGCGGCGAGATCGTCGACGAGGGACGGTTCGCCGGTGCGGGCGGTCTTGCCGGCCAGCCCCTCCGAGAGATGCATCGGCCGGCCCGCCTCGGGTGGGACGCCGCCGGACTCGACGACCGGCACGAGCATGTCGTCCTCCCGGAGGTCGATCTTGCACATATCGAGGGCAAGCACGTCCTCGGCGGCGTCGACCGCGCGGTCGAGCAGTTCGTCCTCCGTTTCGGCGCTTGCGAGCCCCATCGCCGTGGTGTGGAGGCGTTCGATCAGCCGCCGGGACTCCCGGAGCGCGGCCTCCGAACGGATGCGTTCGAGCGTCGCCTCCGCGTAGCCGACCAGTAGCTCCGCGAGTTCGCGGTCGCTCTCGTCGAACGTCCCGGTCTCGTCGGAGATGACCTGAAACACGCCGGCGTCGCCGACCGGCACCGAGATAGCCGACCTGATCGACTCGCCGGCCGGGTCGGCGTCGGGGTTCGTGCGGGCGTCATCGAGCAAGAACGACCGGTTCTCGTTGTACGTCCGGCCGAGAATACCGGCGTCAGTCGAAATCGCCGAAATCTGGTCGATCCGGCCCGCGACGGGGGTGAGCTCCCCGTCCCGGGCGATGAACAGCACCGACTGATCGAGCGCGAGCACGTCTTCGGCGATATCGACGACGCGGGCGAACAGCGCCGACTCGCTGTCGGCGTCGATCAGCGACGGCGCCGCACGGTGGAGTCGGGTGATCCGGGCCTGGCGCTGCCGGAGGCTCTCCTCGGCACGGATCCGGGCGTCGACCTGCGCGCCGTGGTTGGCCAGTAGCTGGCCGAACTCCAGATCGGCCTGGTCGAAGCTCCCGACATCCGGCGAGAGCGCCCCGAGCACGCCGACATCGCCAAACGGGATGGCGATTCCGGAGCGCAGCCCCTCGACACGCTGCTCGGCGACGGGGTGGGCGTCGATGTCCTCGATGATGGCTGGCTCGCCGGTCTGGCGCACCTCCGAGAGGACGCCGAACCCGGGTTCGGCGGTTTCGGGGGCGTCGGGGTCGGTCGAGGCGCCCAGCCGGAAGCTGTCGCCGTCGTAGAGATAGAGCACGGCGTTGCCGAAGCCGAGCACTTCCGAGCCGATTTCGACGACGCGCTGGTGAAGCCGCTCGCGGTCCTCGATCCCGATCAGTTCCGCAGAGCCCTCGTGGAGTCGGGCGATCCGGTCACGGTTCGGGGTGCCGTCGACGGCCGCCCGGACCCGCAGGGCGAGCGAATCGGCATCAGCGTCGGTCTCACCCGAGCCGTGGGCTGCGGCGCTCCGTACGGGGGGCGTCGAGCCCGCACAGTCGACCACCGGACAGCCAGCGTCGGCGGCCGCCGCGGCCAGCGACGTCGGCAGCGAGGCGGCACAGACGACGAGACAGTCGGGGGGGGACTCCTCGAAGGCGGCGAGCGCCAGAGCCGGGGCTCGCACGCACCCGGTGAACCCATTCCGATCCAGGAGGGAGCCGGCCGTGGAACACGGGCTGTCGCCGACGACGAGAATATCGGTACGATGTGACACGCGTGGGTACAGCTACTGTGAATCTTGTAAGAGAGTCGCATATGTGTTTCGGTAGACGGGATCCCGAGCCCACACGGACCCCGGAATCCTTTTGGCCGGCGGTGGACCACTGCCGGTAATGAGCGAGCTCGAGAGCGAGTACCGTCTCGACTACTTCGCGGAGAACGGGTTCGAGCGCCAGACCTGTTCGTCGTGTGGCGCCCGCTTCTGGAGCCGCACGGAGCGTGAGACCTGTGGCGAGCCCCCCTGTGAGGACTACGGCTTTATCGACGATCCCGGGTTCGAGAACGCGTACTCGCTGGTGGAGATGCGCGAGGAGTTTCTCTCCTTTTTCGAGGAGCACGACCACGAACGGGTCCCCCCCGCACCCGTCGCCGCCAACCGCTGGCGCGACGACGTACTGTTGACCCAGGCATCCATCTACGACTTCCAGCCCCACGTCACGAGCGGGCAGTCGCCGCCGCCGGCGAACCCGTTGGTGGTCTCCCAGCCCTGCATCCGGATGCAAGACATCGACAACGTCGGGAAGACCGGCCGGCACACGATGGCCTTCGAGATGGGCGGCCACCACGCGTTCAACGCCGACGAAGGCACTGATTACGCCTACGAGGGCGAAGTCTACTGGAAGGACCAGTGTGTCGAGTACTGCGAGCAGTTCTTCGCCTCCATGGGTGTCCCGCGAGAGGAAATCACGTTCATCGAGGACCCGTGGGTCGGCGGCGGCAACGCCGGCCCCGCCTTCGAGGTCATCTACAAGGGGCTCGAACTGGCGACGCTCGTCTTCATGATGCTGGAGCAGGACCCCGACGGCGAGTACGAGATGAAGGACGGCAACACGTACTCCGAGATGGACCGCCGGGTCGTCGACACGGGGTACGGCATCGAGCGCTGGACGTGGATGAGTCAGGGCACCCCGACCGTCTACGAAGCTATCTACCCCGAAAGCATCGAGTATCTCAAAGGCGAGGCCGGGATCGACCTGACCGAGGAGGAAGCCGATCTGGTCCACCGCGCCTCGAAGCTGGCGGGCCACATGGACATCGACGAGGCCGAGGACATGGAGGCCGCCCGGGACACCATCGCCGACCGGCTGGACGTCCCCGTGAGTCGGCTCGAGGAACTGATGGAGCCCCTGGAGGCCATCTACGCCATCGCCGACCACGCGCGCTGTCTCGCCTACATGTTCGGCGACGAGATCGTCCCCTCGAACGTCGGGACGGGCTATCTCGCCCGGATGGTGCTCCGCCGCACCAAGCGACTCGTCGACGACGTGGGCATCGACGTCCCCCTTGAGGACCTGGTGGACCGCGAGGCCGACCGGCTCGGCTACGAGAACCGTGAGACCATCCGCGATATCGTCCGCACCGAGGAGCGCAAGTACCAGGAGACGCTCGAACGCGGCGGCCGGAAGGTGCGCCAGCTGGCCGACGAGCACGCCCAGGCCGGGACACCCATCCCGACCGAGAAGCTGCTGGAACTGTACGACTCCCACGGCATCCAGCCGTCGATGGTCGCCGACATCGCCGAGGAGCGCGGCGCCGAAGTGAACGAACCCGACGACTTCTACTCGCTGGTCGCCGCCCGCCACGACTCCGAGGAGGCCCTGGAGGCGGAGCACGAGGAGGCCGACCGCGCCGACGAACTCCCGGACACCGAACAGCTCTACTACGAGGATCAGGACCGCATGGAGTTCGAGGCGGTCGTCCTCGACGTGCTCGAGCGCGAGGAGGGGTACGACGTGGCGCTCGACCAGACGATGTTCTACCCCAAGGGCGGCGGGCAGCCGGCCGACCACGGGACGCTCGTCTCCGAGGACGGCAGCGTCGAGGTGACCGACGTGCAGATGCGTGACGGCGTGATCCTCCACCGCACCGAAGAATCCCCCGGCAAGGGTGAGTTCGTCACCGGCCAAATCGACGCCGAGCGGCGTCGGCGCCTGATGGCCCACCACACCGCGACCCACATCGTCGGCGCCGCCGCGCGGCGCGTGCTCGGCGAGCACGTCCGGCAGGCCGGCGCCCAGAAGGGCGTCGATAGCTCCCGGCTGGACGTGAACCACTACGACCGGGTGAGCCGCGAGGAGGTCAAGGAGATCGAACGGGTTGCCAACGAGATGGTGACCGACAACACGCCGATTCGCCAAGAGTGGCCCGGCCGCCACGAGGCCGAGGCCGAGCACGGCTTCGACCTCTATCAGGGCGGCATCCCGCCGGGAGAGAACATCCGCCTGATCCACGTCGGCGACGACGTGCAGGCCTGCGGCGGCACCCACGTCAGCCGAACTGGCGACGTGGGCGCGATCAAGATCCTGAACACCGAACCCGTGCAGGACGGCGTCGAGCGGTTCGTGTTCGCCGCGGGCGAGGCCGCCGTCGAGGCGACCCAGCGCACCGAGGACGCCCTCTACGAGGCCGCCGAGACGTTCGACGTGAACCCACAGGAGGTGCCCGACGCCGCCGAGCGCTTCTTCATCGAGTGGAAGGAGCGAGGCAAGACCATCGAGGACCTCACGGAACAGCTCGCGGCAGCCCGCGCGGGCGGCGGCGAGAACGCCGAGGAGGTGGACATCGACGGTACGACCGCGGTGATCCAGCGCATCGACGCCGACGCCGACGAACTGCAGGCCACCGCGAACGCGCTGGTCGACGACGGCAAGGTCGCGGTCGTCGGCTCCGGCATCGACGAGTCGGCCCAGATCGTCGTCGGCGTTCCCGAGGGTGTCGACGTCGACGCCGGCGAAGTCATCGGCGTACTGGCTCGCAAGGTCGGCGGCGGCGGCGGCGGCCCGCCAGACTTCGCGCAGGGCGGCGGCCCGGACGTGGGGGCCCTCGACGAGGCGCTGGCGGAAGCGCCCGACGTGCTGCGCGAGCAGTTGGAGTAGCGGCGAATTGGCGACGGCACAAAAGTTTCAACTGATCCCACGGGACTGAGGGTATGCAGAAATCGGTCCCTACAGTTGCCCTCGCAGTGGCACTCCTCCTCGCTGGCTGTACTGGCGGCGTCGGAACACCCGAAACAGACACGTCGCCGACAGTCACTCAGACGGCGGAGTCGACGCCGACTGAGGCGCCAACTGAGACACAGACAGCGACGCCGACCGAACAGTCCCCGACCACCACGGTCGAACCCAGGAGCGTCGTCGACTACGAGGAACTGAACAGCCAGCAGCAGGACGCGTTCCGGGCAGCCATCGACGGGGAGGCGAAGTTCGTCCCGAACACGTCGTACGTGAGCGACTCCGCGGGGTACGCCTTCGAACACGCCGTTGCCTTCCAGAGGCACGAGCACGTCCGGTACGACGGCGACCTGTACCGGATCTCCACCCGTGCGGGAGAGCTGTACGCCTCCTACCAGATCTGGGCGTCCGTCGGCTCACCGGGCGAGAACGCGACCGTCGTCGCGTTCGACGACCTCCCGGAAGACATCCGCGACGAAGTCCGGACCGCGATCACGGAGGGCGACTACCACGCACCGTTCGGGAAGTGGGAGTCACTCCCTGAACCCCTGCACGAGGCCGACTACGTCCGGTACGACGGCGAGGCCTACAAGATGACCTACGCCGTCGGGGATGCGTGGGCGACGGTAGTGACCGTCGAGCAGGTAGACCGATCAGCGCAGAATCGGGACCGCTACCGCTTCTCTAAGGTCCCGTCACACTCCGGACAGCGATCCGGCGCGGCGCCGGCCAACTCCACCGTCCGCTTGTTGTAGCAGTCAGAACAGAGCAGCACCCCACAGCGGTCACACTCGTAGCCATCGTAGCTCGCGAGGCCGAGCGCGTCCGTCAGCCCCCCGCCCGTGGCCTCGAGATGGGTTCCACACCGTTCACACTCGGGCATGGTGCCACCCACGCTACCGATGACTGTCAAACTGTGCATAGCCGGAACGGTAAACACCGATCCCCGCGAACGCCCGGTGTGCCCTACGCGAGCAACGACGACGTCTCGCTCTACTACGAGACCGACGGCGACGGCGAGGCGGTGCTGTGCTGTGGCGACGTGGGACTGGGGGCCTGGCAGTGGGGCTGGCAGCACGCCGCCCTCGCCGGCCCCTACGAGACGATGGTTGCCGACACCCGCGGCTGCGGGCGCTCGGACGACCCGCCCGCGGACTGCACCGTCGAGACGCTGGCCGCCGACGCAGTGGAGATCCTCCGGGATCACGGCGTGCGCACGGCCCACGTCGTCGGCGCCGGCCTCGGCGGCATGGTCGCACTGGAGTTGGCCCGCACCACCGGCCGGGTGCAGTCGCTCACCCTGATCGGGACCGCGCTCTCGGGCGACGGCTACGACCCCGAGCCGATGTACGCGCCGCCAACTGACGAGACCGGGCTGCGGCAGGGGCTTGAGGCCGCGCTCTCCCGGGAGTTCGTCGACGAGCAGGCCGACGCGATTTCCCAGTTTGTCGAGTGGCGCGCCGCCGAGGACGCCGATCCCGACTCGTGGGAGAAGCAGGCCGCCGCGCTTTCGGAGTTCGTGATCGAGAAGCCCTACGAGATCACCGAGCCGACGCTGGTGGTCCACGGCACCGACGACCGACTCTGCCCGATCGCTCGTGGCCACGAACTCGCCGACGACCTCCCGAACGCCGACCTGTTCGAGATCGAAGGCGCCGGCCACCTCGCGCACGTCGAGGCCTCGCGGGCGGTGAACGACCGACTGCGGACGCTTCTGGAGACGGCATAGCCGCGGGCGATTCACCGACGGGGCCGCGAACCCCGGCGCATGCAACGACGAGCGCTCGCTGGCTGGCTGTTGTCGCTCGCCGGGTTGGTGGGCTACGCCGCCGGGGTGTTCGTTCACTCCCTGACCGGGCGTTCTCACTGACCGCGGTGGTAGTGTACGCGGACGAGGAGGTGAAGCGCTCCGACGACATCGGCGCGACCGTCTTCACCCCGCTGACGGTCGTCATCGGCGTCTACGGCATGAACTTCGCGGGCACCTCCTTCGCGATGCCCGAACTCGGCTGGACGGCCGGCTATCCGGCGACGATGCTCGGAATGGGCTCGTGGCGGCGCTGATGCTCGCACACTCCCGCCGGCAGGGCTGGCTCTGATCACCGGAACCGAACCCCTCTTGAGGCCACCAGCGCCATTCTGCGGTAGTGGCGCTGCTTTCGATCTTCGCTTCGGCGATCCTCCCGATCGTCCTGATCGCGGCCGTTGGGTTCACCCTCGGCCGGCTGCGGGACGTCGAGCCCGGCCCGCTGAACACCGCGGTCGTCTACGTGCTCGCACCGGCGCTGGTGCTGCACAGCCTGATGGCGTCGGAACTGAGCGGCGGGACGCTGCTCCGACTCGCGCTGGCTATCGCCGCGTTCACGCTCGGCATGGCCGCCATCGTCGAACTCTCGGGGCGCCTGCTCGGTGTCGACACCGCGACGCTGTCGGCGCTGGTGCTCGTCTCGATATTCCCCAACGCCGGCAACTACGGCATCCCCGTCTCCGCGTTCTCCTTCGGCACGACCGGCCGGGGTGTGGCGGTGCTCTACGTCGCGGTCCAGTCAGTCATGATGTACACCATCGGCGTCTACGTCGCCTCCCGAAGCGGCGGGAGCGCGGGGCTGGGCGCGGTCAAACGGGTGTTCCGGATCCCGCTGATCTACGCCGTCGTCTTCGGCCTGCTGGCCCGCGCGCTGGATCTCGTCCCCGCCGCCGGGTCGACGGCGATGGAGACGCTCCAACTCGTCGGCGACGCCTCGATTCCCGTGATGCTCCTGATTTTGGGGATTCAGCTCGCGAACACCGACTTCGGCGCCGCGCTGCCGGAGATCGGCGTCGCCGCGACCGCGAAGATGCTCATCGCCCCGGCGCTCGCGGTCGGTATCGCACTGCTGGTCGGCTTCGACGAGCCGGCAGTCGCCCGGACCTACGTACTGGAGTCGGCGATGCCCGCCGCGGTGACGCCGCTGGTGCTCCTGATCGAGTTCGCCGACGACGTGGAGGTCGGCGGCGTGAGCGCGCCGGAGTTCGTCTCGACGGTCGTCGCCGTCACGACGGTGCTGTCGGTGCCGCTGCTGACGCTACTGATCTCGGTGCTCCAGTCGGACGTGCTGGTTTAGCGGCGACCAGTCGGTGCGGCGTTGGTCGTGGGCCGGCACCGCGTCGCTGGTAACACGGGGCACTGCGGGCGAACCGCCCCCGTTTATTCCGTTGCGGGCAGAAGGGGGCGGTATGACCATCGGCTTCATCGGTGGCTCGGGTATCTACGAGTCCCTACCGCTCAGCAACACCCACGAAGTGACCGTCGAGACCCCCTACGGCTCGCCGTCGGCGCCGGTGACCCTCGGCGAGTTCGGCGACACTGGCCGGGAGGTCGCGTTCCTCCCCCGCCACGGCCCCGACCACCAGCACGCGCCCACGAACCTTCCCTATCGCGCGAACATCTACGCGCTGAAGCAGGTGGGCGTCAGCCACATTCTCGCGACCAACGCGGTCGGCAGCCTGCGCGAGGAGCTATCCCCGCGCACGCTGGTCGTGCCGGACCAGATCTACGACCGCACCAAGCACCGCGACCTCTCCTTTTTCGGCGACGGCATCGTCGTCCACCAGCCGTTCGCCCAGCCGTACTGCCCGGAGATGGTCGACCACCTCAGCGACGCCGCGGCGGCCAGCAACGCTGACGCTGACGCCGACGTGAGCGAGGGCGGCACCTACGTCTGTATCGAGGGGCCGCAGTACTCCACGAAGGCCGAGTCGGAGTTCTACCGCGAGCAGGGCTGGGACGTCGTCGGCATGACGGCGATTCCGGAGGCAAAGCTTGCTCGCGAGGCCGAGATGTGCTACGCCACCCTCGCCGGCGTCACCGACTACGACGTCTGGAAGGAGGACCACGAGGTCACGCTGGAGGAGGTGCTCGAGAACGCCAGCGCCAACGAGGCGGCGATCAAGGCCGCCATCGAGGAGGCCATCCGGACGTTCCCCGAGGACCACGAGTGCAGTTGCCACAGTTCGCTGGAGGGGACGATCAACACGCCGACGGAGGCGATTCCGGACGAGACGCGGGAGCGTGTTGACCTGCTGGTCGGGGAGTATCTGGACGACTGAGGGCGTACGTAGTTGCGGTTTTTGGCTTCTAGAGTGACTACGGCTGTAGTTCGCTTTTTTGAGACAGCATCAGCAACAGCAGCTCTATCGTTGGCAAATTGGGACGGCAGGGCGCCGGGGATGAACCCCGGTCACCAGAAATCAGAGATTTCTGGTTGGCAGACGAGAATCGGAGATTCTCGTCAACGTCGCAGGAAGGCGCCGCCTTCCTGCTGGCAAACGGGAGCTTCGCTCCCGTTAACGTCGCCGGACTACGTCCGGCTGGCGAACGGGAGATTTGCTCCCGTTAACGGTACAGCACGAATCCCCACCCCTCGCGGGTCGCTGACGCTCCCCGCTCGGTCTTCCGTGGCCTCCCTCCGGTCGGCCACGCACCCGCCCCCCGCGTTGACGAGAGCCTGCAGCTCTCGTTCGCCAACCAGAACGCTTCGCGTTCTGGTGACGTCGACGAGCGACGCTCGTCTGCCAGCCGGACGTGGTCCGGCGACGCTCGCCGACCACTGGCGAGCGCGAGGCGTCCACCGCACCGCAGCCGTGCCGGCGGTGGCGCGAAGCGGTCGCGTCGACGGACGCGACCCGAGCACGAGGGATGAGGGAGCGAAGCGACTGAATCGGCTGGGGAGGCTGTGGCCGCGGTGCTGGGTAGTGCGGTCACAAGTAGTCAAGGGAACTCCGCGGTCGTGTTAGCAGCCAAATCGACGACCCAAAGAAAGCGGCCCCAGCGAAAGGCCGTGGCAACCGCACCAACTGCTACTTGCCCGAATCAGTTATCGTCCACGTCCACGTCGGCCTCGGCGTGGCGCTGCTGGGCGCGCTCGATGAACTCCTGGGGGAGTTCGTCGATCTCGCCGGCCTGCACGCCCCAGAGGTGAGCGTACAGCCCGTCGTTCTCGATCAGTTCGTCGTGCGTGCCGCGCTCGGCGATCTCACCGTCCTCGAGCACGAGGATCTGGTCGGCGTCCTTGATCGTCGACAGCCGGTGGGCGATGGCGAACGTCGTGCGGTCCTCGGTGAGTTTGTCGATGGAGCGCTGGATCAGCATCTCCGTCTCCGTGTCCACGTCGGAGGTCGCCTCGTCGAGGATCAGGATCTCCGGGTCCTTCAGGATCGCTCGCGCGATGGAGAGGCGCTGGCGCTGGCCACCCGAGAGTTTGACCCCGCGCTCGCCGATCTCGGTCTCGTAGCCCTCGGGGAGGTTCATGATGAACTCGTGGGCCTCGGCGGCCTTCGCGGCCTCGACGACCTGCTCGTGGTCGGCGCCGAAGGTGCCGTACTCGATGTTGTCCGCCACCGTCCCGTAGAACATGAACGTATCCTGGGAGACGTAGCCGAGTTTCCTCCGCAGCGAGGGGATGGTCACGTCGCGGATGTCCTGCTGGTCGATCTCGATGGCTCCCTCGTTGACATCGTACATCCGCAGCAGCAGTTTGAGGACCGTCGACTTCCCGGCCCCCGTCGGGCCGACCAGCGCAAGGGTGTTGCCGCCCTCAACCTCGAAGTTGATGTCGTCGACGATGGTCTCCTCGTCGTAGCCGAAGGAGACGTCGTCGTACTCGACGTAGCCGTCGGTGACTTCCAGCGCCTCGGCCTCGGGGTCCTCGACGATGCGCGAGGGGGTATCCATCAGGCCGAACAGGCGGGCGCTGGACGCGCGGGCCCGCTGGTACATGTTGATGATCGAGCCGAACTGTGCCATCGGCCAGATGAACCGCTGGGTGTAGAGGATGAACGTCGTGAACACACCGGCGCTCAGCGTCTCCTGACTCCCGGTGATCCACGCCGGCGCCTCGCCGAGCACCCAGAGGCCGCCGACGGTGAACGTGATGATGAAGCCGATGCCGGCGATGACGCGCAGCGCCGGGAAGAACAGGATCCGCGTCTCGATGGCGTCCCAGTTGGCGTCGTAGTACTCTTCGGAGACGTCCTCGACGCGGTCGGATTCGAAACCCTCCGTGTTGAACGTCTTGATCACCTTGATGCCACCGAGGTTGTTCTCGAGACGGCTGTTGAGGTGGCCGACCGTCTTGCGGACGGTGGCGTACTTCGGCTGGATGATGTCGATGAACTTCCAGGTGATGACGGCGATGATCGGCACCGGCAGCAGCGCGATCAGCGCCAGCCGGGGGTTGAGCCAGAGCATGATGCCGGCGATACCCAGCACCATCACCGAGAGCCGGAACAGCGAGTTCATCCCCTCGTTGAGGAACCGTTCGAGGCGGTTCACGTCGTTCGAGAGGATGGACATCATCTCCCCGGTCTGCTTCTCGGCGAAGAAGTCCATGTTGAGCCGCTGCATCTTGTCGTACGTGTCGGTACGGATGGTGTGCTGGATCGTCTGGGCGAAGGAGTTCCAGCCGTAGTTTCTGATCCAGTGGAACGCCGACCCGCCGAAGAAGGACACGCCCAGCAGGGTGATCGCGAACCAGAACTGGGGTATCGTCTCGGTCGGGATGAACCGCTGGGGGAGCAGCGGCAGTTCGAACTGCCTGGGGCCGAAGATCGCGTCGATGGCGATCCCGAGCAGGAGTGGCGGCAGCAGGTCCAGGATCCGGGCGGCGACGCTGCCCAGGAACCCGATGCCGAAGTAGCGGGCGTTGGGCCACCCGTACTCCTCGAACAGGCGCCGCATCGGGTTATCCGTCTTCTGACGGATATCCTCGAACGGGTCGTCCTCGTCGGAGGGATGTGACATTGTTCACCGCGACGGAACCATCCCTCAAAAGACTTTACGAATCGAAACACGCTGCCGGTCGGGTGAGCCGGCCGAAATCGCCGGTATCGTTCGACGACAGGGGGGCGACGAGTGGTTTCTGGTCGTTTGGGGTGTGAGACCGAGCCTCAAATCGGTCGGCTCTCGACGCTGGAATCGACGCCAGCGGCGTCGAGGTCCTCGCGAATCCTCGCGCGCAGGGGGTCCGGGACGGTGTCGCGGCCGACCGGGACGGCCGTCTCGCCATCGCCCTTGACCTTCCAGTAGAGGACGCAGTCGCTGGGTGCGTAGTACTCGATGCTGTAGCGGTCGCCGTCGCCGCGGTAGTGGACGCGGGCGGCGAACTCCTCGGCGGTCCAGCCCTCGCGGTCGGCGAGGGCGTCGACGGCCTCGTACTCGCTCACGATTGGTGGTGGGGCCCCTCAGTCGTCGGTGTTTCGGTGTTCCTCGGGGATCTGGACCTGATCGCCGACTTCGATCCCGTGCTCGACGGTGTACTCGTAGGGGAGTTCGACGACGTACTTCCCGTACCCCTCGTAGGTGGGGCTCTCTTCGCCCTCCGGCGGGACCTCGGCGTGGTGGATAGTCGTGATGGTGCCGTTCTCGGCGACGAACACCATGTCGATGGGGAAGTCCATGTCCCGCATCACGTAGCCGTGTTCGCCCTCGCGCGGGTGGACGAACAGCATCCCCCCGTCCTCGTCGAGGGATTCGGTGTTGCTCAGTCCGGTGTAGCGCTCGTCCCACGTGTCCGAGACGTTGGCCTGCACGACGGCGAGTTGGTCGCCGGTCTCGGCGTCGGAGAACGTCACCGTCGCGCGTTCGGCACCGCCGCCGTCGTAGATGGCGGGGAACGGGCTGGCGCCGGTGACGACGACGGTGGCGCCGACGAGGAGGACGACTACTGCGAGGGCGAGACGGCGGTCGATCACGGCTGTAGCGAAGGGCTACGGGGTGCTAAGGGTTGCGACGGATTGCGTAATCGTTATTCGCGCGGGTCGCCGTATTCGGGGCACGGGCTCGTGGTCTAGTTGGCTATGACGTCTCCTTTACATGGAGAAGACCGGTGGTTCAAATCCGCCCGAGCCCACTTCTGACGCCGCAACTGTGAGGAGCGAAGCGACGAGCCTGCGGCGTCTGCGTGGCGTCGAAGGATTCTGAACCCAGAGGACGAGCGCAGCGAGTCCTCGCGGTTCAAATCCGCCCGAGCCCACAGTTCGAACCCCCACCAACCCAAAATCTGCGCTCTAACGCCCCGAACCGGTCGGGTTCCTAACGGAACGTCCAACAGACCTTTTCGTGGCCGGGGTCTCTCCGCGGACAGACACACATGCAGGGGAAACACATCGCGATCGCGGCCGCCGTGCTCGTGGTCGTCGTGGGTGGGATCGCCGGCGCGCTGGTCACCGGGTTCGGCCCGGCGCCGGGCGGCGACGGCGGGGGACTCGGCGGCGACAGTACGGCGACGGCAACGCCGTACGAGAACACCGTCGTCGTCGACTCGACCGGGACTGAATCGGGCGGAGGTGGCGACGGCACCGCGACTGCCTCCCAGCCGGACCCGTTCGCGTTCGTGATCGAGAACATCAGCGAGTGCGGGGACACCTGTCGCGTCGTGGACGCGTCAATCGTGAACCAGCAGGACTCCGCTGCGACGGGCGTGACCGTGCGCTCGGAGATCTACACCGGCGGCGACAAGATCTGGGAGGGGAGCTCCGACGTGGGCACCCTCGAGTCGGGCGAGAGCTACAGCGACACCAAGCGCGTCGATCTCAGCTACGGCGAGGCGTACAAGGTTCAGCAGAACGACGGCAAGATCCTGATCAAGACGTACGTGGTGACCGACGGCGCGACGTACGTGTTCAAAGACGAGCGGGACGTCAGCTAATCGTCGCCGGGTCGCGGTTTTTCGAAATCCTTAATGCCGGATCGGCCATCGTTTCGCTTGCGCCGCCTTAGCTCAGATTGGGAGAGCACTCGACTGAAGATCGAGCTGTCCCCCGTTCAAATCGGGGAGGCGGCATTTTCCTGCGAACTCGTGAGGGAGCGACGCGACCGAACCGTGAGCAGTGAAAAATGCTCTCGAGCCGATTTGAGCACGGAAGTCGCGCACAGCGAAGCGAGCACGTCTTCCGGCGTTCAAATCGGGGAGGCGGCATAGCTTTTTCACACGAATCGCATTCGAGAGTTTCGACTGAAGATCGAGCTGTCCCCCTCCCCGCGAGCGAAGCGAGTGGGGGCACGGAAGACGAGCATCGCGAGTCTTCCGGTGGTTCAAATCGGGGAGGCGGCATTTTCCTGCGAACTCGTGAGGGAGCGACGCGACCGAGCGTACCAATCGCCCCGCCGTCCCACCCCCGAACGTACAGCGCCCGTTTGAGTCTCCCGAGGCTCTTTCACCACGCCGACAGATTGTTGCGATAGCGCCAGATCCGTCGACGGCGCGGTTCCACGACGATGACCGCCTCCATCCCGACCACGACCGTCAGCATCGACGAGAACCGACAGCTCACGTACACCGAATACGGCGACGCCGGCGGCACGCCCGTCCTGTTCCTCCACGGGGCGCCCGGGTCGCGCCGACTCGGAACGCTGTTCGACACGGCCGCCCGCGAGCACGGGATCCGGCTGCTCGCGCCGGACAGACCCGGCTACGGCCAGTCACTACCGTGGCCGGATCGCTCGATCAGCGACGCCGGAACGTTCCTCACAGCCGTCCTCGACGACGCCGGCGTCGAGACGGCCGGCCTCGTCGCGTTCTCCGGCGGGAGCGCCCACGCGCTCGCGGCCGCGGCGGCCCACCCGGACCGGATCGACCGCCTCGACGTCGTCGCCGGGGCGACGCCGCCGAGCGTCAGCGCGGCGACGCCGACGCCCCAGCGCGTGCTCTCGGGGCTGGCGAAGCGGGCACCGAGAGGGCTCGGGGCGCTGCTCCGCGGGCAGGCGTTCCTCGCCGACCGCCTCGATCCGTCGTTCGTCGTCGCCCAGTACACCGACGATGCCGACTCGGTGCCGGAGGCGGTGCAGTCGGTCGTGAAAGCCGACTTCCTCGAAGCGTTCGCCGAATCCCGTTCGGGAGCAGTGACAGAGTTCCGGAACACGGCCAGCGAGTGGGATATCGCGTTCGAGGCCATCGACGCCGAAGTCTGCCTCTGGCACGGCGAGCGCGACACCAACGTCCCGATTGCGGGGGCCCGGGAACTGAAAGCACAGATCCCGGGGGCTGAACTCCGGGTGTTCGACGACGCCGACCACCTCCAGACACTGCGGCGTGCGACGCCCGACGCACTGGCGGCACAGGGGCGGAGAACTACTGACTGAGACGGCCGCTGGCCGATCGGGCTACTGCTCCCGCTCCGGCGTCCCGAGTTCGTGCCACGGCCGAATGGTGTGCACGCCGTACTCCTCGTCCAGTTCCAGCGGCACCTCGTTCTCCTCAGCGTCACCGGAAGCGGACGCTTCCGGTTGGCCCGCGGGAGCGGCGCTCCCGCGAACGTCGAGGACGGCGATGCCCACCACGTCGGCGCCCGCACGCTCCAGCAGATCCAGCGCCGTCGTCATCTGGGAGGCCGTCTCCATCCAGTCGTCGACCAGCAGCGTGCGGGCGCCGTCGTCGACCATCCGGGTGTCCAGTTCGAGGGTCTTCTCCTCGCCGGTGTAGTCGACTAGCGAGTCGCTGATCCGGTGTTCCTCGGCGATAGGGAGCTTCCCGCCCTTCCGGACCGAGACGAAGCCGGCGTCGAGTTCCCACGCCAGTACGGCGCCCGGGACGAAGCCGATAGCGTCGATGCCCGCCACCTGATCCACCTCGTCGGCGTCGTAGGGGTCCAGCACGTCCTCGCAGAACGCCGCGAACGCATCGGCGTCGGCGAACAGCGCCGGGACGTTGTACCGGTAGCCCGCGCTCTGGATCAGGTCGCGGTACTCGTCCCACTCCATAGCCGCGCTTGGGCGCTCCACACCAAATGTCTGCCCGTCGCGGCGAAGCTTCTTGCCCCGCCGCGCCGAACCGCCGCCGATGACCGACCCTGACGCCGACGCCTCGGACTGGTCCACTGGCCGCGCCGTCATGGGCCTGTTCTACGTCGTCGCCGGCGTAAGCCACTTCTTCGCGCCGCGGGCGTTCAAGCGCGTCGTCCCGCCGCAACTCCCCCGGCCGCGGGCGCTGGTCTACCTCTCCGGCATCGCCGAAATCGTTCTCGGCATCGGCGTGCTGTTCGAGCGGACCCGCCGCGTCTCGGCGTGGGGCCTCGTCGCGCTCCTGATTGCGGTGTTCCCGGCGAACGTGTACATGGCGACCGACGACGTGGCCGCCGATCTCGTCCCCGAGCGGTTCGCCGACACCGCCCGGGTCGCGGCGTGGGTGAGGCTCCCGCTGCAGGCCGTGCTGGTGGGCTGGGCGTGGCTCTACACCCGGGCTCGGTAGCTCTTTGTCGCCGCCGGGACACGCCCGACCATGCCCGAGTACGGCCCGTTCCGCCACCTGAGTCTCGCCGTCGACGACGGCCTCGCCACGCTGACCATCGACCGCCCGGAGACCCACAACGCGCTGAACGCCGCCGCGATGTGCGACCTCGACCGGGCGTTCACCGAGATCGAGGCCGACGACGCCGTCGAGGCGGTGGTGATCGAGGGTGCCGGCGACGAGGCGTTCTCCGCCGGCGCGGATCTGGAAGAGTACGCCGGCCCCACAGAGGCCCACGAGCGCATCGAGAAGGAGCGCCAGCACGAGCGATTTCGCGCGCCACACGACTGCTCGGTGCCCGTGATCGCGAAGATCGACGGCTACTGCATCGGCGGCGGTCTCGTCCTCGCGCTGCACTGCGACCTCCGGATCGCAAGCGAGCGCTCGACGTTCGGGCTCCCGACCGCCGCAGTGGGGCTGCTGCCCACCGGCGGCGCGACCCGGCGGCTGGTCGATGCTGTCGGGGAGTCGGTCGCGAAAGAACTGGTGTTCACTGCGGAACGGATCGACGCCGACCGGGCCCGGGAGGTGGGGTTAGTGACCGACGCCGTCCCGGCGGCCACGCTCGACGGGCGCGTGGACGATCTGGCGGCGTCGATGCGCGACGTGGGTCGTGAGGCGCTGGGGCGCGCGAAGCGGTCGATCAACGCCGCCGTCGCGGCGCCGGACCCCGCTGCCGCGCGGGAGCACGAAGCGTCGCTCTGGTGGGCGCAGTTCGAAAGCTCCGAGCGACGGGAGCGCGTCGAGTCGTTCCTCGACGGGTCTTAGGTCTCGTCCTCGACCGCCTCTTCCTCGGACTCGTCTGCTTCGGTGGCTTCCTCAGTGGCCTCTTCGTCGGCATCCTCGCCCTCAGCCTCCCCCGATGCGACGGGGCCGACGCCGCCGACAACCGTCTCGCCAGGGCTGTCGTCCTCGTAGTCGGGCGTGTTGGCCATCAGGTAGAGTACGGGCACGATGATGAGGGCGAGAAACGCGATCCCGCCGATATAGGTGAGTATGGGGTCGACCATACTCCCCATATTTCCCGGGGGGACTGTATGTGCTACGGCTTGCGTCGGCCTCGGCCGGTAGTGTCAGCGGCCGAGTGCGACGGCCTCGGCCGGTAGTGTCAGCGGCCGAGTGCGTCGGCCTCGGCCGGTAGCGTCAGCGGCCGAGTGCGACGGCCTCGGCCATCCGCGCACCTCCCCCCGAGACCGTCGGCCATTTGTCCGTCGGCGGCCAACGACGGGTGTGAGCGTGACCACTCTCCATCGACCGACCCACCGCGACGCGCTCGAGGCGCTGTCGGCGGCGTTCGAGCGCGGGGAGATGGTCACCGTGTTCGGCCGCTGTACCGTCGAGTACGACGGCCGGGCGGCCTCCTCGCTCGGAGCCGGCGACCGCCTGCTGATCCTCAAGCCCGACGGGACCGCGCTGGTCCACACCGACGAGCAGCGCACGCCCGTGAACTGGCAGCCGCCGGGGTCCGAACACCGCGTCGCCGTCCGCGACGGCCGGCTGCGCGTGCGCAGCGAGCGCGAGAGCCCCGCCGAGACGCTTGACGTACGCTTCGAGCGCGTCCATCAACTGTCGGCCCTGCCGGTCACCGGCGGCCGCGCCGTCGACGTTCACGGGAGCGAGGAGGACCTGCGCCAGCGCATCCTCCAGAACCCGGACCTCGTGGAGCCGGGGTTCGAGCCAGCGGCCACCGAGCGCGAGACGGCCGCCGGCCCAGTCGACGTGTTCGGCCACGACGACGAGGGGCGGCCCGTCGTCGTCGAACTCAAGCGTCGGCGCGTGGGGCCGGACGCGGCAGGCCAACTCGGGCGCTACGTCGAGGCGCTGGATCGCGAGGTTCCAGACGGGGCCGAGGTTCGCGGGATGTTGGTCGCGCCCTCCGTGACCGACCGCGCGCGCGAGCTACTGGCCGAGAAGGGGCTCTCCTTTGTCTCGTTGGCGCCCGCAGCGGCCGACGACGGCGGCGTCGCCGGGGCAGCCTCGACGGCGAGCGACGCCGACGAGGCCTGACTCCGGGGACGCATCGAAGGGTTTAATCGCCGAGTGTACCTCAAAACAGGCAAGTAGCCATGTCTGACAAGCCCGCCTCAATGTACCGGGAGATCGACAAGCCGTCGTACACCCGGCGAGAGTACGTCACCGGTATTCCCGGTTCGAAGATCGCCCAGCACAACATGGGCGACCTGCAGTCCGACCCGCAGGACTACCCGGTCAAGATCTCGCTGCGGCCCGAGGAGACCCTCCAGGTCCGTCACGGCTCCCTCGAGTCCGCGCGACTGTCCGCGAACCGCCACCTGATCAAGACCCTCGGCGAGGGTAACTACAAGATGGTGCTCCGGAAGTTCCCCCACCAGATCCTCCGCGAGAACAAGCAGGCGACCGGCGCCGGCGCCGACCGTGTCTCCGACGGGATGCGGCAGGCGTTCGGGAAGCCGGTCGGCACCGCCGCCCGCATCAACCAGGGCGATAACATCTTCACGGCCTACTGTGAAGTCGAGGAGGCCGACGAAGTGAAGGAGGCGTTCCGTCGCGCCTACAACAAGATGTCGCCGCCCTGCCGCATCGTCGTCGAGCGCGGCGAGGACCTGCTGGTCCGGTAGCCCCGCGGCTTCTTTCGCTTTCTCCCCCGCCGAGCGGCGCCGCCGTCGAGCGTAGCGCCCATCTTCCCCCCACCCTAACGACCCCCTATGCCCTATCAGCGTCTGGCCCGTCGGCTGGCCGAGGCCCCCTCGCCCGCGGTGAGTACGCTCCCCGACGGGAGCGTCGACCGCTTCTGTCGGCTCTCGGCGGGTGCGCTCGACCCCGTCGAACGCCGGACGACGTTCGCCCGCGAGGCCGCCGCGGGCCGTCGTAAGGGGTTCGGGCTGGAGCCGGAGCGCGTCGAACCCGGCGGCCAGTCGGTCAACACCGCCCAGCAGGCCCACGCGCTCGGCGCCGATGCGACCTGCTACGGCCATCTCGACGACCCCGAACCCGGCCGCGACGTGTTCGACGCGCTTCCCCTCGAGACCGTCTCGATGGGTCGCCCGGCCATCGTGAACATCCTCGACTTCGAGGACAACGACCTGCTGCTCGTGGAGGCGTCGCCGGATCTCGCCGACTGGCGGCTGGCGGATCTCCGCGCGGCAGCGCCGCTCCCGGAGGTCTTCGACACCGAAGCAGTCGCCTGCTCGAACTGGGTCTCAGTCCCCGGGATGGCCGAGGCGTTCCACGAACTCGGCGACGCCTCGATCCCGCGAGTGCCGTTCGTGTTCGACCCCGGCGACGTGCTCGGCGGTGACGCCGCGGCCCACCGCGAACTCCGCGAGGCCATCCGCGCGCTCGGCGCGAGCGTGGACGTCGTGCTCTCGGTGAACCCCACCGAACTCCGGGCGCTGGCGGCCGCGCTACCGGAGCCGCCCGAGAGTCCGGACGACGAGAAACGGGTTCGAGCGATCCGGCAGGCGGCCGACGCCGCCGCGGTCGTGAAACACGGGAAAAACGAGGCGCTTGCGGCGACTCGGGAGGGGATCGTCCGCGTCGACAACCCCGTTGTCGAGGACCGCCGACAGATCGGCGGCGGCGACCGCTTCGCCGGCGGCCTGGCAGTTGGGCTCGGCGACGGCTGGAACTGGGAAACCGCCCTCGCGGCCGGGAACGCGTGTGCGAGCCACTACGTCGCGACCGGCGAGACGGCGTCGGCGACGACGCTCCGCGAGTGGCTGCTCGACCGCGACCTGGCGTAGGCGACTACTGCTCGGCGAGGATCCGTTCGACCGCGGCCGGCGACACGTCGACCGAGGTGCCCGAGAGCGTCCGGACGAGCGCCGCAGTAGCGGCGGCGCGGGCGAGCGCGTCGCCCACCCCCGCCGGCTGGTCGCCGGCGGTTCGTGCGGCGTGGAACGCGCCGACGAACGCGTCGCGGGCGCCCGCCTCGTCGACGACATCGCCCGCGACGGCGTCGGTTTCGTGGACCTCGCCGTCACGGGCCGCGAGTGCGCCGTTGTCCCGGAGCAGCACGACCGTCTCGAGGTCGTTGTCCGTCCGGAGCGCGTGGGCGATCTCGATAGGGTCGCCGTCCTCGCCGAAGATGGCCTCCGTGGCCGCCGGCGAGATGAACAGGACGTCGACGTGGGCCAGCAGCGCCTCACACGCCTCGCGCGCGGTCTCCCGCGACCAGTCTTCCTCCCGGTAGCGCAGGTCGAAGGAGGTGGTGGTGCCGGCCTCGCTCGCGGCCTGCAACAGCGACTCGGTCGCCGCCGCGGCGCGCTCGGAGCGTGCGGGCGTGGCGCCGGCGACGTGGAACCGCTCGGCGTCACGCACCACCCCCACTGGGAGGTTCCCGGCGTGGACCTGCTCGAAGGCGGCGCCGCTGCGGTCAAGCACCGTCGTCCGCCTGCGCGGTTCGGGCCCGGCTTCGACGAACGCCGTCGCGAGGCGGTCCGCATCGTCGCCACACGAGACGCCGGTCCGGACGCCGTGACCTCGCAGGTCGGCGACGACGCGCTCCCCCAGCGGCGAGTCGGGGAGCCGAGAGAGCCAGACGGCGTCGGCGCCCAGGCTCGATGCCGTCACGACGCTGTTGCGCTCCGGGCCGCCGACGCCGGCGTCGAAGCTCTCGGTGTCGCCGAGTCGGCGGCCGTGTGCCGCCTGGAGGCGCAGCGTCGCCTCGCCGAACGCCACGAGGTCGGTCATGCGACGACAGACGAGCGGTCGTGTGAAAAAGACTCGCCGGGGGTTACCGAGCCGTAGTCGGTATCCGGCGGTAACCCTGATACGCCTCGAGACCGTTGGTTCGGCCATGACTGACCCGACGGCCGACGACGCCACCGACCGACTGGAAGTTTGGTGTGCCGGCGAGGACTGGTGCCCGGTGACGACGACGGCGACGCTCATCGGGAAGAAGTGGCACCCCGTGATCGTTCATCGACTGCTCGATGGCGGCCCGAGCGGGTTCAGCGAACTCGAAGCGAACGTCGACGGCATCTCGAGCAAGGTGCTCTCGGACAGCCTCGACGACTTACAGGAGAAGCGACTGGTGAGCCGCGAGGTGGTCAGCGAGAAGCCGTTCCGCGTGGAGTACTCGCTCACGGACCACGGCGAGTCCCTCGAACCGGTGATCGTCGAGATGCAGAACTGGGGGCTGGAGCATATCGACGAGGCCACCGACGAGGAATCGTCGGTGGCCTGAACGGGCGGCAGAACTGCGAGTCGGCGGCGTTGGTGGTGTCGATGACGGGATCAGCACGTTCTGGGGCCGATCCGCCTACTCGGTCAGCGGCAGCACGATGCCGAACACGATGGGGCTGAGCACGAACGCCAGCAGCCCCACACCTGCGACGCCGAGGAACAGCGTCTCCTCCCAGCCTGGGACACTGAGGTAGTTCTCCGCGAGATACCCGCCGAACTCGCCGACGACCATCAGCGCGAGGCCGAGGAGGACACCGCGCTTGACGACCGCCGGGTAGTCGATTGAGCCGTATCTGCCCATCTCAGTTCGAGGTTGTCGTGTCGCCCCATACGTCTTTCGAGGCCGAAAGGCGTATAGTTACCAGCGCGAATCTCGGGGTATGGCATCCGGACTCCCCGAACTCGCAGTCGAACTCGCCACGGTGCTTGCCTACGCGGTGCTGTCGGGCGTACTCACCTACGTCGGCGTGCTCTCCGAACAGACAGCCCTCGAGACGTTCGCCGGCGGCCCGGCGCCGCTTGCGGTCTGGTTCCTCCTGCTCGGCGGCGTCGCCATCTACGGCGGTGTCGTGCTCGTCGGCCGCGAGCTGCTGGCGACGAAGCTACTGTCGCTGCTGCACTGAGTCGACCTACTGCGTCTCCATCTCGCGTTCGAGACCCCGGAGCTTCTCGACGCGGTTCTCCGTGCTCGGGTGGGTGCTGAACAGCTTACCGACGACCCCGGAGCTGATCGGGATGACGAAGAACGCGTTCATTTCTGAGGTCTCCCGCAGGTCCTCGTCGGGCACGCGGTCCATGCTGCCGTCGATGGTCAGCAGCGCCGAGGCCAGCGCCGAGGGCTTGCCCGTGATGGCCGCGGCGCCGCGGTCGGCGGCGTACTCCCGGTAGCGCGAGAGCAGGCGGATCAGCAGGAACGAGATGACCCAGACTGCGAGCGAGACGCCGATGGCGACGAGCATCTGCCCGCCGCCCTGTCGGTTCCGGCCGCCGCTGAACAGGAAGCCAAAGCGCACGACCATGAACGCCAGCGTCGAGAGAAAGGAGGCGATGGTCATCACCATCACGTCGCGGTTCTTGACGTGGGCGAGTTCGTGGGCCAGCACGCCCTCCAGTTCCTCGTCGTCGAGGCCGCGTAGCAGGCCACGGGTCACACAGACCGTCGCGTTCTTCTGGGAGCGCCCGGCCGCGAACGCGTTGGGCACCTGCGTGTCCGCGACGGCGACGGTCGGTTTGGGCAGGTCGGCCTGCTGGCAGAGGCGTTCGATGGTCGCGTGGAGTTCGGGGTACTCCTCGCGGTCGACCTCCTTTGCCCCCATGCTGTACAGCGCGAGTTTGTCGCTGAAGAAGAACTGGCCGATCATGAACAGCCCCATCACGCCGATGATCAGCCTCGGCCCGGCGCCGAGACTGGCCAGCACACCGATGAAGACGATATAGAGGACCCCAAGCAGCAGCATGGTCACACCCATGCGCGCTCGGAGGCCCCAGTCCGCTTTCCACTCCATAGCGGTGAATGGGTGTTCAGCCGTTTAAACCCCTTCCTGCCGGGGCGGGCCGCCATCGGCGGGGCTTTTCACCTCGGCGACGCCAGCGGGGGTATGGACACCGTCATCGTCACCGGCGGCCGCGGCGCTTCCGGGCGCTGGGTCGTCGACCGCCTGCGCGAAGACTACGAAGTCGTCGTCGTCGACCGGGACCACCCCGGGTTCGGTGCCGAACCGGTCGAGAACGTCGACTTCCGGGCCGCCGACCTCACCGACCGCGGCGCCGTCCGCGAACTGGTCGCGAGCATCGACCCCGACGCCGTCGTCCACTGGGGCGCCATCCCAGCGCTCGGCCGGCACCCCGAGGGCGACGTGTTCGAGAACAACGCTATCGCGGCGTACAACGTTCTCACCGCGGCCGGTGAGGCGGGTGCTCGGATCGTGCAGGCCTCCAGCGACGGCGCCTACGGGTTCTTCTTCGCCGAGGAGACGCCGCTGCCTGAGGAACTCCCGATCACCGAGAACCACCCGCGCCGGCCGGAGGATGGCTACGGCCTCTCGAAAGTCGCTGCCGAGGAGGTCGCGGCAGGTGTCGCACGCCGCCACGGCGTGCAGGTGGCGTCGATTCGGCCCTCGTGGATTCAGGAACCGGGCGAGTACCCCTGCCGGGATCCGGGCTACACCGGCGATCTCGGCGCCGGCGCAGGGAACTTCTGGTCCTACATCGACGCCCGGGACGTGGCGGAGATGGTCCACACGGCGCTCACGACGGAGTTCGCGCCCGAGGGCGGCCACGAGGCGTTCAACTGCGTCGCCGCGGACAACGCGCTCGGTGACCCGCTGGAGACGCTGATCGAACGGCACTACGGCGCGCTGCCCTCCGGCCCGGGCGTCGAGGGCGACGGGACGGCGTACAGCCTGAAGAAGGCGGGCGAACTGCTGGGCTGGGTGCCCGAGCACTCGTGGACGGAGGCGGCGGATGAGGACGTGCCGCGGCCGGAACTGGTCCGGGACTGAGCCGTCGGCGGTTGCAGATCTGTTCGAAGCGATTCGTTCGGTGCCTCTCCGTGAAACACTCGATCACCGAGTTGCTTTCTTCCGGTCACAAGTATTAACTAATAGCGGTGGAGAGGTCACAGTCGTGCAGTCCCCCGACACTGGCTACTCTGTCCTCATCCTCGTGCTTGGGTTGCTGTACGCTGTCTACCCGGGGGAAGCGGCGTGGCTGCGCTACGTGCTGAAGAAGGGGACGACCAGAAACGTGACCCCGCCTGCGGATACGGTGAATCTGTTTCGATTGCTCGGCATTCTGCTAACGATTGTTGCCCTCGTTTTCCTCTCGCCGGGCTTCTAACAGCGTCGAGGTTCTGCGCCGCGAGCCGAACCCCTATCACCCCGCCGGCACAGGCCCACCCATGCGACTCGCACGGATCGGGACCGGCGACGGCGTCGTCGCCGGCGAGTACGACGAGGGCGTGGTCGAGAGCGACGGCGAGCGCTACGTGGTCGGCGAGGACGGCCCGCTCGCGCCGCCGTGTGACCCCTCCGCCCTCTACTGTATCGGCCGGAACTACGCCGAGACGCTGGCCCAGAAGGGGTACGAGCGCCCCGAGCAGCCCACGTTCTTCATCAAGCCGCCGGCGTCGGTGATCCCCCACGGGGCGCCGATTCCCTACCCGACGTTCTCGGCGGAAGTGACCTACGCGGGCGAACTGGTGGCCGTCATCGATGAGCGTTGCCACGACGTGAGTCCGGAGGAGGCCGAGGATGTGGTTCGGGGGTTCACCATCATGAACGACGTCGACGCGCTGGATCAGCCGGGGCTCACGTCGCGGAAGGCGTTCGACGGCTCCGGACCGCTGGGGCCGTGGCTCGAGACCGATGTGGACCCGCGGAATCTGGATATGTACACCGAGATCAACGGCGAGCGCCGGCAGGAGGCGAACACGGAACTGATGCTCTGGGGGCCGTACGAGCTGATTTCGTTCCTCTCGGAGCGGTTCACGTTCCGTCCGGGCGACGCGATTACGTTCGGGAGCCCCGGGAACCCGGGGACGATTGACCCGGGCGACGAGGTGGAGATCTGGTACGAGGGCGTCGGGACGTTGCGGAATACGGTCGAATAGTTGTTTTCGGGGTATTTTGTGGCAGGATCAGCAGCCGCAACAGCATCTCGTTCGTTGGCAAATTGTGACCGCAGGGCGCCGGGGATGTACCCCGGCGCAGCGCCGAGTCCCCACCCCTCCCCCGCGCTCGCCGACCGCGGGCGAGCGCGAGGCGTCCACCGCTCCGCGGCCGGCGGTGGCGCGCGACGGGAGCGCCTCTGTGCGCGAACGAGCGCGCGAGGGATGAGCGACCGTATGGGAGCGAGTCGGCTGGGGAGGCTGTGGCCGCAGTGCGGCACGGTGCAGTCACAAGTTGCCCTGGGAACTCCGCGGTCGTGTTCGCAGTCGCGGTGAAGCGGACTCCGCCTCTCCAACAACAGTTCGCTCCGCAAACTCACACCACATAGCGCGGTCCTTATCAGTCCGAACCGCCGATTCAGCAGTAATGAGTAAGTCAGGCGAGTTCTGCCCTCGCTGTGGCGACGACGTGCCCAAGCGCCCCGAGCCGTTACCCGGGGAGCCGCGGGACCGCGACGCCGCCCTCTGTGACGCCTGCTACTTCGAGGACTTCGACCTCGTCGACGCCCCCGACCGCATCGAGGTGCTGGTCTGCTCGCGCTGTGGCGCCGTCCACCGCGGCAACCGCTGGCTCGATGTCGGCGCGAAGGACTACACCGACGTGGCCGTCGACGAAGTCGCCGAAGCCCTCGGGGTCCACCTCAAGGCCGAGCAGGTCCAGTGGGGCGTCGAACCCGAACAGGTCGACCAGAACACGATCCGAATGCACTGCACCTTCTCGGGGCTGGTCCGCGGTACGCCCGTTGAGGAGCAGGTCGTCGTTCCCGTCAAGGTCTCGCGGGCGACCTGTAAGCGCTGTGGCCGCATCTCCGGCGGCGCCTACGCCGGCGAGGTGCAGGTCCGCGCCGAGGAACGCGTCCCCACCAAGGAGGAACGCGAGCGCGCCATGGAGATCGCCCACGACATGGTCGAGGAGCGCGAAGCCGACGGCGACCGCGAGGCGTACGTCACCGAGGCCAAGAAAGTCGACGACGGCGCCGACATCAAGATCTCGACCAACAAACTCGGTCGGATGCTCTCGAAGCGCCTCGTCGAGGAGTTCGGCGGCTCCTTCGAGGAGTACGCCACCCTCGTCACCGAGGACTCCGACGGCAACGAGGTCTACCGCGTGACGTTCGCGGTCCACCTGCCGCGCTACCGGCCGGGCGAGATCATCGACCCCGAGGACGGCGACGGCCCGGTGCTGGTCACCTCCGTCCGAGGCAACCTCAAGGGCGTCAGGCTCACCTCCGGCGGACGCTACGAGGCCCGGTTCGACGAGGGTGACGCGCCCGACGCGCTCCGCCTCGGCGGGCGCGAGGACGCCGTCGAGACCACTGTCGTCGCCGTCGAGGACGAGCACGCGGTACAGGTGCTCGACCCCGAGACGTTCGAGTCGGTGAGCATCGCCCGACCGGACTTCTTCGACCCCGACGCCGATCAGGTGGACGTGCTCAAGGTCCGCTCCGGACTGTACATGGTGCCCGAGGAGGGCGTCACCGGAGCTTAAGCCGCCGGCTTTCCTCTTCGAACTATGGACTGGAAACAGCTACTCGCCGTCACGATGGTCGTGCTGATGCTCGGCTCCTCCATCGCCTACGCGCTGGCGCTCTAGGGCCGATACTCCACGTTCAGCGCGTCGTACACCCAGCTCAGCAGCGGACGGCTCGTTCCGTCCGGGCGCTCGACGCTCACGTCGTTCCACCGGTCGTAGCGGTAGCGCTGCCAGTCGGTCTCGTTGTCGTTGCTGGAGTGAACCGTGATCGACTGCAGCCAGCCCGATTCGGCGTCGACGGCAACGGTGACGTTGCCGTCGAACTGCTCGGGCGGCGCCGACGCGTTCCGTGAGGTCCCAAGCAGCCAACTCGCGACCGAGTCGTTCTCGGTCCGGAGTCGGATCGTGCCGTTCGCTTCCGAGACGGTCGTCTCGACCGCCGGGCTGGCGAGCGTCGCCGCCAGATCACTGCGGTCGAGGCGGTCGGCGCTCCCCCAGAGGTTCAGCGACCGGGATTGGGTGCGGTCGGGGTCGTCCGGGAAATCGTGGAACGCGACGCTGGCCTCGTCGGCGTACACGTCCGGCCCGGAGCCGGAGTAGCCCCCGCCGTTGGCGATGGTGTACTCGCGCTCGCTTCGCTCGACGGTGTACCGGAGGAACACACAGCCGCCGTCCCGCCGCGTCACGTTCTCGCGGTCGCAGGGCGCGATCCGGTCCATCCGGTAGTCGTTCGTCCCGGTCGCGTTCAGCGCGTCCAGCGCGACCTGTTCGGGCGGCCCGTCGGTGTCGACGGGGTCTGGATCGGGTGGCTCGTAGAACGGGTCGGCGATGCCGATTGAGCCCATGAGCAGCGCGGTGAGGACGGCGGCGATGGCCATCCGGCGGATGATGTCCTCACCGAACCGGGCCCGGAGGGCGTCGGCGAGTCGGCTCATCCGTCGCCCTCCACATCCCGAGTGGGCCGACTGCTCATCCGTCGCCCCACACGTCCGACAGCGGATGGTTATCTCGCTTCTCCGCGTCGGCCTCGGTGCGGTTCGTCGTCGACGCCGCTGACGATGACGACGACGCACTCGACGTACTGGATGACCCGCCGGACGACCGACTCGACGACCCACCCGACGAACTGCTGTCCGAACTCCGCCGACTGGTCCGACTCGTGCGCCCACCCGAGCGCGCGCTCGGGCTGGCGTCGACGCCCGACAGCGCCGCTTCCGGATCGGCTGTAGGAAGAGTCGGCTTCGAGAGCCGGTCGACCTGCTCTTGGAACCAATCCGGGATGTCCGTGCTCGCGCGGTCGAACAGTTCCAGCAGCGAATCGTCGGCGAGGTAGGTCGCGCCGTAGTCGTCCGGCGAGCGAACGACGCGGCCGCAGCCCTGAATCACGGTCTGCAGGGCGGCGCGGTAGTACCACGCCCACTGGCCCTGTTCGAGGCGCTGCTCCACCCGGGAGTCCTTCGTGTTGAGGTACGGCGCCTTACAGAGCACCTGCCAGCGACAGAGGTCGCCTTCGAGGTTCAGGGCTTCCTCCATCTTCACTGAGAGGAACAGCTCCGGGTCGTCGCTGGCTTTCCACGTCTCCAGTTCGGCGTCGCGGTTCTCCCGGTCGTGGACCCGGATGCGGCCGGCGACGCCGAGTTCGGCGAGGCGCTCGGCCAGTTGCTCCTGAATCGCGTAGGAGTGACAGTGGATCAGCCCCTTCTCGTCGGCGTGTTTCGCCATCAGGCGGACGATCAGGTCCGCGATTTTCGGCAGGGTCTCGTCGCGGTGCTCGTAGGTCATCTTCCCCTGCGTGGTGTCGTACAGTGGGCGGTTCTCGACGGGGAACGTGTGGCCGACCTCGACCAGTGCGACGTTGTCGGGGTCGAGGCCGACGCCGCGGCAGAACGCCTCCTTGTTGAGGATGGTCGCCGACAGCAGCGCGAACTTCGAGCCACGGTCCCAGACGGTGTGCTTGAGGTACTTCGCGGGATCGAGGGGCTTGATCGTGATCGACCCGCCGGCGCCGTCTGGCTGGTCGACGACCCACGTCGTCGGCGACTGCGGGTCGCGGTAGTCCTCGGCGAAGTAGCTGAGTTCGCTGATTAGCTCCTGCAGGCGGTCCCGGCGGGCCGCTTCGTCGGGCGTGAGTTCGGGCTTGGCCAGCAGGCGGTCCTTCTCGGCCTCGCAGCGTTCGAGTAGCTGTTCCGAAAAGCGCACGGCGCCCTCGACTTCGTCGCCGGTGGCGGCGGTCACGTCCGGGACGTCGATGTCGTCCCAGACCGGGACGCGGCGCGGGTCGAGTTCGACGGCGGCGTACATCTCGGCCCACTCCGCGAGGCCGTGGGCCTCGTCGACGACGCAGACATCGCGCATCCGGAACACGTCGCTGCCGGCGGTCTGCATGAAGTACGCGAGCGTCATCGCTGCGATGGACTGATTGCTGGCGATGGATCGGTCCGAGAAGTACGGGCAGCGGTGGCGGACGGTGCAGTCGAAGCCCTTCTTGCGGACACAGGGCGCTTGGTCGACGGGCGTGTCATGCTCGCCGGGGAGGATGCAGTCGTAGTTGTTCTTGCCACGGATGATCCGGAACTCCTCGAGCAGGTCGTCGGCCTCGACGTCGTCGAGTTGGCTGACCTGCGGCGTGGTGTAGTAGGCGCCGGTGGGCTGGGCGGGGTCGGCCTCCCCGACGGTCCGGGCCGCGCCCATGATCGAGCGCGCGAGGAGGGACTTGCCGCTGCCGGTCGGCGCGCGCACGAGCACCACGTCGTTCCCGGCGGCGAAGGCGTCGCGGATGTCCGCGAGCGCCTGCTCCTGATTGCCGCGGAAGGAGGGCGCGGGGAACGAGTCGGGGATTCGGGCGGGCTCCACTCTGTTTGGTGGTACGCTCTCGCGGGGATGAATGTAGCGGACGTGGACCGCGGGCGGGTCGGCGGGTCTGGTGGTCACGGTTCGACGCGAGACGGCGAGAACCGCCCCATAACGGCATCCCGATCACCCCCCGTCGAATGGGCCCGACAGGCCACCCTCGCTCCGTACGGCGGTCGAACGGGCCATGTTCCGACTCTGTCGAAAATATCGAAGCCAAAAGAGGCATTAGCTAGTGGTACAACTGAGTAATCTATGGCGCGAACCCAGCTTCAACGGGCCCGCGACGGCGAACTGACGGCCGCGATAGAGCGGGTGGCCGAGCGCGAGAACCGTGATCCCGCGTTCGTCCGCCAGCAGGTCGCTGACGGGCAGGCAGTGATCCCGAACAACCACGACCACGAGTCGCTCGATCCGATGATCATCGGGCGTGAGTTCGCCACGAAGGTCAACGCGAACATCGGCAACAGCGAGGAGACGAGCGATCTGGAGGGGGAACTCGAGAAGCTCCACACGGCAGTTCACTACGGGGCGGACACGGTGATGGATCTCTCGACGGGGGCGAACCTCGACGACATCCGCGAGGCGAACGTGGAGCACTCGCCCGTCCCCGTGGGAACAGTCCCGATCTACGAGGCGGTCAAACACGTCGACGACCCGGCCGACCTCACGCAGGAGCTGCTGCTCGAGGTGATCGAGAAGCAGGCCACACAGGGCGTCGACTACATGACGATCCACGCCGGCGTGCTGATGGAGCACCTCCCCCTGACGGACGGGCGGAAGACCGGCATCGTCTCGCGGGGCGGGTCGATCCTCGCCCAGTGGATCGAGGAGAACGGGATGCAGAACCCGCTGTACGTGGCCTTCGAGGCGATCTGTGAGATATTCGCCGAGCACGACGTGACGGTCTCGCTCGGCGACGGTCTCCGGCCGGGGTCGCTGGCCGACGCGAGCGACGAGGCGCAGTTCGCGGAGCTCGAGACGCTGGGCGAACTCACGCGGACCGCGTGGGATCACGGCGTACAGGTGATGGTCGAGGGGCCGGGCCACGTCCCGATGGATCAGGTAGCCGAGAACGTCCAACGCCAACAGGCGGTCTGTGACGGCGCCCCCTTCTACGTGCTCGGGCCGCTCGTCACCGACATCGCGCCGGGCTACGACCACATCACGAGCGCTATCGGCGCGACCGAGGCAGCGCGGGCCGGCGCCGCGATGCTGTGTTACGTCACCCCCAAGGAGCATCTGGGCCTCCCGGAGCAGGGAGACGTTCGCGACGGACTGGCCGCGTACCGGATCGCCGCCCACGCAGGCGACGTGGCGACCGACCTCCCGGGCGCCCGCGACTGGGACGACGCGCTCTCGGAGGCGCGCTACGAGTTCGACTGGCGCCGCCAGTTCGACCTCGCGCTGGATCCCGCTCGTGCGCGGTCGTACCACGACCAGACGCTCCCCGGGGACAACTACAAGGAGGCACGGTTCTGCTCGATGTGCGGCGTCGAGTTCTGCTCGATGCGGATCGATCAGGACGCCCGCGAGGCCGACGGCGAAATGACCGAAATCGACGACGAGACCGATCTCGACGACTCGCCCGCCGCGGAGGCGAACCTCCCGCCGGTCGGGAGCCACGACACGAGCGGCGTCCCCGAGGAGATCGAGATCGACGGCGTCACGTTCACGCCGGCGGCGTCACACACCGACGACTGAGTCGTCGCGTCGTTCTCGGTGCCAAAATCGAGGGACTGCGGCCAATCGATCCTTACCGCACCACGTCAGCCGCCACAGCGCCGATCCCCTCGACCGCTGCCCGAACGTGCGAACCAGGCTCGATCACGCCAGCGCCCGGCGTCCCCGTCGAAATCACGTCACCGGGCTCTAAGGTCATCACGTCGGAGTGGAACGCCACCAGCTCCCGGGGTGGGAACTCCATGTTGCCGACGACGTTCTCGGCGACCGTCTCGCCGTCGACGACCGTCCGAACCGTCGTCTCGGAGAGATCCGTCCCCGCCTCCGGCACCGCGAGATACGGGCCGAGCACCAGGAACGTGTCGAAGCTCTTCGAGCGCGTCAGGAACCGGGGGTTGCGCTGGAGCACGTCCTCGGCCGTCATGTCGATAACGGGCGCAAAGCCCGCGATCACGTCGTCGGCGTCCTCGACGTCACCAGAACGCGGAGCGTTCTGGTTGGCTGACGAATCGCCTCGCGATTCGTCAACGTCGACGTTCCGGCAGGTCCGGCCGATCACCACGGCCAACTCCGCCTCGGCGGTCACGCGCTCGCTGATCGACTCGGGTGGGAGCCGGATCGGGCCACCCGGGCCTGTCGCGGCCGTCTTGGGCTTGAAGAAGCTCGCCGGCTCCTCGGGCGCGTCCTCCGAGAGGTCGCCGGCGTGTTCGACGTAGTTGAGACCGATGCCGAACAGCTTCCCCGGATCGTCGAGGAACGCGCCGAGCGCGTGCTGCTCGCGGGGGGTTCGGTCGGCAGTCGCGTCGTCGACGCTCGGGAGCGCGCCCGCGGCGGCGGCCGGGAGCGCGTCGCGGACGCTGGCGTGCTCGGGCGCGGCGGCGGGGAGCGGGACGACGCCGTCGTCGTCGCCCAGCAGCGGGTCGCCGTCGGCGGCGCGGGCGAGATAGCGCATCAGGGCCACCTCCGAGTGGCGGGTCGCGTTGCGGTCGACATACAGCCGAACGCGTTGGCCTGCACCATCAACGTCCCGACAGCGTCTTCCCGCCAGTGTCTCAGTCCTGATACTGGAGGGAACAGCGTTTTGTGCGACCCCGTGGAGAGGTGAGTACAGAAATGGAGGAGCCCCAACATAACCTTCGGGACTCCCCCCTCCCCGTCGACGCGCTCGCCCAGGGCCGGTCGGTGCTCATCCGCGGGCCGGCGATGTCGGGGAAGTACGACCTGCTGCTCGCGCTCCTTGGCGCGCTGGCCGACGACGCGATGTTCGTCTCCACCAGCCGGCAGGTGACGGGGGCGCGCCGGGATTTCGCGGCGTACGGCGACCCCGACGGCCTCGCCGTCGTCGACTGTTCGAGCCGGGTCAGCGGGCAGGAGACGGGTGGGGGCGACCTCGTGCGCTACGTCTCCTCGCCGAAGAACCTCACCGAGATCGGCGTGAAGTTCACCGAACTCGTCGAGTCGTTCGAGACCGACGGCGCCGACGCCGCCGTCGGGATCCACTCGCTCTCGGAGCTGTTGATATACTGGGACGTGGACCGCGTCTACCAGTTCCTCCGCGTGCTGCTCGCTGAGTGCCGTGATCTGGACTGGCCCGCCGCCGCCGTGGTCGACGACGACGCCGCGGGCGAGCAGGCGGCCACGACGCTCACACAGCCGTTCGACGCCGTGATCGCCACCCGGGCCGACGAGGACGGGCGGACGTTCCAGTACCGCGAATCGGGCAGCCAGCCCAGCGACTGGACCGTGTTCTGAGCCTGGCGGCGAGTCGCCTCACTTTTGCCGCCGTCCACCGAACCACGAGCGATGACCGAGTTCGACCCCGAGACGTTCGAGGAGGAGAAGTACCGCGAGCATTTCGCCGAACTCCAGCGGGCCTACAAGGACGCGTTCGACCAGATGACCGACGAGTTCGACTCTGACCTGATCCACGCGCTCGACCAGCAGGTGCTCAACGAGTCCGAACCGCAGTTCGTCGACGGCCGCTTCGAGATCGAACTGCCCGAGGACCCCGCCGAACGGGTGACTGCGGTGTCCGTCGACGCCGACACCGTGACCGAGACGCTCTCGCGCTACACCGACGAAATCGCCGCGCAGCTCCACCAGCTGTTCGGCGTCGAGCGGCCCGAAGACGGCGACTGAGCGAGGTTTCAGGGGCCGGACCGGGGGTGTCGAACCAAAGGCATAAGCCGCCCGCTCACCAAGCGGGAGTATGAGCACGGAGAGCCAGTCCGGCGACGACCTTCGCGACCGCATCACGAACTTCCTGCGGCGCAACTTCCCGCAGATCCAGATGCACGGCGGATCGTCCTCGATCACGCATCTCGACCGCGAGGAGGGTGTGGTCCACATCCAGCTCGGCGGCGCGTGTTCGGGCTGTGGGATCTCGCCGATGACGATTCAGGCGATCAAGTCCCGGATGGTCAAGGAGATTCCCGAGATCGACAAGGTCGAGGCCGACACCGGCATGAGCGCCGGCGCCGACGGCGACATGGGCGGCACCGGCAGCAGTAGCAGCATGAACGCGACGTTCCCGGGCGAGGGTGACGACGACGGCGAATCGGACGAAGGCCCCCAGGCCCCGTTCTAAGCCGCACACGCCCAGTTCCCGTGTTTTCACCCGCGTAGCGACGGCGCCGGACTGCCACGCCTTTTCACCACGGAGCCCTAACGGCCAGCCATGAGCGAGGAGTTCGACAAGGAGGCCGAGCGGGAGAAACTCCGCGAGAAACTCGAGAAAGACGAGGAGAAGCGACAGGAGACCCAGCGCATGAGCGAACTCCTGTTGCAGGGCGCGACGATGACCAACGAGCACTGTGACAACTGCGGCGACCCGCTGTTCCGCGACGGCGGGGAGACGTTCTGTCCCACCTGCGGCGGCGCCGACGGCGCGGCACAGCAGCAGGCCGCGGCCGAACAGCAGACCACCGCTCAGCAACAGTCCGCCACCGAGCAGCAGGAACGCCAGCCCCAGCAGCCACCCGCTGCCCGGCAGACTGCCGAGCAGACCGAGGAGGCCCCGACCCAAACCGCAGCCTCCCAGCCAGATGTCGAGGGCACGCCTACCACGACCCGGCCACAGCAGGGTGGCTCCGTCGACGACCAGCCGACGCAGGCGGCCCGTTCGCCGGAGCCGTCGACGGCGGCCGATCCGCGCGCCGAACTCCAGCGCGCGGTGACCCGGAGTGCTCGGAAGGCCAACGAGGCGACCGACCCCCGGACGGCCAAGCAGTGGCTCGAAGCGTCGAAGGAAGCGGCAGAAGCGCTAGAAGCGCTGGAACGGTAGACGGGGGGTATGCGAAGCACACGGCGGCGGGGTGGATTCCGTAACCGGGATACGGAGATCCCGGCAGGCCACACAGTCACGGCATCCGCTCCGAGCGAGCACCCGACGCTGCTCGCCGGTCACGCGCCGTCAGTCGGTGTAACACGACGACGGCATCCGCTCCGAGCGAGCATCCGACGCTGCTCGCCGGTCACGCGCCGTCAGTCGGTGTACTCGCTCCCGACGACCTCCCGCAGCCGATCCGCGGTGACCTCGCCGACGCCGGCGACCTCCAGCAGGTCCTCGGTCCGGGCGGTCATCACCGCCTCGACGGTTTTGAACTCCGCCAGTAGCGCTCGCGCGGTGACGGGGCCGATGTCGGCGACGCTGCCGACGACGTACTCCTGCTGCTCCGCGAGGGTCTTGCCGGATTTCTCGCCGTGGACCGACACCGTGCGGTCGCTCTCCTCCTGTTCGCGGCCGGCGACGACCTCCAGTAAGTCGGCGGTGTCGTCCTCGTCCTCGGTCCGGAGCACGCTGGCGTCGAAGTCGATAGCCAGCGAGGAGAGCGCGCCGCGGATGGCGTTGGGGTGGACGTTGCGCTCGCCGTAGAGGTCATCGCCCTCGAGGATCACCACGGGCCGGGCGTACGCCCGCGAGAGGTCGCCGACCTGCTCGAACATCGAGCGGTCGCCGCCGGTGAGCGTGTCGAGGAAGTCAGACACGGATTTGCGCTCGACGGCGACGCGGTCCGAGAGCACGTAGTCGCCGACTTCGAGGGTTTCGAGCCGTGTCCGGACGCCCTCGCGCCGGGAGAGTTCCTTCGCGATTGGCGAGTCGAGTTCGCGCTGGTCGGCGACGACCTCGATTACGTCCTCCGTGGGGTCCGAGTCGGCGGTGGCGACGACGCCCTCCGCGGGTTCGGCACTACCTTCGGTTCCGTCCTCGTTCTCGTCGTCCTCCCCTTCACCATCCTCCTCCGCGAAGTCGGTGAGCCCCGGATCGAGGCGCTCCGCCCGGGCCTCCCCATCGCCGTCGCCGCCGCCGTCCTCGCCGGCTCCCTGTGCCGGCGAGCCGTCGAACGCCGAGAGCGCCTGCTGGGCGTCGTCGAGTTCATCCTCGACCTCCTCGGCGACGCCTTTCAGCTTCCGAAGTTCGTCCTCCATCTCCTGCTCGCGCCGGCGGGCGATCCAGAAGAACGCCTCGTCCCGGGTGTCGTTCGCGAGGAGGACGACCACTTTCCCCTCCGCCTGTCGGCCGGTTCGGCCCTTCCGCTGGATCGAACGGATCGCGGTCGGAACTGGCTCGTAGAACATCACCAGATCGACCTCGGGCACGTCAAGCCCCTCCTCGGCGACGGAGGTGGAGACGAGCACCTCGAACTCGCCGTTCCGGAACTGGTCGAGGCGCTCCTGCTGTTGGGTCTGGGTCATGCCGTCCGAGCCCTGCTTGTCGCCCTGGCCGACGAACTTCCGGGTCTCGAAGCTCTGGCCCAGGAACTCAGTCAGGGCTTCGGCGGTGTCGCGGGACTCGGTGAACACGATGACGCGCTCGCCCTCGCCGATACCGAGCGTCTGAGCGAGCAGGATCCGTGCCTGCGAGAACTTCGGGTGGAGGCCGTCGTACTTCTCGGCTTTCCGCATCGCGCGGCGGACGCGGGGGTCGCTGACCATGCGCTGGCTGGCCTTCGACGCGCCCGAGGAGCGGGCGTCCTCGCGCTGGCGCTCGAAGTAGCGCCGGACGGACTCGACGGACTGGGTCTCGACCAGTTCGACCGCCCGCCGGAGCTTCATGATCTCGGCGTGGGTGCTCATCCCCTGGTACCCCTCGCTCTGGTCGTTGTTGATCAGCTTCTGGAGTTCCGCGCGCATCCCGTTGAGCTTCTTCTGGGAGAGGTCCGGGCTGGTCGCCTTGGTGACGCCGAGTTCCTTCAGGTCCTCCAGTCGCTCCGTAATGACCTCGTTGATGAGGTCCCGGATCTCCAGGATCTCCTCGGGGAGATCGACGCGCTCCCACTGCACGTCGGTGTCGTGGGTGAACTCCGCCACGTCGGCGTCGTCCTCGGTCATCACCTCGACTTCTGTGAGCCCGAGGTTCTCACAGACGGTGAGGATCTCCTCCTCGTCGCCGCCGGGCGACGCCGACATCCCGGTGACGAGCGGATCGCTGGCGTCGGCGTGGTAGCGTTCGGCGATGTAGACGTAGGCGTAGTCGCCGGTCGCGCGGTGGCACTCGTCGAAGGTGAGGTGGGTCACGTCCGACAGCGAGATGCGGTTGCCGACGAGGTCGTTCTCGACGACCTGCGGCGTGGCGATGACGATGGTCGCGGACTCCCAGAGTTCCGCGCGGTCGTCCGGGCTCACTTCGCCGGTGAACACGACGATTTCGTCGTCCGGAATCTGGAGGGCTTCGCGGTAGAACTCCGCGTGCTGCTGGACCAGCGGTTTGGTTGGGGCCAGCATCAGGGCTTTGCCGCCGACTTCCTGCAGTCGCTCGGCAGTCACGAGGAGAGAGACGGTCGTCTTGCCAAGCCCGGTCGGGAGGCAGACGAGGGTGTCGGCCTCCTGTGCGGTGCCGGCGAGTTGGAGTTGGTAGAGCCGACGCTCGAGGAAGCCGGGCGTCAGCAGCGGGTGGTCGATCCGGCCGACATCGTCGGTGGCCGCCATTTGGCGATACTGGGGCGCGCTCGGGAATAAGCGTTCGGCGAGCGAGGTGGAACTGAAACGCGAGTAGTTTCGACGGCTTCAGACGATCTGCTCGCCGTCGTCGTCGTAGACGCGGATGGCGTCGACGGGGCAGGCCCGCGCGGCGAACTTCGCGTCGAGTTCGGCCCCCTCGGGGACTTCGCGGACGAACAGGTCCTCCTCAGTTTCCTCGCCATCGACGAGCACGGCCTTGCCGGCGTCCTCATCGCGCTCGAAGGCGTCCCACTCGGCGACGCACTGGAACATCCCGATACAGGTGTCGCGGTCGTACTCGATGCGCATGGAGGGCCGTTCGCGGGAGGGGAACTAAGCCGTGGCGTTCGGCTACACGTCGTCGTGTGTCAGGAGGGTGCGGTCGACGTCAGCGGGCGCTGGCTCGCGGGTGACGACTTCGAGGAGGTTCCCGTCCGGGTCGAGGAAGTAGAACCCCTCCGTCTCGCCCCAGTCGTAGGGCCCCTGTTTGGGGAACTGGCCGTCGAGGCGGTCGATCACTGCTTCGTAGCCCGCGCGGTCGGTCTCGAAGGCGACGTGGCCCTTGTCCAGCGGGTGGGCCAGCGCGTCAGCCGTCCAGCCGTCCGCTCGGCCGGTCTCGACCAGCGTGAACGTGGTGTCGCCGGCGGTGAACATGGCGTGCTCGCCGTGGAAGTCGGCGGGCGGCCGGTCGACAGTCAGGTCGAGCGTGTCCCGGTAGAACGGGAAGCAGGCGTCGAGGTCGTCGATGTCGACGTTGATGTGATCGACTCCCTCCATCACTCACCCCCGTCTCCCCAGTCGGGCGCGTCCCGCGGCGGCGACAGAACGCCGATGCCCATCGCTGGCTCGTCGCCACGGTTCTCGGCGCCGTGGAGTTCGCCGCTCTCGAACGCGTAGGAGGTGCCGGCCGGCAGCGGCCGCGTGCCGTCGGCGAGCACCGCCGTGAGTGCGCCGCTGATGACGTAGCCGATCTGTTCGTTGCCGTGGCTGTGGGTGGGGAGGGTCGATCCCGGTTCGACGCGCCAGAACTTCATCGACGCCCGTTCGCCCCGCGCCAGATCCGCGAGGGAGACCCCCTCGGCGACGGTCGATGGCGAACGGTCGTCCGTAGTCACTCGGTCCATGTGGCGTTCGACCGCAGTTGCTGCCCGGTTAAGTATAAAGGTTCTCAACTAACCTTTATGTATTGACCGGCGGAACGGCGATCCGCATGTCAGACGACGACCGATTCCGGCTGTTTCACCTCCCGTTCTCGTTCATGCTCCCCCAGCGGGTGGCGAGCGAGCGCGGCTACTTCGCGGACGAAGGGCTCGACGCCGACCTGGTCGAGCGCGAGCGAAGCGACGTGGAGTGGAAGTACATCCCGGCCGAGGAGCGCCTGACCGACGACTACGGCGTCGATGTCTACCCCGTCTGCAAGTGGGAGAGCCTCAAGCGGACGTGGGAGATGGACGACGGTCGCGTGGTGGCGAAGGGTACCTTCGCCGACCAGCCCTACAGTGTATTCACCCGACGTGACGACGTTGAGGAGCCTGCCGACCTCGCTGGGCTCCCGGTGGGTATCAACGAACGCACCGGGCAGGAGTACACCGCGATGCGGGCGCTGGAAGAGCACGTGGCGCCCGAGGACGTAGAGTTGGTCCACCACGGGATGCCGACCGACCGCCTGCGGGCGTTGTACGACGGCGACGTCGACGCCGTCACCCTGCTGGAACCCCACAGCACGCTGGCCGAGCGGCTGGGGTTCGAGCGCGTGCTGACCTTCGAGAACCACATGGGCATCGTCGGCGACGACGACCTGGACCGCGAGACGTTCGCGGCGTTCATGCGGGCCTACGGCCGCGCCGTCGGGGAGATCAACGCCCACCCGGATCGCTACCGCGAGGAGTACCTCTCGATGCTGCGCGCCGAGGAGTCGCTCGCGCCGGACCTGTTCGCCGAGGTGGACCTCGACGCCGTCCGCGAGGAGCTAACGGTGCCGGAGTACTCGGTGCCTCAACTCGCCACCGGCGAAGAACTCGACGAACACCTGCGCTGGATGCAGCGCCGCGAACTGGTCGACGACGCCGCCGACATCTCCGGCATCGTCGCCGACGGGGGTGACTGACCGTGGGTATCGAGGAGCAGCAGGCCGCCATCGACGCCGAACACGGCGACCCCGAGGGGCTGCCGGTGATGCGGGCGCGCTTCGAGCACAACGGCAGCCCGCGCTACATGCTCTACACGATGAAGCGGCTGGGCCTCGACCACGAGCACGGCTTCCACCTCGACTTCGAGTTGGTGTCCGACGAACTGGAGGGCGGCGTCGAGACCGTCGAAGCGAAACTCCAGGACGGCGACGCCGACCTGATCGACATCGACTACATCTCGACGGCGCGCGAGCGCGCCGAGGGCGCGCCCATCGTCGCCTTCCACCCCTACGGCCGGACCGTCGGGGGGCTGGTCGCCCACGAGGACAGCGACATCGACTCGCTGGCCGATCTGCGCGGGAAGGACGTCGGCGTCGTCCGCCGGCTCGACAAGAACTGGATCCTCGTGCGGGCCGCCTGCCGCGAGGCCCACGGCTTCGACCCGGACGAGGCGGCGACGCCCGTCGAAGCCGGCTCGAAGGTCGAACTCACCCGGCTGCTCCACGACGGCGAGGTCGACGCCGTGCTCCAGTTCTGGCCCATCATCCCCGAGATCACCGAGCGGGGCCCCTACGAGGAGGTGCTCCCGATGTCGCGGCTGGTCCAGACGCTCTCGGGCACCGAGAACAAGCTCCCGATATCGACGTTCCTCACCAGCGAGGAGTACCTCGCGGAACACGGCGACGCCGCCCGCGCGTTCGCCGACGCGTACCGCGCGACCGTCGACCGCCTCGTCGAGGACGACGAGCCGTGGGAGGTCGTCGGCGAACGACTGATGAGCTACGACGATCCCGCGATCGTCCGCGCGGTCCGTGACGGCTGGCGGGAGATGGTCGTCCGGGACTGGGACGCCGAGACGCTCGACGGGATGGACCAACTGTTCGGCTCGCTGCACGCCATCGGCGGCACCGACGCCCTCGGCGTCGACCACATCCCGGACGGGATGTTCCGGCTGCTGGACGAGTAACTAAAAGACCGGCTGGGGCGGAGTACGCCCGCTAGAGCACTTTCGTCCCCGGCTCGGCGTCGCCGTGGGTCGTCAGCAGATCCGCCTGCTCGCCCGCCGCAAGCACCATCCCGTTGGACTCGACGCCGAACAGTTCGGCCTGCTCTAAGTTCGCCAGCACGATCACCGTCTTCCCCTCGATCTCGTCCATATCGTGGAGCTGTTTCAGCCCCGCGACGATCTGGCGGGTCTCGGCGCCGATGTCGACCTCCAGCCGGGAGAGCTTGTCCGCGCCCTCGATCCCCTCGGCGGACTCGATCCGGCCCACCCGGATGTCGAGGCTCTCGAACGTCTCGAAGTCGATACGCTCGTCGGCCAGGGGCTCGATGTCGCTTGCGTCCATGGTCTCATCGGCTTCGTCCTCGGTCTCCGCTTCGTCCGCGTTCTCGGCGGCCGCTTCCGCGATCTTCTCCTCCAGCGCCGCGTCGAGTTCGTCGACGCGGTCGTCCTCGATCTTCTCGAACAGTTCGTCGGGCTCCTCGAACGCGCCGGGTTCGGCGTGGACCGCGTCGTCCTCGGCGGCGTGGACATCGCCGTCGACGTCGAGTTGGGCCCAGACCGTCTCGGCTTTCTCCGGGCAGATCGGTTCGAGCAGCACCGCGACGGCGACGGCGATCTGCAGGCAGTCGCGGATGACCTGGGCCTGCTCGTCGCTGCCGTCCTCCAGCTGCCACGGCTCGTGCTGCTGGATGTACTCGTTACCGAACTGCGCGAGTTCGACGGCGGCGTCGCCGGCGCCGCGGACGTCGTACTCCTGCACCGCGTCGCGGAACTGGCCGACGGCGGCGTCGATGTGCTCCTGCACGTCGTCGCTGACCTCGGCGTCGGGCGTGCCGCCGAAGTTCCGCGCCGCAAAGAGCATCGAGCGGTAGACGAAGTTGCCGACCGTCCCCACGAGTTCGCCGTTGACGCGCTCCTGGAAGCGCTCCCAGGTGAAGTCCAGGTCCTGCTGGAACCCACCCATCGTGGTGAGGTAGTAGCGCAGCAGGTCCGGGTGGAACCCCTCGTCGAGGTACTCGTCGGCCCAGATGGCGCGGTTACGGCTGGTCGAGAGCCCCTTGCCGTCGATGGTGACGAAGCCCGTCGCACAGACCGCGCGCGGTTCGGCGTGGTCCGTCGCGTGGAGCATCCCCGGCCAGAAGATGGTGTGATGCTGGATGATGTCGCGGCCGATCACGTGGACGATCTCGCCGCCGTCGCCGCCATCTCTCCCCCAGACCTCCTCCCAGTCGTACTCCGCTTTCCCGACGCGCTCGGAGTACTGCTTGGTCGAACTGACGTACTCGATGGGGGCGTCGATCCAGACGTAGAGCACGAGGTCCTCCTCCTCCGGATAATCGATACCCCAGTCCAGATCCCGCGTGATGCACCAGTCCTGTAGGCCCTCCTCGATCCACTCGCGGGGCTGGTTCTGGGCGTTCGAGGTGCCCTCGAGGCGGTCGAGGAACTCCGTGAGGTAGTCCGCGAGTTCGGAGACGGCGAAGTACTTGTGCTCTCGCTCGCGATACTCCGCGGCGTTGCCCGTCAGCGTCGAGACGGGGTTTTCGATCTCGCCGGGTTCGAGGTGGCGGCCACAGCCCTCGTCACACTCGTCGCCGCGGGCCTGCTCGCCGCAGTACGGGCAGGTGCCCTCGACGTAGCGGTCGGGGAGTGGCTGGTCCTCCTCGGGGTCCCACGCCACGAGGATCTCGTCCTCGTAGACGTAGCCCGCCTCCTCGAGTTCCTCGACGAACTCGCGGGTGAGTTCGGTGTTGGTCTCGTCGTTGGTGCGGCCGTAGTTGTCGAACTCGACGTTGAACTTCGGGAACGTCTCCTGATACTTCTCGTGGACCGGCATCGCCAGCTCCTCGGGGCTGATGCCCCGCTTGGCGGACTCGACCGCGATGGGGGTGCCGTGCATGTCCGACCCGCAGACGTAGGCGGTCTGCTGGCCGATCTTTCCGAGCGAACGGTTCAGCGCGTCGGCCGCGGTGTACCCCCGGAGGTGGCCGATGTGGAGGTCGCCGTTGGCGTACGGCAGTCCACACGTCACCACCGCGGGACGGTCGGTCGGGAACGACTCGTGGCTCATCTGGTTTTCAGTTGTCGATGCGGGCCTAAAGCCCGCCGGTTTCGGTAATCGAACGATGCCCGAACGCGGCAGGGTTTCGCCAGCGGGCGCCGCCGCGCGTGTGACCGCCCGGCGGCGTCGAGAAGGGTCCACCCGTCGCTACGGCGCACGCATACCGCGGCGACGAGTGGGGAACACGTCGAAAAGCGAGCACTCCCGACGGCAAAAATCTCCCGGCGGTGTGGGTCGCCGACTCAAGCGTTCCGCAGGTAGGAGTTCTCGGGGAGTTCGGCGTCGTGCTCCCGGACCACTTCGGCGGCGCGTTGGTCGACGGCTACTGGGGCGGGCCGATCCGCGTGTTCGCGGACGTGGCCGGCGACGAAACTGGTGAGGTCCTCGACGGCCGCGCCGCCGGCGGCCTCGTTGACGGCCGACAGCGCCGCCCGCAGTCCCTCGTGGAACCCCTCGTCTTTCTCGCCGATCTCCTTGGTGATCGCCTCGTCGACCTCTTTGATCGCCGTGTCGACATCCATGGAGCATCGTTGGGACAGGAGCGGGAAAAATGACGTGGCAGGTGTAACCATGGCACAGTCAGCTTCGCTTTTCCGGTGACTCGTAGCGTACGCGTTGGTCGAACAGCCGGCGGGGAGGGGGCCCAACGGGCTGTGGGCCGCCCATCTGGCCGCGGCCAAACAGCCCTTATACGTACGTCTGAAACAGGGAGTATGGACCGTCCCGACCCGCCGCAGTGCCAGGATCGGGTCGACGAGTATCTCGACCGGGTTCGCGCGCTCCCGACCGACAGCGTCGCCGGCGCGTTCGCCGAACCGACGCCCCAGGACCGGGCCGACCCCTACGACGCGTTCGCCGAGACGTTCATCGCCGACGCCCCCCTCGAAGGCCCCCTCGCTGAGTTCGACCTCGCGGTGAAGGAGAACATCGCCGTCGGCGGCGTCACGACCACCTGCGGCACCGACTGCTTCGAGTGGACGCCGGACGTCGACGCCGTGGCCGTCGAACGCCTGCGGGCCGCCGGGGCCGCGGTCGTCGGCACCACCGACATGGACCCGTTCGCGTTCGGCACGACCGGTGAGTCGGGCGCCCGCGGCCGAACCGAGAACCCCGCCGTCGAGGGGTACGTCCCCGGCGGATCCTCCTCCGGAAGCGCCGCAGCAGTGGCGGGCGGCGTTGTCGACGCCGCACTGGGCACCGACACTGCCGGGAGCGTTCGGATCCCCGCCTCGTTCTCCGGCGTGGTCGGCTTCAAACCCACCTACGGGCTGGTGCCGACCGATGGTGTCGTCCCGCTCTCGCCCTCGAACGACCACGTGGGGATCCTCGCCGACGACGTGGCGACCGCCGCGACGGTGCTGGAGGCCGTCGCCGGCCGCGAGGCGACCCGCCCCGACTCGCTGACGGCGCCCACGCGACTCTCGTTCGTGGAGGACCTGGAGCGGTTGCCCTCGGGGCTTCGCCTCGGCGTCGCCTCGGAGTTCATGGCGGCTGCGGCGCCGGCCGTCGAGGCCGAGATAGAGACGGCACTGACTGCCTGCGTGACAGAACTCGACGCCGAGGTCGGCGCGGTGACGTTCCCCGAGGCGGAGGCGGCCGTCGACGCCAACGACGCCCAGACGGTCGTGGAGTTCGCGGCGCTGCTGGAACACGGCTACCTGCTCGGGAACGGCCAGCGGGCCGACCTCCGGGCGGCGCTCCGGCGCGCGAACCGGCGGACCGACTCGCTCCCGGACCGCGTTGCGTCGTTGATCGAGGCGGGGCGGGAACTCCACTCGCGCGCGCCGGACGCGTACGGCCGGACCTGGGACGCTCGCCGACGCGCGATCCGGCGCCAGCAGGCACTGTTCACCGAAGCGGACGTGCTCGCGATGCCGACGACGCCGATCCCGGCGCCCTCCTTCGGCGCGGTGCCGGGCGAGGGCGGCCCCTCGGTGCTCGACACCGTCGAGAACACGGCGCCGTTCAACGCCACCGGCGCGCCAGCGGTGTCGATCCCCTGCGGTCAGGTCGCCGGGCGCCCTGTCGGCCTGCAGTTGGTCGGCCCCCCGGGCGCCGACGGCTTCCTGCTCCGGGTGGCCGAGTCGGTCGAGCGCGTGCTCGATAGCTACTGAGACGCCTCCTCGTCGGTCAGTCCTTCCTTGATCCCGCGAACGATCCGCTCCAAGTCGCCGGAGTCGGCATCGAGGTCGAGATTCACCGAGAGCGCGTGTGGCTCTCCCCCAGCCCCGTCGGCTGCGGTTGCGCCGTCGGCCTGGTGGGTCGCGGTCTGAGCCTCTTCGGCGGCGTCTTTGGCCTCTTCGGCGGCGTCTTTGGCCTCCTCGGCGGCCTGCTTGGCCGCCTCGGCGGCGTCGACGATTTCGGTGACCAACGCCTCGGGATCCTCGACATCGGAGAGATCTATCCCCTCGAGCGCGCTCGAGGCTGATTCGGCTTCGTCGCTGGCCCCCTCACCGGCTTGCGCCTCATCCGCCGCCTCCGCTTCGGCTGCTTCCTCGGCTGCCGTTGCCTCCGCTTCGGCGTCTCGTTCGACTTCCGTTTCCCCCGCTTCGGCTGCTTCCTCGCCGTCTGGCGCTCCCGCTTCGGCCGCTCTTTCGCCGTCTGGGGCTCCCGCTTCGCCTGCTTTCTCACCGTCCGCGGCTTCCTCGGTCCCCCCACCGTCCGCTTCGCTGTCGATAGAGAGCGTGATCCCCGGGCCGGCGTCGATGTCGATGCGGACCGTGTCGTCTTCCTGCGTAAGTTCGACCGGGGATTCCTCGGCGGCGGACTGCTCGCCGCCGTCGGGGCGGAGGTCGGAGTCGCCGTCACTGGACGTGATCTCGACCCCCTCCGGCAGATCGAGGTCCGCTACGTCGGCGTCGCTGTCCAGCGTGACCTCGATGCCGGAGCCCTCGTCGACCTCGATCTCGACGCCGTCGTCGCCGACGGTGAGTTCGAGCCCATCGACGCCCTCCAGCAGCTCCCGAGTCAGTTCCTGCGTCGCCCGTTCGATGTCCTCGGCGTCGCCCTCGCCGGCTTCCGCGGGCGTCCCGGCGGTCTCGGACTCTTCCACCTCAGCGGTCTCCGTGACCGCCGAAGTCACGTCCTCGGCCGTCTCCTGCGCAACGGGTTCGGCAACGTCGCTCGCGATCTCCTTCGCTGTCTTGGCGGCTGCCTCCTCGGCGGCTTCGCGGGCCACCTCGTGGGCGGTTCGGGCGGCCACCTCCCGTGCGATGGCCTCGGCGGTCTCCTCGACGCGCTCGGTTTCGACCGTCTCGGCCACCTCATTGGCCGTCTCGGCGGCTTCCTCGGCGGTGGCGGCGACCGACTCGATATCCGCCGCCGCGTCCTCGACTACGTCGTGGGCCGTCTTCGACGCCGCCTCGGTGGCTACCTCCTCGGCGGTCTGTCGGGCGGCGTCCGCGGCGATCCCCTCGGCTATCTCGGCCGCGGCGGTTTCGGCGGCCTCGACGGCGGTCTCGCGGGCCACCGCCTCGGCCGTCTCGCGGGCGGTCTCCGCGACCGTGCGCTGGGCGACCTCTTCGATCATCTCCTCGATATGCGCTGCCTCGGGTGTGGGTTCGGCGCCGGCCTGCTCGACGGCTGCCTCCGCCGATTCGGCGGCCGCGGCGGCGCCCTCGGCGGCCCGTTTGGCCCGTTCGACCTCGGAGGGCTCCTCGTCGCCCGCTGACTCGGCTTCGCTCTCCGGGAGCCGGTATCGCCCGTCGGCGTCGCGTTCGAGCAGGCCGGCCCACTCGTAGAGGTCCAGCAGCGTCGAGACGCCGGTGTCGACGCGGCTGTCGTCGAGGTCCTGCTCCGCGAGGTCCGCGACGACGGGGACCAGTTCCGACTCGGCCATCGGGTTGCTCTCGAGGACGCCGCGGACATCCTCGGTGAGTTCCCAGCCCGAGAGCGCGTCGTGGGCCCGGGACTTCGCTGTCTCGGTGTCGGCGGCGGCGAGCGCGTCGGCTAACTCCACGCCCAGATCGGTCAACTGTCGCTGCTGGCCGTGGGGTTCGAGCACGCCGATATCCTCCAGAAACCGGGTCTGTCGGCCGACGGCGTCGGAGACACTGACGACGTCCTCGACCTCGGAGGTGTACTGTGGCGCCGTCGCCGCACCGACATCAGCCCAGCCGGCGATGATCTCGCGGAGGGTGTCGAGCGTGACCCCCTTCGGGATGTGGTGTGGCGTCATCGTCAGGAGGTTCGGTCGAGGCTCGCAAAAGTGTCATGGCCGGGTGAGGACGCCCCGCGGCGCTACAGCCCGTTTCCGAACCAGAGCACGAACACGAGGTAGCCGATGAGTATCGACGCCACGAGCAGGAACACCGCGACGCCGGAGGCGAGCATCCCGGCAGTCGCCCAGAGGCCGTTGTCCCACGCCTCCTCGACGGATCTGTCCTCCCGACGGAGTTCCAGTGCGAACACCGCGGCGAACATCCCGACCACGACGCCGATGGGGCCGGCGACGAAGAACAGCACCAGCCCCGCGCCGCCCGCGAGTAGCGAGGTTTGCGTGCTCGCACCGCGGCCGCGGGCGGCGACGGCGCCGCCGAACAGGTCGACGACGACGGCGAGCATGCCGACGACGGTGAAGCTGAACAGGAGCCAGAGCGTCATCCCGCCGGACCCGAACAGGTACTCGACGTAGACGCCGGCCAGCGCGAGCAGCCCGGCGGGCACGCCCGGCACGCCGCTCGCGACCACCGCGAGCACGAGCAGTGCCAGCGCGAGGATGGACACGGCGTCGATCATGTTCGGGCGAACGCGGCCGGCGTACAAGAACCCGGGCGCACGCACCAGCGAATACTTATGCGGAGCGACGGGAGATACGTCCATGCCCATCGACCCGAACTTCGACACCCACCGCGAGCGTGTCGAGGGTGAGGAGGCCGCGGCCGCCAGCGGCGAGGACCAGGACGAGGCCGCCGTCACCGTCTGGGGCCCCGTCGACCCGCCGGAAAAGCTCGGCATCCACGGCACCCACGTCGCCGTGGACTACGACCTCTGTATCGCCGACGGCACCTGTCTCGAGGACTGCCCCGTCGACGTGTTCACGTGGGTCGACACGCCCGACCACCCCGAGAGCGACCGGAAAGTCGAACCCACCTTCGAGGACCAGTGTATCGACTGCATGCTCTGTGTCGACGTCTGCCCCGTCGACGCCATCGATGTCGACGCCAGCCGCGCGGGCGGCAGCGGCCTCTGAATCGGCGGCCGCTCACTCAGCGGTTGTTCTCGATGTGCCGGCCGATGCGTTCGAGCCCCGACTCCAGTTCCTCGGTGTGGAGGCCGAACCCGATCCGGAAGCGGTCCGGGTAGCCAAACACCTCGCCGGGTGCGAGCACCACGCTCTCTTCCTTGAACAGCGTCCGGCAGAACTCCTTGCCGTTCTCGAACCCCGCCGGAATCGTCGGGAAGGCGTTCACACCCGTCGGCTCGAACCAGTCGAGGTCGTACTGCTCGACGAACTCCGCGACGCGCTCCTTGTTGGCCTGCGCATGGGAGCGGTTCGCCTCAAGGATGTCGGCCTCCTGCTCGCCGAGCGCCTGCCGGGCGATGTGCTGCCCGACGAGTGGCGGCGAGATGGTCGTGTAGTCCTTCCACTTCCGGACTTCATCGGCGATTTCCTCGTCGGCGACGACCCAGCCGACCCGCGCGCCGGCGAGGCCGTAGGACTTCGAAACGCCGGCCGTGGAGATGGCTCGCGGGCCGAGCGCCGCGGCGGGGGCGTGGGGCTCCTCGGCCAGCATCCGGTAGACCTCGTCGACGAGCAGATAGGCGTCGTGTTCGGCGACGAGGTCGTACAGCGCCGCCATCGTCTCCGGGCCGAGGTACTTCCCAGTGGGGTTGCTGGGGTTCGTGAGCACGACCAACTCCGTCTCGGGGCGCATCGCGTCGGCGACGGCGTCGACGGATAGCTCCCACTCCGGCGGCTCGGTTCGGACCTCGGTCACGTCGCCGACGGCGTCGGGGACGCTCGCGAGGGACTGGTAGGTCGGTGAGATGACGACGCTGTGGTCTCCCTCGTCCAAGAGCGCCATGAACGTGAGGTAGTCCGCCTCCTGCGTGCCGCAGGTGAGGACGACTTCCTCGGCGTCGCGGCCGTAGCGCTCGGCGATATCGGCCCGGAACTCGGGGTCGCCGTCGGTGGGGATGACGTAGCCGAGTTCGCCCACGTCGAGGTCGAACCGGTCGACGGGGAGGCTCCGGACGCCGCTCTCGGCGAGCATCAGGTCGGCCTCTGGCTCGTACTCGTCGAGCCAGCGCTCCAGTTCGAAGGGTGGGAGTTCCATACGGACTGCAACTGTGAGCGGGCATTAGTAGCTCCCCATTCGGGGCGAAATCGCCTACTCCCAGTACCCGCGGTGCGCCTTCGCCGCTGCCGTCCCGTAGGCCTCGACCAGTGGCTCGCAGGCGTCGCCGAACGCCCGCATCGTCATCCGCGTCGAGACGTGATCCAGATCGTCGGCGACGGCTTCCCACTCGCGGTTCTGGAGCACTTTCTCGACTAGGAGGCGCTCCGCCTCGGCGTCGAGGTCGGCCTCGCCCAGAATCAGCTCCCGCAGCGCCAGTTCGGTGAACGCCGCCGGCGCGGCGTGGTAGCTCCCCATCCCGTTGGCGGCGTCGACGACGACCCGCCAGTCGCGCTCGGAGAGTCCCGCCTCCGCCGGAACCGCCTCGTCGTCGACCGCCCGGAGCGCACGCCGGACCACGTCGGGATCGACGCCCGCGAGCGGGCCCGTGATCACGCCCGTCGCACGCTCGCGGAACCACGTGGCGTGGCGTCCTGCGAGGTCGGCGCCCGTGTCGGTCAGCGGTCGGACCATCAGCGCGGAGTGCTCACCGCTGGCGTCGTTTTTCGTGGTGGAGAGGTGGACCGTCCGGTAGCCGTTCCCGGCCCAGAAATCGAGCAGTTCGGGTGTGGCGCCGTAGCCGACGCCGAGGTAGTCGACGCGCTCGCCGGCGCCCTGTCGGCCGGCGTGGGCGACCTGCTCGCCCCGGAGGTCGGCATCTCGTCCCTCGCTTGCGCGGAACTCCGCCTCGACCTCGCCGAGCAGGCGTGAGCCGAGCCCACCCGAGCGAACGGCGTGGTGGGTCGCGATGCGCATCACCCGGTAGCCGACTGGCTCGCCGCCGTCCTGATCGCGGAGTTGGCTGGTGAACACGTCCGGGAGCATGTTCCCGCGGACGCGCTCGCCGCGGTAGACACGCTCCCGGGTCGCCTCGCACAGGCCGCCCTCGCGGGCCAAGAGGGCGATACTGACCACCCGACCCTCATGCAGCAGCGCGCGGCAGGTGAGGTTTGGCGCGTCGAGCAGGCGTACGAGGTCGTCCGGTTCGGTCCGGTAGTGGGCAAGCACGAGCAGGCCGAACGCCTCCCGGAGCAGATGTTCGTCGGCCAGCAGGCGCTCGGGGGTGAGTTCCTCGTACTCGACGGTCTCCGGGGTGGCGTCAGCAACCAACTGGTCCACGGGCGGCCGGGCGTCGAGCAGCAGCGCGCGGAACGCCCACGACTCCACGGGGTCACCGGCGGCGTACCGGATCGGCTCGTCAAGCCGGATGTCGATCACCTCGCGCTCCGAGTCGGCGAGGCTGCTCCGGAAGCGCACGTCGAAGCTCCGACCCGCGCCCTCGTAGCCGTGGACCGTGGTGCAGAACGCGACCGGCGGGCCGTCGAGGAACCGTTCGAGCAGCGAGACGGGGAGCGCCGCGGCTTCGTCGACGACGACGGCATCCGGGTCGTCCGGGAGGTCGGCCGCTTCAGGGGGTCGGGCGAATCGGACGCAACCCCCCGAGTCGGCGGCGATTCGGTTCTCCCCGGCGCCGGCGAGCGCGTCGGCCGCTTCCAGCCGTTCCCGGGCGCGGGCGAACAGTTCATACGTGCCGCGGCGGTCCGGCGCGGTCACGAGCACGTCCCGCCCCTCGCGAGCGAGTGCGCCTGCCGCGAGGCCCGCGGCGCTCGACTTCCCGCGGCCGCGGTCGGCTTCGACGATGACGGCCGGTGCGGATTCGGCGGCGGTGTTCCCGAGCGCTTCCAGTTCGCGGACCGCGTCGGCCTGATCGGCGGTCTCGCAGGCGCGGTAGATGTCGTCCGGGAAGCTGGCACCCTCCGGGGGTTCGGGAGGTTCGCGAGGGCGCGCAGGCCACGGATCTGTCAGGCCGTCGTCTTGGATCTCGACGGCGTTTTCCTCCGGACCGTCGTAGTTCTCGTCCACGTCGCAGATCGCGATCCCCGGGTGTTCCCGGAGCGTCGCGACGAGTCGGCGACGGAACTGCCCGGTTACGTCGTCAACGCCGAACGGGGGCACGGCGAGCGTCTCGTCGAAGGCGTCGTGGCGCTCCGCCCACGAATCGAGATCCGGCGCGAGCAGGATGTAGAGACCGCCGCCATCGACGGCGCCGACGGTGCGGCCGATGGCGTTGGGCGAGCACTCGTCGTGGCCGTCGAGGACGACCGCCTGCTGCGTTCGGCCGAGGAGTTCGCGAGACTTTCTTGGACCGACATGCTCGAACGGCCAGTCCTCGGCAGCCGAGACCGCGGTACAGTCCGGGATGGGGAGGCCCGCGGCCTCGATGGCGTCGACGGCGGCCGCGCGGGTGGCGTCGGCGTCGCCCGTGAGCACGAGTGCGCGGCGCTCGTTCGCGCGCGCGGCCTCCGCGCGGAGGTCAGCCGCGAGCGAGGAGAGGGTCATGCCAGCCGATTTGCCCGCCCCGGGTTTGCCCGTTTCGGCTCCCGTGTCGGGCGCTGACACGGTCCCGGGAGTTTGAACACGCTTTTACGTGGGGCTGGCGAACCGATGGTCGAAGCCTGTCCGGGGTTGATGATACTCCCCACCGCTAGGGACGCGGTTCCGGTGGGGCAGTCGAGCCCGCAGGCAGGACGAGGTACTACAACAATGCCAGTTTACGTCGACTACGAGACCCCCGCCGACCTCGCCGACCGCGCGCTCGACGCGCTCGAGGTCGCCCGGGACACCGGCACCGTGAAGAAAGGAACCAACGAGACGACCAAGGCCGTCGAGCGAGGCAACGCGGACCTCGTGTTCGTCGCCGAGGACGTCCAGCCCGAGGAGATCGTCATGCACCTGCCCGAACTCGCCGAGGAGAAGGGCATCGCGGTCGTCTTCGTCGAGACTCAGGACGACCTGGGTCACGCCGCCGGCCTCGAGGTCGGCAGCGCCGCCGCCGGCATCGTCGACGCCGGTGACGCCGAGGACGACGTGGAGGACATCTCCGAGAAGGTCGAGGAACTCCGATAACCTATGAGCGCAGAAGAGGAGAGCGGCACGGAATCAACGCCTGCCGAGGTGATCGAGATCGTCGGCAAGACCGGGATGCACGGCGAGGCCATGCAGGTCAAGTGCCGCATTCAGGACGGCTCGAACCAGGGTCGCATCATCACGCGGAACGTGCTGGGTCCCGTGCGCGAGGGCGACATCCTCCAGCTCCGGGAGACTCAGCGTGACGCCGACTCCATCGGAGGTGCCTAATGCCCCAGAACCGAACCTGTGACTACTGTGGCGACGACGTCGAGCCCGGTACGGGCACGATGTTCGTCCACACGAACGGCAGCGTCGTCCACTACTGCTCGGCGAAGTGCGAGAAGAACGCCGACCTCGGGCGCGAGCCCCGAGACCTCGAGTGGACCGAAGCAGGCGGCCACCACCAGGCAGAAGCCGAAGCGGAGGCCGAAGCAGCGGCCGAAGCAGAAGCTGAAGCCGAAGAGGAGGCCGCCGAGGAAGAAGAGGAAGAGGAGTCCGAAGCAGCGGAGGAAGCCGAGGAGGCCGAATCCGGAGCCGAGGAATCCGAAGAAGCTGAGGACGCCGAAGCGGAATCCGACGAGGAGGCTGACGAGGCCGAGTCCGCGGAGTCCGCCGACGCCGACGAGGACGAGGAATGAGCGAGCGCGAGCGAACGTTCGTCATGGTCAAGCCCGACGGCGTCAAGCGCGGGCTGATCGGCGAAATCGTCTCGCGCTTCGAGGAGCGCGGCCTGAAGCTGGTCGCCGGGAAGTTCATCGAGATCCCGCGTGACCTCGCCGAGGAGCACTACGGCGAGCACGAGGACAAGCCGTTCTTCGAGGGTCTCGTCGACTTCATCACCTCCGGGCCCGTCTTCGCGATGGTCTGGGAGGGCGGCGACGCCACCCGACAGGTCCGCCACATGGTCGGCGAAACCGACCCCGCCGAGTCGCCCGCGGGCACGATCCGCGGCGACCTCGGGCTGGATCTGGGCCGCAACGTCATCCACGCCTCGGATCACGAGGATCCGGGCTCGAACGAGCGCGAGATCGAGCTGTTCTTCGACGAAGCGGAGCTGATCGACTACGAGCGCCCCGACGAAGCGCTGCTCTACGAGTAACGCTTCGACTTTTCCCGTTTCTCCCGCCGTCCAGCGACGCCGCCGGAACCACAAATGCCTCGTGTTCGTAGCCCGTCATACCGGTGTATGCTCCTGAGAGCCCTCACGTTCGTCACCGGCGTCGCCGGCGCTGCCGTCCCCGAGAAACTGCTCGACATCTGTGCCCGCTCGATGCTCGCGGGCTACGAGAACCCCGAGGACCTCGAACCCGAAGACTGGTACGTCGAGGCCACGCGCTACGCGGGCCTGCTGCTCGCCGTCGCCGCGCTGATCGCGCCGTTCCTGCCGACGCCCAGCGAGAGCGGCGACGGGGATGAAGAAATCGAGGAAGGGCCGGTCGTCGACGTCATCGAGTCGAGCGACGAGTAACCGAAAAACCGTTTTCCCCGCTCGGTCGTCGCCCTCCCACGGCTGCCAATCGCCGTGTCAGTCGTCGCCCTCCCACGGCTGCCAATCGCCGTGTCAGTCGTCGCCCTCCCACGGCTGCCAATCGCCGTGTCAGTCATCCGCCGGCGCGGCGTCCCGAACCGGCACGTCGATCTCGCCCGCGTCGAGTTCGGCCTCGACCTCCCGGGCGGCCTCCACGAGGTTCTCGGTCTTCCCGTAGGCGGCCTCGCGGGGCAGTAGCTTCAGCCCGCAGTCCGGCGAGATAGTGAGCTTCTCCGGGGGCACAACCTTCAGTCCCTGCTGGATGTTCTCCTTGATCTCCGCAACGCTCTCGACCTCGGCGGTGTGGGCGTCGACCACGCCGAGCGCAAGGTCTGGCGCGAACTCGCCATCCGCAAACGTCTCGATCTGCTCGTAGTCGCCGTTGCAGAGTTCGAGGTCCACCTCGTCGACCGGGAACTCGTTGAGTTCCGGGTAGATCCGGGAGTAGTCGCCGTAGCAGACGTGGAGGCCGATCCGGACGTCCTCGGGCACGCCGTCGGCGATACGCTCCAGACAGCCGCCGACGATGGCGTGGTCGTCGGGCGTCGTCGCCAGCGCTGGCTCGTCGATCTGAATGTAGCGCGCGCCGGCCTCGACCAACTTTTCGATCTCCTCGTTCACGAGGTCCGCGAGGTCGTAGGCCAGTGCCTCGCTGTCGCCGTAGTGCTCGTCGAACGCCCAGTTCGCGAGCGTGTAGGGACCCGTGATCGGCACCTTGACCGGGCGCTCGGCTACAGAATCGGTGAACTCGAACTCGTCGACCAGCCACGGTTCGTCGTAGCTGACCTCCTCAACGACGCTCGGCTTGTCGAAGTAGTTGTGACCCCACACCTTGATGGGCCCGTTGAACTCGTAGCCGTCGATGCGCTCGGCGAAGAACTCCACCATCTCGTTGCGCCGCATCTCGCCGTCGACGACGGTGTCGAGGCCGCTGCGTTCGTGCTCCTCGGTGATGAGGCGACACGCGTCGTCGTGGGCCTCCTCGAGGTCGGCCTCGTCGAACGAGGACTCCGGATCCTCGACGAGGTCGTCAGCGCGGTTGAGCCACGTCGGCTTGGGGTAGGAGCCGACGACACTCGTGAGCAGGAAGTGCTCGCTCTCGTGGTCCTCGGGGCGGAACTGCTCGCGGTTCTGGGCGTCTCGGGCCATCAGGCGCTCACCTCCGGGGTCTCGACGGCTTCAGCAAGCACCGAGAGCTTCTGCTTGTAGGTCGAGACGGGGAGGTAGGCGAGTTCCGTGTTTGGCGTCGCGTAGACGGTGTCGAACGTCTGGTCCGGGATCTGCTCGGTCACCCAGTCGATGCGCTCGGCGACGGTGCCGGGGTCCTCGACGGCGGTGTTCTGGCCGTCGACGAGACCCAGCGAGATGTCGCCCTTGGTGCCGTACTCGTTGACGTTGTAGAGGTGGGTCTCCCGGTTGCCGGCGACGAAGTCGAATCCGAAGGCGTCGACATCGGCATCCATCAGGTGGGCGTACGTCTTCTCCTCGTGAGCGCCCCAGTAGCTCTGGAACACCACGTCGGCGTCGGTGGCGCTGGCGACGGTATCGACGGCGTCGCTGACGCGCTCGTTCGTCTCGCCCTCGGGCGGGTCGGTCACCAGCGAGGGGTCGAGCAGGAACAGCGTCTCGTGGGGTGGGAGCGCCTCGACTTCGGCGGCGAGGAACTCCGCGATGGCCGCGAGGAACTCGGCATCGTCGCCGTAGTGCTCGTCGGTAGCGAGTTCCGCGAGCGTGTAGGGACCCGGCAGGACGGCCTGCAGGGACTCGCCCTCGTTCAGCAGGCCCGTTGCGGCATCGAGTTCGGCGGCGACATCTCCGTCCACGGTCAGGTCGTCGACGACCCGCGGGTCGCGGTAGAAGTTGTTGTTGTCGTAGTAGCGCACGATGCCGCCCGTCTCCACGCTGTCGTGGACCGCCAGCGGGTGGGCCAGCCAGTCGTCCCAGCGGCCCTGTCCCTCGACGATGCGGTCGAGGCCGGCCTCGCGCTGGTCGGTGATCAGGTCCTCGCGGACGCGCTCGTAGGCCGCGCGCACGTCCGGCCCCTCGCTGCCGTCGACGAGGTCGGCCCTCTGGTGACCTTTCAGGTCCGAGAGTTCGTCTTTCGCCCAGTCCGGGAGCGGGTACAGCCCCAGCGTGGTCGCGACTCGTTCGGTCATACGTCACGTTTCGGATGCAGTGGCTTAATAATTTCTACTGCGGGAGATGCCCTTCAGTAATTACGGCCGCCGGGCCGGAAGTGACACGCCACGGTCCGGTCGTCGTCGCCGCCCGGGCGCGGCTCCCCGCCAGCCTCCCGCTCCGTGAGTTCCGGGTCCGCAGCTACGCAGCGCGCGGCGTCATCGTCGTCGAGGCGCTCCCGGAGGTGGCATCGCGGGTGGAACCGACAGCCCGAGGGCGGATCCGAGGGGTCCGGCGGGGACCCGGGCAGTCGGATCCGCTGGTCCGGCGCTGGCTCGGCTCGGACCCGGGGAACGCTCGACAGCAGCGCCTCGGTGTAGGGGTGGGCGGGGTCGTCAAGCACTGCTTCGAGGCCGCCGAGTTCGACGAACTCCCCGAGATACATCACCGCGACGCGGTCGGCCACCTGCCGGACCACGCTCACGTCGTGGCTGATCAGCAGGTAGGTGAGGCCGCGCTCGGCCTGCAGATCCCGGAGCAGTTCCAAGATCCCCGCACGGACGCTCACGTCCAGCGCCGAGACTGGCTCGTCCAGCACCAGTAGGTCCGGGTCGAGCGCGAGCGCCCGCGCGATGCCCACGCGCTGGCGCTGGCCCCCGGAGAGTTCGTGCGGGAACGCGTCGTAATCCCGGTCCGGGTCGAGCCCGACGGTTTTGAGCAGATCCCGGACGTACGCCGCGCGGTCGTCCTCGCGCTCGCCGTGGATGACGAGCGGTTCGGCGACGATTCGGCCGACGGTCATGCGCTCGTTCAGGGTCGAGAACGGGTCCTGAAACACCATCTGGACCCGGCGGCGGAACGCCTTGTCGACGCCGCCGGCGATTACTTCTCCCTCGAACTCGATCTCCCCCGCGCTGGGCTCGTCGAGACCGATTACCATCTCCGCGAGCGTCGATTTCCCACAGCCGGATTCGCCGACGACCGCCAGCGTCTCGCCCTGCTGGAGGTCGAAGCTCACGCCGTCGACGGCCTGGACCGCGCCCGTCTTTCGTTTGAGGATGCCCGAGCGGACCGGATAGTGGCGCTTCAGGTCTCGAACGGAGAGCAGTGGCTCGGCGTCGCTCATCGTTCCACCTCCTCTTCTCCGCCTATCTCCTCAGTCCCGTCGGCGTCCCACCGGATCGACTCGACTGCCTCGCGGTCGTAGTCGTCGCCGCCCGGGTGGGCGTCGGTGTAGGCGTAGCAGGTCGCCTCGTGGCCGTCGCCGAAGGCGACCGTCGGCGGCGCCGCGCCGTCGCAGACGCCCGCCTCCGCGACCGGACAGCGCGGGTGGAACCGACAGCCCGACGGCGGGTTCTCGAGGCTCGGGGGCGCGCCGCCGATTGGTTCGAGGTCCTTGCGCTCGTCCACGTCGGGGACGCTGCGCAGGAACGCCTGCGTGTAGGGATGGCGGGGGGAGCCCAGTAGCTGCTTTCGGCTGCCGCGCTCGACGATCCGGCCGGCGTACATCACGGCGATCCGCTCACAGAGCTGTGAGACGACGCCGAGATCGTGGCTGATCAGCAGGAGCGACATGTCGCGCTCGGCGACGAGATCGCGGAACAGGTCGACGATGCCGGCCTGCACGCTCACGTCCAGCCCGGTCGTCGGCTCGTCGGCGATCAGCAGATCCGGTTCGCCCGCCAGCGCCATCGCGATGATCGCGCGCTGGGCCATCCCCCCCGAATACTCGTGGGGGTAGTCGTCGAAGCGCCCCCCGGGGTCGCCGATGCCGACCTCCACGAGGAGGTCGATGGCTTCCTCGTGGGCGTCCTGCTTCGAGAGGTCACGGCTGGCCCGGACCGCCTCAACGATCTGAGTGCCGACGGTGAGGCTCGGGTCGAACGCCGCCTCGGCGTTCTGGAACACCATCCCGATCCCGGAGCCACGGACCGCGCGGAGCTTTCGGCTGGAGGCGTCGACCAGTTCCTCGCCGCGCCAGCGCACCGAGCCAGTGACCTCGCCGGGGTCGTCGATCAGCCCCACGAGCGAGCGCACGGAGACGGATTTCCCGGCGCCGGACTCGCCGACGATGCCCAGCGTCTCGCCCGCTCGAAGGTCGTAGCTGATCCCATCGACGGCGACGAGAGGGTTCTCGCGGCCGAACTGGGTTCGGAGGTTCTGGGCGCGAAGGAGGGGGGCGTCGGTCGTGGGTGGGGAGTCAGCCATTCTGGATCACCTGTTGGGGTCGGTCCGGGGGTCGAGCACGTCGCGCAGGCCGTCGCCGAGCAGATTGAACCCGAGGACGGCGACGACGATGGCCAGCCCCGGAAACACGCTGAACCACCACTCGCCGCTGTCGACGTACCCCTTGCCAACCCGGAGGATCGACCCCCAGGAGGGTTTCGGCGAGGGGACGCCGACGCCGAGGAAGGAGAGCGACGACTCCAGGACGATGGCCAGCGCGGCTGTGACGGTGGCCTGTACGAGGATCGCCGAGAGACAGAACGGCAGCACGTGGACCAGCATGATCCGGACGTGGGAGGCACCCAGCGAGCGCGCGACCCGGACGTGCTCCTCCTCGACGACCGAGACGGCGCTGCCGCGGGTGACGCGGGCGAACTGCGGGATGTAGACGATGCCCAACGCGAGCACGATGTTGGTCAGCGACTGGCCAAACACGGCGACGAGGGTCAGGCCCAGCAGGATCGCCGGGAACGCGAAGATGCTGTCCATCAGGCGCATCAGCGCGTCGTCGACGCGGCCGCCGGCGTAGCCCGCGAGCAGGCCGATGGGGACGCCGATGGCGCCGGCGACGAGCGGGGTGGCGACGGCCACCTGCAGCGCGATCCGGGCGCCGAACAGCACCCGTGAGAACAGATCCCGGCCGTAGTGGTCGGTGCCCATCGGGTACGCGAGGCTCGGCCCCTGCAGGCGTGCGGGGACGTTCACCGTCGCCGGGTCGTGCGGCGCAAGCACCGGCGCCAGCAGCGCGATCAGGACGACGCTCCCGGTGATGAGGAGGCCGGCCATTGCCAGCGTGTTCCGGCGGAACCGTGCCGCAAAGGCTTTCGCGCGGCGGCGGAGGGGCGACTCAGGACGGGACTGGGCCCGGGAGTCGTCGCCGGGCTCGGCGCCGGAGTGGCCACGGGGTTCGGGGAGGGAGTCGTCGCGGGAATCGTCGGCGCTCATTGGTCACCTCGCAGTTTCGGGTTCAGGTAGAAGTACGCGGCGTCGACGACCACGTTGACGACGACGAAGAACGTGGTGTAGACGAGCACGACCCCCTGGAGGGTGATGTAGTCGCGGCTCCGGATGGCGCCGATCAGTAGCTGTCCCATCCCCGGGATGGTGAACACCTGTTCGACGACGACAGAGCCGCCGAGCAGGTAGCCGAACTGCATCCCGATGACCGTCACCACCGGGATAAACGCGTTCTTCGTCGCGTGGCCCAGCACGCGCAGGTCGCTCACGCCCTTCATCCGGACGGCGTCGAGGTACTCCCGGCGGAGCTCCTCCAGTAGCTCCGAGCGCAGCATCCGGGTGACGACGGCGGCCATCGCCGTCCCGAGCGTGATCCCCGGGAGGAGCAGGTAGCGGATCCCCGCGACCGGGTCCTCGAGCGGCGAGGCGTAGCCCGCGACCGGGAGCCAGCCGAGGTTGACGCCGAAGGCGATCAGCAGAACGATGCCCAGCCAGAAGTTCGGGATGGAGACGCCCAGCAGGCCGAACGTGAGGCCGACGCCGTCGAGGGCTTTCCCGCGGTTGGTCGCACTCAGCAGGCCGGCCGGAATCGCGATGGACAGCGAGACGAAAAAGCCCGCGAGCGTCAGGAACAGCGTTCGGGGCAGGCGGCTGGCGATGGCGGCGCTGACCGCCTGATCGTCGACGTACGAGCGGCCCAGATCCCCGCGGATCGCGTCGGTGATGTAGTCGACGTACTGCACGTAGATCGGGTCGTTCAGCCCCATCTCCTCACGCACGGCGGCGAGTCTGGCGGGGTCGGCGTCGGCGCCGAGCATCACGATGGCCGGATCGCCGGGGACGAGCCTGATGAGGCCGAACACGACCACCGAGACCAGCGCGAGCACCGGCAGCGCCCAGAGCAGCCGCCGGACCAGAAACGCCTGCAGCCGTGAGACCATCGCCGCCGGCGCTCACTCCCCCTTCCACATGGTCCAGTAGCGGGTGTACGGTAGCAGCCACGGCTGGACCCCGTAGACGTTCGATCCCAGCCCCGTGATGCCGTCGGCGCGCGCGACCGAGATCCACGGGCAGTTCTTGTTGACCAGTTTCTCGAACTCGGCGTAGATCTCCACGCGGGCCTCCTGATCGGTCTCGCTACGGCCCTGTTCGAGCAGGTCGTACATGCGTTGGGCGTCCGGTTGCTCCTCGCCGTAGTGGTTGAACTGCGAGCCGTCGGGGTGGATGAAGCCGTAGTAGTGCCGGTCGGGGTCGATCTTGAACGGCACCGAGAACGCCATCGCGCCGAAGTTGCCGGTGACGAAGTCTTCCAGTTGGGTCGCCCACTCGAGGGTCTCGGTCTCGGCGTCGATGCCCGCCGCCGCGAGGTTGGCGACCAGCAGATCCGCGGTGGTCTCCATCAGCGAGTACCGACTGTTGGTCTTGATCGTCAGCGTCTCGCCCTCGAGGGGGTTGCCGGCGTCCTCGAGGATCTGCTTTGCGCGCTCGACATCGCGGGTGCGCCGGCTGTCGCCGAGGTCGTGGTTCCAGATGCTGTCCTCGGCGTAGGGCTGCCACGCCGCCTGGCCGTAGCCCGAGACGGCGGCCTCGACGATGGCGCCCCGGTCGATGACGTGCGCGACCGCCCGCCGGACTGCCGGGTCGTCCCACGGCGGTTCGCTACAGTTGATGTGGAGTTGGCCCCACTCGGTGCCGCTCTGCCGGGAGAGCTTCGTCCGGTCGTCGTCCCGAAGGGTGTCGGCGTCGCTGCCGCCGACGCCGCGGACCATGTCCACGTCGCCGCTACGGAGCGCCGCGACCCGGGAGTCGGCGTCCGGGATCGGCGTGATTTCGACGGCGTCGAGCAACGGCACGCCGTCCTCGCGATAGTCCTCGAACGCCGTCAGCGTGAGGTGGTCGCCGGGTTCGTGCTCCTCGAACTGGAACGGGCCGCTCCCGACTGGCTCCTGAAAGTCACCGAGGCCGCCGCCCTGTTCCTCGACGGCCTCCTCGGGGACGACGACCCACGGGACGCGCCCGAGGAAGTTGAAAAACGGCGCGAACGTCTGGGCGAGCGTGAACGTCACCTCGTACTCGCCGGTGGCTTCGACGGACTCGACCGCCGAGAGGTCGGCGCCCATCGCGCCGTCCTGATTCATGCGCTCGAAGGAGTAGACGACGTCCTCGGCGACCAGTTCGCGGTCGACCGGCGGGTGGAAGCGCGCGTCCTCCGCGAGCGTGAACGTGTACGTGCGGCCGTCGTCGCCGATCTCCCAGTCGGTCGCCAGCCGCCCGGTCGGGGCGCCTTCGTCGAACGTGATCAGCGTCTCGCAGATGTTGAAGTTCACCACCCACGAGACGACGCTCTCGGTGGTGTGGGGGTCGAGTCCAGTGAGTTCGGACTCGAAGCCGACCCGGAGCCGGCCGCCGGCCTGTGGGCCGCCCTCGGGGGTCGACACCGTGGTTTCGGTGGCGGGAATCGGCGACGACGTGCCGTCGCTGGTCGGAGTCCCGTCGCCGGTACAGCCAGCGAGCGCCGTCGCGGCGGCGCCGCCGACCGCCGAAAGGAACGTTCGCCGATCGGCCGTGGAGTCCTCTGCCATCGTTGGAGAAGGCAGTATGGGCGCGGGTAAAGCTTCCACGGTACACACACGGGTTGATGAGCAGCGGAAGAGACGGATGCTGTCGCAGGCCAGGAACCAGTCCTATGGAAGAATTCCGGGGCGGATTCTGAACCACGAGAACTCGCTTCGCTCGTTCTCTGGGTTCAAATCCTTCGTGACCATCACACCCGACGCCCGCTCCTCGCTCGCTCCTTACAGTCGCGTCGCTCGTCGATTGGGCGTCGGAAGAAGATGGGTTGGGGCGGATTTGAACCGCCGGCCTCCTCCATGTCAAGGAGGTGTCATAACCGGACTAGACTACCAACCCGACCGGGCTATCTCTGCACTCAATCGTACCCGTCGGGCTTAGTTGAAGCTTTCGAAAGTCGGCTCCGGCAGGCGGTTGGCGCCCTCACCGCGTGCCGTCGTCGACGGACGCCTGCGCCAGCGTGGCCTCCGTGCGGCGGAGCACGCCGCTGAGCGTCGATTCGGCCATCTCCAACTCCGCCGCGAGGTCGGTCAGCGAGGCGTCGCGAGGCTGCTCGTAGTAGCCGGCGCCGATGGCCGCCTCCAGCACCTCGCGCTGGTGGACCGTCAGCACGTCGTCGTCGACGTTCGCGCCGCGGACGCGGTCGAGGCGGTAGTCGAGCCCCCGGTCGTCCAACTCCGAGCGCAGCGCCGAGAGCCTGTCGTGTGAGACAGTCAGCTCCCAGTGTACCTCGCCCTCGCTGATCTCGAAGGGGAACTGCACCGGGACACCGGAGGATTGGACCGCCCGCAGGAGCATCGGTGACGCCGTTTCGAACTGGACCAGCGCGTCGGCATCCGTTCGCGCGAGCACCGACACGTCACGTAGGTCCGCGTCGAGGATGTCCGCGAGCACCGGCGCCGGGTCCGCGGCGCCGACCTCCAGCAGCCCCGTCCCGCCGTCGGCGTCGGGCAGCGCCGAGAGCACGCGGAACTGCGCGTCGGGGTAGCGACGGCTGATCTCGCCGATCCACGCCGCCGACGGGAGGGTGATGACGAGTTCGACGCGGGGCATACCCGACCCAGCGTACTGACGGAGAAGAACCGACCGATTGCGACCGGCTACTTCCCGACCACGTCGTCCTCGAGCGCCGCGACCTCGCCGATGATCGAGTCCGCGGTCGCCTCGCCGACGCCGTTCTCCACCAGCGCGGCGTGGAGGTACTCGGCCACCTGGCCGAACGCCTCCTCGGTGATCCCCATGCCCTCGTGGGCCGCCTGCATGTCCGCGCCGTCGTAGTCCACCGGGCCGCCAGCGACCGCGCTGACGAACTGTACCTGGTGGGCGAACAGCGCCTCCATGTCGGTCTCCGCGAAGTAGGGCTCGAGCAGCGGGTCGTCGAGCACCCGGTCGTAGAAGTCGTCGACGACACGTTCGACCGCCTCACGCCCGCCGATTTCCGCGTAGATAGACGACTGAGACATCACCGAACCACGGGGCGGGACAGGGTTGGGCGTTGACCCGAACCGATTCGGCCATGATTGAGCCTCTCTCTCAACCGTGCACCACTCTCCCACGGCAGGCTTAAGTGAATGTACAGAGTTGTACACTACATACCCGATTCGTACATTCGGGCGCTCCACCCATGCAGGAACTCATCGAACGCGTGACCGAGGGCGAGGACCTGAGCGTCGAGCAGGCCCGCGAGGCCGCGACGCTGGTCTTCGAGGAGGCGACCGAGGCACAGATCGGCGCGCTGCTGGCGGCGCTCCGAGCCAAAGGCGAGACGGAGGCCGAAATCGCCGGCTTCGCCCAGGGGATGCGCGACGCCGCCCGGACCATCGACCCCGACGGCCAGCCACTGGTCGACACCTGCGGCACCGGCGGCGACGACTACAGCACCATCAACGTCTCGACGACCAGCGCCATCGTCGCCGCCGGCGCGGGCGTCGCCGTCGCCAAACACGGCAACTACTCGGTCTCCTCCTCCTCGGGGAGCGCCGACGTGCTGGAAGTCGCCGGCGCCGACATCGAGGCCGAACCACCTGCCGTCGAGGACGCCATCGAGCGCGACGGCATCGGTTTCATGCTCGCGCCCGTCTTCCACCCCGCGATGAAGGCCGTCATCGGCCCGCGCACGGAACTCGGGATGCGGACCATCTTCAACGTCCTCGGGCCGCTGACCAACCCTGCGGGCGCCGACGCGCAGGTCCTCGGCGTCTACAGCGAGGAACTGGTCCCGCTGATCGCGGAAGCACTCACCCATATGCCCGTCGAGCACGCGCTGGTCGTTCACGGCGACGGCATGGACGAGATCGCGCTCCACGGCCCCACAACCGTCGCAGAAGTCGAGGGCGAGGAGGTCACCGAGTACATCATTACGCCCGAAGACCTCGGCCTCGAGAGCGCCCCCGTCGACGCCATCGCCGGCGGCACGCCCGAGGAGAACGCCGAGGACCTCCGGGGCATCGTCGACGGAACTGTCACCGGCCCCAAGCGTGACGTGATCCTCGCCAACGCCGGCGCGGCAATCTACGTCGCCGGCCTCGCCGACACCCTCCAAGACGGGGTCGAGCAGGCCGCCAAGTCCATCGACGACGGCGCGGCCAGCGAAAAGTTCGCGGCGCTCTGTGGCGAGGCCCTCGAGGCCGAGTGATGGCTCGGACGAAGCTCTGCGGGCTCGGCACCCAAGCCGACGTTGCCGCCGCAGTCGACACCGGCGCGGACGCGCTGGGGTTCATCACCGACGTTGAGGTGGACACACCCAGAGAGATCGATCCCGAGCGCGCTCGCGACCTCGCCGCGACGGTTCCGCCGTTCGTCACCACCGTCGCCGTCACTATTCCCGAGACTGTCGAAGAGGCCGTCACCGTCGCCGAAACCGTCGACCCGGACGCGATCCAGATTTACGGCGACTTCGGCCCCAACGAGATCGAAGAGATCCACCAACGCGCGGGCGTCGACGTGATCGTCGCACTCGGCGTCGAAGACCGGCAACGCGCCCACGAACTCGACGGTGCCGCCGACGCGCTGCTCGTTGACTCACTCACCGAGGAGGGCGCGGGCGGCACCGGCGAAACACACGACTGGGACGCCACCCGAGAGCTTCGAGAGGAACTCGACACGCCACTCGTGCTCGCTGGGGGGCTCACTCCCGAGAACGTCGCCGACGCCGTGGCGACGGTCGATCCCTTCGTCGTCGACACCGCCAGCGGGATCGAACGCGACGACGAACCGGGGCGGAAGGACCACGCGGCCATGCGCACGTTCGTCCGCGAGGCCACCGCCGCCCACACGGAGGCCACCTGATGCCCGAGTTCGACCGCTCCCGATCCGAGTTCGAGGGTCTGCTCGCCGACACCGACGGGCCCGCAGTCGCCCGACTCACCGCCACGCTCGATGTGGACACCGAACCGCTATCGGCCTACGCCGCGCTAGGCGACCGGAGCGACCACACGTTCCTGCTGGAGAGCGCCGAGAAGGTCGCCTCGAGCGACCCCGCGGGCGCGTTCGCCCCCGCGGACGGCCACACGACCCCCGGCGCCGACGACGACGCCGACCGGCACGCCCGCTTCTCCTTCGTCGGCTACGACCCCGAGGCGCTGGTTTCGGTCTACCCCAACCGGACCGAGGTCGAGCAGCTCGGCCCGGCGGCGCGCTTCCTCGACGGCCTCGACGCCGACGCTGGCGAGGAGGTCGGTGCCTGCGACGGGGAACTCGACGACCCCGATACGCTGGATCGCCTCCGCCTCGCGCTGCCGGGCGTGGAGCGCGTCGGCTTCGAGGCGGGCGACCGCCAGCGACTCGACGGCGGCCTCGTCGGCTTCCTGGCCTACGACGCCGTCTACGACCTCCACCTCGCGGAGGTGGGGGTCGAGCGCCCCGACCCCGTCGTACCGGACGCCCAGTTCGTGCTCACGACCCGGACGCTCGCGTTCGACGACCGGGAGGGGAGCGTCGAACTCGTCTTCACGCCAGTCGTCGCCGAGGCGGACGACGCCGGCGCCGTCTACGACCGACTCGTCGCGGAGGCCGAGGCGGTCGCCGGCGACCTCGCAGCAGCAAAGGCCCCCGAAACGGGCGGCTTCGACCGCCAGTCGGCCGACTCCGGCGCCCGCGACGACTACGAAGAGGCCGTCGCCGAGATGCAGAAGCACGTCCTCGGCGGCGACGTGTATCAGGGTGTGGTCTCCCGCAGCCACGAGATTGCGGGAGATCTGGACACGCTGGGGCTCTACGCCTCGCTTCGCGAGGTGAACCCCTCGCCGTACATGTATCTGCTCTCCTTCGGCGACCGCTCGGTCGTCGGCGCCAGCCCCGAGACGCTCGTCTCGGTCACGGGCGAGCGCGTCGTGTCGAACCCCATCGCGGGCACCTGCGCCCGCGGTGCCAGCCCCGTCGAGGACCGCCGGCTGGCCGGCGAACTGCTCGCCGACGACAAGGAGCGTGCCGAGCACACGATGCTCGTCGACCTCGCGAGAAACGACATCCGGCAGGTCTCCCGGCAGGGCAGCGTGCGCGTCGAGGAGTTCATGAACGTGCTCAAGTACAGCCACGTCCAGCATATCGAATCGACCGTCACGGGCCGGCTCCACCCGGATTTCGACGGCTTCGACGCCACCCGCGCGGCGTTCCCCGCGGGGACGCTCACCGGCGCGCCGAAAGTCCGGGCGATGGAGCTACTGGACGACCTCGAAGTGAACCCACGGGGCGTCTACGGCGGCGGCGTCGGCTACTTCTCGTGGACCGGCGACGCCGACACGGCCATCGTCATCCGGACGGCGACAGTCGACCACGGCGAGGGCGACGCCCCCGACGAGGTCCGAGTCCGCGCGGGCGCGGGTGTCGTCGCCGACAGCGACCCCGCGAGCGAGTTCGAGGAGACCGAACAGAAGGTCCGCGGCGTGCTGGACGCGCTGGAGCGGATCGAAGGGGGTGCCCAATGAGCACCCCGAGCGCCGACGATAGCGAGGCGCCGACGGTGCTGTTCGTCGACAACTTCGACTCGTTCACGTACAACCTCGTGGAGTACGTCGGCGAAGGGGCGCCCGACGCCGATGTCGAAGTCCTGCGGAACACCGCCTCCCTCGACGAAGTCCGGGAGATCGACCCCGATGCCGTGGTGATCAGCCCCGGCCCCGGCCACCCGAAAAACGAGCGCGACGTGGGGCTGACGATGGGCGTGCTCCGCGAGGTGAGCCCGGAGATACCCACACTGGGGGTCTGTCTCGGTCTCGAAGCCGCCGTCTTCGAGCACGGCGGCGCGGTCGGGCACGCCCCCCGGCCGATCCACGGCAAGGCGTTCCCGGTCGACCACGACGGCAAGGGCGTCTACGAAGGCCTCGAACAGGGGTTCCAGGCCGGGCGCTACCACTCGCTGGTCGCGACGGAGGTACCCGAGGAGTTCGAGGTGACGGCGACAACGACCGACGATCCCGAGAACGGCGACGACGCCGAAGAACTGGTGATGGGTGTCCGCCACCGCGAGCACCCCATCGAGTGCGTGCAGTTCCACCCCGAATCGGTGCTGACCGCGGTGGGTCACGACGTGATCGGGAACTTCCTCGACGGCGCGCTGCCCTGAGCGATTTTTAGCCGAGGAACGTCGTCACCAGCCAGAGCGCGCCGATCAGTACCGACGCGATCAGCACCAGTTTCCACGCGATGCTGAGGACGATCCGGCCGACCAGAATCACGATAGCGATGGCGATGACGGCGATCAGCGCCTGCCCGATCGGCCCTTCCGGCATCGGTAGCTGTAGCAGCGCGAGCGACAGCGCCGGGAGTGTGGCAGTCATGCCTGAAGATGGATCTCGTGGGAGCATAACTCTGGGGGCTACGTTCAAGTAGGAAGCCGGGACCAGGGCCTCCGTGATCTGAGAATCGCTGCGCAGGGAACGAAGCGGGTGCGCGACGACCCCCTGCGCGTAACGGATCCGTCGCCTGTTCGCCGACGGGCAGCGGCGTCTACGCGAAGTCCTCGTAGCGTGGCTGCTCGCGGTCGCCGGGGAACTCCTCGACCGGCGCGGTGGTCTGGTCGCCGCTCTCCATCTCCTTGACTGTCACCTCGCCGTTCGCGAGGTCCTGTTCGCCGACGATCACGAGCGTCTCGGCGTTGATCGAGTCGGCGTAGCCCATCTGGGCGCCGAAACTCCGGTCGGACACGTCGGTCTCGACGACGTTCCCCGACGTCCGAAGGTCGCGAGCGACCCGGGACGCGACCTCGCGGGTGTCGCCGACGCTGAGGACGTAGTAGTCCGTCGAAACCGCCTCCTCGGGGAACACGCCGGCCTCCTGCAGCAGCAGCGGGAGCGTCGAGTTCATCACGCCCGGCGCGACGCCCACGGCGGGGGTGGGCTGGCCGCCGAACGACTCGATCAGGTCGTCGTAGCGCCCGCCGCCGAAGATGGCCCGGGAGACCCGACCCTCGGTGTCGAAACACTCGAAGACGACGCCGGTGTAGTAGTCGAGACCCCGCGCCGTACGCAGGGAGACCTCACAGTGCTCCCGGACGCCGAAGTCCTCGGCGGCGGAGAGCACCGCCTTGAGGTTCTCGACGGCGGCGGTGAGTTTCGGCCGGTCGACGGCGTCGAGAAGGGCGTCCAGATCCTCGTTCCCCGCGTCGAGCAGGTCGTCGAACGCCTCGGCGTCCTCGACGGAGAGGCCGGCGTCGGCCAGCAGGCCGAGGTACTCCGCCCGGTCGACCTTTTCGCTTTTGTCGACCGCTCGGATCGCCTCGGGCACGTCGACATCCTCGTCGAAGTGCCGCAGGAGTTCTCCGAGGATGTCCCGGTGAGAGACGCGAAACTCGAACTCCGAGGCCGGGAGGCCGAGTTCGGTCAGCGTGTCGCCCGCGAAGGCGAGGATCTCGGCGTCGGCTTCCGGCTCCGCGGAGCCGAAGATGTCGACGTTCGTCTGGTAGAACTCACGGAACCGACCCTGCTGGACCTGCTCGTAGCGCCAGAACGGCCGCGTCGAGAACCACTTGATCGGCTTCGAGAGCGCCTGCTGTTTGGCGACGACCATCCGCGCGACCGTCGGCGTGAGTTCGGGGGTGAGCGACACCTCCCGGCCGCCCTTGTCGGTGAAGTTGTACAGTTCCTCGACGATCCCCTCGCCGGACTTGTCGACGTACATCTCCACGTCCTCGAGCGCGGGCGTGGCGATCTCCCGGAACCCGTAGCGGCGAGCCACCGCCTCGGTGGTGTCGATGACCTCCCGTCGGGCAGCCATCTCGCCGGGGTAGAAGTCCTTGAACCCCTTCAGCCGGTCGTACATGGCCGAGGGTTCCGGGCGGCCGCGCTTGAATCCTGTCTTTCGCTAAGCCAGCCCGCGGACGATGGTCTGGTCGTGATCCGGGAACACAGCCTCGACGGCCTCGTCGCCGCCGCGCTCGCGGATGATCGCGCGGAGTTCGCCCTCGTAGTCGGCGCGGGCGATCTCCTCGCTGGGCCCGGTTTCGACGTCGAGTTCTTGCTCGACCAGCCGATCCACGGCGCCGCGACCGAACCCGGCAAGCGGCGAGAGGTAGTCGATCCCGTGGCGGTCTTCGAGGCTCTGGGCAGTCGCCCGGGAGACGGTCGGCACGCGGTCGTCGCGGCGGGTGCCGTCGGCGACGGCGATCACGTCCCGGTCGGCGACGACCTCCAGGGCGTGTTCGTGGACGCGCTGGATCCCGTTCCGGGGGTAGCCGTCCTCGATCATGCGGTCGACGGCCTCCTCGGCGACCTCGCGGTCGAGTTCCACCGTGTCGAACGGGAACCCAAGCGCGTCGGCGGCGTTGCGGGCGTTCTCGAACTCCTCGGTCACGCCGAAATGGGCGGTGACGAGGGTCACGTCGTAGAAGCGGTCGAGGATCAGCGCCGCCAGCGAGGAGTCCTTCCCGCCGCTGTAGAGGAGCGCCAGCTCCATCAGCGCCGGCGGATGTCGAAGCTCTTCTCTTCGGGTTTCAGCTCACGCAGGATCTGCTTCATCCGGTCCTCGTCGATCTGTCCCTGGATGCGGCCGCTCTGGGCCAGCGCGGTCACCTGTCGCTTGACTTTCTCGGCGAACTCGGGCTTGCTCATCTCGACGGCGTTGAGCCGCTGGCGCGCGTCGTCGGTGAGATGCTGCTTGAGCAGCGCGTCCTGCTGGGCCTGCGCGCGCTCCTGCTGCTCCTGGGCGGCCTGTTGGGTCCCCTCGCCGCCGGTCTGCTCCTGGAGCTCCTCGAGTCGCTCCTGTCGAAGCTGTTCGAGCCGGTCCTCCTCGGAGTTTCCACTCATAGACGTACGTTACTGCTCTCTCCGCAAAACGGTTGCGACGTTTCAGGCGTACTTCTGGAGCTCGGGACGGTCGAGGTCTTCGAGCGTCTCGCCAGCGGTGGTGTCGAGCAGGCTGCGGCCGTCGTCGGTCACGCGTCGCCCCTCCCCCTTCGCGGTCTCGAGGAGGCCCTCGTCCTCCAGCTGCTGGAGCGCGGTGCGGATGATCTTTCGCGAGCCACCGGTGTGGTGGCTGCCGGAGACGCGGTAGCGCGTCGATCCCTGCTTGGAGCCGCCGTACTCGGTGGCGAGTCGCTCGACACCGACCGGCCCCCGGATCGCGACCTTCCGCAGCAAGCTGGCTGCGCGAACGTGCCAGAAGTCGTCCTGCTGGGGCGGGAGTTCGCGGTCGACGCTGGTCTTGGTGAACTCCACCCAGTCGGGTTCCTCGATACGGCCGTCGAGCTCCTCGGCGAGGGCCTCGATGAGGTCCTCTGCCGGTACGTCGTAGAGGGTTGCCATAGGGAGGATTTCTTTCCTGCTCCGGATAAACCCATCGTATCGGCCTGCCTACGGGGGTCAGGTACGTGCACCGGCACCCACCGTCCCCATCACGACGCCGCCGATGGCGATGGGTACCCAGAACACCGCGCCGCGGAAGATGACCACCGCTGCGAGCGCGACCGACTTGGTGACGCCGGACAGCGGCGCCGCCACGAGCAGGAAGACGAGCACGGCCTCGATCCCGCCGGCGCCGCCGGGCAGCGGCGTCATCCCCGCGATGGCGCCGATGGGGACGACGAACATCACGACCGGGAAGCTGACTGGCTCCCCGATGGCCTGAAACGCCAGCCAGAGCCCGAGCATCTGGAGGAACCACCCCAGCCCGGAGAACCCTAGCGCGAGCGCGAGCCCCCGGGGGTTGGTTGCGACGCGCTCGATAGCCTCGAAGAAGTGGCTCACGCGGCGCTTGATCCCCTGCCGACCGGGATCGGAGACGCGCGGGACGTGCTCGCCGGCCCACTCGGCCACGCGGGAAAAGAGGTTCACGACGCCGGCTTCGAGCCGTTCGTGGCTCCGCCACGCGACCGCGAGACCGCCGCCGACGACGACGGCGAGGGCGACGACGACGGTCGCCGCCGTCTCGAGGCGGTCGCCGAGCGTGGTCGTGCTGGCGAAGTAGGCGACGCCCACGAGCGCCAGCGATATCGAGGGGACGAAGTTCAGCGTGTCGACGCTCGCGATGGCCGCCAGCCCGGTGCCGTACTCGGTGTCGGTGACCTCAGAGATGAGGAGGGCGGTCACCGGCTCTCCGCCGGCCTGCCCGAAGGGGGTGACGTTGTTGTTGAACGTCGCGCCGGCGAACACGAGGAAGGTCTGGAGGGGCGAGACCGACTCCCCGAGCACGCCGAGCACGGTCCGGAGCGCCAGCCCCCACGCGAACAGCCAGCCGACGGTGACGACGATGACCAGCCCCACCGTCGATCTATCGGCCTGTCCGAGGTACTGGAGCAGGTCGCCGACGCCCACGAAGTAGAGCAGCAGCGCGAGCACGGCGACCGCCCCGGCGAACCCAACCAGCGTCGTCTTCAGCCGGTCGGTCTCCATGGCCGGTGGAACTCCCGGCGAGCGTTTCAACCCTCCGATGGCGACCCTCGACGCCGGCCCTTTATCGGCGCGCCCCACCAGTCGACCCCATGGACGAGCGCGACGCGCTGGCGACGCTGGCGGCGACCCTCCCCGCGGCCGGCGACGACGCCGCCGTCATCGACGGGCTGGCGATCACGACGGATATGCTCCACGAGCGGGCGGACTTCCCCGACGGCACTACCCGCGAGACCGCCGGCTGGCGCGCCGTCGGCGCCTCGCTCTCGGATCTGGCGGCGATGGGCGCCGACGCCACCTGCGCTGTCGCGGTGTACGCCGCCCCCGAGTTCGACGAGAAGGAACTGGCGGCGTTCGTACGGGGCGCCAGCGAGGTCTGTGAACTGGTCGACGCCGAGTACGTCGGCGGCGACCTCGACCAGCACACGGAGTTCACGACCGCGACGACCGCCGTCGGGCGCGTCGAGGAGCCACTCCGCCGCGACGGCGCCGAACCCGGCGACGCGATCTGTGTGACTGGCGAACTCGGTCGAACTGCCGCCGCGCTGCGTCGGTTCGCCGCCGGCGACGCCGAATCCGGGAACGATCTGTTCCGGTTCACTCCGCGCGTGGCGGCCGGGCGTGCGCTCCGCGGCCACGCAAGCGCCGCGATGGACTCCAGCGACGGCCTCGCGCGCTCGCTCCACCAGATGGCCGACGCGAGCGACTGTGGCTTCGCCATCGAGTGGGATCGGCTCCCGGTCCACTCGGCCGTCGACGCCGTCGCCGAGAGCGAGGCCGACCGCCGGGAGTGTGCGGCCCACGTCGGCGAGGACTTCGAACTCGTGTTCACGACGCCGGATCCGGACGCGGCGCTGGCGGCAGTCGAAGAAGCAGGGACGGCAGCGACCGTAATCGGCGAGGTGACTGAGGAGGGCGTCGTCGCCGACGGCAAGCCGTTACCGGACCGGGGCTACACCCACGGGTAGCTCAGACGGTCACGATCTCGATCGGCACCGTGAGGAAACAGAGCGCGCCGAGCGCGAACGTGAGCGCGCCCACGAGGGTTCGTTTCCAGCCCAGCGGCGACTCGTCGATGGGGTTCGCCGACCCGCCGAAGGAGACGAACAGCGTGATGACCCCCCAGAGCAGCCAGAGGCCCACCGAGTTCTGCATCCCCAGATCGCGGACGTACCAGAGGTAGCCCGCGAGGCCGAACAGCGTGCCGGGCACGAGCGCGGCGACGGTCTCCTGGCGCTGCCCGAGTACCGCGCGGACGATATGCCCGCCGTCGAGTTGGCCGACCGGCAGGAGGTTCAACACGGTGAAGAACATCCCGATCCAGCCACCCATCACGACCGGGTGGACCGCCTTGCTCGGGTCGTTGTAGCTGGTGCCCTGCCCCAGCGCGTCGGCGATCAGGTCGAGCAGCGGTGGGTTGTGGAAGACGATTGCCTGCCCGCTTCCCTCCAGCACGCGCTGGGGCACCGTAATCGGATCGAGCGAGACGCCGACGGCGGTGACGACGATAGTCGCCGCCAGCCCCGCTAGCGGCCCCGCGGCGCCGATGTCGAACAGCGCCTCGCGGTCGGGAACTCGGCTTCGCATCCGGATCACCGCGCCCATCGTCCCGAACGGAACGTAAAAGGGGATGACGTACGGCAGGCTCACGTCGACGCCGTGCCAGCGCCCGGCGACGTAGTGGCCCATCTCGTGGGTCAGGAGGACGCCCAGCACCGCGGCAGTGAACGGCCACGCCGAAAGCAGCAGGAGGGGGTTCTCGAGAATCGCCGACGGCGGCGTGTAGTACCAGACCGTAGCGCCGACGAACATCGTCGTGAATATCGTCGCCAGCAGGAGGCCGGCGTTGACCGCAGGGTTCCCGGAGGTGCCAGTGGGCGCACCCAGCGGCCGGGCGACGAGCACGTCGTTGCCGGCCTGATCCGTCGAGAACTGGAGTTCGTAGCCCGCTTCCTCGAAGGTCGGGACGAGCTCCTCGGCCAGTCGCGAGCGCGGGACGAGCGACTCGCCGTGATACCGGATACGGTCGCCGTCGCGGCGAACCGCAGTCAGGTGGAACCACGCGTCGAGCGCGTCCGGGTGGGGGACCTCCTCGGACCCGGCTCTGTCTGCCATCGGTTTGGGTTGCCGTCGCTCGCGCATAAGACTTGGCTCCGGAGAAGCGGGGGACCGTAGGAGAGCGTCGTGGGGGACCGTCAGCGGGGGTGCGGAACCGCGTTGTGGGTGGCCCGTCAGGCCGTCTCGACGCGCCACGTGGTCGCGCTCGTGTACGACCACTTCTCGACTTCGAGGTCGGCGGCGGCGTCGCTCAGCTTCACCATCAGCGCGCCGATCTCTTTGGGCGAGAGGTCGACGTCGTCGGCGATGAACTTCGACTTGAAGTACATCTCGCCGTCGTCGACCTTCTCGCGCAGGTAGCGCGTGAGTCGCTCCTCTTTCGAGAGATCGTCGGCCGCGGTCACGCCGTCAGTGGAGGGGTTCCGAGTTGCGCTCATTGGTGTTCTCCTCACTCAGGCCCATGGCCTAAGGGGGCATATAAACTCCAGACCGTCCACCGGAGTTCGGGCGGTTTCAGGCGAACCGAACCGGGAAATAGACGTGAAACGAACCGTTCACGAAGCTCGTAGAAATCTGTAGAAAGTTTACAAACGGTTCTGCAGCCGTAACTCTGGGTCGGAGACCGGACGGATCAAGCCGCCGGTCCAGGCCGAACTACTCCCGTTCGAGCGCTCGATCAGCACCGGCCGCGGGGTCACGCGCGGTCGTGGACCCAGAACTCCTCGTCCTGCGTGGTCTCTTTCTTGAACAGCGGTACCTCGTCCTTGAGGCGGTCGATACCGTCCTCGACGGTCCGGAACGCCTCCCGGCGGTGGCCCGCGAGCACGACGACGAACACGATGTCCTCGCCGTCGACGACGACGCCCGTGCGGTGGTGGAACAGTACCTCGAACACGCCCTCGCGCTCCTCGAGTTCGCTCGCGATGGCTGCCATCCGCTGCTCGGCGACGCCCTCGTACTTCTCGAACTTGAGGTGGGTCGTGGGGCTGTCGTCCTCGGCGTCTTTCGCCCGCACGCGGCCGGTAAACGTCGCGATAGCACCCGAGCGTTCGGCCAGCGGTGACTGTTTGGCCTCGTCGACGAGCGACTCAAGCGTGACGTGTGGGTCGAGATCGTCCAGTTCCGCGGCGAGCGTGTCGGGATCGATGTCGCTCGCGTCGTCGACGCGGTGGTACACGTCGCCGGGCACCTCCGCGTTGCCGATCACGACCGTCGGGAGTCGGAGCTTCGAGAACCCCGAGACGACGGTGTAGTCGTACTCGGCCGCAAGCGAGTCCAGCAGGTCCGAGAACGAGCGACCGTCGCCCGCAGCGGTCCAGTCGCCGTCTTCGGTGAGTTCGAAGCGGCCGTCGACGCCGTCGTCGGCGTCGATACCGGCCGATTCGGTTCGGCCGACGGTCGCGACCCGACCGTCGAATCGGTCGGCGACGGCGTCCCGGATCCCGGCCGCGCCGGGGCCGATGATGGAGAGTGTCTGCATATGGGAGTGGCCGGGGGCGACCGGCTTAGACCTTTGCTCACGGCGACCGAGCGACCGGTTTCCACCGGAGTTGCGCGGTGATCCATAGATACAACTGCGTGCTGTTCGAGCAGCAACCCACAGAATGAATCTCGTGCCCGTCGGCATCGCACTCGTAGCCGCCGGGGTGGTGCTCTGTGCCGTCGCGCTGCTCACTGGCACCCGCCGTGATGAGTCGGTTGCGGTCCCGTTCGCGGTGATGGCCAGCGTGACAGGCGTCGGCGCCGCGGCGCTGGGTGGCGCCGTTCTCACAGGGCAGTCAGCAGCGGCGCTGACCGCCGTCGCGATCAGCGTCTGCCTCCTGTTCCCGGTGCCGTGGCTGGTGTTCTCGCTGCGCTACATTGGACAGAGCGAGTCGGTTTCCTCGACGCTCGTGGCGGTACTGGCGCTGCCGGTGGTGTGTGGTCTCCTGGCGACCGGGGCCATCTTCGCCGCGCAGTCCTTCCCGTGGTTCATGCTCCCGTCCCGACAGACCGCCAGCGGTCCCGTGGCCGCCGTCGTCATCCTCCTGACGATGGTCCGGTGGGTCGCGATTCTCTACGCCGGCGGAGTGACGATCATCGCCAGCGGCCTGCTGCTGTGGACGTTCCATCGCTATGACTACCTTGACAGCACTACTGGCACCCTGATCGGGACGTTCGGAACGGTGCCGTGGATCTCGATCCTGCTGGGGTTCCAGATGGCCGGCGGCGGGCGGCTCGCGCTCCCGCGGATCGCCGTCCTCGGCTTCCTGATCGGCGCCGTAACCGCCGCGGGCGCCGTCAGCCACGGTGGACTGTTCGACCGGGTGCCCGCCGCAGGCAACGTCGGCCCACGGACACTGTTCGACGAGTTGGAGGAGGTCGTCGTCGTGACCGACGACGAGGGGAGCGTCGTTACGCTGAACGCGGCTGCGGAGTCCAAAGTGAACGCCGTCACCGTCGGCGTCGACATGGAGCGAGTGCTCGACGCGTCGCTCGATGCCCTCCACGAGACCAGCACCGTCGCGCTCCGGACCGAGGACGGCCGCCGGCTGTTCGAGCCGACGCTCTCCCCGGTGACAGACCAGCGCGACCGAAGGCTGGGCTACGCCATCGTGCTCAGAGACGTGACCGGCCGGACGACCCGCCAGCAGCGCCTCGAAGTGTTCAACCGGGTGCTCCGGCACAACCTCCGGAACGATATGAACGTGGTGCTGGGCCACGCTCAGCGGCTCCGAACCGAACACAGCGACGACGCCGTCACCGAGAGCGCTGAGACGGTTCTCGACACCGGCCGGCGACTGCTGCAGTTCGCCGAGAAGGCCCAGACGGCCGAACAGCTGATGAGCGGCGGCGAGGCCACGACCCGGGAACTGCGCCTCGAGGTGTTGGTGAGCACCGCGCTCGGTAGCATCGACGAGAGCGAGACGGTCGATCGGGACCACGATATCCCCGGCGATATCGTCATCGACGCGCCCCCGGAGCTACTCAAGCGGGCGCTGAGTAACCTCGTCGAGAACGCCGTTGAACACAACGACCGCGAGCGGCCCTGGGTCCGTGTCCGTGCCTCCTACGACGCCGACCGGGCGTATCCGCTCCACATCGCGGTGGCGGACGACGGGCCGACCATCCCCGACCACGAGCGAAAGGTGATCGAGGCGAGAACCGAGACCCCCCTCAAGCACGGGTCGGGGATGGGGCTCTGGGTCGTCCGCTGGGCGGTCACGCAGTTGGGCGGCGAGATCGGGTTCACCGAGCGGGACCCCCGCGGGACCAGCGTCGTGCTGCGGCTCCCCCACACGAGATGCACCGACGACGAAGCGTAGCCGCGATCACTACGTCACGGTGATATTCCCTCGGTGCCAGTTCCCGTCGCCGCTGGTCTCAGCTCTCAGCTCATAGCTCCCCGGCTCGGGCGGGTTCCTGACGCCGCCGAACGTCAGCAGGACCGAGTCGTTGGCGGCCGCCGAGTACGCCGAGCCCGTGAGCTCGACTTTGAGCGCGCTTCCGTCGTTCGTGACCGTCCAGCCGTTCACGTCGCCGGTGATGTCGCGATCCGCACTCCCGTCGCCGTCGGTGTCGACGGCGATACGTTCGAGGTCCGCCCGCTCGGTGCCGGAGAACATGTCCAAGGAACCGTTCGTCGTCTCCATGTAGACGCTGTTCAGCGAGTTCCCGATCGTGCTCGAGTTGGGTTTGATAGTGAAGTTCACCCGCATTGAGACATCGGTGGCGTTTGCTTCGTCGTTCGAGAGGCGAAAGAGCTCCTCGGGGCCGCCGAGCCAGCGGCCGGCCCCGATCGTCTCCGTCACCGACGAGTTGGGCGCCGTCGGCACCGCCGCATCGCTGTCGAGGCCGTCGCCGTACACCATCACGCCGGTAGCGAGCACCGAGGTGAGCATCAGCGTGAGCACCACCATCAGCACGACCCCGACTATCGGGCTCACACCGCGTCCTTCGGGCACGGCCCGAGTTCGGCGCGGGAGCTCAAAAGCATTGGTGCGGCGCGACCACCGCCCTTAAGAGCGCCACCCTCGCAACTCAACCCAATGCGAGTCGTCGTCTCCATCGGGGGTAGCGTACTGGCGCCCGGGCTCGACCCCGAGCGCGTCGAAGGGTTCGCTGACGCCCTGCAGACGCTCTCGGCGGAGGGCTGTGAGCTGGGCGCGGTCGTCGGCGGCGGGACCGTCGCGAGACAGTATATCGACGCCGCCCGGGAGCTGGCGGCAAACGAGTTCCAGCTCGACGAACTCGGTATCGGCGTCACCCGGCTAAACGCCCGGCTGCTCATCGCGGCGATGGGCCACGGCGTCCAGCGCGCGCCGGCCACGAGCTACGACGAGGCCGGCGAGGCCATCCGCCGGGGCGACACCACCGTCATGGGCGGGGTCACCCCCGGCCAGACCACCGACGCCGTCGCCGCCGCGCTGGCGGAGTACGTCGACGCCGAACTGCTGGTCTTCGCGACCAGCGCCGACGGCGTCTACAGCGCCGACCCAGCCGAGAACGACGACGCCGAACAGTACGGCCAACTCACCCCCAGCGAACTGGTCGAGGTCATCGCGCCGATGGAACGCGGCGCGGGCGCCTCCGCGCCGGTCGACCTGCTCGCGGCGAAACTCATCGAGCGCTCGTCCCTGCGGACCATCGTCCTCGACGGCACCGACCCCCAGGCCGTCGTCGACGCCGTCCTGCGCGGCGAGCACAGCGGCACCGACATCGTCCCCACGGGCGACAGCGACGACCCGACCTACTGGACCCAACATGAGTAGCGAACAGACCCCCGACCAGGACGCCGACGCTACTGGACCCCCCTCTGGCTCGACCGCCGGCAGCGACGCCGGCGACGGCGGCGGCGAGGACGAGTTCCACGCGTTCTGGGCCGACGCCGTCGCCGACGAGGTGGAAGAACGCGACCCGAACGAGCCAATCGTCATCAAGGGCGGCGTCTCGCCCTCCGGGATCCCCCATCTGGGCCACTTCAACGAGATCCTCCGCGGGCACTTCGTCGGCGAGGTGCTCCGCGAGCGCGGCCACGAGGTCCGGCAGGTGTTCACCTCCGACGACCGCGACCCGCTCCGAAAGCTCCCCCGACGGCTGGCTGACGCCGACTGGAACGTCGTGGAGTTGGGCGACGTCGACGCCGGCGCGCTGGGGAAGAACCTCGGCAAGCCCTACACCGCGATTCCGGACCCGTTCGGCGACTGCCACGACTCCTACGGCGAGCACTTCGCGGACCTGCTCGCGGGCGCCGCCGAGCTGGTCGACGTGCCCGTCGAGGTGCTCTCGAACACCGAACTCTACCAGAGCGGAGAGTTCGAACCCGAGATCCGGACGATCCTCGAGAACGTCGATACGGCTCGGGAGGTCCTTTCCGAGTACCAGGACTCCGTCGACGCGGGTTACTCGCCGTTCCGCGTGGTCTGTGAAGAGTGTGGCATCGTCACCACCGACGTGACCGTCGCGGATCTGGAGGAGGGAACCGTCGCGTACGAGTGTACGGGCATCACCGCGGGCGACCGCGAAATCGAGGGCTGTGGCCACAGCGGCGAGGCGACGCTCCGGGACGGGAAGCTCTCGTGGCGCTTCGAGTGGCCGGCCCAGTGGAGTCTGCTGGGCGTCGATTTCGAGCCGTTCGGCAAGGACCACGCCGAGGGTTCCTGGCCCTCCGGCGAGGACATCGCCCGGAACGTGCTGGACATCCAGCCACCGGTGCCGATGACCTACGAGTGGTTCACGCTCAACGGCGAGCCGCTCTCCTCCTCCGCCGGAAACGTCGTCACGGTCCCCGAAGTGCTGGAACTGCTGGAGCCAGAGGTGCTGCGGTACTTCTTCGCGCTCGACCCGAACAAGGCCCGGGACTTCGACATCTCGCGGCTGGACCAGTTGGTCGACGACTTCGACCGCTTCGAGCGCGCGTACTTCGGCGAGGTCGACGACGAGGAACTGACCCGGTTCGCCGAGCGCGCGTACCCGTTCGTGGTCGCCGGGCGACGCCCGGCTGCAAGCGGGACGGAGTCCCGCCCTGTCGAGGAGGTGAAGGAAGACCGCGTCCGCCTGCCCTACACGTTCGCGTCGGTGCTGGGGATGGTCGAGGACCGCGACCTGCGCGTCCAGATGGCCCGTAACGAGGGCCATATCCCCGAAGACGCCGGCGAGGACGTGATCGAGGACGCACTCGCCCGCGTCGAGCGGGCCCGTGCGTGGGCCGAGCGCTGTGACAACGCCTACAACTACCGGCTCCAGACCGATCTGCCGGAGGTCGACCTCGACGAGGCCGAGCGCACGGCGCTCGACGATCTGGCCGACTTCGTCGCCGCGGGCAACGACGGCGAGGCGATTCAGGGGCGGATCTACGAACTCGCCGAGGAGCACGGTCTCGAGACCGGCGACCTGTTCGCGGCGGGCTACAAGCTCTTTTTCGACAAGACCCAGGGCCCCCGTCTCGGGGAGTTCATGGGCGAACTCGACCGGTCGTTCGTCGTCGAGCGCCTCCGACGCGAGGGCTGATCGACGGGGGCGGACCCGAACGCCTTTGGCCGGCCGGACCGGATTCAGAGACAGATGATCGACGGGCTGCTTCAAGCCGTTCCCTCCGTCGGCCCGCTGACGTGGGTGCTGATCGGCGCCGTCGCCTACACCATCGCCGCCTACTGGCTCGACGCCGAGGGCTACCTCCCCGAGTCGATCAGTGTCTCGGGGCCCATCACGACGATTCATACCAGGCGCGGCCGGGCGTTCCTCAACTGGCTCGCCGGGCCCAAGCGGTTCTGGCGGGCGTGGACCAACGTCGGCCTCGGCGCGACGCTGGTCGTGATGGTCGGGATGTTCTTCATGCTCCTCCAGCAGGGGCGCTCCATCCTCGAGAACCCCCCGGCGCCGTCGCCGGTGAACGAACCCTCGAACGTGCTGGTGATCCCGGGCGTCAACGAGTTCCTGCCGCTCTCTGTCGCGCCGGAGATTATCGCCGGCCTGCTGATCGGCCTCGTGGTCCACGAAGGTGGCCACGGCCTGCTCTGCCGCGTCGGCGACATCGACGTGGAGTCGATGGGGCTGGTGAGTTTCGCCGTCATCCCCATCGGTGCCTTCGTCGAACCCGACGAGGAGAGCCAGCGGACGGCGAACCGCGGCGCCCGCGCCCGGATGTTCGCCGCCGGCGTCACCAACAACTACGCGGTGACCATCCTCGCGTTCGCGCTGCTGTTGGGCCCGGTCGTTGGCTCCATCAGCGTCGCCTCCGGCGCCGCCGTCGGCGGGGTCCTCCCCGGATCGGCCGCCGACGACGCCGGCATCGACGCCGGCGACCGGATCGAGATGGTCGACGGCCAGGCAATCGCCGACGGCGGCGACCTCGAGGCGTATCTCGCCAACAGCACGGAGGAGTCGGTCTCCGTCACACTCGGCGACGGCACGGAGACGACCGTCGAGCGCTCGCTCTTGGTCACGCGGCTCTCGGCCGGATCACCGTTCGACCGCGAGAACGACGCCGGCGTCGACGTGAACGACACCATCACGGCCGTCAACGGCACCGAGGTCCGGACCGAGCGCGGCTTCCGTGAGGCGGTCTCGGGCCGCGAGACCGTCTCGATAACGACTGACGACGGCGAAACGACGACGGCGCCGATGGGCGTCGTCTCGCGGGCGACCTCGCCCGCGCTCCCGGGGATCGGCGGCGACGCGGCCGACCACCCGCTGAACGCCTCCGGCTTCCCGACCGACGACTCGTTCACGCTGCTCAGCATCGCCGGGCAGCGGACACTGACCCCAGCGGACGTGACTGCAGCGCTCGACCGGAAAGCCATAGGTGAGGACGTGGAAGTCGTTGCGGTCGTCGATGGCGAGCGCCGAACCGAGACGGTGACGCTGGTCAAGGACTACCGTGACGGCCGAGAGGGCAGCTATCTTGGTATCTCGCCGGTGTCGGGCTACAGTGGGGTCGGGATGAGTAGTTTGGGCGTCGACTACTACCCGGCCGCGGAGTTCCTCGCGATGCTGACCGGCGAGGGGCAGTCGCTGCTGGGGGCGACGTTGGTCGTCCTGCTGCTCCCCTTCATCGGCGCCGTCGGCGGCGCGCAGTACAACTTCGCCGGCTTCGTCGCGGCCAACCGGAACTTCTACGAAGTCACTGGGCCGCTCGAACCGCTGGGCGGCGGGGTGTTCCTGCTCGCGAACCTCCTGTTCTGGACCGGGTGGATCAACCTCAACCTCGCCTTCTTCAACTGCATCCCGGCGTACCCGCTCGACGGCGGGCGGATCCTCCGGGCCTGCGTGGAGGCGGTGGTCTCGCGGCTCCCCATCGAGGACAAACACACCGCGACGCGGGCGGTGACCACGAGCGTAGGGCTGGCGATGCTGGCCTGTCTGCTGCTGGTGGTGTTCGGGCCGCAGTACCTGAAGTAAACTACCCCACCCTACTCCCTCGGCGCTACGCGCCTCGGTCCTTGAGGGTGTCGTCAGAACGCGTCGCGTTCTGACTGTTAACCAGAAATCAGAGATTTCTGGTGATGGGGCTTTGATGTGGACTCCCGACGATCAGTCACCAGCAATAGGCTGGTAACTCTTGCCGTTCAACGTCCCACCATTCACACGCACGTCTACTGGTGCGTCTCCGCTCCCCGACGTGGGCGAGGAACGGAGTTTGTGGTGTTGCTTTCGAGCGTACCGCGTCCCGATATTCTTCGCAGCGTTGTAGTCTGCGTTCACTTCGTACCCGCACTTCTGGCAACAGAAGTGTTCGCCGTGGCGGTTGTCAGGATGCGTGAACCCACAGTCCGTCCGAGAACAGCGTTGGGACGTGTGGTTCGGCTCAACTTGCTCCACGGAGACGCCCTGCTCGGGCGCCTTGTAGGCGACGTACTCGAACAGGCGTCGGAACGCCCACACATGGTGCCACTTCGCCTGCGGAAGTCGCTCGCGGATGTCGGTCAAGTCCTCAAACACGAGAACGTCGCAGTCGTGTTCGACGGCTTCTGTAACGAGTTCGTTAGCGACGGTGTGGATGTACTGTTTCCGCCATGCGTCTTCGCGCTTCCCGAGGCGAAGTAACGCGTTGTGCGCGGCTTGGGTGCCGCGCTGTTGCATCTCTCCACGTCGTTTCTCGAACTCGCGGCACCAGTGGTCGTAGTCGTCTCCCTGCCAGAAGCGCCCGGTGGAGGAGACGGCGAGACTGTTGACGCCGAGGTCGACCCCGAGGACTGTTTGGTGCTCGGTATCTTCCGAAACCTCTGCGTCGTCACTACCGTCTCCTTCGGAGTCGTACTTCCGCGTAGTGATGTGGAAGTAGAACTCGTCGTCCACTGCGTCGTACTGGAGCGTACTCGCTCGGAACTCAAACTCCTCAGAGAGGACGTACCGCTCGTATGGTGTTGGGCTGTCCGAGGGAAGTTCAAAGTCACACTCGACGCGCCCATTGACGGTCGAGAGCGAGACTTTGTTCCGGTAGAATGTGGCGCTCCGTTTGTCGTAGAGCATACTCCACGACGTGAATTCCGGTTGGCTCACCCGCTTGCCCTTTTTCCACCGTTCGACGCATCCTTTGACGGCCTGGACAGCGCGTCGGATGGCTTCTTGAACGAGGTTCGCGGTGAGGTCAGTTTCGTCGCGGAGTTCGTCGTAGAGCACGTCACGTGCGGTCGTATTGGCTGTGACGCACTCGGTGTAGGAGTCGTCGGACCAACAGAACTCAGCGGCACGGTTGGCACAGTGAAGGAATTGCCGCGCTGTTTCGTGGAGGTCGTCGCGGCGCTCGTCGGGGACGACGAGTTTGATGGGGGCGGTACGCCGAACCTCCATGCTTCAGATTCCGGTCCGACGATTCTTAAACGCTCGGGAGTCGGTCAGTTGCAGAGTCTCGGTTCTGTCGTACCATGTCGGTTTCCTCTCCGGCCTACTCGCTTACTACGTTCGCTCTTGGAGGCCGGAGGGTCCACCTCGAAAATGCTGAGAACGGGTCGCGTCGGTGGCGTCGTCGGCGCCGTGAGCGTCGCTGGCTAGTCGTTCGGGTCTTCCTCGACGTTCATCCGCTCGTAGAACTCCTCGGGCGTCTCCTCGATGCGCTGGAAGTCGTCGAAGTAGTACTCGTGGTGGCGCACCACCTGCTCGCAGATCCACCGGGAGAACGTCTCGTCGAAGCGCCAGTGTTCGGCTGGCTGTTCGACGTCGAACCGCTCGTCGGTGGCGAAGGCGACGTAGACGTGGTAGAACCCCAGGATCACGTCGGCGAACTCCCGGGCCTTGGCGCCGGTCTCGACGCGCTTCTCCGCGAGTTCCTCCTCGCCCGATTCAGTGAGTTCGAAGTACTTCCGGTCGGGTTCGTCCTCGCGTTCGATCCGCTGGGCCCAGCCGTTGTCCTCGAACTTGTACAGGATGGGGTAGACGGATCCATAGGAGGGCTCCCAGTGGCCGCCACTGATGTCGCCGATCTCCTTGAGGATCTCGTAGCCATAGCGGGGTTTCTCCTCGAGGAGTTCAAGCACCATGTACGAGATAAGGCCTTTCGGTGGGCCGCTCTTCCGCATCGTTCAGCGTACCGTGGGGGCTCTCCGAAAGGGTTTCGATCCCGACAATGGGGGCGAAATGCCCTACATTCGGGGCACCGGGACGGTGCGGGCCGTGCTGTGGGGCGCAGTGCAGGCCGTGGAGTCGTGCTGACACGCAACGCACAAGCCCCCCGGTCCCGAACTGAACGTATGACCGAGCCACCGCAGACCGAAGAGGGATGGTTCGTCCTCCACGACTTCCGCGACGTCGACTGGGACGCCTGGCGCGACGCCCCCGAACGGGAGCGCGAGCGCGCGATCTCGGAAGGCGTCGACTACCTACAGCGCCACGAGGCCGTCGAGGACGCCGACGAGGGTACGTCGGCGGTGTTCAGCGTCGTCGGCGACAAGGCCGACCTGCTGATCCTGCATCTCCGCCCGACGCTCGATCACCTCTCCACGGCCGAACGACAGTTCGAGTCCACCGCGCTCGGCGAGGTGACCGAGCAGGCCACCTCCTACGTCTCCGTGACGGAGGTCTCGGGCTACGTCTCGGACGCCTACTTCGCCGAGGACGAGGAGGAGGTCGACGAAGGACTCAAGCAGTACATCGAGGGGAAGATCAAGCCCGAACTCCCCGACGACGAGTACGTCTGCTTCTACCCGATGGACAAGCGCCGCGGCGAGGCGGTCAACTGGTACGACCTGCCGTTCGACGAGCGCGCGGAGCTAATGGCCGGCCACGGCGAGACCGCCCGGAAGTGGGGCGGCAAGGTCGATCAGATCATCTCCTCCTCGCTCGGCCTCGACGACTGGGAGTGGGGGGTGACGCTGTTCGCCGGCGACGCGACCGACATCAAGGATATCGTCTACGAGCTCCGCTTCGACGACGCCACCTCGAAGTACGGCGAGTTCGGCTCGTTCTTCATCGGCCGGCGCTTCCCGCCGACGGATCTCGGCGCGTACCTGCGCGGCGAGACGGTGCCGACCAGCGATACTGAGGGCCACCACACCGAGAGCGAAGGCCGCCACCACGGCGAGGGCGGCCACCATCACGGCGACGGCGAACACGGCGACGGCGAACACGGCGACGGCGACCACCACGGCGACGAGGACGCCGAGGAGGAGGGCGAAGCGGACGGGATCCGCGGCGAACTCGAGGATCTGGACATCTACGCTGGCCAGCCCCACGGCGAGGACGTGTACGCGACGGTGCTGTACAGTGAGACTGACGCCGACGACGTCGCCGAGGAGGTCGACGGCCTCCGCGGGAACTTCGAGCACTACGACACCCACGTCAAGACCGCCGTCTACGAGGGCACCTACACCGACCGCGTCGCGGTCGTGAGCATCTGGGACACCGCCAGCGCCGCCGAGACCGCGGCGGGGTTCCTCTCGGACCTGCCGGGCGTGGTCTCGCGTGCGGGCGAGGAGTCCGGCTTCGGCACGATGGGGATGTTCTACACCGTCAAGCCCGACTACCACGAGGAGTTCGTCGAGAAGTTCGACACCATCGGCGGCCTGCTCGAGGATATGGAGGGCCACATGGAGACGGACCTGATGATGAATCGCGAGGACGAGAACGACATGTTCATCGCGAGCCAGTGGGTCTCCCAGGAGGACGCGATGGAGTTCTTCCGGTCGGACGCGTTCCGCGACACCGTGCAGTGGGGTCGGGATGTGCTTGCGGACCGCCCGCGGCACGTGTTCCTGGCATAATTCGCAGTTCGCCGCGTTTCCTGTTTCTTTGGTTGGTTCGTGGTGGATTCCGTGGTTCTCGGGACGATTTACCGCAACAGCAGCTCTATCGTTGGCAACTTGTGACCGCACGGTGCCGGACACAAGGCCCGGCACAGTCCCGAGCCCCCACCCCTCCCCCCGCGGGCGCCGACGCTGGCGCCCGCGAGGCGTCCACCGCTACGGCACCGCAGCCGATGGTGGCGCGCGACGTGAGCGCCTCCGTGCGCGAACGAGCGCGAGGGGTGAGCGAGGGTTAATCCCGAGCGAACCGGTTGGGGAGGCATGAGGCTGTGGAGCGGTCAGCGGTGCGGCTACAAGAGGTCAAGCATCGAGATGCTGTCGCGGACTGCGGAAGAACTGAACCCTACAGAAACGATGCTGGCAGGGCCTCGACTACATCAACAGTCAGTCGACAACGTCGTAGCCGGTGTTCCGAATCCGTGTCACGATGGCGTCCCGAAGCCCCTGCCGGGCGTCGACAACGACCGACTCCGTCCCGGCGTCGACGGATCCGTCGCCCTCGAGGCCGCCGACGCGCTGTTCGATGACGGACTCACAGATTCACAGGTCATGCCTGTGACCCGCAGTTCGTACGTGGCCATTGGTTGAGTACCACCAGCGAGTCCCAAATGGATGGGCCCCGCTCCAGCGAGGCGTCGGCGCTACCACGGGACCGACAGGAGGTTCCAGTACCAGCAGAGCCCACACAGCGTGACCAAGCCGGTGGCCACGAGCGTGACGTGGGCGCGGGCGGCGCGCGGCCAGTCACCCTCGCGCCACGCTCGGGCCGTAAGCCCGAGCGTCGTAAGCGACAGCAGCGCCGCCAGCGACGGCAACGCGAACAGCAGATCGAACCCCGGCGGCGGGTCGTACAGCCAGCGGTTGGTGACGCCGAACAGGCCGACCAGCGCGAACAAGCCGAGGACTGCCACGCTCGTGCCAGCGGCCATCCGCGCACGCGTGAGCGACCGGTCGGGTGACTCGCCGCCGCGGAATCGACGCCAGCCCGCCCCCAGCGGCCAGCCGACAGCACCCGAGAGGATGACGAGACCCGCGACAAGCGCGAACGTGGCGTGGTGACGCGACTGGCCGTACCACGGCACCGACCGGAGTGCCCCCCGAGGCTCGGTGGCGCGATAGATGTACGTCTCGCCGTCCGTTGGATCGAAAACGAGCGTGTCTCTGCCGTCCTGTCGCCGGAACACGAGCGGATCGACCTCGATCCATCGATGTGTCGTGTTGCCGTCGTCGGTCACCAGCCGCCCGTTCGCAACCCGGACGGTAGTGGCCGGCCGGGTGATACCGTAGAGCGCCTTCTCGAACGACGTCGTGTCGGTCACGAGGCCGCTCTTGTAGCGACCGGTGAGTTCGTCCACCCGCGCCGGCGGGCCGTCGGTCGTCGGCTCGACAGTCGAGACTGGCGCGGCCGCGTCGAGAAACGCCTCCCTCGCGGCCGCCTGTACCTCGTTCGCTTCCGCGCCGTGGGCTGCGACGAACAGGCCGGCACCCGTCTCCGGGATCAGGCGGAGGTCGGCACTGAAGTTCGGGACCCCGCCGCCGTGACCGATCACGAGCGTCCCGTCGCGGCGCTGGCGCTCCATCCCGAAGGAAGCGCCGGCGAGGCGCTCGTGGGGCGTGTACCACTGTCGGTGCAGATCCGCGACGGCCTCCGCGGAGAGGACGCGACCGTCACCGGCGGCGCCGTCGCCGACGAGTGCGTGCAGGAACCGAGCCATATCCGCCGCTGTCGTCGATATCCCTGAAGCCGGGGGCATCTCGGAGAACCAGTTCACGGCCGCCGCGGCGTCGTCGTCGCCGCCGACGAGTGCCCGCGGAAGCGGGTCGAACGTGCTCGTGTCCATCCCGAGCGGGTCGAACACCAGTCGGTCGACCGCGGTGGCGAAATCCGTCCCGAGCACATCGGCGGTGAGTTGGCCCGCCAAGCCGGCGTTGTAGTTCGTGTACATCGTGCGTTCGCCGGGCGGAGCGACCCGGTTTGGGTCATTGGCCCGGAGCGCCGACGGAAGCGGGCGGATATCGGCGGCGTCGACGGCGACCTGCCCGGGGTAGCGTTGTTCGAAGCCGGCGGAGTGGGTCGCGAGATGCGCGAGGGTGATCGGCTCGTCGTAGGCGTCCTGATCGGGGACAGGGACGCTTTCGAGATACGTCGAGACGGGCGAATCCGGGTCCACATCGCCGTCGTCGACGAGGGCCATGGCGGCGACGAACGTGACCGCCTTCGAGACGGACCCGATCCGGAGCGGGGTCACTTCCGGGTCGACGGTGACCTCCGGGTTCCGGTACGCGTGCCCGAACCCCTCGGTCGTGACTGGTTCGCCGTCCTCGATCACGGCGACCGTCGCGCCGTCGGCGTCCGCGGCCGGCAGCGCCTGTTCGACCGCGTCCGTGACGGTCTCGCCGAGTGCTGACTCTTGCTCGGTCGCGGTCTCGGCCGGTCGCGCTGTCGCCCCGTCTGCCAGCACCGAGCCAGCAGCGGCGGCGCTACAGGCGCCCAGAAAGCCGCGTCTCGTGGAGTAGGGCATTGCGGGGTCCTCTCGCCGAATTTCGGTGACAGTCAATTAACTCTTCCCCCGCTTCGGGACGCATCTCACAGCCAGCGTGGTCCGAGCGTCGATATCGGTCGCCCCTGGGGTCTTGCACTGCGAGCGAACACCCGAACCCATATGCCCGCCCCACCCCAGCCTCCGGGCATGACCAAACGCCACGCCTCGCTCCCGCCGGACGCCGAGGCAGGGGTTGACGCCTTCGTCGAGGAGGTCGACGAGCGACTCGCCGCCGACGAGGACACCTGTGACGTGGTACAGGACGTGCTGATCGACCTGTTCGGCGACCGGGAGGCCTACGAGCGCTGGCAGGACGGCGGCGACGTGACGCCCGCCGAGCGCGTGCGCCTGCAGGGGTACGACCCCTGCAACGCCACGCTGGAGTCCGAGTACTACGCCGAGAAGGACGAGGACCGCTTCCAGCGCTCGAAACACCTCCAGTGGCTCTGGCGCCAGTTCGACGAGACGCCGATGGCTGACAACATCGAGTTCGCGCTGCGGTTCCGCCGGATGCTCGCGACCCACCTGTTCGAGGAGGTCGGCGAGAACTGCCGCTTCTTCAAGGGGATCACGTTCACCTACGGCCACAACATCCGGATGGGCGACAACGTCGTCGTCCACGACGACGTGCATCTCGACGACCGCGGCGCGCTGGAAATCGGCGACCGCGTCTCGATTTCTGACTCCGCGCAGGTGCTCAGCCACGACCACGACATCGTCGACCAGACCGAGGTGAAGAACTACCGGACGATCATCGAGGACGACGCCCGCCTCACCTACGACACCCTCATGCGGGCCGGATCCAAACTGGGCGAGAACGCCGTCGTCGGCGCCAAGGCCGTCGTCGACGGCGACGTGCCGGCCCACCACGTCGCAGTCGGTCAGCCGGCGAAATCCGTGCGCGTGAAACCCGGCTGGGAGTCCGAAGCCGAGCCGATCCAGGACCGACTGGAGCGCAACAAGGAGCAGCGCCGGATCGAGTACGACCTGCCCGAGGATCTGGCAGTCTTCGACGAGTTCCAGCGGGATCTGCAGCCGCCGGACGCCGGCAGTTAGAGCCGGATATACGCCCAACCCTCGGTCTGCAGTCGAGTCAGCTCCCCAACTCCGGAAGAAACCAGTTCTACACCGGGCGGGAACGCCTCCTCCGCCGCATCGGCGCCGCCGAAGGCGTTCGTACAGAGTTTCACCTTCGCCCCATCGCTGACCAGTGCCTCGGTCGTCTCTCGAAGCCGCCCCGCGGCGGCGTCGATGCTGTTCGGATGGTCGATCACGACCGCGACGGCGTCGATGTCGACCGACTCGTCGGCGAGGAGGTTCCGAACTTTCGACTCGGTGACCCGATAGGCGTCGGCGTCGGAGACGTGGAACACGGTGCGCATGAGCGGGAATTCGCACGTAGCGATGAAGAAAGTGAAGGGAAGCGCGACTGTTCGGGAGTCGAACAGCGATGCGAGTCGAGTAAGGGACCGATAGCGCCTCGTGACACAGAAGCGCCGTCCGAGAGTCTCGTGAGCGAAGCGAACGAAACAACGGACGGCGGATGTTTCGAACGTAGCGAGAAAGTGCGGATGCCGGGAATTGAACCCGGGCCGGTAGCTTGGGAAGCTACTGTCCTACCACTGGACCACATCCGCATTAGTGGTTTTTCGCTTGCGAAGCCTGCATTGCTCGCGTTCGAACCGACGCCAGCCTCCGGTAAGTCGGTTTCGGAAATCGCCGCCCGAACTGGCCGTTCGTCCACGTCCCGGGATCGGGGAGTGCCTATTTTGCCTCGGCGGCAGAACCCCCGCGTATGCCCGAAAACGTTCTGACGGAGAACGCCCCACTGGACATCCGTTTCTCGGAGGCCGAACTCGAAACCGCCCGCGAGGAGATCGTCTCGTTCATCCAGGACACCGTCGACGGGGCCGGCGCCGAGGGCGCCGTGCTCGGCCTCTCCGGCGGCATCGACTCGACGCTCACCGCCTATCTCGCCGTCGAGGCGCTGGGCGAGGAGGGCCTCCACGGCCTCACCATGCCCGCACGGGTCAGCGACGAGGAGCTGATGAGCGACGCCGAGGCCGTCGCGGAGTCGCTGGGCATCCCCTACGACGTGATCGAGATCGAACCCATCGCCGAGAAGTTCGACGACGCCTACCCCGAGGGTGTCGGCGACAAGACCGCCGCCGGGAACGTCCGCGTCCGGACGCGGGCGGTGCTGAACTACTACGTCGCCAACACCGAGAACCGCATCGTGCTCGGCACCGGGAACCGCAGCGAGGCGATGACCGGCTACTTCACCAAGTACGGCGATCAGGCCGTCGACTGCAACCCCATCGGCGACCTCTATAAACAGCAGGTCCGCCAGCTTGCCGCCCACGTCGGCGTCCCCCACGAGCTGGTGATGCAGACCCCGACCGCCGGGATGTGGGAGAGCCAGACCGACGAGGCGGAGATGGGGCTGAACTACGACCACCTCGACGCCGTGCTTGCGTTGCACGTCGACGGCCCGCTCTCGAGGGCCGCGACGGTGCGCTACGTCGACGGCGTGACCGAGGACCACGTCGACCGCGTCGTCGAACTGGTGGAAGGCAGCGCCCATAAACGGTCGATGCCGCCGTCGCCACAGCTCTCGGTCCGCGAATAACGCAGTGAAAAGGGGCTCAGCCTACCGAACCGGGTTCTCGGGCCCGCGTCCGAGGTACTCAGAGGCGAACGCGTACACTGCCTCTGCGTTGTACGAATCGAGCGTGAGCCGGTGGGTCCACGCCGTCAGCACGTAGTCGCCGCGGGGGTCGTCGTTGGGGTTGGGCACGACGATGATGCTCTGCCACGAGCCGTCCTTGTTGTTGGCCCAGGCCCGGAGGCTGGCCTCCGCCGAGTCATTCAACGCCGCTTCGTCGTAGTAGATGACCACGGCGCCGTGTTCGAGCGAGTGGACGAGTTCCTCCATCCGCTGGGTCTCGGTGTAGAAGCCCGCCGAGGCCCAGTCCCTCGAGTGCGTTCCCGAAAGCGGGGGGATGCGCTCGTAGTCGATATCGCCCGACCGATGTTCGGCACCGTTGCTCTCGAACGTTTCGACCTGCGAGATCCACTCCTCGGCGCCGCTGTCCTGCAGCGGGTCGTCCTCCATACCCGTCGGTTCGGCGTCGACGCCCTCGACGCCGCTGGGGCCGCTCAGGAAGAAAAACCAGATCGCGACAACGAGAACGACCAGCACCGCCACGCCCGAGAGCAGGCCCGCGACCGGGAGGCCGCCATCCTCGTCGTCCGTGGCGGCCTCGACCCGCCGCCGATCTATCGCCCCGAGTTCCTCGGCGTGTTCCTCGCCGAGGTGTTCGAGGTGGGCCTCCTTGTCGTCGAAGGCCGCGCCGCAGTACTCACACTCGACCATACCGGTACACCGATCCCGTTGCCCATAACGCTTCGCTATCGGGTGGTCGGCGCCACCGAATCGACGCGGTGGGTCCCCCTAGCGGGGGCCCTGCGACGACACGGACGGCTGCCGGCCGTTCGTGGCGCTCTCGGGGGCTTTCCAAAGGCCTTTGCCGCCGCCGCACCACCATCAACACGATGGAAGACGCCGCCGTGGCCCGCCGTTCAGCCCGGGACGCGCTGGGGGAGATAGCGCCGGAACCCCTCCAGCAGACGCTCGACGAGCGGCTGGCGACGGCGTCGATGGTCCCCGGCGCGCTGACGCTGGCGAGCGCCCGGGCGTTCGACGAGGGCATCGACGTGACCGCCCTCGGCGAACTCGCCGCCGGGGTCCAACTCATCTACGAGGGGCTCTCGCTGACCCGACAGCTCGCTAACGAAGAACCATGGGCGACCGACACCGCCGCCGAGATCGAGGCGGACCTCTCGGTCGTCGCCGCCGACGTGCTCGTCTCCCGAGGGTTCTCGCTGCTGGCCCGCACGCCCGCCGCCGAGCGCGCTGTCGAGACGGTCCGGACGTTCGGCCGCGATCAGTCGGTCCGCGAGACGGCCGAGGACGCCGCCGCCATCGATCGGAACCTCGAGGCCGACGTGTTCGAACTCGCGACCGTCGCCGGCGTCGCCGCCGCGGATGGGGACTCCTCAGAGGGGCTGCTGGCGTTCGTCGCGGAGCTTGCACGGTCCTACGACGGCGACCTCCCGGCGGCTGCGGAGCTGCTCTCGCCGCCGACGCTGGATCGGCTGGCGGAGTTCTCCGAGGACGGGGTGGAACCGGCACCCCGCGGTACGGGAACGGACCACTAACCCCGGGGGAAACCGAAACCCCTAAAGACGAATCCGCAGTAAGGAAGCATGCGCGCCTGGGTAGCTTAGCGGTAAAGCGCGTCCTTGGTAAGGACGAGAGCCCGGGTTCAAATCCCGGCCTAGGCTTAAGGCAGTTTCAATCCTTCTCTCCCCATTTTACGCTGTTTTCAGGAGAGAATAAATGGAACTCAGAAACAGTCCGTTTTACTACACGGACACACCCGCGCCGTCTTGCGATTTGGTCTATTGTCAGGACACTATAACGACCGCCCCCGCGCTGCCCCACGATTACGGGGGTGAACGCGGGCGATGAACAAAGCAGACCCATTGGAAAACCTCGGAAACGATGACTCGCTGAACACGGAAATCCCACCCGCGCCGGACAACTATGAGTTCGGATACCCGTTGGTGAGCAAGCGGTCGGAAGAGGATTTGAAGAAGTTCGGGCTGAATATGGTAGAGGATTACCGTGATTTCAAGCGTGAACTGCTTTCGTGGCTTGCCACCTACGGGAAGAATCCGGAGAAGCACGAAGGGTTAGCAGAAACTACGCTTGAGTCCACTCACTACAAACTCGAAACCGTCTTTCGTTGGTTGTGGCGCTATGAGAGCCAATACACGACAAGGTTCACTCCCGAACACGCGAACAAGTTCATTCGCGTCCTTGACCAATCGGACGGGATGATTGATTCCACCGTTCTCCATCACGCCAAGGACATTCAGCGGTATTTCCGCTTCAGCAACTATGTTCGGGGAACGGAGTACGAATGGGAGGTAGATATTGAACTCTCTCAATCCAACGGTGATGAACGGGATTACCTCAGACGTAGCGCGTTTGAGCCGCTGTATCAAGCCGCTCTTGACCATTCATCGGTCAAAGGCTACCATTCCGTTTCACCTGAGGAACGGAGTGAACTGAAGACATTCGTTGCCCAACGGCTTGGAATCCCGAAAGAGAAGGTCGGGCCGGATGAGTTCAAGCAGGCGAACTCTTGGAAGTACCCATCGATGATTTCTGTCACCCTTGACACCGGACTACGGCCTATTGAAGTTGGGCGGGCTAAGGTGTCGTGGGTGAACTTAGAAGATAATGAGTTGAATATCCCGAAAGAGGAATCTACGAAGAACGAAGCGCATTGGAACTGTGCGATTAAGAAACGGACGGCGAAGACACTCAGGCGGTGGCTTGATGAGCGGGCTTCGTTAGAGAAGTACGATGGAAGAGAGGAACTGTGGCTAACGCAAAAGTCGTCTCAATACGGCTCCAAGTCCTGTAACGCGCTCCTTCACCGGGTAATCGATAACGGGGACGTTCCGATTCCCGAACACAGGGATATATCGTGGTACTCCATCCGTCACGGAGTCGCTACCTATTGGGCGAATCACGTTGGCCCTCACCACGCGAAAGAACAACTTCGCCATAAGAGCCTGAATACCACGATGAAGTATCTTCACTCCGACGCTGAGACGCGGAACAGCGCGGTAGAACAAATTTGGTAGTCCCGAACTGATTTCCCTCTATTTCTCACCTGTCCGGGAGAAGGAATATCTACTCGCCATCTGAAGACCTATTCAATGTCATTCGATTTTCCCAAGTGGATAAGCAAATACGATGATGTAGCCCCCGATGAATCGATAGAATACAGGGACAATTCAGGGGCTTGGAAAGAAGAAAAGGACTATCGCTTGGGCTCCATCTCCACTCAGTTTCAACAACGGGGACACATCTCTCGGGATGAATTAAGAAAAATCGGGAGATGGAAAGCCGGTGGAAGAGTAGACCACCATCTGAAGCAGAATAACCCGACTTTCGTAGAACAGCGGAGTTCAGTAGCCTTCCAAGCAACAGGGGATGAGAAGAAGATAGAGGCATTGACCGAACTCAAGGGGGTGAGCGTCCCGGTCGCCTCTACCATCCTCACAATGTTTGACCCTGCAAATCACGCTGTGGTAGATTATCGGGCGTTTCGGGCGCTCGGAGCCGCTAAGCCACAGTTGTTGAACTCTCAGAACTATTCTCACTACGTCGAATTTATGAACCACTTTCAGAACTACAACAGCAACCCAAGTGCCTACTCTTTCTATATCGATGAGGTGCGGAACATAGCACAGCAGGAAGGTATTCTCCCGCGAGAAGTGGATATGGCTCTTTGGGCCTATGATAAGTCGGTTATCTGAACCCGCTACCGAAGATGCTCAAGAATCTGTAGGATGCGGAATCCAAGTTCTCCGTAGTCCTTCTCCGTCTCAGATGCCACCTGTCGCAATGCCTCAATCCGTTCCGTATACTCTTTGTTGATTATCAGATTGAGTTCCGCGCCTGTTTCATTCTCAAATTCATCTGCCAAGGCATACAGTCCCCCTAAGAGATACTTTTCATCTCGGTTCCCACGAACGACCGGACTCCAAAGTTGGAACACGTAGGAATCAGCGGAGTCGAATAACTCGGTGATATATCCCTTATCGGAATTGAACTTCTTCCACAGCCGCTCCAACGTGTTCTGATAGGTGTCATTCCCATATTCTTCCCAACGGTCACCATCAGGGGTTCCCGGATACTGTAGACCGTCTATATGGGTTACAACCTCGCAAGTGTAGACAATCTGCTCTCCGGCTTCTGTTGTTTCCACCCCGATAACGTCAATCTCCATCTGTTCACCTTCTTTGTGTGACCTTTGATTGTAGGTGACCAACTCACACCCTTCCACCAACCGTAGATATGAGCCGACAAGCAATTCTCCTGATTCAGGTTGTTCAGTCATACTTCAAACAACAGCGATGATTTCGTCGGCTAAGGTTTCCCAATACACATCGGTATCGCTGATACTCTCCAAGTTGGTGATATTCCGTGGAAGCCCGCTCCAATGGTATGATGGAACGATATATCGGCTATCGTTCTGATATGTGTTGAGAACCTCATCCGCCATCTTCCTCACGTTTCGGTCTACATCAAAACCACGATACAACGCTTCTGTTGCCTTCGCTCCAAATGGAACGATTACTGTAGGGTCTACCGCTTCAATTTCCGGCTTTAGATGGGCACGACAGTCAATTCTCGCTTTTTCATCCTTCCATCCTTCATCTTCGCCAACAATATTAGCACACTTCTTTGCATTAGTGAAATAGATTCCAATGTCTGATTCATCTGTAAACCCATACTCATCTCCCAAGGATTTACTAAAGAACTTGTCCGGTATACGGTTCCCGGAGTTCAACCATCCAACTCCTTGATTCTTCTCAGCGTGCTTCTCCGGAACAGATTCCCAACAAGGATTGTCGGGATTTTTGGTTTGTGTTGACCGACTACCCCCCGGTGTTTCTGCAATAAATGCAATTTCAGCAGGGAAAGCGCCATCACCGAAGTATGGTGTATGACAGCCGCTCTCATCACGACCGGGACAACTACTACAGGGGCCTTGGCCCTTATACCAATCAGACCATATTCTCTCTACGACCTGAGAAGGGTTATCCGACATATTCCACAGAAAACATACAATGTACAAATATCTACTTCTGATATAAATGAGAAGTTGGGAAGCCTGCTGATGAAATTGTTAGTATCTGAGAGAGACTTACATCAGAATTTTGTGGTGGGATTTAGAGTAGTATTCTATGGAAAGCGTAGAGTACGAAGGGCATTGGTGGATTCCCGGTGAACAGAAAAATAGGGTCGGCGGGGTTCTTACCTACCAACCGCAGCGGGGCACAAGTCTAGATTTATTTGAAGCCTTTGAGAGTGGAGTGGGCCAAAATCCCGATTATGATTACTTTGGTCGGCTCTATGGCGTTTCAAAAGAAGGTGATTTCATCACGCTAGTCAAATGCCATCGAAGTGGATTTGGCTCATCTCATTCTCAAAGTGGTCGAATCAGTCATTCGTCCTATAATGTGAGATACGTCTTAGATGGTGTTCACGTACCAAGAAATCAGAACACGTCCTTTAGAGATATCAAGGTGGGTTTCCCCGGGATGAAAGAGTGGTCACAGCGCGTTCCGCTCTCTAATACAAACCACTCAGCGAGCGGCGCGTTTGAATTAGAACTAGAAAACCCCGACCCGCTCAAGGCGGAAGTGATGGAATACGAATTACATTTGAATACCTCATTTACGCCTTCAATTTCCCGAGCAGATACCCCTTCTATCACAAGTGACACGTACTTCCGTTTGTTCCCGAAACAACCTACGATAACTCTTTCTCGCCTTCGGAACTACGTATCATCCCTGAGAGACCTGCTTACATTGGGTACGAACCATATTATTGAGCCGACATACGTACAAGCGAAGACACCTACATCGGGGTATTCAGATATTCAAATATACTATGCGGACACAGCCTTCGGTCAATCAGAGACGCCCGGGATAACGAACCTCAACTTTCGACTCCCCGACATTCCCGGTGGATTTACTGAATTAGTTGAAAATTGGTTTGACCTGAGAAACGATGTTGAATCTACAATAGATGTGTTCCTTGGAACGCGCTACGGTTCAGGAACCTACCAACAGGATACATTCCTCTCTCTAACTCAGGCTGTTGAATCATACCACCGTCGTAGATTTGATGATGAATATATGGATTCACAAAAATACGAAACAGAAGTGCATCCCGATATTATGGATTTCATCCGTGGAGATTTGAAATCGGTGTACGATGACCTGAGTATGTTTAATGGAAATTCCCTAAGCGCCACCCAACTTGACCGACTCAAATCTATGAGGGACGCACACAGTATTCCCAACGATTTGAGTAATGTGTTAGATTCTGCTATCCAATTCGCAAATGAATACTCATTAAGAAAGCGGTTCAAAGAGTTGGTCAATAGTAAATATCATCACATTCTCAAAGACCTTCCACACAGCGCGGTTGGACAGATTCATCCTATCGTACAAACACGGAACCATTTCACACACCAAATCAAGGACAAAAAGAAAGACCCTGCTGTAGCGGAGGGAGCAGATTTGACACGGTTGAGTTGGTCTGTTGAACAACTTTTGGAAGTGGCTTTGTTATCCGAACTTGGTGTCCCCCAATCTCAGATACGGGATACACTCAAGAATAGATATAAGCAGTACCGGATTCTCTAACGTCATCATATCATTTCGCGCAAATATCCCGAGCTTGCCTGTCTGCTAAGAAGGCGAAGGAATTGGGTTCTAACGCCGAGGGTATAGTGCGGCCTGATGAGGCGTTGGACATACTCTCCCCCATTAAGGGTTATTAGTATAGATACAATTCAAGAGAGCATTATCCCCTGTTCTCCGCCACCCTCATTGACGGAATCCTACGGAGCCATATCGGAATTGCGTGCCCTTCTATCTCAGGCAGTATGGATTCAGGATGGCGTGTGTCGCCATTTAATTTGGTATCCTGTTTCGCCATTATCCAACCCTCAATCGGATTCTGAAGCAGAACAGCGGGCGAGTACCATCCGGATGTAGGTGCCTCTCAGTTAGTATATTAACCACCGTGACCTGCTATCGCAAGTCGCCATACATACTGAGAGCGATTCCTTCTAACCGGCCCCATAACCGTATAGCCGGACACCGATTCCCGCTTCCACGGGTCATCGATAGAAACACGAATTGCTTTTCCTCAACTCCCCCGACCTACCCCCAAGGATAGGTATTGGCGTTCCGACCGGGCATTTCATCGTGGGGGCTGAAAGGAGATGGGGTTCAACTACCGGCCACCTTCCCTCAGGGCGTGCTTAATCTAAATTGCAGGTAAAGACGCTTAAACGCTCCGCTGAACGGGTTTGTGTAGTTTCCCAAAAGGACGGGAAGGGCCGGTAGTTGAACCCACTTGCCCATACACAGGCGAGTGGAATAATACTGTCGGTAATAATCCGTTGAGTCTAAATGAGTACGTCAATCCCACGCTCAAGTGCCCTCATCCCTAACTTGAGCGCAATATCGGCGCTGTAATCACGCGCCTTCTCAAGTAAATCCTGAAGCGTAGACTTGTCCGGACTGTCACTCTCCAATTCGCTTTCGTATTCCCGGATAACCTCTTTGAGTTCTTCTTTGTCTGACCCACTCATCATCCGATTGTCTACCTGCTTTAGAAGATTATTGACGGTGACTGATTGACTCACCGCCTGCTGTTGTTGAATATTGATAGTGGCGAAACTCTCCGTTGAAGTTGGCTGTTGGAAATCATCAGTATCAAGGCCCAAAATATCGGCAATTTTCAGCGTGTTCAACTTGATTTTCTGTACGTCTTGTGCGTGAGCCGCTCCGTGCGCTCCGCTTGTGGTCACAGGGTCAATTTCCTGAATAATATCGTTATCAGGGTATTCACCTTGATATTTCTCAAGAAGGTCGTTGAAATCGCTTATAAGTGCTTTTCCTACGTTATGTTCGTCATCGGAGTCCTGTGCCTGTTGGCACCCATCGTAAATCCGTTTGAGAGTCTTTGCGAGATATTCATCATCCATACTGTTCGGATTGAAGTTCGCTCAGTAAAGTTTTGCCGGGGAACAGTAATACCCCTATCAAGAAAGGCGAGACTATACAGGGGAGTAGGACTTTCTCTACACAAGAGTTTATGCCCATTAGCACCTGAAACGCCCATACAGATTGTTCCCTATTCTACGACCAATACCACTCATCGATACGGTGGAACGCGCTGTGACCCCCTTCTCCCTCCATAGTGGGCCTTCAGGCGTGTTGGCTTTTCCCGGATTGAGGGAAGATTCGTGCTGAAGGTTGAGGGAGCAATAATAGGGATACTGAGGAAGGTCGGCTGAGATTCGCTGATTTTGATGAGATTTTGTAGGAGTCCCATCCGCCTTCGTGAGACGCTACCCCCCGGTTTCTATAATCTTATAATTACTTTCGGAGATTCGGGATGTAGAGTAGGCTCTAAACGACAGAACCCTTGAATTATAGAATAATAATATAATGGAGAAAAGGGTGGATTTCCTGAACAAATGGTTGTTTCTCTACAACTTGAAGGTGGCTCTCCAACCGACAGGGCAGACTATGACGGTCGGCTCAGGTGATAAGCAAGAGGCAACAGGACAAGACGCCTACAGGGATGTGGGTGGGGAGTAGCAATGTGCCGGTGTGAGAAGCGCCTATACTCCGGTCTATCTAACCGCACTTCTCTTAGCACCCTGTCTGTAGCCTTTCTGAGTGGGCTCCAATGAAAATATATGCTCTTAGTGTGAGGATGGGGGTATGATGGTGATAATCAAATCTGAACACGGTGAGAAGAGGTATCGTTCGTAAACAACCAACCAATCAACAATGTCAACAGAAACAGCACACGTAGGACTTTGGGCCGCTAAAGAGATGGATGAAATTACAGTTCATCTTGGTAGCGGCTCTAATTGGGATGAACCGGCTCCGATTGAACAACTTCCTGAGGGTGAGGAATACTATCTTACTCAATTGAGGGAGTTCGTAGACGGGAAAGTAGATGGAGAGACGTTGTTTGAAGACCTACCAAAGTATGAGCCCACCCTGTTAGGTGAGTTCACTATCAACGGAGAAGGCGAAGTTCTCTCCCACACCATCAAGGTATAGCCACCAACAACTCTCTTTATTAGAGTCCAATGTCTGTTGGAGAGGCTATTGAATTGGTAAAAATGGCGGCTAAAGTGCTTGTCCTTCTGATTCTCGCCATTTCTGTTTTGCCGCCTCTAATAATGTACCTCATCACGGGCGATTTAGATTATTGGACAGACGCCTTCGTTGGTGCTATTGTTCCTTGGTGGGTGGGCCTTCCGGGTACGATAATTGTCGTTGTGGTACTGTTATTAGCCGCTATGGGGTTAGAGGATTTACTTTGAAACATTTCTCTTAGCCTGATTCGGCTGATTGCCTATAACTCATAAAGTAGACCTATAGCGGCTGAACCGTGGCAACTAAGACCAATGTGGTATTTGTCGCCTCTATGGTTGATATTTCTCCTTTCGCAACCAACCTCATTCTCCCTATTCTGCTACTTCTTCCCGGACTACTTGGCCTGAAGGTGTTTTTGCTCCGGGCAGATAGAGTAGATGCGTACTCTCGGCTTGATGCGATTATCTACAGCATCGGAATCAGTATTGTGTCTGTCCTGATTCTGTACGGTGGATATGGCATCTCTCTTTGGTCGCTCCCCACCTTTGAGGACGTGCAATTTTCATCTCTACCTCTTCTGATTGGGTTATATCTGAGCCACGTTGGAGTCTCATCACTATTGGGAGAAATAGCCGGGAGAGTGGCGAATAGAAGAGATTCAGACGGGAGAGATACCACCCGAAAAGAGATTTGGGACTATGCGTTTGATGAGATTTATTCCGACTCTCGGGTGAAAGTCTTCACCAACGCAGGTTCTGAAATTGAAGGGACAGTTGTGCGAGCGGGTCAACCGCTCCAATCCCGTGACTTGATTTTAGCCTCTCCATATGAACTCAAGGATGTAGATGGGCAAGATAAGACGAAGGCAGTTAGTTTGGGGGAATACACGTACATCCACGAACAGGCTGTTTCGCATATTGGGTTCTTTGAGGACTTGAATGAAGACCTTGATTTAGAGACTCTTCGACAACTTGGCTATGCCCCTGTTGAGCCGGGAAAGGTCGAAGATGTGGATGAAGAAGTTGAAGAGGAACTTGAAAAAGAACTTCAACAAGAATTGGAAGAGGAAAGTATACCCGACCCTTAAGAAGACGCCTGATTAAACTTCTAACTTGCTATCTTCGGCGTACTCAGGATGCTTGTTGTAGACAAGCCTGATGAGTTTGAGCATCGGCATATCATTGTATTCATCCTTGAGTTGCCGTAGACTCTCTACTGCCAAATCATCGCTACCCGACTTGCTCTCCAAGATTTGGTGAATATATTCTCTCCCCTTCTCCGTTAGGGAATAGATGTGCTTCTCATTCCCATTCCCCGTTTGTTCAACAGTCCGCTCAACATAGCCGTTCCGCACAAGCGCGTCAATATCATCGTAGAGTTCCTTTGAGAATGGCCCGTAGTCGTAACTCTTGAACGTGTATTCCCGGGTCTGAAGATTTGGAATCTCCTTTTGAGCCATAAAGACCAACTTCTGAAACCGGGTGATACCCTCTATTTGCCCCTCTTCGTTCAAGGCGAGTAAAGCCAAGGGGAGCAATTTCGGGCTTCTCATATCCATCGTTAGTACATCCAAGTACGAAGGCTTTCCGGATTTAAATACTCGGGAGAACTTGAGAGGTTTTTCGAGGTCAAAATAACTGTAGACCTCCCGTTCTAATCTGTAACATTGGGCGGTGAACTTCAAGTGGCAGACCTTGAGCCGGATAGCGGGTGACCGTTTTCTCAGATTGTAGAAGAGTACGCAGGGCACCAAGCCTTATTCGGGAAGGTTATGAAGAGATACTATGCCACCATCGGACGAATATGAGGAAAAGATAGCGAATACAATAGAAGAAATCTACGACCTTCAGTTAGAAGCATTACGACGCGCCGGCGTTGCTAAGGAGAAAGAGAAGGGGCTTGAGATTGAATCCACGGAAGCGGTACGGTTATTTCGGGAAGCAACCGGCTATCTTCTTCGACTGAGAGAATTACGTGAGGATATTCAAGCGGAACTTCAGTACAATGAACACTACAACGCGGCACATATTCTCGGGCATTTAGATGATTATAATCGGGTTCTAAAATCGCTTGAGGAAAATCCATCCTTCCAATCCTGTATAGCCGATTTTGATGGAGCAAACTATGAAGAGCGAAGGTCGGGATACCAAGTAGAAATTGAGGGGCTTACCCAATCTATAGAGAGGACACATAAGCCACGACACGGGACTCCACAAACCAACGTCCCAACGGAAGGTTCTGAGGTAGAAACATTCGTCCTACCGCGTCTCATCAGGGTTACAAAGGATGTTGAAAATTCCATTATTGGCCGATGTGCATCCGGTAAACGACCATAGGCGAAGATACGACACTATTCTGTGAATATCTCCGCTTTGCCCTTGAGTACGTATACGAATGCAAGTGCCCCGGTCACGCTGATGAAACCCAAAATCCATTGCATCGGGCCGGACTCCGTTGATACAACTGAAACGGCTTGAACAAGAGCCGAAATACCAACAAGAACCGTGAACGCGGATAATATCCGGTTATGTGTCTCTTGTTGATTTCTCAACTCCCGTTCGTGGGCAATATCAAACCCCTTCTGTGTTAGCCGGCGGGGACGCCCTCTATCCCTATCAGCGTGTTCTATAAGACCGATATTGTGAAGATATGAAATCGCATCATCTTCCTCTTCTTGACTCAAATCGGTCTCTTCGATGGTTGAGTCTATCGTATCATCTTCACGGGGCCAAAATATTGCTCCATTATCTGAGCGATATATTGCTTGTAGTACCGTCGCCCAATCCGGTTCTTCCATATCTCCGTTCTCTCTTCTTTTCCACTTCAATCATATCACCGCGATACCATAGCGCATCTACGAAAATCGCCCGAAGAGAAATACGCGTGGCCCACATACGGGAATCGGGAAAACCTATGCTTCATTGTCCATCGTGTAATTGGGCGTGGCAATTTGAGGAAGACGGAATCCGTTGTCCATTCTGTGAGGCGGCTATCGGGGTCGCCGGAGCAGATACTCCCGAAGAGGCTAAAGAGAAAATCGCTCAGTTCAACAGCGAGTGAGGGTCTACCCGTGGCTTCGCCTGAGACGGCGAGAAAAAAGCCCTTGTATGGCTTCGTCTGTTGGTGAGGGGTATCCACCGTCTATTCTGAGGTGTCTTCAGCGGCTTCAGAAATCCCTCAGATTGATTATAAGTTTATAACGAATACGGCGAGTGTGAGGTAGTATCAACTGAAAGATTTGGCAGAAGAGCGAGGGACTATACAACGGAGCCTATCTGAGAGGGGCTGATTGAGGGTTAATCTTTCTCGCTGATAGGTTTGACGAACCCTTGTGAAACGAACTGTTTGGTTCCACGTATTCAAATAACTTATATAGTGAATTGGGGTGGGTTTTCAGGCTTCCCTCATCAAACCATATGAATGTTGTCACATAATCTGCTTCAGAACCTTGTTCCGGCAAAAGTTTTCATCCCCGAGTGAGTTGGAACGTCTAATGGCTGATACGTCTGCTATTCTGAACGCATTGCACACGGAAAGAGAGTAAATTCTATATGGTGTCAATTGACGACCTGATGCCCGTTTTGAAGCGAGCGAGACTTAGTTACTATCTCCCGGCTGTGACTTTCGGGTACTTTCACTTCCAATTCAATGATATCCTTTGGTTCAGTCTAATGTTGATTTCGGGGTTTTCAGGCACGCTGATGTTCGTAGAAGATGAGATTTTAGAGAGCATCAAGGAAGACCTAAGAGAGTCTGATAAGGACAGAACCGAAGAAGAGCTCAAGAGTAAATTGGATGAATACTCTCACGCCACACCGTGGCTTTACTTTGAAACTCTAAATCTAATTGTATGGGGTCTAATGTTGCTATACATCGTATATTCCTATGTCACTTGGATTAATTGGAGCCACGACTTTTGGCTGTCCACGATAGGATTTGTGAATATTATGTACGTTTTCGGATGGGTAGTGGACAAAATCTATGCTCAAAAATACAAGTCACACTATCCTGATGAGGATTGACCAAGCCGTGTATGATATGTTGAATTGACTGAAAAAGAGCGATACGTGATTGAAGACTACTTAGAAGTGTTCTGAAAAATTACCAACCGCCTTCAAATTCAACCTCAAGACCACACCTCTCCGCAAATCGTTGTACGTGGCGCTTCTTATCCTTCTTATTGAAGCTTGTAAAGAGGTAATAGCCATTAGTCAACTCACGGTATGTTCTCATCTCACCTTTACCGTCCGGGTGAACAGGTTGGTCATTGATGAGAGCGTTCTTCCGACCGGGAACGTAGGGAAGTGGTTCAAGAACAGAAATCAAGTCGTGGTTCTCAATTAGATAGTCCGTTGCTTCCGCCATAGCATCACTTTGGTTGTCATCCGCAAGGGTGGCAATGGCAGTATCAGCGTTCATTATCTTGATGACGTACTCACCGGTCACGTCCTGAACATCCTCAACTTCAGGTGTAGGTACTTCTTCCCCTTCATCCGGGGAAACAGCACCATCCGAAACTATCTCCGTGTCAATATCCTGAATCGTCTATCAATCATCTCTTTGGCTTGAGATTCAGCCGGAGTTGCGATTGCATCTGAAATCTCATCGGTCAACAACTCCGTCACTTCCGTAGCCAACCTGTCCTTCTCCGATTCAAGCACACTCCGGGCTTGTTTCAGATTGTTAATACGGGTGGCAATTTTCTCAGAATCGCCGGTCTGAATTGCTTCCTTGGTGAATGCCCGTAGAACCGTAATCCTCTCCGGAAGGTTCTGAAGTTTGGTATCTGCGAGAGCGTTCACATTGACCTTGGAATCTACAACTCGCCGCCGGTAGAACTCATACTCTTCTCCATTCGTTAGGACTCCCCAATTCACATCCTCATTCTTCAAGTACGCGGCCAACTGCTCCCGGTGCTTGTCGGTGAGAGGGGTGTCTACTCCTTTCGCTTCAATGAAGGCGACAGGCGCTCCCTCTAAGACCAACGCATAGTCTACTTTGTAGGTCTTCCCGAACGCCTTCACCGAGTATTCAAGTTGAGTGTTAGCCGGAATATCCCATCCGAGAAGGTCAAGAAAATCACGTAGGACAGCCGCCTTCGTGTTCGCCTCGTCCATTTGCGGTGAGGCATCTATGATTGATTGAGCGTGTTCGACGTACTCTCTCACCGCTTGTTCCATAATTATCTACAGACTGTTCAGGCCAATGTTATCAATGTACCCGACTATGGCCCCTCAAATTAGAGAAAGAGAGTGATATTGGTTCGGCATATACTCCCCTAACCGGGCGTTTTTTATAAATAGCGTTTATAGAATCATAGGAAGACAGCCCAAGTGGGGCGAGTTCCGGACAATATGTCCGGTATATGTCCCTGAAAGGGGCGCGGTAAAGCGCGTCCTTGGTAAGGACGAGAGCCCGGGTTCAAATCCCGGCCTAGGCTTTCTGCGAGGAACAACGTGACGAGCGAAAGCCGTACCCGGGTTTGAGCCAGTCAGTCGCAGCGCGAGCGAAGCGAGCGACCGTCTGACGCGGTTCAAATCCCGGCCTAGGCTTTCTGCGAAACCCACCGGCGAGCAACAGCGCCGTCCCACGCCGAAACACCTTTTCCGAGCCGCCACACCCCACCGAACATGCTCGCCGACACCGTCTCTACGCTGTTCACCCCGGAGCTGTTCCTCCTCCTGACGACCCTCCTTCTGATCGGCTACGAGAACCGTCGTGACCTCTCCCTGCGACCACTCGCAACCCGGATCGGCGTCGTCGTCGCCGCGTGGGTCGTCGCCTTCGGCGTCTACCAAGGCGGCGCGGCCGTCGTCGGCACCGGCGTCCCCGGTGGCGACGCGCGGTTGGTCGGTACCGCTGTCCCCGGTGGCGACGATTTCTTTGCCGCGCTGGGGCTGATCGTCGCCTTCTCCACAATCGCGCTCGTCTGGCGCCGACAAGACTGGGGCCCGCTCGTGGCGCCATACGCGGCGCTGCTCGTCGTCACGTCGCTGCTCCACCTCGTGGTCGTTCCGCTGTGGAACGCCTCCAGCCACGTCATCTACGCCGCCGTCCCCGCAGGCGTACTGGTGGCCGCCGACCGGCGGTTCGCCCCGCTGCTCGCCGTCCCGCCGCTGCTCGTCTGGAGCCGGGTCGCGACCGGCGCACACACTGTCGACGAAGCCGTCGGCGGCCTCGTCGTCGCCGGCGTGGTTCTCGGAGGCGCGTTCGCACTCGACCGCCTGCCCACCGGGCGTTAGTCCTCCAGCGGCTCTACGTCGCGTTGCCGCTCCCCGGCGTCGGCGTCCCCAGTGTTCTCGGTGCCCGCTGGCTCGAACAGCACCACCTTCGCCAGCCCGTCGGCGACCGGTTTGTGTTCGACGCCGGCCGGGACGACGCCGAGTTGGCCGTCCGAAAGCTGCTGGTCCGGTTCACCCTCGAGTTCGAGCGTGAGGTCGCCCTCGATGACCCAGAACAGTTCGTCCGCATCAGGATGGCTGTGCCAGACGAACTCCCCTTCGAGTTTGGCGACTTTCAGCTCCTGGCCGTTGAGCGAGGCCGCCAGCCGCGGCGACCACGTCTCCTCGAAGCTGTCGAACGCGCCCTCGATGTCGACGACATCCATACCCGAGGGCGGGCGGCGCGCGGCGAAAAGGGCGGCGGAGCCGGGTGCCGGGGAGCCGTCAGCGGAAGTCAGTCAGCAGCGACCCGGGGATCCGATCCAGTAGCTCCGGGGGTAGCTTCGCGACCAGCCGCTCGGTCCAGCGGATCAGCGGCCGGCGGATGGCGGCGTAGGCGACGCCGATGACGACGCCACCGAACACCGCCGTCTCGACGTGGCCCTCGTAGACCAGCACTGCCGGCACCGCGAGCACGGCGGTGGCGACGGCGTCCTCCGGCGCGCCGTCGTAGCGGATCCACCGGCGGGGCCGCCACCAGCGCCGGTGGTAGTGGCTGTAGACGGCGCGCTCGCCGGTCGCCTCCCACGGCCGGAGCTCCAGCCCCCCGCCAGCGGCGTCGCTGACGGCGTGCAGCGCCGCGGCTGCGAGAAAGAGTGCGGCGGCGACGCTCCACGTCGCGGGGACGGCCAGCGCCACGACGCCGGCGACGGCGGCCGCGAGCGAGAAGTACACCGGGAAGTGGAGCGTCCGGCGGTGGGCGCCCGGCATATCGAGGTCGGGAAACACCCCACCCGCGAGCGCGGCGGCGGCGGCCGTCCCGGCGAACTCCGGCGCGATGAACGCGGCCGGAATCGCCAGCAACAGGCCCGCCAGCGCGTGGGTCGTGACCATCATCGACCGCCAGTAGGCACTCGGCGTGGATAACGTTCACGCGGAGTCGAACGCTGGAAAATCGACGACATCCGGGACCGTCACCGGGGGACAGTGGGGATAGTCGACGGCCGGATGTCGTCAGTGGGGAGTCGTGTCAAGGCGCACTGCGAGAGGATGGAACACTGGGTGCGCCCACCCGAAGAGTGCAGCCGGGTACCCTTAAACCCGCGTCAGACGCGCGGGCGGGCGCGAGCGAGTCCCGCAACACCGATACACCGGCCGGCCCTCGGATCAGCCATGCCCGAACGCTGGGAGACGCTGTTCGCCCGCGCCGCCGAGTACGAGGTGGACCGCGCAGCCGTCGAGGACGCGCTCGCGGAGGTCAGGGATGAGTAAGGCCGACCCCTCGCCGGCCCGAATCGTCGCCGACAGCGACGTGCTCGCGGCGGACCTGCTCGTCGGCGGCGCCGCCCGGGACTGCCTCGACCAGATCCGCGGTCACTCCTGGCTCACGCTGGTCGCCAGCGACCCGCTGCTGGACGACGCCGAAGCCGTGATCGGCCAACTGGCCGACCCGGCGCTCGCGACGGACTGGCGCGTCAGGATCGGGGAGATACGGGAAGCGGTCGAGCAGCCGGCGGGCGACCATCCCGCGCTCGCCTCGGCGCTCCACGGCGGCGCCATGCACGTGCTCAGCTTCGACGAGCGACTCACGGGCCCGAAGGGGAACACGATGGTCCGGGACCGCGTGGAGACGGCCGTCCGGACACCCGATGCGTTCGCTCGCCTGTTCGATCCGGAGAAACTCTACCCGGAAGTCGTCGGCGGCGAGTACCCCGGGCCGGACCGGGATCTGCGAGCGTGACCGTTCAGTCGTCGGTAGGCCATTGCTGGGTCACGAATCGACAGCATCTCGCGACCGCGACCCGGCCGCAACCGCGGTCAGATGGGGTCTCCCTCCGAAAGCGGCCCTCAAACCAGGAGTGACACCAGAACCACGAGGACGAACGCGACCAGAACACTGGTCAACGTACCGACAAGGAAGTACTCGGCGAACGCTCGTTCCTTCAGTTCCTCGAACCGAGCAATCGACTTCGCGGCCAGGACGAGTGCGACCGCCTCCCAGAGGCCGGCGATGCCGAGCAGGAGGATGATCCACCGTTCGAGACTCCCGATGAGGGATCCGGCCTCCAGATCCTCGCCATCGGGCTCGGGCCCGTCCGACGGGAGGATGCCACTAACGATGGTGTTCGCGCCCTCGTGAGCGAACGCGAATGCGGCGAGATACACCGCCCCGGTGGTCAACTCGGACCACGGCAGACTGGCGACACCACCGAGGGCGGCCACTACCGGCGCGGTCGTCCACGCCGAGGCATCGACCAGGGACCACGCACCCAGCAGGACGAGGAGGTGGGCCAGTTGATCAGCCAAAAACAGACGCGGTGAGCGGGCCGTTCGACGACGTACCCGGGCCGAGACGGTGTCGATGGCGAGATGAGCCACACCGACGGCTACGAGGATCAGCGCCGTCTGGCGAGTCAGTAGCGGAACGAACGCAGCGACGTGCACGACGAGTACGATCGCGATGTGCGAGAGCAGGGGGCCGACCCGATGTTTGTTCGCTGCGAGTGCATCCGTCTGGAAGGTGAAATCGGCGAGAACGTGGCCCAGCAGGAGCAGTGCGAGGGCAGTTCCCTCCGGCCCGAGTGCGGTCAACCAGCCGCTCATGGGCAATCACCCTCCGGCAGGTTCTGCTGTAACAGCTCCGCCAGCGTGGTCTCGGCGGCCCGTACCTCCTGGACGTGGCCGGCGCTGAGTGACTCGCTCACGGTCGATTTCGAGACATCGAAGCGCTCCGCGACGCGTTTTTGGGACCCTTCCTCCTCGAGTGCCACGGCGAACTCGGCCTGGCGCTCCGTCCAGTCTTCGCGCACACATTGCACTAGGTCGGACAGCGAGTTGATCTGCCTATCCAGGTCGTCCGGCCACCCGGCCACGCGGAGCCACGCCGCATCTTTCTCGGCCGAGTTGATCGCCTCCCGAGCGCGGTGGAAGCACGGGCCGTCCATGCCTATCGCCTGGTCCGGATTGACCTCGGTTGCCAGTTCCCCGCTCCCGATCCCGAATCGCAGCCTCGCCGGGTGGAACTGGTCGCTCGCCGTGACCGCAGCCTCGACGGCGGCGGTGGCATCGGTCAGCAACACCTGGAACTCGTCGCCGGTCGTCACGGTGAACTGCGACGCGATGGCGCTGGCCGGAACGTGGTCGTTGAGAGAGTTGATAACCCGCTTGAACTCCTTCTGTGCCTCGTTGCGGTCGTTCAACGCCCGGGACCCGCGGATATCCCCGATCAGTGCGACGTACATCTGGTCGTCCACGTTCTTAGTCATTGGTTCGCCTCCGCTACCGAATCGGGGCTGAGTTCGCTATTTCTGGCTAACACGCATCAGTGTTTTGGCCGTTAGAGAGTTCGCCCCCAAGGGCGAACTAATAGATAGTTCGCCGATAGTGGCGAACTTGTGCCGTTCGCGGGGTTGGTGATCCTGACGGTGGCTCGACCGACGGGGACTGCTCGGCGTACCACAGCCTCGCGCTGAACGCTACCGCTCGACGTACCACAGCCTCGCGCTGCCCACTACCGCTCGACGTGCCACATCCTCACGCTGATCACTACCGTTCGGCATGCCACTCCGCGAACTTCGCCAGCGCCCGCCCGCGGTGGGAGATGGCGTTCTTCTCGGCCTCGCCCATCTCCGCGAACGTCGTTCCCTCGTGCTCGAAGATGGGGTCGAAACCGAACCCGCCCTCTCCGCGGGGTTCGACGAGGGTTCCGCGCACACGACCCTCGAACAGCTTCACGGGCAGCGCTTCCTCGTCGTCCCCGTCAGGACCCGCTGCGGCGGCGGCAACGCGGTCGTCCTTGTCCACGGGATCGGGCGAGGCGTCGAACCCCTCGCCGTCGCAGTAGGCCAGCACGCAGCGGAACGACGCCGCGCGGTCGTCCTCCTCACTGGCGAGTTCCCACGTGCGCTCGACGCCGATGGTGTCCTCGGCGTACGAGGAGTACGGGCCAGGGAAGCCGGAAAGCGCGCGGATGAACAGGCCGGCGTCGTCGACGAGCGCGGGTTCGCCGGCGTGGCGGTACGCCTCGCGCGCGCCGCGGGCGGCGATCCGGCCGAGGTCGTCGCTCTGGATCTCGGTGTAGTCGTAGTCGAGTTGGGAGACGGCCTCCTCGCCGAGATACTCCTCGGCCTCGCGGACTTTCCCGGGGTTGGTGGTGACGTAGCGCAGCATCTACCAGGGCTGGGGGTGGTTCCGGAAAGAAGGGTGCGGTTCGCCTGCGGTCGGCGGGCGAGATCAGTCGTCACAAAGTCGCGGCTGTCAGTTGCCGCGCCTCAGTCGTCACAAAGTCGCGGCTGTCAGTTGCCGCGCCTCAGTCGTCGTCGACGATGACTTCCACTGGCTCCTCGGTCTCGACGTCCTCCTCCGAGCCCTTCTGGGTCTCCTGCCAGAGCAGGCCGCCGGCGACCAGCAGCACCAGCCACGAGCGCCAGCTCGCGAGGTTGAGCGTGTAGCCCACGCCGAACGGCTTCTCGACCAGCATCCCCTCGCCGGGCTGCCAGTACGCTGAGAGCATCCGGCCGATGCTCGGTCGATCGAAGTTGTACGGGACGCCGAAGAGCTCGCCGGACTGGGGCTTGTCGCTCTCGTTGTCTGCCATGGACGGAGGGAGGACCGGCGGCGATAAATCGTTTTGGTCCGGGCGCGGTTACTGGTAGCGCCCGCGACCGCGGATCTCGGCGAGACGTTCGAGCACCGTCTCCTCGCCCGTCTCCGCGTAGCCGGCCTCGAACGCCCGGCAGAGCGGTTCCGGGTCGGTGGCCGTCCCCTCGACCGACCCCTCGAACACGTGGAGGTCCATCGCGTGGTCCTCCGGGTGCCCCGAGTGGTAGCCCAGGCCGAAGTCGATCAGGAACAGGCGGTCACCGACGCGGACGTTCTGGGTTGTCGGGTCGCCGTGGACCAGTTCCTCACTGTGGAGGCGCGCGAGCAGGTCGCCAAGCTCCCGGGCTCGGTCGACCGTGAGCGCCTCGGAGAGGTCGGCGTCGCCGACGTGCTGGAGCCGAAGGGTGGCTTCGGGCACGTCGATGTCGTGGACCAGCGGCGTCGGCACGCCCGCTTTTCGCGCCTCGTTCAGCAGGCGCGCCTCCAGCACCGTCCGATCCCGACGAAGATTCGCGTCGAGTTCCGGATGGCGATAGCCCTTGGGAATCCGGCGCTTGACCACCTCGTCGTCCTGCAGGTCGACGACGGCTTCGGCGCCGCGGCGGGGGTCGCTGAGGCCGGCCGCCGAGACGCCGTGGCCGACGGCAACGGACTCGTTCTCGCGCCAGGACACCGGCACCTCGTCGGGCCGGAAGTTCGGGTCGATGGCGCTGTCCGCGATGGGGACGGTGTCGCCAGCCCGGGCCATCTCGGCGCCCAGCACGGCGATCATCCCCGCGTTGTCCCGCAGGAAGCGTGCCTCGGGTGCGTAGAACGCCGCGCCGCGCTGTTCACACATCTTCTCCAACATCTCCCGCAGGCGGGCGTTCTGCCCGACGCCGCCGCCGAGGACGAGTTCGTCGCTCCCGGTCAGGGAGAGCGCGCGCTCGCTGACCTCGGTCAGCATCGCGAAGATCTGCTCCTGCAGCGAGAAACAGACGTCCTCGACGGGCGTTCCGTCGTCGGAGCGGTGCTCCGACGGGCCCCCACTCGCTTCGCTCGTGGAAACGTCGTCGACGGCCTGCTTGGCGGCGCTCATCAGCCCCGAGAAGGAGAAGTCCATCCCCTTCACCACGTAGGGGAGGTCGACGTACTCGCCGTCTTTCGCGGCCGCCTCGACTTTCGGGCCGCCTGGGTGGCTCCAGCCGAGATGGCGGGTGAACTTGTCGATGGCGTTGCCGACCCCGGTGTCCATCGTCTCGCCCAGCACGCGGTAGCGGCCGTCGTGGAACCCCAGCAGGTGGGCGTTGGCGCCGGAGGCGTTGAGACAGACCGGCGAGTCGAACTCGGCTTCGTGGCGCCCGATTTCGAGGTGGGCGACCATGTGGTTCACCCCGACGAGGGGAACGTCGAGCGTGCCGGCGAGCGCCCGCGCGGCGGTGCCGGCGACGCGCAGGCAGGGGCCCAGTCCCGGGCCCTTCGAGAACGCGACGGCGTCGATGTCGCCGTCGGCGTGAGAAACTGCGGTCTCGACGACGCGTGGGATCGCCTCGCCCATGTGCTCGGCCGCCTCGCGCGGGTGAATGCCGCCGCTCTCCGGTTCGTAGGCGTCAGACTCGATGAAGGTCTCGTCGGTCTCGGTGTCGTGGACGGCGGCACTCGCACACCACGCCGTCCCTTCGACCCCGAGAACGCGCATCCGGCGTTACTCGGCGTCCGCGGCCGCTTCCTCGGCCTCGCCCTCGGTGTCAGGCTCGATCTTGTTTCGGCTCAGCATGTGTTCCTGCTCGACGTCGCGTGCGTCGTCGGCCGACTCGTACACTTTCGCGTCGCCGACGGTTTTGCGCATGCCGAACTTGGTGTCGAGCTTTCGGACGACAACCTCGTCGGAGCCCTTGTCCAGCTTCGCGGCGAGGCTGTCACGGACCTGCAGGCGCGAGGGCGTGGCGTCCTCGTGGGTCAGCTCGAAGCGAACGTCGGTACGGTGCAACATCGGGTTCTCGTCCTCGTCGATGATCTCGATCTCCATGGTCAGTTGCCCGAAGATGCGCCGGAAAACGGCAAAAGGATTTCGAAGGGCTACTGTCGGTCTGTGTAGTGGTCGATCTGGGTGGGTGGGTGTTGTATTGACGATCGCTCAGGTAGGAGTGACAGCGACCGCAACAGCAGCGCTATCGTTGGCAAATTGTGACCGCAGAGCGCCGGACCCGAGGTCCGTCGCAGTCCCGAATCCCCACCCCTCCCCCCGCCGGCGCCGACCATCGGCGCCCGCGAGGCGTCCACCGCAACTGTACCGCGGCCGGCGGTGGCGCGCGACGTGAGCGCGTCGGCGCGAACGAGCGCGCGAGGGACGAGCGAGGGTTAAGCCCGAGCGAGTCGGCTGGGGAGGCCTGAGGCCGCGGGGCGGTCAGCGGTGCGGTACAAGTGGCCAACGATAAAGCTGCTGTTGCGGAAGCCGTCGCCGTACCAGTAGGCGAACCTCAAGCCACCACCGACAATCCACACCACAGAAACCACACAAAATCAGCCCTCAAACACCCAGAGTCGCCAACGCCGCATCCGCGTCGCCGTCGAACCGCACCAGCAGATCCCGGATCTCCGCCCGCGAGGACTCAGTAACCTCGATCAGCACCATCCCCTCGCCCGGTTGCCCGTACACCACACTCCCACCGAGCGGCGTGGCGAGCACGGCCGGCAGGGTCGCCAGGTCCTCCTCACCTTCGACGACGAGCAGCGTGTCCGCCTCGGCGTCGATGGCGTCACGGAGCGCGATCAGGAGGTCCCGAGAGAGCTCCGATGGCTCGTTGACCAACTCGATCCGGCGCTCACCCGCGCCCTCGAGACCCTCGCGGACCTCCTCGGGAATCGCGTCGCGCTCGGTCAGGCCGTCGACGACCGAGACGTGCGGCTCGTGGCCCGCCTCCCGGAGGTGGTAGGTCACCATGTCGCCGACCGCGACGATGGGTTCGTCGGCGTCGGCAAGCAGGTCGTCGATATCCGTATAGAGCGGCCCGAAGGGCTCCTTGAACGCCTCGCGGAGCGCCGGCGGCAGCGTAAGCACCTTACCGGACCTTCAGCGCGTAGCTCCCCGGTTCGGTGACTTCCATCTCGTCGGCCACGTCGCTCTCCTCCGGGTGGTTGATGATCACGTAGCCCGCCCAGTCCTCGGTCAGACTGGAGGAGCCACAGTAGTCACAGCTCTGGCTGTCGGGCTCGTTGACGTAGTGGCACTCCCGACACGCCAGTCGTGGGTCCGCCATCTACGCCTCCTCCTGTCGGTCCTCGTACTCCTCGGCGAGCCACTCGTGCTTGCCGAGCCCCGGCTGTTTGGCCGTGAGACCGATCTTGGAGTCCCGGGGGTTGCGTTCGTCGATGCTCTTGGTGACGATGCGGACGCGCACCGCGTCGTCGACGCCGAGGGTCTTGTTCGACTCCCCGGAAGCCAGCTGCTGGTTCTCGCCGTCGTAGGCGAGATACTCGTCGGAGATCTGGGAGACGTGAAGCAGGCCGTCGATGGGGCCGATCCCGACGAAGGCGCCGAACTCGACCACTTCGACGACCGTGCCGTCGACGACCTCCTGCATGTCCGGGTCGTAGGTGATGGCGTCGAACTCCGCCTCGTAGTAGACGCCCGGTCGGTTCGGCAGCACGGCGCCCTCGCCGATGTCGTGGACTTCGACGACGCTCACGACGCTGCCCACGTCCTCGTCCATCCGTCCCTCGAGTTTGTCCTGCAGCAGGGCTTGCACCCGCTGTTCTGTCACGTCGGCCAGGTTCCGCGGCGGCACCTCGACCGTGTCCTTGAGTCGTACCCGTTTGTACATGCTAGGTTTCAGTTATCGCCAGTGTGTTCCGCCCCCTTAAACCGATTACGTCAACGCCCGCGTCGAGCAGGCGGTCACGCAGCGGGCGATCGTTCGTTACCGCGTACACCTCGCCGTTGGCCGCCTCGGCGGCGGCGACGACGGCGTCGTCGGCGTACGGTTCGTCCGTTTCCACGACGGTACAGCGCTCGGCCAGATCGCGGCCGACTGCGGCGGCGGTGCCCTCCTGCCCGTTGCCCTCGCGGAGTTTCTCCAACTCCGCGATCACGGCAGCGGGCGTGACGGCCTCGTACGACCCGAGCAGCCGGTCGAGTTCGTCGAACACGCGCACGTCGAGTTCGACCGGCATCATCAGGGCGTTGGTGTCGAGCACCGCCGTCGCGCTCATTCCGTCAGGGTGCCGATGCCGATGAGTCGCCAGCGGGCGCCCACGCGGCGGTTGATCGCGATCTTGGCCCCGGGATCCGCACAGACGGGGCGTTTGAGCGACACCTCACACTCGCCGGTTCGGGCGCTGGTGACGGCGCCGACGGTCGTCGCCGTGCCGACGGTGAGCATCAGCGGCTCACCCGTCGAGATCTCCTCGACCTCGTCGTTCTCTCCGACGACGCGGTCGAGTAGCTCCACGTCCATCTCGAACTCCTCGAGCGTCGGCGGCAGCGTGCCGGGTTCGCCGGCGACCTGCCCCGCGAGCGCGTCACCCTTCGTGTAGGACGGGTCCAGCCCCGTCCCCGCGCCGAGCAGGCCGCCCGGGGTCGCCTCCGAGATGGGGCTTCCGCCGGCCTGGATCGAGCGCACGGTGGTCGTCATGGGCTGCCACTCGCTCTGGCCACCCTCCTCGACCTCGCGGCCGGGGCGGAGTTCGACCTCGTCGTCCTCCGAGAGGGTGCCCTGGACGAGCGACCCGCCGACGACGCCACCGAGTAGGTCGTCGGCGGTCGTGCCGGGCTTGTTGATGTCGAAACTCCGGGCCACGAACATCCGGGAGTCGGCGGTCGGGTCCCGTTCGGGCGTGGGGATCTCCGCCTCCAGCGCGTCGATCAGCAGGTCGATGTTGACCTCCTGCTGGGCGCTGATGGGGACGACGGGGGCGTCCTCGGCCACCGTTCCCTCGACGAACTCCTGGATCTGCTCGTAGTTGTCTACCGCCCGCTCCTTGTCGACGAGGTCGACCTTGTTCTGGGCGATGACGACGTTCTCGATGCCGATGATGTCGAGCGCCATGAGGTGCTCCTCAGTCTGTGCCTGAGGCACGTCCTCGGTGGCACTGACGACCAGCACCGCGCCGTCCATGATCGCCGCGCCCGAGAGCATCGTCGCCATCAGCGTCTCGTGGCCCGGCGCGTCGACGAACGACACGTCGCGGACGACTTCAGTGTCTACGTCGTGCTCGTCGCACCGTTCGTCGACGGTGTAGCAGTCGGGGGACTCCTCCTCTGGACACCGACGCAGCGTCGCGTCGGCGTAGCCAAGGCGGATGGAGATCCCGCGTTTCATCTCCTCGCTGTGCTTGTCGGTCCACGAACCGCTCAATGCCTGCACGAGCGTCGTTTTCCCGTGGTCGACGTGGCCGACCAGTCCGATGTTCACCTCCGGTTGTGTTGGGTTCTCCGTCACCATATGACCTCCTGAGAGGAATTCTACTCTAAATTCGCCCCGAGCGACTGATAAAGGTGCTGTTCTCCCCTCCTCAAGCCGCCCGCGTCCACGAGAGACGGCCTTTTGTCCGCCGGCCACCCACCCCGGGGCGTGGAGGTCGCGTTCGAACTCGCGCTGGCTGCCCACCTCGAGACGGCCACCGACTGGGTGCTCGCACGCCAACTCGGCGCCGCCGTCGACACCCCCGGCGCCCGCGTGATGGACATCGTCGGCGTCGTCCCCACCGAGGCAGTGAGCGACGCGTCGGCGGCGACCGGCGTCGACGACCGCGCCGCGATCACGAGCGAGACCATCCCGCCGCTGGCTATCGAGGGCGACGTCGGCGTCGGCGAGGCCGTCCCCGTCGCCGACGCGCTGGACTGCAGCCCCGAACACGCCGAGAGCGTCGCCGAGCGCGCCGCCGAAATCGGCTTCTTCGAGCGCGAACGCCGCGGCGGGCGCACGTACGTCCGCCAGACCACGCGCTACCCCGACTGGGCCGGGAAACTGGTCGGGGTCGAGAACAAACCCGACCTCGGCCGGCCGGGCGATCTCGACTTCCAGCTCCGGTTCGATGTCGCCCTCTCGCTGTTCGACGAACTCTGGCTGGCGACGGAGAGCTACGTCACCGGCGCGCACCTGAACCGCATCCCCGACGCAGTGGGGGTGTGGCGGTTCGACCCCGAGACGGGCGAGCGTGAAGTCGTCCGAGAGCCGTCGCCGCTGGCCGTCGACGAGCCGGGCGTCGAGATCAGCGCGGAGAAGCCCCTCCGGACCGACGTGGGCCTCGTGAGCGCCCACGCGAAGGCTCGCCAGCGCCGCCGGATCGCCGAGCGCGCGTGGGGGAAGGGCTGGCGCCCGACCGAGTACCCGGGCTGTGGGAACTGTACGGCGACCGAGGACGGAATCCCGCACTGCTCGTTCCACGAGCGCCTGATCGCGCCCGGTAGCGACTGCAGTACGGACTGTCCGGGCTACGAGACTGGAGAGAAACCGGACGTTGATCCCGAGGAACTCCGCGACGAGCGAACGCCGTGGGTTCGTGATCCGTCCGGCGTCGCCCGCGAGCAGGCCGGACTGGACCAGTTCTAGCAGCCGGCGACCAGTTCTAGCGGCCAGCAGTCATAGGTCGTACACCTCGCCGTCGACGGCGAGTGGCTCCCCGAACGCCTCGTCGGCGGGGTAGTAGTGCGCGAGATGCACGAGTCGCGTCTCGTCGGCGTCGAGGTCCTCGCCCAGCCGAATCGCCCCCTGGCGGGTCATGTGCTTGGTGCCGAACGTCAGCGGCACGCCCTCGTCGTCGAAATCCGAGCCACCCATGGGGTGTTTCGGCGCCAGCGACGCCGGGACGATGGCGTCGGCCAGCAGCAGGTCGGGGTCCCGGAGGGCGTCGCGGGACTCGTCGGGAATGTCGTAGCTCGTGTCTCCCGAGAGCGAGAGCTTCGCCCCGGTTTCGGGGTCCTCGACGGCCAGCCCGTAGCACGCCATCGGCGGGTGTTCGACCGGGACGAGGGTGAGTTCGAGGCCACAGACCTCGAACGTGGAGAACGGCTCCTGTCCGTGAATCTCGACGACGTCGAGGTAGTCGTAGCGCTCGCGGATGGAGTCGGCGACGCTCGCGCCGGTGAAGGGGTCGAGGGCGCTGGCGGCGTGGACCGGCAGGTCGTCGAGCAGGCGGTAGAAGTTCCCCAACCCGTCGAGATGGTCGAAGTGAACGTGGGTGATGACGGCGGCGTCCGGGAGCGCTGCGCCGGTCGCCTCAAACTGCGAGCGGAAGTCCGGCGAGGCGTCGATGAGCAGGCACTCGCAGGTGCGCTCGTTCTCGACGTGGACCGAGAACCGCGAGCGCTCGATGCCACGCTCACGAGCACGCTCGCAGGTGGCACAGTCACAGCCGACGGTGGGGGTGCCGGTGGTGTCGCCAGTCCCGAGGAGGGTGACGCGCATCAGTTCGGGAGCGGTGGGCCGAGGACTTAGTGGTCCGGGTCCGCGGCCGCGTGCGAGAACACGAACTCCTTGAGCAGTTTCCCCGCCAGCGCGGCGGCCTGCCCGTCGTCGCGGTCGTTCACCTCGACGGCATCGAAGCCGATTGCGTGGGGCGCGACCTGCCGGACCACGTCGCGCATCTCCCGGGCCGAGAGCCCAAACGGCTCCATCGTCCCGGTTCCGGGCGCGACCGAAGGGTCGGCGCCGTCGATGTCGACCGAGAGGTACACGTCCTCGCCCGCGAGGTCGGGTTCCCAGTCGGCTACGTCCTCGGGAGCCACGACAGTCACGTCGTCCTGTTCGGCGCGTTCCCACTCCGCTTTGGATCCGGTCCGGGCGGCGAGGAGGACGACGCGGTCGGCGACGCCGTCCACGGCCGAGAGCGGGTCGTCCGCGGGGTCACCATCGAGTGCGCGTCGGACGACCGCGGCGTGACTCCACGGATTGCCGTCGTACGCCTCCCGGAGGTCGAGGTGGGCGTCGAGGACGACCAGCGTGTCGGGGTCGGTCGCGCGGACGCCCGCGGCAGTGACGGTGTGCTCGCCGCCGAGGAGGAGCGGGAGCACGTCGTCGCGGTGGAGATCGGCGAGGCTGCCGCCGAGGTAGTCGAGGTAGTCGGTGGCGTCGTCCCACGCCCGCACGTCGCCGGCGTCGTGGACGCCACACTTCGAGAAGTGGTGGTCGGTGCGGCGGTCGTAGTCGTCGTAGGACTGCGAGAACCGCCGGATCCGTTCCGGGCCGAACCGGGCTCCCGGCTGAAACGTCGTCGACACGTCGAGCGGGGCACCGAGGACTGCGTAGTCGGCGTCCTCACGGTCGGCGACGGCGCCGGGGAACCCCATCACACGATCTTCCGCTGACCCTCGTACTCGAGGTACTCGATCTCGTCGTCCGGCTGCAGGTCCTCGTCCTCCGGCACGCGCATCGTGAAGGTCTCGAACGTCTCGAGGTCCATGATCTGCGCGTCGTTGTCCTCGACGGAGACGACCTGCCCGCCCTTCCGCTCGACAATCGGGACCCAGACCTTCGCGTCGACCGGCTGGGAGAGGCTTCGCTTTTTCCCGTCGAACACGCCCTCGCCCTCGATGCGGGCCTTCGCGCTGCCGTGTTTCCCGGGCTTGGCGGTGCTGTAGTGGTTGATCTCGCAGGGGGTTTCCTCCATCATCACGTAGCTCCCCTCCTGCAGTTCACGCACCTGCTTCTGCTCTTTCGCCATAGGGACGAATTCCCGGGTGAGCGGTATAAACCTCTTGGAACGGCGCGAGAGCCCCACGCCAGCGCGGATTCGGTTCGGGGCGAGAACGGGCTACTCCAGCGAGACCGACCGGTCGTGGAGGTCGCGGAACCGCGCGAGCGTCGTCTCGGAGACGACGCTGTCGACGATGCCGGTGACGTGTCGGAGCTTCCGCTCCCGAGTGCGGCCGGTCAGATGGGAGAGCAGGCGGTAGAGGTTCTCCTCCTCGGCGTACATCAGCATCGTCCCGAGGCCGTCGACGACGACCCAGCCGGAGCCGTCGGCGAGGTAGCGCTCCCCGCGGGCGAACTGCATGCTGATCCCCGTCAGGTCCGAGGGCGACACGCGGTCGGCGGTCCAGCACGGGCCGTCGTAGTGCAGCGGCGACGCCGAGACGGGGACGATGCCCACGTTCGACGGGTCGCCGCCGGCCTCCCGGACGGCCGCCTCGACGGTTTTCGGCGCCCCGACCGTCACGACGAGCAGGTTCTCGTAGGCGCGTTGAGGGAGGTGTTCGATGGGCGAGTCCTGCCCGCCGAGTTTGGCCAGCGCCGCCTCACCGGGAGCGAGGTCGAGCGGACAGTTCTCCGGGGGGCTGAACTCGCTACTCGCCATCCTCGCCCTCCGTGGTGGCGCCGAATCCGCCCTCGATGCCGTCAGTGTCCGCGGCCTCCGCGAATCCCGGCGACGCGCCGGGCGTGGCGTCGTCGGCATCGAACCCGCCCGAATCGATCCGGATGAACTCCCGGGCGAACAGCCAGGCCGCACCGGCGAAACACAGCGCGGAGAGCAGGTAGACCCCCTCCGCGGGCGTGACCATCCCGAGACCTTCCTCGACGAGCGATCCCGCGGAGAACACGAGCAACGACGCCGCGAGCATGGCGACGGCTTCGGTGTACAGCAGCGTCCGGGCGTAGGCGACGACCGGGTAGAGCACCGCCAGCGAGACGGCGACGAGGACGACGGTCTGGGCGATGAGGATGTGGCTCATAGCTCCCTCCGGCCGCTCAACAGCAGGATCGCCTGTAGGCCGGTCCACGCGATGAGCGCGATGGCGACGCTGCCGAGCAGTTTGCTCGCGTCGGCGCCCATCGACGGTTCGAGGAGTTTGATCGCCGCGACGCCGAGATACGACAGCGTGATCGGGACCAGCGGCCGGACGACCCGCCCGAACGGCGCGTCCCGGTAGCCGCGGGCGGCGATGATGGCGATGGGGAGCGTCGCCGAGAGCACGACGACCTGCCCCAGCCGAAATAGCTCCGCGAGGGTTGGCACGGGGCGAATGTGGGGAGAGAGGGTGTTAGCCTTTTTGCCGCCTCAGGCCACAGGAGGGAGTCGGCGACTGCCCGGATGACAAAGCATTACTTCCCGCCCGCAACACCTGCCTCCATGGCCACACGGCGACCACCGCTGTACGGGGTCCACGAGGACCGCGGCGCGGGGTTCACCGACTTCGGCGGCTGGGAGATGCCCGTGGAGTTCGACTCCATCCGGGCCGAACACACCGCCGTCCGGGAGGCCGCCGGGATCTTCGACGTCTCCCACATGGGCGAGATTCGCGTCGAGGGCCCCGACGCCGAGACCCTGATGCAGCGACTCACGACTAACGACGTCTCCTCGATGGACGTCGGCGACGCCCAGTATTCCTGTATCACCGACGAGGACGGGATCATTCAGGACGACACGATGACCTACCGCCTCCCCGGCGACGAGTACCTGTTCGTCCCCAACGCGGGCCACGACGAGGCGGCAGAGCAGCGCTGGGTCGACTACCGCGACGCCAACGACCTCGACGCCACCGTCTCGAACGAGACGGCGGAATGGGCGATGTTCGCGGTGCAAGGGCCCGAGGCGATGGGCCTCGCCGCCGACGCCGTCGAGGATATCGACGCGCCGCTCGGTGCGGAGAGCGACGACATCCGCGACCTCTCGCGGTTCTCGGCGACCGAGGCGACCGTCGCCGGCGCCGACTGTCTGGTGGCCCGCACGGGCTACACCGGCGAGGACGGCGTGGAGATCCTCTGTGATGCCGACGACGCCGAGGCGGTCTGGGCGGCGTTCGACTGCCAGCCCTGCGGCCTCGGCTCGCGGGACACGCTCCGGATGGAGCAGGGCCTGCTCCTCTCCGGACAGGATTTCCACCCCGAGGAGAACCCCCGGACCCCCTTCGAGGCCGGCGTCGGCTTCACCGTCGACCTCGATACGGAGTTCGTCGGGCGCGACGCGCTGGCAGCCCAGAAGGAGGCCGGCGTCGAGGAGACGTTCACGGGCCTCGTCCTGCAGGAGCGCGGCGTCGCCCGCCACGGCTACGACATCACCCACGACGGCGAGACCGTCGGCGAGGTCACCAGCGGGACGATGAGCCCCACGCTGGGCGACCCCATCGCGCTGGGCTACCTCCCGACGGACCTCGCTGAGGACGGCACCGAGGTTGCGGTCGTCGTCCGCGGCACCGAGAAACGCGCTGAAGTCACCACTCCCCCCTTCATCCAATGAGCTTCGACGTACCCGACGACCGGAACTATCTCGCATCGCACGAATGGGCGACCACCGACGAGCCGATCCGGATCGGCATCTCGGATTTCGCGCAGGACGAACTCGGCGACGTGGTGTTCGTGGAACTGCCCGACGAGGGCGACACGATTGCCCACGACGAGCCGTTCGGCGTCGTCGAGTCCATTAAGGCCGTCTCGGACCTCCACGCACCGATCTCCGGCGAGGTCGTCACGGTCAACGAGGCGCTCCACGACCAGCCCGAACTGGTCAACGAGGCCCCCTACGGCGACGGCTGGCTGCTCGAAGTCGAGCCCAGCGACGAGTCGGAGTTCGAGGAGCTGATGGACGCCGACGAGTACGAAGACCAGATCGCCTGAGAAAGACCGACGAAAACGGGTTTTCCGCGCGGCCGAGTCGAGTGATCTCCGAGACGGCGTCGAAGTCGTCGTCGAAGCTGTAGAGGTACTCGATCCCCTCGCGGCGCATGTACGCGGCCATCGTCGCGTCGCCGCCAGCCCGTCGTACTGGCGGAACAGCGAGCGGCCGGCAGTGAAGTCGCTGACCGGCCACACGTTCCTGTGCAACCACCCCCCGTCGCGCGCCGGAGTCGGCACGTCTTTGTCCCCGAAGTTCCATCCCTCGAACGATGAGCCACCGCAGTTCTCACCACGGAGGCGGACGATGAGCGGGAGCCCGTACGCCCCCCACACCGACGCCGAGACGGCAGCGATGCTCGACGCCGTCGGCGCCGCCGACGAGGCGGAACTGTTCGACATCCCGGACCCCGTCGCGTTCGACGGCGAGTTCGGGATCGAGTCCCGGAGCGAGCAGGCGCTCCGCCGGGAGCTTTCCGGCCTGCTGGCCGAGAACGACGACCTGACGGAGTTCCTCGGCCGCGGCCACTACGAGCACTACGTCCCGAGCGTCGTCGACAGCCTCTCGAAGCGCTCGGAGTTCCTGACCTCCTACACCCAGTACCAGCCGGAGATCACGCAGGGGTTCCTGCAGGCGCTGTTCGAGTATCAGTCGATGCTGGTCGAACTCACCGGCCTCGAAATCGCCAACTGCTCGATGTACGACGCCGCGACGGCGCTGGGCGAGGCCGCGCTGCTCGCCGACCGCGTGCGCAGCGCCGACGGCGAGGTCGTACTCGTGCCAGAAACCCTCCGCGAGGGCAAGCGCTCGGTGCTGGCCAACTACGTCGACGGCGCGGCCCTCCGGGTCGAGGAGTACCCGACCGAGGAGGGAACCGCCGACATCGACGCCCTCGACGACGCGGTGGGCGAGGAGACGGTGTTCGTCTACGCCGAGACGCCGACCGTTCGGGGCTGTATCGAGCCAAACCTCGCCGGGATCGGCGAGATCGCCGACGCGGCGGGCGCGCTGTTCTGTCTGGGCTCGGACCCCGTCGCGCTCTCGATCCTCGAGGAGCCAGCGAGCGTCGGCGCCGACGTGGTCGTCGGCGAGGCCGGCGTGCTTGGCCTCCCTGCATCCTACGGCATGGGACTCGGCCTCTTCGCCTGCAAGGAGGAGTTCCTCCGGCAGGTGCCGGGGCGACTCGTCGGCGCCAGCGAGGACACCGAGGGGACGCGAGCGTACACGCTGACGCTCCAGACCCGCGAGCAGCATATCCGGAAGCAGCGCGCCACCTCGAACATCTGTACGAACCAGGCGTGGGTCGCGCTCCGGGCGGCGATGCACGCCGCGTATCTGGGCGCCGACGGCCTCGTCGATCTCGCGGAGGACTGCGTGACGCTCGCCCAGGATCTCGCCCAGGACATCGACGACATCGTCGGCCTGCGCGCGCCGGTCGACGACCGGCACCAGTTCCGAGAGTTCGTCGTCGGGACGGATCAGCCCGCACAGGCCGTCGCCGACGACCTCGAAGCGGAAGGGTTCGCGGTCCACGTGATCGGCCAGCACCGACTGCAGGTCTGTGTCACCGACGCCAACGCCCACGCCGCGGATGATCTGGTCGCGGCGTTCGAGGAGGTGGCAGCATGAGCGAGCAGAATCGCGAGCCGGGACGCACGTACGACCAAGCCACCTACGCGGTCAGCGACGACGAGAACGAACCGCTGCTGACCGAGAAGCGCAGCGACACCGTCGAACCCGGCGACGCACTGCCCGACGACCTGACCCGGGACGAACTCACGCTCCCCAACCCCGAGGAGCCGGAGCTCGCCCGGCACTACACCCGGCTCTCCCAGATGAACTGGAGCATCGAGTCCGGCCCGTACCCGCTGGGCTCGTGTACGATGAAGTACAACCCGCCGGTTACCGAGGACGTCGCCGCCGACCCGAACGCGGCGGTCCACCCCGACCGCTCGGCGGACTCGATTCAGGGGACGGTCGGCCTGCTTGCGGGCCTGCAGGACTACCTCGGCCGCATCGGCGGGATGGACGCCGTGACGCTCCAGCCACCCGCTGGGGCGGCGGGCGAGTTCACCGGTATCGCCGTCGCTCGTGCCTACCACCGCGCGAACGGCGAGGACCGCAGCGAGGTGCTGATCCCCAGTTCCGCCCACGGGACGAACTTCGCGACGGCCGCGCTGGCGGGCTACGACGTGGTCGAACTCCCCTCCGGGGAGGACGGCCGGGTCGACATGGAGGCCTTAGAGGCCGCCGTGTCGGAGGACACGGCAGCGCTGATGCTCACCAACCCCAACACGGTGGGGCTGTTCGAGCGCGACATCGAGGCTATCGCCGACGTGGTCCACGACGCCGGCGGCCTGCTCTACTACGACGGCGCGAACCTCAACGCCCTGCTTGGCCGGGCGCGGCCCGGCGACATGGGGTTCGACATCATGCACTACAACGTCCACAAGACGTTCGCGACGCCCCACGGCGGCGGCGGACCGGGTGCCGGCCCGGTTGGGGTCACCGAAGAACTCGAACCGTACCTCCCGAACCCCCGCGTCGCGGAGACCGGCTCGGGCTACGAACTGGTCGAGAGCGAGGACGCCATCGAGCGCGTCCACGGCTTCCAGGGCAACTGGCTGGTGCTCGTGAAGGCGTACGCCTACATCGCCCGCCTGGGTGACTCGGGGCTCGCCGACGCCAGCGCGAAGTCGGTGCTGAACGCGAACTACCTCGCCGGGCAGGTGGATCTGGCGGTGCCGTACGGCCCGTTCCACCACGAGTTCGCCGCGACGGCCGGCGACGCCGCCGCTGCGGACGTGGCAAAGCGGATGCTCGACTTCGGCGTCCACCCGCCGACGACGAACTGGCCGGAGATGGTGCCCGAGGCGATGCTCACCGAACCGACGGAGATCGAGAGCAAGCAGTCCCTGGACGATCTGGCGGCGGCGTTCGACGCCGCGCTGGGGTCGACGGCGGAGGAGCGCCACGACGCGCCGAGTCGGACGACTGCCCGGCGGATCGACCAGACGAACGCCGCGCGGGACCCGCGGCTCTCGTGGCAGGCACTGGACGGGGAGTAGCTCGGAGAACGGGTCGGCGTTTTAAGCGGTCTGCGCGGTGCTGATGCCGTCGATCTGAATGAAGCCGTAGTCGCAGTCCTCACACTGCCACTTGACCTTCTTCCCGAGGTGGACGTTCATCGCCGCGGTCTTCCAGAACGTTCGGGTGCCGCCACAGTCGGGACAGTCGTGTTCGGCTTCGAGGCTCATGGCCGCGGAGTTGGGTCGTGGGCGTGTTGAAGATATCGCTTCGATGGTTTGGCGTCGTTTGGGCTGTTGCCTGGGTTTTCGGATGGGTATCGCGCTACCGAAGCAGCAACAGCATCTCGCTCGTTGGCAAATTGTGACCGCAGAGTGCCGGGCACGAGGCCCGGTCACCAGAAATCTCCGATTTCTGGTTGGCAGACGAGAATCGGAGATTCTCGTCAACGTCGCAGGAAGGCGCCGCCTTCCTGCTGGCAAACGGGAGCTTCGCTCCCGTTAACGGCACAGTACCGATTCCCCATTCCTCCCCCCGCGCTCGCCGGGCGCTGGCGAGCGCGAGGCGTCCACCGCCACCGCAGCCAGCGGTGGCGCGCAACGTGAGCAGGGCGAGAGCGAAGCTCTCGCTGGCCGTGCGGGCGACGCACGGGTCGCCCGCACAACGCGTCGGCGCGAACGAGCGCGCGAGGGTCCCGCGAGCGGGGCGGAACCGAAGGTTCCGCTGGCGGGGAGGAGCGAAGCCCCTCGGGCAACCGAAAGCCAGCGGCTTTCGGTGACAGCCGGCGGCGACGCCGCCGGCGACGAAGCGAGTGGGACCACGAGGGAGTGATACGAGAGGCGCTCCGCGCCTCTTGGCATCGCCAGAAGGCAGCGCCTTCTGGCTAGCAGCCGAGAATCTCCGATTCTCGGCGACATGACGAGAGAGCTTTGCTCTCTCGAACCACTTGCTCCCCCGGAGGACGAACGACCGAACGGGAGTGAGTCGGTTGGGGAGGCTGTGGCCGCGGTGCAGGGCGGTGCGGTCACAGGAGGTCATGGGAACTCCGCGGTGCTGTTCGGGGTCCCAGCCGTGGTCCAGGTGCAGTCACCAACATCGAATAGGCCACCGTAACAAGCTACTTCCCACAGCGAACCCAAACGGAATCCATGTCCATCACCCTGTACGCACTGGACGGCTGCCCCTGGTGTGAGAAGGCCCACGACGCACTCGAAGGTGCCGGCGTCGAGTACGACACCGTCTGGGTCGACGCGCTCCACTCCGAGCGCAACGAGGTCGCCCGCGTGAGCAATCAGCGCAGCGTCCCCGTCCTCGTCGACGAGGACCACGGCGTCACGATGGGTGAGAGCGCGAACATCGTCGAGTACGTGGAGCAGACCCTCGCGTGACGGTCTACACCGGTCGTGGCGACGAGGGCCAGACGGACCTCGGCAACGCCGAACGCGTCTCGAAGACCAGCCACCGCATCGAAGCCTACGGCACCGTCGACGAGGCCAACGCCCTCGTCGGCCGCGTGCGCCCGACGGGCTACGACGACGTCGACGCCCAACTCAAGCAGGTCCAGAACTGCCTCCACGTCGTGCAGGCGGAGTTCGCCAACCCCGACACCGGCGAGGACGACCCCCAGATCGACGCCTCGGATGTCGACGATCTGGAAGACTGGATCGACGAGGCTGACGAGGAGCTGGAACCGCTCACCTCCTTCATCCTCCCCGGCGGCGGCGACGCCGGCGCGCGCCTGCATCAGGCCCGCGCGGTCACGCGCCGCGCGGAGCGCCGCGCCGTCGCCCTGGGCGAACAGGAGCGCGAGTCCGTCAACGCCGAGGCGATCCGGTACCTGAACCGCCTCTCGGACTACCTGTTCACGGTCGCCCGCCTCGTGAATCAGCGCGAAGGGGTGCCCGAGGAATCGCCGACGTACTGAGCCGGCCTCAAGGCTTTTGACCTTTCGAGAGCAACATCGGGTATGGCGAGTCACTTCGAGGACGCACGCTACTACATGGGTCGTGCGGTCGACCACGCCAAGGCCGGCATCAAGGAGGAGCTCGAGCCCCTAGAGGAGCGGGTCCGAGAGCTCACCGGCACCGAGAACGAGCCCGAACCGAGTCGGCTGGAGAAGCTTCAGGGCGACCTGAAAGAGCTCGAGGGCCGTGCCGAGGGCGAAGCCCGCGAGGCCGTCGAAAGCGCTCGCGGCCGGCTGGCGGCGTACCGCGAACAGCGCGAGGAGTAGCCGTCCCGAGACAGTACGCTTAAGTCCGCCCTCGCCTTCATTTTGGGTGAAGGGTCGGTGGTCTAGTCCGGTTATGACGGCTCCTTCACACGGAGCAGGCCCCAAGTTCAAATCTTGGCCGACCCACTTTCTTTCGACGCCACGACCGAGAGCGCCTGCGCCGTCTCTGGGATCCGGGAACTGGTCGGGACCCTCGAAAGGGTCGGCCGAGAACGGCCGATTCCGACCTCGATCACCCCAACACCCAACCTTCCGCCCACCCATCGATCACCATGGATCGCCGACAGTTCGTCCTCGCCGGGACCGGCCTGCTGACCGCGCTCGCCGGCTGTAACGGCGACGGGGCACCGCCGACCGGGACCACAGCGTCGCCCAGTGAGTCGCCGACCCCGACGCCGTCGCCGACAGAGACGGAGACCGGCACCGAAACCGAACAGGAGCCACCCGAGATCCCCGACTCGATTGGCCTCGAGACCGTCGCCACGGGAATGGGGACCCCACTGGACATGATCGACGTGCCCGACTCGGACCTGTGCTACGTCGCCCAGCAGGGCGGCGCCGTCAGCGTCCTCGAGGGTGGGAGCCTGCGCCCGACGCCGCTACTGGACATCAGCGACGGACTCTCCCGGGGGTACGAGAAGGGGCTGCTCGGCATCGCACTCCACCCGAACTTCGCCGAGAACCGCCGGCTGTTCGTGCGCTACTCGGCGCCGCCGGACGACTCGACCCCCGACGGCTACAGCCACCGGTTCATCCTCGCGGAGTTCGAGGTGGGCACCGACGGCTATCAGGCCGACCCCGACTCGCGGACCGGCCTGCTGACCATCGACCAGCCACAGGCCAACCACAACGCCGGCTCCGTGCTGTTCGGGCCGGACGGCTACCTCTACGTCGGCGTCGGCGACGGCGGCGCCGCCAACGATCAGGGCACCGGCCACGTCGACGACTGGTACGACGCCGTCGGCGGCGGCAACGGGCAGGACGTGTCCGAGAACCTCCTCGGCAGCATTCTCCGCCTCGACGTCGACGACCGATCGCCGAATCGGGGGTACAGCGTCCCGGACGACAACCCACTCGTCGGCGGGGACGGCCGCGACGAGCAGTACGCCTGGGGGTTCCGGAACCCCTGGCGACTGGCGTTCGACGGCGAGGACCTCTACGCCGGGGACGTGGGGCAGAACCGATACGAGGAGGTCGATCTGGTCGAGAAGGGTGGCAACTACGGCTGGAACGTCAAAGAGGCCACCCACTGTTTTCAGGCCGATAGCTGCCCCGACGAGACGCCGCCGGACGTGCGCGGTGGCGAACCGCTGCTGGATCCGGTGATCGAGTACCCGCAGGGCGACGCGCCCGTCTCGGGCGTCTCAGTCATCGCGGGGAACATCTACCGCGGCGACGAACTTCCGTCACTGCAGGGTCGGTTCCTGTTCGGCGACCTCGCTCCGGAGGGTCGGCTGTTCGTCGCCCACCCCCGCGAGTCGGGGCTCTGGGAGACCGAACCGCTCCCCATCGCCGCCGACGACGCCGGAAAGATCGAACAGATCTTCGACATGGACCGGATCGGCGGCGAGATGTACGTGCTCGGGCGCGGCGCCGACGGCGGCGGCGTGTTTCGGGTCGTCGCCTGAATCGGAGACAGAAAACGGACCGTCAGCAGTCGATGGTCGGGTTCCAGCGGGCGAACAGCCCGTTTGGGTTGGGTTTGCGCCAGAGCGTGAGTTCGTAGTGGCGCCCCATCCCCTCGAAGTAGCCGTCGATGGGCCCCTTCATCGACTGCCCCACCAGCGAAGGCCGGGAGTCGACTTCGTCGACCGGCATGAACCACTTCACGCCGACGAGCTGTCGGCCGTTCTCGGTGCTCTCGTAGAGCAGCGACTGGAAGTTGCTGTGGTAGAGCGTGCCCGAACTGTTGAAGGGGTCCGACCCGGAGAGGAAGTTCGTGCCCTCCGCGCCGTTGGTGCCCACGCGACAGCTTCCGCGCCGGGAGAAGCCCGTCTGCTGGGCGGTCTGGACATCCTCGAACGTCCGAGTCGCGAAGCCCACGTCGGTGTACTGTGTCGCGTAGGCCGGCGGCGTGATGTCGGGGTTGAACGTCGCGAACGTCCCTTCGGGGTTGTCCGCGAACAGCCACGCCCGGAGCGCGTACTGCTCTGGCTGGCGGGCGCGCAGGCCCTGCTGGGGGCCCTGGAACGTCTCGCCGAACAGGGTTGGCGCCTGATCGACCGCCGACGTCGGGACGGACCACTCGGCGCCGAGCAGGTCGTACCGACCCTGATCGTTGATCTGGTAGAACAGCGCGTGTGGGCGGAGCGGGTCGACTTCGTCGTCGGCCACATCCGGGTTCGTGAAGTGGACGCCCATCCCGGCGGAGCCGTCGTCGTTGGCGACGTACTCCATCGTGTTGGTGTAGCCGTCCTCCCACGCGGTCAGCGCGTCGGAGTACTGCTCCAGTTCCGCGGTCGTCTCGTCGATGTCGCCGACCGGTTCGGGCGTCGCCGTCGACACCGCCGTCGGGGTCGGCGACGATTCAGTCGACGACTCGGTGTCGGTCTCGGTGTCCGTCGACTCGCCGAACCCGCAGCCGGCGAGGCTCGTCGCGGCTCCGGCCGCGACCATCCCTCGCAGCACCTTTCGGCGTGATGTAGGATCATCTGCCATGCACCATAGTAGCTTTTGGGAGCCACATAAGGTTACTCCCGAAATCACCGAAGATTTATATCCCATTTATGCCACCACCCAGTATCTTTATCCAATCTGAAGCACAACCCGTGAGGTATGGAAGATAGTAACATACAAGAAGTATCCATCGGCGAGGAGGAGCGCCGAGACTTCCTCAAACTGCTCGGGCTAACCGGGAGCGTCGGGGCTGCGAGCCAGTTCTCCCTGAGCGACATCCGGAGCGCGCTCGGAAGCGGCACGTCCTCGGAGCTCGCCGCGATGGGCGAGGCGATCCGGGCCGACCTCACGGGCACCGTCGACGCCGACGTGCTCGCGAACTCGATGACCGGCGTCGCGACCGCCGTCGAGACGCTCCCCGACGTGCGGGCGGCCGGCTTTCCAGCCGAGGAGGCCACACCGTATCAGGAGCTGACCGAGCCGGCGTGGGAGGCCTACCGACACCTCTCGGACATCGGCTTCTTCGCCAGCGCCGAAGAACACCTGCCGGCCTACACGAGCGAGGGGCTCGCGACGACGACCGAGGAACTCGTCCGCGCCGAACCGCTCACGGCGACGTTGAGCGAAGCAGGGTTCAGCGAACAGGAGATCACCGCAACGGTGGCCAGCGTCACGAGCCAGCAGGAGCTGCTCAAACACTGGGTGCCGGCAAGCGACCTGCCGGCGGACATCAACGAGTTCGACCCCGCGAACGTCGGCCCGCTGCACAAGCGTGCCGCCGGCGGGGCGCTACTCTGGATCGACGGCCTCGACGACCACCTCTGGCGGAACAAGGTGCTGGTCAGCGAGCAGATGTACGACCAGGGGGTCCAGCACACCAAGACGATGCTGGGCGGTCTGCACCTGATGACGGCCGCGGCCCACGACATCGCCGGGGCGGGCGAGTTCGACGACGCCCACCTCGCGGCCGGCCTCGCCGGCGGGGCCGCGATCATGATCGCCGGCCAGGAGAACATGGCTGGGGACGTATACCGAATCACCGACGAGATGCGGGCTGACGGAGGCTTCTAACAATGACTGACCTATCGAACGACAAGGCGGTGCAGGCGGTCAAGAACACGAAGATCCAGAAGAAAGACGAGTTCTTCGTGGTCGACTCGCCCATCGACGAGCCGGTGACCGAGACCCACGCGGCCGACATGATCCCGGAGAAGGACGTGACCCAGGAGATGCTCACCGGGTCCTCCGCGAACGCGAACGCGTGGCTGATGTACGGTGGCGGCTACGAACAGCAGCGTCACACCAGCGCCGACACCATCACGCCGGAGAACGTCGACGGCCTCGAACTGGAGTACCTGTTCCAGACCGGGACCGGGAGCGGCGAACTCGAAGGCTCCCCGGTCGTCGTGCCGGGCGACCCGCCGGTGATGTACCAGACCAACGGGCCGAACCACGTCAAGGCGCTCAACGCCCGGACGGGCGACGTGCTCTGGAGCTACACCTACGCCAACCCGAACAACATCCGGCCCTGCTGTGGGCTGAACAACCGCGGGGTCGCGGTGTACCAGGACAAAGTCTACATGACCACGCTGGACGCCAACCTCGTCGCCCTCGACCGCTACACCGGCGAGCAGCAGTGGAGCTACAACTCCGGCGACCCGGCCAAGGGCTACTCCAACACCGAGGCGCCCGTCGTCTACGACGGGAAGGTCATCATGGGCAGCGCCGGCGGCGAGTTCGGCGTGCGTGGCTACGTCGACGCCGTCGACGCCGAATCCGGCGAGCAGGTCTGGCGCCGCTGGACGGTGCCGGAGGACCAGTGGATCGACGACTCCTGGCAGAACGGCGCCGCGACGGTCTGGATGACGCCCTCCATCGACCCGCAGTCCGACACCATCTACGCGCCGACGGGCAACCCCGGCCCCGACGTTTGGGCCGGCGTCCGACCGGGGCTCAACCCCTACTCCGACGGAACGCTCGCCATCAACTCCTCGGACGGTTCCGTGGAGTGGCACTACAACGAGAGCCCCCACGACTGGTGGGACTACGACTCGCCGTCGCCGCCCATCATCTTCGACGAGGAGGTCCGGGGAAGCGAGCGGCGGCTCGTGATGAGCGCCGGGAAGGTCGGCTGGCTGTTCACCATGGACGCCGAGAACGGCCAGCTAATGGAGCGCTCCGAAGCGTTCGGCCAGATGCTGAACACGTTCGACCTGCCGCCGGCCGAACTCGAGGACTCGCCGTGGATCATGCCGTCGGCCGACGGCGGCGCGGAGTGGAACCCCGTCTCCTACGACCCGAACTCCCGCACGGCGTTCGTCAAGGCGATGAACTACCCGAGCAAGTTCCAGTGGGACCGCGAGGAGTACGAGGAAGGGCGCCTCTACCTCGGCGGCGGCTTCACCGTCGCCCCCGAGATGGACGACGCCGACTACCCCTCCGAGGACGACTGGAACCGCAAGCTCGGCGTCATGAGCGCCGTCGACCCGATCAGCGGCGAGGTCAAGTGGCGTGACTGGTACGACGAGTACTCGATGGGTGGCTCCATGACTACCGCGTCGGGGCTGGTGTTCACCGGGAACGGCAGCGGCGAGTTCATCGCCTACGACGTCGAGTCCGGCGAGCGCCTCTGGCAGTTCAACCTCGGCGCCTCCGTCAACGCCTCCCCGGTTAGCTGGTACGACCCGGGCACCGAGAAGCAGTACGTCGCCGTGCAGGCTGGCGGTGGCGGCCTTCGCTCCCACAAGACCGGCGACGCCGTCGCCGTCTTCTCGATGGAAGCGTAAGGCCCCGCCTGCCGGATTTCCTCGCACAGCGCGGAAACCGACGCGGTCCGGATTTCTTTCTTGCAGCACGATACTGACGGCGACGTAATCGCGACGCCAATCCAGATCGTCGACGCCGAGCGCTATCGCTAGGCGGCGAGAGAGAACTACAGAAAGGTGGTCGGTCAGCGAAGCGACTGGCTCAGTTGTCCCAGTCTTCCCACGACACGGAGCCCTCCTCGACGATGCGCTGGCTGTCGGGGAGTTCGCCGTCGGGCGGGCTACCCTCCTCGGCAGGGCCGCCGGGCGCACAGACCACGATCCGGCCGATCATGCCCAGACCCTTGTGCGGGATGCAGAAGTAGTCGTACGTGCCGGGCTCGGTGAACGTGTAGTTCCACGAGGCGCCGTCGCTCTGCAGGATCCCGCTGTTGAACGGCTCAGCGGCCTCGGGGATTCGGGTCACGTCGGAGGAGTCCAGATCCTCGTGGTAGCTGGTGGCCGAGTGGCCGCTGGTGTCGTTGACGAACTCGACGGTATCACCGGGGCTGACGAACAGCCCGATCGGGTCGAAGTAGAACGGGCCGTGGCCGGCGCCACCCATCAGCACGGTGTGGGTCTCGCCGCCTTCCTCACACGAGACTTCAGTCGCGGTCGGCGTCGCGGTGTCCGTCGGCGCCGCCGTCTCGGTCGGGGTGTCGGATGCGGGCTCGGTCGCCGTCGAATCGCCGCCGGAACAGCCTGCCAGCGCCACGGTCCCGGCCGTCACCGATCCGGAGACCAGTTTGAGATAGTTCCGTCTGGTTCGATCCATGGCGACAGTATGAACGTTAGGCTGTTACACCTTTCGTTAGAGACATCTCGTGCCCATCATTGACGGATCCGGGAACCGAGTGACCGTAACGCATAGACAGGTCAGGCCCACACATTGGGTAGTGTTCCCACGCTCGGACGGCCAGCGTCTCAGCACCCTTCGCGAGCCCACATACACGGGTGCGAACCGGTGTATCCCGTGTACGGTCGTCAACCTCGTGCTGGCGGCCGCGCTCGCGGTCGCCGTCGCGGCCGTCTGGCCCCCGCTGGCGCCGGTCGTGGCCCTGCTCTCGCTGGCAAGTATCTACCTCCGGGGCTATCTCGTCCCCGGAACGCCGACGCTCACGAAGCGCTACCTGCCCGACCGGATGCTCGCGTGGTTCGGGAAACCCACCGAACGGTCCCGAACCGACCGCGGGGACCGCGGGCCGCGGCTCACCACCGACCTCGGCCCGGAGTCGGCACTCCGGGAGGCCGGAGTGCTGGAGACAGTTCCCGCCAACGAGGCGGACGAAGCCGACGGAACGCGCCTCTCCTCCGAGTTCCGGACAGCGTGGGTCGACGCGCTCGAAGCTCTGGAGACGGCAGACGTGGCCGACGGCGTTCGGGCGACGTTCGGCGACGCCGCCGAGACGACGCCCGTCGGCGGCGACCTGACGACCGTCGTCGACGGCGAGCGACTGGTCGGCTGGGAGACTGACGCGTCGCTCCGGGCCGACATCGCCGCCGCCGAACTGCTCGCCACGCGGGACGCCGACTGGGAGACACTCGGCGGACCCGACCGACAGGAACTGCTCTCGACGCTACGGGCCTATCTCGACCGGTGCCCGGACTGCGGCGGCACGGTCGAACTGACGGAGTCGCTGGTCGAGTCCTGCTGCCGGCCGGCCGACCGAACGGTCACCGCGCAGTGTGTCGACTGTGGGACGATGCTGCTGGACGTTGGAGAGAGGGCCTGAGAGGCCGGTTCGGGGCGAGCGGTGTAGCCGGGCCGTCGCGTACGCGCCGCGGGGAGTGTGCGAAGCTATATCTCCCTGTGAGCCAACAGCTCTGGCAGTGACCCTCCAGACCCTCCAGCCGGCAACCCCGGCCCGATCCGAGGTGGCCCGATGAGTCTCGCCGCCCTCGACGACATCGACGACGCCATCGCCGCCACCCGCGCGCTGCTCTGGCCGTTCGACCTCGGCCGCTGGGCACGGCTCGCGTTCGTCGTGTTCTTCCTCGGCGGCGCCGGCACCGTCAACCCCTTCCAGTTCACCGGCAACACCGGCACCGGGATGCCGACCGACCCCGGGGGGAGTCCCGGGTTCTGGGAGTTCATCAACTCCATCAGCCCCCGCGAGTGGGCGATCATCGCCGGCGTCGTCGGCGCCATCCTGCTGATCGCGCTCGTGTTCGGCTTCATCGGCGCGGTGATGGAGTTCGTGTTCGTCGAGTCGCTCCGGCGCGAGCGCGTCTCGATCCGGGCGTACTGGGGCGAGCGCTGGCGGCAGGGCGCCCGCCTGCTGGGCTTCCGGATCGTGGTCGGCCTGCTCACGCTGGGAGTCGGCGGCGGCGCGCTCGTGGCCGCGTTCTGGCCGCTGTTGGCCGGCGTCGAAGGGTTCTCGCTCGCGCTGCTGGCGGTCGGCGGCGCCGTGTTCGTCGCGGTCACGTTCGGTGGGAGCCTCGTCACCGGCCTGACGACCCAGTTCGTCGTCCCGGTGATGATCGCCGAGGACCGCGGCGTGCTCGGCGCCTGGCGGCGATTCTGGCCCACACTGACCGGCGAGTGGAAAGAGTACCTCGCCTATCTCGTCGTGCGGTTCGTGTTGGGCATCGGCATCGCGATGGTCGTCGGCATCGTCAGCGTCGTGGCCGCTATCGCGCTGGCGATCCCGGTCGGCGTCGTCGCGCTGGTCGGCGTCGCCCTGCTCTCGGTCTCGTCAATCGCCGGCTGGGCGATCATCGGCGTCGCGGCAGCGCTGTTCGCGCTCTGTCTGTTCGTGCTCTCGCTGTTCCTCGCCGTCCCCGTCCAGACGTTCGTGCGCTACTACGCGCTGCTCGTGTTGGGCGACACCGAGGACGCGTTCGACCTGATCCCGGAGCGTCGCCAAGCGATCCGCGGCGGCGACGCGTCCGGTGCGGCCCCGGTCGGCGACAAACGGTAAGGACCCCCAGGCCGAAGCCCGGTCCATGTACGAACAGATCTTCATCGGCGTCGACGGGAGCGAGGAGTCAGAGCGGGCAGCCAAACGCGGGATCGAACTCGCGTCGGCGTTCGACGCGTCGGTGACCGCGCTCCACGTCGTCGAGACGTCGACGCTCGACCTCGCCCGGGACGAGGAGGCCTCTTCGATCCGGACGAACCGCGAGACGGTGTTCTCGGGTGTCGAGGCCGCCGCCGAGGACGCCGGCCGGCCGGTCGCGACCGAAGTGGTCGAAGGCTCGCCTGCCAAACGGCTGACCGAGCGCGCGTCCGACTCCGGGGCCGACCTCGTCGTCCTCGGCCGACAGGGTGCGAGCGGCATCGGCGAGCGCCTGCTCGGCAGCGTCACCGAACGGGTGCTGAGCCACGGCGACGTACCCGTGTTCGTCGTCCCGGGCGAGGCCGAGCCCTCGGCCGACTACGACCGCCTGCTGGTCCCCACCGACGGGAGCGAGAACGCCGAGGCGGCGCTCCCCTACGCCGGCGCGTTCGCCGGGCGCTACGGCTCCGCGGTCGACGTGCTGAACGTCGTCGACCTCCAGGAAGCCGGCGGCGCGTTCGATGCCGGCGGCCTGCGGGAGTCGTTCGTCGAGCGCCTCGAGTCCGAGGGCGAGGCCGCCGCCGAGCGTGCCGCGGCCGCGGTTCAGGAGGACGCCCCGGACGCCGACGTGGAGACCGTCGTCGAGCGAGCCAGGACCCGGAGCGCCGCCGAACTGATCCGTGACCGCGTCGCGGACCGCGGGATCGATCTGGTGGTGATGGGCTCCCGGGGGCGCTCCACGGTCGAGCAGAAACTGCTGGGCAGTGTCGCCGCGGGCGTGCTCCAGACCGTCGACGTGCCGGTGCTGGTCGCTCCCGAGGCCTGATCAGCTCTCGACGCCCGTGATCTCGAGGCGGGCGCCGCCGGCCCCGCTTTCGGTCGCCGCGACCGACCAGCCGTGGCTCTCGGCGATGGTGGCGACGATGTCGAGCCCGAAGCCGGTACCGTCGGTCGAGGTAGAGTAGCCCGGGTCGAACACCGCCTCGCGTTCGTCCTCGGGGATGCCGGGCCCGTCGTCGGCGACGTAGAAGCCGTCCGGGAGGTCGCCGACCGTGATCACGGCGTCGGGGGCGGCGTGCTCTATCGCATTTCCGAAGAGGTTCTCGAACAGCTGCTGGAGCTGATCCGGATCGGCGTTCACCCGCAGGTCGGTCGTCACGGTTAGCTCGGCGTCGCCCGTTTCGACGGTGCCCCACGCCGCCGCGGCAACCGTCGCCACGTCGACCGGTTCGACTTCGAGGGCGGCGTCGCCCTCGCGGGCGAGCGTGAGCAGGTCGTCGATCAGCGACTCCATCCGGTCGAGCGCGCTGCCGAGATCCGCGAGATGCTCGCTCTCGGCCTCGTCGGCGAGCAGGCCGAACCGGCCCTGCGCGACCTGCAGCGGGTTCCGGAGGTCGTGGGAGACCACGCTCGAGAACTCCGCCAGCCGCTCGTTCTGGCGCATGAGCTCCTCCTCGCGGGCCTTCTGTTCGGTGATGTCCCGGTCCAGCGCGACGAACCGGTCCTCGCCGTCCAGATCCAGCCGGATCAGGTGGACCTCGACGGGGAACGTCGAGCCGTCGGCGCGCTCGAGCCGTCCTTCGAACCGCCGGGGCGTGTCCGGGGGGAGCTCCCGCCAGAACGACCGGGAGCGCTCGGGGTCGGCGGTAGCGTCGACATCCCAGACGTTCTTCCCGACGAGTTCGGACGGCCCGTAGCCCAACTCCTCCTGGGCGCGTTGGTTGGCCTCGACGATGGTGCCGGCGGCGTCGTGGACGACGACCAGATCCGGCGATAGCTCGAACAGCGCTTCCAGATGGTTCCGGCTGGCCCGGAGCTGTTCCTGTCTGGCTCGGCTGCGGGTCACGTCCTCATGGAAACCGGCGTACAGCACCACCTCGCCATCGTCGTCGCGGATCGGTGCGATCCGGACCCGGTTCCAGAACATGACGCCGTCGGTCCGGTAGTTCCGGATCTCGAGGGTGATCGGCTCCACGTTCTCGATGGCCTCGCGTAGCTTGTCGACCTGCGCCTCGCTGGTGTGTTCGCCCTGCAGGAACCGACAGTTGCGGCCAAGCACGGCCGCGCGGTCGTAGCCCGTCATCTCGAGAAACCGGGTGTTGGCGTAGACGATGGGGTTGTCCGGCTGATCCGGGTCCGTGAGCACGACGCCCGTCGGCGCCTCGTCGAGCGCACGGGCTTTCAGGCGGAGTTCGCTGTCCGCACCCGCCTCGCGGTCGATCTCCTGCACGATACAGACGTGGCCGCCGTCCTCCATCTGTGTCAGCACCAGTTGCTCTGGCACGGGGTCGCCGTCCTTGGTGACGCCAGTGGCGACGCCACGCCAGACCCCGCAGTCCTCGAGTTCGGGCAGGATCAGGTCGTGGAACCGCGCGGCCTCCTCCTCGGGGTAGAGCACGTCCCAGTGCTCGCCGATCAGTTCGTCACGGTCGCGGTCGTACACCGCGGCGTAGGCCTCGTTGACGTACTGATAGACGCCGTTCTCGTCGATGATGCCGATCCCCTCCTCGGCGGACTCGATGGCGAGAAACCCCCGGCGGACCTGCTGTTCGGCCCAGTGTTTCTCCACGAGGTTCTCGACGTTGTTCGCCAGCACGGGGTACTCCTCGGGGCCCCCCTTCTGGAGGTACTCGTCGACGCCGGCCGAGATAGCGCGGCTGGCGATCTCCTCGCTGCCCTTCCCGGTGAACAGCACGAACGGGATCTCGAACCCCGCGTCCCGAACGCGTTCCAGCAGTTCGAGGCCGTTCACCCGCGGCATGTCGAAGTCGCTGACGACACAGTCGTACTCGTCGTCCGAAAGCGCCGCGACCGCCTCGGTCGGGTCGGTCAGCGTCCTGATCGTCGCGTCGTCCAACTCCCGCGCCAAGAACTCCGCCGTCATCTTCGCCATCGTCTCGTTGTCGTCGACGATCAAGACATCGATGCGACGATTGCCCGCGTCGAAGGGGGTCCGCTCGCTGAGGGGAGCCGTCGCCATAGGTCGGGATTGTTTCTCGACTGTATAAATAACCGCCTCCGGCTATCAGATCCAAAACTCCGACGGAGGGGGCCCAGAATCCCATCAGCAGGCATTTAACCGCCGCGTGGTTGGCTTTCGGTATGGATCCCGGGGAGCTACCCACAGCGCCCGAGGAGTTCTACCGGACGCTCGTGGAGAACGCCGCCGAGGGGATGCTGACCATCGACGCCGAGAGCCGGATCGTCTACGCCAACCCCGCTATCGAGGAGATCCTCGGCTACCAGCCCGAGGAGCTGATCGGGAGTTCGAAGATGCAGATCATCCCCGAACGCCTCCAGTCGGTGCACGCCGAGGCGCTCGCGGCGTACGTCGAGACCGGCGAGCGCCACATCGACTGGAACGGGATGGAACTCCCCGCACTCCACAAGGACGGCCACGAGGTACCGACGCTGATCAGCCTCCGGGAACACGAGTACGGCGGCGAGCAGTACTTCACGGGGATCATCCGTGACGTGAGCGACCGCCGGGAGCGCGAGGCGGAGCTACAGGCACAGAAAGAGCGACTGGACCAGTTCGCGGACATTCTCGCCCACGACATCCGCAACCCCCTCTCGGTCGCCGCCGGCTACACGGAGATCGCCCGCGATGAGTACGACGCGCCGGAGTTGGAACGCGTCGCCGACGCGCTCGGGCGGATCGAGGGGCTGATCGACGACGTGCTCGTGCTCTCGAAACAGGGCCAACAGATCGGCGAGACCGAACGGGTGAGCCTCAACGCCGCCGTCCGCGAAGCGTGGGATAGCACGGCTGCTGACGGCGCGACACTCGAAGTCGAGGGGCGTCTGGGCTCGGTCGATGCGGACCGAAGCCGGTTCCGCGAACTGCTCACGAACCTCTTCGGGAACGCTGTCGAACATGGTTCGACGGGCAGTCAGACGGGGTCTGACGACGCTGTCGAACACGCCGCCCCGGACACCACCGTCACGGTCGGTCCGCTCCCGGACGGCTTCTACGTCGCCGACGACGGGCCCGGCGTTCCGGAAGAGATCCGGGAGAACGTGTTCGAGCACGGCTACTCCACCCGGGAGTCGGGAACCGGGTTCGGGCTCTCCATCGTTCGCCAGATCGCCGAGGCCCACGGCTGGGAGATCAGCCTGACCGAGAGCGAGGCCGGCGGCGCCCGCTTCGAGATCCGGACCGGCGACTGACCGCACCCTTCTTGCGCCGGCACGCCAACCACCGAGCGTGACCCGAGTCTGCTGGGCGTGTGGCGCCCGCACCGACGACGACAGCCGCGTCCGGTGTGACTGCGGCGAACCGCTCTGGCTCGAAACCGACCCCGATTCCGTCCCCGACTCCTGGCCCACGAGCGTCGAGTCGATGTGGGATGTGCTCCCCCTGCTGGGCGTGCCGGCACCCGACGTGCCCGCGGGCCTCCCGACCGCTGCGGGCGGGACGCCGCTCCTGCGCACCGACTCGCTCGACACCGAGGGTGTCCGCGTCCACGTGAAGCCCGAGGGGCTGAACCCCACGGGGAGCTTCAAGGACCGCGGAACGGCCTTCGGCGTCGCCGCCGCGCTGGAACGCGGCGAGCACCGGATCGGCACCGTCTCGCACGGGAACATGGCCGAGAGCGTCGCCGCCCACGCCGCCGCGGCGGACATGGACTGCACCGTGCTGGTACCCGCGGACATCGCCGACCAGCGGTTGGCCGCCATCGCGCGCTACAGTCCGCGGCTGGTCCGGGTCGACGGCGACTACGGTCGACTCTACTACGAGTCCCTGGCGGTGGGCCAAGACGCCGGCGTGCGGTTCCTGAACAGCGACGCCCCGTGGCGCGTCGCCGGGCAGGCGACGACGGCGCTGGAGATACTGACGCAGTTCGCGAACCGGGGCGGAGGTTCACCCGATGCACTCGTCCTCCCGGTCAGCAGCGGCGGCCACGCCAGCGGCACCTGGCAAGCCGTCCGGACGCTGACGGAGGCCGGCCTGCTCGAGGCGGCGCCGAAACTCTGCTTCGTGCAGGCGGCCGCCTGCGCGCCCATCGCGGCGGCGTTCGCGCGCGGCGACGACACGGTGACGGCCGTCGAGGGCGGCGAGACCATCGCCTACTCCATCGCCAACGCGGACCCGCCCAGCGGGGGCCGGGCGCTCGCGGCCGCGAGAGCCACCGGCGGCGCCGTCGTCGCCGTCGAGGACCCGGCCATCGAGCGGGCGGGCAAGCGCTTCGCGGCTGCCGGGCTGGCGGTGGAACCGGCCTCGGCGACGACGCTGGCCGCAGTCGAACGGCTCCGCGAGGACGGGGTTCTCGACGACGGCGACGAGGTGGCGTTGGTCGCGACCGGCCGCGGGTTCGGCGACGCCGGCGCGGCCGTCGACGCCGACCGGGTCGACCTCTCGGCGCTTGGGTCGCTGTTCGACGCGGGCGCGAGTCGCTGATTCCGGGTTGGGCCGTTCCCTGCGCTCGCCGCATCACCTTTGTAACAGGAAGGTGAACTGACCGGTCATGAGCCTGATCGCCGAACTCCGAATCTCGGGTGAGTCCTTCGCCCTGGGAGAGGCGCTCGCGGCGGCGCCGGGGATGCGCGTCGAGACCGAGTACAGTGTCCCGGCGCCCGCAGGCCCCATCGTGTTCGTCTGGGCGTGGGGCGGCGAGTTCGAGCCGTTCGAGGCGTCGCTGCCAGAGGACCCGACGGTACAGGAGTTCGACCTGATCGAGGGCGGCGGCGACCGACGGCTCTACGAGATCGTGCTCGACGACGGCCCCGCGCTCATCGATCCGGCGCCGCTGCACCGACAGACCAGCGCCTCACAGCTCAGGATGGTAACACTGGCCAACTGCGCGATCATCACCGAACGCCTCCCGGATCGTGACTCGCTCAGCGAGTATATCCGCCTCTGTCGGGAGCACGGCTACGAGGTCGAACTGCTCCGGGCCTACCCCGCTGACGACCAGCACGGCAGGTACGACCTCTCGGAGAAACAGGCCGCGGCGCTCCGGGCGGCGCTGGACGCCGGCTACTTCGAGACCCCGCGAAAAACGGACTTGGGAACACTGGCCGCGGCGTTCGACATCTCCGAGCAGGCGCTCTCCGAGCGACTCCGCCGCGGCGTCGCCGCCGTCCTGGAGTCGACGGTCGGCGAACTCGAGGGGAATGCGCGCCACGGCGCCGGCATCGACGCCGAAGCGGTCGACCAGTCCGAGTCGGATCTGCTGTCGAACTAATCCAACCCGCCGGGGAGAATATATAAAACCCGGAGCACACAAGCCCAAAGACTACCAAGGGTCCGAACCTACCGATCATATGTCCACCGGCGCACCAGCGTCGGGTGGGCCGCCTCTGACACGGGTGGACGCCCTTCCCGTCCACCCACACCACCGTTCTGCCGTATGACCTTAGTAACAGGCCGCCGAAGTTGACGGCGTGAGCCTGATCGCCGAACTCCGCCTGACCGGCGCGCGCCTCGTTCTCGGCCCGTCGTTGCAGGCGGCCCCGGGGATGACCCTCGAACGGGAGTGGGCGACCGCGGCCGATCGGGCGTCCGACCCCCTGCTGTTCGTCTGGGCCTCCGGCGGCGACTTCGAGTCGTTCGAGGCGGCGATGCCCGAGGACCCGACGGTCAACGGCTTCGAACGCGTCGACGGTGGCGACCATCGGCGGCTCTACCGGGTCATCGTTGACCGGGACGCCGGCACCACCAACCCCGGCCCCATCGACCGACAGACCGGCGCCTCCCGGCTCTCGATCCGGACGACCGCCGAGGGCGCGGTGTTGAAGATCCGACTCCCGGACCGCGAGGCGCTGACCGAGTACATCAGCCATCTCCGGGAGCGGGGGTTCAGCGTCGAACTGTTGCGGGCCCACCACGCCGACGACGAGCAGGGACGGGCGTACGACCTCTCGGAGAAGCAAGCCGAGGCGCTGCAGGCGGCGTTCCAGGCTGGCTACTTCGAGGTACCCCGGGAGACCGACCTCCAGCGACTGGCCGACCAGTTCGATATCTCCGAGCAGGCGCTCTCGGAACGGCTCCGTCGCGGCGTCTCCTCGGTGCTTGCAGCGACCGTCGGCGAACCCGACGGGCGATCCGACACCGAACAGGCGGCGCCGCCGATCAGTGAGGAAAAACGGGAGTAGCGGCCTACAGGAAGCTCTCGACGTTGTCAGCGACCTCCTCGGGGGTGTCGCCGACAGGGACGCCCGCGTCGTTGAGCGCCTCGATCTTCGACTCCGCGGTCCCGGTACCGCTCCCCGAGACGATGGCGCCGGCGTGGCCCATCCGCTTGCCCGGCGGCGCCGTGCGGCCGGCGATGAAGCCGGCGACCGGCGTGTCCATGTGTTCGCCGATGAACTTCGCGGCCTCCTCCTCGTCCTCGCCGCCGATCTCACCGCACATCACGACGGCCTCGGTCTCGTCGTCCTGTTCGAACAGTTCGAGGGCGTCGACGAACGAGGTGCCGATGATCGGGTCGCCGCCGATGCCGACGGCGGTGGTCTGGCCGATCCCACGCTGGGTGAGGCTGTCCACGACTTGGTAGGTCAGGGTCCCGGAGCGCGAGACGAGGCCGACGTTCCCCTCCGAGAAGATGTTGCCCGGCAGGATGCCGAGTTTGCTCTCGCCGGGGGTGATGATGCCCGGACAGTTCGGGCCGATAAGGTGCGTATCGACCTCAGAGAGGCGCTTGTTCACCTTCGCCATGTCCTGTGTGGGGACGCCCTCGGTGATGGCGACCGCCAGATCGAGCGGTGCGTCGAGTGCCTCGAAGATGGCGTCGCCGGCAAAGGCCGGCGGGACGAAGATGACGGAGGCGTCGGCGTTCTCCTCGATAGCGGCCTCCTCGACGGTGTCGTAGACCGGCACGCCCGCGGTAGTCTGCCCGCCCTTGCCGGGGACGGCGCCGGCGACCACGTTGGTGCCGTACTCGATCATCTGTTCGGCGTGGAAGTTGCCCTCCCCGCCCGTGATGCCCTGCACCACGACTCGGGTGTCGTCGTCGACCAAGATGCTCATTCGTTCACCTCCGCAGCATCTGCAACCGCACGCTGGACCGCCGACTCCAGCGTCTTCTCGACCGTCACGAGGTCGGTGTTCAGGATCTCCATCCCCTCTTCCGCGCGAGTCCCGGCCAGTCGAACCGTCACCGGCTTGGGGATCTCGTCGAACTGCTCCAGGGCCTCGTTGATCCCCTTGGCGACCTCGTCGCCGCGGGTGATCCCGCCGAAGATGTTGAACACGACAGAATCGACGTTCTCGTCGGAGAACACCATGTCCAGCGCGTTGGCCACTCGCTCGGCCTTCGCGCCGCCGCCGATGTCGAGGAAGTTGGCGGGCGTGCCGCCGTAGTAGTCCACGAGGTCGAGCGTGGTCATCACGAGGCCGGCACCGTTGCCGATGATGCCGACGTCGCCGGAGAGGCGGACGTAGTTCGCACCCTCGAAGCCGTACTCGCTGGCCTTGCGCTCGAGGTCGTTCTCGAAGCTCTCCTCCTCCATCTCGGCCAGTTCCGGCTGGCGGAACAGTGCGTCGTCGTCGATGTTCATGACGGCGTCGGCGGCGACGACCTCGTCGTCGCTCGTGATCATCACGGGGTTCACCTCGATCTCGGAGGCGTCAGAATCCTCGTAGAGGTCGAACAGGGTCCGCAGAATGCTCGCCACGTCGCCGGCGAACTGCTGCTCGACGCCGGCCTCGTAGACGACTTTCCGGGACTCGTAGGGGTGCATCCCGAACGCCGGGTCGATCTGCTCGCGGGCGATGGCCTCGGGGGTCTCCTCGGCGACCGTCTCGATGTCGACGCCGCCCTCGGTGGAGATCATCGCGACCGGTTCGCCGGCCGCACGGTCCATCGTGACGCCGACGTACAGTTCGTCGACGAAGTCGACGCCGGCCTCCACGAGCACGCGCTCGACGGTGTACCCCTTGAGGTCCATGCCGAGAATCGACTCGGCGGCCTCGCGGGCCTCCGCCTCGCTCGTGACGATCTCGATGCCGCCGGCCTTCCCGCGGCCGCCGACGTGGACCTGTGCCTTGACAGCGGCGGGGAACCCGATCTCCCCGACCGCCTCGACGACTGCCTCGACCGACGAGGCGAGTCGCGACTCCGGGACGGGGATCCCGGCGTCCGCGAACACCTCCTTTGCCTGGTACTCGTGTAGCTTCATCGCGTAGGAGGACTGCCGGGCGTCGCCTGCATAAATCCCGACGGTACGCGACTGCGTACCGTGCGGGGGAGCTACCGGAACCGACGCGCCCTTGTGCTGCCGGGCGGTTCCCACCCACGATGGCCGACGTGCTCGCCGCGCCACCGATTGTCTACGCGCTGGCACTCGTGCCGGCGCTGCTCTGGGGGTTCTCCCCGGTGCTCTCCAAGCGCGGGATGGCCGCCGGCGGCACCTCGCTGCAGGCGTCGCTGGTGGTCGTCCTCGTCGACAGCACGCTGTATCTCGTTGCGCTCGCAATCCTCCGCGGCGGCAGCGCGTTCACGGGGCTGACTCTCGAAACCCTCGGCGTGTTTCTGCTGGCCGGCGTGTTCGGCACCGCGCTCGGGCGCCTCGCGACGTTCGCGGGCGTCGACCGCGTGGGCGCGAGTGTCAACAGTGCCGGCGTCTCCGCCCGGCCGCTGTTCGCGACGATGCTGGCGGTGTTGTTCCTCGGCGAACCGGCGGCGCTCTCGACGGCCGTCGGCGTCGTCATCCTCGTCGGCGGCCTCGCCGCGCTGGCGCTGGCGAAAGGCGGCGACATCGGCGGCTGGGAGCCCTACGAACTGCTGTTCCCGGTCGGCGCCGCGGTCTGTTTCGCGGTCGGGAACGTGCTCCGGCGCCACGGCCTGACCACCTCCGCGGTGAGTTCGCTGGAGGCCGTCGCGCTCAACGAGATGGCCGCGCTGATCGTGCTGTTCGGCTACGCCCTCGCTCGCGGCCGACTCGGCGAGATTCGGAACGCCCCCAAAGAGACGTGGGGCTACTTCGCCGGCAGCGGGACGATTACTGCGGTCGCGCTGCTCTCGCTGTTCGCCGCCTTCGGCCACCCCGAGGGGACCGTCGCCGTCGTCGACCCGCTGGCGGCGACGGCGCCGCTGTTCACGGCCGTCTTCGCCTACTTCCTGCTCGGGGATCTGGAGCGCGTGACCCGCGGGGTGGTGCTGGGGGCGGCGCTGATCGTCCTCGGCGTCGCGCTGGTGACTGCCGGCCCGGCGCTGCTTTCGGCTGTCGGCCTCTGAGGCCTGGAGCCCGCGCGACCACCACGAATTAATGCCTCCCCGGCACGTAGCCGGGACATGGCCAAGTATTCGACCGGCAGCGGCGGGGGCGACGACGGCGGCGACGCCTGCGAACTCTGCGGGACGGAGTCGGCGTCGCTGCGGAAGGCGAACGTCGCCGGCGCGCAGCTACACGTCTGCTCGGACTGCGAGCCGATGGGGGCGAACCGCCACAAGGACGAGAAGAAGCGCGACCAGCAGGAGGGCTCCCGGGGCGAGCCCCAGAACCGCAAGAAGCGCGCGGCCCAGAACACCGCGAAGCTGATGGAGTCCAACGAGCCGGATACCGACTGGGTCGAGGGCGCCGAGTACGACGAGGACAGCCTCCCGTACCTCGTCTCGGGCTACGGCGACCGGGTGACCGAGGCTCGGCAGGACGCCGGCCTCACGACCGAGGAAGTCGCCGAGGAACTGGACGTCGACGAGGACGACCTGCTCGCCGTCGAGGAGGGGCGGGCCATCCGCGCCGACGTTGGTGGAGCGATCATCGCAAAGCTGGAGGATCGGTTCGGGATCGAACTGGCCGAATAGCCCGTTCGCGGCATCGAGCTCGTGGTCGCTGACCGAAGTCGGCGACGCTCACTCGCCGCGAACGAGTAACCAAACTGCCTCAGCCCGCGGCTTTTTCCACGCGCCACCACTCCCCGGAGCCATGCAGACGCTCGCACCCGACAACCCCGAGACGCTCTCGTTCGACACCGAGGTGGCCGCCGTCGACGGCCGCGAGGTGATTCTCCACGAGACGTACTTCTACCCCGAGGGCGGCGGCCAGCCAGCCGACCGCGGCGTCATCGACGACATCGCCGTCGCCGACGTACAGAAGTCCGAGGCCGGCGTCGTCCACCGACTGAGCGCGGACCACGACCTCGAGAAAGGCGAGACGGTCCACTGCGTCGTCGACGCCGCGTTCCGCACCTACTGCAAGCGGGCCCATACCGCCAGCCACGTGCTGTTCGGCGCCGCCCGGCGCGTGCTGGACGACGTGGGCTACGCCGGCTTCGACATCGGCGAGGAGACCGTCCGGGTCGACTTCACGGCCGACACCGAGATTACCGACGAGCGAATGATCGAGATGGAGCGCCTCGCCAACCGCGCGGTCTGGGACTCGCTGCCCGTCTCGTGGGAGTATCAGGACCCCGCGGTCGCCCGCGAACGCGAGGAGGTCGCGTTCAACACGAAGACGGAGGAGGGTGCGATGGCCGAGTCCGACGAGGTCCGCATCGTCACCATCGAGGGCTGGGACGTCGCGGCCTGCGGCGGCACGCACGTCTCGAACACCAGCGAGATCGGGCCGCTGCACGTGCTCGAGCGGTCGAATCCCGGAGAAGGGGCGACTCGGGTGGAGTTCGCGGTCGGGCCGACGGCCATCGACGCCGCCGCGGAGATCCACGAGGGCGCCCGCGCGGTCGCCCGAGATCTCGACGTGGCGCCGGACGCGATCACGGACGCCGTCGGTCGATTGACTGACGAGCGCGACGACCTCCGTGCAGAAGTGGCCGATCTGAAGTCCGAACTGCTGGGCTACCGCCTCGCGGATCTCGACCGGGTCGGGCGCGACGGCGGCACCTGGCTGGTCGGCGCCGTCGAGGGCGCGACACCGAACGAACTGCAGGGCGAACTCGAGGAGTACATCGACGACGGCATCGACGGCGTCGCCGTCGCCGGCACCTCGGGCGAGACGTTCGTCGTCGTCGCGACCGACGGCGACGCCGACGCCAACGCGGTCGTTCAGGCGGTGACCGGCGAGTTCGGCGGCGGGGGCGGCGGCGGCCCGACGTTCGCACAGGGCGGCGGCATCCCGGTCTCGCCACCGGAGGTCGTGGGCTACCTGCGCTCGGAGTAGTCAGCCGAGCAGCGGGCCCGGCGGCGGGCCGAGCCACCGCCGGACCGCGTACTCGACGCCCCCGACGAGCAGCAGGAGCGCGAACGGCACGACCCAGACGACGAACTGGAAGGCGACGGCGCCGTCGGGGCTCGCAGCCAGTTCACCGCGGACGAGGAGCGCGAGGTTCAGCGCGAACACCGCGGCCGGCAGGACCAGCGAGTACTCGATCAGGAGGTACGCGGGGACCGCCGCCAGTAACACCATCCCGGAAACCGTGTAGACGAGGGCGGCGGCCGCCGCGGGGCCGTCGAGAGTGACCTGTACCCGCCCGAGGACGAACGCGTAGACGAGGAGCACCACCGCGTGGGCGACGCCGATCGCGGCCGCGAGCACGTGGCTCCGCCGGATGGCGAACGGCAGTCGAACGGTTAGCGATAGTTCATCCATTGAATTCAGTACCTCCTCTACTCGGCGTCCGAAATGACAGCTATTCTACCGTCGTGGGTGTCCCACTCCCACTCGGTCTCGCTCTCAGTATGGTAGGAAGTATTGTATCCCCACCCATCCCAGTCAGCCTTCGCTACGTCCCGTGAGAAGTTGAAATCCCATGGTTTGTCACCGATTTGATTGTGGTCATATGGATCCCTGTGGATCTGACCGACAATTTCGGTGTTAAGCGAATCAGAAGCACCCACGTCATAGAGGCGGATGTGACGTTGTTCTGTCTTGTCGATCTCTTTGTATATGTTCGTGTCTTGAACCCGTGAGCTGTCGCCGTCAAGGACGTAGCGAGTCTGGGAGTAGAACGCACAACATGAGGTCCAGCCACGGTCCTTCATGTAGCTCTTAATCTGACTCACGCTTTTTCCGACATCGTAAGTCCAGTTCAAATTTATCGGAGCGGTCCGCTTCGATACGTTCTCGTTTTCGGCGGCACTACCACTCTTGTATTGATACAGCGGGCCGTCATAAGTAACAGTTTGGGTGCTAACAGTGCTGCTGGAGACGGAGTCCGTTTTCGTGCTCCCTCCGCTCCGTGCTGATTTGATCGTTGATTCACTTTGGAGGTGCTGTTCATCGGTTCCGATCACAGCGCTTTCGGGATAGCTCACCGTAAACGGTCGCTCCGGATCGCGGTATTCTTCTGGAACACGGGACGCCGGCAGTTGAACCGGATCGAAATTAACGACGTTCGTGCCATAACGTTGGCTAAGCCCTTGTGCAATGAATTTCTCTGTAACCTCGAAGCCATCGTCGTTGGGGCGATACTTTCGGATCGTTTTCCCACTCGCCTGGATCGGAAGACCGTCTTCGTTCCCTTCGGCTGAGACCCCACGGATATCTGCCCCTTCCTCATTTCCAGAGGTACTCTTCCTCCCAGCGGCGATGGTAGAACCGATCACCCCGGCTGTGACCAAAGATCCGGCCCCTGAGATAAACGTCCGCCTGCTATTATGTTTGTCCACAGGTGTAAGATTACATACTCTATAATAAGTGTTTACATTTCTTTGTGAATCTATTTAATCTGTTTGTAGGTACGATCTGAAACGGGTATGCCGATTACAGAACGTCAAAATAGCTTGGTGCTGATCCCCAGCAGCCCCCCGCAATCCACTCAGAGGTCGTCCTCCCGCAGGACCGAGAGCACCAGCCCCACCGCGCCGATCCCCGCGAGCACGAGGACGATCCGGGCCGACCCCTGAATCGGCGGCAGCACGCTAAACGGCCCCTCAGTGTCGCCGAGGTCCGGGAGTTCGGGCACCGAGAACGGCAGCGCCGCGAACGGCGAGTCGCCGGACTCGTTGGTCGGCGTCGCGGTCGGGAGCGGCGTGGCGGTTCCTGCCTCGTTGTCCGCGGTGGCAGTCCCCGCGGGAGTCGCCGTCCCACTTACCGTCTCGTTCTCCACGCCGCTTGCCGTCTCGGTCGGCGTCGCCGTCGACGAAGTTCCCTCAGCAGTGACCGTCTGCGGATCACTCACGTGCCGCCCGCGCGAGCGCGGACGGTGTGCTCTCCGCCGCTCTCCACCGGAACCGACGCCGTGCCGTCGGCGTCCGTCTCGGCGACAGCCTCGCCGTCGAGCAGCAGCGTCGCACCCGCGACCGGGTCGCCATAGGCATCGGTCACCATCGCCGTGACGCTGTCGCCGGCGTCGACCGAGTCCTCGGCGAGCGAGAGCGAGATCTGGGTTTCACGAGCGATCTCCAGATCGACCGACTGGGCCGACTCGCCGACGGCGACCGAGAGCGCGGCGCGCTCGTAGCCGTCCTTGGTCACCGTGAGGCCGACCTCGCTGTTGACCGGGCGCGGACGGTCTGGGTGCCGTCGGCGCCCGTTCGGACCGTGCCCGCGGCATCCACGTCGACGGTGGCGTCCGCCAGCGCGTCGCCGGTCCGAGCGTCGGTCACGTCGACGGTGAGTGCGACGCTGCCGGGGTCGAGCGCGACCGAGCGGGCCGTCTCGCCGTCGACAGTGACCGAGACCGAGCGCTCGTAGTAGCCGGGTTCGCGGATCTCGACCCGGTAGGCGCCGTTCTCGATCGGGCCGGTGTCGAGCTGGCCGTCGTCGCCGGTCTCGCCCGAGAGTACGCGCTCGCCGTCGCGGTAGAGCGTCACGTCGGCGCCGGCGACGGGGTCGTCGCCGTCGGTGACCAAGAGGGAGAGCGAGCCACCCTGCTGGAGGGCAGGTGCGGCGTCAACCGTCGGTGACGGGGCGTCGGCGCCGGCCGCCGCGACTGGCGCGGCGCCGGCGAACACGAGGAGGAGACAGGCGAGCGCCGACGCTAGCCGAAACATACCGGGATCGACGCAACAGACCGACGTAAAACTGTGCGGGAGGGTGTGGCAGGGGCGGGCCCAGAGTCGGACCGCTTTTGCGCCGGCCGGCCCAGTGCAGGGGTATGCACACGCAGAGCGAGTCGGCGCTGACCGACGAGCAGCGCGCCATCCGGGACGCAGTCGAGGAGTTCGCCCTCGAGGAACTCCGGCCCGCCGCACAGGAACTCGACGCCGAGGAAGCGTTCCCCGAGGACGCCTGGGACGACCTCGCGGAATTGGACCTGACTGGGCTCACCGTCCCGGCGGAGTACGGCGGCTTCGACGCCGACAAGACCACCTACTCGGTCGTGAACGAGGCCGTGGCCTATGGCCACCTCGCGGTGGCGACGGCGCTCTCGGTCCACTGTCTCGCCACCTCCTGCATCGCGGAGTCCGGCAGCGAGGACGTGAAGGCGGAGTGGCTGCCGGAGATGGTCGACGGCCGCCCCGTCGGCGCGTTCTGTCTCTCGGAGCCGAATGCGGGCTCTAACCCCGCGCAGATGACCACCACCGCCGAGAAAACCGAGGACGGCTACCGCATCTCCGGCGAGAAGCAGTGGATCACCAACGGCCAGCGCGCCGGGGTGTATATCGTCTTCGCCAAGACCGATCCGGAGGACCGCGGGTCGATCACGCAGTTCCTCGTGCCCGCGGACTACGACGGCGTCGAGGTCGGGAAGAGGGAGCACAAACTCGGCCTGCGGGCCAGCGACACCACGGGGATGACGTTCGACGGCGTCGAAATCCCGGAGAAGTACCGGCTCACCCCGGAGGGCGAGGGGCTCTCGGCGGCGTTCAAGATCCTCAACGGCGGCCGACTCGGCATCGCGTCGCAGGCCGTCGGCGTCGCGCAGGCCGCGCTGGACGAGGCGGTCGCCTACGCCGGCGAGCGCGAGCAGTTCGGCAAATCCATCGGCGACATCGGTTCGATCCGGCAGAAGGTGGCGGATATGGCGACGCAGGTCGAGGCCTCGCGCCTGCTCTGTCGGGAGGCCGCGCGGCAGGCCGATGCGGGGGAGGATTCGCGCACCATCGCGTCGATGGCGAAGTACTTCGCGAGCGAGGCGGCGGTGGACGTGACCAACGAGGCGGTCCAGATCCACGGCGGCTACGGCTATATGGCGGAGTTCGACGTGGAGCGGTTCTACCGCGACGCGAAGATTACGACGATCTACGAGGGGACCAGCGAGATTCAGAAGACGATCATCGCTCGTTCGTTGCTTGATTAGGCGGGTTCTGGGATTTGGCAGGTAGTTTGAGAGGTTTTCAACGGTGGGCTACCGCCAACAGGACCGCGGAGTTCCCATGACCTCTGAGACCGCCGAGCGCCGGGCCTGAAGCCCGGTCACCAGAAATCTGCGATTTCTGGTTGGCAGACGAGAATCTCCGATTCTCGTCAACGTCGCAGGAAGGCGCCGCCTTCCTGCTGGCAAACGGGAGCTTCGCTCCCGTTAACGGCACAGCCCCGAGTCCCCACCCCTCCCCCCGCGCTCGCCGACCGCTGGCGAGCGCGAGGCGTCCACCGCATCCACACCGCGGTCGCGGTGGCGCGCGAAGCGCCCGCACCTCCGGATGCGGCGCGAGCGTGCGAGGGACGAGTGAGCGACTACCGGGAGCGAACGAGTCGGCTGGGGAGGCTGTGGTTGCGGCGCTGTGCGGTCCTCCGTGGTCATGCTTCGAGATGCTGTTGCTGTATCAGGCGCTCAATATCGTCCTCGATGCTTGCAGGCAGCAAAACAGGCTCCGTGCGAAATTATTTCAGCTAAAAGAACAGTCGGTGTTTATGGTGATATTACGGGCTGCGAGGGACGATGACACTCCCCAACTGACGGAGGTTCGCACGTCGACGTTGCGCGAGCGGGCCAGCGGTTCGTACTCGGAGTCGGAGTTGGCCGCAATAGCGCCGAAAAACCCCGACCCGGATCGCGGTAGTGGAACGATCCAGAACGAATCGTTCGATGTGATCGTCGCTCAAGACGACGGCATCCTCGGGTTCGGAGTCGTTCACCCGTCAGACTGCCAGATACATGGCCTCTATGTGAAACCGGAGGCGACCGGAGAGGGAGTCGGCACCGCACTTCTCGAAGAGCTGGAACAGCGCTGTCGGGAAACGGGCAGTGAGTCACTGTTCGCACTCGCGACGCTGAACGCCGCCCCGTTCTACCTGAAACGTGGATACGAGAAGATCAGCGAGAGAACGATCTCCGAAGAGCCGGAGATTCCGGTGATCCACGTGGAGAAATCGTTCGCCGAAGAGTAGTTCTCAAACAGTCGAAAACGCTACGTCTCGCCCTCTCTTTCCTGCCACCACGCGTATAGATACACAGCCACCCCGGTAATCACCCACACGGGCGCACCAACACGAACCGCAAACGAGACCCGCGAGGCCCAGTCGGGCAGCGCTACCTGCGTCGAGAGCAGCGTCACCACGGGCGCGCCGATCAGGATCGTCAGCACGAACGTCATCTGCATCACCCAGCCGAAATCCACCCCCTCCGGATCCGTCGTCGCGACGCGTTCGGGCATCAGCGTCGGTCGAGGAACGACTCGATGGCGCTGTTGAACGCCGCCGGCTGTTCCAGCATCGCCAGATGCGCGGCGTCGTCGACGACGGCCATCTCGCAGTCGGGGATCGACTCACACAGCGACTCGTGGTAGTGGGGCGGCGTTAGCTGGTCGTGCTCGCCGACGACCGCCAGCGTGGGCGCCTCGATCTCGTCCAGCCGTTCGCGCACGTCGAACGCGTGGCAGGTCCGGAAATCCCGGCTGGTGACCGCCTGCCCCGTCTCGCGCATCGCCGCCTCGCTGACCTCGATTAGCTCCTCGTCGGGGTCGTGGAACAGCCGATCCGGGCCGTGGAGGAACTCGATGGCCCGCTCGAACTCCGACTGGAGCCAGACCAGCAGGTCGTCGAGCACGGGGAGCCGGGCGCCCGCCCCCGCGAGGATCAGCCCCTCGAGGTCGATCTCGCGGTCCAGCGCGACGATCATGGATACTGCGGCGCCCAGTGAGTTGCCACAGAGCACCCGGTCGCCGGTCGCCTCGGCGACGGCGACCACGTCGTCGGCGTACGCCGAGAGCGTCTCGTAGCCCGCCTGCGCGGTCAGCGACCCGCTGTCAGCGTGGTCGCTGAGGTTCATCGCCGTCACCGGCGTTCGGTCGGCGAGGCGCGCCTGGCCCTTCCAGACGCCCGCGTCGCCGCCGCTCCCGTGGACACACAGGATCCCCGGCCCCTCGTCGGTGTGTGCCGAGCGACGGTACGTCGTCGCCCGACCGTGGTGCGTTACCCGCTGCATACCGGCGTGTCAATCGGCGCGAGCATAAAGGGCGGGGCGTTGCCCCGGAAGCGCCGAACGAGCGGCCAGCAGGGACCGCTCCACCCCACCCGGAGATCGCGAACCGCTACCCCACCCCTAATTTAGAGTAGTACTCCCCTCATGCGGTTTCCCGCCAGAAGGGTTAAATAGCCTGGCCGGTTACTTGGGGTTAGCTAATGACCACTCACCAACGCAGTATCAGCGACGAGCAGTTCGGGCGCGTCTACGAGTACGACGACAGTCTCGTGGTCGTGCTCGATCTCGCCGACGCGGAGGGGGAGGTCGCCGTCGACACCGTCGGCGAGACCGCCATCGTCGTCGTCGAGGGGACGGACGGCACGTCCAGCGAGACCGAGTTCGCGCTTCCCGGTGAAGCCAAGGACAGCACCGTGAACAACGGCGTGCTCACCATCGAGGTGGCACAATGAAGCTCACCGTCAAGCCGCTGAAACAGAAGGACGCCGGCCGCCGCCTCGCGGCGGTCGACCGTGTCGCCGCCGACGAGATGGATCTCGCGGGCGGGGACTTCATCCGCATCGAGGGGTCCCAGGGCGCCGCCATCGCGCGGGTCTGGCCCGGCTACCCCGAGGACGACGGCACGGGCGTCGTGCGAATCGACGGCCGCCTCCGGCAGGAGGCCAGCGTCGGCATCGACGACCGCGTCGCGGTCGAACCGGCCGACGTGAGCCCCGCCGACAGCGTCACCATCGCGCTCCCCCAGAACATGGGGATCCGCGGCGACATCGGCAGCCTCGTGCGCAAGGAGCTTTCGGGCCAGCCAGTCACCGCCGGCCAGGACGTCCAGCTCCCGCTGGGCTTCGGCCTGATGGGCGGACAGGGGCAGGCAGTGCCGCTGAAGATCGCCGAGACCGACCCCAGCGGGACGGTCGTGATCACTGATTCGACCGACGTGGAGATCAGCCAGCAGCCCGCCGAGCAGATCCGCGAGGAGCGCGGCGGTGCCGGCGGCGCCGGCGGCGCCGGCAACGAAGGCCCCGACGTAGCCTACGAGGACATCGGTGGCCTCGACCAGGAACTCGAGCAGGTCCGCGAGATGATCGAACTGCCGATGCGCCACCCCGAGCTGTTCGGCCGACTGGGCATCGAACCGCCCAAGGGCGTGCTCCTGCACGGCCCACCCGGTACCGGGAAGACGCTGATCGCCAAGGCGGTGGCAAACGAGATCGACGCCTCGTTCCACACCGTCTCGGGCCCGGAGATCATGAGCAAGTACTACGGCGAGTCCGAGGAACAGCTCCGCGAGATCTTCGAGGAGGCCCAAGAGGAGAGCCCGGCGATCATCTTCATGGACGAGATCGACGCCATCGCGCCGGCCCGTGACGAGGCCGGCGGCGACGTGGAGCGCCGCGTCGTGGCACAGCTCCTCAGCCTGATGGACGGGTTGGAGGAGCGCGGCGAACTGGTCGTGATCGGCGCGACCAACCGCGTCGACGCCATCGACCCCGCGCTCCGCCGTGGCGGCCGCTTCGACCGCGAGATCGAGATCGGCGTCCCGGACACCAACGGCCGCGAGGAGATCCTCCAGGTTCACACGCGAAACATGCCGCTCGCGGACGACGTGGGCATCGAGGCGCTTGCGGAGAACACCCACGGGTTCGTCGGCGCGGACCTCGAGTCGCTGGCCAAGGAGTCGGCGATGATCGCGCTCCGGCGCTTCCGCCCCGAACTCGACCTCGAAGCCGACGAGATCGACGCCGAAACCCTCGAACGGCTGGACGTCACCGAGGACGACTTCCGCAAGGCGCTGCGCGGGATCGAACCCAGCGCGCTGCGCGAGGTGTTCGTCGAAGTCCCCGACATCACGTGGGAAGACGTCGGGGGCCTCGAGGACACGAAGGAGCGCCTGCGCGAGACGATCCAGTGGCCGCTCGACTACCCCGAGGTGTTCGAGCAGATGGACGTCGACAGCGCCAAAGGCGTCCTACTGTACGGCCCGCCCGGCACGGGGAAGACCCTGCTCGCGAAGGCCGTCGCCAACGAGTCCGAGAGCAACTTCATCTCGGTGAAGGGGCCCGAACTGCTGGACAAGTACGTGGGCGAGTCCGAGAAGGGCATCCGCGAGATCTTCAGTAAGGCCCGCGAGAACGCCCCGACGGTGGTGTTTTTCGACGAGATCGACGCCATCGCGGCCGAACGTGGCCGTAACAGCAACGACTCGGGCGTGGGCGAACGCGTCGTCTCACAGCTCCTGACGGAGCTCGACGGCCTCGAGGAACTCGAGGACGTGGTGGTCGTCGCGACCACCAACCGGCCGGACCTGATCGACAGCGCGCTGATCCGGCCCGGCCGGCTGGACCGTCACGTCCACGTGCCCGTGCCCGACGAGGACGCGCGCCGCGCGATCCTCGCGGTCCACACGACGGACAAACCGCTGGCCGACGACGTGGATCTCGACGACATCGCGGCCCGCACCGACGGCTTCGTCGGCGCCGACCTCGAGGCGCTGGCCCGCGAGGCGTCGATGAACGCCACCCGGGAGTTCATCAACAGCGTCTCGCCCGAGGAGGCCAGCGAGAGCATGGGCAACGTCCGCGTGACGATGGCGCACTTCGAGGACGCCCTCGAGGAGGTGGTCCCCTCGGTGACCGAGGAGACCAAAGAACAGTACGCCGAGGTCGAGAAGCGCTTCAAGCGCAGCGACGTGACCGAGGAAGAGGAGCGCCCCGCGGCGCCCACCTTCCAGTAAGCGCGTCGCCTCGGCCCGCAGTTCGCTGCGACCTGCGGCTTTTCCCGTTTTTCGACCCGCTAGCTACGCGTCCGGCAAGTCGTACTCGACGCCAGTCAACTCCTCCGAGACGGCCCAGAGCCGGTCGGCCACGTCGGGGTCGTAGGACTCCTCGTTGGACTCCTGTTCCTCGGGCGCGCCGCGGGCGTTCATCAGCCCACCCGGGCCGATGTACTCCCCGCCGTCGATATCGTCGTCGGTCGCGGCGTAGAGCATCGGGAGCACGCCCTGCGAGGCCGGCTGGGCGAGCAGCGCGTTCGCGAGCTTCATCGCCCAGAGCCGCAGGGTCGACCCGGACTCCTCCGGGCCACGGCGCTGGAGGTTCGTGTTGGCGTAGCCAGGGTGACAGACGACGCTGACGGTGTCGGCGCCGTCCTCGTCGCCTGCCCGCGCCGACGAGCCTTCGGCGGCGTTGAGCCGCCGGTCCAGTTCGTAGCCGAAGAGAACGTTCGCCAGCTTGCTCTGGGCGTAGGCGTCCCACTTGTCGTAGGACTGCTCGCGCTGGAGGTCCTGGAAGTCGATACTGCCGTTCTCGTGGACGCCGCTGCTCTGGGTGACGACGCGCGTCTCGCCGTCGGTGTCCCGGAGCGCCGGAAGCAAGTGACCCGTGAGCGCGAAGTGGCCCAGATGGTTGATGCCGAACTGGCGCTCGAAGCCGTCGGCGGTCTCGCCCCGCGGGACCGCCATCACGCCGGCGTTGTTACAGAGCACGTGGAGGTCGTCGAAGCGCTCGGTGAACGACTCCACGAACTCCGTGGCCGAGTCCAGATTCGCGAGATCGAGCTTCATCACGGTTAGCGACCCGGAATCGGGCGCCGACGCCCACGCGGGCGCGTCGCCGGTCAGCGTTTCTCGGATCTCTTCGGCGGCCTGCCGCCCCCGGCCGAGGCTGCGGCAGGCCATCACCACGTCGGCACCGTTGCCGGCGAACGCCGCCGTCGCCTCGTAGCCGAGGCCGCTGTTCGCGCCGGTGACGACGACGGTTCGGCCGGTCTGGTCGGGCATGGACGAACGGTCCCAGCTCATGGCTGAACGTTTAGTCAACAGCACCCTAACCCTTTCGGCGCCCCGTTCTCAGTCCTGAGAGCGGCGCCACACGAACTATCCATGCCGGGGCTGAACGACTGTTCATGACCGTCATCCGGACCGAGCGGCTGGCGAAAGCCTACGGCGACGTGGCCGCGCTCGATGGGCTCTCACTCTCGGTCGATTCGGGAGAACTGTACGGCTTGCTCGGCCCGAACGGCGCGGGCAAGACGACCGCGATGGAGGTGCTGACGGGCCAGACCGTCGCCGATTCGGGGGAAGCCGAGGTGCTCGGCGTCGACCCCGAAACCGACCCCATCGGCGTCCGCGAGCGAGTGGGGATCCTGCCCGAGAAGGAATCGCCGCCGAGTTTCTCGACGCCGCGGGAGTACTTCCAGTTCGTCGGGTCGGTGCGCGGGATGACCGACGAGCGCGTCGACGAGCAGACCGAAACGTGGGCCCAGCGGCTCTCCTTCGCCGAAAAGCTCGACACGCTCTCGACAGATCTCTCGCGGGGCCAACAGCAGAAGACGATGATCGCCGGGGCGTTCCTCCACGAACCGGAGGTGGTGTTCATCGACGAACCGCTCGCTAACCTCGACCCCATCGTGCAGGAGCGGGTCAAGCGCTTCCTCACGAACTACCGCGAGGCGGGCAACACCGTCGTCGTCTCCACCCACAACGTCGAGGTGGCCGCAGAACTCTGCTCGCGGGTTGGCGTCGTCAACGCCGGCGAACTGGTCGCGGAGGTCGTGCCAAGCGAACTGGCCACCGACGAGACGCTGCTGGACGTGTTCATCGAGCACGTCGACGACCGGGAGGAGTGGACCGGCGATGAGTGAGGAGTCCCCCTCGCAGTGGGAGCGCGACAAAGTTGTGCTCCGGGAGATGTTCCGCGAGGAGTGGCGCCTCCACAGCGAACTGCTGGGCGGCGGCCGCTTCGGCGCGTTCCCGCTGCTCGTGGTCGCGCTCGTCGCGGGAGCGGTCTGGCTGCTCGACTACACCGGCACCGACCCCGGCGCCGTCGTCGCCGGCCTCCACGCGCTGGCGTTCGTGTTCGGCCTCCACACCGGCTCTATCGGCTTCGTGGGCCGCGACGCGATGGAGAACGTGCTCGGCGAGGTGACGCTGGTGGTCTTCTCCGCGCGCACGCTCCCGCTCTCGCAGGGACGCCTGCTGGCCATCTTCGTCCTGAAGGACGTGGTCTACTACGCCGGCCTGTTCCTGCTCCCGATGGCCGTCGGCGTCGCCCCCGCGGCGCTGGCCGAGGGCGGTTTCGGCCTCGCGACCATCCCGCTGCTCTGGGTCACGCTCGTGACGACGTTCGTGCTCGGCATCGGCCTCACCATCGCGGGCGTGGGGCTCTCGGCGAAGGGGCTCCCGGGTCGCGCGCTCTTGCTCGGCCTCACCGTCGGCGCCGCCGTCGCGGCGTGGTACACGGGCGTTCCCGTAATCGCGTACACGCCCTACGGCCTCTATCAGGATCCGGGGCTCGTCAGCGCCGTCACCTCGGCTGTGCTGATTCTCGCCGCCTTCGCCGTCGGCGCGGCGACGTTCGACCCGGCCGTTGAGGCCGCGGATCGCTCCGTAGGTCCGGATTACCGGCGCTGGCTCGCCCGCGTCGACGACCCCGTGGCCGCGAAAACCCTTCTCGACGTCCACCGCAGTTCCGGCGGCTTCGGGAAGGTGCTGTTCTCCGCCGCGGTACTGCTGGGCGTCACTGCGGGGCTCGTCGATCTCGCGGCCGACATTACCGGCGTCGCGCCCTCCGTCGGTGTCTCCTTCGGCGCGGTGCTGGGGCTGACGGGCTTTACGACGTACAACTGGCTCACCACGAACGACGACGTGGAGAGCTATCTCGCACACCCGCTGGACGCCGAATCCGTGTTCCACGGGAAGCTTCGGGCGTTCCTGCTGCTCGGGCCCGCCGTGGGACTGGCGTTCTACGCCGTCGGCGTCGCGTGGCGCGGGACGCCGCTGGGCGAGGCGATTGTGGGCGCCGTCGTGCTCGTCGGCGTCGCCTGCTACGTGTTCGGGCTGACCATCTACCTCGCCGGGATGTCGCCCAACGAGTTCCTGTTCGACACGGGGCTCTACGCCGCGTTCGGCGCCGCCGTGGCGATTCCGCTGGTGCCGATTCTGGTGGTCGCGTTCGCGCTGGCGCCGGTGTCGACGGGGCTGCTGGCGCCGCTGGGCGTCGGCGGGGTAGTGCTCGGTGGGGCCGGTATCGGGCTCTATCGGCGCTCGCTGCCGAAGTGGGGCGCGTACCACCGGGAGTAGGGCGAACAGTCAAACCGCCGACCCGTGAAAGGGGGCTGTGAAGCGAAGAGCCCTCCTCGGCGCTGCCGGGTCGGCCGGCCTCGTCGGCGTCACCGCCGTCGACCTGTTCGCGCCGGAACTGATCGTCGGCTCCCCGCAGGCCGACGGGAAGCCGATAGCGACCGAGCGAACGGTCACGGACGCGGATATCGAGTTCCTCCCCGACCAGAACGCCGTGCGCTGGCCGGGGCTGGTCGGCACCGACGGCGCCGTCGAGAAGTACGAGGTGGAACCGTTCGAGCAGTGGGCCGGCCGCCGCGCGGCGACTGTCGCCCACGACACGGTCGAGTTCGTTCTCCCCGAGCGCATCGACGGAGAGGCCGAGGGTGTCGGCGTGAGCGTGAGCGGCGAGTACCTCGGCCTCGCCGTGATGGTGTCGACGGTGATCCCCCGGGACGAAAACGGCGAACCGGATGGTGAGCCCGCGGTTTCTCGGGCCACGCTCGTCAACGCCGCGCCACGGTACGCCGAGACGACTGTCCGACTCGACGGCCGGGAACACACCCGACGAGTGCCGGTGTTCGTCGAGGAACGGCCGGAAGCCGTGCCGCTGTAGCCGCCCGGCCGATTCACACCCTTTTTGCGAACCGCCCCGGTATTTACCGCTAATGGACGAGGATCTCCGCGAGCGGGTCGAACGGGAGGCCGAGAAGCACGCCCTGTTCAACGCGCTCGAACACGGCAGCGACGCCGAGGTCGGCCCGATCATGGGGCCGCTCATGGGCGAGAACCCCGAGTTCCGCCAGCACGGCGACCAGATCGCGGGCGTCGTCGCCCCGGTGGTCTCGCGAGTCAACGGGATGGACGCCGACGAGCAGGCGGCTCGCTTGCAGGAACTGGACGAGGAACTCTACGAGGAACTCATGGCCGAGGAGGAGAAGGACGACCAGATCCTGCCCGACCTCCCGAACGCCGAGGAGTACGACGAGATCCGCATGCGGGCGGCGCCGAACCCCAACGGCCCGTGGCACCTCGGCCACGCCCGGATGCCGTCGGTGATGGGCACCTACACCGAGGACATCTACGACGGCCACTTCATCGTCCGGTTCGACGACACCGACCCCGAGACCAAGCGCCCGGACCTCGACGCCTACGACCGGATCCTCGACGACATCGACTACCTCGGCTTCACCCCAGATCAGGTGATCAAGGCCTCCGACCGCGTCGAAACCTACTACGAGCACGCCCGGGACCTCATCGACGAGGGGGGCGCCTACACCTGCTCCTGTTCGGGCGAGACGTTCTCGAACCTCAAAAACGACGCCGAGGCCTGTCCGCACCGGGACAAGGACAAAGAAACCGTTCACGCGGAGTTCGACGACATGGTCGCCGGCGAGTACACCTCCGGCGAGATGGTGCTCCGGGTCAAAACCGACATCAAGCACAAGAACCCCGCGCTGCGTGACTGGGTCGCGTTCCGGATGGTCGACACCCCCCACCCGCGTGAGGAGGCAGAGCAGTACCGCTGCTGGCCGATGCTCGACTTCCAGAGCGGTATCGACGACCACCTCACCGGCGTCACCCACATCATCCGCGGGATCGACCTGCAGGACTCCGCGAAGCGCCAGCGGTTCGTCTACGACTACTTCGGCTGGGAGTACCCCGAGGTGCTCCACTGGGGCCACGTCCAGATCGACGCCTACGACGTGAAGATGAGCACCTCGACCATCATCGAGAAGATCGAGAACGGCGAGCTATCGGGCTGGGACGACCCGCGCGCGCCGACCATCGCCTCGGTCCGCCGCCGCGGCATCCGCGGGCAGGCGCTCGTCGACGCGATGCTCGAACTCGGCCTCTCGACCTCCGACGTGGATCTGGCGATGTCGACGGTCTACGCCAACAACCGCGACCTGATCGACGACGACGCCGACCGGCGCTTTTTCGTCCGCGACGGCGTCGAGGTCCCGATTTCGGGCGGCCCTGCGGTCGCCAATCCGCCGCTGCACCCGGACCACGAGGAGCGCGGCGACCGCGATATCCCCGTCAGCGACGCGGTGCTCGTCGAGGAGCAGGATCTGCCCGACGTAGGCGGGAAAGTCTGGCTCAAAGGGTTCGGCCCGGTCGAGCGGACGGGTAAGGGCTTCGCGCACACCGACGACGACCTCGCGGTCGTCAAGAGCGGCGACGTGGACGTGATCCACTGGGTGCCGGCCGCCGAGAGCGTCGCCCTGCGCCTGCGGACGATGGAGGGCGACGAAGTCGGGCGCGCAGAGCCGGGGTACGCCGACTACGAGGCCGACGAGATGCTGCAGTTCGAGCGCGTCGGCTTCGTGCGGGTGGACGAGCAGAACGAAGGCGGGGAGTCAGTGGCGTACTACGCGCACTCGTAGTTCGATCCGCGTTTTCAGCGTTTTTGCGGTGTGAGAGCGGTTCCGGGAGTCCGTCGACGGCCAGCGCCGCAGCCGTGAACAGCACCGCGGAGTTCCCAGGGCCACTGGTGACCGCACGGCTCCACGACCACAGCCTCCCCAGCCGATTCAGTCGCTCCTCCGTCACTCCTTCCTCCCTCGCGCCGGGGGCGCCACGGAGGGCGCCCTCCGACTCGCGCCGACACGACGGGTCGATGATGGTCATGCGCCGCGGTTCACTCGTAGAAAGCCACGGGGTAGTCTCCGAGTCGACGGCACAAGGCCGTCGACCGGCCGTTCGCCATGACTTACTCGTGGGCCGCGTCCCACTCGTCGGGCTTCTTCACGTTGCCACAGACGTTGCACTCGATGCGGCCCATCGCGTCCATCGCGTTGTCAGTTGTCTCGCAGTTCTCACAGAGATAACCCCAGCGGCGCTCCCCCTCCTCGCCGACGTACGCCGCGAAGAAGTGGCCCTTCGACCCCTTCTCCCCGTCGGTACGGTCGACGTACACCGTCTCGCCCTCGGCGGTCCGGATGGCGTCCAGTTGCATACGCGACCGAACGTCGGGCACCGTCAAGAACGTACGGCTCCCCGGACCGGCGTCGACGCCGATAGCGTCGCATCCCCGAAATGTTTAACTGGGTCGTGTCACATTTCCTCATAGACATGTCTCGGACCCTACGTATATCGGGCTACGTCGCACTGACTATCCAGATGCTCTGGGGGCTCGTTCAGGCGCTGCTGATCGCGCCGGTCGGCCCCGAGGGGCTTCCCGCCGTCTCCATCGGCGCCCACGCCCACTTCGGCGTGCTGTCGATTCTCGCGGTCGTGACGAGTTTCGGCATCGAGCGAACCACGCTCTCGGGTCGGCGCCGGCAAGTCGCCGTCTGGGGGTTCATCGCCGGCCAGTGGCTGCTGCCGGCGACGGTGCTGCTGGAAGGTGTCGCCCCGCCGCTGCTGATGCTGAACTTCGTCTGGGGGTTCCTGCTGCTGGTCTCGATGGCGCTGCTGGCATGGGGGACGATCACCGCCGACGAGGCGACTGCGAGCGCCTGAACGCTGCCACCGTCGGCCGTTTTAAGCCCTCCGCGCGCGAGGTGTGGGCATGGACGTTGCTCCGGATCTCGCATCCCTCGACGGCCGCGACGCGGTCGTGATCGGCGGCGGCGTCGGCGGCCTCTCGACGGCCTGCTATCTCGCCGACGCCGGCGCCGACGTGACTTTGCTCGAACGAAACGAGCAGTTGGGCGGCCGCGCGAGCGTGATGGAGCGCGACGGGTTCCGCTTCGACATGGGCCCGTCGTGGTACCTGATGCCCGACGTGTTCGAGCGCTTTTTCGACTACTTCGACCGCGACGTGAGCGACTACTACGAACTGAATCGGCTGGACCCGCACTACCGCATCCAGTGGAAGGACGGCGACTCGATGGATCTCGCCCCGGATATCGAGACGAACGTCGAACGGTTCGAGGAGTACGAAGACGGCGCCGGCGACGCGCTCCGCGAGTATCTCGACGAATCCGAGTACACCTACGAGGTCGGGATGGAGCAGTTCGTCTACGAGGACCGCCCCCGGCTGCGTGACTACCTCGACCCCGACGTGGGCAAGCAGGCTCGCGGCCTCGCCTTGCTGGGGTCGATGCAGGACCACGTCGAGGAGTACTTCGACCACCCCAAACTCCAGCAGGTGATGCAGTACACCCTCGTCTTCCTCGGAGGGTCGCCCAACAACACGCCGGCGCTGTACAACCTCATGAGCCACGTCGACTTCGATCTCGGCGTCTACTACCCGGAGGGCGGCCTCGCGGCCGTCATCGACGGCCTCGTCGACCTCGGCGAGGAACTGGGCGTCGAGTACCGCGCCGGCGCCGACGTGACCCAGATCCACGGCCAGCGCGGGGGTTTCAAAGTCGACTACGACGCGGCCGACCCCGCGGATTTCGCCCCCAGCGACCGCCACGAGGATTGGCGCGTCGATTCGGGCGGCTACAAACTCGCGGATCTCGTGGTCAGCGACGCCGACTACGCCCACACCGAGCAGGAACTGCTGCCCGAGCAGAAACGCCAGTACAGCGAGGAGTACTGGGACTCCCGGACATACGCCCCCTCGGCGTTCCTGCTCTACATGGGCGTCGAGGGCGACCTCCCCGAACTGGCCCACCACACACTCGTGCTCCCCACCGAGTGGGACGACCACTTCGGCCAGATTTTCGACGAGCCAGCGTGGCCCGACGACCCGGCGTACTACCTCTGTGCGCCTTCGAAGACCGACGATTCCGTGGCTCCGGAAGGGCACTCAAACCTCTTTGCGCTCGTCCCCATCGCCCCCGGCCTCGACGACGACGACGTGACTCGCGAGGCGTACCGCCAGTCCGTCCTCGACGACATCGCCGAGAACACCGGAACCGACCTGCGGGACCGCATCGTCGTCGAGGAGACGTTCTCCGTCTCGGAGTTCGGCGAGCGCTACAACTCGGTGCAGGGCTCGGCGCTCGGCCTCGCCCACACGCTGAAACAGACCGCCCTCCTCCGGCCCTCCCACGCCTCCAGCGAGGTGCCGGGGCTCTACTTTACCGGCTCCTACACCACCCCGGGTATCGGCGTCCCGATGTGCCTGATCAGCGGCCAACTCACCGCGGAGGCGGTGGCCGACCGCGAAGCCTGATGCTGCGCTACCTGCTGATGCTCTCGCGGCCGCGCTTCTGGCTCTACACCGCCGGCCCCGTGCTCGTCGGCGTCGCCTACGCCGCAAGCAGCGTCGCAGAACTGCTCACACCACTCCCGGCCCTCCTCTTCGTCTACTTCCTGCTCCCGGCGAACGTCTACCTCTACGGCGTCAACGACCGCTTCGACCGCGAGATCGACGCCGAGAACCCGAAGAAAGAGTCAGGCCCCGAGGCGCGCTGGCGCGACTCGTGGGGGGTCACGGCCGTCGTCGCCGCCGCGGGACTGCTGGGTCTGGCCCTGTTCCCCCTCACGCCCACTGTCACGTGGCCCTACCTCGCCGGCTTCTTCGCCCTCGCCACCGCCTACAGCGCGCCGCCGCTGCGGTTCAAAGCGCGCCCCTTCCTCGACTCGCTCTCGAACGGGCTCTACCTCCTCCCGGGTGCGGCCGCCTACGCCGCGCTGGCGGGCGCACACCCGCCCGCTGCGGCGCTCGTGGGTGGCTGGCTCTGGACGATGGGGATGCACACCTACTCCGCGATTCCGGACATCGAACCCGACCGCGCGGCCGGCATCGAGACGACGGCGACACTGCTCGGCGAACGGCGAACCTACCGCTACTGCGGGCTCTGCTGGACCCTCGCGGCCGTCGCGTTCGGCCTGCTCGACCTGCGGCTGGGTGCGCTGCTGGGCGTCTACCCCCTCTTCCTGCTCGGCACCGTCGGCGCCGGCGTCGATGTGGATCGAGCATACTGGTGGTTCCCGGTCGTGAATGGGGTCGTCGGGATGCTGCTGACGTTCGGCGGCCTCCTCCGTCTCGTGGGGGTGCTCGGGTGAGCGTCGCCGGGTGGCTCCCTGAGGATCCCTCTGACCGCCGGTCCTGGGAGACGGCGCTGGAGCGACTGGTCCGGGACAACCGATTCACCATCGCCGTCGTCTTCCCCGGGGTGGGTGCGCTCTCGCTGATCGCCAGCGCGGAGGGGTGGCTGCCCGACCCGCTGGCGTTCAACCCCCTGTTCGTGCTGACGGGCGTGCTGGTGATGCGCTCGCCGCTGGTCGTCGGGCTGCTGCCGGTCGTCGACCGCCGCGCCGCGCTGGGGGTCGTGGGGCTGGCGGCGTACTCCTACGCCATCGAGATCGTCGGCGTCACCACGGGCTGGCCGTACGGCTTCTTCGAGTACGGCGTCTCGCTCGGGCCGATGGTCGGCGGCGTGCCGCTGGCGCTCCCGATCTTCTTTCTCCCCCTCGTCGCGAACGCCTACTTGCTCTGCCTACTCTTACTCGGGGATCTGGCGGATCGGGCGCTCCCGCGCCTGCTCTCGGTCATCGCGCTGGTGCTCCTGATGGACGTGGTGCTCGACCCGGGTGCCGTCGCGCTGGGGTTCTGGCTGTACGAGGGCGGCGGCGCGTTCTACGGGGTCCCGCTGTCGAACTACGCGGGGTGGATGCTCTCGGCGACTGTGGCGGTAGTCGTCCTCGACAGTACGTTCGACCGGGTCGCGTTGGGCCCCCGGATCGAGGCCTGCGAGTTCGCGCTGGACGACGTGGTGAGCTTCGTGCTACTCTGGGGGGGCGTGAACGTCGTCTACGGCAACTGGGTTCCGGCGCTCGTCGCCGCCGGCATCGGCGTCGGCCTGTTCCGGACCGACCGGTTCGATGCGGGGATGGTGCCGTGGCGTGCGGATGGGGTCGGCGATGGCGCCGACGCGGACGACACCGACGCCGGCCCCGCCGGCCGTCGGTAGCTTGAAAGGTCAGCCTCCCGACCGGACGGCCGAACGCCGATGGAGCACCCTCATCCGGAAATCGAACGCGGCGAGCGCTACGCCAAGGCGGATATCGAGTCGCTGTTCGATACCGGCTTCGGCTATCACGTCCGCGGGATCACGGTCCGGAACGACGACGAAGACGAGCGGTTCGTGCTCCTGTTCTCCCGGGAGGGCGGCCCCTACGACGACCAGATCGGCGGCGAGACGTTCACCTACGTCGGCGAAGGGCTTCCAGACAAGGGCGACCAGTCGCCCGACACGCTGGGCAACGCCGCGCTGATCGAGGCGGAGGCCGACCCCGTACCGATCTACTTCTTCTACCAAGCCGACGAGGAACCGGGCTGGGAGTACCGCGGCCAAGTCGCCGTCGAGGGCCACGAGATGGTCGCCGGGCCCGACGGCGAACGCGAGGTGCTGGAGTTCGAGATGCGGCACGTCGACACCGACGGCGCTGAGCCCGAGCCAGCGGACGTCGACGCCCCCGCGGCGCCGTTCGCGCCCGACGACACCGCCGGCCGGAAGGTGACCCAGACCCGCGCCGGCGTGCGCGTCTCGGAGTCGTTCAAGCAGTCCGTCTACGACCGCTTCGACGGGCGCTGTGCGGTCACCGACATTGACCACCGGAGTCTGCTGACGGTCTCACACGTGCGTCCCCGAAGCGAGCGCCCGGACATCGCCGAGGACCCCGGAAACGCGCTGCTGCTGAACTGGACCCACCACTTCGCGTTCGACGCCGCGCTCTGGACGTTCGACGAGGCCGGACGGCTGTGGGTGAACCCGGAGTACGCACCGAGGGACCAGTGGATGCAGGAGAGCCTGCGGGACCGCCACGGCCAGCGACTCGACCGACTCCGCGAGGCCGGCGTCACCGACGAGTATCTGGCCGACAGAAACGAGTCGCTGCCGTGGTGGCCGCCGAACTAGGGCACCGGAATTCGGCCCATCGTGCGGTGGATCCGATGGTCGGCGTCGTCGGTCGGAATGGCGCTGACCGAGTGGAACACCGTCATCGGGTCGGGGGTGCGCCACCACGCCAGCCGGGCCCGGGCAGCGAGCCAGAGCTTTCGACTGGTCGATAGCGAGGGCGTCGTCGCCACCACGTCGTAGCCCAGATTCCGGATCAGCCGGTGGTGGTCGACGTAGAGAATCGCCGCGAGCAGCACCGGGAACTGGCAGTCCTTCGGGAGCAGTTCGATGCCGGCGACGCCGTCGCGGTAGAGCGCCTCCGCCCGGGAGAGTTCGGCCTGTACCGCACCGGCGACGTGCTCGTCGAACTCCAGTCGGGCGATCTGCTCGTGGCTAGAACCGTGCGCTTCCAGCGTCTCGCCGGGGAGGTAGATCCGGTTGCGCTCGATCACGTCCTCGCGTACGTCCCGGACGAAGTTGGTGAGCTGGAACGCCTCGCCCAGCGCCGTCGCCGCGGGGAGCGCCTGCTCGGGGTTCTCCGGCGCCATCACGGCAGTCATCATCCGGCCGACGGCGGCCGCCGAGCCGTCCATGTACGTCCGGAGGTCGTCGTACGTCTCGTAGCGGGCCGTCTCCACGTCGGTCGCCATCGCGTCGACGAACGTGTTCACGTCCGCGGCGGGGATGCCGTGCTCCTCGCGGATCTCGGAGAAGGCTGCGAGCACGGGGTCGTCCGTCTCTGCCTCGCCCAGCGCCGCCCGGCGGAACTCTTCGAGGCGCTCGGCGCGCTCGGCCGGCGAGAGGTCGTTGTCGCTGTCGACCACTTCGTCGGCGACCCGGAAGAACGCGTAGAGCACGTACGTCGGGTGTCGGACTCGCTCCGGGAGGAACCGGGTGGCGACGTAGAACGTCGTGCCCGTCTCGCGGTGGATCTGTTTGCTCCGGGCGAGCTGTCGTTGTTCGACCATAGTGGGGGTGACCCCCGGTGGAGGCGGCGTCCGGCGGTCAGGTACGGACGCGAGGTTCTCGCGGCAGCGGCTTAACTGTGTGGTGCAGTGGCATATCCCCCCGTCGACGGTCAGTAGAACGTGTCCGCACAGTCGTAGACGACGCCGTGCTGCGGGCAGACGTACTCGCAGTGGCGGTGGACCATCGTCTCGCCGCAGGTGGGGCAGGGACGCCCCGGCGCCGTCGTCTCCTCGGCGTCGCTCATAGCCGAGGGTTGGGGCGAGCGGGCAAAACTGTTCGGTGCGCGTGCCACCGTGCGAACGTTTTCCCCGCCAGCGCCCCACATGAACCCCATGAACCGCCGCGTTCGGGATATCGTCGATCCGGCCAGTCTGGGGGTCGCGCTGCTCGCTGCGCTGGGCGCCGTCGGCGGATCGCTGCTGCTGATCGGGAACAGCCCAGGGTTCGTCGTCCCGAGCGCGGCCGCACTCGTTCGCGACACGCTGCCGGACCTGTTCGTCGCCGTCGGCATCGGGACGCTCCGGGACCTCGCCCAGCCACTGCTCTCGCTCGGCGCGGGCCTGCTACTGCTCGCCGTCTTCGCCGCGGCCGCGCTGGCCGCCGAGCGCGCCGTCGAGGGGATCGCTCGGCGGGCGCTCGTAACGTTCGTCCTCGTCGGCGCCGTCACGGCGCTGCTCACGGGCAACACCACCAGCACGCTCGGGGCGGCGCTCGGCGCCGCCGTCGTCGTCGCCGCCGCGAACGCCACGCTGGCGGCGATGGACCCGACGACCGACCGCGCTGACCCGCCGCCGGGGCGTCGACGGCTGCTGCAAGCCGGGGCGGCCACGCTGGCGACGCTGGTGCTCGGTGCGGCGCGGACTCGGGATCCGGCCGAGCCAACAGAACCGCCGGATCCCGCCGCCGCGTCGCTGCTGGCGGCCGCGAACGACCGCGGGCTCTCACTACCCGGGGCTGAACCGATGGTCTCCGAGGATTTCTACACCGTCGATATCGCGACGGTCGACCCGAAGATCGACCCGTCGGACTGGCAGTTGGCCGTCACCGGTGAGGTGGAGACCGAGCGCTCGTTCACGCTCTCGGAACTACAGGATCTCGGCGGCGAGCGCCGGTTCACCACGCTGCGCTGTGTGAGCGACCTGCTGAACGGGAAGAAGATGGACACCGCGCTCTGGGACGGCGTCCCCGTCGAGTCGGTGCTTTCGGCCGTCGGCGCGCCCGAAAGCTGCTGTGTCACGCTCCACGCCGCCGACGACTACTTCGTCTCGTTCCCCCGCGAGGCGCTCGATCCCGGCCTGCTCGCGTGGGGGATGAACGGCCGGCCGCTCCCACGGAGCCACGGCGCCCCCCTCAGAACGCTCGTGCCGGGCCACTGGGGCGAGACGAACGCCAAGTGGCTCACGGAGATCGAGATCCGGGACGAACCGGAGGAGGGCTACTGGGAACAGCGCGGCTGGGAGGGCACCGGCGAGGTTCACACCATCGCCAAACTCCACAGCACGACCGTCGACGACGGGACGGTCCGCGTGGGTGGGCACGCCTACGCCGGTACGCGTGGCATCGACGCCGTCGAGGTGTCGACCGACGGCGGCGCCTCGTGGACCGAAGCCAGCCTGAGCGAGACGCTTCCCGAGCCGACACCCATCGGCGAGGAGGAGCCAGAGCCCACCGGCGAGGCCGCCGACGCATGGCGCATGTGGGAACACGAGTACGAGGCCGACGGGAAGCACGAGGTGGTAGTCCGCGCCATCGACGGCACCGGCGAAGCTCAGCCTGAGCAGGAGCGCGAGGGCTACCCATCGGGCGCGACTGGGTGGGTTCGGGAGACGGTCGGGGGCTGAAAGTTCGGAAGCGTTTTCTGGTCGTTCGCGTATTCGGTCCGTGATGCAACACGACCGGATGCTACTGGCGGGAGCAGCCATCCTGCTCTCGACAGGCGTCGTCGCTGGAGTCCCGACGAACGCGACTGCCGCCGCAAGCGGAGCGATGTCCACCGCGGAGCAGCTTCGACTGGGGTTCACCGGGATATCTGTGATCGCATCGGGTCTTCTCGTCGTACTCTACTTTCAACAGAAAGAAATCGCTGAGACCGAACACGAGGCTGATGTGGAGCTGGAGGGGTACGCTGCGACCAAGAACGATCTCGATCTATGTTTGACCAACGTCGGAAGAGGGCCCGCGACTAACCTATCCATCGATTTCAACGCGGAGGTGCCCGACGGCCCGAGCAGGTTCTGTCCACGGTCGAAAGAGCTCATCAAGAGCCTTCATGATGGGATCGAAAACGAGTGGATACGGCCGAACAGGAACTATCTCTCAGGCGGCGCCACGTATACGAGATTCCGGACGTCGGTCCAGCTGTACGATAAGGTGGCCGAACGTAAGGTCACACCAGCGTATCTCTCGAATAACGACGGTCCAGAGAGACTTCGGCTGCGCGGTGTTCTCCACTACGAGGATCGACTCGGGAACGACAACGAAGAGAAAGTGGTTGACCTCGTTCTGCCCATCGGCGAAGAACGGACACTTGAGGAAATGCTTCCGGATGGGCTGAAGAATGACCGCTATCAACAGCGGGTGGTGGAGGGTGATTCCCCATTTGGACCGGGCGTTACACAGCGGGAGTACCTACGCTAGCACTCCGACCAACCGCAGTTGCGGCAGGTCTTACAGCTCTCCGAGTAGTAGAGCGTCATCTTCCCGCAGTCGGGACACTCCGGGCTCTCGCCGGAGGCGATCAGGTCGCCCGTCGCGTCGTCCGCAGTCTCTGCGGCCTCGGCGTCCTCGGGGCTCTCGACGTCGATGTCGACGCCCGTCGGCTCGCTCGGCGGCTCGGTGGTCGCACCACCGTCGGTCGACGCGCTCTCCTCGTCGAGTTCATCGATGGTCTGCTGCTGGGGAACGGCCTCGTCGATCTCGCCGTCGAGGTAGCGTCGCATCGCCGTGCCGATGGCGTCCGGGATCGACTGGATCTGCTCGCCCTTGTCCCAGGCGACCTTCGGGCTGCGGATGCCCTGTAGCTCGCTCGCGATCTCCGCGGGGTCGACGCCCGAGCGGAGCGCGGTGGAGATGGTCTTGGCCAGCGCCTCGGTGAAGGAGGCGGTGAACCCGCCGGAGTTGCCGATGTTGGCGAACAGTTCGAACGGCTCGCCGGTGTTCGGGTCCTCGTTGATGTTGACGTAGAGCTTCCCGTAGCCGGTGTCGATGCGCTGGGTCAGCCCGTGGAGCACGTCCGGCCGCGGGCGCTTGCGGCCCGGCGGCGTCTCGTCGCCGTCGGCGCTCGCCAGCAGGCTCTCGACCTGCGTGTCGAGGGCCGCCTGCACGTCCTCGTTGTCGAGGAAGCTCTCGAGACCGCCGAAGACCTCGGTGATCTGTTCGACGAGTGCCGCCGCGGCCTCGTCCTCGTCGGCGAACTCGGTGTTGTCCGCGCGAGTGGTGAGCACCTGCTTGCTGCGGGTGCCGTCGCGGTAGTAGGTCACACCCTTGCCGCCGTTGTCGTAGACGAACTCGAAGGCCTCCTTGGCGTCCTCGAGCGTGGAGTCGTTGGGCGCGTTGACCGTCTTCGAGATGGCGGAGTCGACGCCCTCCTGTGCCGCACACTGGATCGAAGCGTGCTGCTTCGCGTCCAGGTCGCCGGTGACCACGAACAGTTCGCCCAGCGCGGTCGGGACCGTCTCCAGCCCTTCGACGCCGTCGAACTCGTTGTTGGCCATCTGCTCCTGGGCCTCCTTCTTGACTGCCTCGACGTCGATGTCGTTGTCCTCCAAGGCTCGGAGGAAGTAGTCGTCGAACTCGACGAGCATCTCGTCGCCCTGCACGTCGCCGCTGACGTTCTTGTAGTAGGCGACGTTGTAGATGGGCTCACAGCCACCCGTCGTGTTGCCGATCATCGACGTGGTGTTGTGCGTGACGAACCCGTCCGCGACGTACGTGTTGTTCGAGGGGACGCTGATGTCCTTGGTGTAGGCTTTCTCCTCGGTGACGGTCTCGACCGTCGCGGCGTAGAACCCGGTCAGCCGGCGGCCGTCGAGTTCGACCGTCCCGCCCGTCTCGGACTCCACGTCCCGAACGAGCTTCCGCGAGACGGTGCCGTTGGTCGGCGACTGGTTCATCCGGTGTTTCACGGAGCTATCGACCGAGTCGTAGCCGTCGATGGAGCGGAGGAGGTCGACGACCGCCGGCGGGTACGTGTCGTTCTTGTACGACTGTGCGGTTAGCTCCAGTTCGGTGGACTTCGTCACGAAGCCGACCTCGTCGAGGAAGCGCTGGTCCTCACGCCGGTTTACCCCGCGGAGGACGTGACGCGGGCGGTCGCCGTAGTGATCGTCCATCTCGGCGGTCTCCGACGTATCCCGAGCGAACACGCAGCCGAACGAAAGTAGGAGCGTCTGTACCTGGTCGGCGAGGCGGTCCGAGACGGTCGAGAGTTCGACTTTCCGGGAGGCGGTCCCGTCGGCCTCGAACAGCCCGCGCAGGAACGCCTTCGCCGTCGCCTCGTCACCCTGGAGGATGGCCTCCGGGACGAACGCGCTCGCGGCACCCTCCCCGTTGTTGCCCTCGGCTTTCACCCAGCCGTTGTCTTCGAAGTACCGCGGGAGGTGGCGGCCGCCGAACGAGAGCATGTGACGAGTGTCTCGATCCTCGACGGTTGGCGTGACGCCGAACAGCGACTCTCCGAGCTCCCGGAGGTGGGCGTCGAGTTCGGTCGCCTCGGCGTCGACCACCAGCTTCACGCCGACGTCCTCGTGGACGTAACCGTCGCCCATGAAGTAGCCGAGGAACTCGGCCAGTTCGGGGGACGTCTCCGCCGGGAAGCGGAGGTCGGGGTCGGTGTTATGGTGGTCGTTCTCGCGCTCACTCGTGTCGAGCTGGACGCTCGACCCACCCTCGAAGGTGTCTCGCTGTAGCAGGATGCGGTCGCCGGCCTCGAACTCGCCGGCCTCCTTCCAGGCGTACTCCCCGTCGGCGGTGAGCGTACGGAACCGATGGTTGGGCGTCGCCGCGACGTTGAACCCGTTCTCGGTTTCGATGCGGCGAACGTTGGCGAACCCATTGTCGTAGACGGCCGTTGCTGCCCTCGTGCCGCCGTCCGTGGCGACGCCGACATCGATCTCGTCCCACTGCTCGAACTCCGCTGTCGTCTCGTCGAGGTCTTCGATCGGACGGAGCCCCTCGTCGGTCGAGACGAGGGAGCTCTCGTCGACACAGCCCGTCGGCGCGATAGTCGTCGTGTTGTGGTTGCGCAGCGGGTAGCCGTCCTCCCACTCCTGGGGGTCCTCGCCGGTGTGGTGCTCGAACCAGTCGGGGTAGGAGGTCGGGTCGGCGTACTTCGAGTCGCTCCAGTCCGCAAAGGAGCCACGCTCCTCGGCGAGTTCGTGGCTGGCGTCCTTCGACCCGTGGTTGATGTGGGTCATGAGCTGTCGCGCGATCTCGTCGGCGTCGTCGGTGCCGTAGCGCACGCCCAGCTGGATGTACAGCTGTGCCAGCCCCATGACGCCGAGGCCGATCTTGCGCATCTCCCGGACTTTCTTCTCGATCTCGGGGACCGGGAAATCAGACATCGTGACCACGTTCTCGAGGAAGCGCGTGCCGTACGCGATGCGGTGGTCGAAGTCGTCCCAGTTCATCGCCTCGTCGAGGAACGCCGAGACGGCCGCCTCGTGGCTGCCGTACTCGTCGGCGTGCTCGTCGGCCCAGACACGCCAGTCGGGGGCGTCCTGTGCCGCGAGGGTGGAGAGGTTGATGTGGCCGAGGTTGCAGGCCTCGTACTCCTCGAGGGGCTGCTCGCCGCAGTTGTGAACCACGAGCCCGTTGGCGACGAACGAGTTCGTGTCCGGTTCGGTCAGGTCGTAGACCGTTTCGTGACCGTCGTGCTCGACGGATTCGACAGTCGCCTCGAACCGTTCGGCGTACGGGCCACGGTCGTAGCTGTCGAGTCGGTCTGCGAGCGCCTCGTTCTTCGAGTTGAGGAGGAAGCCGATCTCTTCCTGGAACCGGACGAGGTTGTCCTTCGCGACGACGAGGTCGTGGTCGGCTTGTCGTTCGTATGTCGCGGTTCCACCGTTGCCGTCCGGCATCTCCTGCTCGCCGGCTTCGTGACGCTCCTCGTAGATTTTGCTCGCGATGCCGAAGTTGAGGAGAAGCTGCTGGGCATCCTCCAGTAGTTCAGTGCTGACGCTGGTGAGGCGGACAGAGTTGCCTTTCTCGGTCTTCCCCTGCACGCCGCCATCCGCACTGAACAGCGCCTGCAGGAAGCCGCGAGCCATCTCCTCGCTGCCGCGCATTACCGCGTCGGGCACCTGTAGTTTCTCCTCGGCCAGCCCAGCCTGTTCAGCGTATTCGTAGAGGCGAGTCGAGCGAACGCGCTGCTCGACTGCGGCCGTACCGCGGTAGTCGTCGCCGCGATTGATCTCGTTCACGCCGACCTCGTAGTCCGCGTTTCCGGTCGGCTCGCGGACGACCTCGTTCACGTCGTCGGCAAGCGCCGCCGATATCTCGCTGTCCTCGTCGTAGAAGTTGAGAACCGCACGCTCTTCGCCGTGCTTGAGGTGGCCGTCGCCGACGAGCCAGCCCAGCGTTCGACCTTCCGTCGCGGAACCGTGCTGGCCGAACGAGCCTTTCCGGTTCTGGATGTGGACCGTATCGCCTGCGTCGAGTTCGCTCGCCTCGACCCAGCCGTCGTCGGTCATGACGCGGTGGTCGGCAGTCAGGCGGAGGCTGTACCCTTCCTCGGTCGTGAGTGCGTACACGTCCTTCTCACCGGTCGCGTAGACGCTACTGGCCTCCTTGATCGACTCTTCGCTGAGTCGGCCGTCGACGACGACGTCCTGAGCGGTCCCCTGCTCGTAGAGTTCCTCCGCGGGCACGAGCCCGTTCTCCGTCGAGATGTGTGTCTCACCGGTAACACAGGGGTTCGTCGCGAGAATCCTGTGATCTGGATTTTCTTCAACGTCGAACGAATGACGCTTGTTGACGCGCTCGAGGTAGATGACGCCCGGTTCGCCGTTCTCGTGGGCGCCCTCGATAAGCTGGTTCCAGAGCGCCGCCGCGGGCACGGAGAGCACTTCGCCGACCTCGACGTGCTCGCCGAGGCCGAACATGTCGTAGAGCTCCTTCGTCTCCGGCGTGGCGACGTGGGGCTCCTCGGTGCGGGGGTTGGTGAAGGTGAACTCCTCGCCCGCTTTCAGCGCCTCCATGAAGTCGTCGGTGATACCGACGGAGATGTTGAAGTTCGAGAGGTGGCCCTCGACGGCGTTCCGGAGGTGCTCGGGGACGCGCCCCTCGTCGTCGATGAGTTCACGCGCCTCCTCCAGCGCGTCCGCGAAGGAGTTATGCGTGAAGTCGTCGGGGTCGTTGAGCCGCAGCGTGTTCGCGAGGCTCACGTCCTTGTTTTTGGCGTGGATGAACTGGATCACGTCCGGGTGCGAGACGCGCATGACGCCCATCTGGGCGCCACGGCGGGCGCCACCCTGGGCGATGGTCTCACACATCTGGTCGAACGTGCGCATGAACGTGATCGGCCCCGAGGCGATGCCGCCGGTCGAGCCCACGGCGTCGCCGTACGGTCGGAGCTTCCAGAACGCGTAGCCCATGCCGCCGCCGCTGTTGTGGGAGACGACCGACTGGGCGACGTACTCGTGGTCGTCGGCGACCGTCAGGTCGTACACCGTCGCGGGTTCGGCCTCCTCGACCGATGCGACGGGCTGGGTCCACGTGGTGCCCTCGACGGTCCCGCACTGCGTCGGCTCCGGCGGCGTCTCCGAAAGCGACACCGTCATCTCGGCCGAACGGGCGTCGACGTAGCCTACGTCCTCGGCGAAGCGTTCCAGCCCCGTGGCGTCGGTCGGGGCGACGCTGAAGTAGTCGCGGTCCTCGTTCTCCCACTCCCACTTCGTCGCCGGGATGCCGACGCCGAGGAGGAGTTGGAGCGACTCGTCGACGAGCCGCTCCGACGCGCTGTACAGTCGCGGGTAGCGCCCGTCGGTGAGCGTCCCGTCCGTCGAGAACAGCCCGCGGAGGAACGCGCTGACGGCGTCGTGGTCGGCTTGCCAGAGCTGGTCGGGGACGCGCGCCGTCGACGAGTCGGGTTTCGCGTCGCCGAAGTTCTCCAGCCACCAGCGCTTCACCTCATGGCTGTGGATGACGGCCTCGTAACAGCCGTCGGACCACGTGTGGTCGATGCCGGTGTCGAACAGTTCGCGGGCGAGCGTGTCGACGTGGTTGAGCACGTCGTCACGGTTGAGATGGAACCGGATGCCGTCCTCGTGGACGGAGCCGTCCCCGACCCATATCCCGAGGAGTTCGGCGAGGTCGTCGGTCAGCCGCTCAGGCTGAGAGACCGTCTTGACTGCTTCGCCGTTGGCTTCGATCTCCCGGGCAGAGCGATGTTGCTGGACGGTGGTCTGGTGGACGCCGAGTTCGTCGGCGATCTCGGTATCGGACCGGCCGGTTTCGTGGAGGACGGCGAAGCGCTCCTCGTCGAAGCTGGCGCCGGGCTTCCGGCCGCCGTCGCCGTTGGGGTCGAGGCCGAGTTCGTTCGCCCGCCGGCGCTGGACCGTCGACGCCGAGCAGCCGAGTTCCTCGGCGATGTCGTAATCGCTCGCGCCCTCGGCGTGGAGCGCCGCGACGGCTTCATTGGAGACGGTCCGCTCTCTGTCCCACTGCGGGCCAGCGTCGACCGCCGTAAGGGAGTCGGTCTCGTCGGCGTCGGTGAGCCAGCCCAGCCGGAGTGACACAGTGTCGCCGGACTCCACGTCGGCGAGTTCGGTCCACTCGCCGTTTACGAGCAGCCGGTGGTTCGGTGTCCCGCGGATCGGGACGCCGCCCGCAGTGGTCAGTTTCACCGTCGGTGCATCGTCGTAGGCATGGACTTCGTCGACGTTCTTCGTCCGGTAGCCGTCGCCATCTCGCTGGACGACGCTGTCGCCCGGTTCGACGTCCGCGACGGAAACCGACCCCTTGCCCGCAACGGCCACGCGGGCGTCGTCAGTCAGGCACTGGAACACCTCGGCGGCCTCCTTGGCCGTCTGGTGGATGTCGGTGATGTCGTCCGCAGGCGAGTCGACGAAACACGCAGAGAGCTGCTGGAGTTCGTCGCCGGCGTTCATCAGGGTCGGCGAGTTCGGCATAAAGGAGAGATCCGTCATCAGCGTCTCGAACTCCTGGCGGGCCTCGTGGACGGCGTCAGCGATCTCCGCGTCGAGTTCGGGGACGACGGTGTCGTAGGCGAACTTGTTGACGTTGTGCTCGGTCAGGGGCGTCTCGGTGTCGGCGGTAGCGTCGAACCCCTTGCCGAACACGTCCTCGGCGAGTTCGTCCCGTCGCGGGTGGTCGGGCTTGAGCTGGTCGGGCGTGACCGTGACCTCGACGTCCTGACGCTCGGCCTCGTAGACGGCCTCGGCCAGCGCGATGTTCTTGGCGACGCGGGCGAACAGCTCCTCCTGGCTCTCGATGACCTCGCCGTCGGCGTTCTTGCGGAGGTATCGCGCGGGCAGGATGTTCTCGTAGGCGTTGTCGGTGAGGCGGTCCTCGAGCGTCTCGCCGTCGGTGCGCTTGATCGGCAGGGTTAGCTCGTCGGCACCCAGGTCGGGACTGCTCACTGCGCGCTCACCCCGCAGGCGGCGCAATCGGGCCGGATACGACTGTCTGTTGTAGTGGGTAGATCGGACATCTGTGACGGAGAAGTTCTATCCGTTGGAACCCCAATAACGGTTTGGATCCCGGCCCGGTTGGTGTAGTACAAACTCGCTTGTATTGTCGGATGGCGGTTGCTGGTCATAGTGTGGGCGACCCACGCCTCTCGGCGGTCATCTGTTGGTACGGAACGGCCGGGTATAACGTTGGCCGAACCGGAGTGAAAGTGGTCGCGGTCCGACGTGATTGCGGTTACTGCGAGCGGTTTTCGACCCGAACAGAAGGGGTGTTCGGTGGTGCTCGCAGGCCCTGAATCGGGGGCGTGGGCGCCCTCGGCCGGCACCGTTTTGCCGTCGCCGACCCGAGTTCGGAGCGTGTACGAGGACGTGTTACTCCCAGTCGCAACGGGCGAGGGTGAGGCGGAGGACGATCCCGCGCTCGAGCACGCGCTGGATCTGGCCGAGCGCTACGACGCGACGCTCCATGCACTGAGCGTCGTCGACCCGACGGTGATCGAACCGTTGGCCATCGACACCGAGGGGGTCCGCGAGGCGATGGAGAAGCGCGCCGAGGAGACCGTGGAAACCGTCGCCGACCACGCTCACGAGCGCGGCATCGACGTTGAGACCCGGATCGGCCATGGGCCGCCGGCGGGTGTGATCACCGACTACGCCGAGAACGTCGACGCCGTGGTAATGGCGACCCACGGCCGCGAGGGGCTGAAACACGCGCTGCTGGGCAGTGTCACCGAACGTGTGGTCCGGACATCGCCAGCGCCGGTACTCACGGTGCCCCGCTAGATGCGCGCGTTCAGGCTGGCCTACGACGGCCGGCCGTTCTACGGCTTCCAGCGCCAGCCAGACGTCAGAACCGTCGAGGGGACGCTGTTCTCGACGCTCGAGACGGCCGAAATCGTCGACGAGGGCGAGACGCCGCCGGGCTACGCGGCCGCCGGCCGGACCGACGCCGGCGTCTCCGCCGTCGAACAGACCGTCGCGTTCGAGGCGCCCGACTGGTGTACGCCGGCGGCGCTCAACGGCCGGCTCCCGGGATCGATCCGAGCGTGGGCCGCCGCCGACGTGCCCGATGACTTTCATTCGACTCACGACGCCGCCAGCCGGCGCTACACTTACCACCTCCACGCCCCCGACGCCGACGATTCCGCCGCCCGCGAGGCCGCAACCCGGCTCTCAGGCGAACACGACTTCCATAACTTCACCAGCGACGAAACGGGGACGGTTCGGGACGTCTCTGCCGGCGTCGAACGAGACGGCGAGTTCCTCGTCGTGACGGTCAGCGCCGGCGGCTTCCCTCGTGGATTCGTCCGACGGCTGGTGGGCGTGCTCGCGGAGGTGGCCGTCGAAGGCTACTCACTCTCCCGGGTGGACGAGGTGCTCGGCGACGAGTCACTACAGGGCGGGAAGGGCGTCCCGCGGATGCCGCCCGAACCACTGGTACTGACGGGCGTCAACTACCCCGGCGTCGAGTTCGTCGTCGACGACGAGGCCGTCGAGAGCGCGCGAGCGGTGTTCGAGGAGCGCCGGATCGCCGCACTCGAGCGGCGCCGGATAGCTGAGACGGTGCTCTCGGGGCTCCGGTAGGCCCTGTGTGCTTTTCCTCCCTTCATCGCCGCCGTGGCGATGGCCGAGAAGCGGCCCGTGAGGTCGTCGACGGCCGCCCTCGGAGCGACCCGCTAGCCGATCACGGCGAGTGAACAGCGCCCGCCGTCGGGCGGGTGCTCGGAGCCGACGCCGTGATCGTGTTGACCGACAACATACCGAGTGAACAGCGCCCGCCGTCGGGCGGGTGCTCGGAGCCGATGCCGTGATCGTGTTGACCGACAACACGGTACAGCGCGACGGACGGAAGCGGCAAAATCGACCGATACGGCCGCGCTCCGGGGCTGAAGTGAGAAGACTTACCACCGAATCCGACACTACGGCATCACGATGAGCACTGTCCCCGAACGCGAGGATATCGACGAGGCGTACAAGTGGGACCTCGAGTCCATCTTCCCCGACGAGGCGGCGTGGCAGGAGGCCTACGACGACGTCGAGGATCGCATCGACGACCTGCGGGCGTACGAGGGTCGCGCGACCGAGAACGCCGAGACGCTCGCCGAACTGCTGACCGAGTACGAGGACGTGATGCGCGACGTCGCCAAGGTCGCGGCCTACGCCTCGCTCCGCTCGTCGGAGGACACCCGGAATCAGGAGTATCAGGCCATCAACGCCAAGGCCGAGTCGCTGCGCTCGGAGGCCTCCAGCGCCACCAGCTTCCTCGAACCGGAACTCCAGGAACTCGACTGGGACGAGGTCGAGGCGATGATGGAGGAGGAGCCGGATCTGAAGGAGTACGAGCACTTCTTCGACGACGCGCTGCGGATGAAGCCCCACACGCGCTCGGCGGAGGTCGAGGAGCTACTGGCCGACCTCTCCGAGATCACCAGTGCGCCCTCGGACATCTACGGGATGCTCTCGAACGCCGACCTCACCTTCCCCACCGTCGAGAAGCCCGACGGCGAGGAAGTGGAGATCACCCAGAGCAACTTCACGACGCTCCTGAAACACGAGGACCGGGAGTTCCGCCGCGAGGTGTACGAGCAGTACTACGAGACCTGGGACGACTACCGCAACAGCGTCGGCACGTCGCTCCAGAACTCCGTCAAGAAGGACGTGAAGGTTGCCGAGGCGCGCAACTACGACACCGCCCGCGAGGCCGCCCTCGACGACACCAACGTCCCGACGGAAGTGTACGATAACCTCGTGGACACCGTCCACGACAACCTCGACTACCTCCAGCGCCACGCCGACCTGAAACGGCAGGCCTTGGACGTGGACGAACTCGGGATGGAGGACCTCTACATGTCGCTGACCGGCGAGGAGGGCCCCGACATCACCTACGAGCAGGCCAAGGAGTGGATCGTCGAGGCCGTCGAACCGCTGGGGCCGGAGTACCAGGCCCAGATGGAGCAGGGTCTCGAGAACCGCTGGGTCGACGTCTACGAGAACCGCGGGAAGCGCTCTGGCGCGTTCTCCTCGGGCACGTACGACACCCAGCCGTTCATCCTGATGAACTATCAGGACGACATCTCCTCGCTGTTCACGCTGGCCCACGAACTCGGCCACTCGATGCACTCGGAACTGGCCGCCGAGAAGCAGCCGTGGCAGTACTCCAATTACGAAATCTTCGTGGCCGAGGTCGCCAGCACCGTCAACGAGACGCTGCTGACCCACTACCTGCTGGAGAACGTCGACGACGAGGAGATTCGCGTCCACGCGCTGGACCAGTATCTCGAACGGATCCGCTCGACGCTCTACCGCCAGACGATGTTCGCGGACTTCGAACAGCGCGTCCACACGCGTGCCGAGGAGGGCAAGCCGCTCACCCCCGACGCGTTCGACGAGGTGTACGGCGACCTGAAGGCGGAGTTCTACGCCAACGCCGACGTCGACGACCTGATCGCCAAGGAGTGGATGCGGATCCCCCACTTCTACTACAACTTCTACGTCTACCAGTACTCGACGGGGATTTCGGCGGCCGTCGCCATCGTCGAACAGATCCGGGAGGAGGGCGAGCCAGCCGCGCAGGCGTACCGCGACGCGCTCGCCGCCGGCGGCGTCGAGTACCCCATCGACGTGCTCGAGATCGCGGGCATCGACATGACCAGCCCCGAACCCATCGAGTCCGCGCTCTCGGCGTACGGCGAGCGACTCGAGGACGCCGCTGACCTGCTGGATCTGGAGTAGGGGACCGGTTCGTACGGTTTTCGGTCGGTTTTTCGAGAACTCGGGGGCCACTGGAGGGACGGGCGGCGAGCTTCCGGCTACGCCTCGTGAATCTCGAGTTCGAACGTCCAGCTCGTGTTCTCTTCGGAGCGGCCGAACTTACTCTCGAACGTGTACGTACCCGGAGAGAGGCAACCGTCACCATGAGGGGCCGCGACTGAGTACAGACGGCTCTCCGGAACCCATGGCCGAATACGGTACACATCAAAAAGACTCCAGTTCGATTGAGGTTCAATTTGTCGCCAGCAGGGACTGCTGTCGTCGACAGCGGTTCGGATGACGTTATCTGGTTCCGCGAGGGCAGCCTCTCGGTCAACACTGTAGGGGGATCCGAATCGGTTCTGCTCCGACGGTTGTCGGAATCGAACCGATCGGAAGGACTGGTTTTGAAGGGATATCTCGACGGTTGCGGTGCTCTCGGCGCTTATCGCACTGTCGGGAACGCCGATAGTCGGTTCCAACACACCCACGTCCCGGTTCACTACACGGGCGTCGACTGTGTAGTACGGATCCTCGCCGAACCCGCCGAGACAGCCACCCGTCGCGACCGCCAGCCCAGACGCGATGATCCCCCGTCTGGTTTTCATGTGCTGGATATGTGTTGCAAGCTAAAAGAAGATGATGCTGGTACGGGGAACGCAGTCTGCGCCCGCTCCAGTCAGAGCCGATCGGCGTCTTCGTTCACCGCGCCGAACTGGAAGCCGCCGGTATCGTCGACGCCCGCCGACACCGTGCTCCCGTCGGGCAACACCGCCGGGTCAGCGGCGCGCTCGAAGTACTCGACCAGATAGATCGACGTGATGGCGCCCGCGACCGTCGCGGCCTCGAGGTAGTCGATCACCAGAATCACCGCGGCGGCGATTTCGTTGCCGAACTACCAGACGGTGGCGGCCAGCGCGGCCCCGGGCAGCGACGCCGCGACGGCGATGCCGACCGCGACCAGCGAGAAGCCGACGATGCCGAGCGGGTTCGCCAGCGAGAACCGGACCGCCGTCTTCAGCGACTCAGCCGCGTCGGCGTCGGCGACGACCGCCGCCGGCGCCGCGAACTGCAGCACCATCCCGACGCCGACTGTGAGCAACACGACCAGCAGCGACGGGAGCGCGACGAGAATCGCCGTCCGGCCAGCGCGGATGCTTGGGGGTCCACGAGGCTCCCGAGGCCGACGGCACCAAGGAAGAGGACTGCGCCGAGCGTGCCGACGACGACGACCCATAGCACCGTCACGGCGCCGTACGCGCCGACGAGGTCGATCCAGTGGTTCTCGACGGCCGACTGCGCGCCGGCCCACGCGCCCCGGTCGGTCCGGACGGCGTGGGCGCTCCCGACCAGCGCCGCGAGCACCTGACTCATGGTGGCATACGTAAGCCGAGAAAGAAATATCTGTGCGCGGCAAGGTCGTGTGCCGACCCAAAGGCACATTTACGCGTACCCCTAACCAAAAATAGAGAGATGTCACGCAGTCCGTCCCTTCCCGACCGTCCCCGGCTCGACTTGGATCCCGAGATGTCCCAGGCCGAGCGACTGGAGGCGATCCGGGAACACTTCGAGCGGCTCGTTCAGGTCAACGGGGAGCTGGACGACCGCCTCCAGGACGCCGAAGGGCGCAAGGAGGAGCTCCGTGGGGAGGTCGACCAGCTCAAACGGCGCAACGAGACGCTGAAAACCTCCTCGCTCTATCTCGCGACCGTCGAGGAGATCACCGAGGACGGCGTCGTGATCAAGCAGCACGGCAACAACCAGGAAGTCCTCACTGAGCTCTCCCCCGCGCTGGAGGGCCGGGTCGAGGCCGGCGACCGCGTCGCCATCAACGACTCCTTCTCGGTGCAGGAGCTGCTCGACGACGAAACCGACGCCCGGGCACAGGCCATGGAGGTCGAGGAGTCCCCGGACGTGGTCTACGACGACATCGGCGGCATCGACGACCAGATTCGGGAGGTGCGCGAGGCCGTCGAGGACCCGCTGATCAACGCCGAGACGTTCCGCGAAGTCGGCGTCGAGCCCCCGAGCGGCGTGCTGCTCCACGGCCCGCCCGGGACGGGGAAGACGATGCTCGCCAAAGCCGTCGCCAACGAGACGGACGCGACGTTCATCAAGATGGCCGGCTCCGAACTCGTCCGGAAGTTCATCGGGGAGGGCGCCCGCCTCGTGCGGGACCTGTTCGAACTCGCCTCCGAGCGCGAACCCGCCGTCATCTTCATCGACGAGATCGACGCCGTCGCGACCACGCGGACCGACTCGAAGACCTCCGGCGACGCCGAGGTCCAGCGGACGATGATGCAGCTACTCTCGGAGATGGACGGCTTCGACGAGCGCGGCGAGATCCGCATCATGGCCGCCACGAACCGTTTCGACATGCTCGACGAGGCGATCCTCCGACCCGGCCGCTTCGACCGCCTGATCGAGGTGCCCAAGCCCGGCATCGAAGGGCGCAAGCGTATCCTCGAGATCCACGCCCAGGACCTCAACCTCGGCGAGGACGTCGACTTCGAGGAACTGGCCGAAGGGCTGGAGGGCTACTCCGGCGCCGACATCGCCGCGCTCACCACCGAGGCGGGGATGTTCGCCATCCGCGACGACCGCGAGGAGGTCCGGACCGAGGACTTCGAGGCCGCCCACGAGAAGATCGAGCAGGCCGCCGAGGACGGCCCGACGACCGGCCTGACACACTACCAGTAAGGTGCAGACCACGGGCAGCCAGCCGGCACGGGGGATGACCCTCGCGGCGCTGCTCGTCTTTCTCGCGGTTCTTGCCTTCTACCTTACCCAACCCGGCTACACACAGCGGCGGCTGGTGCTGTTCGTCGCCCTCGGCACCGTGGCGACGCTGGGGACCATCGGCGCCTACACGGGCCGCGCACTCGTCGCCGCCGCGGGCGCCGTGCTGCTCGCACTCCTCGGCTTCCCGCAGGCGACGCTCTGGATCTTCGTGCTGCCGATGGCGGGCGTGCTCGCTGCCACCGCACTCCTGATCGCGCTGGACGAACGGACCGTCGAGCGCCGCTAGCCACCACAAAGCGTTTTTCGCGGCCGACACGAGCGCCGACTATGGTTCTCGACGACGTTCCCGACCTCCTCCTCGGCCCGCGATACCGTGGGTGTTGAGCGCCGTCGCCTTCGCGGGATGAGTCCGTAGCCCATTTCTCCGCGCGGCGCCGGTTTGGGGCATGAGCAGCATCATCCACGTCGTCGCCGGCGCGGGCACCGCGCCCACCGAGAAGGCCGCCTACGACGCCGCGCTCGCGGACGCGAACCTCCACAACTACAACCTCGTCCCCGTCTCCTCGGTCGTTCCCGCCGACGCCGAGGTGGTCCGGGTCGATCAGGCGCCGGATCTCGGCCCGGCGGGCAACCGACTCAACGTCGTGCAGGCGAAAGCCGCCGCTGTGGGCCCCGAAACCGTCGCTGCCGGCATCGGCTGGACCACGGGCCCGGGCCCGGGGCTGTTCTACGAGGCCGACGCCGAGGCCGAAGCCGACGTACAGGCCCGTCTCGAAGCCGGCCTCGATGCCGGCCGCGGGCTCCGGGACTGGACGTTCGGCCACGAGGAGACGCTGATCGAGGCCGCCGAGGCCGCGCCCGGCGAACATACCTGCGTGGTCGTGCTGGCGGCCTACGGCGAGAGCGAGCCGATCTGCTGAGCCGTCGCCGTCCCAGAAAGGTGAAAACGGTTCGACCGCACCCCTCCCTATGGAGTGGATCCCCGTCCTCGCCTATCTCCTCGTCGTTGGGGCGTTCACGGCGCTCGGCGCGCCGCTTGCCGCCGCGCTGTTCGACCACCTCCCCCGACGGGGGGCCGCGTTCGCGCTCCCGACCGCGATGGTCCCCTTCGCCATCGCCGTGTTCTGGATCGGCCAGCTAACGTTCGGCCTCCACACGCTCCTGCTCGGCATCGCCGCCGTCCTCGCGCTCACGGCCGCCGCGTGGCGCCTCGACGCCCGCCCGGACTGGCGGGCTGTCGGCGTTGCCTACGGCGTGTTCGCCGTCGGCTTCCTGTTCATGCTCTCGTTCCGCGCGGCGAACCCCGCCATCACGCCACAGGGCGGTGAGCAGTTCCTCCACTTCGCACTGGTCAACACCCTCGAGCGCGCCAACTCGCTCCCGCCGGAGGACATGTGGTTCGCCGGGCGGCCGCTGAAGTACTACTACGGCACGCAGATGCAGGTCGCGAGCCTCTCGATGCTGACCGGGACGGCGCTGCGCTACGGCTTCAATCTCGGCATCGCGACGTTCTACGGGATGCTGTTCGTTGTCGCCTACGGCGTCGGCGGCGCCGTCGTCTCCCGGCGCGGTGGCTCGTTCCGGATCGGCGGCGCGTTCGGCGCGTTCTTCGTCGCCCTCGGCGGCGCGTCGACGACGGCCATCCGCCTGCTCACGCCGTATCTCCCGGAGTTCCTCGCCGGCCCCGTCGAGCAGGCCGCATTCGGCTTCGTCGCCCGGCGCTTCGAGGGCGGCGATCTCGCGGCGACGGTCACGAACCTCTCGGACCCGTTCGACTGGGGCTGGTGGTACACCCGCTACGTCGTCCCCGGGACGATTCAGGAGGTGCCGCTCTACTCCTTCGTGAAGGCTGACCTCCACGGTCACACGTTCGCGAACCCCTACGTGCTCTTTGCCGGCGCGCTGGCGCTGGCGTACTACGTCACTCCGCCGGAGGAACAGAAGCGACGCCTCGCGCTGGTGTTCGGCGGCCTCGGCGCCGTCGCCGGCCTGTTCGGCTTCATGAACACCTGGTCGCTGCCGACCGCCGCGGGGATGGCGATGCTCGCCGTCGGCGCCGCCGACGCCCACCCGTCGACACTGCTACCCGACGCGTGGGGCGAGCGCCTCCGCCCGGAAACGGCTCCCGAGGACCGAAAAGAGTGGCTCGGCCACGAACTCTGGCGGGTCGTGCTCGCGGCCGTGGTTGGCGTCGTGGTGCTCCTCATCGGCGTCGTCGTCGCCTCGCCGTTCCTCGTGTTCGGCCACGTGCCGAGCAACGAGGGGATCGGCCTACTCCCGCCGCGGAGCCCGCTGCCCGCGTTCCTCGTGATGTACGGCGGCCTGCTGACCGCCTTCGGGGTCTACCTCACCGTGCAGGGCCGTGAGGCGGTCGAAGAGCTACCGGGCGAGTGGCTCGGCGCAGCCGGGGTGCTCCTCGTCGGCGCGCTCGGTTTCGCCGCGCTGGTCGAGAACGCCGCCGTGCTGGTGCTGCTCGGGACGTTCATCCTTGCTGGCTGGCTGCTCGTACGCTCCGGGAGGGCCGGCTTCGCGATGGTGCTGCTGGTCGCGGGTGCCGGACTCCTGCTCGCGCTGGAGTTGGCCCACGCCAAACTGCCGCTGATCGCCAACCCCCGGTGGAACACGTCGCTGAAGGTGGCCGTGCAGGCGTGGACGCTCGGCGCCGCCGGCGCGGGCGCGGCGTCGGCGCTCCTGCTTCGGGAGCACGGGGGGCGGCTCAAGGAAATTGCGACGGCGCGGATGGCCCCCAGTGGTGGCGAGGACGGCAGCACCCCGGAGAACGTCGCTGTCCTCTCCTCGGCGCTCGTCGTCCTGCTGGTCGTCGCCGTCCTGCTGGTCAGCGCGACGTTCCCGGTGATGATGTTCGCCGCCGAGGTGGGCGGCCCCGTCGAGGGCGGTCACTACGACCCCTCGCTGGACGGGTGGGAGGCCGTCGAAGGGTTCCACGCCAACGAGTACGACGCGCTGCGCTGGCTGAAAGAGCGCCCCGGCAAGCCCACCATCGTCGAGGCGCCGGGTGACTCCTACGGCTGGTCGAACCCGGCGTCGACGTTCTCGGGGCTGCCGACGATTGTCGGCTGGGACCACGAGGCCGAGTACCGGAGCCAGCAGGCCTACGAGCGCCGGGTGGGCTACGTCGAGACGGTCTACACCGGGGACTGGGACCGCGCGGCCGTCATCCTCGACTTCTACGACGTGCGCTACGTCTACGTCGGGCCGAACGAGCGCGAAGCCTACGACGGGATCCGCTCGTTCGAGCGGGAGCCGTTCTCAGTCGCGTTCGAGGGCGGCGCGGTCACCATCTACGAGGTGGATCAGTCCACGCTCCCCTACGAGGGAGACGGCGATTCCTGAGCCGCGTCGCCGTGACGGAACGGGCCACCGCCGGTGGGTTTATCAATCGATACCGCCAAGAACCGGCACTATGAACGGGAACTACGCCGGCGGCTACGGGATCACGGGTGGGACCCCCGAGGAGATCGAACTCTCGCCCGACGAGAAGCGTGGCCTCCGACGCGCCGTCTCCGGGATCGTCTCCCGCACCGAGTCTTACCTCCCCGACGGCTACGTCGTCGGCTCGGAACTCACCTACGGCTCCGACGGGCCGGAGGCGACCGTCGCCGTCCGACCGCCCGCGGGCCACCCCGTCAGCGCGGGGTTCCAGCCAGACGCCGAGGATATCGAAGCCGGTCTCGACGACGCCGACCGCGACGAAGTGGCGAAGGGTCTGGCCGCCAGCGCGGCCGCGCAGGTGATGTTCGCGATGGGCGACGATCCGGTGCCGGTCGCTCGGTAAGTAGCGGTTTTTGCGGTTTTGGAGGCGTTTTTCGACGGGTGGCGAGCAGCCGCTCTGTGTGGAGACCAGCAGCGGTCGAAAAGCCAGAAGATTCCGAGCGTACGAGGGTGTGCTGTCTCTCTCGAGCACTATTCGTTCAATACGAGTATAGGAGAATCAGCCGGTAAGTGGGGCTGCGCAGTAACCACGAGCGTTCGCGCGAACGAGGGGTCCGAAGGACCCGGTAGTGAGCGCGATTCCCCGGTCGAGCGTAGCGAGACCGGCTTTTTGGCATGAACGGGTTTTCGTCGAGCGGTGCGCGAAGCGCACCCGAGGCGAAAAGAGGTTCGTCTGCACTTATCTCTGAGTCTCCCCGAGTTTCCGATCAACGGAGTCCCGAAATGGCCGGTAATAGGGTTGCGTATCGAGCGCCAGAAGACACTTCCGTGACAGTACCGAGAGATTGGCCGTGTCTCCTCGTTCCGTACTCAGCGTTCTTGCGCTCGTCGTCGCAATATCGCTGATTGGTGCCCCGTTGACCATGCACGATTGGGGCGAGAAGGCCGCCATCCATGCCGAGCCAATCGAGAACACGTCGGGTGTCCCTGAGGAGACGCGAGTGCTACAGTACGAATCGCTATCCCCGAACGCACAGCAGGCGATTCGCGTAGCGATTCAACGGGGTGGTGTCACGATATACGGCACCGAAGACTGGCCGAAGGAGTTCTCGTACACCGACGTATTGGGGCGATGTGTGGTCGTCTACGAGGGACAATCCTACCGAGTAACAACTGCTGGAGGGCCCGGAGTGGGTACGAACCCGGTCGAACGTACGGCGCTGCAGTTGCCGTTTGTCGGCTACGGACTGTTCCTGCTGTACGTCGAGCGCCAAACCGACCGCGACGACCTCTCGCCTCGAACATCCGGCGCATTCGTCGCCGTCGGGGCCTCCTTCCACCTACTCGGCCCCGAGTTCGACTTCTGGATGCTCGGCCCGGTAGGGTACTCCGCACTCGGGGTTGTCGGGTTCCTCGTCATCGGCTGGTGGTCAATTCGTGACGCCCTATAGGTCGGCTCGTCATTGACGCCGAGTGATTTGTGCGTCTCCTGCACTAACCGACCCACACTGACCACCACCCGAAAAGCCCGACAGAACCGGTATCCCTCTACTTCCCCCAAAACGGGTCGCGCTTCCGCATCTTCTCCAGATACGCGTTCAGCGCCTCACGCTCGTCGGCCGGAATCTCCTCTTTCAGTTCCTGCTCCAGAATCTTCGCGTGCTTCTCGGGCAGGTGGATCCAGAGTTCGTCGCCCTCCTCGATATCCCGGCCCACCGTCGGGCCGTCGATGGCGACACTCACGCGACTCCCCGCGCGGGCCTCGTCGACATCCTCACCCTGCTCCTGCATCCCGGAGAGTTCGCCGATGCGCTCGGCGTCGCCGTTCTCGAACTTCGCGACGCGGCGGTTGTTCTCGATAGTGCCGGCCAGGATCTCGACGCCGACGACCGCGGGGTTGTTCTGCCGGAACGTGTGGTCCTCCAGGATCCGGAAGCGGGCGGGGCGGTGAATCTTGTCCAGCACCGTCTCCTGCTGTTCGCGCTGGCGCTCCTCGACGAACTCCTCGTAGTCCTCGACGAGCTGATAGATCACGTCGTGGTTGAACAGCCGAACGTCCTGCCGGTCGAGTTCGCGCTCGGCGTCGGAAAGCACGTCGACGTTGAAGCCGAGGATCACGCGGTTCTCGGCCTCGGTGGCGGTGCTGGCGACCGCGACGTCCCGCGGCGCCACGTCGCCGACCTCCGCGCGGAGGATCGGGATCTCGGCCTCCCGCAGCGCGTTGGCCATCGCCTCCAGACTGCCGAGCGTGTCGGCTTTGACGACGACGCCCTGCTCCTGCGTGTCGACCTCGATCTCGGAGAGCTCCGCCTCGACTTCGCCGATCACGTCCTCGAGATGCCGGCCGCGGACCACGCGGACCGGCGCGCCGGCCATCGCGTCGTCGAGGTCCGGCGCCGCGAGTTTCACACCCGAGGCCGCCTGCACGGAATCGAGGCGTTCGAACTCCGCCTCGGTCCGGATCTCCGAGAGCGCCCGCGGGCGCAGCAGTGCGCGGACCTCCGTGACGATGGGGCCCTCGACGCCGCCGACCACGATGCGGTCGCCCTCCGTGACGGTGCCGTCGTAGAGCACCACGTCCAGCGTGGCGCCGAACCCTTTCTCGTCTTTGACCTCCAGCACGGTCCCCTTCCCGGGGCCGCCGAGGTCGATCTCCATCTCGGTCTTCATGTAGCGCTGGGAGAGCCCCATCAGCACCGCGAGCAGGTCCGGGATCCCCTCGCCGGTCATCGCCGAGACGGGGACGACGCCGATGTTGCCCTGGAAGTTCTGGACGCGCCAGTAGAGGTCCGCCGAGAACCCCGCGTCCGAGAGCTGACCGATGATCTCGTAGAGGTTCTCGTCGAGCATCTGCCGGGCGCGGTCGGACTGGGAGTCGTAGGTCTCCTGGACCGGCGCGTCCGGCTGGGGGTTCCAGCCGGGAGTGGTGTCGATCTTGTTCGCGGCGACGACAAAGGGGGTCCCCGTGCGCTGGAGGATGTCCAGGGCCTCCTCGGTCTGGGGCTGGAAGCCGTCGTTCACGTCGACGACGAGGACGGCGATGTCCGCGAGCGCGCCCCCGCGGGCCCGCAGCGTCGAGAACGAGTGGTGCCCCGGCGTGTCGATAAAGAGCAGGCCGGGGAGGTCGAAGTCGTCGGCCATCACGAGGTCGCCGGCCATCGACGAGACGGTGTCGAGGGGGACGGCGGTCGCGCCGATGTGCTGGGTGATGGCGCCGGCCTCGCCCTCGCTGACCGCCGAGCCCCGGATCTTGTCCAACAGGCTCGTCTTGCCGTGGTCGACGTGACCGAGTACGGCGACGATGGGTGTCCGGAGCGATCCGGGGTCGGCGTCCGCGTCAGTGTCTGGGTTGGCGTCAGGCATCGAAAATCACCGAGAGAACGTCTCTTGAATCAGGGAAGTCGGGCGCGCCAGTTACCTGTTTCGACTCTCCGCGGGCGGCGGGGCGTCGGCGGGCGTCGACGCCCACGCGCCGGCCACGCCGGGCCGCGAACGCCGCCCCGTGGCGTTTATCACGCCACGGCCTGTTTAGCCGCGCATGGCCGATATACTCGCCGAGAACCTCTCGGGGAAGGCAGTCATGGGCTCGGACGGCACCGAGCTGGGGATGCTGTACAACATCACGATGGACCTCAAGACGGGCGAACTCCACGACCTGCTGGTCTCGCCCAACGAGGACACCCCGCGGGGGAAAGTGAACTTCGAGCGCGACGAGGGCGGCCGGTTCCGGGTTCCCGTCTCCCGGGTGCAGGCCGTGAAAGACTACATCGTCGTTCAACGGTAAGGATGGAGGTTCTCGACACGTCCGCGTTCATCCACGAGTACCACACCGACGACGAGACGATCTCGATCCCCCTCGTGAAAGAGGAGCTACAGGACGAGACCGAGTACCGCTTCGACGCGATGGAGGGCGCCGGGATGGAGCTCCATCTGCCGGCCGACGAGACGGTCGACCGGGTCGGCCGGGCCGCGACCGAGACCGGCGACGCCGGCGAGATCTCCGACACCGACACGCGCCTGCTCGCGACCGCGTTCGAACTCGATGCCACGCTCGTCACCGACGACTACGCGATGCAGAACGTCGCCGAGAAACTGGGTCTCGACGTGCAGGTGATCGCCCGCGAGGGGATCGCCGAGAAGCGCGAGTGGACGTTCCAGTGTGCCGGCTGTGGCCGTGAGTTCGACGACAACCGCGAGCGCTGCCCGATCTGTGGCAGCGACCTCGCCCGCAAGAACCCCGCCTGATTCTCAGATCGTCGCGTACTGGATCGCGTATATCGCGGCGTTGTAGCCGCCGTGGGCCACCATCGGCACGACGAGGTTCCCAGTGCGCTCGTAGAGATAGCCCAGCAGACAGCCCAGCAGGAACGAGAACGCCACGTACGCGAGCGCGCCGCTCCCACTCCCGATGTAGTGCAGCGACCCGAACAGCGCGCTGGCGCCGATGATGCCGGGCCACGGCCCCCACGCACGCTTCAGCAGCCCCTGAATCCCCCCGCGGACCAGTAGCTCCTCGGCCGGCCCGACCACCAGCACCGAGGCCGGGATCATGAGGAGGAAGTACGTGGCCTCGCGCCCGGTCGGATCGACCGCGGGGTTCTGGGACGGCGCCACGTCAACCAGCGAGAACAGCGCCAGCAGGACGATCTGGAGGACGTAGAGCGCCACGGCCGCGCCGACGGCGATGGCCGCACCCCGCCGGTCCGGGATCTCGAACGAGAGCAGGTCGCGGTCGCCTGCGGCAGCGACGAACAGCGCTACCGGCGCCGCGATGCCGACGAACTGCGCGACCGTGTTGGCGATCTCGTAAGCCGTCGTTCCCTCGGCGACGCCCAGCGCCGGCGCGGCGCCGGCCCACAGCGAGACACCGACGCTGCCGCCGACGACGCCGGCGACGAACAGCACGAACGCCTGAACCGTCCGTAGGAGGCGCGGCCCGGAGATGGGCCGGGTGGGCCGGGAGGACTGACTCATTGTCCGGGAAAAGTGGCCGCCGGGGCAAAGCGATGACGGTCGCGGGCGTCGACGCACGGCATCGACGTCGTCCGGGGCAGCGCTACTCGACGACCAGCCGATCCTTCCCACGTACCGCCTGGGCCTCCGCGAACTCGCCGCCGCCGAGCAGGCCGCGAGCGGCCTTCTTCCCCCACTCAACCGCGGGCTGGGTGAACGTCGAGAGGTCGGCGAGTTCGCCGTAACAGATGCAGGCAGCCTCCATCCCGAACAGCAGTTCGCCGAGGCCGCGCTCGTCGACGCGGTCGATCTCGATCCGGACGTTCGGGCAGTTCGCGGCCGTCAGACTCGCCTCGGTCGCCTCGAACTCCGCGTCGAGCAGCGTCCCCAGTGACTGGCCGCCGAGGTAGGAGAGCCCCTCCAGATCGGTCTCGGGAATCCCGCGGTCCGCGCGCTCGGTCGGGCGCACGAGCGTCACGAGTTTGTCCCGCGGGCCGGCGCGATAGAGTTGGAGCTGTGAGTGCTGATCGGTCGCGCCGAGCGCTCTCGCGGGCGTCTGGCCCCGCCCGTCCTTCCCGAGGCTCTCGGCCCAGAGTTGGGCGAACCACTCCGCGAACGTCTCCAGCGATTCGGCGTAGGGCATGAACGCGTTCGTGACGGCGCCGCGCTCGGCCAGCGCGTAGCTTGTCGCGCCGTAGGCGTACGCCGGCGAGTCGTAGAGCGACCCAGCCAGCCGATCCCGCTCCTCGGCGGCACCGGCGAGCACAGCCTCGATGTCGTGGCCCTGAATCGCCGCCGCCGCGAGGCCGACCGTCGAGAGCACCGAGAACCGGCCCGGAACGCCCTCGGGCACGTCGAGGGCGGGCAGGTCGTGCTTGGTCGCGAGATTCCGGAGGTTCCCCTCGGGTCCGGTGGTCACGAACGTCTGCTCGGCCCAGTCGACGCCCGCATCCGCCATCGCCTCGCGGACGACGAGGAAGTTCGAGAGCGTCTCGGCGGTCGTGCCGGAGTTCGAGACGACGTTTACGGCCGTTCGGGAGAGGTCCAGCGAATCGAGCAGGCGCGAGGTGTGCTCCGGGTCGACGTTATCGAGGAAGTAGGCGTCAGTCTCGCTCTCGAGACCGTTACAGAGCGTCGCCGCGCCGAGCGCGCTGCCGCCGATGCCGACGGTAAGGACTGCCTCGCTGTCGGCGAAGGGAGCGACCGCGTTCCGGATCCGGTCGGGGTCGGCGGTCTCGGGAAGGTTGAGCGCGGTGTAGCCGAACGCGTCGTCGGCCATGCCGTCGGCAATGCGTTCGTGGGCCGTGGCCACGTCGGCGTCCAGTTCGTCGAGGCCGTCGCGCGTGAGGGCGGGGTCGCCGCCCAGCGCGTTGCCGATGTCGGTGTGCATGGGTGGGGTGGCGGGTGGCTGGCGGAAGTAGCTTCGGAGAGCCAGCGCCGTCGACTCTGCCCCGTCGGAGTTATGCCGCAGCGGCCGAACCACAACCTATGTTCGACACCATCGTCATCGCCACCGACGGCTCCGAGAGCGTCCAGCGGGCGGTCGACGTGGCGCTCGACTTCGCCGACCGGTTCGACGGTCCCGAATCGCGTAGCGATTCGGTAGCCAACCAAAACGCTTCGCGTTCTGGTGACGCCGACGTCCACGCGCTGTTCGTCGTCGACGAGCGCGAGGTCGAGTCCTCGCCCGGGAGCGTCCGCGAGGAGCTCCGCGCCGCGCTGGAGAACGACGGCGAGGACGCCGTCGCCAGCGTCGCCGCGCGCGCCGAGAGCGCCGTCACGACCGCGGTCCGGGAGGGGCGCCCGGCCGCGACCATCTCCGACTACGCCCGCGAGGTCGACGCCGACGTGGTCGCCACCGGGACGCGCGGCCGTCACGGCGAGAACCGCTACCTGATCGGCGGCGTTGCCGAGAGCGTGGTGCGGCGCTGTCCGGTGCCGGTGCTGACAGTGCGACAGTTGGAGGGCGAGACGGACGGCGAAGAAGCGACGGCGTAGCGCCGTTCCACGGGCCTTATACCTCAGCTCGCCGACTTTCGGGTATGGAAGACGACCTCATCGAGACGAGCGAGTTCTCGCTGCACCGACGCTCGCTGCTGCCCGGGAAGGGCTTTTTCTACCCCGATTCGCTGGACGAAGACCGCACCGAGGAGCGCATCGCCGAGGCCGTCGACGGCGCCGAGGCCGTCGTGATCACCGACTCCGACGCCGACGGCCTCGGCTGTGTGGCGCTGATCCGCGAGGCCCGCGACGCCACGCTCGACGTGGCGCCATTCGAGGAGGCGATGGCCGAGGAGATGGCCGACGACGAGGCGGAGGAGGACGAGGCGGACGACGAGACGGGCGAAGACGAGGACGAGGAGGGTGAGGAACCTCACGAGCGCTCGACGGTCGCACTCGTCGCCTCCGGCCCCGGACGGCTCGAGGACTCGCTCGAACTGGTCGCGAAACACGTCGAGGAGGGCACGGACGCCTACATCTGCGACATCTGTCCGGACAGCTACAAGTACGTCGCCGACGACCTCGAGGCGCTGGTCGAGCGCTGCGGCGAGGTCCGGTGGTTCGACCACCACCAGTGGGGCGAGGAGCTCGAACAGCGCGTCCGCGATGCGGGCGTCGACCTCGTCATCGGCGACAGCGAGGAGGAGTGTACGACCGACGTGGCGCTGCGCTCGCTGGACTACGAGTTCGACGAGCGCTACCAGGAGCTCGCGGAGGTCACCCGGGACCACGACCTCTGGCTCAAGCGCGACGAGCGCAGCGACGACCTCGCGGACTACGCCTACTGGAGCGGCCCGGAGGAGTACGCCACCGTCGTCGGCGAGTACGGCGCCGCGCTGCCCGAGACCGTTCTGGACTACCTCTCACACCGCCGCGTCGAGAAGGAACAGCGCATCGAGGCCGCGATTTCGCGAGCCAACCGCCGACAGATCGGCGAGTGGACCGTCGGCTTCACCTACGGTCGCTGCTCGCAGAACGAGGTCGCCGAGGCGCTCCGGGAGGACGGCTGTGACGCCGCGGTGATCGTCAAACCCTCCGGCAGCGCGTCGATCCGCGGCTCCGAGGGCTTCGAGCGCTGCCACGAGGTCGCCGGACAGGTCAACGGCGGCGGTCACCCGAAGGCCGCGGGCTGTAAGCCCGATATCTACGACGACATGCTGGACATGGCCCAGCACTGGACGAGCGAAGGGCGGGCCGCGCGGACCGTTATTCGGCGTGCTTTTGAGGAGTTAGTGGCGGAGTAGGTCGGTTTTCGAAGGTCGAAGCGGCGTTCTTCGAGGCGGTATTTTTCTTTCCGGCGTCAACGGCTGCGCTCAGGACGGTTACCGCGACAGCGACGGCGACAGCATCTCGAAGCATGACAACTGATACCCGCGATGTGCCGGGCACGAGAGCCGGTCATCAGAAATCTCCGATTTCTGATTGGCAGACGAGAGCCTGCGGCTCTCGTCAACGTCGCCGGACTACGTCCGGCTGGCGAACGGGAGCTTCGCTCCCGTTAACGGCACAGCACCGAGTCCCCACCCCTCCCCCCGCGCTCGCGACGTTCGCGAGCGCGAGGCGTCCACCGCTCCGCAACTTCGGTGGCGCGCAAGCGTCCGCGCCTCCGTGCGCGGACTGAGCGCGCGAGGATCCCGCGAGCGAAGCGAGTTGGACCACGTGGGGGTGATACGAGAGGCGCGAAGCGCCTCTCGGCGACATGACGAGAGAGCTTCGCTCTCTCGAACCACTTGCTCCCACGGAGGACGAGTGAGCGAACGAGTCGGCCGGGGAGGAAGCGAGGCGGGAAAAACGCGACCAGCGGGAGCGGCAAACCGCCTCGGTAGCGAGCGGCGACGCCGCGAGCGCTGTGGCAGCGGTACGAGGCTGTGCGGTCACAAGTGGTCATGCATCGAGACAGTCTGTAGTCGAAAACCACACAACAGCACCTGCTCCGCTCCAAAAAGATACGAATTGTCTCTATTGAAACCCGGTTTGTTTACCACGCTCTGTTCTGAAACATCCGTTCATTAGGGCTGCGTATTTGTCAAATACGATTGCTCCCACTCAGCCCAATATTGGTTCTGGAACCAATATGAGGAGTGCAAGGAAGACAGCGAGGATACCAACGGCTAGTATCCGAAGTCTTCCTGCGGAGCGTCGTCGGTTGAGAGGCAGAGATTCGGCGAACCCAAGAAGAGCGAGCGATATACCGGTGAAGTGTAAGGTGTAGAGACCGTCGAGTAAGGCTCCAAAATACACCAAACCAAGAAGGCAAATGAACGATAAGAGGAAGAAGACGAGACCCGTCCGTCGTCCATCTGGCTCACGAAACAACATCCGTTGAACTGCCTTCACACGTACTAACGGAAGCTTGACCCGATAAAGCGTTCGGCTGTACTTACCGATTCACTGCAAATCAATTAGCAGTCAAAGGGTCAGCAAAGTCTACGGACTGAACCTACTCCTCGGACCGACTCCCGACGACCCACTTCTCGGAGTACGACTCCCCGCAGGCACACTTCGCGTAGGCGTGAATCACGTCGCCGTCGGCGTACATGCCGCCCACTTCGGGGTTCTCGGCCTCCGCGAACGCGAAAATGTACTGGACTTCGTGGTCGTCGCCGTCGCCCGCGGGACACGACCCGCCAGCGAGGTCGGCGTCGACGCCACCAGAACGTTCCGCGTTCTGGTTGGCAGACGAGGGCCTTTGGCTCTCGTCGACGCTGCCGCCCTCGCCCATCGCCTCCTTGGCGAACTCCATCGCGTCCTGCCCGGTGCCGGCACTGAACAGTTTGCGTCCCTGCTCGCCCGGGCGCACCAGCACGATGCCGCCGTCGACTTCCTCGCCGGCGTCGGCCAGTTTCCCGCTCTCGTCCAACTGATCCGCGGCGAGGAACAGCGCCACGTCCTCCAGGCGCTCACCCGCGAGGAACTCCGAACGTTTGCTCATACGGGGTGGAGGCGCTTCTACGGGAAAAACCGACCGCGTTGGCACGGCCCCGAGTCAGTCGAAATCGACGCCGGAGTCGTCGCCGCCGAGATCCCCGCCCTCGCCGGCTTGACCGTTGCCGGCAAGATCTTCAGCGATCCCCTGCAGCGACCCACCCGGCCCGCTGGTGTCGCGGTAGACCGTCCGCTCGCCGGGGAGGCGGAGACCGTACCGCTCGCCGGCCTCGATCTCGTCGATCTCGACGGGATCGCCCGGTTCGCGACCCTCACCGCGCAGCCACTCGACGAGGCGGTTCTCGGCGCGACCCGGATCCCGGGCCTCGCTCTTGAGGTCGTAGGCGCCACGCAGCAGCAGTCCCGTGCTGTCGCGTTCGATCTCGGCGTGACACTCCTTGCCGTCGATCACGACCCCGACGAACTCGCCGGCCTCGAGATCCAACGCCGCAGGAAGGCGCAGGCAGGGCCGGCGGGTGCCGCCGCTGCGGGCGACTTCGGCGCGGGCGGTGTGAACGCTGGCGTGGTCGCTGGGGATGCGGTCGGCCATCGAAAAACGGCTTCGGGCTTACTCCTCGTCGTCGCCGCCGAACGCCGCGGCGACGTCCTCGTCGCCGATGACTTTGGCGTTGACCTGCGCGCTCTCCTCGCTGAACTCGGCGCCACGCACCGTGATCCGGCATCGCTCGCCGTCCTTCTCGGGGTTGAAGCCGACGCCGCCCTCGAGCAGGAGCTGCTTGAGGTCCGAGCCGGAGACGTCCGCGCGCATCGGTCGGCCGGCGGCGTCGGAGCCACCGGTGAGTTCGAGCGTGGACGCCGAGAGCCCGACCACGTCGCCCTCGACCTCGTCGCCAAGCGAGCGCCCGAGGAATCGGTTGGCGTCCTGTCCGTCGACGTCCGTCTGGTACGTGTTGCCCGTGTCGGGGTCCGACACGACGAGCTTCAGTTCGGCCATACCTGAAAACTCTCGGTCGCGGCTGAAAAACACGTCGAAACCACCCGTTCCGGTGGGGAGGGGCCTACTCCTCGCCGGGCAGCAGCGCCTCGGGGGCCTGCTGGGTGAACAGCACGCGGTCGCTGTCGTCCAGCGGCCGGACGTAGAGGCGGCTCTCGCCGGCGGCCTCGATCCGTTCGACCGTCTCCTCGGCGTCCTCGATCTTGTAGTAGACGGGGATCAGCACCACCCGGCCGGCCGCCTCGGCCTTCATCACGACCACGGCGAACACGACGCCGTTGGCCTGCGCGTTGTACGCCTCGTACTCGTCGTACTCGGCCCCCTCGACGGCCGCCTGCACGGCCTCGAACTCGTTGCCCGGCACGAGCACATCGAACCCCATGCGGTCGTCCTCGTAGCCGTCGTCGGCCTCCAGTCGCGGCAGCGGCGTCACCGCGCCGGGGTGGAGTTCGACGGTCTCCCAGCCGGCCTCCCGGAGTTCGGCCGCGGTGGCCGCCATGTCGTCGACGGTGTCCTCCCAGAGGTCGGTCATGCCCTGCAGCGGGTGTCCCGGATCCATGCCCGACTGTGGACCCGTCAGGGGTGAAAAGCGTTCGCTTCCGGCGGACGCCAACGCTAAGCCCCCGCCGACCCCACTCGACCCATGAGCGACGACGCCAGCCTGACGGAGTTCGCGGGTGGCGACGATGGCGAGAGTGATCAGAAAGAGCCCGCCGAGATGCCGACGTACACCTACACGTCGACGCCCGACGGCGCCGAGTGCGACGCGTGCGGCGAGGCCGTCGAGGAGCGCTGGCACGCCGGCGAGGGCGGCGCCGTCGATGATCCCGAACTCGACCCCGACGCGCTGGTCTGTGCGGACTGCAAGGAGTGGTGACACGCGACCGCGGCGAGCGGCCTGCTACTTCCGTTCAAACCCGGCGGCCAACGTCTCCTCACTCACGCTGAGCACCGTCGGCCGCCCGTGCGGGCACGCAAACGGCTGCTCGCACTGCCCCAGTCGGTCCACGAGCGCCTGCGCTTCCTCACTCTCCAGCGCGTCGCCGGCTTTCAGCGACGGGTGACAGGCGAGATCCGCGAGCGCCGCCTCCCGGGCGTCCTCGGGGTCGTCGCCGCGGGCGAGCGCCGCGAGGGTCTCCCGAAACGCCCCCGAATCGGCGGGCCGACCCAGCGGTGCCGGCACGGCCGAGAGCTTCACCGTCGTCCCGCCGAACGGCTGGGCATCGAACCCCATCGCGGCCAGTTCCTCGGCGTACTCCTCGACTACCGCCGCCTCCGCCGGCGACAGCGAGAGCGTCTCCGGCGGCGAGAGGGCGACCTGATCGATCCCGGCACCCGAAACAGCGGCCTGCAGGCGCTCGTAGTTCACGCGCTCGTGGGCGGCGTGCTGGTCGATCACCAGTAGGTCGTCACCCTCGGCACAGAGGAGGTAGGTGTTGCGGAACTGCCCGAGCACCGTCGCCGCCGCGAGCGCCGACTCGCCATCTTTCGGTTCGAGCGACTCCTCCAACCCCATCGCCACCCCGCCGGAGCGCCGGAGATCCGCGGTCGTGAGCGCGTCGTTCACGCCAGTCTCGACCGCCGCCTCGACGGCCTCGCGGGCTGAGACCGCGACCTCCGCCTTCGCGGGGTGGACGTTGGCGTCGACGCTCGCCGGGGGGAGCGACACAGAGACCACCGCGACAGGGTGCCGGCCGTCGGGGAGGAGCGTGCCGTAGCCCCGTTCGACGGCCCGGCGGACGCCCTCGTCGACAACCGGCCGGTCGTTGATGGCGGTCCGGATGTGCGACCGGTCCGAGCGCGTCGTGGAGGGGTAGACGAGCACCCCCTCGACGCGGATTGCGGCCTGCTCCGCGCTCTCGTCGCCCGAAAGCGTCGTCTCGTGGGTGAACGTCGTCGATCTGGCGGCCACGTGGCGGTCGTAGACGGCCGCCAGCGTGTCGGCGTAGGCACCGCTTCCGGGCGTTTCGAACACCTCGCGGCCGTCGTGGGCGAGCGAGAACGACACGCCCGGGCGGGTGAGCGCGTAGCGCGCGACCAGCGAGGAGATCCGGGCGAACTCCGCGCCGGCGCCGCCTAGCGCCTCCAGTCTGGCCGGGCGGTCGGCGAACAGGTCCCGGACGACGACGGTGGTTCCACATGCTCGGCCGGCGTCAGAGATCTGGATGTCCCCTTCCGAATCGACCGAGAGCCGGGTTCCCGGCTCCGTGCCGTCGCTGGCGACCAGTTCGAGGCGGCCCGCGTCGGCGATGCTGGGCAGCGCTTCGCCGCGGAAGCCGAGGCTGGTGGTCGCCGGGAGCTCCGCGGCGTCCCGGAGTTTGCTGGTCGCGTGGCGCTCGATAGCCCGCGCGGCGTCGCCGCGGCTCATCCCGTGGCCGTCGTCGGCGACCCGGATGCGCTCGGTGCCGTCGCCGTCGATTTCGACCCGGATCGAGTCGGCCGCGGCGTCGAGCGCGTTGTCCAGCAGTTCGCCCACGACCCGTGCGGGACGGGTGATCACCTCGCCGGCGGCGATGCGGTCGACCGTCGCCTCGTCGAGGCGTTCGACCGTCGGCGGGTCGGTGGTGTCGCTCATCGCGAAACGCGGTCCTGTAGCTCCTGCAGGCGGTTCAGCGCCTCCAGCGGCGTGGTTCGCGCGAGGTCGAGTTCGCGGAGTTCGGCGGTGATTTCGTCGGATACGTCGGCGTCGGTGTCGTCGTTCGGATCGATATCCGGAAGCGTCTGCTGGCCCGGCGGCGTCTGGGGTTCGGAGCCCGCCCCGGCCTCTTCAGCCTCGACGCCTGCGCCGTCGGTCGCCGCCTTCGTCGGCGTCGGTACCGAGTCGGTCGCAGGATCGCTGTTGGCCTCCGTCTCACCCTCCTCGACCAGCGCTCGCGAGCGCTCGACGACGGAATCTGGAACGCCAGCCATCCGCGCGACTTCGACGCCGTATGACGACGAGGAGGGGCCTTCATCCACGCGGTGGAGGAAGGTCACGTCCTCGCCGTCCCGGATCGCCGTGAAGTGGAGGTTGAACACGCGCTCGCGCTCCCCGGCCAGCGCGGTCAGGTCGTGGTAGTGTGTCGCGAACATCGTCCGGGCGCCGATCTCGTCGTGGAGGAACTCCGTGGCCGCGCGGGCGATGGCGAGACCGTCGGCGGTGGAGGTGCCGCGCCCGACCTCGTCCAGCAGCACGAGGGAGTCCTCAGTCGCGTCGTGGAGGATGCCCGTGAGTTCGCTCATCTCGCGCATGAACGTCGACTGGCCGCCCGCGATGTCGTCGCTGGCGCCGACGCGGGTGAACACCCGGTCCAGCACGGTGAGACTCGCGGATTTCGCGGGCACGAACCCGCCGGCCTGTGCGAGCACGCAGATCAGGCCGACCTGCCGCATGTACGTCGATTTCCCGCTCATGTTCGGCCCGGTGATGAGGCCGACGCTGCCGGCCGGCAAATCGGCGTCGTTGGGGACGAACTCCGCTTGGGTGCGGGCGACGACGGGGTGGCGCCCGGCCTCGATTTCGAGCGAGTCGTCGCCGTCGTGGAACGCCGGCCGGCAGAAATCCGGGCCGACGGCGACCGTCGACAGCGAGAGGAGGGCGTCGAGATCCGCGAGGTCGTCGGCCAGTCCCTGCAGGCGGTCGGTCGCCTCGGCCACCTCGGCGCGGACCTCGCGGAACACGTCGTACTCCAGTGCGTCGGCGCGCTCGGCGGCGCCGAGGATCTCGTCCTCGCGCCGGCGGAGTTCGGGGGTGACGAACCGCTCTGAGTTCTTCAGGGTCTGGCGCCGGCGGTACTCCTCGGGCACCGAATCGAGGTGGCTGTCGGTCACCTCGATGTAGTAGCCGTGGACCTGATTGTGGCCGACTTCGAGGTTGTCGATCCCGGTGCGTTCCCGTTCCTGCTGTTCGAGGTCGGCGACCCACTCCCGACCCTCGCGCTCGGTGCCCCGGACCTCGTCGAGTTCGTCGTGGAAGCCGTCGCGGATCACTCCGCCCTCGGTGATCTCCTGGGGCGGGTCCTCGGCGATGGCGGTTTCGATCAGGCTCCGGACCTTCCGGAGTTCGTCGAGGTCCTCGCGGAGGGCCTGCAGGCGGTCGGCGTCGGCGTCCGCGAGCGCGTCCTTCAGGTCCGGGACGATGGCGAGCGTCTGGGCGACCGAGCGGAGGTCCCGCGCGTTCGCTCGCTCGCGGGAGACCCGCGAGACGAGTCGTTCGAGGTCGTACGCGGCGCTCAGGCGATCCCGTAGCTCCTCCCGGAGCAGCGTCCGGGCCGAGAGGTCCGCGACGGCGTCGAGGCGGCGCTCGATGGCTCGACGGTCCACCAGCGGGCGACGGAGCCACGACGCCAGCCGTCGACGCCCCAGCGCACAGACCGTCTCGTTGATGGTCTCGAACAGCGTGTCGCCGTCGCGGTCGCCGCCGGCGCGGTTCTCGAACAGTTCGAGGCTCCGGAGCGCGGCGGCATCGAGACGCAGGCAGTCCGCGGGGTCGTAGCGCTGGATCCGCGAGACGTAGTCGAGCGACCCGTCGTCGCCCTGCGTGTACTCGGCGTAGGCCAGCAAGCCACCGACAGCCCGGGTCTCGACAGCTGTGAAGCGGTCCGAGTCGGCGTAGGAAGCGAGCGTCTCGCGGGTCGCGTCGGCCGCGAAGGCGTCGTCGTCCCAGTCGGTCGTGGGACAGGGGGCATCGATATTGGGTGCGCCCGGGCCAGCGAGCAGTTCCGCGGGGCCGACGCGGGCGACTTCCTCCTGCGCGCTTGCGCGGTCGGCGGCGGGTGCGACCCGGCACTCGCCCGTGGAGACGTCGACGCTGGCGACGGCGAATTCGGGACCCTCCGCGTCGTCGGCGCCGATGACGGCGGCGACGTACGTCGAATCGGGCGAGAGCAGTTCGTCGTCGACGACGGTGCCGGGAGTGATGATCTGTGTGACCGCGCGCTCCACGATTCCGGCGGTCTCGCTGGGGTCCTCGACCTGATCGGCGACGGCGACGCGGTGGCCGGCCTTGAGCAGGCGCTCGATGTACTCGGCGGCGTTGTCGACCGGGATGCCGGCCGCGGCGTAGGTGCCGGTGGAGTCCTCGCGCTCGATCAGGGTGAGTTCACAGCGCCGCGCCACCGCCTCGGCGATACCGCAGAACGTCTTGTAGAAGTCCCCCACCCGGAACAGCACGAGCGCGTCGTCGTGCGCCTCACAGCGGTCGACGTACTGCTGGAGCATCGGCGTGAGCTCGTCGCGGCGCTCGGCCAGCTCCGCCGGGGGACCCGTGACCGCAGACATAGCCGAAAGAGGGTGGGCGAGGCGGAAGAGCGTTACGCGACTGCGCCCGGAACACCGGGCACTGATCGTCGAGGAAGTCGGGTGATCGGCGTTAGCTGACGAACTGGAGTAGTTCGTCGCGTTTGGCCTCGTGGAACCGATCGGCCAGCGCCTCCTCGAGGGTGTCGATGGAGCCGGTTTTCGCGGTGATCGGACAGATGGTCTCCTGCCACTGCTGCCACGGCGGGTAGAGCCCCAGTCGGTCACAAAGGTCGTTCAGTCGCTCGTCTTTGTCGTCGACCTTGTCCATCTTGTTGACCGCGACGATGGGGTCGATGCCCACCTCCTGCAGGAAGTGGAACATCTCCACGTCGTGGGGGATATCGCCCTTCGCCTGGTGGCGGTCGATGATGTCGATCACCGACTTGCCGTCGACGACCAGCACGCCCGCGAGGATGTCCTCGGCGTTCTCCTCGACGTAGCGCACCACGTCGGTCTTGATCTGCTCGCGATGTCCCTCTTCGACGCCGGACATGAAGCCGAATCCCGGCAGGTCGGTGAACATGAAGTCCGGCCCCGCCCAGTCGTAGTGGTTGGGCTGGCGGGTCACACCCGGCTTCCCACCGGTGTCGAAACTGTGGCCCGTCAGCTCCCGCATCAGCGTCGACTTCCCGACGTTCGACCGACCGACGAGTACGACCTCGTCGCCCCGGTTCGGTCGGTTCTGGAAAGGCATGGAGATCGGTAGTCGGCTGACGGGGTTAACGCTCACGGGTCCGAGGTGAGCTTCGATAAACCAAATAGCGCGATAGAGATTGGCGGAGTAGTGATGATCGACACCCTTGGCCCGGCGCCTCGACGCCACCCCGACGCAGCCACTCGGTTCTACCGAATTATGGGTTTCTGATAAAATAGTATGAGAAATACGTTCCCAGAGACAGTTAAAACAGGCGGAGGTTATCCCGTGCAAAACAACTATCATCATAGCCTCGGTAGTTTTTGGAGACGCATGACCAACTACGAGAGACACACCGCGGTCACCGACGAGGAGCGTCGGGAGTTCCTCAAGGTGATCGGCGTCGCGGGTGCCGTCGGGGCGAGCGGCGTGACGCTCGGCGAACTGAACAGTACGGTCGAACCCTCGAACGTCGAAGCGCTGAGCGCGGTCGGTGCGGCCGTCTCCGAGGAGATGGCCGGGGGCGTCAACCCCGACCTGCTCGCGACACAGCAGGCCGAGTTGGCGACGGCGCTGTCGGCGGCGCCCGCCGCCGTCGAGAGCGGGGCGGCGTTCCGGGAGCCCGGCTCCGCGTTCGACGATATCGCGGAGGCCGGCTGGCTCACCCACGACCACCTCGCGGAGACCGGCTTCTTCGAGACCCTGAGCGAGGAGATGCCGGCGTTCAACCCCGAGCGCCTGACGACGAGCACGCAGGCGTTCCTCGGATCCAGCGCGGCGACAGCACCACTGACGGATCTGGATCTGGGCGGGACCGAAGGCGTCGACCTCGTTGCGCCGATCATCAACCAGGCCGAGAAGCTGAGCCACTTCCACTGGATCGCCTCCGGCGACATCCCGGCCGAGCACCAGCTCGCCGACGTGCTGCCGCCGATCAGCCAGCGCGCCGCCGGCGGGGTACTACTCTGGCTCCAGAACCTCGACGACCATCTCTACCAGGACCAGGTGCTCCTGAACGAGCAGATCCTGGCCGACGGGATCTGGGAGGTTCGCGGGATGACCGCGGGCTTCTACCTCATGGCCGAGGGTGCGAAGGCGGTCAGCGCCGACTCGGACCGGTTCACCGACGCCGAACTCGGCGCGCTGTTCGCGACGAGCATCGCGCTCCAAGAGGTCGCCCAGCGGATGCTGCCGGTCCACATGCACTGGCTCGACGAAGCGGCCCGCGACCCGGGCAACGTGAAGATCGACTCCATCTCCATCTAACACTATGGCAACCGACAACAACGACGACGAGCGGCTGTCGGCGGCGATCGACCGTGACCTCCTCGGCGACGAAGTCGACGACCCCGAGGAGCGCATGAACTTCATCGACACCGGGGAGAACGCGTTCGGCGAGAACGTCCGGCAGGTCACCAACGAGGTCCCCGGCGAGGACGTGACCGACGAGATGCTCCAGGAGGACGTGAACCGGACGGACTCTTGGCTCCACTTCAACAAGGGTCACGAGCAGACCGGCTTCTCGCCCAGCGAGGCGCTCACCCCGGAGAACATCGACCAACTGGAGGAGGCCTACCGGGTCGATACCGGCAGCGGCGGCCTGCAGACGACGACGACCATCGTCCCCGGCGACGGCGACACGCCGCCGGTCATGTACTTCATCGGCTCGGACACGAAAGTCTGGGCGGTCAACGCCCGCACGGGCGAGGAGTACTGGACGTTCCAGTGGGCCTACCCGGAGGACGCCGACTACGAGATCCAGCCGCGGTTCCGTGGCGTCTCGGTGTACGAGGACAAGGTGATCTTCGGCACGGCCAACCTCCATATGGTGGCGCTGAACCGCTACACCGGCGAGAAGGAGTGGGAGACCGACTCCATGGGGTCGCTCCCGTCGCTCCAGAACCTCCCGTTCCCGTTCATCGGCTACTCTCACTCGGGCTCCTCGCACGTCTACGACGGCACCATCTACGTCGGGCAGGTCGGCGGGGACAACTCCCTGATGGGCCACACCCACGCGATGGCGCTCAACGCCGACACCGGCGAGGTCGAGTGGACCACCAAGTTCGCGCCGGAAGACGAGTGGCTCGGCGACCTCTGGAAGCACGCCAACAGCTCGCCGTGGAACGCCGCGGCCATCGACCCCGAGTCCGACACCGTCATCTGGAACGCCGGGAACCCCCGGCCGATGCTGAACCCGATGGTCCGGCCGGGGCCGAACCAGATGAGCGCCGGCGTCGTCGCGCTCGACGCCAAGACCGGCGAGGTCAAGTGGAACGACCAGAACTCCCCGCAGGACCACTGGGACTACGACGGCCAGTTCTGCGCGTCGATCGTCGACGTGGAGATCGAGGGCGAGGAGCGCCGCGCGGTCGTCTACGAGCACAAGAACGGCTGGGTGTACGTCTACGACATCGAGGACGGCCAGCTACTCTCGCGCTCGGAGCCCTACGCCAAGCAGAAGAACATTCACAGCTTCATCGGCAAGGGCGAGGAGAACTCCACGGAAGTGTGGCCGGCGGCCGCCGGCGCCTCGAACTACCCGGCCGACGGTGTCAGCCCGAGGACCGGCTACCGCTACTCCGGGTCGCAGGACGCCGGGAACATCCTCTGGATGGAGGAGTTCAACTACCCGGAGGAAGGCGTCGGGACGCCGGGGATGGGGACCGGCCCAGACGGCGAGGACGAGATCTCCGGTGGCGGCCAGCAGCACACCATCGAGGGCGAGAACTATCAGGCCTACGTGACCGCGACGGACCTCAGCACCGGGGATCAGGCGTGGCGCACGAAGCTCCCCGACAGCGAGGACCTGTTCAACAACTCCTTCGTGGTCTACCCCGGCGGTACCACGCCAACCGCGGGTGGGCTGGTGTTCAGTGGCTCCTCGGGCGGCCATCTGTATGCGCTCGACGACGAGAACGGCGATATCCTCTGGGAGGCCGACACCGGCCAGCGCATCACCGCGACGCCGTCCGTCTGGGAGGACCAGGCCGAGGGCGCCGTGTTCGTCACCGTCGCGGCGGGGAACCAGATCGTCGGCTACCGCGCCGACGTGGACCTCAGCGCGACGACCGAGACACAGACCGCCACCGAGACGGAGACCGACACGCCGACCGAGACTGACACCGCTACCGAAGCCACGGACACCACGTCCACCAGCGGCCCCGGCTTCGGCGCCGCTGCGGGTGCCGCCGGCGCGGCCGGCGCCGGCTACGCGGCCAAGAAGCGCGCTGACGACGAAGACGACGAAGAAACCGACGAGGAGTAAGCGGCCTCGTTCGCGGTTCCCTTTTCACGACCGCCGCCTATTTGCCCGGTCCCCGAGAGACCCAGCCGTGCGACTCGTACAGGTGATGATCCCCGCCGGGAAGCGCGACGCCGTGCTCTCGGTGTTGGACGAGAACGGGATCGACTACGCGCTGTCGGACGAGACCAGCGGCCGGCGCTACACCGGCGTCGTCTCGTTCCCGCTGCCGACCAACGCGGTCGAGCCGATACTCGATCAACTACGGGAGGAGACCGGCATCGACCGCGAGGCCTACACGGTGGTGCTCGACGCCGAGACGGTCATCTCCGAGCGCTACGAACAGTTGGCGGAGGAGTGGACCTCCGGCGAGGAGGGGGACCGGATCGCCCGCGACGAGCTAACCGCCCGGGCCGCCGATCTGGCGCCCGACTGGGTGCCGTTCCTCATGATGACCGCCATCAGCGCCGTCGTCGCCACCGCGGGACTGCTGCTCGACTCGCCGGCGGTCGTCGTCGGGTCGATGGTGATCGCCCCCCTGATCGGGCCGGCGATGGCCACCAGCGTCGGGAGCGTCGTCGACGACCACGAGATGTTCGTCCGCGGGATCAAACTCCAGACGATGGGCGCGCTGCTCGCGGTGATGAGCGCCGCGGCGTTCGCGGGGCTGTTACGCTACGGCAACATCATCCCGCTGGGCACGAACGAGGTGCTCGCGGTCGGCGAAGTTCGGGAACGGCTCTCGCCGGGCGTCCCCTCGCTGGTGGTCGCGCTCGCGGCCGGGATCGCGGGCGCGCTGTCGCTCTCCTCGGGGGTCTCCTCGGCGCTGGTCGGCGTGATGATCGCCGCGGCGCTGGTGCCGCCGACCGCCGTGGTCGGGATCGGCATCGCGTGGGGCCGGCCCGGCGCCGTACTGGGGTCGGCGGTGCTCGTGGCGGTGAACTTCCTCTCGATCAACCTCGTGGCGCTGGTGGTGTTCTGGTACCAGGGCTACCAGCCCGAGGAGTGGTTCAAAGCCGACGAGGCCCGCAAGGAGACCGCCCAGCGCGCCGGCGCGCTGATTCTCGCGGTACTGATCTTTTCCTCGGTGCTCGTGGGCGCGACGTACGCCGCGACCCAGCGCGCCGCGTTCGCCGACGACACCCGGGCCGAGACCGAGGCGCTGCTGGAAGAACAGCCGTCGCTGTCGCTGGTCTCGTTTCAGGTCGAACACGGCGCGGCGTTCCCGTTCCGGACGCCCGAGCGCGTGGTCGTGACCGTCGGCCATCCGCCGGGGACTGATCCGCCGGCGGTAGCGGCGACGTTGGCCGACCGCATCGAAGCTATCGAGAGTGGGCGATTCGGCCTCGGCGGCGGCGCTGACGTGCAGGTAGAAGTCCACTACACCGCAGTAGAGACGAGCGGCTCGGTGGATCCGGCGCCTCAGGCGTTGCGTGACGGCGGGATGTCCGGCTCCCAGTCGACGGCCTCGACGACGGTGTCGAGCACGTCGTCGACGTTCTCGCCCTCGGCGACGCTCATGTAGGCGTCGGCCTCGACGTCGGTCGAGACGTCGGACTTGTTGCAGACGGTGACCATCGGCGCGTCGAACTGCCGGGATAGCTCCTCGCGGAGCTCCAGCTGGGCCGCGAGCGGGTAGCCACACTCCTCGGAGGCGTCGACGACGAACAGCACGGCGTCGGCGAGGTGGTGCAGCGCCGAGACGGCCTGGGCCTCGATGTCGTTGCGCTCGTCCTCCGGGCGGTCGAGGAGCCCCGGCGTGTCGACGATCTGGTAGCGGATGCGGTCGTGGTCGAAGTGGCCGACGTGGACCGCCGTCGTCGTGAACGGGTAGGACTCGATGGCGTTGCGTGCGTTGGTGACCGTGTTGACGAACGAGGACTTCCCCACGTTGGGGTAGCCCGCGACGACGATAGCCGGTTCGTCGGGCCGGATGTCCGGCAGCGTCTTGAGTTCGTCACGCGCCTCGCCGATGGCGAGCAGGTCGTCCTCGACCTCCTCGACGATGTCGGCCATCCGGGCGAACGCCTGCTTGCGGTGCTTGCGCGCGGTGTCGGTGTCGGAGTTCCGGATCTTGCCGGTGTACTCGTCGCGGATCGACTCGATCTGGCGGCCGGCCCACGTCACCTCGCTGAGCGCCTGCCGCAGGCGGTCGACGTCGACGATGGCGTCGGCGAGTTCGTAGTAGAACGGGTCGACGTAGTCGAAATCCGGCCAGGCGGTCACGACGTTCTGGAGGTTGTCCGAGAGGATGTTGCCGGCGGTCCGCAGCATCGCCTCCTGGGCCTCGTAGGGGGACTTGGCGCGCCCCGTCCGCGCCGCCCGGGAGAACGCCTTGTCCAGGAGTTCCTCCGCCCGGGGGGTGGTCGGAAGATCTTCGAAAGTCATCGATTACGGGAGTGTAGCCGCCCAGCGCGTAAAAGCGCGTCCGTTGGGGGACCGCGGGCGCCGGCGCGGTGTCGCTACGTCCGCGGCGGCGGCTCCCCCGGTTGGAGCGCATCGAGCGCGCCGGTCGGCGATGTCGCCGTCAGTCGTCGGCGACCAGCACGGTCTCGACGTACTCGTCGGCGGTCTGCCGGGCGGTTTCGAGCGCCTCGCCGTCGTCGAGCACCACCGCGCGGGTGCGGGCGCCGTCGACGATCGTCATCAGCGCCCGCGCGGCGTGGTCGGCGTCGACGTCCCGAAACACGCCCTCGTCGATGCCGTGGTTGATCACCGCCTTCAGCATGTATCGGAGATACTCGTCGTTCTGGCGGAAGCGCTCGCGGAACGCTTCCTTGTAGGGCGCCTGACTCCGCATCTCCAGCATCGCGACCAGCAGCTCGCGGTACTCCGCCACGTCGACCAACAGCTTATCGAGTAGTAAGTCCATCCGTTCGGCCGGGTCGGTGGTCTCCACCTCCCGGACCGACGAGGCGAACTGGTCGATCAGGTGGTCCAGATACGCCGCGAGCAGGTCGTCCTTGGTGTCGTAGTGGTAGTGGATCGCCGCGGTGGATTTGCCGTACTCCTCGGCTATCCGCTTGATCGTGAGGTCCGCGTAGCCGTGATCACGCAGCGCTCTGGAGGTCGCGCGCATGATCCCCTCGTTCGGGTCCGCGGATCGGCGATCCGGCGCATCAGGCATCATCCACATAGTTCGCCCGCCCGCGGCATAACCGTTGTGACCCAGCCGTCAGTTCAGCGATAGCCGCCGAGACGCCGTTTGACCTCCGTATCGGCGGATCGACGACGATGATCCAACCCTCCAAAACGCTTTTGACTGACTAGTCAGTAAGTACGATATGCACGCGAGTTTCGAGTCGAAGATCTATCCGCAGTCGGCGGGTCGGTACGGCGCCGGGGTGGGCGACTGATGGGCGTGCGAAGCCGTCTCGGTGCCCTGTTCAAGGGGAAAGAGGAGTTCAACCTCACTTCCGGCGGCATCGGGAAGCCCCTCTTTTTCCTCTCGATGCCGATCGTCGTCACGAACCTGTTCCAGACCGCCTACAACCTCGCGGACACGTTCTGGCTGGGCCAGTACAGCACCGACGCGCTGGCGGCCATCAGCTTCGCGTTCCCGATGGTGTTCCTGCTCATCTCGCTGGGGATGGGTATCTCCGTCGCGGGCAGCGTGCTGGTCGCGCAGTACACCGGCGCGGGCAAGGACCGCGAGGCCGAGTACGCAGCCAGCCAGACAGTCACGTTCGCAGTGATCGCGTCGGCCCTGCTCGGGGGGGTCGGCTTCTTCTTCGTCGAGGAGTTCCTGCGGCTGATGGGCGCCTCCGAGGACGTGTTGCCGCTGGCGACCCAGTACATGGAGGTCGTCGCCGTCGGCCTCGTGTTCATGTTCGGCTTCTCGGTGTTCATCGCGCTGATGCGGGGCTACGGCGACACGATCACGCCGATGCTCGTGATGTTCGGCTCGGTCGTGCTCAACATCGCCATCGACCCGTTCCTGATCAACGGCTGGACGCTCGTCGAGGGCGCGCCCCTGCTCGGGACGATCACGTTCCCCGAGATGGGGATCCAGGGCGCCGCCATCGCCACGGTGTTCTCCCGCAGCCTCGCGCTCGCGGTGGGGCTGGCGATCATGTTCCGCGGGAACCGCGGCGTCGAGATCAACTTCCGGGACATGGCACCGGACCTGAGCTACCTCCGTCGGCTGGTCCGGATCGGGATCCCCGCCTCCATCGAGGGGACGGGCCGCGCGCTCTCGATGAACCTCCTGCTGTTCATCGTCGCCTCGTTCTCGGATCCCGTCGTCGCGGCGTACGGGATCGGGACGCGGGTGTTCTCGGTCGTCTTCCTGCCGGCCATCGCGGTCGCACGCGGCGTCGAGACGATGACCGGCCAGAACATGGGCGCCGGCAAGCCCGAGCGCGCCGAACAGGCCGCGGGGCTCGCCGCGAAAGTACTGTTCGGCGTGCTCTCGATCGCCGGCGTCGTCGTGTTCGTCTTCCCCGAGCCGATCGTCTCGGTGTTCGTCGGCGCCGACCAGGCTGACGCTGCCCAGGTGATCCAGGTGGGCGCACAGTTCCTCCGGATCGTCGCGCTGACGTTCGGCTTCATCGGGATCATGCGCGCCTACACCGGGAGCTTCCGCGGCGCCGGCAAGACGCTCACTGCGGCGGCCATCTCGGTGCTGACCCTCGGCGTGATCCGCTTCCCCATCGCGTGGATCACCGCCGAGCCGCTGGGCGAGACGGGGATCTGGCTCTCCTTTGCCGTCTCGAACGTTCTCGGCGCGGCGATCGCCTACGCGTTGTACAAGCGCGGGACCTGGCGTGAGTCGGACCTCACCGAGGAGAGCGTCGACATCGATACCGGCGTCGAGGTGGCGACCGATGACTGAGCGGACGGACCGGCCGGTCGTCTGTGGCCCGCGCCGCGTGGCGCTCGATCACAGGGTCGAGGCGGCGCTCGACACCGTCGAGGAGGACGGGCTGGCGCTGGCACGGACGGTCGTGCGGGAGAGTCCGGACCGGTGGTACGGGCAACTGCTCGCCCTCGTTCACGACGCGGTCGCCGCCGTCCCGGCGCCGGAGCGAGTGCTTCCGGCGGCGACCGCGATGGAACTACTCGAGGGCTACGCCCGCCTCCGGAGCGAGCTACTGGTTCAGCTGAACGAGACGGTGGCCCACTCGTTCACGCGGGCGCCGCGCGAAGCGCTACTGGCCGGCGACTACCTCAACGCGGCAGCCTACGCGACGTTGAGCGACCTCTCACATCCGGACCTCGACGACGCCGTCGAGACAATCGCATCGGTCTCGGAGTCCGTCACCGGCGCGTTCGGCGTCGGCGACGAGCGGCCGGACGCTCGCGACGTGCTCGCCGACACCGCCGGAGCGCTAGGGGCGGGCGCGGCCCGCCTCGGCACCACGCTCGCCGGCGTCGACGGACAGCGACGGGCCCGGCTCGTGAGGGCAGGACGGGGCGCCAGCATCGCTCGTCGGGTCGAGTCGCCAGGGCAGGACGGCGGGACGCCGACGGTGCTTCCCACGCCGAGTGACGAGCGACGGCTCCGCCGGTACGCGACGCGGGAGCGGGCGGCCGCCGAGCGCGCCCTGACTCGGCTCGGGCCGGACGCCGACGCCGCCGCGCTGCGGACGGCGGCGCTCGGACGCGGCGATCGCTGACGCCGGTCGAGTCCACACCCCGGGCAGCCGCGTGGAACGAGAACGACGACCCGGCTAGGCGGCAGGGAGTCGTGACTGCGGGCTCTCTCGGCTGTGTGTCAGGCGCTGTCGCTGGTTCTCTATCGCTCTGAGCGGTTTATCGGTCCAGATACTCCTGCTGGATCGCGACGACCTCGCTGGAGTCCGCACACTCGCTGTAGCGTCTGAGCGGCTCCTCGTTGAGTTCGAGGAACGTCTCGCCCCAGGTGAACTTCGCCAGGATCTGCTCGGCCTGTTCGTTCTCGCCGAGGATCACGAGCGCGGCGGCGAACGCCTCAACGGTCGTTAGCTCCATCGGCCGGCCGAAGTTCACGGGGTTGGCGGCGACGAGATACGGGAGTGCGCGGTGGTCGCCGTCGATGGTGAACTGCTTCTCGCCGGCGGACTCCCACGAGCAGTCGAGCGCGACCAGCGCGCGCTCGGCGGCTTCGCGGTCCGCGGGCGAGAGCGCGCGCTCGGCGTGGGGGTTGAGCACGACCCCGTAGGGTGTCGCGCGGTCCGAGCGGTGCAGTTCCGCGAGGTCGAACCGCGAGAGCTTCCGGGCGGTACACTTCTCGGGGTCGTCATCGCCCTCGTAGCGAACGTGCAGGTCCACACCCGCGCTGGGCGCCCGAGCGGCATATGCCCCCCGGAGAGCCACCGGCTTCTTGGCCTCGCTGGCCCACCAGTCGATATGGGCCACACCGAGTCAGTCGAGCGCTACTACGAGGCCATCGACGCCGCGGACGGCGACGCCCTCCGAGACGTGCTCGATTCGGGGTTCCGCCACGACCGCCCGGACCGGACCATCGACGGCCGCGAGCGGTTCGTCGAGTTCATGCTGACCGAACGGCCCCGGACCGACACCGTTCACGCCGTCGACACGCTGTTCGTCCCGGAGGACGGCGACCAGTCCGAGGTCGCGGCCCACGGCCGGCTGTTCGGCGACGACGGCGAGGAGCTGTTCGCGTTCGTCGATCTGTTCACGGTCGAGGACGGGACGATTGTGGATCTGCGAACGTTCACGAACTGAGCCACGGCGCGTGACCAGCGACGACCGTCGGGTCGGCGCACGGAGCGGATGCCGTGGCTCGAGGAACTGAGCCACGGCGCGTGACCAGCGACGACCGTCGGGTCGTCTCACCAGCGGCGCGACGCTTTCCCACCTCGCGCTACTCGCGGGTCACTTCGTTCCCCGCTCGTTAACCGAGGCGGTTTGCCGCCGCGCCGGAGACGCGACGCTTTCCCACCTCGCGCTACTCGCGGATCACTTCGTTCCCCGCTCGTTAACCGAGGCGGTTTGCCGCCGCGTCGGAGACGCGGCGCTTTCCGACCTCGCGCTACTCGTCGCCGACGGCCGTCTCCCCAACGGCCTCGCGGCCCTCGACGACCTCCTGCCCGCCCATGTAGGGCTGAAGCGGTTCGGGCACGTCGACGGTGGCGTCCTCGTTCTGGTAGTACTCCAGAATCGCCACCAGCACGCGCGGGACGGCGACGCCCGAGCCGTTGAGCGTGTGGAGGTACTCCGCCGATTCGTGCTGCTCGGGGCGGTACTGGATGCCCGCCCGCCGGGCCTGGAACTCCCGGAAGTTCGACACCGACGAGACTTCGAGCCAGCGGCCGCCCTGCTCGGGGCCCTCTTCCATGTCGTCGCCGGGCGCCCAGACCTCGATGTCGTACTTCTTGGCCTGCGTGAAGCCCAGATCGCCCGTACACATCTCGAGGATGCGGTAGGGGAGCCCCAGCGCCTGCAGCACTGATTCGGCCTCCGAGACCAGCCCCTCGAAGCGCTCGTCGCTCTCCTCGGGCCGGACGAAGTTCACCATCTCGACCTTGTTGAACTGGTGGACCCGGACGATGCCGCGGGTCTCGGTGCCGTGCTCGCCGGCCTCCTGCCGGAAGTTCGGCGAGTAGGCCTGATACTTCAGCGGCAGGTCGTCGTCGAGCAGGATCTCGTCGCGGTGGAGGTTCGTGACGGGGACCTCCGCGGTCGGGAGCAGCCACAGGTCGTCGTCGTCGTATGGTTCGTCGTGACTCCCCTCGAGTCGGTAGGCGTCCTCGGTGAACTTCGGGAACTGGCCGGTGCCCTCCATCGACCGGCTGTTGACCGGGATCGGCGGGAACACGTCGACGTAGCCCTGCTCGCGGTGGGTCTCGAGGAAGAACTGAGTCAGCGCGTGCTCGAGGCGCGCGCCCTCGCCCTTGGCGAAGTAGTAGCCGCCGCCGCTGACCTTCGCGCCGCGCTCGAAGTCGAGGATGTCCAGTTCCTCGCCGAGGTCGTAGTGGGGCGTGACGTCGTCAGGAAGGGCGCGCAGGTCGTCGAACCCCTCGCGCCGGCGCTCGACGTTCTCGCTCTCGTCTGCCCCCCGGGGCACGTCGTCGTCAGGGAGCATCGGGATCTGCATCATGCGCTCCTCGAGTTCGGCTTCGAGTTCGTCGGCGCGCGCCTCGACTTCCTGCAGGCGCTCTTTGAGTTCGCTCGAGCGCTCGATAGCCTCTTGGGCCTCCTCGTCCTTGCCTTCACGTTTGAGTTCGCCGATGGTCCGGCTGACTTCGTTGCGCTCGTGGCGGAGTTCGTCGCCTTCGCCTTTCAGGTCGCGCCACTCGTCGTAGATCTCGAGGATCTCGTCGAGGTCCACGTCCTCGACGCCCTTGGCGTCGAGCGCGTCCCGGACGCGCTCTGGCTCCTCTCGGAGGGTCTGTCGGCTGATCATGGGCGGGGTTCTCGGTGGCTCGGGAAAACCGTGTCGGGTCCGTGGGAATGGGTTGCGGAATGAGTGTGCGCGTTCCCTTTCGAGGGGTGTCTTTGTTGCGGCAGCAGCTCGAACGCTGGAACAGCTTCCGCGACGGCGAACAGCACCGCGGAGTTCCCATGACCTCTGGGACCGCAGGGTGCCGGGCACAAGGCCCGGCACAGCGCCGAGTCCCCACCCCTCCCCTCGCGCTCGCCGACCGCTGGCGAGCGCGAGGCGTCCACCGCATCCGCACCACAACCGCGGGGCGCGAAGCGGGCGCGACCTCGTGTCGCGCCTCAGCGCGAGGGACGAGCGAGGGTTAAGCCCGAGCGAGTCGGCTGGGGAGGCTTGAGGCCGCTGAGCCGTCAGTGGTGCGGTACAAGTAGTCAAGCATCGAGATGCTGTTGCCGCCGCTGTACCAGTCTAAACCCCAATAAACAGCGGAGAATCAATCGTGGGGGGCGAAAAAGACCTCCAGCCCGTTTCGGGTGATTCGCACGTCGATGGTCCCGGGCCCGGTCACGTCGACCTGTTCGACGAGTTCGTACGGGCCGGCGACGACGTGCACGCGAACGGGGATCGGCGACTCACCCGCCTCCGGCGACGGGGCGACATCGTTGGCGAACTGCCGCGATCCGGGCGGCACCGTCCCCTCGAAATCAGGCTCCGGCGGATTATCGGGGTCGTACTCGGCGACCGGCGTCGCAGTGGCGGTGACTCGCTGCTCCCCGCCGCTGCGGTTCTCGATTGCCAGTTCGACCGCGTCGTTGGTCAGGGAGCTACAGCCAGCGAGCGCGAGCAGCGGGAGGGGCAGGAACGCGCGGCGTGAGGGCGCCATCACCGAGGGTCGGGGTTCAGCGGAGAAAACGGTTGCCGTCGCGGGCGAGGCTGGAAAACGTCGCGCCGTTGGCGCGACGGCAAACAGCCTCGTTACGCGAGCAGGGCGGGACCAGCGGTCCCGCGTGTAACCGGGAACGAAGTGACCCGCGAGCCTCAGTCTCGTGGAAAACTGAAAACTCAGCGTCCCTCGTCGCCGGGGGGTACCGGATTCGTTCCTCACGGCTCGCTTTGCTCGCCGTTCGGTTCGAGGCGGTTTGCCTCCCCTCCGTCGGGGCAAGCCCCGACGTGCACCCACTCACTTCGTTCGTGGGTACTCCGGGGAGTTTCCCCACCTCGCTACTCCTCGGGGTGGGCCCACGTCATCGCCTCGCGGACCGCCTCCTTGCGCCCGATGAACGTGATGCGGTCGCCACGCTGGAGCGTGTAGTCCGCCTCGGGGACGAACGACTCCTCGTCGCGACAGACCAGCCCGATCAGGCAGCCCTCCGGGAGTTCGGGGCCGATATCGCGCACCGTCTGGCCGACCAGCACGTCGGCAGTGACCTCGATCTCCTGGACGTCGCCGGACTCGCCGATGCCGCGCATCCAGTTGGCCAGCGCGGGGCGCTCGATGTGGTTGTCCATCGCCTGCGCGGTGGCCATCGCCGAGGAGATGGTGGTGACACCCAGTTCCTCGAAGGCGTCGACGTTTTCGGGGTTGTTCGTCCGCGTGATCACTTCCTCGGGGTCGAACTTCGACTGGGAGAGCTGCGAGATCAGCAGGTTCGCGTCGTCGTCGCCGGTGGCGGCGATGACGAACTTCGCGTTATCCGCACCGGCAGAGCGCAGCACCTCGGTCTCGGTGCCGTCGCCGGCGTGGACCGTAAAGCCCGCGTCGCGGGCCCGCTGGATCCGGTCTTGGTCTTTCTCCACGATGACGACGTCCTCGCCTCGGTCTTCGAGGCGGGTCGCAAGCTCTCGGCCCACGTCCCCGCCTCCGACGGTGATGACTCGCATAGGTATGATGTTGAGTTTCTCCGCAATCCGGCGGGCCAGCCCCGCCTCGAACACGACGGTCAGTAGGATGGTCAGGAAGACGGTGCCGACGAGCACGTCGGCGGCCTCGGGCATCCCGATCTCCGGGCTCCGGAGTTCGATGGCGAACAGCGTCGCCACCGAGGCCGGGATGATCCCGCGCGGGCCGACGACGCTCATGAACAGCTTCTCCCCCCGGGTGAACCGGTCGCCGACGCTGGAGACGAACACCAGCAGCGGCCGGAGCACCAGCGCGACGACGACGACGATGCCGATACCGGCGACGCCGAGGTCGAGCAGCACGTCGAAGTCCAGCAGCGCCGCCAGCATGATGAACACGAACGAAAGCACCACCAGCGTCACGTCGCCTTTGAACGCCGCAATGTCCTCCTCGTAGGGCACGTCGGCGTTGCCAAGCAGCATGCCCGCGACGGCGACGGCGGCGACGCCGGACTCGCTGGCGAGGTAGTTCGCGGCCGCGTAGGCCACGAGCGCGCCCGCGAGCACCAGCAGCCGCGCGTTCCGGGGGGCGTTCCCCGGCGAGAGGTCGACGTACTGGAGGAGGTAGTAGAGCAAGCCGGCGACCAACATCCCGACCAGCAGGCCGTAGCCAAGCCGCTCGGCGAACAGCCGAATCAGGGCGCCGGCGCCGGACGCGTCGGTGGTGATGATGTTGAAGATGACCACCGCGGTGATGGCGGCGGTCACGTCGTTGACGATCCCCTCCGTATCGAGTGCGATCCCGACTCGGTCCCGGACCGGAACGATGTCGAGGATCGGCGCGATCACGGTCGGCCCCGTCGCCACCAGTAGCGAGCCGACGAGCATGGAGACCAGCCAGCCCACGCCGAGGAACAGGTGGACGGCCACGGACGTGCCCACGAACGCGATCAGCGCGCCGACCGTGACCAGCCGGAACACGGTCTTTGGCGCCTCGCGTAGCTCCTCGATGCGGAGGTGGAACGCCCCCTCGAAGACGATGATCGCGACCGAGAGGCCGACGATGGCCGGCAGCGCCGTGCCGAACTCGTCCGGGTTGAGCACCCCCGCTACTTCGGGCCCGAGCAGGATGCCCGCGGCGATCAGGAACACGATGCTCGGGATCTGGAAGCGATCCGAGAGTACCTGCGCGACGACGCCGACGCCGATGATGCCGGCGACGAGCGCGATCAGCACCGCTGATTCGGCGCCGGCCATCTAGGACCCTCCGACCGCTGACTGTCGATTCGCCTGCACACGGATAAGTTCCGGTCGGGGTCGCTTAAACGTGGCTACTGTGCCACGCCGGATCCGTCATTCGTACAGGTCCTCGATCTCGTCGGCCCAGCGGTCGAGGATCTTGCGACGCTTCTTCTTCATCGTCGGCGTCAGCAGGTCGTTCTCGGGGGTGAACGCCTCCTCGACCAGTTTGAACTGCTTGATCCGCTCGTGGCTCTCGAAGGCCTCGTTGATCCGCTCGACCTCACGCTGGAGGCGGTCGCGCACGCGGTCGTCGTGGCAGAGTTCGGCGTCGCTGTCGGGCAGGTCCAGCCCGTCGGACTCACCCCACGCACGCACCGCCTCGAAGTCGGGCACGAGCAGCGCGCTCACGAACTTCCGGGCGTCGCCGATCACCATCACCTGCTCGATCAGTTCGTTCTCGGCGAACGCGTCCTCGAGGGGGCCCGGCGGGACCATCTTCCCCGTCGAGAGTTTGAGTAGCTGTTTCGCCCGCTCCCGGAACGCGATGTAGCCGTCCGGCCGGATCTCGACCACGTCGCCGGTCCGGAACCACGGCTCCCCGCCGTCGTCGCTCTCGTCAGACTGCGTCTGACTGTCACCGGAAGCCGACGGCTTCCGGTTGCTCGAGGGACGGTGTCCCTCGCTGCCAGACGGGCGCAGCTCGTCGGCGTCGACGAACGCCTTCTCGGTCGCCTCGGGCTTGCCCCAGTAGCCGTCGGTGACGTTCGGCCCGCGGACGAGCAGTTCGCCCGTCTCGCCCTCGACCTCCTCGCCGACGACGCCGACGGACTCGTCGAGGTTCGTCTCCACGTCGACCACCGGCGGGCCAATAGTGCCCGGTTTGGGGTCCTCGATGGGGTTGACGCTGAGCACCGGCGACGTTTCCGTCAGTCCGTACCCCTCGAGGATCGGGATCCCCATCCCGTGGAACAGCCGGCAGAGCCCCTCCGAGAGGCTGCCGCCGCCGGAGACGAAGAAGTCGATGTTGTCCCCGAGCGCCTCGCGTACGCTGGAGTAGACCAGCCGATCGGCGATGTCGTGTTTCGCCGAGAGCAGGGCGCCGGGGCTCTCCGCGCGTTCGTGCTCGCGGGCGACGTCGACGGCCCACTCGAAGATGCGCTGGCTGATGGGTGACTCGCTGGCCTGCTCGCGCACGGCGGCGTAGAGTTTCTCGTACACGCGCGGGACGCTGGTGACGGTGGTAGGGTTGACCAGTTGGAAGTCCTCCCGCAGCGTATCGGCGCTTTCGGCATAGGCCACCGACGCCCCCGCGGCGAACAGGAGAAAGTGGCCCGCCAATCGCTCGAACACGTGGGCAAGCGGGAGAAAGGAGAGCGCCACCGTGTCGCCGTCGGTGGTCGGCATCTCGGGGTCGCGGTCGGGTCGGGGGCCGAACCGCCGGAAACACTGGTTCACGTTCGACCGGAAGTTGCGGTGGCTGAGCTCCACCCCCTTCGGCTGGCCGGTGGTGCCGGAGGTGTACACCAGACTCGCCAGGTCCTCGGGCGCGCGCTCGTCGAGCCACCCCTCGTAGGTTTCCTCGTCGAACGCTTCGGCGCCGCGCTCGTGGAGTTGGCCCAGCGTGAACACGTCGTCGCGGTCCCGGACGGCCGCCGCGGCGCCGCTGCCGTCGGCGGGTTCGTCCATCACGATGACGAACGAGAGGTCGAGTTCGTCCTCGACGTTCAACACTTTGCGCAGCAGGTCGCCGTTCTCGACGACGACGCCGTCGGCGCCCGCATCGCCCAGCAGATACTCGGTCTGTTCCTCGGAGGAACCGCTGTAGACGGTGGTGACGACGCCCCCGGCCGCGAGCACGCCGAAGTCACACTGAGCCCACTCCAGCCGGGTGTCGGCGAACAGGCCCACCCGGTCGCCGGCCTCGACGCCCAGATCGCGAAAACCCGCCGCGAGATGGCGGACGATGTCGCGGGTCCGTTCGTAGCGCAGGTCGGCGAACTCGCCGTCGGGCGCCGCGGGGATCACCCCCTCGGCGACCAGCGAGCGGTCGTGGATGTCGCCCTTGTAGCGCTGTGCGACGCTCCCCTCGTTGCGCTCGGCGCTGGCCTCGAACATCGCCGGCAGCGTGTCGTCGTCGATGACGGGGTGGTCGAACCCCCGCTCGGCCTCCCGGATATCCATAGGCCCGGGATCCGTCGGGAACGACCATAAAGTTCCGTACACCCCGGGGGTGTTGTTCGGGGTTGATCGGGGCGGGAAGCGGTTTGTGACACGCGGCGGAACTGGCGCCCGTGGGAACCCGCGCCCTCGTGCTCGCGGTCCTCCTCGTGCTCGCCGGCTGTAGCTCGCTCTCGGGAACGCACACCGTTGCCCGGCCGGGCTACGTGATCGCCGAGCCTCTCGACGCCGACGGGGTTCCGGAGAACGCCACCGTCGTCGACGCTGCAACTATCGAGCCGTCCAGCAACGGCCTCGACGAACTGCTCGCCGAGGCGGTCGAGCGAGACCAGCGGGCGAGCCGTGAGCTGCCCCGTTCGGAGATGGCGGAAGTAGAAGACCAGCTATCGGCGGCACCGCGCCACGACGACAGCCACTATCTCCGGTACGAGGGAGAGATCCTCCGCGTCCACACGAAGTACCTACAGTGACTCACTCCTGCTGATCCAGATATGCCAGTACCCCCCGCACGTTCAGTCGCATCTCCGCCTCGGCTTTCTCCTCGCCCCACACGTCCGCGCCCGCGGACTCGTCGGCGTGGTCAACGAAGTGCTCGATCACCACCTCGTCGTCGCCCAACGCCGCGCGCTTCTGCCGGACTGCCTCGACCCACTCGACCAGCGTGCGCTTGTAGCCCGAGAGCTTCTCGGCGTCGAACGCCCGCGGGCCGAAATGCGCGAACGCCAGCGTCTCCGGCTCCAGATCCACGATGGTGGAGACGTCCCGGCGCGCCTGATCCAGGTCGAACTGCGGCGGCGGACTGGTCTCCCGAATCGTGTCGACCGCGGGGATGTACAGCCCCGCGGCGTCGCCGGTGTAGACGATCCCCTCGCCCGGATCGTGGAACACGTGCTGATGGGGGGCATGTCCCGGCGCCTCGTGGGCGACGAGCGTGTGGTCGCCGAGATCCACCTCGTCGCCGTCCGCGAGGCGGACCACGCGCTCCGCCGGTGCCGGAACCGGGTCGGCGTAGTAGGACCACTGCTCGCCGACGGCGTCCTTGGTGCCGGCGACGAGGCGCTCGGGGTCGAGCAGGTGTCGCGCGCCGCGCTCGTGGATGTACGCCTGCGCGTCGGGGTGGTCCGAAAGCAGGCGGCCGGCGCCGCCCGCGTGGTCGAGGTGGACGTGGGTGAGGACGACGGCGTCGAGGGAGTCGATGCCCAGTTCCGCCAACGCGTCGGCGATGGCGTCGTAGTCGCCGCCGGTGCCGGAGTCGACGACGGCAGGGCGCTCGCCGTCGATGATGTACACCGAGCCGTACTCGGCGGTGCCGTACATCCCGGTGTCGACGTAGTGAACGTCTGTCGTGTCTTCGACCGCCTGAACGTCGCCGATGGCCATGGGGTCGGGTGGGTCGGTGTGGGGAAAGCCGGTTCGGTTCCGGTGAAGATGATTGGTGGGTTGTCGTGGTGGATCTGTTTCAGAGATGGACACCGACGGCTACTGCGACCGCAACAGCATCTCGTTCGTTGGCAACTGAGAGACCGCAGGGCGCTGGGCACGAGGCCCAGCGCAGCACCGATTCCCCACCCCTCCCCCGCGCTCGCGGCAGGCGCGAGCGCGAGGCGTCCACCACACCGCGGCAGCGGTGGCGCGCGAAGCGTCCGCGCCTCCGTGCGCGGACCGAGCGCGAGGGTCCCGCGAGCGAAGCGAGTGGGACCACGAGGGAGCGAAGCTCCCTCGGAGGACGAGCGAGGGTTAAGTCCGAGCGAGTCGGTTGGGGAGGCGTGAGGCCGCTGAGCGGTCAGCGGTGCGGTACAAGTGGTCAACGATAGAGATGCTGTTCGCGGTCGCCGTCACAAATCCACCCGAAAATCAGCTCACACCCCAAAACCCCACTAACCGCCTACTCCATCAAGAACTCAATCGCGGCGCCCTGCCCGAACCCGACACAGAGCGTCGCCAGCCCCCGCGAATCCCCGCGCTTCTCCATCTCGTGGAGCAACGTCACGGGCAACCGGGCCCCACTCGCGCCTAGCGGGTGCCCCAGCGCAATCGCGCCGCCGTTGACGTTGAACTGCTCGTCCGGGATCCCCAGTTCCTCCTGTGCGTACACACACTGGGAAGCGAACGCCTCGTTCAGCTCGACGAGGTCGTAGTCCTCGATCTCCGTCCCGGCGCGCTCCAGCAGCTCCTTCGTCGCCGGCACAGGCCCGATCCCCATCACCGTCGGGTCGACGCCGGCGACCGCGTTCGTGCCGACCTCGGCCATCACGTCCAGCCCGTGCTCCTCGGCGAACTCCCGGGAGGTGACCATCACCAGCGACGCGCCGTCGGAAATCTGGCTGGAGTTGCCCGCGGTCACCGTCCCGTCGCCCGTAAAGGCCGGCGGGAGGTCCGCAAGCTTCTCCGCGGTCGTGCCGGGACGGATCCCCTCGTCCTCCTCGACGACGCCGTCGTCGACGACTTCGCCGTCTTCGGAGTCCGCCTCCGGCGCACTCCCCGTCTCGATGGGGAGGATCTCGTCGTCGAAACGGCCCGACTCCGTCGCCTCGGTCGCGCGCTGCTGACTCCGAGCGGCGTACGCGTCCTGCGCCTGGCGGCTCACGTCGTACTCCCCGGCGACCTTCTCGGCGGTCATCCCCATCTGTAGCTGGAAGAGGTTGTACTGCTCCGAGAGCTCGGGGTGGAGATGCTCGTAGGAGTCGCCGTCCATCGGCACCCGGCTCATGTTCTCGACGCCGCCGGCGACGATGCAGTCGCGGTTGCCCGCGGCGACGGCGTCGGCCGCGGAGATGACCGCCTGCATCGACGACGCGCACCAGCGGTTAATGGTCGTCGCCGGCGTCCCCTCGCCCAGCGAGGAGAGCAGGGCGATGACGCGGGCGACGTTGTTGTCCTGTTCGCCGCGCTGCTGGGCGACGCCCCACATCAGGTCGTCGACGGCGTCGGCGTCGACGCCGGTGGTGTCAAGCGCGTCCTCGATCAGCGGCACCGAGAGGTCCTCGCTTCGGGTGTCGGCGAAGACGCCGTCTTCCTTGCCCTGCGGGGTCCGACGCGCGTGCACGACGACTGGTGTCGACATACCGCTCGCGTGGGGCGGCGACGGCATAAATCCGACCGAACGCGGGGGCCGTGGTCGAGGGTTCAAAGACGATGAGGCCATTAAACAATCGCCTAGTTCCTCGACCTTCCGTCGTATCCACGGTTAGAATCCAGTTGAGCAAGTGGGATTGAGGGAAGAACCTCCTCAACGAAATACAGTAAAAGACGTACGATGTATGCTACGGCCTCTAAGGGCTAAGATAGGATACATCACATGGATTGACGGGATCTAAGGATGTGCCCGCAGATACACATATATCGTTAAGGACCATCACAATCAGTCAATATCGCCTTGCGCCGATTTGGCGTGTCTCTTACGGTGCAAACGACACGACGGATTTATTGTTTTTTGCATTTTAGAGAAATTATGCTGAACAGGCGGGAGGTGCTTGCGGGGATCGCAATGTCGGCAGTCGGGGTGGCCGGATGCCTATCCACTAGTACCACTACTGCACGTATAGATGACATTAGTCTTCAATCACTCGTTGAACGGGAGGTTACGGTCCATCTTCGGGTAGCGAAGGATGGCGAGGAAATGCTGGACCGAAGTTACACGCTCGCACCTGACAGTGGTACGTCATCAAACCCTGCACCACTTATTGAAGAATCGTGGATGGACTCTCCCGGTACGTATGAGATCACGGTTATGTCCTCGGAAACTAGCCAGAAAGAATCACGGACGGTCCCCAACCGGGGCTCCGGGTGTTATGCGATTATTGTCAGGGTGAGTGAAAACGGCATAAGTATTCCGATGGATTCTGAGAGTTCGGGTTGTTGATTAAAATCAGTTTTTATCCGCCCTTAGGCGCTATTCACGATGTTTGTCTGCTACTAGTGTCATCGGATACCTCTCAATGATTGCGTTCGGTTCCTCTTCGGGCCCCCCAATGGATCGCTTCTCAGCCTCAGTAGGAGTTCGCACACCATACTTTTGCCGCTCTTTATTCGTCATGTCCGATGGGTGTGGTATCTCGTGGAAATCTTCTTCGTGAAGCCCTCGGGTGCGACCAAGCGCCTTACCCTCCCCATGAACGCTCCCAGACGTGTTCCATCCCGTTCGCTGGGCGCGTCGACGGCCCGTCGCGGCCGTGCTGGCGCTCACCGCGCTCTCCCTCCTCCTCCGCCTGGTCGCGCCGCTGTTCGAGCGCCTCGGCCCGACGGCGTTCGCCGCCCGCCTCCCGGTGGCCCTCATCGGCGGCTTCGCGCCGCTGGCAGCGCTGCTGTTCCGGCGTCCGGCGGGCGGGGACGGACGGCTGCTCGACGACGCCGAGAGCGTCGTCCTCGCCGGCCTGCTCGCGGTCACGCCCGGGTCCGTCTACTACTCGCGGTTCATGCGCTCGGACGTGCCCCTGGCCGTCTTCGCGCTGTTCGCGCTGGGCTTTGCGGTCCGGGCGCTCGCGACGGGGCGTCGGCGCCACGTGGTCGCCGCGGGGCTGTTCGCCGGGCTGGCGGTGCCGACGAAGGAGAACGTCGTGCTGTACGCCGCCTGCGCGCTTGGCGCCGCCGCCGTCGCCGTCGGCTGGCCCGCCGTCGTCGCCGGCCGACGGTCGGCAACGACGGCGCGAGCGGCGTCGACGCTCCGGCGCTCGACCGCGCGCGCCGGCGAGGCAGTCCGGTACCACCTCCCGGCCGTCCCGCTCGCCGTGCTGGCGGCGCTCGTGCCGGTCGTGTTCTTCCTCGCGCCGCGCGGGCCCGTCGGCGATCCGGCGCTGGGCGCCGCGCTGGCGGGCGACGCCGGCTGGCTCGCGCTCGTCGAGCGTGCCACCGCGGGCACGTGGGAGACGTTCGCGTCGAGCCACTGGACCGGCGGCCGGAGCCACTCCTACCTGATCTACGCCGGGAAGCTCTGGTTCGTGCTGCTGGTGGGCGCGCTCCCGGTCGTCGTCGGCGCCGGCTACGCCTCCAGCCGGGAACTCCGCGAGCCATCGCGCCCGCTGGTGGTTGGGCTGATCGCGCTACGACCTCGGCCTCTACCACGAACAGGCGGTGGTGGTGTTCGTCGACGAGTCGCGGCTGGACAGCGGTTGATACGCTCTGTTCGTGATGCGTAGGAAGAACTATCACGGAGCGCGGCGACAGAAATGCATGGGCGAACCGAGAACCGCTGGCTCAGCGGGGCGTCGATGGCGTTTCTGAGCGACCCCGTCGACGGCGCACTGAGCATCGTGACCGCGGCCGGGCTGCTAGTCACGTACCACCGCCACGGTACGGATCGGGGCGACCTCCACCCAGTGGCGTCGCCCGTACTCGCGGTCTGTATCGGCGCGCTCAGCGTGTTGCAGGTGCTCCCGAGCGAACCGCGCTGGGCGTGGCTGGGCGTCGCCGCCGTTTTGCTGTCGGCGCTCGCCGTCGAGACGTACACGACGGTCAGCTGGTACTTCGCGCCGATCCTCCGTCACTGCCGGCCGTTCGGCGGGCGGTGAGCCGCCTCATCTCGCCCCCCGACCCCGGTTTCCGACGTGCTTAACCGACTGGACCGGCAACATTATCCAGATGAGCGACCCCGCTGTCGACGTCGTAGAGTTCCTGTTGACCGCCCACACCTATACGGAAGCGGAGGATCTGGACGAGGGCGATCTGCCGCCCCGCTACCGACAGGTGTTCTGGTCCGACGGGTCGATCGAACGCCCGCTCGCGGTCACGCAGGACCGCGCGCGAACCGCCACCGGCGTCGACCACCCGTGGGACGCCGTCTCGGATCTGCTCTTTACCCAGCGCACGGAGTTCTCCGGCGAGATCTCGCTGACCCAGCCGGATATGGCCCTCGAGTGGTACCTCGACCGCGTCGAGGACGAGCGCATCGCGGCCAACCCCACGCTGGCCCACGCCGCCCGCAACGAGGACTCGGTGTCTGTCACCCGCGAGGGGGCCCGCGAGGACAACCAGCCCATTCAGGCCGACCGCGTCTGGATCGACTCCCTGCTCGACGAGTACTTCGACGAGGAGGAGGACGCGGAGATGCTGGACCTGGTCCACATCCTCGCGCCCGAGGAGATCGAGACCACGCTGGACGACCTGGTGTTGACCAACGACCAGAACGACGAGGTCGACAAGATCGTCACCGCCATCGAGAACCGCGACTACCTCGCCAGCATCGGCCTGAGCGAGATCGGGAAGATCCTCTTCGTCGGCCCGCCCGGCACCGGGAAGACCACCATCTCCCGGGGGCTGGCCCACGAACTGGGTCTCCCCTTCGTCGAGGTCAAACTCTCGATGGTCACCAGCCAGTATCTGGGCGAGACGGCCAAGAACGTCGAGAAGACGTTCGAGGTCGCCAAGCGACTCTCGCCGTGTATCCTGTTCATCGACGAGTTCGACTCCGTCGCCAAGACCCGGAAGTCCGACGAGCACGCCGCGCTCAAGCGCGCGGTCAACACCCTCCTCAAGAGCATCGACGACATCTCGCTGGTGCGCGACGAGGTGCTGACCGTCGCCGCCACGAACCACCCCGACCAGCTCGACGCCGCCGCCTGGCGGCGCTTCGACGAGGTCGTGAACTTCCCCAAGCCCGACCGCCAGATGCGCGAGGACATCCTCCGCATCATCACGCGGGACATGCAGATGGCGGCGTTCGACCCCGACGAGGTCGCCGAAGCGACGGAAGGGCTCACGGGCTCTGACCTCCGGATGGTGCTCCGGGAGGCCGTCCTGCAGGCCCTCACCGAGGGTCGTCGCGAACTCACGCAGGACGACGTGATGAGCGCAGTCCAGGGCTTCGAGGAGCGAGACAACCTGAAGAACATGGACGATTTCGATAATTGGACTGGCTCACCCGGCTCCGGTAATAAATCCGATAACGAGGGGCACGACCACTCTCACGACGGGTCGCACGAACATGAAGTCGAAACAGAAGCGTCAGACGACTAACTGAAGGTGGTCTGCGGCCCTTGATTCTCCCTCCTCATAGAATGAGCTGAGGGTGATAATCTCCCGTCGGTTTTTCGGGAGAACAGAAAACTTCACCGAAGAGTGGGTGTGCTGATCGCCGCTCGATGTGGTGGAGGTGGTGGTAGATACAGAGGGTGTATCAACTATTCCAACAGAATAAAGGCGTATAGATTGAAACAAGTGAATCGACATGCCCTCCGGGAAAGACCGTTTAGTCATGACAATTTAGGTTTGTTCGTCGTATATGGAGTTCTTCTCGGTGTTGGGACCTTACTCGTCGGCTACGGCATCCGCGACTTCCTTCTCTTCTTGGAAGGGTATACGTTCGATACACGTGGGTATGGACCAGACATAATCCGAATTGTCGTCGTCTCTTCCGTAGGCTGGTTCCTCATGCTCTCCGGACTCATGAAAGCGAGTCTTCTCACCCTGAAATCAAGTTGTGACTGACCACAGTCAGTTATAGGTCCGCAGTAGCTACCTAACAGCGATTTCGCGACACAATAGCCGAAACGAATACCGACCCTCAGCCAGAAGTGGACTCAACATCGAGCGGGGGGAAGCGCAACGACTCTCCTCGATCTGGAGAACTGTCGGTATAGGTACACCTCATGCACTTTCGACTCAGGATCCACAATAGCGAGTCCAGTATATGGGTTCATACGCTGTTGCGGTGCTTCTCCAATATCACGTTCTGAAGCCCTAAAATATTGATTCACTAGAAAGCTATTAACCTCAAGAACATGGACGTCACCAACCCATCCCTGAAGGGGTGGGCTTGTCGGTGGACTCCCGTTCTGGCCGACCCTACTGGACGGCAGGCGAGTAGCCGCCGTTCACGTTCAGCGTCCCCGACTTCAGGGCGAGGTGACGTGTCGCCCCTCCGTGCGGAGACTTTTGCCCCGCACGGAGTAGCCGAAATCCGATGTTCTTCGCCGCGTTGTAGTCTGCGTTGACCTCGTACCCACACTTCTGACAGCAGAACTTCTCTTGCGACGGGCGGTTCTCGTCCAGCGTCGTCCCGCACTTTGAGCACCGTTTGGACGTGTACGCCGGGTCTACCTGCGTGGTTTCGATACCCTCCGCTTCGGCCTTGTACGCCACGTAGTCGTAGAGTCGACGGAACGCCCACGCATGGAACTTTTTCGAGCCCGGCATCCGGTCACGGATGTCCGTCAATTCCTCAAACGCGATCATGTCGCACTCGTGCGCAACAGCTTCCTGAACGATGGCTTTCGAGATACGGTGGAGATAGTCCTCTGCCCACCGTGTCTCTCGGCCGCCCATCTGCTTAATCGTTCGATGGGCCGACTCCGTTCCCGTCTGCTGTAGGTCGCCACGCACCCGCTCGTACTCCCTGCGACGGTGATTCAAGTAGCCACCGCTCCAGAACTGTCCAGTTGATGTGATGGCGATCTGTTCGATACCGAGGTCGACGCCGAGGACTGTGCTGTTCTCCGCGTCACCGTCGTCCGGTATCTCCGACTCCACCTCGGCCTTTGTGCCGATGTGGAGAAAGAACGTATCCGTCGCGTCGCGGTACTGAAGCGTCGCACCTGTTACCTCGTACTCGTCGTTGCGGAGGTACTTGGTCTGGGGGTTGTCGCCTTCGGGCGGCAGGGCGTACTCGGCTTCGACACGTCCGTTCACCGTGGAGAGGGATACGCGGTCGTCGTGGAACGTCGCACTCCGTTTGTCGTAGTGCACCGAGGGCGTCGTGAAGTGTGGTTGCGACGCCTCCTTGCCGTTCTCCCAGCGGGCGACGACGCCTTTAATGGCTTCGGCGGCCCGGTTGCGTGCGGATTGCACGAGGTTCGCTTGGAGTCGAGTCTGTTCGCGCACGTCAGAGTACGTCCGGTCGTGGAGTTCCGTTTTCGAGGTGGGCTTGTAGTCGTCTTGCCATGCGTCTTGAACAACGTAATTGCACGCCAACAGGTACTCCTCAACGGTTTCGTGGAGAAGAGTTGCGTCGCTGCCGTCAATATCGAGTTTGACGATGACCGTTCGACGCACCTCCGCCATACATCATATGTATAGGGGTAGATTCATAAATTCTATGTTGGAATTGTGGAGTCGGATGATCGCATTCTGGTGGTTTGATGCCCAGTGTATCGGCTTCCTCTCACGTCATCAGAACTCGAAGAATTCTGATTGGCTAACGGGACGCTTCGCATCCCGTGAACGTCTAAAGCCCTAGGTTCCGTCTCGAAATTCGTATGATCGACGGCGAGGGCGCGGCCATCGCCGGCGACAACGATCAGGAGCACGAGCACGGCCACGACCACGACCACGACCACTAACGGATCGGTTTGGCCGGACCCCGGGGGTACAAGCCGTCCGCGCCCGACGGCCCCGGTATGGATCGCGCAGCTTTCTTCGACCGACTCGACGAGGAACTCCGGACCGACGCGTACGCCGATATCGACGCCAGCCCGAACGGCCTGCAGGTGGGCCGGCGCGAGGGCGACCTCGAAACCGTCGCGTTCGCCGTCGACGCCGCCGAAGCCACCATCGACGCCGCCATCGACGCCGGCGGTCACGAATCGCGCAGCGATTCGTTAGCCAGCCAGAACGCACCGCGTTCTGGCGACGCCGACGTGCTGGTCACCCACCACGGCCTCGTCTGGGGCGGCCTCGACCGCGTGACCGGCCGAGAGTACGACCGCATCGAACCACTGGTCAAAAACGACGTGTCGCTGTACGTCTCCCACCTGCCCCTCGACGGCCACCCGACGCTGGGCAACGCCGCGGGCCTCGCCGACCTGCTGGATCTCTCGGCCCGCGAGTCCTTCGGCGAGATCGGCACTGAAACCGTGGGCCTGCTGGGTGAGCGTGACGACCCGATCCGGGTGGGCGCGCTCTCGGAACTGCTGGCCGACGAACTCGAAACCGGCGGCGAGGGCGTCCAGACGCTCGCGTTCGGCCCCGAGGAGGTCGAACGCGTCGCCGTGCTCACCGGCAGCGGCGTCGACTGGCTGGACGAGGCCGTCGCCGCCGGCGCCGACGCGCTGATCACCGGCGAGGGGAAACAGCAGGTGTACCACGAGGCTCGCGAGGCCGGGATCAACGTCCTGCTGGCCGGCCACTACGCCACCGAGACGTTCGGCGTGCGCTCGCTCGCGGCGCTGGCCGAGGAGTGGGGGCTGGAGACGGTGTTCGTCGACCACCCGACCGGGCTGTGAGTCGGTAGTCGGTCCCGACTGGCCCCTGAGGATCCGACAGAGAAGCCGCGATAGGTGCTCTTCTCCGACCGCTGAACGGTGCGGTTTTCCCCCTCGATGCGCTCGCTGGCCCATGGACGAGACGACGACGGCGGCCGTCGAGTCGTGGGCCGGGACGGGCGTCGCCGACGCCACGGAACTCGATGGCGGCGAAGTGGGGAGCGTCCACCGCGTCGACCTCGCTGACGGCCGGCAGGTGGTCGCCAAGACCGCCGATACCGACCTCCGGACCGAGGCGGAGATGCTCCGCCACCTCGCGAACCACGGCCTCACAGTTCCCGAGGTGTACCACGCCACAGCAGACCTCCTCGTGATGGCGTTCGTCGAGGGCGAACCCGAGATCACCCGAGCCGTCGAGCGGGATCTGGCGGACCGACTCGCCGCGCTCCACGCCGAGACGGCGCCGACGTTCGGCTTCCCGGTCGACACGCTCTCCGGGAAGCTGGATCTCCCGAACCCCCGGACCGACGACTGGCCGTCGTTCTTCGGCAACCACCGACTCGGCTACATGGCCGAGCAGGCGGTGGAGGAGGGGCTGCTCTCGAACGCCGACGCCGGCCGGATCGAGAGGCTGTGCGCGGAGCTGCCGGAACTGCTCGATCACGACCCCGAGCCGTCGCTGATCCACGGCGACGTCTGGCGCGAGAACCTCGTGACCGACAGCGAGCAGGTGCTGGCGTTCCTCGATCCGGCCTGCTACTACGCCGACCCGGAAGTGGAGTTGGCGTACATCGCGTGGACCGACACCGGCGGCGACGCCTTCTTCGAGCGCTACCCCGACCTGCCGCGGGGCGTCGGCGACCGGCGGCCGATCTACCGCCTGCTGCCGATGCTGGTGCATCTGCGCCACTTCGGCGACGAGTATCTCCAGCCGATTCAGGAGACGCTCGGCGAGTTGGGCTACTGACGGCTTAGCCCGGTGATGGGCAGGAAGAGGCCGGCGACGTAGCCGAGAAGCCCCGGGGGCATTCTCAGTTACTGCCCGAGCGCGGGGAGACGGCCATCTCCTCGATCCGGGCCTGCTCGTCAGCGATGCGCCGGAGTTCGACCGCCATCCCCTCGGCGTCGCCGTCGCTCTCGACGGCCGCCATCCGGTCGGCGGTGCTGGCAAGCAGCGCCGCGGCCTCGGCGACCGTCTCGCGCTCCTCGCTGTCGAGGCGCGAGAGGACCTCCGTGTAGCATCGCTCGGTGGGCTCCTCGGTGCTCATAGCGGCTCTTCTCGGGGGGAGACCATCAAACCACCCGTGGCCGGTCCGGGCTCACGCGACCGCGCGCCGTGGCGAGAGCAGGAACGTCGCCGTGCCCGTGCCGTCGGCGACGGCGAACGACAGTGTCACCGGCTGTTCGGTCCCGAGCTCCATCGCGACCTCGCTCCCGACCGGGATGGGGCGGGCCAACTCCCGGAGGTAATCGAGGCTGAACAGCGACTCCGCGTCGGCCGGCGAGAGCGCGGCGAGGTCCTCGCCGGGGAACGCCAGCGCCACGTCGTCGGTATCGCCCGATGCCTCGACGTAGAACGTCTCAGCCCCGGCGTCGATGCCCAGCCGGACGTGGGTCGAGACCATGTCGGCGGCGTCGACGAACCGCGAGACGTCCCGGCCCTCGAGCGTCAGCGACGCCGGGCAGTCGTAGTTCATCTCGGCGGGGTCCAGCGGCTCGCGGATCGCTTCGGGGTCGATCAGGCCGAGCGTGTAGGCGAGTTCGCCCACCAGCACGTGGAGGCGGCGGCGCTCGGCGTCGAGCACGAGTCGGACCAAATCGCCCGGGTCCGCGAGGCTGACGACGGCTGCGAGTCGTTCCACGTCGATGCCGACCGTCTCGCCGCCGGCCTCGTAGCGCTCGAACGCCTCGGCCGGGAGGTCCAGCGAGACGGCGGCGACGCTCGCGGGGTCGACCGCGCGCACGCGGAGCGCCTCCGGGGCCAACTCCATGCGGCACTCGTCGACCAGCGCGCCGACGACGGCCAGCGATTCGTCGAGTCGGTCGGCGTCGATGGCGGCGTCGACGGCGGGGTCCTGCGGCAGCGAGACGGTGGGGGAGACGGCTTCGGGCATGGACAGGTCCGGGACCGGACAGCCCATAAGGGTTTTTCACAGGAATGCGGTAGATAATCAGTTTCAGAGTATCAAACACAACCTTTATCGAAGTCGTACTCCGTTTCCGGGTATGAGCGACGACGGCGACGCCCGGGAGCGTGGGATCCTGAGCGAGGCCGACCGCGCGTACCTGCGCGGGGAGACGGCGTTCTCGAACGTCCAGTCCGAGCGCAACGCCCGGGCACGGATCCGGGACCGGCTGTTCGAGGCGGTCCGGGATTTCGAGCTACTGGTCGAGCATCTGGACGAGCACGACCGGGAACTGGTGTTCGAGAAGCGACTGGGGAACCTCGCCGGGCCCGAGGCGTTCGACGCGCTGGTGTCGGCGCAGGCGCTGCTCTACCAGGGAATCGGCGATACCGACCTCGACGTCGAGGCGGTGCTGAACGAGGCGGTCAACGTCGCCGAGGCCGGCGAAGGGCGCGCGGCGACGGTGGATCTGGACGTGACTTACGAACGACTGAGCCCCGAGGGGCTGCTGCACAAACTGGAGGAGGGCGGGGAGCTGTCGCTGACGGAGTTGGCGTATCTCCACGGCCACGACGACGTGAGTCGGGACCGGCTGGCGCGGCACGTCGCCGACGACGAAACCGTCGACGACGGCCGGATCCAGTCAAAAGTGACGGAGTTCTAGACGTTGTGAGCCCGGGGTCAGACCGCGTTTTTCGGCAGAGAAACAGCTTCCGCGACGGCGTTTCGATGCTTGGCCACTTGAACCGCACTGCTGACAGCCCGGCGGCCTCACGCCTCCCCAGCCGGTTCGCTCGGGATTAACCCTCGCTCACCCCTCGCGCGCTCGGTCCGCGCACGGAGGCGCGGACGCTTCGCGCGCCACCACCCTGCGGTCATCAGTCGCCACCGAACGAGATGCTGTTACGGCGAGTCTCAGCAAAACACCGCACCGTCGAAAAACCGCCTACCACCCGCTCATCGACCGCTAGAAGTCGCCGTTGACGATGTCGGCGACGCGGCCGGCGTCGTAGAGGTCGTCCTCGGCGTCGTAGAGGTCCTGTGCGGTGCGCTCGGTCACGACCATGTTCGTGATCGGGCCCTGGTAGAGCGGGCCGCCGCGGTAGACGTCGCCGTTCTTGACCGCGGTGAGGTCGCTGGCCACGTCGTGGTTCTCCATGAACGAGACCACGGTGTCCTGGAACTCCTCGGCGGTCTGGGCCTCGTGACCCCGGCAGAGCAGCACGTCGGGGTCGATCTCGAGCAGCGTCTCGTAGTCGACGCTGCTGCGGTCGCTGTGGAAGTCACGCACGTCGGTGTCGGCGAAGGCGTCCCGGACGCCGAGTTCGCGCAGATGCTTGAAGCTCGACCCCTCGCCGATGATGTACGGCGAGAACGATTCGGGCTCGTTGCCGGCGGCCCAGACCACCGCAGCCGACGGGCGCTCGCCCTCGGCGGGCACGACGCTCTCGATGGTCGACTGGAACTCGTTGTGGACCTCGACCATCGCCTCGTAGCGCTCGCCCTCCTGGAACACCTGCGAGAGCTTCTCGAAGGCCTCGTAGAGGCTGTAGTACTGGTAGTCCTCGTGCCAGCCGTAGCCCCGCGAGAAGATGCTGCTGCCGAAGAAGGGCCCGACGTTCTCCTCGATCTCGTCGACGTCGGCCTGCTCCCAGCCGCTGAAGCGGTTCAGCAGGAAGTTCGGGTCGATCACGTGGACATCACCGCCGAGTTCGTAGAACAGCTCCTTGTCCACGCCGTCGCTGTAGAGGTTCCGCATCCCGCTCTTGTCGACGGAGACGCCGTCGATGGCGTCGTAGTACTGGGTGTGGTAGCGGTTGGTGAGCCAGAGCGCCTTCGGCGGCTCCTGACCCAGCGCGACGCCCATGTCGGCCCAACTGCCGTTGTTGGCGACCCACGTCTCGGGGACGCTGTCGAACTCGACCTCGCCGACTGGCTCCATGGAGACGGAGTAGGTCTCCCCGCCAGTCTCGGTCGCGGTGCTGTCGCCGCCGGCACAGCCAGCGAGCAGTCCGCTGGCGACGAGCGCCGCCCCGCCTGCCAGATAGCTTCGACGCGTCGATGTGGTCTCGTGATCCATACGGTTTAGGCCGACCTAAGGGGACAAAAGGCTGCCGGAGTTTAGGCGGGCCGAAAGAGTGTGGGGTGACACTGGGGGTTGGGCCATAGTCGACGACGCGCCGCGACGAGACGCGGCACTGGTCGACGTTATGCTTCAGAAACGCCGAGGAGGGGATTTGAACCACGGTCACTCCGCTCGCGACTGCTCGCGTCACTCCCTGATTCAAATCCCACCGATCAGCTACCACACCTGACAGCGCCGTGCCCGGAGCAGACGCTCCGGGCTGGGCGTGTTGTCTACGGTGAAAACGCCGAGGAGGGGATTTGAACCCCTGAGTCCGTGAGGACAGTAGATTTCGAATCTACCGCCTTGGCCAGGCTAGGCTACCTCGGCTCACCCAATCATCGGCGGGGCTCCGGTTAATCGGTTACGGTTCAGCGCAGCGCGTTCACCAGCGCGACGGCGCCGACCACCAGCAGGAAGACGGCCGCCATCGGCTGGCCCCCGGCAGCGGCGAGGTACACCGCGTAGCCGACGGCGACGGCGACGGTGCCGGCGAGGAACGACGACGCCACGTGGACGACCTCGCCGCGGAACGTCGAACTCTCCTTCCCCAACTGCTCGCCGACGGAGACGGCGTTACTCGCGGCGTCCCACGCGAGCACGCCCGTGAGCGCGGCGACGAGCAGCGGCGCCGCCGGCGCACCCGTGTAGCCCGCGTACAGCACGCCGAGCAGCACGATCCCGGCGCCGTTGGTGATCAGTCGCTGTGAGGGGAGCGCCAGCCCGACGAGCAGCACGACCAGTCCGATTCCGGCGGCGGCGGCACCCGTCGGGACGACGATACCGGTCGCCGCAACCGCGAGGAGGCCGAAGCCGGCCGCGACGGCGATGCCGAAGCGAGACGGTTCGCGCGTTATCTCGCTCATCGCCCCCACCTCCGGTCGCGATGGCGACCGGTCTTGTGGAGGGGAAGAGCGCAGGTCATCGTCCCCACCTCCGAGTCGCCCGCGTTAGCTCCACCGCAAGCGGGCGCTCACCCCAGTCGATCACCCGGATCCCGCGGCTCCGGAGTCCTCGAAGCCGGGCGTCGCGCTCCAGCCGAGCCAGCCGGTGGGGCGTGCTGTCGGCGACCGTCGGGTCCGGGCTGATCAGCGTTAGCTGATGGCCGTAGGCATCGAGGCGCTCGGCGACCGAGGCGATGTAGTCGTCCGCGGCGGGGCTGAACAGCACGACCTGTGCGTCCGCGGGGAGGCGTCGACGGAGCCGCCGTAGCGTGATCGAGGGGTAGAACGGCCCCTCAGCGGGCGCCACCGCGAACGCCGGGTGGTCCGCGAGCATCCGCCGGGTGGTCGCGCGGTGCCGTTCGCCCGTCGACGGCGCAAGCCAGCACTCCTCCGGGCCGTAGCTGGCCAGCCCCACCCGGTCGCCGGTGGCCAGCAGCGCCGAGAACGCCTCGCCCGCGGCGTCGACGCTACGCTCGACGGCGTTGGGCGTCTCGTCGTCGGGCGCGCGGTAGGCGTCCTCCCGGCTGTCGATCAGCAGCACCACCGTCGCCGCGCGCTCCTCGCGGAACGAGACCGTCGATAGCTCGCCGCTGCGGGCGTAGCGGTTCCAGTCAACCCGCGAGAGCGGGTCGCCCCGGCGATACTCCCGGGTGGAGTGGAACTCCAGTCCCGAGCCAGCGACGTCCGTGGCGACCCGGCCCGCGTACGGCGTCGTCAGCCCGCGCAGCGGCAGGTCGCTGCTGGCCGCGAGTTCGGGGAGACAGCGCAGCGTCGTCCCCTGTTCGATTTCGACCGTTCGCTCCCGGGAGCCGCTGGCGTTGCGGACCACCGCCGTCATCGGTTCCCATTCGTGGGTGCCCCGCGTTGCGGTGACGGTGTAGCTGTACGTCGCGCGCTTGCCCGGCCGGAGCGCGGTGCCGAGTCGGGCGGTGCCGTCGGTGACCGAGAGCCCCGGCGGCACGCCGTCGATGAGGCGGAGATCCGGCAGGGTCGCCGACCCCGTGTTCTCGACGGTGATCGAGACCGTTACCTCGTCGTCGGGGGCCGGCGAGGACTCCGAGAGATCGTACTCGACGGTCAGATCGGGCTCCGGCGCGTCGCCGAGGCGGGCGTAGGCGGCGAAACCGACGCCGACCAGCGCGACGAGGAACAGGCCGGGGCGCTGGAACGGCAGGCCGAGCGCGAACGCCGCGAACGCCAGCCCGCCGATCCCGGCCCAGTGGCCGGTGTCGAGCGCGTCGGTGTAGCTCATCGCTCCCCCCCGTGATCGCTCAGTCGCGCTATCTCCCGAACAGTCCGGTCGAGCGAGGCCTTGAACTGCGAGAACGGCGCCGCGGCGAACAGGCGCGCCCGCGCGGCTGGCGGGAGGCCGACCTCCTCGCCGAGGAACCACGCCGCGACCGGGTCGTCGGTCCACTCGCCCGTACGGACGTGTTCCGCTGCCTCGTCCATCGAGCAGCCTGCCGCGTCGGCCACGGCCGCGGCAGCGGTCTCGGCGACGCGCTCTCGAACGCGGTCACGCGGCCGGTCGCCCGCACGGGAGCGCCGGCGCGCGAACGCGAGCGTCTCCGCGAGGTCGTCGCCGGGCGTCGGCGCCTCGTAGCGTCGCTCGGGGTCGCCGGTCTCGGCCGCCTGAATCGGCGTTCGTCGCCGGGAGAAGACGGTGCTGACGGTCTGGAGGCCCGCGACGACGGCGACGAGCAGCACGAACGCCCAGCTCGCCGGAATCGCGCCGGCGAGCCCCTGTTGGAACGAGACCGCCAAGCCGACGAGTACCGCGACGGCGCCGACCGCCGCCGAGAGCCGCAGCCTCATTCCTCACCCTCCGCGTAGCTCTCCTCGATCCGGCGGAGGGCGTCGGCGGCACGGCGCTCTCGCTCCGCAGTCACCGCGCGGTCGCCGTAGCGCACTTCTTCGAACAGGTCCGTGAGTTCGCGCACGTCATCGGGCGCCATCCCGGCGTCGACGGCCGCGGCCGCGAACTCGGCCGGTGTCGAGGACTCCGGGTGCTCGACGGCGAGATGCTCAGTCATCTCTGTCCACGCACGGTACACTTCGTTCCCGAACGCCTCGTCGCCCTCGATGCGGTCGGCTGCCTCGCCGGCCACGCGCCCGACCGCGGCGATATCTGTCTCCTCGTGGTGCTCCGGAACCGGGTCCTCTTCGACGGCGTCGACGACGTCGTCCGCGGAGGCCACGTAGACCAGAATCACTGCCGCGATGATCAGGACGGCCAGTACGACCGCCAGCAGCACCGATGGCTGGCTGGTCGCCGACTCCGCGGCGGCGCCGAGCGACCCGCCGCCAGCCTCACCCGTCGGCGTCTGGGTCCGGTTCGCCGGCTGGCGCGACTGGGGCACCGCCTCCCGGAGCGTCTGACAGCCCGCGAGCGCGAACCAGACGAGGTAGACCAGCGGGCCGTAGAGAATGGCCGTCAGGACGCCGAATCCGAGCGAGTCGGTGCGCCACCAGACGTAGCCCGAAACGGCGGCGACGAGCCCGATCAGCAGGAGTTTCGCCGGGAGGGTCTGCAGGATCTGCATACAGGCGCCGCTGAGTTCGCCGGTCCACTGCATCCCGCCGCCGCTGCTCGCGCTGCCGTTCTGACCGCCGCCGCCGCCGCTCCCGAGGCCGCCGCCGCTCCCGGCGCCGAACCCGGAGCCGGCGTCCGCGTCGGCCGGGTTCTCGAGCGTGGCGCCCGCGGCGCCGATTGCGAGGAGGGCGAGGAGGGCAAGGACGACTGCCACCGCGGTGTCCCGCTGCACGGGGTATGCTAGTCACAACCGAGGTATAGTGGTTTCGTTGACGGGTCTCAGAACGTGAGGATCTCGATGCCGTCGGTCTCGTAGGTGGACATCGCCGCCAGCCGGTCGGAGACATCCGCGAGCCCCACTTCCCGGCCCACGAGCGCGCCCGGGTCCAGCGTGCCGTCGTCAACCATCGCCAGCAGTTCGCCGAAGCGCGCCGGCGGCATCCCGCGGGAGCCGAGCCAGTCGATCTCCCAGCGGGTCATCCAGTCGGTCGGCAGCGAGATTTCGCCCTTCTCGGCGTCGGTGGTCAGCCCGACCTGCACGTGGGTTCCCCGAGAGCGCAGGCACTCCACGGAGTTCCGAGCGGTCTCGGCCCGGCCGAGGGCGTCGAGGCTGACCGCGGCCCCACCGTCGGTGATCTCGTGGATCCGGTCGACAACGGGGTCGACGGCGCTCTGTCGGCCGTCGTCGACCACGTCGGCTTCGCTCCCGTCGACGACTTCACTGGCGCCCACGTCCGCCGCGCGGGCGAGCGCGTCGGCGTTCACGTCGACGGCGATGGGCCGGGCACCCAGCGCGTCGGCGATCTGGACCGCCGAGAGGCCGACGCCCCCGCAGCCGTGGACCGCGACCCAGTCGCCGCCCCCGACTTTGGCACGGTGAGCCAGCGCGTGGAACGCGGTCATGTACCGGCAGCCGACCGCGGCCACGTCGCGGAAGCTCACGCCGGCGGGGAGTTGTTGGAGGTTGTGGTCGGCGTGGGGGACGCCGACCTGCTCGGCGAACGCGCCCGGCACGTCGGCCTCGAACCCCAGCGCGTGGCCGTCCTCGCAGGTGTTGCCGTGACCAGTTCGGCACTCCCCGCAGACCCCGCAGCCGAGGCTGAACGGGACGACCACGCGGTCGCCGACCGCGAAGCGATCCACGTCCTCGCCGACCTCGACGACCCGGCCCGCTGGCTCGTGGCCGAGCACGTAGTTCAGCGGCACCTGATCGTCGGCCCACTCGCCGTGACCCTGCCAGGCGTGCCAGTCGCTCCGACAGATGCCGCAGGCCTCGACGTTGACGACGGCGCCGTCCGGTGCCGGATTCGGCTCTGGCACCTCGGTCACGTCGAGCGGTTCGCCGTACTCGCGGAGCACTGCAGCGCGCATTGTCTGGCCGTTCGGGTGGAGTGTGGGTAGAGTTGTCGGTGGGGGTCACGAGCCTTTAACCGACAGCGGGCGAACAGGGCCACCATGTACGACGGCGTCCTCGCCGAGTACGCCACGGAGCGCGGCGCCGACACGCTCGTCGCCGGCGCACACAAGAAACGTGCGCTCGACCGGTTCCCCACCGGAACGCCGTCGAGCGCGTGGTCCGGACCGCCGACTGCCCCGTGCTGACGGTGCCGGAGCCGAACGGCGACTGAGGCGACCGGCCCCCCCGTCACAGTTTTCAGCGATACGTTCTCCGTCAAAACCCTTAAACCAGATAGCGATCCAACGGGTTCTAACCCCACCATGTCCGCCCCCAAACCCCGGTTCGACCGCGCGCCGGCGCCAACGCCGCCCCAGGACGGCGACGCGTGGTACGCGCCCGAGACGCTGGCCCAGTACGAGAGCGCACCCGGCGTCGTCGCCGCCGTCTCGCGGCGCGGTAGTGACGGCGACAGTCACGACCGCACAACCGAGTTCGCCTACGACGCCCGCGAACCGCCGCTCTCGCCGAGTGAACGGGCGGATCTCGACCGCGTCCGCGAGCACTTCGCCGACACCCAGCGCCGCCGGCCGATCACGCGGCAGGGCGCCGTCGAGCGCGCCGAAGCGGGGTTCTCGCCCAAGTACGAGCGCACCCTCGACCGCCTGCTCTCCGGCGGCCCGGGCGCGCGTCGACGGCTGAACTACCACGCGCTCCGGGAACTCAGACTGCTCGGCGACGCGACGCCGCTGGCGCTGGACGACGACGTGGGCGTCGCCGACAGCGAGGCCGCCGCGGACGGGAGCCTGGTCGTCCACACCACCGATTTCGCGCCCGCGATCACGGATCTCGACGCCGACAGCGCGTTCGTCGACCGCGTGGCCGCCGAACGCCTGCGGCGCTACGAGGTCGAGTTCGCGGGCTACCCGGTTCCGGTGGTGGTCTACCGCGACGGCCTGCTGGGGAGCGACCGGTTCGCGACGCGCTACGCGGTCCTGGAACCGGATCTGCTCCCCGGCGACGACCAGCTAATCGCCGAGTGCAAGAAGCGCGTCTGGGAGGCCAGCACCGAGGACGTGATCGGCGGCGGCACGGACCGCCACGCGTTCGTCGCTGACCGGGCTAGACAGCTCCTCTCCCGGCGACTCGCCGGCCGGAACACCCGCGAGTGGCTGGCCTCGACGCGCTACCGCCTGCGCTCTGCGCTGGCGGATCTCGGCGTGGGGCTGCCGCCCATCGACGACCGCTACGCGGAGGACCGACTGGACGACCTCGTCTACCACGTGCTCCGGGACTACGTCGGCGAGGGGCCGCTGACAGTGCCGATCCGGGACCCGAACCTGGAGGACATCGAGGCCAACCGCGTCGGCGAGCGCGTGAAGGTGGTCCCGCGGGACGATATCGTCGACGGCGGGCGCGTGCCGACAAACCTCGCGTTCGACGCCGAGCGCTCGTTCGTCAACGTCGTCACGCAGTTGGCGGCGGGCGACGGCGTCGAACTCAACGCCTCGAACCCCAGCGCGAAGGTAAACCTCGACCCACCGGGCGTCGCCGAAACGGTGCGTTGTGCGGTCGCGCTCCCGACGATCAGCGAGGGCGGGCCCCACGTCTCGATCCGCAAGCAGGCCGCTGAGGCGATGACGCCCGTGGATCTGCTGCGTTCGGGGACGCTCTCGACGGATCTGGTGGCGCTGCTGTGGCTCTGCTACGAGCACCGCGGTATCGTGCTGTTCTCCGGCCCGACAGGGGTGGGGAAAACGACGCTCATGAACGCGCATATGCCCTTTGTCCCGTTCGACGACCGCCCGGTCTCCATCGACGAGGGCTCGCGCGAGGTCCGCCTGCCCCACGAGACCGGCGTCTCGCTCACTACCCGCGACCACGAGAGCGAGTACAAACGGGTCACGATGGCGGACCTGATGACCGAATCGAACTACCTCAACCCCGATGTCGAGGTGATCGCGGAGATCAACACGCCCGAGAGCTTCGAGACGTTCGCCGAGATCGTGAATACGGGCCACGGCGTCGTCGGCACCACCCACGCCGAGGACGTGCGCACGCTCGTGAACCGGGTCGTCGAGCAGGACCTCCCCGCCTACCTGCTCGAGGAGATCGACCTCGTGGTGTTCCCGCACCGCGCGGACGGTCAGCGCTACGTCGCCCGCGCGGTGGAGTTCCTCTCGCCGGAGCAGGCCGAGCGACTCCCGCCCGGATCGGGCGAGACCATCGAGAAAGGTGACACCGAGATCCACTTCAACGAGGTGTTCAGCCGCGACATCGACGGCTCGTTCTCGCTCTCCGGGCCGGCCGACCCAGCCAGCCCGGACGACCGCGGGTTCAGGCTGCTCCACCGGATCGCCACCGCGACTGACCGCTCGCCCGAGAGCGTCGAGCGGGAGTTCCGGCGCAAGCGCCGCTACGTGGAGTTCCTCGACACCGAGGGCGTCACCGACTTCGACGCGCTGTTCGACCTGCTGGCGGACCTCCGAACCGACGAGGCCGCGACCGTCGAGCGTCTCCAGCGCACCGCAGTCGCCGACGGCGGGGACGAGGGGGAGCAATGAGCACCGAAACGGGAGCGGACCCACGCCCCACGGGCGACGGCAATCCAAGCTCCCGACTATCGGTGCTCGACCGGACGCTGTACACGTTGTTCGCCAGCGAGGCCGACGCCGCGCGCCACGGCGCCCACCGCGAGCAGTACCGCGGCACGGACCTCGGCGTCGGCTTCGACGTGTACGTCGCGCGACTCCACGGTCTGGCCTGGCTCGCGGCGCTGCTGGCGGTGCTGCCGACGCTCACGCTGGCGATGGCGATGCCCGCCGGCGCGTACGACGCGCTCGCGCGCCTGCTCTCCCGGGTCGCGCCCATCGCCGCCGTCCCCCGCCCGCCCCGACTCCTCGTCGGCGTCGCCGTCGGGAGCGTCGTGGGGTTCGCCACGCGGCGTGGCGTGGTCGCGCTGGGTGGGCGTTATCTCGGCTGGCTGGCCGACGCCCGGCAGGCCGACATCGAGCGCACGCTCCCCGGCGCAGTCCGCTACCTCCACGCACTCTCCTCGGGCGCCGATGGGCCCCGAGAGATGCTCCGGAAAGTCGCCGAGAACGACGCCTACGGCGAGACGGCCGTGGCCGCGCGGAAGGTACTCAACACTGCCGCGCTCACCGGGAGTCTCGGCGAGGGACTGCGGCGTGTCGCCCGCGACACGCCCTCCCGGGACACGCTCGCGCCGTTCCTGCTGAAGTTCCGCGAGCACGGCCAGCAGGGCGGTGACGCGCTGGCGAACTACCTCGGCCTCGAGGCGCGGATGCTCGGCCACCAGCGCTCACAGGCTCAGCGTCGTAACGAGGGGTTTCTCGAACTGATCGCGGAACTGTTCGTGGTGCTGCTAGTGATGCCGGCGCTGCTGGTGGTGGTGCTCACCGTGATGAGCGTGCTCGCGCCGGGGCTCTCGACGCCTACCGCGACGCCGTTGGGATCGATCACCCCGCGGGCGGCGCTGATCTACGGTGCCGCTGGGTTCGTGCTTCTCGTCGGCGCCGGCGCGGCGTCGACGGTCGGCCGCCTGCGCCCGACCGAGCGGCAGGTGACCTATAACTGCCCAGACAGTGTGCTGGGAACGCTCCGGAGCGCTCTCACCAACCCCGCGAGCGCCGCCGTCGTGCTGGCGCCGCTGGCGGTTTTGGGAACCACTGTGGGCCACGTTTCGGGGCTCCACCCGCTAGCATCGCTGCTCGCGGGGTACGTCACATGGGGTGTCCCCGTCGGCGCTGTCGCGATCCGCCGGGCGCGCATCGACGACGCGAAAGATCGGGAGATTCAGGAGTTCGTCCACGCTGTCTCGGGCCACGTGGGGCTGGGGAAGCCGTTCGGCGAGGCCGTCGAGTTGGTTGCCGAGGACGTGGATCTGGGGCCGCTCGGGCCCGACGTGGCGTCGCTGGCGTTCGATCTTTCCTTATCCGACAGCCCGGGCGGGACCGACCGCCGGACGGCGGCGCTGGATCGCTTCGTCGACCGCGTCGGGACGCCGCTGGCGGCCCAGACGATGGGGCTCGTGACGGGCGCACTCGACGCCGGCAGCGACACCGAGGCGGTGTTCGAGACGCTCCAGACCGAGGTCGGGCAGCTCTACCACGAGAAGCAGGCGCTGCGCAGCGATCTGGCGGTGTACGTCGCGGTGGGGTGGGTGACCGCGCTGCTTGTAGTCGCCATCGTCGTCGCCGTCGACGTGTACGTCCTCGACGGGTTCAGCCAGCTATCGGCGATGCCCGGCTCCGCGGGGTTCGCACTCGCCCCGGACGCGATTCAGCCGGCCCGCGAGCGGTTCCGTTTCGCCGTCGTCGCCGTTGCCACCGCTATCGCCGCGGGCTGGTTCGCCGGAATGGCCAGCCGCGGCCCCTACGATGCGCTGCTGCACTCCAGCCTGCTGGGTGCGCTGGCCGCCGCGGTGTTCGCGGGGGTGGGCCTGGCGTGAGCGAGACCACCTGCCGTCGCGCGCAATCGCACCGCGACGGCGACAGCACCACCTGCCGTCGCGCGCAATCGCACCGCGACGGCGACAGCACCACCTGCCGTCGCGCGCAGTCGCACGTCGTCGGCGTCGCGCTCCTCCTCGCCATCACGACCATCTCGATGGGCGCACTCACCGCGGGCGTCGGCACCGTCGTCGAGGGGAACGCCGCGGCCGCCGACGCCGACCGTGTCGCAGACTCGCTGGCGGCAATCGAACCATCGGAGGCGACGGGCGTCGAGCGCCACGAACTCGCGTTCGGCGACGGGCGCCTCACTGTCGAACCGCGGACCGTCCGCCTACTCGACGACGAGGGCGTCGTCGCCAGCCACCGCGCCGACGCGCTGGTGTTCGAGGCCGACGACCGGCGGGTGACCTACCTCGCCGGCGGCGTCGCCCGCGGCGCCGGGAACGCCTCGCTGCTGAGCGAGACGCCACCCATCGCGACCGGCGATGGCCTGCTGCTGGTCGGTCTCCCCGTGCTGAACGCCAGCGGCACGGCCTCCGTCGGGGGGCAGAGCGTGACTGCGACGCTGCGGACCGACACCAGCCACGAGCGACGCGAACTCGGCGATGGCGAGTACCGACTCGCCGTCGAGACGGCGACGCCCGGCGCGTGGGAAGCGTACTTCGTCGACGAGAACGCGAGCGTCAGCCGCCGGACGTTCGCCGGCGACGACCACGCGAGCGTCGTGGCCGCGTTCCCCGGCGAACGGACGGGCTATCTGGTCGTTCACGACGCGCGACTGGAGGTGGAAACGTGAGCCGAGCACCCGGCCTCCGGGATGATGACCGGGCGCTCACCCCCGCCGTGGGGAAGGCGCTGGAGGTCGGCCTCGTCGTGCTGTTCCTCGGCGCGCTCACGACCGCGCTCTACGGCGGCGCCGTCCCCGACTACCGCGACGCCGTCGGCGGCGAAGTGGGCGACCGTGCCGTCGTCGCCGCGGTTGAGCGCGTCGAGAACGCCGTTCCACCGAGCGCGACGCAGGTCCGGAGCGCCCACGCCGTCGACCTCCCGCGGTCGATCCGGGGCGAGAACTACCGGCTCCGGGTCGAGGACCGGACGCTCGTCCTCGACCACCCGTCGCCAGCCATCGGCGCCGAGACCGCCCTCGCGCTGCCGGATCGCGTCGCGACAGTGGAGGGCGAGTGGCGAAGCAGCGACGACGCGGTTGTGCTGGTGACGGGCGACGACGATGGGCTTCGGGTCGAACTCACCAGCCGGAACGAACTCGGAGGGGGACGATGACGGCCGCCCGCGCGCAGGCGAACCTGCTCTCGCTGGCCGTCGCGCTGACGGCGCTGGTGTCGGCGACGGCGCTCGGCCTCGTCGTCGCCGATGGCGCGCTGGCGAGCGCCGACCGGGAGCCGGGCGAGCGTCGGGCGGCCGGCGCCGCCGCGGAACGGCTGGTGAGCGCCGAGGCAACGGCCGTCCGACAGAACGTGCTCGACCAGTCGGCGGTCACCGGGCTCTCCGCGGCCGACCTCGATTCGCTCGCGCCACCAGTCGCGAACCGCTCGGTGCGGGTCCGACTCGGCGGCGAGACGCTGCTTCGACGCGGCGACCCGACCGGCGGCGCCACCGTCGAACGAGTAGTGCTGGTCGCCGAGCGGACGACCCGCTCGCGCTCCGAAGCCGTCGGCGACGGGGACCAACTCACGCTGCCGCGCCGGACTGACCGCGTGAAGTTGACGTTCGGCTCCGAGTCGGGCATCGAGACGGTTCGGGCCAACGACCGGGTCGTACTCCACGACCCCGGCGGACTAACGGGGCAGTTCGTGGTCGAACCCTCGCGCTACGAGACCACGACGCTCTCGTTCGCTGGCGGGACGGCGCGCGTGGTCGTCGAGTCGACGCCGCTGCGGACCGAGAAGGCGACGCTTCGGGTGACCGTCGATGGCTGAAGGGGATCGTGGGCAGCTATCGCTCACGCTGGTCGAGGCCGGTATCGGCGTGCTGTTGCTGTTCGCGGCGACGGCGACGTTCGCGCTTGGCCTGCCGGCTGTCGGCGCCGACGAGGCGCAGTTGGACGCCTACGCCGAGGACGCCGGGACGGTGCTCTCCCGTGAGCCGCCGCGTCACGAGGGGCTGACCCGGCTCTCGGAGGTGACTCGCTCGGGGAGTGCGTTCGAGCGCGAGCGGGCGGCGCTGGCCCACCGCGTCGAACGCATCCTGCCGGGGAACCTGATGTACCGAGTGGTGACGCCACACGGCGCCGTCGGCTTCCCGCGGCCGACAGACGCGCCGACGGGGCGGGCGACGGTGCCGACCGTCGGCGGCCGAGTGACCATCTGGGTGTGGTACGCATGACTCGGACCGACCGGGGGCAGATGGTGCTCGTCGCGGCGGCGATGCTGGCGCTGGCGCTCGTGCCGCTTGGGTTCGCCTATCTCCAACTGGGGTACAACGCGGACGTGGCGGCGACGAGCGAAGCCGAACGCCCCGGCAGCGAGACGATCCGGCTGCTGGAGCGCGCGGTGTACGACGCCGGCGGCGAGACGACCGGCCACCCGTGGGCGGGCCGGGAGGGCGCGGCGCGACAGGTCGACGCCGCACTGGCGCCGCGAGAGCGAGAAATCGAGGCCGCACAGGTCGAGCGCGGCGTCGCCGCCCGGATCGAGCGCAACGAGAGCGCCGCCGCGGCGTGGCCGGCGTCGAACTGCCCGCGCGGCCCGGGTCGAATGTTCGGGGACTGCGAGGCGATTGGCGGCATCGTGGTGCAGGAGCGCGCCGACGAGACCCACCTGCTCGCGGTCGCCTACGACGTGCGGGTCGTCGACGACCGCGGGGAGACGGCGCTGACAGTGGTCGTTCGGGCGTAAAAACGGCGGTCGGTGGCGGGGCGGCTACTCGTCGTCGATCTCGTCGACCACACCCGTCGTCTCTTGCTTGGTCTCTGCGATCTCCTTGCGTTCGGTCTCGGCGGGCTTCGCGTGCTTGCCCTCGCCGAGTTCCTCGAGGATCGCCTCGCGGGCGGTCTGAGGGTCGTCGTACTCGTCGTCGAGACGGTCGAGCACGCTCCCGAGTGACTCCTCCTCGCCGACGACCTCGTTGGGGGCGTCGTGGTACTCCGCGGCGATCTCGGCGGAGTGGACCGGGAACTTCACGTCCTCGACGGTCTCCTCGAACTCCTGGATGATCTCGTCCTGTCGCTGCTGGCGGTCGCGCTGGCGGCGCTCTGCCTGCTCGTCAGGGGGGATATCCTCGGCCATACAGAACGCTTCGGGGCCGACCGTCAAGGGAGTGGCGGCCGGCGAGAACGGGAGCGGTGCTGAGCGGTGGCGGCTTAGTTCACTTTCCGGGCGAACACGAGGTTGCCCGAGACGTTGTTGACGCGGGCGCGGACGGTCTCGCCCTCCTCGGCGCCGGTGACGAACATGGTGTAGTCGCCGCGCTTGGCGACGCCGTCGCCCTTCCGGCCGGTGTCGGTGATCTCGACTTCGTAGGTCTCGCCCTCCTCGATCTCCGTGGTGGGCTGCTGGCTGGTGGAGGTGGACTGCTTGGTGACCGGGCGGAACGCCCCACAGGCCTCACAGCGCAGCATCATCGTGCCGTCCTCGTTGACCAGCCGGGTGTCGGGCAGGCCACACTCCGAACAGCGCACGAACTCCTCGATGTAGCTGTCGATGGCGCCCTGCAGGTCGCGCTGGGAGAAACTGCCGTTGTAACGCGAACGGCCCTCGCCGAGCTGGCCGGCAGTCCCGAGTTCGCTCTGGATCTCCCGGTGGAGGTGCTCCTCCTCCCGGGAGAGCGCGTCGGCGATCTCCTTGAGGTTGGTGAGTCGGGTGAACGCCCCGTCTTTCTGTACCGTCGGGTCGGGGACGCTGAGACGCTCGTCGCTCCCGCCGAGTTCGGGCACGAGCTCCAGCGCCCGATCGAGTTTCGTCTCGTACTCCATACGTCCAGTAACCGGTGCAGGGGGTTTAGGGCTTCCGAGGAGGCGCCGTTATTTCTCCGCGTACGCGGGCGCGACGTAAACGCCCGAAGGGGCGGTGCTGGGCCGTTCTGGGGCCGTTCTGAGGGCGTTCTGGGGAAATTACTTATAGGTCCCGCCCTACAGTCCCGTGTGAGCAAGATCACCTTCCGCGCCGACGACGCGCTCGTCGAGCGCTTGGACGGTCTCGACGCCTCGAAGAGCGAGGTGATGCGCGAGGCGCTTCGGGAGTTCCTCGACCGACACCCGTCGGTCGACCAGGAGCGGGAGGTGGCGGCAGCCGACGGCGGCGCGCAGGGCGCCGAAGTGAGCGTCGAGGGCGGCGAGGATGCCCGCTCCGGCCTCACCGTCAACATCAACTTCGACGGCGTCGCCGACGCCGCCGACGCGGTCGCCGACACGGCTGCCGACGCCGACGAGGAGAGCACGTGTAAACAGTGCGGAGCGGACGTGAGCGCCGATCATTCCTTCTGCCCCAACTGCGGGGAGGAACACCGGCAACCCCCCCACTGTGAGTGTGGCGAGGAAATCCGGCCGGACTGGGCGTTCTGCCCGGGTTGTGGGCGACGGAGCCCCACCTCCGAGGTGTTCGACCGTGCGTAGCCGCTGTTAGACACTCCCCGGCAAAACGTCTTACACCGGGTCGGGGGCGCCGGTAATTTTTTAATGGATAGCTACGTTGGTCTGCGTGCGTAAGACGGTCGTCTTACAGAGCCGGACGGGGCGGGGACCCCGACCGGTCGGAGCTGTGGGCGACGGCTCGCGCCGGTTCGTCTTACCGGGGGAAACCAACCATGGAGCGTGTCACACTGCGAATACCACGACAGCAGGTCGAAGAGGTCGAACAGATGGTCGAGACCGGGGAGTTCCCGAACCGGAGCGAGGCGATCCGCTCGGCTGTCCGCGAAATGATCGACGAGAGCGACGCGACCGACGGCACGGGGCGTCGTGACCGCAGCTGGGCCAAGGTGTAATACATGCAGGACATCGTTCAAGACGCATTAGACAACGCGGAGGCCGAGCAGCGATCGATGCAGGACGTCGACACTGACGACGACGAGTTCGGGGATCCCCGGATCGTCATCGTCGGGGCGGGTGGTGCCGGGAACAACACCATCAATCGACTGTACAACATCGGCGTCGACGGCGCGGAGACCGTCGCGATCAACACGGACAAGCAGCACCTCAAGATGATCGAGGCCGACACGAAGATCCTCGTCGGCAAATCCCTGACCCAGGGGCTCGGTGCGGGTGGCGACCCCGAGATGGGCGAGCGCGCGACCGAGATGGCCCAGGGGACGATCAAGGAAGTGCTGGGCGACGCGGACCTCGTGTTCGTCACCGCCGGGATGGGCGGCGGGACGGGCACCGGTGCCGCACCCGTCGTCTCCAGCATCGCCAAGGAGCAGGGTGCCATCGTCGTCGGCATGGTCTCGACGCCGTTCAACGTCGAGCGTGCCCGCACGGTGAAAGCCGAAGAGGGGCTGGAGAAGCTCCGCAACGAGGCCGACTCGATCATCGTACTCGACAACAACCGCCTGCTGGACTACGTCCCGAACCTCCCGATCGGGAAGGCGTTCTCCGTGATGGACCAGATCATCGCGGAGACGGTGAAGGGGATCTCGGAGACGATCACCCAGCCGTCCCTGATCAACCTGGACTACGCGGACATGTCCACGATCATGAATCAGGGCGGCGTCGCGGTGATGCTCGTCGGCGAGACCCAGGACTCGAACAAGACCGACGAGGTGGTCAACGACGCGATGAACCACCCGCTGCTCGACGTCGACTACCGCGGCGCCAGCGGCGGCCTGGTCCACATCACCGGCGGCCCCGACCTCACGTTGAAAGAGGCCGAGGGTATCGCCGACAGCATCACCGAGCGCCTCGAGGCCTCGGCGAACGTGATCTGGGGCGCGCGGATCCAGGAGAACTACAAGGGGAAGGTGCGGGTCATGGCCATCATGACCGGCGTCCAGTCCGCGCAGGTGCTCGGCCCGAGCACCCAGAAGCAGGCCAACGCCTCCAAGGAGGCGCTCGGCCAGGACTTCGACGAGACGGACTTCGACGCGAAGAGCAACGCGAAGACGGGGTCGCCCGCCCGCGACGGTGGGAGCCAGTACGACGACAGCGACAACGACCTCGACGTCATCCGCTAAGTCGTCCCCGTTTCTTCCGTTCTTTTTCGACCGCGAGCCGTGGCTATACGACGTCGCCGCGAACCGTCACGCCGGTCTGTTCGGCACGGCGTTCGTTCACCGCTTCCGCAGCGACCCGCGCGTCCGCCTCGTCAGCGCCGAGCATCCCCAGCGCCTCCGACAGCGTCGGGAAGGCGAGGTCGCCGGCCCGGAGTTTCTCGAGCGTCTCGGCATCGCGCTCGCCGTCCTCCCAGAGACAGGCCCCACGCGGGTCGAGCACCTGTTCGTAGGCCTCACGGTCCAGCGCACCCCGGAGTCGCTGGGTGACGTTGTCGCCGAAGGAGGCGTTACAGACTTCGAGGTGGATCGGTTCGTCGGTGTCGGTGAGGTGGGCGCCGAGACATTTCTCGGGGGCAGCGTAGCCGTTCTCGCTAGCCCGGAGGGAGTCGGGAAACTGCTCGGCCCACTCGGCGCGGACGGTGCTGCCCACGCCTTTCACGCCGTACTCGCGCTCGAAGCGCTCGGCGGCCTCGTCGTCGCTCTCGAGGAGGATGTCCTTGGTGAGGTAGATGTCGAGGCGCTCGACCGGGTCGAGGCCGAGCGCGGCGTCGCCGTAGAGCCAGACCTCCCGGACGGGGACGGGCATGGGTTCGGTCTCGATGGTGTCGAGCAGGGCTTCGACGCGGTCCAGCGCGGCGGCACGCTCCATGGGTGAGCGGAGCGGGGCTGGGAGCAAGAGGGTGTCGCAGGTGTCGACGGCGATGGACGGCCGTCGTCGACGAAGGTGGCACCGGCGATGGACAGCCGTCGTCGACGAAGGTGTCGACGGCGATGGACGGCCGTCGTCGACGCAGGTGTCGCCGGCGACGGTCGGCCGGCGCCGACGCAGGTGTCGCCGGCGACGGTCGGCCGGCGCCGACGAAGGTGCCTCCTCGGGAGCCGTTACTCGCCCACGAGATCCAGCACCGCTCCAACGTCGGCGGCGACCGACTCCGGCTTCCCGCCCGCGGCCGCGGCGGCCTCGGGGTCCTTGAGCAGGTGGCCGGTCGTGAGACAGACGACGCGTTCGTCGGCGTCGATCTCGTCGCGCTCGCGGAGTTCCCGCAGGCCGGCGATGGAAGCGGCGGAGGCGGGTTCGACGCCGATCCCCTCGCGAGCGAGGTTGCGCTGGGCCTGCGTGATCGCCTCGTCCTCGACGGCGACGGCGGTGCCGCCGGTCTCGCGCACGCCGGGGAGCGATTTGGGCGCGTTCACGGGTTCGCCGATCCGGATCGCGGTCGCGACCGTCTCGACGGAGTCCCAGCGCTGGACGGACTCGGCGCCGGACTCGATGGCCTCGACGAACGGCGCGGCGCCCGCCGCTTGGACACCGGTGAGTTTCGGGACCTCGTCGCGGTCGAGCGCGCCGGCCTGCACGAGTTCGCGGAAACACTTGTACAGCGCCGAGGTGTTTCCCGCGTTCCCGACCGGGAGCACGATGCGGTCCGGGAAGCCCCCCTCCTTGTCGCGGAACTGTTCGAGGATTTCGAGGCCGATGGTCTTCTGGCCCTCCAGACGGAACGGGTTGAGCGAGTTCAGGAGGTACGCCTTTCCGCGGTCCGCGAGGTCCTGCACGATATCGAGACAGTCGTCGAAGTTGCCGTCGACTTCGAGAATCCGGGCGTCGTGGAGCGCGGCCTGTGCGACCTTGCCGGCGGCGACCTTCCCCGCAGGGAGGAGCACGAGCGTCTCGAGACCCGCGCGGGCGCCGTACGCGGCGAGCGCGGCGGAGGTGTTGCCCGTCGACGCGCAGGCGAGTCGGTCGACCCCGACCGCGGCGGCGGCGCCGACGCCGACGGTCATGCCGCGGTCCTTGAAGCTCCCGGTGGGGTTCATCCCCTCGTGTTTCACGCGCAGGCGGTCGAGGCCGAGTTCGTCCTCGATTCGCGGGACTTCGTAGAGCGGGGTGTCGCCCTCGGGGAGGCTGACGCCGGAGGGGTCGGCGGCGCGCTGTCGGCCGCCGTCGCCGCAGGGGTCGGCGGCGCGCTGTCGGCCGCCGTCGCCGCATGGGTCGGCGGCGCGCTGTCGGCCGCCGTCGCCGCAGGGGTCGGCGGCGCGCTGTCGGCCGCCGTCGCCGGAGGACTCGTCCGTGTCCAGCGGGCCGGTTCGGCCCGTCTCGAAGGGGAGCGCGGCGGCGTAGCGCCAGACGCCGCGGCCGGAGAACTCGTCCCAGTCCGGCAGGTCGGCGTAGCGGACCTCCAGCAGGCCACCGCAGTCGTCGCAGTCGTACCGCACCGCGGCGAACGGCGCGTAGGTGGCGCCACAGTCGATACAGGCCAGCCAGCAGTCGTTGTCGATCCCCTCGGGCCGGGTGGGCGCGGGGGCGTCGAGCGAGAGCCCGTCAGTCATCGACCGTGGCTGGGAGCGCGGGGCAGAAAAGTGGGCCGGGCCGTCACTCGGTGCCGAACGCGTCGATGCGGCCGTGGACCGTGTCGACCCACTCATCGAGCGCCTCGTGGAGCATCTCCTTGGCCTCGGGAAGCGGGACGGCGGTGTACTCGTAGACGTAGCCGCCGGGGTCGAGCAGGCGTCGACGCCGCTCGACGAGGCCTTTATCGAGTAGCGTGGTCAGCGAGCGGTTCACGTTGCTGCGGTCACGGTCGAGGGCCTCGGCGAGTTCGGCGACGGTGCTGTCCGGGCGGTCCAGCAGTGCGAGATACGTGCGGCTCTCGTGGTCCTGTACGCCGAACACACAGGATAGCACCTGCCGGAAGTCCGGGTGCTCGGTCTCGAGCAGGTCGGATATCGCTGGCCGGTCGGCGGTGTGGCTCATACCTCCCTCTGGGTGGCCGAGCGCTAAAAGCCGGGTGCCCGCGGCATCGCCCTGTGTACCCTGAGAACACGGACTGCGGGGACTTATGTATCGTCACACCATTCGTTCCGGCGAGATGGAAGAGAGCATCGCCGGCTTCAAGCAGCGCGGGTCGTGGGGCGACATCGTCGAACACGGCGAGCGCATCAGCCGCGCGCTGCGCGACGCCGGCGTCGAGGACGAGGCGTTCGAGGAGTGGGACGAGTGGCGTCCCAAAGCCCACGAGACCCTCGACGAGGACGTCGAAGAGAAGACCGCGGCGCAGGCGAGCATCCAGGAGGGCCCCGGCGAGCGCGAGGGGAAGGATCCCGAGGACGACATCAAGTCCGCCGGCGAGAAGCTGAGCGAGTCCTACGAGAAAGTCGAGGAGGGGGACAACGACGGCGCCATCGAGCGCTGGCAGGACTCCATCAACTACGCCACCCGCGCGGCGGACTCGGCGGGCCGGAAGGCGATCCGGACCGTCGAGGACACCGTCTACCGGAAGGTGATGACCCAACTCGCGCCGTACTACTTCGACAACGAACTCGTCAGCGCGAACGTCCAGCAGAGCTCCCGGGGCGACGAGTCGGAGTTCGTCTTCGAGGTGAACATCAACGACGACGAACTCAAAGGGGAGGTCAGCGACCGACTGGCCTCGTACGACGACGAGGTCGACCGCTGGCACGTCGACACCGAGAAACAGGTCGAGACCGCCGAGGTCGCGGAGGGCGCCGAGTTCTCCTCCCCCGACAACGAGGGGGAGTCGAAGTCGACGACGAACTGAGGCTGCGACGGCGACCGTGATTTCTGAGACCGCTTCGCCCCCGAGCGCCCGCGAGGCCCCTGCGGACGGCCGTTCGAACGGATGGACAGCGTTTTACGTCGAGCGGCGGAACTCTCGGCCACTATGGGGAAGAAGTCGAAAGCACAGAAGAAGCGACTCGGGAAGAAGGAGAAACAGAACTCGCGTGTGCCCGCGTGGGTCATGATGAAGACCGACATGGAAGTCACCCGCAACCCGAAGCGGCGCAACTGGCGGCGCTCTAACATCGACGAATAATGAGCGCGAGCGACTTCGAGGAGCGGGTCGTCACCATCCCGCTCCGCGACGCGAAGAACGCACCGAAGCAGGAGCGCGCCGACGCCGCACTCGCCATCGTCCGCGAGCACCTCGCGAACGCGTTCTCCGTCGAGGAGGACGAGGTCCGTCTGGACCCGGCGGTCAACGAGACTGTCTGGGAGCGCGGGCGCAGCAAGCCCCCGAGCTCCGTTCGCGTTCGAGCCGCACGGTTCGACGAGGACGGCGAGACGGTCGTCGAGGCCGAGCCGGCGGAGTAACACGCCGTGTTCCGCGCGGCTTTCGCCGGCTCCTCGTACGTCGGGGTGTTCGCGCGAGCGACTGACGACTGTCTGCTGATCCGTCCCGACGCCGAGGAGGACGTGATCGAGGGGATGGCCGACGAGCTGTCGGTCGACGCCCTGCCGACCACCGTCGCCGGCTCCAACACCGTCGGCGCGCTGGCGGTCGGCAACGAGAACGGCCTGCTGGTCTCCGGTCGAGTCACCGAGCGCGAGCGAGACCGGATCGAGTCCGCGACCGACCAGTCCGTCTACGGGCTGCCGGGGAGGATCAACGCCGCCGGCAACGTCGTGCTGGCAAACGACTACGGCGCCTACGTCCACCCGGACCTGACCGACGAACAGGTCGACGTGGTCGAGCAGGCGCTGTCGGTTCCCGTCGAGCGCGGCTCGCTGGGGGACGTCGACACGGTCGGCACCGCCGCGGTGGCGACCAACGATGGCGTGCTCTGCCAGCCCGGCTCCCGGGAGGCCGAACTGGAAGCCGTCGAGGAACTGCTCGACGTGTACGCCGACGTGGGGACGATCAACTACGGCGCCCCCCTCGTCGGCTCGGGGCTCGTCGCCAACGACGACGGCTACGTCGTCGGGCGCGACACCACCGGGCCGGAGCTGGGGCGTATCGAGGACACGCTGGGCTACCTGGAGTAAGCCACGGCGCGTGACCGGGAGTGACCGTCGTGTCACTCCACGGAGCTCGATGCCGTGGCTGTACTGAGCCCACTTCTCGACCGAGAACCCTTTCGGAAGCTACTTCCCGCTCGCCCGGCGTTTTTCGGGTATGAGTCAGTTTACTGTGAGCGGTACGTTCGAGGCCCGCGACGGGCGACAGGCCTTCGAGCGGAGCCTCGACGCGGAGAACGAATCGGTCGCACAGGAGCACGTGCTCTCCCAGTTCGGTGCCGAGCACAACCTCAAGCGGACGCAGATCGAGATCAGCGAGGTGACCGCCGCATGATGGGTGGTGGCCAGCAGCAGCTGCAGCAGCTCTCCCAGGAGCTCGAGGAGATCGACCTCGAGATCGAGGAGAAAGAGGAAGAAATCGCGGAGTTCCAGGAGGAGAAGTCCGGCGTCGACGACGCCATCGAGGCGATCAACACGCTCGAGAGCGGCGACACGGTGCAGGTCCCCCTCGGCGGCGGCGCGTACGTTCGTGCCGAGATCGAGGACATGGACGAGATCATCGTCGGCCTCGGCGGTGGCTACGCGGCCGAGCAGGAGGGCGACGACGCCGTCGACGCCCTCGAGTCCCGAAAGGACCTGCTCGACGACCGCATCAGCGAGGTTCGCTCGGAGATCTCCGACCTCGAGGAGGAGAGCGCCGAGATCGAGCAGCGCGCCCAGCAGATGCAGCAGCAGATGCAGCAACAGCAGATGCAGCAGATGCAGCAGCAGGGCGAAGAAGGCGGTCAGTAAGGTCCCATGTTCGACGGACTGAAGGAGAAACTCGGCTCGTTCCGCGAGGACGTCGAGGAGGAGGTCGAGGAGAAGGAGGCCGACGCCGACGCTGCGGCGGACGCCGAAGCGGCTGAGTCGGCCGACGACGAAGCCGAGCCCTCGACGCCCGCCGCGGCACCGGAACGCGAGTCGAGCGACGAGGACGGCGAGAAGCCGGGGCGCCTGCGGCAGGCAGCCGCGATGGCCACCGGCCGCGTGATTATCGAGGAGGACGACCTCGAAGAGCCGCTCTGGTCCCTGGAGATGGCCCTCTTAGAGAGCGACGTGGAGATGAGCGTCGCCGAGGAGATCCTCGATTCCGTCCGGGAGAAACTGATCGGCGAGAGCCGCAAGCAGGTCGACACCACCGCCGAACTCGTCGAGGACGCGCTCCACGACGCGCTGGTGGAGGTCATCTCGGTTGGCCAGTTCGACTTCGAGCAGCGCGTCGCCGAGGCCGAAAAGCCGGTGACGGTCGTGTTCACGGGCGTCAACGGCGTCGGCAAGACCACCTCCATCGCCAAGATGAGTGAGTGGCTCGGCGAGCGCGGCTACAGTTCGGTGCTGGCAAACGGCGACACCTACCGCGCCGGCGCGAACGAGCAGATCCAGAAACACGCCGAGAACGTGGGTCGGAAGCTGATCTCCCACGAGCAGGGCGGCGACCCCGCGGCGGTCATCTACGACGGTGTGGAGTACGCCGAGGCCAACGACGTCGACGTGGTGCTTGGCGACACGGCCGGTCGCCTCCACACCTCGAACGACCTGATGACCCAACTGGAGAAGATCCACCGCGTGGTCGACCCCGAGATGACGCTGTTCGTCGACGAGGCCGTCGCCGGCCAGGACGCCGTCGAGCGAGCCAAGGAGTTCAACGACGCCGCCGAGATCGACGGCACGGTCCTGACGAAGGCCGACGCCGACTCCTCGGGCGGCGCCGCCATCTCCATCGCCCACGTGACGGGCAAGCCGGTCCTCTTCCTCGGCACCGGGCAGGGGTACGAGGACCTGCAGGAGTTCGACCCCGAGGAACTGGTCGAGGACCTGCTCTCGGAGTAGCGCGCCGTTTCTCCGTTTTTCAACGCCGTTGTTCAGCGGCGCGACCAACGCCGACAGGGGCGGAGCGTTTTCCGTCGCCGCGCCCAACGTGACCCCATGCCTACTGTTGTCGCGTTCGAGACGGACGGAGGCGCCGTCGTCGCCGCCGACCGACTGGTCGTCGCCGACGGCACCGTCAGCAGCAAACACGCCGAGCGGATCGCCGACTTCGGCGAGTGCGGCGGCGCGGCCGTCTCCGATTCCGACCAGTTCCGGCGCGAACTCGACGGGAAGCGCCGGGCCTACGAGACAGACCACGGCGAGATCCCCGCTATCGAGCCGTTCACTCGCATGGCGACCGAAGTGGCAAGCGACGTTGGGACCGACGCCGCCGTCGCCGCGCGGGACGAGAGCGGCGAGGCGCTGGTCCGGGCGGTGTACGCCGACGGGAGCGTCATCGAGGACTCGCCCGTGGCGCTCGGGACCGGCGCGGAGTTGGCGTTCGGTCGGCTGGAGAACGGGGTACCGGCGGACCTCGACGAGGCCGCGGCGTTCGCTCGGGACCTGATCGAGGGCGTCGGCGGGCGGGACACCCGGACCGGCGACGAGGCGGACGTGTGGACGCTGCCCGACGAGTGAACCCGGCCGAAACACTGTTGCGCACCTGACTGGTTCTCTCGGCATGGACGACGGCCGAGTTGGGCAGTCGGTGAGTCGGCGGGGCGAACTTAGCTACCGCCGGACTGAGCGGGAGAGCGACTGCGATGGGGGCGAGGACGTGGCGGCGACGTTCGTCCGGGTGCCGGCCCGCTTCGAGCAGGTGACGCGGTTCGGGTTCGGCGTGTCGTAGCCTCGTTCGGACGGACAAGGGTTTATGGGTCCATCGCCAAGGATGGGGTAAGATGGTACTCGACAATCTCGGGAGCTCCCTCCGGAGCACGATGGACACGCTCCGGGGCAAGTCCCGCCTGGACGAGGAGGACGTCCAGGAGATCGTCAAGGAGATCCAGCGCTCGCTGCTGCAGGCCGACGTCGAAGTCGGCCTCGTGATGGATCTCTCCTCGAACATCGAGGAGCGCGCGCTCAACGAGGAGCCGCCGGGGGGCACCTCCGCGCGCGACCACATCCTCAAGATCGTCTACGAGGAGATGATCGAGGTCGTCGGCGAGTCGACCGAGCTCCCGCTGGAGTCCCAGACGATCATGCTCTCGGGGCTGCAGGGCTCCGGGAAGACGACGACCGCCGCCAAGATCGCCTGGTGGTTCTCGAAGAAGGGCCTGCGCCCGGCGGTCATCCAGACCGACACGTTCCGGCCCGGCTCCTACCAGCAGGCAAAGCAGATGGCCGAGAACGCCGAGGTGCAGTTCTACGGCGACCCCGACGCCGAGGACCCCGTCAAGATCGCCCGCGACGGCCTCGAAGCCACGGAGGACGCCGACGTGCACATCGTCGACACCGCGGGGCGGCACGCACTGGAGACCGAACTCATCGACGAGATCGAGGAGATCGAGGAGACGGTCGACCCCGACCGGAACCTGCTCGTCCTCGACGCCGCCATCGGACAGGGCGCCAAGGAGCAGGCCCGGGAGTTCGACGACGCCATCGGCGTCGACGGCGTCACGATCACCAAACTCGACGGGACCGCCAAGGGTGGCGGGGCGCTGACGGCTGTCAACGAGACCGACTCCTCCATCGCCTTCCTCGGGACCGGCGAGACCGTCCAGGACATCGAGCGCTTCGAGCCCGACGGCTTCATCTCCCGGCTGCTCGGGATGGGCGACCTCAAACAGCTCTCCGAGCGCGTCGAGCGCGCGATGCAGGAGACGGGCGAGGAAGAGGAGGACTGGGAGCCCGAGGACATGCTGCAGGGGAGTTTCACCCTGAAGGACATGCAGCGCCAGATGGACGCGATGAGCAAGATGGGGCCCCTCGACCAGGTAATGGACATGATACCCGGCATGGGCGGCGGGATGATGGACCAGCTTCCCGACGACGCGATGGACGTGACCCAGGACCGGATGCGCAACTTCGAGGTCATCATGGACTCGATGACCGACGAGGAACTGGAGGAGCCCCGCTCCATCGGCGCCCAGCAGGTCCAGCGCATCGCCCGCGGCTCGGGCACCGACGAGGAGACGGTGCAGGAGCTGCTCCAGCAGCACAAGATGATGGACCAGACCCTGAACCAGTTCCAGGGGATGGGCGACGGCGACATGCAGCGCATGATGAAGAAGATGCAGGGCGGCGACGGCGGCGGCGGGATGGGCGGCATGGGCCCGTTCGGGTAGACTCGCCGCATCCGCGCCGTTTTTCCCCAGTCGGGGGGTAGCCCGCACCGAATGGAGCTTCGCCGCCTCGCGCGCTACGACGCGCTGATTCTCACGTCGCTGCTGTGGTTCATGGCGAAGTTCGTCCGCTACCTGTTCCCGCCGCTGTTCGAGCCGTTTCAGGCGATCTACGGCGTCTCGAACACCGCGACCGGGCTGGCGTTTTCCGCGCTGATGACCGTCTACGCGCTGATGCAGTTCCCCTCCGGCGTCATCGCCGACCGGCAGGGACCGGTCAGGGTCATCGCCGGCGGCGCCGTCGTCGCCGCCGCGGGCGCGTTCGCGCTGGTGGTCCCAGTGCCGCTCCCGGACCTCTCGCTGCCGCTCGGCGGCGTCGACGCGGTACCGGGTGAGTTCCTCGCTATCGTCGCCGGGATGCTCCTGATCGGGCTCGGAACCGGCGCGCACAAAACCGTCGCCGTGCGCCTGCTCGCTGCGGTCCACGAGGAGCGAACGGGCCGGGCGCTGGGCGTGCTCGACACCGTCGCAGCCTTCGGCGGCGTCGTCGCGCCGCTGGCGGTTACCTACGCGCTGCCGGACTGGCGCGGTCTGTTTCTCGCCACCGGCATCGTCGTCGCGGCGCTGACCGTGCTGTTCGTCCGCCGGACCCCTCGCCACCTCGCGGGCACCGGCGCCGTCGCCAAACCCAGCGGCGACGACGATAGCGGGATCGACGGCTCGCTGCTCGGCTACCTCGGCTTGATGAAGGCGCCGCGAGTCGCGCTGTTCGTCGGCGTCACCGTCGCCTTCGCCTTCGGCTACAACGGCGTGGTCGCGTTCCTGCCGAGCTATCTCGCCGCCGACGCGGGGCTGGGACTGGAGACGAGCGTCGCCAACACCATCTACTCCGGGCTGTTCGTCGTTTCGCTGGTCCAGTTGGGCACCGGCGAACTCACCGACCGCGTGGGTCGCCTGCCGATGCTCTTTGTCACCGTCGGCGCCGCCGTCGCCGGCGCGGCGGCGCTGCTCTCGGTGCAGGGCGTCGCCGCCGTCGCCGCCGCCGTCGCGCTGTTCGGGCTGGGCTGTCACGGCTTCCGGCCCGTCCGGAGCGCCTTTTTGATGTCGCTGCTGCCCGACGAGGCCGCCGGCGGGGGGTTGGGTGTCGTACGGACCGTGCTGATGACTGCCGGCGCGGTTGCGCCGGGGGTGACGGGGTTCCTGATCGACACACAGGGGTACACCGTCGCGTTCGGGGCGCTCGGGGGCGCACTCGCCGTGGGGCTGGCGCTGCTCGGCCTGATCGCGGTACTGGGCGGCGAGGAGTGATCCCCGCTCGCGGTCTTTTTCACGCCCCCGACTGTTGGCTCCGGTAATGAGCGTTATCGGCGTCGCGCGCGAGGCCTACGAGGCGGCGCTGCCCGCGCTGTCGGCCAGCCTCGTCGGGGGGCTGATCGCCGGCGTCGTCCTCGGCGGGATGGAGGCCGAACTCCGGGCGGTGCCGGGGCTGCTGGTCGCCGTCCCCGCGTTGCTGGCGACGCGCGGGAACGTCTACGGCAGCCTCGGCGCGCGACTCTCGACTGGGCTCCACCAGGGGCTGATCGAACCGTACGTCGACGCCGGCGACCCGCGCCTTCGGGGGGCTGCGGCGGCCGCGCTGGTCAACGGCCTGCTGGCGTGTGCCGTCGCCGCCGTCGCGGTGTTCCTGATCCTGACTGCGCTGGGTGATACGGTCGCGCCGCTTTCGACGCTGGTCGCGATCAGCCTTCTCTCAGGGCTGCTCTCGGGCATCGCGCTGACGGCCGTGGTCGTGGTCGTCGTCTTCACGGGCTACCGCCGCGGGCACGACCCCGACTCGCTGGTCGGACCCGTGGTGACGACGACCGGTGACGTGTTCGGCGTCGCCTTCCTGCTGCTCTCGGTGCGACTGGTGCTGGCTGCGGGAGGTGGTGGATGACGGCCGACTGGTCGGTCCGGGGGATCACTCGGGCGATGCTGCCCGTGTTGCTCGTGATGACGATGGTCGAAGTCGGCTCGGGGCTGGTGCTGGGGGGGTTCGAGGCCCAACTCTACCAGTACCCGACGCTGCTGGTGCTCGTGCCCGTCACCATCGGCACCGCGGGGAACCTCGGAAGCATCCTCGCCTCCCGGCTCTCGACGGCGTTCCACCTCGGGACGTTCGCGTTCGAACCGACCGACGAGACGCTGGCTGGCAACGCCGTCGCGACCGTGGCGCTTGCGGTGACGCTGTTCCCCGTCGTCGGCGCCGGCGCGTGGCTGCTCCGACTGCTGCTCGGCGGCGTGCAGTTGACGGTCGGGACGGTGGTCTGGATCTCGCTGCTCAGTGGGGTGGTGCTCGCGGTGCTCGCGGTGGTGCTTACGATTCTTGCGACCTACGGCGCCTACCGGTTCGGTCTTGATCCGGACGACGTGGTGATCCCGGTGGTCACCAACACCTGCGACGTGCTGGGGGTGGTGGTGCTGTTCGCGGTGGTGCAGGTCACGCTCTAGTCGCCCGCACCGTCCTCGCTGTTCCCCTCGTCAAGCGCGAACAACGGCCCCTCCTGCTCGCGGCGGGGCTCCTCAGTCCCGACGAAGCCGACCGAGGGGCCGACGACGAACGAGGCGAGGCTCCCGAGGAACACCGGGACGATAGCCGCGCCGTTGGTCAACGAGATGGCGATCAGCGCGGAGGACAGCGGCGTCCCCGTGACCGTCGCGTTGAACGCCGCCATCCCCACCAGCATCGCGATGGGGGCGGGCAGGCCGGGGACGACCAGCGAGAGCGCCTGTCCGATCACCGCGCCCATGAACATGTGGGGGATGATGAGGCCGCCGTGCCAGTTCCCCTGAATCGTGAGTGCCGCAGCGACCATCTCTCCGCCCAGTACCGCGACCAGCAGGCCGAGCGAGTGCTGGCCGTTGAGGACGGCGTTGATCTGGGTGCCGCCGTAGAAGTAGGTCAGCGGGAGCGCGTAGCCCAACAGGCCGATTCCGAACCCGGCGACCGTCGTGCGGACGATCAGCCGGGGGGAGTAGCGATTGAGTATTCGCCCCACCGCCGAGAACACGCGGTCGTAGATGTGGGCAAGCGGGACGACGGCGACCCCGACCAGCAACGCTGCTGCGAGGTGCCACGGCGCGTACTGGTAGAGGAGGTCCGCCTCCCAGACGGTGAACAGCGAGAGCCCGCTGAGCGAGACCATCACCAGATAGCCCGAAAAGCTCGCGACCAGTGTCGGCACGATGGCCTCGTAGTACTCGATACCGCGGCGGTGGGGGAGTTCAAGCCAGAGCAGCGAGCCACCGATTGGCGCGCCGAGGATCGTCCCGAAGCCCGCACCCATCCCCGCGAGCGTGAGCAGTTTGCGCCCGCCGGCGTCGAGGCGGTCGCCGACACGCGTCCCCAGCGAGCCGCCGACGACGCTCATCATCCCCTCCGGGCCGGCGCCCTGCCCGGCGATCAGGCCGAGAAAGTTCGAGGGGACGACGGGGATGTTGTCGCGGGCAGGGATCGCCCCGTGCTCGTGGAAATCCCGGACGACAGCGGCGAGCGAACCGGGGTAGTGGCTCAGCGTTCCGATGGCGCCGATGAGGACGCCGGCGACGGTGCTGACGACGATCCGGTGCCACGGGACGACAGTTCCACCCCAGAGCAGATCGAGGCCGGCCTTCCACGCGAGTCGGAACCCCGTGGCGAACAGGCCGACGCCGATGCCGACGACGGCTGCGAGAACGAGGGTGCGGTGGTACCGACCGAGGCGCATCTATCGGTCCGATGCGTCGCTAGCGGGGCCGTGGTAGTCGTCAGTGTCCCGCCGGCTCGTACCGGATTCGACCGGGCGCCCCTCCTCGGTCTCCGGGGCGACGTAGTCGATGAACGACTCCACGTCGGGTTCGCGCACGTCGACGCGGACGTGGATATCGCCGAGTTCGTCCTCGGAGCCGACCGCGAAGTTGACGACGCCCTCGAAGGCGGGCTGTTTCTTCAGCGAGAACTCGAAGCCGCCCTCGTCAACATCGTCAGACTCCGTCTGACTGGCCGACGAGCTTCGCTCGTCGACGCCGTTGTAGAACTGTCGACGGGCGGTGTCGAGGATCTCCTGTTCGTGGAGCACGTCCGAGAACGCGTCGAGCGAGTGGGTCTCGGCGACGAAGCGGTCTGGTTCGCGGTGGAACTCCGCCTCCGGGAAGAGGTTCGTCACCGCGTCCTCGACGCGGTCGGCGACCTCCGTGTTCTGTACCGGTGCCTCGATCGTGACATCGATGCTGTAGATCATTCGTGCTCACCTCCGGCGTGTTGCTCGTCGACGGCGTCGGCACCGGCTTCCAGCACCGCCCGGACCTGCTCGCGGAACGCCTCGAGGCTGTCGTCGTTGTGGATGGTGAGGTCGGCAGCGTCAATCACCTCGCCCATCCCGAAGCCGAGTTCGCGCTCCTCGCGTTCGCGGAGTTTCTCGCGGTCGAGATCCGTCGCCTCGCGCCCGCGGGCGCCCAGCCGTTTCGCCCGGAGGTCGAAGGGCGCCTCGATGGAGACCAGCAGGAAGTCCTCGCCGAAGGCGTCGACGAACCGCTCGACTTCGGCCATCGAGCGCAGGCCGTCGACGAGCACGACCGGTTCGCCCGACTGGTCCTCGGCGGCCTCCCGGACCATCGGGATACAGCGGTCGGCGATGGCGGTCTCGCCCTCCTCCTCGCGGAGTTTCCCCGCGATCTCACCGTGGTTCTCGGTCGGGTCGAGCCCTCGCCGGCGGGTTTCGGCCCGGATTACGTCGCCCATCGTGACGACCGGGATGTCCTCTTCCCGGGCGACGGCGGCCGCCTCGCCCTTGCCGCTTCCCGGAAGCCCGACGGTGCCGATGATTCGCATCGGATCGGGCTTCTCGGCTTGCGGGGTTAAGGGCTACGGGACGAACCCGACCGCTTTTGCGCTCGGAGGCAAACAGTTGGGTGAGGGCGCGTAGCTCAGTTGGACAGAGCGTCGGACTTCTAACCCCGGTGGGTCCCTCGGGGGGAGCCATCCGGTGGTCGTGGGTTCGAATCCCACCGTGCCCGTACGACCGTCGAGCGACAGCGAGACGTGTCGTTCGACGCACGCAGGGGATTCGAAGCAGGGAGCGGGAGGTGAGCGAGCGATAGCGAGCGAACGGGAGCGACCGTGGTTCGAATCCCACAATGACCACCCTGAAGTCTGATTTCGAGTTTTGGTGAAAACGAACCTAGACAGCCGTTCTGAATGTCTCCCGACGCCGCAGTAGATCGCACGCTTTCGGGCCGAACGTACCGCAGTGCGATTGCTCCCCTTACAGGGCTTCATTCCGAGAGATCGTCAACTGTCACTGCATAACTCTAGGGACCTCCTCAGTGGCGACTGTACTGGGCAGTGATTATCATACCAGATGGCTAATGCTATCAAAGTGGCGCTGTTAATTATGAAGGGTTACTGACTAGCCAATCACCAGTTAAGAATTGAGAACTCTCCTAGATAAATGCCAAAAATATAATCAACGTGGGCAGTAAGCAAACATCATGGACGGAACACCCGATGATAATTTTTCACTTTCGTCAGTGTTTAGCCAGTCGTATTTCGTAATTCCCGACTATCAGCGGGATTATGCCTGGGAAAAGTCAAACGTCAAGGACCTTCTCGATGACGTCGGGTTTGTCTACCGACAGAACAATAAAAAGGACAAAAAGGTAGACCATTACTTTGGAACGCTCGTGTTCGAAGAACGAGGGTCAGTTGAACCAAGTGATTTTGAAGACTATGATGTCTATGGGATTGTTGACGGCCAACAACGATTAGCAACGGTCGCAATCGTTGTGTCCGCAATTGTCGAAGAAATGTCAACAATCGAAAATAGTGATGAGGTTAGCGGTGACATTTCTTCTACGATAAGCGACAGGAGGGAGGATATTGAAGAGAAGTATATTCAGTATGAAGGTGTAGAAAGAATCCGATTAGGTGGCCTAGCAGAAGATGCCTATACAAGTGTGATTCTGGAAGGGAACAACCCAGAAGATTACTTGGAAAGTGATGATCGGGTAGAAGCTGAGAGAAAGATTGCTGGCGCTAAGCAGGCTACGATTGAGCGACTTCGAAAGTGGAAGACAGAAAAATATCAAAACGGTTCAACTGATCATGCGGGTTATTATAAATTCCTAAATAACATAGTAAAGATCCTAACTCAACGTTTTGAGGTGAATATCAAAGTTGTCGAAGACGTTGACGAGGCAGCTCGAATGTTCAAGGTTATAAACGATCGTGGTCGAGATTTAAGATTACATGATAAGGTTCGGAGCCATCTTGTCTACTGTGCTTCTCAGTCAGATGAACTGGAGTCTGAGGACATATATGAACAGTTCAATAGGATTGTTCGAAATATAACAATACATGACGGCCTTTCTGACTCAGAAGTTGATGACTTGATTAGGATTCACTGGGAGGTATTTACAAGTGAGCGATCAGATTCACGAGCTAAGCGTCACGGACCATCCGAGATACATCGACGCCTTTCTGATCTAAATGATTTTGCGAGTGTGCAACGTGACGACTTTGAAGTCTTCATTACACCATATTTAAACTCTCTCGAGAAATTCTCAGAGCGATACCCCTATCTTACAGATAGGGATAAATTTGCAGAGAGATATTTTGAGCCAAATAACGATCACAATTCAACAGTTAACGAGACAGTGAGAAAGGTTCAATTATTGTTCTTACACGCAGGAAGCCAATCCTCAACCACTCCCTTACTGATAGCCACTGCAGAAAAATTCGGTGTCCGATCCGAAGAGTTCGCAGAGATTGTGTCAGAACTAGAAAAATTAGTTTTCCGATTTAGTTTAGTTATGTCTCATGGTGCCCAGGGGTATGCAAACGCCCTCTCGTCAATTGCAAATGACCTTTACTGGTCCGATATTGATGAAGATGAGATTCATGAGATATTCAATTCAAAATCGGACCGATATGTCGGATGGCAGTCAAAGGAACTAGGTATAAAAGAGGCAGTTGAGAGAGTCAAAGAAAAACGTGACCGCATCGCACCGATCGATGAAGTCGTCTCTGATTTCCTAAGTACGCCAGATGTGCTGGATGGGAACTTTACGTCTGGATGGGGCGGGGTAAGAAAAAGCGAAGTGGTGAAATATGTTATGTATGAGTATGAACGTTCCCTTAGAGGCCCGTCCGGTCTGCTTTCACTAGCTCCCTACCATGAATTCCGGAAGAACTTCCAAGTTGAGCATCTCGTTCCAAAAAACGCTGAAGAAGGTAATAAGCTGCATAATCATCTTCAGAACCGCAATCGTATCGGCAACCTAGCAGTCTTAAGTACAGAAGAGAACCAATCGAAAGGAAATACATCATTTGAATCAAAGTACTCAGAGATATATGACAACTCCTCATTAAAAGTATTGAACGACCTCGATGGGCCAGAATTTGGGGTGGAAGATATTACAAACCGAGAAGAAGAGGAACTGCTAGAGTTTATTCGGGAGAGATGGGGATAAGCAATCTACTAGAAACATAGATTATTCGGTAGCCCTAGTTGTGTCCCGCCATCGTTTTTTGAATAGTTCAAGACCAGTAGTCGTGACAATACCGCAGTTAGAATCCAACCAGCTTCTCCGTGGGAATCACCTCACTAGGGCCTCACCCACACCTACTTCGCCACTCCCCGCCAACCCACCCCATGGTCGACACCACCAGCCCCGTCGCGTGGGCTGCCAAACCCTACCCCGAGGTCCGCGAAATCGCCGAGCAGGACGGCTCCATCCTCGTCGTCCCCGTCGGCGCGCTGGAACAGCACGGCCACCACCTCCCGACCGGGACCGACACGATCCTCGTCAACGCCGTCGCCACCGCCGGCGCCGAGCGCGTCGCCGACGCCGGCGGACAGCGTGCCGGCGAGCGCAGCGCCGATGCGGGCGCCGACGACCTCCCCATCCTCACCACGCCGCCGCTCTGGCTCGGCCACTCGCCACACCACCTCCCGTTCGGCGGGACCGTCAGCGCCGATTTCGACACGCTCTCGGACGTGCTCGCCCAGATCGCCGACAGCGCGCTGGGCAACGCCTTCGACACGCTGCTCTTCCTGAACGGCCACGGCGGGAACCGCCCGCTGCTCGCCGCATCCACCCAGCGCGTCGGCGCCGAGCAGCCGGACACCGAGGTTCTGGGGCTCACCTACTTCGAACTCGGGGAGTACTTCCTCGACGACGTGCGGGAGAGCGAACTGGGCGGGATGGCCCACGGCGGCGAACTGGAGACCTCGATGATGTTGCACCTCCACCCCGAACTGGTCGACGAGGAGCGCATGCAGGCCACCGAGTGGGAGACCGAGTACGAGCAGGCGCCGTCGGATCTGCTCGGGTCGGGCCCGCTGAACGTCACCCTCGACGTGGCGGAGTGGTCCGAATCGGGCGCGATGGGCGATGTCTCACGCGTCGACGCCGAGAAAGGCGGGCGGATGTTCCGGGGGTTCGTCGACGAACTAGAGGCGCTGCTGCGGACGGTACACAGTTCGGGCTGAGAAATCGGGAGCGCCCTCGTGCTCACGGAGGGCAACTCCAGATGATTGCGGGCCGAAGCCCGCCGGCCTGCCTCTGACAACCCGACGGACCAGTCGGGTGTTTGAAACACGGTGTGGCACTCACTAATAAATGTCGGAGAAATGTGCCGGGCGTAAACAAACGACCGGCAGGTTCCGGATCGTTTCCGGGGGGATATCTGAGCCGTTCGGAAATCGGTGCTCGGGAGGCGGTGAAAGCGGTGGTCGGAGACCGGTTTCGACTCACGGGTCACATTCGTTCCCCGTTCGTCATGACGAGGCGGTTTGCCTCGCCGAAGGCGAGTTTTCCCGCCTCGCTTACATAGCGCCGCCCATGCCACCCATACCGCCCATGCCGCCCATGCCGCCGCCGCCCGGCGGCATCTCGTCGCCACCTTCGTCGTCGCCGACCTGCCCGCCAGCGAGGTCGCCCGCGGCGATCACGTCGTCGATGCGGAGGATCATCGTCGCCGCCTCGGTGGCGGACTCGATGGCCTGCGTCTTCACTCGGAGGGGCTCGACGACGCCCTCCTCCTGCATGTCGATGATGTCGCCCGTGTAGGCGTCGAGGCCGGAGGTGAACGCGCCGCCGTCGTGGGTGGCGCGCAGGTCGACCAGCGAGTCGATGGAGTCGAGGCCGGCGTTCTCCGCGAGCGTGCGCGGGATGACCTCGAGTGCGTCCGCAAAGGCCTCGACGGCCAGCTGCTCGCGGCCCCCGACGGAGTCAGCGAACTGTCGGAGCTGGAGTGCGAGCTCGGTCTCGGGGGCGCCGCCGCCGGGCAGCACCTGCCCGTCGAGCAGCGTCGTCCGCACGACGCCGATGGAGTCGTCGATGGCGCGCTCGAGCTCGTCGACCACGTGGTCGGTGCCGCCGCGGAGGATCAGCGTGACCGAGCGGGCCTGCTCGACGTCCTCGACGAAGATGCGCTCGTCGCCGCCGATGTCCTTCTGGGCGACGGAGCCGGCGAAGCCGAGGTCCGCCGTCTCGATGTCGTCGAGCGCGGAGACGACGTTCGCGCCGGTCGCTCGACCCAGCGCCTTCAGGTCGTCGCTGCTGGCGCGGCGGACCGCGAGGATGCCGTGCTGGGCGAGGTAGTGCTGGGCGATGTCGTCGATGCCGTCGCCGACGAACACCACGTCCGCGCCGACGTCGACGAGGTCGTCGACCATCTCGCGGAGCTGCTCTTCCTCCTGGTCCATGAACTGCTGGAGCTGATCGGGGTCGGTGACGTTGACCTCGGCGTCGATCTCGGTCTCCTTGACCTCGATGGCGCCGTCGAACAGCGCCACGTCGGCGTCCTCGACCGCGTAGGGCATGTTCTCGTCGACGCGCTCCTTGTCGACGATGACGCCCTCGACCAGCTCCGAGTTCTCGATGGAGCCGCCGACGACTTTCTCGATGGAGACGTTGTCGGCGTCGATGCCGGTGTCGTCCTGCACCGCGAGCAGGGCGTCGACGACCAGTTCCGCGAGCGTGTCCTTCGCGGTCTCGGCGCCCTTGCCCGTCATCGCCGTCTCGGCGATCTTGGTCAGGGTGTCGTAGTCGTCCGCGGTGACCTCGATGGCCTCCTCGGTGAGGATCTCCTTTGCCTTCTCGGCGGCCGCGCGGTAGCCCTGTGCGATGGTGGTCGGATGCACGTCGGATTCGACGAGCTCCTCGGCCTGATCGAGGAGTTCACCGCCGACGACGACGGCGGTCGTGGTGCCGTCGCCGACCTCCTCCTCCTGGGTCTCGGCGACTTCGACGATCATGTTGGCCGCGGGGTGATCGATGTCCATCTCCTTGAGGATGGTCACGCCGTCGTTCGTCACGACGACGCCACCGGAGGAGTCGACGAGCATCTTGTCCATGCCTTTTGGGCCGAGCGTCGTCCGGACCGACTCGGCGACCGCCTTGCCGGCTGTGATGTTCATCTCCTGGGCGTCCTTCCCGGAAGTTCGCTGGCTCTCCTCGGAAAGTACGATCATGGGCTGGTTACCCATGCGCTGTCGCTGACTCATGTGTACCGAAAGATTGTCCGTGGTTCTATAAAGATGTTACGGTCAGATCGTGTGAGAACGCCACACGGCGCCGTTGTGCAGGATTGCTAACGACCCACATAGATGAGTTAAGTAGGGTGAGCCGCCGCTCGGCGGTCGGGACAGAGAGGCGTGCCGTGACGGCCTGACTGCACAGTCACGGCGACGGCTTCGGGGAGTGACGCGGGGGACCCCCGGTCACGAGCCCCGTTTCAGTCGTCCGCGGGCGCTTCCGCGGAGCCGGCCGCGTCGGCGCCGGTGTCCTCGACGTAGTACTCCTCGATGAGGTCCTCGCCGATACGGTTGAGCTCCGTCTTCGGCAGCATCGAGATGAGCTCCCAGCCGATGTCGAGCGTCTCGTCGATGTCGCGGTTGGTCTCGTAGCCCTGGTTGGCGAACTCGGCCTCGAAGCGGTCCGCGAAGTCGAGGTACTTGTTGTCCGTCTCCGAGAGCGCCTCGCGACCGACGATGTTCACGAGGTCGCGCAGGTCCTCACCCTCCGCGTACGCCGCGAACAGCTGGTCCTTGAGGTCGCCGTGGTCCTCACGGGTCAGCCCCTCGCCGATACCGTCGTCCATCAGCCGGGAGAGGCTGGGCAGGACGTTGACGGGGGGCTGCAGGCCCTTGCTGTCGAGGTCCCGGTCCATCACGATCTGGCCCTCCGTAATGTAGCCAGTCAGGTCCGGGATCGGGTGGGTGGTGTCCTCGCCGGGCATGGTGAGGATCGGGATCTGCGTGACGGACCCTTCCTTCCCGTCGATACGGCCGGCCCGCTCGTAGAGCTGAGCCAGGTCCGTGTACATGTAGCCGGGGTAGCCACGTCGGCCGGGGACCTCCTCACGCGCGGCGCCGATCTCTCGGAGCGCCTCGCAGTAGTTGGTCATGTCCGTCAGGATCGTCAGGACGTGATAGCCCTTCTCGAAGGCGAGATACTCGGCGGTGGTCAGCGCCATCCGCGGCGTGACCGTCCGCTCGACCGCCGGGTCGTCCGCGAGGTTCATGAACACGACCGAGCGTTCCAGCGCGCCGGTGCGCTCGAAGTCGGCCATGAACTCGTTTGCCTCCTCCTGAGTGATCCCCATGGCACCGAACACCACGGCGAACTCGGACTCCTCGCCGGCCTCGTCCTCTTCGGGGACGGTCGCCTGCCGGGCGATCTGGAGCGCGAGGTCGCTGTGGGGCAGCCCCGACGCGGAGAAGATCGGGAGCTTCTGGCCGCGCACGAGCGTGTTCATGCCGTCGATGGCCGAAACCCCGGTCTGGATGAACTCCTCGGGGTACTCCCGGGAGACCGGGTTGATCGCCTCGCCGACGATATCGTGGCGCTCGTCGGGGACGATGTCGGGGCCGCCGTCGATGGGGTTGCCCGAGCCGTCCAGCACCCGGCCGAGGAGATCCTCGGTCACGGGCATCTTCAGCGTCTCGCCCGTGAACCGCACGGACGCGTTCCGGTCGATACCGCTGGTGCCCTCGAACACCTGGATGGCGACGAGGCCGTCCGAGGACTCGAGCACCTGCCCACGGAGGGTGTCCCCGTCGGCAGTCTCGATCTCGACGATCTCGTCGTACCCGATGGACTCGTCGACCTCCGCGAAGACGAGCGGGCCCGAAATCTCGGTGATAGTTTGGTACTCTTTCATCAGTAGAGCTCCCGCAGTTGGGTCTCGATCTCTGCTTTCAGCTCCGCGACGTGCTCGTCGACCTCGTCGTCGGGAGTGGTGGCGATACGGTTGAGCTTCGGCGCGGCGTCGATGCTCGTGATCTCGTCGATCGGGACGCCGGCTTCGAGCGCCTCGAACGCCTCGTCGTCGAACTTCTTGATCGCCCCCAGCATCTTGAACGTCTTCTCGGGCGGACAGTACTGGTCCACCTCGATGAAGGCGTTCTGCTGGAGCCAGCCCTCACGGATGTAGCGGGCGACCTCGAGAGTCAGGCGCTGGTCGTCCGGCAGGGCGTCCTCGCCGACGAGCTGAACGATCTCCTGCAGTTCGCCCTCCTCGTCGAGGATGTCGACAGCCCACTGTCGGCGCTCGGGCCAGTCGGCGGAGACGTTCTCCTCGAACCACTCGTCGAGCTGGTCCCGGTACAGCGAGTAGGAGTCGTCCCAGTTGATCGCCGGGAAGTGCCGGCGCTCGGCGAGGTCGGCGTCCAGCGCCCAGAACGTCTTCACGATACGCAGGGTGTTCTGGGTCACCGGCTCGGAGAAGTCACCGCCAGGCGGCGAGACGGCCCCGATTACCGAAATCGAGCCCTCGCTGCCGTTGACGTTCTCGAAGTAGCCGGCCCGCTCGTAGAACTGCGAGAGACGCGCGGCGAGGTAGGCCGGGTAGCCCTCCTCGCCGGGCATCTCCTCCAGTCGGGAGGAGATCTCGCGCATGGCCTCGGCCCACCGGGAGGTGGAGTCGGCCATGAGTGCCACGTCGTACCCCATGTCGCGGTAGAACTCCCCGATGGTGATCCCGGTGTACACACACGACTCACGTGCGGCCACGGGCATGTTCGAGGTGTTCGCGATCAGGGTCGTCCGCTCCATCAGCGGGTTCCCGGTCTGCGGGTCGGGCAGGTCCGGGAAGTCCTCGATGACTTCGGTCATCTCGTTGCCACGCTCGCCACAGCCGATGTAGACGACGATGTCGGCGTCGGCGAACTTCGCGAGGCTCTGCTGGGTGACGGTCTTCCCGGAGCCGAAGGGCCCCGGAATCGCCGCCGTCCCACCCTTCGCGAGCGGGAACAGGCCGTCGAGGATGCGCTGTCCGGAGATCAGCGGCTCGGTCGGCGTCTGCTTTTCCTGCACCGGGCGGGCCTCACGAACCGGCCACTCCTGGTGCATCTGGATCTCCTCGCCGTTCTCGAGGGAGACGACGGGATCCTGAACCGTGAACTCGCCCGTTTCGACGCTCTCGACGACGCCGCCCTCGTAGTCGGGCGGGACCATGACCTTGTGGTCGATGGTCTGGGTCTCGGGGACGTTCCCGACGATGTCGCCGGGTTCGACCGCGTCGCCAGCCTCGACTTCCGGCTCGAAGAGCCACTCCTTGTCCATGTCGATCCCGGGGGCGTCGACCCCGCGGTCGAGGAACGCCGAGCCCATCTTCTCCTCGAGGACGTCCAGCGGGCGCTGGACGCCGTCGTAGATGGAGTCGAGCATCCCCGGACCCAGGTCGACGGTCAGCGGCTCGCCCGTGTTGACGACGGGTTCACCGGGGCCGACCCCGGAGGTCTCCTCGTACACTTGGACCGTCGTGACGTTGCCCTCGATCTCGATAACTTCGCCCATCAGCCCTTCGTCGCCCACGTAGACGACGTCGTTCATCCGGGCGTCGAGGTCGACGGCGGTCACGACCGGACCACTCACGCTCTCGATCTGGCCGCGTTCTTCCGCGGCGACGTCTGTTGCCTGACTCATAGTTAGTCCTCGTCGTCCATCAGGTCGATCCCGATGGCTCGTTTGATCTGGTCGCGCAGCCCGCCGCTACCGGCGCCGCCACCGAGTGTGACCAGCGTCGGTTCGACGCTCGTCTCGACGGCCTCGCGGGTCCCCCGCGAGAGGTAGTCGAGGTCGTCGTCGTGCATCACGATGATGCCCACGTCCTCGTCGCCGAGCGTCGACTCGACGGCGTCGTCGAGTCGCGCATCCTTCTCCTCGTCGGGCACGTCCTCGAACGTCCGGACGCCGGCGAGGCGGAACCCGGTCGTGAACTCCGGGCTGCCGATCACGGCGATTTCGGTGCTCATCGTACCACCATCTCCGCCCGAATCTCCTCGGGGTCGAGCCCCGCCTGGGTGCCTCGGGCGATGGCACGGATGTTGTCGGCCTCGCGCTCTTTGGCGAGCACGAAGGCGATCACTGGACAGATCGACATCGGGTGGGCGTGTGCCGCGTTCCGCGCGTGCTCGAGCAGCGCGCCCTCGAGGGCGTGCTCGAACCCGATGAGGCTGTCAGCTTCCGTGAGTTCGTCGAGCGCACCGGTAAGCTCGTCGCCGTAACGGCTCTCACGGATCCGCTCGACCAACTGGTCGCGGTTCCGCGAGAGCGCCGAGAGCTCCTCGGGGGTGAACAGCGTCCCACCCTCGATGAAGTACTCCGCCGGATCGATATCCGCGCCGCTCCGTGCGAGTCGGAGCGCGTTCCGGGCGTTCCGGAAGTCGATCTCGGCCTGCAGGAACTCCGCGTACGCCGAGTCCGCGCCAGCGCCCGCGGTGGTCACGCCCTCGAACAGGTTCTCGTAGTACGCCCGGTCGATGGCGTTTTCTAGAGCCACCAGCGTGCCCGACTCCTCGTACACCTCGTAGGCCGCCGCGAGGGGCTCGCCGAACAGCGTCCCCTCGAGCAGGTCGACGATGGCGTCGATACTCTCGGCGTCGACGAGTCGGTCGAGCAGGTCGTCGTCGAGTTCGCCGGCGCGGATGACGTCGTCCTCGATGGACTCGGCGTCCGTGTCGGCGTAGACGCCGCGGACGGCCGTCTTGACGTTCCACGCGTCGAACTTCCGCAGGTAGCGAGCGACCTGCTCGTAGAGCCGACCGTCGGCCCACGCGAGCAGTTCGTCGAACGTCTCGGCCAGCCCCGCGTTCAGGGCGTACTCGATCAGGTCGACGCCCGCAAAGCGGGAGCCGAGCCGGTTGATCGGCCCCTGGTAGGTCGACTCCTCCATGTAGCGGGAGATCTCGTCGGGACTCATCCGCAGCAGCTTCCGGTAGTCCTCCTCGTCGAACAGGGTCGCACGCCGGGCGCTCACGCGAGCGTTGACGTACTCCGGGTTGGAACTGCCGGTTGCGCTCATTCTTCGAAGAGGCGTTCGCTGATGCGTTTGAGTTCCTCGTCCCAGACCTCCTCGATCACGGAGTCGAAGGTGTTGTCCACGCTGACGCGGGAGCTCTCGCTCTCGACGACGACGCCGCCGAGGCAGTCCTCGATACCGGCAAAGGACCAGCCCTCGTACTCCGAGAGCAGGTCGGTCAGCAGCTCCTCGTCAGCCGCACGGCCGTAGACGTCGACGCTTGCGGCGGCGTCGAACTCCTCGGCCGCGTTGTCGAGCAGGGAGCGGGTGAGTTCCTCACGGCGCTCGCCCTCGATCTCGGCGACGCGCTCTTCGAGCCCGTCGCGGACCTGTTCGAGCGCGTCGCGTCGGGCCTCCAGGCGCTCCTGTTTGGCCGTGAGCTTCGCGCTGGAGAGCGCCTGCTCGCGCTCCTCCTCGATCTGTGCCTCGACTTCCTCTTCTCGTTGCTGGACGATCGACTCGGCGTCGGCTTCCGCCTCCGAGATGATCTCTTCCGCACGACTCTCGCCCGTTTCGCGTATCTCCTCGGCACGCGCGCGGGCTTCGTCTCGAACGTCCTCGACAACGGTTTCCAAGCTCATGAGCGGAAAGGGAGAGGAAAGTTTACGCCAGGATCATGGCGACCAGCGCGAAGATGAGGATAGTCTCCGGCAGGACGGTGAGGATCAGTGCCTGCACGAAGAGGCCCTCGTCTTCGGCGACGGCGCCGACGGCGGCGGACCCGATACCACGCTCGGCGTAGCCGGCACCGAGGCCGGCGAGGCCGACTGCGAGGGCTGCCATACCCGTCGAGGTGATGGCGGGGCCGCTGCTGGTTCCTTCCTGCAGTGCGAGGCTTGCGACTTGGGGTGCGATGTCGAACATATGGGTATCAACTCGGGTTCGTAGTCAGTCGTCTCCGAACAAGCCGTAGTTGGCTCCACGACGGTCATAAACCTTCCCAAAGGCGCCGGAGAGAACCGTGCGAGGCGGCCACACAGGCACGGCTGACGGGGGGGTACCAGTCGCCAAAACCCGTCAGCCAAACGGGAGGATCCGCGAGGGTGGCGTCAGTCCTGTCGGCTGAACTGACGCTCGTGGCCGAACGGTTCGTACTCGCGGCCGCCGCCGTCGAAGAACTTCGAGAAGAACTCGTAGTACTCCAGACGCACGGCCTGCAGGCCGGCGCTGGTCACACCCAGCGCGAGCACCAGCATGTGGCCCAGCACGAGGACGAGGATGCCGCCGAGCAGCGACGCCAGGCCGCCGTGCATCAGGCCGCCGAACATGATCTCGGTGACCGGCTCGCCGTGGTACATATCGCCGACGTGGTAGGCGTGGTCGGTCATGAAGTGCCACGACGCCTCCTCGCCCTCGCCGGTGACGGCGACGCCGAAGAAAAAGAGGTTGACCGCGAAGGCCATCCCCGCCTTCGCCAGCAGCACCGCCGCGAGTCGGGCGTAGGAGAGCACGTTCACCAGCGCGTCGAAAATCTCGACGAGTTCGGCGGGCGCGCCGAAGCCGAGCAGCAGGGCGCCAAGCACGAACAGGGCGATCCCTGCCTGCCCGACGATCACCGGGAAGCCGCCGAAGCCCAGCGCGAACGCGGCCTTCTCACCGCTGTCGAACACGGTGAAGATGAACTCGGGCTTCGAGTTCTCGAACCACTTGCTGGCGATGAAGATCCAGAGGCCGTTCATCGCGAAGATCCACGAGAGCTTCTCCACGACGGCCGCCTTCAGGCCGTGGAACTGAAGCTCCTCGAAGAACCCCAGCACGTAGCCGATGTTGAGGTGGACCAGCGCGGCGAGGGCGCTGATCAGGATCCAGCCGGGGACCCAGTAGCTGTACTCGGGGATGAGCCCCTTGTGTAGCGGCGCGTTGCCGCCCCAGACGTACTCGGAGACGAGGTGCAGGCCGAATATCTCGCCGTAGAAGACGCCGAACAGGATCGTCGCCAGCCCCGCCGCGATGGTCACGCCGCCCATGCTCTTGAAGCCGGGACTGTCGAACTGCGTGTAGAGGTAGCCGCCGATGGCGGTGTAGACGATCCCGTAGCCCACGTCCCCGATCATGAAGCCGAAGAACAGCGGGAACGTCAGGAACAGGAGGGCAGTCGGGTCGAACTCGCTGTAGGTGGGCCGACCGATCGCATTCACCAGCACCTCGAAGGGCTGGACGAACCCGTTGTTGTCCTGCACGACCGGCGGCTCGTCGCTGCCGATGGTGGTGCCGCCGTCGGCGACTGCCTCGCCGTGTTCGTGGACGGCCTCGCCGTCGGACTTGAACTGGGCGCGCTCGACTTCCTCGACGTCGATGCGGTCGCCGAGTTCCTCTTTGAGCGTCGCCGCGACCCCCTCGTAGTGCTCGGTGGGGACCCAGCCCTCGGCGACGAAGGCGTTCTCCGTCGTCGCGAAGGAGAGCGGCGCCTCGGCGCGCTGGGCCTCGATCTGGAGCTCCTCCTCGGCCGCCAGCAGGAACGACGCGTGCTCCTGCTCGAGGGCCGCGAGCTCGTCGGCGACGCCCTCGATTTCGGACTCGATGCCCTGTTTCTCGCTTTCGATCTCCCGGACGTAGGACTCCGGGGCGACCTCGGAATCGGGCACCTCGAGGCTCGTGAACGCCGCGCCCACGAGTGCGTCGTCGAGCACACCCTCGGCGTGCTCGCTCGGGTAGACGAACACCGCGAGCACGTCGCCGCCGGTGAAGATCTCGTACTGCTGGATCCCCTCGGCGTCGAGCAGTTCGCGCTCGACGGAGTCGTAGTCGCCGTGACCGACCGCGACCTCGAGGCTGTCGTAGCCCCCGAGGAGGTTCAGGTCGATCCCGAGTTCGACGAACGGCTCGACGGCGTCGAGGCGCTCCTCGATCCCGCGAAGCTCCTCGCGGAGCGTATCGCGCCGGTCGTCGAGTTCGTTGACCGCGTCCTGGATCTCGGGGAGTTGGGCCTCGATCTCTGCCTCGGTGATCGACTGCGGCGTCGCCGCCTCGGCGTCGACATCGAGGATGCTCTTGATCGAGCGGACGGTCACCAGCTTCTCGGACGCCGCCTCGGCCTCCGCCTCGGGGTCGCCGGGCTGGAACCCCTCCCACGAGCCGTCGTACTCCGAGACGTCGAGGACGTGCTGGTCGTGGACGAGCTCGACGACCGACCCCATCACGCGCTTGGAGCCAGTCACCGAGAGCTTGCTCATCTGCTTAGGTCTGAGCATGCACCGCCTCCTCGAACTGGTCGACCGCGTACTCGACGGCCTCCTCGACGTTCTGCTCGGCCTCCTCGGTCAGCGCCTCGCGTTCGCGCTCGCCCTCGCGGATGATCTCCTCTTTTTCGTCCTCGATCTCCGCGCGGGCCTCCTCGAGACGCTCCTCCTCGAGTTCGGCTGCCTCCTGTTCGGCCTCCTCCCGGATCTCGGTGGCTCGCTCGCGAGCCTCGGCGATCCGTTCCTCTTTCTCCCGGCGAGCCTCCTCGAGGATCTCGTCGGCGTCTTCCTCCGCCTCCTTGATCCGATCAAGAACTTCCGGTCTGGGCATTAGCTGATCGGTTCGTGGTTTTCCCGGGCCGTATAAGGTGTTTGCGAAAGCGTGCGGGTCGAACGCCCCCGAACACTCACTGTGAGCGACACTGAACGGCTACGAGGAGGGACACCGGTCACTCACCGCGAGCGAGGCCGCAGGCCGAGCGAGCGGGCCGACGAACGACCGGAGTTCCCGCGAACGAAGTGAGCGGGAGCACGGGAGAGCGAAGCTCTCCCGGAGGGAGCGAGGAGCGCTTTTGGTGAAGCTTTTGCAAGGGCCCTCCGGGGCCCGCAGCAAAAGGTTCAGTTGAATTCCTCGATCAGCGCCGGCACCACGTCGAACAGGTCCCCGACGATCCCGTAGTCCGCGATGTCGAAGATCGGCGCGTTCGGGTCGGTGTTGACGGCGATGATCGTCTCGGCGCCCTTCATCCCGGCGACGTGCTGGACGGCGCCGGAAATCCCGATGGCGAGGTACACTTTCGGCGTCACCTGCTTGCCGGACTGGCCGACCTGCCGGTTCTTCGGCAGCCAGCCGCTGTCGACGATGGGTCGCGACGAGGAGAGCGTCGCGCCCGTCGCCTCACACAGCTCCCGGATCAGGTCGAGGTTCTCCTCCTCCTCGATCCCGCGGCCGATGGAGACGAGGAACTCCGCCTCGCCGATGTCCACGTCGCCGCCGCCGACCTCCTCGAACCCCTTGACTCGGGAGCCGTCGTCGACGCTCGCCTCGTCGAACTCGAACGCCGAAACCTCGGCGTCGCCGGCGCCGCTTGCGGCGGCCCACTCGCCGCCGCGGATGCTGACGACGAACTGATCGGCCGCCACGTCGACAGTGGTCTCGACCTTCGAGCCGTACATCTCGCGAGTGACGGTCAGGCCGTCGTCGTACGCCAGCCCCACCGCGTCCGTCGCGTAGGGCAGGCCGAGTTCGTCGGCGACTGCCGGCGCGTAGTCGAGGCCGTTGACCGAGTTCGGGAACACCAGCGCGGCCGGGTCGAGGTCGGCGTGGAGCGCCCCGGTCGCGGCCGCGTACGTGTCGTGATCGAACTCCTCGCCGGCGTCGACGGTGTGGATGGCGTCGACTTCGGGCGTGTTGAGCGACTCGGCGAAGCGGTCGACCGGGCCGGAGACGACGGCGACGTGGAGGTCGCCGCCCAGCGCGTCTGCCAGTCGGCGGCCGGCGGTGATCCCCTCGTAGCTCACGTCCCGCAGGTCGCCGTGGCGGTGTTCCGCGACGAAGAGAACGTCGTGCTCGGTCATTCGCCGACCACCCCCTTGTCCCGCAGCACGCCCGCCAACTCCGCGGCCGTCTCCTCGGCGTCGCCCTCGAAGATGGTCGCGTCGGACTCGCTCTCGGGTTCGTACATGGCCGTGAGTTCCAGCGCGCCGTCGACGCTCTCGGCGTCGAGGCCGAGATCCGCGAGGTCGAACGGCGTGATCTCCTTCTGCTGGGCCTGTCGGATCCCGCGGAGGCTCGCGTAGCGGGGCTCGTTGATCCCGGTCTGGATCGAGAGCACCGCCGGGAGGTCGACTTCGGTGATCTCCTCGACGCCGCCCTCGAGTTCACGTCGAACCGTGGCCCTCTCGTCGCCGGCCGCGTAGTCGAGGTCGTTGACGACCGCCGCCCACTGGTAGTCCACGCGGTTCGCGAGCGCGACCCCAGTGGCGCCGAAGGAGTCGTCGGCGGCCTGCACGCCGGTCAGCACCAGATCCGGCTCCTCCTCCGCGACGACCTGCTCGAACACGCTCACCTTGGCGTTCACGTCGAGCAACTGCTGGTCCGCGATGGCGTCGTCCCAGACGCGCACGGCCCGGTCCGCACCCTTCGCGAGCGCCATCCGGATGGTCTCCTCGCTGCGCTCGGGGCCGATGGTGGCGGCGACGACCTCCACGTCCTCGTCGGCGGCCTCGGCGATCTGCACCGCCGACTCGACCGCGTAGTCGTCCCACTCGTTGAGGTCGTACTCGAGGTACCGCTCGTCGATGGCCAGTCCGTCGATCTCGAAGTCGTCCTCGACGGCTGCCACCTCCTTGACGGTTACCAGAATCTTCATCGCCATCGAATTCTCCTGGCTGGTGGTAAATCCTTTCGCTATGCTCACAGGCGAACGACCACGGGAAGGGGGGACGTTCGCCGGGGCGCCGACTACCGCTCCTCCTCTTCCTCGGGCAGGGAGATGACGTTCTCCCGGCCGAGTCGGAGCTTCTCGACCTGGCCCTCGTCGGCCATCCGGGAGAGCAGTTGGGAGACCTTCGCGTCGGACCAGTCAGTCTCCTCGACGATGGCGGCCTGTCGCATTCTGCCGCCGTGCTGCTCCAGCAGCGTCTCGACGCGCTCCTCGTCCGAGAGCAGTTCCGTGTCGACCGCCGGCTCCTCGGCTTCAGTTGGGCTCGGGGGCTGCCCACCGCCGGCCTCGTCCGGGCCTTCGTCGTCGCTTGCCACGGCCTCGATCGGGTTGCCGCCCCGCCAGCGCCACACGGCCAGCACGCCGATAACGAGGAACAGCAAGCCGAGCAGCCCGACGACGACGCCGTCGATACCCTGGTCAGGCGTGGGGCCGTTCGGCGTCGGCGACTCGCTGGCAGTCGGCGATCCGGACGCGGCCGCCGGCTCGTAGAGGACTACGAACTCCGTGGGGTCGAACGACTCGGGGCCGGTAACGACCAGTGAGTCGTTCACCTGCCGCGCCTCGATGCTCTGCTGGATGTCGTAGTTCGGCGGGGTGTACAGGCGGATCTCCTGGCCGGCTTCGAGCGAACTGAGCCACGTCCCGTCGGGAGTCAGCAGCGCGTCGGCGAGCCTGTATCCCTCGCCCTCGGGTGCGAGGAAGTTCGTCCACCGGAACTCGAGCTGTAGCGTCCCGGTCTCCGTCCCGAGCGAGTAGCTCCGCTCGACGTTCGTGATCAGCATCTCCCGGTCCCCTGCCGTCGAGGCCGCCGATGCCGCCGACTCGAAGAACTCGATGCCGGGGCCGGCCGAGGTCTCCCCAGCCGCGAACCGCTGCCCGTAGTTTCGGAACGCGTCGCGCTCCTCGGGTGTGTCGAGCGGAACGGTCGTCCGGACCGTCCAGTCCGCGTCGCCGTTGGCCCGGAGTTCGGCGTCGAACGTCGTCGTCGCGTTGGCGATGTCGGGCGACTCCTGGGCAACGACTCCCCCGGAGAGCGCACCGACTAACAGGAGGGCGACGACTACGTACCGCATATCCCGAGCGTGACAGCCCCCGGGCAAAACGCTTTCTATCAGTCTACCGTATCGCTCCGGCGTGTTTTAAGGTGGAGGCCCCGGTAGTGACCGCCGATGAGGTCTCTCGCACTCCTCGCGGTCCTCGCCCTCTCCCTGGCCCTCGTGGCGCCCGCAGGCGTCGGGGCTGCCGGCGTATCCGTCGATGCCAGCCCGACCGACGCCGAGACGGCCGGCGTCGACGGCGTCGTCACGCCACTGCCCGGCCAGGAATCGCCCGACGGCCAGCGCAACGAGACGCGCGTGCTCGTCGTCCCTGACGGCGCCGTCCAGAAGAGCGAGGTCGACCGGGCGACGCTGAATCTCGGCCCGGCCGCGGAGTTCAACGGCAACGTCAGCGCGGTCGAAGTCGAGACCGAAGCCGTCGTCGAACACGTCCGGGCCGCCGAGAGCGACAGCGAACGGAGCCGCCGGATCATTCAGGCCTCCTCCACGGTCGAGACGGAGATCATCACGCTCCGAGACCGTCAGCAGGCCGCCATCCAGGCGTACAACGACGGCGACATGTCGACGGAGGCGTTCGTCGTCGAACTGGCCACCATCGCCGCGAAGGCCGAAGCGCTCGAGGCCCGGATCGAACGGCTGAACCAACTCGCCGACGATATCGACGGGTTCAGCCTCTCGCGGCCGGCCGAGATCCGGTACGAACTCCGGACGTTCGGCGGCCCGGTCCGTGAACGCGCCGTCGACGCCATCCGCGGCACCGACGACTCGGTTCAGTTCTTCGTCACGACCGGTCCCGAAGGGTACGAACTCGCGGCGGTCGACGATGGCGTCTACCTCCGCGAGGCGTTCCGCGGCGCCGAGCAGTCGGGCGATTCGACCGCCACGATGGACGGGCCGGCGACGATCAACGTCACTCGGGAGAGCTACCCCGAGATCGTCCGTTCCGCCGACGCGTCAGTGAACTTCGCCGGGACGACCAACATCGTCACCGTCACGAAACAGAACCACACGCTCACCGCGTTCGTCGACAGCGGCACCGAGGACGTGTTCAAGGAGTACCAACGGTTCGGCCTCTCGCAGTACCACTCGCCGTCGACGGACTCGAACACGATCAGTGGGATCACCGTCTCGGTCAATCAGACCTACCCCGGCGGGCCGCTCCGGATCCACGTCTCCGACGCCGAATCGGGCGAGCCAATCGACCTCGCGATCACCCTGAGCCAGGGCCAATCAGAGCGCATGACCGTCGGCCGGACCGGCGAGGACGGCACGCTCTGGACCGTCTCCCCCCGCGGGAGCTACACCGTGCTCGCGGTCGGCGGCGAGACCACCGCGGCCTACCTCGAGACCAACAGCACCGACGCCCCCACCCTCGGCGCCTGACCCGGAGTTGAAGTAGGAAGCCGGGGCCAGACCCCCCGTGCTCCCCTCGCCGACTGACACTGATCGGGCCGTCTCGCCGGCGCTCGGCGCGGTGTTGCTCGTCGGCGTCACCGTCGCGGCCGCCGCCGTGTTCGGCACCGTCATGTTCGGACAGGCCGCCGCGCTGAGCGGCCCGCCACCGACCGCCACGTTCGACCTTTCCGCCGAGGGTGACCGGGTCAGCATCGACCACACCGGCGGCGACGCCGTCGACGTGCGGGCGCTGCGGGTCGAAGTCGCCGTCGACGGTGACCCGCTGGCCCATCAGCCGCCGGTTCCCTTTTTCGCGGCACGGGGGTTCCACGGTGGCCCGAGCGGGCCGTTCAACCCCAGAACCGACGTGGAGTGGGAGGTCGGGGAGACCGCGTCGTTCCGAGTCGCCGGGACGAACGATCCGGCGCTGGAACCGGGCGCGCAGTTATCGGTCGAACTGTTCCACGGGGACCAGCGGTTCGCGTCGCTGTCGACGCAGGTCGGAGGATGATGTCGGCGAAAAGTGCGCTACTCCTCGGGCACCGTCGCGATGGTGACGATGGCCCGCGGGCTCCCGGGGTTGGCCTGCATCACGACGTGTTCGCGCTCGGGGAAGCCGGCCTCGCTGAACATCCGGTCGGCCTCGTCGGCGTCGTAAAACAGCATGATGGCGTCGGCGATCTTGTGGAACAGGCTGTTGCTCGGCTCGTCGGGGCCGACGATGAGGACGGTGCCGCCGGGTTTGGTGACACGGCGGGCCTCCTCGATGGCATCGACAGGGCTGGGCCAGTACTCGATGGACCCAGAGGACCAGTAGTGGTCGAAGCTGTTGTCGGCGAAGGGCAGGCGCTCGGCGTCGCCGCGGTAGAACTTCACCTGGTCAGTCTTGCCGAACTTCGCCCAGGCTTTCTCCAGTTGGTGGACGCTCTGGTCGAGGCCGTGCACGTCGTCGGTGTGCTGGAGCAGCCCCTCGGTGCCGAAACCGGTGCCACAGCCCACGTCGAGCACGCGGTCACCCTGTTCGATGCCGGTCCGGTCGAGCGCCTCGTCGCGCATCTCCTCGTTCCAGACCAGCGGGTTGACGGTGTCGTACACCCGCGAGAGGTACTTGTAGAAGGTGCGTGCCCGTGCCTTGTCCTCCAGGACTCCCATTGGCGGCGATTCGGGCGGGCACGGCATAATGCTGCGGTTTTTCGGAACGGGAACCGATCAGCGGTTACCGTCACGTACTTGGGCAATCCTCCCCGATATGACGCTAATGGAGACGCTCGACCGTCGGGTGGAACTCGTCGACGAGCGACTGTCGACGCTCGTCGAGGACGTCGAGCCGCCCGCGCTGGCCGAGCGCCTGTCCCACGTCACGCTGTCGGGTGGGAAGCGCGTCCGGCCCGCCGTGACGCTGCTGGCCTGCGAGGCCGCGGGCGGCGACCCGGAGGACGCCGTGGAGTTCGCTGTCGGTATCGAACTGGTTCACAACGCCTCGCTGGTCGTCGACGACATCATCGACCGCTCGGAACTGCGCCGCGGCACCCCGAGCGCGTGGGCCGAGTACGGCTACGGCCCGGCCATCGTCGCCAGCGACGGCCTGCTGGGCGAGGCGTTCGCGCTGTTCTCGGCCGACGAGCACGCGATGGGCATCGTCGCCGAGGCGATGGTCGAACTCGGTGAGGGCGAGGCGACCGAACTGGTGAGCGAGCCCGAAAGCGAGGCCGAGTACATGGAGTTAGCCCGGCGCAAGACCGGCGCGCTGTTCCGCGCGGCCGCGGAGGTCGGTGCCGTCGCCGCCGGCGCCGATGGCTTCACCGTGGAGTCGATGGGCGAGTACGCAGAACGCGTCGGCGTCGCGTTCCAGATGCGCGACGACGTACTGGACGCGACGGGCGACGCCGAGGAACTCGGCAAACCCGCCGGACAGGACGCCGAGATGGATCGCCCGTCGCTGATTCAGGTGACCGATCTCTCCGCGGACGAGGCCGACGAGCGGGCCCGTGCGGAGTCAGAACGGGCGCTCGATGCGCTGGCGACGGCGACCGTCGAGGACGGCGAGGCTCGCGAGTATCTCGAGCAGTTGGCGGAGTACGTCGTCAGCCGCGAGCGGTAGGAAAAACGGGCAGCGCGGCGATCAGGCCGCCTCGGCCGTCGCCGGAAACCGGTTCTCCGCGATGGCGAACGTGAGCGTGCTCAACACGCCCAGCAGCGTCCCCGCCGTCAGCGCCAGCGCGAGGTCGGTGATGGCCATCGCCGCCTCGCCCGGGAGGAAGAAGCCCGAGACGGCGTGGAGCACGACGCTGATCGCGAGCACGTAGAACGGCGCGTTGAGGTAGCGCCAGCGGAACTCGCCGGCGAGATACTCGTCGGTCACCTGGCCGAGGCTGGAGGTGACGCCCGCGGCGGCGAACCAACTCACCGCGTGGTGGATGAACACCGCCGCCTGCCCGGGGCGAGCGAGCGACGCGGTCTCAGTGACCGCCAGATACCCCTGCCAGCCGCCGATAGCGACCAGCGCGATGGCGACGACGTAGGTGATCAGCGTCACCCGACCGGCGTACAGGAGTTGGCGCACCTCCTCGGCGGCGTCGTCGACGGCGTCCTCGAGTCCGAGCCCGCGGAACAGCGTATAGAGGCCGAGCAGCCCCGAGAGCAGCCCCAGTACGGAGACGCCCGCCACGTCGAACGCGTTGGCGACGAGGACGAGCGGGTAGACCAACAGGAGGACCCCGAGCGGGACGAGCAGCGTCCCGCGGGTCTCCTTGTCGCCCAGCACCTGCTTGATCGTGTAGTAGATGGACTCCAGATCCTGGGCCTGCCGGACGACCACGCGCCGGAGGCCGTCGATGGGTACCCGCGAGCGGATCACGGGGAGGACGGACTCGTCCTGTGCACCGTCGGTAATGACCACCGCGCGCACGTTCTCGCCGGTCGAGAGCGCCGCGAGCACGGTGTCTATCTCCTCACCCACGGCGCGGTTGGCTTTCACGTCGCTGCCGTCGACGCCCGTGACGGCGGCGACGGCGACCTCCTCGCCCTCGCGCTCCAGTTGGTCGCGGGTGTGGATCGCCTGGAACAGCACGTTCACGTCGGAGTCCTCGGGGTCGGCGGTCGCGAGACGCGTGGCGGCGTCCTCGACGTTCTCCCGGCCCAGCACGGGCGTCGAGAGCCCGGTCTTGCGACCGAGGTCGTTGTCGAGGTCGACAGCGAGGACCAACAGCATCAGCGGAACGTAGGAGACCCAGGCATATCTTCTTTCGGGGGTTGGCGTTTATCTCGGCGGCGGCCCTACCCCGGGTATGGATCGCGAGTCGGCACTGTCGACCGCCGCCACGCCGACACTCTCGTGGACAGTCACCCCCGAGACGAACCGCTGGCTCCACCTGCTCGCCTACGGCCTGATGGCGCCGCTGGGTGCTGTCGCACTCATTCTGGTCGGCGGCGCCGTCGCGGTCGCGGCGGCGTCGGTTCGCGAGGGAGCGTGGGCGGTGGTGCTCGCGCTTGGCGCAGTCGCGGTGGTCGCGCTCGCCCGGCCGCCAGTGCTGGCCGCACTGTTGAGCGAGGAGGCGTCGCTCGGACACGAGGACTGGCAGCCGAGCCGTCTCGGCGTCGCTCTCGCGTCGCTGGGCTGTGCCGTCGCGATGCTGCTGGCGTTTCAGCATTCGCCGGCGGCGGCAGGCGCCGTCGCCGCGCTGACGTTCGCTGCGGCGCTCGTCGGGATGGCGCTCAGCACGGACGCCGAAATCGACCGCGAGGCGATGGTGTTGGCCACCAAAGTTGGACCGTCGGTGTCGCTCAACGCGCTCTCCGGGGTTCGATCCGTGGCCGTCGGGTCGGTCGTGATCTACTGGCTCGCCTACGCCCGCGGTGCGGGGAGCCTGCGCGCGCCGCGTGTGCTCACGATCCCGCGCGAGCAGGCGACGGAGGTGCGCGAGGTTCTCGATGCGGGCGTCGACGCCGACTCGGGCGCCGATCCGGCCGGGCGTGCGGAGCGGGCAGTCGTCACGCTGGTCGGCCTCGGCGTGCTCGCGACGGGGCCGGCGCTGTTCCTGCTGATCGGCGACGCCGCCGCGGACGGGCTGTTGGTGATCGGCTACGCCGGGGTGTTCTCGCTCGTCTTCGCGGCGCCGATGCTCTGGTACGCGTGGAAGGGCTGAAAAGCGATCCGGCAGTAGTTCCCTCCGATGCCCGCAACGCTATACGGCCCCGAACCCGATTGGGAGCCGTAACAATGCCGAATACAGCCGACACAGACCGTCTCCCGGCGGAGACACGTATCGGACGAACCGCGCTCCGGGTCGACGATCTCGAGGAGATGACCGCATTCTACCGGGACGTGGTGGGACTCGAGACGCTCTCGGAATCGTCGTCGCGTGCAGTCCTCGGCGTCGCGGACACGTCGCTGCTCGTCCTCGACGCCGGGGCGTCGCCCCGCCCCGCGACGAGTGCCGGCCTGTTCCACAACGCCTTCAGAGTACCGTCGCGCGCGGCGCTGGGTGATGCGCTGGGCCGGATTCGGGATCGGGGGCAGTTGGACGGCGCGTCAGATCACCGCGTCAGCGAGGCACTGTACCTCTCGGATCCCGAAGACAACGGCATCGAGATATACCGGGATTTCCCGCGCGCGGAGTGGCCCCACAGCGACGACGGGCGTGTCCAGATGGGGACCGATCCGCTCGACCTCGATGCCGTGGCGCGTGCCGCCTCGGGGGAGTCGGGGCTCCCCGACGGGACGGACGTCGGACACGTCCATCTCGAAGTGAGCTCGCTCGAGGCGTTCGCCGCGTTCTACGTCGATACGGTCGGCTTCGAGCGCCAGATGATGATGCCGGATGCGGCGTTCGTCTCCGCCGGCGGCTACCACCATCACCTCGGCGCGAACACGTGGCACCGGCGCTCCGAGCCGGCGTCGGGAGCCGGGCTGTCGTGGTTCGAGGTCGTGCTGCCGGACGCGGACGCGCTCGACGCCCTCCGTGATCGGCTGGAAGCGAGCGAGTACGAGCCGACCAAAACTGACGGCGACATCGTCGTCGCGGGACCGGACGGGATCGAGGTCCGGTTCCGCACCGCGGCGTGAGCACTGCACCGGCGTCGACAGCGTGAGACGCCGCGACACGCCCGCACCGTGCCGCTTTTGGGGCTCGGCCGGGTAGCGAGGGTAACTGATGATCTCGAAGGGCTGCGAACAGTGCGCCAAGGGCGGGAAGATGGTGATGTTCGTCTACGGCTACTGTGACCAGCGGGACTGTTTCTACTGTCCCCTCGGCGAGAACCGCAAGAACGTCGAGCAGGTGTACGCCAATGAGCGGCCCGTCGAGAGCGACGAGGACGTGATCACCGAGGCAAAGCGCATGGACGCGATGGGATCCTCCATCACCGGTGGCGAACCCCAGGAGGTGCTCGAACGCACCTGCCACTACCTCGAACTGCTCAAAGACGAGTTCGGCGAGGACCACCACACCCACCTCTACACCGGCATCCCCGGCGGCCGGGAGAACATGCGCCGCCTCGCCGAGGCCGGACTGGACGAGATACGGTTTCACCCGCCGCTGGAACTCTGGGGCGACATGCACGGCACCGAGTGGGAGGAGATCCTCTACATCGCCCGCGAAGAGGGCCTGACGCCGGCGTTCGAGATCCCGGGCATCCGGCCCGAACCGGAGTTCCTGGAGTTCCTCGACGAGGGCGCCGCCGACTTCTGTAACATCAACGAGTTCGAGATGTCCGACGGGAACTACCGCCGGATGCAGGAGGAGGGGTTCGAGCGCAAGGAGGGCCACATGAGCGCTGTCGAGGACAGCCGTGGCGACATTCTGGACGTGATGGGCGACCACGAGAAGGTGTACTTCTGCACCTCGGTGTTCAAGGACGCCGCCCAGCACCGTCGGCGGCTGAAGCGGATGGCCCGGAACGTCCGCCGGGAGTTCGACGACGTGACCGACGACGGGACGCTGGTGTACGGGAAGAGCTACGCCGACCCCCGGCGCTTCGAGGACCTCGGGGTGCCCGATGAGTACTACACCGTGAAGTCCGACCACGTCGAGGTGGCGTGGTGGCTGCTGGAGGAGATGATCGAGGACGGCGACGTCGAGGAGGGTGAGATCGTCGAGCAGTACCCGAACTACGACGGAACCGTGGTCGAGCGGACGCCGTTGGCCTGATCTTCTGCAGTGGTGGTTCGTCGACCGCGCGAGCGGAGTCCTCGCGAACGAAGTGAGCGAGGGCACGGGAGAGCTTTGCTCTCCCGGAGCGAGCGCGGGCCGACGAGCGACTAACAGGAGTGGTTCGAAAGGTACTGCGTGCCTTTCGTCATCACGAGAGAACTTCGCTCTCTCGAACGACGAGGAGCGCTTTTGATCGAGCTTTTGCAAGGGCCCTCTGGGGCCCGCAGCAAAAGGTCGAGGAGAAAGGTCGGGCCACACAGTCCAAACACCGCACCCACTGCTCGTAAACCGTTAAGTGGTCACCGCCGACAGTGTGAGCCATGACCGGGGACTCCGGCGACATGCTCTCGTGGGACGAGTCCGTGTTCCGCGACGAGTCCGTCTTCGAAGTCGACTACGTCCCCGAGACGTTCAAACACCGCGAGAGCCAACTGGAGAGCCTGAAGTACGCGCTCCGGCCCGCCGTCCGTGGCTCCCGCCCGCTCAACACCGTGATCCGCGGGCCGCCCGGCACCGGCAAAACCACCGCGGTCCAGAAGCTGTTCGGCGAACTCGGCGTCGAGGCGCCGAACGTCCGCACGGTCCGGGTCAACTGCCAGGTCGACTCCACGCGCTACGCGGTGTTCTCGCGGCTGTTCCAGAGCGTCTTCGACTACGAACCCCCCTCCTCCGGCGTCTCCTTCAAGAAGCTGTTCGAGCAGGTGACCGACCGCCTCGTCGAGTCCGAGGAGGTACTCATCGTCGCGCTCGACGACGTGAACTACCTGTTCTACGAGAACGAGGCCTCCGACACGCTCTACTCCCTCCTCCGCGCGCACGAGACCCACGCCGGCGCGCGCATCGGCGTCGTCGTCGTCTCCTCGGATCTCTCGCTGTCCGTAATGGACGAACTCGACTCCCGGGTCCAGAGCGTGTTCCGCCCCGAGGACATCTACTTCCCAACCTACGACGCCCCCGAGATCGTCGATATCCTCCGGGAGCGCGTCGAGCGCGGCTTCCACGAGGGCGTCCTCTCCGCGCCCGAACTCGACCGCGTCGCCGAACTCACCGCCGAGAGCGGCGACCTCCGGGTCGGGATCGACCTGCTGCGCCGCGCCGGCCTGAACGCCGAGATGCGGGGCTCGCGCACCATCTCCGAGGCGGACATCGAGGAGGCCTACGAGCGCTCGAAACACGTCCACCTCGCGCGCAGCCTCCGGGAGCTATCGGACTCCGAGCGCGCGCTGGTGCGCGTGCTGGCCGAACACGGCGGCGAGCAGGCCGGCACCGTCTACGAGGCGTTCCACGAGAAGACGGATCTGGGCTACACGCGCTACTCCGAGATCGTGAAGAAGCTCGAACAGCTCGGCGTCATCGAGACCGAGTACGCCGACGTGGAGGGGCGCGGGCGCTCGCGCTCGATCACGCTGGCCTACGAGCCGGAGGCGGTTCTGGATCGGCTTGAGGACGAGTGAACCAGTCACGTTAACGAGAGCTGCAAGCTCTCGTTCGCCAACCAGAACGCTTCGCGTTCTGGTGACGGCGAGCGCGCGGCGCTGACGACGGTCAGTGCCGCCAAGCCCATGCCGTGACTGTGTAGCGATCTACGATCCCACTTCTGCCGACGCACCTTTCTCCCCACCTACCGAACGCCGGCCCATGAAGCAGACCGGCGGCAGCGACGAGGCGAAGCGACGCGCGGGCGAGTCGGCGGCCGACATCCCCGAGGACGGCGACGTGGTCGGCCTCGGCACGGGCAGCACGGCCGCCCACGCCATCCGCGAACTCGGCGAGCGCGTCGACGCCGGCCTCGACGTTCAGGGCATCCCCACCTCCTTCCAGTCCCGCGAACTGGCCCGCGAGGCCGGCATCCCGCTGACCAGCCTCGACGAAGCCGATCCGGACGTGGCCATCGACGGCGCCGACGAGGTGGCCGAATCCGGCGCGCTCGTGAAGGGCGGCGGCGCCGCCCACGCGCGCGAGAAACTGGTGGATAGTGCCGCCGACCGGTTCGTCGTCGTCGCCGACCCCTCGAAGGAGGCCGACCAGCTCTCTCACGCCGTTCCAGTGGAAGTGCTGCCCGACGCCCGCAAGCCGGTGGCCGACGCCGTCCGCTCGGCCGGCGGCGATCCCACGCTGCGGACGGCCGAGCGGAAGGACGGCCCCGTGGTGACCGACAACGGAAACCTCGTGCTCGACAGCGCGTTCGGCGAAATCGACGACCCGAGCGGGCTGGCACGGACGCTGTCGGTCACGCCGGGCGTCGTCGAACACGGCCTGTTCGTCGGGCTGGCGGACGAACTCCACGTCGGCGACGCTGACGGCGTCGCGGTCACGCTGTACTGACGGGAGCGCCGCCGCTGGGTGATTAGCACGTCAAAAAGCGGGGATCGGAAACGGGTTCCGGATTTAAAGGTCGCGCGGCTGGACCGTCTTCCGGTCGTTCTCCTCGGCGCGGCGCGCCGCGTCGTCGAGCAGCTCCTCGACTTCCTCGTCCAGGGCGTCGTAGAAGTCCGAAGCGACGTTCTTCTCATCGAGGTACTCCTTGACGGCGGCCTTGACGATAAGGTTCGACATATGCGTCCCTTGCTACTGGGCGCCACTTAATAAGATTTCCCAAATCGACCGAAGGGACCACTCCACGCCGCCGAATCGAGGGGGACGGTCCCCGTCGTGCCCTCGGCACGCGGGCGCCGACGCTAGGATGGGTCGATACAGCGGCCACCGGAGTGAACAAAACCGCCGTACGAGCCGCCGGTGGTTCGTTTCGCGGGAGGGTATGTTGAATACCCGCAAACCTATTGAGCCAGCGGTGGCGTAGCTCACCCTGCCGGTACCGGTGAAAGCCGGCCAACCGATGTCACGCTGTGACCACTGCGGGTCACACGTCTCCGAGCGCTTCGCACGCGTGTTCGCGGACGGAAAGGGCCGGCTCGGCGCCTGCCCCTCGTGTGCCGCGAACGCCGGCATCGCGGAGGTCGCGCGGGACCGGACCCGCACCGAAACCCACTGACGGGGAATCGCCACACGACTGCCTCGTGTCCGGTGTGGCCCCGGGCCATGCCGGGACCCATCCACGCATCCCACTTTTCGTCGCCGTCGACCGCGTCGCTTAGGCCCCCCGCCGCCCTGCAGTCCCCGTGCACTACGTCTACGTCCTCTCGTGTGCGGACGGCACGCTGTACACGGGCTACACCACCGACGTGGCCCGGCGCGTCGCCGAACACGACGCCGGCGAGGGCGCGAAGTACACCCGCGGCCGGACGCCCGTCGATCTGGTCCACGTCGAGTCCTTCGAGAGCAAGTCCGCCGCGATGTCCCGGGAGTACGCGATCAAACAGCTCTCCCGAACCGAGAAGGAACGGCTGGTCGAGTCCTCGCCGGCGCCGGAGATGGAGTAGGCTGTTTCTACCAACACCAGTCCGGAGTCGGCGCTACCAGTCGGGTTCGCCCTCGATCCGGATGAACTCGGGTGCGCGCCGGGCGTACGTCCCCACTCGGTAGCCGAGTTTGCAGGTGCGGGCGCGCAGGTCGTCGTCGACGAACGTGTACTGGCTCGCCGCGCCGATTTCGTCCGGTGCTGGCTCTCGGGTCCGTTCCGCGAACCGGTCGCCGGCGTCGCGCAGGCCGACCTGCGAGGGGAGCACCCAGCCGTGGACCCCGCGGACGGTGGTGCGCATGTCGTTCAGCGTATCGGCGATGGTGCCGCCGCCCGCGGCGACCAGCAGGCCGACGACCGTCTCCTCGTACTCGTCGAAGCCGCAGTAGTCGTGGAAACTCCGGAGCCCTCCCGAGTAGGAACTGTGGTAGACGGGGGAGCCGAGGATCACGCCGTCGGCCTCCCGGACCGTCGCGAGCAGCGATTCGGCGTCCCCAGCCTCGGCGGTCGCCCGGTCCGGGTCGTACAGTGGCAGGTCCGCTTCCGCCAGATCGATCAGTTCCGTCTCGACACCCGCGGTTTCGGCGGCGTCCAGCGCGTAGCGGAGGGCGGCCTTCGTGTAGCTTCCGTCGCGGAGACTCCCGCTGACGGCGACGACTCTGGTCATGCCGTCGCGGTTCACGGCTCCCCGGGAAAAACGGGTCGGTCGGCGACAGCCCCGTTTTTTCTGCCCCACCCGCGAACGCCACTGTATGACCGATCCCACCGAGGCCATCCAGTTCGGGACCGACGGCTGGCGGGCGACGCTGGACACGTTCACCGACGACCGCGTCCGCATCGTCGCCCAGGCCGTCGCCGACTACCTCCGCGAGGCGGACGCCGAGGGCCCCGTCGTCGTCGGCTACGATGCGCGAGCCTCCTCGCCCGGGTTCGCCGAGAGCGTCGCCGACGTGCTCACGAAAAACGGGTTCGACGTGATTCTCCCCGAGCGAGACTGCCCGACCCCGGTCGCGGTCTGGACCGTCGTCGACCGGGACTGTGCCGGCGCCGTCGTGCTCTCTGCCTCCCACAACCCCCCGGAGTACAACGGGATCAAGTACTTCCCCGGCGACGGCGCGCCGGCGATGCCCGACGTGACCGACCGCATCGAGGCGAACCTCCGCGAACCCGAACCACTCCCGGAGTCCGAGCACGGCATGGTCGTCCGGGACGACCTCGTGACCCCACACGTCGAGGCGGTTACGGACCTCGTCGCCTCGCTGGGGTTCTCGCCGACCGACGCCGACGGAAACCTCGACCTCTCGGGCGTGACGGTCGCCTACGACGCGATGCACGGCTCCGGTCGGGGTGTGACCGACGCCGTACTCGAACGTGCAGGGGCCGAGGTCCAGCGCCTGCGCTGTGAGGACGACCCCGAGTTCGGCGGCGGCGCCCCCGAACCAGCCGAGTCGAACCTCCACGCGATGACCGAACGGGTCGTCGACGGCGACGTTGACATCGGCCTCGCGAACGACGGCGACGCCGACCGCATCGCGGTGGCGACGCCCGCGGGCTACCTCGGCGAGAACCGCTTTTTCGCCGCGACGTACGACGCGCTGCTGGAGGAAAATTCGGGGCCGGCAGTCCGTACGGTATCGACGACGTTCCTGATCGACCGGATCGCGGATGCCCACGGCGAGCGCGTGATCGAGACCGCAGTCGGCTTCAAGTGGGTCGCCGACGCGATGGGCGAACACGACGCGCTGATGGGCGGCGAGGAGTCCGGCGGCTTCTCGATCCGCGGGCACATCCGGGAGAAGGACGGCGTGCTGATGGCGCTGCTGGCCTGCGCCGTCGAGGCCGCTGAACCGTACGACGACCGCATCGAACGTATCGAATACGAACACGGCGGTATCGTCGCCGACAAACTCAGCGTCGACTGCCCCGACGACCAGAAGGCTCGCGTGATCGACGAACTGGAGGACGTGATCCCCGACGAGATCGCCGGCGTCGCCGTCGAGCGTACCGTCACCGTCGACGGCTTCAAACTCCTCTGTGCGGACGGGTCCTGGCTGCTGGTCCGGCCCTCGGGGACGGAGCCGAAACTCCGGGTCTACGCCGAGGCGTCGACGGAGGCCCGCGTCGAGGCGGTACTCGACGCTGGCCGTGAACTCGTCGCGCCGCTGGTCTGAGTCGGCGGTCAGTCGACCGTCCGCCGGCCCCAGAACCGACTCCCCTCTCGTTCGACTTCGAACCCGACAGATTTCCAGAACCCACGCACGCCGGCCCGGAAGTCCGCGGTGACGGTGCCACCCTCGTCGGCGACGGCGGCCTGCACGAGCGCGGCGCCGATGCCCCGGCCGCGGTGTTCTCGCCGGACGGCGACGCCCTCGATATGTCCCTCGCGCATCACCAGCGCGCCGATCACCCAGTCGCCGTCCTCGGCCAGTAGGACCTCGCCTTCCGGCGCAGCGTCGCGGACGGTGGAGCCGTCGATGTCCAGTAGCGCGCCCTGCAGCACCCGCATCGCGTCGACCACGTCGTCGTTGCCGCCGCGCCGGAGTTCGATCCCGGCGGGGAGATCGACGCCAGCGGGCGTTTCCAGCGGGCGTTGGGGCTTGGGCGGCTGTTTGCGCGAGAGCACTTCCGCCCCTTGGTCCGGTTCCGGCGCGTCGTCGGGTGCGGGCGTCGAGTCGGCGGACTCGGCGGGTTCGGCGGACTCGGCGGCCGATTCAGGCGTCGCTGCCTCGCTGGTCGAGTTCGCCGAGTCTGTCGACGCTGTCGAACCAGTATCGTCGATGACCCGTTCGCTCTCCGACCGGGGGGCGATCCGGTCGATATTCGGCGAGGAGTCGGCGGCGTCGTCGGCGTCGAGGGTGGCGGCGTGGTCCAGCGCGTCGAGGATCTCGTCGATGCGCGGGCGATCCGTGCGGGAGTCCCCGCGGTGGGCGAACGTCTCGATCGGGTCGGACCAGCGCAGGTCGAGAACGATCACGGCGGGCATTCGTCCGATCACGTCGTGGATCCGGCCGAGCAGGCCGAACCGGGTCGGCTGCTCGAAGTGGTCGCCGAGTTCGGTGTCGGCGTCGGCGATCACCGGGAACGGCAGGTGGTACTGCTTCTGCCACTCCGCGGCGGTCTCGCGGTCCTCGGGCAGCACCGACAGCACCTCGGCGTTCCGGGTTTCGAACTCGTCGTAGCGTTTCTTCACGCGGCGGATCTGCTGTCGGCACTCGCTGCAGTAGAAATCCCGGTGCAACAGCAGCACCGCGAACTCCGTCTCCAGATCCGCGAACGTGAGCGGGTCGGGGCCGGGCCCGACGTTCGGCAGCACGAACCCGCTGTTCATACCCCGACGACGGGCCGGGAGTACAAAACGCCGACGCCGTTAGCCGCCGGCGATCAGGCGCAGGATTCGGACGTGGTCGACGGCGACGGGGGCGTCCTCCGGGACGGGCGAGTCGTCGACGAGCACGGTCACCTCGTGGGGGCTGTAGCCCACCTCGCGGACGACCGCGGCGTAGTCGGCGTCGTCGGGGACCGTCACGGTTCGCTCGTCCTCGCCGACGATTTCGACGCTGACCTCCATACTCGCGGGTGGACGGGCCGCGGGTTTGAGGGTTGTCCTCCTGGGTTATTGGGCTCTTTGGGGCCGATGATTGTGTCGGCAGCACCTCGTTCGTTGGACTCTGGGACCGCAGTGTGCCGGGCACGAGGCCCGGCACAGCACCGAGTCCCCACCCCTCCCCCCGCGCTCGCGACTATCGCGAGCGCGAAGCGTCCACCGCTCCGCAACTGCACCGCGGCGGCGGTGGCGCGTGACGTGAGCAGGGCGAGAGCGAAGCTCTCGCTGGCCGTGCGGGCGACGCACGGGTCGCCCGCACAACGCGTTGGCGCGAACGAGCGCGCGAGGGATGAGCGAACGAAGTGAGCGAATCGGCTGGGGAGGATGTGGGCAGTGGGTGGGACTGAAAGGGGCTGTCGGCTCGGCGAACCCGGACGAAGCAAGCACTGGAGCGGAGCGAAGCGCGCAGCGAGTCCCGGGAGCCGAGCCGACAGGGGCTTTCTCGGTGCTGTTCACCACTTCGAGAACGAACTCCACGTAATCAGTCACCACCGCTAATAACCCAGATAATCGGCCCATCTCCGGTCCGTTTATGCCCCGGCCGCGCCCGTATTCAGGTATGAGCGACGCCGACGCCGAGGAGACGGGCCGGGAGATCTGGATCGAGAAGTACCGGCCCCAGACCCTCGACGACATCCACGGGCAGGAAGAAACCATCGAGCGCGTGAAAAGCTACGTCAAGGGCGGTGAGCTGCCGCACATGCTCTTTACAGGTCCTGCCGGAGTTGGTAAAACGACGACTGCAACCGCAATCGCCCGCGAGATCTACGGCGACGACTGGCGCGGCAACTTCCTCGAACTCAACGCCTCCGACGAGCGCGGGATCGACGTGGTGCGGGACCGAATCAAGAACTTCGCGCGCTCGGCCTTTGGCGGCGAGGACTACCGCATCATCTTCCTCGACGAGGCCGACTCCCTGACCTCGGACGCCCAGTCCGCGCTCCGCCGGACGATGGAGCAGTTCTCGGACAACACCCGCTTCATCCTCTCGTGTAACTACTCCTCGAAGATCATCGACCCGATCCAGTCCCGGTGTGCGGTGTTCCGCTACTCCCCGCTCTCGGAGGAGGCTATCGCAGGCCAGATCCGCGAGATCGCGGAGACCGAGAACATCGAGATCACCGAGGAGGGCCTCGACGCACTCGTCTACGCCGCCAACGGCGATATGCGCCGCGCGATCAACAACCTCCAGGCCGCCGCGACGACCGGCGACGTGGTCGACGAGGAAGCGGTGTATACCGTCACCGCCACCGCCCGGCCCGAGGAGGTCGAGGAGATGGTCGCCGCCGCCGTCGCCGGCGACTTCCCGAAGGCCCGCGCGACGCTTGACACCCTCCTGACCGACGTGGGGATGGCCGGCGGCGACATCGTCGACCAGCTCCACCGCTCAGCGTGGGAGTTCGACCTCGACGACCGCGCGGTCGTGCGCCTGCTGGAGCGACTCGGCGAGGCCGACTACCGCATCGCCGAGGGCGCGAACGAGCAGGTGCAGTTGGAGGCGCTGCTGGCGTCGCTGTCGCTGAAGGACGAGTAACTGACCGCGAGCGAGGGCGAAGCCCGAGCGAGCGGGGCGGTTTTTTGGTCGAGCTTTTTGCGAGGAGCGGTGGGCCGCAGGCCCACCCGACGAAGCAAAAAGGTCGAGGTCCGAAGTCCTTATTCGGTCCGCTCCGAAAGCCCGGGGTATGCAGCCGCTTCACGCCCGCTACCCCTTCTTCGACGACGCCCGCGAGGCCGTCGGGGAGGTGGGGGCTCCGGTGCCCGAACTGGCCGAATCGGGCGCCCCAGCCGTCGAGCGCGGCCGCGAGCGCGTCGAGCGCGCGCTGACCGAAGGCACCACCGCGCCCGCCGAGCCGAGCCGCTGGAGCGACGAAGCCGAACTGCTCTCCTACCCCGTCTCGCGCGTGCTCGTCTCCCTCTTGGCGGAGGAGCGGGCCGTCGAGAAGTACGCCACCGCGGAGGCCGCCACCGCGGCCGCGCGCTTCGCCGACGACGTGACTGGCGGCGACGACGGCCTCCGGAGTACGACCGACGCCTCCGTCTCGCTGCCGCAAATTCTCCGGGAGTTTGACCTCGAGGACGCGGTCCGGGAGGAACGCCTCGCGGGCGCCGACCGAAACCGCAGCGCGGGCGCGACCGACCGCGACTGGTACCGCGTCGGCGTCGAGCAGTTCCTCCTGCTCTCGGGCGACTGGGGCGAGGCGTGGCGCCTCGTCAACCGCGAACTCGCCGACGGCGAGGTCCGAACCCAGCGCGGCGAACTGTACGGCTCCGACGGCCAGGGCCTGCTCGTGGAGGCCGTCCGCCGTCGGGTCTTGGCGGGCCTGCCGTTCGATTTCGGCGACGACGACGAGCGCCAGGATGCACTAGAGGACGCGCTCGCGGAACCGCTCTCCTCGCTCCGGGACCTGCTGGGCGAGCGCGTCGTCGCCGGCGACATCGACGCCGTGCTCCCCGACCTGTTCCCGGAGTGCATCGACGCCCTCCGGGAGCGCGCCGAGAGCGAGGAACTGGACGAAACCGAGTCGTTCGCGCTGCTCTCCTTCCTCGCGGCCATCGGCCTCGACGCCGAGGAGGCGGTCGCGTTCTGTGCGGAGACGACGCTCGATCCGCGGCAGGTGCGCTACGCGGTCGAGCGACTCGGCGAGAAACGCGGCGCGCAGTACCCGACGCCGTCGTGTGAGACGCTATCGGCCTACGGGATCTGTACGAACCAGAACGGGCACCGCGAGCGGTCGAACCACCCGCTGGTGCTCTACCGTGAGCGCGTCAGGGAGACCGACCCGGACGACCGGGTCGACTGGCGCGAACGGGAGTTAGCTCAGTCCTGACTCGCGAAGTAGACGCCCAGCGCACCCATCAGCAGGATGAAGCCGACCAGCGCGCCCAGCAGCGCGAGCCCGCCGGTTTCGGTGAGTCCGTCGGCGCCACCGTAGCTGGTACCGACGAAGATGAACGAGGCGATGAACAGCAGGACGGCGGCGATCGAGAGCACGATCTTTCGCCCCATGCCCTCCTCGATTTCCATACAGCGAATCGCCGGGGCGCACCCTAAAGCACTTCGATGCGGCTCACGCGAGCGCGTCGGCGGCCTCCTCGACGCTGAGGGTGCCGTCGGCGACGGCCTGCAGCAGCTTTCGGACGCCGTCGTCGGCCCCGTCAGCGTCGCCGTGGCCACCGTCGGGGTTGGCGTGCCCGCGGTCGGTGGCCTCCTCCAGCGTGACTTTCTGCGTGTCGCCAGCCAGTTCCGGGAGGTCGACGCCGTTGGCCAGCGCGGTCTCCTTTTTCACGCGGTAGTTGCCGCCATCGGTGGTGTAGCAGTCGCCGGGGTGGAAGAAGTACCAGTCCTCGCGGTCGAAGCGGACGCCGATGCGGGGTTTGGCACCGAAGTTCTGGGCGAAGTAGACGAGTGCTTGGACCTCCTCGCCGGTGAGGTAGATCGGGTCGCCGGCGGAGGATTTGGCCTCGATGGCGTAGAACGCGTCGGCGTTGCCCGCGAGCACGTCCGGGAGTTCCCGCTGGGTGGCGCCGCCGCTGGCGGGGGCCCGCATCACGGCGAAGCCGGTGTCGTCGAGGCGGTTGACGAGTTCGCGCTCCCGTCGGTCGCCTTTCCGGTTCGTGGGCATGGGTTGTGGTGTGGTGTGGGTGGGGAAAAGGTGGTCGGTGATGGGTTGGCGTCGCGGGGTTTGGTGTGTTCGGTGGGATCTGGGAGGGCGCTCACTGGAAGAACGACGACGACAGCAACAGCAGCTTGATCGTTGGCAACTTGCGGCCGCAGGGCGCCGGGGACAAGCCCCGGCGCAGTCCCGAGTCCCCACCCCTCCCCCCGCGCTCGCGACAGGCGCGAGCGCGAGGCGTCCACCGCAACCGCGGCGGCGGTGGCGCGAAGCGGACGCGACCTTGTGTCGCGACTCAGCGCGAGGGACGAGCGAGGGTTAAGCCCGAGCGAGTCGGTTGGGGAGGCTGTGGCTGCGGCGCGCGGCGGTGCGGTCACAAGTGGTCATGGGAACTCCGCGGTGCTGTTCGCGGTCGCTGTCGCAACAACCCACTCAAAAGCACGCCAAAAAGAAACGCTACAACCGAATCAGGTCCCGTGCTGCCACGAGGCCATGTACTCGACCTGCTCGTCAGTAAGCCCGTCGTGTTCCACACCCTCCGCAGCCAGTTTGATCTGTGCGACCTCCTTGTCCAGTTCGTCCGGCACCTCGTGGACGCCCGCCTCGTAGCTGTCGCCGTTCTCGACGATCTCCCGGACACAGACAGCCTGAATCCCGAAGGACTGGTCCATCACTTCGACCGGGTGGCCCAGGCCGACAGGCGCGGCCAGGTTCACCAGCCGTCCCTCCGCAAGCACGTTCAGTCGGCGGCCGTCTTCCATCTCGAACGCCTCGACGCCGTCGCGTGCCTCGTAGCGGTCGACCGCGAGGTCGTCGAGTTCGTCGAGGTTGATCTCTACGTCGAAGTGGCCGGCGTTGGCGAGGATGGCGCCGTCCTGCATCTCCTCGAAGTGGAGTTCGGTGATCACGTCGCGGTTCCCGGTGGTCGTGATGAACACGTCGCCCTGCCGGGCGGCCTCGGCCATCGGGAGCACGTCGTAGCCCTCCATGTGCGCTTCGAGCGCCTTGCGTGGTTCGACCTCACAGACGACCACGTTGGCGTCCAGACCCTCGGCCTTCTTGGCGACGCCCTGCCCGCAGTAACCGTAGCCGGCGACGACGACGGTTTTGCCGGCCCACGAGAGGTTCGTGGTCATCGCGATAGCGGAAAGCGCCGACTCGCCCGTGCCGTGGACGTTGTCGAACAGGCGCTTCATCGGGGTGTCGTTGACCGCGAACATCGGGTACTTCAGCTCGCCGTCCTGGTCCATCGCGCGCAGGCGGTGGACCCCAGTGGTCGTCTCCTCGGCGCCGCCGACGATGGAGTCGATCAGTTCGGGGTGCTCCTGGTGGATGCGGAACACCATGTCCGCGCCGTCGTCGACCGTGATCGTCGGCTCGTGGTCGATGACGGACTCGATGGCGGCGTAGTACTCCTCGTCGTCGACCCCCCGCACTGCGTAGGAGGTGACGTTGTCGACGGCGTCCAGCGCGACGGACACGTCGTCGTGGGTCGAGAGCGGGTTGCAGCCAGTGACCGCGACCTCGGCGCCGCCGATGGCGAGCGTCTCGACGAGCACGGCCGTCTTGGCCTCGACGTGCATCGCCATCCCGATGGTCTCGCCCGTGAGGGGTTTCGTGGCCGCGAAATCCTCGCGGAGCGACTGGAGGATGGGCATGTGCTGGAGCGCCCAGTCCATCTTCTGGCGACCCTCCTCGCGCAGGGCCTCGACGTCCTCGACGTGCGCGGTGACGCGCTCGTAGGAACTCATGGCTGTGGGTTCTGGGAGTGGGAGCAAAACGGTGTCGAACGCCACGCGCACACAGGACAGGAACAGGTGGTCGACAAAGACGGAGCGGCGACGCCTACGCCACCCGCTCTACCAGATCCGCGGCCTGCTCTTCCGCGCGCTCTTTCACCGCCTCGGCGTCCATCGTCTGAATTTCCTGGTCCTCCATCAGCACCTGCCCGTCACAGACCGTGTGGCGCACGTCCTGCCCGCTCGCGGCGTAGGCGAGGTGGCTCACCAGATCGTGTTCGGGCGTCAGATGCGCAGCATCCAGATCGACGACCGCCAGATCCGCCGTCGCGCCCGCCTCGACGCGGCCGGCGTCGAAGCCAAGCGCCGCCGCCGAGCCCTCGGTGGCCATCCGGACCGCCGCGCTGGCCGGCACCGCGGCGGCGTCCTCGGCGCCGAGTTTCCCCAGCATCGCGGCGTCGCGGATCTCGTCGAACATGTCCAGATCGTTGTTCGACGCCGCGCCGTCGGTGCCGAGGCCGACCGTGATCCCGGCGTCGAGCATCGCCTGCACCGGGGCGATCCCGGAGGCGAGTTTGGCGTTCGAGGCCGGGCAGTGGACCGCCGTCGCCTCCGAGTCGGCGAGTCGCTCGATTTCCTCGTCGTCGACGTGGACGCAGTGCGCGAGGAAGTCGCCGTCCTCAAGCAGGCCGATCTCCTCGGCGTACTCCAGCGGTCGGACGCCACGCTCGTCGACGATGGGGTCGACCTCGTCGGTGGTCTCGTTGGCGTGGATGTGGACCGGCACGTCGACCTCGCGGGCGCGCTCGACGGCGTCGCACAGAAGTTCCTCGTTGACGGTGGTCAGCGAGTGGGGCATCACTGCCGTCGAGATGCGGCCGCCGCCGAGGTTGTCGTACTGGTCCGCGAAGTTGACGCTCTTCTCCATGTCCGCGCGGGCGTCCTCGGGGTCCTTGCCGACGGAGACGAAGCCGTGGCCCAGCATCGCGCGCAGGCCCGACGCCTCGACGACGCCGGCGACGTGTGGCTCCTCGAAGTACATGTCCGCGAAACCCGTTGTCCCGGTGCGGATCATCTCCACCGCGGCGAGTTCGGTGCCGATACGGATGTCCTCGGCGGTGAGTTCACCCTCCGCGGGCCAGATGTCCTCCTGCAGCCACGCGTCGAGGGGTTTGTCGTCGGCGTACCCCCGGAGCAGCGCCATGGCGGCGTGGCCGTGGGCGTTGATCAACCCCGGGATGACGAGGCCGCCCTCGGCGTCGAGGGTCTCGGCAGGGTCGGTATCGGGGTCCGGGTCGGGGTCGGCGACTGACTCGATGGTACCGGTCGACTGATCGACGAGGACGTCCGATTCGGTGACGGAGTGGTCGGGGTGGAGCACGCGACCGTTCGCGATGTGGAGCGTGGGCATGGTCGAGCGGTCGGGGCGGGGGGAGCGTTAAGCCGTCGTTCCCGCTACACCGGCGCCGACCCGATCAGCACCACCAGCGCGAACAGCATCGCGCCGAGGATGACGCTCACGACGAAGTGGATCAGTACGGCGGCGGCGAGCAGCCGACGGCCGAGATCGTGGAGATAGCGGAACGCCGCGGCGTCGACGGCCAGCGCGGCCGCCAGCGCGAGGAAGGAGGGGAGTTCGAACGTCGCGGCGAGGAAGGCGATGGCCGCGATGGGCGGCCCCACGAGCGCGTGTCGGCGGAGCGACACGTCGCCGAGCAGATTCCGCGCGGCGAGAAACGCCGTGAACGAGAGGAACGCCGCGAACGCGACGTACGTTGCCAGCACGGGGAGGGTCGTGGACTGCAGCGGGCCCAAGGAGAGTACGAGCATCCCTCAGTCGAGCAGCCCGAGTTCGGCGAGGCGCTCGGAGATCACGTCGACGGCCTCGGCGGCGTCGCTGGGCGCCTTCCCGCCGGTGATCACCAGCTTCCCGGAGCCAAAGAGGAGGGAAACGACGTCCGGTTCCTCCAGGCGGTAGACCAGCCCGGGGAACTGCTCTGGCTCGTACTCGATGCTCTCGAGGCCGAGCCCGATGGCGATGGCGTTGAGGTTCAGACTCTCGCCCAGGTCGGCACTGGTGACGATGTTCTGGACCGTGATCTCGGGGTCCTCCTCGATGGGGATGCTCAGGTCGCGGAGCTTCTCGAAGACGATTTCGAGGCTCTCATAGACGGCGTCGGTTGACTTCGCGCCGGTGCAGACGATCTTGCCCGAGCGGAAGATCAGCGCGGCGGATTTGGGGTCCTCGGTGCGGTAGACCAGCCCCGGGAACTGCTCGGGGTCGTAGTCGGCGCCCTCGAGGTCCATGGCGACGCTCTGGAGATCGAGCTCCTGGCCGATGCCCGTCGAGGCAACGACGTTCTCGATGGTGATCGTCTCCTTGGGATCGGTCATCGCCTTAAGTGTCGAGGGTGAGGTTTAAATAGGTTGGTGAGTCCGGCAAGCAAGGAACCGCCCGAGGGGACGGCGTCGACTCCGCCGGGGCGGCGGAACGCCAGCCTCTTTCCCGCCGCGGGCGCACCGGGAGGCGTGTACTGTCTCGAACTCGCCGGCGAGGACGACGCGTTCGCGGCCCGCGAAGCCGAGGCCGCGGCGGCCGGCGTCGACCCCCTCGCGCCGGGGCTCGCGCTCGCGGGCCACGTCGACCGCGAGCGACTCCGGGGGCTGGCCTATACCCACGCCGCCGACGAGCTGGTGGCCCGAACCGAGGCAGGGATTCACGCTGCCGAAATTGCGCTCGAGGCGGCGGCGCCGTTCGACCGCGAGGGCACTGTGGCGGTCCGCGCACGTGACGTACGCGGGCTGACGGGCGTGAGCACCGCCGACGCCGAGCGCCGACTCGGCGGCGTGCTCGTGGCACAGGGCTACGAGGTCGACCTCGACGACCCCGATCACGAACTTCGAGCGCTGTTCTCCGCCGCGGAGGGACTGGAAGATCCGGACGGCTCGGAGGGCGCCGACGCACCCGGACGAATTCCCGCGAGCGACGGCGTCTGCGTGCTGGGCTGGCTCGGTACGGAGTCCGAGCGGGGCTTCGGCGAGCGCCGCCCCACGGACCGGCCGTTCTTCCAACCCGGGAGCATGGCGCCGATGGACGCCCGGGCACTGGCGAACATCGCCGGCGCGGCGCCTGGGCGGACGATTCTCGACCCCATGTGCGGTACCGGCGGCACGCTGATCGAGGCGGGTCTCGTCGGCGCCGACGTGGTCGGGACCGACGCCCAGTGGAAGATGGTCCGCGGGACGAAGAAGAACCTCGACGCACTCGTGGAGGGGGTCGACGCCCACGTTTCCCGCGCGGACGCGACCCGACTCCCGCTCCGGGACGACGTCGTCGGCGGCGTCGTCTTCGACGCGCCCTACGGCCGGCAGTCGAAGATCGCGACTCACCGGCTGGAGGACCTCGTCGGGGGTGCGCTCAGAGAAGTCGCACGGGTTAGCGGCGACGACGCGACCTGTGTGCTGATGGCCGACCGCGACTGGCGCGAAGCCGTGGCACCGACCGAGTGGCGGGTCACGGACCGCTTCGAGCGCCGGGTTCACGGCTCGCTGACCCGGCACGTGCACGTCCTCGAAAAGCCGCCCTGATTACGCCGCCTACGCCGCCGGATCGACGGCGACGACCGACTCGCCGGCCGTCACGTTCTCGCCCTCCTTCACCCGCAGATCCGCGAACTCGACGCGTTCGGGCAGGAGCACGTCGGCGCGACTGCCGAAGCTGATGTGTCCGAGTCGCTCGCCGCGTTCGAGGGCGTCGCCCTCCTCGATGTAGGGGTGGATCCGCCGGGCGAACCAGCCGGCGATCAGCGACACCTCGAACTCCCCACAGTCGATGTCGACGCGCTCGTTCCGGTCCGAGTCCTTCGTGAACGCCGGCTTGTTCGCGCCGGGGCGGTGGGTGACTGATTCGACGGTTCCCGACGCCGGCGCGCGGTTGACGTGAACGTCGGTGACGTTCATGAACACCCCCACGCGGATGCGGCCCTCCTCCTCGCGGATCACCGAGACGCTGCCGTCGGCGGGGGCGACGTACCCCGATTCGGGCGGCTCGCGGGCTGGGTCGCGGTGGAACAGCACCGCCGCGATCCCCAGCGCGACGAGTCCAAGGCCGAACGGGCCGGAGACGGGCGTGAGGAGGAACCCAGCGAGCAGCGGCGGGACGCCGTACTTTATCGCGCCGGGCGAAATTCCTCGGACCATTCAGGCCTCCCCCCGCAGCGAGTCGTGGCCCGCGGCCCACGCACTCAGCAGGTGGGTGAGGTGGATCGTGTCGTCGGAGCCCTCCGTGAGGTCGAGGCCCGCCTCGCCGGCGAGCTGGTGGAGGCGCGCGAGCTTCTCGCCCGAGTAGTCGCTCCGGGCGACCCGGAGGAGCTCCTGCAGCAGTTCCTCGCCGTCGTACCCCTCGTCGAGCAGGTCGTCGACGGTCGAGCGGGCTGTGGAGAAATCGCCCTCCGACGCGGCGGTGAGCGCGGCCGAGAGGTCGTCGTCGTGGCCCACGCCGTCGAGCACCTCGTAGGCCGCCTGCATCGTCACTTCCTCGTGCTGGGCGGCGGTGGTCTGGGCGCTCAACACGGCCTTCCGGAGGTCGCCGTCGGCGTAGCCCGCGAGGAACTCCAGGCCGTCCTCGTCGTACTCGGCGGCCTCGGCGTCGAGGATGTCGGCGAGCACGCCCTCGATCTCGTCGTGGGAGGGTGCGCGGACGGGGACCGGGAAACAGCGCGACCGGATCGGCGCGATCAGCTTCGAGGGCTGGCGCGTGGCGATCACGAACTGGGTGGTGCGGTGGTGCTGCTCCATCACGCGGCGCAGCGCCTGCTGGAAGTCCTCGCGGATCGCCTCGGCGTTGTCCAGCAGGATCGTCTTGAACTCCCCCGAGACGGGGGCGTAGCTGGCGGACTCCTTGAGCACGCGGTTGATCATGTCGCGTTTGGCCATCCGGCTCCGGCCCTCGAGGAACTGCGCGAACCGGGGGTCCTCCCGGATCTCCTTTTTCGTGCGGTCGAAGAAGTCCGCGACGTTGATCTCCACGAGGTCGTTGTCGGGGTCGGCGTGGGCCTCGCGGGCCAGCGCCCGCACGGCGGCGGTCTTGCCCGCCCCCGGCGGCCCCTGCACGACGAGGTTCATCGGTTCGTCGACGGCCCGCTCGAGTCGCTCGCGGGTCTCGGACTGGGGGAGGTCCGCGATGGCGGGCGCGTAGCGCTCTGTCCAGAGCGGTTCGTCCATTACTGCAGCGTAGCCGCGCGGGCGGTAAGAAGGGCTCGGTCGGGCGTTCTCGACGGGCACGCGCGCCGACGATCACGGAGTCGACAGCCGTAAATCCTCGCCGGAACGACTCCCGCCCATGACTCTCCGGACGACGTTCCTCGGCACCAGCGGCGCCGTCCCGACCACGCGTCGGGGTCCCAGCGCCGTGATGGTGCACCGCGAGGGCGAGCGGTTCCTCTTCGACTGCGGCGAGGGGACCCAGCGCCAGATGATGCGGTTCAACACCGGCTTCGACGTCGATCACGTGCTGCTGACCCACCTCCACGGCGACCACGTGCTCGGCCTCCCCGGCCTGCTCCAGACCTGGGACTTTCAGGACCGCACCGACGCGGTCGCGATCCACTGCCCACCCGGCTCCCGGAAGCAGGTCCGTGACCTCGTCACCGCCGCCGGGCACGACACGGCGTTCCCGGTCCGGATCAACGAGGTCACCCCCGGCAGCGTCGCTATCGACCGCGAGGAGTTCGAGATCCGCGCGTTCGAGACCGAACACCGCACCACCTCACAGGGCTACGCGCTGGTCGAGGACGACCGCAAAGGGCGCTTCATGCGCGAGAAAGCCGAGGAGGAACTGGGGATCCCGCCCGGCCCCGCCTACGGGAAACTCCACGCCGGCGAGACGGTCGAACTGGAGGACGGCCGCGTGATCGAACCCGAGCGCGTCGTCGGCCCGCCGCGGCCCGGCCGTTCGCTGGTCTACACCGGCGACACCCGGCCCGTCGACGCCACCGTCGACGCCGCGGAGGCGCCTGATCTGCTGATCCACGACGCGACGTTCGACGACGAGATGGCCGACCGCGCGCGCTCGACCGGGCACTCGACCGCTCGCGAGGCCGGCGAGGTCGCGGAGCGGGCGGACGCGAAACGGCTGGCGCTGACCCATATCTCCTCGCGCTACCCCGGCGACGCCCGCGAACTCGGCCGGGAGGCCAGCGCGGCGTTCGACGGCGAGTGTTTCGTCGCCGAGGACGGCCAGACGGTGGAGATTCCGTTCCCGGACAAGGAGTAGCGGGCGTCCACCCCGGCGTCGGATATTTAGCCGGCAAGCGCCAATCTGACGTGTGAACGCCCCGAGCCCCACCGACGGGCCGGTGTTCGGCGTCGACATCCAGAGCGGCGACGTCCGCGGCGACGCGCCGACCTACGCCCTCGTGATCCTGCGACCCGACGAGGACCGACTGGACCGCGACGCCGTCTCGCGCCGGAAGCTCCGCCGACTCATCGAGCAGGAGGAGCCCACCCGGCTGGCCGTCGACAACATGTACGAACTCGCGGCCGACAAGAACGCTCTCGTCGGATTCCTTCGCTCCCTCCCCACCGGCACGGATCTCGTGCAGGTCACCGGCGCGAACCGGCCGGAACCACTCTCCCGAGTCGCCAACCGCCACGGCGTCCCCTACGCCAAGAAGCCGATGAAGGAAGCCGAGGCAGCGGCGCGACTGGCCTACCGGAACATCGGCCAGCACGTCACCGCTTTCAGCGACACGACGACCGTGAAAGTCTCCCGTGGGCGCTCGACGGGCGGGGGTGGCGGGTGGAGCGAGGACCGGTTTACCCGCCGGATCCACGGCAACGTCCGCAAGGCCGCCCGGGAGGTCGAGTCCGACCTCGACGACGCGAACCTCGACTACGAGAAGGACGTGACCGAGAAGTACGGCGGCCTCTCGAACGCGGTTTTCACCGTCGAAGCGCGGCCGGAGGACATCCCCGTCTCCTCGATCCGGAACGGCGACGTACGGATCGAGATCGACCGCGAGCGCCGCGACGGCATCGAGTTCGAGCCGCTCGTCAAGCGCCGCGACCACGTCGTCGTCGGCATCGATCCCGGGACGACGACGGCCGCCGCAGTTGTGGGGATCGACGGCACCGTCCACGATCTCTACTCCTCACGCACCGGCGATACGGCCGAACTCACCGAGTGGCTGATCGAGCGCGGTCGCCCGATACTGGTCGCCGCCGACGTGACGCCGATGCCCGAGACGGTCGATAAGTTCCGGCGGACGTTCGACGCCGCCGGCTGGGCGCCCGAATCGGACCTGCCGGTCGACGAAAAGCTCCACCGCACCCGCGAGCACGCCCACGAGAACGACCACGAGCGCGACGCGCTCGCGGCGGCGCTGTACGCCGTCGACGACCACATGGACCAGTTCGAGCGCATCGCCTCGAAGGTGCCACCGAAGTTCGACCGCGAGGAGGTCATCGCCCGCGTGGTTTCGGGCGAGAAGTCGGTCGAAGCCGTGATCCGGGAGCTCTCGGACGACGACGGCGCCGAGGAGCAGGAGGACGAGGAACACGAGGAGCGCGAACTCACCGACGAGGAGCGCCGCATCCGGCAGTTGGAGGAGCAGGTCGGCCGCCTGCAGGACCACACCGAGGAACTGGAGGCCAAACTGGAGGAGAAAGAGGAGAAGATTCTGGAGTACGAGCGCGAACTCAGCGACGCCCGCAAGCAGGAGCGCCGCGAGGCCCGCGAACGCCGCGAGGTGAATCGGCTGGAGCGCCGCGCCGAACGCCTCGAACGTGAGCGCGACAAGGCCATCGCCGAGAACGAGGCGCTGCACGACAAACTCGCGCGGCTGAAGACGCTCTGGAAGCTCGACCACTCGAACTTCAGCGACGTGGCGGGCGACCGGGATCTGGTGGCGGTGAAGATCCTGCCCCAGTTCACCCGCGACGCCGTCGAGCGCGCCGACGAGGAGTTCGGCCTCGCCGCCGGCGACGTGGTCTACCTCCGGGACGCCAGCGGCGCCGGCACGTCGACGGCCGAACGGCTGGCCGAGACCGACCCGCGACTGGTGCTCAAGAACGGGAATCTCTCCGAGGAGGCCGATGCGGTGCTGTTCGACCACGAGATCCCCGTCGCACCCGCCGATCCCGTGACGATTCAGGAGATCGACGAACTGGCGGTGGCCCGCGAGAGCGAGGTCGAGGAATCGATTGCGGACTGGAAGGACCGCGCCGAGGAACGCCGGCGCGAGCAGACCGAGAGCATGATGGACCGCGTGATTTCGGAACACCGCGCGGACGAACGGCTGGGCGGCGAGGGCGCGTAGGCGTCGCCACACTGGCGCGGCATCTCGGGGAGACTTTTCACAGCCTCGTGAGAAACGGAAAACGATGAGGGAAGGCTACGTCGCGATGGGTCTCGTCTTCGTCGCCCTCGGACTCCTGATGATGGCGTACCCTCGCCGCCTCGGTCGCTTCCGGAACAGGGGCGCGGTCGATTCGGAGCCGACGTCAGGCCTCAAAAAGCAGATCCGATACCTCGGTGGGCCGCTCGTACTCGTTCTCGGCGCGTGGCTGACGGTCCTCGCGCTCTCAGGATAGCGGGGGCAGTCTCGGCCATCAGGACCGTCAACACGCATCCAGAAAGCCTAACCGCCCGCTCGAAGGATTCGGAGTATGGACGCACACGACCTGATCACCCGCAACGCCGCGGAGGTCGTCACTGAAGAGGAGGTCGAGGAGATCGCAGCCGACCTCGAGGAGCGGAGCTCCTCTGGCAGCCGGACGCAGTCCGGCGATCCCGAGGGCAAGCGCGCCTACGTCGGCTACGAGCCGTCGGGCGTGCTCCACATCGGGCACATGTTGGGCGCGAACAAACTCATCGACCTGCAAGAGGCGGGGATGGAGGTCGTGATCCTGCTCGCGGACGTACACGCCTACCTCAACGGCAAGGGCACCTTCGAGGAGATTCGCGAGACAGCGACCCGGATGCAGGAGCAGTTCGTCGCCTACGGCCTCGACGAGGAGCGGACCGAGTTCGTGCTCGGCTCGGAGTTCCAGTTCGGCGAGGAGTACACGCTGGACCTCCACGCGCTGGAACTGGAGACCACGCTCTCCCGCGCCGAGCGGGCGATGTCCGAAATCGGCTCCGGCGACTCCGTGACGGTGTCGCAGGCGGTCTACCCGCTGATGCAGGCACTGGACATCGAGTACCTCGACATCGACCTCGCAGTCGGCGGGATGGAGCAGCGCAAGGTGCACATGCTCGCCCGCGACACGCTGCCGAGCATCGACTACGAGGCGCCGACGTGTCTGCACACGCCGCTGATCTCCGAACTCTCGACGGGGATCGGGAAGATGTCCAGCAGTTCAGGCGTCACCATCTCGATGGAGGACTCGACCGAGGAGATCGAGGACAAAGTCAACGGCGCGTTCTGCCCGGCCGGCGAGGTCGACCCCGAGCCGACCGAGGAGGACGAGGCGCGCAACAACCCCGTGCTCGAAATCTTCGAGTACTTCGTGTTCCCGCGCTTCGACGAGGTGGTCGTCGCGCGCCCCGACGAGTACGGCGGCGACCTGCGCTACGACGCCTACGAGCAGTTGGTGAGCGACTTCGCGTCGGGCGAACTCCACCCCGCGGACGCGAAGTCGGCGCTCGCGCGGTACCTCGACTCGCTAATCGAGCCGGGACGGGAGAAGCTGATGGAGCAGCGAGGCGGGTAAACGCGAACGGGGCGGGACCGAAGGTCCCGCCGGCAACGGAGTGAGCGGTAAACCGCCTCGAAAGCGACCGCTGAGCGTAGCGAGGCGGGAGCAGCGAGCCTAGCCAGCCACGGGGCGTGACCAGTCGTCGACTCCGGCCGACGACGACGGAGCGGATCCCGTGGCTGTGCGACTGCCGTTCTCGCCGGTTAGAACATCCCGAACTGCTTGAGCAGGTTCCCGACGAGTGCGCGCACGACCAGCCCCAGCCCCGCGAGGACGAACGCGAGGCCGGCGGCGACGATTGGTGCCTGCCACGCGACCAGCGCGATGCCGCCGAGGACGAGGAGTATACCGACGATACCGCCGATTCCGAGTCGTTCGTACATGACCCCGACTGGGTGGGGTGCGGTGAAAACGGCGACGGTCCCACTTTTCCGAGAGTAGTGGAGGCACGTGAGACGCCGTCGCTCGCGGTTGCTCCCACAGCGCTTAACCCGGATAGCGTGTAAGGCAGGGCCGATGAGCAACGACGACCTCCCCGAGGGGATCCGGGCCCCCGAGGACGACGAGCTATTCGCCGAGGTAGTCGAGATGCTCGGCGCGAATCGGGTGCGTGTCCGGTGTGCCGACGGGGAAGAGCGAACCGCGCGCATCCCCGGGCGGATGCGCAAGCGCGACTGGATCCGCGAGGGTGATCTCGTGCTCGTGAGCCCGTGGGACTGGCAGGACGAGAAAGCCGATATCGAACACCGCTACGAGAACCGCGAAGCCGAACAGCTACGAGAAGGCGGCTACGTTACTGGAAACGTCTAACGCCGACCGCGGCGAGTGACCTGCCGGGGCCGCCGTGCACCGGCGACGGAGCGTGATGCCGTGGTCGTGTGACGACGCCGGACCATCCTTTTACGCCGCGACCACCTAGCACGGGTGAATGAGTGAGGACTACGGCTTCGTCGACGAGGAGATGGCGAAGCCCGGCGACGAGTTCGAGGAGATCGAGGTCGCCGACACCGAGGTCGACAGCACCGCCCGCCGGCAGGACCGGGAGTTCGACGAGTTCCGCAAGCGCCTGAAGAACGTCGAGCGGCTCAAAGTCGAGCAGGGCGCCTTCGACGACGCCACGCTGGCCGCGCTGTACAAACTGGTTCAGGACGGCCACGTCGGCGCCTTCGGCGGCCCGCTGTCGACCGGGAAGGAGGCCAACGTCTACGAGGCCCGGGGCGAATCGGGCAACGTCGCAGTCAAGATCTACCGCATCAACGCCTCGGACTTCCGGCAGATGCGGGAGTATCTCGAGGGCGACCCCCGGTTCGAGGGGCTGGAGAACAACAAGAAAGCGACCGTGCTGGCGTGGACGCGCAAGGAGTTCGCGAACCTCAAGCGCGCCGCGAAAGCCGGCGTGCGCGTGCCCGAACCCATTGCCGTCCAGCGAAACGTGCTCGTGATGGAACTGGTCGGGCAGGCCGACGAACGCCGTGCGCCCCGACTCGCCGAAGTCGACGTGGAGAACCCCCAGCAGGCCTACGAAGTGGTCCGGGAGTACATGCGACGACTCCACGCGGCGGGGCTGGTTCATGGCGACCTCTCGGAGTACAACATGATCGTCCACGAGGGCGAACTGGTGATCATCGACATGGGGCAGGCAGTCACCGTCCACCACCCCAACTCCGGAGAGTTCCTCACGCGGGACTGTAAGAACGTGGCGGCGTTCTTCTCGCGGCAGGGCATCGACGTGACCGGCGAGGAACTGGAGGCGTACGTCACCGAAGCCGATCCCGCGAGCGACGAATCCGCCGAGTGACGGCCTGACGAGGAACCCTTACAACCCTGCAGCGGCTAAGCGCCTTTATGCAACACGTAACGGTCCCACAGGACCGCATCGGCGTCCTCATCGGCTCCGGAGGTGAGACCATGCGCGAGATCGAGGAACGCGCCGGCGTGCGCCTCGACATCGACTCCGAGGACGGGTCGGTCGGCATCGAAACCGTCGGCGACCCCATCGACGCCATGGCGGCCCCGGACATCGTGAAGGCCATCGGTCGCGGGTTCAAGCCCGAAGCGGCCCTGGAGCTGCTCGAGAGCGACCTGCGGCGGTTCGACCTGATCGACCTCAACGAACAGACGCGTAACGACAACGACCTGCAGCGCAAGAAGGGTCGACTCATCGGCGAGAACGGCCGGACTCGTGAGCTGATGGAGGACCTCTCCGGCGCGAGTGTGGTGATCTACGGATCGACGCTCGGCATCATCGGCGAACCCGAGGAGGTCGATACGGTCCGTCGCGCGGTCGGGATGCTGATCGACGGCGCCCCCCACGGCGCGGTCTACTCCTTCCTCGAGCGCAAACACAACGAGATGCAGCAGGGCTGGAACGTCAGCGAGCAGACGTAGACGCCGTTTTTCGGCTCAGTGTCTGTCACGGGTCGTCGACTCGGCACCGTGGATCCGTTTATCGGCCCTCGCGAGCGCGCCGGCGGGACTAACAACTATTAACCCACTCCGGCCGGTACACACCCGCAAGAATGGCCGAGGACGTCAAACCGACCCGGAAGAACCTCATGGCGATCGAGGACCGCATCGAACTCTCCGAGCGGGGCCACGACACCCTCGAACAGAAGCGGGACGGCCTCATCATGGAGTTCATGGACATCCTGGACCAGGCCCAGGACATCCGGAGCGAACTCGACCAGGACTACGAGACCGCCCAGAAGAAACTCGACATGGCCCGCGCGATGGAGGGCGACGTGGCCGTGCGGGGCGCCGCCGCCGCGCTGAAAGAGCACCCCGAACTCACCACCCAGTCGAAGAACATCATGGGCGTCGTCGTCCCCCAGATCGAGGCCTCGAAGGTCCGCAAGCCCATCGACGAACGGGGTTACGGACTGGTCGGCTCCTCGGCCCGCATCGACGAGACCGCCGACGCCTACGAGGAACTGATCGACTCGATCATCCTCGCGGCCGAGGTCGAGACGGCGATGAAGAAGATGCTCAAGGAGATCGAGACCACCAAGCGCCGCGTGAACGCCCTGGAGTTCAAACTCCTGCCAGATCTCCGCGAGAATCAGGAGTACATCGAGCAGAAACTCGAGGAGCAGGAGCGCGAGGAGATCTTCCGGCTCAAGAAGATCAAAGCCAAGAAAGAGGAGGAGGAGGCCGCCCAGGAGGAGATCGACGCCGACGGTCAGGAAGGCGCTACCTCGGCGTCCCCGAAGGCCGACTGAGCCATGCGCTGCCCGGAGTGCGACGCGCCGGCGGTCGCGTTCACGGTCCCGCCCGCGCTCCGGGAGCACGCTCCCGCCGCCGAGTCGGCCATCTGTTCTCGCTGTCTCCGCACGGTTCCCGCGAGCGACGCCGCCGAACCGGACGTCGCCGACCCAGATGTCGCCGACCCCGATGCCGCCGACCTCTCGGCGATCCACGAGTCGGTCCCGAGCGGCCGCGCGGGCGTCGCGTTCGTGCTCGTGTTGGGGAAACTCGACTCGCTGGCGCTGGAACGGCAGTCGATAGAGACGCTCTGTGAGGTCGCCGAACGGGAGGGGGCGGACGTTCGGCTCGCGCTGGAACGACTGGCTGGCGCGGAGGGGCTCGCCCCCGAGTTCGACATCGAGCGTCGGACCCAGCAGTTGGCGTCGTTCCGGTAGCCACCGTCAACGGTTACACTCCAGCTTCGCGGTGACGGCCGTTCCAACATCCTCTCGCCGCCGCTGTCGGTGCACTCGAAGACGAGGAAGTGAAAGGCGGGATCCGCCGGACCAGTCAGGCGGTAACGGCTCCCTGCAGTCCCGCGAACGAAGTGAGCGGGCCGACGAACGACCGTAGGGAGTGAGGAGGCTTTTGTCGCCAGAAATCGGAAATTTCTGGTTGCTAACCAGAAGCCTCTGGCTTCTGGTGATGTCGACGAGAGCGGAGCTCTCGTCTACCAACCGGAACGCTTCGCGCTCCGGTGATGGTCGAGCTTTTGCCTGGGAGGCGCCTTCGGCGCCGACCGCAGCAAAAGGTCGGTGCTTAGACGCCAGTCTCGTAGCGGAGGATGCCCGCGACGCCACCGAACGCGTTCAGGAGCTGTTCGCCCTTTTCGAAGTCCGTACTGATGAACTTCGTGTCCGTCCCGCGCTGGTCGGCGATCTCCATCAGGTGCTCGACCACGTCCTCGCGCTCGCCCGGGTCGGCGGCCTCGCCGCACTCCGAGCAGTCCTGGCTCGGCGTGGTGTGCCGGCGCTCGACCGTCTCGTACTCGGTGTGGCCGTTGGGGCACTCGAAGGGGATCACGTCCTCGGTGAGGTCCTCCGAGAGCAGCAGGCGGTCGACCGACCCCATGATGAGGTTCTCCCGCGTGGGGCCGAACCCGTAGGTCGCCTGATTCCCGGTGTGGAGGTTCTCGAAGAACTCCTCCATCTGGTTTTTGTCCTCGACGAGCTCCTGATCGGCCAGCGCCTCCTGGCCCTTGTCGACGAGGTCGTAGAGGCCGGACTCGTCGGTGTAGGCGATGTCGAACTTCCCAAGCACCTTGTCCTGAAGCTCGTGGTGGAGGTAGTCGCCGTCGAGGAACTCGTCTTTCGTCGGCGACGGGCCGCCGACGAGGATGCCGTCGAGTTCGTGGCGTTTGGGCACCATCAGGTCGTCGGCCATCTCCGCGACCTCCTGGTAGAAGTTGTCGATGGCCTCGAGGCGGAGGCGGGCGAAACGCTGGGCGGACTGACCCCCCTTACGCTGCTTGCCCGGGACCAGCGAGGACGCTGACTTGACTGGCTCGACGCGCTTGCCCTTGAGCCAGCCGACGTTGGCCTCACGTCGGTCGAGGACGACGAGGCCGAACAGCCCGGAGTCGGCCATCATGTGCTCCAGTGGCTCGACCAGGAAGTCCGAGTCACAGTGGTAGCGGAACGACTCGACGGGGTTGGGCGGCGACTCCAGGGTCCGGGTGATCATCTCGGTCTGGCCGCCGCCGGCGTTGATGGCGCCCGAGAAGATGACCATCCCGTTCTCCGGCGGGAACGTGTCGTAGTAGCGCAGGCGGTCCTTGATGCTCGTCAGGGCGTCCTGTACGTTCGTCCGTGTCTGTTTGGACTTGATGTTGGCCGCCTCGGAGTGTTCCTGCGTGACGTGGGCGACCACGTCGGAGACCTGTCGATCCTCGGGGATGTAGATGGTGACTAACTGCGTTCCTGATCCTTCGAACTCCTCCAGTTCCTCGAGGACTTTGCGGAACTCGTACTTCCGCCGGTCCTCATTCGTCTCAGCAGCGTCGATACTCATTAGTTCACGATAGGCGCCAACGCGTGTAAGTACCTGTTGACTACCCCACCGGCGAGAGCGGCGTGAGCGCCGATCCGGCGGCTGTTCAGCGTAGTCGGCCGGCTCCTACATCGACTCGGGTGCGGCGACCCCGAGCACGTCGAGCGCGTTGCCGATCGTGTGGGCAGCGGCCGCCACGAGGGCCAGCCGCGCCGCCTGCACCTCCTCGCTCTCGGCGTCGAGGACGGGACACTCACGGTAGAACGCGTTGAAGCGCTCGGCGAACGCCCGGGTGTAGGTGGCGACGCGGTGCGGTTCGAGATCCTCGGCGACCTGCTCGATCACCGCGGGGAAGCGGGCGATAGTCCGCAGGAGGTCACGCTCCTCGGGCGCTTCGAGCACCTCGGCGTCGATGCTCTCTGGCACCGTCTCGCCGTCGAGGATGCCGCGGCAGCGCGCGTGGACGTACTGGACGTACGGCGCCGACTGGGCCTCGAAGTCGAGGGCGCGCTCCCACTCGAAGGTGATCGTCTTGCTGGGCTGTTTAGCGACGATGTCGTAGCGCACGGCGCCGATGCCGACCTGCCGGGCGATGCGGTCGACGTCGTCCTCGTCGAGTTCGTCCTCGCGGATGCGGTCGTCCATGCGGTCCTCGACCTCCTCGCGGGCGCGAGAGACCGCCTCGTCGAGCAGGTCGTCGATGTCGATGCCGGTGCCCTCGCGGGTGCTCATCCCCTCGCCGCCGGGGAGATTCACCCACGAGTAGAACTGCTGGTCGAGTTGCTCGGTGTCGTGACCCAGCAGTTCGAGGGTTTCCCGTAGCTGTTCGAACGTGAGCTTGTGGTCCTCGCCGATCACCGTGACCGCGCGGTCGAAGTTCTCGAACTTCCACTCGTGGTGGGCGATGTCGCGGGTGGTGTAGAGGGTCGTCCCGTCCGACCGCAGGAAGACGAAGTTCTTCTCGATACCGTGTTCGGAGAGGTCCAGTTGCCACGCCTCCTCCTCGTAGAGCGCCTCGTCGAGGGCCTGCAGGCGGTCGATCACGTCGTCGGTGGCACCCGAGCGCATGAACCGCGTCTCCTTGACGAACTCGTCGAACTGCGCGGGGAGGCGGGAGAGGGTCTGGGTCATGCCCTCGAGTACAGTGTCGACGACCTCGGTGACGCGCTCGTAGGTCTCTTCGTCGCCTTCCTCGAGGCCCTGCATGATCGCCTCGATCTCCGCCTCTGCGGCGGCGACGGCGGCCTCGTCGGCCGCCTCGAGGTAGCTGTTGCCCTTGCGGTAGTAGCGAACGAGTTCGTAGTCGGGCTTCTCGCGTTCTGGTTCGGGGAGGTCCGACTCGTCGAAGCGCTCGTAGGCCCAGGTGAACACCGCGATCTGGCGGCCGGCGTCGTTGACGTAGTAGTGCCGTTCCACGTCGTAGCCGGCGTAGTCGATGGCGTTGGCGATGGCGTCGCCGATGATGGGGTTGCGCGCACGGCCGACGTGGACCGGGCCGGTCGGGTTCGCGGAGGTGTGTTCGACGACGACCGACTCGCCCTTGGACGGGCGCTGGCCGTACGCCTCGTCGCCCGCGGCCGCGAGCGTGTCGGCGTAGTAGTCGTCGCTGGGCGCGAAGTTGAGGTAGGGGCCCTGCGTGGTGATCTCGCCGAGGTAGTCGTAGTCGGCGGGGTCGATCTCCGCGGCCACGTCGGCGGCCACCTTCGGCGGGGGCGCGCCCACTTCGCTGGCCAGCCGGAACGCGGCGCTGGAGGCGAGCACGGCGTCGACGCCCTCCGGCGGTTCCTCGATACCGAGGTCGTCGGTCGGGAGGTCGCGGGCCGACAGCGCGGCCGCGACGGCGCCCTCGACCGCCGACCGGAACTCGATGAACATGGGGGACCCTTCCCCCCGGTGGATAAAGGGGCTTCCGAAGCCGTGGGGCCGGGGGGCGGGCGGAACGTCCGGCTCAGCGAGTGGCTCGCGGGCAGTTTCGGCGTCACTGCTCCCAGTCGCGTTCCTCATCGTCCACGGTCTATCACGATTCTGGGATGCGTCCCGGTTCCAGTATCGTTAAGCGTCTCGGTCGTGAAGCAGGAGCCATGCAAGAGGCGACCGCGGACGTCGACGCCGCCGAGGTGGCGGCGCTGAAGGAGATCGCGCTGTCGGGCGGTGTCGACGGCGAGCGGAAGGTGTCGTGTGCGGCGCTGGGCGAGCGGCTCGACGCGTCGAGTCAGACCGCGTCGCGACGGCTCCAGCGCCTGGAAGCCGCCGACCTGCTCGAACGCGAGGTCGTCGCCGACGGCCAGTGGGTGTCGCTGACCACCGCGGGGAAGTCGCGGCTCCGCGAGGAGTACGCCGACTACCGCCGGCTGTTCGAGGACGACGCCGCGCTGGCGCTGGCCGGCAGCGTCACCGGCGGCGTCGGCGAGGGCCGACACTACATCTCGCTGCCGGGCTACAACCGCCAGTTCGAGGAACGGCTGGGCTACGAGCCCTACCCCGGGACGCTCAACGTCGAACTCGACGAGGAGAGCACCCGGAGCCGCAGCGAGCTCGCGGCCGTCGAGGGGATCCCCATCGACGAGTGGGAGGACGAGGAGCGCACGTACGGCTCCGCGACCTGCTACGTCGCGACGCTCGAGGCCGACTCCGGCAGCGTCGAACCCGTACACGTGATCGTGCCCGACCGTACCCACCACGACGCCGACCAGATCGAGGTCATCGCGCCCCAGATGCTGCGCGACGAACTGGGCCTGGACGACGGCGACCGGGTCGTCGTGGAGATCGAGGACGCATGAGTTCGACCACCGACGCCGTCGACGCCGTGGTGGCCGCCGAGGCCGCGTTCGCCCGCGGGGAGCCAGTGCTGATCCACGACGCCGCCGACCGCGAGGGCGAGGTGGACATCGTCTACCCCGCCGCCGCCGTCGATCCGGAAGCCGTCCGGCGCCTGCGGAACGACGCCGGTGGCCTGATCTGCGTGGCCATCGCCGACGAGATAGCCGAGGCGTGGGAGCTCCCGTTCCTCGCGGACGCGCTTTCCCATCCCGCCGCGGAGGCCGCGCATCTGGACTACGACGACCGCTCGTCGTTCTCGCTGCCGGTGAACCACCGCGAGACGTTCACCGGGATCACCGACGACGACCGCGCGCTGACGATCAGCGAACTCGGCATCGCCGCCGAGGCCGCCGAGAACGGCGATTTCGACGCCGACGCGTTCGCCGAGACGTTCCGGTCGCCCGGCCACGTCACGCTCCTGCGGGGCGCGCCGGACCTGCTGGCGGACCGACAGGGCCACACCGAACTCGGTCTCGCACTGGCCGCGGCGGCCGGCCGCGAGCCAGCAGTGGTGGTGTGTGAGATGGTCGACGACGAGACCGGCGGCGCCCGCACGCCCGCCGAGGCGCGGGCCTACGCCGAGCGCGAGGGGCTGACGTACGTCGAGGGGCGGGAGTTGTTGACCCGGCTCGGGTAGTGGCTGTTTCTCACGAATTTAAGACCCCGCCGTGCGGACTCAGGGGTATGAGTGCGTTCGAGGAGATGGAAGCGGACGGCACGATCTGGATGAACGGCGAGTACGTCGACTGGGAGGACGCCACGGTTCACGTGCTCAGCCACGGGATGCACTACGGCACGGGCATCTTCGAGGGGGTCCGCGCCTACGACACCGAGGAGGGGACCGCCATCTTCCGCTGGGAGGAACACCTCGACCGGTTCTACGACTCCGCGAAGCCCTACGACATGGATATCGAGTTCTCCCGCGAGGAACTCACCGAGGCGACCCTCGAGATCGTCCGCCGCAACGACCTCGACTCGGCGTACGTCCGGCCGCTCGCGTACTACGGCTACGACTCGCTGGGCGTCTCGCCCGGCGACTGTCCGACCGACGTGACCATCGCGGCGTGGCCGTGGGGCGCGTATCTCGGCGAGGAGGCGCTCAAGAACGGCATCGAGGTGAAGGTGTCCTCGTGGCGCAAGCACTCCTCGAGCCAGATCCCGACCAACGCCAAGACGACCGGGCTGTACGTCAACAGCCTGCTGGCCGGCGAGGAGGCGCGCCGCAACGGCTTCGAAGAGGCAATCGTGCTCAACAAGGAGGGCAACGTCGCGGAGGGTCCCGGCGAGAACATCTTCCTCGTGCGCGACGACGAGATCTACACCCCCGGCCTGAGCGAGTCGATCCTCGACGGCATCACCCGAGACACGGTGATCACGCTGGCCGAGGAGCGCGGCTACACGGTTCACGACAACGTGAGCATCTCGCGCGGTGAGCTCCACACCGCCGACGAACTGTTCTTCACTGGCTCGGCGGCCGAAGTCACGCCGATTCGGCAGGTCGACAACGTCGAGGTCGGTGAGGGCGGTCGCGGTCCGGTGACGGAGGAACTCCAGACCGCCTTTTTCGACCTCGTGGAGCGTCGCACCGACGACCACGAGGAGTGGTTCACCTACGTCTAAACCGCCGAGTCGGGCACGCTCAGTAGCGTGCCATCGCCCGCTCGTAGGCGGTCTGGAGCGTCGTCGCCCGCTGGACGAGGCCAGTACAGACTGCTAGTACCGGATAGGCCGAATCGTGTTCTTCGTAGAGGTACGAACAGATATCCGGGGCCTCGATGGGGAGGTCGTGACGTGACCGTCGCTCGTTGATCGCGGACTGTCTCTCCGTCGCCGCCGTCTCACAGCGCTCCCGGAGCCGGGAGAGCCGGTTCCAGCGCGCTTCGAGGGCGCCGAACGGATCGTTCTCGGGGGCGGGCCACACGAGGCCGTCGAGTTCTGCCGCGACTGGCTGCAGCGTGTCGGCGGCAGCGTCGACGGACTCGCGCTCGCGCTCACACGTCTCGATGAGGTGGTCCCGCTCCAGAACCGCTCGCTCGATAGCGGTCGTCAGCGCCGTCTTCGCGGCCGGGCCGAAACAGCCCGGGTCGGTCAGTGCGGTCGCCACCGTCGGGCCGAACTCCGCCCGCAGGCTCTCCGCGTAGTCGTCGCCGTACTCCTCCTCGTAGAAGGAGACCGCCATCACCGTCTCCTCGTAGGCGTGCCGAATCGCCTCGGTCGGGGCATCGGCGGCGACGGCGTGACTGCTCGAAACGACCGTCGCCCCGTGACCTTCTCCCACCCCGCCGTCGAGCGGTCCGGCCGGGGCGACACCGGCGAAATCCACGTCCTCGACACGATTCGCGAACGTCTCGAACGCGCGGCGTTCGGCGTCGGTCCGGCGGCGTTCAGCCCTGAGACTCGCGCGGAGCGCGGCGAACGTCTCCGCGACCCGCTCCCGGTCGAGGCTGGTGGGTTCGGACATCTCGTCTGCGTGGGCGACCCAGGGGAACTTGAACGAATATATGTGTGCTACATGGCACCACGGGGAGCTACTGCCGTCTATATAGCGCTCTCAGCGACAGGCCGAGAGGTCACGCACGACGCCCGCGTCGACAGTGAGCCACGTCTCCATTCGGTCGATATCTGCCGCGTCCGCCGGGTAGAGCGTGGCCCGGTCAGGGTTTTCGGGGACGTCGACGATTCGTAACCGCAAGACGGGGACATGAAGGCTCGGCATCCGCCGACTGTCGTTGGTCAGACCGGGGCGTTCGCCGCCGTTCGCCGTGGGGAAGGTCATGCGTCCGGACGGATACTGCGGCGGGGTCGACGTAGCCGCTGCTAATTTCTCTCTGTTCCCCGCTGGAGGAGTATATAGTGATCCAAACCGCCGTGCGAGCGATGGGCCGGCGCCGACGGCTGTCCCTGAAAAGCGTGTGAGGGTGTGGGTCCTCGCCAGTCAGGCCGTCGCGCCGACGTGAGTTCCGATTTCGTCGACGATGGCGTCGGCGTCGTACGCGTCCTCGTCGACGTCGAAGATCGTCTCGCCGTCGACGCGCACCTCGAAGACACCGCCATCGCCGGTGACGAGGCCGACACGGTCGACCTTGAGGCCGTACTCTTCGAGGACCGATTCAGCGAGGTCCTGTGCGCGCGAGCGGTGGCCGCACGGTACGCAGTACTCGATTTCGACTGAGACCATAACGTCCGATCCTTGGGGTCGGGGCGTGTTAAACCTCAGCACGCCGGAGCGTCGTGCGCTGAGTCCCGAACCGGTTCGAAACCCTTACCACCGAATCGCGACTACTCACGCCTAACTCGCTGGTCGACGGGACGCCAGTGGGCACCCGATAGCTCGGGACGAAATGTGGAGGGGTTGGCGACGACGCCACCTGCTCTGAATCGCAAGCGCCCGCATCAACACAATGGCACGAAGCTTCTACTCCCACATCAAGGACGCGTGGAAGGAGCCCGGCGACGGCAAGCTCGCCGAGCTCCAGTGGCAGCGAAAGCAGGAATGGCGCAATCAGGGCGCAATCGAGCGTATCGAGCGCCCGACCCGCCTCGACAAGGCTCGCGAACTCGGCTACAAGGCAAAGCAGGGCATCGTCGTGGTCCGCATCGCCGTCCGCAAGGGTGGCGCGCGCAAGCGCCGACACAAGGCCGGTCGCCGCTCGAAGCGCCAGGGCGTCAACCGCATCGGTCGCCGGACCTCCATCCAGCGCATCGGTGAGGAGCGCGCCTCGCGCAAGTACCCGAACCTTCGGGTGCTGAACTCCTACTGGGTCGGTGAGGACGGCTCCCAGAAGTGGTTCGAGGCCATCCTCGTGGACCCCGAACACGCCGCGATCCAGAACGACGACGACCTCAACTGGATCTGCAACGACGACCACACCGGTCGCGCGTTCCGCGGTCTGACGAACGCCGGCAAGTCCAACCGTGGGCTCCGCACCCGCGGCAAGGGTGCCGAGAAGGTCCGCCCGAGCATCGCGGCGGGCAACCGCGGCGGGAAGTAACGCCGATCGCGGCGAGCGACCAGCAGCCGACCCCGTGTCGGCTGCAGGGAGCCCACGCCGTGATCGTGTAACGCCGACTGCGGATCCGTTTTCTTTCGACGCAAATTGGCTAGCCACTGCTGAGCGGTGGCGCGAAGCGGTCGCGCCTACGTGCGCGACCCGAGCGCGAGGGATGAGCGACTGTACGGGAGCGAGTCGGTTGGGGAGGGTGAGGCTGTGGTGCGGAGCGGTGCGGTTACAAGTAGTCAAGGGAACTCCGCGGTGCCGTTCGCGGCAGTAACCATACCCGTAGACCCACTACGGGATACCCAACTAAAAACAGAATCCGATAAACCGCCCTATTCGACTTTCACGACCTGCTTCCCGATGTTCTCGCCCTCGAACAGCCCCAGGAACGCGTCGGGCGCGTTCTCGATCCCCTCGACGACGCTCTCGCGGTACTCAATATCGCCAGCAGCGACCCACTCCGCCAGATCAGCAGTCGCCTGCTCGAAGCGCGGCGCGAAGTCGCCGACGAGCAGCCCCTGCACGCGGGCCCGGGTCTCGATCAGCTTCCCCAGCTTTCGCGGCCCGGTCGGCGTCTCCTCGGCGTTGTAGAGCGCGATCTGGCCACAGACAGCCACCCGCGCGTCGACGTTGAGGTGGGCGAACACGGCGTCCGTAATCGGCCCGCCGACGTTGTCGAAGTAGCCATCGACGCCCTCCGGGGCGGCCTCGGCCAGCGCCTCGACGTAGTCGTCGGTCGTTTTGTAGTTGATGCAGGCGTCGAAGCCGAACTCCTCCTCGACCACCTCGCATTTCTCGTCGCTGCCGGCGAAGCCGACGACGCGAGCGCCCTGCAGCTTGGCGAGCTGGCCGACGACGGAGCCGACGGCCCCTGCGGCCGCACTCACGACCACCGTGTCGCCGGCGCGCGGTTCGAGCACCTCACGCGTGCCGAAGTAGGCCGTGCGGCCCGGCATCCCCAGCACGCCCAGCGCCGTGGAGACCGGGAGCGCGCCCGTCTCGATGCGCTGGAGGCCGTCAGCGTCAGCGAGGTGGTACTCCGACCACGACATGTTGCCGACGACCGTGTCGCCGGCCTCGAACTCCGTTCCCGTCTCGTTGACGACTTCGCCGACGCCGCCGCCCTGCAGCGGTTCGTCGACTTCCCACGGTTCGGCGTAGGACTCGCCGGCGTCCATGCGGCCGCGCATGTACGGGTCCACGGAGAGATAGCGAATCTTCACCAGCACTTCGCCCGGGCCGGGGTCGCCGAGTTCGACCGTCCGCAGGTCGAAGGTGTCGTCGTCCGGCACGCCGTCGGGTCGGTCCGCGAGGTAGTAGCGGTTGGTCGAGACCATGCCCGAATCTGGGTCGCGGGAGGGAAGGACCCTACGGCGGTGGCAGAGCGCCGGCGTCCGTGGCCTTATGCCCGCCCGGACCCCATACGGGCGCATGACCGACCTCTCGCTTTCCGCGACGCAGTTAGACCGCTACTCCCGGCATATCATCCTCGACGACGTGGGGCCGGAAGGGCAAAAGCGCCTGCTGGAGGGGAGCGCGCTGGTCGTCGGCGCCGGCGGCCTCGGCGCGCCGGTGATCCAGTATCTCGCGGCCGCGGGCGTGGGCCGACTGGGCATCGTCGACGACGACGTGGTCGAGCGCTCGAACCTCCAGCGCCAGATCATCCACCGCGACGCCGACGTGGGCCGGGCCAAAGCCGAGAGCGCCGCGGAGTTCGTCGCCGAACTCAACCCCGACATCGAGGTGGAGCCTCTGGAGGCCCGCATCGCGCCCGACGAGGCCCGGGAGTTGGTCGCCGACTACGACGTGGTCGTCGACTGCACCGACAACTTCCCGACGCGGTACATGCTCAACGACGCCTGCCAGATCGAGGGCGTCCCGCTCTGTCACGGCGCTATCTACAAGTTCGAGGGTCAGATCACCACGCTCACCCCCGAGGGGCCCTGCTACCGCTGTCTGTTCCCGGAGGCGCCGGAGCCCGGAACCGTGCCGGACTGTGCGAGCACGGGCGTGCTGGGCGTGCTCCCCGGCACCGTCGGCTGTCTGCAGGCCACGGAGGCCATGAAGGTGCTGCTGGGGTTGGGCGACACGCTCTCGGGACGCCTGCTGTTCTACGACGCCCGCGAACTCTCCTTCGAGACCGTTCCCTACCGCGAGAACCCCGACTGCCCGGTCTGTGGCGACGACGCCATCGACGACCTGACCGGCGTCGACTACGCGGGTGGCTGTGAAGTCGCGAGCGACTGATCGGGAGGACTGACCCGTTCCGTCGGGCGACGTGTGTGACACTTACACAAGGTTATCCCCCCTAAGTATCTGTCGGAGCCCCCGTATGGCCCGTACCTACCGAAAAAGGCCGGTAGAAGCCCGGTAAAGCGTGACACGGTGCGCGAAAGGTTTATATACTTCTCTCCCCTATCAATGAGTGAAGACAGCCCGACTGGCGATGTCGGGATCCTTCGATTCCATCAATGAGCACCAACACAACCCACCGCGAAACTGAGACCGAGCGGGCAGAGATCGACGAGGAGGAGCACCACTGTCCCGAGTGCGGTGGCAACCTCAAAACCGACGAGTCCCAGGCCGAGACCGTCTGTGAGGACTGTGGTCTGGTCGTCGACGAAGACGCTATCGACCGCGGCCCCGAGTGGCGAGCGTTCGACGCCAGCGAGAAGGACAGCAAGTCCCGTGTCGGCGCCCCGACCACGAAGATGATGCACGACGACGGGCTCTCGACCAACATCGGCTGGCAGAACAAGGACGCCTACGGCAACGCGCTGTCGGCGAGCCAGCGCCAGAAGATGCAGCGCCTGCGAACCTGGAACGAGCGGTTCCGCACCCGGGACCACAAGGAGCGCAACCTCAAGCAGGCCCTCGGCGAGATCGACCGGATGGCCTCCGCGCTCGGCCTCCCGGACAACGTCCGTGAGACCGCCTCGGTCATCTACCGACAGGCGCTGGACAAGGACCTGCTCCCCGGCCGCTCCATCGAGGGGATCTCGACGGCGAGCCTCCACGCTGCGGCCCGGATGGGGAACGTCCCCCGCAGCCTCGACGAGATGAGTGCCGTCTCACGCGTCGATCAGGCGACGTTCAAGCGCGCCTACCGCTACATCGTGCGAGAACTGAAGCTCGAGGTCCAGCCCGCGGACCCGCTGGAGTACCTCCCGCGCTTTGCCAGCGACCTCGATCTCGCCGACGAGACCGAGCGCCGCGCACGCGAACTGCTCGAAACGGCCAAGCGCCAGAACGTCCACTCGGGCAAGTCGCCGGTCGGCCTCGCGGCCGCCGCGATCTACGCCGCGGGCGTGCTCTGTAACGACGCGCTGACCCAGAGCGAAGTCAGCGCGGCGACGGACATGAGCGAGGTCACCATCCGGAACCGGTACCAGGAGCTACTCCAGGCCGCCGAGTCCGGCCGCGCCGCCGCCGTCTGAGCGAACGTCGAAGCTGACGGCCGACAGCGGTAAGCGACGCTGACGAACGGTTTTCTCCAGAATCAGTCACCGAAAAGCGGCGGCGCCGCCTAGCGAAGGCCGCCGAGGATCTCGTAGTCCTCGTCCGGCTCATAGCGGAGTCGGACGAGTCAGACGAGGCACACGCCTCCTCAGATTACCGCCACAACGGGCGGTAATCTTCGTCCGGCGTGTACCGCCGGAACAGCAGGCTGTTCCCCAGCACCGACACCGAGGAGAACGCCATCGCCCCCGCGGCGAGTACTGGCTGGAGCAGGCCCAGCGACGCCAGCGGGATCATCGCCGTGTTGTAGCCCAGCGCCCAGACGAGGTTCTGCTTGATCTTCTGCAGCGTCGCGTCGGAGATCCGGATCGCCTTCACCACGTCGACGGGGTCGTCGCGCATCAGCGTCACGTCGGCGGCCTCGATAGCCACGTCCGTGCCCGAACCGATGGCCGTACCGACGTACGCGACCGCCAGCGCCGGCGCGTCGTTGACGCCGTCGCCGACCATCATCGCCTGCCGTCCGTCATCCTGGATCACTTCCACGGCGTCGGACTTGTCCTCGGGCAGCACCTCCGCACGGACGTTCTCGGGGTTGATTCCGACTGCCTCGGCGACCGCACGGGCGGTCCGCTCGTTGTCGCCGGTGAGCATCATCACGTCGACGCCGCGCGCCTGAAGCTGGCTCACGGCGGACTTCGCGCTCTCCTTGACCGTGTCGGCATCGGCGACGACGCCCACGAGATCACCCTCGTAGGCGATCAGCATCGCCGTCTTCCCCTCGTTCTCGAGGCGTTCCATCGTCTCCGCGGCGGGGTCGGGGTCGACGCCGTTCTCGCGGAGCAGCTTTCGGTTGCCGACCAGCACCTCGCCGCCGCCGTCGGACGAGTCCGACGTGCCTCCGGCTTCGCCGGAGACGTCGACGGTCGCCCGGACGCCATGCCCGGGGACGTTCTCGAAGCTCTCGGCCGAGCCGATTTCGATCCCGCGTTCCTCGGCGCCGTCGACGATGGCGCGAGCCAGCGGGTGCTCGCTGCCGCTCTCGGCCGTCGCGGCGAGTCGGAGCACGTCGTCCTCGCTGAGTCGCTCGCGTTCGGCCAACTGGCCGCCGTCGGATCGGTGATCCGACGAGGATCGCGAACCGTCGGTTCGCTCACCACCGTCGGCTCGAGCCCCCTCCGGGCCGTCGAACACGACCACGTCGGTGAGTTCCATCTCGCCCTCGGTGAGCGTCCCGGTCTTGTCGAAGACGACCGTGTCGACGTCCTTCGCGCGCTCGAGCACGTCGCCGCCCTTGAACAGCACGCCGTTCTGGGCGCCGATGGTGGTCCCGACCATCGTCGCCGCGGGCGTCGCCAGACCCAGCGCGCAGGGACAGGCGATCAGCACCGCCGAGGCGAACACGATGACCGCGAACTCGAACACCGAGACCGTCCCGCCGGCGACCGCCGGGCCGCCGGCGACCAGCCCCCACAGCGGCAGCGCGTCGACGAAGCCAGCGAGCGCCTGGGGGAACAGGAACCAGACGGCGCCCCAGAACACCGCGTTCACGATGACTGCCGGCACGAAGTACGCGGAGATGCGGTCCGCGAGGTTCTGGATCTCCGGCTGGCGGGACTGGGCCTCCTTCACCGTCCGGACGATCTGCTGGAGCGCCGTGTCGGCGCCGACTTTCGTCGCCTCGACGATCAGCATCCCGTTCTCGTTGATCGTCGACCCGACCACCTCGTCGCCCTCGGTCTTCTCGACGGGGACGGACTCGCCGGTGACCATCGACTCGTCGACGGCGGACTGCCCCTCGACGACGACGCCGTCGGTGGGGATCTGCTCGCCCGGCCGGACCTTCATCAGGTCGCCGACTTCGACGTCCTCGAGGGGAATCTCTTCCTCGTTCCCGTCCGTATCGACGGCTTCGCCGTCTGCCTGCGGCGTCTTCGACGCCGCTCTGTCGATGACGGTCGCAGTATCGGCCTCCATCTCCAGCAGCGTCCGCAGCGCCTCGCCGGCCTGCCCTTTCGAGCGAGCCTCGAGGTAGTTCCCGAGCGTGATGAACACGAGGATCAGCGCCGCGGTGTCGAAGTAGACGCTGCCGGCGATCAGGTCCGCGAGCACGGCGACGGAGTAGGTGTACGCCGTCGTGGACCCGAGCGCGATCAGCACGTCCATGTTGGCCCGGCCGTTCCTGACGAGCGCGTTGTAGGAGTTCCGGTAGAACGGCCGGCCGAGGACGATCTGGACGGGCGTCGCGAGCGCGAACATCACCCAGCCCAGCGGGACGCCAAACAGCGAGTCGGCGAGCAGGCTGTCGAACAGGAAGTGTTCGAGCAGGAAGAACAGCAGCGGCGCCGAGAGCACGGCGCCGAAGATGGTCAGCCGGCGCTGTTTACGGATCTCCTCGTTGCGGGCGGCGTCGCGGGCGGACTCGCCCTCGTCGTCGCCGCCCTCCCGGACGGGCGTGTACCCCGCATCCTCGATGGCGTCGTACATGGCTTCTCGCGAGGCGTCCTCGGGGTTGTAGGTGACCTGTGCCTCGTCGGTTGCGTAGTTCACTTCGGCGTCGACGACGCCCGGGAGGCCTTCGAGTGCCGCCTCGTTCGTGTCGGCGCAGTTCGCACACGACATGTCCGAGATGGCGATGGACACCGTCTCCGAGACGACGCCGTAGCCGGCGCTCTCGACGGCGGCGTAGATGTCGCCCAGCGACACCGTCTCGGGGTCGTACTCGACGGACCCCTCGTCGGTGGCGTAGTTGACGGTGGCCTCGACGACGCCGTCGAGGTCCTCCAGGGCCTCCCCAACAGTCGCCGAACAGTTGGCACAGGACATGCCCGTGATGTTCAGCTGTGCGGTTCGTGTTCCCATAGTGTTCTATAGTACGGGTTCCTCCCTTAGTGGGTTTGCGCCTTGGGAACAGCGCCTCGGACGGGTGTCGAACTTTGGAAACCAAACCGAGAAGCCGATCGGACTGCGCGAATCGCCCCGCGGCGACCGACCGATCCGGCCACGTCGACGGATCATCCTGCCCCCGCGAGCGAAACCCGTATGCCCGGCGGTCGGCTAGCGCCAGCAAATGGACTGTGACCGGTGCGGTTCCGAGGCGGTGATGAACGCCGCCTACTCCGGGGCGCATCTCTGTGAGGAGCACGTCACCCGGTCGGTGGAGAAGCGGGTGCGCCGCCGGATCCGGGAGGACGACATGCTCTCCGACGAGGCGACGCCCGAGAACCCCGAGACGTGGGTGATCGGCCTCTCGGGCGGGAAGGACTCGGTGGTGCTCACCGAGATCCTGGCGGACACGTTCGGCAAGGACCCCCGCGTGGAATTGGTGGCGCTCTCGATCCACGAGGGGATCGAGGGCTACCGCGACGAGTCACTCGCCGCCAGCGAGGAGCTGACCGCGGATCTCGAGATCGCCCACGAGGTCGTCGGCTACGAGGAGGAGTTCGGCGTCCGCATGGACGACGTGGTCGAGGACGACCCCGAGAACATGGCGCCCTGCGCGTACTGCGGCGTGTTCCGGCGTGACCTGCTGGAGGACTACGCCGAGCAACTGGGCGCCGACAAACTCCTGACGGGCCACAATCTCGACGACGAGGCCCAGACGGCGCTGATGAACTTCCTCGAGGGCGACGTGAAGCAGGTCGCCAAACATTTCGACGCCTCCATCGGCGGCTTCGAGGACCGCGAGGAGAGCGACTCGTTCGTCCCGCGGGCCAAGCCGCTGCGGGACATTCCCGAGAAGGAGGTGGCACTCTACGCGCACCTGAACGACCTGCCGGCCCACATCACCGAGTGTCCCCACGCCAGCGAGGCCTACCGCGGGGAGATTCAGGAACTGCTGTTGAAACTGGAGGAGAACCACCCCGGGACCCGGCACTCGATCATGGCCGGCTACGAGGAGTTGGCGTCGCTGGCGGCTGACTCGTACGACGACGACGGAAACGGGAAGGATCTGGGCGAGTGCGAGCGCTGCGGGTCGACGACGTCTGGGGACGTGTGTCGGAAGTGTCGGCTGTTGGCGTCGATGGAAGCAGTCTGAGGAGCAGTTCGTTTTGCGGGTAGTGCTTTCTGGGACGTGATGGCGTCGACGACGGGTAGCGCTGCAGCCGCGACGGCGACCACGACCGCGGAATTCCCATGACCTCTGGGACCGCCGGGCGCCGGGGATGAACCCCGGCACAGCGCCGATTCCCCACCCCTCCCCCCGCGCTCGCCGACCGCTGGCGAGCGCGAGGCGTCCACCGCATCCGCCGCGGCGGCGGTGGCGCGAAGCAGGCGCGACCTCGTGTCGCGCCATCAGAAATCTCCGATTTCTGATTGGCAGACGAGAATCTTCGATTCTCGTCGACGCCTCAGCGCGAGGGACGAGCGAGGGTTAAGCCCGAGCGAGTCGGCTGGGGAGGCGTGAGGCCGCGGAGTGGTCAGCGGTGCGGTCACAAGTTGCCAACGATAGAGATGCTGTTGCTGTCGCGGAAAACCGTATCCCTCGTAAAACCACCAAACCAGCAAATTCCAACCTACACCCGCCCAACAGTAACCTCGAAGGGCACCACCTCGCGCCGCCGGTACCCCTCCTCACCCATCGCCCGCACCACATCCCGACCCATCTCGCGCCACGCCGCCCGGAGCGCGTCGTAGTCGGCGCCGCCGGCCCGCAACTCCCGCTCGTGCTCCGCGATCCCCGCGCCGCTCGCTTTCCGCGCGGCGCTCTCCATCGCCGGCTCCGAGTACGGCGGTTCGACGAGCTTCTCGTGGTAGTACGTCCGCTGCTCGACCACCTCCAACCCAGTGTCCGCAAACAGATCGGCGACGCGCTCGCCCATCGCCACATCCGTCTCGACGCCCTCGAGGTACGCCTCCCGGACCTCCCGCTCCAGTCGCTCCTCGGCGTCGACGGTCGAACTGACCTCCACAGCCGCGTTGTTCGGCTCGATAGCCGCCACGAGGTCCGAAGAGACCCGGGCGAGTTCCCGGACGGCCCCGGCGGGGTCGGGGAGGTTGATCAGCAGCGCCTGACAGACCACCAGATCGGCGACGCCGTCGCGGAACGGCAGGCGAGTGGCGTCGCCGGCGACTGCCGGGAGGCCGGCCTGCTCGTGCGCGACCGTGAGGAGGTCCGTGGCGGCGTCGACGCCGATCACCTCGCCCGGCGTCTCGGCTGCGAGCACGCCGGAGAGTTCGCCCGTGCCACAACCCACGTCCAGCACGCGCTCGCGGCTGTCGAGGGCCAGCGGTTCGAGCGCCGCGGTCGACTCCCACATCCCGCGGCGGGTGTGTTCGAGATACTCCGGCGTGAACTCCCGCACGGGCGAGAGTCGGACCGGCGGGAGGAAAAGCGAGTCGGTCAGTCCCGTCGCGCGAGCGCCGCGCCCGCGAGGCCGGTCAGCGCCACCAGCGCCGCGGGCAGGCCGAAGCCGGGAATCTCGGTCTGGGTCGCCTCAGTCGGGTAGCGCACGCGAACCTTCGCCGACGAGGTGACGGGGTGGGTGTCACTGCCCGAGAACGTGGTCAGTTCGTACGTCTGTGCCGAGTCGTTGATCGAGCCGATAGCGACGAAAATCCGAAACGACGCCTCGACGGTCTCGCCGGGTTCGACAGTGCCCCAGGTGAACGTCCGGTTGTCCTCGTGGAACGTCCCCGTCTCGGAGGACGCCGAGACGAAGTTCCAGCCCTGCGGCGTCGTTAGCGAGAGCGAGAGCCCCTCGACTGCCTGCTCACCCGTGTGTTCGAGCGTGAACGGGATCTCGGCACGCCCGCCGGGTTCAGCGGGGACCGTCGGCGACTCGAAGCTGAGTGCGGTGGTCGTTCGGATGGTGAGGTCCAACTCCCCGGCGACGTAGTTCCGGGGTCGGCTCGCGCCGTCCGCGGCGACGGCGACGACGGTTTCGGCGTTCACGCCGCTGCCGACGGTCATCTCGTAGCCACCCGACTCGTTGGTGGTCGCGGTGACGACGTTATCCGGCGGGTCAGCAGCCAGTTCGTGGAGTTCGCTCTCGGAGGCGTTGGCGAGGCGGGCCTCGCTGCCGACCAGTACCGTCGCGTTGGGGACGGCGGTGCCGTTGAGGTAGGAGACGGTCCCAGTGAGCGTGGTTTCGGACTGGATCGCCGGGCGGTCCGGGGCGGCGGCGTCCGGCGCCGCGGCACCCGCGGCCGGCGCGACGAGCAGCGTGAGCAACACGGCGAGGAGGAACGGTCGCATAGCGGGCGTTGGGCCCGGGGTCGTAAGTCAGCCTCGGAAGCGGGCTACTCCGAGAGCAGTTCCTCGATGGACGGTGGCGTCGCCGTCGCGGTCGGCCGCCAGTCCACCTCAAGGATCGTGTCGCCCGCAACGAGATCCGCGAGGGTGGCGGCGGAAACGGGGCCGTCGAACTGTTCGACGGTCCCCGTGAGCTGATAGCGGTCCTGCGAGGGATCGAGCCGAGTCGCGATGATCTGCCCGAGTGTGTCGTGCTGGTCGGTGTCGAGGCGGGCCAATACCTCGTATGCGTCCGGTTCCTGCCGGCGGACGTCGTAGACGAGCGGTGCGTGACCGGTCGGTCGACGCGTCATCGAGAGCGTCGCGTCGCCGAGACAGCGAGCGTGCTCCACGCCGGCCAGATCCGCGCTCGTCGCCACCGACCGGCCGACAGCGAGGTAGATGCCGAACTGCGCGAGCGCGTCGGCGTCGGCCGACTCCTCGAACAGGCACGCAACCGTTGCCACGTCGTGGATCCCCACAAGCGACGCCGTCGGCGCACGCGGCCACTCGAAGGAAATCGCACCCACGCCGCCGTCCGGGAGGTCCTCGAACGCGAGAACGCCGTCCGAACAGACGAACCCCTCCTCGGTCACCTGATCCCCGTAGTGGACGTAAGCGTACGGTTCGGCAAGCAGCGACCGGAGTTCCTCGCGGGAGACCGACCGGCGGAAGTCGACTGTCGGCGTCCCGCCGAGTTCGAACCGTTCCCAGTCGAGCCCGTCGAACTGTTCCGGACCGGGGGCGTCCTCGCCGACGAACAGCAGCGTCGCCTCCCCCGCCGCCCGCCGGTCGTGACGGCTCGCGCGCTCGCGGGCCGCGGGCGGGAACGCGGCGACGCCCGGCGGAACGTCGAGGCTGCACGCGAGGTCGACCGGCTTGTCGAGCGTGGAGGGCTCCCGTGGGAGGCCGTCGTCGGTGACGTGGACCCGCAGGAGCGTGTTCAGGAGGTACGGCACCGTCTCGGCGTCGTCGGCGGTGGGTCGGAGCGTGCCGACGGCCGGCCACGTGGAGACGTACGGCGCGACCGTCTCGAAGGACACTTCGAGATACTCCAGTAGCTGCCGGTGGATCGGCTGGTCGTACAGTTCCGGCGGGTAGAACGGGAGTTCGGCCGCGAGTTCGTCGTACTCGTAGCGCGGCATCGAGTAGTAGCCGCCGATGCGGACGAGGCTGTCCAGCACCAGCGCGTGGCCCAACAGGTCGTCGACCGACTGCTCCAGTTCCTGTCCCGAGCCCAGCGGTTCGACGTGCTGGGCGCCGAGGCGGAGTTCGGCCTGCTCGCCCGGCACTACGTCGGCGCCGAAGTAGTGTGCCAGCGGCATCACCCGCAGCACGTCGCCGATGTCGCGGGGGACGGCGACGGTCACCTCGGTGCCGGGCTTCGAGAGACTGTCGGGGATGTGGAGTTCGTCGCCGTACTCGATTCCGGGCGGGTGGCCCCGCAGCGTCGGCCAGGAGCGCTCGGCCGACCACTCCTTGATCGAGGAGCCGAGGTACGACGCCGCCGTCATCAGGTCCTCGGGGTCGTCGGTGACGGTCATCGTCGCGACTGGCTGTTCGTGGTGGGAGCGCGCGCCGATGACGACGCGTGTGGGCTTTTCGAACGTCAGCAGGAGCGACCCCGGAGTGGGGCCGTTCTCGATGAGCGACCCCTCCATCGGCCCCTCCTCGACGTAGAGCAGTAGCTTCAGCGCGCCGTCGATATCGACGTACGTGCCGCCGCCGACGGTGAACTCCCCGTCCAGAATCGAGCCGTAGTGTTCGCCGTCGTCGGTGCGTATCTGGGTCGACGTCCCCTGCCGGACCTCGATTTCGGTCGTCTCGACGCTCACCGCATCGTCAATCGGCACGTTGAACCAGGCGTCGGTCGCCGGAGTGAGCGACGCCGCGCCGTCGACCTCCATCGCGATCTCGCCGCCGCCGGCCTCGTCGCGGACGGTCAGCACGTCTCCCTCGAGCGAGAACGAGACGGGACCGGACGCTGTCTGCTCGCCGGTCGGCCCCTGTGTCATAGCCGAACTGAATCGGCTGACGCGTATATGCCTACTGCCTGACTCGTGGCTACTCGCGGAGCTCTCGGACGTGCTCGACGTTCCAGGCGAAACTGCGGCCGTCCTCGGTCGGCGTCTCGAGCACGAACGGCACGTCGCGCCATTCGGGGTGGTTGATGATCCGCTGCATGCCGTCGTCGCCGATGTAGCCGTCGCCGATGTGGGCGTGTTCGTCCTTGTTGGTCCCACACTCGTGTTTGGAGTCGTTGAGGTGGATGCAGTGGAGGTACTCGGTGCCGACCACGTCGTCGAACGCCGCGACCGTCTCGTCGACGGCCTCGGGGGTCGAGAGGTCGTAGCCCGCCGCGAACGTGTGGGCGGTGTCGAGACAGACGCCGATCTCCTCGTCGGTCAGGTCGATCACGTTCGCGAGATGCTCGAACTGGTCGCCGAGTTTGGTGCCGCTGCCGGCGTCGCTCTCGACCAGCACGGTGACGTCCTCGGGCACGTCGAGGCTGTCGATCACGCTCGCGGCGTTCTCGATGCCGCCGTCGACGCCCGCGCCCGTGTGGGCGCCGAGGTGGACGTTCACGTACTCGATGCCGAGTCGGTCGGCGGCCTCGACCTCCTGCTGCATCGAGTCGCGGCTCTTCTCCCGGAGGTCCTCCTTGGGCGTACAGAGGTTCACGAGGTACGAGGAGTGAATCACCCACGGGCCCGCGAGTTCTTCCTCGGTCTCCTCGCGGAAGCGTTCGGCCTCCTCGTCGGTGATCTCGCCGTGATCCCAGACCTGCGGCGAGTGGGTGAACACTTGGCCGCAGTTGCCGTCGATCTCGACCTGTCGCTCGACTGCGTTGTCGACCCCGCCCGCGATGGAGACGTGGGCGCCGATTTTGAGCATGGTCCGAATCCGCAAGCGACCGGCAAAAGCGGTTCGCTATCGGGGACGCGAGGCAAAGCTCCTTGAGGATTCGCGCCGATGCGGTTCTCGCGGCTACTCTCGTCACCGTCATCGGCGTCAGCAAGTCCGGCCCGGCGCTCCACCGGCAGTTCATCGACGCGCCCGCCGCTCCTGCTTTCTGGTCGATCAGGACCGCACGATTCGATACAAGTGGCTCGCGGACCACTGGCTCGACCCGACGCGGGACACGCCGCCGGTCGGCGAGATTCACGAAGCAATCGTCGAGGAACTGGGTGGCGAGGAGACGCCGGCGTTCTGACTACCGCTCGGCGTCCCGCTCCCGGATCCACGCATCGTTTCGGTACTTCTGGTCGGCGATTTCCTCTGCGCGCTCTAGTTCCGCATCCGTCCATTCGCCTTCCTCGGCGTCGGCCCACTCCTGCAGCGCCGTCTCGAAGGCGTCGACGGCCTCCTCGCGGCTCACTTCGACGATGTCGGTGATCCCCGCCACGCGCTCCTCGAACTCCTCGACGGTCACGCCCGAATCCGCGAACACCGCGAGGTGATCCTCGGGCCGCGAGTCGTAGGTGATCGAGCCGTGCTGGATCACGGCCTCTTTCCGGCGGTACTGGGCATTCCCGGCCAGCTTTCGCCCGGCGCCGCCGTCGCTCACTACGTCGTGGGCGGGGTGGAGCCCTCTGAGGTAGCAGGCCGGCTGGTAGATGCTGGGACGCTCGTTCTCCACGAAGTCGGCGTCGACGCCGAGGCGGGCGAACGCGTCCAGAATCGGCGGGCAGAGTTCGTGGTAGCTCTCGATGAGTTCGCCCGGGAGTTCCGCCGCGGGCGCGGCGATGGAGTAGGCGATGTCGCCCTCGTTGTCGTGGTAGATGCCGCCGCCGCCGGTCTGACGCCGGGTGACATCCACCCCCGCCGATTCGCAGTGGTCCCAGTCGACGGTCTCGACGGCCTGCCCGTAGCCCATCGAGAGACAGGAGGGCGCCCAGCGGTACACGCGGACCGTGCGCGGCCCGCCCGCGGCGGCGGTCTCGGCGGCCACCTCGTCCAGCGCCATCTGTAGCGGGCCGGGACGGGCCTCCTCACGGATCAGGCGCCACTCCCGGTCGGCATGGTCGGTCATGGCCGGGAGTGGGCGGGGGAGGTGAAAAGCGGTTGCGGTGGGGCGTGGCGCGGCGTCGACGTTTCCCGTGCAGTCGGCGCGAAGCGTTCGCGTCGTCGGACGCGAACCGAGCGCGAGGGTCCCGCGAGCGAACGGAGTGAGCGAGTGGGACCACGAGGGAGCGAAGCTCCCTCGGAGGACGAGGGAGTGTCAGCGACCGAGTCGGCTGGGGAGGTTCGTGGGCGGTGCGGCCGGGGGGACTGAAAGGGGCGCCGCGCTCGGCGACGGACGACGACGCAAGCACGCGACCAACGGGAGCGCGCGCAGCGAGTCGCCCGAGTCGAGCGCGGCGGGGCTTTCGAGGTGTTGCTGACCCAGATCACCAACCCAAACCGAACGAATCCGACGAATAACGCGGCACCCTTTTTCGCACGGAACCCCCACACTACCCATGGTCGGCAACGTCGCGAGCGAGATGGCCGAGTTGGAGGACGAGGACTTCTACCTCCTTTCGGGCCTCGAACAGGGGATGCGGTTCAGCGAGTGGGTCCAGCGCGAGAAGCTCCCCGACTACGCCGACATGACCAAAGAGGAGGTCGACTACCGGCTGGACCGGTGTTCGGACCGCGATCTGGTCGAGCGCAAGACCATCCAGTACGAGGGCTACCGGCTCACCTTCGAGGGGTACGACTGCCTCGCGCTCCGGGCGTTCTCCCAGCGGGGCACCATCGAGGGGATGGGTGCCCCGCTCGGCGTCGGCAAGGAGAGCGACGTCTACGAGGTGCGATCCTACGAGCCGATGGCGCTGAAGTTCCACCGCGAAGGCTACACCGAGTTCCGGAAGGTGGACAAGGAACGCGAGTACACCGCCGACCGCAACCACGTCTCGTGGTTCTACACCGCCCGGAAGGCCGCCGAGCGGGAACACGAGATCCTCGCGGAGCTCTACCCCGACGTGTCGGTCCCCCGACCCGTCGACCAGAACCGCCACGCCATCCTGATGGAGAAGTTCGAGGGCGTCGAACTCAAGCGGGCCGCACTCCCGGAAGAACAGGTCGTCGGCGTCTGTGACCTCGTGTTGCGGGCGGTCCGCGACGCCTACGACGCCGGCTACGTCCACGCCGACATGAGCCAGCACAACGTCGCCGTCGCCGAGAGCGGGATCACTGTCTTCGACTGGCCCCAGGCGGTCGACACTGACCACGAGAACGCGATGGAGTTCCTCGAACGCGACGTGACGAACGTCGTCGGCTTCTTCCAACAGAAGTACCCCGGCGAGATGCCCGAGGACGTGAACTGCCGTGCACTCGCCGAGGCCATCACCGAGGGCGCGTTCGGGAGCGTCACGAAGTTCGGAGCCCAGTAGCGACCGTCGCTCGGGTCGCCGCCAGTAGGCCTACTACGCCGGCGCCCGAACGGCGGGTATGGAGCTCACAGACCACGTCTACAGCCTGCCGATCACCATCGACTTCGGCGACACCGAGCGGACGTTCACGCCGACGGCCGTCGAGACCGAGACGGGCCTGATCCTGTTCGACACGACGCTGCCAGGCCACATCGACGCCCTCGAGGACGCGCTGGGCGAGCACGGTTTCGACCTCGACGACGTGCGGTTCGTCGTGATGACCCACCATGACGGCGACCACGCCGGCGCACTCGCCACCGTACAGGAGGAGACGAACGCACCGACGTTCGCGCACTGGGCCGAGGCGCCGTATCTCGACGGCCGGAAGTTCCCGATCAAGTCCGGGGACGAGCGCTACCCGCCGGCCCGCGTCGACGTGGAGGTGCTCGACGGCGTCGGCTTCAGCACGCTCGCGGGGCCCCTCGAACTGGTCGAAACGTTCGGCCACACGCCGGGGCACTCCTCGTTCCACCTGCCGGAGGCCGGCGTGCTGATCGCCGGCGACGCGCTGACCGCCGCCGACGGCGAACTCCACGGGCCCGCCGAGCAGCACACCCCCGAGTACGAGCAGGCGATGAAGTCCGTCGCCAAACTCGGCGAACTCGAGTTCGAGCGGATCGTCTGCTTCCACGGCGGCGGCGTCGACGCCGGCGACGAGCGCGTCAGCGAGATCGCGGACGTCGAGTAGCGCGTCGGTCGTCGTTTTTTACCGTCGCCGGGCCAACGCCGAGCCATGACCGAGGAGCCGCCGGCGGACAACCCCTACGTCCGCGAGCCGGACACCGATTTCGCGCCGGCAGGGGGACTATCCGCCGCCGACGCCCGCGAGCAGGCCGCACAGCTCCGGGAGGCGATCCGCTACCACGACTACCGCTACTACGTCGAGAACGACCCCGTGATCTCGGATCGGGCGTACGACGACCTGTTCGAGCGCCTGCAGACGCTGGAAACGGAGTTCGACCTCGAAACGGAGGACTCGCCCATCCGGCGCGTCGGCGGCGAGCCCGTCGAGGACCTCGAGGACGTGGAACTGGTCGTGCCGCTGCTCTCCATCGACTCCTCGGGCGAGGCCGACGAAGTGCGGGAGTTCGACGAGCGCGTCCGGCGGGAGCTCGACGACGGCGCCGATGTCGACTACGTCTGCGAGCCCAAGTTCGACGGGCTCTCGATCGAGATCATCTACGTCGACGGGCGCTACGAGCGCGCGGCCACGCGGGGCGACGGCGAGGTCGGCGACGACGTGACCGAGAACGTCCGGACCATCCCCTCGGTCCCACAGCGACTCCGCGGGGACTACCCGCCGGTGCTCGTGGTTCGCGGGGAGGTCCACATGCCGCTGGCGGCGTTTCAGGAGCACAACGCCGAGCGCGTGGAGCAGGGCCAGGACCCGTTCGCGAACCCGCGGAACGCCGCGGCGGGGACGCTGCGACAGTTGGACCCCTCCGTCACGGCCGAGCGACCGCTGGACTGTTTCTTCTACGACGTGCTCTGGGCCAGCGACGAGGTCGCGCCGGTGGAAGAGATCGGCCCGACGGGCGCCGATAGCGAGGACGCCGCTTCCGTCGGTGGCGCGGAACTCGACGGACTCGACACCCACTGGGACGAGCACCAGCAGCTACCCGATTGGGGGCTGCAGGTCAACGAACGCCACCGGCTGGTCGACGATATCGAGGGCGCCATCGCGTTCCGCAACGAACTGCAAGAAGTTCGGGAGGATCTGGACTACGAGATCGACGGCACGGTGCTGAAGGTCAACGACCGCGAGCAGTGCCGGCGGCTGGGCACCACCTCGCGACACTACCGCTGGGCGTACGCCTACAAGTTCCCCGCCCGGAAGGAGGAGACCCGGATCGCCGACATCGTCGTGCAGGTGGGTCGGACCGGCCGGCTCACCCCGGTCGCGCTGCTCGATCCCGTCGACGTGGGCGGCGTGACGGTGTCGCGGGCGAGTTTGCACAATCAGTCCGAGATCGCGGCGTTGGGCGTCGACGTGGGCGACGTGGTCCGGGTCGAGCGCGCCGGCGACGTGATCCCGTACGTCTCCGAAGTCGTCGAGTCGAACTCCGAGGGCTACTTCGAACTGCCCGATAGCTGCCCGGTCTGTGGCAGCGATGTGGAGGCAGACGGCCCGCTGCAGTTCTGTACGGGCGGGCTCTCCTGTCCGGCACAGCTGAAACGGTCCGTCGAGCACTACGGCAGCGACAGCGGCCTCGATATCGAAGGGCTGGGGGAGGAGGCCGCCGGGCAGTTGGTCGACAAGGGGCTGATCGAGGGCTCCGTCGCGGACCTCTACGAGATCGACGCCGAGGACCTCGCGGAACTCGAAGGGTGGGGCGAGAAGAGCGCCCGGAAACTCCGCGAGGAGATCGAGCGGACCAAATCGCCGTCGCTGGGCGCATTCCTCTCCGCGCTGGGGGTGCCGGAGGTGGGACCGACGATGGCACAGGACCTGGCCACGGCGTTCGGCGGCCTTGACTCGCTGCTAGCGGCCGACGAGGCGGATATCCGCGACGTGGAGGGGTTCGGCCCGACGGTCGCCTCTCACGTCGTGGAGTTCTTCGACAACGAGCGCAACCGACGGGTGATCGAGCGCCTGCGCGAGGCGGGCGTCGAACCCGAACCCCCCGAGTCGCTGCAGGTGGGCGACGAGCTCGCGGGGCTGACGTTCGTGTTCACGGGCACGCTCTCGGTCACGCGCGACGAGGCCGAGGAGCTGGTCGAGGCCCACGGCGCGAACGCGACCGGGTCGGTGTCGGGCAACACCGACTACCTCGTGGCTGGGGAGGACCCCGGGCAGACGAAACGGTCGGACGCCGAAGCCGAGGGCGTCCCGATCATCGACGAGGCGGAGTTCGCGTCGCTGCTGGCCGAGCGGGGTGTCGCGTACCCGCCGTAACCGGCGGCAGTGACGCGCGGAATCACAACCACCTTAACCCAGGCAGTCGATATCCCCGGTATGGCTGTGAACACGACCGCGCTGGGGCTCGCCGTGCTCCTCAGCGGGATCACCGCGGTGCTCCACTTCGTTCGCGGGTCGGAGTGGGAGGCCGCCCCGGACATCTCCGAGCAGGTGCTCGAACGCCGGGCCGCGAGCGTGCCCGAGACGGACTTCCCGGAGCCGTACAACCGATCGATCGGCGGCGGCGCGCCGGCGGCCGCGGTCGGCGGCGAGGCCGAGGAGGGCGAACTCGAAGGCGAGGCCGAAGAGGGCGGCGCCGGCCCCGGCGATATCCCGGAGGACGAGGTCGAGTACTTCGAGGTCGAGTTCGTCAAGCAGGGCGAGACGGTCGAACTCCCGAACAACGAGCCGATCCTCGACGCCGGCGAGGAGGAGGGGTTCGACCTCCCTTACGCCTGCCGACAGGGTCAGTGTGTCTCCTGTGCGGCCCACATCGAGGAAGGGCCCAGCGAGGAGTACATCGAACACGACGACCAGGAGATGCTCTCGGATAGCGAACTCGACGACGGCTACACGCTGACCTGCGTTGCCTACCCGCGTGCGGAGTTCACGCTGGAGACGGGCGAGGCGCCCTGAGGCGGCGGCCACTTCTCCCAGTCACATCGCACTGACGCTTCTCTCAGGCTCGTTCTCTCAGTGACCAGTCGCTGGTGTCGCCGCGTATCTGCCGATAAGCCCTTGCGACAGCGCCCACGAAAGAGCCACATGGACGTACACGGCCACACGGTCCGGGGCGTCGAGGTCGGTCCGGAGACACGGTGTCGCCACTACGACAGTGAGTTGGACGTGATCGCGATCCGGTTCCCGTGCTGTGGCACGTTCTACCCCTGCTACGAGTGTCACCTCTCGGCTGCGGACCACGAGCCGGGACGGTGGGGGCCGGCGGACGGCGACGCACCCGCGGTGCTCTGTGGGATCTGTGGCTCGGTGCTAACCGTCGACGAGTATCTGGCCTGCGACGACCACTGTCCCGAGTGTAACGCGGAGTTCAACCCAAGCTGTCGTCGTCACTACGCGCGCTACTTCTCGCCCGCACTGTTCGAAGAAGGGAACTGAGGCGGCGTCAGTACCGCGAGGGCATGTAGCCGATCCCGATCAGGAGAATGGCGACGATGCCGCTGAGGATGGTCACGCCCCAAAGCCCGTTGGTGTGGGTGTGGTACTGCTCGGTGTCGTAGTTGTGCTGGCGGAGCTGCTGGGTGTCAGCCGAGAGAACGACCTCCTCGCCCGACTCGAAGTGTGCGAAGAACTCATCACCGGAGAGCGTTACCGTGCTGTGCTGGCCCAGCGACGTGCTCTGGGTGCCGCTCTCGGTTTGCCACTCGATCACGGCCTCGTACGTCGTCCCGCCCCCGCCGCCGTGGCCACCGCCGGAAGACTCGCTCGCCTCGATGCTGGCAACCGTGTAGGTCTGTCCCCCGTAGGTGAAGCGGTCGTTCTCTTGGAACACGTTGTCGTCCTCGAGATTCAGTTCCGGCGCGTCCGCGGTGAGGACGAGGCCAAGCGACAGCGCCCCCACGACGAGGAAGAGGGCGGCGGCGACTGCCACAGCGCGTCGTTGCATGCCTGATGGTGGTGCACCCGGCGTAAAAACGGTTCCTCTTTCGAAGACGGTGTGGCCGTCGGGTCCGGCCGTCGATGGCACGACAGACCGGGCGGTCGGCGGCGAAAATCGCAAAGCGGACGGATAGTTCGTCGAAGTAAGCCAAGGGCCGGATTTGAACCGGCGATGGGCGGCTCTGCAGGCCGCTGCGTTAGGCCGAACTCTGCCACCTTGGCGCGGTTTGGCGTTGGGTACTCAGTCGTTTAAGCGTACCGTATCGAGCGCTCTCGATTACGTATGTGAGCGGTCGCGAACGCTACCGCTCGAACAGGTTGGGAATACCGCAATGAATGGAGAGACAGCGAGTCGTGTTTTCCAGCGGGTCGCCCACGCCAGTACTCCACCACACGTGGGTGAGCTTAACTTCCGTGTTCGGGATGGGTACGGG
>NZ_JAGGLC010000002.1 GCF_017874235.1 Halolamina salifodinae
ATGTAGTAGCGTCCAACGTTCCACAGTTTGGATGCCGAGAACCCACACTGGTCGAGGTCGTCACGAACCTGTTCGTGGTTCGTGATGCGTGCGACATAGGTGCGGGTCGTCTCCAGCATCTTACTAGCTTCATAATACGTTATGAGTAGACATCTGTTAAAGCCAACGAGCGAGGGGAGAATATCCGGCTGGAGTGTTGTCGGTAGGTTGCCGGTCCGAGTGTCGGATTCATCCCGCGCCTAAAGGCGCAGGTATTCTCCTTGTTCCTTATAATGTGACCCACGCTACTGGTCGAAATCCGGGAGTATCCGTCAACGAGCCGGTCGCTTGGGAGAGACTTTTAACGCCGCTTGCCGTAGGGTCCCCAAACCGAATGCCCGGACCCGACCCCCTCGCCGACGTTCCGACGGACGACCTCGCGTGGTGTCACGAGGCCGTTCAGGACGTTTCCCGTACGTTCGCGCTGACCGTCGACGTACTCGACGCACCGATGGACTCCTACATCTGTCTCGGCTACCTCCTCTGTCGGGTCGCGGACACCGTCGAGGACGCCTCCCACATCCCGCCAGCGGAGCAGGCGGCGCTGCTGCGGACGTTCGACGCCGTGGTCGACCCCGACGACGACACCGATGTCGACGCGTTCGTCGACGACGTGCGGGAGTGGCTCCCGCCGGAAGACGAGCGCAACGCCGACTGGACGGTCGTCGCCAGCTCCCCCCGCATCGTCGCCACGTTTGAGGCGCTCCCAGACGACGTGCGTGCGGCCATCACCCCGCCGGTCCGAGAGATGGTCGAGGGAATGGCCGACTTCGTCGAGCGCTACGCCGCCGACGGTGGCCTCCGCATCGACGACGAGCGCGAACTCGAGGAGTACTGCTACTACGCCGCCGGCACGGTCGGGAACCTGATCACCAACCTCGTCACGCGCGGCGAGATCGACGCCGAGCGCGAACGCACCCTCTACGACACCGCCGAGGAGTTCGGCCTGCTGCTCCAGCTGGTGAACGTCTCGAAGGACGTCTACGACGACTACAGCGAGGAGAACAACGTCTACCTCCCCGCCGAGTGGCTGGCCGAGGAGGGCGTCGACCAGGACGAAGTCCTCGACCCCGCCAAACGGGAGGGCGCAACCTCCGTCGTCCGGCGTACCACCGACCTCGCGCGCTCGTACCTCGACGACGCCGGGACGTACCTCCAGCACGTCCCCCTGCGCGACGGCAACACGCTCGAAGCGTGGGCCGTCCCGTTCCTGCTCGCGGTGGGGACGCTCCGCGAGGTCAGTGAGCACCCCGAGGACGTGCTGACTGAGTCGGGCGTGAAAGTCTCCCGGAAGGAGGTGTTCGCCGTCGTCAGCGCGATGAGTTCGAAGGGTCGCGACGCGCTCCCCTCGTTCCGCGAGCGCATCGCCGCCGCGCCGTTCCACCAGACGCCGACCAGCGCGGACTGATCGGACTGGCTCCCCTCGCCGGGCTCTCGTTTCTCCGTCGGTTCTCGTTCTGAACTTCGACACCGCCACGGTCGCGAGCGCCGTCGCTGTTCACCAGTGAAAAGGCCGCAGAACCGCGATCTCCTCAGTCTTCGAGCGCGTCGGCGATCCGTCGAAGCTCCCGGGTCGCGTCGCGGACTTCGTCACGAAGCTGTCGGACCTCACGAACCATGTCCTCGGTGGCCTGCGCCTGCCGGCCGCTGGCCTCGCCGCCTTCCTCGGCGCCTTCGGCGCCCATGCCCGGCGGGCCGCCACCCATGCCACCCGGACCGCCGCCCATGCCGCCGGGGCCGCCACCGCCGCCCATCATGCCGGACATCATCTGTGCGAAGGGGTTGCCGCCGCCGCCGCCGGGACCTTCGCCGCCACCGCCCATCCCGGGCGGGCCGCCGCCCATCCCCTCGGGACCGGGCGCCTCACCCTCTTCTCGCTCCTCTTCGCGGCGCTGCCGGATCTCCTCGACGCGCTCGCGGAACGACTTCTCCTCCTCGCCGGTCTCCTCGGCGGTGTCGTCGGCCTCGTCGGGTTCGTCAACCATACCCCGTGGTTCCGGGGCCACGACGAAAAGGGTTGTTCCTCCCGACGGCCGGAACTGACTTATCGCCGAAACCGAACAACGGCAGTATGGATCGATCGACCCCGCCGCGGCCCTCCCCCCGTATCGTCGCTTTCGTCGGCGTCGTCTGTCTCGCCATCCTCGTCTACGCGATACTGGCACTCGGGAACCCACTCGTCGGGCTGTTTCCGGCGTTCGCGGCTCTCGTGTGCTACGTCGGCTGGCGCTTCCTCCTCGCTGTCGAAGAAATGGCCGACGGACTCCAGCGGCTCGCGGCCGCTCGCGAGCGCGAGGAGCGCTAAGGGACCGGGACGGTTTTCAGCGGCGACGCCGGACTGTCGGCCGATGGTCCCGCCGCTGGCGCTCGATATCGACGGCACGCTCACCACGCCCGAGCACACCATCGCCCCCCGGGCGTTCTCGCTGCTCGCCTCGTGGGAGGCGCCGGTGGTGCTGGCGACCGGGAAGGCGTTCCCCTACCCCGTCGCCCTCTGTCAGTTCGCGGGGATCCCCGAACGCGTCGTCGCCGAGAACGGCGGCGTCGCGCTCGCCGACGGCGATCTGGCCTACGCCGGCGATCCGGAGCGCGTCGACGCAGCCGTCGACGCGTTCGAGAGTCGGGGCGGCGACCTCGGCTGGGAGGGCGTCGACACGGTGAACCGTTGGCGCGAGACCGAGGTCGCGGCCAGCCGAACCGCCGACGAGGCCCTCCTGCGCGAGGTGGCCGCGGAGTTCGACCTCGCGTTCGTCGACACGGGCTACGCCTACCACCTCAAGAGCGCCGACGCGAGCAAGGGCGAGGCGCTCGTTGGCGTCGCAGAGATTCTGGGCTACGGGCCCGAGGAGTTCGTCGCCGTGGGCGATAGCGAGAACGACGCCTCGACGTTCGAAGTGGTTGGGGAGTCCTACGCCGTCGCGAACGCTGACGAGACCGCCAAACGCGCGGCTGACCACGTGCTCGAGCGTGGCTACGTCGACGGCACCCTTGAGGCGCTCCGGGCCGTCAGAGACAGATCACAGAACGAGTAGCGTTCAGCACTCCTCGAGGGCCGTCCGGCCGGATGTCGCGTCGGCGTCGGTGACGGGAACGAACGTGCCGTCGATATCCCACTCGTGGATGCAGTGGATGTCGCCGACGCGCTCTGCTCGCCAGCCACCGATGTCGTCGTCGTGTCGTTCCACCCGCCCGCAGCGCTCGCAGGTACGCCGTTCAGGCGTGCGAAGGAGGTCGCTCATGAAGCGACGGAGGCTTCCGACCGGTATGAAGCTTGTGCCGCCGGCGTCCCTTACGGCCGTTCCGCGGTCGCCGTGGCCAGCGCGTCGACCGGCGCGGCGAGATGGAGCGTCGTCACGTCGGTGCCGCCGAACGTCTCGGTCACGCTCCCGATCCGTTCGAACCCCAGCGACTCGTAGAACGCTCGCCCGCGCTCGTTGGCGGCGAACACCTCCAGCCAGACGCGCTCGTGGCCCTGATCCCGGAGATGGCGGGCGACGGCCCTGCTGAGTCGTGTGCCGATCCCCTCGCCCCAGTGGTCCGGCACGACGTAGAGCCGCGAGAAGAATGCGTCCGGGCCGTCGGGGTCGCTCTCCCAGTCACGCGCGCCGCCGGCGTTCGCGAAGCCCGCAACCCCGTCACCGTCGTCGCTCTCGGCGACGAAGAAACAGCGGCCGGGGTCCGCCACGGCCTCGCTGATCCCCTCACGGAGCGACTCAATATCGTACCACGCATCGACGGTCTCGTCGACCGTCTCCGGGCCCAGCAGATCGTCGTAGGCAGCGTGCCACGAGCCGCGGGCGACGGCGGCGACTGCCGCCGCGTCCGCCGGTCTCGCGTCGCGGATCTCCATACTCGCGACTCCCCGCCCGCCGGCTTGAGCGTTTCGTCCGGTAGCTTTTCGCCGACGGCGCCCGCCCGGCCGGTATGGATCGCTCGCCCCGCCGAACGTTCTGGCTCGCGCTCTGCTGGCTCGGCGCCACCCAGAGCCTCTCGTGGGCACTGGCGGTGCTCCGGGTCGGTGTCTGGCCTGGCAACGTCGCCGCCCTCGCCGGGAGCCTGCTGCTGACGCTGATTGCCCTCGTCGGCGTCGCCCGCCCCGGTTGGGTGGGCGGGCCCGAAAACCGAACGACGATCTGGTGGCTCGCCGTCGCCGCCGCGGGTGCCGGGACGGTGGCGGTGCTGCTCTAGACCTCCCGATACGGCCCGAGCCGCGTCCCGTCAGTGAGATACGCCTCCCCAGACGCCAGCGCCTCGGGCAAGAAGGGCGCGAGGAACGACTCCCCTTCAACGTTGATCCACGTGCCGCCGGAGCGCTCGTTGAACGCCGGGAACACGACCAACTCCGGGTCCTGCCACGCCAGCTCCGCGGCCTCGTCGCCCAGCGCGTCCTCGAACGGCTCACGAAGGAGCGGCCCGCGGAGCCACGCCCGCTCGACCCGGCTGCCGCCCACTTCGTCGGTGAGCCGTACCGAGGGGTGCTCGTGGCCCATGCAGAGCGTCGACGCCGAGAGCACCTCCGCGCCGGGCCACGTATGGCCGTGGACGAGGCCAACGTCGCCGATCCGGGCGCCCTCGGTTGGGAGCATCTCGATTCGGTCGGGGAACACGTCGGCGACGCCGCCGTCGTGGTTCCCCGTCGCGAGTGTCAGCGGTACGCCGCGCTGGTCGAGCGCATCGAGTAAGTCCCGCACCTCTTCGGCTTCGACGCCGTCGGGTTCGGCGATCCGGTGGACCAGATCACCGAGCACGACCACGCGGTCGGCGTCGGTTCGGGAGAGCAGACGGAGCAGGCGTCGGCGCCGCACGTCGGCGTTAGAGTCGAGTTCGACGCCGCGCTCGTAGCGCAGGCCGACCTCGATGCCGGCGTGGTAGTCCGCGACCGCCAGCGCGCGCTCGTCGCTGAGGTCGAGGGTCGCCGCCGGCGCGCCGGGGACGGGGTCGACCGCTGGCCGCCCCATCAGATGGCCTTGAGCGTGCCGTCGGTGGGCTCGTAGCATTTCCCGCTCATCATCGCCTCCTGGATCGCGTCCTCGATGACCCCGGCCTCGGCGCCGTGTTCATCGACGATGTGCTCGATGACGGCCCCGCGGTCGGCACCGTCGCCCTCGTCCAACTCGGCCATCGCGTCCACGACGGCGTCTTCGAGGTCGATGTCGGCTTCGGCCGCCTCCTCCGGCTCTTCCTCGGTTTCGGGCTCCTCCTCGGTCTCGTTGATCTCGTCCTCGATCTCCTCGAGTTCCTCCTCGGAGGTTGGTACGTCGATGCCGGCCTCGCCGGGTTCGCCGACCTCGGTACCGCTGGCGAACTCCGCGCCGAACTCCTCTTGGACCTCCCGGCGCTCGTCCTCGGTCAGTGCGTCGTCGGTCTCGTCCATGGTCTCCTCGGGGTCGAAGTCGTCGAGGTCCTCGGACTCCTCTTCGACGGTCTCCTGCACCGACTCGCCGGCATCGAAGTCGCCGAGTTCCGCTTCGGACTCGGTTTCTGGCTCGGGTTCCGGCTCCGGTTCAGTTTCCTCCTCGGCTTCGGTCTCGGCCGCCGTCTCGGACTCAGTAGTCGTCGCCGGCTCGGTAGCAGGTGCGGCCTCGACCGATTCCGGTTCCGCTTCTTCCGACTCGGCTTCCTCGGACGGCTCCGTCGTAGCCGGCTCCGTTTCTACGGGCTCCGACCCCGTTTCAGTCGCCGTCTCGGCCGACTCGGATTCGGCTTCGGCGGGCTCCGCTTCTGGTTCGCTCGGTTCGGCCTCTTCCTCGCTCGGTTCGACCTCCGCTTCGGCCGACTCGGCCTCTGCCTCAGCCGCTGCTTCCTCACCAGCGGGCTCGGCCGCGGGCGGTGCCGCGCTGCCGAGGTCGATATCCACCTCGGGGAGCGCGCCGAGTTCGGCCGGCGTTTCGTCGTTCGGGTCGGCCTCGAGCGAACTCACCGCGTCGCGTTCCCCGGCGACCTGCTCGACCGCCTCGACGGCGACCGTGCGGACCGCTTCAAGGTACGCCGTCCCGGTGTCGTAGTGGCCGATGGCTTTCGGAACCCCGGCAGCCAGCGAGCCGTCGACGCCCGCCGCGGCGAGCGCCTCGCGGAGCTGGTCACCACGGAGTTCCGAGTCAAGCGCCTCGGTGAACACCGCGATGCGCTGGAGCGTGCGCTCGGCGGCCGAGACCACCCAACGGTCCCGCGTGGCGGCGTCGACTTCGTTGATGCTCTCCGGGCGAACCGAAGTGAACACGCGGTCCGAATCCTCGGGTTCGAACGTCCGAGCTTTCCCCGAGAGCGCGACGAACGTTGGCGGTTCGGCGCGGCTCAGGAACGCGTGCTCGTCGGGCTGATACTGGCCGGCGTAGGTGACGAACGCGCCAGTCGGGTCGACGACGCGCCCACGGAGGCTGTCCTCGTTCACTTCCTCGACCTCGGTGAGCACGCCCACTGCGAACAGACGGTTCACGCGTGCGCCCGTCGGCGTCACGACGTAGTTCGGCGCGCGCTCCTCGTCGCTCTCGGAGTACGAGAGCGTGGCGTCGTCGAACTCCGCGGCGAACAGCCGTCGGGCGATCTCGCGGTTGCCCGGGCCGGAGTCGGCGCTCATGCGCCCACCCCCAGCTCCGCGAGCAGGGCACGCGCGGCCGTTTCGGGGTTTTCGTCGATCTGCTCGAACGCGTCCGCGTTCATGTTCGCGCCGTACTCGTCGACCGAGAGCGACCCCCGGACGCGGTAGGCGTCCCCGACCAGTTCCTCGGCGATGGTCTCGGCGACGACCTCGCGGTCCATCGCCTCCCGGGCGGCATCGCGCGCGTCGTCGAGGTTCCCGCCGTAGATCTCCTCGGTCAGGTCGCTGCCGAGGATCACCGTACAGGTCCCCGTGCCGTCGTCGAGGATCGCTTTCGTCCGGAGGTCGTCCTCGCCCTCGACATCGCCGTGGGAGCGACACTCGCCGTTCTGGATCGCGCGGTTGCACTCCGGACAGCGCTGGATCAGGCCCGAACCGTCTCGGACCTCGATCACGTTGCCCGTGAGTTCCACGTCGAACAGGCCGCCGCCGGCGACGGCCTCGCCGATGCTCATCGACGGTGCCGTGTCGGTGACGGTAACGCTCTCGCCGAGCGCTTCGACCGTCGAGAACTGCGAGACGTTCACCGAGGGCGCGCCGCGGTACTCCCGGACGTACACGTCCTCGAGGCGGACGCTCGCGCCCTCCTCGATCTCCGGGTGCGGGTCCCAGTCGGTGAACGGGAGCCGGGCGGTCTCGTCGCCGATGACCCCGGAGAGGATCTCGGTCTCGCCGTCCCGGCCGTCGATTGTGCGCCCCTCGACCTCGACGACGCTGACCTCGAGGCTCCGGCCGCGGTCGCCGGGTTCGAGGTCGATCAGGTCACGCTCGCCGCCGATCTCGTAGGGGACGTCGAGATCGTCGGTTTCCAGCGCGACGCTGGTGCTGTCCCCGAGGTTGAGTTCGGGGTGGCCCTCCCACTCGCGCACGCCGGCGTTGCCGACGGTGACGGTGTCGTCCGGCTCGAAGCCGAACTCCTGCCACGCGGTGTAGGAGACGGTGCCCGTCTCGTCGGCGAACTCGCCCTCGCGAATGGTGATGTCCTCGCCCTGGTACCGGATCGAACGAGTGCCCTTCGTCAGCACGCGGACCGTGACGGTGACGTTGTCGTGTTCGGTCGTCAGATCCACGACATCGAGCGACTCTGGGGTGGCGTCGCCGCCGCCACCGCCCCCGCCGTGCTTCCGGCGGACGCTCTGTTTGGCCTCGTCGATCGGAACGCTGTACTGGAGTAGGTTCTCCAGGTCCTCTGTGACCTCCTCTTTGTCAACACCGAGAGCGGAGGCGAGCTCCTCGGCGTGCTTGTCGACGTCCATCGACCGGAACTGGGCCGCGATGGCTAATAAGCGTTCGTCCGAGGAGCTCACTGGCCCGTATCGAGTGCTGACACCGAACCACCCTTGCCCCTGGGGGAGCAGGGAGGGGGTATGGACGCCAACTCACGCCTGACACTCGCCCACGAGGCGGCTCGGACCGGCGCAGAGCTCGCCATGAGTGGGTTCCGCGACGACTTCACGGTGGAGTCCAAGGAGTCAGAACTCGACTCCGTCACGGAGTTCGACCGCGAGGTCCAGCGACGGCTGGCGGGGCTGCTCCGCGAGAACGACGGCGGCGCCACCATCGTCGGAGAGGAGGAACTCCCGGACGTGGACACGCGCACCACCATCCCGGAGTCCGGCGACGCCTGGATCGTCGACCCCATCGACGGCACGAACAACTTCGTCGTCGGGAACCATGTCTGGGGCGTCGCGGTCAGCGCCGTCGAGGGCGGCGACGCCGTCGCCGCGGTCAACGAGTTCCCTTCGCTCGGGGACACCTACGCCGCCGGCGACGACGGCGCCACCCGCAACGGCGAGCCCTGCTCGGTGAGCGACCGCACGAACCCCGGGACGTTCACGATCAACCCCATCTTCGGGCTCTCGCCACACCATCGGCGAAAACTCTCCGAGTACGTCGACGTGATCGCCGAGGAGTTCGGCGACAGCCGCCGGTTCGGGAGCTCGCAGTTCGCGCTCTCCTCGGTCGCGGCCGGCGAACTCGACGCGGCCGTCTCCGGGATCCGCCTCGCGCCGTGGGACACCGTCGGCGGCGTTCACCTCGTCCGGCAGGCCGGTGGTACGGTGACCGATCTCGATGGTGAGCCGTGGACCCCCACATCGTCGGGCATCATCGCCTCCAACGGCGAGGCCCACGACGAACTCGTCGCCGCGTTCGACTAGACGTCGTACGAGAGCACGACGCCGTCGTCCATTCGCTCCACACCCGTTAGCGATAGCTCCGGGAACGAGTCGGGGTCGGTGAACCCCTCGCCGTCCACGAGCGTCGGCGCCTCGCGGCCGCCGATCACTGTCGACCCGACGTAGACGGTTAGCCGGTCGACGAGGCCGGCGTCGAACAGCGAGAAGACGAGTTCGCCGCCCCCCTCGACCATGAGCGAGTCGAGGCCGTGGGCCTCCAACTGCTCGAACGCGCCCGGTAGATCCACTCGATCCTCTCCTGCCACGATCACCGTCGCGCCGGCGTTTTCGAGGGCCTCGATGTCGCCCTTCACCGCTCGCTCGCTCACGAGTACGTACGTCACCGCCTCGTCGCCGAGGATTTCGGCGTCGGTCGGCGTCCGCGCGCGGGAGTCGGCCACCACCCGGGCGGGGTTCGGTGGCCGTCCCTCCGCTTCGCGCTGCTCGCGCCGCTCGGCGTCCGTTACGGTCAGACTCGGATCGTCGGCCAACTCGGTGCCGACGCCGACCACGACGCCGTCGGCCTCGGCTCGGAGGGCGTCCATCCGGTCGAAGTCCTCGGGGCCGGAGATGGCCACCTGCTCGCGCTCACGGGTCGAGAGCTTCCCGTCGACGCTCTCGGCGGCGTTCACGTGGACGTGCATACGCCCGTTCGCGCCGCCGTCGGGTCGACTCTTTCGGTCCGAGCGGGAACGCTCAAGGAACGGCCCGCCCGACCCCCGGGTATGACCGAGACCGAGGTCGTCGTGATCGGTGGCGGGGCGACCGGCGTCGGCGTCGCCCGGGACCTCGCGCTACGGGGGGTTGACGTGACGCTGCTTGAACGCGGGCCGGGGCTCAACGCCGGCACCTCCGGGCGCTCCCACGGCGTGCTCCACAGCGGCGCGCGCTACGCCGAGTCCGACCCCGAGGGCGCCGCCGATTGCCTGCAGGAGAACCGAATCCTCCGCGACATCGCCGAGGGCTGCGTCGCCGACTCGGGCGGCCTGTTCGTCCGCCTCGGCGGCGACGACGCCGACTACTTCGACCGAAAGCTCGACGCCTGCCGGGAGATCGGGATGGATCCAGAGCCGCTCTCACCCGCGGAACTCCGCGAACGCGTGTCGGGTCTCTCCGAGGCTGTCGAGGAGGGGTTCGCCATCCCCGACGGCGTCGTCTACCCTTCGCGGCTCGTCGCCGCCACCGCCGCGAACGCGCGGGAGTATGGCGCGACCATCCACACCGACGCCCCGGTCGTCGAGATTGACGCCGACGGCGAGGCGGACCGACGGCTCACGGTCCGAACCGGAGACGGCCCGACCGTCTCGGCGGATGTGGTCGTCAACGCCGCCGGCCCGTGGGCCGGGAAGGTCGCGTCGCTGGCCGGCGCCGAACTCGGGATACGACCCACGCGGGGCGTGATGGTCGCCGTCGACTACCCGGATCTCGGCCCCGTGGTGAACCGCTGCCGGGAGCCTGCGGATGGCGACATCGCCGTCCCGCACGGCGAGCAGGCTGTGCTGGGCACCACGAGCGTCACCGTCGACGACCCCGACGAGTTCGAGCGCGACGACTGGGAGGTCCAGCGTACGGTCGAGGAGTGCGCCGCGATGCTGCCGCCGCTGGCCGACACACCTGTCGAGCGGACCTACTGGGGGCTCCGGCCGCTCTACGAGCCGGACGAGCTGAGTCGGGAGGGGCGGGGCATCTCCCGGGACTTCGCCGTCGTCGCCCACGATTCGGCGCCGGGGCTGGTCAGCGTCGTCGGCGGGAAGCTCACGACCTACCGACTCATGGCCGAGGCCGTCGCCGACCACGTCTGCGGGACGCTGGGCGTCGACGAGCCCTGCCGCACGGCTGAGGAGCCGCTTCCCGGTGTAGGGGACCCGGCGCGACTCGACGAACTGGCCCGGGAGTTCGGTGCGGTCGGGCCCGCGGACGCCGACGTGGTCGGCGAGTAGCGAACAGTCGGAGAGCGGGGGTCGGCGCGACGGGCTCCGAGCACCTGCCGTGTTCGTCGCGCCGCAGTACTCAGCTCACGCGACGGGCTGGTCCCGTCTTCGTTCAAAAAGGTTCGTAGCTGGAGCGGCGGCTCAGTCGTCGACCGGTTCGACGCCAATGGTCACATCGACGCCCTCGATCTCCCAGTCCTCGACGAGGCCGATCGCCTCATCGATATCCGCGACGTCGACGAACCCGGCGGCGCGCACTTCGTCGGCCACCAGATCGCGGCGGTCGTCGAAGAAGCCGGCCACGCGCTCGTCGTCGATGTCGACCGCGACGCGGATCTCCTCCTCGACGTCCAGGTCGAGGCGCTTGCGGGTCTCCTGCACCCGGCGAATCAGGTCGCGGGCGTACCCCTCACGCTCGATCTCCTCGGTGAGTTCCGTGTCGACGTAGACGCGGCCTTGATCGAACTCGGCGGCGGAGACACCCTCCGGTGGCTTGGCGTCGTACTCGACCATCTCGTCGGTGAGTTCGGTCGTCTCGCCGTCGATGTCGACGCCGCCCTCGACGTTCTCGCGGGGTTCACCACGGACTGCGGCCATCACGTCCTGTGCCTCGGCGCCGAATTCAGGCCCGATGACGCTCATCTGTGGTTTCGCGACCTCGACCAGATCCTCGAACTGGTCGGTAACCGTGAGTTTCTGGGCGTTCACGCGCTCGAGGAACAGATCCTCGAGGTCGCGCATGGCGTCGGCGACAGCCTCGTCGTCAGTCTCGACAACGACCTCCTGCACGGGCCAGCGGAGCTTTCTCCCGCCCTGCTGGCGTGCGTTCGCGGCGGCCTCCTCGACCTCGCGGAGCACGGCCATGTTCTGCTCCAGGTCGGGGTCGTGCCACTCGTCGTCGGGCGTCGGCGCGTCGAGCATGTGGACCGTCTCGGCGCCGCCGTCGAGAGTGTGGTACATCCGGTCAGCGAGATACGGCGTGAACGGCGCGAGCAGGCGCACGACCTCGTTCAGCACCGTCGAGAGCGTCGCGTAGGCGCCGCGCTTGCTCGCCGAATCGGACTCCTCCCACATGCGCTCGCGGATCGCCTTCACGTAGAAGCGACTCACGTCCTCGGTGACGAAGTCGAGCAGCGCGTTGAGCGCGTCGTGGGGCGCGTACTCCTCCCACGCCTCCTCGGTCTCCTGTTCGACCGTCTGGAGTCGGGAGAGCACCCACTCGTCGACGACCGAAAGCTCGCCAGCGCCGGAGCCTTCGGCCCCGGCTGGCTCGACGGGCTCGTCCCGGGCCAGTCGAACGTCGCTCAGGTCGGCCTCGCCCGGGTCGTAGTCGTCCAGTTCCATGTACGGCAGCGGGAACCGGAACACGTTCCAGAGGATGTTGAGCGTCGACTGCATCTCCGCGAGGCCGTCCCACTCGAAGCGCAGGTCGGCGCCGTGCTGGTCGTGGCTCAGCAGGTAGGCTCGGAGCGGGTCGCGACCCACTTCCTCGATGGCCTCGTGGGGCGTGACGATGTTGCCGAGGCTCTTGGACATCTTCCGGCCGTCGCTGTCCAGCGCGAACCCGTGCATCACGACCTCGTCGTAGGGGATCTGGTCGACGGCGGCGGTACCCATCCCCAACTGCGACCAGAACCAGCCGCGTGTCTGGTCGTGGGCCTCAGCGATGACGTCGGCGGGCCAGAACTCCTCGTGGGCGTCGGTCTCGCCGGGGAAGTCGAGCGTCCCCCACGAGGCGACCGAGGAGTCCAGCCAGACGTCGAACACGTCGGGGACGCGGGTGTAGGTCGTGTCGCCCTCGGTGATCGTGAGGTCGTCGACGGTCGGCCGGTGGAGGTCGAGTTCCTCAGGGTCGACATCCTGATCGGCGCGCTCGGCGAGTTCGTCGCGGGTGCCGATCACGATCAGGTCGTCGGCGGTCATCTCCTCGGGCGAGAGCCCTTCGGGGGTCCAGATAGGGATCGGGATCCCCCAGTAGCGCTGTCGGGAGACGTTCCAGTCCGGCGAGTCCTCGATGAAGTTCCGGAAACGGTTCTCCCGGGCCTCCGGCGGGTGCCACTCGCTGTCCTCCATGTTCTCGAGGAGGTCCTCCTTCACGTCGGTGACCGTGATGAACCACTGGTTCGTCGCGAGGAAGATGATGTCCGTGTCACAGCGCCAGCACTGCCCGTAGTCGTGGGCGTACGTCTCGTGGGCGAGCAGATAGCCGTTGGCCCGGAGGTCGTCGATGATCCCCTCGTTTGCGTCGCGGACGAACTGGCCGGCGTACTTGCCGGCACGCTCGTCGTAGACGCCATCGCCGCCGACGGGACAGAAGATGTCGAGGCCGAGTTCGTCGCCGCGCTGGAAGTCCTCCTGTCCGTGGCCGGGTGCGGAGTGTACGAGGCCGGTCCGGTCGGTCTCGACGTAGTCGGCGTGGTAGACCTCGCCGGCGCCGACGAAGGAGGGGTGCTCGGGCACTTCCTCGGCCAGCGGCTGGTCGTACTCCCAGCCGACGAGCTCCTCCCCTGAGCGTTCCTCCTCGACTTCGTACTCGTCGTAGCCGCCCTTCTCCATCACCGACTCGACGCAGTCGGCGGCGACGTAGAGCACGTCCTCCTCGCCGGCGCGCTGGGCGCGCACCTTCGCGTACGTGGCCGCCTCGTCGACGGCGATGAACGTGTTCGCGGGGACGGTCCACGGGGTGGTCGTCCACGCCACGAGGCTTCCCTCGTGGTCGGCAAGCGGGAACTGTACGTAGATGGAGGGGTCCTCGACCTGGTGGTACTCGACCTCGTTTTTCGCGATGGCCGTCTCACACCGGGGACACTGGGTGATGGAGCGCTTGCCTTGCTCGACGAGGTCGTTGTCGTGGGCCTGCGAGAACGCCCACCACGCGGACTCCATGTACTCGGGGGAGATGGTCTGGTAGGGGTTCTCCCAGTCCATCCAGACGCCGATGGACTGGAAGTCCTCGTCCATGTTCTCGCGGTTCTCGACGGCGAACCGCTTGCACTCCTCGATGAACTGCTCCATCCCGTACTCCTCGATGTCCTGTTTGGACTCGAAGCCGAGTTCCTGTTCGACTTTGGTCTCGATGGGCAGGCCGTGCATGTCGTAGCCCGGCCGGTCGGTCACGTCGTGGCCCTCCATCCGCTTGCGCCGGATGATCGAGTCCTTGAGGGTCTTGTTCCACGCGGTGCCGAGATGCATCTGCCCGGAGGTGTAGGGGGGGCCGTCGACGAAGAAGAAAGGTGGGTCGTCGGCGTGTGCCTCCTTGGTCCGTTCGTAGGCGTCGTGTTCGTCCCAGTGCGCCGAGACAGTCTCCTCGACCGTCCGCGGTTCGTACTGGTCCGGGACCTCCTCGTCCATACGTCTTGGGTGGATTGGGTCGCTTATCAACCCGGTGGTCCGGCAGTCCGAGTGTTGGATGGATTCGGTCGATGGGTTGCTTGAGTCAACTGCTGCTTGTCGACTGCTTGGGTCAGCAACCCCGAGAAAGCCCCTGGCCGCTACGGTCCCGCGACTCGCTGCGCGCTTCGGTCGCTACGCTCCCTCAGTGCTTGTGTCGTCACCAGAACGCTTCGCGTTCTGGTTGGCAGACGAGAGCTTTGCTCTCGTCGACGTCAGGGTTCCCGTAGCGGCCAGCCCCTTTCAGTCCCGCCCACGACACCGCCCACAGCCTCCCCAGCCGACTCGTTCCTTCGCTCGCGCTCAGTCACTCGCCCTCGCGCTGACGGACACACTGAGGTGTCCGTGATTCGCGCCGACAGCCTCCATCGGCGTCGACGTGCCGCGAGGGGGACGTTCAAGCCGCCCGGCCACCAACGACGGGTAATGACGGACATCCCGCTCGAACACGTCCACCGCGAACCGGACACCGACACCGGAAACGCCGTCTTCGTCCTGCACGGCCGTGGCGCCAACGAAGAAGACCTCCTCCCCGTCGCCGAGCGTCTGCCGGGCGAGCGCCACGTGATCAGCTTCCGCGCGCCCGACCGCCTGCAGGGGGGTTACACGTGGTACGACCTCGATCTCTCGGCGGGCGGCCTCGAACAGAGCCAGCCCGATCCCGAAGGGTTCCGGCGCAGCCTCGACCTCGTGGCCGAGTCCGTCGACGCCGCCGTCGAGAAGTACGGCCTCGACGCCGACGAACTCGGCCTACTGGGGTTCAGTCAGGGCGCGATCACCAGCTTCTCGCTCGTGCTCGAACAGCCAGACACGTTCGCGTGGGTCGCCGGCCACCACGGCTACCTCGCCGAGTCCCACGCCGACCGCGCGCCCGAGGGGATCGAGGGCAAGCCCGTCTTCGTCGGCGCCGGCGCGGCCGACCAGATCATCCCGGCGACCCGGAGCGAGGCTGCCGCCGAGGGGCTTCGCGAGGCTGGCGCCGACGTGACCTTCGAGGCGTACGAGGGCGGTCACGGAATCGGCCAGGAGGAGCTAGCCGACGTCGCCGAGTTCGTCGAAGCGCACGACTGAGGCTCAGCCGCTGGGCGTCGGCGTCTGGGTCGCCGTCCCGTCAGCGCTCGCGTTTTTCGCTCTCGGGAGCCAGTCAGGCTCCGTTGGCCCCACTTCCTCGAACCGGTAGTCGAGCGCGAACCGGATCTGTTCGCGCTCGCCGTCGCCGTCGGCGTCCGGAACCGTGTAGCTCGCCCGAATCGTCGTGATCACGCCGCGGTCGGAGACGATCAGCAGTCCGTCGTAGTCCTCGATATTTTCGCCAAGCCTGTCTGGCGGGTTGTCGACGGCAATTCGGTACGTCGGGCAGTCAGTATCGTACTCGATGGCGCAGGTGACGACGCTGTCCTCGGCGCTGACGAAGTAGCGGTAGAGATAGCCCTGTACGCTCCCGTCGAGGTTCGTCGCCGGCGCCTCCTCCACCGATCGGGCCCGGTAGTCGATGTCGTCGCCGAACACGACGCGGTCGTACACCGTCTCGCCGTCGGCATAGAGCGAGACGCTGGAGTTGATCGTCCCGTTCCGACCCGTGAGAACCGAGTTGCTCTCGTGGCGGTAGTAGCTCTCGTTCACGATCACCGACGTCGCATTGCGCGAGACGACCCCGCGGGTCCCGTTCGCGCTCGGGAACGCGTGGAGTTCCGTATGCAGCACTCGCGAGCGGTTCTGTACGCCGGCGACGTGGGCATCGGCGAGGGTCATCCCGCTTTCGACGCCGTCGAGGCTGACTCCCGGCGCCACGTTGGGCCCCCCGGTCGGCTCCGGTGTCCCAACACCAACAGCGCCGACGGTCCCGTCCTCGGGCGTCACGTTCCCCACTGTGATCGGTGCCTGCTCGGGCCCGCTGCCGGGTAATCCCGGCCCGGCGAAGGCGACGCCGACGAGTGCGAGGATCACGATAACGGCGAGCGCACGTCGACCGACGTCGACAGTCGGAATCGCCGGCAGGAGCGTTCCGGCCTCGCCACTCTCCTCGGTCTCCTCTCGCACTTCCCGCGCTAGCGGCTTCCCGACGTGCTGTTCGTACAGATCCTCCGCGACCCCGCGCTCGACGCCATAGAGCAACAGATCCCGGAGGTCCACGGGCGAGACGTACTCGACACCAGTCTCGCTCGCAGCCGTGCGGACGGCCTCGCGACCGCGCGTGGCGACCAGCGTGTCGAGGCCCGAGAGGTCCGGCGTCCAGAATCTGCCGGGGTCGACGACGCCGATCCGTCGCTGTTGGCCGTCTCGTTCGGCGAGGACGACGCCGTCGACAGAGGCGTTCGCTTCTGTCTGGCCAGCGGGAGCTTCGCTCCCGCGACCATCGTCGATGCTCGTCTCCCACCCGCGAGCACTCCAGAGGGCGGCGACGAACGCGGTTCGGTCGGCGGCGTGGAGGGCGCGGAACTCCCGGGCGAACGCGTCGGCGGGGACCGGCGGCATTGCCGACTAGTAGGGCGACCGACGCAAAAACACACCGGCGCTCAGAGCGACGGGACGAACCCGACCACGCCGGCGGCTTCCAGCAGCATCCAGCAGAGGAACAGCACGTACACCCCCAGCAGCACCCGCCCCTCGCTGTCGGTGAGGTGGAGATCGGTTCGGAGCACCGTGAACAGCACGACCGTCGCGACCACGAGAAACGCCATCATCGGCGCCGCAACGGCGTAGTCGACCACGGCGCTCCCGGCGAGCACGATGCCGGCCGGGACGGCGATCAGCAGGTCAAACACGTTGCTGCCGAACACGTTGCCGAGGCTGGTCACCCCCCGGCCGTCCCGCGCGGCGCGCACGGAGACCAGCGTGTCGGGCAGCGAGGTGCCGGCGGCGATGACGGTCAGCCCCCAGAGCGCCTCCGAGATGCCGAACGCGCCGGCGAACACCTCGGCGCCGTAGACGAACCCCTCGACGGCGACGACGATGAGCACCAGACTCACCGCGAGCACGCCCCACTGTTTCAGAGGGTTCACGCCCCGGTGCTCCTCCGGGTCGGCGACGTAGTCCACGGTGTCGGCGTACTGGGTGAACGCGTAGAGCCCGTACAGTCCCATCGGCAGCAGCGCGACCCACCGCGGGATCTCGGCGGCGAGGCGACTACTCTCGTGGGGGTAGTAGATCACCCCCAGCGAGAAGACGATCAGCAGCGCCGCCACCGAGAGCATGTAGAACAGCGCCTCCTTGTACACCACGTCGCGGTTGGCGTTCAGTTCGCCCTCCGAGAGCAGCACGGCGGCGCCGGGGATCACGAGCACGTTGAACACCGCCGAGCCAACGACGGTGCCGACGCCGAGTTCGAACGCGCCGTGGCGCACCACCGAGAGCACGGCGATGGATAGCTCCGGGAAGCTTGTCCCGACCGCGGCGACGATGGACCCCTGTATCACCGGCGGCAGGCCGTAGTAGCCCGAAAGCTGTTCGCTGGCGTCCTCCAGCATCCCTGATCCCCTCCAGACGACGGCGGTCGCCGCGAGCGTGACCGCCGCGCCAACCAACACCGAGCGCATGCGTGGGGCATCCGCGGGGCGGGCAAAAACGGCACCGTTCGTCGTCGCCGAGGCGTCGTTGCCGTTCACCGATCGGGGTCCGGACAGCCGCGGTCGGTAGCCCTAAACCGACCCATCCCCAAACGCGGCTATGAGCGTCGCGAAGACCGTCGAGGACCTCGGAACCGAACTCGGCGAACGCATCGCCGCGACCGACGAGTACCAGCGCTTCGAAGCGGCCGAGGCGGCCGTCGAAGCCAGTGAGGAGGCCCAACAGCGCATCCGCGAGTTCGAGTCGCTCCGTGCGGAGCTGAACACGGCTCGCCAGACCGGCTCGGCCGACCAGGAACTGGTCGACGACGTCCGGCAGGCACAGCACGAACTCCACTCGCTGCCCGAGATGGCCGAGTTCCTCGAGGCCCAGGAAGCGATGGAGGCGAAACTCGACGCCGTGAACGACGCCATCTCCTCGCAGTTGGTCGTCGACTTCGGCGGCGAGGCCGGCGGCTGCTGTCAGAACTGACGCCGCGATTTTTAGCGAACTGCGCTGCTTTCGCACCCGAGAGTTCTTCTAGGAGAGCGCGGCCATCGTCGCCATGCTCGCTATCGCCGGCGGCAAGGGCGGGGTCGGCAAAACCACCTCTGCGCTCGGCCTCGCCGCCACCCTTCCCGGCCGCCCGCTCGTCGTCGACGCCGACCGCGACATGCCCGACCTGCACGCGCTCGCGGCGGTCCCGCGGGCCGAATCGACCAATACCACCGACGTGATCGATAGAACCCGGTATAGCGACGCGTACGACTGTCGAGTCCTGCCGGCGCCGACCGACGACACAGTCGCAACCGAGGAATGGTTGATACGGATCCGTTCGGGGTGGTCAGCGGGCGGGAGTAACAAGTCCTCAACGGCGCGAACGTCGCCGGTGACTTTGATCGACACGCCTGCCGGTGCGGGCATCAACGCCGCCGTGCCGCTCCGGGTCGCCGACGGCGTCGTCCTGGTGAGCACGGCCTGCGCGCCGGCGCTCCGCGACGCCGCGAAGACGGCGTCGATGGCCCGGGCGGTCGGCACGCCGGTCGTGGGGGCGATTCTGGTCCGGACGAGCGCTCGGCCGCCGAACGCGTCGGATCTGTTCGGTTGTCCGCTGCTCGCTGTCGTCCCGGAGTCCACTGGTCGCCCGCTCACCGACCGACGGGTTCGTGATCGGTACGATGCCGCCGCGACAGCACTGGAGGGGGCTGTAGAAAGGGTGTGATTGGGTGACAACTCTAGGAAACCTTTTCCGAAGGTACCGAGTAACGAGATGCATGGCCAAGCGGCTCTCGACCGGGATCTCCATCCTCGACCGCGAGATCGAGGGGGGGGTCCCAGCGGGCTCCATGGTGCTGCTCTCCGCGGAGCCTGCCAGTCAGTCGGAGCTGTTCCTCTACGAGCTAACGGCCGCCCGTCCGTCGCTGTACCTGACGACGGTCCGGTCGGATCAGTCCGTCGAGGACGCTATCGCCGCCGCGAACACGCGGACGGGCTCGCCGACGGTGCGTGACGTAGGGGGCGACGCCCCGCTGGACCGGGCGAACCGCCTGATCGGGACGCTGCCCGAGGAGGCGACGCTGATCGTCGACGTGGTCGACGCACTGGAGCGCTACGACCGGAGTCGCTACCGGCGCTTCCTCAACGAACTCCAGACCGTGATGGTGAACACCGGCGGCATCGCCATCCTCCACGGGCTGAAGGGGCAGAACATCCCCGCGAACAGGGACCTGACGGCCCACGTCGCCGACGTGGTGTTCGACCTCCGGACCAAGATCACGAACGCCGAGGTCGAGAACCGCCTCGTCGTCCCCAAGTTCCGCGGCGGGAAGGCGCTCTCCGAGCCGATCAAGCTTCGGCTGGCCGAGAGCGTCAACATCGACACCTCTCGGGACATCGCCTGACTCAGTTCTCGCCGAGCGCCAGCAGGCGCCCGCCGCTACTCGGGAGGAACACCCCTTCCGGAACGACGACTGGATCCCCGTTCCCCGCTGGCGTCGCCGTCCACTTCTCCGAGCCGTCCGCGGTGCTGAGTGCTCTGAGTCGGTTCTCACTGCGTAGCAGCACGCTCTCCCCGGCCACCGTCGGCGTCCCGGGATCTCCTTCTGCTCCGCTATCGCGCCAACCCGCTCCGCCGCTCCGGTCGATGGCGTAGAGCGTCTCTTCTCCCGCGACGTAGACGTGCTCACTGTCGACGGCCATCGGTCGCGAACTCTCCGCGGGCACGTTGAACGTCCAGCGCTCGCCCCCACCCGCACCGAACGCGCTTACGAGTCCGTGGCTCTGGACGACGACGAGGCCGTCGTCGACGACCGGACCCACCGTTACCGGGCCCGTCGAGGCGCGCCACTGCTCTTCGCCGGAATCGGCGTCGAGTGCGACGATGCCCGTGTTCCCGGCCAGCGAACCGAGGTAGGCCGTTCCGTCGTCGACGGCGACCGCAGTCGTGAACTCCCGACCGCCGTCGTCGGCGTCGATCTGCTGGGTCCAGCGCACGTCGCCCGAGAGCGCGCCGAGCGCGTGGACGCGCCCGGCCCAGTCGCCGACGTAGACCATCCCGTTCGCGACCGTCGGGGGCGCGGTGAGCCGGGCGTCGATGTCGTAGAGCCACTCTTCATCGCCGTATTTCGGCCGGAAGCAGACTACTCGTCCGCGTTCGAGCGACCGTTTCCCGCTCACGATGATCTGGTCGGGTGCGACCGCAGGTGAGCCGTTCGGCTCGACCCGGAGCGGCACCTGCCAGCGCGTGTCTCCGGTCGTGGCGTCCAGTGCGTACAGCCGGTAGCGCGAGCGCGACTCCTCGGTGACGGCGTCCGCGGGGACGTACAGCCGTCCATCGGTAAGTGCGGGTGGGCCGACAGCCCGGACACCGTCCAGTGATCGCTGCCAGACGGGATCTGGGTCCGATGGCGCGTCGCCGGCCCGGCGGCTGTGGCCACTATCTCGGCCGTCCATCGGCCAGCGGCCGTCGACGCTCTCGAAGCTCCCGTCGGGTCGGCTTCCGGTTAGACAGCCGGCGAGGAGGCTGCTCGCGACACTTGCGGCGAGGAGTTGGCGGCGCGTGGTGGAGGGCATCGGACCGGTATGCTGGTGGCGAACTGTTGAAGCTTGTGCCGCCGGGTTTCGTATCGCGATATGTCGTTCATGAGTCGCGAATCAGTCGCCCCGCCCATCCAGAATGGTCCTACAGCTATCAGTTCTGTTCGGAATCTCCGACCGTTACGTCCTTCCCGGGGCGCCCCGTTCCTCCGACGATGAGTCGACGACGGAGTGGTGTGTCGTGATCGACGTCGAGGAACTGACGGTACGGTTCGACGACGTGCTCGCACTCGATGGGGCCTCGCTCTCGGTCGACGACGGCGAGTTCCTAACGGTGGTCGGCCCCTCCGGCTGTGGGAAGACCACGCTACTGCGGAGCGTCGGCGGCCTCCAGACGCCGACCAGCGGCGAGGCCCGTGTCGGCGGCGACCCCCCGGAGACGGCCCAGTCGGCTGGCGATCTGGGGTTCGTCTTCCAGTCCCACACGCTGTTCCCGTGGAAGACCGCGCTGGAGAACGTCGTGTTCCTCCGGGAACTCGCCGGCCGCGACCCCGAGCGCGAGCGCGCCCGCGAGCGCCTCGACACTGCAGGACTCGGCGACGCCGTCGACGCCTACCCCCGGGAACTCTCCGGCGGGATGTGCCAGCGGGTCGCCATCGTGCGCGCGATGCATCTCGGGGCGTCGACGCTGTTGATGGACGAGCCGTTCGGCGAACTCGACGAACTCACCCGCTATGACATGGCCGCTTCGGTGCTCGAAAGCTGGCGTGACTCGGATCGGACCGTGCTGTTCGTGACCCACAGCGTCCCCGAGGCGGTACTACTGGGCGATCAGGTGATCGTGATGGCCGACAACCCCGGCCGGATCGTCGACCGTGTCGACGTGTCGCTCCCCCGGCCCCGCGAGGAGTCGACGATGGACACCGCCGGGTTCGCCGAACAGGTGGCGGAGATCCGGCAGGTGCTCCGGCAGAACCGCGGCGACGACGAAGGTGCGATCTACGCGGAGCGATGAGCGACTCCCGCCCGCCGGAGTGGAGCTACCCGGTCGTCGCGCTGGGCGGTGCCGTGGTACTTTGGGCGGCGTTCGTAAGTCTGCTCGACGTTCCTCCCTACCTGCTCCCTCACCCAATCGAGGTGGCCCGCAGGCTCGTCGGCAACCCCGGCCTCTATCTCGACGCGGCGGTGGCGACGACGGTGAAAGTGTTCGTCGGCGGCGCCGCCGGGACGCTGGTCGGCTTCCTGATCGGCGTCGCCGTCGGCGAGATCCCGCCGCTCTGGCGCGCTATCTCGCCGTATCTCGTCGTCGCGCGCGTGCTGCCCGTGGTGTCGCTGGCGCCGCTGCTGATCATCTACTTCGGCGTCGGCTTCGCCACCGGCGTGGGGTTCGTGGCGCTGATGGCGCTGTTCCCGATGGCGATCAGCACCGCCGCGGGGTTTCGCCAGACTCCTGACGCGGCGCTCGATCTGGCGCGATCCGTCGACGCCTCCCGCCTTCGCGTGCTGTTCGCAGTACGGCTCCCCTACGCCGCGCCGGACGTGGTGGCGGGCCTGCGACAGTCGGTGACGCTCGCAGTCGTCGGCGCCGTGCTCGCGGAGTGGTTCGTCTCGGACGGCGGCCTCGGCTACCTGATTCTGCTGGCCTCCGAGAGGATCCGCCCGGACATCATGCTCGCGTCGCTCTCGCTGGTGTTCGTGATCGGCTTTACCCTGTACGGCGCCGTGGGACTGCTCGGCGCGCGTCTGCGAGAGCGCGTGGAGTAACCATCGACCGGTAGATCGACCTACGCTTCGGCGCCGTCGATCCCCCACCGCCGGGTCGCGTACTGCTCGACCAGCGCGGCGACACCGTAGAACAGTACGCCAAAGAGCGCGATGACGAACAGGTACGCGAACAGTTCCGCGGTCCGGGCGTACCGCCCGGCGTCCCAGACGCCGCCGCCCAGCCCCCCGCGGAGTGTGAGCAGTTCGGCGACGATAGTCCCAGTGACAGACAGCGCCGCGCCGAGTTTCAGCCCGGCGAACACGCTGGGCAGCGCCGCCGGAAGCCGGACCGTCCGGAACGTCTGCCACTCCGAGGCGCCGACCGAGCCCAGCAGGTCGAGGTACGAGCGAGGCGTCGACCGCAGGCCGTCGATGGAGGCGACGGTGACGGGGAACGTCGTCATCACCGAGACCAGCACGATCCGGACGGGAATCCCTGTCCCGAACCAGAGAAAGACCAGCGGCGCAATCGCGGTCAGGGGCGCGATCCGGAAGCCGACAACCGCCGGTTCGACGACCGCGCGCCCGGGGGCGGACCCGATGCTCACGAACGCGAGCGTCAGGCCGACGGCGGCGCCGAGTGCGAGACCGCCCGCGGCGGTGATCGCGGAGACGGCAATAGCGTCGGCGAATGCACCCGGGTCGGCGAGAAAAGCGTCGAGGACCGCAGCCGGGCCGGGCAGCAGTATCGGTGGTGCGTTCGCCGAAGCGACGGTCCAGCCGGCGAGGGCGAGCACGAACACCGCGAGCGGCGGCGTCAGCCGCTCCCGCAGTCGGTCACCCGCGACGCTCACGAGATCCGGTCGGTGTAGCTCCCGACGTACTCGTCGTCGGTGTCGAGGTAGTCGTTGGTCCAGACCTCGTCAGTCGGCGCGACTTCCCCGGAGTCGGCGCTCTCGAGGGCGTCGGCGACGGTGGTCCAGGGCTCGGACTGATTCCAGCCCCAGCCGTGTTCCTCGACGACCGGGCCGACGATGTGCTCGGTGGCGAGTGTCTCCCAGGTTTCACGGGCCTGCTCGCGCACCTCGCTGATGCTCTCGTTGGCCGCGACGAGCGCGTCGACACCCTGCTCGGGGTTGTTGGTCGCCCACGCGGCCCCGCGGGCGGTACCCCGGAGGAACGCCGAGACGGTCTCGGGGTTCTCCTCGGCGAAGGAGGGCGCCGTCGCGAGCACGTGGCCGTAGGAGGGCACCTTCTCCGCGACGCTGAGGGAGTCGACGGTGGCGCCCTGATAGCGGGCGTCGATGGCGTCGCCGAACACGCCGCCGGCGGCGTCGACTTCGCCGGCGAGTAGGCGCTGGACGGTCTCGTAGCCGGTGTCGACGAGTTCGACGTCCTCGCGCACGCCGACCGCCTCGAGGTAGAGTTCGGTGAGCATCCGGACCATCCCGGGGCCGGTGCCGACGGTCTTGCCGGCCAGCTGTTGGGGGTCCGTGAGTTCGCCGCCGAACGCCTCGCGCGTGGAGAAGACGACGTTGGCGGATTTCTGCATCATCACACCGACGGACTCCACGTCGACGCCGCCGCCGGTTGTGAGCAGCACTTGGTCGCTACTGGTGACCGCGAACTCGTTGTTGCCGAGCCCGGCCTGTCGGGCCGAGGCGTCAGAGCCGTCGCCGCCGACGATGTCGGTGACTTCGACGCCTTCCTCCTCGTAGAACCCTTGTTCCTGTGCGGCGTAGTAGGGGACGTGGAGGCCGTTGGGCGTCCAGTTCAGCATCAGACTCACACTCTGGGTCTCGCCCCCGGAGCCGGGCGCGCCGAGACAGCCGGCAGTGAGGGCGGCACCCGCACCGAGCGAGGCGAGAACCGATCGTCGAGTATACGACATATGGCTGAAGAATGGTCTCGCCGACCGTAAGGGTAGCGGATCGACCCGTCGTCGCCGGGCGAATCCGATATCGGCGTGTGGCAGTGAGAGCGGCCGTAAGCGACCGATTCCTACTGACCAGCCACCCCCGAAAGCCGACCGAGAACGGAACCTCTAAAACGCCAAGTGGTGTAAATACTCCCGTGAACACGCCTGCAGATGGAGCAACACGACGGTCCCTCCTCCGAACGATCGGCGCCGGTGTCGTTGCGACATCGGTCGTCGCAGGAAGCGCGAGCGCACAGGACGAAGTCGCCCAGCGGTTCGAGTTCAACGGTGCCACCGGTGGCTGGGAAGGGCTTGCCCCGAGTTCCATCGAGGGCACCACCAACCCGACTCTGGAGCTCGAGGCCGGCCAGACCTACGAGTTCCACTGGGAGAACGGCGACGGTGCCCCGCACAACGTCGTAATCGAGGACGCCGACGGCAACACCCTCGTGGAGTCGGAGTTCGTCTCCTCGCAGGGCGAAACCCAGACGGTGACGTTCACCGCCGAGGCCGGGATGGCCTCGTACTACTGCGCCGCCCACCCGAGTTCGATGCGGGGCGACGTTTCGGTCTCGGGTGGCAGCACCGCCACCGCGACGGCAACTCCCTCCAGCGGCGGTGAGGTCCACGAAGTGCTGATGGGCAGCACCGACGACGGTGACTACTACTTCGACCCGATCGGCCTCCACGTCGAGCCGGGCGACACCATCCGCTGGACCGTCGACAACGGCTCCCACAACGTCGTCTCCTACGACGACCGCATCCCGGAGGGCGCCGAGCCCTTCGAGTCGGAGATCATCTCCGAGGGCACCATCGAGATGACGTTCTCGACTGAGGGAACCTACGACTACTACTGCATGCCCCACCAGTCGCTGGGCATGGTCGGTCGATTCGTCGTCGGCGAGGCCGGCGGCCCGGCCGAGGGTAGCATGCCCGAGCACGGCGACGTGCCCGAATCCAGCACCATCGTCGAGCAGGGTTCGGTTTCCTACGAGGAGTTCGCAAGCAGCAGCGGCACGGCGACCGCCGAGCCGACCGCGACGCCCGAAGGGACCCCCGAACAGGTCACCTCCGCGGCTCCTGACGAGCAGGACGAGAGCACGGAAGCCAGCGGCCCCGGCTTCGGCATCGCGGGCGCGCTCTCGGCCATCGGCGCCGGCACGCTGCTCCGTGCCCACCGGAACAACGACGAGTAAGTAGCCTCGGTTCGCGGTTTTTGCGGTTCTTTCGTACTCACTCGAGCGATAGCGTCCGCCCGGGCATCCGGCACGGAGGCCGGATGCGGTCGTGCGCCGTACGGGTCACTACACGGCCACGGCATAGTCTCGGGCATCCGGCACGGAGGCCGGATGCGGTCGTGCGCCGTGGCCGGTTACTTCACGTCGATCTGGTCGTCTGCCGGCGAGTGCTCGAACTCGAACTCCACCTCCAACTGTCCGTGTTTCTCCCCGACGTACTCCACCTCCACCTCGACCGGCTCGTCGAACTCGAAGGGGATCTCCCACTCGTCGGTCGAGATAGTCAGCCGCGGCTCGGACTCGATCTGATCGGCCAGATCTCGGAGGAACGTCACCGTCGCGTCCCGGGACAGCCGAACCTCCCGCTCGAAGTAGCCCTCGGTGATCGTGCGTGGCTCGTCGTCGGTTCCCGGTAGATCTGCCATACGCGAGGTGGCGGGGGGAGAGCTAAAAAGGGTGGGCTCCCTAGCACCGGCGCTGATGTCTCTGTTCGACGTTCTCGGAAGCAAGGCGCGTCTCAAGATCCTGCGGGAGTTGGTGAGCGAACCGCGATACGTCTCGGAGTTGGCCGAGAACGTCGGGATGGACGGTAAAACCGCAGTCCACCACCTCTCGACTCTCGAGGAGGAGGGGATCGTCGAGAGCTACCGGATCGGCCAACGCAAGTACTACCGACTGTGCAAGCGCATCGAACTCCGGGCCTCCCCCGAACCGGACTCGCTGTTCCTGCTCCACGCCGACGAGATCGAGAACGTCGACGACGCCCACGACGCCGACAACCCCGAGCGTACTGACGCCGCCGAAGACGCCGATAGCGTGTAGGATCGTTCAACGGTAGACGCTACCCGATTCCGAAGCTAAATCCCACAGGGGGCCAGGGTAGTGACTGTGAACGGACACACTCGTACTGTCGCACTGGTCGTCGTTCTTCTCCTCTCTGTGGTCTCGCCCGCGGTCGCGGCGGTCGCCGGCGTCGACGGTCCCGTCGGCGCCGCCAGCGCACAGGAAGCCGACGAGGCAGGCGGTGAGGGCGGTATCGAGGGGATGATCGAGGGGTTCGTCAACTCGCAGGGAGCCCTCGGGACGGTGCTCGTGTTGCTCGCCGGCATCGGCCTCCTGATCGCCTCGACGGAGAAACTCATCAGCTACCTCGCGCGCGCCTCGCTCCGGATGCGGCTCTCGCTGTTCGCGCTCGCCATCGTGTTCACCGGCTTCGAGTTCGACGACACCGTGCTCGCGCTGGTGTTTTCCGCCGGCGGGATGGAGGGGGCGGCACTTGGCACCGCGCTCGGAACGGGGCTGGCGATCACCGGCGTCACGCTCGCGGCCGCCGCCATGGTCGAACCGTTCCCGGTGAACCTCCCGCCTGACTACGTCGCGCTGTTCGTGCTCGGGCCGCTGCTGGTGATCCCCATCGCGGTCACGGGCACCCTGACGCTCGGCTACGGCGCGCTGCTGGTCGCCTTCTTCCTCGGCACGTTCGGCTACCTCATCGTTCGGGAGAGTCAGCGCAATATCCCGGTGTTTCGGGACACCGAGATCGGACAGGCGCTGCGTGGCGACGGCGGTCACGAGGCCGTCGACGAACTGGAGCCGATCCCCGAGGAGCGACTCCTCGGCGGCCTCGCCGACTCCGGAGCCGTCTGGCTGGGTCTCTCGGTGTTCGCACTCGTCGCTATCGTGTTCGCGGCGATGCTGCTCGAGGGTGGCTCCGAGGCCGTCACGGAGTCGTTCGGCATCGAGGGGACCGTGCTCGGGGCGACGTTCCTCACGGTGATCCTCACGTTCGAGGACATCATGCTCACCATCGAGCCGGTCCGGCGTGGCCTCCCCGAGATCGGCGTCGGCAACGTGATCGGTAGCGTGCTGTTCTCGGTTACGGGCAACATCGGCATCGTCGCCTTCTTCGGCGACGTCGCGGTCAGTCCGTCGGTGCTAACGTTCCACCTGCCGGCGATGATCGTCGTCACGGCGCTCGCGGGCTACTTCCTCGCGAGCGGGCGCATAGAGCGCTGGCACGGCTACACGCTCGGCGGTCTCTACGTGGCCTACTGGGTGATCGCGCTGGTGGTCTACAGCGGTGTGCCGATCGGGAAGTGATGTAACGAGTCGGTGTTACTTCTCCATATCCGAGTATAGAACTCTGTTAACAACCGGCGTGCGATTAACCATCGTTGCCCATGAATTCTTACAGTGTTCTTAATAGTTCTCACTCCGAACATGTATGGCATGGCACACGGTAACGACCCAAGAAGAACATACAGCTATGGGACCGTCAGCCCGGACAACCGGGAGCGGTTCCAGGATGCGCTGGGGCTCTCCACTCGGTCCCCAGCCGAGCCGACAATCGATTCCCTCCGACCAAGCGACGATATGCCGGCGGAGGAACTCGCGGAACGCGGGAAGGCGATCCGGGACGATCTGTCTGGATCTCTCGACGCCGACCTGATCGAGGAACTCCTTGCTGAACTCGCCGACGAAATCCGGCGCGTACCGGAGCTTCGCGAAATCGGCTGTCCGGAGCGTGGCCACACACCCTATCAAGACCTCATCACTGCGGGCTGGGAGCTCGTCGATCACCTCTCTGCGGTCGGCTTCTTCCAGAGCGCCGAGGAGAACCTCCCGGCGTTCACCGACGACCACATCGAGGCGACGACCGAGCAGCTGTTCCGGATGGACTCCCTGACGGGGATCCTCTCGGATCTCGGTCTCCCCGAGCACGAACAGCTCGCGCTCGTCACCAACATCGTCAACGCCAGCGAGCAGCTGAGCTGGTGGGAGCGGACCTCCGACTACCCGGACATCTCGGAGCTCGGCCGCGACGACTACGACGACGGGATCGTCCAGGAGTACTCGCCGCCGCTCCACCACCGCGCGATGGAGGGGTCGCTGCTCTGGATCGACGGCCTCGACTGGCACCTCTGGCAGAAGGAGGTGCTGATCACCCAGGAGATGATCGAGAAGGGCGTCTGGGACGTGAAGTCGATGCTCGCCGGCGTCTACCTGCTCGGCGACACCGCCCGACGCCTCGCCGACGGCGAGATCACCGACGAGAACCTGACGACGATGACCACCGCCAGCACGGCGATGATGGTGATCGGCCAGGAGTTCCTGGTCGACGACGTTGCATGGATCGACGACAGCGACCGCGCGCCCGCGGAGGCCTGGTAACAGATGGACCGAACCCAACAGCAGCCGATGAACCGACTGCAGGAGAACCCGACAGCCCACCTCGAGGACGTCGATCTCCTGCTGCAAGCGGAGTACGACACGATGCCGGGCGAAGAGACGCTCGTCCAGAACGACGTCGACCGCATCCCGAAGGTCGACGTGACGCCGGACGACCTGCTCGCGACCGGCGAGAACACCGAGGACTGGCTGATGGCCGGCGGCGCCTACGACAATCAGCGACGCTTCCCCGGTGACAGCATCGATCCCGACACCGTCGACGACCTGACCGTCGAGTACCAGATCGACCTGCCCCAGCCCGGGACTGACGGCACCCTCACGCCCGGGAACAACTATCAGGGCACGCCGGTCATCGTGAGCGGCGACCCGCCGGTGATGTACGTCACGTTCGGGCCGGACGTACTCTACGCGCTGGACGCCCAGAACGGCGACGTGCTCTGGTCGTACAAGTACGAGCCGACGGAAGGCGCCGTCGCGGCGTCGGCGCCGGCCGAGCGCGGGGTCACCATCCACGGCGACCTCGTGCTCAAGAGCACGCTCGATCTGGGTATCGTCGCGCTCGACCGCTACACGGGCGAGCGCCAGTGGTACTACAACGGGATGGCGGCCTACCGCGACGAGATCGCGGAGGACAACGTCGCCCACGAGGAACTCGTCTGGGAGCGCTTCTGGGGGACCACCTCCTCGTTCCCGCCGCTTGCCTACGACGGCAAGATCATGAAGGGAAGCTTCGGGGGGGAGTTCGGCGTCTCCGGCTTCTTCGACGCCGTCGACCTCGACGGCAAGCCGCAGTGGCGCGCCAGCATGACCCCCGAAGACGAGTGGGTCGGTGACTCCTGGATGCACGGCGGCGGGACCGCGTGGGCCTCCGGCGCCGTCGACGTCGAGACCGGCACCGTGATCGTGCCGTCTGCGAATCCCGGCCCATGGTACGGCACGCCGCGACCCGGATGGAACCCGTTCACGGCGGGGAAGGTCGCGTTCAACGTCGACGACGGGAGCTACTCGTGGCACCACCAGGGGGCGCCCCACGACTGGTGGGACTACGACTCACCGAGCCCGCCGCTGGTGTACACGGCCGAGGTCGACGGCGAGGAACGCCGCCTGATCTCCTGGCCCGGCAAGGTCGGCTGGGTGTTCACTGTGGATGCCGAGACTGGCAAGCTGGTCCAGCGCAGCGAGGAGTACGTCCAGCACATCAACATGTGGGACCTCCCGCCCCGCGACGATATCGAGGCGGCGTCGTACACGACGCCGACGTATCTCGGCGGGACGAACCCGCAGCCGAGTTCCTACCACCCCGAGAGCCAGACCATGATCGTTCGGGGCGCGAACTCCCCGTCGAAGTTCTCTTGGACGGAGGACCACTACGAGGTCGGCGAGTTCTTCTACGGCATGAGCACGCAGGGGCTGCCGAGCGCGGAGGACCTGCCGGAGTGGAACGAGCACGACGGCGTCATCGCCGGGCTCGACCCGGTGACCGGCGAAGTCAAGTGGCAGGACTGGATGGAGTCGGCGCCCTCGGGCGGGTCGATGACCACCGCGGGCGGCGTCTCGTTCAGCGGCGCCGCGGGCGGCGAGTTCGTTGCCTACCGTACCGACACGGACAACGAGGAGGGCGAGCGCCTCTGGTCCGACACCATCGGCGGCAGCGTCGCCGGCACGCCGGCAGCCTGGGAAGACCCGGCGACCGGCAAAGCGTACGTGGCCGTCAAGGCCGGCGGCGACGAGGCCGCGGGCCACATCACCGTCTACTCGGTGGGACTCTAGACCAATGAGCGAAAACAAGCACACGGACGACATCGAGGAACAGTCCGGCACGGTGTCCCGGCGGACGATGCTCAAGGCCACAGCGGCCGGGGGCGCCGTCGCCGCGACCGCAGGCACCGCCAGCGGGCAGGAAGACGAGGTCCTCCGGACCTACGAACTGATCGGCCGCCGCGACGGCTGGGAGGGGGTCTCCCCGAGCGAGATCGAGGGGGTGACCAACCCGACGCTCGACATGGTCCCCGACGAGACGTTCGAGGTCGTCTGGGAGAACGGCGACGGGATCCCGCACAACTTCTCCATCGAGAACGAACACGGCCAGACGCAGGTCAGCACCGACTTGATGGGGACCGAAGGGGAGACACAGAGCGTCACCTTCACCGCGACGAGCAGCTTTACGGAGTACTTCTGCCAGCCCCACCCACAGGACATGCGGGGCAGCATCCGCATCGTGGACAGTCTCGAGGGCGGTGGCGCGGCAGGCGGCACGCTCGCGGTCACCATCCAGAACGAGCAGGGTGAGGGGGTCAATGCAACCGTCACCGTCGACGGCACCGACAAGGAGGTCTCTCCCGACAGCCCGACCGCGCAGTTCCTGCTCTCGAACGGCGAGTACACGGTCTCCGTGGATCCGAGCGACTACTACCCGACGGCGAGCCAGGCGGTGACCATCGACGGCGCCGACGCCGAGGTGACGATCACCGTCGCCAGCGAATCCGGGGCGTACATCCACCCCAGCAGCCAGACCAGCAGCGGGACGGTCACGGTGGACTCGGCGACGCTCCCCGAGGGCGGCTACGTCTCGGTGCTCGCGCCGACGAACTTCACGAACTTCGACGACGGCTCGGGCGGGGAGGACCCGACGAACCGGGAGCTAGAGAGCTTCTTCGGCAAGACCGTCTTCGGGGCCTCGGAGTATCTCGGCGAGGGCACACACGAGAACGTCGAGATCGAACTCAACGGCGGCTTCGACGCGACGGCTCGCCTGGTGTTCATGGCCCACACCGACTCGGGTACCGAGGAGAGCCTCGAGTGGGCGAGCAGCCTCGGCGAGCAGGACGTACCCTACACATTCAGCGGGCCGAACCCGGTGGCCCGTGACGCGGTGATCGAGTACGTCGAACCGACGCCGACGCCGACCCCAACGTCGACGGCAACCCCGACGGAGGAACCGACCGACGAGCCGACTGACACCCCGACCGAGACAGGGACAACGAGCACTGACAGCCCCGGTTTCGGTGGTCTCTCCGCGCTCGCGGGCGTCGGCGCCGGTGCCGCAGCGGCGGCCCGCCGACTCGCCAAGGGCGACGACCCGGAAGCCGAAGAAGAGTAGTCGACTTCGCGGCTTTTTCTTTCGACCGCGGTTCACAGCGCGACGGGCCACGTCTGGCTATCGCGAAATACGGTTTATCCGTCGATGCTCAGTCGAACCGGTAGACGTTTTCGAGGTACGTCTCGCGGACCTGATCGCCCCAGTTGTGGGTGTAGGTGTCGATGACGTCGCTGGCCACGTCGCCGCGGAGGTACTTGACGACCCCGCGATCCCCTGTACGGTCCCGGAGGTGGGTAGTGAAGAAATGCCGGAAGTAGTGGGGCGTGACGTTCTCGCCGGCACCGGCGCCGGTCTCGTACCAGCCCATCTCCTCGGCGTACTGGCGGACGTAGTGGCGAACGGCGCGGGCAGTCAGGCGCTCGCCCCAGTCGTCGGCCGTCGAGACGAACAGCGGCTCTGCGTCTGACTGCGTGTCGGGGCGGATCGCCAGCCAGCGCCGGAGCGCCCGCCGGAGTTCGTCGTCGACGGGGACTACCGTCGAGCGCTTGCGCTTGTTCGACTCCGTCCGGACCTCGCCGTTGTAGGGTTCCCCACGGGCGGGCGTGGCGTCGACGTAGAGCGCGTCGCCCCGGCCCGAAAGCTGTGGTCGCCCCTCGAGGTCATACGCCGAGAGCCCCGACTCTGACAGCCTGAGGTCCCGACAGTCGAGGTTGCAGAGTTCGCCCACACGCATCCCGGTTTTCAGCAGTGTGAGTACGATTGCGTGATGCAGCGGGTGGCGGATGCGGTCCAGAAACGACCCCATCGTCGCCACGTCGACGTCGCGGCGCTCGGGGTCCTTCTCGATGGACTCGTCCATCTCCTCCATCACCAGCCCCATCGGGTTGCTCGCGAACGCGCCGACCTGGTTCATGTAGTCGTAGAACCGGTTGACGGTGGTCGCGTACGTCGCGACGGTGCTCGCCGAGAGCGCACCCCGGAGGGAGTGGACCCACGCCAGACAGTCGCGGTGGCCGGCGCTCTCGGGCGTCGCCGACCGCTCCCCGAGGAACGCGGTGAAGCGCCGGAGCACGCGCTCGTAGGCGACCCGCGTGCGCTCGGCGCGGCCGTGCATCTCCATGTCCTCCAGGTAGTAGGCGACGGGATCGTCGACCTCGGCCTCGGGGCTCCTACTCGCCATCGTCGAGCACGTACCCCCCCTCTCGGCCGCTGTAGCTGACGTCGTCGGCCTCCTGCGTGATCGTCTCCAGTCGCTCCTCGAAGTCACCCAGCACCGCCTCGACTAACTCCTCCCAACTCAGCGGCGACTCGTTCGACAGCGCCGAACGGACCTGCGTTTCGAGACCGTCACCCCAGGGGTCAGCGTCCGGCGATGGGGGCTCCTCGCGGCTACTCGATCCGGCGGGCTTGTCAGCCGCCTCGAAGCCGCTACGGCCCGCCTGAACCATCGTCCGCACGAACTCGCTCTGGCTCATCCCGAGTTGGTCGGCGGCGTCGCGCCACGCCGCTCGCTGGTGGGCCGGCACTCGCGTCTTCACCTGCACCGTCTCGCTGTCGGCGTCGTCGGCCATGGATGGAGGTCCGACGCCGGCCACATCAACGTACCGGAAACAGGGATTAGGGCACTAATCCCCGAGTCGGGTCCCGCATAGCGGCCAAATACCGGTACCGCTTGAGTCGATTTCCCCGGTTCGTTACCGGTTACGTCGGTAAGTACTCTTTCCAGCGCTGGTCCCGTCTGCGTCGATCACTGTGTGAGCTCGAACGGCGGCTCCGTCCCGTCGGGAAGCGGGTTCTCGTAGCCCTCCACCTCGCGTTCGAACTCCTCGTGGGCAGCGGCGAGTCGCTCCTCGTCAGTGAGGAGGTCGAACACCGATCCCGCCAGTAGCTTCGCGACGTAGGGCAGCGCGGTTCGACCGAAGTCGCCGTTGGCGACGACGGCCTGCCAGGAGTGGGCGGGCGTTCCCAGCGCCCACGTCGTCGCGCGGAACTGCGCGGTGGGGGTGAGCTGGCTGACCTCGCCCACATCGGTGGAGCCGCCGCCGGACTCGCCCTCGTCGAAGGCGTCCATGGGTGTGCCGTAGAGCGCGGCATCGGCCGCGGCGTCGTCGTGGGGTGGCTCGAACTCCGAGCGGCTCTCCGCGATGGCGCCCTCCGGGAGCGTCTCCTGTAGCTCCGCGGCCAGTTCGCGCTCCTCCTCGTCGAACTCGATTTCGTCGAGTTCGGCCATGTTCTCCCGGAACGTGTCGCAGATGACGCCGTTGCTCACCAGTCGGTGACAGCCCGTGTAGTAGCGCTCGCTCACCTCCGTTCGAGTCATCGTCGCCGCGCCGTCGGCGATCTCGCGCAGCCACGCGGTCACGCGTTCGACGCCCTCGCGAGTGGGGGCACGGACGAAGTACCAGACCGACGCCTCGGCGGGCACGACGTTCGGGGCGCTGCCGCCCTCTTGGACGTTGTAGTGGACCCGGACCTCCTCGGGGACGTGCTCGCGCATGTACTCGACGCCGGTGTTGAGCAGTTGGACGGCATCGAGCGCGCTGCGGCCGGACTCAGGGGACGCCGCGGCGTGGGCGCTCTCGCCCTCGAAGCGGAGGGAGAGCGAATCGAGCGCGAGCGAACTCCCGCGTTGGGGTGCAGTGTGGTCGCTGGGGTGCCACGTGACGGCGGCGTCGAGGTCGTCGAAGACGCCGTCGCGGGCCATGAACGTCTTGCCTACCAGCGTCTCCTCGGCGGGACAGCCGTAGAACCGGACCTCACCGGTCGCCTCGTCAGACTGCGTCTGACTGCCCGACGAGCGTCGCTCGTCGACATCCCCGCGGTCCAACGCCCGCGCGACGGCGATGGCGGCGCCGACGCCGGCAGTGCCAAAGAGGTTGTGCCCACAGCCGTGCCCCGGCGCACCTGCCTCAATCGGCTCACGCTCGGTACTGACGGCCTGTGAGAGCCCCGGCAGCGCGTCGAACTCGCCGAGAATCCCGATTGTCGGCCCGTCGCCGGCGCCGTAGCGTGCGACGAACGCCGTGGGCATGCCGCCGACGCCGCGCTCGATCTCGAAGCCCGCCTCCGCGAGGGTCTCCCGCAGGCGCCCGCTGGATCGCTCCTCGTGCAGGCCGAGTTCGGGATGCTCCCAGAGATCGAGGGCCAGTTCGTCCATCCGCTCGGCCTGGTCGTCGACGTCCGCGAACAGTCGCTGTTTCACGGCGTGAGCGGGGGCCCGGGCGGGCTTAACTCCTCGGCTGAACGCGGGGTCTGCCAGCGCTCAGTGGTGTGGCGGCTCCGCGTGGACGACGCTCGGGAATCAGCGCGATGCAACGACGACGCATAAACCGAATATCGCGATACCGATTGCTGCGGGCTTGGTCGGCGTAGGTGGTCGAAAAAAGGAAGGCGTGGGTCGCGATCAGGCGCTCTTCTCGACCGGCGCCGAGTCGGAGCGACTGAAGACGCTTCGGAACACGCCGACCGGATCGGGACGGCCGATCAGCGTCTGGAGCACGTAGAGTGCGATGACGACCGCAACCGCCCCGAACTGGACCAGGCGGTTGGGGTGGACCATCGCCAGGACGCCGAGCACCGAGAGCGTCACGCGGGCCGACAGCGTCACCAGACGGTCGAACGTGAACACGTAGTTGATCCCGTGGATCATCGAGACGGCGCCGATCAGCGCCAGCCCGCCCGAGAGGAACGTCTCGGCGCCGAACTCGGCGGAAACGATCTCGGGGTGGTAGACGAACACGAACGGGAGGATGAACAGCGGCGCGGAGATCTTGATCCCTTCGAGACAGGTCTCCCAGAAGTCGCCGCCGGCGATCCCACAGGCCACTGCCACACACGTCGCGATGGGCGGGGTGAGCCCCGCCAGGATCGCGGCGTAGAACACGAAGAAGTGGCTCGCGAACTGTGGCAGCATGAACTGGTTGGTCATCGTCGGCGCGATCAGCAGCGCGACGATGGTGTAGGACGCCGTCGTCGGCATCCCCAGGCCGAGGATGATACAGATGATCATCGCGAGGATCGCGGCCAGCCAGAGCATCCCGCCGGAGAGGTCCATCAGCGTGAGCGAGATAGCCGTCGGCACACCCGTCGCGGTGAGGATGTCGACGACGCCGTTGATCGCTGCGAGGATGATCGTCACCGGCGCGAGCACGATGACGCCCTCGCGGGCGCCGTCGAGCGTCTCCCAGAGGGTGCGTTTGAGCGCCTCGAACGGCGACTCGTCGGTCAGGCCGAGCAGCGCACCGATCAGCGGCATCGAGATACCCATGAACAGCATCGCCCCGGTCGTCCAGAGCGCGGCGGTCATCACGGTCACCTGCTCGATCCCGAGGCGGTAGATCAGCACGGCGAGCGGGAAGCCGTACTTGATGATCTCGGTAGCGAACTCAGCCCGGGGCATCGTGTCGGTCACGAGGTTGCCCGGGTTGGTCTCGTCGAGTTGGGGCACCGAGACGTAGTGGACCGCAATGAAGATGGTCACACAGAGGATCGCCGCCGGGATCAGCCCCGCGACGATCACGTCGGCGTAGGTGACGCCGTTGATCAGCGACGCCATGATGAACGCTGCCGCGCCCATGACGGGGGGCAGCACCTGCCCGGAGGTGGAGGCGACCGCCTCGATGGCGCCCGCCGTCTCGGGCTCGATCCCGTTGCGCTTCATCAGCGGGATGGTGAAGCTCCCGGTCATGCCGGCGTTTGCGGTCTGGCTCCCGTTGACCGAGCCGATGACCGCGCTCGCGAGTACGGCCGTCTGGGCGATACCGGAGTCGATGTACTTCACCGACCGGAACGCCAGCCGCATGATGAGGTCGAACGCGCCGTACCCCTTGAGGAAGCCGGCGTACAGCAGGAACAGCGCGATCCACGCCGCGACGAGCTTCGTCAGGAACCCGAAGAAGCCGTCGAGGCCGATCACGACCGTCCGGAGGATACGCTCGACGCCGAGTCCGCCGTGTTCCAGCGGCCCGGGCGCGTACATGCCGAAGAAGCCGTAGGCGAACCCGAGGATGACGACGGCGAGGAACGTGCCGCCGAACGAGCGCCAGGTCAGGTAGATCATGACGATGGTGAAGGCCGCCGCCATGACGTACTCGTACTGTTCGGCGCGCCCGACGCCGGTGATCAGGCGGTTGAAGTTGTACGCGAGGTACGTACAGGTGACAGCGACGTCGATGGCCGAGAACGTCAGTATCGCGGCCTCGAGTCGGTTGCCGGGCCCGTACACTTTCTTGAAGTCCCCGACGATGTCCGCCCGGCCGCCGCCGGCCATCTCCATCATCTCCGTCAGAACGTACAGTTCGAGGATGGCGCCGAGGAAGACGATGGCGTACTGGCCCCGGGGGATCAACTGCGTCTGCGCGTAGAAGATCACCCAGCCCCAGAAGAACAGCGAGAGGAAGATGAGGAGGTTCCGCATCGAGAACAGCTCCGCGTCCCAGGGCTGTTCCCGATCGATCGACGGGCCACCCTCGCCGACGGGCGGTTCGTTACCCTCAGCTGTGGCTTCACTCACGAGCGATCACCGCCGATACTGGTCGTGGCGCTACCGGAGTATGTTTGAACAATCATGAAGGTTAGTTCGGGGGGGAGCTGCGCTATTCGCTGTTCGTCGAACCCTCGGTCCACTCGTCGTTCCAGACGTCGTTGTCCTTCCAGTACTGGGCGACGCCGGGGTGGATCTCGAGTTCGGGGATGACCGCTTCGGTCATCGTCTCGGGGTCGGAGTGGTCGAGCGCGGTCGGGTCGGACTCGCGGATCGTCTCCCAGTGCTCGCTGGAGAGGCGCGCGATCTCCTCGGTCGCGCCCGCGGGCACGTCTGGACCGAACGCCCACTGGCCGGCCAGCGTCCACGAGGTGACGGTGTCGGTCAGCTTGCTGACGTCCTGCTCCCAGCCGTAGGGCTCGAACTCCTGCAGGAGCGCGCCGGGGACGTCCTCGATGGCCTGACGGAACTGGTCGTCGACGGGCACGGCATAGAGGTCGCCGTTACTGCGGACGTCGACTTCCTGCACCCAACTGGAGAGGTTGACGCCGTTGGCGCCGTAGATACAGAGCGCGTCGGCGCGGCCCTCCTCGACGGCGCCGGCGATGTCGGCGGTGTCGAGGTTGAGGATCTCGTTGCCCTCCCACGCGCCGGCCTCCTTGATCACTTCCTCGGTCAGCAGGCGGGTCCCGAAGCCGGGCTGGATCGGGTAGATGGTGTGGCCACCCTCGCGCAGGTCAGCCGTGGACTCGATGCCCGAGCCCTCCATCGCGACCCAGTAGATCTGGAGGTTCGTGAAGACGAACCCCTGCATCGGCATGGTGTCGACAGGCTCGTCGGCGAAGGGGCCGGAGTCGCTCATTGCCTTCGCCAGGGAGTTGTTGTCGACACCGATCGAGGAGATGTTCCCCGAGTCGAACTCGTAGAGGTTGGCGGTCCAGCCGTCGGTTACCTGCACCGAGATGTCGAGGACATCGCTCTCCTCGCTGGCCGCACGTGCGAGCGCCTGTCCGGCCTGCTGGGTGGAGCTCCCGGAGGAAGTCCCCGCAATGACGACGCTGTAGCTCTCGCCGTCGTCGCCGCCGCCCATACAGCCGGCGGTCGTGATGACCCCCATCGTGGCGGCGCCTTTCAACAGATCACGTCGACCGAGCGTGTCTAGGTCTACCATGAATGTACGGGTAGGTTGCGGTACTGATAAGGGTACCGCAAGCGACCTAGCCGGGTGACAGAAAGCCGGTCAGTCGCCCCCCGTTTCCTGCCAGTCGAACGCCGTCCCGGCATCGAACGGGACGTGGCCCGCCTTCGCGGTCGCCCGGTCGCGGTAGGCCCGGAGGTCCTCGCGGAACGCCGGGTCGGCCACCTCGATCAGCGCGTCCATCCGCTCGTCGGGGCTCAGGCCGCGGAGGTCCGCGACGCCGTGTTCGGTCACGATCACCGAGTGGTCGTGTTCGGTGTGGTCGACGTGGGGCACCTGCGGGACGATCCGGGAGATCCCCCCGCCGGCGGCCGTCGAGGGCAGCGCGATGATCCCCAGCCGGCAGTTGCGGTTGAAGTCGCCGCCGCCGCCGATGCCGCTGACCACGTCGGTGCCGCCGATGTGGGTCGCGTTCGCGTTGCCGTAGAGGTCGACATCGACGGCGCTGTTGACGCCGACGACGCCGAAGCGCTCGATCAGCGCGGCGTTGTTCGAGACGTCCGCCGGGCGCAGCACCACGTCCTCGGCGTAGCGGTCGATGCCGTCGAACAGTCGCTCCTGTCCCTCCGCAGAAAGTGCGAGCGACGTGGCACTGGCGCCCGAGAGCAGCCCCGAGTCGAGCGCGTCCAGCAGACCGTCCTGGAACACCTCGCCGAAGTAGACAACGTCGCGGTTGCCAAAGTCGATGCCAGAGAGTTCGCCCATCAGCGCGTTGCCGAGGCTCCCCACCCCGAACTGGAGGTAGACCGACTCCGCGAGCATGGGGTTGCGCTCGATCTCGTTTTCGAGGAAGTCGCCGAGGTTGTCGGCGATGGTGAGGTCGACCTCGTTCGGGTCGCGGAACTCGTAGGGGTCGTCGGCCTGCTCGGTCTCGACGACGGCCACGAGCTTTTCGGGGTCGAAATCCACGCGGGCGTCGGCGACGCGCTCGGTCGCCCCCGTGACCGGGATGGGGTCCCGCCCCGGCGGCAGGTCGCGCTGGAACACGTCGTGAACGCGCTCCAGTTCGTCGGGCTGGGCGTGGTTGATCTCGACGATCAGTTGGTCGGCGGCGGCGACGAAGGAGGGCGTGTGGCCGATGGAGGTCGAGGGGACCAGCCAGTCCTCGCCGACGCTGACGGCCTCGATGATCGCCACGTCGGGGTCGCCGAACTCCCCCAGTCGGACTTCGTCGCCGACCCGGGAGATGTGCCGGTCGTGGAACGCCACCTCCCGGCTGTTGATCGCCTCGCGGGAGGCCTCCTGGGTCTGGAACGGGTAGCGCCGCGCGAGTTTGTCGGCCTCGATCAGCACGTCGTCGACCTCGCGGCCGACGCCGCCGCCGGAGACGACGGTGAGTGCGGCATCCTCGTCCTGTGCGGCGAAGGCCGGCAGCGTCGCCTTGGGGTAGCCGACGCCGCCGAAACCGCTGACCAGCACGGTGTCCTCGGCGCCGATGACTTCGGCGGCGGCCTCGGCGTCGGTCACCGGGAGATCGGGAGCGATTCGGTCGCTCATTCTCCCTCCTGCGTGCCGATCCCCTCGGGCCAGCCCGGGGGCTGTTCGGCTGACGGCTCGGCGTGGGAGCGCTTGAGCACCATCGGCGTGCGCTCCATCGAGAGCACCTTCGTCCCCTCCTGATTGAACGCGCGGAGCTCCGTGGTCACGATGCCGACGTGGTCGCGAGAGTCGCTTTCCCGTTTCGCGATCACCTCGCTCTCGGCGAAGATGGTGTCGCCGTGGAAGACGGGTGCGTGGTGGCGGATCCGGTCGTAGCCGAGGTTGGCGGTTGCGTTGACCGAGACATCGATGACGCTCATCCCCACCGCGAGCGCGATGACGAACGTGCCGTCGACGAGACGCTCGCCGAACTCCGTCTCGGCGGCGTACGCCTCGTTGAAGTGCATGGGGTTGAGGTTCATCGTGATGTTCGTCATCCAGACGTTGTCCGTCTCGGTGACGGTGCGGCCGAACGGGTGTTTGTACACGTCGCCCACTTCGAAATCCTCGAAGTAGCGGCCGTGCCAGCCGGCGACGACGTTCGTCTCGGCGTCGGTTGCGGTGTGATCGGTCGGTTCGTCGGTGTCTTCGGTGTCAGTCATGATTAGTAAGAACGGGGGAGTTCGAGCGCGTTCTCGCCAAGGTAGTTGAGTGCCAGTTCCTGGGTGATCGGGACGAGCCGTGTCAGGCGGGCCTCCCGGAAGTAGCGTTCCACGTCGTACGCGCGGTCGATCCCGCGGCCGCCGTGGGCCTGGACCGCTGCGTCGGCGCCCTCGAAGGCAGCCTCGGCGGCGAGATACTTCGCGGCGTTGGCCCACGCGCCCACGGCCTTGCGCTCGCGCTCGTCGGCGTGGTCGGCGGCGTCGAAGGTGAGCCGCTTGGCGGCCTGCAGCCGCGCCATCGCCGCCGCGAGTGGGTGTTGGACGGCCTGATTCTGGCCGATGGGGCGGCCGAACACCTCGCGCTCGCTCGCGTAGGCGGCGCCCTTCTCGACGGCCAGTTCACCCAGCCCCACGGCCTCGGCAGCGATGACGAGGCGCTCCTCGTTGAGGCCGTCGAGCACGTGGTAGAAGCCGCGGTCCTCCTCGCCGATCAGTCGCTCGGCGGGGACGCGCAGGCCGTCGTAGGTGACCCGGAACGAGGAGACCATCCCGCTTGCGGTCTTGTCGATCTCCTCCAGTTCGATCTGGCCGGCCTCGTGGGCCCGTTCGATGTCGACGAGGAACAGCGAGACGCCCTCGGTGCGCTTCTCGACCTCCTCCTTCGGCGTCGTGCGGGCCGCGAGCACGAGGTAGTCGCTCACGTCGATCCGGGAGGTCCAGAGCTTCTCGCCGTCGATGACGTACTCGTCGCCGTCGCGCTCCGCGGAGGTAGTCATCGCCGTCGAGTCCGAGCCAGCCTCGGGTTCGGTCAGGCTGAAACACTGGATCCACGCGTCGCCCTCGGCGACGCGGGGGAGGAGGTCATCCTTGAGTTCGTCGCTGCCGTAGTTCAGGATCGGCGCGGAGTTGTAGATGGCCGCGTGGACGGTCTGAGCGCCGCTGAACCCCGCACCCTGTCGGGCGATCTCGTACATCATCGCGACGGCCTCAGGCGTGCCCAGCCCCTTGCCGCCGTACTCCTCGGGGAGGAGGACGCCGAGCCAGCCCTCGTCGGCGAGCGCCTCCACGAACTCGTGGGGGTACTCGCCGGCGGCGTCGTGCTCGCGCCAGTAGCTGTCGTCGAACTCCGCACAGATCTCGCCGACCGCGTCCCGGACCGCCTGCTGCTGGGCGGTGTGGCCGAGGCCGTCATCGAAGTAGCTCACCATCGTCCGTGATGTGAGTTGTCCCGCCACAAGAAGGGTGCGCTTGGCGGCGGGGGATCGTCAGCCACTCGACAGCCGTCGCCGGGTCTCACCGAGAGAGCGCCCGCAGCGACTCGTAGAGCGCACCGTCGCCCCGGCAGGCCGCGAGCGCGCGCTCGACCGCGTCCGAATCGCTACCGGCGGTGGCCGCGAGGTCGCGGAACTTCCGGTCGACGGCCTCGCGCCCGAGCGGGTTCTCGGGTTCGCCGCGGGCGTACTCCACGAACTGTTCGTGGGTCCCATCGGCGGTCTCGACAGTCACGCCGGCGGCCCAGATTTCGGGGAACCGCTCGCGGGTCCGCCCCGAGGCTTCGACGGTCGTCGCGTCCATCAGCCGGCCCATCTCGGGGTCGTCGAGCCGATCTTGGGCATCCAGAAACGCTGAGAGCGTCGCCTCGCCGGTCGTCAGCGCCAGCGCCGTCGCGAACGGCATGCTGAACTGGCAGTCAACGAAGTTGTCGGGGCGGCGCTTGGCGTCGATGGGGTCGCCGGTGAGGCGGACGCCCGACTCGGGCAGTTCGACGTGGACCGACTCGACGGCGTCGGGATCGACCTCCTCGGCGACCTCCCGCAGCGCGTCGATGGCCCCGTGGGTGTAGCGACAGCAGGGGTACGGTTTGAGCGCGGTCTCTTCCAGCGCGCGGCCGGCGGTGAGATCCGCGAGCAGGCTCGGGTCGGGGTCGTCGGAGTAGCCCTGCAGGAAGCCGTCGTCGCCCGCCAGCGGTTCGGCGGCGCCGGCGAACCCCTGTGCGGCGAGTTCGCTCGCGAGCACCGCCCGCGAGGCCGCCAGCCCGGGGTGGAGTCGTTTGTTCCACGCGCCGTTTTCGAGGAACTGCAGCGAGCCGGCGGCTTGGCTCCCGTTGACGCCGAACGCTGAAGCGAGTTCGTCCCTGGAGAGTCCGCGCAGTCGCCCCGCTGCTGCCGTCGCGCCGAACGTCCCGCAGGTCGCCGTGATGTGGAAGCCGCGGGCGTAGTGGGCCTCGGGCGTGACCGCGCGCCCGACCGCGCAGGCCACGTCGTAGCCGACCGCGATGGCGGCCCGGAGTTCGTCGGGGTCGGCGTCTTCGGTCTCCGCGACCGCGAGTGCAGCGGCGATCACGGGTGCGCCGGGGTGCAGCGAGGAGGCACGGTGGGTGTCGTCGAAGTCGAGGCTGTGGGCGAACGTCCCGTTCAGCAGTGCCGCGCGGTCGGGTGCGACGCGCTCGCCGGTCGGGAGGACTGTGGCTCCCGCCTCGTCGGTGCCGGTCGTCAGCGCGTCGACGGCGTCCACGACGCTCGGCGAGGATTCGGCGACGGCCTCGCCGCCGAGTACGAGTCCCAGCCAGTCGACGAGATGGTCGTCGACGGCTTCGCGGGCCGCTGTCGAGAGGCCCGAAAGGCCGGTATCCAGTGCGTGTGCGGCCAGCCGGTCGGCCGCCGGTACGCCGCTCATGCGACGATCACGGGCTGCTCGGCACGGGCGATGATCCCCTGGGTGACGCTGCCGAAGATGGCCTTCCCGACCGGCGAGCGGCGCTTCGCGGCGAGCAGGTAGGCGTCGACGTCCAGCGACTCGCCGGCCTCGATGATCTCGTCGATCGGCTCGCCGACGGCGGTCTGGAGGTCGTCGAAGATGCCGGCGTCCTCCAACTCCGAGACCGCCCGGTCGACCGTTTCGGGGATCCCCTGAAGCTCCGCGATGTCGCGATTGAGGCTGTCGATGATGTACTCGCCGGCCTCGTCGGCCGGGATGTCGACTTCCTCGTGGATGTGGATCACCGTGACTGAGAGCTCCGCCTGGCCGGGGAGGTCGAACAGGGCGTCGAGCTGTTCGTCGAGGCGATCCGGATCGTGATCGACCGGGAGTAAGATCCGATACATGCCTCCGAGTGGGGGCGACTGGCACCTTAACGGTTCCCCCGGATCCGCCGCCCGCGCGGCGACGAACCCCCGGAAGCTAACTCGGCCGGGGGCCAACCTGCGAGTATGATCGAGAACGGATCCGGCGAGGAGAGCCGGCGGTCGGTCCGGCTGATCGGCGCACCGACCGACTACGGGCAGGACCGGCGTGGCGTCGACATGGGGCCGTCGGCGATCCGCTACGGCGGTCTGAGCGACGGGCTGGCGAACGCGGGCGTCGACACTCAGGACGCGGGCGACCTGCTCGTTCCCCGCGCCGAGGAGCGCGACCCCGAGTACCGCACGCCGAGCGAGGGGAAGGCCCGTTTCCTCCGGGAGACGGAGGACGTCTGCGGACGGCTGTCGAACGAGGTCCAGCAGTCCCTCGCGGACGGCCACACGCCGCTGGTGCTCGGCGGCGACCACTCTATCGCCATCGGGAGTGTCGCCGGCGCCGCGGCCGAGGCGGACATCGGCGCCATCTGGTTCGACGCCCACGCGGACCTGAACACGCCGACAACGACGCCCTCGGGCAACGTCCACGGGATGCCACTGGCGGCGCTGCTGGGCGTCGACGAGTGGGCGGGCGTCGACTGGGCGAACGCCCCCAGCCTCTCGCGGGAGAACGTCGCCATCGTCGGCCTGCGCTCGGTCGACGACGACGAGCGCGAACTGCTCCGGGAGAGCGAAATCAGCGCCTACACGATGTCCGAGATCGACCGCCGGGGGCTGGCCAACGTGGTCGAGGAGGCGCTCGCGGTCGCGGGCAACGGCGCCGAGGGCTACCACGTTAGCCTCGACCTCGACTGGCTGGACCCGACTATCGCACCCGGCGTCGGAACGCCGGTCCGCGGGGGCGTGAACTACCGCGAGGCCCATCACGCGATGGAGCAGGTCGCCGAAGACGGCGGCCTGCGCTCGATGGAGATGGTCGAAGTGAACCCCACGCTCGACCAGCACAACGAGACCGCCGAACTGGCGGTCGAACTGGCGGCCAGCGCGTTCGGCAAGCGCATCCTCTGAGCACGTTCGTGCATTTCTCCAGCCGGCTGTAAGGCAACGTTTACACTCTCGTGCTCACACGCTCCGGGCATGGAGACCGTTCTGGTGATCGGCGGCGGCGGCCGCGAGCACGCAATCGTGCGGGCGCTGGCGCCCGACGCCGAGGTGTACGCGCTGGCGAGCAACCGCAACCCCGGGATCGACGCGCTCACGGAAGGGGTCGAGATCGCCGACGGCACTGACACCGACGCGGTCGTCGCCTACGCCGCGGAGATCGGCGCCGACGCCGCCGTCGTCGGCCCGGAGTCCGCGCTCGCGGCGGGCGTCGCCGACGCGCTCGCGGAGGCTGGCGTGTTCACGTTCGGCCCGACTGCCGAGGCCGCCCGGATCGAGACGGACAAGGCCTACCAGCGGGAGTTCATGGCCGAGAACGAGATTCCCGGAACCCCGGGGTTCGAGACGTTCGACAGTGCTGCCGCGGCCGCAGACTACGTCGAGGAGGTCGACGAGGACGTGGCGGTCAAGCCGACGGGGCTGACCGGCGGGAAGGGCGTGCGCGTGACCGGCGATCAGGTGAGCCACGCCGAAGCGGCCGACTACGTCCGTGAGAGCGGCCACGACGAGTGGGTGATCGAGGAGCGACTCGTCGGCGAGGAGTTCACGGTCCAGGCGTTCGTGGCGGACGGCGTCGTCCGCCCGACCCCCGCAGTGCAGGACCACAAGCGTGCCTACGAGGGCGACGAAGGGCCCAACACCGGCGGGATGGGGAGCTACAGCGACGCCGGGCCGATGCTGCCGTTCATGACCCGTGGGGACTACCACGACGCCGTCGAAATCCTTTCGGCGACCGTCGACGCCCTCCCAGAGTACACGGGCGTGCTCTACGGCCAGTTCATGCTGACCAGTGAGGGGCCGAAGGTGGTGGAGTTCAACGCGCGCTTCGGCGACCCCGAGGCGATGAACGTGCTCCCCGTGATGCGGACGCCGCTGCTCGACATCGTCACGGCCGCGCGCGAGGGAGATCGACTACCCGAGCCGGCGTTCGACAACCGCGCGACGGTCTGTAAGTACGCGGTGCCGGCGGGTTACCCGACGGGCCCCGACTCGGGCGCGGAGATCACCGTCGACGAGTCGACCGTCGAGGCGGCCGCCGAGGCACACGGCGGCGACGCGCTGCTGTTCTACGCCTCCGTCGACGCCCGCGATGAGGGGCTGTTCACGACAACCTCGCGGTCCTTTGCGGTCGTCGGTGTTGCCGACGACATCCCGACTGCGGAGGCCATCGCCGCCGACGCGCTGGACGCGGCGGGCGAGGGGTTACGGGTTCGTGAGGACGTCGGGACTGAAGAACTGGTGCAGTCCCGTATCGACCACATGGCGTCGCTACGGGACTGAACGGACGACAGGAAACGGGGCGGGGCTACTCGAACTGCTGGACCACTTCGAGGTCGCGGTCGGTCCGCATGAACTGGGCAAGCCGACGAGTCGCGTGACAGTCCGCGCAACTGTGGTTTTGGTCGCTCGCGGGGAGGTCGCTCGGGTTCGACTCCCACTCCTTGCTACATTCCGGACACTGTAGGCGGACGAACGCTTCGACCATGACACACGGTGGGACCCGACGGCCGATAAAGCTTATCGCGGATTCGGTCTCAGGCTGGGTGGGTGAGGTTCGCCATTAGCTGACGGACGTTCGGCCCCTCCTCGTCCTCGCGCTCCTGCGGGAAGATGCCCATCGGCACGACCACGTCGCCCTCGTGGTTGAAGTTCGCGATCAGCAGGAACACCGGTACCTCGTTACCGTCGACGGTCACCGTCGCCGAGAGCTTCGTCACGGTTCGGGCCGAGCCGAGACTATCGACCTGCTCCTCGGACTCCTGGCTCACGTCGCTCATGTTGTCGAACCGCTCCTGGAACCGCTTTGCCAGCTCCTCGTTGCTCAGGTTCGAGATGGGGTTGAACGTCTGGCCCGCCACCTCGACCTGTGGCGAGGTGAACGCCGCGAACACGCCCACGTCGGAGCTGCCGCCGAGGAAGGAGAGTTCGATCTCCTTGCGGTACTCGGTCACCGTGTTGGTGACTTCGACGTCCTGCCCGGCGAACGTTCGGGTCATCGTGGGCTGGCGCTGGCCGGTCTGCTCGTAGCCCGTGTCGCCAGGATCGGTCTCGGCGTACTCGGCGCTGAAACTCGTCGACCCGCTACAGCCGGCCAGCCCCGCGACGCCGGCGACTGTCAGCGCACCGACTGCTCGTCGTGTAAGCTCCATACACTCCTGTTGCCGCGAGGTGGGCATAAACCTCGTGGCCGACAGTTCGCGGGCGGTGACACGCCGATAGCGGCGCTCGGCCGCTTAGCTCCCCGGAAGGATGTCCCCGAGCGCGCCGCCGATGGCCATCCCGACGAAACAGACCGCCGTCTGGCAGAGTGCGACCCACGGCTCGGTCCAGTCGACGCGCCCCCACGCGGTCATCGTCCCGAACGCGGTGAGGCCGGCGATGGTGATCAACCCCACCGGGCGCCGCGGGATCACGCCGAGAACGGGGTCGACGACCCGCACGTCCTGGATCTCGGCCACGTAGAGCAGGCCGACGACCATGGCCATGCCGAACGCGAGCGTCCCGAAGAAGTAGAGCGGGTGACTCGAGAGGAAGACGCCGGCCTCGAGGGTGCCGCCCTCGATGACCATCGGGATGCCGAACACGACGCTGCCGACCAGCGCCTCGGCAGCGTCGTGGCGGTCGAACCCCTTGATCACGCGACCGAAGACGGCCCCCTCCTGGTCGATGCGTCTGGGTGTTCGCCCGGGAGCCCCGGCGTCGACGCCGTGGTGTATGCTCGTCAGAGCGTCGGCAGGCACAGTAAGCGTTTGGTCCGGGCGAACGCTCAAGTAGGGGAGCGCGGCCACGTCCGACATGCCTAAACTGGGCGCCCCCCACCAGTCGGTAGTGAGTTGGCGCGACCTGTTCGGCCACCCCGAACCCTACCCCGAGCAGCGCGACGGTATCGAGGCGGCCGTCGACGCCGCGGAAGACGACGGCTTCCTCGCGCTTGAGGGCGCCTGCGGCACTGGGAAGACGATGCTCGCGCTCTCGGCAGGGCTGGACCGCGTGCGCGACCCCGATTCCGACTTCGAGCGCGTGCTGGTCCTGACCAGCGTCAAGCAGCAACTACGCCAGTTCGAGGACGACCTCCGAACGATCAACGAGGACCTCCCCGACGAGTACGACCCGGTCTCGGGGCTCACCCTCGTCGGGAAAGCAGACGTGTGTCCGTACGCGCGCGAGAACCGCGGCGGCGTCGACGACGGGAACGTCTACGACCGCTGTGAGGGCTTGCGCGAGCGCACTCGGAACCTCGTCGGCGACGGCGGCCCGACGACGGCCGACGCGCTGGCGAGTCAGGCCCGCAGCCAGCAGGTCGGCATCGCCGATTCGGGAAGCAGCGGCGCCGACTACCTCGAAACCGCGGGCGAACCGACACCGTACCGCCCGGAAACCGAGGAGTACGGGAGCGGGACGGGGGGAACGGAGTACTGCCCGTTCTACGCGCAGTACCTCGCGGATCTCCCGGAGGACGGCGACCCCGCTGAGGCCGTGCCCTTTGACTTCACCGACATGGGCCTGATCGATACCGAGGAGCTCGTGGGGCTTGCGGCGGGCCACGGCACCTGTCCGCACTCGATCATGGGCGCGATTCTCGGCCATGTCGAGGTCGTGATCGGCAACTACTACCACGCGTTCGACCCGACCACGGCGGGGCAGTTCACCGGGGCGCTCGTCGACGACTCGACGTTCGTGGTCTGTGACGAGGCCCACATGCTCGAACCGCGCGTGCGTGACCTCGTCAGCGACGGCGTGGGCGACCGCACCCTCCGGGACGCGGTCTCGGAGCTTACCCGGATTCTGCAGGCCGTCGAGTTCGCAGACTCGCCGGCACGGACAGCCGGCGAGGGCGACGACAAGCCCACGCCCTCCACCGGTGGGGACGAAGACCCGCCGGCACGGACAGCCGGCGAGGGCGACGCCGACCTCGTCCGCGGCGAACTCAAGGAGAGCGACGTGAAACTGGACGAACTCCGGAATTTGCGGGATTTCTGCGAATCCCTGCGGGAGGAGTTGGACCGCCGGGTGAAGGCCCACCTCGACGGCGAGCGGCCGGGCTGGCGCGCCGGACTGAACGACCTCGACGACGACGAACTCCCGCTGCGAGATCCCGAGACGCCCGAGAAAGACGAGATCACGGAGTGGGCCGAGAAGGAGGGGTTCGGCGCGGGAGTCTGGGCGCGGGCGGAGGTCGTCGGCGCGGTCGTCGCCCGGATCCTGAACGAGGTGGAGGACGAGGACGCCTCCCGCGCCGTCACGCCCGTCGGGCGCGTGCTGAACGCGTGGTACCGGGAGGACCACGAGTCGTTCTTCCGGGAGATCGAGTTGGAGCGCACGTGGGACGAGACCGAGCGTCCGGACTCGTGGCGCCGAGCGTACAACGCGCGGCTGGCGCTGCACAACTGCGTCCCGAGTCAGGCCATCGGCGACCGCCTCGCGGAGTTCGGCGGCGGCGTGCTGATGAGCGCGACGCTCGAACCCCTCGACGTGTTCCGGGAGGTGACCGGGCTGAACCACCTCGAAAGCGAGGGGCGCCCCGTCACCACCCGGAGCTACGGGCTGGGGTTCCCCGAGGAGAACCACGAGTCGTTTGCCGTCGACGTGCCGAAGTTCACGTACGGCAATCGGGGTGATCCCGGGGAGGAGACCGACTGCCGGCGGATGCACGTCGACGCTGCCGCGACGGTGGCGCGCTCGCCCGGGAACGTGCTCGTGGGGATGCCGAGTTACGGCGAGGCGGAGTGGATGGCCGGGGCACTCGAAGAGCGCCTCGAGAAGCCCGTGCTGCTCGATAGCTCCTCGACCGACGAGGTGACCGAGGAACTCAAAGCCGAGTTCTTCCGCGGCGAGCCGAAAGTCCTCGTGACGAGCATCCGCGGGACGCTCACGGAGGGCGTCGACTACCAGGGCGACCGGCTTTCGGCCGCCGTGGTCTGTGGCGTCCCGATCATCAACACCGCCTCCCCGCGGACGCGCGCGGTTCGGACCGCCTACGACCGCGAATTTGGGGATGTTCCCACGGGCGGAGCGAGCGGGAGCCAGCGGGGCGGAACGTCCCGCAGTGGGTTCGAAACCGCACTGACGGTGCCAGCGGTCCGGAAAGCCCGGCAGGCCATCGGTCGCGTGATCCGCGGACCGGAGGAGGTGGGGATCCGCGCGCTCGTCGACGCCCGCTACGCCCGGGAGTCCTGGAACTCGGTTCGGGAGTATCTCCCCGAACGGGAGCGCGAGGAGTTTCAGCCGGTCTCTCCGGACATGCTCCAACTCGGCGTCGAGCGCTTCTGGGACCAGCATCGCTGAAAGCGGTCCATACTGACTGTTCAGTCAACACTTTAGCCCGGGGGATGAATGGGAGAGTATGGCAGACGACTTCCTCGAACGCCTCGCGAGCCTTCCAAGCGTCCAGCACGCCGTCGCCTCCCCCGACGGCGACCGCGTCGCCCTCTACTACGACGTGACCGGGCGCAACGAACTCCACGTCCTCGAGATAGGGACCGGCCAGATCCGGCAGGTCAGCGACGGCGAAGTCCCCCGGAACGCGCGCTGGCACATCAAGTGGAGCGTGGACGGCGACGCGGTCTACTTCCACGACGACGAGGGCGGCAACGAGCAGAACGACATCTATCGGATCGGCGTCCGCGGCGAGGCGGAGGGCGAAGTCGAACAGCTCACCGCCCTCGACGGCCAGACTGCGCTGCAGGACGTGGCCGACGACGGCGAGACGCTGCTACTCGGGTCGAACCGCGACGGCCAGATGAACCTCTTCAGCTTCGACCTGCCCAGCGGCGAGGCGACGAAGCTGACCGACTACGACCGCGCGGCGGGCGGCGGCGGCTTCTCGCCGGACGTGGACCAGATCGCCTACACGACCAACGAGTCCGACGACTACAACAATCAGGACGTCTACGTCGCCGACGCCGACGGCTCGGACCCGCGGAACCTCCACATCGGCGAGGATGGCGCCGAGGCCGGCTTCGCTGACTGGGGCCCGGAGGGCAATCGCCTGCTCGTCTCGGACAACACCGAGAACTTCTCGCGCTGCGGGGTCTACGACCTCGAAACGGACGAGGTCGAGTGGTTCGGCGACCTGACTGCCGAGGAGAGTCCCGTCGCCTTTACGCCCGCCGGCGACCGATTCCTCGCGCTGCGCACGCGCGACGCCGCCGTCGTACCCCTGCTCTACGATATCGAGACCGGCGAGGGCCGCGAACTCGACGTGCCTGAGGGCGTCGCCGCCTTCTCCGGCGCGGGGTCGCCGATGCTCGAGGGCGACCGCGTGCTCGTGAGCCACACCACGCCGGACAGCCGCCCGGACCTGCTGGCTCACGATCTCGAGAGCGGCGAGACGGAGACGCTGCTGGCGGCCGACTACGGCGACCTCGACCCGGACCGATTCGTCGACGCCGACTACTTCACGTTCGAGAGCCACGACGGCCTCGAAATCGGCGCGCTGCTGTACGACTCCGGCGAGCGCCCGTCGCCGCTGGTGGTCAACCCCCACGGCGGCCCGCGCGCCGCGGACTACCGCGCGTTCGGCATGTACACGCAGTTCCTGCTCTCCCGGGGCTACTCGGTGCTGCAGGTGAACTACCGCGGCTCCACCGGCCGGGGCCGGGAGTTCGTCGAACGCCTCTACGACGATTGGGGCGGCGCCGAACAGGAGGACATCGCCGAGGCGGTCCGGCAGGTCACCGCCGAGGACTGGGTCGACGAGGACCGCGCCGTCGTGTTCGGCGGCTCCTACGGTGGCTACTCCGCCTACTGGCAGATGGTCCAGTCCCCCGAACTGTACGCCGCGGGCATCGCCTGGATCGGCGTGACGGATCTGGAAGACATGTTCGAGAACACGATGCCCCACTTCCGCACCGAACTGCTGGAGAAGTATCTCGGCACGCCCGAGGAGAACCCTCAGCTCTACCGGGAGCGCTCGCCGGTCACGCACGTCGAGAACCTCGCCGGACCGCTGCTGATGGTCCACGGCGTCAACGACCGCCGGGTTCCCGTCTCACAGGCCCGCATCTTCCGGGACGCGCTGGAGGAAGCCGGCTACGAGGAGGGGGAGACGCCCGCGGCGTCTCCGGAAGGCGGCGAAGCCGCCGGCGACTACGAGTACGTCGAACTCGGCGAGGAGGGCCACGCCTCCTCGGACATCGACCAGAAGATCCGAATGTTGCGCACGCTGGACGACTTCCTGCAGCGACGCCTCCCCGAGGCGACGACGACGCCCGAGGCGTAGTCGGGCGAACCGCGGCGCTTTTTACGGACAGGGCCAACGGTTTCGACAGTCGACGCTCCCGAGAACGACGCGCGTCTATCCGAACCATTTATAGTGGAGAACGCCACCTCTTGTGCCATGCCAACAGCCGACGATAGAGGCGGAACGATCGAACGTATCGGATTCCGGATGTCCGGCGTCGTCGAACGCTGGATGCCGAGCCCGTTCGTCTTCGCCATCCTGTTGACGTATCTGGTGTTCGTCGCGGGGCTCCTGACCGGATCGGGCCCCGTCGACCTCCTCGGATACTGGTACGACGGGTTCTGGGCGTTCCTCGGTTTCTCGATGCAGATGGTGCTGATCCTGATGACGGGGTTTGCCATCGCCTACCACCCGCGAGTCAACAACCTGCTCCAGCGACTCGCGCGGGTCCCGAACACCGGGGCGCAGGCCGCGGCGTTCGTCGGCGCTATCTCGATGTCGCTGGCGTGGGTCCACTGGGGGTTCAGCCTCATCATGGGCGCCATCTTCGCCCGCGAGATGGGGAAGGTCGCCCACGAGGAGGGGATCGATGTCCACTACCCGCTGCTGGCGGTCGGCGGCTACATGGGCCTCGGCCTGACGTGGCACTGGGGGCTCTCGGCGTCGGCGCCGCTGCAGCTAACGGACGCGAATAACATCGGTGAGGGGACCGGGTTCGACTTCCTCGGTTCGACGATTCCTGCCGCAGAGACCATCTTCCACCCGTACGCGCTGACACTGACAGTAACCTCGATCATCTTCGCGTCAATCGTGCTCTACGTACTCGCACCCACGGGCGACCGCGCGAAGGGGATCACCGAGTACGTCGACGAGTCCGACCTGTTCGACTCCGCGGCCGACGGCGGCACCGACACCGAGGGCGCCGCCGATGCCGTCGACGAACCGCCCGCCGATGAGGGCGACACCCCCTCCGAGCGGATGAACAACAGCCGGGTCCTGGGCGGCCTGATCGCGCTCTCGGGCGTGCTGATCCTGATCTACCAGTTCGTCCAGAGCGGCATGGGCGCGTTCACGTTGAACGCGGTCAACTTCGGCTTCCTGTTCGCCGGCATTCTGGTCTACCAGCGCCCGGCGTACTACCGCGACCGGTTCAACGAGGCCGCCGGCGCCGCTGCCGGTATCGTGCTCCTGTTCCCCTTCTTCGCCGGGATTCAGGGCATCATGACCGGTGCGGGACTGGCGACGCTGCTCGCTGAGGCACTGCTCGGCGTGTCGACGCCGGCGACGTACCCGGTCATTGCGTGGGTTACTGGCGCCATCGCGAACCTGTTTGTCCCCTCCGGCGGGGGCGAGTGGCTGGTCGTCGGCCCGTCGGTGCTACAGGCCGCACAGGACCTCGGCGTCCCCTACGGCCAGGCGACCATCGCCTACGCCGTCGGCGACGCGCACACGAACCTGCTGAACCCGTTCTGGGCGCTGCCGCTGCTGGCGATCACCGGCGTGCGGGCCCGGGAGATGTTCGGCTACGCCATCGCGATGCTGCTGGCGCTGATCCCGTTCCTCACGATTGCGCTGTACGCGATCCCGTACTGAACCGTCGATCACACTGCTAACCCCGCCACTATGCGTCGCCCCTACTACGGTTGGGTCGTCGCGGCGGCCTCGTTTCTCGGCACGTTCGTCGTCTTCGGCCTGAGCTACTCCTTCGCCGTCTTTCTGGAGCGGATCGTCGAGACGTTCGGCGGCTCCCGGGGGCTGAGTTCGCTCGCTTTCGGCGTCCAGACGCTCGCCATCTACGTCGGTGCCAGCGTGCTCGGCGTGCTGATCGACCGCTACGGCACCCACCGGATGCTGCTGGTCGGGACGCTGCTCACCGCGGGTGGGCTGGCGGCTGCGAGCCGTGCCGGCAGCCTCCCGGTGCTGATACTGACGTACGGCGTCGTGACTGGCGTCGGGCTGAGCATCGTCTACGTCGTCGCCTACGCCACCGTGACGCGGTGGTTCGACCGGCGGCTCGGCCTCGCTGGCGGCCTCTCCTCGGCTGGATTGGGCGTCGGGATGTTCATCGTCGTCCCGTCCGCGGCCTGGCTGATCGCCCGACTCGGCTGGCGGGACGTGCTGCTCGCGCTGGCGGCGGTTTCTGGCGCGCTGCTCTTGCTCGCCACCGTTCTGGTTCGCGACGATCCGGTCTCGGCTGGCGTCGACCCGCCGCCCGAGGAGTTCGTCGGCGCGCCGCCGACGCCGAACCGTGAGCCCCTCCGTGAGCAGTATGCGGCCGTCAGGGGGATCGCGCTCACCCGGTCGTTCGGGCTGCTGTTCGTCGGCTGGGTGTTGGTGTACGGAACGCTGTACGCCGTCCTCGCACATCTCGTGCTCTACGCCGAGGGGCTGGGGCTCCCGGCAGCGGTCGGACCGGCGGCGCTGGCGGTCGTTGGCCTCACGAGCGCGCTCGGGCGTGTCGCTATCGGCCACGTCGCCGACACGGCCGGTCGGCTCCGGGTGTTCGTCACCTGCTCGGCCGCGATGGGGCTGGCGACGCTGGGGCTGGTCGCCGCCGGATCGACGCTCGGCGTCGTCGCCTTCGCGGTGGGGTTCGGGCTGGCTTACGGCGGCAACGGCGCGCTGCTCTCGCCGCTGACGGCCGAACTGTTCGGTCGTGAACAGATCAACGCGGTGTTCGGCCTGCTCTCGATGGCGTTCGCGGTCTCGGGGCTCATCGCACCGCTGGCGGCGGGCGCGACCTACGACCAGTGGGGGAGCTACGAGCCGGCGTTTCTGGTCGCCGGGCTGGCGGCACTCGTCGGCGCGGGCGCGGTCTGGCTTGCGGGAAGGCGGGCCTAGACGGCGCTACTGTCCGAAACGGACCCAGACGGCAAACGTGAGAAACAGCCCTGTCACGAGCGCCAGTAGCCGAGCCCCGTATCGAATCCACGACGGAACCTCGTGGTTCGTCAACGTGGCCGCGCTGTAGACAGCGAGGAGGCACAGGAAAATCGCAGTAGCCACCTCGATACTGTTCGGAAATGGCGGTGGCGTGGGGGACACATGGCGGACGAGAACCGCGGTTCGTGTAGTCCTTCTGGGGTGGCTAAGCGTGGCTAGGGGCGTTGGACGCTCGATCCGCGAAAAAATCGTACCGCGGCGACCGGCGCTTACTCCAGGTCGAAGCGGTCGTTCTGCATGACCTTCGTCCAGGCGTCGACGAAGTCCTCGACGAACTTCTCCTCGCCGTCGTCGGCCCCGTAGACGTCCGCGGTGGCGCGGAGTCGGGCGTTGGAACCGAAGACGAGGTCGAAGCGGGTCGCCTCCCACTCGAGTTCGCCGGTGTCGCGGTCGTAGCCCTCGAACAGCCGCTCGTCCTCGTCGACGGCCTCCCACTCGTAGTCCATCGTGAGCACGTTCTGGAAGAAGTCGTTGGTGAGCGCCCCGGGCTGCTCCGTCAGGACGCCCCGGTCGGTGTCCTGGTAGGTCGCGCCCAGCGCGCGCATGCCGCCGACTAGCACCGTCAGCTCGGGCACCGAGAGGTTCAGCAGTTCGGCCTTGTCGACCATCCGCTCCTCGAGCGATTCGTACAGGTCGTCCCAGTCGCCCTCGCCGAGGTAGTTGCGGAACGCGTCGGCCTTCGGCTCGAGATGCTCGAAGGACTCCTCGTCGGTCTGCTCTGCAGTCGCGTCGGTGCGACCCGGCTCAAACGGCACGTCGACGTCGTAGCCGGCCTCGGCGGCGGCCTGCTCGACGGCGGCGTTGCCGCCCAGCACGATCAGGTCCGCGAGCGAGACGCGCACGTCGTCGTCGCGCGAACTGTTGAACTCCGCCTGCACGCCCTCGAGGGTCTCGAGAACGGTCTCGAGACCCTCGGGCTCGTTGACCTCCCAGCTACGCTGGGGCTCGAGACGGATGCGGGCGCCGTTGGCGCCGCCGCGCTTGTCGCTGTCGCGGTACGTCGACGCCGACGCCCACGCGGTCTTGGCGAGCTGCGAGACGGTCAGATCCGTATCGAGGACCGCGTCCGTGAGCTCCTCGGCCTCGGCGTCGCCGATGAACTCGTAGTCGGCGTCCGGGAGCGGATCCTGCCAGACGAACGTCTCCTCGGGCACTTCCGGGCCGAGGAGTCGCTCGGGCGGGCCCATGTCGCGGTGGATCAGCTTGTACCACGCCTTCGCGAACGCTTCCTGGAACTCGTCGGGGTTCTCCTGGAAGCGCTCGAGCACTGCACGGAAGTCGTCGTCGTGCTTCAGGGCGACGTCCGTGGTGAGCATCATCGGCTCCTCGGTATCGTCGCCGTGGGGTTCCGGCGCCTCCTCGATGTCGCCGACGGGCTCCCACTGCCACGCGCCGCCGGGACCCTTGACCGAGGTCCAGTCGTGGTTCAGGAGGTTGTCGATGTAGGCCATGTCCCACTGGATCGGCGAGTCGTTCCAGGGGCCCTCGATCCCGCTGGTGATCGCGTCGGGGCCTTTCCCCTCGCCGAACTCGTTCTCCCAGCCGAGGCCCTGCAGGTCGATGGGGGCGTCCTCGGGCTCCGGGCCGACGTTCTCGTCGGGGTCGTCGGCGCCGTGGACCTTCCCGAACGTGTGGCCGCCGGCGATGAGGGCGACGGTCTCCTCGTCGTTCATCGCCATGCGGCTGAACTCCTCGCGGATGTTCGCGGCCGAGCCCTCGACGTCAGGCTCGCCGTACGGGCCTTCGGGGTTCACGTAGATCAGGCCCATCACGGTGTTGGCGAGCGGGTCCTTGAGGTTCCCAACTTTGCCGTCCTCGAAGCGCTCGGGCGAGGTTGTCTCCCAGTCCTCCTCGGGGCCCCAGGTGACGGCCTCGTTGGACTTGAACTCGTCCTCGCGGCCGCCCGCGAAGCCGAACGTCTCGAAGCCCATCGACTCCAGGGCGACGTTGCCGGCGAGGACGATCAGGTCGCCCCACGAGAGCGTGGGGCCGTACTTCTGCTTGACCGGCTGGAGCAGACGACGTGCCTTGTCGAGGTTGACGTTGTCCGGCCAGCTACTCTCCGGCGGCAGGCGCTGGAGCCCACCGGCCGCGCCGGCGCGACCGTCGGCGGTTCGGTAGGTCCCGGCGCTGTGCCAGGCCATCCGGATGAACAGCGGCCCGTAGTGCCCGTAGTCTGCCGGCCACCAGTCCTGCGAGTCGGTCATCACGTCCTCGATGTCCGATTTGACCTCCTCGAGGTCGTGTTTCTGGAACTCCTCCGCGTAGTCGAACGCCTCCTCGTAGGGGCCGACGTTCCGGACGTTGTCGTCGAGGATGCCCAGATCCAGTAGCTCTGGCCACCACTCCTGAATACTCTTTGCCATCGTGATGTAGATGCCCCGTCCGTGTATTAAGCTTGTCCAACTGGGCAATGGTTTTCCATAAAAGAAACCATAGTAGCTTCTGGGCAAACGATACTCGCCAATACTGAAACATTAGATATTGGAACGGAATTTACTTTTCTCGATGTGGGTCCATTCGCGTGTCAACCGGCGTCAACAGGCGCTCTATGAACTATTCTGAGGATCACAGATCTACCGGTGGAAAGAAGCCGCCGTAACTCTCGCGTGCCGTCCAGTCGGGGGTCCGACCCCGGACCGGCCCTGACCGCTGCTTATGAAACGAACCCATTAGTGAACTGTTGACTTGATAAATGCTTTAGTAACAAACACGCTGATTCGTGCGCATGGAAGACGGCGGGACCCAGGGAGATGCCGAGACCGTCGCCCGGGTCCGGATCACCGACGCGACGTTCTCGCTCGATACCGACTGGCAGTTCACCTACGTCGACGACCGTGCCCGGGAGCTGTTCGGCCTCGAGGACAGGGACGTAGTCGGCCGCTCGATCTGGCTCATCGTCCCCGAGTTGGCGGGGTCGGCGTTCCAGGACCGCTGTGCGGAAGCGATGGGCCGAGGTCGCTCGCTCCGGGTCGAACAGCCGGTCCCGTCGCTGGAGAAGCGCTTCTCGATGCGACTCTACCCCTCGGAAACGGGGGTCACCGTCTGTGCCCGCGAAGTCCCGCCCGACGAACAGCGCGGCGAACGTCTCCAGCGCACTGTCGCAGAGACGATCACCGACGCGGTGGTGACTATCGACGGCGACAGCACGATCCGGCGGGCCAACCGGGCTATCGAAGCGGTGTTCGGCTACACGCCCGCGGAACTGATCGGCGAACCACTCTCGACGCTGATGCCCGAGGGGTACGCCGAACGCCACCGCGACGCGGTAGAACGCTATCTCGAGACCGGCGAGCGCACGATGGACTGGCGCGGAACCGAACTGCCGGGCGTGCGCAAGGACGGCGAACGGATCGACCTGAGTATCTCGTTTGCGGCCCACGAGGACGACGGCCAACGCTTCACCGGTGTCATCCGGGACGTGACCGACCGAAACCGCCGGGAACGCGCGCTCCGGGAGGCAAACGACGTGATCGCCGACACCGAGGCCGACCTCGACGAGAAGACCGACCGACTGCTCGAGATCTGTCGGGACGCCGTGGACACGTCGTTCGCGACGCTCTCGCAGGCCGCGGGCAGCGACTATCTGTTCGACAGCGTGCTCGCGCCCGCGGACGCGGGACTGGAGTCGGGCGACGTGGTTCCGCTCTCCTCGACCAACTGCGAGCACGTGATCGAGACCGGCGAGACGCTGGTACTCGACGACATCGCCGAGCAGGCACCAGCGCTCGCGGATCGCGCCGGCAACGTCGACCTCGGCGTCGGGTGTTATCTCGGCGCCCCGATTCACGTCGATGGCGAGACCGTGGGGACGTTCTGCTTCTACGGCGACGGCCCCCGCGACCAGCCGTTTACCGACTGGCAGGTCGCGTTCGTCGAGCATCTGGCCGCCTGGATCGGCAACGAACTCGAGCGACAGCGCTACGTCGGTCGGCTGACCGCGCTCGACGAACTCAATCAGGTCGTGCAGGCGGTCACCGACGAGGCCATCTCCCAGCCCACGCGCGCGGCGATCGAACGTCGGACCTGCGAGGCTATCGCCGAGACCGACTCCTACCTGTTCGCCTGGATCGGCGAAGCAAACCCCGGGGACCAGTCCGTCGAACCCCGCGCTGAAGCCGGCGTAGAGGGGTACGCCGACGCGGTCTCGATCTCGGTCGACCCGGAGGAGCAGGAGAGCGAGGGGCCGACCGGGCGGGCGTTCCGCACCGGCGAGGTCCAGACCGTCCACGACGTCGTCAGCGACCCCGACTACCGGCCGTGGCAGGACAGCGCCCACGACTACGGCTTCCGCTCGTCGGCGGCGGTGCCCATCGAACACGAGGGGACCATCTACGGCGTGTTGAACGTCTACACCGGTCGGGTGAACGCGTTCACGGGCGCGGAACGGGACGTGATCGGCCTGCTCGGGAAGATCGTCGGCCACGCCATCGCGGCAATCGACCGCAAACAGGTGCTGCTGGCGGACTCGGTGATCGATCTTGAGTTCCGCGTGACCGACGTGTTCGAGTCGTTCGACGCCGATCTGGGGGCCGGCGACGCCGTCCACATCGACGCGGCTGTCCCTCGGGAAAACGACGAGTTCGTCGTGTTCGGCACGACCGACGAGGGCGGCATCGACCTGGTGAAACAGCTGATCGCGGCGGACTCGAACTGGGAGGAACTACTTGCGACCCGGGAGACCGACGCCGGGCGCTCCTTCGAGGTGCTCATCGTCGGTCCCCACCTCCTCTCGGCGGTCAGCGCCGTCGGGGGGCGGTTCGTGGAGGCGGTCATCCGCGACGGCGACCTCCGGTCCCGGATCCAACTGCCGACCGACGCCGACGCCCGCGAGGTGCTCGATTCCGTGCGCGAGCGCTACCCGCAGACGACGCTAGTCTCCAAGCAGGAGGTCCAGGCGACGGAGTCGGACGCCCGGTCGGGGCCGGCAGTCGACGTCGAGGAACTCACCGAGCGACGGCTGGAGACGCTACGGACAGCCTACCACGCCGGCTACTTCGAGTGGCCCCGGGAGGCCGCCGGCGAGGAGGTGGCCGAACTGCTCGACATCGCGCCGCCGACGTTCTCCCAGCATCTCCGCGCGGCCGAGCAGGCGGTGTTCGAGATGCTGTTCGAGGAGTCCGAGCGGCCGTGACCCGACCGCGCGGGGACAGAAGTTTAGGGGGAGGACATCCAACCTCCGACAAGTATGGGGGAACCGACTGACTCCGGCGAGATGTGGGGGTCCGGGAGCCGGGGCTGGGTCGCCGATGGATGTGGTCGCCCGTATCGGCGAGCGCGACATGCTGGGGGCCGCTGACGGTGTCCGAGAGCGAACTCGAGGTGCTGCTGGTCGAGGACAACCCTGGCGACGCCCGCCTGATCGAGGAGATGCTCCACGACGCGGAGACGCTGCTCGAGCGGGTGGATCTCGGCGCGTCGACGGCCGGATCGCTGCGCATCCACAGCGAACAGTCACTACAGGCGGGGATCTCCCGCCTGAATCGCGTCGCCGTCGACGTGGTGTTGCTGGATCTGGGGCTCCCCGACAGCACCGGAATGGAGACGCTCACCTCGGTTATCGACATCGCCGGCCGGGTGCCCGTCATCGTGCTCACGGGCCTCCAGGACGAGCGCGTCGGCATCGAGGCGATCAAACACGGCGCCCAGGACTACCTCGTGAAGGACGAGGTGAGCAGCGAACTGCTCGTCCGGTCGATCCACCACGCCATCGAGCGGAACCGACAGGAACTCGAGCGAACCCGCCGCCACCGCCAGTTAGAGGCGCTCAACAGCTTCACCCGGGAGCTGATGGACGCGGAGACGCCGGCTGCGGTCGGCGAGCGTGTCGTCGACGCCGCGGCGGACCGCCTCGGCCTGCCGGTGATGGCCGTCGCGCTGTACGACGCCGATGTCGGCGAACTCCGGCCCGCTGCGACGACGAGCGCCGCGGACGCGCTGGATATCGGCGCGCTGCTGTCGGCCCCCGACGCCCCCGGCTGGCGGGCGTTCGCCGAGGGCGGCGACCCCGTGACCATCGCCAACGAATCGGTGCCCGAGGGGGTATCGGAGTTGGCGCTGTTCCCGATGGGCAGCCATGGCGTGCTCCTCGTGGGGACGCCGACGCAGAACGGGATCAGCGCGGCCGACTTCGACTTCGTCGGGTCCGTCGCGGGCAACGTCGAATCCGCGCTCGACCGGGTCGAGCGCGAGCGCGAGCGCGAGGAGCGCGAACAGCTCCTCGAGGAGCAGAACCGCACGCTCGAGCGGCTGAACAGGATCAACGACATCATTCGCAGCATCTCCCGGGCGCTCGTGCGGGCGTCGACGCGAGAAGAGATCGAGACCGTCGCCTGCGAGGAGTTGGCCGGGGCGGGCCCGTATGGGCTGGCATGGATCGGCGAGATCGACCGGACGGACGAGGTCGTCATCCGCGAGCGGGCCGGCGCCGATAGCGGCGTCGAGGCCGACGGGATCGGGGCGCTCGCAGGCCCGGCCTCCCCGAGCGATTCGGCCGTCCGCGACCGAAGCCCCCAGATCGTCAACGACGTGCTCGGCGACGGCGAGTTCGAGCCCTGGCAGCGCGCGGCGCTGGATCGGGGCTACCACGCGACGGCGTCGTTCCCGCTCGAGTACGAAGACGCGGTGTACGGCACGCTCAGCGTCTACGCCGAGCAGACCGGCGTGTTCGGCGATCTGGAGCGGGCGGTGCTCGCCGAACTCGCGGACACCATCGCCTACGCCATCAACGCCGCCGAGAGCAAGAAGGCCCTGACGGGGGCGGAGGTCACCCGACTCGAGTTCGACGTCTCGGAGACCGACATCCCGTTCGTTCGGCTGGCTCGGGATCTCGACGCCTCACTGGTCGCGGAGAACTTCGTGTTCGAGTCGGACGGCGGCGTCCGGCGCTTCCTCACGACCCGCGGCGTCCCCGCGGAGGCGGTGCTCGAGGGCGCCGAGACGCTTCCAGTCCGGGAGTTCACGCTGGTCTCGTCCTACAAAGTCGACAGCGAGCCAGTCTGTCTGTTCCGGGCCGGGGTGAGCGAAGAGAGCCCCGAGGCGACGATGCTCGAACACGGTGCCCGGCCCCTGGAGCTCAGCGCCGGCGGCGGCGAGGCGACGGTGGTGGCGGAACTCGGCGCCGACGCGCCGGTTCGGGAGTTCGTCGACCTGTTCACCGACCGTTTCCCGGGCACGAGCCTGACCGCCCAGCGCAGCGTCCAGCGCACCGACCGCTCGGTCGCCCAGCAGCGCGCCTCGGTCACCGAGACGCTGACGGACCGCCAGCTCGAGGCGATCCGGACGGCCTTCTTCAGCGGCTACTTCGACCGCCCGCGGAAACACACGGGGACGGAGATCGCCGAGGCGATGGGCATCTCCCAGCCCACGTTCAGCCACCACCTGCGGGAGGCCCAGCGACGGCTCTGTGCGTCACTGTTCGGCGACGGCGCCGCCGATGCGACAGCCGACGACGGCGAGTAGCTTTCGACCCTATACTGATAGCCCACCCCCAGAAGACGGCTCGGTAAATATAGCCGACAGCACGATGGGGGAACACCCCGTTACATCGCATGCAGTAGAACGGAGGGACACGTCGACCGTTACGCCGACGCATTCCGGCATCCCCCCCACCCCACATCCCAACGGTCGGTCGTGAACCACGCCCGCCCCACATCGGGCGTGCCCCGCCGTTTACCAGTTCTCTACCCGCGAACGGGAGTTATACCCAAACCAGTTAGGCCGTAACGTAAGGTGTCCCCAGACGTATCTAGTAAATGCATACCACGGGTCAGTGTGACTCGGGTACTGCAGTCGTGACAGAACTGGCGTGGGCCGGTCGGGGAACCGATCGGCTCGTGGAGTGGTGGGTCGGGGTGGACCCGTCAGGCCGGCGCCGTGGACGCCGGCCGTGGGATCTTTCGAGAAAACGCGTCGCTTAGAACGTCGGTTCGTCCTCGCTGCTGCCCTCCTGCATCGCGGGGTCCTGTTGGTCTTCGACGGTCTGGGTGAACAGGTCGCTCTCGAGTTCCTCGCTGGGTTCCTCCTCGATATCGTACGCCGAGACGCCGCGCTGGAGCAGGTCCTCGACGGCGCGCTCGCGGTTCAGGAACTCCCCGGACTCGACGAGTCGGTTCAGTTCGCCGGTGATACGGTCGGGTAGGTCGACCTCTATCTGTGCCATATCACCCTTCGATGCTGGAGGGGTGTGAATTTTCCGCTCCGCACGGGGGGGACAGGTCTGCTTTTTCACCCCGCCGACGGTACGCTCCCCTATGCAGGCTGACGCCATCGATCCGCGAGCGGCGGCGGCGCTCGAGCGCCGTCGATTCTCCATCCCGCACAACCGCTACGCCCTCAAGGCCGTCCGGACGGTTGCTCGCCTCGCCAGCAAGTACGGCATCCGGGACCGCCCCGAGGTGGCGGACGTAACCGATCTCACCCTTCCCGGGCCCGGCGGCGATGTCGCGATGCGCCGGTACATCCCCACGACTGACGGCGACGTACCGACGGTCGTCTTCTTCCATGGCGGCGGCTACGTCCTCGGCGGCCTCGAGACACACGACGCGCTCTGTCGACGACTTGCCCGGGAGAGCGGTTGTGTCGTGCTCTCGGTGGCCTACCGATTGGCGCCCGAACACCCGTTCCCCGCGGCCGTCGAGGACTGCTACGCGGCGACCGAGTGGGCTGGGGCCAATCCCGAGCAGTTGGGTGGCGTGCCCGGGCTTGCGGTCGCGGGCGACAGCGCGGGCGGGACGCTCGCGGCCGTCGTCTCCCTGCTGGCCGCTGAGCGCGACGGGCCCGAAATCGCCCATCAAGCGCTCATCTACCCCGCCATCGGCGTCGACGAGGAACAGGGGTCCGTACAGGAGAACGCGGGCATCGTGCTCGCCGAGGCGGATCTTCGCTTCTTCCGGAACTGCTACCTCGAGAGTTCGATCCACGAACGCAACCCCTACGCCGACCCCGCACAGGCGGCCGACCTCTCGGGACTCCCCCCGGCGACCGTGATCACGGCGGGGTTCGATCCGCTCCGGGACGGGGCGAAGGAGTACGCCGAGCGACTCGTCGGCGACGGCGTTGACGTGCGCTACAAGAACTACCCAGCACAGGTCCACGGGTTCGCGACGATGCAGATCGACGCCGCCGAGGCCGTGGCCGCCGACGTTGGCAAGGATCTCGGGTCAGCGCTGCGGGAGTGAGCGCGATCTGGTTCTGCATCCGACAGTATCGGTGCCCGCTATCGAACAGATAAACCGCATACAGCGATATTGATTCAGGGGCGGTTCCCGCTGTTCGCCTCCCGCCAGAGCGACTCGTACAGCGAGTCGGCCACCTGTTCCCGGAGCCGTTCGGTGGTTTCGGCGTCGACGTCCACCGCTTTCGCGTCGTCGCCGACGAGGCTGCGGGCGCCCGCAGTGTCGATAGTCACCGTTCCGAGGCGACGACGCCGCTGGAACACCGTCTCCGAACTCAGCACGGTCTGAACCCGGTAGTAGGGGACGACTTTGAGCCGCTGGACCCAGAACCCGTTCCGGGTCACGACGTGGTCCTCGCCGACGTAGTAGCCGCGGTGCTTCCACTGGATGTGGGCCGCGAGGGGCACGAGGGGGAGCGCCACCAGCGGCGCCCACCAGTACAGCGAGCCCCCGATAGCGGTCTGGAGGAGGAAGACGAGCCCGGCGAGAACTCCCAACGCGCCAGCGTAGCGCACCGCGTAGCGCTGGCGCGCCCGTTTCGGCGGCCGCTCGAACTGCACGTCCCCGACCTGCTCGATGGAGTTCGCGAGTTCGATCACCCGGTCGCGCTCGGCGACCGGGACCGCCGACTGTGAGCCGCCCTGACTCCCCTCGCCGCCGCTCTGTCCCGCGGTCTCGATCTCCAGCGAGGCGTAGCCCAGCGCCCGCGCGAGAACGTTCTCGGTGACGGTGAGTGACTGCACCTTCGAGAGAGGGATCGTCCCGCTGTATCGCTGGATGAGGCCGCGCTTGTAGCGCAACTCCCCCGGGGCCCGTGAGAGGGTGAAGCCGTAGTAGAGGGTCGCATTGATCGCGCCGTAGGCGAGTCCCAGGGCGACGATGCCCGCGAGCGTGGCCAGCGGGCCGAACAGCCCGCCGAGCCCCTGATCGAGCGCGAAGAACCACTCGCTCTCGGTCAACGACCCCAGCGCGGGGAGGACCACCGAGCCGACGACGAACAGGATCGAGACGAGCTGGATGTCCGCGGAGACCAGCGCGAGCACGCCCAGTTCGCGGTCGCTGATCTCGAACAGCGTCTCGGTCGCCGCGTCGGCGGCTGGCTCGCCGTCCTCCGCGCGGCTCAGTCGGCTGATCTCCCGCTGGAGCGCGCCGGCCCGATCTTTGCCCACGAACTTGAGGTGGGCCTCGGCGCCGCTCGCGCCCGCGGTTTCGAGACGGACCGCGGCGATGTCGAGCACGCGCTGAACGATGTTCTGGCTGATGTCGACGTTCTGGATCCGGTGGAGCGGGATCTCGCGGTCGCGCCGGGCGAACACGCCCGAACGGATATCGAACGTGTCCGCGGTGAGTTCGTACTCGAAGCGACGGTAGTAGGCGACGCCGTAGCCGACGACCACGGCGGCGATCAGCCCCGCGAGTGCGACGGCACCGGCGGCGCCGAGAACCCCCTCGACCGCGCCGAACGCGGGCGCGCCGACGAACAGCACGAAGACGACGACCCCCAGCCCCTGTTCGACGACGCGGTACGGCACCGACAGCGGGTGGAGGCGGAACGGCCGGTCCGTGAGCGGCGTCTCGGCGGCGGTCGACTCGGCATCAGTCATACTGCGTCTGCCCCCTCGGACTCGGTAGTGAGCCGTTCGAGGCGGCGCTGCAGTGTCGCGGCGCGGTCGGGGGTCAGCCCCGGGACCGTCACGTCGGCGCCGCGGGACCCGGCGGTGTAGACGACCAGCGTCGACAGGCCGAGCAGCCGTTCGAGCGGGCTCCGCCGCGTGTCGATATGCTGGACGCGGACGTACGGGACGGCCGTCTGCACCCGGGTCAGGACGCCGCGGCTGAGAAACAGCGAGTCCGCGCGAACGACGTACATCCACGACCGATACAGCAGCACGGCCCGGACGACGCCGATGAGGACGAACAATACGAACACGGCGCCGCCGACCGTGGCTGCGGTCCGGATGCTCCCGTCGAGGAACGACGTCGCTACCCCGACGCCGTAGGCGATAGCGGTGGCGAGCGCGCCGATGACTGCCGCCCCGATGGTCGAGCGGAGGATCCACTGGAGCCGAACCGTCGACGCCAACTCCCGCGGGGTGTCGAGAACTGCCTCGTCGATCCCCGCGGCGGCCGCGACGGAGGGCTGGTCGCTCGGGTCGCCGTCAGCACTGGCAGCCGCATCGTCGGGCGCCGAATCATCAGCGGTCGGCGTCGGCTCCGCGGCTGGCGGCTCGTCGGGAGGGTCGCTCATACCCAAATAATGGCCGACGGCGGCTTAATCGTACCGCCGGCGTCGGGGTATGGACAGTTTCGCAGCCTCGCTGGCCGACGGGGACGCGAAAATCGGCTGCGGCGATCAGTGGTCGTCGAACCAGGTCGAGAGCTCCTCGAGCCGGTGGATCGCGCGGTCCGGGTCGCCGATGTTGTGGTGCTCGTTCGGGTAGATCACCAGCCGGGAGTCGACGCCCTGCTTGCGGACCGAGACGAACAGCTGTTCGGCCTGCGTCGGCGGGCAGCGCCAGTCCTTCTCGCCGGCGGTGATCAGCAGCGGCGTGTCGACGTTGCCCACGTCGGTGATCGAGGAGATCTCCCGGTAGGTGTCGACGTTCTCCCACGGGAGGCCGAACTCGTCCTCGTGCCAGAGGTGGTTGTCGTCGGTGCCGAACGTGGCGTAGAAGTCGTAGATCCCGTGTTCGGCGGCGGCGCCGGCGAACAGGTCGGACTTCGTGACCGCCGCGGCGGTTGTGATCCCGCCGTAGGAGAAACCGGTGAGGTAGAGCCGATCCTCGTCGGCCCAGCCCTCGGAGACGAGATGTTCGGCGCCGGTGACCACGTCGTCGACCTCCTTGTCGCCGCGGGTGCCTCGCAGGCGCTCAGCGAACTCTTGGCCGTAGGAGGTCGAGCCGCGGTAGTTGGTCCGCAGGACGATGTAGCCCTGGCTCACCCAGAACAGCTGATCGAAACCGAAGGTAGGCGAGTCGTACGCCATCGGCCCGCCGTGGACCGAGGAGACCACGGGATGGGGTTCCGGGTCCTCGGGGTCGAACTCCGGCGGGAGGTACGCGAGGCCGTGGATCGTGACGCCGTCGGAGTTCTCCCACGAGACCCGCACACAGTCGTGAGGCTCGTCGACGAGGTCCGCGTTGACGGCGCTGACCTGCGCCAGCCCCGCCTCGTCGGCTTCGGCACCCTTCTCCGCATCCAGACCCTCGCGGCCCATCGCGTAGATGTCGGCGCCCTCGGTCGGGTCGGCCATCCGGAACGCGAGCGTGTCGCCGTCGTCCGAAACGGAGAGCCCCGAAACCGAGCGACTGCGACCCTGTGCGACGAACACGCGCTCGGGGTCGTCACCATGGGCGTTCAGCCGGACCAACCGGGTGTTACCCTCGTCACCGAACAGGCCAACGAGGGTGTCGCCGTCGAGCCATTGGGGCTCGCCACCGAACGCGATAGTTCGGTCGAGCGATGCGGAGATCGACTCCAGCTCGCCGGTATCGAGGTCGAGGACGTACGCTTCGCTGGGTTTGTACCAGTTGTACGGGTCGCCGCCACTGAGGGCGAGTCGGCTGCCGTCGGGCGACCATTCGGGGCCGCCGATCCGGAGGCCGGCGTCGGTCACCTGCTCGTAGCCGGTGCCGTCGGGGCGGATGGTGTAGACGTTCCGGACGTGGGTGTCGTCGGGGTCCTCCTCGTGCTGAGCGACGAAGGCGATCCGGTCGCCGTCCGGCGACCACGAGGGCTGGAGGCCGTAGCGGTCGCCCTTCTGGTCGTCGTCGTAGGCCTGATCCAGCCGAACGGTCTCGCGGCTGTCGACGTCGACGACGAACAGGTAGGTGCTTACCTCGTCCAGCCAGCCGGCGCCGTCGGATTTGTGCTGGAGGCGGTCGATCTCGATGGGTCCGTCGTCCTGGCGCTGGCGGAGGTACTCCTCGTCCTCCTCGGTCGGGTCGCGGGCGGCGACGACGAGGCGCTCGCCGTCGGGCCCCCAGTCGAACTCGTTGACGCCGTAGTCGCGGTCGGTGACCTGCCGGGCGTCGCCGCCGCGGGCCATGTCGAACGACCAGACCTGCGGTTTCGGGCCGTCGCCGACCGGTTCGCTCTCCGCTTCTTCCTCGTCGGCGGCGTCCTCGTCATCGGCGTCCTCCTCGGCGCCGTTCTCGACGGCGAGGCCGGCGTCGGTGTCCCGGGCGGCGACGAACGCCAGCCGGTCGCCGTCGGGCGACCACTTGGGGGAGGACGCGCTGGAGGCGCGGGTGAGTCGGTACGGGTCGGCGGAGCCGTCGGTCGGGGCGACGAACAGCGACGTGTGGCGGTCGTCCTCCTCGCTGTCGAACTCACTGACGAGGAACGCCACGCGCTCGCCGTCCGGGGAGACGGCGGCGCCCGTCGCGATCGAGAAGTCGTAGAACCGCTCTGGTGAGAGTTCGTCCACGACGACGGTGTGGGTCCGTCCCACAAAAGCGTACGGACCGCGGCCGTTCTGACAGCCTTCCTAGCTGTCGCCCTCGCCCCGGATCGCGCGGCCGACGATCCGGCGCGTGTCGCCCACGAGGCGGATCAGCGCGCCCCGGCGGGAGACAAACAGGAACAGCGCGAGCAGCACGTACGCCAGCGTGAACAGGTGCAGCAGGTCGATCTCGGAGATCGGGATGTGGATGATCTCACGCAGCGCGAGGAACTCCACGATCACCTGCGAGAGGAACAGGAGCAGCAGGCCGACCGCCTCGCGCACGTCGATCTCGAAGTTGATGATCAACGCGATGGCGAACAGCGACTGGGCGGCCGTGATCCAGATCTCGGCGGCCTGCTTGGCGTCGAACTCGAGGGCGCCGTACTGGCCCAGCGCGATGGAGTGGACGATCACGAGCGTCCCGATCAGCAGCGTCCACTGGTTCAGCTTCGAGGAGACCAGCGCGTTGAAGCCGGCCGTCGAGCGGGCCTTCCGGACCAGCACGACGACGACGATGAGTTCGGGCGATTCGGAGGCCAGTGGGGCGATCCACTGGATCATGAAGAAGGAGGGGACGCCGACGGCCTCGCCCATCAGTTCGAGGCTGTGAGCGAACGGCTCGACGGCGGTGAAGATGATGACGCCGGAGAACGCAAAGAGCGCGATCACGGTCAGCGCGCGATAGGGGTTGGGGATCTCCCCAAGCATCGCCGGTACGCCGACGTGTTCGACCTCCTCCTCTGGCTCACCCCTGAGGACGACGCCGATGTAGAGGACGTAGAGACCGACCAGGAACAGCATGTCGAAGATGTCGATCCCGCCGCCCAGCGGGACGAGGAACGCCCACGCGGTCGCGGCGAGCAGGAACGCGACCTCGAGGCTGATGTCCCGGTCGAGCGAGACGGCGTCCTTGAGGTAGCCCGCGCGGTCCTTTACCGCGGGGTCCTCGCTGGCGCCCGAGCGGAACACGGTGAAGAGGGCAACGCCAGCCCACCCGATCCCGATCAGGATGCGGTTGGCGCCGGTCATGTTCGCGACTGCGAGGTTGCCGGCCTCGGCGCCGGCAGGGGTGCCGGCCTGCACGCCGGCCTGCCAGGCGTAGAGGGCGTCGACGGCGTACTCCGGTGCGACAGCGAGCACCGCGAGCACGGCGATGGCGAACGCGCGGGGGACGTCCTTCTCGGCAGTCTCGGCTCCCCAGGTCAGCAGGAACGAGGCGCCGAGGATCCCCACGCCGGCGACGACGACGGTCAGCCCGGGAGAGAAGCCGTGGGCGGCCCCGCCAAGCCAACTCCCCAGCCACGGGATAGTCAGTAGCGCTGCGGCGACGAGTACGGCCAGTTTTCTCGTGTTCATGTCCGTTCGGTCTGCTCTGAGCGAACAGCGGCCACCGTAAAAACCACAGGATACCGCCGCCGCCGGCGTTCAGTGGCCATAGCGGCCCGCTCCCGGCCATCCACGCTGATCCCCGCATCGACACAGATACTTGTTTGAGAGCCCCCGAGGCGGCCGTGAACGGAAGATAGAGGGGCTAACGGACGGTTCGGCGGCGTTCGGACGTAGCATGGTGGGACTGTTCACAATTTCTAAAAATCATGAATAGTCCGGAATGTATCGGCGGCGCACAGTTCGTGAGAACTCTTAAGTGCGCTGCGGCGGATCTTCGGACGTATGCAACCGGACGCAGCGGTCGGCCGCGCGGGCGGGCGTGAGTCGCCCGTACCGGCCAGTCGCCGCGGGGTGGGGGCCTGATGGGCCGCGCCGTCAGCGTCTCGCTCCAGAAGGGCGGCGTGGGCAAGACCACCGTCGCGATCAACCTCGCGGACGCGCTCGCGGGCCGCGGCCACGACGTACTGCTCGTGGATCTGGACCAGCAGGGCAACGCGACCGAAGGCGTGGGACTCAAAAACGAATACGAACGGGACTCGCCCCACGTCGGCGACGTGCTGACCGACGACGATCCGGTCGATGCCACGGAAGTGGTCGTCGCCCGCGAGGGGTTCGACGTGCTGCCGGCCCACGTCGACCTCGACGAGATCGAGGACCGCATCCGCAACTCCACGTTCGGGATGCTGTGGGTGCGCCGCCGGATCATCGACCCGCTGCTCGAGGCGGAGTACGACTACGTCGTCGTCGACTCGCCGCCGAGTCTGGGCCCGCTCTCGGACGCGGCGCTGATCGGCACCGGCCACGTGATCGTCCCACTACTCATGAGCGAACCCAGTGTCAGCGGCTTCGAGCGCATGTGGGACCAGCAGATCCTCCCCATCCGCAACGAGGTTGACCTCGAACTGCTGGCCATCGTCCCGAACGACCTCTCGGGCAACAACGAGGAGCGCCGCATCATCGAGGATCTGGAGGACTCGCCGTTCGTCGACAGCCTCCCCGACTTCTGTCGCTCCGCGGCGTTCGACAACCCCGACTCTCCCGGGCCGGGGATCCGCCACCGCATCGCGTTCAGCCGCGCGTGGCGCGACGGGCAGACGCTCCGGGAGTACGACCCAGAGAACGACATGCTCGACAGATTCGACCAACTCGCCGAGATCGTAGAGGACCATGCCTGACGACAACCGCTTCGCCGGCCTCTCGGACGCCGAGAAGGAGGAACTCGACGCCGCCGCCCCCGAGGAATCGGGGAGCGAGGACGGCGACGACGAGGGCGAGGAAGAGGGTGGGGGCGGCCCCGCCTTCGAGTTCGACGCGACCACGGCCAAGAGCATCTACGTCCGGCCAGAGACGCTCGAAACGCTGGAAGACGCCGAGTTCGAAGTCGAGATGCTCCTGCGCCGCGAGCACGGCATCCGCGACGTGACCGGCCGGGAGTTCCACGACGCCGCGGTGCAGGTGCTCGCCGAGCACGCCGACGAAGTCGTCGAACAGATCCTCGACGAACGCGACACCGAGTAGCTACAGGCCGAGTTCGTCGCTCACGTCCTCGATGAACTGCGCCTGATCCGGACTGGTCGAGAGGAACTCAATCTCGTCGAAGCCGGCGCCGCGGTGGCGCTCGACCGCTTCGCGCACGTCCGTTGGGTCGTCGGTGACCAGTCCCCAATCTGCCCAGTCCTCGCGGGGAATCTTTCGCCCCCGACGCTCCACCTCGCGGGGGTCGTACACGTCCTCCGAGAAGTCGACCGCCATCGACCCGGTCCAGAACTCCACCCCGTCGACGGCGGCCTCGGGGTCGTCGGCGTAGGCGACGCCCATCTGTCTGATCCGCTTGATGTCGCTAGGGTCTCGACCCGCTTCTTCGGCGCCGGCCTCGATAGCCGGCGCCAGTTCCTCCCGGTAGGTCTCGGGATCGACTAGCGTGAGCAGGCCGTCGGCGTACTCCCCGGCGACGCGGGCGCTCTTTGGCCCGTTGGCGGCGACGAACAGCGGCGGTCGCTCGTCGGGCAGCGTGTACAGTTTCGCGTCGTCGGTCGACCAGTAGTGGCCGTCGTAGCTCACCCGCTCGCCGTCCCAGAGGCGGCTGATGATCTCGCAGGCGTCCCGCATCCGGCGGTTCCGCTCGGGGTAGTCGGGCCAGTCGTAGCCCAGCGGGCGCTCGTTCATCGCCTCGCCGGTCGCGAGCGTGAGGTGGACCCGCCCGGGCGCCATCGACGCCAGCGTCGCGAACGTCTGGGCGATCAGGCCGGGGTGGTAGCGGCCGATGGCCGGGGTGACGCCGGTGCCCATGCGCACCTCGTCGGTACGTTCGAGTGCGGCGCCGAGCCACGGCCACGCGGCGCCGCAGTGGGCGTCGGTGTGCCACCACGGATGGAAGTGGTCGCTGGTCCAGACGCTGTCGAAGCCGGCGGCTTCGGCCTGTTCCGCGTGGTCGAGAAGCGTCGTCGGGCTGTACTGCTCGTGGGCGGCGAACACGCCGATATCCATGGCTCCTCACTCGGGCGCCTGCGGCAAAAAACGGCGGCGTGGTCGTGGTCTCTACCAGGGGGTCTGGTCGTCGGGCGCGCCGACGAACTCGAACAGGTCCTCGTAGTCCGCGGGGAGGCCGTCGGCGACGTCGTCGACCTCGCCGGCCGGCACCACGTCGGCGACGAGCGCCACGATGGCCTGTGTGCGGACGTTCGCCTCGCCCTCGTCGACCTCGGCCGTCTCGGCCACACGCGCGATGAACTCCTGGTAGTCGAAGCGCTGGCCCGACTCGGCGTCGCGGAGGTAGTAGCCGATCTCGCGGGGGAGGGGGCCGGCGAGGTCCTTGGCCTCGTCGGCCTGCAGCCGTTCGCCGAGTGTCGTCAGGACCGCCCGGGTGTTCCGGACGGCCGCCCCCATATCTGCCTCGTCGATGCGGTGTTGCACTTCGCCGATGAATTCGCTGTAGTCCATAGTAGAGTCTCTTGTCGGTGGTTGGCACTCGGTGCGTTCTGTCGCTCCACCGCGAAACGATGCTCCGAGAACTTGTAACGCTACTGGCCGATCAGTTCGGCTGGGCTTCGGTGTCGATCTCGACGTTGGTGTACTTCGAGAGCGCGCCGAGCTGGCCGTACATCGGCATGTCGACCCAGTCGTAGCTGAACCGCTCCATCGACGGGTAGCCGTAGTTGATCAGCGCACAGTCCTCCCAGTTAGCCTCCTCGAGTTTGCGGATCGCGCCCGCACGGATCTGGCGGTCCTCCTCGGTGTCGCGCTTGTTGTTCTGCATCGTCTGCCACGCCTCACGGGCGCGCTGGGAGGCGTCGGTACCGGTCCAGTTGAGGCCGACCAGCGGCGCCCCGCTGACGCCCTCGTGGTTGGTCGTCCGGGTGTTCTCGGGGTACAGCAGCGCGAGCACGTTCATCGGGTCGGCCCACGCCATCCCCCAGGAGCCCAGCCCGGAGTCGCGGTTGCCGGCGAACTCCCGGTCGAGCAGCGTCGAGAACTCTGCCGTGTTGATTGTGAGTTCGATGTGGGCGGCCGAAAGCTGGTCACGGAGCCGCCCCGAGATCTGATCGTTGGTCGCCCCCGGCGTGTTGATGATCTCGAACTGATAGGGGTCGCTCTGGCTGTAGCCGGCGTCCTCCATGAGCTGTCGGGCCGACTCGAGGTCGGACTCCCCGTAGCCGTAGGGGTAGTTCTCGCGAGCGTGCTCCTTGGCGGCTTCGGGACCGCCGGGCCACAGCGAGCGCGGCGTCATGTGGTAGCCCGGCGTGAGTCGGCCCTTGTAGGCACCCTCGGAGAGTTCCTCGTGGTTCATCACGTAGGCCACTGCCTTGCGGGCCGGCTCGATCACGTTGTTCGTGTTGAACAGCATGAACGCCGTCGAGAGCCCGGCGATGCGGAGGTAGTCCGCGGTCTCGTCGTTCTGGAGCGGGCCGTACGTCCCGATCTGGCGCCCGATGTCGTCGGTCTCCTCGACGGTGACCTTCCCGGAGTCGTACTGCGCGTTCGGGATCGGGAACACGTCGACGTTCCGGTTCATCGCGTGGTTGAACTTCGCGTTCGGGTCGGCCATCACCTGCCAGTGAACGCGGTCGATGCTCGGCGCCTCGCCGTAGTAGTCGTCGTACACCGTCACCGACGCCTCGTTGTCGGGGCTCCAGTTCTCGAACTCGAAGGGGCCCGTCCCGACTGGTTCGGACGTGAACTGGTCGTAGGCGACCTTCCCCTCGTAGCCCTCGATGTCGCCGACGATGCCCTCGGGGAGGACGACGAAGGAGACGTCCGACATGATGTCGAGCGCCGCGTAGTACGGCGAGGAAAGCGTCACTTCGACGGTGTAGTCGCCGGTGGCCTCGACGCCGAGGCTGCCCGGAACGTAGTTCCCCTCGTCGTCGGTCTCGTGGGTGACGCCGAGGTCGTCGAGCAGCACGTAGTCCGAGGTGGAGTTGTCCGAGGCCGCGAGGCGCTCCCACGAGTAGACGACGGCGTTGGCGTCGATCTGGTCGCCGTTGTGGGCGACGACGTCCTCACGCATCGTGAACGTGTACACCGTCCCGTCGTCGGAGACGTCGACGCTCTCGGCGATCAGGTTCGTGATGTCGGCGGTGCCGTGGGGCTTGCCCACGAGGCCGTCGAACATCTGGGCCACCTTCTCGGACTCGGTGGTCAGCACCGTCGCAATCGGGTCGAGCGTGTTCGCCGACTCGTTGATGAGTCGGAGCGTCGACTGATCGCCGTTCGAGGACGTCTCGGTCCCGTCGGTCTCTTGGGACTCCGTTGGGGTGTCGCTCCCGAGTTCCTCCGGCGGCGTCGAGTCGCCGCCGCTACTACAGCCAGCGAGCACGCCGGCCGTCGCGAGGCCGCCGGTCGCTTTCAGGAACCGCCGTCGCTGCACGCCGTCTGCATCAGACATACCGTTCCCTGTTAGAGCGCACGGTTAGGTTTTGTGGTGGTTCCAGCCCCCTCGTTACGGAGGAGAAACACGTCGAGGACTCCGGTTTCGGACGGCTGGGGGAAGACGTATTAACGGGGGACTAATTGGTCCGGGCACGGATGAGTCGCTGGAGTTACTTCGCGCGCAGGGTCCTCCTGATGATCCCCATCGTCTTTTTCGGCACCACCATCACGTTTCTGGTGCTGCGGATGGGGCCGATGGACCCGGCCGCCGCCGTGATCGCGGGGGCGGGAGATACGGAGGCCTACGAGTCTGTTCGGCAGAGTCTGGGGCTGGACCAACCGCTCTGGCTGCAGTACGTCGAGTATCTGCGGGATCTGTTCACCCTACAGCTCGGCTACTCGTGGGTAGTGAATCGGGGGCGGCCGGTCTGGGAACTGATCGGGGTCTACGCCCCGCGCACCATCTGGCTAGGGTTCTGGGCGGTGATGCTGCCGCTGTTCATCGGCCTCCCGCTCGGCTTCTACGCCGGCCTCAACCCCAACACGCTCAGCGACTACCTCGCTTCCTTCGGCGGCATCGTCTGGCGGGCGATGCCGAACTTCTGGCTCGCGGTGATTCTCGTCTCGGTGCTGACCCAGTCCGATCAGCTGTTCGGCTTCGACTGGGAGTCGTGGCTGGTCCAGACCCAGATCGTCACGCCACCGGAGCTCCAACGGCTCTGGGTGCCGTCGAACTTCCTCGCGGCGTTCAAGGCGATCCTCCCGGCCGCGCTGGTGCTCGGATCGGCGTCGATGGGCAACGAGATGCGGATCGGCCGGACCGCCGTACTGGAGACGGTCAACGAGAACTACGTGGAGACGGCCCGTGCGAAGGGCGTCCCGCGTCGGACCATCATCTCGAAACACGTGTTCCGGAACGCGCTGATCCCGCTGGTGCCGATCATCACGGGTGAGGCGTTCCTCCTGCTCGGCGGCAGCGTGCTCGTCGAGACGGTGTTCAGCATCAACGGGCTGGGCTACCTGTTCTACTCGGCGACGATCAACGCCGACCTCCCGCTGGTGGGCTCGCTGATGTTCTTCTTCATCCTGCTCTCGGTCGGGATCAACATCCTGCAGGACCTGCTGTACACGCTGATCGATCCCCGCGTCGGCTACGGGGGTGAGGGCGCGTGAGCGCCGTCGACTACCCCGTCGACGAGGACGAGCAGACGCTACTCGAACGGATTCAGGACGAACCCGGGCCCGCGCTGAAACTGCTCGCGGTCGTCGTGCCGCTGTTTGCCGTCGAGTTCGGCGCCGTCGCCAGCCTCGTGATGAGCCTCCCGTGGAGCGCCGTCGGCTCGGCGCTCCCCGGGTTCTTGCAGGGGCTCGCAGGCGCACTCGCGGGCGTCGGCGACGCGCTCGCGAACCTCCCGACGCTGCTCTCGCGCTCGGTGATCGACAACTCCGGCTACCAGCTGCCCTCGGGCGAGTGGGTCGGGACGACGCTGGGGCTCTCCCCGGCCGTCGCGTGGCTGCTCCGCGTGCTGCTCGTCTACGCCTACGGCTTCGCGTGGATGGCGGTCGGCTGGTGGGTGTATCTGGTCTACCGCGACAACTACCGCTACGCCGACTGGGCGCCCGTCGACGACATGGTCAACCGCTTTCGCAACCACTCGTGGGGCCTGCTGGGGCTGGCGATCATCTTCGCGTTCGTCGTGCTTGCACTGTTCGCGCCGGCGCTCGGCCCGACCACCGTCGAGGCCAACATCTCCGACCCGTACCTCCACACCGTCGAGTACTTCGACGAGGAGGCCGGGTCGGTACAGGAGATCTACGTCGGCGACGCCAACCGCGACTCGCAGTCCCGCGGGCAGGGCGGCGACAACGTCGGCCCGCTCTCGTACGACCAGTTCGGCCGCTTCCACCCGTTCGGCACGCTGCCCAGCGGGAAGGACCTCTTCACGTTCATGGCGGCGGGGGCGCGGGTGTCGCTGTTCATCGGCGTCCTCAGCCTGCTTATCGCGGGCGGCATCGCGGTAACGTTCGCGCTCGCGACGGCCTACTACAAGGGGCTGGTCGATCTGGGGGTGGTGATCGCCAGCGACTCGATCCAGTCGCTGCCCCAACTGCTGTTCATCATGCTCGCCTCGTTCGTGCTCTCAGGGACGTGGCTCGCGAACCTCTACAGCGGGGGTGTTGTGCTCGCGCTGCTGTTCGGGTTCACCGGCTGGCCGGGGCTCTGGCGGGCGGTACGTGGCCCCGCGTTGCAGGTGTCCGAACGCGAGTGGATCGACGCCGCCAAGAGCTTCGGTCAGCGACCGTCGGTCACGATGCGGAAGCACATGCTGCCCTACGTCGTGGGCTACCTGCTGATCTACGCCTCGCTCACGCTGGGCGGCGTGATCATCGGCGTCGCCGGGCTCTCCTTCCTCGGACTGGGGATCAACGCCCCGACGCCCGAGTGGGGGCGCGCGGTCAGCGCGGGACAGCCCTACGTCCCCACGCAGTCGTGGCACATCTCGCTGATCCCGGGGATCATGGTCGTTATCGTCGTCACCGGCTTCAACGCGCTGGGTGACGGCATCCGCGACGCCATCGACCCGCAGAGCGACGTTGGCACCGGCCAACAGGACGAGAGCGCCGCCGCAGGGGGTGGTGCCTGATGGCCGCCGACGCGAACGCGACCGGCGTCGACGAGCGACGCTCGTCTGCCCGTCAGACGCAGTCTGACGACGTCGACGCCGCCGAGAGCGCGGACGACCGCCTGCTCGAAGTCGAGAACCTCCGGACCGTGTTCCACACCGAGCGCGAAACGATCCGGGCGGTCGACGGCGTCTCCTTCGGCATCGAGGAGGGCGAGACGCTCGGCCTCGTCGGCGAGTCCGGCTCCGGGAAGTCCGTCACCGCCCGCTCGATCATGGGGCTGGTCGACGACCCCGGCGAACTCCTGCCGGGGAGTTCGGTCCGGTTCGACGGCCGCGAACTCACCGACCTGACCGAGAAGGGCTACGAGAGCGTCCGCGGCAGCGGCATCGCGATGGTGTTTCAGGACCCGCTCTCGACGCTCAACCCCGTCTATACCGTCGGCAATCAGATCGAGGAGGCGCTGTCGCTGCACCGCGGGCTCTCGGGCATCGACGCCACCGAGAAAGCCATCGAACTGCTGGAGGACGTCGGGATTCCGGACGCCGCACGCCGCGTCTCGGAGTACCCCCACGAGTTCTCCGGCGGGATGCGCCAGCGCGCCGTCATCGCGATGGCGCTGGCCTGCGACCCCGACGTGCTGGTCTGTGACGAGCCGACCACCGCACTCGACGTGACGATTCAGGCCCAGATCCTCGAACTGCTTTCCGACCTGCAGGCGGAACACGGGCTGAGCATCCTCTTTATCACCCACGACATGGGCGTCATCGCCGAAGTCGCCGACCGCGTCGCCGTGATGTACGCCGGCGAAATCGTCGAACAGGCGCCCGTCGTGGAACTGTACGAGAACCCGCGCCACCCCTACACTCGCGGGCTGCTCCGGTCGATCCCGAGCACCCAGCAGGGTGCCGAGCGACTGGAGACCATCGCGGGCGAGGTACCGACGCCGAACAAGGCGGCGACGGACTGCCGGTTCGCGCCGCGCTGCCCGGAGGCGTTCGACGCCTGTGAGGAGGTCCATCCCGTCCCAGTGCCCGTCGAGGAGGGCGCCGAGGACCACACGGCCGCCTGCCTGCTCTACCCGGAAGACGAGCCTCGGAAGGCAGCGGTCGACCGACACGCCGCCGCAGGAGACGAGGACAGTCCTGAATCCGCCGGCAGCACTGGAGGTGATTCCCGATGAGCCAACAGCCAGAACGCGGCGACACCGGCCTCGCGGGCCTCGACTGTGCGCCCGGCGAGACGCTGCTGTCGGTGCGTGACCTCCGGACGTACTACGAGTCGGGCGACCTCATCGGCGGCCAGCCCGTGAAAGCCGTCGACGGCGTCAGCTTCGACGTGAAGAAAGGCGAGACCATCGGCGTCGTCGGCGAGTCTGGCTGTGGGAAGACCACGCTGGGGCGCACGCTGGTCCGCCTCGAAGCCGCCACGGGTGGCGAGGTCCGCGTCGGCAGCGACGACGTGACCGAACTCTCCGGCGAGGACCTCAAGGCGTGGCGCCGGAACGCGCAGGTCGTGTTCCAGGACCCCGAGTCCAGCCTCAACGACCGGATGACCATCGGCGAGATCATTCGGGAGCCACTGGATGTCCACGACTGGGGTACCCCCGCCGAGCGCCGCGCCCGCGTGCGGGACCTGCTGGAGAAAGTGGGGCTGCAGGAGGAGCACTACTACCGCTACCCCCACCAGTTCTCTGGCGGGCAGCGCCAGCGGATCGGGATCGCCCGCGCGCTGGCACTCGAACCGGAGTTCGTGGTGCTCGACGAGCCAGTGTCGGCGCTGGACGTCTCGGTGCAGGCCCAGATCCTGAACCTCCTGATGGATCTGCAGGACGAACTCGGCCTCACCTACCTGTTCATCGCCCACGACCTCAGCGTCGTCCGGCACATCTGCGACCGCGTGGCCGTGATGTATCTCGGCAACGTGATGGAACTCGGCCCGACCGATGAGCTGTTCGAGGACCCCGCGAACCCCTACACTCGGGCGCTGCTGTCGGCGGTCCCCGAGCCTGATCCGACCGCCGAAATCGACCGCATGACACTGCGCGGGACGCCGCCGAGCCCCCGAGACCCACCCGAGGGCTGTGCGTTCTCGACGCGCTGCCCGGTCAAGATCCGGCCGGACGGGTCCGACGAAGTGGATGAATCGACGTGGGAGGCCGTGGAGGTGTTCCGCGAGACGCTGCGGGCCCGGAGCCGAACCGAGCGCTCGCTCTCGGAACGCGCCCGTGAACTGATCGGCCTCGAAACGCGCTTTGCGACCGTCGACGAGGTGGTCGGGGAGCTGTTCACCGACCGGGACATCCCGGTGTCGGTCAAGGAGCCGGTCGACCAAGCCGCTGACCTCGCCCGCGAGGGCGACGAGGACGCCGCGCTGGAGCACCTCAAAGGGGAGCTCGGCAGCGTCTGTGACCACGAGTCGCCTGAGGACCACGCTGTCGGCACAGAAGGGCGCGAGAGCCGCTGTCACCGCCACGCTGCGGAGTACGAGGAGCCGTCGGCGGTCGGCCCCTCGGTCGGCGGCGAGGACTGATGGCCGACGACTGGCAGCCGCCGGGCGGGCCGAGCGAGGGCGAGAGCCAAATCCGCTTCCGTCTCCGGCAGGCCGTCGATGCGCTGGTGTACGGCGTTGCCGTCACGCTCGTCGTCGGCGCCGCCGCCACGGCTCTCTCGTTCGCGCTCGGGGGTGGCTGGTTCGGCGTGGAGTTCGCGCTGTTTCTCGTCGGTGCCGCGGTACTGGCCTACGCCGCCTTCCAACTCCGGCCGGCGAAGCGCTGGAGCGTGGAGTTCCAGGAGGACGGCTACCGGATCACCCGCCCCGGCGACGACGCGGCGGTCGTCGGGAGCCGCGAGGAGACGCGCTTTCAGGCGACGGTCCAGCGCGTGCCGCCGCTGTCGTCGATGGGGCTCCCCGCCGAGTCGCGACTCTCGCCGGCCGCGAAGCTGTTGGTCGCGGGGATCGTGATGCTGCTCGCCTCCGTCCTGCTGGAGGCGCTGCTGTTCTGGTAGTCAGGCTTTTCCCCGCGCTGCCCCCTGAATCGGCTATGAGCGAGGACGCCGACCACGACGCCCGGAAGGAGGGAACCGCGGCGGCCGTCGACGACGCGCGCCGGATCGCCGAACAGCGCCGCGAGGACGGCTGGGACGCCGTCGTCGTCCCCGCCGTCGACACCGCGCCGGTGCCGGAGGACGCCGAGCAGGGCTACTCGGGGTTCGTCCACGTCGTCCCCGAGAGCGTCGCCGACGACGTCGAGGCGGCGTGTGCGCGGGCCGAGTTCCCGCAGTACGACGCCTACCGCCGACAGGTCGGCGAGGAGTTCTTCTTCGTCGTCGAACTGCTCGACCCCGACACCGAGACGGCACTGCTGATCGCGGGAACGTACCGAACCACCGACGCCGCGGCGCTCTACCGACAGGGCAGCCGCGAGGGCGTCGTTAGAACCCATCTCCGGCGGCTGAACGGCGAGACGCTCGGCTCCGTGGAACACGAGAACGTCGCGAAGCTGTTCCCCGAGGGGATGCAGACGGTCGCCGGGCGGCAGTAGCTCAGTCGCAGGTGGCCGTGCACTCGGTGGCGTCGGCCTCGGTCGGCTCGGAGTCGGCGGGCTCGGAGTCGGCGGGCTCGGACTCCGACGGCTCGGTTCCCTTCGCGGTGTAGACGCGCTTGCGGGCGTCCTTCAGGCAGATCTCTTCGGTGACGAGTCCGGCCGACTCGAGGCGGCCGAGCGCGTCACGCACGGTCCGGCCCGCAAGCTGGGTCTCCTCGGTGACCTGGCTCTGGGTCATCCGGTCGTTCTCCTGGAGCACCAGATGCACCAGCTTCGCGCTCGGCGGGAGATCCGCCATCTCCGCCTCGGAGGCGGCCTCGCTCACGGCCGGCCCCCCGTGTCGCGGGTGATCGTGGAGGGGTGGCCGTCCGTCGCCGGGCTCGCTTGACGCGGGTGGTTCGTTTGCACAATGTCGCGTATGCGTGCGCGACCCTTAAGCGATTCTTGACCCCCAGGTAACCGGGTGACACGAGTGTTACCGGGCGCTCAGTCGTCGTCGATGCCGACTGCCCGGACCGGCGCGCCGTCGCCGTCCAGCGAAAGCGGGAGTGCGCGGAGTTCGAACCGCTCCGGGACCGCGTGAAGGTTCGTGAGGTTCTCGAACACGAGCAGCCCCGCGCCGAGCAGCGCGTGGTGCGCGGCGAACGCGTTGCGATCCGCGGGCGCGTCGCCGTCGCCCTCCGCTGGCGGTGTCGGATCAGGGCTGAAGCCGTCTATCCCGACCGCGTAGCCCGATTCGATACAGCGCTCCGCTGCTTCGACCGAGACGTAGGGATGGTCGCGGTAGCGCTCGCTCCCCCAGTGGCGGTCCCAGCCAGTCCGGAACAGCACGCAGTCGGCGTCCGTCTCCGGCACGCGCGTGGCGGGTATTGGCTCGCGCGCGCCGAGATCCGTACAGTCGACGACGACGGCGTCGCGGACGAACGCCGAGATCGGATAGTCGCCGAGCGTCGCGCCCTCGGCCTCGGTGTGGGAGGGGGCGTCGACGTGCGTGCCGGCGTGGCTCCCGAGGGTGAGTTCGGTGACCCGACAGCCGTCGTCGGCGTACGTGTCGGCGGCACAGACGGCCACGTCGGGGTCGTCGGGGTAGGTCGGCATCCCGGACTCGATGGGGTGGGTAAGGTCCAGCACGGGAGTGCAGTCAGGAGCCGAGCGGAAATGGGTGACGCCGGCTCAGTCCACCGGCGACGCCCCCGACTCCTCCGGGCGGATCTCGCGGCTGATCTCCTTCCACTTCCCGCTGTTGAAGCGCCAGTAGTTGATCGCGGCGGGGATCAGCGTCTCGGCCATAAACGCGAGGTAGATGGCCCAGATCCCCAGCGCCGTCACGGAGCCGACGTACGCAAGCGGGATGGAGCCGCCGAACATCCCGAGTAGCTGACTCAGGAAGGGGACGCGGGTGTCGCCGCTGGCGTCCAGCGGGCCGATAGAGGACCCGGAGATGCCGCGGAACAGCATCGCCGCGCAGGCCGCGTAGATGAGGTTCACCGCGATGGGTTCGGTCGCCGGCGGGGAGTCGGGGTTGATGAACAGTCCCACTAGTGGCTCAGCGAATACCGCGGCGATCAGCGCCGAAACGGCGTAGGTGGCGACCGAGAAGCGGATGATGTCCCGGCCGTACGCCTCCGCGAGCGCCTCCTTGCCCTTCCCGAGTGCCTGCCCGGTGAGACTGGACGAGGCGAGGCCGAACCCCCAGCCGGGCGTGTTCATGATGCCCCAGATGCGCCGGGCGACGACGAACGCCGCCAGCGTGCCGTCGCGGTACGTGCCGAGGATGGCCAGCATCGGGAACTCCGCCACGGTCCAGACGAGGTTCCGGGCGCCGACGGGGGTGCCGATCCGCACCAGATCCTTGAGCGTCGAGGGGTCGGCGTAGGTACCCCACGGGTCGACCTCGACGGGGAAGTCGCCGAACGCGGGTGCGCTGCCCCGGGAGATCCCGATCGCGAACGCCGTCACCGCGAACACGTTCGAGAGCACGGTGCCCATCGCGGCGCCGGCGACGCCCCAGCCGAGCGCGAAGATGAAGATGGCGTTGAGTGCGATGTTGACGAACGCGCCGCCGGCCCGGACCTGCATCGCGGTGTAGGCGTCGTCGGCGCCGACGAGCACGCGGCTCCCGACGAGGTTCAGGCCGGCGAAGGGGATCCCCAGGCCGACCACCTTGAGGTACGTCGCGCCGAACTCGATCTGGGCGGGGTTGCTGTTGATCAGCGTCACCAGCCCTCGGGGGAAAAACCAGAAGGCGGCGGTCACCGGCAGCGAGATGACGACCACCAGCAGCACGCTCGAGCGCACGGCCAGTCCCAACTCCTCGTAGGCGTTGGCGCCGTAGCGTTGGGAGACCAGCGCGATGGTGCCGCCGGCGACGCCGCCGCCGATGGCGAACGCGAGCCCCCAGAACGGGCCGGCGACGCCGACCCCGGCGATGGCGTCGGCACCGAGGACGGCACCCACCATCGCCACGTCGGCGGCGTTTTTCGACATCCGGGCGACCCCGGTGACGATCCGGGGCCACGCCAGGTCGGCCGTCTCGACGGCGCGCTGGCGGTCGATCAGACCGAATCGGGCCAGCGCGAGCCCGATGTAGAGGATCGGAAGTCGGAGGACGTCTCCAGTGCGGGACACTCGTCCGGGCGTTCTCCCCCGACCGCGAAATGGTTTGCCCATCCCGCCGGGTTCGCCGGCTTCGGGATGGGGCTACGCGGCCAGTGAATGAACCACCCCACCCGACCTGACTGTGTGCTCCTCGGCGACGCTGGAGTGATCCGAGCCGGCCCATCGAGCGCGTTCTCAGCCCGTCACTTCGGCATCGACTGGCGACGCGACGACGTGGGCCAGCACTGCACCGACTACCAGCACGCCCCCAGCGGCGGCCAGCGCGGCGCCCGGCGAGACGGCGTCGGAAAGCAGGCCGCTGCCGAGTTGGAACGGGATCACCGCCAGCCCGCTCACCATCGACATCGCGCTGAGCGTCGTCGCCCGGCCGACGTCGTCGATGCGGTCGTTGACGTACTGGCTCGCGAACACGCGCGTCGCCTCCGAGAGCCCGCGCACGAGCACGAACGCGACGAACGCCGAGACCGGCAGCACCCACTGGCCGACGAGCAGCAGGCCGACACCGACCGGGACGGCGACGAACCAGAGCCGAAGCCCCACGGTCTCCCGGATCCACTCCGCGCGGTAGGTGAAGGCGGCGGCCGCGAGGCTGATCCCCGCGTAGTACCAACCCAGCAGCGTCTCCACGTCGCCGAGTTGGTAGCCCGCGGCGACCGTCTCGATCCGGGGCTGGAGGAAGATGAAGGCGAGATACGTCGCCGCCGAGAACAGCACGTAGTAGAGCACGAGGAAGGCCCGGAGCCGCGGGTCCGCGAAGGCGGCGCGCACGGCGTCGAGGCTGGCCGAGAGCGTCGTCCGGTCGGCCGGGTCGTCGCCGCCGTCGTCCTCGACGGTGAGCAGGATGGCGGCGCCCAGCCCCGTCACCGCAGCAGCGGCGTAGAACGGATAGGCCAGTTCGATGGCGGCCAGATAGCCACCTGCGACGGCGGCGACGACGCCCGAGGCGAGCGCGAACGACTCGCCACGCCCCCGGAGATCCGAGAACGAGCGCCCCTTGCCGACTAGCGAGTCGTAGAGCCAGGCGTCCTCCGTGCCCGAACGGAACGTGTAGCCGAGCGACCAGCAGATGTACAGCACGAGAAAGGCCGGGAACGGGTCCGATAGGCCGCCTGCAACCCCAAGTCCTAGCAGGGTCAGGGTGATGAGGACCGTGCCGAGAATCAGCCCGTTCCGTCGGCCCAGTCGGTCGCCGAGATAGCCCGTCGGGACTTCCCCGAGCACCGTCGTCGCGTTGTAGGCGGCCTCGAGCACCGTGATCTGGAAAAAGGAGAGGCCGGCGCTCGCGAAGTAGAGGTACATGATCGGCCGGTAGAGTTCGACGGCCTTCGTAGCCTTGTAAGCGTAGTAGCGTGCGACGGCGGCGGAAGGCATCGCCCGAACACGGTAGCGCCGACGGGAAAAGCGCCCGGTTCGGCGAGCCACAAGAGCTACGACTGCTGGCGACCCACCTTCCGGCATGAGCGAGACAGACGACGACACGGCGTCGACGCCCGGCGCGGGCGAGGTGTTCTGCCGGGACTGCGGCGCGGTGATCAGCGAGAAGGCGGAGATCTGCCCGGAGTGTGGCGTCCGCCAGCAGTCGCCCACGTCCTCGATGGACGACTTGGTCGAGGTGCTGACCAACGGGGAGAACCCCTTCGTTGCGGCGGTCTACTCCGCGATGCTGCCGGGGCTGGGGCAGTTCTACAACCGTGAGCCGCAGAAGGGGGCGATTCTGCTTATTGCGGGTATGGTTTTGACAATCAGCATTGTCGGGATCGTACTCCTTCCGGTTATCTGGCTGTACGCCGTCTATGACGCCTACGTCGTCGCGGACGGCCGCTCGCCGCCCATCGGCGGCGACTAATCGAGGAGAACGGAGCCGACGACGAACAGGCCGTGATGGAGCACGATCCCCCACAGCAGCGCGGTCGCGACCGGGCCGGGCGGGCGCGAGACGCCGCCGCCGCTCAGCACGACGGCCACTGCCGGGAGGACGAAAAACGCCAGTACGAGGTAGGCGTGGACGTAGCGCTCGGGGAGCCGATCCAGCACCCCGACGTCGTCGCTCGTCTGCACACCTCGGCTCTCGCCGTGCCGGGCTATAACCCCAGCGGAGCGCGGCGGCAGACGACCCCGCGGCTCGCGGCGATGCCGCTCGCGTTCGAGGCTGTTTGCCGCCGCGCCGACGGCACGGCGTTTCCCAGCCTCGCCCTCGCCGAAAACTGAAGCTACAAACCCGCTCGGACACAGGTGCCGGTGTGTACAACGTCGCCATCGTCGGCTGTGGCGTGATCGGGAACCGACTCGCGGACGCGTTCGTCGCGCACGGCGACACGACCGTCTGGGCTGCCTGCGACCTCGTGGAGGAGAAGGTCGAATCGTTCGCCGCGGAGTACGACTGTGCGGCTTACACCGACTACGAGGCGATGGTCGCCGAGGAGGCGGTCGACATCGTCTACGTCGGCGTGCCGCCGAAAGTCCACCGCGAAGTCGTCGAGGCCGCCGTCGACGCCGGGAAGGCGGTGATCTGTGAGAAGCCCATCGCGGCGGACGCCACTGTCGGCGCCGAACTGGTCGCGCTGGAGGAGGCCACCGACCAGCCGACGGCGGTCAATCTTCCCTTCCGCTACACGCCCGGGGTCCGGGAGCTAATCGACCGCGTCGAGGCCGGCGAGATCGGCGAGGTCCAGCGGATCGAACTCACGTTCCGCTTCCCGCAGTGGCCCCGCGAGTGGCAGGACGTGGAGTGGCTGGCAGGCCGCGAGCAGGGTGGCCCCCTCCGGGAGGTGGGAACCCACTACCTGTTCGGCGTGCAGGAGGCGTTCGGCTCCATCGAGTGGGTCGACGCCGACATCGACTACTCCGCGCCCGGGCGCTACGAGGAGTCCATCACGGGCTACTTCGGCGTCGAGGGGATCCCAGGCATTATTGACCTGTTGACCGACTGTGATGTTGACGAGGAGAACTCCATGACCGTCGTCGGTACCGAGGGATCGCTCGAACTGCTCGACTGGTACCGTCTCGCCGAGAACGCCGGGGGCGAGGAGCAGCGCGTGGTCGTCGACGAACCGGGCGACACGACGCTCTCGCTGGTGGAGGCGTTCGTCGCCGAGTTGGAGGGCGAGGACGGCGATCTGGTGAGCTTCGCCGAGACTAACGACGTGCAGCAGGTCGTCGACGCGATTTTCGCGTCCGAGGGCGAGCGCGTGGTTGTCGGCGAGGAGTGAGGAGACCGTCGGGGATCCTACAGTAGGGTGAGGGTTGATTTTGGGACTGTTTCCGCGGAGTTCCCTGGGCCACTTGTGACCGCACAGCAACGGCCTGCGGCCACAGCCTCCCCAGCCGACTCGCTCCTGTACAGTCGCTCGTCCTCCGAGGGAGCAAGCTCACGAGGACCTCGCACGCTCGCGCCGCACACGGAGGTGCGGGCGCCTCGCGCGCCACCGCGACAGCGGTGTGGTGGACGCCTTGCGCTCGCGGAGGCCGCGAGCGCGGGGGAGTGGTGGGGAATCGGCGCTGCGGTCTCCAGTTGCCAACGAACGAGATGCTGTCGCGGTCGCTGTCCCAGTAGCTACCGGTCAAGACACCGTAGCGACCGCTGTCTACCCAGAACCTCCCCAACCAAAACCACTCCAAAAGACCTCCTACCGCCGCATCAGCAGCAGGCCGATCCCGCTCGCACAGGCGGCGATGACCGCGAACACGAGGAACAGCACCGTCTGGTTGGAGTACGTCAGGATCGTTCCGGCCATCCCGGCGCCGAGCGCACCGATGCCGAAGTTCCCCAGATAGGTGTAGCCATAGGAGAGGCCACGGGCGGCCTCGGGGGTGTACTCGGCGACGGCGGCCTGATACATCGGCTGGACGATGAACAGCGCGAAGCCGAGCACCGCACTCACCGCGAGCAGCGGCGCGGCGCCCATCGACGCCAGCGGGAGGAAGACCAGCGCGAGCACCGAGAGGCCGCCGAACGCGTAGGCGATCCCGCGGGCCGGCGACATCATGTCCGTGAGGCGGCCGCCGGCGTACTGGCCGAGGATGCCGACCGCCAGCAGGCCCGAGTAGACGTAGTTCGCGGGCTCCTGTTGCTTGCCGGCGATCTCGAGGGGCTGGAACGTCTCCAGGCCCGCCAGCAGATCAGGTAGGAACGTCAGCACGCCGCGGTAGTAGAGGCCGTTGAGTGCGACCACGAGGAAGACGAACGCGAACGCGCTGTGCACGACCGTCTTGGAGACGGCGAGGAATTCTCTGATGGAGTCGGGCGTCTCCTCGTCGTCGTCCTCGTCGGGTTCGCGCTCGTCGACGTCGATCCACAGCGCGGCGACGGCGGCGATGAACGCCGGAATCGCCAGAATCGCCGTCACCGTCTCCCAGTCGATGAACGCCAACATGATCGTCGTCGCCAGCGGGCCGGCGGCGATGCCGATGTTGCCGGCCATCCCGTGGAGCGCGAAGCCGCGCCCCTGCTCGGAGACGCCGGTACTGATCAGCGTCAGCCCCGCCGGGTGGTAGACGCTCGCTGCGGCGCCCCAGAGCACCAGCGCGACCGCAATCGCGATCACTGCGGGACTGACCGAGAGTATCGGGAGCGTCCCCAGCGCGCCGGTGGCGGCCGCGGGCGCTACCGAGAGCACGAGGAACGATCCCCCCATCCCGACCAGACAGAGCGCGATCAGCTTCCGCGAGCCGTAGCGGTCCGCGAGCACGCCGCCGGGGAGCGCGCCGAGGCCGAGCAGCGCCATTCCCACCGAGACGACGATCCCGAGCTCCGCGGGGTTCGTGGCGAACTCGGTCAGCCAGATGACGACGAGGATCGGCACCGACAGCTCGTAGGTGTGCAGCAGCGCATGGGCCGTCCCTGTCAGCCCGACGATACGCCGGTCGTTTCCGTCCATACCCACCCTCCCAACCCCTATCGGTTTCAAAGGACGGATTCCGCTCCGGCGACGGGTGAGAAAACCACCAGTTATATCTTATCGGCAGAGTATTACCGAGTATGGCGATAGACGACACCTCCCGGATCGAGACGACACATATCGGCAGCCTCCCGCGGCCGCCGGAACTGCTCGACCTCCTCCGCACCCGGCAGTCGGGCGGCGATGTGGACCCAGACGAGTGGGAGCGCGTGAGCAGCGAGGCGACCGACGACATCGTCGACCGCCAGTTGGCGACGGGGATCGACGAGATCAACAACGGCGAGCAGCCCCGCGTCTCGTTCAACTACTACGTCGGCGAGCGACTCACCAACATCGGCGGCCAGCGCGAGCAGGCGCTCTGGGCCGACCTCGAGGAGTACCCCGCGGTCGCCGAGGACACGTTCGAGACTGACGTGATCGACCTCGCCAGCCAGCCAGCGGTGACGGGCGAGATCCGCTACGACGGCTACGACGAGGCCGAACGGGAGATCGAGCAGTTCCACGACGCCCTCGAGGGTACGGATGTCGACATCGAGGACACGTTCTTCACCACCGCCTCACCCAGCGTCGTCGCGGCGACGCACGTCGACGAGCACTACGGCGACCACGAGGAGTACGTCTCCGCCATCGCCGACGCGATGGCCGAGGAGTACCAGCTATACGCTGACACGGGCGCGACCATTCAGATCGACGCGCCCGACCTGCTGGCGACGGGGCATTCCCACCTGTTCGCGGACAACTCCGTCGAGGAGTTCCGCGGCATCGTCGAGATGCACGTCGACGCGCTCAACGAGGCGCTCTCGGGCATCCCCGAGGAGCAGGTCCGCCTGCACACCTGTTGGGGGAGCTACGAAGGCCCCCACCACCTCGACACCGACCTCGCCGACATGCTGCCGACGCTCTACGAGGCCGACATCTCCGGGCTCAGCGTCGAGCAGGCGAACCCACGTCACCAGCACGAGTACCGCGCGTTCGCCGAGCACCCGCTGCCCGACGGCTGGACGCTCATCCCCGGCGTCGTCGACGTGAAGACGAACATCATCGACCACCCGGAAACCATCGCCGACCGCATCGAGCGCGTCGCGAACACCGTCCCGGACGACACCAAAATCGTCGCCGCACCGGACTGCGGGTTCGGCACGCAGGCCGGCCTCGGCATGGTCCACCCCGACATCGCGTGGCCCAAACTCGAGGCGCTCGTCGAGGGTGCCGAGATCGCGTCCGAACGACTCGACTGAGGCCCCGACGACCGCGATTTCTTGCGGTTTTTCCCACGTCCACCAGCGACTACTGTCGGCCCGACTGTGTTTTGGCTGGCCAAAACATCGACACGCTTTAGGTGATCCTAAACAACGCTGAGTCTATGAGCCAGCAGGACATCTGCGTGGTCGTCCCCACTATCAGGGAGTACGAATGTATGCGCGAGTACGTCGCCAACGCCCGTGAACACGGGTTCGACACCGACCGCCTGTTCGTCGTGCTGGTCACGGAGGCGTTCTGTGACACCGACGAGATGGCGGCGATGCTCGACGACCTGGGCGTTGACGGCGCCGTCTTCGACGGCACCGCACGCGAGGCGTGGTTCGCCGAGCAGGGGGTCAGCGAGTACGCCCACCTGATCCCCGCGGCCAGCCACGCCCAGACTTCCTTCGGCCTGCTGTACATGTGGGCCAACGAGCGATTCGACTACGGCGTGTTCATCGACGACGACACCCTCCCCCACGAGGGGGAGGACTTCTTCGGCACCCACCTCGAGAACCTCGCCTACGAGGGCGAAATCGAGTCCCGCGCCTCCGACGAGTCGTGGGTCAACGTCCTCGATGACGCCGACGCGAACCTCTACCCCCGTGGCTACCCCTACGCGGCGATGGACGAGGACATCGAGCGCAAGACCACCGAGGTCGACGATGTCGTCGCCTCGCAGGGCCTCTGGACGAACGTCCCGGACCTCGACGCCGTGCGCATCCTGATGGACGGCGACCTGCAGGGGCAGGCCCAGAGCCGCACAAGCGCCGACGACTTCGGCGAGGACTTCGTCGCCGCCGAGGGCCAGTATCTCACCGTCTGCTCGATGAACCTTGCCTTCCGCCGGGAGGTGATCCCGGCGTTCTACCAGCTCCCGATGGACGACAACCGTTGGGATGTGGGCCGGTTCGACGACATCTGGTCGGGCCTGTTTCTCAAGCGCGCCTGTGACGTGCTGGGCAAGCAGGTGTACAACGGCGGCCCGCTCTGTGAGCACAACAAAGCGCCGCGCTCGACGTTCGACGACCTCCAGAACGAGGTCGCTGGCCTCGAACTCAACGAGCACGTCTGGGAGGTCATCGACGACGCCGCCGCGGGCGCCGAGAGCTACCACGACGCGTTCGCCGCCATGGCTGACGCGCTCGCTGAGGGCGAGTTCGAGTCGTGGAACAACGGCGAGTTCCTGAACTACTGCGGCGCCCACATGCGCGACTGGCTCGACTGCCTCGACGCGCTGGAGGAACCCGCCGCGGAGCCCGTGGAGGTGCCCGCCGATGACTGAGGAGTTCTCGAAGCGACGCCGCCGACTGCTGGGCACCCTTGCGGGCGCCGGCCTCGTCGGCATCGCTGGCTGTTCGGGCGGCGACGACACCACGGGGACCGAAACGGACGGAACGCCGGGCGTGACTGATACGCCGACCGAGGGCGCCGACACCAGCGGCTCCGCGGAGTTCTCGGAGTTCCGCGGCTCCGGCGCGCTGGCAGAGGGACGCAGCGAGATCGGCGGCACCCGGATCTCGGAGCTTCCGGCGCTCTCGGGCGAACTCACCGTCTACCTCGGCGGCGGGGAGGGTGGGCTCTACCGCGATCTGCTCACCAAACTGGAGAACATCTACCCCGACTTCACGGCGACGCCGCGGCCCTACGGCACCAGCGAGGGGGCAAACACCATCATCACCGAGGGCTCCTCCACCCCGGCGGACGTGTTCTGGTCCGTCGACGCTGGCTCGCTCGCGGCCGTCGCCGCCGAGGGGCTGACCTCGACGCTCCCGGACGAGGTGACCGACCCCGTTCCCGAGCAGTTCCACCCCGACGGCGACTGGGTGGGCACCGCTGGCCGCGCTCGCGCCATCCCGTACAACACCGAGGCGCTCGATGAGTCGGACGTTCCCGACGACGTGATGTCGCTCCCGGACTCCGATGTCGCCGGTCAGATGGGCTGGGCGCCGACCTACGGCGCGTTTCAAGCGTTCGTCACGGCCATGCGGATCACCGAGGGCGAGGAGGCGACCCGCCAGTGGCTCCAGTCGATGGTCGACGCCGGCGTCACGGAGTACGACAACGAGTTCTTCGTCTCCAACGCCGTCGCCGACGGCGAACTGCAGGCTGGCTTCGCCAACCACTACTACGCGCTCCGAGTGCAGGAGGCTCGCCCCGAGGCGCCGATTGACCTCGCCTTCACCAGCGGCGATGCGGGCGCGCTGATCAACGTCGCCGGCGCTGCCGTGCTCGAACCCAGCCCCCAGCAGGAACTGGCCCAGAACTTCGTGCGCCACCTGCTCTCGGCTGAGGCGCAGGAGTTCTTCGCCACGCGGGCGTACGCCTACCCGATGATTCCGGGCGTGCCGCCGGTCGGTGGCCTCCCCCCCATCGACGAACTCGAACCGCCGGAGTTCGACCTCGCGCGGCTCTCCGAAATCGGGCCGACGGTGGACCTCATGCGGGAGGTGGGCGTGCTCTGATGGGCGCGGTCGGCGACGCTCCGGGAAACCTCGGATCGCGACTCCGCGAGCTACTGGGCCGGCTACTCGGCCTCGACGACGACGGCGTCTCGACGCCGTTGGTGCTGCTGTCGGCGGCCGTCGCGGCCGCGGTGCTGTCGCCGCTGCTCTGGCTCCTGCTCCGGGCCAGCGAGGTCCCCCTCGACGAGGCGCTGTCGCTGCTCCGTGGGTCGACGGAGGTGTTCGCCAACAGTCTCGTGCTTGTCGGCGTCGTCACGGCGGCCTCGGTCGCACTCGGGGTCCCGCTCGCGGTACTCACCGTCCAGACCGACCTCCCGTTCCGGCGGTTCTGGACCGTCGCCGTCGCGCTCCCGCTGGTGGTTCCGAGCTACATCGGCGCGTTCGCGTACGTCTCGGCGTTCGGCCCCGACGGCGCGCTCGCCGACGCGCTGGCGCCGCTGGGCGTCTCGATTCCGAACGTGTACGGGCTCGGCGGCACCGCGCTGGTCCTGACGCTGTTCGTCTACCCCTACGTGTTCCTCACCACCCGCGCGGCGCTGCTCTCCTTCGACGAGACGCAGTTGGAGGCCGCCCGGACCCTCAACGTCGGCTACCTCGCGGCGTTCCGCCGGGTGATCCTGCCCCAGATCCTCCCGGCGGTCACCGCGGGCGCGCTACTGGTCGCGCTGTACGCGCTCTCGGACTTCGGCACGCCGTCGATCATGCAGTACGACGTGTTCACGCGGATGATCTACGTCGAACTCAACAGCTTCGGCGACGGCCGGGCGAACGCGACGCTGCTCTCCTTACAGCTACTCACCGTGACCGCGGTGGTGGTCGCGCTAGAGTCCCGGATCGGCGACGACGCCGACGCGGGCTACGGCGCGCCGGCGGCTTCGACGGCGATGATCTCGCTCGGTCGGCTGCGCTGGCTCGCCGTGCTGTTCCCGGCGGTGGTGTCGCTGTTCACACTCGCGCTCCCGGTGGGGATTCTGACGATGTGGTTCGTCCGTGCCGAGGCGCTCGCCTACGAGGTCGGTGGTCGGGCGTTCGAACTCGGCTTCGCGCTGAACTCCGTCTACGCGGCTGCACTGGCCGCGGCGGCGACGATGGTGATCGCGCTCCCGGTCGCGTACTACTCGGGGCGCTCGAACGCGCCGCTGGCGCGCCTGACCGAGCGCGCGACGTATCTGGGCTACGCGATGCCGGGCGTCGTGCTCGCGCTCGCGCTGGTGTTTTTCAGCAGCAATCAGCTCGCCGCGTTCTTCGGGCCGACGGTCTCCCGCGCGGTGTACCAGTCGCTCCCGCTGCTGGTGTTTGCCTACGTCGTTCGCTTTCTCCCGCAGGCCGTCGGCGCCACGCGCTCGTCGGTGCTGGGCGTCGATCCCGCGCTCATCGGCGCTGCGCGGGTGCTCGGCGCCCAGCCGAAAGCGGTGTTCCGGCGCGTGACGCTGCCGCTGATCGCGCCGGGTGTGCTCGCGGGCGCCGCGCTGGTCTTCCTCACGACGATGAAGGAACTGGACACCACACTCATCCTCCACCCGACAGGGTTTACAACACTGGTGACGTACATCTGGCGAGTTCAGGAAGGGGGGTACTACGGCCGGGCGGCGCTGCCGGCGCTGGTGCTGGTGGTGCTCTCCGGGCTCTCGATGATCCCCCTCCTCGTTCAACGCCGCGACACATGAGCGACAACGCCACCCCCACGACCGACGACCGCGCGGAGCGAGCGGCGGCCGAGACGGCGAACTCGGTTGTCACCGACGCCCACGCGCCGGCCACCGAGGCCGACACGCCGCCGGCGGTGCTCGAACTCTCGAACGTCGTCAAGCGATTCGCGGGCGAGACGGCCGTCGACGGCGTCGACCTCACGGTTCGAGAGGGCGAACTGCTCACGCTGCTCGGGCCCTCTGGCTGCGGGAAGACCACTACCCTCCGGATGATTGCGGGTCTCGAAACGCCGACTGAGGGGACCGTCTCGGTCGGCGGCGACGTCGTCGCCGGCGAGGGGAGTGTGGTCCCGCCGGAGGAGCGCGATGTGGGGATGGTGTTCCAGGAGTTCGCGCTGTTCCCCCACCTCTCGGTCGCCGAGAACGTCGCGTTCGGCCTCGACGACCCCGATAGTGAGGCTGCCGACCGACGGGTCGCGGACCTGCTCGACCTCGTCGGCCTCGACGGCTACGGCGACCGCTCGCCGACGGACCTCTCGGGCGGGCAGCGCCAGCGCGTCGCGCTCGCGCGCTCGCTCGCCCCCGAACCCGACGTACTACTCCTTGACGAGCCGTTCTCGAACCTCGACGTGGCGCTGCGAGTCGAGATGCGCGAGGAGGTGACCCGGATCCTCAACGAGGCCGGGGTCACCGCCGTCTCGGTCACCCACGATCAGGAGGAGGCGCTCTCCATCTCCGACCGCGTGGCGGTGATGTCCGAGGGTCGCGTCGAGCAGGTCGGCAGTCCCGCGTCGCTGTTCGAGCACCCGAAATCCCGCTTCGTCGCCTCCTTCCTCGGGCAGGCGAGTTTCGTCCCCGGCCGGATCACCGAGGACACCGTGGACACGACTATCGGCTCCTACGGCCGCGACCTGCTGGAGGGCGTGACCGACGAGTACGTCAGCGCCGAGGTGGACGTGCTGGTGCGCCCGGACGACCTCCGACTGGCGCCACTCGACGGCGAGGCTGGCACGGTCGGTGCTGCGGAGGCCCGCCCCACCGCCGACGGCGGAATCGCGGCGCCCGCCGCCGACCAGTCTGCGACGTCGACGCCGCCCGCTGCCGATGGCGAAGTGATCCGGCGGCAGTACACCGGCCCCTCCTTCGTCTACCACGTCCGACTCGACGACGGCCCCGTGGTTCGCTGTCTCCACAACCACGCCGTCGAGGTCGACGTGGGCGAGCGCGTACGCGTCCGCCTCGTCGCCGACCACACCCTCGCCTGGTACCCCGCGGCGTAGATGTCCGAGCGCTCGCCCGACGACGGTGTTCGGCGGGCGCTCAGCCGGGTTGTTGACGCCGCCCGCGACCGACTCGACCGGGGCTGGCTCGCGATTCTCGTACTCGGCGCAATCGCCGCCGTCGTTTCCGTCGTCGTCGCCACCAGACTGTTCCCGTATCACTCGCTCAACCACGACGAGGGCGTCTACCTCCAGCAGGCCGAACTGCTGCGCGCCGGACGGCTGTTCCTCCGACCCCCAGTAGAAGGCTCCTACCGCCCGTGGTTCTTCGTCGACGGCCCACAGGGGCTCTACTCGAAGTATGCGCCCGTCACGGCCGCGGTGTTCGCACTGGGCCGGACGCTCGGTGCGTACCCACTCGCGCTGGCCGGCGTCTCGGCGACGGTCGTCGCCGGCACGGCCGCGGTCGGCCGGGAGCTGTTCGACGCCCGCGTCGGTGTGCTCGCGGGCGCGCTGGTGCTCGCGTCGCCGCTGTTCCTGCTGCATTCGGGCACGTACCTCCCCTACGCGGTGACGGCGGCGTTCGAGGTGACGTTCGCGTACGCCTACCTCCGTGCCGAGCGAACCGGGAGCCGGCGGCTCGCGACCGTCGCGGGCGCCGCCGTCGGCGTCGCATTCCTCGCCCGGCCCTACACCGCGGTGCTGTTCGCGGCGCCGTTCATCGGCCACGCCTGCGTCAGCCTCGCTCGCTCGGGGGCGTGGCGGGCGCCGTTCACGCAGGTCGACGAGGCGGCGCGCGCGCTGTTCGCCCGACGGCTGGCGACCGCCGGCCTCGGCGTCCTCGGCGTCGCCGTCGCGCTGGGCTACAACGCGGTCGTCACGGGCGACCCGCTCGTCTTCCCGTATCAGGCGTTCGCACCCGAGGATGGGATCGGCTTCGGGCACCGACAGCTACTGGCTCACGAGACCCAGTACACCGTCGAGTTGGCGCTCGAAGCCAACAGCCGCGTGCTCGCGACGCTGTTCTCCGACTGGGTGGCGATGGGCGTCGTGGGCACCGCGCTCGCAGTTGCCGGCGTGGCGGCTTCCGTCGGCGTCGCGCGTCGTCGCGGCCCGACTCCCCAGTCGTGGCGGCGTGTTGCGCTCGGGGGGATGCTCCTCACGATTCCCGCCGGCAACGTGGCGTTCTGGGGGAACTACAACATCCTCGGCGCGCTGGACGTGGCCAATGACGGCCTGATCTACCACCTCGGGCCGTACTACCACTACGACCTGCTGATCCCCACGGCGATATTCGGCGCCGTCGCGGCAGTCTGGGGCGCGGACCGACTCAACGCGCTTCTCGACTCCCGGCTCTCGGACGATCTCCCGGCCGGCCGGATCGCTGTTGTGCTGCTCGTGATCACGGCCGGGATCGGCGGCGCCGTCGCGGCCGACACGGCAGCGGGGCCGATCCAGCGCAACGCGGCGGTCAGCGACGAACTCGAAGCCGCCTACGCGCCGTTCGAGGCCCAGGGCGGGCTCTCGGCCGGCAACGCCGTGATCGGCGGCGACCGGACCGCTGAGCCGACGGTCACCTTCCTTCCGACGGTGTACGGTCCGTGGCTGAACCATCCGTTCCAAGCAGTCCGGAACGATCCGGACTTCGACGGCGCGTCGCTGTATGCGCTGGCGGACAACCGCGAACTCGACGTGGCGGCGGCCCACCCCAACCACTCGCTCCGGCGCTACGTCTACCGGGGCGCGTGGAACCCCGTCGACGGCGAGGCCGTCACTGCGGAACTCCGGCCGGTCCAGCGCGTCTCGGGCGAGTCGGTCCGCCTCGACGCCTCAGTCGGCGTCCCCGGGAACGCGGAATCGGTGTCGATCCGCGCCGGCGGCGACGCCGGCCAGACGTACGCCACCGCGAACGCGAGCGAGCGCGCGCTGACTCTCTCGCTCGTCGTCGCCGACGGGGAGGCACGGCTCTCCGGGTCCGGCCTCTCAGGTGCCGGAAGCTTCGCCGTCGCCGACCGCGACGAACTCACGGTCACGGTCTTCGTCTCCACCGGGCCGAGTTCGGGGTTCAGCTACGAACTCGTGTTCCCGGTCGAGACTGGTCCGGACGGGGTGCGCGCGCTCTCGCCGACCCGGGAGCGCTGTCCCGTCCCGGACCGCTGTGTGCCCGCGGGGCTGGGGCCGTCGCCGCCCGGGACGTTCGCCAACACGACGCTCGTGAGTGGGTCTGCGGAGTGAGTGGCCGGTAACGCGGCTGAGGCGCCGATATCGGGGGAACAGTTTTGCGCACGTAGCGCAAATCGTGTGGTATGGCAACAAGCAGCAAATCATCCGCGCTGGAGCGGCTGAAGGCGTACTACAACGACGAAGAGTGCGTCTGTACCGCGTGTGGGTTCGTCGATGACGAGGCCGACTGGGCCGGCGAGACCGACGGCCGGGTCGTCGAATACTCCCACGAGTGCCCGTGCTGTGGCGCCGTCATGGAGCACACGGTCGATCTCACTGTGGCGTGAGCGTCGACGTCCAGACGAGGTGATTTTCCGGCGAGTCGGTGGGTCGTGATCGACTGCTAGAACAGGCTCCGTAACTGCCGTTTTCGCTCCTCCGCACAGACGCGAAGGATCGAGCCCGCGATCTCGGCGCCGCCCGAGAACGGGTCGAGTTTGGTCTCCCCCAGTCGCTCGTCGTAGGCGATGGGCTCCTCACGCACGTTGTAGCCCCGCATCCCGGGCCTGATCAGCAGCTCCGCGGAGAGCCCGGTGTTCTCGGTCCAGGTGATGTCCTCGATCACGTCCCCGCGGTAGGCGCGCATCCCCGTGGTCACGTCGTGGAGATGGTCGCCTGCGAGCGCGCTCGACAACGCGGCAAAGGCGAGGTTCCCGTAGCGGTTCATCGTCGGCATCGTCTCGGCGCCGTGGTAGAGCCGGTCGCCACTGACCACGTCGTAGCCCTCGTTGATCAGATCGAGGAAGTCCGGGATGCGCTCCATCGGGTAGGTACCGTCGCAGTCGGTCGTGATCCGCACGGGGTTGCTCGCGGAGAGTAGCGCCTTACAGACCGCGTAGCCGTACCCCTGTGGCTCCTGTTCGATGACGGTCGCGCCGTGCTCGCGGGCGATGTCGGCCGTGTCGTCGCTGGAGCCGTCGACGACGACGACCTCTGCTTTCCCATCTGTGGCGTCGTCGATGTCCGAAAGCACCGGCCCAATGGCCTCGGCCTCGTTGTAGCTCCCCATCACGACGCTCACGTCCGCAAGCCCGTAGTCGCTCATGGATCGGGGGTGGGGCCACGATGGTTTAGGCTTGCCGAAAAACGACGCAGAACCCCCCGGACGTTTCCGGAGCGAGTCGGGTTTAAGGGCCCTCCCTCCCACCTCAGCGGTATGGATCTCGGACTCGCAGACACGAGCGCACTGGTGACCGCATCGAGCAGCGGCCTCGGGAAGGCGTCGGCGACGGCGCTGGCCCGCGAGGGCGCGAACGTCGTGCTCAACGGCCGGGACGGGGAGCGACTCGCCGAGGCCGTCGAGGAGGTCGACGCGGTCGGCGACGGCGAGGTCGTCGGCGTACAGGGCGACCTGACCGAGAAGGCGGACATCGAGCATCTCGTCGAGCGAACCGTCGAAGAGTTCGGCGGCATCGACACGCTCGTGACGAGCGCCGGCGGCCCGCCCAGCGGACCCTTCGAGGAAACCACTGACGAGGACTGGTACCAAGCGTTCGACCTGCTGGTGATGAGCGCGGTCCGAACGGTGCGAGAGGCCGCGCCCCACCTCAAGGAGTCCGATCAGGGGACGATGACGTTCGTCACCTCCCGATCCGTGAAGGAGGCTATCGACTCGCTGGTGCTCTCGAACTCCGTCCGGATGGCCGTCATCGGCCTCGAGAAGACCCTCTCGAAGGAACTGGGTCCGGAGATCCGCTCGAACGCGGTGCTGCCGGGCCCCCACGAGACCTCCCGGATCGAGGAACTCGTCGAGCAGGCCGTCGACCGCGGCGACTACGAGGACTACGAGGAGGGCCTCGCCGACTGGGGCGCGGGCATCCCGCTCGAGCGCATCGGCGACCCGATGGAACTCGGCGACGCCGTGGCGTTCCTCTCCTCGCCGAAGTCCTCCTACATCAACGGCGTCGCGCTCCCCATCGAGGGCGGCGCGGGCGCGAGCAACCTCTAAGGCGTGGTTACGGCTCCATCCGGAGCGCGTAGATGATGCAGACCAGCCCGACGATTTCGAGGGTCTGGACGAACGCCTGACTGACGGCCCCCGGAATCGACGGGAACAGCAACGATATCGCTACCAGCGGTATCGGGAGGCCGAGGATGATCCCGAAGCCGATGGCCAGATACAGCATCGGTCGGCTGTCGTTACGCCGGTAGCCGCGGTACGCGAGGAACGCGATGAACAGGCCGAGCGCCGCGCCGACCATCTCGTAAGCCTGCAGCAGCGCGGCAGTCGTCCCGCCGACTTGGAGTGGTCCCAGCATCAGATATCCTCGATCAGGCGGGTGAACCGGTCGGACATGTCCTCCCGGCGGTCGATTTCGAGGTGGAGTTCGCCGTCGTCGAGTTCGACGGTCACGCGCCGGAGGTTCGGCGCGTACACCTGCGTGTGGTGCCCGCCGTCAGGATCCGGGCGAGTCTGTTCCTCGATCAGATCGCGCTCTCGGAGCCGTTCGAGTCGGCGGTAGATGGTCGGCCCCGACGCGTCACACTGCTGTTTGAGTTCGCTTGCGGACATGGGTTCTCGGCTCGTCCGAGTGAGGATAGCCCGGGCTGTCTCGTCCTCCAGCAGCCCCGCGACGGCCTCGATCTCCTCCTCACTCACTGTGGGCCAGTTGTTGGCAAAAGTACCTAAAGAGCTATCGAACGCTTCAGGGTCTGAAGCACTGGCTCCCGTTCTATCGTATGCCCCGGCGAAGCCGGGCGTACAGATGACTGCTCCCGCATTCGACGCAGCCGACCGCCACCCGGCTGCAACGTACTTCGCACTCACGTTTGCCCTCTCCTGGGGAGTGTGGTTCCCAGTTCTCACGGCCGTCGAGGGCCCGATGCTCAAACTCGCCGCCATCCCCGGTGCGTTCGGGCCGCTGGTGGCTGCCGCCGTCGTCACGCGCCTGCGCGGCGAGTCCGTCCGGGGCTGGCTCGCGTCGACCCTCGACTGGCGCCGCTCGCCGCGGTGGTACGCCGCCGCGCTGGCGGTCCCCATCGGCGTCAGTCTCGCGCTCGGCGCCGTGATGGTCGCGCTAACCGGCGGCGTCGACGAGTCGGCGGTCGCCCCCGCACTCGGCGGGTTCGCGATCAACGTGGTGTTCGCCACGCTGCTCGGCGGCGGACAGGAGGAGTTCGGCTGGCGCGGGTTCGCGCTCCCGCACCTACAGGCCCGGTACGGTGCGCTGTCGGCGAGCGTCGTCGTCGGCGCCGTCTGGGCGCTGTGGCACGCACCGATGTTCGCCTTCGGCGTGTACGAGATGTCGCCCGCGGGGTACGCGGCGTTCGTCGTCGTCGCCTCCGTTACGTTCACGTGGCTCTACAACAGCTCTCGGGGCTGTGTGCCTGCAGCCGTCCTGATGCACGGGGCGCTCAACGCGAGCGTGAACGTCCCGCTGCAGGTCGTCGTCGGCCCGTCGGCGCTGCCCGTCCCGTTCACGGTCCTCCTGGTCGGCGGCTTCGGGCTGGTGGCGCTCGCGCTGGTGGCCCGATACGGCCCTGAGTCGCTCTCTGTCGGCGACGTGCAGGCGTCGACGTGGACGGCTGACCGACCTAAACAACGCTCCACGGCCGGCCCGGAAACGGTGGGGGAAGCGTGAGGTCCGCACGTCGTACGCTCCCCGAACTCACCTCGTTCGCGCTGGTCGTCGCGACTGTTGCTGCTGGCGCCGTCGTCGCGCCCGCGCTCCCCGAGCGGATGATCGTCGGCTGGCACGTGGGGCTCGACGGGCAGGTCACGGTCAGGCGCGCGCCGCGCGTACTCGGTCTGGTCGCCATCCCCGCGGTTACGGTCGTGCTGTACGTCGCGCTCCGGACCACGCGTCTCGTTCTCGACGAGGCGGCTGGCGTCGACGTTCGGCTGTTCGAGGTGTTGGCCCACCTCCTGCTCGCGGCGCTGGCGATCGGGCAGGCGTGGCTGCTCGCGACCAATCTGTGACACCGGAGCCTCTTGGCTCGTGACGGGACGACGACTCGGAGAACGCGTATAGCTGCCGCTCAGTGTGTTGAGCAGACGGGGTAGGTCTGGCAGTCTACCCCGACGTGCAGAGCACGCGGGGCGAAAGGGACTGCTGACCGTGCCGTCTATCTACTACTCCCGGCTGTCGCTACAAAACCCCTCCGATACGCCGGGCCGAGCGGGGACCGGAACGGGAACTACTCCGCAGGGAGGGATACCCCGCACTCAGGGCACTCCTCGTCGACGACCGTCACCTGCAGGTCACACGCCGGACAGTAGTCCCGGTAGCACGCGTCGTCGCCCATACCGCCCTGTACGGCCCCGGGACGCATATATCTCCGGCCGCGAGCGTTGGCGGAGGAGTCATCTCGATTCCCTTTCTCACTCCCGAGGATCGCGACCGCGTCGCCGACGCCGTTGACGGTGTCGCTGCCGAGGGGGCGAGGGTCCGCGTCGAGATGCTCCTCGCCACCCCCTCTGAGGAGTAGTCCGTCTCTCCGACGAATCTCGCAGGGTTCAACAGCGTCGACGCCTGGACCTAGGAGCCGGCGCTACCACTTCCTGTACGGCAGGAACTTCCCCTCGTAGGTGATCCGCACCCGGTCGCCCGCCTCGTGTTCGACCCTGTCGACGTGGCACTCGAAGTCGATGGCCGACATGATGCCGTCACCGGAGCGCTCCGCGCTCCGGTTGGCAGACAGGAGCTTCGCTCCTGTCGACGTCGCCGAACTCCTCGTGGACGCAGGCTTTGATGGCGTCGCCGTACACCTGCGGGATCTCGTAGAGGCGGTAGAGCATCGGGTCCGAGGGGATGGTCGGGTCGTCCTCGCCTTTGTACGGCGCGCGCTTGAGCGCGTCGACGACTTCCGACTCCTCGACGCCCAGTGCGTCACAGAGCGCGCGGGCCTCCTCCTCGGTGCCGCTCACGTCGCCCAGCAGCAGCGACGCGGTCCAGACTTCGTCCCGGCCGACCGCGTCAGCCAATTCAGTGAACGACACGTCCGCGTCAGCTTTCGCCGTTCGCAGTCGCTCGGTGGCTTCCTCGCGTTCGAGCATGGCTGCGCGTGCGGCCGCCGGCGAGGAAAGCGTGGTGGCAGGGGGAACGTTCAACAGCCGAGCGACCCTCGCTGTCGACCATGAGCGACTGGCTGAAAGCCATCGGCGAGCACAGCGTCACCGACCAGTGGGAGTGTGCAGACTGTGGCGCTGCCTTCGACTGTCTCTCGCAGTTCCGGCAGACCGACTGCAACTGAGCGAGAGCCGCCGCTGGTCTCCCGACCGAACCGGCGTTCGAACAGCGATACCGGCAAAAGGGGCGACTTACTCCGAGTCGGCCATCGCGCCGAACGCCTCCTCGGCGTCGGCCGGCACGTCGAAGTCGTGGTAGTGCTCGCCCTTCTCCTTGCTCAGGATGTTGAGCGCGGCCGAGGCGCCGTCGCCCGCGGAGATGACGGCCTGCCACTCCTCGGCGCGGACCATCGCACCCGTCGCGTAGGCGTCCTCGACGCTGGTCTCCATCGTCACGTCGGCGTCGACGACGCCCTCGTCGGTGAGTTCACAGCCCAGATCCTCGGCGAGGTCGCGGTTCGCCCCCGTCGCGAGCACGACGTAGGGCGCCTCGTACTCGCCTGCCTCCGTCGTGACGGTGAAGCCGTCGCCGCTCTCGGCCACGTCGGTCACTTCCTCGCCCTGCTTTCGCTCGACGCCGAAGTTGTCGACCTGGTTTCGGAGGGTGTCGAGGAACACGCTCCCGTCCCGGGAGCCGACCCCGGGGTAGTTGAACAGGTGAGCCTTGTGCATCCACGTTCCGTCGGTGTCGAACACCGTGGTCTCGAGACCGTTCTTCTCGGCGAACAGTGCTGCGCTCAGGCCGGCGGGACCGCCGCCGACGACGAGTACGTCTGCCATGAATGAACGTTCGACCGCTTCTCCCGTAATTCTTTGCACGGCGGAACGCGATTGAGTAACACGCCGTCGACCGCTACTCCCTTCCTTCCGGGCGGCATTGGGCCGACCGTCTGACGTGTTACTCCATGCGCTCAGCCTCCTCGCCGGCCTGGTCACCCTCGTCGCCGGCAGTGACCGGACCGTGAAGGGGGCGTCGATGATCGCCCGGGATCGCGGCGTCTCGGCCTTCTTCGTCGGCGTCACCCTCGTCGCCGTCGGCAGTTCGCTGCCGGAAGTCGCCACCTCGGCCTACGGTGCCGCCTACGGGCAGGGGCCGCTGGTGATCGGCCACATCGTCGGCTCAGCCACCTCTCAGATCACGCTCGGGATCGGCCTCGTCGCGATCCTCGCGCCGCTCCCGGCCGCGCGGAGTGAGGTGCTGACCTACGGCGTCGGGATGGTGGTCGCGATGGCGACGATGCTGCTGGTCGTCTCCTCGGGCCGCGTGGGCCGTCTTCAGGGCGTTCTGATGGCGCTGGCCTACCTCGGCTTCATCGCGGCGCGCTACGAACTCACCGACGACACCGATGTCGTCGGCTCACGAGTGTCGACCGACGAGACGCTCTCGCACCCGGTGCTCTGGGCGGTCGCCGGCCTCGTGCTGGTGATCGTCGGCGGCCATCTGCTCGTGACTGGCGCCCGCGGCGTCGCCGACGCGCTGGGCGCGCCGACGTATCTGCTGGGGCTGCTCACCGGTCTGGGGACGACCACCCCCGAAATCGTCGTCGCTGCGCTCGCTGTCCGGCGCGAGGAGGGCGGGATCGCCGTCGGGACGCTGTTCGGCTCGAACATCACCGACCCGCTGTTCTCGCTGGGCGTCGGCGCCGCCGTCGCGCCGCTGGCCGTCGAGAACGTCGACGCCACACTCCTCTCGATCGGCTACATGCTGCTGGTCTCGGCCACTGTCGTCGTGGTGTTCTACCGCCGCGAGGAGGTGGGTCGTTGGGCGGGCGCCGCCTGTCTCGCGCTGTACGTGCCGACGCTGTTTCTGGGCTGAGTGCGTTCTCAGTGCCGATATTCGCCACAAAACATTTATGGGGAACTCTACCCTCGTCTCGAGTGAATGCTCGGTGGCTATCGTTCGGGCGCATCTGTGACCGGTGACCTGCTGTTGGTCATCTCGGTCGTCACCTTGGTGCCGTCGTGGATCGGCGCCGTCGAACTGCTTTCGGCGTTCGGCGTGGGGAACGTCCCCGCAGCGGCCGTCAGCGGCGTGTACGTCTGGGGTCGCGGCGGCCTCTCGGCCGCGCTACTGCTCCGTCGCTGGCGGCAGGGCACCCTGACGCTGACCCGGTCGTGGCTCGCCGAATCGCTGGAGGCGGCGGCCGCGATGAGTCCGATGGCCGACTACCCCACCCCGGCGCCGTACAGCCTCTCCGTTTCGACGGGCGCCAGCGCGGTGCCGGCCTGACGTTCTGACTTGCTCACCGTCCGATTCCCTGACTCCTGACTCTCCGACTCTCTTCGCCCAGAGCGAACGCTTTACCCCGATTCGTCGCCGACTCCGCGTATGGACGCGGCAGTCGTCGCTGACGACGTGACCAAACGCTACGGCGACCTCATCGCCGTCGACGGCGTCTCGCTGTCGGTGCCGGCCGGGACCGTCTTCGGCCTCATCGGCCCGAACGGCGCCGGCAAGACGTCGCTCGTTCGCGCGCTCACCGGCACGACCGAGTACGATGGCGAGGTGTCGCTGCTCGGCACGCCGCCGGAATCGGTCGAGCGCTCCCGGATCGGCCTCCTCCCGCAGTCGTTTTCCCCGCCAGAGCGCCTGACCGTCCGAGAGCTACTGGGCTACTACGCCGACCTCTACGACGGGGCTCGGGACCCCGAGGCGGTCATCTCGGAGGTGGGCCTCGACAACGCGGCGGACACGTGGTACGAGGAGCTATCCGGCGGCCAGCAGCGCCGGGCCTGCGTGGGGATCACGCTGGTCAACGACCCCGACGTGCTCTTTCTCGACGAACCGACCACCGGGATCGACCCCGTGGGCCGCCGGGACCTCTGGATGCTGATCGAGGACCTCGCGGCCGCGGGGGTGACGGTGTTTCTCACCAGCCACTCGATGGACGAGGTCGAACGCCTCGCCGACGAGGTGGCGCTGCTGGCCGACGGCGAGGTCGTCGCCACCGGAACCCCGGGCGCCCTGATCGCCAAGCACGGCGGCGACTCACGGCTCGTGGTCCGGACGGAGGCTAGCGCCAAGCTACTAACCGATGCCGGCTTCGAGGTCGACGCCTCGGCGGGCCGGCTCACCCTCCACGACATCGACGCCGCCGACATCGACGACGCCGTCGACGCGCTGGCGGCCGCCGGTATCGCCTACGAGTCGTTCACTTGGACCGAACCGACGCTGGAGGACGTCTACCTCGAACTCACCGGTGAGTCGTTCCGGGGCGCCGGGACGGCCGCGCCATCGGAGGCACCGGCCGAGGCCTCGGAGGTGGAGCGATGAGCCGTCCCGGCCGGATCGCAAGCGAGTGCCGGGCCGGCGCGAAGGCGTTCCTGCGCCGCCGCACGGCCGTCTTCTTCACGTTCTTCTTCCCGGTGATCATCGTGCTCATCTTCGGCGTGCTCGTGGGTACCCAACCCACCGGCGGCGGCCTGTTCGCGGAACCGCCGGGCTACTACCTCCCGGGCTATCTCGCCGTCGTCGTGCTGTTCACGCCGCTTTCGCGTGTCGGCAGCGAGTTCGCGCGCCACCGAGAGGGCGGCCGGTTCGAAAAGCTCGCCACCACGCCGCTGCGGCGCTGGGAGTGGCTGCTCGCGCACACGCTGGTGAACGTCCTCGTCATCGGCGCCGCCTCGCTGCTGATCTTCGGCCTCGTGGTCGCGCTGGTCGACGCCGAGATCGCCGTCGGCGCGCACCTGCTCCTGCTGGTGCCGTTCGTGGTGCTCGGTGTCGCGCTGTTCTGCGGTCTCGGCGCCATCCTCGGCCGCCTCGCGGACTCCCAGGACGGCGTCGTCGCCGCCAGCAACTCCGTGGCGCTGCCGCTGCTGTTCCTCTCGGAGACGTTCGTCACGCCCGACCTGCTGCCGGCGTGGTTCCAGCCGATCACGAACCTCTCGCCGCTGACGTACTTCGCCCGCGGCGTGCGTGCCCTGACCTACGAGGGGGCGACGCCCGGCGGCGCCGACCCGACGGCGGCGGCGCTACCTCAGCTCGCCATCCTCGCCGTGCTGGCGACGGCGTTCTTCGTCGTCGGCGCCTATGCGGTACCCTATCGGGAGTAGGCCGACCCTCCCCGACTCGATGGCGTCGCCGCCGGCGTTGCGAGCCTCCCGAGCGGGGCGCGCCCCCGCTATCGCCCGAGCTTTAACACCCGGCCGGACCCAGCCTGAGTATGCCAGAAACCACAGATCCGCCCGAGGGAACCGGGGGAATCGTCTTCTTCAGAACTGCTGACCGCGACTCGGTCGTCGACTGGTACCGCGAGGTCGTCGGCGCCGAGACGTGGCTGGAACAGCCGGGCTGTACGATCCTCGCGTTCGAGAACTTCCGTTTTGGCTTCTGCGACGCCGAGGAAACGGAAACCGAGGGGATTCTGACGTTCGTCTATGATACGACCGAGGAAGTTGATGAGTTACATCACTGACTCGGTGAGGCTGCCCGTGAGAAACCCCATGAGAACGAACAGTATTGAATATACCAATTTTTCGCTGATGATCCTGACGGACGTACTGTAGGAATCAGTCGTTTCTCCACGGTACACCCCCTGTATAAGGGAATATTGTGCAGTTGGCAGGTAGGAAGCAATCGGTGTTCCAGTAGGTCTGACTCTACTCACACATCACTGCAGGGTTTTTCTCACCGTTGACCACCCGCTTCGGGCCCGCCGTGCAGATCTGGTAGCGAACTCGGAGATACTTTCCCAGAGACGACGCTCTGTGTCGAGCAGCCATTCGGCGAAAATCACGGCGAGAAGCGTGAGCGGGAGCACCACGACCAGTAAGAGGTCGCTTGTCACCCCAAATCCCGTCAGAAACTGCCCGATACTCCCCTCCAGCCCGAAGAAGAGGACGTACGCCAGAAGCGCCGGGACGCCGAAAGACAGCCCGTACGCGGCAACACGCTCTGACGTTTCCTCGTCGGAGGTGTCGTGTGGAGGGGCAGTATCTGCCGTCGGACCGGACCCCGGCTCCCACACGTGCTCTGCAGCCTCGTGTCCGCGAGTGTTTGCCCGCCAGTTGACGCTGGAGCCATCGCTCCGAGAACGGGAGTCTTCACTAGCGGACGACCGGTCGCGCTGATAAGCTTCCTTCGTTTCAGAGGATGACTCGTGGCCACTCCCACCGATGAACGCCTCGTGACCAACTTCGTCGTATCGCTCGCGCATATCGGGGTCCGAGAGCGTGTCGTACGCCTCTTTCAGTCGAATGAACTGCTGTTGGGCGTCAGGGTCGTCGTTCTGGTCGGGGTGTTTCTCCATCACGGCGCGTTTCCACGCCTCCTCAATCTCCTCCTGTGTCGCCGTCTCGGCTACCCCGAGTCGGTCGTAGTAGTTGGTCGTCATTCGTTTGAGAATTTTCGTCCGTGTCTCGCCTCGTGACACCCACGACAGAGGGTTCGGAGGTTCTTCGGGTGGTCCGCACCGCCCTTGCTCCGAGGCATTGCGTGGTCGACGTGCAGTTCGCTCGAGCCACCCCGAGGTCCGCCGAGCGCTCCGCAATTGCGGCACTCGTAGCCGTCGCGCTGGCGAACTGACCGGGCAATGGCACCCCAGTTATCCGGCAACGGCGGCGTTCGTTTCGTCCGATCTACCTTCGTCGGAGTCGTTCCAACGAACCAGGGAAGCACACCGGTCGGTGTCGCAATCGGCGACCGACGAACGTACAGTTGTGCCCGCGAGAACGGATAGAGCAGCGTTACGTGCTTCAGATGGCCGTAGGTAGTCCGTAGGGTTAGCTCGATAAGCTTGCCAACGGAGGTGTATTTGTTCACCCCGAGCGATCGGAAGTACTTGAGAGCGCGGTAGCTCCAGAAGAACACCGACGCTATTGCGAGCGGGACCCACAGGAGGCCGGTAATCGCGGCACGAGTGGGCTTGCTGATTTTTGTCCTCAGTCCCGTCGACGCGAGGTCGTCCTCGAGCACACGGCTGGGCATATCGCCCCCTTCAAGCGCCTGTATCGCGCCGTCGAAGATATCTTCGTCGCCGTGGGACATCTCGACCTGGTCGATGTTTTCGACCGCTATTCGTGCTTTGAGAGTCTCTAGAGCTTCCTCCCGAGGCGTAACCAGATTGGGGCGGTAGTACGCTATCTTGGAGAGCGCCGAACCCGCGGCAACCCGTTCCTCGAACTCGTCAGCGTTGAGCAACTCGACCATCAGATCTGTCCCATCTCCGAAATCCTGCGGGAACCACGTGGCAAGGTTCGCAATCGTGAGGAGGATGTTTTGCCTCGCAACCGTGTGCTCGTCGTCGAGACGCGCGAGTATCGCGTCGCTGATGCTGCGTAGCTGTTCGGGAAAGTGCACGCTGAGCGGGACGAGCACGCGCGTCGCCTCTACCCTTGTTTCCGCATCATCGGCGACCAGGAGCGGCGGAAGGTCGGGCAAATGGTTCACTGCACTCGCTGGATCGGTTTCGGCGAGCAGCGCTAACCGCTTCGCCTGCTCACGTCCGTCCGCTGTAGAGTTGCCAGCCATCCGTTCTCACCCGAAGCTGAGGACGACAGTCTGAGCGCTGGTGACAGTCAGTTGCTTTTCGGTGCTCTCTCCCTCGTACTCGCCGCTGAGAGTGATGTCACCGGTAAGTTCGAGCGTGTCGTTCAACAGTTCGAACCCGCTCCCGGCATCGTTCCGCATGTGGGACACGGATACCGTGGCGTCGTCGGTAACATCGTTACCGGACGAGTCCTCGACGCGGACAGTAACGTCGTACCCCTTCCCCAACTGGATGCCTCCGAGGTCGGTATCCGACCCGATTTCCTCACGCCCGATTGTAAACAGGTCGGGAACATCGTCGTCTGGACGCCCTCCCTGAACGAACTGGAGCGTATAGGGCTCGCCGGAACTCAACTCCAGTGAGAACGTGCCGTCGCTGGAGAGGAGCGCGGACGAGAACTCGCCACCTATCGCGAGCACCTCGCCATTCGTGACTGGCGACCCCGTCGAGTCCAAGATTCGACCGGAGAGCACCGGGTTCGAACTGGACTCTGTTCCCGTCGCGGTCGTGTCGAGCGTCAGTGTCACGGTTTGGGCGCTATCGACGGTGAGTGACTTCCGAGTGCGGATGTCGTCGTGTTCCGCGACGATTGTCACGTCCCCGGTCAGTTCGATGGGGTTTTTCAGGATACCGAACCCGCTACTCGTGCCGTTGTTCGTGTGGCTGACGCGAATATTCGCGTCGTCGGTGATGTCGCTCCCGTCGGCGCCCTCGGCGACGATGGTGATCTCGTAGCCCGTTCCGACGATAATCTCGCCCAGGTCAGTGTCCCCATCTGGCGTGACGGCGTCGATGGTGTACAGGTCGGGGATATCGTCGTCGGGGTAGCCTGCAGCACCCTGAACGTACTGCAGCGTGTACTCGGTGCCCGACGCCAACTCCAGGGAGAAGCTTCCGTCACTCCCCATGGAACTGCTGGGAAGATTATCTGATCCGCCGAGTGCGAGCACTTCGCCGGTAGTGATGGGGCTCCCGTCTGTACCCTGGAGGTTCCCACTGACCGATGCCGCCGAACCCGACTCGCCACCGAGGTCGAGTTCGACAGTCCGTTCGCTCGTGACGGAGACCGTCTTGCGAGTCGTCGAGTTCTCGTACGAAGCCTGAACAGCAACGTCACCGCCCAGTTCGATTGGGTTCGCCGGGAGCTTGTTCGGGAACCCAGCACCGTCGTTCAACGGGGTAATGTGGATGTCAGCCTCGTCTGTCACGCCATCCCCGCTTGCGTCGGCGACCGAGATGGTCACGTGGTACGCTTTCGGAAGCTCGACAGTCCCGATATCGGTCTCCGACGAGGGGGAGAACGCCCCGAATGTGTAGATATCCGGAATCGCATCGTCCGGGTACTCTGCTTTCGCCTGCGTGTACTGGAATGTGTACTCCGTTCCAGCGGCAACTTCCAGTTCGAAGCCACCTTCGCTCCCCACATCCGCAACGGGAGCCTGGCCCGACGTACTGCCGCCAATCGCAACAACCCGCCCGACAGATACTGGTTCTCCACCTGCTCTCACGAGCGAACCGCTGACGGAGACGCTTCTCGAAGATTCGGTGGACGAGAAGGAGAACGTCACCGTCCGGGGACTCGTGACGTTCACCGTCTTTCGCTTCGTCGCTCCATCGTACTCCGCACGAATCGTGATTTCCCCCGTAACCTCGACCGGATTCTTGCGTAGTTCGTACATCGGCACGCCCTCGCCTTTCCTGTGGGTCAGGAACACCTCGGCGTCCTCTGTCACCGTCGTTCCATCCGGTCCTTCCGCAACGACTTCCAGTTCGTGCCCCTTCGATAGTTGGATGGTCCCGAGGCCCACGTCTGATTCCGAAGAGACGGATTCTATCGCGTAGAGGTCCGGAACGTCGTCGTCGGGGAATTGCTCAGTTCCCTGATGGTACTGAATCACGTGTTCAGCACCGGCAGCGACTGACAGGGAGAACGACCCGTCTTCGTCGGGCGTCGTCGTGGTTGGTTCTCCACCCTTCGTGAGAACTGCGACCTGTCCCGAAGAGACGGCACTCCCGGAGGTGGTCGTCAGCTTTCCGGAGATAGTTATCGAACTAGCCGCCTCTTGGTCGGTCGCAGAATCGGTCGCGGTGTCGGTCCCGGTCGTCGTCGGCACCGCCGTTCCCGTAGCGGTTCCGTCCGGAGACTCCCCACTCGCGCTCTCCGAGCTCTCACTGCACCCAGCAAGTCCGCCTGCTGCACCCACCCCGGCGATTTGAATGAACCGCCGGCGGGACGTGTCGTCGTTCATTCCACCGGGCGTATGGGCGGGGGGTTGGTTTACTCATCCACCGATTTGCCTTCTCACCCCCTGAGAAGCTTCAGATATCCTCCGTTGTACGATTTGGAAACATAATTGTTCGGCTCTGGTGAATCGCTGTAAGGCGGTAGAGTAGGTCGCCAAATCAAAGGAAGTGAAGCGGGAAATCGTCGATGCCTATGTCGAAAATCTCCCGCTTCACGAGCAAAGCGGTGTCGTTAGCTAAAAATGCTGTTGGTGGCCGAGGCGAAGCCGCCGCCCCCGAAGGGGGTGGGGGATTCGCCGACTACGCCGTCGTTTCGCTCCACTGTCTCCGGATTTACTTGGCGAAACCATATCGTGAAGCGCTTGATCTCCTGAGCGAGATGCCGCATATTTTAGCCGATATCGGCCTCGAAGACGGCGATCTCCCGCATCACTCGACGCTAGTAAAGGCGTTTGATAGGTTGCAGATGAAGATCTGGCGAGTGCTGCTGCGCCTCTCGGCGCAGCTACACGACACCGCTGATCACGCCGCGATGGACACGACCTTTTTCGACCGTGAAACCGCCAGCAAGCACTACTGTCGCCGGACGAACTACCGCGTTCAAACGGTAAAAACGACCGCGCTCGTCGATACAAAAACGCAAGCTGTGCTCGACGTTCACTGTACGACTGAGAAACGTCACGACACACAGATCGGCTGGCAACTCGCCCGCCGCAACGCGGGCGAGATTGCCAGCCTCGCCGCCGACAAAGGCTATGATTGGATGCGATTACGCGAGAAATTGCGCGAAGAAGGTGTGAGACCGTTGATCAAGCACCGTGAGTTCCGGCCCATCGACTGCGCGCATAACGCGCGCATCGATGGGTCTCTATATGGCCAAAAAGCACTGTCTGAGACCGTCTTCTCGACGATCAAGCGAACGCTCGGCCACGCGGTGAGTGCCCGAGTGTGGTACCGCGAATTTCGTGAGATCGTTCTGATGTGTACGGTTTACAACATCAATCGAGCCGTGAAACAGTGGAATCAAACGCCATCTGGCGATTCACCAGAGCCGATTGTTCCAATATGAACATTTTTATACTCTGTTCTGTTTCCTTCAGTCATACATTCTATGGACGAGCCAGCAACTCTGTCCGTCCTCACCAAGCGAGCCGACTTCATTGCAGAACTGTCTCGGCGTCCGCTCGAGAAACGAGAGATGGTGGATGTCCTCGGTTACTCCCGTGCGACTGTCAACCGAGCAATTCGGGACTTGGAGGAGGCTCGGCTGGTCAAGCCTGTGGATGGAGGCTACGAACCGACACTTGCCGCGACAGAAGCAGTACAGACGTACGAGACGTTCCTCGAGCGGGAGGGATATATCCTCGACTCTTCCGATGTTGTCCATCCGCTGAACCACTCCGAAGAGTTACCTTCGGAGGCTCTTGTTGGGGCAGAGTTCTTCGCTGCCGGTGAGGGATGCACAGAATGGAACGCGTCTCGCCTCCGCGAGGAAATCGAGCAGGTCGAATCCGCACGCTTGCTTGTCTCATCCGAGGAAGGGCTGTTGCTTCTCGACAAGTGGCAAGACGCCTTGAAACCACAAGAGCAGGACGTGGAACTGTTCCTCGACGAGGAACTGTATGCCAGCATCCGGACTACTCGACAATCACTCACCTCGCTCGCTGCGGAGGGTGGAAAGGTCACAACGGTTGACTCTTCCGACTTTTTCGTCGCCCTTCTGGGTGACGGCGACGAGCAGGTAGTTTACGTCTTGGTCTACGACCCGGAGGTCGGGGAGTTCGGTGCCCTCAGAAACGAGACGGAAGCAGCGATTGACTGGGCCAGGGGGTTCCTCGACCGATTGGACGGAAGGTTCCAGAGAGTTGACGACGAACTGGAGACCGCATATCTGAACGACAGAGTCGATATCTCGAACGGGCAGGACGCTGTGGAGTCCGTTCCACAGGTCCTTGAGGGGGAGGGGTTCATCGCGCTCACCGAGCAGTATTTCGACTCACACGAGCCCAGAGCGTTAAACACCGCACTTCGAACTGGGCTGAGTCTTGCTGACGTTCGCGAAGGCCACGCTATCGAGCGCGTGACCGCGGACGGGGACTCACTGGCCGAGCAGATTCTGAGCACTCTTCGTCGCGGACGGGACTGTGCAGTTACCGGGGAACCGGGGAATGGGAAAAGCACACTCTGTAAGGTGGTGGCACACGAGTGGTACGACCGGGACCTCGGTGCCGTCATCTACCGTGAATCCGGGCGGGGTGCTCCCTTCGAGTCGCTTGCGAGCCTTCGAGGGTATCTCCGGCGGGTCGAACGGGACGTGCTCGTCGTCGTCGAGGACGCGATGCGTCCGGAGGCGAACAAGGTGTTCCGAATCGCCGAGGAGTTCGAAGGCTGGGACGGCGTTCACTTCCTCTTCGACGCCCGTGAGTCGGAGTGGAACGAGACGAGGAACCTTCCGGTAGACGCCAGCCTCAGGGAGTACCAGCAGGACATCGACGAGATACGGTTGGAGTCTCCAGATGGAGGAGAGTGTCAGGCGTTCATGGAGAAGTATCAGGGCACGACCGGCCGGGAGCTACAAACGACCGGCGAAGACCTCGTAGTCGAACTTGAAGGCGACGACGCCACCTCCGGGGGAATGTTCCTGCTAGCGCACACCGTCTGTCTCAGTGCTGACCCACTCGTTTCGGACGACTCTATCACTCCGACCAGACTCATCGAGGACGTTCAATCTCGGTTGAATGCGCTCGTGGACAAGGGCTCCAGACCGGTTCTCAGGGCGGCGATGCTCTCTCAGTTCCTGAACGTTACCGAGATGCCGCTCCACGAGGAGTTCTTCCACGCCGTATCGCTCGATGACTCCGAGGAGGTCGATGTCGTCGCTCCGTTGAAGGAGTATGGACTCGTCTTCGAGGAAAACGAGCGAGGGACGTTCCTATCCGTGCACAACCAATGGTCGAAACTGTTCGTCGAGGAGGCGCTTGAACTGCTCCCCGATTCGCCCGAGTTGTTCGGCGAGGCGGTGAACAGCGCCCTCCGTCTTGCAGCGGATGAATCGTTCCGAGAGGATGTAACGAGGCACGGTAGCCGCGGTTCACTCGCGCGGCGGTTGAAGGCTGATGCGACGAAGTGGGCGGACGATTTCGTACAGGGACTGTTCAGGGTTGGAGAGGAGATCCACTCCTTGGCGCCGTACTACGGCCGTTTCGACGACCCGACTTTCGAGATTCGGGAGAGCTGCTCTCCGGGAGTCGTTTACGACTGTGGATATCGGCGAGCCAAGATACTCGGACGCAGCGGCAAGATGGAGGAATCGTTAGACGAGTACCAGACGGTCATCGGAAGCATCTATCGGACGTGGAGCTCGGACCGATTCAGTGAGCAACTGGCGAACTGCATCGCGGGAGTCGGAATGGGGCTTCGGTATCAGGGGTGGTTCGATGCTGCGGAAGCACACGTTCGACACGCACTTCGAATCCACCAGGCACAGGACAATCGAGTGCGTGTCGGGGACTGCCTACTGTCTCTCGGGCAGATCGCGAACTATCGAAGCCAGTACGACGAGGCAGCACAGTACTACGGCGGGGCACGCGATGCCTTTGAGGAGACGGGTGCACGGGAAAAGCTCAGTAACGCCCTCGGGAATCTGGCTGTCAGTCACGCCGATAGAGGAAACTACGACGAGGCAGAGAACTACGCCAGGGAGAGCCTCGAGATTCGACGTGAAATCGGGTTCGACCTCGGAATCGCACAGTGTTACAACCTTCTCGCCAGAGCGGTGATCAGTCGTGGCGAGACACGGACGGGGCTGGAGTATCACCGCGACTCGCTTGCGATAGCGATGGATCTCGGAAATCCAGAGTGGAAGTGTACGGAACTCAGTAATCTCGGGAGAACCAGCCTCATGCTCGGTCATCTGGACGACGCAGAGAAGTACCTCCGCCGGGGGCTAGACGTGTTCGAGGACAGGGACGATGCAAACACGCGGTACAACCTCGCGAGAACGCTCCGGAGGAAGGGAAAGCGCAACGAGGCGAAAGAGCACGCCGAATCCGGGTTGAAGCGAGCGGAGACGGTCGAAGACCGGAGAGGGCAAGCTCGCTGTCGTCACGTACTCGGAGAAATCGCTCGAACAGGGGGCGACTACGAGGCTGCTCGCGAACAGTTCTCAGCGTCGATTGCCACGTTCCGTGAACTCGGCCTCCAAGGACCGGAGGTCTCCTCGCAAATCGCTCTCGGAAGACTGGAGGTCGACACTGGGAACCTCGATGCAGCACGAGATTCCGTCCAAGCGGTTCGAAAGAGACTCGAGACGGGTGATTCCTTCGACGAAGGGACGGAGGTTGCGTTGCTTCGGCTTCGGGCGGCTCTCGCCAGGGAAGCGGGAGAGACGAGCGAAGCGCGACGCCTGTTCGATGAGGCTGAAAAGACGGCAGCGGGCCTCGACGATAGTTACATGAAGGCGCAGGCACTCATCGATTCGGGACGCTTCGCTGCGAAACACCGAGACGAGACGAAAGCGGAGGAGAGCCTCCGAAGGGGTCTTCGTATCGCCTGCGAAATCGGCGCGGAACCGCTCGAACAGGAGGCTGCCGGGGCGCTGAACGCCATCGAAGAGGTCCCGGCTGGAGACTAGACGCTGGCGGTACCATCGGTGTCGTCACTCCACCCGCCGGATCCGGTCGGCGTCGACGGGCACGCCGGGCGAGTAGTGGACAAGCGGGTCGGTGTCGGGGCGCTCGAAGCCGTTTACGTCGAAGAGGTTCGTCGAGCGCAGGTCGAAATCCGTCTCGTAGAGGTCCCACGGCGGGTGGGCCACGTCGCCGTAGAAGAGATCCGGGTCGGCGATTTCGTCGCCAACGTCGCCTTCCGCGAGGTAGAACCGGTAGTTCTCGACGAGGAACCGGGCCAGCGATCCCTCCTCGGGCAGAAACCGATCACCTTCGGGGCCGTAAGTCGCATCGAAGTGGGCGTCAGCGACGCCCCGGTGGGCGCGATGGCTGGTGAACTCGACGGATCGCTCGTGGGGGCCGGTTTCGCCCGGCAGCGCGCCGAGACGGTCGATATCCATGTGGGCGCGGTAGTACGGTAGTTGGTAGAACTGCCGGGCGATGGCCACGCTGAGTCGGTCGGCGGCGTCGAGGTTGTAGAAGTAGATCCCCTCGCCGCCGTCGGGGCCCTCGACGTACGTCCGGAGGTTCACCTCGCCGAACGTCAGTCCTAGCGGTCGCGGAACGCCGCGTGGGCGGATGTCCTCCATCACGAAGGCGATGATGCCCAGCCAGCCGCTGCCGTCGTGGGTCCGCGGCGTGACGCCGGGTGGGAGGCGCTCCGCAATGACATCGGCGTCGACGGGCCAGTGGGCGAACAGCGCGTCCCGCCACCCCATCGAGATGTAGTGGCGCTCCATACCCTCCGTTGGATCTCCCGGGACTTCCCCGTGTTGGCCGTGGTGAGCCACGGCGCACGAGCGGGCACGGCTCTTCGGCCGTGTTCGCGGAGACTGTGCCGTGGCTCGACCGTCGTGACCGACGGCGCACGAGCGGGCACGGCTCTTCGGCCGTGCTCGCAGAGACTGTGCCGTGGCTCGACCGTCGTGACCGACGGCGCACGAGTGGGCACGGCTCTTCGGCCGTGTTCGCGGAGACTGTGCCGTGGCTCGCCCGTCGTGACTCAAACGGCTCTTTGTTGCTAGCCAATCTTTTACTGGTAACAGGTCACAGAGCAACGCATGCAACGGAAACGACTCCTCGTGGCTGTCGGGCTGGCCTGCCTGCTCGTACTCGCAGGCTGTACGGGCGGGGGCAACGGCGGCGACGGCGCCACACAGGCGTCGTTGGGCGGTGACGACCCCGAGTACGCCGAGGCGACCGGGACGCCCGCCGGCGACGAGGAATCGTCGGCGGCGGACGGCCGCATGCGGATCTACCGCGCCGAACTCTCGGTCCGGGTGAGTGAGTTCGACGCCAGTCGGTCGAACCTCACGAACGCCGCCCAGGGGTACGGCGGCTACGTCAGCGACTCCCAGATTCAGGCGAACGAGCGCAACAACGAGACGTACCGCGACGGGAAGTTCACCTACCGCGTGCCCGCCGAGAACTACTCCGCGTTCCTCGAGACGGTCCGCGCACAAGGGACAGTTACGCAGGAAAACGAGAACGTCCAGGACGTGACAGGCCAGCACGCTGATCTCCAGGCCCGACTGGAAAACCTCCGGGCCGAGCGCGACCGCCTCCGCGAGCTCTACGAGCAGGCCAACGACACCGAGGACGTGCTCGCAGTCCAGCGCGAACTCTCGGACGTACAGGGCGAGATCGAGCGCACTGAAGCCCGACTCGAGACGCTCGAGGACCGCGTCGCGTACGCCACCGTGACCGTCGAACTCCGGGAGGAGCGCCCCGACGTGGACTACGACAGAGACCACTGGTACGACACCGGGGTGATCGCGGCGTTCCTCCAGTCCGTCGACGGCGCCATCGTCGCGCTCCGGGCGCTGGTGATCGGCATCGCCTACGCGCTGCCGTATCTGATCGCGTTCGGCGTCCCGCTGGCGGCGCTGGGGCTGGTGTTCAAGCGGATCGTGATCGGTGGCGGCCTCCCGTCGATCCGCGGCGGTGGCGATGGCAGCGGTAATGGAAGTGGCAGCGGTGGTGGCGGTGCCAGCAGCGACGCCGGGGACGCCGGCGACGATGCCGCGGCGTCGAGCGACGCCGACAAGCGCGAACGGTAGCGCACGCTTCCGCTTGCCGAACGCTTTTTCGCCGCCGCGGGGAACCCCGTGGACGATGAGCGAGCTACCACTCGACGCGTACTACGACCTGACGCAGGTCGGCGCCGTCGCCGTCTCCCCGGACGGTGAGCGCGCGGCGTTCACGACCACCGAGTACGACCCCGACGCCGACGAGTCGGTGTCGTCGCTGTTCGTCGTCCCCACCGACGGCAGCCGCGACCCACACCGACTCACCCGGGTCGCCGGCGCCTCCGCGCCGACGTGGTCCCCCGACGGCGACCGACTGGCCTTCCTGGCCTCCCGCGACGAGGACAGCGACCTCCGGGTCGGCCGGGAGGAGGAAGACGAGGACGAAGCGGAGGAGGAAGCAAACGGCAACAACGGCGGCAATGGCGACGAGGAGCCCAAGTCACAGGTCTGGGCATTCGACCTCGCGATGGGTGGCGACGCCCGCCAGATCACCGACTTCGAGGAGGGCGTCCGCGAGTTCGACTGGGCGCCCGACGGCGAGCGGATCGTCGTCACCGCCCGCGACCCGACCGACACCGAGTCGGCGTACCTCGACGAGCGCCGCGAGGGCGGCCCCATCGAGACCGAGCGAACTCAGCACAAACTCGACGGCGCCGGCTACCTCGACACCGTCACCAGCTACCTGTTCGTCGTCGGCGAGGACGCGGTGCTCGGCGACGCGGCCGCAGATACAGACTCCGCCCGAAAGCTGGCGGACGCCTACGGCCGCGGCGCGTTCGAGGGCCTGAGCGGCCTCCAACCGGACTGGGGCGAGAGCGGCGACATCGCGTTCGTCTCCTACCGCGGTGAGGGTCCCGACAGCACCCTCGTGACGGACATCTTCACCGTCTCACCCGAGGGTGGCGAGGCGACCGCGATCACCGACGGCGATCTGAGCTGTAACAGCCCGACGTGGTCGCCCGACGGCGAGCGGCTGGCGTTCTCGGCCGGCGACGACACGAACTGGTGCATCCCGACCGAAGCGCGCGTCTGGGACGGCGAGGAGCACGTCTCGGTCACGGGTGACCTCGACCGCACGCTCGCGCGTGCCTCCAGTTTCGAGTGGGTCGACGACGAGACGTTCTACACGCTGGTCGGCGACGAGGCCCGGACGCGGGTCCTGCGGTGTGATGCTGCCGGGCCCGACTGGGAGCGCACGTTCGAGGCCCAGGGCGACGACCGCGCCGTTTCGGGCCTCTCCATCGGCGGCGAGACGGTGGCGCTGGGCCTCTCACACCCAAACGAGGGCCACGACCCGTACGCGCTCCCCGTCTCGGACCTCGACGCCGAGGAGGAACCGGACTCCCTGACTCGACTCGCCGAGGTCAACGACGACCTGACCGACGAGTACGAGATGCCCGAAGTCCGCCGTGTCACCTTCGAGAACGACGGCTGGGAGGTTTCCGGCGTGCTCTACCACCCGCCGGACTACGAGCCCGGCGAATCCGATCCGGCGCCGACGGTGTGTGCGATCCACGGCGGCCCCGTCTCCTACGACGAGCCAGTGTTCGACTTCAGCCACGCGGCGTTCACCTCGCGTGGCTATCTCGTCTTCCGTCCGAACTACCGCGGTGGCTCCTCGTTCGGCCGGAAGTTCTGCGAGACGCTCCACGGCCAGTGGGGAACCGTCGAAGCCAGCGACATCGCCGCCGGCATCGAGGAACTCGCCGACCGCGGCTGGACTGATCCCGACCGCGTGTTCGGCCACGGCTTCTCCTACGGCGGCATCGCACAGGGGTTCCTCGTCACGCAGTATCCCGACCTGTTCACTGCCGCGGCGCCCGAGCACGGCATCTATGACCTGCGCTCGGCGTACGGGACCGACGACTCCCACATCTGGATGGAGAACGAGTACGGCTACCCGTGGGAGAACCCGGACGCCATCGACGCGTCCTCGGCGATCACCGATATCGGCAACGTCGAGACGCCGCTGCTGGTCGCCGCCGGCGGCGCCGACTGGCGCTGCCCGCCGTCCCAGTCCGAACAGCTCTACGTCGCCGCCCAGCAGGCCGGCGCGGAGTGTCGGCTGGTCGTCTACGAGGACGAAAACCACAACGTCGGCGACCCCGACCGTGCGATCCACCGCTTGGAGGAGATCACGTCGTGGTACCGCCGCCACGATCCCGAGGTGACGGATCCGGACGCCGACGACCCGCACGGCCGCGAGAACGAGGACGCGCCGTAGCGCTCGCTCCTCCCAGCGGCGCCGCGCCGCGAACTCGTCCTCGCTGTGTTTGGTGTGAAGCGTCGACGAACCCGGCCAACAGCGTGACGAGCGTGAGCACCGAACGCATCGCCGACGACTGGGTCAACAGGGTCTGGCCGACGCCAGTAAGCCAGCGGTCGAGCGCATCCGGAAGCCACGGGATGCGGGCCATACCCGGACGCTAGGAGAGCACTGTCAAAACGTATCTATGGCCTTATCCGTCGCCTTCCTCGTCGATGATGACGACCTCGCCGTCCTCGACGCGGACGTTGATCAGCGTCTTGTAGTCAACGACGCCGTCGAGCTCGTTGTCGCCGGCTTTCTTGATCACCGTGAGCACGTCCGAGACCTCGGCGCCGATGTCTTCGAGGGCCTCGGTGATGGCCGAGAGCGTGCCGCCGGTCGAGAGCACGTCGTCGAGCACCAGCACCGTGTCGCCCTCCTCGACATCGTTGATGAACATCTCGGACTCGGAGTAGCCGGTCTGCTGGGAGAGCGAGACCTCACCAGCCAGCCCGTACTGGCGCTTGCGGATCACGACAATCGGCACGTCGCTCATCAGCGAGACGGCCGTCGAGATGTGGATCCCCATCGCGGCCGGGGTGACGATCTTGTCGACGTCCTCGAGTTCGACCTTCCGGCAGATCTTGATCACGATCTCGCGGAGGAGGCTCGGCTGCAGTGTGGGAATCCCGTCGCTGATGGGGTGAACGAAGTACTCGTACTCGCCTTTCTCGATGATCGGCGCTTCGAGGAGCGACCGGCGGAGTTGATCCATGTCGCCTGTTCCGGAGGTGGGAGGTAAAACGTGGCGGTCTGCACCGGGGGTGGGTCGGGGTTACACGATCACGGCGTGGGCTCGACGGTCGTCACCAGAACTCGGAGTGTTCTGGTTGGCGGACGAGAGCCAACGGCTCTCGTCAACGCGGAACAGAGTCCGCGACAGATCGCGCGCCGTCACCAGCAATCTTCGATTTCTGGTTGGCTAACGGGAGCTTTGCTCCCGTGAACGTGATCGGTATTACTCACTACCGAGCCGTCCCGTCTCGTCGTCGACGAGGCTGGGGTGGGTCCGCTGGCGCTCCCCGTGTTCCTCGGCGAAGTACTCCCGCATCGCCGCGCGGGACTCGGCCCGCCGGGCCGCGCGCTCGGTCTCGTCGATCTCTTCACAACCCGGGGGGACCTCGCGGTCGCGGTCGGTGAAGTAGCCCTCGGGCGCCACCCAGTCGTGGTAGAACGGCGTCTCGGAGTCGTGGATCAGCGTGATCGCCGTCTCGGCGCCGTCGCCGGCCGCGACGACCGCCTGGTGGTAGCGCTCAGCGAGTCGTCCCGCGGCGTAGAGGCCGTCGACACTGGTCCGCCCGTGCTCGTCGTCCTCGACGAACGCCTTGCTCCCAGCCGAGCGGATGTCGGGCGCGACCGGATCGAGGTAGTCCGTGTCGGACCACGAGGCGGCGACGACTCTGTCGGTGCGGATCGACTCGCCGTCCTCGGCGGTCGCGAGGAATCCGCCATCCTCACCGCTCTCGGCGTGCTCCAGACGGGTGACCTGGCCGTCCACGAGGTCGACACCGTTCCGGGTCGCCTGCGCGTGGAGCATATCCGCGAACAGACGGGGGTTGACGCCCGCGGGGAACCCCGGGAAGTTCTCGAGGTGGGCGTTCCGACGCAGGATCGACTCGCCGCCGTCGTACACCAGCGTGTCGAGGCCGGCGCGGGCGGTGTAGACCGCCGCGGTCAGGCCGGCGACCCCGCCGCCGACGATCAGGACTTCCCGGTGCTGTGGCTCGCCGTCGCTTCCGGTGTCGGTTGGTTCGGACATGCCCACCGAGAGAGCGGGTGCCGAGTTAGGAACTTCGGAGTTCCGGGAGGCCGTTCCGGGCGAGATAGAGCACGACGTTCGCGCCCACCAGCGCGTAGATGAGGTAGCCGTCGCTCAGAATCCCGGCACAGACCACCGCCCCGGCCAGCAGCACCGGCGGCGCCGAGAGGCTGCCGTCGCGGTCGTGGGTGATGGCGGCCCAGACCACCGTTGCGGCCGCGACGCCGCCCAGCAGCGGCTTCCCGAGGACGAACACGCTCGGCAGAAAGACCGCGAGCGCGGCGGCCGCGACGAGCCACTTGGTCATGGTTTCCACTGTCCCGACGTTCCGGGTTCGCGGAGGTAAGGGTTCCTACTGACCCCCGCGATGGCGAACAGAGGGTGCTTCCCGTCCCGGAGCGACACACCCCACGACCGCTTCACGCTCCGGGTCGTTCTCAGACCACGGGCTGGGTGATCGCTCGATGGTACTTGAAAAGCGGGTCGCAGGAGTGATGTGGTCGGCCGAATCAGTCGCCTCGGCCGGCTCACCGTGCCGGCGAGATCAGTCGCCCTGTCCGGCGGACCGTTGCCGGCCGAATCACTAGTCGTCGTCCACGTCGGTATCTTCTTCCAGCATGTCCGTGCGCTCGGCGGCGCGCTGGCGTGCGCGCTCGACGAACTCCTCGGGCAGGTCGTCGATCTCGCCGGCCTGCACGCCCCAGAGTTTGGCGTAGAGGCCGTCCTCCCTGATGAGTTCGTCGTGGTCGCCGCGCTCGACGATCTCGCCGTCCTCCAGCACGAGAATCGTGTCGGCGTCCCGCACCGTCGAGAGCCGATGGGCGATCACGAACGTCGTGCGGTTCTCGCTCAGGCGGTCGAGGCTCCGCTGGATCAGCATCTCCGTCTCGGTGTCGACGGCGCTGGTCGCCTCGTCGAGTACGAGGATTTCGGGGTCCTGCAGCATCGTTCGGGCGATGGAGAGTCGCTGCTGTTGCCCGCCCGAGAGCTTCACGCCACGCTCGCCGATCCGGGTGTCGTACCCTTTCGGCAGCGACTCGATGAACTCGTGGGCCTCGGCGGCCTTCGCGGCCTTGACGACTTCCCCGCGTTCGGCGTCGAAGCGGCCGTAGCGGATGTTCTCGGCGACGGTACCGTCGAACAGGAACGTCGACTGGGAGACGTAGCCGATGGTCGAGCGCAGGCTTTCGAGGGATAGCTGTCGCACGTCGACGCCGTCGATGCGGACTTCGCCGTCGATGGGGTCGTAGAGTCGCATCAGGAGTTTCAGCAGCGTCGACTTCCCGGCCCCCGTCGGGCCGACGAACGCGACCGTGTCGCCGGGGTCGGCCTCGAAACTCACGTCCTCGAGCACCAGTTCCTCGGGCGCGTCGTCCTCGACGCCCATGTAGCCGAAGTCGACGTGGTCGTACTCGACGCCGCCCTCGGGGTCCTCGAGTTCGACGGGATCCTCGGCCTCGGCGATCATCGAGGGGATGTCCATCAGGCCGAAGATGCGCTCGCTGGAGGCCTTGGCGTTCTCGTACTGGTCGATGATGTTCGATACCTGCGAGAGCGGCGTGACGAACCGCTGGGTCATGAACAGGAACGTGACGAACTCACCCGTCCGGAGGTCGCCAGTGAGCATCCACGGCGCCTCGCTCTGGAAGATCCAGAGGCCGCCGACGATGAACGTCACCGCGAAGGAGAGGCCCGCCAGCATCTCCATCCCCGGCCGGTAGACGTAGTTCAGGCGCAGCACCGCCATCGTGTCCCGAAAGTAGCGCCACGAGGCGTCCTCGACGCGCTCGGACTCGTAGCTCTCGGTGCCGCTGGTCTTGACTAGCTCGACGCCCGAGAGCGCGTTTTCGAGCCGGGTGTTGAGGTTGCCGACGCTGGCCCGGCGGTCGACGTACCGCGGCTCGACGGCCCGCATGAACCAGACCGTCAGCCCGAACAGCGCGGGCACGGCGACGAGCGTGATCAGCGCCAACTGGGCGTTCATCGAGAACAGGATGATCGCGATCCCGACGATCATCACCGTCAGCCGCACGGAGTTCTGGAGGCCGTTGTCCAGGAAGTTCTCCAGGTTGTTGGCGTCGTTGTTCAGCACGGACATGACCTCCCCCGTCTGCTTGTCGTCGAAAAAGGTCATGTCCAGCCGTTGCATCGTCGCGAAGCTGTCGGTCCGGACCGCGTGCATCACGCGGTGGGCGAAGTTGTTGGCGGAGACGCCGTAGATCCACGTGAACGCGCCGGTGACGACGAACGAGGCGACGATCAGCTCCGAGGAGAACCAGAACTGAGCCGTCTGCCCCTCGGGGATCCAGCCGTTGGGCACCAGCGGCAGGGTGTACGGCGACTCGTTGTTCAGCACGCTGTCGATGGCGACCCCCAGCACCAGCGGGGGGAGCAGGCTCGCCCCCCGGGCGATGATGTTGGCGATCATCCCGACGGCCATCCACTTCAGCCGGCCGGGGCCATACTCCGTGAACAGTCGGTAGAGCGGCCGTTCGACGCGCTCACGGTAGACATCGAAGACGCTCCCCTCTTCCGCACTCATTACGAAGCGAAACCCCGTCCCCCCGGAAGAAGGCATCGAAGCCGGGTGACACGTACCGGAAGGGGCTGCCGGTGTCGGCCGAGTCGGGGGGCTCAAGCCGCCGGAGCCACGTGGTGGGTCATGGACCGTCTCGTCGTCGACACAGTCGTCTATCGGCCGGCCGAGGAGGTGTTCACGTTCCTGCGAGAGTTCCCGGGCTACGCGAACTACTCCGAGTATCTCGAACGCGTCGACGAACTCGACGCCGAGGCCGGCGAGCAGGCGCGCTACGCGCTGCGGTTCTCGTGGTGGAAACTCGACTACACCGCGCGCTCGGTCGTGACTGCGGTCGACGAGGACGAGCGTATCGAGTGGGAACTTTTGGGCGACTTCGACGCCGGCGGGCGGTGGCTCGTGGCCGAGCGCGAGACCCCGGCAGGAGCTCCGGAGTGGGCCGAGACCGCGACGGCAGTGCGCTTCGAGGTGGAGTATGCCCCCGAGACGGCCCACTCCGGGCTGGTCGACCTGCCGCGGCTGGTGTCGCTCGACTGGGTGATCGAGAAAGCCAAGCCGCTCGTGGAGCGCGAGGCCCGGACCGTCGTCGAGCGCGCCGCCGCGGACCTCGAGGGGCGGGCACGGTCGGTCGATCTGACGGTCCGTACGGGCGCCGACGCGGCCGATTCGGCGTTCCCGCCCGAAGAGAAAGCATGATGGGGGGCGGCCGAGTGGTGTTCGACAAGTGAGCTTCCCGTGCGTGTGATCATCGTCGGCGCCGGTCAGGTCGGAGAGAGCATCGCGGCCGACCTGAGCGACGCCCACGACGTCGTGATCGTCGAGCAGGACCCGGATCGTGTCGAGGAGATCAACTACAACCTCGACGTGCTGGCCGTCGAGGGCGACGGCACCAGCGTCTCGACGCTGGAGGAGGCCGACGTGGCCGACGCTGACATGGTGATCGCCTCGACCGACGACGACGAGACCAACATCGTCGTCTGTTCGACGGCCAAGGCCGTCTCGGACGCGTTCACCATCGCCCGCGTCAAGAACACGGAGTATCTCCGGACCTGGCGCCGCTCGCGCTCGGCGTTCGGGATCGACTTCATGGTCTGTACCTACCTGCTGGCGGCGGAGTCCATCGTCCGCGTTGTTGGTCTCCCGGCCGCGCGCGACGCCGACACGTTCGCCGACGGCCGGGTGGAGATGGCGGAGTTCGACGTGGGTGAGGAGTCGCCGCTGGCCGGCCAGACCGTCGCCGAGGCCGACACGTACGACTCGCTGACGTTCGCCGCGGTCGTCCGTGGCGAGGAGATGCTGATCCCCACCGGGAGCACGGAACTCCGTGCGGACGACCGACTGATCGTCATCGGCACGCCCCGGAGCGTCCGCGCGTTCGCCGGCGACGTGGCGCCCGACGAGACGGCACTCTCCGGCGAGGTGGTGATCATCGGCGGCAGCGAGATCGGCTACCACGTCGCCCGGCTGTTGGCCGACCGCGGCGTCGACGCGCGCCTGCTCGAGCAGGATCCCGAGCGCGCGCGCCAGCTGGCCGAGGAGCTCCCCGAGACCATCGTGATGGAGACCGACGCGACCGATATCGAGTTCCTCGAGCGCGAGCACATCGGGGACGCCGAGGTGGTGGTCGCGGCGCTCGACTCCGACGAGAAGAACCTGCTGGCGTCGCTGCTCTCCGAGCGTGTCGGTACTGACCGCAGCGTCGCCGTGATCGACCAGTCGGAGTACGTCGACCTGTTCGAGGCGGTCGGCGTCGACGTGGGCGTCAATCCCCGAGAGGTCGTCGCCGAGGAGATCACCCGGTTTACCCGTGCCGGCGGCGCCGAGAACGTCGCGCTGGTCGAGAGCGGCCGCGCGGAGGTTCTGGAGATCGAGGTCTCGCCCGACAGCCCACTGGTGGGCGAACCGATCCGAGAGTCGATCCGGTCGCTGCCCGACGACGTGGTCATCGGCGCCATCACCCGCGGCGGGGAGTACATCGTCCCTCGTGGGGAGACAGTCATCGAGGCCGGCGACCACGTCGTGCTGTTCGCGGCTATCGAGCACGCCGAGACAGTGGCCTCCATGCTGTAGCGTCCCCGAAACAGTAGCTTGAAGCGCCGAACGGTTCTTCTCTCGGGCTACAGTGTCGATCCGTGTCGACTACCGTGCCAGTCTGAGCCTCGTCGGCACCGTTCTCAAGTACCTCACGGTACCGCTCTGTCTCCCGGTAGCGGTCGCCCTGAGCTACGGAGAGACGGTCGCGCCGTTCCTGCTCACCGTCGCCCTCACCCTGCTGGTCGGTGCGGGACTGGAACGGCTCGCACCAGAACCCGATATCGGCGCCCGCGAGGGGTTTCTGATGGTCGCGACGACGTGGATCGCCGTCGCACTCGTCGGGACCGTCCCGTACTTAGTTGAGGCCCACGGCATCCCGCTCCTGCTAGAGCCGATCCACCCCGGGTCGACGCTCGGCAACCCCGCGAACGCGCTGTTCGAGTCGATGTCCGGCTTCACGACGACAGGTGCGACCGTGCTCGGCACGATCAACGTCACCGACCACACCCGCGGCGTGATGATCTGGCGCCAACTCACCCAGTGGCTCGGCGGGATGGGGATCGTCGTGCTCGCGGTCGCGATCCTGCCCGAACTCTCAGTCGGCGGCGCCCAGTTGATGGATGCCGAGGCGCCGGGGCCGGGGATCGAGAAACTCAGCCCCAAGATCGCCGAAACTGCCCGCGTGCTCTGGGGGGCGTACCTCGCGATCACCGTCGTCGAGATCCTGCTGCTCTACGGGCTGGATCTGGCCGGGATGGCCGGCGCCAACATGGACGCGTACAACGCCGTCGCCCACGGCCTGACGACGATGCCAACGGGCGGGTTCTCGCCGCAGGCCCGCAGTATCGAGGCGTTCTCCGCGGCGGTGCAGTGGGTGATCATCCCCTTCATGGTGATCGCGGGGACCAACTTCGCGCTCATCTGGCACGCGCTCTCGGGGTCGCCCGAAAAGCTCTGGCGCGACACCGAGTTCCGTGGCTACCTCGGCGCGATGGCGGTGCTGACCGCCATCATCACCGGCCTGCTGTTCACCGGCGGCTTCGCGACCGGCGTACCCGAGGGGGCGACGTTCGACGCTGCCTACCTCCAGCAGTACGCGGGGATGATCTCGGGCAACCTCGAACCGGCGATCCGCCACGCGCTGTTCCAGGCGGTCTCCATCGTGACGACCACCGGCTACGCAAGCATGGACTTCGACGTATTTGGGGCGCCGGCACAGTACGTCCTACTGTTCGGGATGTTCGTCGGCGGCTCTGCGGGGTCGACCGGTGGGAGCATCAAGGTCATCCGCTGGATCGTCGTGGCGAAGGCAGTCCGCCGCGAGCTGTTCACTACCGCCCACCCGGAGGCGATCCGGCCGGTCCGCCTCGGCGGGCGAACGATCGACGAGCGCGGTGTCAGAGGCATATTCACGTTCACGCTGCTGTACATCGCGATCTTCTTCCTCGGCGCGCTGGTGCTCTACCTCGACGTCGCCCGGGCGGGTATCGAGTTCACCGTGCTCGAGGTGATCTCCGGCACCGCCTCGACGCTCGGGAACGTCGGGCCGGCGTTCTACCGGCTCGGCCCGATGGGTAGCTACCTCAGGTTTCCGGACAGTTCGAAGCTGTTCATGGTGGTGCTGATGTGGGCCGGCCGCCTGGAGATCCTGCCGTTGCTGGTCTGTCTCACGCCGGAGTACTGGCGGCGCTGAACCGCAAAAGGGGCCGCTCGCTTACTCCTCGGCCGCGGCGTCGGCGTCCTCGACCGCCGCGTTGGGCGCGTTCAGCTTGAAGCGGTCGACCGCGTCATCGGCTTCGGACTTCTCGGCGTACCCCTCGCCGCCGTCGGCGACGATGTCGCCGTTGCGGTGGCGCAGGCGGAAGCGGTGTTCGCCGGCGTTGGCCTCGTACAGTTCGAACCGGAACTGGCTCTGCCGGAGCGACCGGAGTCGGGCGTCGAGGTCGCTCTCGTCGGCGCTCGCATCCTCGAGCACGTCGTCGAGCTCGGGGACCGGGAACCGCACGACAGTCCCGAGTAGGTTGCCCAGTGCGAACAGCCAGTAGCCACGGACCTCGTCGTCGGTTCGTGGGTCGCCGATGCGTGAACGGTACAGTTCGTGGAGCGTGCCGTCCCCCAATACTTTGGTAGGGAGTTTCAAGTATCTGTTACGTCTCCAGGAGGCATATAGCTCCGTACCGAATTCTCGAGCCGGCGTTCCAGCGGCTGAAAACGCCGTTTCTTGGCACCTAACCCGGTTCGAAACTCCGTATCATCCAGCGAAACCTTGATACGGTCCGGCCTCACCATAGGTACTACGCACATGGCATCAGATAGCACGGAACGGCACTTCGGCCTTACCCGCCGTAACTTGGTGAAGTCGCTCGGCATCACCGGTGTCGCGGGGCTGGCTGGCTGTATGGGCGGCAACGGAACGGAGACGGAAGAGGAGGCGGCCCGACCCGGCGGCACGACGACCCCCGCCGACCCCGAGAACGTTCAGGAGGGTGGCGAGCTTATCGCCTCCTTCGGTGCCGACGTGGCGCAGTTCGACCCCGCGAAAGCGGCCGACACCACGTCCACGAAGGCCTTTGGCCTGACCTACGAATCGCTGCTCTCGGTTGGGTTCGACGGCAGCATCAACAACGAGTTGGCTCATACGTTCGAGGAGGTCGACGACACGACGTTCCGCGCGGAGCTCCGCGAGGGAGTCATGTTCCACAACGGAGAGGAACTGACCGCGGAGGACGTTCAGGTGTCCTACGAGCGATACGAGGGCAAGACCAACGCTGCGGACGTGTACGACTGGTACGAGTCCTCGGAGATCATCGACGACTACACGATCGAGTTCTCGCTCAAGAACCCGTACGCCCCACTGCGGTTCAACATCGCAGGCATCCCCGTCATCCCGGCGGAGGTCGAGAACGGCGACCTGGACATCACCGAGAACCCGATCGGCACCGGTCCCTACGAGTTCGTCGAGCACCAGCCCGACGAGCTGTTCCGGATCGAACGCAACGTCGACTACTGGTTCGAGGGCGACGACAGCGTGCCGGCGACGCCACCGATCGAGACCGTCACCTATCGCATCATCGTGGAGCAGTCCGCCCAGCAGGCGTCCCTCGAGAGTGGGGACATCCACATCTCCAACGCGCCGCCGGCGGCCAGCATCAGTGACTTCGCGGAGAACGAGGACTTCACGGTCAACCGCCGTCTCGCGGGTGGCTACGACCTGATGTCCTACCCGCTCGAAGTCGAACCGTTCACGAACCAGAAGGTCCGCCGCGGCATCTCCCGACTCGTCCCGCGTGACGACATCGTCGAGTCGGTGTACGAGGGGCTCGGCGTCCCGGCCTACATGGCTATCTCGCAGATTTCGGCGGTGTACGACACCGAAGAGTGGAACGAACTCAACGACCGCCTCGCCGAGGAGTACCTCGGCTACGACCAAGAGCAGGCTGACACTCTGCTGGAGGAGGGGTTCAACGAGGCCGGCGTCGAACCGCCGTTCGAGACGAGCATCATCACGAACGAGAACCCCCAGCGTGTGCAGTGGGTTCAGCTCATCGCCGAGAGCCTCAACAACACCGACTACTTCGACGTCTCCGTCGAGCAGTTCGAGTGGAACACGTACGTCGGGAAGATCACCAGCGAAGCCACGGCGTCGACCAACGAGATCATCGCGGTCGGTTGGTCCGGTGGCTGGGACCCCGACGCGTACATCAACGAACTCGTCAACAGCGGCAACTGGACGCCGAACGGGTTCAACTTCAGTCACTACGAGAACGCCGAGGTCGACAGCCTCCTCCAGGAGGGGGCCTCGACGTACGAGCTCGAACAACGCGCGGAGATCTACACCAACCTCGTGGAGATCCTCGCGGAAGAAGCACCGATGACGTACATCCGGTTCGGTGAGGAGACGGACGTGTACGACAACACGGCCGTGACGGGCTTCCGGACGTATCCGATCAACGGTGACGAGTTCAAGGGTATCTACTCCCCGGCTGACGGTGGGTTCACCTACCTGAATCAGGAGTAACGACTCCCCTCCCCTCCATGTCTCTTCAACGATATTTCGTTAAGCGGCTGCTGGTGATGATACCAGTACTGTTCGGTGTATCGATACTGACGTTCTCGCTCACGAAGATGCTGCCCGGGTCCCCCGTGGACTACATCCTCCAGTTTCAGGAGACGACGCCGGGGCTCCGCGAACAGCTCGAAGCACAGTACAACCTCAACGAACCGGTGTACGTGCAGTACTGGCTCTGGCTCCGCGACGCGATGGTGCTCGACTTCGGCGATTCGCTCATCTCAGATCGGAGCGTTTCCGGGGCCATCTTGCGGCGGCTTCCGAAGACGCTGCTGTTGGGGGGCGGTGGGTTCCTGATCGCGGTCACCATCGGGATCCCACTGGGCGTCCTCGCGGCAGTCAACAACGGCAACACCATCGACGAGGCGAGCCGCGTCGGGGCGCTGCTGGGGATCGCGACGCCGAACTTCTGGCTCGGCCTGATGCTGCTGCTGGTGTTCAGCGTGCAGCTCGGGTGGTTCCGGGTCATCCCGCCGGACATGCCGACGCTCAGCTTACCGATGCTGAAGTTCGTCATCCTGCCGGCCATCACCCTCGGGACCGCCTCCTCGGCGCTCATCATGCGGCTGACCCGCTCCTCGATGGTCGAGGAACTGAACAAGGACTACGTCCGGACGGCCAAAGCGAAGGGACTCTCCGAACGGACAGTCATCGTCAAGCACGTACTGCGGAACTCGATGGTGTCGGTGGTCACGGTGGCGGCGATCCAGGTGGCGTTCATCGTCAACGGGTCGGTCGTCATCGAACAGGTGTTCTCGTGGCCCGGTGTGGGACGCATGCTGATTCAGGCCATCACCCAGCGGGACCTTCCGGTGCTGCAGGCGATCGTGCTAATGATCGCCGTCACCATCGTGTTCGTGAATCTGATCGCGGACCTACTCTACTCGTGGCTCGATCCACGTATCCGATACTGACACATGTCTCACGAATCACAACGAACGACGACGACTGAACGCGGCCGGATTCAGGTGACCGGGTTCGACACCTCCGTGTTCGAGGACCGCGACGAGCGGTTCGAGTGGCAGCAGGCGGAGAGCACAGTCTCCCGGGAGCGCTGGACGCGCGCGTGGGAACGGTTCAAACGCAACCGTACCGCACTGGTGGGGCTTGCGATCATCGCCGTGATGCTGTTCACGACGGTCTTCGCCCGCCCCATCGCGTTCGAGGGGGTCACGATCCAGCCGTTCTCGCTGGCGCCGTTCGATCCCACCGCCTCCAACTTCGGCGCGCTCAATCAGCCGCCGTCGATCGCCCACCCGTTCGGCACTGACTGGTCCGGGAAGGACATCTTCTCGCGGGTCATGTACGGCGGCCGCTACAGCCTAACGATCGGCGTGATCACGGTCGGCATCGCGCTCTCGGTCGGCGTCCCGCTGGGCGCCATCGCGGGCTACTACGGCGGCTGGGTCGACGAGGTCATCATGCGTCTGGTCGACATCCTCTATGCGTTCCCGTTCCTCGTGCTCGCCATCGCGCTGATCTCGGTGCTGGGCCAGGGGTTCTGGAACATGATCACGGCGCTGGTACTCGTGGTCTGGATCGCCTACGCCCGCCTGTTGCGGGGTGAGGTGCTCTCGGTCAAGGAGAACGAGTACGTCACCGCAGCCAAGGCACTGGGCGCGCGCGACCGCTCGATCATCTTCAGGCACGTGGTCCCCAACGCGATGGCGCCGGTCATCGTGCAGGCGACCCTCGGTATCGGGACCGTCGTGCTCAACGCGGCGGCGCTTGGCTTCCTCGGCCTGGGGCTCGAACCGGGCTCCCCCGAGTGGGGCAGCATGCTCGCCCGCGGTCGGAGTAGCCTGATCCAGGGACAGTGGTGGATCACGGTGTTCCCGGGGCTCGCCATCTTCCTGTTCGTGCTCTCGATCAACCTCGTGGGCGACGGCGTGCGTGACGCCGTGGACCCACAGGGTGACAGTGGCGGCAACGCGGGGGTGCGGTGATGAGCGTCACTGACGAACCCCTACTTTCCGTCGACGGCCTGCAGACCAGCTTCTACACCGAGGAGGGCGAGGTCAAGGCGGTCAACGACGTCTCCTACCAGATCGACCGTGGGGAGCGGTTCGCGGTCGTCGGCGAGTCCGGCGCGGGCAAATCCGTCACCAGCCTCTCGCTGATGCGGCTGATCGACGACCCCGGCCGGGTCAAGGGCGGGGACGTGACGTTCCGCTCTACCAGCGCGGTCGCGACGCTCGCCCGGAAGTTCCCGGAGGGCGTCGCCACGGAGAACAGCCCGGGCTATATCCACGTGACCGAACTCCGTTCGGAGTCCGGCGCGGTCGGGAGCGACCCCGGCGCGACGGTCCGGGACAACCCCACGGATGTCGCGACGAGTCTCCACGACGGCAGCCTCCACATCGAGGCGGGCCACGTCGACGTGCTCGACGCCTCCGAGGACGCGATGCGGGAGCTTCGGGGCAACGAGATCGCGATGATCTTCCAGGACCCCCACACCGCGCTCAACCCCGTCTACACCGTGGGCGAACAGATCGCCGAGGCGATCCGGAAACACCTCGAGATGGACGACGGGGCCGCCAAGGAGCGCGCCATCGAGATGCTCGAACGGGTCGGCATCCCGGACGCCGAGGAGCGCTACTCGGACTACCCCCACGAGTTCTCCGGCGGGATGCAGCAGCGGGCGGTGATCGCCATCGCGCTCTCCTGTGACCCGGCGCTGATCGTGGCCGACGAGCCGACCACCGCGCTCGACGTGACCATCGAGGCCCAGATCCTGGACCTGCTGAAGGAGCTCTCCAACGAGGAGGACGTGGCGGTTCAGCTGATCACCCACGACCTCGGCGTCGTCGCGGAGCTGTGTGACAGCGTGATGGTGATGTACGCGGGCAAACCCGTCGAACGCAGTTCGGTCGAGGAGCTCTACTACGAACCCAAACACCCCTACACGGTGGGGCTGATGAGTTCGATCCCGCGGATCGGCGACGACCGAGAGCGGCTCGACACCGTCCCCGGGACGATGCCAGACCTGGTGCAGCTCCCGTCGGGCTGTAGCTTCCACCCGCGCTGTCCGTACGCCGAGGACGCCTGCCTCGAACACGAGCCGCCGCTGGTCGACGTCGAGACCGGCGAACCGGTCGAGGATCCGGACCCCGCGGTCCACTCTGCGGCCTGTCTCGAGTACACCGGGGAGCTTCAGGACGGCGTCGACTTCGACGTGCAGATCCGTGAGGACGCCGCGACCGACGGAGGTGAGTCGGTATGAGCGTCGATAACGACGCCGGCGCCGACGACGAGCCACTCGTCAAGATCGAGGGGCTGAAGAAACACTACAGCACGGACGAGGGGCTGCTCGACCGCATCATCGGCGATCCGCAGTCGGTGAAAGCCGTCGACGGCGTCGACCTCGAGATCGCCGAGGGTGAGACTCTCGGGCTCGTGGGCGAATCCGGCTGTGGGAAGTCCTCGCTGGGGCGCACGATGCTCGGCCTCGAGGAGCCGACCGACGGCTCGGTCTACTACGACGGCGTCGACCTGACGGAGCTCTCCTCGAGCGAACTGCGGGACTACCGCAAGGACCTGCAGTTCGTGTTCCAGAACCCGTTCGCGTCGCTGAACCCCCGTCTGACGGTGAGCGACATCGTCGGCGAGGCGCTCGACGTACATGGTCTCGCCGAGGGGGGAGAGCGCGAGGAGCGCGTCGAGGAACTGCTGGAGACCGTCGGCCTGCAGTCGAGCCACGCCTCACGCTACCCCCACGAGTTCTCCGGGGGCCAGCGCCAGCGGATCGGCATCGCCCGCGCGCTCGCGGTCGACCCCGAGTTCATCGTCTGCGACGAGCCGGTGTCCGCACTCGACGTGAGTGTCCAGGCCCAGATCCTGAACCTCCTCGAGGACTTACAGGAGGAGTTCGGGCTATCCTACCTGTTCATCGCCCACGACCTGAGCGTGGTCGAACACATCGCCGACCGCATCGCCGTGATGTATCTCGGCGAGATCGTGGAGGTCGGGACGACCGAGGAGATCTTCTCCCCGCCGTACCACCCCTACACCCGCGCGCTGCTGTCGGCGATTCCCGAACCCGACCCGCTCTGGGAGGGCGACCGGATCATCCTCGAGGGCACCGTGCCCTCGCCGATCAATCCGCCGTCGGGCTGTAAGTTCCACACCCGCTGTCCGATTGCACACGATGAGTGTGCCGAATGGAACGACCACCCCGATCTGGAGGCCGTGGGCGGCCAACACAGCATCGCCTGCCCGTTCCACGAGGAGATCGAGGACGAAGTCGACGCGGCAGCTGATTAACGGCGCGGCGATCGAAGTCGACGCGGCAGCGGACTGACGCCGCGCCGACACCGCCGCGGGCCGATACCGGCCCGCGACCCTTTTCCCCGTCGACCGCGACTGAACAGCCATGCGACGGGTGTACGACTCGGAGGCGCTCCGGCGTGACGACGACGACCCGTTCTCGCCGGTCGAGGACGACGAGAGCGCCAGCCGAAACCACGTCAACTGGACCAACCTCAGCCACGCGCTCGTCCCGCAGGCGATCCGCTCGCGGGCCATCGCGGTCGACGTGGAGACGGACAAGGACCGCTACGAACCGGGCGAGGAGATCCACTTCGGCGTGACGTTCGCCAACCGGTTTCCGCTCCCGATCACCATCGTCACCGAGACGCCGAAATCCTGGGAGTGGTCCATCGACGGCAACCCCAAGGGCTCCGAGGTGCCCGCAGACCACCCCGAGGACCGAAGCACGTTCCACTTCTCGCGGAGCGAGCGCAAGCGGTTCCGCCGGAGTTGGTCCGGGCGCGTGCGCGTCGACGAGAAGGAGTGGCGCTCGGCCGAGCGCGGCGAACACACGCTCGGCGTCGGTATCGACGCGGTCAACGGCGCCGAGAAACTGCGGGCCGAGACGACGTTCCAGATCGAGTAGTCAGTTCACGAACGCTGCCGGCAGCGAATCCACTTCCCCGACCTGCACGCCCCAGAGAGCCGCGTAGAGTCCGTCTTCTTCGAGTAGCGTTTCGTGACTCCCTCTCTCGGCGACCCCGCCCTCGTCGAGGACGACGATCCGGTCCGCGTCCTTCACTGTCGAGAGCCGATGCGCGACAACGAACGTCGTTCGGTCCTCGCTCAGCCGGTCGAGGCTCCGCTGGATCCGGGCCTCCGTCTCGGCGTCGACGTGGCTTGTCGCCTCGTCGAGGACGAGGATTCGGGGGTCGGCGAGTACCGCCCGGGCGATCGAGAGTCGCTGGCGCTGTCCACCAGACAGTTTGACGCCGCGTTCACCGACATCGGTGTCGTAGCCGTCAGGGAGGTCGGTGACGAAGCCGTGGGCGTTCGCCCGCTCGGCTGCATCGGCGATCACCGCCTCGCTCGCGTTGGGGCGCGCGTAGGCGACGTTCTCCCGGACCGTGCCATCGAACAGGTACGGCTCCTGCCCGACGTAGCCGATCGACTCGCGCAGCGACGCTCGGTCGAGATCGCGCAGGTCGTGGCCGTCGATTCGGACGGCGCCGTCGTCCGGATCGTAGAAGCGCAGCAGGAGCTTCAGCAGCGTCGACTTCCCCGCGCCGGTCGCGCCGACGACGCCGACGGTTGAGCCCGCGGGAACGTCGAGAGAGACGCCATCGAGGACTGGCGCGTCGGCACCGGGATAGCCGAACGTCACATCCTCGTAGGCGACGTGGCCCGACACGTCGTCGAGCGTCGTTGCGCCCGAGTCGTCGGCGACGGTGTCGGCTTCCTCGAACAGCGCGAGGATTCGCTGGCCCGCGGCGCGCATCTCCTGATAGCCGTCAACGACGCCCGGGAGCTGCTGGAACGGCCACGCGAACCGGTCCACGTAGATCAGAAACGTCACTAGCGTCCCCGCGGTCAGCGTGCCGGGAAGCTCCGTCGGGGCGCCGAACAGCACCCAGGACCCCCCGACCGCGAACACGGCGACGTAGCCGAGGTTAGTGAGGGAACCCGTCAGCTGCCCGTAGGCAGCCTTCGCGCGGTCGATGCGCCACGAGACGGTGCGGTAGCGGGCGGATTCGGCGGCGATGGTGTCGGCCTCCCGGGCCTCGCCGCCGTAGGCTTTCACCACGTCGATGCCACCCAGCGCCGCCTCGATCCGGCTGCCGATGTCGCCGACGCTCGCCCGAAGGTCGTCGTAACGGGGCGCGATCCGCCGGCTGTACGCGTAGTTCACGGCGCCGACGACAACCGGCGCCACAAACGCGAACAGCGTCAGCCCGGGGTGGATCGCGAGCATGTACGCCGCCGTCACGAGAACGATGAAGGCGGCGTTGATCGCCCGGGTGAGCGTCGCCCCGAAGAACCGCTCAACCGTGTTCACGTCGTTGTTGAGCACCGAGAGCAGTTCGCCGGTTCGAGCGTTGTCGAAGAAGCCGTACCGCAGCCGCTGGGTGATCCGGTAGGCGTCGACCCGAACGTCGTGCTGGACGCGGTAGGTCGCGACGCTGCGAACCCACGCGCCGAGCAGGTAGGCGAGCGCGCCGCCGAGGAACGCGCCGACCATCGCGAACACGGAGAAGCGCAGTTCCGCGGCGTCACCGGTCGGGAGATAGCGCGGGGGCACGAACGGGAGCCGGTAGGGGGCGTCCTCCGCGAGCGTGGCGTCCACCGTGGCGCCGAGCACCGCCGGTGGGAGATACCACAGTACCCGGGCGAGAAGCAGGAGGAGCACCGACGCCCCGAGGTGTGGCAGGTACGGCCGGTAGTACGTTTCGAGCAGTCGCCGGACCGGGCGCTCCACCCCGTTGGCGAGGTCGGCGAACTGTGCTGGCTGTGAGTCGTCGGTCGTGGTTGTGTCGGATTGAGTGTCGTCGGCCATTCGGGAACTGCCTGCGGCGCGGTCGCTAGTGGTACGGGAGCGTGGAGAACCGACCGGACCGAAGGCTGGCGGTCGCCTCGGCGTGCAGGCTGGGCCACGGCGACGCTGGACAGCGAGCGAACGACGGGGCCGGTCCGTCTCAGAACCGGCCGCAGCGGATCGACTTCACGTTGTGGCGAGCGTCGACCGGAGGGAACTTGAGTGTACCGTCCTGCCGCTTGCCACCCTTTTAAGCTGCTCCCGCGACCCGGTTCCCGTATGCGAGACAGTCCCCCAGAGACGGAACGACGGCCCGTCACCGAGGAACTCCACGGCGAGGAGATCGTCGACCCCTACCGCTGGCTCGAAGAGGACAGCGAGGAGGTCGACGGGTGGGTCGAGGCCCAGAACGAGTACGCCGACCACGTGCTGGACACCGACACCCGCGACGCCCTGCGCCCGCGCTTCGAGGACGTGGCCCGGGTCACCGACTTCGGCGCCGTGACCGCCGCGGGCGGGCGCTACTTCCAGACCATCGAGGAACCCGACGAGGATCACGGCGTGCTGTACGTCCGCCGCTCGTTCGACGAGGAGGCGACGGCGCTGGTCGACCCCAACCGCTTCGACGGCGAGGCGGCGTCGATGAACTGGTTCACCGTCTCGCCCGACGGCGACCGCGTGGCCTACGGCTACGACGAGGGCGGGAAGGAGCAGCACGACGTGCGCGTCGTCGATGCGGACACGGGGCGCTGGCTGGACGTGGTGCCCGACGCCGGCCGCGTGAACCCCGGGAGCTTCGCGTGGACCGACGACGGCTTCTACTCGGTCCGTACCGGTTCCCCCGGCGGCGGCGAGCAGCTACAGAAGGCCCTGTACAGCCACACCCACGGCGATCAGCCGGCGGACGACGAACTCATCACCGACGCGTTCAGTGAGCACGCCTGGCCCGAACTGGAGTACGACCAGGAGACCGACACGCTGCTGGCGGCGGTCCACGAGGGGACGACCCACACCGACCTCTACCGCGTCGACCCCGAGGCCGAGGAGTCGCTCGTTCCCCTCCTCACCGACTACGACGCCACGTTCGGCCCGCACATCGCGTCCGACGCCGGCGAGGTCCACTTCCTCACCAACTACGAGGCGGACTTCTCGCGGGTGCTCACCGCCGACATCGAGACACTCGCTGGGGGCGAGGATCTGGATCCCGAGGAGTTCACGGAATCGATACCCGAGACCGACGCAGTGCTGCAGGACGTGACCGTCGCCGGCGACGCGCTGGTCGCGAACCACCTTCGGGACGCCTCCTCGGAGCTCTCGGTCTGGGAGGACGGCGAGAAGGTCGAGAGCCTGCCGAGCCCCGAGTTCTGTACCATCGATGGCGTAGACATCGACGACGGCGGCGAGGAGCTGTTCTACGTCGTCCACGACTTCGAGGCGCCGGATCGCGTGATGTGCTATCGGCTCGGCGATGATGGCAGCGGTGCGGAGACGGTCGGCCAAGCCGACATCGAACTCGGCGTCGACGTCAGTGTCTCGCAGGAGTTCTTCGAGTCCGCCGACGGCACGGGGGTGCCAGCGTTCGTCGTCCACCGGAAGGGACTGGAGCCCGACGGCTCGGCGCCGACAGTGCTGTACGGCTACGGCGGCTTCCGTATTCCCCAGACCCCGAGCTTCTGGCGGTTCGCGGGGCCGTTCCTCGACGCCGGTGGCATCTTCGTCGTCGCCAATCTGCGCGGGGGCACGGAGTACGGCGAGCCGTGGCACGAGGCCGGGATGCGCGAGAACAAACAGAACGTCTTCGACGACTTCCACGCCGTGGGCGAGGGACTGATCGAGGCGGGCTACACTGACTCGGACCACTTGGGCGCCTACGGCGGGTCGAACGGCGGCCTGCTCACGGGCGCGGCACTCATCCAGCGCCCGGATCTCTGGGCGGGGGTCCTGTGTACGGTGCCGCTGCTCGACATGCTGCGGTTCCACCGCTTCCTGCTCGGGGAGTCCTGGACCGTCGAGTACGGCTCGCCGGAGGACGCCGACGCCTTCGAGTACATCCGCGAGTACTCGCCGTACCACAACGTCGAGGAGCGCGCGTATCCGGCGACGATGTTCAAGACCGCCGCGGGGGACACCCGGGTCCACCCGAGCCACGCGCGGAAGATGACCGCGCTCGTGCAGGACCACCAGACCGGCGACGAACCGATCACCCTGCGGACCGAGACCGACACGGGCCACGGGGTGGGCAAGTCGACCGAGATGATCGTCGAGGAGCAGGTCGATCAGTGGACGTGGCTCTGTGACCGACTGGGCGCAGAAGTCGGGGAGTAAGACTACGGACTGTCGGTCTGGACCGTCGAGAGGTACGCCGTGAGGTCGGAGGTGGTGATGATGCCGATGACGCCCTCCTCCTTGTCGACGACGGGCATGTGGTGGATGCCGGCCTCGACCATCCGGTCGGCCACCGCCCGGATCGAGTCGCCGGCGCTTGCGGTCAGCACGTCGGTGGTCATATACTCCGAGACGGGCGTCTGATCCTTGGGCTCCTGGCCGGCCACGATGGCGACGAAGTCCGTCCGGGTGAGGATCCCGGCGAGTTCGCCGTCGCCGTCAACGACGACGACAGAGCCGATCACGTTGTCCAACATCAGGTCCGCAGCGTCCTCGACTAGCGTGTCAGGGCGTACCGTCTTGAGGCCGGTGCTCATCAGGCGAGCGACGAAGAGATCGTCGATATCGTCCATGTCATTACACAGCACGAGACGGGCCATAACCCTTCCCCCTCACCAGGTCTCGAATCGCCACTGGCGTCGAGGGGGCACGCTTTTTCCGCTCCCGGGTCAGGGGGGCGTATGGACGACGACGCGGAATCGGAGATCGCTGAGTCGGTCACCATCTCGGCGCTGATCGCGGTAGTCGCGACGGCGCTGATCTACGTCGAACTCTGGGGCGGGTCGGTCCCCGCGCTCCCGGGGGCGTCGACGCTCGCGCTGACGGTCGCCATCGGCGTCGCCGCCGGGGGTACGTTCTACTACACCGGGACCCACGAGACGCGCCTCGAGGACGTGCCGCCGCTAGCGGTGTTTCTCGTGCTCGCGGTGGTCGTCTACGTCCTCTTCCCCGAGGGGCTCCCGGTCGCCGCCGAACTGGCGATCATCGTCGGCGTCTGGACCGACACCGCGCTGCGCGCGGCGGCGAAGTACGTTTTCTGAGTCTCTGAGCCGGTCGGTGACGGCCGGGAGAACGAGAATCGGTGTCGCCGACGACGCTGACTGCTCAGGACTCGTCGACCAGCGGGAACTGTGCCAGCCGCACGGCCGCCATGTCGGTCAGGCCTTTCCCGGTGTAGGAGTCGGTGTGGCGCTCGTAGTGGCCGATCATCATCCCCGTGTGGTCGGCGACGGGGATCAGGCGGACCTCGGTACCGTCCGGCCCAACGTCGAACACGAGGTAGGACTGCGGGAACGAGCAGGTGGTCGGGGACATGATCTCCCGGACGCCGCGCTCCGATGTCGCCGAGGGGAGGTGAAGGTGACCCGTGACGACCAGCGGGGCGTCGTGCTTCTCGAGCACGTCGAGGAACGCCTCGGGCTCCCGGAGCGTCGGCGGGATCGCCATCTCGGGCTCGTTGTTGTCGCGGTGCTGGACCAACTGTTCGGACATCGTCGGGAGGTTGTGGTGGACCGCGATCAGGGGGTTATCGAGTTCGGGTAGCGTCTCGTCGAGCCACTCCAGTTGGTCCTCGGGCACGAGACCGTCGTGGGAGTCGGTCAGCCAGTCGTCGCCGCCCGAACTGTTGAGGCCGACCACGTCGACGCCGCCGACGCGTTCGTGGAAGGGGAGTTCGCCGTCGGGAGTGTAGCGCTCCTCGAACGCCGAAAGCGGGAGGTTCTCGTGATCGTAGCCCTCCTTGAACACGTCGTGGTTACCGGGGACCGACCGGAACGGCGTCTCGAGATCGGCGAGGATCTCGTCGGCGGCGTCGTAGTTCCAGCGCTCGCCGTCCTTGGTGATGTCGCCGACACAGAGCGTGTAGTCGATGTCGCGGTCGTTGATGTCCGATACAGCGCTCGCGAGGTGGGCTTCGGTGTGCTCAAACAGCTTTGACGTGCCTTCCTCACGGGTGGAGACGTGGGGGTCAGCGATTACGGCGATACGAGTTCGCTCGTCACTGCGCGGGCGCTCCAGTCGCGCCATCACGTTTCCGGGTGCGCTGCCGCTGTGGTCGACGGGTCCGTCAGCCATACCCTGATTGGGCCAACGCGGCACATAAACCTGTGGAGCTTCGCCCGTTGGATCGACCGTTATATATGCATATATAGGGGCATCGAGAGCCATGTTCAGTTCGTAATATGCAGCGATGACCACTGTAGAGGGCAAACTATTTCCATTGCCGGAAATCCTGTTGAGGTGATGCCCGAGGAGAAAACTCGGCGATCGTTCTTGGCGGCGGCAGGCACCGGCGTGGCGGCGGCTCTCGCCGGCTGTGGTGGCAACGCACCGGATCAGACAGCAACGGCAACCCCGACAGACGAACCTGAAGGCGGCTCCGACGACACGGAGACCGAGGAGAGCGGAACACCGATGGCGGGCGGCACCCTGCAGATGATGGCGCAGGGTTCGATCCAGACGCTCGACCCCATCAACGCGAAGGGGTCGGGCGCCGGCTACAACCAGTACAACCAACAGCTGCTCCAGTTCCCGGACGGGGAGTACCCGCCGGAGGCCGGACTGGCCAAGGACTACGAACTGTCCGAGGACGGCCTGACCTACACGTTCACGCTCCGCGAGGACGCGACGTTCCACAACGGCGACGATGTCACCGCGGAGGACGTCGTCTACTCCTTCCACCGGCTTGCGGAGTCCGACAACTCCCGCAACCGCGACGACATCGTCGGCGACACGATGACGGTCGTCCACGAGAAGGACGCGACCGTCGCGGAGCCGACGGACGAGACGACGCTCGCGGACTACGTCTCCGGCTCACTCGCCGTCGAGGCGACCGGCGACTACACCGTCGAGATGACCCTCGAGAGCGCGTTCTCGTGGACGCTGTTCCAGATCGCTGGCGGCGCGTTCGCGGTCCTGCCGGCCGGATCGGTCGGCGACATCGAGGGGTACGACGGCGAGTACTCCTACAACGAGTTCTTCAGCACGTCCGGCGACGGCCCCCACTTCGCGGGTGCCGGCCCGTTCCAGGTCGACTCCTGGAGCAAGGGTGACGCGATCACCCTGTCGAAGTTCGAGGACTACTACGGGACGGTCCCCCAGATCGACGAGATCGTCTACACGGTCGTTCCGGGGAGCAACGCGCGGCTAAGCCGGTTCGAGAACGGCAACGCCGACATCCTCGAGGGGATGCCGGCGGCGTCGTTCACCCCGGACAACGTCACCATCGAGGAGGAGCAGGGGAACCGATCGATCGGGACCTACGACCTCGGCGGCACGACGGTCAACTACGGCGAGATCCCGTCGCTGTCGACGGAGTATCTCGTCTTCAACACGCTGGAGGTACCGATCCCGGTGCGGAAGGCGTTCGCCTACGCGCTGAACCAGCACGACGTAGCTGAGAACGTCTACAAGGGCACCGCCCAGCCGGCGTACCACATCACGCCGCCGGCGGCCTACCCGACGTTCGAGGATGGCGTCGACGCCAACGACACGTACACCCAGCACGCCGAGTCGGGCTATCAGTCGAACCTCGACGTGGCCGCCGACGGCTACATGTACGGCCACGCCGAGACCGACCTCGAGGCCGCAAAGCAGGTGATGGAGGACGCCGGCTACAGCGAGAGCGATCCCTTCGAGATCACGGCGACGACCATCTCGGGCGACAGCGGCTACCAGCAGGTGTTCACCCGCCTGCAGTCGAAGCTCCGACAGGCCCACATCGAGATGGAGATCACCGAGGCCGAGTTCGGCACCATCATCAGCCAGGCGATCAGCGGCAGCATGGAAGTGTTCGCGCTGGGTGACGGGATGGAGTACCCCGGTCCGGAGAACTTCCTGCGCTTCCTCTGGGGCTCGGAGCCCTCGGGCCAGTTCACCCGCTGGGGCGCCGAGGGGAGCTCCCACGACGAGGAGCTCCGCTCGACGGCGATGGACGCCTGGGAGTCGAACTACGCGGCCGAGGACGCCACCCAGGAGTCCAGGGCCGAGGCGTTCCAGACCATCGAGGAAGTCAACTGGGCGGCAGTGCAGGAGCTCCCGATCGTCCACACCACGAGCCAGCGCTTCTGGCATACTCACGTCGATGTCGAGATGTACGGCGTGATGGAGAACCAGTCGTTCACTGATCTGACGCTGAGCCGGTAGACCGCTAACCGGCCGTCTTTTCACTACCCCCTTCTTACCCGCACCCGAACGCACACGAATGCATCAAGTACGCGGCCTCGACCTCCGAAACGAACGTACTGAACAGTCGACAGACGGAGGGCGGACGTGAGTCGAGCCAAGTATCTCGGGAAGCGCCTGTTGATGGCGATCCCGGTCGTCTGGTTGGGGGCGACGATGACGTGGTTCATCATCTTCATGGGTCCGATCGACCCCGCGGCTCGCCTACTCAGCGAGGGACAGGTCCGCAACCCCGCGGCGTATCAGGCCGCACAGACCCAACTCGGTCTGAACCAGCCACCGCTCCAGCACTACTTCGACTGGCTCTCGAGCCTGCTCGTGTTCGACCTGGGTCAGACGTGGCTGCTCTATCAGGGGTCGAACGTCAACGCACTCATTATGGATTTCCTCCCGCGAACCCTCTGGCTTGGGTTCTGGTCGGTGCTGATCGCCATCTTCGTCGGCGTCCCGCTGGGGTTCTACGCGGGGATGCGGTCGAACACGGTCGCCGACTACGTCGCCTCGATGGGCGGGATCGTCTGGCGGGCGATGCCGAACTTCTGGCTCGGGATCATGCTGCTCGCGCTGCTGGGTAGCTCCGAGGCCATCTTCGGCTTCGCCTGGGAGACGGTCGGCCCGGACCTGCTGACCGGCATCTCCGGCAACCCCGACCTCACCCAACTCGGCACCGTCGACGGCTTCCTCCGGGCGACCAAGAAGGTGCTCCCCGCCGCCATCGTGCTCGGGTCGGCGTCGATGGGCAACGAGATGCGTATCGGCCGGACGGCCGTACTCGAAGTGAAGAACCAGGACTACGTCGAACTCGCGAAGGTGAAGGGCGTCTCGAAGCGCTCGCTGGTCTACAAACACATCCTCCGCAACGCGCTGGTGCCGCTGGTCCCCATCATCACCAGCGAGGCGTTCCTGCTCATCGGCGGCAGCGTGCTCGTCGAGACGGTGTTCGGCATCAACGGGATCGGCTACCTGTTCTACCAGGCGGCCATCCAGGGGGACCTCCCGCTCGTCGGGACGCTGATGTACGTGTTCATCCTCATGATTGTCGGCATCAACCTGATACAGGACGTGCTCTACACGCTGATCGACCCGCGAGTCGGACTGGAGGGTGACTGAGATGCTGAACAGAGAGACTCTCCAACGGGCGTCCGGCGACGGCCGCACGCTCGCGTGGCTCGGGATCGGCCTGCTGCTGTTCCTGCTGGAAGCGGGCGCGGCGGCGACGTTCACCATGGAGGCGCTGATCAAGATCGCCCTCGCGGTGCCCGGCGTCGACAGCGCCGGCTTCCTCACCGGCCTCGAGAGCGCGGCGCGCTCGATCCCGACGCTGCTCTCCCGGGAGGCGATCCCGAATCAGGGCTACTACAACGGGAGCGGCTATCAGGAGACGTTCCTCGGCCTCGCGCCCGCGGTGGCGTGGGCGATCCGCGCGACGCTCGTCTACGTGTACGCGTTCGGCATCATGGGCTGGGTCGTCGCCGGCTACCGGCTCTACCGCTCAACGTACCGCAAGGCCGACTGGACGCCCCGCGACGACGTGCTCGACCGCCTCCGGAGCCACAACTGGGGGCTGTTCGGGCTGGTGATCGTGTTCATGTTCGTCACCATGGCGGTGTTCGCCCCCGCGCTGGGGCCGACCACCGTCGACCAGAACATGCGCAACTCCTACGGCAACGATATCTCCTACTGGGACAGCGAGAGCGGCTCAGTCGAGACCATCGTCGTCGGCGAGGCCAACCTCGGCTCGGCCTCCCGAGGGAACAACCAGAACGTCGGCCCGTGGAGCTACGACGACTACGGACGGTTCCACCCGTTCGGCACGATGCAGAACGGCAGGGACCTGTTCACCTTCTTGATGGTCGGGTCACGCATCTCGCTGGTGATCGGCGTGCTCTCGGTCGGCCTGAGCGCGACCATCGCGGCGTCGCTCGCGCTGACCTCGGCGTACTACAAGGGGCGTGTCGACCTCAGCATGGTGCTGGTCTCCGACGCCGTGATGGCGATGCCCCAGCTCCTGCTGCTGATCATGCTGACCACGGTGTTGGGCGATACGTGGATCAACGAGATCTACAGCGGCGGGTTCCTGCTCGCGCTCATCTTCGCGTTCACCGGCTGGACGTACATGTGGCGCTCGCTCCGTGGGCCGGCGCTACAGGTGTCCGAGCGCGAGTGGATCGACGCCGCCCGGAGCTTCGGCCAGCGACCGACGACGATCATGCGTAAACATATGCTCCCCTACATCACTGGCTACCTGCTCATCTACGGCTCGATGACCCTCGGCGGCGCCATCATCTCCATCGCGGGGCTCTCGTACCTCGGGCTTGGGGTGGCGCCGCCGACCCCCGAGTGGGGCCGGGCGGTCAACCTCGGTCAGGACTACGTTCGCACCGGCTCGTGGCACATCTCGCTGATCCCGGGCATCCTCATCACGCTGGTCGTGACGGGGTTCAACGCGCTCGGCGACGGGATCCGTGACGCCATCGACCCGCAGTCCGACAGCGCCGGCGACGAGACCGCCGGCGCGGGGGCTGGCGCATGAGCGAGACGCTGCTCGAAGTCGAGAACCTCCGGACGGTGTTCCACACCGACAAGGAGACCATCCACGCCGTCGACGGCGTGAGCTTCGACGTTTCCGAGGGCGAGACGGTCGGCCTCGTCGGCGAATCCGGCTCGGGCAAATCCGTCACTGCCCGCTCGGTGCTCGGACTGGTCGACGACCCGGGCGTGATCGAGGAGGGCTCGATCCGGTTCCGCGGCGACGAACTCGTCGGCGGCAACTGGGACCAGCACCGTGGCGACATCGCCATCGTGTTTCAGGACCCGATGAACTCGCTCAACCCCGTCTACACCGTCGGGAACCAGATCAAGGAGGCACTCCGCATCCATCAGGGCCTCCGCGGGAGCGAGGCGACGGAGAAGGCCGTCGAACTGCTGGAGGACGTGGGGATTCCCGACGCCGCACGCCGGGTCTCGGAGTACCCTCACCAGTTCTCCGGCGGGATGCGCCAGCGCGCGGTCATCGCGATTGCGCTGGCGTGTGACCCGGAACTGCTGGTCTGCGACGAGCCGACCACCGCACTCGACGTGACGATTCAGGCCCAGATCCTCGAACTACTGGACGACCTCCAGCGCGAGGAGGACCTCGGCGTCCTGTTTATCACCCACGACATGGGCGTGATCGAGGAGACCGCCGACCGCGTGAACGTGATGTACGCCGGCGAGTTCGTCGAGAGCGCGCCGGTCGACGAACTGTTCGAGGAACCGCGACACCCCTACACCCGGGGGCTGCTCGCGAGCATCCCCGGGCGGAACGCCGAGGGTGATCGGCTCCCCACCATCGAGGGCGAGGTGCCCACCTCCACGAGCGAGCCGACGAGCTGTCGGTTCGCGCCCCGCTGTGACTACGCGTTCGGGGCCTGCGAGGAGGTCCACCCCGGCCGCGTCCGCGTCGGCGACGTGGACACCGACCACGAGGTCGCGTGTCTGCTCTACGACGACACGTTCGAGGAGACGCCACCCGAGGGCGGCGTCGAAGCCCACGGAGGTGAGTCCGCATGAGCGAGGCGTTCCTCGAAGTTCGGGACCTGAAGAAGTACTACGACACGGGCGGCCTGTTCGGCGACGACCCCGTGCAGGCCGTCGACGGCGTCAACTTCGACATCCGCGAGGGCGAGACGCTCGGCCTCGTCGGCGAGTCAGGCTGTGGGAAGACCACGCTTGGTCGGACCATCCTGAACCTCGAGACCGCCACCGAAGGCGAGGTGCTGGCCGGCGACACCGACGTGACGAGTATCTCCGGGAGCGAACTCCGCAAGTGGCAGAGCCAGGCCCAGATGGTGTTTCAGGACCCGGAGGCCAGCCTGAACGAGCGGATGACCGTCGGCGAGATCATCCGTGAGCCGCTGGACGCCCACGACTGGCCCAACTTCGCGGTGGCCGTCGAGGGCGGCCGCTCGGTCGCGGGCACGCGCGCCCACCGCGCCGAGGACGGTGAGCGCCCTGACGTGATCGTCGGCGTCGACGACAGCGTCACCGTCCGGGGGGACGCGCCGCTCTCGGTCGACGACCTGGAGGTCGACATCGACGAGGAGCAGGTCAGCGTCGACGTGACCAAACACGCCGCCGAGATGCGCGAGGAGCGCGTGCGGCACCTGCTCGAACAGGTGGGGCTTCGTGAGGAGCACTTCTACCGCTACCCCCACCAGTTCTCGGGCGGGCAGAGCCAGCGCGTCGGCATCGCCCGCGCGCTGGCACTCGAGCCGCGGTTTCTGGTGCTCGACGAGCCAGTGTCGGCGCTCGACGTGAGCGTGCAGGCCCGGATCATCAACCTGCTTGAGGACCTGCAGGACGAACTCGGCCTCACCTACCTGTTCATCGCCCACGACCTGAGCGTCGTCCGGCACATCGCCGACCGTGTGGCGGTGATGTATCTGGGCGAAGTGATGGAGCTCGGTCCGACCGAGCAGGTGTTCACCGACCCGGCCCACCCCTACACCGAGTCGCTGCTGTCGGCCATCCCCGGCACGATGATCGAGACGGGCGAGCGCATCACGCTCCGTGGGACGCCCCCAAGCCCGCGTGACCCGCCCGATGGCTGTCGGTTCTCGACGCGCTGCCCGGCGAAGATCCGGCCCGACGAGTACAGCGTCTCCGGTGAGCACTGGGAGGCGCTGGACCAACTCCACTCGGTGTTCCGTGCCCGCGCTAACGCCGAAAAGGGGCTCATCACCGTGGTCAAGGAGCGACTCGGCATTCAGGAGGTGTCGACGGTCGACGAACTCCTGCTCGAACTGTTCGATTCCGAGGAAACCCCAGAGGGCATCTCGCTGCACATGCCCGACGACGCCGCGGCGGTCGTCTACGAGGCCGCCGAGATGGCCCGCGCCGGCGACGAGGACGGCGCCGCGACCCGCCTCGACGACGCGTTCGGCAGCGTCTGTACCGAGGAACACCCCAAGGCCGCAGACGTGGGCGACGGCCGGAGGAGTCGGTGCCTCCGCCACCGCGAGGAGTACACCGACCCCGACGCGGTTATCGAGCAGCGCTACCGGAGCGACTGAGCCCACTCTGTGCCCGGTCCCCGGCCGCGGCTTCCGTCCGCGTCCGGAACCGACATTACGCCGCGCGGCCCTAGCTTCCCCCGTGAGTCCCGGTTCGTCAGCGTGTGCTCTCTGTGACAGCCCCGTCCCCGCACATCGCGAGGGGCGGTACTGCTCGGCAGGCTGTCGATCAGTCGCCGAGACGCTCCCGGCGCCCCCCGAACGCGAGGCGACACCCTCCCACGCCGAGTCCGACGACTCGACGGCGGTCTACTTCTCGGTCGAGGGGATGCACTCCGCGACCTGCGAGGCGTATCTCGAAGCGGTCGCCGGCGATGTCGAGGGCGTCGTCGACGCCGACGCAAGCTACGTCACCGAGTCGGTCAGGGTCGACTGCGAGGGCGACCCGCCGACCGAGCAACTCCGCGAGGCGCTCAGCGGCCTCGGTTACGACGCCACGCCCCGCGAGGACCGCGCCACAGGCGAGCGCTCCGTCGAAACCGAGGGCGGCATCGTCGACGGCGCACTAGGCTATCGCTACGCCGCCGGCGTCGTGTTCGCCTCGTTCCTGCTGATCCCCTACGCCGTCGTCTTCTACCCCTCGCAGTTGGCCACGCTGTTCGGCTACACCGACCCGCTGGCCGGCGAGGGCTCCATCGCGACGGTGCTGCCAGTGTTCCTCGTGCTGACGTTCGTCGTCATCGTCGTCACCGGCGCGCCGGTGTTGCGGGACGCCTACATCGCCCTCGTGCTCCGGAAGCCCAACACCGGCCTGCTCGTCACACTGACCGCGCTGGCGGCGTTCCTCTACGGCGTCGCCGGCTTCTTCGCGGGCGATACGGCCGCCTACTACGACCTCGCTGTCGTCGCCGTCGCTACCGTCACCGGCGCGACGTTCTACGAGTCGCTGGCCAAACGCGAGGCCGCCAGCGCGCTGACCGACCTGACGGTCTCCCGGGTCGAACAGGCGGCACGCGAGACCGACTCCGGCACCGAGGCCGTGCCGGTCGAACGCCTCGAACCGGGCGACCGCGTGCTCGTCCCCGAGGGTGAGCGCGTGCCCGTCGACGGCACGCTCGCGTCGGGCGAATGTACCGTCGACGAGGCGGTCGTCACCGGCGAGTCCAGACCCGTTCGGAAGCAGGCCGGCGACGACCTGATCGGCGGGTCGGTGGTCACGACGGGCGCGGCGACGCTCGTCGTCGGCGACGACGTCCAGAGCAGCGTCGACCGCCTCGCGGCCTCGGTCTGGGGGTTCCAGAGCGCGGCCCACGGCGGCCAGCGCCGGGCCAACCGGATCGCCGAGCGCGTCACGCCGGCGCTGGTCGGCCTCCCGCTGCTCGCAGGTGCCGGCACGCTGGCACTCGGCGGCGGCATCGCCGGCGGCATCGCTGCCGCGTTGACGGTCCCCATCGCCGCCGCGCCGTGGGCGCTGGGCTTCTCGACGCCGCTCTCAGCGGGCAGCAGCGTTACCCGCGCACTCGAGAGGGGCGTCGCCGTCTTCGACGAGACGACGTTCGAGCGCCTGCGCGGCGTCGAGACGGTCGTGTTCGACAAGACGGGGACGCTTACGACGGGGCAGATGGAGGTACTCGACCACGATGCCGACACAGAACTGCTCGCCGCCACAGCCGAACTGGAGCGGCGTGCCTCTCACCCCGCGGCCGCCGCGCTGGTCGACGCGTTCGGCGACGACGGCGCTGATGTCGAGTCGTTCACCAGCCATCCGACGGGCGTCGAGGGCGTCGTCGACGGCCGGCGCGTGCTCGTTGGCAATCCCGACCTGTTCGCCGAGCGCGGCTGGGCGGTGCCTGCGGGGATTGCGGAGCGCGCTGCTGCGGCTCGCGACGCGGGACGTCTCACGGTGCTCGTCGGCGATGGGGGGGAGGCGACGGGTATCGTCATCGTCGGCGACGAGCCACGCCCGGATTGGGAGGCGACGCTCGAACGCCTCGCGGCCCAGGGGCTCGACGTGGTGGTGCTCACGGGCGACGACGAGTCCGCCGCTGCCGAATTCGCCGCCAGCCCGCACGTCACGCACGTGTTCGCTGGCGTGCCGCCCGCGGGGAAATCCGCTGCAGTCCGACGACTCCGCTCGTCGGGCCCGGTCGCGATGGTCGGTGACGGCACCAACGACGCACCCGCGCTGGCCGCGGCGGATCTCGGCATCTCCCTGGGAAGCGGCACCGCGCTGGCGGCCGAAGCGTCGGATCTGGCGGTCGTCGACGACGACCTCGCCGGCGTCGCGGCGGCGTTCGACCTCTCGGCGGAGAGCTACGGGCGGCGTCGGTGGAACGACCGCGCGGCGCTGCTCTACAACGTCGTGGCGATCCCGCTGGCGCTCGTTGGGGTCCTGAACCCCGTGCTGACGATGGCGGCCGCGGTGCTGTGCTGTGGGCTGATCGCGGGCAACGCCTTCCGGGAGTCCCGGGTGGCGTGATCAGTCGGGGAGTTCGAACTCCCCCAGTACGAGAAAGCCGAGCGCGAACCCGGCGACGATGATTCCGCCGGCCAGTAGCTGCGAACGCGGCTCGCTGGGGAGGTAGCCCGTCGCGAGCGTGCCCGCGACGACGAGAACCACAGCGGCCCCCAGACCGACGATTGTCTCCGTCCGTTCGTCCATGAATGTTCTTGGGACTCCGGGGCCATGAGCGACTCGCTTCCGGCCCGATGGCTCTAAGAGTCGCGAGCGTTCACCAACACGTATGCTCGGTGGGAAGCTCGTGGCGGCGTCGACACTCAAAGCCGCCGTCGCGGTGCTCGGGGTGGTATCGCTCTCGGTCGGCGGTGCGTGGGCCGTCGGGATCATCGGCGCACCCTCGGTCGTCGGCGTCGACAACGCCTTCGGCCCGGTGAACGAGTCGACGACGACGATTGAGTCCGAACTCGTCGTCAACAACCCCAACCCGTTCGGGGTTCGGTTGGGCGGGCTGACCGTCGACTACTCGGTCGAGATGAACGGCGTCCGGATGGCGACCGGCGGCCGTGAGGGGATCGGCGTGAACGCCAGCGGCAACACCACCATTCCGGTGACGACACTGATGAACAACGACCGGATCCCGCCGTGGTGGACAAGCCACGTCGAGAACGGCGAGAACACGACGCTGGTGATCAACGCCTCGGTCCACTCGGACCTGCTGGGCCAGGAGTTCCGCCCGCAGATCGAGCGCAGCGTCAACACCAACGTGATCGGCGGCTTCAACAGCGAGGAGGACCGGCCCATCGACGTCGACGAACCGGCCGCGCCCAACCCCGTGCTCTGGCTCAACAGCACCAGCGGCCAGTGGGGCGACGTGAGCAACGAGACCACCGAGATCGACACGCAGTTCGAACTGTACAACCCCAACCCCACGCCGGTAGCCATCTCGGAGATCGGCTACGAGATCCGGATGAACAACGTCACGATGGGCGAGGGCTCGACATCCAGCGCGGTCACGATCAACCCCGGCGAGATGGAGACGGTCCGGGCGACGACGGCGCTCCAGAACGAGAACTTAGACGAGTGGTGGGTGACCCACCTCCGGAACAACCAGACAACGCAACTGGAGGTGGCGTTCTACGCCCGGGTCGACCTCTCCTCGTTCGGCGGCGACACCGTCCGAATCCCGCTCGACTCTATCGAGCGGACCATCGAGACGGACATCTTCGGCAATAAGGGCAGTAGCGACGGCGGAACGAACAACGGCGGAACGAACAACGGCGGAACGGAGAACGGCACGGCGACACCGACGCCGTCTGGCTCCGGAACCGCGACATCCGGCGACGGGACGGCGACGCCCACGCCGGGTGACTCCTCAACGTCGACGCCGACCCCCACGCCGACCCCGACACCCACCGACGACGGCATCCTCTCGGTCGCGGCGCCGCGCTGAGGGTCGTGTCAACACGGCTCTGAGCGCCGACACGTTCTTGCGGTGGCCGGAAGAAACGACGAGTATGCGGAGTAACCGCGCTCCTGATCGGGTTCTTCTCGCGAGATGAGACGCCGATGTCGGTCGAAGCCGACGACGGGACGGTTCGGCTGGTCGTCGACGGCGAACACCACGAACTGAGCCGCGAGCAGGCGCTCGCGCTGCGCGCGGCCGTCGGCGACGCGCTGGACCGGCGGCTGGAGCTGTTCAGAACCGCCGGCCACTACCGCCGGGACGGGAGCTACGCCGTCTCCCGGCGGGGCGCCGATACGCCGGGCAACGAACAGGTGTTCGACTCCTTCGGCGCGCTGCGGGCGCTGTACGACGCGCTGTCCCGTGAGTTCGGCGCTGCGGAGGTGGGCGAGCGCGGGCCGACTGGCTCCCGCCGGCATCTGGTCGTCCGCCACCTCGCGGAACATCCCGCGTTCGACTGTCGATTGGTCAGCGAGCGGCCGCTGCTGGCCGAGAAAGGCAACAGTGACTGACCCAGCGACGCCGGGCGACAAGTCGCCCGACGCGCGTCGGTCGGCAGGCATACGTCGCTCCCGCCGCCACGTGGGGTATGACCGACCGCGGCAAGATCGACCGGGCGTTCTTCGCCGAGCGGATCGCCCCACGCCTCGGCGCCGAACGGGGGGACGTGGCGCTGGGGCCGACCCACGGCGTCGACTTCGGCCTGCTGGATCTCGACGGCACGGGGCTGGCTATCGCGACCGACCCGATCTCCGTCTTGCCGGGGTTGGGGTTCGAACGTGCCGGCCGGTTCGCGCTCCACGTCGCGCTCTCGGATGTCGCCGTCGCCGGCGTCGCGCCCACCCACCTCGCGGTTTCGTTCTCGCTGCCCGAGTCCGTCACCGACGAGCAGTTCGACGCGCTCTGGACCGGGATCCACGAGGAGTGCCGGGAGTTGGGGACGAGTATCGTCACGGGCCACACCGCGCGCTACCCGGGCGCGGAACTCCCGTGGGTCGGCGCCGCGACGGCGATGGCCGTGTGTGACCCGGAAACGGTCGTGCGCCCGGACGGCGCGCGCCCGGGCGACCGCCTGCTCGTGACGCGCGGACCGGCCGTCGAGACGGCGGGGCTGTTCGCCTCGCTCTACCCCGAGCAGTTGGGCGAGCGCGGTCTGGCGCCGGAAACCGTCGCCGAGGCCGCCGCGGGCATCGACGAGGCCCGACTCGTCCGGGATGCCGTCACCGCCGCGGAGGCGGGAGCGGTGTCGGCGATGCACGATGCCACCGAAGGCGGCCTGCTGGGTGCGCTGTGCGAGATGGCCGGGAGCGCGGGCGTTCGCTTCGACGTCGACGTCGAGGGACAACGTCCCTCGGGCAGTCGGGCTTCGCCCGACGACGCCGACGCGGTGCCGATGCACGCCGGCGTCCCGCAGGTCTGTGAGGCGCTGGGCGTCGATCCGTGGACGGTGACCAGTTCGGGGACGCTCGTGTTGGCGGTTCCCCCGGCGGACGCCGACGCGGTTCGTCGGGCTATCGAGGCCCGTGAGACGCCGGTCGCCGAAATCGGCGAGGTGCGCGAGGGGTCGGGGGTTCGGTTCCGCGGCGAGGAGTGGACCGAGCCACCGCGCGATCAGTCGTGGGACGCCTACGCGGCGTTCGAGAAGTGAGCGCGGCCGCGGTGGCAACGCCTTTGTCGGCCCGCCCCCACCCGGATCCATGAGCCTGTTCTCCGTCTCCCGCGAGGACGCGGCCGCGCGGGACGCCGACGACCCGCTCTCGGAGTTCCGCGAGCGTTTCGACCTCCCGAGCGACCTCTACATGGACGGCAACTCACTCGGGCCGGTCTCCGAGGATGCCGAGCGCACGCTGGACAGAGTCGTCGACGAGTGGCGCGAGCGCGGCATCGAGGGCTGGACCGATGGCGAGCAGCCGTGGTGGAACTACGCCGAGTACCTCGGCGAGCGACTGGCGCCCTACGTCGGCGCCGACCCCGAGGAGGTCGTTATCGCCAACTCCACGACCGTCAACATCCACACGCTGATCGGCACCTTCCTCGACCACGTCGCCGACACGCCGGGCGCAGTCCCGGACGAAGATTCGCCCGTCGACGCATCAGGGAACGTCGTCGTCGTCAACGAACTCGACTTCCCGACCGACCACTACGCGATCCGCGCGCAGTTCCGCCAGCGCGGCCTTGACCCCGACGAGCACCTCCGACTGGTCGAGAGCCGCGACGGCCGAACCATCGCACAGGAGGACATCCGGGACGCGATGGACGACGATGTGGGAATCCTGTTCATGCCGACCGCGCTCTATCGCTCGGGCCAGCTGTTCGATGTCGAGGCCCTGACCGAGTTGGCCCACGACCACGGCGCGCTCGCCGGGTTCGACGCCGCCCACTCCGTCGGCGCGGTGCCCCACGAGTTCGGGGCGGCGGACGTGGACTTCGCGGTCTGGTGTTCCTACAAGTACCTCAACGCCGGACCCGGGGCGATTGCCGGGCTGTACGTGAACGAGCGCTACCACGGCCTCACGCCCGCGCTCCCGGGCTGGTGGGGCAACGAGAAGGAGAGCCAGTTCGACCTCGAACTCGCCTACACACCCGAGCAGTCCGCCGGCGCGTGGCAGGTCGGCACCATCCCCATGCTCTCGGCGGCGCCCCTGGAGGGCTCGCTCGACCTGCTCGACGAGGCCGGCATCGAGCAGATCTGGGAGAAATCGCTGGAACTCACGAATCTGCTTGCGACGCTGGTCGAGGACCTCTCCGCGGCGGGCTACGACTACGCGGTCGGCACGCCCGTCGACGACGCCCGCCGCGGGGGCCACGTCGCGGTCGAACACCCCGACGCAGACCGCGTGAGTCAGGCGCTCCGCGAGCGCGGGGTCGTCGTCGACTACCGGCCGCCGAACGTGATCCGGATCTGTCCCGCGCCGCTGTACGTCGGCTACGCTGACGTGTTCGACGTGGCCGACCATCTGCGGGCCGTGATAGACGAGGGCGCCAGCGAGGAGTTCGAGGCGATTGAGGGCCTCTCGTAGCCGAATTCCGCGGCCATCGAGGGGGGCCATCGCGGTATTTTTGTAACGTGCTAACATAGTTTACCCCGATGGATCACGGGATGGGTCGGCCGATCAGGGTCCTCCATGTGGAGGACGACGCGTCGTTTTGCGAACTCGTCGCCGACCTGTTGGGCGCCGAATCCCCGTTCGTGGTGGTCTCGGCGGCGTCGCCGGACGCCGCGCTGGACCGCCTCGCGTCGGAGCGGTTCGACTGTGTACTGAGCGACTACGACGGTGACCGCGCGGGTGCGTTCCGCCCGGTCATCGAGGCGACGGAGGGCGGCCCGCCCTGCGTGCTGCTGACCGGAAAAGACCGGGACCGGATCGACGCCACCGCCTCGGCGGCCGTCGACGACTACGTACAGAAGGGCGCCGGCACCGACTTCGATAGCCTCACCGACCGGGTCCGGCGCCACGCGGAGCGCTACCGGTCGACTGAGCGCCACCGTGCGCTGTTCGAGGAGGGCGCCGGCCCGATGATGATCCACGACGCCGAGACGGGCCGCGTCATCGACACCAACCCCCAGTACGCGGAGATGCTGGGCTACGACGCCGAGGACGCCGCCGAGGTGGACCTCGCGGACGTGTTTCCCGACGAGGAGCCTTACACGACAGAGCGCGCGATGGAGCGCCTGGAAGCGGCCGCCGACGGCGACCCACAGACGTTCGAGTGGCGGAACGTCCGCGCCGACGGCGAGGAGTTCCCCGTCGAAGTGACGCTCACGTGCATGGATGTCGCCGGCGCCGGCCGGGTGCTGGCGACGATCCGGGACATCAGCGACCGGAAGCGCCGCGAGGCGGCACTGGAGCAACACAAGAGCCACCTCGAACGGCTCCATACGGCGGCGAACCGGCTGCTCGGCGCCGAACAGCACGAGGCGGTGTACGACGGGGTCGTCGACGCCGCGGAGTCGGTACTCGACCCGACGTTCTGTGCGCTGGTGATCCGCGAGGAGAACGAACTCACACCAGTCGCGGTGGGCGGGAGCGACCCCGACGCGCCGAGCGATCCGATCCCGCTGGCGGAGAGCCCCGACTGGGCGGCGATAGAGACCGGGGAGAGTCGGACCTACGAGACTGAATCGGGGACGATGCTCTGTGTCCCTCTGGAGCGCCACGGCGTACTCTGTCTCCGGGGGTACGGCCCGAAGACGGACCACGCCCGGGAACTCGGTGAGACGCTCGCCTCCCACGCCGCGGTGGCGTTGGACCGGGCCGAGCGGGAGGCCCAACTCCGCGAGCGCTCACGGCGCCGGGACTCGCTGGCCGCTGCGTTCCCGGAATACGTGTTCTTCCTCGACGAGGACGGCGTCTATCAGGAGGTGTGGCTCGCGTCCCAGCACGACGCTCGGGGCGGTCGCTCGGAGGGAGAGCTACTCGGGGAGTTCGTGGGCGAACAGCTGGACGAACCGGACGCCCAGGCGATCCTCGACGCCATCGACGAGACGCTCGCGACGGGCGAGATCCAGGAGCGGGAGTACCGCGTCGAGCAGGGCGCCGACACCAGGTGGTTCGAGGCCCGGGTCGCGCCGCTGCCCAAGGGGAGCGAGTCAGAAGTGGTGTTGGTCGCCCGGGACATCACCACCCAGCGCCGGAACGAGCGCCGCCTCGAGGCCCAGAACGAGCGCCTCGACGAGTTCGCCTCCATGGTCTCTCATGACCTCCGGAACCCGCTCAACGTCGTGCAGGGCCGTCTGGAACTGATCGAGTCGCACGCGGCCGACGCCGAAGCGGTCCGGGAGCACGTCGACGCCGCCGAGAGCGCCACCGAACGCATGAACGACCTCATCGAGGACATGCTCACGGTTGCCCGGACCGACGAGCGGAACCTCTCGGTGAGTTCGGTCCCGCTCCGGTCGGCGGCCGAGCGCGCCTGGTCGTCCGTCTCGGAGCCGGCGTCGTCGCTGTCCGTCGAGGTAGATACCGGCGTCGCCGTCAAGGCCGACGAGACCGAACTGATCCGCCTGCTCGAGAACCTCTTCCGGAACAGCGTGGAACACGGCTCCACGGACGACCGGACGGACTCCGCCGCCAATCCGGATGTCACGGTGATTTTCGAACCCCTCGACGGCGGGTTCGCCGTCGAGGACGACGGCCCGGGGATCCCGGCGGAACACCGCGAGCAGGTGTTCGAGTCGGGCTACTCCACGGCGACCGACGGCACCGGCTACGGTCTCGATATCGTCGGACGGGTCGCCGAGGCTCACGGTTGGGACATCACGCTTGCGGCGGGCGACGGCGGGGCCCGCTTCGAGATCACGGGCGTCTCGTTCGTCGACGGCGAGGTACTGGACGCGCAGGGCGAGGGGACCGACCGGACCGCCTGAGTCCGCCGCGGCAGGTACGGTTTTCCCGTCGGCGCCCCAAGGAACGACATGGACGTTCTCGTGCTCGGCGGCGGCTACGCGGGTCTGCTCGTGACACGAAAGCTCGAGCGACGGCTCCCCGAGGAGGCGTCGCTGACGCTCGTCGACGACACCGGGACCCACCTGGTCCAACACGAACTCCATCGGGCGATCCGCCAGCCCGACTACGTCGACGACATCTCGGTGCCGCTTCCGGAACTGCTCGACCGCGCGTCGCTCCACGAGGGCCGGGTCACTGGGGTGGATCGGGACGCCCGAACCGTCTCGCTGGCGGGCGGCGACGGCCTCGAGTACGACTACTGCGTGGTCGCGCTGGGTTCCGAAACGGCCTACTACGGCATCGAGGGGCTCCCGGAACACGCCACGCCGCTGAAAACGCTGGAGCACGCCGCCGGGATCCGCCGGGAGTTCGAGGCGGTGATCGACCAGTTAGGCCACGCCGACCCCGCCGCCGAGACCGAGCGGTCGGGGCGGGTCGTCGTCGGCGGGGCGGGACTCTCGGGGGTGCAGGTCGCCGGGGAGTTGGCGGCGATGGCCCGCGAGCGCGGCGTCGACGACGACGTAGAGATCCTCCTGCTCGAACAGCAGGCGACTGTTGTGCCGGGGTTCCCCGAGGGGTTCCGGCTGGCGACGCGGGAGCGACTCGAGGCACAGGGTGTGACAGTCCGGACCGGGACGACCGTGACCGCGGCCGACGCGGTTCAGATCACAACCGAGTCAGCCGCCATCGACTACGACCAGTTCGTCTGGACCGGCGGGATCCAGGGGAGTGCGGCGATGGGGGGCGACCGCCCGCAGGTGCGCGGGGACCTCCGACTCGACGAGCGGACGTTCGCGCTGGGCGACGCCGCACGGATCGTCGACGCTGACGGCGAGGCAGTGCCCGCGAGCGCGTCGGCGGCCGTGCGCGCCGCGGAGACGGCCGCGCGGAACGTCGTCGCGAGCGCCACCGCGGACGGGGGGTTCGTCGACGTCGAGCAGTGGCGCTGGGAGAGTCCCGGCTGGCTGATCTCAGTGGGTGATGACGCGGTGGCGCAGGTGGGGCCGACGGTACTGACCGGCAGCGCGGCGACCGCGCTCAAGTCGGCTGTCGGGGTGACGTATCTCGCAGAGCACGGTTCCCTGCGGCGTGCGCTGGGGGTGCTGCGGAAGGAAGCGGACGACATCACCGAGATATAGGAGCTACCCTGAGCCGCGGCTGGCGGGTCGTTCGATCAAGAACGGGGTGGGGTTCGCGACGCGGTCGTCACGGGCCTACTCGTCGTCTTCGTCGTCGCGCATCTCCTCGAGTTTGCCGACCAGTTCGTCGGTCGACTCCGAGGACTCGAAGGAGAGGTCGCCCTCCTCGCCGCCGTCGATGTCGACGCCCTCCGCTTGGTCGTTAGTGTCCTGGTTCTGGTTCTCCTGCTCGGACTCGTCGTAGGAGCCAAATCCCATAGTCGGAGCGACGGGGTGGAGGGCAAAAACCCTGTGGGCCTGTCCGCGCCGTGCGGGCCGTTGGCGCGGGTATGCGGGGCAGACCGACAGGGCTTACGGCCTTCGGGTCCTCGTCGGGAACATGAGCAACCGTGTCGTGCAGGGACGGATGGTGACGCCGAAATCGCTGGCTGAACAGGTGGAGGGCGACGACGTGCTGGAGGCCGAACCCATCGAGGACGCCGACCGGGACTGCCCGGAGTGTGGCGGCGACGTGATCAGTGTTGGCTACATGCCCAGCGTGACGGCGTTCGTCACGGCGTACAAGTGCCAGGAGTGTGACTGGTCCGAGATCGACCGGGACTGAACCGGATCGAAATCCCTTTACACCGAACGGATGTAGCGATGTTTGCAAGGGGACGTGGCCAAGCCCGGGATGGCGACTGACTCCAGAGGCTACGCGCCCGGTGACGAACTCCAGACTGATATACCGAGTCGGCGACTGATCATCGCCGGCGATGACGACCCTCTGGAGGACCGAGGCGCACCGGAGATATCAGTCGATCGGGGGTTCAAATCCCTCCGTCCCCACTTTCTTGTCGGCGCTCACCCGTCGAGCGCCGGCTACAACGTGATCGGTCGGTGGGATTTGAAGCAGGGAACGAGCATCGCGAGCGACCGTGGTTCAAAATCCCTCCGTCCCCACTTTCTGGGAAGGCTCAGAGTCCGGACAACAGCCGTCAGAGTGGTTGAGTTATAAAGGCCATTCTCGTATTCAGCCGGTCGTATTCACCCCGAAACGATGGCGTGTCCCAATCGGAGGACACAAAATCGGTATTCACGCCTAGCAAGAATTGCCGGTGGATGGATTCTGGGCACAGAAGCAAAAGCAGCCCAATTATGCCGCAGAAACCTCTTGGGTTGTGAGATATGTTTCCGAGTCAGGCGAGCTCGTCGTACTTCTCCAGCACCATATCGAAGTAGTCCTCGTCCATTAGTCGGGGGTTCTGCACGCGGTGGAAGTCATCCAGCACGAACGCGGTCTGCTCACGGTCGAGACCGTAAGCGTGGAACGCAGCGGCGTCGAGTTCGGCTTGTACCTCACGACGTTCGTCCATATCTGTTGCCGGCTCGATACTGCCCAGCCGGTCGCGCATCTCCTCAAACTCTTCGCCGTAGCAGTTGAGCCGGGCGGCTCGCGTGGAGATGTAGTCGAACCACTCGTCACCGTTTGTAAGCTCCGGAACCTGCGACTCCTCGAACTTGTACATCACTATATGCGTGTCAACCTTTGTACGCATCAGGAAATCAAAGGGAAGACTGTTGATAAGTCCAACAGCCACGAATAACTCCTTATTGGAGAACACTCGCTTGTAGGCCGAATGCAGGGTTTCCTTTTCGAGGTCTTCCTCCGAGGGTTCCACCGTATAAGGTCGAACTGTGTGGAGGGTGTTGTGGCAGACTACGCCGTCCGGGATGACAGAACTGATGATCGTTCGTTCGTCAGAGGAACGTGCAACGTCCCTGAAGACGATACGGGGTTGCGTGCAGTCAAGTAGTACGTCGTCCTCGCTCAATTCATGTCCCCGATGGTCTTCAAGAAGTTCGTTAACGAAGCCAACCTGCGAACCCGTCCCGTCAAAGGCATCGTAGACAGCGCGCTTGAGTTTCCGGATCTGCTTCTCTCGGATACGGCGCTTCGCGCTTAGGTCGGGGTCCCTCTCTTCGCCAACACTCCAAAATTCGGGGGGTTCAATTCCATGGAAATCGTCGTTGTGCACGAACTGGTAGATGTTACTCCCGCCGAGAACCGGATAGGCGCCCCGCGAGGGGTTTTCTACGAACCGGTCGGTATCATTAGTTCGGTCGAGTTCCCGGTATGGGTTCGCGAACCAGCCGTCTCGGGACTCGTCCGCAACCGGTGGATGCTTCAGAACTTCAGTCAACACATCTACCTCCTCCTGTGAATCAACGTAGGGGAATATTCGGGCTTCAGGAGAATACCGTTCCATCACTAATCGAGGAATCAGTAACCCCTTCTCCTCGAAGTTCTCAAGGATGGACAAAGACTCGGGACCAATCTGCTGGAAGGTTGCGTGAAGTTCCTCGGTCCGTCCCTCGTTCTTGAAGACCGTGACGCCGAAGTTGTACTGGTAGTGAACGAGCGGGAATATCCCCCTGTTCTCGAAGGTGATTATCGACTCAATCGTCGTCTCGTTCAACAGATGCATCCGGAGGTCTTTCGCCGACGACCCATTGTAGATAGCCCCCGGAAGCACCTGCGCAACGTACCCGTCATCTCGGGCGATTTGAAATACACGCTCCAGGAAAAGTGCCGACAGATCGTTCTCTGTCCCCTCAGTTCGGCCCGCTACGGTCGGGCGCTGAAGTTCGTAAGCATCTGAGTTATTGAAATAGTCGGCCTGTATCTGGATATTCCGTTTGTATTCTTCCCACGCTTCCGCTATCTCTGGGTCCTCTAACAGCTCCTCCTGTCGCGCATCCTTTGCTTCGGGTAGCAGGGTGATGAAGTCGGTATCGTACCGCGAGAAGAAGTCATCGCGGAGTGGCTTGATTCTGTCCCACGGCGGGTTCCCAACAACCACGTCGAAGCCACCATCCGCGTACACTTCAGCAAACTCAAGCACCCAGTTGAACGGTTCCATCGTCTCGACCGTCCGGGGCGTAATGTCGTCGATACCAGCCTCAACGAAGTCCCCGTGGATGTTCTCAGTCAGTTCTTTCCGAGCATCGCGTAGCTTTTGATTCGCGCATTCACGGTGTTCTTCAGCAGTCTCGCTGTCGAGTGCCTGCTCGTGTGCTTCGATCTCGTCAATAATGTCCCTGTATCGGTCACGAACGCTGTCCTCGCTAAAACTCCCCAGCGTTCGGTCGCCCTCTTCAGTAGTTTCCGGGAAGCCGGTATATCCAATCAGGCTGTTCCCTTCTCGAAGGTTGAACGCGACGTTTGGGAGTGCGAGGGCGTCGTCGGCGGCAAGGTCGTCTACGTTCTCGGTGTCAAGTTCCGCAATCACCGAGAGCCAGCATCGGAGTTTGGCAATCTCGACAGCCGACCCCATCAGGTCTACCCCGTAGATGTTGTTCAGAACGGTTGTCTTCTTCAGCTTGTACTCGTCGGGGAACGGTTCGTCGTCGTCCTCGTCTGCGTTCCTGCTGTATAGAGCTTTCCGGACGTTGACGATCTCTTCGAGGACGGAGGTGAGAAAGTGACCGCTCCCGCAAGCGGGGTCGACGACCCGGAACTCGTCCACCTCTGCAAGTAGGGCACTAATGAGGCCCCAACTCCCGGGAATATCGTTGATGAGTTCGTAGACGGAGTCGTAGCGCTCCACCTCTGGTTCGGGCCAATCGCGTTCCCCCATTAGCACCGTCTGGAAACGGTCGAGGAGGGCGGGTCGAACAGTTTCCTCGGCGCTGAATCGGGTGATTTCGCTGGGGGTGTAGTACGCACCGAGTTCCTTGTTGGTGTCCGCGTTGTCGCTGGTTATGTAGTTGATAGTCTTCTCGAAGACGTTCCCCAGAACACTCGGGTCGAGGTCCGTAGGTGCGCCGCCAGCCGAGAAACTATACCGCTCCAGCAGGTCGATAATGGAGAACAGAACCGAGTTCCGAACGTCGAAATCCTCTTCCTCGAACTCTCCGTCGTCACCGTTGATAGTCGGCCGGAAGAGGCCGCCGTTGAGGTAGGGAATGTCTTGGAACAACTCGATTTGCTGGACCTGCGGGGAACGACTGCCCACCTCCTCGTTCATCACGTCGTAGAAGAGCGGTTGAAGGAACTCTCCATAGAACGTGCTCGTGTACGTATTCTCTTCGTAGGTCTCTTTCAGAGTGCGAAGCAGGTCCGGTTCGACCAGAGACTTGTCTTCGAGGAACTTCACGAAGACCAGCCGGTTCATCAGTTCGACCGCGAACAGTCGAGAATCGTCCTCGGTTGCGGCGTCAGGAGCGACGACGCCCTCGCCGACGAGCGAGCGGGTGGTCTCCTCGTCCTCGCTCACGATACCGAAGACGTACTCAATGTAGTCGTCGTAGAACTCGTCGGTGATCTGCTCTTTCTTCTGCTTGATGACCTGCCGGGCGTCGCTGGCGATGGAGACGAAGTTCTCGAACTCGAAGGTCCTGATGAGCCGGACGACCTCTTCGCGGTCAGCGTCGAAGACTGCCTCCGAGAGGTCGTCGCGGGCACCTATCTGGTTTTCCAACAGAGCGAGGAAGACCGGTCGCAAGTCCACTTCCTCAATGACGTTGTGCGTGTACGAGTCCGGGTCGTATCGAACGAACACCCATCGGATACCGTCGGTAGCGAAGCCGAAGTCGGACTCAAACTCTCGTTGGCTGAGCCAGTCTTTGACCTGCCCGATACCGTGGTCTCGGCTGTGGAGTTTCTTGTTGATTGGTTCTGCCTCCACGAGGAGCCGGGTAGAGTCGATATCGGCGTGGTCCCGAAGCGAGATGGTGTAGTCGGCGACCTGCGTTTGTCCACCGGAGAGACCGCCGGCCTCCGAGCGGTACTCATAACCGAGGGCGTCAAGAAACGGCTCAATAACAGCCTCCTGTGTGAACGATTCGGGCTGGAGACCGTCTCGCGTGTATTCGCTCTTGAGCCGGTACGAGCCGGGGTCCTTCCGTAGAGTTGTGAGCAGGTGTTCGTCGTCTATCTGATCTCTCAGATTGCTAACCACGTTGTCGATAGCTTCGAGTATGGCATCGGTCTCGGCGTCGGTAACGCTGGTTTCGAACTCTTCGGCGACGAACTCGGCAGGGGTTGATGGGGGTGCTGAAGACATAATTTCGTCAGCCGGCTGATTACTGCGTGATGGCACCCACGGCGGTATAAACGTGCGGGTAGCCACCCAATTAGGTTACCTCCTTCCTTCGATTACGGCGGGAACGCCGGCTCCCGTCGAGTGCCTACGACTCGGGGGCTGGTCGGAGGTCTCGCCATCGAAGGTCTTCGACTCCACCGCTATCCAATTCCACTCGGAACAGGTATGCGTCTCTCTCGTCGCCGGTTTCTCTTGGTGCGTCATCCCTGAGGACGTCGGAGACAGTCCCGTTCTCCCCGTGTAGTCGGTCGTGGTCTGGGTCGGTCTCGTCGGGAATATCCACTCGAACGCTGTCACCCTCTCTGAACCGGCGCATCTACACTTCAACTACACCCCCCTTCTTAGTTACCTCTGTCCACTCACAGCCGCAATCCTTGCAGCTGTATCACGCCTAGACAACGATACCGTTATTCCGATGCGTCGATTCCCCTAAACGGGTTTCCGCCTAGATCACGGAGCCCAGCCCGTCTATCCCTATAGGCGGGCACTCTGACACGCACTAGCGGTAGCTTTCTACAGGTCGAGATATCGGACTGACCCCCTCGACTGACGTGACTGCCCACGTGCCCCAGTCGGGATAGGGAACCTGGCGTGTGTCCGCCGGCCCCGCCCGCGCGGTTCGGCGCCGACCGGCGAGTGAGAGTGGCCGGATTTTTACGCGGGACCGCTGGACTCCTCATCAACGTATGTCCGAGGAGTCGAACCCGGAGGCCCCACCGGAAGGAATGGCGGGGCAGCCGGGAACCGAATCAGTCGAACAGTCGAGCGACGTCGAGTACGGTATCGACGAGCGCCCGTCGGCCGGTGAGTCGGCACTGCTGGGGCTCCAGCACTACCTCACGATGGTCGGCGCGAACATCGCCGTCCCGATCGCGCTCGCGACCGCGATGGGGATGCCCAAGGAGTACCAGCCGCTGTACGTCGGGACGTTCTTCGTCGTCTCCGGGGTCGGCACGCTGCTCCAGACGACGTTCGGGAACCGCTACCCCATCGTGCAGGGAGCGACCTTCTCGATGCTCGCGCCCGCCATCGCCATCATCGGCTTCGTCGGTGAGGGCAACTGGGAGCAAGCGATCCTCGCCTTACAGGGTGCGATCATCGTCGGCGGGATCGTCGAGATCCTCATGGGCTACTTCGGCGTCATGGGCTGGCTCAAACGCTATCTCTCGCCGGTCGTCATCGCGCCAACCATCGCCCTCATCGGCCTCTCGCTGTTCAGCGCCCCACAGGTCACGATGGCGAGTCAGGCCTGGTGGCTGCTGGGGCTCACGGTCCTCCTGATCGTCGCCTTCAGCCAGTATCTCGACGACGCCCACCGGGTGTTCCGGCTCTACCCGGTCCTGCTGGGCATCGTCGCCGCGTGGCTGGTCGCGACCGTGTTCTCCGTATTCGGGGTCATTCCCGCCGACTCGCCGGCGTTCATCGACCTCACGGTCGTCGCCGAGGCGAGCCTGATTCAGGTGCCGACGCCGCTCCAGTGGGGGATGCCGACGTTCCAAACCTCCTTTATCATCGGGATGTTCGCGGGCGTCGTCGCCTCGATGATCGAGTCCTTCGGCGACTACCACGCCGTCGCGCGCCTCGCGGGCGAGCGAGCGCCCTCCGCGCGCCGGATCGACCACGGGATCGGGATGGAAGGTGTCGCCACCGTTTTCGCCGGGATCATGGGCACCGGGAACGGGTCGACGTCCTACTCCGAGAACATCGGCGCCATCGGCCTCACCGGCGTCGCCTCGCGGTTCGTGATCCAGGTCGGCGCCGTGTTGATGCTCGTCGTCGGCTTCTTCGGGCCCTTCGGCGCGCTGATCATGACCATCCCCGACCCCATCGTCGGTGGTCTCTACATCGCGATGTTCGGGCAGATCGCGGCCGTCGGCCTCTCGAACCTGAAACATGTCGACCTCGACTCCTCCAGAAACGCGTTCATCATCGGTATCGCGCTGTTCCTCGGTCTCGCCATCCCGGCGTACATGGGCAACGTCGGGAGCGCCGCCGCCTTCCAGCAGGGCGTCGCGAACACGCCGGTCGTCGGCTGGGTCCTCACCGCGCCGGTGGTCCCCGACGCCACGCTCAAAATCGTCGCCGACACGGTGTACGTCGTCGGCGGGACGGGGATGGCCGTCGGCGGCCTCGTCGCGTTCGTCCTCGACAACACCGTCGACGGCACGCGCGCCGAGCGCGGCCTCGACGAGTGGGAGGAGCTAACCGAGGAGTCGGGCGCGTTCCGGTCCGCCTACGAGCGCTTCCTGAAGGGGGACTGAACGCGCGAGCGTTCGGCTGTCTGCCGGGTTTTCCGGCCGGCGACTCAACAAATAACTGTCGACGTTCGGAGCGTTATCGCATGGGGTGGAAGAACCGCTTCGTCCAGGACACCGAGGCTTCGACCTACCGCTTGACCCACGCCACCATCTCGGCGGCCGGACAGCTGCTGGAGTAGATCACGCTCGTGGCCGAGTCGTTGGCCCAGGTGGTCGACGAGGGTCACAGAACGGAGTTCTTGCGCAGGACAGCGAGCTCATGGCCCGGTTCAGGGAACGCATCGCCGCGTTGGAGGCAGCCGGAACGCGGAGGCAGAGATCGCCGAGACCGTTCTCGCGGAGATGACCGAGCACTTCGGCGACGACCTGACGGAGTTCGACCGCGTCGAGACGCCGGAGTAGTTGGATCGTACCGAACCGGTAGCTCAGATAGCCGCTCAGGAGCACCGGTCCGACGACGACGGCGACGATGGTCTCCGCTGCCGGCCGGGCCGCCCAAAGGAGCGTGAGAAGCTGGCAGCCCGCGGCGGCGAATCAGGTAGAACAGCGAGCAGGACAGCCCCACGGCTGCGTGAAGGGCACGGAGCAGCGGGCGACTGACAGCCATGAATCGAGCGATCATCGATGCGTTCGGGGCTGGTAAACGTGCTACTGCTCGCGAGCCTCCAAGCGAGGGACCGCGTTTCCCCGTGCTTCAGTTCCCCCTGAACCCCGTTCATGTAGTCACCCATGAGGGTCATCACGTTCGCTGTACGCGATCTACCGTCGCAAGCCGAGCGTCGCGGGGGCGCCATCTTTCGGTGAGTCATAGGGCGACTTCTCCGGATGGAACGTCGTCGTAGAACGGGGAAGGCCTATGAGCCCTCCAAGATGTCGACCCCACGGGGGGTTGGAGCGGATTGCGGGTCGACGGAAGCTACTTGGTGCGGGGACCTCTTAGCAGCGTTGTATGTCCGGAATTGGGCATGGATTCAGACGCACCCTTGTGGGTTTGAAGCTATTATCGACATTGTGCTGTCGGGATTTGAAATCTGATTCAGACGCACCCTTGTGGGTTTGAAGCCTCCAGTTTCGAGAGCACGGCCCGCAGGTCGGCCATGATTCAGACGCACCCTTGTGGGTTTGAAGCAGCCTGGCGAATAACCTGGTGGTGGCCCAGTATCAGATTCAGACGCACCCTTGTGGGTTTGAAGCCTGAAGAACTTCAGCACACCAGCCACCTGAAGGATCGATTCAGACGCACCCTTGTGGGTTTGAAGCCTCGATGGCTTCCACGATTTCATCCACGACATCGATTCAGACGCACCCTTGTGGGTTTGAAGCAGTCGTGCAGCACGACGACGGGATCAGCGGCGCTCGATTCAGACGCACCCTTGTGGGTTTGAAGCACCTTTATCGCAGTCCCGGGCCGTGATGTCTATGTCGTGATTCAGACGCACCCTTGTGGGTTTGAAGCTGCCTGTAGCCAGTAACCCCACTCATCAGAGTCAAGATTCAGACGCACCCTTGTGGGTTTGAAGCGCACAGGGGATGCAGACGCCGATCACCGGAACGGTCTCGGATTCAGACGCACCCTTGTGGGTTTGAAGCCGCCGAGCAGGCGGTCGAACCGCTTCTCGGCGTTGTCGTCGAACAGGTCGATTCAGACGCACCCTTGTGGGTTTGAAGCACCCGCCGCTCCTCGCCCGGCGGGTCGATTCAGTGATTCAGACGCACCCTTGTGGGTTTGAAGCCCCCGAGAGCGCCCGGCCAACCACACCCCCAACAGATTCAGACGCACCCTTGTGGGTTTGAAGCTGTGGCACGTAGCGACACTATGACGCAAGTAACCGTGATTCAGACGCACCCTTGTGGGTTTGAAGCGTCGGCGGCGCCCGTCGGCCCGCCGCAATGCGAACACGATTCAGACGCACCCTTGTGGGTTTGAAGCGCTGTAGGCCCGTGAGGAGAACCCCACCGCTCCGGGATTCAGACGCACCCTTGTGGGTTTGAAGCGCCGACGCCGACAGCGAGGCCGACCTGAAGAAGGCCGATTCAGACGCACCCTTGTGGGTTTGAAGCGTCCGGCCCGTCGCCGTGGCGAACCACCCGGCGGCGATTCAGACGCACCCTTGTGGGTTTGAAGCTCTTCGAGGACGACCAGGACAACGGCCTCACGCGGCTCGTCGGATTCAGACGCACCCTTGTGGGTTTGAAGCCCACGTCGCTTCCAGATTGTCGTAGCGGTCCCCTTGATTCAGACGCACCCTTGTGGGTTTGAAGCGCCGGACGTACCCGGTGAAAGACCCCGACGACAGATTCAGACGCACCCTTGTGGGTTTGAAGCTCGAAGATCGTCGTGAGGTCGCCCTCGGTTGTCTCGGATTCAGACGCACCCTTGTGGGTTTGAAGCCGAGATAGTGGGCGCGGCGGCGATCGGGAGCGTCGATTCAGACGCACCCTTGTGGGTTTGAAGCCACCGATGAGTCGGGGGCTGTCTCCGCCGGGAACGCGATTCAGACGCACCCTTGTGGGTTTGAAGCATCCACAACGGAGTCCTGCAGCTGGTCAGGGACTGGATTCAGACGCACCCTTGTGGGTTTGAAGCCCGGTTGACTCGACCGGGACCCCGCAGTCCGCGGCCGATTCAGACGCACCCTTGTGGGTTTGAAGCGACGACCAGTCGACCGTCGGCCAGCGCCGAAGTGGGAGATTCAGACGCACCCTTGTGGGTTTGAAGCGACCGGAAGGCCATCAATCTGGAGCATATCGAGAAGATTCAGACGCACCCTTGTGGGTTTGAAGCCGAGGAGATCCCGCTGGTAGTCGAACGGCTCGAACCCGATTCAGACGCACCCTTGTGGGTTTGAAGCGACTGCTCGCCGGTGACATCGCGGTTTATCTCGCCGATTCAGACGCACCCTTGTGGGTTTGAAGCGGATATGGACGCTAACACTGTGGAACTCACTAAGTCGATTCAGACGCACCCTTGTGGGTTTGAAGCACTTACAAGGCCTATCTGTTAAGGTGAGCGCCACGATTCAGACGCACCCTTGTGGGTTTGAAGCGTCTCCTTTCCACCGCGGATGATCCTCCCCCGACTTGATTCAGACGCACCCTTGTGGGTTTGAAGCACCTCTACCGGCCGGCGGCCGTAGTCGGTGATCGAGATTCAGACGCACCCTTGTGGGTTTGAAGCGTCGACCGCGCCCCTATCGGCCCGAGTAAGGACTAAGATTCAGACGCACCCTTGTGGGTTTGAAGCTCCAACTCGGTGCTGGAGGTCCGAAGCGTCTCCTCGGATTCAGACGCACCCTTGTGGGTTTGAAGCCCCGACGCCCGGTATGCCGTCCACGCCGACCACCGATTCAGACGCACCCTTGTGGGTTTGAAGCTCGAAGCGCAGCGAGAGATCGCCGGGACCGATGACCCCGATTCAGACGCACCCTTGTGGGTTTGAAGCGACGTGCAGCCCGGCGAGGTAGAGGCGCTGGCCGACGATTCAGACGCACCCTTGTGGGTTTGAAGCGCCCAGCGGTCGCTCTCGGCGGTCCACACCGGCGATTCAGACGCACCCTTGTGGGTTTGAAGCAACGGCTACGACCTGCTGGGCAACTACGCAAACGGGATTCAGACGCACCCTTGTGGGTTTGAAGCGTGAAAGTGGCGAAGCGACTCCCCGAGGGGTGGTGATTCAGACGCACCCTTGTGGGTTTGAAGCGCGCTTGCGCTGGGGCGAGAACCGGACGGGTTCCAGATTCAGACGCACCCTTGTGGGTTTGAAGCAGCCGGATCAGTCGCTCACTCGCATACTCTCGACTGATTCAGACGCACCCTTGTGGGTTTGAAGCGACTACTACTCGGGGACGCCCTTCTCGGTGCACAGATTCAGACGCACCCTTGTGGGTTTGAAGCGTCGAGGCGTAGGTCCGCGCCGACACCGTCTCCGGATTCAGACGCACCCTTGTGGGTTTGAAGCTTCGTGACCGTCTCGACGGTCTGGCTGATGCGTTGATTCAGACGCACCCTTGTGGGTTTGAAGCTCGCTGGCAGTCAGCTAAGTGTATCGTTGGCGAGATTCAGACGCACCCTTGTGGGTTTGAAGCTTACGCACTTGGCGCCGCTTGGTTATTGATGTCGTGATTCAGACGCACCCTTGTGGGTTTGAAGCCGGTATGCCGATTACGGCATGGCGGCGGCGGTGGAGATTCAGACGCACCCTTGTGGGTTTGAAGCCGGTGTGGATGATCAGGCCGTTCGGAACATCAAAAGGATTCAGACGCACCCTTGTGGGTTTGAAGCGACCCGCACCACACCGCACCACACACGCTACACCCCGATTCAGACGCACCCTTGTGGGTTTGAAGCATCAACGGGCCTGCCGAGAAGGGGGTCGCCAACTGATTCAGACGCACCCTTGTGGGTTTGAAGCCCGGTCTGCGTCGCCCCCAGCACGGTGATGTTGTGGGATTCAGACGCACCCTTGTGGGTTTGAAGCTCCGAGTCGTTCGCGCCGCTGGAAGGCGTGGCGATGATTCAGACGCACCCTTGTGGGGTCGAAGCAGCTTGAACGCGAGGACGTGATCGGCCTCGCTGATCGTTTCAGACGAACTCTCGTGGGGTTAAAGATCGGGGACAGGAACGGTCTCGCCGTCGACGAAAAGGCTTCAGACATCCCTCCGTGAGTTGATCCACCCCGGCGGTCGTAGACGACGTGATTTACGACGTTTCAGAACCCTTGTGGAGGTAAACTTCGGCGTCGGTCAGGTCCGCCTGTCCCGCCCCCTCAGATATTCCCTTGTGGAAACAGAGTGTGGTACCCGACTGGGACTCAACAACGGAAATCCAGATGTTCCCTGATGGGGTTGAAGCTAGTCTTGGGCGTACTCCTGTGTGAGCGTCGCGGGTGATTCCACCCTAATACACGATCGGCTTGATTTTTGACGATCACTGTCTCCGTCCTAGATGTTCGACCTGTAAGAAATATTTATGTGCCCATGGAGTGATGAATGAGCCGAATTGTGACAGCAATAGATAACGAGGGTCCGTGATGCGAGTGCTTGCTCATCTCCGTGCACGGACAGATACAGCGTACCAGAACGACTATCACCACAAGCTCAGGGGTCGGATCTGGGACGCGCTCGAGGACACCGAGTACGAATCGGCACACGACACGAACGACCCGCCCGGGTTCTCTTTCAGTAACCCGTTCCCTCCTCGGGATATGGCCGAGGGTGACGAACGAACGCTCATCGTCTCGGCTCCTCAAGAGGGGCTCCTCTCAGCGGTCGCGACTGATCTCCAGGAGAGCCCGGAGCTGAACGTGGGTGAGATGCCGTTCACTGTCGAGGATCTCACGCCGATCACGCCGGATGTCGGGGAGCCGGGGAGTAGCGGGACGATCGAGACCGGGACGGGGCTACTGGTCCGCATCCCTCCGTGGCGCTGTGACGACTACGGGATCGAGAACCCGGGCGAAGAGGCGGTGTACTGGCGCCCGGAGCACACGATCGAACCACTACGTGAACAGCTCGAGTCGAACCTCGACAAGAAACACGGCCTGTTCGGCCCAGAGTATCTCCCAGGACCGAGCGAAACCGATGGCGACCTCTTCGAGGGGTACGAGCTCCTGAAGACGTTCGCCGTCCCGCTACAGGTGACGACGGACCAGAAGCTGACCTACGTCCTCTCGAAGTGGCAGTTCGACTACACGGTCACGGACGACCACCATCGACGCCACCTCAACCTCGCGCTGGACTGTGGATTGGGCGAACGGAACGCGCTGGGACTCGGGTTCTGCAACCTCGTCGAGAAGCGTGACCCGTACGGCGAACCGGCGCCGGAGGTGCACGGATGAGTCTGCTCCCGGAGCCGTCTGTGTTCGAAGAGGACTATGACGACGAGGAGCTGGCGAACGAGCTACCGGACCGACCGATCACGTCGCTTCGTGATCTCCAGTATGTGTACGGCCGGCTGTACACCCTCGCGACCGCCGGCGGCGGCGAGTACGCGGCGTATCTCACGCCGGAGAAGTCGACCGACCTGTTCGACGAACCCGAGAGCCTCCTCTACCTCCGGGTCGACCTGAGCGGCGACGAACCCCGCCTCGACCCCGACCGGCCCATCGGCGTCGAGCGATACGGCGAGGGGAAAGTCGAAGCGGTCGCCCACTCGTGGTTCAACGCGGCCGCGGGGTTCGACCACAGCGTCACACACCGGACGGGCAAGAACAAGGAGCCCGAGAAAGTCGCGGAGTACCTCCACGAGCGCCTCACAGCATGGGCCGCCGCCGACGTGATCCAGGAGGCTGCAGCCGACCACGAGGACGGCTGGATCGTCGACGACCTCGCCGACCTCGGCGAGGCCGAGGGGCTCCGCGAACGCATCGAAACGGCCGTCGACGAACAGCTCGACGGCAAGACGACGGCGCTCACGACCGTCGCAGTCAAACTCGATCCGGACGGCGAGTACCGCCTCCCGGGCGAGGCGAGCCCGGTGTTCAACGAGGCGATGCGGGCACGCAAGCAGTCGAAGCTCGTCTCGAAAGGGGAGGCCACCGACTCCGTCGGTGAGGCGACCGACCTCGTGACCGGTCGTCGAGGGCCGACTGTCGGCACGGCCGAGGACCCGCTGAACTACTTCCTCGGCAAACAACTCGAGAAGTTCCCGGGGTTCGATCCCGACGAGGCGTGGCGAACCCATCCGGTTTCGGAGGACATCGCCGTGACGCTGATGAACGCGAGCACGTTCGTCGACGCCTGCGACTACTACACGATGGGGGCCAACGTCTACTACCTCCCGTACTTCTTCGGCCGACTTGATCCAGAGGACGCGCGAGATCTCTATGCGCTCCTCTACGATCTCGTTCAGAAAGGGGAGCTGAGCCCACTCGAGAGCGCCTACCGCAGCTATCAGGATCGGCCCAGCTTGCAGGAAGTCGGCGAGCGCTTCCGGTTCTACGTCGCCGCGGTGATGGAGCACCAGACCAAGCGCTTCGACGTCTTCGGCGACAGCATGGACGGAACGCTGTTCTCGCCGGTCGAACTCACGCGTGAGCACGAGCGCGTGCTCCGATCGTGGCTGTACGACGCGGAGGACGGCGCCGACCACCCCGACCCCCGGCTACGGGCTGCGTTCCCGACGCCGGACAACTGGGACATCTTCGTCCCGGAGGAGTCGGCACTGCTCAGTACCCTCGCCACGGGCTGGTACTTCGAGCAGACGTTCGCTGCGGGGGACGGCGACGACGCCAGCGCTGACGACTACCGGATCAGGGCACTCGTCGCTGCGCTCACCGGCGACGCTCTCGACGTCGAAGCCCTGCTCGAGGAGTACGTCGACCGGCTCCTGGAGGACGGCGGCGAAGAGTTCCCGAGCTTCCGTGTGGCCGCACAGTACGCCCAACTCTGTGCACTCGCGGGCGCCGGGCTTCTTACCGGCCGCGACGAGTACGCGTCCGTCGCGGAACCACCACAGTTGACGCACGACCATTCAACCGAAGACATGCAACAGAATACACAAGCCCGGGCCGACGGCGGGAACGTCGCCGCGGCACGGGAGACGAAACTCGAACAGTTCCTCGACCAGACGCCAGCGCTCGCGGAGGACCAGCCCGAACGGCGTGGCAGTTTCCTCCTCGGCGTGTTGGTCGGCCAGGTGACCGGCTACCAGCAGGTGAGTGAGGGGCGCTCGACCACACTGATCGACCAGTATCCGATCAAGGCCGTCACGGAGTCGAAGCTGAAGCGGCTTGCCAGCGACGTACTCGACAAGAACGTCGTCTACTCCCGAGAGAACAACATGGCCGGGACGATGTACAGCGAGGTCGTCGACCGGCTGGTGACGACGCTGCCACGGATCGATATCGACGGCGACTGGGAGCTCGACACGACCGACCTCCGGTTCTACTACTCGCTGGGCGTCGCCTACGGGATGAACAACTGGGGGAGCAGCGACGACGAACAAGCCGACGATCAGCCCGCAGCCGGGGAGGAAGAAGCATGACCGACGACACATACGCCGACGACAGCTACGACCCTGTAACGAACCGATCCGAGATCGTCTTCTGCTACGACGCCGTCGACGCCAACCCGAACGGCAACCCACTGAGCGGGGCGAACCGGCCGCGGATCGACCCCGAGACACAGCAGGCGATCGTGACCGACGTTCGGCTCAAGCGGTATCTCCGCGACCAGCTGGACGACGACGGCCACGGTGTCTACGTCCGGAACGTGAAAAACGAGGCGGGGAAGCAGTCTTCGCGTGAGGATCTGCTGGCCGATCGGATGCGTGATCTAGACCCCGACGACTGGGATCTCGGCGACCTCGATGACGAGGAGGAGGCCGAACTCCGTGAAGACGTGTTCGGGGCGTTCCTCGACGCTAGCGCCGACGTGCGCTACTTCGGGGCGACGATGAGCGTCGACATGAAGGGGAGTTACGAAGGGTTTGAGGACTACCTCCCGGATCACTTCACCGGCCCCGTCCAGTTCTCGCCGGGGAAAACCCTCCACCCGGTCACCGAAAACGAGGAGTACAACAGCCTCACCAGCGTGATCGCGACCGGCGAGGGCAAAGAGCAGGGCGGGTTCGACCTCGACGACCACCGCATCCAGTACGGCTTCATCACGTTCCATGGCTTGGTCGACGAACATGGTGCCGCCGACACGAAGCTCTCGATAGCCGATATCGAGCGTCTCGACACGCTCACCTGGCGGTCGATCAAGAACCAGACCATCAGCCGGAGCAAGGTCGGGCAGGAGCCACGGCTCTACCTCCGCGTGGAGTACGAGGACGAGAGCTTCCACCTCGGTGGGCTCACTCGCGATCTCGACATCGACGAGGATCGATCTGTTCCCGTCGACCAGCTCCGGAACGTCCGGGATTTCACGCTCGACGCGAGCGATCTGGTCTCGAGGCTCGGTCGCCACAGCGACCGCATCGCCAAGATCCGTGTCGTCGCGAGCGACGTGCTCGACGTGACCGTCGACGGAGAGACCCACACGGCAGGCGACGAGCCCGGCGAGCACGGCTTCTACGACGCGCTCCGGGAGAAAGTCGGTGAGGACACCGTCGAGGTCGTCGATGTCTACGACGAGGCCGCCGAAACGATGCCCGAGTGATGACCCAAGAGTCACTCGAGGGCCGGACCGACGACGCTGACGGCCTCCCGGAGACGTGTCTCTCCTTCGAACTACGCGGGGAGTGGGGGCATTTCCGACGTGTCGAGGGGAACATCGTCAAACAGACCTACCGCATCATCCCCCGGACGACGGTCGCCGGACTCGTCGCCGCGATGCTCGGGCTGGAGCGGGACAGCTACTACGACGCGTTCGGGCCGGACGTTTCGGCGGTCGCGGTCGAACCGATCGACGAACTCCGGGCGATCAACATGCCCCAGAACACGCTCTCGACCGCCAAAGAGCACATGAACACGATGCCGAGCCGTGGGCACGCCCGGATCTCGATGCCGGACCCGTCGGAGCTCCGCCAGCAACACAACTACGAGGTGCTCGTCGAACCGGCCTACCGCGTCGACCTCCGGCTCGCGAACGACGAACTCCGGGATCGACTGCGCGACCGACTCCGTGACGGCACAGCGTACTACCCGCCGAGTCTGGGCCTCTCGGAGCATCTCGCGGAGGTCACCTATCTCGGCGAGTTCGAGGTAACACCGCGCGAGCGCGAAACCACCGAGGTCGATTCGGCGGTGCTCGAGGCGGTCGATAGCGTCGAGCTAACTCCGGAGACGGAGGTCAAAGTCGAACGCTCGCCGGCGTTCATGACGGCCGACGAGGGTGGCCGGACGACGACAGCGTTCCAGTCGATAGCGTATGCAACTGGAGCGGAGCCACTCCGGGTACAGGACATCGAGACCCACGAGGTCGACGGCCGGCGGGTGATGTTCTCGTGAGTCCGCGGAGGGAGTAATCGTGGTCGAGTTCACTGAGCGACCGTCGCATCTCGGCCCGGACGGCGAGCCGATCCCGCTCGAGGAGCATCTGGACGACGTTCGCGAGCGGGTGGACTGGCTCGTCTCCGACGACGCCGAAACCCCCGAAGGCAACTCGCTTCCGGAGTTGGCCGAGACGGTGGCACAGGCTCATGATTTCGGTAAGCTGACGGCGTGGTTCCAAGAGCATCTCCTCTCTGATGGCAATGCTGACCCGGACGGGCCGAAACACCACGCCCCGATATCGGCGCTGCTCGCCCACTACGCGCTCGAAGCACGGGGGTTCGACGGTGCCGACCCGCTCGTCGGGTTCCTCGCGGTAGCGAGACACCACGGGCGCCTCCCCGACAGCGCGGACTACGTTCAGCGAGCGGCCATCGAGCAGTCGGGGCGGATCCGGACGCTCTATCGGACGGAGGCGCTTGAGCAGGCGACACACGTCGACGAAACCGTCCCGGAACTCGCGCGCGTACTCGTCGAACGGGCCACGGACAGCGCCGGCGACTGGGAGACGTTCCACGAACGTCTCTCACGTGAGGAAGCCAGCATCGAGCTACCCTGGGTCGCGGAAGCCGCCTGCAGCGGGCGGCGACTTCGGCCGGCGCCGGAGAAGCTCCCAGAGGGGTTCTACGAGTCGGTACTTCAGGTCTGGAGCGCGCTCGTGTTCGCCGACAAGGCGAGCGCAGCGAGCCTGACGACGCGCATGGCCATCGGTCGGGATGCCTATCGGTCGACGCCGCCCCGACGGCAGGCCATCGACGAGCGCGTCACGACGCTTCAGGCTGAGAACGCCGAATCGGATCTCGACCCACGGACGGAGCAGATGAACGAACGGCGCGAGGACGCCCGTCGAGAGGTGGGTGCCCGGGCGGCCGAGTTCGTCGACGACGAACGTCGAGTGGCGACTCTCACGCTCCCGACCGGGATGGGGAAGACGCTTACTGGACTGGATGCCGCACTCACCGTACTGGAGAACCGGGGGCGTGACGAGCCGAGCGACGAGGGACGCCTCGTCTACGCGCTGCCGTACACCTCTATCATCGACCAAGTCGCCGCCGAGAGCCGAGAGCTGTTCGAGACGGGCGAGCGGAACGAACGGGTCACCGTCGACCACCACCTCGCGGACACGCTCGTCTCACCACCCGACGACGCCGACGATCCCGAGGAAGTCCCCGACGACGCCGTCGATCCCGAGGAAGTCCCCGACGACGCCGTCGAGAACGTCGCTTCCCTCCTCGGCGAGAGCTGGCGGTCGGGGTTGGTCGTCACGACGTTCGTCCAGCTGTTCGAGAGTCTCGCGGGGCCGACGAACAGTCGCTCGATGAAGCTCCCGGCGCTGTACGGAAGCGTCGTCGTCCTCGACGAACCACAGGCGCTCCCGCTCGAGTGGTGGCCACTCGTGGACCGATTGGTCGATCTGTTGACCGAGGAGTACGGCGCGTCGGTGATCGCGATGACGGCCACCCAGCCGAAACTCCTCACGGCGGGCGACCGCGAGCCGTTCTCGCTCGTTGCCGATCCGGACCCGTACTACGCGGAACTGGACCGGCTCGACTTCGTGCTCCACCCGTCCGCAACTGCGATGCTTCCCGCAGAGGGCGGCGCCCGTAACGCGGACGCAGACTCCGAATCGCCGGGTCTCTCGTACGACCGTGCAAGCGAACTCGTCGCCGATCGGGTCGACGACGGCAACTCGGTGTTGACGATCTGTAACACGATCGATAGCGCGAGGGAGCTCGCAACCGCTGTTACCGATCGAACGGCGCCGTTGAACGTCAACGAGGCGTACGCCGATCTGCTCGATTCTGCAGACCGGCCGACGGCATCGGTCCGACCCGAGCGAACGTACCGTGACGTTGTTCGTCGACGGCGGGACGACGAGCCGCTGTTGATCCATCTCACGACACGCCACCGGCCGTGTGATCGTCGGCACCTCATCCGGGTGGCGACCGACCTCGCCGAGGCGGGTGAGCCCGTGTTGTTCCTCTCCACACAGCTCGTCGAGGCCGGCGTCGACGTGAGCTTCGACGAGGTCATCCGGGATTTCGCCCCAATGGACAGTCTGGTGCAGGCTGCAGGTCGGTGCAACAGGTCCTACGACCGCAGCCGTGGCCGAGTGACCGTCTGGCGCCTCGAACCGCCGGCCGGTCGAGAGACCCCACCGTCCAGCGCGGTCTACGGCCGTGGGGAGAGCCTCACGAAACTGACCGCCCAGGCGCTGGCGACCGTCTACGACGGTGAGCCGATGCCCGAGCCGGCCGTGACGCGGGACGCTGTCGAGACGTACTTCGAGCTCCTGGATCGCCGCGATGTCGGTGCCGATGAGTACGTCGACTACCTCGAACACGCACAGGCCGAACAGCTCGGACGCCTCTCGCTGATCGACGAACGACCGGCGGCCGACGTGGTCGTCACGAGAACGGCCGAGGAACGGGAGACGATTGAGGCGCTCCGAGAGGCACACAGGGAGCATCGCTGGGAGGACCTCGACGACCTTGTCGAATCGACCGCCGACTGGCAGGTCTCGGTCCCGGTCTACCCCGGCGACGACGACACGCTGGAGAAGCTTCAGGCGTGTGAACGGCTCTTCCCGGACGCGGACCGGCTCGTCCTGGACGGCCGACCGGGACGGGACGACGGCTACTTCGACGCGACAGATGGTGTCGTCATCCCCGACACGAGCGTGGAGGCACGGTTACTGTGAGCGGCGATCCCGTTTCTCGGCTGCTCGCGACAGCCCGGGGCGACGCCGTCGAGGAGCCGTTTCGCGTCACTGGCGTGATGATGCAGTACTACTACGTCTGTGAACGGGAGCTCTGGTTCGAGAGCCGAAACGTCGAGATCGACCGGGAGAACGCGAGCGTCGCCCGTGGGACTCGCGTCGACGAGTCGTCCTACGGGGAACGCTCACAGGAGAACCTCCGGGTCGGGATGATCTCACTCGACCTGTTGGACGACGGTCGCGTCGTCGAAGTGAAACCCTCGTCGGCGCTCACGGAGCCGGCCCGGATGCAGCTATCGTACTACCTCTGGTACCTCGATCGGGTCATGGGGGTGCAGCGCGACGGCGTGTTGGCTCACCCGACCGAGCGTCGACGCGAGGACGTACAGTTGAACGAGGAGCGGCGCGAGAAAGTGAAGTCGGCGATCCGCGGGATTCACGGCGTCGTTACCGGCGACTCACCGCCCGAGGCCGTTGAGAAGTCGTACTGCGAGTCGTGTGCGTACCACGACTTCTGTTGGGTGTGATCATGGACAAGAACTACCACATCTTCTCTGACGGACGTATCGAACGGAGCGAGGACACGGTTCGGCTCGAGACCGAGGACGGTGAGAAGAAGCATATCCCCGTCGAGCACGCCGAGGCGGTGTTCCTCCACGGGCAGGTCGACTACAACACGCGGCTGATGTCGTTCCTGAACGACCACGGCGTCGCGGTCCACGTATTCGGCTGGAACGACCGCTACGCGGGGTCACTGATGCCGGAACGCGGGCAGACGAGCGGACGGACCGTCGTCGAGCAGGTTCGGGCGTACGATGATCCCGAGCGGCGTCAGTCGATCGCGGCGTCGTTCGTGCGTGGGAGCATCCACAACATGCGGACGAACGTTACCTACTACGACAGTCGAGACTACGAACTCGGGGGTGTGATCGACGATCTGGACGACGCGGCGGCCCGCGTCGACGCCGCGGGCGATATCTCCGAACTGATGGGCGTCGAAGCGACCGCCCGGCGGGCGTACTACCGGACGTTCGACGCCGTGCTCCCTGATTCGTTCACGTTCGATAGCCGGCAGTACAACCCCCCGCCGAACCCGGTAAACGCCCTGATCTCGTTCGGGAACAGCCTCGTGTACGCCAACTGCGTCTCGGCTATCCGCGCCACCGCACTCGACCCGGCAGTGAGCTACCTCCACGAGCCGGGGGAACGACGGTACTCACTGTCTCTCGATATCGCCGACCTGTTCAAACCGGTGCTGACCGACCGGCTCCTGTTCCGTCTCGTGAACCGGAAACAGATCGGCCGCGACGATTTCCGGGACGAAGTCGGCTCCTGTCTTCTCGACGAGTCCGGACGAACGACGTTTCTCAGAGAGTTCGAGAAGACCCTCGAACGGACGGTGGAGCATCCCGACCTGAACCGGAAGGTGAGCTACCAGTATCTGCTCCGACTGGAGGTGTACAAACTCAAGAAGCACCTGTTGGCCGGGGAGCCGTACGAACCGTTCCGGCGGTGGTGGTAGATGTACGTGATCGTCGTCTACGATATGGAGGCCGACCGGACCCAGTTGATGCTCAAACTCTGTCGCCGATACCTCATCCACGTGCAGAACTCGGTGCTCGAGGGTGAGATCACCGAGGGCGATCTCACGACGCTCAAAGGCGAGATCGAGGACCTGCTACAGGCGGGGGAGTCTGTCGTGGTCTATGAACTCTCCTCGGACTCCCTACTGAACCGCGCAGTGTACGGTGACGACCCGGCAGAGGACAGTCGATTCCTCTAGTCGATGTCGACCCCCCGGGGGCCCACGAGGGATTCGGGGTCGACGGAAATAGTGAAGTGAATACCCCTGGAAGAGCGGGTATGGTGGCCAAATTCACCATGGATTCAGACGTACCCTTGTGGGGTTGAAGCGCCGGTGACGGGCTCGAGGGAACGCCGATGGTGGTGATTCAGACGTACCCTTGTGGGGTTGAAGCGGCGTGCAGGACGGCACCGAGTCGGCGACGGCGGGATTCAGACGTACCCTTGTGGGGTTGAAGCCGCCGTCGGGAAGATCGGCGAGTGGACCGACGCGATTCAGACGTACCCTTGTGGGGTTGAAGCGTGCGCTGGGTAGCGCAGGGACTGCGCCATAATGGATTCAGACGTACCCTTGTGGGGTTGAAGCTTGTGGTGAACTTCCATCCCGTCAAGAGGCTCGAAGATTCAGACGTACCCTTGTGGGGTTGAAGCCTCGATCAGATCATCCAGGCAGTGGTATTCCCGGTGGATTCAGACGTACCCTTGTGGGGTTGAAGCACCACCTGATCGATCAGTGGGAAACTGAAGGGAGATTCAGACGTACCCTTGTGGGGTTGAAGCCCTGCACGCTGAAGTTCCCGGTATGCCTCGATGGGATTCAGACGTACCCTTGTGGGGTTGAAGCCCGTATCGCTTCGGCCTGATCGAAGGGGCCAGGTGTGATTCAGACGTACCCTTGTGGGGTTGAAGCTCCCCGCACCACACCGCACCACACACGCTACACCAGATTCAGACGTACCCTTGTGGGGTTGAAGCGGGCACGAGGGGAACCCGACAGAGGGGGATAGCCGAGATTCAGACGTACCCTTGTGGGGTTGAAGCCGCAGGGTGATCCGAAACGTGGCCCTCAGGTGGAGATTCAGACGTACCCTTGTGGGGTTGAAGCCCGAAGGTGACCGTCGAGCAGTCCGGGCAGGTGTAGATTCAGACGTACCCTTGTGGGGTTGAAGCGGACAGACGGTGTCTGATAGGAATCTATAACTTGATTCAGACGTACCCTTGTGGGGTTGAAGCATCCCGGAACTGATCTTCACTAAGGTGGGGCATACGATTCAGACGTACCCTTGTGGGGTTGAAGCCCGAAACTGGAGACGGTTCGGGAGGAGTACGACTGGATTCAGACGTACCCTTGTGGGGTTGAAGCCGCCGCCGCTTCGTCCCACCCGACGAGGCGGTCCCAGATTCAGACGTACCCTTGTGGGGTTGAAGCATGCAGGGGAACCGATTATGGCCGGATCCCGGGATTCAGACGTACCCTTGTGGGGTTGAAGCAGTTCGTGGCCGTGCACGTCGGCGTACACCGTCATGGATTCAGACGTACCCTTGTGGGGTTGAAGCGACCACGCGCTGGAACAGGTCGCGGTCGGTGTGGCGCGGATTCAGACGTACCCTTGTGGGGTTGAAGCCGCGAGTCGGTCGCCTCATCCAGCAGCGCCGTCCGAAGATTCAGACGTACCCTTGTGGGGTTGAAGCGCCGAGGAGAGGATCATCTTGTCGGAGGTCCGCATCGATTCAGACGTACCCTTGTGGGGTTGAAGCCCCCATCCAGCAGTGCAGGTGTGTCTGTGAACGGATTCAGACGTACCCTTGTGGGGTTGAAGCCCCCGTAACGCTGTCAGCATGCGACGCTACACAGGCGATTCAGACGTACCCTTGTGGGGTTGAAGCCTCCCGTTCGGGTGTCGTCGACGCCGATCGAGGCGTGGATTCAGACGTACCCTTGTGGGGTTGAAGCGTCGACTCGATCGTGGAGGTGGCCGAGCTTGGCTGATTCAGACGTACCCTTGTGGGGTTGAAGCCCTCCGTGGCGGTATCAGCCGCCTGAGTCGTGGTGATTCAGACGTACCCTTGTGGGGTTGAAGCTGTCAGTTAACCCTGTTAAGCTCTGAGCATGAACAGATTCAGACGTACCCTTGTGGGGTTGAAGCAGCGGCTTGTTGCCCGGATCGACGACGTGCGGCGGATTCAGACGTACCCTTGTGGGGTTGAAGCTACTCCCGAGGATTCGGCCCCCGAGACGACCGAGCAGATTCAGACGTACCCTTGTGGGGTTGAAGCCGGACTGTGGGGTGCGTACCGTGAGGTGGCCGGCGATTCAGACGTACCCTTGTGGGGTTGAAGCTCCTCGACGGAGTGGAGGCCTTTATCCGACGACGTCGATTCAGACGTACCCTTGTGGGGTTGAAGCCCCGAGTGCGTCTTCCAGAGCGTGAACAGCATCGGATTCAGACGTACCCTTGTGGGGTTGAAGCCCATCATCCCCATCGAAAGAGTGAACCACGCCACCCGATTCAGACGTACCCTTGTGGGGTTGAAGCACGCTGTTCTGCCCTGCTGTTCTGATCCTGGATCATGATTCAGACGTACCCTTGTGGGGTTGAAGCCCCCTCCGCGCGCTGGACCGAGGTAAGCGCAGTCGATTCAGACGTACCCTTGTGGGGTTGAAGCTCCAGTTCGATCCGGGCGTCGTCGGCGGAGAGCACGGATTCAGACGTACCCTTGTGGGGTTGAAGCTAAGTACGGATATTCAAGCCTTATTTCAGAGTAGTGGATTCAGACGTACCCTTGTGGGGTTGAAGCAGAAATCTGACCGCGTGGTTCGGGCGATGGACCGGCAGATTCAGACGTACCCTTGTGGGGTTGAAGCTGTTGGTGTACGGGCTCACTCGGGGCCTATACGCCACGATTCAGACGTACCCTTGTGGGGTTGAAGCGTCCGCGAGCCGGTAGAACAGCGAACGATAGCGATAGATTCAGACGTACCCTTGTGGGGTTGAAGCGCGAAGCGATGGAAGATTTCCGCAACCTCCGGGCGGGATTCAGACGTACCCTTGTGGGGTTGAAGCTCGGGGTCAGTCATCGCCATCACCATCCTCGCGGCTGTGATTCAGACGTACCCTTGTGGGGTTGAAGCCAGAACGGGAGATCCGCCTGATTCCCCACGCCGGTGATTCAGACGTACCCTTGTGGGGTTGAAGCTCCGACGGGAGCTCGCGCTACCCGCTGGACATGATCGATTCAGACGTACCCTTGTGGGGTTGAAGCCGGCTCGGGTGATCGACGATGACACGCCAGATCATCGGATTCAGACGTACCCTTGTGGGGTTGAAGCCTCGAGCTCCTGGTCGACTGCGTCGAGGACGTCCTGATTCAGACGTACCCTTGTGGGGTTGAAGCGACGGAGTAGTCCACCAGCGACGGGTCCACGCTGGGATTCAGACGTACCCTTGTGGGGTTGAAGCATACGCAAGCACGCCTGGTGGGTCTCGTTGAGCTCGATTCAGACGTACCCTTGTGGGGTTGAAGCGACCCCGCCGTCGCGACGGTCGCGGCGACGGGTTAGCGATTCAGACGTACCCTTGTGGGGTTGAAGCACGACTCGGGTCCTCCGGACTCGGCGTCCTGGTCGGATTCAGACGTACCCTTGTGGGGTTGAAGCGTGATGGACGCGGTGAGCACGTCCTCGACGGCGATGGATTCAGACGTACCCTTGTGGGGTTGAAGCGACTCCCCGTGCTGGTAGCCGCCCGACCGCGCGCCGATTCAGACGTACCCTTGTGGGGTTGAAGCCCCCGTCTCGAAGATGAGGTCGCCGTGGGCCGGCCGATTCAGACGTACCCTTGTGGGGTTGAAGCGCCCGGGTGAAGTTGTCGCAGATCGTATCCCAGGCGGATTCAGACGTACCCTTGTGGGGTTGAAGCCTGCGTCGGATGCTCGTACTCAGTCCGAACGGGCCGGGATTCAGACGTACCCTTGTGGGGTTGAAGCCCACGGGGGAGACGTCACCGACGAACTCCGCCGGCTGATTCAGACGTACCCTTGTGGGGTTGAAGCGACCACGAGACCGTTATCTCGTCCTCAACGGAGGCGGATTCAGACGTACCCTTGTGGGGTTGAAGCATCAGCGGGGCTGCCGAGAAGGGGGTCGCCAACTGAGATTCAGACGTACCCTTGTGGGGTTGAAGCGCGGGCAGCGTCATCGTCGCCGGTCTGCCCGACATCGATTCAGACGTACCCTTGTGGGGTTGAAGCGCTCAAGCATCTGGATCCGGCGACTCACCGGACTGCGATTCAGACGTACCCTTGTGGGGTTGAAGCCCACCGTGCCTTGATCGTCAGTCACCACCGAACCCTGATTCAGACGTACCCTTGTGGGGTTGAAGCCTTACACAGCGGCACACGTCGGACGCCGGTGTAAGAGATTCAGACGTACCCTTGTGGGGTTGAAGCAAGCTCGACTACGGTGTCGGTGGCGACACCGACGACGATTCAGACGTACCCTTGTGGGGTTGAAGCCTGTTCGACACCAGCCTGGAGGAGCCGATCTACGGCGATTCAGACGTACCCTTGTGGGGTTGAAGCAATTTCCAGACCGAACGCTAATGGTAATGGGACCTGATTCAGACGTACCCTTGTGGGGTTGAAGCGCCGAGACGTACGAGGTGGTCGGAGATGAGTGAGGCCGATTCAGACGTACCCTTGTGGGGTTGAAGCCCACTCGCCGTCACTGGAGTTGTCCTGCTTCGACCAGATTCAGACGTACCCTTGTGGGGTTGAAGCATGGGGTGACTCCGCATGGCACAGAACACTATCGATTCAGACGTACCCTTGTGGGGTTGAAGCAGGCAAGGAAGTAGGACACCGAGAGGGCGGCCCTCGATTCAGACGTACCCTTGTGGGGTTGAAGCCGTCTCCTCCTTCACGTCCTTCAGCCGCCACACGGATTCAGACGTACCCTTGTGGGGTTGAAGCACTGAGGCCGTCGTTCGTATCGCTCCCTCCGGGCCGGGATTCAGACGTACCCTTGTGGGGTTGAAGCGAGACGAGCGATCTGACGCTCGATCTCTCGTGGGGCGATTCAGACGTACCCTTGTGGGGTTGAAGCTTCTCCTTCTCCGCCCGTCTCCGGTCCTCTTGGAGGATTCAGACGTACCCTTGTGGGGTTGAAGCATTTGCTACCCAACCACCGTCTGGAGCGTTCTGCGAGATTCAGACGTACCCTTGTGGGGTTGAAGCTTCGACGTCGACGCCTCGACCGCCTGCAGGTGCGTCGCGATTCAGACGTACCCTTGTGGGGTTGAAGCGTTCCGGGTCTCGCTCAGCTGGTGCTCAGTCTCCCAGATTCAGACGTACCCTTGTGGGGTTGAAGCCGAGAACTGGTCGTGCTCGTTGCGCCACTCGTGGAGGATTCAGACGTACCCTTGTGGGGTTGAAGCGTCCTGCGAACCCTCGGCTCCGGCGAGGTCGAGGCGGATTCAGACGTACCCTTGTGGGGTTGAAGCCCGTAGCCGTTGTGACAGGCTCCGGGAGCAGAACGGATTCAGACGTACCCTTGTGGGGTTGAAGCCTCCGTTAGGCCGTCATCGGAACAGCCCACTTCGCCGATTCAGACGTACCCTTGTGGGGTTGAAGCATCCCGCGCACCCTCCAGACGATCACGGGGACCACCGATTCAGACGTACCCTTGTGGGGTTGAAGCCACGAGGGCGAGGACTGCAAAGCGTGCTCCCGCGAGATTCAGACGTACCCTTGTGGGGTTGAAGCTCGACGGTGCCGCCGCCGGAGAGGCCGGCCAGCTTGGATTCAGACGTACCCTTGTGGGGTTGAAGCACACTGACGTTCGAGGCCGAGTCGAGGTCCGAGAGATTCAGACGTACCCTTGTGGGGTTGAAGCACACTGACGTTCGAGGCCGAGTCGAGGTCCGAGAGATTCAGACGTACCCTTGTGGGGTTGAAGCGTCTCGGCCCCGGTGTCGGTCTGCGCGGCGCCGGCGATTCAGACGTACCCTTGTGGGGTTGAAGCGACGCGCTATGGCTCTGCGAGTACGAGCTCGACGACGATTCAGACGTACCCTTGTGGGGTTGAAGCGGACAGCGGGTGCGACTCCTCCACGCCCTGCTGGATTCAGACGTACCCTTGTGGGGTTGAAGCCGGGTGGATTTGGGAACCGTCGTCGGGGTCGCCACGATTCAGACGTACCCTTGTGGGGTTGAAGCGACTCCTCGCTGGAGGAGGGCATCTACGGCGGCGATTCAGACGTACCCTTGTGGGGTTGAAGCCTGGGCCTGCTCCTCCTCCCGTTCGCCAGGACCGTGGCGGTGGATTCAGACGTACCCTTGTGGGGTTGAAGCTCCTCCGGGTTGTCGGGGTACAGGGCCTCCTCGACGATTCAGACGTACCCTTGTGGGGTTGAAGCGTCGAGGATCTAGAGCTGATCAGCTCCAGGACGAGCGATTCAGACGTACCCTTGTGGGGTTGAAGCCTCGACGCGAACCCCGTCTACGAGGGTGTTGCTCGATTCAGACGTACCCTTGTGGGGTTGAAGCCTCGACGCGAACCCCGTCTACGAGGGTGTTGCTCGATTCAGACGTACCCTTGTGGGGTTGAAGCCTCGACGCGAACCCCGTCTACGAGGGTGTTGCTCGATTCAGACGTACCCTTGTGGGGTTGAAGCGACTGCACGTTGAGGGTCGCGGAATCGACCGCCGGATTCAGACGTACCCTTGTGGGGTTGAAGCGTGCTCGCTGACGCCGAACGCCGGGTCGCCCGGTAGATTCAGACGTACCCTTGTGGGGTTGAAGCGCCTACGAGGAGGTGCCTCGGGAGGACGTCGTCGAGATTCAGACGTACCCTTGTGGGGTTGAAGCACCCGACAGACCGTCGGGATCGAGCGCGACGCCGTCGACCAGGATTCAGACGTACCCTTGTGGGGTTGAAGCTGGGTCAGGAACGCCTGGCTGTCACCACCGGACGTGGATTCAGACGTACCCTTGTGGGGTTGAAGCTGCTTGTCCATGTAGAGCCGGTCCTGGGCACCGGTGATTCAGACGTACCCTTGTGGGGTTGAAGCATTCAGGTCTTGATTCAAGACAGAAACAGAGGGTGATTCAGACGTACCCTTGTGGGGTTGAAGCCGCGAGGGCTACGAGCGCGTGTACGGCGACGGAGCGATTCAGACGTACCCTTGTGGGGTTGAAGCCAGGAAACCATCGTCGGTCTCGTCGCCGTCAGCCCCGATTCAGACGTACCCTTGTGGGGTTGAAGCACGGAACTGGAATCCGTGGAATCAGGGACGCTTCTGGATTCAGACGTACCCTTGTGGGGTTGAAGCGTCCAAGCCAGTTCAGGCCAGCCACGCCGACGCCGAGATTCAGACGTACCCTTGTGGGGTTGAAGCAACTACGACGTCTACGGCTTCGCAGCCTGGCCCGAGATTCAGACGTACCCTTGTGGGGTTGAAGCGGCCGTTGCCCTTCCCACGGCCGCGAACTTACAACGATTCAGACGTACCCTTGTGGGGTTGAAGCCATCAATGCGGACGAAACGGGCAGCAGCACTGTGAGGATTCAGACGTACCCTTGTGGGGTTGAAGCCGAAATCTTCGTCGCTGCCGTGGCTGATTGGGGTCGATTCAGACGTACCCTTGTGGGGTTGAAGCACAGACGATACCGCTCTCGCCGACACATCTCCTCGGATTCAGACGTACCCTTGTGGGGTTGAAGCGGCTGGAACTCGTGGGGGATGCGGTCGTTCTCCGCGATTCAGACGTACCCTTGTGGGGTTGAAGCGGGTGGTCGTCGCGGTCGCCCGAAATTGAGGTCATGGATTCAGACGTACCCTTGTGGGGTTGAAGCGAACTGCACGCCGACACCGACGACTATCGGGAGCGGATTCAGACGTACCCTTGTGGGGTTGAAGCCTCGACCTGCTCCTCGAGGGCGTCGACGCGCTCGTCGATTCAGACGTACCCTTGTGGGGACCAGGGTTTCCCACTCCTTGTCGGCCGAACCTTCGACTTCACACGGTGATCTGCATACCGTCTTCGGGAACGAGAACATTCTCTATTGCCGATTGTAGTTCATCACGGCCGAGCAAGCAATGGTTGATCGCCTCCATATGGACGACCGCAACCGTGGCGTCGGTAGCGTCACGAACCGCAGCAATATCCTGGATGCCCATCGTGATGGGGTCGCCCTGCTCGAAACGTGCCTCCCCACCATTGAGAATGACCATCTCCGGATCGAACTGTCCCAATGTCTCTTTCACCGGCTCGTACCAGACCGTGTCGCCCGCAGCGTACACTGTCTTTTCGCTCTCGAACACGAACCCTGAAACTGGTCCCATATCCTCGGCTAACTCCCCATGCCCGTGACGGGCGGGTGTCCGGTGAATGGTGACGCCCTCGAAGGTAATCTCGTCATTGACTGGCCGCACATCAGTGAAGCCCTCCTCGGTGAAGGCCTCCGACTCCTCGGGCTGACAGAACAGCGCCACGTCGCCATTGAGTTCCTCCGTGGCTGCTTCGTCGAAGTGATCGGAATGGCGGTGAGTGACTACCACAGCATCGTAGGACAAGTCTACGGCAGGCATTGGGACGAGTGGGTTCCGTCTGTTGTTTGGCGAATTCGGCACGGGCGGGTTCTCACCCGGAGACGCGAACATTGGATCGACGAGAAACGTTGTGTCACCCATGTCTAGGCGGAGGGTGGCATGGCGAATCAACTGAACGCTGGTTTCTGTCGTCGTAGACATATGAGAACAGCTACGTAGCCCAACGCGGTGTGTTTTGCTTCGCCGGCCCTGGTCAAAGTCTGTTGACTACACACGAATTTGGACCGAGTGGCCGGTGAGTACATCTCCTGTACGATTCTGTGATCTGTTACGGTCGACTAATCTACCGTGCCCCGCGACTGATCCGGTAGTCCGGGCTCATTCTCTAGGCTTTTGTCCCCCAGACTGAGACCGACTTCGACGCCCTCTGCAGGTCAGTAATCGCCGAGCACACCCAGTCGCCGAGCACGCCGTGTCGTAAGGCCGAAGATTGCGTACCCCAGCCCCAGGTACCCTACAGACGTGCCGACAAGGACGGCGATCGTCAGTGGTTCAAACTCCCAAAGGTGGACCCCGTCGCGCATCGCTCGCTGGAGCATTGCGCTGCCCTGTGCTAGCGGCAGGAACCGCGCCCAGGGGATGTCGAACACGGGCGCGGAGATGAGGCCGATGAACGCGAACTGGAGGAGGTTGGCAACGTTCGAGATGCGCTTGTAGAGCACGCTCAGGCCCCCCATCACGAGTCCTAGCCCGAGTGCGCCAGCGATGGTCAGCGTGGCCACCGGGAGCACCGTCACGAGGTTGAGGTCGAGGGTCGTTCCCGTGATGAGCAACATCACCATAAGGACTACACTGGAGGTCATGAACGTCCGGAAGACGATGGCGATAGATTTCGCAAAGACGACCGGACCGAAGCCGAACGGGGTCATGAAGTGCCGTTCCAGCGTCCCCCAGCTCGCTTCGGACTGGATGTCGTTCATGATCCCTGAATAGGCTCCTATCGAGAGCGTCCACAGGAAGTATCCGACGATCAGTCCCTCGATGGAGTCCGAAAACGCCTGTCCCGCGACTAATGTCCCGCCGTAGAACATGAGCGCGAAGAAGAACACGCCCATAAAGATCCCGAGCGCCGCGTTCAGCGGGTATCGTATCCAGATCAGAAGGTCGCGGTAGACGACCGCCTTCAGGAGGTGGTAGTAGCCACCGGTCCGCTCGGGCTCTCTAAATCGCGGTGGGCCTTCCGTGCCGCTTCGATCATCTCTCCCACTGCGATCTCCTCCCGGAGCGGTCGTCATCGTTGGTCCCCTCCATCACCGGCGGGTGAGAGACCCGTCGGCGCCTTTTGGGCTGTCGACGCCCCGTCCTCATTCACGCGACTGGTTTCGCGGGTGCCATTCGTCATCTCGACGAACGCCTCCGCCAAATCCGGTTGCACCGTCTCGACGCTCGCTACGTCGAGATTGTTGGCCTCCATGGTGTCGGTCAACCGGTAGAACGTCTCCGTGTCGGCAGCCACCTCAAACCGAAGCCGGTCGTCAGTTCGTTGGACATCCGTCAGATCAAAGCGCTCCTGCAGATCTGCAAGGACCTCGTCGGTCACGCCACGGACGCTGATCCGGTAGCCTTTGGTCTCAAATCCGGCGAGTAGGTCCTCGACAGTGTCGTCGACGACTACCCGTCCATCGTTCATGATGACGACACGGTCACAGACGTCTTCGATGACGTCCATATCGTGACTCGAGATGACCAGCGTCAGGCCGCGCTCCTCGGCGAGTCTCCGGAGTTCGGTTCGAAGCTTCAGCGAACTCTCGATATCGAGCCCGAGCGTGGGTTCGTCGAGGAAGGCGACGGAGATGTCGCCGGCGAGGACGCTCGCGAGTGAGACCTTCTGTTTCATCCCGCGTGAAAGGTCGCGGACTGCTGTATCGGCTTTCTCCGCAAGATCCAGGTGTTCAAGCAGCTCGTCGTGCCGTTCAGAGACGGCATCCGGATCCTGCCCTCTGATCGCCGCGAAGTATCGGAGGTTCTCCCGGACAGTGAGCCGCCAGTAATCGTTGCGCGCGCCCTCCAACATGGCGTCGACGTACTCGTAGGCCGCTCGCGGGTTAGCGTGAACGTCGATGCCGTGGACGCGTACCGTACCGGCGTCGGGGAGGATGAGGCCGAGAATCGACTTGATCGTGGTTGTCTTACCCGCGCCGTTCGGCCCGAGTAGCCCTACTACCTCGCCAGGTGCGACCGTGAGGGAGACGTCCTTTACTGCGGTTACGGCGCTCTCGCCGCTTCCAAACGTTTTCGCCAGTCCGTCGACGTATATGGCGGCCTCGTTGGGGTCGAGCGAGGGGGATCGATCGCTCGCACCCAGAGCCGACCCGTCGTCGGGCGTCTCACCGCTGTTGGAGGGCCCCTTCGCCATTGAATGTCAGTGGGTTCGGCGCTTCGCCTGATAAGCCTATTGTCCGACTGATACGTCGTGGTACATCAGTCCGACGGTGATCCGTCACTGCCGCTGCTCATGAGGCCGAACCCTGCGAAGGACGGAATGTAGGTCGACCCGACACGGAGCCGTATCTCTCCCGAGCACGCACGTGCCCGACAGCTAGTTAGTGGATACTGAAAAGGTGTTTTTTGCGCCCTGAAGGGTGCGGCGCGCTCTGAACTGCCGGAGCTGCCGTGAACTGATTCGGTGATTTTCGATGGCTACGACCAGTGAGTCGTCGGTCTCTTTCGACGAGACCGACACACGATCGGACGAGATGTACAGGACGATCGAAGAGTGGATCGACAACCTCGTCGACGGCGTCGACGACGCACAGACCAGTGCGGAGTTCCAGGAATGGCTCGACGTGCAGAGCCGCTTCCACGACTACTCGTCTCGGACACACTCTTGATCAAGCGCCAGTGCCCCGAGGCCACGAAGATCGCCGGCTACCGGACGTGGCACGAAGAGTTCGACCGCCACGTCGAGGAAGGTGAATCGGCCATCTGGATCTGGGCGCCGATCATCACGAAGCGTTGCCCCGAGTGTGAGAACTCGCCGAGCTACCACGAGGACAGCGACTGTGAGTACGACGAGACGCCGCCCGAGGAGTGGTCCGAGGGACTTGTCGGGTTCAAGCCGGCGCCGGTGTTCGACATCTCCCAGACCGAGGGCGAACCACTCCCGGAGCTCGAAACCGAAGCGGCCGGTGACGTCGATGACCTCCTCCCCCGGCTGACAGAGATCGCCGATGAACTCGGCGTGACAGTCCGAATCGTCTCCGAGGCGGATTGGACCCATGGTGAGGCGAAGGGAATCTGCGAGCAGTTGAGTCTCATCGATATGCAGCCGCTCGTCGAAGTGCGTGATCGGGCGAACGACGCCGACCCCGCGCATACATTCACGAGTACGCGCACGCGCTGCTCCATTTCGACGTCGACGACGATACCGGGCGATCCAAGCGGGAAGTCGAGGCCGAGGCAGTTGCCTACGTCGTTGGGCGCTACTGCGGGCTCGACACCAGTGGGTCAGCGTTCTACCTCGCTGCGTGGGAGTCGGACGATCCGGAGGTCATTCGCGATCGCCTGGACCGAATCAGCCGGACGGCGGAGAAGATCATCGACATTCTCGAAAAGGAATCCTCGTTCTCACTCAGTTAACCAACAGGGGGTGAAGGATCATCCGCTCTGTGGCCGTCACGGGAGGTCTTCTGTCACGTCGACGAGTTCCTCCTCAGTTTGCCAGCGATACAGACGCCCCTCCCGGTCGAACAGCTCGAAGGCGCTGTCCTGCATCCAGCCGAAGGGGTGCTCCTCGTCCTCGTACACCCGCTTGAGGACGTGGCTCTTCGCGAAGAACTCCGTTGTGCCGACGAGCAGCCCCTGCTCGACGAGGAAGTCACTCGGCTCTTTTTCGGCGACGCCGACGAGGTAGGTCACGATGTCGGCGATCAGGCAGAACTTCTGGATGCTGTTGTCCCACTCCCCGCGGATATCGACCATCCGGAAGGCGTAGGCGTTGTGCCGGCGGTTGACCCGGTCGATCACGAGGTTCAGCCGGCGAATCGGTTCCCGGTCGTAGTTCCCGAGCACGAAGTACGAGCGCTCGTTTTCGTACACGGGGGTCAGTTCGCTCAGGGCCTGGAGGATCTCCTCGTTGTCCGCCAGCGAGATCTCTTCGTCGTCGAGTTGGTCCTTCGCACTGGTGAGGACCTCCTCAGGGACGGGCGGCTCCTCGTCGGGCATATGCAAACCCTCTCACCGCCGTACGATATGATTTATGAAGTAAATTACCAACTTAATCAGATGCGTTTTACCTCAGAGTGGTTTACCCAAGAGTAAACTACTTGTCGCCAGGACGTGTATCGTGTCGTATGAGCATCGACCCGGGGACTGCTGAGGGGATGGAATCCCGCGAACTCGTCCACTTCGTCACCCAACAGACGCGGTTCGCACTGATCAACAACATTCTCCAGCACCCCGAACAGCTCCCCTCGATGTACGAATTCGAGGAGCTCAACCCCAGCGTGAGCGACGCGACCGTCTACAAGCACATCCAGAAGCTCATCGATGTCGGCATCGTCAAGGAAGTCCCCTTGGATGATGACCAGCGCCGACAGGGCTACCCTTGGAAGTTCTACGGGCTCACCGAAACGGGCCGGGAGTTCCTCGACGACCACAACCTGCTCGCAGCAGAGGCGACGCTCCAGCAGATCTACGACACCATCTCAGACAAGCCCGAGAAAATGGTCAAGTACGAGAACGCCCCCCGTCCGGAAGAAGCGTAACTCCCGAACATTCGGCCTAAATTAGCACTCGATCAGGATTCGGTTTTGTAGTCTGTCGCCAGCTCCTGGAACTCGTCCCACTCCGGGAGCCGGTCATCGTCGACCTCGACGTGGGTCTCGAGGTAGCGGAACAGAGCGTCGATTTCGTCTTCGAGGTCATACTTCACCGCCTGCTCTCGGAGGTCCTCTTCGTCGATGACGATACCGAGCGATCCAAGCGGGAAGTCGAGGCCGAGGCGGTTGCCTACGTCGTCGGGCGCTACTGTGGGCTCGACACCAGTGGGTCAGCGTTCTACCTCGCTGCGTGGGAGTCGGACGGTCCGGAGGTCGTCCGCGATCGCCTGGACCGAATCAGCCGGACGGCGGAGAAGATCATCGACGCGCTCGAAGACGGATAACCGCCCTGAAAGAGTTAACCACCATCTGGTGGGTTCTCGTCCACTTGTTGGTTAAGCTCTCCAGTGCGCCCGAAGGTGCTGTTCGCCTTCAGGGTTCGACGTTGGCAGGCGTATAGCAGCGACGTCCGAGACCGATTTGTCGATGATTCCCTCCGAAACCTGCAGCTGATAGCCCTGGCTCGGAGACGAACAGTCATGCTCTTCTCACTACTGACACAGATTTAACTCATGGTGTTTGCCAGCATCTGTTGTATGTGTAGTTAACCAACAACCCGATGATAGCCTCCTGACTGTTGGTTAAACACCCGCGACAACGCGAGCGGCAGACGTGACAAAAGTAGTAAAATCCCGAAATCTATCCACACCGCTTTTCGGATTCGATGCGCAGCGGACCGCGGTGATCTAGTCGAGTAACTCCTCAACCGGCTCGCGCATACTCTGCAAAAATGCACGCTCGAAATTAATGCCCTCGGCATTGAGGTAAAAATCGAAGCAGTATCGACCATTGACGCCAGCCGCCAGTATAGCCATCCGTGTCCCGCCCGGCCTGGGTTCATTTCCGCGAGGACATGATCTGTATCGTCTAGATAGCCGTATTCCTGCGTATCGATAGCGAACTCGCCGACGGCATTGCAATGTTGGACGGACTCCGAGGCCATACACGATCCGAGAGTTTACTGGTCTGGGTTAGGCGAGAGAGTGGTTTCGAAACTACCTTTGAAACACTCATACGGAGAAAATTGGTGCCTGTATCGTCAGCCGGTAGTTCGTTCTCCCCCATTGTCTATCGAATCGGCATATGCCGCCCAGGAAGAGATCGTTGAGCACGGACTGGAGGCGTTCGAGTCATTCGATAGCGCCGATGGCTTCCCTCGACGACCCTGACGACATCTCGCCACTCTGAAGCACTGGCGATCATAGCCCAAATACTGATTACCGTGACGACTCCACGCTTACGGAGGGAATGCCCGAGAAACAGCAGTCTCCCGACTGGAATCTTTCCGAGCGGGACACGATTATCCTAGAGGAACTCGCTCGCGACCCGCAACTCACCTCCCGTAAGCTCCGGGACCTCCTCGAGGAGGAGTACGATATCGACGTCTCTCACGTGACCGTTAGTGAGTCGATCCGCCGGATGCGCGAGGACGGTGTGTTCCGTGAGGCGCTCGTCCCCAACGAAGAGAATCTCTTCTTTTCGCTGTTCGAGTTTCAGTTCAACCCCCAGGGGTTCGAAGACAACTGGAAAGACGCACTCGAACACATCCGGTCGAGCCGCCACACGTTCATGTACTTCCTCTCAGACGGCGAGTACCAGTGGAAAACCATCATGATGTTTAAAGACCGCGAACAGGAGTCAAAATGGATCCACGAGTTCTACAAAGAGTACGGTGAACTCATTACCAACCTCCGCAACTCAGTCGTGACGAACGTGCTCAAGTTCGGGACCGACCCAGGATTGTTCGAGGTGTTCCAGGAAGACGACGAGGAGTGACCGTCGACGTCGACCGCCGAATCAGTCGAACTCGCCGAACCGAGTGACAGCCTCTAACTCCTCCATCGGTGGGTCCTCGAAAGCGTGGCGCGCGATCGAACGCCGGTGGACTTCGTCGGCACCGTCTATGATCCGGAACTGCCGGACGTTCTCATGGAAGCGCGCAATCGGCAGGTCGTAGGCGATACCGTTCCCGCCACAGAACTGGAGCGCGTCATCAATCGCCTCCTGAACCACGTTCGCCGCGAACGTCTTCGCCATCGCCACCTCGATGCGCGCTTCGTGGCCGTCAGCTATCCGGCCGGCAGCATGTCGCACCATTGTTCGGGCGGCATGAAGCTCGGTCCGACGGTCGGCGATCCGGAACCGTGGCCCCTGCTTCTCTGAGAGCGGCTCACCGAACCCCTTCCGCTCAGAGAGATAGGCGGTTGCGATGTCGAGTGCACGATCAGCCATCCCGGCGTACCGCATACAGTGGGTAAGCCGTGCTGGACCGAGCCGCTGTTGGACCAGCGAGAATCCCTCGTTTACCTCCCCGAGCGTGTTCTCGACCGGGACCCGGACCTCATCGAACCGGATTTCGGCGTGGCTTGTCCCCACCAGCCCTTCGCCGAGGTGTGGGATTTCCCGGACGATCTCGACACCGTCCGTATCGGCGGGCACAAGGATGACTGAACAGCCAGCGTACGGGTGCGCCTCTTGGTCAGTTCGAGCGAACGTCAACAGTACATCGGCGTCAAGTCCGCCGGTCGTCCACCACTTGTGCCCGTCGATAACCCACTCATCGCCGTCCTTCTCGGCGGTTGTCCGCAGCATCTTCGGGTCTGACCCCCCGCCCTGCATCGGTTCGGTCATCGCGAACCCGGAGTCAATCTCGCCGGCCGCAAGCGGGCGGAGCCAGCGCTCCTTCTGGTCGTCCGTGGCTGCAATCTCGAGGGTGTGCATGTTCCCCTCGTCCGGCGCCGCACACCGGAGGGCGGTCGGGCCAAGCAGGCTCCGTCCCGTCTCCTCGAACACGGGCAGCATCTCACGGAATCCGAGCCCCAGTCCACCGTACGCCTCGTCGACCTGCGGGGCGTAGATCCCTCTGTCGCGCGCGGCGTCACGCAGTGCCTCGATCTCCGCCGGCGGGACTGGCCCCCGTCCAAGCCACTCACGCTCAACCGGAAGCACCGTCTCTTTGATGAACTCTCTGACTGCTTCGGCAACCTCCGGTCCGCGTCCAATGTCGTCGTACTCCATGCCGGATCTTATTTACCAGTGTAAATAGTGGTTCCGGCTATTCCCGCAAAATCTATAATACCCGAAACTGTTTCCTCAAGCGCCCAGAAATTGATTTACAATGTTAGCCAAATACTCTACAATCAATAAAAGACGTTCGGGCAGAGGTCAGTCGGGTTCTATCGCCTCCGGCACGGATCGAATGGGGGCCGACTGGCTGTGACCGACTACCTTGACAGGCTGGTCGACGACGACGCACTCAGTGCGTTCCTCACGGAAGAGTTCGGGCCGGCGGATTCCTTCACCGTCGAGCGACATGCGGAGGGCCACTCGAATGAGACACTGTTCGTCACGTGGGGCGACCGCGAGTTGGTAATCCGGCGGCCGCCACCCGGTGAGACGGCCGACACAGCCCACGACGTGCTCCGCGAGCACCGCGTCGTCGATGCGCTTGGCGATACCGGGGTTCCGGTTCCCCTGACGCTACGGGCCTGTGACGACTCAACAGTGCTCGGGAGCGACTTCTACGTCATGGAGCGGGCAGATGGCGACGTGCTGCGTGACGCCGAGCCGAAGCGATTCGCCGACCCGGCCGCGCGTGAACAGGTCGGGGCCCAACTCGTCGACACGCTGGCGGCAATCCACGCGGTCGACTACGAGGCAGTCGGGCTCGGCGAGTTCGGCCGGCCAGAGGGGTACACAGCCCGTCAGGTCAAACGCTGGACGGAACAGCTTGAGTGGGCCTTCGGGACAACGGAATCAGTAAGGGAAGTGCCCGACCTGGTCGCCGTCGGCGAGTGGCTCGCCGATAACGTCCCTGATGACCACCCGGAGACGCTCGTCCACGGCGACTTTAAGCTCGATAACGTGATGTATGGTCCCGGGACGCCGCCGGAAGTTGTCGCTGTCTTCGACTGGGAGCTGTCGACACTCGGGGATCCCCTCGCCGACCTCGGCTGGCTGCTGCTGTTCTGGTACGACGAGGGCGACCCGGACCCGCCGATGCCCGACCTGATGTCGACTTTCACTGCCAACGAGGGGTATCCAACCCGCGAAGAGCTGATCGACCGCTACGAGGCGGCGACAGGACGCGAGTTCGCCCACGAGCGGTTTTACCGCGCGCTCGCGGCATTCAAGATGGCGGGGCTTGGCGAAATGTTCCTTGCACGGCACCTGAACGATGACAGCGACGACCCACTGTATCCGAAAATGGAGACGCAGGTCCCCGAGCTCGCAGCGCGAACTCTCGCGTACGTCGAGGGCGAGACCGAGCGCCTATAATCCCTCCCAATAGCGCTGGCAGGGACGGCTCACCGTGCCGTCCAGCCGCCGTCCGCGGCGAGCGTTTCGCCGGTGATGAAGCTCGCCGCGTCGCTCGCGAGGAATACAACCGGCCCGGCTATTTCCATCGGCTCGGCAAACCGGTCAAGCGGCGTCCGGTCGCGGATCGACTTCCGAAGCCGCTCGTTCTCTTGGAGCGTCTCCGTGAGGTCGGTCGCGACGTACCCTGGAGCAACCGCGTTGACCCGTACGTCCGGCGCCCAGTCCATCGCCGCACTTTTTGTCAGCCCGACAAGTCCGTGCTTCGACGCGACGTACGGGTGTTGTTTCGGCAGGCCGACCTCTCCCGCCACGCTGGCGACGTTGACGACGCTCCCCTCCGCCTCCCGCAGGTGTGGGCCGGCAGCCCGGAGCGTCCGAAACGAGCCCCGCAGGTTCACGTCAAGCACGCCGTCGACGGCGTCCGACTCGATTTCGGTCGGGTCGCCGAGCGCGTCCCCAGGGTTGAATCCGGCGTTATTGACGAGGATATCGAGCGAACCGAACGTCTCTATCGTCTCCTCAACCAGCGTCTCCACGTCAGCATCGTCGGTCACGTCGGCGGTGATCCCATACGCTTCGACACCAAGATCGCGGGCTTCGTCGGCGACAGCCTCAACCTCCGAGGCTGTCCGCGCTGAAGGAACGACCGTCGCTCCCGCCGCGGCCATCCCCAGGGTTATGGCGCGGCCGATCCCGCGCCCGCCGCCGGTGACGACAGCAACCTTCCCTGAAAGGTCCGGGAGGGCGACGTCCGGCGTCGGGACGGCACCGGGTGATGTCGCGTCGTCGTCGGTCATTCGTCACCTCCCTCGCCCGGCGCATACGGGAGATCCGGTTCCTCGATGCTCTCTCGGAGCGTCTTCTTATCGAACTTCCCGGTTGCAGTCTTCGGAATCTCTTCACGGAACCGAATATCGTCCGGAAGCCACCAGCGCGGGAACTCCGCTTCGAGGAACGTCCGGACAGTCTCCACGTCGATCTCGCGGCCCGCCTTTGGCACAACGAACGCCAGCGGACGCTCCTGCCAGCGCTCGTGTGGGGCCGCGATCACGACCGCCTCAGCAATGTCGTCGTGCGCCATCAGGGCGTTCTCCAGCTCGATGCTGGAAATCCATTCGCCGCCCGACTTGATTACGTCTTTGGCGCGGTCGACGACCTCGATATAGCCGTCCTCATCGACGGTGACGATGTCGCCAGTGCGGAGCCACCGGGCGCCTCCATCGTCCGCCGCGACGAAGTCCGTCTCGTTGGCCTCTGGGCGATTGTAGTACTCCCCAACGACTGAGGGACCCCGGACGAGCAGCTCACCGAACGCCTCGCCGTCCCAGGCGATTGACTCGCCGTCATCCCCGACAACCCGCATCTCCAGACCTGGTGAGAGCACCCCTTGTTTTGCCCGCTTGTCGAGGTCCGCCTCGCGGTCGCCGTCGGCGGTCCCAGAGGTCGGACGTGAGACCGAGCCGATGCTCATCGTCTCCGTCATCCCCCATGCGTGTTCGATCGCCACATCATGTTCGTCCTCGTACCGGCGCATCACTTCCCGCGGAGCGGCGCTACCACCGACGACGATGCGCTCAAGCGAGGAGAGGTCGCCGCCGTGTTCGTCGAGGTAATCAAGCACGTCGATCCAAACTGTCGGGACGCCCGCGGTGAGCGTCACGTCCTCAGACTCGATCAGATCGACGAGGTCCGCAGGATCCGGAGACGGTCCGGGGTAGACCTGCTTGGCGCCTGCCATCGTCACAGCGTATGGGAACTCCCAAGAATTCACGTGGAACATCGGGACAACCGGCATCACCACGTCGTCTTCGGCGATGTTGAGCGCGGCGGGGGTCATCACCATCATCGCGTGGGCATATAGCATCTTGTGGGTGTACTCGACACCCTTCGGCTTGCCCGTCGTCCCAGAAGTGTAACACATCCCGGCCAGGTCGTCTTCGGAGAGTGGTGGCCACGATGCCATCGGGTCTGCATCCGCGATCAGTTCCTCAAACGCTGACAGCGGCAGGTCCGCCTCGGTTTCCGGCACCGCGTCGTCCATGACGACGATTTCGCGGACGCCTTCGATCCGGTCCCATAGACGATCGAGGATCGCCACGGCGTCGCGGTCGACGATCAGCACGTCGTCTGCGGCGTCGTTGATGATGTATTCGACGTTGTCGTCCTGTAGCAGGAGATTTACCGTATGTAGCTGTGCGCCAGAGAGGGGGACCGCGTAGTACGCCTCTAGGTGTCGGTGAGTGTTCCACCCGAGCGTTCCGACGCGGTCGCCAGGCTCGACGCCCAGATCGGCAAGCGCGGCCGCGAGCCGCTGGACACGGTCGCCAAAGTCGGTATAGGTGTAGCGGTCGATCCCGTCATGGGTGCGGGAGACAACCTCCGTCTCCGGGAAGAGCCGGGTCGCCCGCCAGAAGAACGGGCGGAGCGTGAGCTCCTCAGACATCGGCAGTTCCCACGGAGAGGTACGTCTCAAGGAGATCCTCGCGGTCCCGGATCTCCTCGACAGTGCCGTCGAAAACTATCTCTCCCGTGTCCATGATGTACCCTCTTTCGGCGAGGTCGAAGGCGAAATCGACGTTCTGTTCGGTCAACAGAACGGTGACGTTCTGGGCGACAACTGTCTGAACGATCTCCTTGAGGTCGTCGACGATCACCGGCGCGAGCCCTTCGGTCGGCTCGTCTAATAGCAGCACGTCAGGTGCCTGTACTAGCGCGCGGGCGACCGACACCATCTGTTGTTCGCCACCGCTGAGGTTCCGTCCATTGCTGCCTCGGAGGTCGTCAAGTGCCGGGAATAGTTCGTACATCTCCTCGACTGGCCGGGGGTCGCTCGCCAAGTTGTGCGCCAACCGAAGGTTCTCTTGAACGGTCAACGTGGGGAACACCCGGCGATCTTCCGGCACGAGCGAGATTCCGAGCCCGTTGATCTCATCGGGCGATAGCCCCGTGATCTCTTCGCCGCGGTACGTGATCGATCCGGTTCGTGGGGGTGACGCGCCGATGATCGAACGCATCGTCGTCGTTTTCCCCGCGCCGTTGCGCCCGAGTAGCGTCACCACCTCGCCTTCGTCGATCTCAAGAGAGACGCCGTGGAGCACGTGGCTGTTTCCGTAGTACGTGTTGATATCGTCGACCGTGAGTATTGTCATGCGCTATCACTCCCTAGGTACGCTTCGGTTACCCGTTCGTCCGTCAGCACATCCTCCGGCGTCCCGTCCGCGAGGATCGCCCCTTCGGCGAGCACGACGATCCGATCGGAGATGTCAGTGACGACGTCCATATTGTGTTCGGTCACCACGAACGTGGTGTCGAGGTCTGCGTCGAGTTCTCGAATTAGCGAGACGATCTCCGCTACCTCTGTCGGATTCATCCCTGCGGTGGGCTCGTCCATCAGGAACACGTTCGGCTCGATGGCGAGCGCTAAGGCGATCTCAACGGTCCGTTTTTCGCCGTGGCTCAGCGTGTCGCAGGGTGTGTCCGCGATGTGAGTGAGTCCAGTGAGATCCAGCAACTCCTCGACGTCGGCCTCAACCGACTCATCGCCGGTCGCGCGCGAGCGGAAGTCGAGCCGGGTCCCTTCGTGGCTAATCCGGGCGACCCGCACATTCTCGCGGACGGTGAGGCCCTCGAAAATATTCGTGATCTGGTACGATCGCGAGAGTCCCGCCTGCGCCACCTGGTGTGGCTCCGCGTCGGTGACATCGGCAAGATCATCTTCGACCCCGCTTCGGAGCCAGATCGACCCCGTCGTCGGCTGGAGCACCCCCGTTAATAGATTGTAGAATGTGGTTTTCCCAGCCCCGTTGGGACCGATGATGCTGGTGATATTGCCGTCGTCGATCTCGATGGAGACGTTGTCAACGGCGGTCAATTCCCCGAACTGTTTGCGGAGGTCTTCAGCCTTGAGGACGGTTGTCACGAGTTGTCACCTCTGTCGGTCCGCACGTCGCCGTTGCTCGATTTGGCCTCTTCGTCCGGCGGAGTCGTCACCTGAGAGCCGGCATCGAAGGCGCCGCCACCCCCTCCGTTCGCGCCACCGATGTCTCCTTCCCCGAACAGCCGGTCGCGGAGCAGGTAGAGACCGCCAACTGCGCCCTGCTTGAAGAACAATACGACGGCGATGAGCAGCACGCCAAAAAACAGCTCCCAGTACGCCTCGAGTGTCGGGAACCGGCTGATCGCCCATCGAATATACAAGAATATGAACGCGCCCACGATCGGGCCGTAGAAGTAGGTCGCGCCGCCGATCACGGTGGCGATGACGGCGATCGCGCTCGTCGACCAGTGTGTGAGCCCGGGGGACGCGACGCTCGCGAGTCCCGCACGTAACACACCGGCGATCCCGACGATCGCCGCCGAGATGATGAACGTCATCCAGCGGTGATGTCTGACGTTTATCCCAAGCGCGCCCGCGCGGTCAGGGCTCTCGCGGATCGCTTTACACACCGTCCCGAACGGGGAGTTGACGACGCGCCAAACCCCGTACGTCGCCGCAACGACGGTGACAGCTGAGATCACATAGTAGAGCCGTCGGCCACCGATCCGGATACTCGTGCCGCCGAGGTCGACAGTCCCGAGCAGGACAATGACCCCGTCAGTTCCGTTCGTCAGCCCGGCCGGGTCTTGGATGATAAGCGAGTAGCCCAACATCCCAAACGCGAGCGTAATCAGCGCAAAGTATATCTCTTCCAACCGGACGCTGAGCCACCCGACAGGCACGGCGACGACGACGACGAGCACGAGGCCGACGACGCCGCCAACGACGAACGTGACGAGCGGCGAAATGCCAGCACCAACGATATCGGCGATTATCGGACCGAGATCCCGCAACACGATCGCGATCCCGTACGCACCTCCTGCGTAGAACAGGCCGTGACCAAACGACAGCAGTCCTGTGTAGCCGTACAGCAGGTTGAACCCGAGTGCAAATAGCGCGACGACAAGGAAGTCAGTGAACAGATAGACCTGGAACGGCGGTCCGAAGGTGATCAGAACCAGCGCGACGGCGCCGATGAGGCCGAACCGTTCCCGCGTCCAGCCCTCTGCGACGGCTGAGCCGAACTGGCTGACCCGGCCGCCGATGCCGGTCGCGCTCATTCGCCGATCCCCCCAAATAGCCCCTCGGGACGGAGCAACAGCACGATCACCATCGCAAGGAAGGGGATTGCGATGCTCCCCGAACTGATGAACTGCGGGCCGAGGCTCTGCATCATTCCGATGAGCATTGCGCCGACGAAGGCACCGCTTATAGAGCCGAATCCACCGATGACCACGACGATAAACGCGGTAATGATCACCTGGTCGCCGAGCGCCGGGCTGGTCGCTTGCAGCGGCGCCGAGAGCGCGCCGCCGAGCCCGGCTAACACACTGCCGAGGAAGAAGACCCCGGTGTAGAGTCGCGGCACGTCGACGCCGAGCATTGCCGCCATCTCGCGGTCCGAGGAAGTCCCCCTGACTAACGAGCCGAAGTACGTCCGGGTGATGAACAGCCAGAGGCCAACTAGCACGGCGACGGCCAAGCCGATAGCGACCAGCCGGTAGGCGTTGAAAGTACTCCCGCCGAGCGACACGGAGAAGTTGAACACATCCGGCGGGTCGATCGAGTACGACCCTGACCCCCAGATGAACCGAACCGTCTCGTGGATCACGAGCACGAACCCAAACGTGACGATGAGCTGGTCGAGATCCGAGTCGACTCGGTCGTACAGTCGCCGGATCGCCGAAAACTCAATTGCGGCGCCGACTACGCCCACCGCGAGGGCGCCCACCACAGCGGCGATCCAGAAGTTGTCGATCACGTTCGAGATGACGGCAAGCGTGACGTACGCGCCGAGCATGTAGAACCCACCGTGCGCGAAGTTGAGAACGCCGAGCACGCCGAAGATGAGACTCAGACCGACGGCGATCAGGAACAGTCGACTGCCGAGGCTCAGCCCGATGACAACATCGGCGATACCGATCATTGGTATGAGGGATGTGAGACTCATGAAGGGCCGGCAGGTTAGATACCCGCCGGGAGGTCAGAGTCACCGAGCGCCTCCGACAGCACGTCGGGACCCGCCTCGTAACGGTTCACGGGGTCGAGCACGTTGCTTTCCCACTCGTCGTCGTACGTGACGGTGCCCCAGATGGACGCGACCGTCGCCTGGTTGGTCTCGCTGAACTGATAGTCGCCGACAGGACCCGAGTGCTCCATGCCGGTGAACTCGTCGACAAGCGCGCTGGGGTCTGTACCACCGGCCGACTCAATCGCCTCCTTGTACAGGTAGAGAGCGCGGTAGGCCCCCTCAGCGTTGTATGTCGGGAGCGTCCCGTACTCTTCGTAGTACGCCTCGCGGAACGAATTGTTCGTCTCGGTGTCCGGCACGAAGGGGTCGTACCGGGTGGAGGCGTACTCCCCCTCCGGGATCGGACTTCCGTCACTCGGGAGGTCTGTCCCCATCCCGACGCTAAACAGTGTGTGGTCGATTTGGTCGAACCAGCCCGCGGACTCGGCCTGCCCAATGAACGTTGTGAGGTCGGCACCCCACAGCGGGGTGAGCACTGCGTCAGGGTCGGCGTCAAGGATGGAGCTGATGTAGGGCGTGTAGTCGCCCGTCGCCAGCGCCGGGAACTGCTCGGCTGTGAACTCGGCCTCGACGCCGAGCCCGTCGCAGTACGCCTGGAAGTAGTCCCACGTCTCGTACCCGAACGCGTAGTCGGGGCCGATGGTAGCCCACTCGGTAGCGTCGAGCTCTTCGGCAACGCGCGCGGCCCCATAAATGTCCTGTGCGAGGCTATTGGAATCGCGGAACACGTACTCGTTTCCGACCGAGTCTTCGTGTTCTCCCTGTGGCGAGGTGACGAACGGCGTTGCCGCGTGCGTGATCATGAACGGCATCTGGAGTTGCGAAATCTGCGGCGCAACTGCCTGTGCGACGCCGCTGGAGTCGAGTCCGAACAATCCGTCGACGTTGTCCTCTTGAACGAGGCTGCGGATCTGCTGGATCGCCGTATCGCCGCTCGCCTCGGTGTCGCGGACGAGCACCTCCACGTCCCGCCCGTCGATGCCGCCGTTTTCGTTGATCCGCGACTTTGCGAACTCGATCCCGCGCTCGGCCTCCTCACCGTACAGTGACGCGAACCCGGAGAGGATATACGCGGCGCCGAGCGTTATAGGCCCACTATCGCCGCCCCCGCCCGAACAGCCGGCGACCCCAACCGCCGTGGACGCGCCAACGGCCTGTAGAAACCGTCGTCGGCCAACCGACGATTGGATTACCGAACTCCTCTCTATATCGCCGTTCCGGTTATGCTTGTTTCCGGTATCTCCATCTCCGGTTTCCATTGTTAACAATCGTCAATTATTATCTCCCACTACATAAATATGTAGGTCCATAACATACCACATCCTCTAGTTCCCATGACGCGCTCCTGCGAGACATGCCGAGCCGGAGCTGAATGTCTCAGGTCGAACATAAAAACAGTGCCAGAGGAGGCTTCCTTCCGTGACCAATGTTAATATGACTGTGTAACGTTGACTCCTCTCATATGGATGTCGTGAATCCTGCGACTGGGGCGCATGTCGAGACGTACGATGAACACGACGAGGACGACGTTGAGAAGGCGTTGGGGCGATCAGTGCAGGCATTCGAGGACTGGCGGACTCGCCCGGTTCGAGACCGCGAGCAACTCCTCGCAAACGCTGCCGACGTGCTCAGAGAGAACAAGCAGGAGTATGCGGAAACGATGACACGGGAGATGGGAAAACCGATCTCGCAGGCGATTGGCGAGATCGAAAAATGCGCATGGGTCTGTGATCACTACGCGGAACATGCAAGCGCGTACCTCGAGGCGGACCATCACCCGAGTCCTCCAGGCTCCGCGGTCAAGACTGAACACGAGCCGCTTGGGCCGGTCCTGGCGGTCATGCCATGGAATTTCCCGTTCTTGCAGGTGTTCCGCTTCGCCGCGCCATACCTCACGGCTGGGAATGTGGGAATTCTCAAGCATGCGTCGAACGTGCCCGGCTGCGCTCTTGCGATCGAAGAGGTGTTCGAAGAGGCCGGGTACCCCGACAATGTCTTCCAGTCGTTGCTGATCCCGTCGGATCTCGTCGACGATCTCCTGACAGACAGCCGGGTTCGGGCTGCGACGCTCACGGGCAGCGGCCCGGCTGGACGCGCGGTGGCCGCGAACGCCGGCGATCAGGTGAAAAAGACCGTCCTCGAACTCGGCGGGAGTGACCCGTTCGTCGTCCTTGACGATGCAGACATCTCGGCTGCGGCTGAGACGGGCGCTTGGGCACGGAACCTGAATGGCGGTCAGTCGTGTATCGCCGCGAAGCGCTTCATCGTTCACACGGACGTGTACGATGAGTTCCTCAACTCCCTGACCGACGAAATCGACGCACTCATCGTCGGTGACCCGATCGATGAGGCAACCGATGTTGGGCCGCAAGCAAGAGAAGATCTCATGGAGACGCTTCACGAACAGGTTTCCACAAGCGTCGACGCGGGCGCGACGCTCGTGTCTGGCGGCGAGCCTCTCGACCGGGAGGGGGCGTTTTACCCGCCGACCATCTTGACCGATGTCACCGAAGGGTGCCCCGTCGACACCGAAGAAACGTTCGGGCCGGTGGCTACAGTGTATGAGGTCGCCGACGAGGAGGCGGCGATCGCGAAGGCCAACGACACGCAGTTTGGGCTCGGTGCGAGCATCTGGACTCAGGACCGTGACCGCGGCGAACGCCTGGCGAGCCAGATCGACGCGGGCTGTGTTTACGTGAACCAGCTGGTAAAATCCGACCCGCGGGTCCCATTTGGTGGCGTCAAGGACTCGGGATACGGTCGGGAACTCTCCGAGGCAGGAATCAAAGAGTTCGTCAACCGCAAGACCGTCTGGGTTGAGTGAAACCGGTACAGCGATGTCGCCGACTCTGGAATGTTCACGCTTGTTGAGTCGTCGACTGTCCGGCAAACCGCGGGAAGCTGAACGACAACTCGATGTACGCCACTCAGAACATCATCATCCCGCTCAAGCCCGAGAGCGGCTATGACTCCGGCCTCTCGAACACGATCCAGCGCCTCGTCGAGGACGCACGGGAGTACTTCGAACTGAACATCCTCGCGGTGACGCCGACGGCGTTGAACGGCCGCATCGACCAGGACACGCGCGATCGCGGGCTGCTCGAACAGCTCAACTCCCTCGAGATCGCCGACGACATCGTCCCGTCCTACGCCCGGATCACTGAGGAAGAGTGGGACGCTATCGACGCCGGCGAGTACGACGGCGGGCTCCCGGAAATCCGGTTCCGTGGATCGATCGATGCCGCCCACGACGCCGGGCTGCCGGTCCGGGACTTCGACGGCAGCTGTGACCAACTCGAGAACTACGCCGAGTTGGCTCGCATCGTCGAGCACGGCGGGATCGACCGATGACGGGGTTCGACGATCTCAACGAGGCGGGTAAAGACCAGGCGGCCGACGAAGAGGAGCCAGCGGACGTCGAGGCTGACGAGACGCTCGAGGAAGACGCTTCGACGTCAACGGACGCTGGGGGACCCAATGAGCCATCGTTCCCGTTCGACGAGTCGGTGCAGGCCCAGATCTATCCGCGTCGATCCACCACGAGGCGTTCGAGGACTTCCTCGATATCGACGTGAAGCGGCACCTTCGCGACAGAGACATCCGCAACGAGACCGGTCGTGAGCTGCATGAGGCCGTATTGCAGGTCGCGATGCAACATCCCGAGGAAGTTGCGGAGCAACTCGAAGCCGATCGAACGGAGTAGGGCCTGCGACAACGGCTCTATGGTTCGATACTCCGGGTTGGGCCTCTAACCATTAGCGAGAGCTACTACTGGGTTCATCACAGTCCAGAACGGCGGATGTCTTGATCGCTCTACTGTATCGGCGACACTCCTTTAGTACTGTACATACAACGTCTGTACAACATGACCACGAAGCGAGTAAACTTCCGGCTCCCGGAAGAACTAATCACGCAGGCGGACATCGCTGCGGAGGTAACCCACAAGAACCGGACTGAGGTGCTAGTTGAGGCGTTGAGGCAGTACCTTGAGGAGATTGAATCGGAAGAAAGCTTCCGGGAAGCAGTCGTCGAACTCTACCTCGACGGGGAGATTGAGTTCGAAAAACTGGCAGAGGTCATCGGTCGCCAAGACGCCGAGGCAGTTCGGGCGTCGAAGAACGTTCTCGACCGTGGCGAGGAAATCGCCGACGAACTGGCTGACCTCTGAATGCTCGTTGTTGACACGAGCGCGTTCGTCTCTCTTGCTGTCGGCGAGGTTCTCGATCACGTCCTCGAGGAGTTCGACGTTGTCACGACGGCAACCGTTGTGGAAGAGCTAGAGGAAACCGCAGAATCCGATGACCTGCATGGTGCAGGAGCAGCAGCCGTTCTCGATGTCGAAGATGCATTCACCGTTGTCGACATTGAGGGTAATCAGTTCGAAACGAGCCGCATCGACGTCGGCGAAGCAAGCTGCGTAGCCGCAGCACGCGAACTTGACGCGGCGTTTTTCGTCACAGATGACTACCGGGCTCTGCCGGAACTGCAAGAAATCGTCGACGCGGAGGTTGCGCTCTCACCGATTGTGCTGCGTTCGCTGGTCAAGCGTGGGGTGCTCACCGAAGCTGAAGCACAGACCCGATTCGAGAAAATCGCTGAAGGCCGCGGCTGGCTTGGGGCTCCGATATATCGCTATGCGCGTCGGTTGTTCGACTAAGCTTTCCTGCCGAGACGATATCCCGAAATGAGGTTTATTTCGTACTACCGGTCCGGTGACGACTCCCGAACCCGATTATCCGACTTCGAGAGCGCCTCTGTCGCCATATCTGCCCGTTCGGCGGCCTCGATATGCTGGTACGGCTGCCTGACCTGTTCCTCCGAGTCATCTAGATACCGGGCAGCGGCGGCATAGCCGAACTCCCGGACCATCACCTCGACCATCCCACGGCGTCCGCCGTGAGGCGCGAGGTAGTTATGCCGGTCGTCGTCAACGGCGATTTCGGCGTCTGAACCGAGTCGCTGCATCACGCGGCGTGCCCCGTTGGGCTTCAGCGCCGGCGGCGCGTCGAGGTCGAACTCGGCAGCGACCAGTAGATCGGGCTTGGCGTCACGCTGCCTGGCGATCTCCTCCTTTGAAACCCCTCGATCTTCGAGCCCTGAAGTTACGTATCGAGCGAGCGTCGGCCGGTGGAGGGTTGTGAACACCGGCCAGTCCTCGGGCGTTTCACGCCAGCAACAAATCCCTTCCGGGGGACCGGAACCGAACGGAAGCTTAGGGGTTCCACTTATGCACTCGTCGGCACAGAAGTCGAGTAGATGCTGCGAGACGCGACGGTCTTCGAGGACGAACACCTGCCCCGGGAGATCGTCGGCCGCAACAGCCAGATGAACGAGGTGACCGACGCGCTCACGCCCGTCGAGGACGGCGCTCGCGCGGAGAACTGCTTTCTCTTTGGCCCCAGCGGCGCCGGCAAGACTACTGTCGCCCGCGCCGCCGTCCGGGAACTCCGCCGCGAGGTGCTCGACGTGCCGACCGCCTACGTCAACTGCTGGAAGGACTACACCCGGCGCAGCGTGCTCGAGCGCGCCGCGAACGACCTCGCCAACGCCGCCGTCCCGAAGAACGCGCCGGCCCGGGACCTGATCGACACGCTCCAGAACGGCCTCGACTCGCCGAGCGTGATCATCCTCGACGAAGTCGACCAACTCCAGGACCCCGACACGCTGTACGACCTCCACTCAGTCCCGGGGCTGGCGTGGATCTGTATCGCCAACCGTGAGGTCGACCTGCTGGCCCGTCTGGACGAGCGCGTCCACTCGCGGGTCTCGGTCGGGTATCGCGTTCAGTTCGACCGCTACACCGTCGATACCGTCACGGAGATCCTCGAGCGCCGAACCACACAGGGGCTCGAACCGGGCGCCGTCGAATCCGGGACGCTCGAACGCATCGCCGAACTCGTCGACGGCGACGCCAGGCAGGCGATTACTGCGCTCCGTGTTGCCGCCCGCAAGAGCGAGCGCGAGGGGCTGTCGACGATCCCGCGGCGCCTCGTCGACGACGCGGTCCACGACGCCGAGGCGGCGGTCCGCCGGAAAACCATCTCGAAGCTCAACGACCACCAGCGCGTGCTCTACGAGCGTATCGAGGCTGCCGGCCCGCTGATCCAGAAGGAACTATACGCCGAGTACGAGGAGACGCACCCGGACCCAATCACCCTGCGGGCGCTGCGGGAGAGCCACCTCCCGAAACTGGAACACTACAACCTGATCGAGACCGAGCGCGGCGGCGACGGGAAGCGCTATCGGCTGGCGTCGTCGGCCCGGTAGCGCCGACCGACGGCCCGCGCAGGCGCCGAAGCCCGCCGGTCTCGCGGTGGCGCCGACGGCGGGCGCCGATATCGGGGAGACGATGCCGCGTGCCCCCCTGAGCCGACGGCGTAGAGCGCGGCGACGACGACGCCGAGGGAGAGCCAGACGCTCGCCTCGGCGTCCAGGACGCCCGACTGGCGGCCGGCGTAGAGCAGCATCCAGAGCAGGCTGCTCGCCGCGAGCGCCCGTATGCGGCCGGTCGCGCGCGGGAGCGTACCGAGCAGGCCCGCCAGCCCGCGCGGCGGCGCGACCCCGAGCAACCGCGCGAGCGGGCCGAGCAAGTCGTTGATCGCCGAGGCGGTCGCTGGCGGCCCGCGTTCGGGAGTCCCCCCGCGCCCTACTGCTCGCTGGGGTCGGCGGGAGACCGGCCGTAAGCGTCGTCGACGCCGCGCCGGGGGCGCGCCGCGTCGGACGTGCCGGCGTGGGTGGCGGCTAGTTCGTGGGTGGCGGCTTCGTGAGTGGCGGCTGGTTCGTCGCGCAGTGCCTCGTCGGTTCCGCGTCGCTGTGGATGGCGTGCGAGCCATACTTCCACTCGCCTCCCCGCCACAATTAGGGCTCGCCGGAGGGTTCCGTTCGGTTCTGGCGCAGGCGAACCGCGGGACGGGTGGACGGTCGTGGTGTTCCGGTCGGCTTCCGGCGAGAGTCGGCATCGTCGCTGTCTCCGGCCGTCGCCGATCAGTCGCGGCGCCGTCACAGCCAGCCTCCCGAACTCGTTCGGCACAACGCTCCCGCCGGTAGAGGGCCTGCGTTCAGGCATGCCCAGCGACGACTACGAACTCCACGACCAGTTCCAGAACGCCCCAACCGGTCGGCCACAGTCGACGGTCGACGCGCGAGACCTGCCGCCGCCCCAACCCCTGCAGAACACGCTCGAACGACTCGCCGATCTGGACGAGGAGACCGTTCTCGTCCAGTTGAACGACCGGCGGCCCCAACACCTCTACCCCAAACTCGAGGACCGGGGCTACGCCTACGAGAGCGTCGACGACGACGCAGTTCTCACCGCGATCTGGGTGCCGGAGCCGTAGCGCTCCCGGGGTCAGGCGTGCTCGATTTCGACGCGCCACTCGTCGGCGGCGACCTGTTCGGTCTCGTAGTCGAAGCCGCGGCGGTCGAGGACGTTGTAGAGTGGTTCCGGTTCGAAGTTATTGAGCAACACCAGCGTCTCGGACTCCCCTAACTCCTCCAGTGCGCCCACGATGTGGCTGAACGGTTCGCCGTCGACCTCACGGGCGTCGAGAGTTCTCTCGGCCATATTTCTGGGTCCACCGCCGCGGGTGTGGCAGTTGTGCCGAACATGCTCGGGGCGAAATGACGAACATGTTCGGGATCACCGTCTGGGTTATGGCTCTGCAACGATGAGGTAGCGACATGCCCGAAGCCAAACTCACGCTCACGATTCCCGAGCGCACGTGGCCGGGAGAGATCACCCGGCGCTACCCCGACGCCGAGATCCGGATCCTCGCGGCGATGGCTGGGGCCGACAGCGGGGACGGCCTCGCCGAAATCACCTGCGCGGACCCGGCGGCGGTCCTCGCCGACATCCGGGCCCACGAGTCGGTCGAGTCCGTCGAGGTGCTCCAGCGCGGCGACGGCCAGTGTCTGGTCCAGTTCCGGACCCACCTCCCGTTGCTCCTTTTCGCGGCACAGGGGTCGGGCCTCCCGCTGGAGATGCCCTTCGAGATCCGGGAGGGACAGGCGGAGTGGACGCTCACTGCCGCACAGGAGACCATCTCCGAACTGGGCGATCAACTCTCCGCGATGGGAGTCACCTACACCGTCGACTACCTCCAGCAGGACGTCGCCACCCCCGACGACCTGCTGACCGACCGCCAGCAGTCCATCGTCCGCGAGGCTATCGAGTGTGGCTACTACGACACGCCGCGCGGGTGCTCGCTCACCGAACTGGCCGACACGGTCGGACTGGCAAAGTCGACGGTGAGCGAGACGCTCCACCGGGCCGAGGAGCGCGTGATGAAGGAGTTCGCCGCCACTGCGCTGGAGGAAGCGCCACGGGCCGCCGTCGAGGGGTAGTCGGCCGCGCGCGCCGCCGCCGGTTCTGCTCGGGGCGAGTGTTCGTCCGGGTTCTGGCCGTTTTCTCTCCAGTTTCGACTATCTCTGGACGCCCGTCCCGTTCCCACCGGGGACGGGGATAAAGATCCGACCGAACGTGTTCGACAGTTCCGACCCCGTGGGAAACCGCGTGACGGTACTAGTGGTGGCACCCCCAAGGCGCACCTGTAGGAGAATGACTGACGACCTAACGCGCCGACGGTATCTGGTCGGCATCGCGGCGACGGGGACCGGACTCGGACTCGCTGGCTGCAGTTCCGGTGGCGGCGGCGAGTCGACGGATCCCGCGACGGATTCGCCGACCGAGACGAGTAGCTCCGGCGGTGGCGGCGACGGCGACTGGGTGCAGACCGACACCGTCGAGATGAACGACGAACTCGCGTTCGCGCCCAAACAGATCGAGGTCGAGGCCGGGACGACGGTCACCTGGGAGAACGTCGGGACCATCGGCCACTCGGTGACCGCCTACGAGGACAACATCCCAGAAGACGCGACGTACTTCGCCTCCGGCGGGTTCGACAGCGAGGACGCTGCGGTCGACGCCTACCCCGACGAGGGGAACATCACCGAGGGCGAAACGTACGAACACACGTTCGAGACGACCGGCGAGTACGAGTACTACTGCATCCCCCACGAGATGAACGGGATGGTCGGCACCGTGCGGGTGATCTAAGATGAACTCCACTGACCCCGAGAACCCCGACGAGGAGGGGCGTACCGAGCCGAAAGACGCGGAGACGCTGATCGAGGAGCACGAGGCACAGCTAAACGAACTGCTCGCCGACGTCGAGGGGGCAGACGCCCCCGAGGCCGAGTCACATCTCCCCGGACTCGGCTCCGGCGTGACGCGGCGCGACGTGATGAAGGCGGGCGCCGCCGTCGGCGTCGCCGGCGGCCTCGCTGGCTGTGCGGGCACCGGGGCGTTCGGCAACGCCACCACGGACACCGAGAGCAGCAGCGGCGACGTGCCCGACCACAAGGTCCCGCCGGGGGAGCACGACGAGTACTACGGCTTCTGGTCGGGCGGCCACGGCGGCGACATCCGGGTGTACGGTATCCCGTCGATGCGCCAACTCACCCGGATCCCCGTGTTCAACCGCGAGGGCGCGAAGGGGTACGGCTACGACGACGAGACCGACGAAATGCTCGAGGAGGCCGGCGGCTACACGTGGGGTGACTCCCACCACCCGAGCCTCTCGGAGACCGACGGGAAGTACGACGGGGAGTACATCTTCGTCAACGACAAGGCCAACGGCCGGGTCGCGCGGGTGAATCTCACCTACTTCGAGACCGACGCCATCGTCGACATCCCGAACGTCCAGTCGGTCCACGGCTGTTGTATCCAGAGCCCGAACACGGAGTACGTGTTCGCCAACAGCGAGTTCCGGACGCCGGTCCCCAACGACGGCCGGGACGTGAACAGCCCGGACGAGTACGCCTCGCTGTTCACCGCCATCGATCCCGACAGCATGGACGTGCTCTGGCAGGTCGAGGTCGACGGCCAACTCGACATCGTCGACTCCGACAAGGACGGCCGCTGGGTGCTCTCCTCGTCCTACAACGACGAGGAGGGCGTCGAAGTCGAGGAGATGACCCGGGACGACCGGGACGACGTGAAGGCGTTCGACGTGCCCGCGATCCAGGAACTCGTCGACGCCGGCGAGTACGAGGAGGTCAACGGCGTCCCCGTCATCGACGGGACGAAATCGAGCCCGAACAATCAGGGCGACAACCCCATCGTGCGCTACATCCCGACGCCGAAGTCACCCCACTGCGTCGAGGTGACGCCGGACGGCAACTACGGGATGGTCGCCGGGAAGCTCTCGCCGACCGTATCGATCATCGACATCGAGAAGCTGGCGACCGCCGACGACCCGGCCGACACCATCGTCGGCCAGCCGAAAGTCGGTCTCGGCCCGCTGCACACCACCTACGACGACCGCGGGCACGCCTACACCTCGCTGTTCATCGACTCGCAGGTCGTGAAGTGGGACATCGAGGAGGCCGTCACCGCCGACAAGGGCTCCGAGGAGCCGATTCTCGGCAAGATCGACGTCCACTACAACCCCGGTCACATTCAGGCGGTGCAGGCGATGTCGACCGAGCCACAGGGGGACTGGCTGGTCGCGCTCAACAAGCTCTCAAAGGACCGCTTCCTCCCGGTCGGCCCGGTTTTCCCGGACAACGACCAGCTGATCTACATCGGGAACGACAAAGACGACGAGACCGGCGGGATGGAGCTGGTCGCGGACCACCCCGTCTACCCGGAGCCCCACGACGCCATCTTCGCGCACAAGGACAAGATCGAGCCAGCGCGGACGTGGGACCCCGCGGACTACGAGGGCGAAAAGGAGTTCGTCACCGAGGAGAACTCCCGCGTCGAGCGCGTCGACGACTCCACCGTCGAGGTGTACGCCTCGGTCAAGCGCAGCGAGTACGGCCTGCGTGACTTCACCGTCCAGGAGGGCGACGAGGTGACGCTCACCATCACCAACATCGAGGGGTCACAGGACATCGTCCACGGCCTCGCCATCCCCGAGTACGACGTGAACCTCGCGCTGGCGCCACAGGACACGCGCCAGTTCACGTTCACCGCCGACGAGCCCGGGGTGTACTGGGCGTACTGTACGTTCTTCTGTAGCGCACTCCACCTGGAGATGCGCTCGCGAATGATCGTCGAACCGGCCGACTAGGACCATGCAACGCCCGAGATGGAGCGAGTTCGGCGAGCTCAGGCGGCTGCTGCCGCTGGTAGCGGCCGCGCTGCTCGTCGCGGCGCTGCTGTTTCCGATGTGGCACATCCGGATGGACGCGATCCAATACCCCAGCGAGACGCTGACGCTGGGGCTGTACGCGTATCCGCGCATCAGCGGCGACTACGTCGAGATCGCCCGCCTGAACCACTACATCGGGTTCTACTACCCGGACCCGGTGTTCTGGCCGCCGAACTACGAGCCCAACCCGAAGGCCATCGACGTGCCCGAGTGGTCGCTCGGGCCGCTGGCCTTTGTCGGCGTCGCGGCCGCGGGCGTGTTCGTCGCGCTCGCGCCCACAGCGCGAAAGCTCCGTCGCGGGCTCACGGCCCAACTGATCGGCTCGATAGTCGTGTTCGGCGTCCTGCTCGCGGACATCCAGTACCGGCTGTATCAGGCGGGCCACACGCTCGACCCGGACGCGCCGGTGATGGGTGTCGACCCGTTCACGCCGCCGCTCTGGGGGAAGTACGCCGTGGCCAACATCACCAGCTACTCCCGGTTCGGCGTCGGCGCGTACCTGACGACGGTGGCCATCGGCCTGCTGGTAGTCGCGTGGCTCGCTCGGGACACCCAGGCGACGGTCGGCGACCTCCCCGGGATCATGCTGGGCCTCCCGGCCCGCCTCAGCGACCGGTTCAGTTCCGGTGATGGGGTGACTCGCTGATGGACGCCGCCGGACTCGAACGCGGGTTCGTCGTGCTCGTGGTGGTGCTGGCGGCCGCACTTGCGGGAGTAACGGTCGCACCCACGTCGGCAGAAGCGGCGCCGACGCCCGACGCGGGCGCTGATCTGCCCGACGACTACGCGTTCGACCCCGTGACCGAGTCCGGCGTCGCGACCGTCGGCGACCAGTCGTTCGACTCCGTCCAGCGTGCCGTCGACGCCGCCGATCCAGACGAGACAGTCGTCCTCCGCGGGCGGTTCGAGGAGCGCGTGACGGTGAACACCTCCGGGGTAACCATCACCAGCGCGCCCGACGCCCAAGCCGTGATCGACGGCGGCGGCGAAGGCGACGTCCTCACGATCAACGGCTCGAACGTCACGGTCCGGGACCTCTGGATCCGGAACTCCGGGCTGGACACCTCGACAAACGACGCCGGCATCTGGGTCGACGCGCCCAACGTCACCGTCACAGACAGCCGGGTGACCCAGATCACGTTCGGCATCTGGGTCGACGGCGTCGACGACGCCCACCTGCGGAACAACACCATCGTCGGCCGGGAGAAGGTGATCCCGCGGTCTTACCGCGGCAACGGGATCCAACTCTGGAAGACGGAGGGAACGCTGGTCGAGAAGAACCGTATCACCGACGCCAGGGACGGCATCTACTACTCCTGGGCATCCGAGGTGACCGCGCGTGGGAACGCCCTCTGGGACCTGCGCTACGGCGTCCACTACATGTACTCCGATAGCTCGCGGCTCGTGAACAACACCGCCGTCGACAACGACGTCGGCTACGCGCTGATGCTCTCGGAGGAGATCGCGGTGGTGAACAACACCGCCGCGAACAACACCGGCACCAGCGGCCACGGGATCCTGCTCAAGCGCATCGACTACTCGACGGTGCGCGGGAACACCATCGCCGGCAATCAGCGGGGCATCTACTCGCTGAACTCGGTGGGTAACGAGATCACGGACAACCTCCTGCTCGGCAACCGGATCGGCTTCCACCTCACCGCCGGTACCCGGGAGGAACGCGTCGTCGGCAACAGCTTCGTCGGCAACGCCAGACACGTACAGGCCGTCACGAGCGACCTCCACGTCTGGAACGACAGCGACGGCGGGAACTACTGGAGCGACGCCAACACCGCCGATCTGGACGACGACGGCGTGAGCGAACTCCGCCACCGACCGTCCGGACTGGTCGAAAAGCTCGTCCGGGAGAACCCTGCTGCGGCGGTGTTCACGAACAGCCCCGCGTTCCGCGCGCTGGGGAAGGCCGAACAGACCCTCCCCGTCGTCGACGCGCCGGGCATCGTCGACTACCACCCGCTCGAACGCTCCCCACACGACTGGAGGCACCACTATGAACGCGATACAGACGACTGATCTGACGAAACGCTACGGCGACGTGGTCGCGCTCGACGGCGTGAGCCTGTCGGTCGAGGCGGGGACGACGTTCGGCCTCCTCGGCACCAACGGCGCCGGAAAGTCCACACTGTTCAGAATGCTCGTGGGCCACCTCACCCCCGACTCCGGCAACGTGACCGTCGGCGGCCGGGACGTGACCGACGCCGGCCACGAACTCCGCGAGGCTGTCGGCTACGTCCCCGAGGACGCCGGCTTCCCGCCGGCGCTCACAGGGCGAGAGGTGCTCGACTATCAGGCCCGCATCCGTGGGGTTCCAAGGGCAGAGCGCGCCGACAGAGTCGCCGCCGCGCTCGGGACCGTCGGCCTCGATGACGCAGCGGACCGCCGGGTCGGCGGCTACTCCAACGGGATGAACCGACGGCTCGCGCTCGCGTCGGCACTGCTCGCGCGACCCACGCTCCTGCTGCTGGACGAACCCACAGCGGGCCTCGACCCGCTGGGCGTCGCGGAGTTCCACCGCATCCTCGAGCGCCTGCGCGAGGAGGCGGACCTCACGGTCGTCATCACGACCCACGTGCTCGCGGAGGTCGAAGCGCTCTGTGACGACGTGGCGGTGCTTCACCAAGGAAATCTCCGGTTCAGCGGCGCCGTCGACGACCTCCGCGAGATGGGCGAAAGCGGTGATCTGGAGCCCGCGTTCAGGTCGCTAATCGCCGATGCAGAGGGTCGTGAGCCACGAGCGACCCCGGAGGTGCAACGATGACCGATTCAGAATCCCCGGAAACGGACGGCGGCGTCGCCGACGAGACGGCGGTTCGCCTGCCGACCCGAGGCCGCGACGGCTCCGCGCTACAGCAGGTGGGCACCGTCACCAGACTGGAGTACGCGCTCTCGATCCGGAACCGCTGGGCGTTCGCGCTGACGGGGCTGTTCGCGTCGCTCGCGGTGCTCGTGGTCGCACTCGGCGGCCAGGGTGGCGTCGTCCGCAGCGACGCCGTCGTCGTGAGTCTCGTCGAACTCTCGGCGCTGCTGTTGCCGCTGGTGGCGCTGGTGTACGGCTACGACGCCATCGTCGGCAACGACGAGGCCGGCTGGCTGGGCGTGCTGTTCGCGCTCCCGGTCCCGCGGAGTCGGGTCGTCGTCGGCACCTACGTCGGCCGGCTGGCAGTGTTCGCCGGCGCCGTCGTCGCCGGGTTCGGCATCGGCGGACTCTGGCTGGCGAGCACGGGTCGGCTCACGGCCGCCTATCTCGGTCTCGTCGGTGCCGCCGTCCTCGGCGGCGGGGCGTTCCTCGCGCTGTCGCTGCTCGTCTCGACGTTGGCGGCAGAGAAGACCCACGCCCTCGGCGGGACGCTGCTGCTGTGGGTCTGGCTCGCGCTGGTCCACGACCTCGTCTCGGTCGGCCTCATCGCCGCCGATGTCGTGGGCCCGGACTGGCTGCCCGTGTTCGTGCTCGCCAACCCCGTTACCGTGTTCCGGGTGCTGGCGCTCCAAGCCGTGCCGACTGTGACCGGTGGGATGGCCGACGTGCTGGTCGGCTCCGGGCTGACGACGCCGGTGCTCGTCGGCGCGCTGGTGGTCTGGATCGTCAGCCCGGTGTGGCTCTCGAGTCGGCTCGTGGCGCGGCGGAGCGTCTGACGGTCGAGCCCGCGAAGACGGGCTGTGAGCGATCAGAACCGAATGCCCGGCGTCGGCGGCCGTTCGCGTTTGTGCTCGCTGGTGCGGTGGAGGTCGGCGAGTCGCTCGACGGTCGCCTCGTCGATGCCGGTCGCAGCGACCGTCTCGCCGACGCTGTGGTCACGGTCGACGAGGTGATTGAGGGCGGCGTCGACGATGTCGTAAGTGGTGCCGATCTCCGCTACGTCCGTCTGTCCCTCCCAGAGCCCCGCAGTCGGGGTCTTCTCGATGAACTTCTCGCCGACGCCGAGTTCCCGAGCGATCTCGACGACTTCGGTCTTGTAGAGGTCGCCCAGCGGCGCCACGTCGGTGGCGGCGTCGCCGTACTTGGTGAAGTAGCCGAGCAGAAACTCAGAGCGGTTGTCGGCGCCGATGACCAGTTCGTCGTTGGCGTTGGCCTCCGCGTACCACAGCACCATCCGGGCCCGGGCGCGCACGTTTCCGAGATCTTTCTTCCCGAGGTCGGGCGGCAGCGCGTCGTCGACCCACGAGACGAACGGCGAGATGTCGACCTCGTACCAGTCGATACCGAGGTCCGAACAGAGCTGTCGGGCGTCGTCCATGTGCTCCGGGTCGCTCGGCTCCCCCGGCATCACGATGCCGGTGAGTTGGTCCGCCCCGACGTACTCGACGGCGAGGTGAGCGGCGACTGTCGAGTCGAGTCCGCCCGAGATGCCCAGCACGTAGCCGTCGGCGCCGGCGTCCGTGAGGTAGTCGTCGAGCCACGACCCCGCCGCTTCGACGGCCGCCGTCGGGTCAACGTGCGTCGGCGTCCCGCTCATGAGTGAGAATGTAACCTCCGGCGCGAAAAGGGTGTGGGCCTACGTCCCCCCGATTCTCCCGCCTCCCGGACACCTCGGTCATCTCGGCGAACGCTTCGGTACAGCAGTCGGGGGACGAGCTCCCGCCACGGCTCACGTCCCGCCGTTCGGCGGCTTCCCTCAAGAGAGTCGGGGGGAGTGCCGTGCTGCGTACCCACCCCTCGGACGGCGCTTCACGACGAATCGTGAACGTCGACGGCGCCCGAACGCTCCTGTCGGCGGATCCGAGCGCTCACTCCACGTGTAGCGAGTAGAGGATCACGCCGAAACCTATCGTGGTGAACGCGCTCTCGACGATGAACGCGAGGTCCGGGTTGAGCGGCAGGAGCTGGTCGACGATGCCCGCCACCAGCGCACCCAGCGTGACGGCGCCGAACCCCAGCGCGAGCGCCCGCAGCGCGGGCGACCCGTTGGAGCGGTACGCTTTGTAGGCGTAGAACGTGATCGACCCCCCGAGCACGAGGGTGAGGCTCTTCAGGGCCATCACGGCCGTCGCGATGGTCGCGTTCATGTTTCGCTTCGCACCTCCGACCAGAGCTCCGAGAGGCGCTGTTCGGGCGCGGACTGCTCGCGGCTGATCGAGATGTCGAGGGACTGCTCGTCGGTCAGCGAGAGCCTGATCTCGTCGAAGTTGGCGACGTACCGGGTCGTGTGCCGGCCATCCCTCCGGATCTCGGTGCGCTCTTCGACCAGCGCGGCCTCGCTGAGCAGGTCCAGCTTTCGGTACGTCGTCGACTGCGGGATCTCACACGCCTCCGACAGCTCTTTGGCCGCCATCGGCGTGTCGAGGCGTTTGAGCATCGACCGACAGTCCGGGTCGTCCAGCGCGTCGAGGACGTCCTGCAGCGTCGGCGCCTCGGACGTGATCGGGTCACGCTCCATCGTCGCTGTCTCGGCACGGTTCGCGGTGTGAGGTAGGTGGCCAGTCATCTGACGGGGATCTGTCGGCGGGTCGGTCAAGCGACACTGTCTCCATCGACGGCTTCCTCGACGCCGGCGGCACGGTTCGCGCTCCGATCACTCGCTGGGAGTGGTCGCCCGCGCGCCCCGTTCGGTTCCGCCGAACCGCGGGTGAGATGGGGGAGTATGGTCCGTAGCATGGATCGATGGCTGTTCCTACTGGGCTGACCAACCAATCGGTATTGCCGAACACGTTCGGCATACCTTCGAACGGAGCCACAGCCGACCCGGGCGAACGTGTTCGGACCAACCCTCTGGTGGCGGGAGAACGGAGGAAGAGTGATGTCCGAAACGACAATCGACGTTCGGGACGTGCCGCCGTCGGACCGCCACCCGAAGATCCACGCGGAGTTCGAAGCGCTCGACAGCGGCGACGCGCTGGTGCTGGTCAACGATCACGAGCCCAAACCCCTGTTCTACGAGATGCAGGCCGAAGTCGACGCGTTCGACGCCGACGGCTACGAGGTCGAACAGCGCGGCCCGAACGAGTACCGGGCGCGGTTCCCCAAGCAGTAGCCCGCCGGGTCGCCGTTGGGGTCGGCGAAGCCACCCACCGAACGTGTTCGGAGGTACTGGCAGGCCGTTGGAACCCCGTTCTTCGCCTATGAGCGCCATCCCGGCAGACGTCGACGCCGGCCAGCAGCCGCCGATGACGGTGCCGCTCCGGCATTTCCTCGTGGCGAATCTCTTCTTGCTGTTCGGCGTGCTGGCGGGCGTTGGCGTCGCCCTCGACTCCACGTTCGGCTTCCTCTCGCTCGCACACGTCCACCTCCTGCTCGTTGGCTGGGTCTGTGTCACCATCATGGGCGCGATGACCCAGTTCGTCCCTGTCTGGTCGGGCGTCGAACTCCACTCGACCCGCCTCGCGGCCGCGCAACTGTGGCTCGTCGCCGCCGGCCTGCTCGGCTTCGCTGGGAGCCTGCTCGCGGCCGAACTGGCGCTACTGCCCGGCTTCGGCGCGCTGATGCTGCTGGGCTTCTGGCTGTTCGTCTACAACATCGGCCGGACGCTGGCTGCCAAGGCTGCCCTCGACGTGACCGAGCGCCACTTCGCGCTCGCGCTGGGCTTTTTCGTTTTCACGACGCTGTTGGGGATCTTGCTTGCCGTCGACTTCTCCCGCCCAATACTCGCGTCGCTTCCGGTCACGCGCCCGGGGGTCGTGCAGGCGCACGCGACCGTCGCGGTGTTCGGCGCCGTGCTCACGACCGTTCTGGGCGCACTCTACCAGTTGGCGACGATGTTCACCCAGACCGACCTCCACGGCGTCGACGTGCCGCTCCGCCGCGTTGAGGAGCTCGGCTACCCCGTCGGGGTCCTGCTGCTCGCGACTGGTCGGCTGCTCGACGCGGCGCTGCTTGCCCGTGTCGGCGCGGTGCTGGTTCTCGCCGCCCTCCTCGCGTTCGCCGTCGTCCTCGGTCGCCGCCTCCGGGAGACACAGGTCGACTGGACGCCGATGCTCTCCCGGTACGTCGTCGTGACGGCGGCGCTGGCGCTCTGGGCCGTGCTCGCCGTCCCGGCGTGGCTCACGGATCCACTCGCTTCCGCAGCGCTGTTCGGCGCGCCGGGAACGAGCCACCTGCTACTGCTGGGTGTCGTGGGCTTCGTCGTCCTCGGCACGCTGTATCACGTCGTCCCGTTCATCGTCTGGGTCCACCGCTACAGCGACCTGCTGGGCTACGAGCCGGTGCCGATGGTCGACGACCTGTACGACGACCGGATCGCCGCCGCGGATTTCGCGTGCTTCCTCGGCGGATCGGCGCTCCTCGTCGCCGCCGATCTGTTCGGGCTCCCGTCGGTCGTTTCAGCGTCGGGGGGCGGCCTCACGCTCCTCGGGACGGCGCTGTTCATCCTGAACATCGCGGGCGTCGTCCGCGAGCACAGTCCCCAGTCGCTGACGGCGGTGCTCGTCGGCGGTCGAACCGAGACCCAGACCGACTAGCCGCCTGCCGGTGGGCGAACGTCTTCGGCCGAACCCTCGGGGACGAACCGGACGGAGTCGGACGCGATGCCAGAAATCACCGCCATCGACGACCTGACTGACAGCCCTCACGCCGAGGTGTTCGCGGAGCGCCAACCTCGAACCGTTCGGCTCGAACTCGACGCCGGCGACGGCGTCCCGGCACATACCCACCCCGGAACGAACATCGTCCTGCATCTCCTCAGCGGCCATCTCGAACTCGCTCTCGACGACGAGGCGTACGAACTCACACCCGGGGAGGTCGCCCGGTTCAGCGGCGAGCGAGAGATCTCGCCGCAGGCAGTCGAGCACAGTACGGCACTGCTCGTCTTCGCGCCGGCGACGGAGTAGCGTCGTGCCGGTCCGGGTTCTCCGTGGACCGGCGGTCAGAACGGCGCGTCCGGCCCAGCCGGCGAGTCGATGGCGTCGGTCACTGCCTCCCCGGGGGCATCGTCGGGCTGGCCGGGGACTGTCCCTGTCTCCTGGTACTCCGCTTCCAGCGACTGGAGCTCCTCGTTGACCGAGTCGCTCTGGTGGTGGCTCTCGACCGTGCGGATGCGCACGAGATCGTAGTCGTGGCACTCCGAGAGCCCGTTCCACGCCCGGAACGCGCCGATGGTGAGGGTATGGGTCTGTGGGCAGAACGCCGTCGTCGGGGAGAACTCCGCGCGCAGTACGGCGTCGTCGCCGACCTCCTCTGCGTACCGGAACCCGGCACCGGTATGGCGCGTATCGAGGTTCAGCCGCGCGAGGTTGTAGTCGAACGTCATGTCGTACACCCCACGCTCCTCGAACAGATCACGGGCCGTCTGGTGGACCGCCACGTGGTCGTCGCCGGCGAGCACCTCGTGCCCATCGAGGAACTTCCCCGGGACCGGGAGATGGTCGGGGACGAACGCGTCGTCCTCGTCGAACGTCTCCGGGCCGTCGCCGCCGCCGAAGGGTGAGGGGATGCCGGGCATACACGGTGGTAGAACAGCCGTCACCCTACGCATACCCCCGAACATCTGCGGAGGGCGGGAAACCGGCGTCCCGCAGAACTGGCCGTTGCGGCGTTCGCCCCCGGCGAGGTTTCGACGATTGTTGTAGGGAACATTTACGACCGTCGAACTCATGGTCGTACTCAATGACGCAGACGCAGCCGACCCAGGCGGACTCGGCAGCCAGTCTCAGCACCGAACCCCCGGAAGACGTCGACTCGACGGCCGGGAAACTCGTGTACGTCTACCTCTCGTCGGTCGTCGAGGCGACCGTCGACGGGATCGCCGACGCGCTGGACCTGAAGCTGATCGAACTGCTCCCGACGCTGCGCTCGCTGCAGGAGGCCGACTACGTGGACCGCAGCGGCGACAGCTGTCGCATCGTCCGGTAACGGTCCTCTCTCTCACGGTTCGCGAAAACGGCGAGTGGCGACGACGGGTAGTCAATCGTCACCCGGCGCGGGCCCCGGCGTTCGGTCGAGGTCGACCTCGCGCCACGTCCCGCGTTGGTACCACGCGTACGCGAGCGCGGCGCCGAACACGTTCGAGGCGGCGAAGGAGAGCCAGAGGCCGTTCGGCCCCAGCGAGAACGTCTGGGAGCCGAGCCACGCAATGGGCAGGCGGAACACCATCAGCGTGCCCACCGAGATGACCGCGGCGGTGGCAGTCTTCCCCGCACCGCGGAAGCTCCCGTTGTAGGCGCGCATGATCCCCATGAAGCCGAACGTCGGCGCCACGAACCGCATGAACTGCGCGCCGACTTCGACCACCCGAGCGGCGTTCTCCTGATCGGCGCCGACGAAGACGGAGACGATGGGTTCGGCGAACACGAACGCGATGACGCCGACTGCCGAGAGGATCAGCAACGACGCCTTGCCGGCGAACGCCGTGGTCGCGGCCGCGCGGTCGGGCTTGTCGGCGCCGATGTTCTGGCCGCTCATCGTCTCGACGCTGCGGGCCATCGCGATGGCGGGCATGAACACCACCGAGAGTACGCGGGTCCCGATACCGTACGCCGACACGACGGGCGTCGCGAACAGGCCGACGACGATCAACAGGAGGTTCACCGAGAGCGCGCGGCCGACGCCCTCGACGGAGGCCGGGACGCCGATTTTGAGGATGCGCCGGGCGAAATCGAGGTCCGGCGCCATGTCGGCAACGCGGATCTTGACGCCCTGATTCCCGCGGAGCATGATCCCGATGCCGATGAAGAACGCGAGCGCTCGCGCGAAGATGGTCGCGATGGCGGCACCCCGCAGGCCGTCACCGGTGTAACCCGTGAGCTGGAACAACTGCTGTTCGAGCCCGCTCATCCCGACGATACTGAACAGGGGGTTGTCGACGAACCCGAAGATGAGGAACGGGTCCAGCAGGATGTTGATGACCACCGAGACGAACATCACGACCATCGGCGTCACCGTGTCGCCCGCGCCCCGCATCAGCGAGATGAACATGATGAAGCCGAACATGAACACCAGCCCCAGCGAGATGACCTCCATGTAGTTGACGGCCAGCGGCTTCACGCTGGGCGAGGCGCCGTAGATGGCCATCAGCCAGTCCACGACCAGATAGCCCACGCCGCCGAGGATCAGCGAACTCACGACCGCAAACGAGATGGTCTGGGAGGCGGCGTACTCGGCCTCGCGCTCGTCGCCGGCGCCGATGTTCTGGGCGACCATCACGCTGCCCGCCACCGAGAGCCCCAGACCGATGGAGATGAGCAGGAACACCATCGGGAACGCGAAACTGATCGCCGCCAGCGCGTCGGTGCTGTAGCGCCCGACCCAGAACGTGTCCGCGAGGTTGTAGGCGGTCTGGAACAGGTTCGTGATGACGATGGGGATCGCGAGGACGAACAGCGGCTTCCCGATCCCGCCCTCGGTCAGGTCGAGTTCCTCCTGGTTGAACGCCCGTGCGAACAGGCGGCGGAGGCCGGCGAGTCGGTCGCGGAGGCTCACTCCGCACCCCCGTCGGCGACGATCATCGAGTCGATGTGTGCCGCGAGCGTCTCGCGGGTCTCCTCGACTGGCCGACCAACCGCCACGCTACGGGTTTGGGCGCCGTTGAACACGGTCACCAGAAAGTCCGCGGACGCCTCGACGTCGAGGTCGGACCGGAACTCCCCGGAGTCGACGCCGTCGGCAAGATGGGTCTCGACGTATTCACGCAGCGTGCGGTCGTGTTCCTGTAGGTGCCGGCGGAACGCGTCGTCGTAGGGGCCCTGGGCTTTGATCTCCAACACGGCCGTCTGGAACCCCTTATCAGGCGTATCGTCGTCCGGCGGCATCAGCACCGTGTCGATGAGGTCGAGCAGGCGGTCGTGAGCCGTCTCCCCCTCCACGGCGTCGAGGCGGTCGGTGAAACTCTCCAGCAGACCGTCGAAAAACGAGACCAGCAGATCGTGTTTGCTGTCGTAGTGATAGTGGAGCGCGGACTTGCTCTTGTCCGTCTCCGCGGCGATATCCTCCATCGTCACGTCGGCGTAGCCGTGCTTGCAGAGCGCACGATAGGTGCCGGCCGTGATGTCGCTCACAGGATCGTCCGTACTCATTCTGACTGACTGTTTAGTCAGATCATAGCGTCAGCTAAAAGGGCTACGGTTCCGGCCATTCGCCGCGTGAAAAGATCCGCCGAATTTTGCCCGTTCAGCCCATGAACCCCGAACACGCCGTGCCGGGCGTCCGCGGGTACGAGGGCGAGGATTCGGCGTCCTCGTCGCCGTCACAGTCCACGTCGGCGCAGTCGGCGTCCTCGACGTCGTCGCCGTCGACGCCGGCAGCGAGGAACGACCGAATCGGCGGGCCGACGTTCTCGGGTTCGACCAAAAATGCGTCATGGCCGTGGTCGGAGTCGACGATGTGGTGGGCCACGGGTGTCTCGTTCGCGTCGAACGCCGTTGCCAGCCCCGCCGCGTCCTCAACGGTAAAGTGCCAGTCACCGGTAAAGGAGAGGAGCAGCGCCTCGCCGTCGAACCCCGCGAGTGCGGCCGCGTCGTCCGCGTGGCCGGCCGCGAGGTCGAAGTCGTCCATCGCCCGTGTCAGGTAGAGGTAGCTGTTGGCGTCGAACCGGTCGACGAACCGGTCGGCTTGGTAGTCGAGATACGACTCCACCTCGCGGTCGGGGAACGCCGCGGCCGCTGGGTCCTCGGGAAACGGCGAGTCGGCGCCCTGATCGCGCTCATCACGGCCGAACTTCCGGGCCATCGACGCCTTCGAGAGGTAGCTCAGGTGGCCGAGTTGGCGCGCCATCGCGAGTCCCTGGTCCGGATGCGTCCCTTCGGCGGCGTACTCGCCTTCGTGCCACTCCGGGTCGGCCCGGATCGCCCGACGCGCGACGGCGTTGATACCGAGCATCTGGGCGTCGAGGCGCGGCGAGGTAGCGACCGGGATCGCACGATCCAGATCCTCAGGGTAGCGACGCACCCAGTCGAGGACGTTCATGCCGCCGACGCTGCCGCCGACGACGGCGTGGAGTCGCTCGACATCGTCAGACTGCGTCTGACTGGCAGTCGAATCGCGCCGCGATTCGACGACGCCGATGTGGTCGAGCAGACGACGCTGGGCGCGGGTCCAGTCGCCGACGGTAACCGCCGGGAACGAACTGCCCCAGACGCCACCGTCGGGGTGGGGGCTCGCGGGGCCCGTGGATCCGTAGCAGGAGCCAGGAACGTTCACGCAGACGACGAAATACTCCGTCGTGTCGATGGCGTTCCCGGCGCCGACGATGTCGTCCCACCACGCGCGGGCTTGGCCGGCCGCACCGTCAGCATCGGTGGGGTTGGTGCCGTTGTCGCCGTCGCCGTCCGGGGCGCTGGCGACGCGCTGGCTCCCGGTGAGGGCGTGGCAGACCAGCACCGCGTTTCCAGTGCCGTTCGGGCCGCCGTCGGGGTCGTACTCGCCGTAGGTCTCGTAGGCCAGTTCGAGGTCGGGAACCGAGCCGCCGCGCTCGAACTCGAAGGGGCCGACTGAGCGCGTTTCGGCGGTGTGCTGGGGCGAAGGATCTGTGTTCCCGGTCATGCTGTGGCTCGCTCGATGGCGGCGTCGATGTCGTCGATGATGTCCTCGGGTTCCTCGAGACCGACCGAGAACCGGAGCAGGTCGGGCGAGACGCCCGCTGCGCGCTGCTCTTCCTCGCTGAGTTGGGCGTGGGTCGTACTCGCGGGGTGGATCACCAGCGTGCGCGCGTCGCCGACGTTGGCGACGAAGCCCGCCAACTCCACCGCCTCGCAGAACTGCTTGCCCGCGGAGAACCCCTCCTCGAGGCCGAACGCGATCATGCCCGCGAACCCGTCGAGGTAGCGCTGGGCGTTCTCGTGGGTCGGGTGGTCCTCGTGGCCGGGGTAGGTGACCCACGCAACATCGGGGTGGTCCGCGAGGTGGTCGGCGACGATTCCGGCGTTCTCGCTGTGACGGTCCATCCGCAGGTCGAGGGTTTCCAGCCCTTGCAGCGTGGCCCACGCGTCGAAGGGTGTCTGCTGGCCCCCGAGCGGCCGGACGCCGCGCTGGCGGAGCGCGTAGGTGAGCGCCTCCTCGCCGAACTGCTCGGAGAAGTCGATGCCGAACGCAGGGTTCTCCCCCGAGAGCTCGGGGTAGTCGGCGTCGGGGTGGTCCCACGGGAACGTCCCGCCGTCGACGACGACGCCGCCGACGGTGGTGCCCGAGCCGTGGATCCACTTGGTCGTCGACTCCCAGACCACGTCGGCGCCGTGTTCGAGCGGTCGGCAGAGCGCGGGCGAGGCGAACGTGTTGTCGACGACCAGCGGCGTCGCGTGCTCGTGGGCGATGTCCGCGAGGCGCTCGAAGTCGGGGGTCACCAGCGAGGGGTTCGCGACCGTCTCGACGTGGACGTAGGCGGTGTCCTCGTCGATAGCGTCGGCGTAGGCCTCGTAGTCCAGCGTGTCGACGGTTCGGATCTCGATCCCGCGCTGGCTCGCGGTGTGGGCGAAATAGGCGGTCGTCCCGCCGTAGAGGTCGCCCGCGGTGACGATGTTCTTCCCGGCCCGCGCGAGCACGGTGGTGAGCACGTCGATGGCGGCCATCCCGGCGTTGGTGGCGACGGCGCCGACGCCGCCCGAGAGCGACGCCAGGCGCTCCTCGAGCACGCGGACGGTTGGGTTCGAGAGCCGGCTGTAGATGTCGCCGTCCTCGGCCAGCGCGTAGCGGTCGGCCGCGGCGTCGGCACTCTCGAAGCGGTACGAGGTGGTCTGGTGGATCGGCGGCGCGTACGGGCCGTTACCCTCCGGCTCGTGGCCACCGTGGAGACTCCGACTCCGGAACCCGCGGGTCATGTGTGTAGTGCATACTCCGAACGAGTAAAAATGCACGGTAGTACTCGCCGCGTACACAACGGTGCGCTGCAGAGCGGATACTGTGTACAGATCTGTACATCGAGTACCGGAAGAGAACGCTATAGTTCACAACCGTTAACAGCGGCAGCCCGTACGTTGAGCTATGACTCACAGACAGGGCAGACGCGGGCGTCGCGCGTTCCTCCGGGGCGTCGGCGCCGCGGGCACCGCCGGGCTGGCGGGGCTCGCCGGCTGTGCCGGCGGTGGCTCGGGCGGCGGTGACTCCATCGCCATCGCCTCGGCGCCGACGCCGACGACGAAGCTGCAGGCGGAGTATCTCCGCGAGCGGACGGACCTGTTCGAGGGGCTCTACGACGAACTCGGCTACGAGGCCGACCTCACGCTCACCTGGGACGAGCTTTCCCAGTTCATCGGCGGGCAGGCCGACCTCGCGCCCTCCGTGGGATCGGTCGAGGCCGCACAGCTCGCCAGCGAGCAGGACCAGCAGCTCCGGGCCCACGCGGTAACGGCGCCCCAACACACCGCGCTCTACGTCCGGAAGGGCAGCGAGTACGACCCCGCGGAGGCTGGCGGGATGCAGGCGGCCGTCGACGCGCTGGCCGAGAGCGGCACCATCGGCATCGGCGGCTGGGGGCTCGGCACGGTGCCGGCCTATCGCCTGGTGTTCCGCGAGCGGTTCGGCTACGAGTTCGGCGAGGAGGGCGACTTCGACGTGGTGACCGCGGAGTTCAACACGCTCGCGCAGTTGGTCGCCGACGGCGACATCGACGCCGGCGGCTCGGGGCCGCCGTACAACCTCTGGTCGGCCCGCGACGACCTGACGCCGGTGTTCTGGAACCAGAACCAGGTCGCCGAGATGGGGTTCCCCCGGCGCAGCATCGCTATCGGCAACGGCGTCAGCCGCGCGAGCTATGCGGAGGCGAACGCCGACGCCATCGCGGCGTACTTCGCCCTGCTCCGGCGGGCCAACGAGTATCTCCGGGACAACATCGACAGCCTCGCCGAGGAGTCCTCGACGCAGGACACGCTGGGCGTCGACTCCGCCGAACAGGCCCGCTGGGTGCTCGAGTTCCGCCTCCGCGGCGAGCACTCGCCCAACGAGGTGCCTGCCAGCCCCGTCGACAACGGCCTGCGCGACGAGTACGTCGAGCAGGACCGACAGGCGCTCTCGCAGGCCGCGGAGATGGGCGCGGTGCCCGAGGACTGGGCCGACGGCTTCGACTACCAGCCCGTGGATATCGACGAGTACTACGAGATGGCATCGTCGTATGCGTAAGGAATGAGTTCGACGACCGGGCCGGGGCGCCTGCTCGTCGAGAACCGCCAGGTCGTGTTCCTCGAGGCGCTGGCGACGGCCGCCGCGGTCTGGTGGCTGGCGTCGGCGGGGTTCGGGCTGACGGATACGCTCTCCTCGCCGCCGCTGGTCGCCGCCGCCGTCGCGGAGCTACTGGCCTCCGGGGAGTGGGTGCCCCAGTTCGCGGCGACGGGCCGGCGCATCGCCTACGGCTTCGCCATCTCGACGGTTCTCGGAACGGCGTTCGGCCTGCTGATGGGGCTCTACGGGTTCTGGGAGAAGGTGTTTCAGGACTACATCACCGTGGGGCTGGCGTTCCCCTCGGTGTTCATCGCGCTGTTCGCCGCGATGGCCTTCGGCGTCGGCGACACGGCGCCAACGGTGACGGCCGGCATCGCGCCGTTCCCGTTCGTCGCCCAGAACGTCTACCAGGGCGTGAACAACGTCGACACCGACCTGCTGGAGATGGCCCGCTCCTTCGAGGTGTCCCGAACCCGAACCCTCGGCCGGGTGGTGTTCCGCTCGGTGCTGCCCGAGTGGTTCGCGGGCGTGCGCTACGGGTTCGCGGGCGCGTGGAAGCTGGTCACCCTCGCGGAGGCCATCGCGGCCGAGCAGGGCGTCGGCTTCATGATCCAGACTGAGTTGACTCGACTCTCGATGACGGGGGTGCTGGCGTGGACGGTGCTGTTCGGCGCCGTGATCGCCGTCTTCGAGTATCTCGTGCTCCGGCGGATCGAGGAGCGCGTCTTCGACTGGCGGGAACAGTCCGCCGTGGCGTGGTGACCGACATGAGCGAGCACACAACGGACGACGGCGAGGCGGATCGACTCGCGAGCGACGACGCCGCGGCCATCCGGGTCGCGGGGCTGACCAGGCGCTTCGAGACCGGCGAGGGCGTCGAGACGGTGTTCTCGGGGATCGACCTCGAGATCGCCCCCGGGAGCTTCGTGGTGCTGATCGGGAAATCCGGCTCCGGCAAATCGACGCTGCTTGACGTGATCAGCGGCGTGCTGGAGCCGAGTGAGGGTTCGGTCGAGTTCGTCCCCGGCGACCGCGACGCCGCCGGAAACGGCCGAAATTCGGTCGAGATCGGCCACGTGTTCCAGTCGCCGCGCCTACTCCCGTGGGACACCGCCGTCGAGAACATCGAGTTCGTCCACGAGAACGACCCCGACTACACCGACGATCTGGCCCGCGAATATCTCGACCTCGTAGGGCTCTCCGCGCACTACGAGAAGTTCCCCGGCCAGCTTTCGGGCGGCCAGCGCCAGCGCGTGGGGATCGCTCGCGCGCTCAGCATCGACCCCGAGGTACTGCTGCTCGACGAGCCGTTCTCGAACCTCGACGAGATCACCGCCGACTCGCTGCGCCGGGAGCTCCTTTCCGTCTGGCGTGAACTGGGCAAGACGGTGCTGTTCGTCACCCACGACATCACCGAAGCGGTCCAGTTAGCCGACCGCATCCTGATGCTGGGCGACGGCGAGATATACGCCGATCTGGAGGTGGATCTCCCACGGCCCCGCGACGTGGATTCGGCGGAGTTCGTCCGGTTCCGCGGGCGCGCCGTCGAACGGTTCCACAGCATCGACGGGGGCGAGGATGGCCGTTGAGGGCGCCCGCCTGCGCGGCGGCGACCTGACCGACCGCTGGCTCCCGCGTGCGGTCGGATTGGGGCTCACGTTCGTGCTCTGGTTGGGGCTAGCGACGTGGTTCGAACGCACCTCGCCGGTGAGCCCCATCCCGTACCCCGTGGAGACGCTGACGGCCGCGGCGGACCTCTACCTCACGGGCGCGGTGTTCGCCCACCTGCTCCCGACGCTTTCGCGCATCGTCGTCGGCTTCGCCGGCGCAATGGTGCTGGGCACTGTCGCGGGCGTGCTGATGGGGACGACTGCCTACGGCGAGAAGTTCCTCTCGCCGTTCGTGGTGCTGGGGCTGGCGCTGCCCTCCGTCGCGCTGGCGGCGATGGCGCGGCTCGTCTGGGGGTTTAGCTTCGCGGCGCCGACGACGGCGGCGGCCATCGCCGTCTCGCCGTTCGTCGCCATCAACGTCTGGAAGGGCGTCGAGAACCTCGACCGGGACCGACTCGAGATGGCTCGCTCCTTCGGCGTCTCGAACCGACGGCTGCTCCGGCGGGTGCTGACCCCCGACGTGGCGCCCGCGCTGTTCGCGGCGTCGCGGTTCGGCGTCGCGCTCTCGTGGAAAGTCGTCACCGTCACGGAGGTGTTCGCAGCAGCCTCCGGCGTCGGCTACCGGGTGAATCAGGCCCGCGGGAGCTACCAGTATCTCGACGCCGGGGCGTGGGTGGTGGCGTTCATGGCCGTGGTGGTGCTCGTGGAGTACGGCGCGTTCAAACCCCTCGAGCGGCGGGCGTTCGCCCACCGCGACGACGAGGACGTGGAACTGACCGGCGCACGCTGACCGATTTCGACAGATGACCGACGACACAGACACAGACCGAGCGGTACAGGCCGACGACCACCCCGCAAGCGTGCTCGCGTACGCCGACACGGTGCTCGTCGACGGCGAGGTGCTGACCGTGGACGAACAGTTCAGCATCGCCGAAGCCGTCGCAGTTCGCGACGGCCGGGTGCTCGACATGGGGACGACCGCGCAGATCCGTGACCTCGCGGGCCCCGAAACCGAGGAGATCGACCTCGACGGCCGGACGGTGATCCCGGGGCTGATCGACTCCCACTGTCACCTCCGGCAGGTGGGGATGGACCTCGAACGCGTGACGTTCCACGACGCCCGCGAGATCGACGACGTGCTCGCTGCCGTCGGCGATGCCGCCGACGAGACGCCCGACGGCGAGTGGGTGCAGGCCTCGTGGGGCTGGCACGAGAGCCAACTGGCGGAGGACCGCCTCCCGACTCGCACAGAACTGGACGGGGTGGCGCCCGACAACCCCGTGTTCATCCCCCGCGGGGGCCACGTCGCGGTGCTCAACTCCGCGGCGTTCGACCGTGTCGGCATCGATGAGGACACGCCCGACCCCGACGGCGGCACCATCGTCCGCGACCCCGAGACGGGCCGGGCGACGGGCGTGCTGCTCGAACACGCCCGGACCGAACTGGCCGAACCGGAACTCCCCGACCGGGGCTACGCGGAGTTCCGCGAGGACGTGACCCGCGGGATGGCCGAACTCAACGGTCGCGGCGTGACCGCAGTGCTTGAGCCGGGCGTCGAACCCGACGTGATGCGGGCGTACCAGTCGGTCGCCGCCGCGGACGAGGCGACGCTGCGCGTGGACGCGCTCGTGCGGGTGTACGAGGCCGACGACGTGACCGAGAAGGCCCGCCACTTCGCGCGGGACTTCGGCGACGAGTTCCTCAAGGTCGGCGGCGTGAAGTACATGCTCGACGGCGCCGTCGAGGGTGGGAGGCTCTCGGAGCCCTACGAAATCGTCGAGGGTGTCCAGGAGCAGGCGGACTACCATGGCCACTATCTCTGGCCGCCGGGCGGTGAGGAGGAACTGGTGGAGATGTTCCGCCGCGCCGCCGAACTCGGCCATCAGGTCCAGACCCACGTGGTCGGCGACGCCGCCATCGAGACCCTGCTCGATGCCTACGAGGCCGTCGACGAGGAGGTCGACATCTCGGACCTGCGCTGGACCGCCATGCATCTGTTCCTCCCGACCGACGAGCATCTCGAACGAATGGCCGATCTGGGCGTGCTCGCGACGCTCCAGAACCATCCGACGTATCTCGGGCGGAACATGGAGAAGCTCTGGGGTGAGGAGCGCGCCGAGCGAGCGATTCCGCTCAAGACCGTCGTCGACTCGCCCGTGCTGGCGGGCGGCGGCACCGACGCCCCCGTGGTGCCGTGGTACCCGTTCGATTCGCTCTGGTGGATGATCAGCCGACAGACCGTGACCGCCGGCGAACTCGGGCCGGAGGAGGCGCTCAGCCGCGAGGCGGCGCTCCGGCTCTGGACGATGGGCAGCGCCTACACGATGGGGTGGGAGGAGGAACTCGGCTCGCTCGAACCCGGCAAGCGCGCGGATCTGGCGGTGCTCGACACCGACTACATGGACTGCTCGCCCGCGGAGCTCCGGGAGACGGACGTGGAACTCACGATGGTCGGCGGCGACGTGGTCCACGAGGACTGAGTCGGCTACTCGACGGCGTCCGGGTACGGCTGGGGAGACACAGGCGAACGGAGCACCGCTTCGTGCGGGTAGCTGTCACTCCTCGTGGAACCGCGTGACGCGGGTCGACCGACTCGAAGGGCATTTATTCCCCAAGGTAATTCGAATAGACAGACGAATGAGTTCAGGGAATACTCGGAACGAGATGGATAGCTCGTCACAGGCTGATCCGACGCTGGAGCAGGCGCTCGTGCCGACGCTCGGCGTCGTCGCCTTCCTGGCTATCGGCTCCGGGGTACTGGGGATGTCGCCCCACGCGCCGCTGCTCTGGAGCGTCGTACTGGCCGGCCTCGTGGGCCGGTTCTGGATGGGCCTTGACTACAGCGAGATCTCCGGCGGCGTCGAACACGGCGTCAAGATGGGGCTGCAGGCCATCCTCATCCTGTTCACCATCTACGCGCTCATTTCCACGTGGATCTCCGCGGGGACGATCCCGGGGCTGATGTACTACGGGCTTGGGATCCTCTCGCCCAAGACGTTCCTGCCCGCGACAGCGCTGCTCGCGGCGGTCGTCGCGTTCTCCATCGGCTCCTCGTGGACTACCGCGGGGACGCTGGGCGTCGCCTTCGCCGGGATCGGTTCCGGGCTCGGGATTCCCGTGCCGATGACCGCGGGCGCGGTGCTTTCCGGTGCCTACGCCGGCGACAAGCAGTCGCCGCTGTCGGACACCACCAACCTCGCGGCGGCGGTGACCGAAACCGACCTCTACGACCACATCCTCTCGATGCGACTGGGGACCGCCATCGCGTTCGGACTCTCGGTCGTGCTCTACGCGGTGCTGGGTCTCGGCGCCGCCGGCGCCATCCCGGTCGGTCGCGTCGCCGAGATCCGCGGCGCGCTCGCGGGCACGTACGAACTCGGCCCGCTGGTGTTCGTCCCGCTGCTGGTCACGTTCGTGCTGGCGATCCGCGGCATCCCCGCGCTCGCCTCGCTCGTCGCGGGCGTGTTCGCCGGCGTCGGCACCACGGTGCTGGTGCAGGGTCGACCGTTCTCCGACTCGTGGGCGGTGTTCCTCAACGGTACCGCGCCGGAGACCGGCGTCACGCTGGTCACGGACCTGCTCGCCAGCGGCGGGCTGGCGGGCTCGGCGTGGACGATCTCGGTCGTCGTGCTCGCGCTCTCGCTGGGTGGGCTGCTCGACCGTCTCGGGGTGCTCTCGACGCTCGCCTCCAGCCTTACCGGCGCAATCACGGGCCAGCGAAGCCTCGTGGTCGGGACGGGGATTTCGGCCTTTTTCGTCAACGCGTTCTCCGCCCAGCAGTACATGAGCATCGTCGTCCCCGGAATGACGCTGCGGGAACTGTTCGACGAGCACGACCTCGACAGCTCGGTGCTCTCCCGGTCCATCGAAGCGGTCGGGACGCCGACGGGCGCGTTGCTGCCGTGGCACGCCGGCGGCGTGTTCATGGCCGGCGTGTTCGGCCTGCAAGGACAGACCTCGCTGTTCATCCTCACCGAATACGCCCAGTACTACTTCTTCGCGTTCCTCTCGCCGGCCGTGCTGGTGGTGCTGACCCTCGCCGGTATCGGCCTGAACTCGGAGCCACCCCGCGGGGGCGACGAAAACGCGACCGCCAACTAACCCACCCGACCTTTCTTCAGTAATCGGGCGACCACACCCCGCGTGCGCTGAGAACCGCCGCAGGGTGAACTGACCCAGCGCGACACAGCACCCTGCGTAGCGACCGTGTCGCCTGTTCGCCAGCGCGATCAGCGACCGCTCAGTCCCAGAGTCGGTCGTCGAACGCCGCCCCGACGTTCCCTAGCCCGTCGGGGACGGTGATTCGCCCGTCGACGACCGGTACCAGATCCGGCCCGAGATCCGAGGCGAGCAGGTCGCCGGTCGCGACCCCACAGGCCCGCACGTCCGGGATGGCGGCGGCGACGTGGACCGCACCCGCCCGAGCGACGGCGCCGTCGATTGTCGTGGTCACGACGGGGTCGACGCCCGCGTCAGTCAGCCGTCGGGCAGCGTCGATGGCGACATCCGGCCCGCCGAGCGCCATCGGCTTCAGCACGGCCACGTCGGCCGCGCCGGCGTCGAGTACGGCGTCGATGCCGCGCTCCCCGACCGACTCGTCGACCGCGATGTCGACGCCCCGGCCGCACAGGTCGGCCAGTCCCGCCAGCGAGTCCGCGGGGAGTGGCTGCTCGACGTGCTCGACGTCCAGCGACGCGAACGCGTCGACTGCCTCCTCGGCAGTCTGCCAGTCCCACGTGCCGTTGGCGTCGACGCGGATCGCGGCGTCGACGGCCTCTCGAACCGCCCGGACGCGGTCGATATCCGCCTCGACCGACCGCACGCCGACTTTGAGCTTCACCGTCTCGAAGCCGGAATCGACGGCCTCGCGGGCAGCCGCGGCGGTCTCCTCGACGTCCCCGTCGCCGACGGTGGCGTTGACCGGCACCGACTCGGCCGGTTTGGGGAAGTCGCCACGCTCGGCGAGCAGCGCCGCAAGTGGACAGTTCTGATCCCGAGATTCGGCGTCCAGCACTGCGAGCCGGTAGCCGTGCCTCGCGGCTGGCGTCGACGAGCGCTCTTCGGGGTCAGCGTCGACACGCTGCCACGCCTCGGGTGGATCGCGTAGCGCGGCCTCGCAGGCGTCGAGGCTCTCGGTCCAGCCCAGCAGCGGCGTCGCTTCGCCGACGCCGCGGACGCACTCGCCCACGAGTGACTGCTCCACTCCGACGAGGAAGCCGCGGCGCTCCTCGATGGTACCGTCGGCGGTCGAGAGCGGCCGTTCGAGGTCGAGGGCGAAGGGGTCCAGCAGCGGGCTCATCCGAGGATCAGGCCGGCGGTGAACAGCACCGCGTAGAGCGCGAGCAGTTGGCCAGTGCGTTCCAGCGCGGGGTTGAGTGCCTCGCCGCTCGTCTCGGTCAGCACCGTCCGGGCGACAACGGCGGCAAACGGGAGCGAAAGCAGCGGCAGCAGAATCGCCGGGCCGAACTCGCCGAGGAACAGCCAGAGCGGGACTGCGTAGGCGAGTCCCAGCATCGCCACGTACTCGGCCCGGCAGACGCCGTAGCCGAAGCGCACGGCGAGCGTGCGCTTGCCCGTCTTGGTGTCCTCCTCCTTGTCCCGGACGTTGTTCACGACCAGGACGTTGGTGGTGAGTCCCGCCATCGGGAGGCTGGCCAGCAGCGCGAGTGTCGGGACGGTTCCCTCGGGAAGTCCCATCGGGACACCGGCGACGGCAGCGGCAGCCTGCACGTAAACGGTCCCAGTGACGGCGACGAGGCCGAAGAAGACGAACACGAACAGATCGCCGAGGCCGTGGTAGCCCAGCGGGTAGGGGCCGCCGGTGTAGGCGATGCCCGAAGCGACTGAGAGCAGGCCGATCACGAGGATCGGGACGCCGCCAACGTAGACCAGATACGTCCCGGTCAGGATGGCCGCGGCGAAGGTGAGCCACATCGCGCGCTTGACTGCTGCTGGTTCGATGATCCCGCCGGCAGTGACGCGGGTGAACCCTTCGCGTTCCTCGGTGTCGGCGCCCTGCACGGCGTCGTAGTAGTCGTTCGCGAAGTTGGTGCCGATCTGGATCAGGATCGCCCCCAGCAGGGCTGCGGCGGCCGGCAGCGGCGCGAACAGCCCCTCGTGGACGGCGACGCCGACGCCGATCAGTACCGGCGATATCGCCGCCGGCATCGTCTGGGGCCGGGCGGCCATCACCCATGCACGCCGCCGGGAGATGTCGGCCTGATTCGTCTCCGTACTCATTGCCGGAAGGTGGGGCGGGCGGGCCATGAAGGGTAGGTTCTCGGCCGGGGGGAGTCCCGTGGTCGAGACCGCCACGGACGGGAGAGCTTTACGCTCCCCATGTGACGGTGTCGTATGGCACGCATTCCGTACCTCGACCCGGAGGACCTCCCCGAGGAGTACCGCGATCTCGTTATCTCGAAGCTACAGGGCAAACCGGTGAACGTCTACGCTGCCATCGGCAACAACCCCGAGGTGCTGGCGGGGACCCGCGCGTTCCTCTCCTCGCTGTGGGAGTCGAGCGGCCTCGAGGACCGTGACCGCGAACTGGTGATCCTGCTGGCCGCCGCCGAGAACGACTGTCGCTACGAGTGGCACCAGCACGTCGGCATCGGCGGCGACGCCGGCGTGACGAAGGCGGAGATGGCCGCCATCGCAGACGGCGACTTCGACAGCTTCGACGTTGACGAATCGGACAGCGATTCGTCAGGCAGCCAGAACGCGGAGCGTTCTGGCGACGGCGACGATGCGCTGCTACTCTGGTACGCTACCGCCGTGTTGGACCACGACGTCGACGACGACCTCCACGACGAGTTCGTCGAGGCCTACGACGAGTCGACAGCCGTTGGCGTCGCGTCGCTGGCCAGCGGCTACACCTCGCTGGCGGGGGTGCTCGACGCCCTCGACGTGGGGCTAGAGGAGGGCGAAGAGTTCGCTGGCTGGGACCCCCGGTAGCTGAGCAGCCGTGGCTGCGGTGCGGAAATCCGTGATTGTACCGCGAGCGAGGCCGAAGGCCGAGCGAGCGGCCTTTTGATCATCGACGGGTTTTGGCGGGGGTCGAGCGCGCCTCCGGCGCGCGAGGCCCCCGTGAAAAGTGGTCGGTTAGTAGTGCCAGGGGAACTGCGAGAAGTCCGGCTCCCGGCCCTCGAGGAAGGCGTCGCGGCCTTCCTTGGCCTCGTCGGTCATGTAGCCAAGCCGGGTCGCCTCGCCGGCGAACACCTGCTGGCCCACCATCCCGTCGTCGACCATGTTGAACGCGTACTTCAGCATCCGCATCGCCGTTGGGCTCTTGCTCGTCATCGTCTCGGCCCAGCCGATGGCGATGTCCTCCAGTTCCGCGTGGGGCACCGCCTCGTTGGCCATCCCCATGTCGACCGCCTCCTGTGCGGAGTAGGTCTTCCCGAGGAAGAACACCTCACGGGCCTTCTTTTGGCCGATCTGTCGGGCCAGATACGCCGAGCCGAAGCCGCCGTCGAAGGAGGCGACGTCGGGGTCCGTCTGGAGGAACTTCGCGTGCTCCTCGCTGGCGAGTGTGAGGTCACAGACGACGTGCAGCGAGTGGCCGCCGCCGACGGCCCAGCCGGGGACGACGGCCACGACGGGCTTGGGCATGAACCGAATGAGTCGCTGGACCTCCAGAATGTGGAGCCGGCCGGCCTTCGCCGTCTTGACCGCCTCGGACTCGTCCTCAGCAGCCTCGTCCTCGCCGCGGTACTCGTAGCCCGAACCGCCGCGGACCGACTGATCGCCGCCCGAGCAGAACGCCCAGCCGCCGTCTTTCGGCGACGGGCCGTTGCCGGTCAGCAGGACGGCGCCGATGTCGGCCTGCTTGCGCGCGTGGTCGAGCGCGGCGTGGAGTTCGTCGACGGTGCCCGGCCGGAACGCGTTGCGGAGTTCGGGCCGGTCGAACGCGATGCGGACCGCCGGGACGTCGACGCCCCGGTGGTAGGTGATGTCGTCGAACTCGCCAGCGCCGTCGACCTGTTCCCAGCGCTCCGGGTCGAACAGCTCAGAGACCATGCCGGAACCCCGACGCCGGCGCGCAAAAAGCCCGCGGTCGTCGCAGGGGTTGTGGACCGTGAAGTGTGCTCAATCCGTCGATTCGCCGGCGAGTTCGTCGACGACCTGTTCGCGGAGTCGGTCGCGTATCTCGTGGGAGTCGGCGGCGTCGGTGACGACTTCGACGACCGTGGTTCCCTCGCTCGCGACGGCGGCCGAGTAGGCGTCGACGAATCCATTGCGGGACTCCACTTGCTCGTAGTCGAGGCCGTAGAGATCCGTCGAGGGCTCGAAGTCGATCCCGTGGGGCGTCTTGAACTGCCCGGTGAACGGCGGGTTGAACGACTCGATGGGCAGCATGTGGAAGATGCCGCCGCCGTCGTTGTTGATCAGCACGATGGTCGCGTCGACTTCGCACCGCGCGACCGCGAGCAGGCCGTTCATGTCGTGGTAGTACGCCAGATCGCCGATCACGAGCGTCAGGTGGTCCGTAGTCGCCGATCCGGCGCCCAGCGCCGTCGACGTGATGCCGTCGATGCCCGAAACCCCCCGGTTCCCCAGCGCCGTCACTGCATCCGGACTCGGCTGGGTGAAGCGGTCCAGATCCCGCACCGGCATCGAGTTCGAGACGAACAGCGTGGTGGGTTCGGGCGCCTCGGCGACGGCGTCGGCGACGATGCCACCCTCGAACAGGTCCTCGTGGGCGTCGACGGCGTCCCAGTGGGTCTGCTCGGCATCAGCCCACAACGCCCGCCAGTCCGCGGAATCTGGGCCAGTGACCACTCGCGAGAGTGCTTCCGACAGCCGCGAGGGGTCGGCGACGACGAGGTCGCTGGCTGTGAACTCCGCCTCGCGCCACTTCCCGGCGGGGTCGACGACCATCTGCTGGGCGCCGATCCGGGCGAGGTACTTCCGGAGCGGTTTCGAGGTGGGCGAGGCGCCGACCCGCAGGACTGCCTCGGGATCGGGCCAGTCGCTCGTGACCGCCTCGTCGAGATAGGCGTCGTAGCCCCCGAGGACAGGTGCAACGCGGGTGTGGCCACCGAAGCGCAGGCCGGAGAGTGGGTCCGCGAGGATCGGGAACCCGGTCGCGTGGGCGAGCGCGACGACCGCCTCCGGGTCGACCTCGTGGGGGTCGGCGGGGCCGGCGACGATCAGGCCGCGCTCGACGCCGAGGTCCTCGGCGACCGCGCGGATCTCGTGGTCGGGGAGTTCGGGCGTCCCTTGTCGGCGCTCGACGAACGCGGGCACCGAGGATCCCTGCCCGACGCCTCCGGCCCCGCCGGCTGGAGCCGCGCTCCCGTCGCTCTCCCGGCCCTCAGCAGCCAGCGTTTCGAGGTCCTCGGGCACGTCTTCGGGCACCTCGACCGGTTCGAGCGGCTTGCGGAACGGGCAGTTGAGGTGAACCGGGCCAGGGTCGGTCCCCTCGGCCTCGGCCAGCGCGCGGGTGACGGTCGTGCGGAGCGAGCGGAGTTTCCGGGCTTCGGCCTCCGGTTCGGGGAGGTCCTTATACCACCGGACGGCATCGCCGTACAGTTTCTCCTGGTCGGCGGTTTGGTTCGCGCCGGAGTCCCGGAGCTCCGGGGGGCGGTCGGCGGTGAGTGCGAGCAGGGGGACACGGGACTGGTCGGCTTCGAGGATCGCTGGGTGGTAGTTCGCGGCGGCGGTGCCGGAGGTACAGACCAGCGGCGTGACCTCGCCGGTCCGGCGGGCGCGACCCAGTGCGAAGTAGGCGGCGGCGCGCTCGTCGAGGTGGGAGAACACGCGGATCTCCTCGTGTTCGGCAAACGCCACCGTCAGCGGCGTGGAGCGCGACCCCGGCGAGACACAGGCCGCGGTGACGCCGTTGCGGGCGAGTTCGTCGACCAGCGCCCGGGCCCAGAGCGTGTTCCGGTTCGGTGCGGTCATTACCGGACTGTCGCGGTCGGGGCTGTTGGTTCCTGCGTTCGCGGCCGGCGACTCCGGTGATGCCGCAGACCGGAGAAAGCGACGACGAAGTCGGGCGAATCTCGAGGGTGTCGCCCGGCGCCGCGGCGGTTCCGTAGCGACTTTACCCGTGCCCCTTGCACCTCCGGCCATGACCCACCGCATCGTCGTCGTCGGCGCGGGCTACGCGGGCACGGGAACCGTAGACGCGCTCAAAGAGGAGGTCCCGCGGGCGGACCTCGCGGAGGACGTTGAACTCGTCTGGATCAACGAAGAGGACTACCACCTCGTGCTCCACGAGTCCCATCGCGTCATCCGGGACCCCAGCGTGGCCTCGAAGATCACTATCCCCTGCGAGTCGCTGCTCCCCGAGTGGGGGGAGTTCCGGCAGGGCCGCGCCGTCGGCGTCGACACCGACGAGCAGTCGGTCGAACTCGACGGCGGGGAGACGGTCGACTACGACCACCTCCTGCTGGGGATCGGGAGCGCTACCGCCTTCTACGGCATCGACGGCCTGCGCGAGCACTCGCTCACACTGAAGGGGCTGGCAGACGCCCGCGAGATTCACCAGTCGGTGAAGGAGGCCGCCGCGGACGCCTCCATCGCCGACCCCGCGCAGGTGATCGTCGGCGGCGCCGGCCTCTCCGGCATTCAGGCGGCCGGCGAGATTGCGGCCTACCGTGACGAACACGACGCCGACATCGACGTCCACCTCGTCGAGGGCCTCGACGAAGTGTTCCCCGGCAACGACGACGAGGTCCAGCAGGCGATCCGGACGCGACTGGAGGACGCCGAGATCAACATCGAGTGCGGGGAGTTCATCTCGAAAGTCGACGAGGAGACGGTGTACCTCGGCGGCGGCGAGGACGAGGAGCCCGACGAGATGCCCTACGACGTGCTGGTCTGGACCGGCGGCATCACCGGGCAGGAGGAACTGGAGAACACGGACCTGGACAAAGACGAGCGCTCGCGGCGCGTGTTCGCGGCCCAGGACTTCCGGACCAGCGACGACCGCGTGTTCGCCATTGGCGACACGGCGCTAATCGATCAGGGCGAGGACAACGTCGCGCCGCCGACGGCCGTTGCCGCGTGGACCGCCGCCGAAGTGGCCGGCGAGAACCTCGTGAAGGCCGTGCAGGGGAAGGACCTCTCGGAGTGGACCTTCGAGAACAAGGGGACGCTCATCTCCGTCGGCGACGAGGCCGTCGCCCACGACATCGAGGCGCTGCCGTTCGGGACGTTCGGCGGCACCGGCGCGAAGTTCCTGAAGAAGGCGGCTGCGGTGCGCTGGATCGCGTCCATCTCCTCGTTCGGCCGAGGGATGTCTGCTTGGTCCGATATGTGACGTAGTCGGCGTCAACGCAAGGACGCTGACGGCGCCGATCCGACTGCACCGCACTGCACCGACTACTCTAACCCGAATTTTTCGAACTCGATCCACCCAGTCAGCCACAGCACCGCGAGGACGAGCAGTAGCGCGCCGACGTAGGTGAGCAGGACGACCTGCAACAGGCTGTCCGTCGTCCCGACCATCGAGAGGTCGCCGTCGTCGAGATAGCGAAGCAGATCGGTGACGGCGACGACGAGCAGCAGTATCCCTGCTGTCAACAGGCCGCTGATCGCGCCGACGGCACCGAGGCCGACCGTCCGGTTCTCTGTGGAGGGCATCGCCGGGATTTGCAGCAGGGAGTGCTTAGTTCCACCGGGCATCCATCGGGTGCGGACCGCAACCGTTTCTACCCGCAGTCGTCCATCTCCCGACATGACCGATCCGAACATTCTCCTCACGAACGACGACGTCACCAGAACGCTCCGTGTTCTGGTTGGCTAACGAGAGCTTCGCTCTCGTGAACGGGATCGACGCGCCGGGTCTCGCCTCACTCCGCGAGGAACTCACGGCCGTCGGTGACGTGACCGTCGTCGCGCCCCACGAGAACCAGAGCGGCGTCGGCCGCGCCCGGAACACCACGGCCGTCCGGCACGAGCACCCGTGGGGCTACTCGCTGGAAGGCACGCTCGCGGACGGTCAACCACGGCCACGCCGAGAGCGAGTCGCTGGTCGGCGTCGTGGAGAGCCTCGACGCGGAGTGGCCGAAAAACAGCCGTATTCGAACGGGAAATCCCGTTCGTTACTCGTCGTCGTCCTCGCCGTCGTCGCTGTCGCGAAGCTTCTTGGCCGCGTAGCCGCCGACGCCGGCAGCACCCGCACCGACGCCGAGCCCCGGCCCGTCGGTGCTAGTGGTCTCGGTAGCGGTCTCGGTGTCGGCCGCGGCCTCGGTAGCCGTCTCCGTTTCCGTCTCGGTCACCGTCTCAGTCGCCTGCTGTACGTCCGCTTCGAGGCTGTAGACGACGACCTTCGAGTCAGCGGCGATGCCGACGTACTGCTTGCCGGTCTCGGGATCGTCCCACGAGATGGGCGTCGACGTGATCGACTGCCCCTCGATCTGGTCGCTCCAGAGCAGGTCGCCCGACTCGTCGTCGAGCGCCGCGAGGTGGCCGCCACGCGACGGCGCGAACACGAGGCCGCCCGCCGTCGCCGTCGGCGAGGGCGTGAAGCTCACGAACTCCTCGAGTTCGGCGAAGTCGAACTTCCACGCGATCTCGCCGGTGTTGATGTCGATGGCGACGACTTGCGAGGACTGCTTGTCGTCCGGGACGCCGACGGCGCCACCGTGGGCCGCCTCGCCGACACCCTCCTCCCAGGTCACGTCACCGATGTAGTCGCCCTCGGCGCCGTAGACGGTCATCCCCATGTCCTGTCCGGAGACGTAACGGTAGTTCGTCCGGGGACTGTAGGCGTCCGGGAGCCATTCGGTCCCGCCGGTGGTGCCGGGGAAGCTGTCGCCGGCGTTCTCCTTGCCGATGGGAACCATGTTCAGGAACTCCGAGTCGGGCCAGGAGCCGTAGCGGTGCTCCTGCTTGCCGACCGGCTCACTGCGCTGGAGCAGCTTCCCGTCCTCGATGTCGAGGACGTACGCCCAGCCCTCCTTGGTGTTGGCCATCACGGCGCGGCGCTCCTCGCCGGCGATGGTCACGTCGGCGACCTGCGAGATCGAGCCGGCGTCGTAGTCCCAGAGTTCGTGGGCCAGTAGCTGCTTGGACCACTTCATCTCGCCGTCGAAGTCGAACGCGAGCACCGACACCGAGTGCTTGTTCGGGCCCGGCCGGTGCGAGGAGTTGTACCAGCCGGCGGGGTCGCCGGTGTTGAACAGCACGGTCTCGGACACCGGATCGATCGTCGCGTTCATCCAGTTGACCGAGTTGCCGTACGCCCACGTGTCCTCGATCCACTCCTCCGGCGGGACGAGCGTCTCGCGCCAGAGCACCTCGCCGGTCTCGGCGTCGAACGCCTGCACCCAGCCCCAGCGGACCTGGTTGGTGACGACGCCGGTGAAGATCTTGCCGTCGTAGGCCATCGGCGCCTGCGTCAGGCCGGCGACCTGCGGCGGATAGTCGGATAGCTCCTCGGGAAGCTCCTCCTCGGGCCAGATGAGGTCGGTCTCCCACTGGAACTCGCCGGTGTATCGGTCGAGCGCGATCAGGCGGTCGGAGTCGCCCTCACCCCATGCGCTGGTGACGACCAGATCGCCGTAGACGGCGAACCCACGGTTGTTCCACGGGAACACCGTCGGGGACTGCTCGCCATCGGCTGCGTACTCCCAGTAGAGGTCGCCCGTGCGGGCGTCGACGGCCTTCATTTTGTTGTTCTGCTGGGTGAAGTACATCACCGCGGACTCGCCCTCGCCGCCGGGGACGACGATGGGCGTCGTCTGCATCCCGGAGGTGTCGGTGTCGACGACGTACTCCCGCTCGAGGTCGGTGACGTTCTCGGTCGTGATGCGGTCGGCCGGCGAGTAGCCGGTCTGTTCGAGCCCCTTGTTGTAGGCCAGCCACGACTCGGCGCTGTCGACATCGGCGACGAGGTCGTCGTCGGTGACGGCCGAGCCGGGCGCCTCCTGTTCGAGCGTGACGTTCTCCACGGCGGAGACGGCGCCGGTGTCGACGCTCTCGGATCGCTCCTCGGGGTCCAGTTCACCCGCGCCCTCGAGGGCGGCGGCGTCTCGTGCGCTCAGCGAGTTCGTCTCGGGTTCGTTCTGTTCGGACATCAGTTGTCACCTGCCGCGCGCGGCGCGCGCATCTCTTCGGTCACCCAGTACACGTCCTGCGTGATCAGCCCCTGTGCGGTCGCCTGCACCGCGAAGCTGACCGTCAGCAGCGAAGCGAGTTCGGCGTCCGAGAGCGCGCCCGCGCCCTCGCCGATGACCCGCGCGGCCTCGCTCATCAGGTGGAGGCCCGCCGCCATCGTCTCGCCGTGCCAGGCGGCGTCGGCGTGGATCTCCTCGGTCAGGATGAGTTCGTTCTGGTAGAGGTACTCGTCGATGTCCTCCAGCCAGAGCAGCGCGCCACCTGCGGCGGCCTGCGGCGCCGTCGGGAACGCGTCGCTGGGTGCCGAGACACCGCCGGGGACCTCCTCGGTGGCGACCCAGTGGTAGTTCTGAAGCTGCTCGGCGTTGCCAATCACGGTCGCGAGCAGGTCCACACCCTGGTAGTTGCCCAGACCGAACTCCTCAACCATGCTCACAAGCTGGTCGGAGGCGACGAACGTCTCCATTGCCGCGCCGAGCGTGTCGGCGTCGAACGCGGGAAGCTGTTCGTCGGCGCTCGCGTAGAACCCCACATCGCGCAGATGCTCGTACACCGGCCATCCGGCGTCGGCGACGGCCGCGAACGCCTCACGGGGCGCTTCCGAGGGGAGGCCACGCTCGACGGTCGCCACCATCTCCTCGGACGACGTCGTCAGCGCCGCCTGCTGCTCGGCGACGAGATCGGCGTCGATAGCGCCGCTCAGGTCGGATCGGATCGCCTGGCCGACCGGCGCGAGCTCTTCAGCCGCGCCGAGGCTCGCCGTCGACCCGAGCTCTTCGAGCCCGAGCCCGCCGGCGGCGATCGAGCCGCTGACACCCAACACTTTGAGGAACTCGCGACGGTCCTCGTCGCTCACAGTCGTCCGCTCGCCGTATCCTTCTACCATCGAAAACTAAATGATCGTTTGTTTGGTAAAAGGGCCACGGATAGCTACACAGTTTTCCGATTAGTACTGTATCACAATCGACAGGAGTCATCGACGGAACTGCTCGAACACGCCGCCTGCGACGCCCACGGACCGCCCTTGGCGCTCGGGCCCGCCATACTTCTCCTCGGCCACGCGGACGCCGACGGCGACGCTCCCGGCCGCGAGCAGCGCCCCGAACAACACGTCCGTCAGCCAGTGGATCCCCAGATACATCGTCGCCACCGCGATGGAGGCGGCGCCGATGCCGGCGATGGGGAGCCAGCCGGGGGCGACCGCCCGGTAGCGCGCGGCGAGCAGCGCCACCGTCACCGACAGCGAGGTGTGCAGCGACGGGAAGACGTTCGTGTTCTCGTTGACCCGACTCGTGAGGAACTGCACCTCGGGCCAGTTGGTAAACAGCAGCGACTCCACCGCGCCGGGCATGAAGTTCCGCGGGCCGTACGCGACGAACGCGACGTAACAGAGGAAGCCGACGCCGTAGTTAAGCGCGTAGGCGACCAGCGTCGCCAGCAGCGGCCGGGGCTCCTCGTGGACCGCATAGACGACGACCGGGAACGTCAGCAGGAACACGTAGCCGAACACGTAGACGAAGCTGAAGTACGCCGTCAGCTCCGGGGTCGCGAACGACTGCAGGTCGGCGACGAAGCCGCCCTCGATGGCGTGAATCGCGCCCGTGACGTTCACGCCGATGATCCAGGAGAGTTCGACGCCCACGTCCCGGACGGCGCCGTTGGCCACGAGCAGCGCCCCGAGCGTCGCCGCGGTCGGGCCGACCGAGCGGACGTTCCGCCGGAGCGACCCGCGCCATAGCGGCGCCCCCGAGTATCGCCGGACCGCGAACAGCCCCACGATATGGAGCACAGCCACGACGGCCACGACGTGGGTGAGTACGTCGAGGAGACTCACGGGCCACCCCCGACGAGCGTGCCGTCCTCGTACTGGTAGCCGGCCTCGCGGAACGCCTCGCGTGCGGCCGAAACATCGAGGGTCCCTTCCTCGCCGAAGAAGGGGACGACGGGGTTCTCGTCGCGCCACATCAGGTCGTTGGGGTACCAGTCCGTCTCGTGCAGCGGGCCGACCGCGGCGTGTGCGTAGCCGTCGAGCACGTCGTCGCCGAGGAACGGTTCGTCGACGAGGCGCGCGAGCGTGTTCCGGACTCGGGGGTTGTCGAGATGGGGCTCACGGGTGTTGTAGCCGAGCACGTACGGCCGGTCGGACCGCTCGACGAGCAGTTCCGTCCCCGTCGCCCGCCCGATTCGGGGGACCGTCTCCGCGCCGACGGCAGTGCCGGTCACGTCGGCGTCGCCATCGACGACCGTCTCGACGGCGGTCACGCCGGAGCCGACGACCGATATCGACAGTTCGTCGATGGCCGCCCGGCCCACCCAGTCAGGGAGTCCCGTCCCTTCGCGGGTCGAGAAGTGGTCCTCAGTCCGACGGAGGACGAGGCGTTCACGGGGGCTGTTCCGGACGAACTCGAACGGGCCGCTCCCGACCGGCGGGATGTTGTTCGTCACCAGCGCCTCCGTCACGCCGCCCAGCGAGATGCCGCCGATGGCGGCGTCGTCGGTGCGCTCGCGCCAGACGTGCTCCGGCAGGATCGGAACCGTCAGCGCGCGCGCCGCGACCGACGGGTCGGCATCCTCGAACGTGAACTCGACCCGGCGCTCCTCGACGGCCTCGGCGTCGGCGACGAGCGTGCTCCGACTGCGGAACTGCGGCGACGGGACCCCGACGCTCGAGTCGTCGTCGCTCAGGCTGGTGTCGGCCAGCAGGTCGTAGGTGAACGCCACGTCCGCGGCAGTCACTGGTTCGCCGTCGTGCCAGTCGACGTCCTCGCGTAGTTCGACCTGCGCGGTCGGGGGCGACTCCGCGGAGAGCGAGACCGAGGAGGCGAGCCACGGTGTCGTTTCGCCGTCGATCTCCCGGGTGAGCGGGTCGTACAGCAACCCCGTCAGCACGCCGCTGCGCCGGAACTCGACGGAAAGCGGGTTCAGGTTCGTCGTGCCGCGCCGGTCGGTGCCGACGACCCGCAGCGTCGACGGCTCCTCGGCGTCCTGCGGTCGTTCCAGCCGGAGGTAGCCGAGCGGCGAGCGGAGTTCCACTTCCTGCCAGTTCGGGTGGGCATCGGTCCGGGCCGCGCGCACGTCGTCGGGCACCGTAAGCAGTGTGAACGGCTGGGTCCGGGCGATGGTTCGCTGAATCGACGCGAGCGCCTCCCAGCGGTCCTGCCCGTCGGTCGTGCGCTGGCGATCCAGCGCCTCGTCGACCTCGAGGTTGGCGTAGCCGAATGGGTTCTGCCAGCCCGGCGCGTCGGCGAACCGGGAGTGCAGCAGCGTCCGCAGTGCGTCAGGGTCGCGGAACCGCTCCGGGAGTCGCATCACGAACATGTCGAACTCCGTGCGGAGCAGACACTCCCGCAGGAGCTCCTGTTCGGCCATCGGGAGCACGTCGACGTCGATGCCGGCCTTGCGGAACCACGCGGCGACGCGCCGCGCGAGCGCCAGCGCGTACGGGTCGGCGTCGGTCGGGAGGGTCTTGATCCGGAGCGAGATCGGCTGAGAGGACTCCCAGCCCGTGAGGTTGCGGGCGCGGCGGAGACAGCCGCTCCCGGCGACGACAGCGGCGCTACCGAGCGCAGCGAGCACCGACCGGCGGCTTGGCTTCGACGCCGCTCGATTCATACGTCCATCTACTGTGCAGTGCGCGAACAAATGGGTTATGACTGACAGAGTGGCCGAGGGCGAACGCGTGTCAACGGACAAGCTTTAGAGTCGAGCCCCGGTGTCGTCGGACGATGCGGCTCTCGAAGCGGTCCCTCAGGCTCCTCCTCGCGACAGTGATGGTCCTCTCGTCGCTGACCGTCACGGTCGGCTACGTCCAGAGCGAGCGAACCAACGATCAGGTAACCGGCGACCCGGCCGTCGAACAGGCGTTCCGGTCCGGAGATCGCGACGCCGTCGTCGGCCCACGTAACGCCACAACCATCGTCGCGACGGACTCGAACGCGTTCGTCAGCGACGAGAGCGACGCGCCGCGGGCGATGGCCGAACTCGCGGCGTTCGGCCCGGACGGCAGCGTCCGCTACTACCAGAACGACCACACGCGCTACTGGGACGTCGACCCCGTCGCGGGCACCGAGGCCACCGTCGAGTTCGTCTACGCCGACCACCTCGACGCCGAGGAGTGCGATGGCTCGGTCTGCACCCGGAACGGCGTGGAACGCGTGAACCTCACCACGGGCGAGCGCACCGACGTGTTCAGCCGGATCACCGCCGGCAAGCACTCCACGCGCTGGCACGACGCCGACCGGATCGACGAGCACCGCCTGCTCGTCGCCGACATCGCCGAAGACCGGGCGTTCATCGTCAACACCACAACCGGGCTGATCGAGTGGTCGTGGGAGGCCCAGTCCGCCTTCACCGTCGAAAGCGGCGGGCCGTTCCCCGACGACTGGACGCACATCAACGACGTCGAACACGTGGAAATCGGCGGCGAGGAGGCGGTGATGGTCAGTCTCCGGAATCAGGACCAGGTGGCGTTCGTCGACATGGACGGCGAACTCATGGTGAACTGGACGCTCGGCGCCGACGGCGACCACGCGACGCTGTACGAGCAGCACAACCCCGACTTCATCCCGGCCGAACGCGGCGGCCCCACGCTGCTGGTCGCCGACTCCGAGAACGGCCGGGTCGTCGAGTATCAGCGCGAGGGCGGCGAGTGGGTCACGTCGTGGTCGTGGGCCGACCAGCGGGTTCAGTGGCCCCGCGACGCCGACCGCCTGCCGAACGGCCACACGCTGATCACCGACTCCAACGGTGACCGCGTGGTGGAAGTGAACAGCGCGGGCGACATCGTCTGGTCGGCCTCCGTCGGCTTCCCCTACGAGTCCGAGCGACTGGGCACCGGCGACGAGAGCCAGACCGGCGAGAGCGCGGCGTCGCTGGGGCTGACGAGCCGCGAACCCGACCCCGCGGAAGCGTCGCTGTTCGAGCGAGCCAGCAACGCCCTCCCCCCCTCGATCCAGAACGGCATCGCATACGTGTTCCCCCGCTGGGTTGGGCTGCTCGAAGGCATCGCGCTGCTGGCGCTCGTCGGCGCCCTGCTGGGCTGGGCGACGCTGGAGTACCGCTGGACCGACCGCAGATTGGCCTTCCGCTCGCCGATCCGGATCCGCCGGAAATGAGGCTCGACGAACTCGCACTCTCGCGCGACGACGCGCCGTGGCTCGGTGCCGTTCTCGCGGCCGGCCTGCTCACGGTCACCGTCTACCTCGCAACAAACCCCTCTCCAGCCTACGGCGCCGGCCTCTATCTCCGGATCGCCGACGCCATCGCGGCGAACGGCTACGCGCCGCCGGCCCGGATCGGCGGCTACACCGCCGACGGCGTCCCTCTCGCCTACCCGCCGCTCCAGTTCTACGTACTGGCAGTGCTACTGGATCTGGGCGCCGATCCCGTCGCGCTGGCGCGGTTCCTCCCCTCGGTCGGCGTGCTCGGCGCGCTCGTGCCCGTCTACCTGTTTGCGCGGGACCACGCGGACTCCCGGCTCGCGGGCGCGGCAGCGGGCGTCGCCGTCGCGCTCAACCCCCAACTGCTGCAGTGGCACATCTCGGCGGGCGGGGTAGTCCGCGCGTTCGCGTTCTGCTACGCGCTGACGGCCATCTACGCCGGCTACCACGTCTTCCGCGGTGGCTCCCGGCGTGCGACCCTCGCCGGCGCGCTGGCGTTCGGGCTGACGCTGCTCACCCATCCGACGTACTCGCTGTTCGTCGTCGTCACCTACCTCCTGCTGTGGGGTGTCCGAGACCGCTCTCTAGCAGGATTCGGCCGGGGCACGGCGGTCGGCGTCGGCGGCGCCGTCGTCGCCTCGCCGTGGCTGCTCTGGGTCACGACCACCCACGGCGTGGACGTGCTTACGGACGCGGCGGGCACGCACGGCGGCATCGGCGGCGGCGCGGCGACGATTGGCTTCTCGGCCACGCTGCTGCCGCTGGCGGGCGCGGCGTACCTGCTCGCGGCCCGTCGGGAGTACTTCCTCGCCGCGTGGGCCGCGGCCGCCGAACTGCTGTTCGCCCAGCCGCGGTTCGCGTTCACCGTCGGGAGCGTCGTCGGCGCCGTCGCAGCCGTCGACGTTTCGGCGCGGATCCGGGCGCTCGACGGCAGTGTCTCGCTCCCGTCGCTGGGAACGGTCGACCGATGCGCGGCCGCAGCGGCGCTCTGTCTCGTCGTCGCCAGCGTCGGCGGCGGCGCCTACCTCGCCCACGAGATGACGCTGACAAGCGATCCCTCGTCCCCGGAGTTCATCGACGGCGAGGACATCGAGGCGATGGCGTGGGCCGAGACGGAGACGCCGCCGGACGCGTCGTTCGTCGTGATCGGCGACGCCGCCGAGTGGCTCCCGGCGCTCGCGGATCGGACCATCCTCGTCGGCCCGTGGGGGGTGGAGTGGGACGGCCCCGAGGCCTACGAGGCGCAGTTGACGGCGTTCGAGACGCTATCGCGGTGTGACAGCGCCGACTGCGTCGAGGCGGAACTGGCCGCCGTCGGCACCGCGCCCGACTACGTCTACCTCCCGAAGGGTGCCTACACGGTCCGGGGCCACCGCGAGGTGACGTTCGGCACGCTGGAGCGCTCGTTCGCCCAAGATGGGGACTGGGAGCGGGCGTACGAGAACGAGGGCGTGGTCGTGTTCCGGGCGACCGACTGACCAGGTATCTGTCGCCCGGAGCGCCACAAGATCTTGCCTCGGACGATCCGAGGACGGCCGTGAAACGGGCATAGACCATACATTTTTGACTTCGGAGCGGATATCGGTAGGCATGGAAGACATCAAGGGAGCCGAAAACGTATGGAAGCGCGTTAAGCGCCGGTCTGAACTGAGCCGCCGAACGTTCGAGAACGGTGTCGTAGTATCCGAGCTTCCCGATTAACTGAGTCTCTGGACGAACGTTCCTTTCCCTGGATCCGTCTCCTTTATGAGTTCAGGCATTTCGGATCGGTCCAACACTTCCTCCACAAACTGCACCCAGAGTTCCTGGTGGTCTCTCTCGGCGCCGTTCCCTACGTCGCCCTTATCGAATTCGTGCGCGTAAAGGTCAATACGAATTCCGGACTTCCGCGTTACCTCAGAAAACCCTACTGCTTTAGCATGCGCTAACAGTCCGGTCTTTCGACGGAGCAACAGCAGTCTCTTGGACTCGTGAACGTATCTCTCCGCCCAGGTGTACCACTCCCCTTCGTAGGTACCCGCCGCTGGTAGATCAGGGTCTGACCCCTGTGCGATAGAGTTCAGATACGTTCGGAGAAACGCGATCGCTGTACGGTGGTTCGCGTTTGGGAGGCTGTGCTTTCGGATCAGTTCCGAGACTATCTCACCCTCGACGACGGGAACCCGTTGGCGCCATTCGACGTTGCTGAGCGCGTCTGAAATCTTCGGTGGGTCGAACTTCTTGTACCAGTTCAACGGTTCCTCCTTCGCTTCCCAGTCCCGACTAACGCCCAAGAACGTGCTTATGACTGCGTCAATCAAAGGAAGGTCTTCCTTGGGGACTTCGTTCTCCCACCCCTCGGGAATCCGTTTTGGATGATCGTACGCAGCATAGAGGGCATAGATTCGATTCCCAGGATCGAACTGCTTGGTTTCGGAGGCGAATCGTGCCTCTCCGTCAGTTCGATCTTCAAAGTCGGTACGGACTCCCGCGATACGGCGCCTGTTTCGGTTTAGGAACCTGAGGGATAGCACGAGGTCATCGTGTTCCGTATGGTAAGGTAGGGCCTCGGCCATCGTCGTATTCGGTGTTCCCACCCTATAACAAATAGTTGATCCGGTCTTGAATGAACGATGACATGGTGAGGTTCTACCCGGTAGCATACCACGACCACCGACTACTTCCCCCTCGCTACCCAGCTTTCGGCTAATGACCGACTCGTCAAGCGGCCGGAACCGACTGGCCGACGAGGCCAGCCCGTACCTCCAGCAGCACGCCGACAACCCCGTGAACTGGCAGCCGTGGGACGACGCGGCGCTCGCGGAGGCCAAGGAGCGCGACGTGCCCATCTTCCTCTCGGTGGGCTACTCGGCCTGCCACTGGTGTCACGTGATGGCCGAGGAGTCCTTCGAGGACCCCGAGACTGCCGAGATACTCAACGAGAACTTCGTCCCGATCAAGGTCGACCGCGAGGAGCGCCCGGACCTGGACCGCGTCTACCAGACGGTCTGCCAGCTCGTGACCGGCGGGGGCGGCTGGCCGCTCTCGGCGTTCCTAACGCCCGAGGGCGAGCCGTTCTACATTGGCACCTACTTCCCGGCCGAGCCCCAGCGCGGGCAGAACGTCCCCGCGTTCCCGGATCTCTGTCGACAGATCGCCGGCTCGTGGAGCGACTCGGAGCAGCGCGCGGAGATGGAGAACCGTGCCGACCAGTGGACCGCGGCCGCGCGGGACCGCATGGCGCCGACTGATTCCGGCAGCGGCGGCGACGGTGAGACCGAGGCGCCCGGAACTGACGTGCTCGACGACGCCGCGGCGGCGGCCATCCGCGGCGCCGACCGCGACAACGGCGGCTTCGGTCGGAGCCCGAAGTTCCCCCAGCCGGGCCGGGTCGAACTCCTCCTTCGAGTAGCGACGCTTTCGGGCGATCCCGAGCCGCTGACGGTCGCCGAGAACGCCCTGAACGCGATGGCCGGCGGCGGCCTCTACGACCACCTCGGCGGCGGCTTCCACCGCTACTGCGTCGACGCCGACTGGACGGTCCCGCATTTCGAGAAGATGAGCTACGACAACGCCACTATCCCGGCGGCGTTCCTCACGGGCTACCGCGCCTCGGGCAACGAGCGCTACGCCGACATCGTCCGGGAGACGCTCGCGTTCACCGAGCGCGAACTCTCCCACCCCGAGGGCGGCTTCTTCAGCACGCTCGACGCCCGGAGCGAGACGCCAGAGAGCCGACTTGACGAGGGCGAGGAGCCCGAACGCGAGGAGGGGGCGTTCTACGTCTGGACGCCCGAGGAGGTCCACGAGGTGCTCGACGAGCCAGCAGCGACCCTCTTCTGCCGGCGCTATGGCGTCGTCGCCGGCGGCAACTTCGAAGGCGGCACGAGCGTCCTGACCGAGACAGTTCCCGTCGCGGAACTGGTCGGCGCCGAGATGGATGTTGCAGGGGAGACCGTCGAAGCGCCCAAAAGCGAGAACGAAGTCCGCGACCTGCTTGCCGACGCCCGGGAGACGCTCTTTGCGGCCCGCGAGGAGCGTCCGCGCCCGCCACGCGACGAGAAGGTGCTCGCTGGCTGGAACGGCCTCCAGATCGGGACGTTCGCACGCGCCGGCTTCGTACTCGGCGACGACGACCTGATCGACCGCGCCGAATCGGCACTCGCGTTCGTCCGCGAACAGCTCTGGGACGCCGACGAAGAACGGCTCTCCCGTCGCTTCAAGGACGGACAGGTGGGCATCGACGGCGCGCTCGAAGACTACGCGTTCCTCGGCCGCGGCGCGTTCGAACTCTACCAGGCCACCGGCGAGGTGGCGCCGTTGGCGTTCGCGCTCGACCTCGCATCGGTCATCTCGGAGGCGTTCTACGACGAAGACGACGGCACGCTCTACCTCTCCAGCGACGAGGGCGAGGAACTGGTCGCCCGGCCCCAGGAGCTAACCGACCAGTCGACTCCCTCCAGCGTCGGCGGCGCCGTCTCGCTGCTACTGGATCTGGACGGCTTCACGGACCGGGATCTGGCCAGTGTGGCCCGGGAGACGCTCGCGACCCACCGCGGGCGTATCGAGGCCAGCCCCGTCGAGCACGGGACGCTGGCGGTCGCCGCCGACGCGGCGGCGCGCGGGTCGCTCGAACTCACGATTGCTGCCGACGAACTGCCCACAGATTGGCGCGAGACGCTCGCAGAGCGCCATCTGCCCGGAGCCATCGTCGCCCGCCGCCCGCCGACGGAGGCAGGGCTGCAGAACTGGCTCGACGAACTCGGCCTCGACGAGGCGCCGCCGGTCTGGGCCGGCCGCGAGGCGCGGGAGGGTGAGCCGACGGTGTACGCCTGTCGCTCCTTTACCTGCTCGCCGCCGGAGACCGATCTGACAGCGGCGCTCGAGTGGGTTGAAGCGAACCTGTAGAACTGCCGCGTGAACGAAGAAAAAAGGTCAGCGCGAACTCCCGCGAGGGGAAGCGAATCATCGCTGCAGGGCCGTCCTCCCGGCCCAGCCGACGACCAAGCCGGCGGTGGCCGCCGGGAACATCGCCGCGAACAGCGCGGCCAGCGGCAAAGCGGCGAACAGCAGCGCCATGCCGAAGGTAGGCGGGGTGCGATACGTCCGATTGTCCGAATACTGCACTGGTGCGTACATCCTCTGGAGGGGGTTACGTCGTGCGTCAGCAGGGCGATACGAGCCCGTCCCCGTATCCGGGTACCCGAGCCCACTGGCTCGAAGGAGTCTGGATCGGGTCGGGGCCGCCGGGGGCGAACTGCGTCAGGTCGCCCACTCGACGGCGGGAACGACGACGCGCGCGAACCGGGCACGGGGCCCACGGTCACTGACCGGATTCCGGTCGAGTGACTTGACCCCCGTGCCGGGGAGAAGCACGCTCATGGGAGTGAGTGATTGCACGTCGTCGTCACCTCAGTCAAAGGTAGTGAAGCCGACAGTAAAAAACTGAGCAGGGCGTGGTAACACACAGCATCCGGGGCAGCAGCAGCCCCGCGAACTTACTCGGAAAGCTGGTCTGCGAGGTACTGCGCGATAGGGCGGGCCTCGTTCTCGACGAAGCGGGCGACCTCCTCACCTTCCTTCTCGACGATCACGGTCGGGATCAGTTCGATGTCGTACTCCTCGATCCCTTCGCCGACTTTCTCGCCGTCCTCGCGCTCGACCGCGTAGGCGAGGATACGCTCGTCGGGCACGCCCGCGGCGTCGAGCGCGGCCGCGAAGGCGGGTAGCTGCTTGCGGCAGTCGCCACACCAGTCGCCGCCCCAGATACGGAACACGAGGTCGTCGGCGCCGAGCGCGTCGACGGCATCCTCGTGGGATTCGGCGTCCCACATCGGATCCGGTTCGAGCGTCGAGAGCGTCGATTCGGGCGCGTCGGGTGCTGCGTTGGACATACCCGAACTCGGCGCCGCGCGGGCATAAGCGATGCGCCGGCGGTTAGTGAGTACCGCCGACCCATCCTGCGCCGGCGGTTAGTGAGTACCGCCGACCCATCCTGCGCCGGCGGTTAGTGAGTACCGCCGACCCATTCTGCGCCGGCGGCGACCCGGCTCAGTCGCCGATACTGCTCCACGCCGCGCCGCCCAGCGCGCCGAAGACGAGCGGGTAGACGAGACCGGCGAGCAGCACTGCAGTAACGAGATCTGGCGCAACCGAGCCGTCGTAGTCGAACAGGAAGCGACCCAGCAGCGCCAGCGGGAGGTAGCCCAGCACCACCGTCGCGCCCCCGACGGCGCCGTCAGCGAGGTCGTCGGCGCTGCCGAGGCGGGCGACGGCCAGCCCCGCGGCGAGCAGGAGTATCACCGGAACGAGGTAGAGTAGCACCACCGCGCCGCCGTCGCTGGCGGCGATGAAGTTCTGCGAGCGCGGGCCGCCGAAGCCGCCCGTGGCCCGCGTGCGGACGAAGTGGGCGTTGTAGAACAGCCAGCCGACGCCCTGCCAGACGGTGGCGGTGTCGCCGCCGAACAGGTCCGCGATGAAGTTGAAGCTGGCCAGCCGTTCCTCCACGGAGCCGCTGGTCGCTAAGTAGGTGATCAGATAGCCCAGCAGATACGCGCCGACGCCTGCGGCCGCGCCCTGTGCCAGCGGGAGCCGTTCGGTGAGACTGTCGGTAGCCATACGTCCGTGAGCAGCGACCCGAGCGGGCAAATCTCTGGTGGCTGTGCTTTTCTGCCGACCCCATCGCCGCAATCGTGTCGACCAGTAGAAAGATGCGGCAGCGGTGAGAGAACACGAGCGATGGGCTGGGACGCCTACCGAGCTGACGGCGGCGACGACGCCGAGGCGATGCGCGACGCCGGAAAGCGGAATGTCGACCGGCTGGAACGGTTCTACGACGAGCCGCCGGCGTCGCTGGCGAGCGTGGGCTGTGGCACCGGCGAACTGGCGCTGACCTACGGCGAGCGGCACCCGGAGGCGACTGTCGTCGGCTACGACGCGAGCCCGGTCGCGGTCGAACCGGATGGCTACCTGATCGCTACCTACCCCTCCCCGTCGACGCGGGCGCTCTACCGCAAGCAGGCCGACGACCCGGAGACATCGTTTCTGACAGATCGCTTCCGGAAGGTGCTGGACGGCGAGAGCGTCCTGACTGAAGCCGAAATAGAGTCGGCACTGGGGGTGCCAACGCGGAGCTTGGCACGCCGTCGACGACCACGCAGCCGACGAGGTGGCCGAGACGCTGCCGTGTGTCGTCGCACAGCAGCCACAGTGAACGCTGTCCACGGGCGGCCGCTGTCGCTATTCCTTTAGGCACGACCCGGCTACCTCCGAGCAAATGGACGCGAACGTGCTCGGTGCCATCGGCACGCCGCTGGTCGAGGTGGCGTCGCCGACCGGCACCGTCGCCGCGAAGTTGGAGTCGAAAAACCCCGGCGGCTCCGCGAAGGACCGCCCCGCCCTCTACATGATTGAGGCCGCCGAGGAGGCCGGGGAACTCACCGAGGGCGACGCCATCGTCGAGCCCACCAGCGGCAACACCGGCATCGGGCTGGCGATGGTCGGCGCCGTCAAGGGGTACGACGTGCGGATCGTGATCCCCGGCTCCAAATCACCCGAGCGCCGGCGGGTGATGCGGGCCTACGGCGCCGACATCGAGGTCGTCGACGGCGACATCAGCGACGCCCGCGACCGCGCGGACGAACTGGAGGCGACCGGCGACTACGTGCAGGTCCGGCAGTTCGAGAACGGCGCGAACCCCCGCGCGCACTTCGAGACCACCGGGCCGGAAATTCTGGAGCAGGTCGAGGACCGCGAAATCGACGCGTTCGTCGCCGGTGTCGGGACGGGCGGCACGCTCACGGGCACCGCTAGACGACTCGATCAGGAGTTCCCGGAGATGGAGGTCGTCGCCGTCGAACCCGAGGAGAACGCGATCCTCTCGACGGGCGAGTCGGGCCACGACGACTTTCAGGGAATGGGCCCGGGGTTCGTCTCGCCGAACCTCGACGTCGAACTGGTCGACGCGGTGGAGGTGGTGAGTCTGGAGAACGCCGAACGCGAGTGCCGCTGTCTGGCCCGCGAGGAGGGGATTCTGGTCGGGCAGTCAAGCGGCGCCGCCAACGTCGCCGCCCGTCGCACTGCCGTGCGACTCGCCGAGGAGGGCGTCGACGATCCGCTCGTGATCACGGTCTTCCCCGATGGCGGCGAGCGCTACATGTCCACCGGGCTGTTCGAAGCCGAAGAGGCCGAGGACTGCCAGTGGCAGTGTGAGGACTAGCCGCCGAACTCGGCTTCCGTCACCCGGACGACCAGCACCTCGTCGTACCCCTCGCGTTCGGGGGTCCACTCCCCTTCTCGCTCGACGAACGCCAGATCCTCGATGTGGTCGTCTTCTACACCGTACACCTTCAGGAACGTCCCGGTCTCCTCGGGGTCGACTTCGCCGTCCCGGATCGCCGTCGCCAGATCCCGGGAGAGCCACTCGGTCTCCGAGACCGAGTCCGACTGGACCAGCGCCGTGCGGACGAAGCGGACGAGGTACCAGTTCAGGTCGTTCAGCAGGGAGACGGCGGCGCCGATGGAGACGGTGTCGAGCGCGAGGCTGTTCTCGTAGGGCTCCCGCAGGTCGTACGTCGCGAGCGCTTCGCGGGCGGTCTCCCGGGAGAGCAGTTCGTAGCGGAGGCCGCTCTCGGGGTCGCCCAGTAGACAGACCTGCGCCATTATCGGGCCGTCGCCGGCGCCCATAAAGTGGGTTGCGGTCCGGCGACGCTCACCCCTCGTCGGCGACGTAGCGCTCGTCGGCCAGCGCCTCGGCCCGCGCGAGCAGGTCGTCAGGCTCCGCGGCCTCGACCTGTTCGATGGTCGCGTTCGTCTCGGGGTAGTCCGGGGCGACGCGCTCACAGCCGACGTTCATCGTGGCGTCGACGAACGTTCCGATGTCTCGGGCCTGTTCGACGATCTCGGGCTTGTCGCGGGTCAGCAGCGGGCGGTAGACCGGCCGCGTCGCGGCGGCGTCGGTGGTCCGGAGGTTCGGCCCGGTCTGGGAGGACTTCTGGCCGACCGACTCGCCCGTGGCGAGCGAGTGGGCACCCACGTCGTCGGCGACGCCCTCCGCAACCCGGAGCATCGCGCGCCGGAGCGAGAGCATCCGCGTCGAATCGGTTTCGGCGACGAGATCCTCCACGAGATCCCCTGCCGGAACCACCCGCAGGCGGGCGTCGACGTGGGGCGCCGAGCGCGCGACCACGCGGGCGGTCTCGGTCGCGCGGGCGAGGTGGTCGGCGCCGCCGTAGGCGCCCAGATCGAGGTAAACGGGGACGACCTCCAGTCCGCGCTTGAACAGCTCCCAGCCGGCGACGGGCGAGTCCAGCCCGCCGGAGAACAGCAGGACGGTCTTCCCCTGCGTCCCGACCGGGAGGCCGCCGGGGCCGTCGTACTCGACGGCGGAGACGAACGCCTCGTCCTCGCGCACGTCGAGGCGGTAGGTCCGGTCCGGGTCGTCGAGGTCCACGTCGGCGCCGGTCGCCTCACCGACCGCGGCCCCGACCTCGCGCTCGATCTCCTGGCTGGTGAATGGGTGGGTTTCGGCCGAGCCGGCGCGGTTGGCCCGGACTGCGAACGTCGCACCCTCTGGGTGATCCTCGGCGAGCGCGACCGCCGCACGTTCGAGTGGCTCGCGCTCCGGCGCGACCGAAATCGCCGGCCGTGTGGAGACGACGCCGAACGTGTCGGCGGCGGCCTGGGCGGCTTCGTCAGGCGAGAACGCTGAGTTATCGGCCTCTGCGTCGCCGCCCTCGGCGGGCCAGATCAGGATCCGCGACCAGCGGCGCTCGACCCGGCCGGCGATCTCTCGATCCTCGAGGATCGCGCGGACGTTCTCGGCGAGGCGGTCGAGCATCTGCCCGCGGACCTTGCCGCTCTTGATGCCCAACTCCCCGAAACGGACGACCGCGAGATCCGGTGACGGCTGCACGGGCGGGCTAGCCGGCGGGCGGGCATGGGTGTTTCCCTCCGGCGGCGTGAGGCGGAACGCTTACCGTGCGCTCGGCGGAGTCACCGGGAATGGCCCTCTCGACTGACACGATACTGGTCGGTATCGCACTGATCGTCTACGACGCCGGGTTCAACGAGTGGTCGACGGCGTTCACCGGCGTCGGACTCCTGCTGGTCGCGGGCGGCTACGTGCGGTCGCTCTACGGGGAGGCGACTGGCGCGGGCCAGTAGCCCCAACCCAGCCAGCGTGAGCCCCGTTGCCCGCGGATTCGCCTACCGCGCGAGCACGTCGGCGTCGATGGGGTCCTCCATCTCGCCGGTGATCGACTCCAGTAGATCCGTCACCGTCACCATCCCGATCACGCCGCCGTCCTCGACGACCAGCGCCAGTTCCTGGCCCTCGATCTGGAACTGGTCGATGGCGTCGCTGACGCTGGTGTCGTGGGAGAGCGTCATCGGCGGCGCCGAGAGGTTGGTGAAGTCCACCTCGCCCTCGGCGACGCCGTCGCGGTAGCGTGCCAGCATCGGGAAGTAGACGATGCCGCGGAAATCCTGTAGGCCCTCGCCGATCAGGGGGTAGCGCGTGTGGGGGTGTTCCTCCATCCGGCGGAAGTTCTCCGCGGCGTCGACCGCCGTCGAGAGCGTGACGATCTCCTCTTCGGGCACCATCACCTCCCGCACTGCCCGGTCGCCGATGGTGAGCGTGTTCAGGATCTCCTCGTGGCGCTCTTCGGGAATCTGGCCCTCAGAGAGCACCGAACCCAGCCGTTTGTGGAGGTCCGCCCGGGTCTCGATGACCTCCTCTTCGGTCTCCAGCCACGCGCCGGTCATCTCGACGCCGAACAGGCCGAGCGTCGCCTTCGCGACCCAGTCGCCCAGCTTGATGATCGGCAGGATCAGGCGATTGCACCAGTACAGCGGCGTCGCGCCGTACTTGCAGACGACCCGCGAACGCTCGACGCCCAGATACGTCGGCGTCTGCTCGCCGTGGGTCAGGTGGACGAGGTTGATGAGCAGGAAGGCGAGGATGGCGCCGGCGCCGGCGCTCGCGAGCGCGGTGTTCCGGAACAGCGGCTCGAAGATGGCTGCAAGCGCCGGCTCGGCGACGATACCGACCGCGATGCTGGAGGCGGTGATCCCGACCTGACAGGTGGTGAGATACAGCTCCAGATCGTGGGTCATCTCCCACGCACGCTGGAGTGCTTTGCTCCCGCCGTCCCCGAGGAACTCCTCCTCTGAGAACTGTCGGGCGCGGGTGAGCGCGAACTCGATAGCGACGAAGAAGCCGTTGGTGAGGATGAGCCCCAACCCCGCGAGAAGTCGGAGCGTGAGTTCGAGCGTCTCCATGGGGCGGCGCTCGGTCGGGCGCCGTAAATGTCCCGTGGCCCCTCAGAACGTCGACAGCTCGCCTTCGATGGCCGCGCGCGTGATCTCGGTGACGTTCGCCAGCTTCTCGTCGACGATCTCGGTCACGTCGGCCTCCAGGTCCTCGACCTCGATGTCGTCGGCGGTGACGACCTGCGCGTCGGCGACGTGGGGCTGGTCGATGGGGCGGCCGATCTGGGAGAGCAGGCGGAGTTGGAGGTCGCGGATGCCCTCGACCTCCTCGACGACGGCCTCGGCGGTCGCCGTCGAGAGGAGGTTGTAGATCTTCCCGATGTGGTTGACGGGGTTCTTCCCGGAGGTGGCCTCCATGCTCATCGGGCGGTTCGGGGTGATGAGGCCGTTGGCGCGGTTCCCACGGCCCACGGAGCCGTCGTCGCCCTGCTCGGCGGAGGTGCCGGTGACGGTGAGGTAGACCGAGCCCTCCTCGTAGTCGTCGGCGGTGTTGACCTCGACGCTGACCTCCCGGTCGGTGCGCTCGCGGGCGACCCCGAGCGCGTACTCGCGCACGGCAGCGACGGCGTCCTTGTACGCCTCCAGATTCTCGACGTAGGCGTCGACCATCGCGACGGCGACGGTCACGTCGATCTGATCGCCCTCGCGCTTGCCCATCACCTTCACGTCCGGGCCGACCACGGGGTTCTCGTCGGCGTACTCGCCGTTGAGGCCGTGCTCGATCTCGCGAACGATAGTCTCGGTCTCGGTCAGGGGCGCGTGGCCGACGCCAAAGGAGGTGTCGTTGGCCATCGGCACCTGCACCTCGTCCTCGCCGAACACGTCCTGCAGGTCGCCCGAGCCCTCGCCGAGGCGCACGTCGACGACCACGTCGGTGCCGTACTCCAGTTCCGGGATGTTCTCGTTCAGGTACTCGCGGGCCGCCGCCAGCGCGGTGGAGTCGACGGGGAGTTCGTACTGCCGGCCGTCCTGCTCGTAGCTCTTGGTGGCGCGGCCGACGATGAGGATATAGATAGGCTCGACGACTTCGCCGCCGCCGTAGGCCGGCGCCGCGCGCCCTGCTGCAAGCTGGGTTTCGTCAGTGTTGTAGTGCAGCACCTTCCCGACCCGGTCGAGATAGAGCTGTGAGAGTGCGCGCGAGACGCTTTCGGCGATGCCGTCACAGATGGAGTCGGGGTGACCGATCCCCTTTCGCTCGACGATTTCGACCTGCTGGTCCTCGACCGCCTGCCGGTCGAGTTCCGAGACCTGAATGTTCCGCGTCATTGCCCGTTCTTCCCGGGCACCGAATCTATAACCTTCGGAAACGATCCGACGCCGGGAAATTACTACTGCACATCACCGAGCAGCAGGCCGAGGTAGGAGGTGCGGATCTGCTCGTCGGGGTCGAAACCGAGATCTCGGAGGAGCGACTGGGCGCCCTCACGGACTTCCTCGATTTCGGATTCGGGCGCCTCGCGGTCGACTTCGACGAAATCGCCGACGCCTTCCACTGAATCGAGCGTGATCGTGTACCCTTCGAGCGCGAATCGCTCGCGCTCCTTCTCGACGGTCGCGGCTGGCGCGAACCCGAGGCCGTCGAAGATCCCCGCGGCGGCGTCGCCGTCGGCGACGGCCGTCTCGTGCTCCTCGCGGGTCTTCGACGCCGCCTCGACGAGCGGTCCCTTGTAGGTCAGTTTCGTCGTCGTTTCGCCGGCATCGAGGTCGGTCTCCTCGCGCAGGCGCAGCGCCTCGTCGGTTTCGGCGAACTCCCGGTGGGGGGCGTCGTAGTAGGTGTCGACCTGCCGGACGTGGTCCACGGGACCGGCGCCGGCGTCCTCGAGCGCCGCGCGGACGCGCTCGTGGTCGGCCTCGACTTTGAGTTCGACCTCGTACATGGATCGGGGATCGACGGCGGCGGCGAAAAGGCTGCCCTCTCGGCAGTGTCGGCGGGACACACGTCGATGCGGTGGGGCTCGCGGCGTGCGACGGTCGGAACTGAGCCGGGTCAGGCAGCGTCTGAGCGGCCGACGATCCCCGGCATCGAGCCCCATCCGGGCCCGAAACGTTGTGCTTAAGAGTGGAACACGAGACGATAGAGGTATGAGTGAGAACGAGGCCGACGCCGACGTCGAGGCCGAAGCAGAGACCGATGCCGAGACCCAGTCCGGCATTCAGGAGGGCGACTTCGTCCGCATCGACTACAACGTCCGCACCGTCAGCGACGACCGCGTCGTCGACACGACCCGGCAGGACGTCGCCGAGGAGGCCGGCATCGACGACGACGAGTACGACTTCTCCCCGCGCATCATCGTCGTGGGCGAGGGTCACGTGTTCCCCGGCGTCGACGAGGCGCTCACCGGGAACGAGGTCGGCAACGAGGGCACCGTCGACATCTCCGCCGAGGACGGGTTCGGCGAGTACGACCAGGAGGAGGTCCGCACCATCAGCTCCGCGAAGCTCGACGAGGAGAACCGACGCCCCGGCGCGCAGGTCCAGATCGACGGCGAGCAGGGCTACGTCGAGACCGTGATCGGCGGCCGCGCACGCGTCGACTTCAACCACCCGCTTGCGGGTGAGGACCTCGAGTACGAGTACGAGGTCGTCGATGTCGTCGAGGACGACGAGGAGAAGGCCGCCGGTCTGCTGGGGATGTACCTCCAGATGGAGCCGGAGCTCCGCATCGAAACCGAGACGGTCGAGGAGGAGGTTACCGTCGAGGACGAGGAGGGCGAGGAGACCACCGAGACCGAGGAGGTCGAACAGCGCACCCTCTACATCGAGGCCAGCCAGCAGATGCAGATGAACCAGCAGTGGATGTTCCAGAAGCAGCAGGTCGCGCAGGAGCTGATGGACCGGCTGGATCTCGACCGCGTGGTCGTCGAGGAGGTCTTCGACGGCAGCAGCGGCGGCATGATGGGCGGTATGGGCGGCATGATGGGCGGCATGGGCGGCGCCGAGCAGATCGAGGAGGAGCTCGAGGACATCGAGGGCGACCTCGAGGACGCCGACGTCGACGCCGAGGAGATCGTCGAAGAGCTCGACGACGAGTAACGCCCTCGCCGCGAGCACGCGACTCGTTCGCACACCGACCGAAGCTTTTTGCGACAGCCGGCAACAGTCTCCGATAGCCGATGCTCCTCGTTCAGTTCTGAGCCCGCGACGCTCACTCGACGGCAGCGAGGCGATAGCCTCGTTAAAACCGTGGTCGCCGGACCACGACACGAGCGACGGCGGGAGACCCCCTGAGGCACCGATCTCCGACAGTCTCGGGTCTCCCGCCCGCCGCGGGCGGTTCGCCGTCGCCGTCCGCCCACGGTGGGGGACCCACCCTCACCACCGTTGCAAGACTCACCAGCGACTCAGACCGACGTATCGACAGCGACCACCGACGACGACCCGGCTGCTGACGCCGACCGGACCGCCATCGTCGTCGCCCGCGACGCCGACCAGCAGCCAGATACCACGGAAATCGAGCGCCTCGCCAGCGCGGCGGGCTACGCCGTCGTCGACGCCATCACGCAGCGGCGGCGCGAGGACGGACAGTACAACGTCGGCCGCGGGAAGGCCGAGGAACTGGCCCGTCGGGTGGCCGAGACGGGCGCCGACGCCGCGCTGTTCGACGTGGAACTCACGCCCGGTCAGTACAGCGCGCTCACCGGACTGCTCCCCGACGGCGTCCGGATCATCGACCGCCACCGGCTCGTCCTCGACATCTTCGAGACGGGTGCCGGCGGGAAGGCCGCCCGCCTGCAGGTGGAGTTGGCGAAACTCCGCTACGAACTGCCGAGAGTGCGCGAAACCGAGGAGCGAACCCACATGCAACGGGCCGCCGAAACCGGCTCCCGGGTGGTCGACATCGAGAGCCGGATCCGGACCGTCGAGACCAAACTCGACCGCCTCGCGGACCGCGCGAACGAGCGCCGCGCGGAGCGCCGCGAGCAGGGGTTCGATCTCGTGGCCATCGCGGGCTACACCAACGCCGGCAAGTCTACCCTCCTCCACCGTCTCGCGGACGACCTCTCGGTCGAGGGGATGGAACCCGACCACGCGGATCTGGACGGCGTCGCCGAGGTGGAGGATCGCTTGTTCAAGACGCTCGACACCACCACTCGGCGTGCGACCGTCGACGGTCGGCGCGTGCTGCTGACCGACACCGTCGGCCTGGTCGACGGCATCCCGCACGATCTGGTGGCGGCGTTCAGCACCACACTGAGTGCGGTCGCCGACAGCGATGCGGCGCTGCTGGTGGTCGACGCGAGCGATGACCGCGAGGGTTTTCGGGAGAAACTTCGCGTCTCGCTCGACGAACTCGGCCACCCGCGGGGCGAACTACTGATCGTGCTCAACAAGGCAGATCTCGTGGATGACGGCGCCCTCGCGGCGCGTCGGGAGGTCGTCGAAGAGGTGGCTGGCGACCGTGTGACGGAGGTCCTCCCCGTGAGCGCGCTGGCGGGGACGGGAACTGATCGCCTCCGCGACGTTGTCGGCGACGTGCTGCCCGACGCAACCGCCGTGTTCGACCTCCCGAACACCGGCGAGACCCAGTCGTTCCTTGCGTGGGCGCACGAACACGGCCGGGTCGATGCCGACTACACCGGGAACCGGGTCCACGTGACGTTCTCGGCGCGTCCCGCAGTGGTCGAGCGGGCGCGATCCGAGGCGGCGACAGTCGAAACTGACGACGGCGTCTGACGCACGTCAGACGCTCTCGGGCCACTGAGACCGCGTTCCTCCGCTGACTTTTTCTCGGTGCCAACCAAGGTGGTACTCATGAGCGACAACGGCGGCAACGACCGGCGACGAGATATCGAGGGGCGAATCAACACGCTGGGCACGGGCCCCAACAGCGCCACTGGGCGCGGAACCAACCGAGGGCGGCGCTCCCGGGACGCCGCAGCCGACACCGAGGCCGACGAGGGCGATGTCGACTCCGGCCTCGGCAGCGACGGCGAGGAGACCGGGTCCGTCAAAACCGACGCCGATGCGCTCGCCGACGACGCGCCAGACGCCGACGACGAGAGTGAGGCCGACGCCGACGAAGCGGATGACGAGGCCGAGGAGGCTGACGCGTCCGAGGACGACAGCGAGGACGAATCGGCCGATGACGGCCCCGCGGAGACCCGCGCGGAGGACGTCGACGAGCGCTCGTCGCTGGAGATCGAGATGGACCGGTTCGTCCGCGCCTTCGCCGCGCGCCGCGCCGACAAGATCGGCGAGGACAGCCTCGACGACTACATCGTCGGCTCGGTGAAGGGCTATCTCGCGGGGCTGCTCGGCGGCGACGTGGAGTCCCCCGGCACGCTCGAGCGCACGGTCGAGGTCGAGGCCGACGACATCTTCGGCGGCCTGCTCGGGGCCGTCGCCGACGAGGAGCAGGATCAGGGCGACGTGGTGGTCGCGGCGGTCGCCGAAGCCTACGACGTGCCCGAGGCGGACTCGCTGGTCGTCGCCGGCCTGCGCGACCACGAGGCGCTGCTGAACGGTGTGGTGGCGAACAACTCCAACAGCCTGAGCGACGTCTCCGAGGTCGTGCAGGCGGCCGTCGAGACGCGGCTGATCGAGGAGCGCGCTGATTAGGTGTCTTCGCGGTTCGGCCTTCGTTTGAGGTCTTTTCGGGAGTAGCTTCCTTTGCGGGATTCGTTTTCGTGACTGCTTGGTTCGTTACTTCTGCGACGCACACGACCGCGGAGTTCCCTTGGACACTTGTGACCGCACAGCCCCGAACCGCAGCCACAGCCTCCCCAACTGATTCGCTCGGGCTTAACCCTCGCTCATCCCTCGCGCTTGCTCGCGTCCGTCGGCGCTCGCGTCGCGCGCCACAACCGGCTGTGGTCGCGGTGGACGCCTCGCGCTCGCAACGTTCGCGAGCGTCACCAGAACGCGAAGCGTTCTGGTTGGCGAACGAGAGCCGGAGGCTCTCGTCAACGCGGGGGGAGGGTGCGTGGCCGACCGGAGGGAGGCCACGGAAGACCGAGCGGGGAGCGTCAGCGACCCGCGAGGTGGGGACTCGGAGCTGCGCCGTTAACGGGAGCGAAGCTCCCGTTTGCCAGCAGGAAGGCGGCGCCTTCCTGCGACGTCGACGAGAGCCGCAGGCTCTCGTCTGCCAACCAGAAATCTCTGATTTCTGGTGACCGGACCTTGTGTCCGGCACCCTGCGGTCACAAGTTGCCAACGACAGAGATGCTGTTGCCGTTGCTGTCGCCGACGGAGCCCACCCTGACACCATTCACTCCCACCTATCCCGATCCAAGGGCGGGAGCCTTATCCCCCATCACCGAGAATCAGGCGCTATGCAACCACGGGACCTCTCTTCCCACGTCGAGTACGTCCCCGGACGGGGGGTCGAGGAGGTCGCACGCGACCTCGGTCTCGACCCCGACGAACTCGTGAAACTCTCCTCGAACGAGAACCCCCACGGCGCCAGCCCCGCGGCCATCGACGCGGTTCGGGGCGCCGCCGAGGACATCTCGATCTACCCCAAGGCGGCCCACACGGACCTCACGGTCGACCTGGCCGAGAAGTGGGACCTCACGACCGAACAGGTCTGGGTCAGCCCCGGCGCCGACGGCGCCATCGACTACCTCTCGCGGGCGATGCTCGACCCCGCGGACCCCGTGCTCGTCCCCGATCCTGGCTTCTCCTACTACGGGATGAGCGCGCGCTACCACCACGGCGACGTGCGTTCCTACGACCTCTCGAAAGCCGACGACTTCGAGATGACCGCCGAGACGGTACTCGAGGCCTACGACGGCGAGCGCATCGTCTTCGTCACCTCGCCGCACAACCCCACCGGTGCGACGATGGCCCGCGAGGAGATCGAGGCGCTGCTCTCCGGCGTCGACGACGACTCGCTCGTGGTCGTCGACGAGGCCTACGGCGAGTTCGCAGACGTTCCCTCCGCGGCCGGACTGCTCTCCGAGTACGACAACCTCGCAATCCTCCGGACGTTCTCGAAAGCCTACGGGCTGGCGGGGCTCCGGATCGGCTACGCGCTCGTCCCCGAGGCGTGGGGCGACGCCTACGCGAAGGTCTCGACGCCCTTCGCCGCCAGCGAGGCGGCGCTGCGGGCCGCGATAGCCGCGCTAGCGGACGACGACCACGTCGAGAAGTCCGTCGAGAGCGCCGAATGGGCCCGCGAGCACATCCACGAGCACCTCGACGCGCCCACGTTCGACAGCGCGGCGAACTTCGTGCTCTGTGACGTGGGCGACGGGAGCGCCGTCGCCGAGGCTGCCCAGCAGGCGGGCGTGATCATCCGGGACTGTAGCTCCTTCGGGCTCCCGGGCTGTGTCCGGATCTCCTGTGGCACCGAGACAGAGACGCGCCGGGCCGTCGAGACGCTGAACGACGTGCTCGCGGATCTGGAGGCACCCGAACCATGAGCGAGAACACCGACAACGCCGCCGACCTCGCGTTCGAGCGTGTCGTGCTCACGGGCACGCCCGGGACGGGCAAGACCACCGTCGCCGAGAGAGTGGGCGACCGACTCGATATCGACGTACACCACCTCAACGACCTGATCCGGGAGGAGGGGCTCCACGAGGGCGAGGACGAGCAGCGCGGCTCGCTCGTCGCCGATCTCGACGCGATCCGCAAGCATCTCGGGGACTGGTCGGGCCTGCTCGACTCGCATCTCGCGCATCACTTCGGGGCGGACGCCGCAATCGTGCTGCGCTGTCACCCCGACGAACTCGAGGCGCGTCTGGAGGAGCGAGACGAACCCGAAGCGAAGATCGCCGAGAACGCCGAGAGCGAGGCGCTGGATATCGTGCTCAGCGAGGCAGTCCGGGCCTACGGCGAGGAGAACGTCTACGAAATCGACACCACCGACCGGTCGGTGGAGGCCGTCGTCGACGACGTACTCGCCGTCCTGCGGGGTGAGCGCGAGCCGTCGGCCGGCACGGTCGACTTCACGGGGGCGTTGTGACGCTCGATCAGTACCGCGAGGTCGCGGACCGCCTGCTCGTCCCGTTCGTCGACGCCGCCGAGGCGCTGGGACTCACTCCCGACGGCGTGAGCGTCATCGCCTTCGTCTTCGCCGGCGCCGCGGGCGGCACGTTCGCGCTGGCGGGCGGGCAGGGGCCGCTCTGGCTCTATCTCGTGGCCAGTTTCTTCGTGTTCGCGAACGGTTGGCTCGACCTCGTGGATGGGGCGCTCGCCCGAAGCCTCGGCACCGACTCGAAGGGCGGCGACCTGTTGGATCACGTGCTGGACCGCTACGCCGACGTGCTGATCATCGCCGGCCTCGCCGCCGGCGCCGACGCATACGCGCTGGGGCTGCTGGCGGTGACGGGCGTCCTGCTCACCTCCTACCTCGGCACGCAGATTCAGGCGGTCGGACTGGGCCGGGAGTACGGCGGCCTGCTCGGTCGCGCGGACCGCCTCGCACTGGTGGGCATCGTCGGCGTCGTCGCCTTTGTCCTGCCGGGTGACATCGTCGCCGGCCTCGGCGCCGTCGAACTGCTACTCGTGCTGTTCGCTGCGGTCGGCCACCTGACCGCGATTCAGCGGTTCTGGGGCGCGTGGTCGGATCTCTCCTGAGTCGGTTTGAGTCTTTCTGTCACGCCGGGGAAAAGCTGATACCCTGCCCAAACCCAGCCCGAAAAGTGACCGATCACCGACAGGCGAACCGTCGGCTCTGGAACGAGTGGAGCGACGACTTTCAGGCCATCTGGAACGCCAACAACACGCCGTCACGGAGAGCGAACCCGAGGAGACGGACCTGCCGGAACTGCTCTGGCGCGTCCCCCAGAGCGTGCGGTTCTGGGCCGTCGCGGCGTAGCTACTCCGCTACTCCAGACTCAGGCCGGCGTGCCAGCGGTCCGCGCCGGCTTCCTCTTTCACTTCGTCCATCTTCGCCAGCAGTTTCACCGCGAGGCTCGCGGTTTCGGCGGCGACGGACTCGCCCTCGGTCATGAACTCGCCGGTGGATCGGTTCGCGAACACCGAACAGATAGCGCCGGCGCGCAGGCCGTAGATGTTCGCTAGCGTGCAGATGGCTGCGGTCTCCATCTCGATGTTGAGCACGTTCGCCTCCTTCAGATCCTCGACGAGGTCTTCGCTGCCGGCGGCCTCGAAGCCGTCGAACCCTTCGCGGCCCTGCCCGGCGTAGAAGGAGTCGGCGGACATCGTGAGGCCGACGTGATAGTCGTGGCCGAGGCGCTCAGCGGCCGCGATCAGGGCGGAGACGACCTCTTCGTCGGCGACTGCAGGGTAGTCCTCGCGGACGTACTCCTTGCTCGTGCCCTCCTGTCGGACGGCGCCGCGGGTGATCACGAGGTCGCCGACCTCCATATCGGGCTGGATCGCCCCGCAGGAGCCAACGCGGATGAACGTGTCCGCGCCGACGCGAGCCAGTTCCTCGACGGCGATTGCGGCGGAGGGGGAGCCGATTCCCGTTGACGTGACCGAGATTGGCGCGCCGTCGAAGTTCCCGGTCGCGGTGCGGTACTCGCGGTGGTGCGAGACCTCGTCGTAGTCGTCCCAGAGCGGCGTAATCTTGTCGACGCGCTCGGGATCGCCCGGGAGGAGCACGCTGTCGGCAACGTCACCGGGTTCGAGTTCGACGTGGTACTGCATCTCGTCTTCGGCGTCGGACATGTTCCCGGGGTTCGTGCTCCAGAGCGTAAGGCTGTCGTTCGCTTGCCGGGACTACACGCCGGCCAGCAGTTTCTCGAAGAACCGGTCCTGATTGACCTGGTCTTCGCGCTCGTCGCGGTCGTCGGCTAGATCCAGCCACCGGAGCACGACCACCAGTTCGTGTTCGGGGTCGACCCAGACGACGTTCTGGCCGTGGCCGAGGAACGCGTAGGCGGACTCGGGCGCCGACGGCCAGAGCGTCTGGTCCGTGTTCAGCCACAGCAGGTAGCCGTAGTTCTCGTAGACATCGCAGGGGTCGGTGGCCTTCTCGACCCATTCCTCGCTCAGCAGGCGTTTGCCGTCCCACTCGCCCTCGTTCAGCAGGAGGTGGCCCGCCCGCGCGAGGTCGGTCGTCGACGACCAGAAGCCGCCGCCCCAGTGGCCGCCGCCGGAGACGGACTCCATCGTCCGCCCCTCGATGTCGACTTTGGAGTTGTGGTAGCCGTGCCACTCCCAGGTTCGGGAGGCGCCGATGGGGTCCATCACCTCGTGGGCGAGCACGCGCGGCAGGGGCTTGGCGTGCAGACGCAGCAGCGAGAGCGCGAGGCGGTTGATGCGGACGTCGTTGTACTCCCAGAACGTCCCCGGCACCTCCAGTTCGCGCGGTTCGTCCTTCCCGGGCCCGCCGGTCTTGCCGACCGCGCGGTTGCGGTCGATGCTGTCCGGGCGGTCGAACAGCTCACCCCCCCACTCGGAGGTCTGCTGGAACAGGTGTTCCCACGTGATCTTGGCGTTGTGGTCGCTGTTGAAACCGCTATCGCCGGACTGCGTCCGGCTGCTCGAGGAGCTCCGCTCCTCGTTGTCCGCTATATCGTTTGCTACGCGGGCGTCGAGGTCGAATCGACCCTGATCCCACGCGACGCCGCCGACGATGCTGAGGAACGATTTGGCACACGAGAAGCAGTGGTCGACGCGCTCGGTGTCGCCCCACTCGGCGACGACGCGGCCGCTCTCGAGGATCATCCCGGCCGGGCCGCCCCGGCGGTCCGGGACGGGACCGAGGAAGCCGCCGAGTTCGCCCTCGGTCTCGTCGAACGGTTCGAGGTCGGGCATGTGGTACTCGACAGTCTCGTCGGGCGTGCCGTGGGTGAGGTGGAACTCGACGGCGTCGTCGACGGCGTCGGCGTCGATACCGGCCTGTTCGGGGGAGATTTGGTCGAAGCCGTCCTCGTCGTGTGGGTCGGGGAAATGCATGGATTTCGGTGGGGGTGTGGCGAGGTTAAGGCCTGGCGTTGCGGGGATTCTCTGAGAGGTCGGTGTTTGGAGTACAGGTAGTAGTTCGTCTGCTGGGTTCACCATCGACCGCAACTGTTCGGGTACCATCACCGCGAAAGCCCCCGCGCTCTCCGCTCGGTGCGGTCGCTGCGCGCTTCGGTCGCTTCGCTCCCTCCAGTGCTTGCTTCCCGCGCCGTTCCGGAGAGCCCAGCCCCTTTCAGTCCCACCCGACAGCACCTCGTCCTCCCCAGCCGACTCGTTCGGGCTTCGCCCTCACTCGTCCCTCGCACGCTCGCTCGCGTCGCGCGCCACTGCAACCGCGACGGCGCGTGCGGGCAGCCGCTTCTGTCGGCTGCCCCAGTCCGCGCGAGGGACGCCGCTGACGCCGGCGAGCCCTCTGTGGCGAGCCGTCGCGGGAGGCGGCGTCGGCTGGGGAGGATGTGGACTGTGCTGTCGGGCGGGACTGAAAGGGGCTGCCCGCTCGTCGAAGCACGGCGAAGTAAGCACCGTAGGGAGCGTAGCGACCGAGGAGCACAGCGAGCCGCGCGAGTCGAGCGGGCAGGGGCTTTCAGTGTTGGTGACCTGCTAACCGAGGTGACCCGAACCCCCGACTTTCCTCCAGAAGACGACTAAAAACCAGAAAACCGAACTACAGAATGCCCATCTCGTTCAACCGTTCGGGCAGGTACGTATCGGTCACGAAGTCCAGCCCTCGCGACGCGAGCGCCTGCTGTTCGGCCTTCTTCCCGATATCCAACTGCAACTCGATCTGCTCCTCCCAGAACTCCGTCTGGAAGCGCGGGTCTTCGAGTTCGGACTCCAGTGCGTTGATGTCGGAGTCCGCCAGCGGATCCGTCGGCAGGTCGTAGTCGACGATGTCCTGCGGGCGGATGCCGACGTAGTCGGCCTCCGGCGTCGCCAGATGCTCCGAGAGGTGCGCGGACTTGATCGACCCGTACGCGACGGAGCCGTAGATCCGGTAGGACCAGGGGTCACCGTCACAGAACACGACGACCGGGAGATCCAGTTCGTCGTGCAGTCGCTTGGTGAGTCGGCGGGTCGCGCGCGCTGGCTGTCCGCCGAGGTGGACGACCAGACAGTTGTACTCGTCGTCGAACCCGTTCTCGACGAGGCGGTCACGCATCCCACCGGTCTCGACGCACATGACGAAGTCGGCGTCGTTGTCGAGGAACTCGATGGTGTCCGTGTCGTTGGGGATCTGGTAGCCGCCCTGCCCAACGTCTTTCTGGCAGTGGATGTCCCGGTCGCCGCGGTTGGTCTGCTCCCGGATGAGGAGCGGCCCCATGACCTTCGCGCCCGACTCCTCGGGGCGCATGTGGAAGTCCTCACGGGTGGCGCCCGTGACGATCTCTAAGTCCTCGACCAGATTGTTCGACTCGTCCTGACTGTTGAACTGCGCCTCCTCGTTGTTCCAGGATTCGCTCAGGTAGTAGAGTTCACGCAGCGTCGACGAGCGGTCCTCGTCGAGCTGGTTCGCGAGGAAGTCGATGGTGAAGCTGGCTTTCAGCAGCTTTCGGGCGCCGCTGACGGAGTTGGCCGAGCGCGTCGACGTGCGGTCGCCGTACACCCAGACTTTCTTCTCCGGGTCGTACTCGATGTTGCTCTTGGTCCGGGTGGGCAGGTCCATACGGGGGATCTCGCCGGCCGCGAACTGGTCGTAGAACTCCGCGGCCAGGTCGATCAGCGTTTCACGTGCCTCCGCGTCGGTGGTGTCCTCTGTGCTCATGCGTTCACCGTGAGTTTCTCGTCGTCGACGCCGTCGACGGTGGCGTCGGCGTCGGCGTCGGTCGGCAGGCTGTACTCCAGTTCGATGGTCTCACCCGAGTCCACGTCGGGGTTCCAGTTGAGGAACCACTCGTCGTCCATCTCGATGGCGTCGACGCCGTCGGGCAGATCCCCGGGCTCCGCCGAGACGATCTCGGTGATCTCTAAGCTCTCGCCGCGGTCGGAATGGTTCTCGACTGACAGCCGAACCGTCTCGCCGTCGCGCTCGCGGTCGACGCCGACGTTGTTCATGATCCGGGCCATCGCCCCCTCGATGTTGGGGTGCTCGCGGCCGGTCACTTCCGCGACCTTGTCGGCCATCTGGGGCAGGATCCGCCCGAGCACGTCCTGTTTCTCCCGCCGTTTGGCCATCGAGCGGCGCTTGTTGAGGTAGGACTTGAGTTCGCGGGCGGCCTCGCGGATCGCGAGTTCGATCTCGTCCTCGATCTCGGGCACGCTCGCCAGCGCGTCCTTGGACTCGCTGGTGAAGGGGACGTTCGTCGACGCGACGTGGATCGAGAGCACCGCCGGCCCGCTGGGCATCCCCGAGCCACCGGGCTGATCCAGCCCGTAGTTGCGCCAGCCGATGCGCTTGACGACGTTGGTCGTCGCACACGCGCCGCGCTGGTAGACCAGCGGCACGCGGTTGGCAAAGCGCATCAGTTGGATGGTGCCGCCGGCCTCGATCTCGCCGCCGTAGGCGATGCCGGCCTCGACGACGAACGGGTCGCCGCCGTGGACCTCGGCGTCGCGGGTCGCGGCCGCGTAGAAGTCCGCGTCGAACTCCTTCCGCAGGCCGGCCTCGACCAGGTCCTCGGTAATGGGGGCGAGACAGTCCGTCGGCGGCGCGAGGATGTCGGTCTCGCGCATCGCCTCCAGCAGTTCCGAGGCGGTGTCGCGGTCGCCCGCGATCTCGTCGACGTTCGGTGGCTCGTCGGGGACGGTCACCATCCGTTCCCAGAGCGACTCGACGATGTTCTCGCGAGCGGTGTCGCCGAACGTCTCGTCGTCGTACTCCTCGGTGGCGTCGCCCGCCTCGTCGACGAGCGTCTTCAGTTCCGAGAGGGTGAACCGCATCCGGTTTGGCTCGTCGTCGCCGGCGAACCGCTGAGCGAGTCGTTCGGCCAACCCGTGGACGGCGGCGTCGTCCTTCCGAGTCGAGGTGGCGTCGTCGACAAGTTCGTGGAGCGTCGGGGTGAGGCGGTCGAACTCGTCGCCCTCCTCGTCGGTGCCGAACTGGGTGAGTTCGGCCCACGCGGCCGCGACGGCGTTCTCTCGGACGGTGGTGCCGAACGTCTTGCCCGTCTCGGTGCCAACCTCGTCGGCGACGGTGCCGACGATATCGACCAGTTGGGTGTAGGAGGTGCGCTCGCGCTCGGTCAGGCTGTTGGCCACTCGCTCGGCGAACGTGTCGGTGGCGTCGGCGCCCTTGTTCGAAATCGCGTCCCGGAGCGCCTCCTCGATGTCGGCCTCGACGTCGGCGCTCGGGGCGCCGTTGCGGGCCGGCCAGCCGAGTTCGCGCCCGAAGTGCCGGTCGCGAAAGTTCGCGATGACGCTGTCGGCGGTTTTCTTCCCGACCCGGGTGAACTCCCCCTGCATGAACCCGGAGACGGAGTAGGAGTCGGTCGCGCCGAGCATCTTGATCAGCGTCCCGAGTTCGACGCCGTGAGGGTGGGGCCGGATTTCCTTCGTCTCGGCGGGTAGCTGATCGGTCGCGCGCTCGAACTTCAATGGCTCGTCGAGCCCCGGCTCGCGGAGTTCGATCCGGGCGTGGGGGTTGACGACCGCGGTGTGTTTGATGTAGTCGTGAAGCTGTGCCCGGGCCCGCATGTTGGCCTCCATCTCCAGTTCGATACGGGTGCCGTGACTGCGGTCCCAGGAGGTGGTTCGCTCGGCCTGGATCTCCGGCTCGTTGGTGTCCGTATCGATGATGAGTTCGAAGTACTCCGCGTCGGCACTGCCCTGCGTGCGGGAGGTGACCTTCGCGGGCTTGCCCGAGGTGAGTTGTGAGTAAAGCACGGCCGCGGAGATACCGATCCCCTGCTGGCCGCGGGTCTGTTCACGGGCGTGGAACCGGGAGCCGTACAGCAGTTTCCCGAACACTTTCGGGAGCTGTTCTTTGGTGATCCCGGGCCCGTTATCCTCGACCACGAGGCGGTAGTAGTCGCCGACCTCGCGGATCTCGACGTAGATGTCCGGCCGGAACCCGGCCTCCTCGGTCGCGTCGAGGGCGTTGTCGACGGCCTCCTTGACCGCCGTCACCAGCCCCCGGGCGCCCGAGTCGAACCCGAGCATGTGTTTGTTCTTCTCGAAGAACTCGGCGATAGAGATCTCGCGTTGCCCCTCGGCTAACTCCTCGGCCGTGGTGGCGTCCTCGCCGAGTGTCGTCTGCTGCGAGGTCATTCTGTACGTCCGCTACCCGGCGGCCACGTAAAGTCCCTTTCGTAGCTCGGTGAAACTGAAACTCCGGGTGGGCGACGGGTCTCCGGCCGGTCGAACCCGGGCGTCGAGACCGTCGACGCCGACGACACGCGAGGCTCGCGCGCGGGGGCTTGAGCGGCCGCGACGGGCGGGTGAAACTCAGTTTTCGGTACCGGCGAATCGCTTTGGCGGATGTCGAAGTTCCGTGTGTCTCCGGCGACTTTTCCTTCGCGCGCACGTCCGCGCGTGCGGGCCCTTTATCCCACGGGACCGCCTACCCGAACGTACGCGCTATGTCAGAGCAGAATTCCGACTACGGCGCGGGCCAAATCCAGGTCCTGGAGGGTCTCCAGGCCGTACGGAAGCGCCCCGCCATGTACATCGGGTCCACCGACGACCGTGGGCTCCACCATCTCGTCTACGAGGTCGTCGACAACGCCATCGACGAGGCGTTGGCTGGTCACTGCGACCGGATCGACGTGACCATCCACGACGACGGCTCGGTGTCCGTCACCGACGACGGGCGCGGGATCCCGGTCGACATCCACGAGGAGTACGACCGACCCGCACTGGAGGTCATCATGACCGTTCTCCACGCCGGCGGGAAGTTCGACAACAAGTCCTATCAGGTCTCCGGCGGCCTCCACGGCGTCGGGGTGAGCGTGGTCAACGCGCTCGCCTCGCGCCTGACCGCCGAGGTCAAACGCGACGGCGCCGTCTGGCACCACGAGTTCCAGCGCGGCGAGCCCCAGGGCGACATCGATCGCGTCCGTGACCTCGAGGAGGACGAAGGTGACGGGACCACGATCCGGTTCTGGCCCGACGAGGAGATCTTCGAGACCACGGCGTTCGAGTTCACGACGCTGGAGAGCCGCCTCCGCGAACTCGCCTTCCTCAACAGCGGCGTCCACATCGAACTCACCGACCAGCGACCCGAGGAGGCCGAGGACGGCGAACCCCGTTCGGAGACGTTCCTCTACGAGGGCGGTATCCGAGCGTTCGTCCGCTACCTCAACGAGACCAAGACCCCGATCCACGAGGACGTCGTCTACTTCGAGGACGAGGAGGAGGGGATCCAGGTCGAGGTGGCGATGCAGGCCACCGACGAACTCCAGGGCTCGGTCCACAGTTTCGCCAACAACATCAACACCCGCGAGGGCGGGACCCACCTCACCGGGTTCAAGACGGCGCTCACTCGCATCGTCAACGACTACGCCAACGAGGAGGGGCTCATCGGCGACATCGACGGCAACCTCAAGGGCGAGGACGTCCGCGAGGGGCTGACCGCCGTCGTGTCGGTGAAACACCCCGACCCGCAGTTCGAAGGCCAGACCAAAACCAAACTCGCGAACTCCGAGGTCCGGGGCATCGCCGAGAGCACGGTCCACGAAGGGCTGGGGACGTATCTCGAGGAACACCCGGATACGGCCCGGAAGATCGTCGCCAAGGCCGCCGAGGCCGCAAAAGCCCGGCAGGCCGCCAAGAAGGCCGAGGAGCTCACCCGGCGCAAGTCCGCCCTGGAGTCGACGGCGCTGCCCGGGAAGCTGGCTGATTGCCAGAGTCGGGACCCCGAGGAAGCCGAACTGTTCGTCGTGGAGGGCGACTCAGCCGGGGGGAGCGCAAAGCAGGCCCGTGACTCCGCGTTCCAGGCCGTCCTCCCCCTGAAGGGGAAGATCCTCAACGTCGAGAAACACCGACTCGACCGGGTGCTCGAGAACGACGAGATCCGGGCGCTGATCACCGCCATCGGGACGGGGATCGGCGACGAGTTCGACATCGAGGAGACCCGCTATCAGAAGATCATCATGGCGACCGACGCCGACGTCGACGGCGCCCACATCCGGACGCTGCTGTTGACGTTCCTCTACCGGCACATGAAGCCGCTGATCGAGGCGGGCTACGTCTACGCCACGAAGCCGCCGCTCTACCGCGTGCGCTACCGGGGCGAGACGCACGACGTGATGACCGAAGCCGAGCGGGATCAGGTGGTCGAGGAGGTCTGTAACGGCAACCCCACCCAGGTCCAGCGGTTCAAGGGCCTGGGCGAGATGAACCCCGAACAGCTCTGGGAGACGACCATGAACCCGGAGAACCGGGTGCTGAAACAGATCACGCTCGACGACGCCGCCGCCGCGGACAAGATGTTCTCGGTGCTGATGGGCGACGCCGTCGAGCCGCGCAAGCAGTTCATCAAGGAGCACGCTGACGACGCCGAGTGGGTGGACATATGAGTACGGACACGCCCGAGGACGGGGACGCGCCGGCCGAGCGCATCGAGCACGTCCGCGTCGAAGACGAGATGGAGCAGAGCTACATCGACTACGCGATGTCGGTCATCGCCGGCCGCGCGCTGCCGGACGTTCGTGACGGCCTGAAGCCCGTCCACCGGCGCATCCTCTATGCGATGCACGAGGACGGCATCACCTCCGGCTCCGGTCACCGGAAGTCCTCCTCCATCGTCGGGACCACCATGGGGGACTACCACCCCCACGGTGACAGCGCGATCTACGACGCGCTGGCCCGGATGGCCCAGGACTTCTCGATGCGGGAGCCGCTGGTCGACGGGCAGGGGAACTTCGGCTCCATCGACGGCGACCCGCCGGCGGCGATGCGCTACACGGAGGCACGCATGTCGCCCATCGCCGAGGAGCTACTCGCCGACCTCGAGAAGGACACCGTCGACTTCGCGAGCAACTACGACGACCGGCTGACCGAGCCGGAAGTACTACCCTCCGCGTTCCCGAACCTGCTGGTCAACGGCAGTTCGGGCATCGCGGTCGGCATGTCGACGAACGTCCCGCCGCACAACCTCCGGGAGGTCGTCGACGCCACCATCGAACTGATCGAGAACCCCGAGGCGACCATCGAGGACCTGATGGAGCACGTCGAGGGGCCGGACTTCCCGACGGGCGCGAACATCGTCGGCCGGAACGGCGTCCACCAGGCGTACAAGACCGGTCGCGGGCGGCTCCGCCTGCGTGCGCGCTTCGACATCGACGAGGAGGAGGGCCGCATCGTCGTCACCGAACTCCCCTATCAGGCCAACAAGGCCCGGCTGATCGAGCGCATCGCCGAGGACGTGAACGAGGGCGAGATCGAGGGGATCCGGGACCTGCGCGACGAGTCCGACCGCGACGGCATCCGCATCGTGGTCGAACTCAAGCGCGACGCGATGGCGGAGGTCGTCAAGAACCAACTGCTCGAGTCCCACCTCGAGACCACCTTCGGCGTGATCAACCTCGCACTGGTCGACGGCCAGCCGAAGGTGCTCACGCTGAAGGAGACGCTCCAGGAGTACATCGAGCACCGGCGGGAAGTCGTGCGCCGGCGCAGCCAGTACGACCTCACGGAGGCCGAGGACCGCGCCCACATCCTCGAAGGCCGACTCAAAGCCCTGGAGAACGCCGAGGACGTGGTCGAGGCGATCCGCAACAGCGACGACCGGGACGCCGCCCGCGCGATGCTGCAGGAAGAGTGGGGCTTCAGCGAGGAGCAGGCCGCCCACGTCGTCCGCATGCAGCTTGGGTCCCTCACCTCCATGGAGCGAGCCTCCATCGAGGAGGAGTACGAGGAGGTGCAGGCCACCATCGACCGCCTCGAGACAATCCTCGGGAGCGCCGAGGAGCTCGATTCGGTCATCGTCGAGGGGCTCGAGGACATCGCCGAGGAGTACGGCAACGAGCGCCGCACCGGGTTCATCGCGGACACCGGGACGGTCACCCACGAGGACCTGATCCCGGAGTCCGAGCAGGTCGTCGTCATGACCGAGGACGACTACATCAAGCGGATGGAACTCGAGGAGTTCCGCGCACAGAACCGGGGCGGGAAGGGGATCATCGGCACCGGGCTGAAGGAGGGCGACGCCGTCGCCTCCGTGTTCGTGGCCAACAGCCACGACTACCTGCTCTGTTTCACCAACCACGGGCAGGTCTACAAGCTCAAAACGTACGAGGTGCCGGAGATGTCCCGCACCGCCCGCGGGAAGTCCGCCGTGAACCTCATCGACCTCGGCGACGGCGAGCAGATCGAGGCCGTCGTCAACACCGCCGACATCGACACCGAGGGTGACGAGCAAGAGGAGCAGTTCCTCACGATGGTCACCCGCGGGGGGTACATCAAGCGCAGCGGCGTCTCGGAGTTCCAGAACATCCTCTCGACGGGGATCCGCGCGATCAGTCTCGAGGACGGCGACCGCCTCGCGGACGTGGAGGTCACCGACGGCACGCAGGACGTCGTGATCGCCAGCCGCGAGGGGATGTCGATCCGCTTCCACGAGACCGAGGCCCGCGCGATGGGTCGAACCGCCCGGGGTGTCTGGGGGATCGACCTCGAAGGCGACGATGAGGTTGCGGCCGTCGCCGGCATCGACGAGGAGACGGCCTCGTGGCTGCTGACGGTGACCCAGAACGGCTACGGGAAGCGGTCTGATCTCGACGCCTACCGAACCCAGTCCCGCAACGGGAAGGGACTGATCGACATCAAGACCAACGAGCGCAACGGCGGCGTGACCGCGCTCCACGCGGTCGGGCCGGGTGACCACTTCGTGACGATGAGCGAGGCCGGCCAGATCATGCGCTGTGAGGTCGAGGACCTCTCCATCGTCGGCCGGAACACGATGGGCGTGAAGGTGATGGATCTCGAGGGCAGCGACACCGTCGCCGCCGTCGACGTCGTCGACGCCGACCGCGTCGAAATCGACGACGAGGAGTAAGCCGTCCGCGCGTTCTCCACGTTTTTCACACGGGAGAGCGGGTGCGCCGTTCGGACAATCCACAGTTTTCAAAATTTCTGGACTGCCTCCCTGTCTCTCCCTCCCACGCGCACACAAAGCCTACCCCGGCCCCGGCGGCCGGATGAGTCGTGCCAGGAGCCAGAGTCAGCGCGGGCGAGCGGGTCGTCCTGCGAACTGTCGAGGAAGAGGACGCCCCGTTCTGCCAGCGAGCGTCGGCCAACCCCGGGATCCGCGTACCGCTCGGGACGCCGCTGCGGAGTCGGGGCGAGATGGACGACATCACCGAGAGTGAGGAGGGCGACCAGTTCCTCGTCTGCGTCGACGACGCCGACGCCGGGCCGGGGACGCCCGACGACGGCGCGACGACGCCCATCGGCTGGGTCGGCGTCGAGGACGTGAGCTATCGCCGACCGGAACTGGCCTACTGGCTCGTCCCCGAACACCACGGCGAGGGGTACGGCCGCGAGATGCTCGAACTGGTCGTCGACTACGTGTTCGCCACCTACGACCATCCCGCGGTGGGTGCGGGGGCGTACGACTTCAACGACGCCTCGCGGGGCCTGCTGGAGTCGCTGGGGTCCCGTGAGCGGAGCGAACGGGACCAAGCGAGGAAACGAACGAAGTGAGTGGACTCGCCGGGGTTCGAGCAGGAGGGGCGGATCCGCCGTGATCGGTTCATCGACGGCGAGTACGTCGATACGGTAAAGTACGGGCTGTTGCGGGAAGCGTGGCTGGAGTAACCAGATTACTGACCGCGAGCGAACGGAGTTCCCGCGAACAAAGTGAGCGGGAGCACGAGAGAGCTTTGCTCTCTCGAACGACGACGAGGCTTTTGTCGCCAGAAATCACAGATTTCTGGCTGCTAACCAGAAGCCAAAGGCTTCTGGTGATGTCGACGAGAGCAAGCTCTCGTCTACCAACCGGAACGCGAAGCGTTCCGGTGATGGTCGAGCTTTTGCCAGCGAGGCGCGCTTAGCGCCGAGCGCAGCAAAAGGTCGTCGAGAAAGTTACTTCCCCCCGCCGCCGAAATCCGGGGTATGGACGCGACCGAGGGGTTCGACGAGGTCGTCCACGAACCGGATCAGGAATTCGTGGAGTCGACCAACGTCTGGCAGTTCATGCAGGAGTACGGCATCGACGACTACGAGGAACTGATCGAACGCACCACCGGCGAGGTCGCGGGCGAACCGGCATCGGGCGTCGACTGGTTCTGGGATGAGATGCCCGACTACCTCGACGTGGAGTTCTACGAGGCGTACGACGAGGTGCGCGACGACAGCGAGGGCCCGCAGTTCACCGACTGGTACCCCGGCGGCGAGATCAACATCGCCCACAACACGCTGGATCGCTACGCCGAGGTCGACGCCCCCGAGCGCAACAAGGTCGCCTGTATCTGGGAGGGGGAGGACGGCGAGGTGCGCGAGGACACCTTTCACGACCTCTACCGGCAGGCCAACCGCGTCGCGAACTACCTCGAGGAGGCCGGCATCGAGACTGGCGACACCGTGGGCCTCTACATGCCGATGGTCCCGGAGGTCATCTCGATTCTCTACGGCTGTTTCAAGGTCGGCGCCATCGCCGTGCCCATCTTCTCCGGGTTCGGCGTCGAGGCGACGGCGACCCGCATCGACGACGCCGAGCCCTCGGTGCTTTTCACCGGCGACGGCTTCTACCGCCGTGGCAGCCCCGTCCGTCTGAAGGGCAGCGCCGACGAGGCCATCGAGCAGGCCGGCTACGTCGAGGACGTGGTCGTCTTCGACCGCCTCGGCTCCCGCGAGGACGCCGATGCGGACGTGCCGTGGACCGACGAGCGCGATAGCTGGTGGGACGACGCCGTCGCCACCCTGTCCGGCGAGTACGACACCAAATCCCTCCCGTCGGATCAGGAGTCGATGCTGCTGTACTCCTCCGGGACGACCGGGGAGCCGAAAGGTATCGTCCACACCCACGCCGGCGTGCTGATGCAGTGTGCCAAGGAGATCCACTTCGGCTTCGACCAGAAAGAGTACGACCGCTTCTTCTGGGTTAGCGACATCGGCTGGATGATGGGGCCGTGGACGCTGATCGGCAACCACCACTTTGCGGGCACGACGTTCATGTACGAGGGCGCGCCCGACCACCCCCACGCCGGCCGCTTCTGGGAGATGATCGAGGAACACCGGATCACGACGTTCGGCGTCTCCCCGACCGCGATCCGCGCGCTGCGCAAGCACGGCGACGACGTGGTCGAGGAGTACGACCTCTCCAGCCTGCGGATTCTCGGCTCGACGGGCGAGCCGTGGGACCCAGAGTCCTGGCAGTGGTTCTACGAACACGTCGGCGGCGGCGAGGCGCCGATCATCAACATCTCCGGGGGGACGGAGATCTGTGGCTGTTTCCTGATGCCGATGCCCATCAACGACCTCAAGCCCGGGACGCTAGGCGGCCCCGGCCTCGGCATGGACATCGACATCGTCGACGCCGACGGCGAGTCGGTGAAGGAGGACCACGAGCGCGGCTTCCTCGTCGCGCGGGACTCCTGCCCGTCGATGACCAAGAGCCTCTGGTCGGGCGACGAGCGGTATCTGGAGGAGTACTGGTCGACGTGGGAGGATCTCTGGGACCACGGCGACTTCGCCCAGAAGGACGAGGACGGCTTCTGGTTCCTCCACGGCCGCGCCGACGACGCGCTCAACGTCGCCGGCCGGAAGGTCGGCCCCGCCGAGATCGAGTCCGTGCTCGTCGAACACGACGCCGTGAATCAGGCCGCAGCGGTCGGCGTCCCCGACGACACCACCGGCACTGCCGTCGTGGCCTACGTGGTGCTGGAGGCCGACGCCGAACCGAGCGACGACCTGGCCGAGGAACTCCGCGCGCTCGTCGGCGAGGAGCACGGCAAGCCGTTCCGGCCCCGCGAGGTGCTGTTCGTCGACGAGTTCCCGAAAACGCAGTCCGGCAAGGTGATCCGACGGGCCATCGAGGCCGCCTACCGCGGCGAGGACCCCGGGGACCTCTCGTCGATGGAGAACCCCGAGGCGTTCGAACAGCTACAGGACGCGAAGTAGCGCGACGCGGCGCTACTCCCCGTCAGTGTCCGCGACGTAGCTCGCCACGTCGCCGGCGTTCATCGCGATGGCCAGCAGCACGGCCACGACGAACACGATGAACGTCGAGATGGCGTTCATCTTCGGCGCGGTCCCGTACTTGATCATCGAGAACATCGACGTCGTGAGCACGTTCGCCGTCCCGCGGACGAAGAACGCGCGGATGAAGTCCTCGAACGATCTGATCCACGCAAACAGGAACCCGGCACCGATCGCCGGCGCGAGCACCGGGAACGTCACGTCGACGAACGTCTCGATGGGGTCGGCGCCGAGGTCGCGGGCCGCCTCCTCGAGGCTCTCGTCGAACGTGTACATCCGGGAAGTGACGATCAGGAGCACGAACGGGAGCCCGTACACAGAGTGTGTGAGCACGACCGTCCAGAACCCCGGAACGATGCCGAGCAGTGTCCGGAAGTAGATGAGCATCGCGATACCGAAGATGACGCCCGGGATCACCATCGGGAGGATACCCAGCGTCCGGTAGAGCTCGCGGTACGGGAACTCGTAGCGCGCGAGCGCCATGCTCGCGAGCACGCCGAGCACCGTCGCGATCGTCGCCGAGATCGTGGCGATGGCCATGCTGGTGAACATCGCCCCGATCAGCCCGCTGTCGGCGAATGTCGCCCCGTAGTGGGCGAGCGTCAGCCCCTCGAACGGGAACAGCGTTGAGGAGTTCACCGCGAACGACAGCACCATCATCACCACGAGCGGAACCCAGAGGAACACCAAGAGCGCACCCGCGGTGCCGTACAGTCCCAGTCGAATCAGCCGTTCGATGGTCTCGTGGTCCATCTCAGATCCCCCCCAGATCTTCGATGCTCACGTAGCGGAACGCGACGGCGAACGCGATGACGATGGAGACGACGATGAACATCGACGCCGCGCTGCCGTATCCCACCGCGTACAGTGAGCCGATACGGTCCTTGATAAGCTGGCCGATCATCAGCACCTTCCCCTGTCCCAGGAACCGCGGGGTGACGAACGCACCCAGCGACGGGACGAACACGAACAGGCTCCCGGAGATGATCCCCGGCAGCGTCAGTGGGAGGATCACGTCCCGGAGCGTCTCGGTCCGGCTCGCACCCAGATCCCGCGATGCTTCGACCAGCGAGTAGTCAAGCCCGTCCAGGCTCGCGTACAGCGAGAGGAGCATGTACGGGAAGTAGGCGTGCGTCAGGCCGACGATGATGGCCGTCACGCCGTAGCTGAACATGGCGAGGGGCTCGTTCACGATCCCAAACTTGAGCAACGTCGCGTTGATCACCCCGCTCGGCCCGAACATGAGGTACCACGAGTACGCCCGCACCAGATACATGGTGAAAAACGGGAGTAGCACGAGGAAGATGACGACCTTGAACGTCCGGCCCCCTTTGCGCGCGAGCAGGTACGCGAGCGGGAACGCGAGCACCAGACAGAGAATCGTCGTCACTGCCGCGATCGCGTAGGAGAGCACCAGTGACTGGACGAACGCCCGCTGGAACAGCGGTCCGCCGCCAGCGAACAGTGCTTCGTAGTTCGCCAGCGTCGGCTGCCAGACGATCTGATAGCTCTCGTTGACGTTCACAAAACTCACCGACACCATGAACGTCAGCGGTGCCGCGAGCAGCAGAACGAGCCACACCAGCGCGGGGCCGGCGGTGATGCCGAGGCTCCGACGACGGCTGTCGAACCAGGCGATCACTTCCTCCCGTGAGAGGAGTCGATCGCGGAACGTCGCCGATGAACTGTCACCCATCGCTTAGGCAGACTTGACTTCCTCCCACGCGGTGATCCAAGCGTCCTCGTTCTCGACGGCTTTGAACGGGATCATCTGTTCGAGGCGCGACGGGTCGACCGCGCCGTACATCTCGTTCTGTTCGTCCGTGAGCTGTTCCTGCGTGTTCGGGTTGACGCTCGGCGAGAAGCCCGTCTTCGCGAGGGTCGCCCCGTTCTTCGCCGAGATGTACTCGTTGATGACCTCCCAGGACTTCGTCTTGTTCTCGGACGCGCTGGAGACGACTGCCGACTCGAACCAGGCAAGCGACCCCTCCTTGGGGGTCGCCATGCTGGGCCAGTCGTTGTCGTTCGACCACATCTCGACGATCTCGTTCCGGCCGGACTGGCCGATGACGAAGTTCCCCTGCTTCAGCGACTTGATGTACGTCGGGTCGGCCGCGATGTACCCTTGGAGATTGGGTTTCTGGTCAATGAGCGTCTGTTTCACTTCGTCGATCTGGTCCTGGGAGAGCGTGACCCGCGATCCCTCGAACGCGTCGCCGTGGCCCAGATAGAGCGCGGCGGCGCTCATCGCCTTGAAGTGGTTGTCGTACATCACGATCTTCCCGGAGAGGTCGGCGTCGACGTAGTTCTCGTCGAACAGCGCCTTGTAGCTGTCCTCGTGGTCCGGGACGCTCCGGGAGTCGTAGGAGTAGCCGTACCAGCCGAACCGAATTGGAACCCCGTAGCGGTTCCCGTTCGCCGTGAACTGTGAGTCGGCGAACCCCTGGAACACGTCGTACATCGCATCGAAGTTCGAGACCGCCTCCTCGTCGACAGGTGCGATCATCGGCTCCCCGTCTTTCTCCGTGTCCATCATCTTCGGGACGTAGTTGTTGTTGGGGATCGCGATATCGTACTGCTGGTACTGCCCAGCGTTCCACGAGGAGAACATGTTCGAGGAGGACGTGGATTTCGTGATCTCCAGGGTCACGCCGACCTCCTCCTCGATTCGGGATTTGATGTCCTCGTTGGCGTACTCCTCCCAGGTCAGGATGTTGATCGTGGGGGTACTCCCGCCACCGCCGATACAGCCGGCCGCCGCGGTCAGTCCCGCTGCGCCGGTCGCAGCGAGGAACGCTCGGCGGCTCTGATGACTCTTGGTTCGTGGTGAATCACTAGGGTTGCCAGACATTCCGGGTTATTCGTTACCATGGAGCTATAAAAGTGCTCCCCCCGAAAGGGTCCCCGGAATATTCAAATCCCCCGGCTCGCTTTAACTTGGCAATGGCTACCGCAGATCACGGAGAGACGCTAGTCGAACTCGACGGCATCCGAAAGGAGTACGGCGACGTGACTGCCGTCGACGGGATCGACTTCTCCATCGAACGGGGGGAGTTCTTCTCGTTGGTTGGCCCCTCTGGCTGCGGGAAGACGACGACGCTCCGGACTATTTCCGGCTTCGAGTCGCCGACCAACGGCGAACTGTCCATCGACGGCGTCTCGATGGCGGGTATCCCCCCCGAGGCTCGGGAGACGAACCTCGTCTTCCAGCACCTCTCGCTGTTCCCGCACATGAGCGTCAGCGAGAACGTCGAGTACGGGCTGAAGAAAAGTGGGTTCCCCGACGGCGAAGAGCCGGACGACCCCGAGGCCCGGCGGCGGGAGCTCGCCGGGGAGTATCTCGACCTCGTCGACCTCTCGGGGTACGGCGACCGGAACCCGACGGAACTCTCCGGCGGGCAGCAACAGCGGGTCGCACTCGCCCGCGCTCTCGTGAACGAGCCTTCAGTGCTCCTGCTGGACGAACCGCTCTCCTCGCTGGACCGGAAGCTGCGCAAGCAGATGCAGGTCGAACTCAGGCGCATCCACGAGCGCACCGAGGGAGCGTTCTTCTACGTCACCCACGATCAGGAGGTCGCGATGACGCTCTCGGACCGCATCGCGGTGATGAACGAGGGGAAACTCGAACAGGTGGGCCCGCCCGAGGAGATCTACCGCGAGCCGGCGACGCCGTTCGTCGCCGATTTCATCGGCGACACGAACCTGTTCACGGGGACCGTACACACCGACGGCGACGGGACGGCCATCGAACTCGCCGACGGCGTCTCTTTCGCTGTCGACGACACGGCCGCCGATGGCGAGGTCACCGTCTCGATCCGCCCGGAGGATTTCGAACTCGTCGACGACGGCACGCTCGTCGGAACTGTGACCGAGCGCTACTTCCAGGGCGACAGTACGAACTACCGCATCGAACCGGAAGCGGATATCGAGACCCTGACGGTCGTCGCTCAGGGGCGGGAGAGCCCGGTCGACCGCGGGGACGAGGTCTCGGTGACCGTCGCCCCAGACGCGCCCGTACTGTTCGACTGAGCTACGCCGGGCTGAGCGAGATCGAACTGAGCGGGATATCCCCGCCCTCGCCGACGGTCACGTCCCCGTCTTCTCCTTCTTCGCCGAACCGAACGGCCCCGCCGACCGACAGCGGCGCGACGACGCCGGCGACCGCGCGCGGATCCGCGAGCGACGCTTGCACGTGGACCGTATCTTCGGTCCCGAGATCGAACTCGGCCGCGATCCGCTCGCCTGCAGTCAGTAGCTCCCCGTGGCTCACAGTCTCGTTCGGGGTCACGAGCACCGTCGACGCCGGTGTCGCCGTCGAGACGAACGCGGGGTTCTCGCTCCAGACGCCCTCCTCCCAGTTCTCGGTCGTCGCCGCCGCTGGCGCGTCGCCGTGAACAGTAAGTGTCGTCCCGGCTGGCGGATCGACGGCCGATTCGTCCTCGCTGGAGACGAGCACTGCCCGTGCGTCGATGGCGTCGACCGCCGCCGAAACGTCGGCGATGTCGTCGGCGAACCGGGTCGGCGTGGCGAGTAACGCGGCGCCGAAGAACGTGAGCAGGGGTGGGGGCGAGCCGTCCGCGAGGACGACGACGCCACGGTCGTCGCCCACCCCCAGATGGCGGAGGTAGTTGCTCGCCTTCCACGTCGTCGTACAGAACCGTCGGTAATCCATCTCCCGCTCGGCCGTGTAGAGCGCGGGGCGGTCGCTCCGCCGCTCGCGCGCGAGGAGGTCGCCGACTACGTCCATACGGAACGGGGTGTGGGGAGCGACAAGGCTCCACCGGTCGTCGCTCGTGGCGCCCGGGTTACGACGGATGATCCGACGGTTCGACCGACGGCCCGACGACTAGGGCGCGCCGGCGATGACCATCCGCGAGTCGTCCTCGTGGAAGACGAGCATCCGGTCGTCCTCGGCGTCGACGCGCACGGCGTCTCCGGGGTCGAGCGAAACGGTGTCGCCCTCGATTGAGAGTTCGGCGGCCCCCTCGAGCAGGACGTACACCTCCTCCTGTCCGTCCTCGTCGTGGGCGTGCTCCATCCCCTCCCAGCCCTCGTCGGCCTCGACGACGGTGACGCCGAGTTCCCCGCAGTCGAGTGCCTCCCGCAGGAAGTACATCCCGGGCGCTTTCGGTTCCACGTCCTCGTAGTTGACGGCGTCGTAGCTCATCGGGTTGGAGATCGGTCGCCACCGGGAAAAGTCGACTGGCGGCGACGGCTCAGAAGGAGTTCCGTAGCTTCTCGAAGAACCCGTGCTCCACGTCGACTTCCTCGCCGCCGGCTTCCGCGAACTGTTCGAGTGCTTCGCGCTGTTCCTCGTTCAGGTCGTCGGGCGTGACGACCTGCACGTCGACGTAGAGGTTACCCTGCCCGCGGCCGCGCAGGCGGGGCATCCCCTTGCCGTGCAGGCGGAAGCGCTCGCCGGACTGGGTGCCGGTGGGGATGTCCATCTCGACGGTGCCCTCGAGCGTCGGGACTTCGACAGTGGCGCCGAACGTGGCCTGCGGGAACGAGATGGCGTGGCGATGGATCAGGTCGGCGCCGTCACGCTCGAAGTCCGGGTGGTCCTCGACCGCCACCTCGATCAGGAGGTCGCCTTTCGGGCCGCCGTTCTCGCCGGGCGCGCCCTCGCGATCCATCCGGAGGCTCTGCCCGCTGCGGATCCCCGCGGGCACGTCGACCTGGAGGGTTGCCTCGTTCCGGACCATACCCTCACCGGCACAGGTCGAACAGTCCTCGGAGTAGAGTTCGCCCTCTCCCGAACAGCGCCGGCAGGTCTGGGTCTGCTGGACGCGGCCGAGCGGCGTCTGCTGGACCTGCGTCACCTGCCCCTGCCCGTTACACTCCGGACAGGTCTCCACGTCGGCGTCCGCGGGGTGGCCGGCGCCGCCGCAGTCCGGACAGTCCTCGGGGCGCTCGATGGTGAACTCCTTGCTGACGCCCTCGTAGGCCGCTTCGAGGCTGATGTGCATGTTGGTGCGGATATCCCGCCCGGCCTGCGGTCGGTTCCCGCCGCCACCGCGGCCGCGGCCGCCGCCGCCGAAGAACTGCTCGAAGATGTCCCCGAAGCCGCCGCCACCGCCGCCCATGCCGCCGCCGAACGGGCCCCCGCCCATTCCGCCGGCACCGCCGGCGCCCTGATCGAAGCCGCCGCGCTTCTCGGCCTGTTCGAAGCGCTCGTGGCCCATCTGGTCGTAGGCTTGGCGCTTTTCCTCGTCGGTCAGCACCTCCTTTGCCTTCTTGGCCTTGCGGAACTTCTCCTCGGCATCGGGGTCGTCGTTCACGTCGGGGTGGTACTTGGCGGCCTTCTTGCGGAACGCCTGGCTGATCTCGTCCTCGTCGGCGTCCCGCGAGACCCCCAGCACCTCGTAGAAGTCCTCGCTCATTCGTTAGTGGTGGCTATCCCGCGAAGACGTTTGAAAGGAACGGGTCGGGCGTGCCCGCGTCCCCGAAAGTGACGTATCAGTTACAAAATTCGGGTTCAGCGAGCGCTCAAGTGAGGGTGTCCCTAACAAGACTCTATGGCGACCGAAACAGACGAGATGGTTCCCGTCGCGTCGCTCGACGACCTCGCGGACGGCCACACCGTGGTCCAAACGGACGGCCAAGCGATCGCGCTGTTCCGCCACGAGGGCGAACTGTACGCTGTCGACAACCGCTGTCCGCATATGGGGTTCCCGCTGAGTCGCGGGACTGTCGAGGACGGCATCCTCACTTGCCACTGGCATCATGCACGCTTCGAACTCGAGGAGGGCGACACGTTCGACCCGTGGGCCGACGACGTCCAGACGTTCCCCGTCGACATCCGCGACGGGGAGATCTACCTCGACCCGGACCCGCCGACGGACCTCCCGCCCGCGGTGCGCTGGCGCAATCGGCTCGCGGACGGTCTCCACGAGAACCTCACGCTGGTGATGGCCAAGGCCGCCATCGGCCTTGACGACGCCGGCGAGGGGTTCCACACGCCGGTCGGAACGGCCGTGAACTTCGGCACGAAGTACCGCGCCGGCGGCTGGGGGCGCGGGCTGACGACGCTTGGCTGTACGGCGAACCTCTACTCGCAGGTGGGTGGCCGGGACAAGCGCCGGGCGATGTTCACCGGCGTACGCGCCGTGGCGGACAACTGTGCGGGCGAGCCGCCGCGTTTCCAGCAGTACGCCTTCGACAACCGCGACCTCTCGAAGGAGCGCCTGCTGGGGTGGTTCCGGGACACCGTCGAGGTTCGGGACGCCGACGGCGCCGAGCGGTGTCTGCTCACCGCCGTCGGCTGTCTCGACCCTGAGGACGTGGCGGATATCGTGTTCACGGCCGCGACTGATTCGCTGTACCTCGACAGTGGCCACACCCTCGACTTCCTCAACACCGCGTTCGCCACGCTCGACCACATCGGCTGGGAGGGGCTTGGCGACGACGAGGACGCCAACGCCGCGAAGGTGCTGGCATCGACGGTGGACCGACTCACGGACGCCACGCGCTCGGAGGAACTCTCCTCGTGGCGCGACCCCATCGACGTGGCGGGACTGTGTTTCGATGCCCACGACCGGCTCGGGGGCTGTGTCGCCGCCGGCGCGGGGAAGACGTGGGACGAACCGGCCGACTTCCTCGACACGCTGCTCGGCGACGACCCGGCGGCCATCATCGACGCCCTCACCGGCGCCATCCGCGAGGGTGCGACCCGGACCGAACTCGCCGACGCGGTCGTCCGCGCGGCGACCCGGCGGGTGGCGTGGTTCGCGACCAACAACGAGTTCGGCGACTGGGACACCGTCCACCACACGTTCTCCTACGCCAACGCGGTGTACGAGGCGACCAAGCGCTCCACGACGGACGCGCTCTACCGGGGGTGTTTCGACGCCGCCATCTCGGTGTATCTCGATCGGTTCCTCAACAGCCCGCGGGCGCCGACGCCCGACCCGGGCGAGTCGAGTCGTAACCCCGAGACGATCCGCGAGGCGCTACTGGCCTGCTTCGACGAACAGGGCGAGGTGAATCGCGTGGCGACGCTGGTCGCCGAACACTTCGAGACCGGGGGCGACCCCGAAGCGCTGAAGCGGGTGCTTGGTCGTGGTCTGCTCCGGGAGGACGCGGGGTTCCACACGATCCAGAACGTCTCGTGGTCGTTCGAGCGCTTCGACGCGCTCGCGGCCCGGGGCGCGCCCGAGTCCGAACAGCGACTCGCGCTGGTCGCGCCGGCCCGCTATCTGGCTGCACACTCCCCGACCCGGCGAGAGAACGAGCAGACGTTCTCCATCGCGACGCGCCTGCACCGTGGGGAGCGACTGCACGAGGCGGAGTAGCGGCGCTGGTGGTGGGTTCGTGAGTGGCTAATCCGTTCGTGAGTTCCTGAAAATCGTGACGTCGCTCGTGGTTGGGGACCCAGTACGGTTCAGAAAGCTCCCTTCGCTCGCTTTCTGAAATTACGAGAGACTTCGCTTCGCTCGTCCCTCGAATCGACGAGAACGCCTCCTCGGACTCGCGTTACTCGTCCTCGTCGTCGTTCTCGTCGACGTCTTCGAAGTCGGCGTCCACGTACTCCTCGTCGTCGCCTTCAGGCTCGCCGCCCATGCCGCCGGGGCCGGCGCCGCCCATGCCGCCCGGACCGGCGCCCGCGGCACCTGCACCGCCGGCGCCGCCGGCAGCGGCCTCCTCCTGGTACATCTGCTTGCCGATCTCCTGCAGTTCGTCGCTGAGTTCCTCGGTCACTTCCTCGAGTTCCTCGGCGGAGGCGTCCTCGTCCTCGAGGACTTCCTCGACGTCCTCGATGGCCGCCTCGACGTTCTCGACGATCTCCTCGTCGACGTTCTCCTCGTTCTCCTCCAGCAGGGTTTCGGCGCGCTGGATCGAGCCCTCGGCCTCGTTGCGGGCCTCGATGCGCTGTCGGCGCTGCTTGTCCTCCTCGGCGTGCTGCTCGGCCTCCTGCTGCATCTCCTCGATCTGATCGTCGGAGAGGCCGGCGCCGCCCTCGATGGTGATCGACTCGGCGTTGCCCGAGCCCTGATCCTCGGCCTCGACGTTGACGATCCCGTTCTCGTCGATGTTGAACGTCACTTCGATCTGGGGCGTTCCGGCCGGCGCCGGCGGGATGCCGGTCAGCTGGAACTCGCCCAGGAGCTCGTTCTCGTCGGCGATTTCGCGCTCACCCTGGAACACCCGGACCTGTACGGAGGTCTGGTTGTCCGCGGCGGTCGTGAACACTTTCGACTCCTCAGTCGGGATCGTGGTGTTCTTGTCGATCAGACGCTCGAACAGGCCGCCCTTGACCTCGATCCCCAGCGAGAGGGGCGTCACGTCGAGCAGCACGAGGTCGTCCACGTCGCCCGAAAGCACGCCACCCTGAATCGCCGCGCCCAGCGCGACGGCCTCGTCGGGGTTGACGTTCTTTTTCGGCTCGGTGTCGAGCATCTCCTCGACCTGATCGTGGACCTGCGGCATCCGGGTGGAGCCACCGACCAGGATCACTTCGTCGATGTCGCTTTTCGTGTAGTCGGCGTCCTCGAGGGCCTGCTCGGTCGGCTCGACGGTGCGCTCGATCAGATCCTCGGTCAGCGACTCGGACGTCGCTCGCGTGACGGACTGCTCGAGGTGGACCGGGCCGGAGTCCGTCGCCGTGATGAAGGGGAGGTTGACCGTCGTCTCCTTCTTGTTCGAGAGCTCGATCTTGGCCTCCTCGGCGGCGTCCTTGAGCCGCTGGAGCGCCTGTCGGTCCTCCCGGAGGTCGATCCCGTGCTCGTTCTCGAACTCGTCGGCGAGATGGTCCATCAGCGCCTCGTCCCAGTCGTCGCCACCGAGGTCGTTGTCCCCGTTGGTCGCGACGACTTCGTAGACGCCGCCACCCAGGTCGAGGATGGAGACGTCGAACGTCCCGCCCCCGAGGTCGTAGACCAGCACGGTCTGGTTCGAGTCGTCGTCGAGGCCGTAGGCCATCGACGCCGCGGTCGGCTCGTTGACGATGCGGTCGACTTCGAAGCCGGCGATCTCGCCGGCGTCCTTGGTCGCCTGTCGCTGCTTGTCGTTGAAGTAGGCGGGGACCGTGATGACCGCCTTCTCCACGTCGTCGCCGAGATACTCCTCGGCGTCCCGCTTCAGTTTTTGGAGGATCATCGCCGAGATCTGCTCGGGCGTGTACTCCTCGCCCTCGGCCTCGACGGTGTAGTCCTCCTCGCCCATGTGGCGCTTGATGGAGGCGATGGTGTTTTCGGGGTTCTGGATCGCCTGATTCTTCGCGGGCTTGCCGACCAGTCGCTCGCCGTCGTCGGAGAACGCGACGACGGACGGCGTGGTTCGGTCACCCTCGCTGTTGACGATAATCTCTGGGTCGCCACCCTCCATGACGGCCATCGCGGAGTTGGTGGTCCCCAGGTCGATTCCGAGGATTTTGTTGCTCGCCATCTTGGTCGTACGTTCCGGGCTGAATCGGTTAAATGTTGCTTTAACGAGCGCGAACGACCGCTGCGCCCGCTTGCGGTTCTACTGACGGGCGGCGGTGAACGGAGAAGGGTTTAACACGAACCGGCTGACGACCGCTCGGCTACTCCTGACTGACGGTGACCTGCGCGGTCCGGATCACTTTCTCGCCCATCTCGTAGCCGGGGCGGTAGAGTTCGTCGATAACGCCGGCGGGGCGGTCGCTCTCGACGCGCATCAACACTTCGTGGCGCTCTGGGTCGGGCTGTTCGCCGGGCTCGGGTTCGATCCGTTCGGCGCCCTCGTCCTCGAGCACGCGGTCCAGTTCCGCGAGCGTCTTCTCGACGCCCTCCCGGATGTTGGCGTCGCCGTCCTGGTCCAGCGCGCGGGCGAGGTTGTCCCGAACCGGGAGCAGCCGCGCGACGAGGTCCTCGGTTGCCCGGGACTGCTGCTGTTCGAGCTTCTTCTGCTGTCGTTTCTTGAAGTTCTGGAAGTCCGCCTGCTTGCGGGCGAGTTTGCCCTCCAGGTCGTCGATGCGTTCCTCGTACTCCTCGCGCTCAGTCTCGACTTTCTGGGATAGCTGCTCGTCCTGGGCCGCGATGCGCTCGATCAGCGACTCGTCCAGTTCCTCCGTTGGGGCGTCCTCGCCCTCGTCCTCGGGCGTGCCCTCGGCGTCCGCCGAGGTTTCGGCGCCGGCGTCTGCGCCGGCCTCGGCGTCGACGGCCGACTCGTCCGCGCCGGCCGTTGGCTCGGTCTTCGTGGGGTCCTCCGTCGGCTCCTCGGCTGCCGCGTCGGCGTCCTCGGTCATGCGAAAAGAGAGCGCGGCCGTGGGTTTAAGCGTTGCAGAAGTGCGGCGTCCCCGGGGCCCCGCCGCTCAGCCCCCGCCTCTCAGCTTCCCCCGGTGAGTTCGTCCAGCAGATGGACCGCTTCCGGCTTCGAGAGCGGATCGTTCGCGTTCCCGCAGTGAGGAGACTGCACGCAAGAGGGGCAGCCGTCCGCACAGTCGCAGTCGTCGATCAGTCGGGCGGTCCGGGCCATCAGGTCCTCGATCCGGTCGTAGCCCCGCCGGGTCAGCCCCACGCCGCCGGGATGGCCGTCGTAGACGAAAATCGTCGACTGGTCGGTGTGGCTGTGGTACGGTGTCGAGAGGCCGCCGATGTCCGCCCGGTCACAGAGCAGGTAGAGCGGGAACAGGGAGATGACGCCGTGCTCGGCCGCGTGGATGCCGCCGTTGAAGCCGTACTCCGGGTCGCCGTCCTCGGCGGCCATCGCGCGCATCTCGACCTCGACGTCCTCCGGGACAGTCCAGTAGAGCGCCTTCGTCCGGAGCGTCGTCTCGGGGAGGTCCAGTGGCTCGTGCCCCATCGTCTCGCCGGAGGCGGCATCCCGGCGCTCGAACCCCGTAATGCGCTCGGTGACGGACACGTCCGCGAACCGAACAGCAGTGTCAGGCCGCGCAGAGAGCGGCTTCTCGCGCAGGTCCTCGTGGACGGTCACGTCCTTCTCGGTCAGCACTTTCGTGTGGTAGTCGGCCCAGGTCGGCTGAAGGCGGGCCGTATCCCGTTCGAGGTCCAACTCCGCCACCTCGTAGCGCTGGCCCTGATGGTGGTAGATGGCGCCCGGATGCGCGTCCCGGAGTGCGTCCGAAAACGACAGCGAGGCGATCACGTCGCCCGAGCGGGCGTCCCGCAGGTCGATCTCGCGGTCGTCGATGGTCCGGAGGTTCATGCTGTGCTGCGGGCTCTCGTCGCCGTCGTGAATCCAGCGCGTCCCCTCGGCGGTGTCGCGGCGCGCCAGCACTCCAGCATCCTCCAGGTCCGAGACCACGTCGGGGTACGGGTCGCCGAAGTGGCGCTCGTCGTCCGCCGAGAGCCAGTTTTCGGCGGCCGCGGAGGCGACGTGGTTGGGCATGATCGCCTCGTTCTCCGGGTCCGAGATGGCGTCCTCCGGGTCGCCCTCGAAGAACGTCTCGGGGTCGCGCATGAGGTACTGGTCCAGTTGGTCCTCGCCAGCCACCATCAGCACCAGCGCCGGATCCTCCCCGCGGCCCGCGCGTCCGGCCTGCTGGAACGCGGCCATCCGGGTTCCGGGGTAGCCGTCGATGATGACGGCGTCCAGTCCACCGACGTCGACGCCGAGTTCGAGCGCGTTCGTGCTCCAAACACCTCGTAAATCGCCGCTGTGGAGCTGTTCCTCCAGTTCACGCCGGCGCTCGTCGGTGAGCGAGCCCTGATAGGCGCCGACCTTCCCTGCCAGTTCGTTCGCCCCGCGACTCCGGAGTTCCTTCGCGGACTCGGAGGCGTAGCGCTCGGCAGTCTGGCGGCTCCGGGTGAACACCAGCGTCTGCTGGCCCGCCTCCACGAGGTCGGTGAACAGCCGCATCGACTCGGTGTGGCTGGATCGACGCCGGCCCGTCCCGCGGTCTTGTTCGTACTCCGGGGGGTTCCAGAGCACCCAGTCCCGCGGCCCGGTCGCGGAGGCGTCGTCGTCGACGAGCGAGAACCCCGAGGGGTCGCGGCCCGTAACCGTCGCCGCGTGCTCGACGGGGTTGCCGATGGTCGCCGAACAGCAGACGTACGTGGGGTCGGCGCCGTAGCGCTCGCAGATGCGGTTCAGGCGGCGCAGCAGCAGCGCGACCTGTGAGCCGAACACGCCGCGGTAGCTGTGGACCTCGTCGATCACCACCAGTTCCAGCGAACTGAAGAACCACTCCCAGAGCCGGTGGGCGTGGGGTAGCAGCGCGTAGTGGACCATGTCGGGGTTCGACAGCAGCACCGTCGGCCGGCGGTCCCGCACGTCACGTTTCTCGGATTTCGAGAGCCGCCCGGTGTACTGATCGACTGAAACCCGGGAGCCAAAGCCCAGATCCCGAGCCAACTCGGAGAGCGTCTCCAGTTGATCCGAGATCAGCGCGTTCTGCGGGCCGAGATACAGCGTTCGGCCGCCGTGATCCATCGCGTTCTCGAAGGCGGGGACGGTGTAGGCGAGGCTCTTCCCGCTCGCGGTCTCCGTCGCGACGACGGTGTCGTCGCCCGCTCGAACGGCCCGGATCGCGTCGGCCTGATGGCGGAACGGTTGCTCGATCCCCCGGTCGGCGAGCGCGCTCTCGAGGCGCTGTTCGAGGTTGAGATCCGCGAACGCGGGCTTCTGGGCCGGCACGCGCCGATGGGCGGCCACTTGGTCCGCGTAGTAGGGGCGCTCGCGGAGCCAGTCGAGCGGTTCGTGCACGGGCGCGCTCGGCGCCCGCCGGCCATGACGGTTCTGGTCCCGGAGGCTTTTGAGCACCGCCGCTAACCGACACGCATGGCCGAGGGCGGCACCTACACGCTCGTGTTCGCGCTCTCCAACCCCACCGATATCGAGGTCGGCGCGCTGGGCGAGCATCGGTTCCCGGCGGGCGGGTACTGCTACACCGGGAGTGCGCTGGGCAGCGGCGGATTCGCCCGGATCGACCGCCACCGACGCGTCGCCGCCGGCGAGCACGACGTGCGCCACTGGCACGTCGACTACTTCGGCGGCCACCCAGACACCCAACTGGTCGCCGTCGAGCGCACGCCCGGGCAGGACTGCGAATGCGCGGTCGCGCGGGAACTCGGCGATGGCCCTGTTTCTGGGTTCGGCGCCTCGGACTGTGACTGCGAGACCCATCTCGCGCTATTCGGAAGCGTCGACGCCGCACGGGAACGAGCGGGCGAGGCCCGCCGATCTCGGCAGGGGAATCCGTAAGCCGGTGGCTCTTAGCCGCTCGGCGTCGACTCCCGAGGCATGTTCGAGCCGATGCCCTATCTGGAGTGGATCCACGGCCGCCCCGAGGCGGCAACCTACGACCTCGGATCGAGTGACCTCCGGACGGAACAGACAGATGGCTCGGTGGTCCTGCCACCGCTCCGGGACCTGTCCGACCCGGACGATCCGCCATCCCTGGAGCACTCTCTCGCCACGGAGTACGGCGTCGACGAGTCCGAGGTGCTGGTGACCGCCGGGGCGACCCACGCCAACTTCCTCGCCGCCGCGACAGCGCTGTCGCTGGCCGACGGTACCGAGGTGCTCGTCGAGCGCCCCGGCTACGACCCCCTCGTCCACACGCCGTCGGGTGTCGGCGGCGAAGTGACGCGGTTCATGCGCCCCGCGGAGTCGGGGTACGCACTGCTTCCGGAACGCGTTCGGAGCGCGGTCACCGACGAGACGGCGATGGTCACCGTCACGAACCGCCACAACCCGACGGGACGGCTCACCAGCCGGTCGGCGTTGGCCGATATTGCAGCCGTCGCGGTCGACGAGGACACCTACCTCCTCGTCGACGAGGTGTACGGCCCCTACACCGAGGACGATACCGGCGGCGCCTTCGGCGGCGTGACGGCCGCGGGGCTGCCCAACACCGTCGCGACCGGGTCGTTCACCAAGTTCCACGGGCTCGGCGACCTCCAGATCGGCTGGCTGATCGGGCCGGAGTCGTTCGTCGACCGAGCGCGAGAAGTGCTCATGCACGTCCCGACGGTCGCAGCGCCGAGCCGGGCGCTCGCACGGCGCTTCTTCGCCCACCGCGACGAACTGGTTGCCGACTCCCGGGCACACCTCCGGCAGAACCACGAGCTGCTGGTGTCGTTCGTTGACGGCCGGCCGGATCTCTCGGGGGAGATCGCCGATGGCTGCACGTTCGGGCTGGTCGAGCACGAACGCGTCGACGGCGACGAACTCACCGAGGCCGCGTGGGACGCCGGCGTACTCGTCGTTCCGGGACGGTTCTTCGACGAGCCGTCGGGGATCCGACTCTCGGCTGGGCGAAGCCCCGAGGAGATCGAAGCGGGGCTCGATGCGCTGGGCGCGGTGCTCGACGACCTCTGAGCGCCGGTCGCGCCGCTGGCCGATAGCGAACAGGTGGCGACACGGCCGGCGAGGGAGGTGCCACGCTCCCGCTGCTCCCTCGCCGCGGTTCTCAGGTCACGCGGGGGAGTGGTCGCGCTTTCCTACTTGAAAAGCGGCCTCAGCTCTCAAGGGTCGCTGCCAGCGTCTCGATGGGGTGTGGCGGCTCCTCGTCGGCGTCGGGGCGGTCTTCGAGTTGCGTTCGACAGGAGGCGCCGGGGGCGACCACCTGCTCGGCGTCAGCATCGTCGACCTGGTCGTAGAGCAGTTGGCCGATAGCTTTACTCATCGAGTGGTGCTCGGCCTCGTAGCCGAAACTCCCGGCCATCCCACAGCAGGTCGAATCGAGCGGCGCCACCTCGTAGCCGGCGCGGCGGAGCACGCCGACAGCGTGGTGGTCCTTCTTCGTCGCCTTCTGGTGGCAGTGGCCGTGGTAGGCCAGCGAGCCCTCGCCCGCAGCGTCGAGCGCGTTGTCGAGGCGGAACGCGTCGAGATACTCGAACACGCCGTAGGTGGCGTTCGCGAGGGCGTCGACGTCGTCGCCGCCTAGCAGGTCGCGGTAGTCCGACTGGAGCATCACCGCGTCGGAGGGTTCAACGACAACCACGTCCCAGCCATCCCGGACTTCCGGCACGAGTGCGTCGACGTTCCGTTCGGCCCGTTCGCGAGCCTCGTCGACAAACCCTTTCGAGAGTGGCGGCCGGCCGCTGGAACCGGCTTCCTCGGCGAGTCGGACGTGGACGCCGGCGGCTTCGAGCACGTCGACGGCGGCTTTCCCCTGTGCCGGGTTGTTGTAGTTCGTGTGCGTATCGGGGAGGAGCAGTGCCTTGCGCTCGGCCTCGCTTTCGGGGATTGCGGGCTCGCGGTCGGCCAGCCAGTCCGCGAAGCTCTCGCGGTGGAACGTCGGGAGCGTGCGGTCGGCGGCGATGCCGACGGTTTTCTCCATCGCCCAACGGGCGCCGGGGAGCTTCGACGCCGCGTTCGAGAGCGGCGCGAGCCGGCTCCCGATTTTCGAGAGCGTGTCGACGTTGGCGAAGAGCTTCTCGCGTAGGCCGGCGCCCTCGCGCTCGTGACGCGCGTGCTCGACTTCGGTCTTCATCTTCGCCATGTCGACCTCGCTGGGGCAGTCCTTCGAGCAGCCCTTACAGCCGATACAGAGGTCGAGCACCTCGTCCTCGAACTCCTGGGTGAACATCTCGTCGTCCGGGAGGTCGCCGCTCATGGCCTGCCGGAGGAGGTTCGCACGCCCCCGGGTGGCCTGAATCTCCTCGTCGGCGGCGCGGTAGGTCGGGCACATCACCCCGCCGGTGGTCTTCTGCTCGCCCCGACAGCCCCCGCAGCCGTGACAGAGTTCGGCCATCCCCTGGAACCCGTTCTCGTTCTCCCAGCGCAGTTCCGGCTCGAAGCCGGCGTCGAACTCGTACTCGGGCGAGAACCGGAGGTTCTCGGTCATCTCGACGGCATCGGCGCGCTCGGGAAGCCACTGGGGTCGGGTCTCGTCGTCGGCGTAGCCACAGACCTGCCCCGGATTCAGTAGCCAGTTGGGGTCGAACGCGCCCTTGAGGTCGCGGAACGCCTCCCAGAGCTCCTGGCCGTACAGTTTCCGGTTCCACTGGGTGCGCGCGCGGCCGTCGCCGTGCTCGCCCGAGACGCTGCCGCCGAGGTCGACGACGATGTCGCTGACGGCGTCGGCGATGGACTCGTAGCGCTCGACGCCCGCGTCGGTCTTGGTGCCGATCAGCGGCCGGACGTGGAGCACCCCCGGGCCGGCGTGGGCGTAGAAGGAGGCGAACGTGTCGTGGGCCTCGAGCACTTCCTGAAAGCGCCGGGTGTACTCGGGCAGTTTCTCGGGCGGGATCGCACAGTCCTCGATGAACGAGAGGTGTTTCTCGTCGCTGGTCCGGGAGAGCAGGATCGGCATCCCGGCTTTGCGCATCTTCCAGAAGCGGTCGCGGGTTTCCTGATCGTGGGCCTCCATCCCCTCGGTCGCCCGCGGTGGGTCGCCAGCGCTCGGCGGGTCGTCACTCGGTTCGGCAGCCATCTCGGTCCCCGGCCGCCGATCCGCGAGCAGGTCCGCCACCTTCTGTCTGCCGTCGTCGTCGCTCTCGGCGTAGAACTCCACGAGCAGTGCCGAGTCCGTGCCTTCGGGGAGCATCCCGACCACATCCGCGAACTCCTGGGTGTCCCGCGCGAGGTCCAGCAGCGTGTCGTCCATCACTTCGACGGCCGCGGGGTCGTGTTCGAGCACCGCCGTCACGTCCTCCATCGCGGCTTCGAGACCGTCGTACGCGAGGAGGGCGACCGCCTTGGTCTCGGGGATCGGTTCGAGCGAGACGGTCGCCTCGGTGACCACCGCGAGCGTGCCCTCGCTGCCCGCGAGCAGGCGTGCGAGATTGACCGTGGCGTCGTCGTCGACCTCGCCGCGACCGGCATCGTCGCCGGAAGCGTGGTCACCGTTCTCGGTCGCCTCGTCGACCAGCATGTCGAGGTTGTAGCCCGAAACGTTCCGCTTGAGTTCGGGGTAGCGCTCGCGGACTTCCGCGGCGTGGGAATCGAGCACGTCGACGACCCCCGCGGCGATGCGGGCTTCGAGATCGCCTTCCGTGTCCGCGCGCTTCCGGAGGTCACCGACGCGCTCCTCGCCGAGTCGGGTGACCGTGCCGTCAGCGAGTACGACCTCGCAGGACTCGACGTAGGCGTCGGTCTTGCCGTACTTCAGCGAGTGGGAGCCGGTGGAGTTGTTGCCGATAGCGCCGCCGAGGACGGACTTGTCGCGCCACGCGGGGTCGGGCGCGAACTTCAGCCCGTGGGGCTCGCAGGCGGCGTTGAGTTCCGCGACGACCGTGCCGGCGCCGGCGGTGGCCGTCGCCGCTTCGGGATCGACCTCGACGATGTCGTCCATTTCTGCCGAGAGGTCGAGCACGACCGCCTCGTTGACGGTCTGGCCGGCGAGGCTGGTGCCGCCGCCGCGCGGGAGCACCGGGATATCCCGGTCGGCACAGTACTCGACGACCGCGGCCACGTCGGCGGTCGATTCGGGAAGGACGACGCCGATGGGGGTCACCTCGTAGGCCGAGGCGTCGGTCGCGTAGAGCTGTCGGGAGTAGCTGTCGAAACGAACGTCGCCGTCGACCAGGCGCTCGAGGTCCTCGACCAGCCCCGGGCGGGCCACGTCGCCGCCCGTGTAGTCGAAGTCGCCCGCCGTCGACGGGTCGGGATCCGCTGCCATGAACTGTGGTTGCGACGGAACCGGGAAAAGCCCACCCCCTCCGGCGAGCGATGTGGCCGGAAGAGGTTTCCGGGATGGGACAAACTACCAACCGATGGCAGGCTCGAAAGCGACCTTCGAACTGTACGAGGACGACGCGGATCAGTACCGCTGGCGGCTTCGCCACGACAACGGCAACATCGTCGCCGACAGCGGCGAGGGGTACGCGAGCAAGCAGAAAGCCCGGCAGGGCATCGAGAGCGTCCGGGACAACGCGCCGGACGCCGACGTCGTGGAGCAGGACTGAGAGACCGGAGCACCTTTTTCGCCGGCCGGCGACCGCCGGCTATGGAGTACGAGACCACCGTCGACGTGCGCTTTCGCGATATCGACGCGATGGGCCACGTCAACAACGCCGTCTACGCCACCTACGCCGAGCAGGCGCGAGCCAACTACTTCGTCGACGTGCTCGACCGGGAGCTTTCGGCGGTCGGGTCGGTGCTGGCGACCATCACGATGGACTACCGGCAGCCGATCCACATCGACGACGGCCCGCTGACGGTCGCCATCGACGTCCCCGACCTCGGCGAGTCCAGCATCCCCATGGAGTACGAGGTCCGGACCGCCGACGGCACGGTCGCCGCCGAAATCGAGAGCGTGCAGGTGGCCTATGACCGCGAGGCCGGGGAGTCGATGCCCCTGCCTGACGACTGGCGCGAGGCGATCACGTCCTACCACGGACTCTGAGCGGGGAGCGGTTTATCAGTCCCCGCCTCCATCTCCAACCGTGTACAGCGCTCGGGACCGGGTGCGGGAAGAGGAGTGGCTCACGGAGATGGGTCGCGCGGCCGACAGCCTCGGCCTCGGGAGCGAGCCACGCTCGACGGCCGAGGACCTGTTTCTGAGCAACGTCCCCGACGCCGAGCGCTCCAAACCCGCCGTCGCGGCCGCCGCGCTCTACGCCGGCGCGCTGATCGCCGGCGAGGAGCGCCCACAGACCGACGTGGCCGACGCGATGGACGTCTCTCGCCTGTCGGTGCAGCAGCGCTGGAAGACGTTACTGGAAAACGCCGGGTTCCGGACGCCGACGTGGTGACTGTGGCTACTCGGGTCTCGTTTTGCCCCGGCCCTCGCGCTCGGGCGTGAGGTTGCCGTGACGGTCGATCTCGCCGGTGACGATCCGCGTCGAGGAGATGCGTTTCCCGTCCTCTGCGGGGACGTGGTCGACGACCTCGATCTGGAGCGGGTCGTACCCTTTCTCCTCCCGGATCTCGTTGATGCGCTTGCCTCCGTCGCGGGTCTCGGGGGAGACGATCAGCGCGTCGAACTGGGGTTCGGTCGCGATTCCGGTCGGTTCCTCGAGTTCGCGGACCTCGAACTCCCGGTCGTACTCCGCGGCGAGTGGCTGGAGTTCGTCCGCCAAGTCCTGTTTCCGGTCCGCGAAAGGACGGACGTAGCGCTCGACGTGGCGTGTCTCCGGGGCGAGTTCGTCGGAGGTGAGCCCGACGGTCAAGTCGCCGAGTTCGAACGCTCGGCGGAACAGCGCGCGGTGACCGTCGTGCACGGGGTCGAACGTCCCCCCGATGGCGACCTGCATATCCCGGTGCTCGGAGTGCCGACGGTTAAAGCGCCGTCATTCGTCCTCGGCGGCCGCGGTGGCGTCCTCGTCCGTGGACTCCTCCGCTTCGTCCGCGTCCTCTGCGTCGGCGTCGGTCACCGAGATGGTCACCGGCCCCTCGTCGTCACCCTCGCTGTCGCGGTCGAGGCGGTCGTCGAGGTTGAACACGGCGTTGAGTTGGTTCTGTACCTGGCCGATGGCGCCGGAGACGAGTTCGCTGGGCGAGATGGCCTCGTACTCGTAGGGGTTGTTGCCGGCGCCCTCACTCTCGCGTTTGCCACGGGAGACGGTGTCCTCCTCGTGGAGCTCGGCGAGCGCTTCGCGAACGGTGCTGGGGTAGAGACCCGTCCCCTCAGCGACCTCCTCGCTGGTGCTTTCGGAGTGCTGTCGCAGGTAGACGTAGATCCGCGCCCGAGTCTCGGTGTCGAGCAGCCACGCGAGCAGATCGACGACGCCCTGGTCGAACTCGCCGACTGCCTTGTCTGCGCCCTCCTCGAGGCGCTCACGGGCCGAACCGGGATCGTCGGTCTCCTCGTCGGGTTGGGGCTCTTCGGACATATGTGTTCTACCGGAGGTCAGAACTACGCGCTGAAAAACGTTTGCCGCGCGGCGTGATTGTGGGGTTCTGGGTGGCGACGCGTCCCGGCTACTCCAACTCGACCTCGACCTCGTTTTCCGTGATGTGGAGGTAGGTAATGTACGTCCCGCCCTGTCGGGACTCGTAGTCGAGGTTCCCCCGGGAGGCATCGAGGTCGAGTTGGGCACCGTTCCCGCTTCCACCGGTGCTGCTCCGGGCGTTGATCGTGAACTCCTCGCCCAGCAGCGCGATATAGTGCCGGGAGAGGTGGTACGTCGTCGTCTCGTTGCCGGTCTCGAAAGTGCTGTCCTCCCCGTCCTCGTCGGTGTGGTTGAACTCGGCCTGGCTCGAGGCGTTCCCACTCCAGTTGTAGTAGGTCTCGCCCGGGGTAGTGTCCTTATACGTCAGGTTCACCCCATCGGTCGCGTTGCCGGCGGTGAGGTTGACGATCAAGTGGGTTTCTCCCGACCGTTCCTCGAGTCTGATCGGTCTGCTGTCGATGGGAATGGAGCTCTTGACCCACTCGTGTTGCGCGCCGGTGTCGGTGTTCCGGTAGAACATCCGGAGTTCGAGATTGCTGGGGTTGCCCTGCGGGACGTGGACGACGTACTCGAAGCGATGTGGGCCGGATTCGGCGTAGAAGCCGGTGTAGTGGTTGTTGAAGTCGTTCCCACCGTCGCTCACGAAGGTGACGTTGAAGTCGGTCAGGCTGTGTTCGGGGGCCTGCCCGCGGGCAGTGACGCCGTTTTCGTCCATCGCGTCCGCGAGCGCGAACTCCCCGACGGTGTCGGCAGTGACCAGTTCGACCGTCGCCATCTCGTTCCCGTGGTCGACCGTCACGTCGCCGGTCGTCCGGGTTCGGAAGAACTCCGCCCAGCCCTGGTAGAACCGGCTCTGGACCGTGACGGTGACGTTCCCGGAGGTGACCGGGTTGGCGTACGTCGTGTTGTCGCCGTAGGGGGCGCCTTCGTCGTCCCAGGTCTCGTTACCGTCGGTCGTCTCGTTAGGGAACAGCCGCCGCGACTCGTTCGCCTGCGTGACGATTGCGGTGGTCCGGCCGGCGGCCTGCTGGTCGGAGGTGACCCGGACCACCGGCAGCGTCAGCGTCGCACCGCGGTAGTTGAACTCCGGCGGCGAGCGCATCACGCTGCCGTTCCCGCGGCGCTCCCAGACGCCGCCGCCCTGATAGCCGACCTCCACGTCCTCGTTGCGGTAGCTGACCGATCCCAGCGTGGCGTTGTAGATGGTTTCGTTGTCGCCGGTTCCGGTGGCGTTGTGGTGGACCACCCGCATCCATCCGGAGTCGGTCTCGCTGACGAACTTCCCCCTGCCGGAGGAGCCCAGATCGACGCGCTGGCTATGACTCTCGCCGAGAGCGACGACGGCCGCCTTGGAGTCGAACTGAGTCAGCGAGTGCTCTGCCTGCGAGATGGTGGCCGTGCGCTCGGTGTCGGCGAACGCCTGCGCGCCGATGGTGACGATGGCGCCCGTGCCGATGATGGTGATGCCCAACAGGAGCACCACCCCCACCACGCTCGACTGGCCACGGACGCTATCTGGTCGCATCACGGCTAGCTACGACCTCCACGCTGATAGATGCATGCTTCGGGGGTTTCGTGGTTCATGCGACCCCCACGCTCTCGTTGACCTCGATTGCGGTCCCGTCAGGCCCATCGATGGTCCCGGTCGACTTATCGAGTCTGACGTACTGCAGCGTCCCGGACTCGCTATCGACGTAGATCACTTCGAGTGACTCGTTACCGGTCCAGTCGATGCCGGAGACGTGGGTCTTTTCGGCGCCACCGTCAGTGAGATCCTCGACGGTGCCGCTCCCGTTGGTGTATCTGAGAAGCCGCACGTTCTGGCTCGAAACGAACGGGACTCGATCGACCTGTCCGATGGCGAACGTTCGTGGTGCACCGACGCCCTCCGCCACGTCGGCGTCAACTCCCTGATCCGTGTCGACAGTCGTGTTGTCGTCGATATACCGGATCCGCTGTGACGTGCCGAGGTAGACGAGGTCCGCATCACTGTCGTTGTTAATGTCGCCGATCCCGGCGATTGCGTTCGCCTCCACCTCGTTTCCACCGACGGTCACTTTCTCCGGCGAGCCGTCGACGCCGACGCGATAGATGGTCGCCTCGTCGTTCCCCCCAATGTCGGAGGTATTCATGAAGAAGACACTCGTCTCGCCGCGCCACTCGCCGATCGTGATCAGCGAGGTGAAGGAGTTCTGGAGCGAGGCGGTAGCGGCGTCACTTGCCAACGTCCGGGTCTCGCCCTCCTCGTCGACGAGTCGGAGCTTGTTCGCGGACGTGACATAGGGAACTTCCCGGAGGCCGTCGTTGTCCAGATCGGCCTGTTTGGGACCGATCGCCGCTGCGTCGACGCCGTAGCTCGTCACTGTGTTGTCCGGCGCGATGCTTTTGAGCTCATCCGTGGTGGCGTCGACGTAGACGATCTCGTTGTGGGGGAACGCCGCCGGATCCGCGGGGTTCGGTACGATGCGCTGTTGCTCGTGGACCACGAGTTCGCGCGTATGGTCGCCGTCGGTGTCGTTGTACCGGATGGTCACCGGCCCCCCAGGGACGGTGCGGTTCGCGGCGGGGTTCTCGATCCAGAAGCTGACGTTCCGCGTCACATTGATCCCGTCCGCGTTGGCGACGATGGTCGCCCGCGCCGGCTGTCCGGCCGCAGTCGACTCGTTCCGGATGGTCAGCGTGTAGCCGCCGCCGGCGACGCCCTCCGGCAGCCAGACATTCACCCGGACGGTCCCGTTGTCGGTGGTCGCTGCCAGGCGATCAGCATCCTCGAACCCCGCGGCGAGCTGCTGGCCAGAGACGCTGAGTTCGTCGGCGGCGACGGTGCGCTGCTGGCCTTCGATCAGCGTCCCGCCGGCTGTGAGCAGCCCTGCCACCAGCACTGCCGTGATGGAGAGCGTCAGCGTGTAGCCCAGCGTGGTCGAAACGCCGCGGTCGTCGTCGGCCAGCGAGGCGCCGGGTTCCGGCGCCGGCGGGTCGTCAGTCATCGGCCTCCCCCGGCGCGACCCGGAACTCGCTGTTGTAGTAAACGTCCGCCGTTCGGTAGGTGAGACGCAGGTCGGCGCCGTAGAGCGCGGCCGTGGCGTTCAGCCCGTCGGCGTCGGTGTCGGCCTCGGTCACCGACGGGTCGAGCGACCGGTCGACGACCAGCGAGTACGTGCCGGTGACCTGCGGGTCGCCGGCACCGTCGGTGGCATTGCGGTACTGGATGTCGTACGGGCCGTCGAGCCGGCTCAACGACGCGAGCGCCGGACATTCCCGTCCGTCGATCGTTTCCGCGGTGAGATCAACTATCGCCCGGGAGCCGGTGTCGACCGAGCAGCTCTCGGATGCGTCGTCGACGCCGACGGCAGTCACGGAGACGTTACCGCTCCCGGTTCGGTGGAGGTAGACCGTCCAGTCGTGGCTGCCGTTGGCGAACCGCACCTCGAACGCGCCGTCGGCGACCGGGTTGTCCGTGTCGTTCAGCGACGATCGGCTGACGTTCAGTCGGAACGCCCGGACCCGGCTGTCGGCGGAGACGTTCCAGTTCCTGGCGCCGGCGGCGGTGCTGTTGTTGGTGAACGCGCCGGTTTCGGTCTGTGCGATCCGCGTCCCGTTCTCGATCGAGACGTTTCGCAGCGTCGTGTCGGCCAGCGTCGCCCCGGAGTGGGGTCGCATCACCTCGCTCCAGCGGACGATCGTTCGATTGAGGGTCTGCCGGAGGTCGGCGTAGCTGGCGTTCCCCCGCTCGTTCAGCGAGGCGATCGTCGTCTCGACCATCGCTGCCGCCCCGTTCTCGTACTCGATGGCCTCGCCTGTCCCCGGACCGGCGTCGCGGGTGGCGACGTTACCGGTGTAGATGGCAGCGTTGAGCAGCACTGCGAGCGCCACCAGCATCACGGCGAACGTCAGCGCGCCCACGAGCAGCAACTGCCCGCGGTCGTCTACATCCGCCATACGACCACCTCCAGTTCCACAACGTTGTACAGGCGGCTGTCCGGCCCGACGTCGGGCGCGAAGTAGCTCGCGTTCTCGAGAGGCGGTCCGGCCGAGCCGTTCTCGTACCGGATCCGGTCGTCGTCGTACAGCGTGAACGACCGGGTAGCCGTCGACGCGTGATCCGACGGCGAGCCCAGATCCACCATCGAGTGACGCTCGCGCTGGCCGTTCTCCCGGACGTAGAACACGTTCACGTCGAACGCGATGTTGCGATCCCGGAGCGTCTGATTGAGCACCGTCCCGAACGCCGTCGGCGGCCCGCCGCTGTGGTAGCCGTCGTCCGCGGCGCCGTGGAACTGGCTCTCGCTCTCGTTCCAGTAGAGTACCGTCGGCACGACTGTCCCGTTTTCGGCCTCGGCGGCCAGCACCCCCTCCGCGAGTCTGGCCTGTTGGTTCTCGATGTGTTGACTGGAGGTACTCCCGGTCAGGGGCGTCACGGCGGTGACCTGCAGCGCGAACAGCACGCTCGCGAGCAGGAGCATCCCCGCGGTGATCGCCTCCAGGGCGTGGGCCTGCCCGCGGTCGTTGCTCACCACGCACGCACCTCCAGCCAGTAGGTCGTCCCGTCGATGCCGACGGTGCGGCGCGCGGTAGTGACTGAGGTGCTGCCCGGCGGATCGTTGCCCGCTTCGAGCGTCGTGTTGTCGGTGCCGAGTTCCGCGACGTTGCCGCTCCCGTTCTCGATCCGGATCTGCACCGACTGTGAGGAGTCGAGGGCGAACACCCCCCCGAGCGATGTCGCCGTCGTGTCGAAGCGGCAGTCCGTCGGCGCCGAGGGGCCGCCGTTCATCTGCTCGAAAAAGGCGACTGTACAGGTCCGGTTGAGCACGTACGGTTGATCGGGCGCGCCCAGCGAATCGGTCGCGGTCGAGGTGGCGATCCGGTCGGCGATCTGCGTGTCGCCGGTGCCGACGAACGGCGAGAACATCCCGGGGATGGTGGCGAGGACGAACGTCAGCGCCACGAAGAAGATGCCGACGCCGATGGCGTAGTCGAGCACTGTTTGCCCCCGGTCGTCGGCGGCGAGTCGACGGCACGGGTTCACACCACCACCACCCAGACCGCCAGCGCCAACGTCTGGAGGATAACGACGAACTTCACCCCGGAGATGATCTGCGCGTCACGGATGTACCCCGAGATGAACCCCGAGAGCACCGCCTGCAGCGTCACCGCGTGCAGGAAGAGTAGCGAAAGCAGTTGGGTGTCGATGCTGGCACCGAAGCTCAGCCCACCGGCGCTCTGGCTCCCGCCACCGCCCATCTGCGCCATGGTGTCGAGGAACTGCACCTTCAGGATCGCCATCACGGCCAGCAGCGTGAGATACGTCATCAGGATGATGGCGACCTGCATCCGCGTGCGGGACTTACGCTCGCGCTCGATGTCGTCCTGGTTCTCCGAGGACTGGGCGGCCGTCGAGAGCACGTCGGTGATCTGGCTGGAGGCCTCCTGTGCCTCGGCGATCAGCTTGATCGTCCGGGCCAGCCGCGGGATGTGGTACTTGTTGTTGAACTCGACCATCGCCCCCCGGAGGCTCATCCCGTAGTTTACCTTCGCGTACATCACCTCGAACTCGTCGGCGATCTTCCCCGTCGACGTGTCCGAGACGGTCTGGATCGACTCGAGTAGCGTCTGCCCGGTGTCGTTGGCCGAGGAGAGCTTCCGGAGGTTCTCCGAGAGCTTCCCGGTGATGGCGTTGCGGGTCAGCTGGTTCCACTCGTAGAAGAACGCCAGCGGCAGGAGGATCATGTAGGAGGGGATGTAGAACCAGACGACCGTTCCCCAGATCGGGTTCGCGATCATCGCGTCCCACGCCGTCGGTGCCGAGCCGTCGAGGAACAGCAGTCCCACGACGGCCATCGCCGTCGGCACCGTGAGCAGCAGCGTAAACAGGGGGTTGTCCCGGAAGAAAATCTGGGGCGCCGACAGGAGCTCTTTCGTCTTGTAGTTGCCCTCGCGGGACTTGATCCGCTTGAAGACGCTAAATCGCCCCGTGAACGCCTCGATCAGGCCGAGATGCATCAGCCCCTCCTTCTGGGTCGCCTCCAGCCGCTCGCTGCCGAGGCCCGGCGAGAGATAGCCGTCGCCGGGTTCGTCCTGTTTCACCGTCGAGATCAGCACCAGGAAGCCGACGCCGATCAGCGGGATCAGCGCGTAGACGGTGCCGTAGATCAACTGCTCCCGGCCGCTGCCCATCATGCTCATAACGACGAGGATGATGATCAGCAGGAGCGGGAACAGCGAGAGCGTCATGTACATCTCGCCGAACAGCTCCAGGGTCTCGAGGGTGGTCTCCTGTTCCTGCTTGGCGGTACGCATGTGCTTTTCCTTCTTGTCGTAGAGGAACTGCTCCATGTCCCCGCCGGAGTTGATGATCGACAGCATGTCCGTCAGGAACTGCGCGAGTTCGTCGCTGGGGGTCTCCGTCGACTGCTTGCGCACCGCGTTCCGGTAGTCGGTACCGAAGTACTCCGTCTCGTTGACGATGCTTTGGAACTCCTTTGCGACCTCCCCGTACGTGTCGTCGGCCTCGGCCATCGACTCCAGGATCTCCAGTTGGTTCAGCCCCCCAACCGACAGCGCGTACATGTAGGAGACCGAGTCCGAGAGCAGCATGTTGATCTCCCGCTTGCGCCCCGACGCCTTGGAGTAGGGGATCGCCGCCAGCGTGCCAAAGCCCATCGTGAACCCTAGGCTGCCGAACACGAGCCCCGACAGCAGGATGGCCACCGGCACCGTCGCTGCCTCGAGCATCGCCGCCGTCTCCCTGTTCCCGACGGGGATGCCCAGACTCAGTGACTCGGCGGTGACGAAGCCGAGTTCGAAGATGGCCCAGCCAATCAGGCTCCCCAGCATCCAGAGGACCCCGCCCACGAGCACGCCCACCGCGAGTGCCTTCGAGAGGTAGAGTTCGACCGCCTGATTCATCCGAGCCTCGGTCAGTGCGGACTCGACGTCGGCGACGAAATCACCCTCCGAGTTGAACAGGAAGTCGTACAGCGGGTAGAACGCGTCGGCGAGTCGCCCCGCGTCGCTGCTCGACCCCTCGCCGAGTTCGAGGCTCATCTACCCCTCGCCCTCCCAGAGGTCGTCTTCGCCATCGAGTTTCCACGAGTCGACGTCGACATCGTCGTTCTCGTCGTCGGAGTCGAACAGGTCCGCCTCGTCGTCAGTCTCGTCGTCCCCGGTCAGCTCCGCGGGGTCCGGCGAGAGGTCGAACGACGGCTCCTCGTCGATTGCCTCAGCCGATTCGTCGTCTTCCTCTTCGGGGCTGCGGATCGTGTAGCCCTCGTCGACCGACGACCCGGAGGACTTCCAGCCGGTAGGCCCGCCGTTCGTTTCCTCGGTGGCGTCGATGTCGGGTTCCTGAACGTCGATCCCGGACGGTTCAGGCTCGTCGAACTCCGGCTCGTCGATATCGATCCCATCGGTTTCCGGCTCACCGAGCTCTGGTTCCCCGATTTCGGGTTCATCGAGCTCCGGGTCAGCAAGCTCCGCTTTTTCGGTGTTCGGTTCCTCGAACCCGTCGAGTTCGTCGTCTCCCTCCTCGGGGAGGCCGCTGGTGTATTCGGGGTCCGTCTCGGACTCGACAGAGCCGAACTGATCGTCTTCCGGGTCGTCGTCCTGCTCGTCCTCGGGAACGCCGATAGTGTACTCGGGGTCAGACTCGGCTTCGGCGGAACCGTCCGGGTCGTCGTCCGGCGCGTCGTCCATCTCTTCGTCTTCCGGGACGCCGATGACGTACTCCGTGTCCTCGTTGCCCTCGAACGGGTCCCATTCGTCCGGTTCGGGCGTGTTGTCGACAGCCTCGTCCGTCTCCGGGGAGCCGCCGATAGCGGGGTCGTCGTCCAGTTGGTCGGCAGTACTGCCCTCGGAAATCTCCGGGCCGCTATTCGGCTCGCCGACGGCTTCGTCCTCGCGCTCCGATTCGGGCAGGACGCCCATCTCGGTCGAGCCATCTTCGTCCGGCGTGTCGTCGTCCGGGGTATCGGCGATGGCATCGGCGGCGCTGGCCGGGGTGTCTTCGTCGGAGTCCGAACTATCGTCGTCGGAGTCCGCAATGTCGGCAGCGTCGCCCGCAGCGGCGTCGGTATCGGCGTCCGCAGGCGTGTCGTCGATGCCGCCGGGTTCATCCACTGGTTCGCTCTCGTCTTCGTCAACCGCCTCGATGTCGGCTTCGTCGACTTCTGCGACGCCTTCCTCGGCACCTTCGTCGCTGGCTTCGAGTTCCGGCGTCGGCCCGCCGGTCTCGGCCTCGGCGACGTCCCCCAGCGCCGAGCGACCCTGTTCGTCCTCGCCGATTTCGACGGCTTCGTCGGCCGCCGAAGGTTCGTCGGCGCCTGCCGGAAGCTCCCCGGCGGCGTCGTGCGTCGCCTCGACGTTCCCCTGTGGCTGGGTGTCGACCAGTGCGTCGGCGACGTCGTCGGGGGTCTCGCCGTAGTACTGCTCGAACAGGCGCTCCTCGGCCTCCGCGAGGATCTCCTCGGCCTCGGCCATGATCCCCTCGTTGGGGTCCGGCCGGGGGACCATCTCCTCCTTCTCGGGGTCGATGTCGATCAGGACCGACTCCATCTCCCGAAGGTCCTCAAGCGAGGCCTCCAGCTGGTCGTTGGCCATCAGCGAGAGGATCGTCTCGGGGTCGTTGATGAACGCCTGAAACGTCGCGGCCACCTGCGTGTACGTGTTGAGCCCCTCGTGGATCAGGTAGGCAAGCACCACCCGGCGCTTGAAGATCTCGAGATCGAGTTTCTCGTGGTCCCACCCACGGTCGAACATGATCTCGTCCAGCGTGTTCGAGTCCCCCATTTTGAGGAACTCGTCGGTCTCTGCCTGCCACTGGTAGACGTCCTGCACGTTGATCTCGTCGTTCTCGGCGTCGTAGTGGTTGATCTCGGTCAGGGATTTGTTCCGGCGCACCTTGTGGCCCTGCACCCGCGTCGAGGTCTGGATGGAGACGAGGTCCAGCGCCGTGAACATCGTCTTCGAGACGTTGATCGGTTCGGTGGTGAACCGCTTCAGCACCTCGCCGACGTTGTCGGCGTGGAACGTCGTGTAGGTCGTGTGGCCCGTGGACATGACCTGGAACAACGTTCGCCCCTCCTCACCACGGATCTCACCCATGACGATGTAGTCGGGACGCTGACGGAGTGCGGCCTCCAGCAGGTCGAACTCGTCGACGTCACCTTTGTCGTCGTCGGAGAACGAGGGACGGGTGACAGACGCGATCCAGTTACGCTGGGGCAGTTCGACCTCCCGGGTGTCCTCGATAGAGACGATCTTCGAGTTCGAGGGGATGAACAGCGACACCGCGTTCAGCGAGGTGGTCTTCCCGGACGCCGTCCCGCCCGCGAAGATGAGCGACTTGTGGTTCTCGATACAGAGCCAGAGGAACGCCATCTCGTCTAAGCTGAACGTCTGCCAGTTGATCAGGTCCACCGGCGTGAACGGCACGTCCTTGAACTGGCGGATGGTGTAGTTGGTCCCGTGGTCAGAGACCTCCCGCCCGAGCGTTAGCTGGGCACGGGAGCCGTCCGGCAGGGTGGCGTCGACCTGTGGCCGGCGCTTGGAGATCCCCTTCCCCGAGCGCTGGGCGAGTTTGACGACGAAGTCGTCGAGTTCCTTCTCGCCGTGGTAGATGTTGGTGATGATCTGCTCGTAGTCGGAGTGATAGACGAAGACGGGGGAGTTGTAGCCGTCACACGAGATGTCCTCGACGTTGATGTCGTGTTTGATCCCGTCGATGCGCTCGTAGCCGATGAAGTCCCGTTCGAGGTAGTAGAGCAGCTTCTCGACCTGGTACTCGTTGAGGATGTCCGCGTCCTCCTCGAGGAGCACCGGCTCGGGTCGGACTTCGATCCCCACCAGTTCGCGGATCGCCTCGGTTGGCTCCTCGTAGCCGAGTAGGTCGATGACCCGGCCCGAGAGGCCGCCGCCGGGGTCGACGCCGAACTTATCCACGATGGTGTTACCCAGCCCGCGGCGCTTTTCCGAATCGTTGGGGTCTTCGTAGAGGTCGTAGCGATCCAGCAGTTCGCGGGTCTTGTTCTCGATGACGGAGCGGCGATGCTCCTCGTCGCCCGCGGTACTACCCCCGTCCTCGTACTTGATCGACGCCCGAAGCTTGTCGGTGAGGTAGTCCGACAGGTCCTGCTCGATCTCCGTCAGGTGGGGCTGGATGACGTAGTACTTCTTCTCGTTTTCCTTCGTCGAGTGGAAGATCACCACGTAGGAGTAGGGTTTGTTCACCCAGTAGCGGTCCTCCTCCCGGAAGTGGGTCTTCTTCGCCATCGGCACCGTCTTCTCGAGGTCGTAGCGGTTCGCGACGGTGGTCCGCCCCTGGGGATCCGAGAAGAACGCGTCCTCGTCGACCTCCTCGTCGACGTCGACGGTTCGCTCGTCGATCAGGTCTGTTAGCTCCTCGCCCGCGCGCTCGCAGTCGGCCATCGTGGCGCCGAGCGCCTCCGGCGCGAAGCCGAGCGCTTCCGCCGCGTCGAACGACTCGGGTTCGCCCTCGCCGTCGGTCGGCGGTTCGCCCTCGTCGGTGTAGAAGTACTCCCGCTTGTAGTCCTCCCAGCCGTAGATATCCTTGATGACCGGCGTGTTCTCGTAGCCGATCAGTGGCGAGTAGTCCGTGATGTCCGCAGCGACGCGGTGGGCGGCGCCGATGCGAGCCTCGATCTCCCACGGCGGGAAGCCGAGATACTCTGCGGGGTCGATGTCGGTCCCCTCCCAGTCTTCGGGCGTGAGCGTGCGCTCCGCTTCCCCCTCGCCCCAGCGCTCGCTCCCCGGCGTCGCCTCGAAGCGCTCGTAGAGCGCCGCTGCGGCGTCAGGTTCGCCGTGTTCCCGAAGGAAGTCGCCCCACGTGTACGACCCGACGACGGCCTCCGGGCCGGACCCGGCGCCGTCTGCGGGCTCGGCCCCCTCCTCCACCTCCCCTTCCAGCGCGCTGGGGGAAGAATCAGCATCGTCGGTAGCCATTGCTAGCGGGGTCGGTCCGCGCACGCAAAAAGTCTCCCCCGGGAGTATCAACACGGAGAACGGCGTCCCACGGGGAAGTTCTTTGGGCCCGCCAGCGCTACCACGGCCATGCGCGACCTCGACGAGACGGACCTCCGGATCATCGAACTGCTGGCGGCGAACGCCCGCCGGTCGTACAGCGATATCGGCGAGGACGTGGGGCTCTCCGGCCCGGCGGTCTCGGACCGCGTCCAGCGGCTACAGGACTCTGGCGTTCTCCGCCGGTTCACCGTCGACGTGGACCGCTCACAGCTCCGGGCCGGGGTGCCGGTGTTCGTCCGCCTCGCGGTCGGCCGCGGCGCCATGTCGGCGCTCCGCGAACGCATCGCGGCCGACAGCGCGGTCGAGCACCTCTTCGTCACGGCCGACGAGGAACTCATGTTCTACGGCCGCGCCGAGGCCACCGGCGTGCGTGATTGGCTCGACGACCTCGTCGGCGACGCCGACGTGCGCGAGCGCGAGGTGACCGTCGTCGACGACGTGGAGTGGACGCCGGCGCTCGGCGGCGTGGAGTTCGCGCTCACCTGCGCGGAGTGTGGCAACACGGTCGACAGCGAGGGCGAGATCGAACGGCTGGGCGACGACGTGTATCACTTCTGCTGTCCCTCCTGTCGCTCGCGGTTCGTGGAGCGCTACGAGCGCATGGAGGCGGGCGCCGAGTAGGTGACTGATTATCGCGTATTAGCCAGGTACTTAGTAGATTCCGACCATGGTAGGGACTATATCGGCGTCGTCGAGGAACGGAGATCATAATGTCAGAGAATACTATATCCGAAGAGGAACCGGCCGGGACGACGAGGTTGACACTGAAAATCCAGCACGCAGACTGCTGGACACTCGAAGTGACCGAGGAGACGGCGGCCGGCATCGTCGCACATACCGTCTACAACACCCCACAGGACACCGTCAAAGGGCACTTCACCGTCTTCGCTGATCACATCGCGGAAGTGACCGAACTCATCGAGACGGCAAGAGAGTCGCGGCTAACGGACTCCATCACCGAACTAACTCCGCGACACGAGTTCGACAAGAACTCCTCGAACATCGGGAACACGACCCGGGAGATCATGGTGGAGTACGACCCGGACAACAGCATCACGAACGCGCTGCTCGAGTACGGGTTCGTCCACGACGCACCCGTCCGGGTCAACGATGGCTGGGAGCACTGGCCGGTCATCGATACCGGCGAGGGTGATCTCGACGACCGACTCGGGTCGCTCGAAGCGGCGAAAGACGCCGAAATCACGGTCACGAAGATTTCCTCCGTTACGAAGGCCGAAGGCGACATCAGCCATCGAACGGATCGGCTTTCAGATCGACAGCGGGAAGTGCTGGATCTCGCCTGTGCGCACAACTACTACGCCTGGCCACGGGAGACGACGACACGCGAACTGGCGGACGAACTGGATATTTCGAAAACGACGCTGCTCGAACACCTGCGAAAAGCTGAAGCAAAACTCCTCAACCAGTACGAATAGCGGCTACTCGTCCGCCGAATAGAGAGTGAACCCGTCCATCTGGTCTCGCGGCTCTTTGACGAACGTGTGCGTCCCCGTAATCCAGGCAGAGCCGGTGATCGTGGGGGTAGTCACCGTGATGCCGTTTTGCTCGGAGGCGTCGATGAGTCGGCCCTGAAACCGCGTTCCGATAATACTTTCGTAGGCGTACGGCTCCCCGACCGAGAGCTTCCCGGCCTCGTGTAGCAGTGCCATCTTCGCGCACGTGCCGGTCCCGCAGGGGGAGCGGTCCACCTGTCCGTTACCGAAGACCACGATACTCCGATCCGCGTCGTCGCCGGACTCGTAGATCTCCGTGATCGAGACCTGGGCCTGTTCATCCGTGAACGGATGCACGATGTCGAGTTCCTCGTTGATGGCCTCCCGAATGGCGAGCCCCCACTCGACGAACTGGGCCGTTCGGGCCGTCTCGAGGGAGCCCTCCAGCTGTTGACAGTCGACCATCGCGAAGAAGTTGCCAGCGTAGACAACGTCGACCTCGAGCGGCGAGTCCAAAAACGGCACAGACACTGTCACCGTCTCGTAGACGAACGAGTCGACCATCTCGATGGTGACTGCTTCGACGCCGCCGTCGGCGTACTGTAGCTCTGCTTCGACGACGCCTGCCGGTGTTTCCACCTGTATCGTCTGGTCGGAGGAGAGCTGCCCCAACTTTACGAGCGCTGCGACGACGCCGATGGTCCCGTGACCGCACATGTCCAGATACCCCTTGCTGTCCATGAAGAACACGCCGAGGGCAGCGTCGTCGGCGTGGGGTTCGACGAGAACAGCGCCGAACATGTTGTCGTGGCCGCGGGGCTCCTTCAGGAGGAGTTCCCGAACCCGGTCGTACCGGTCGGCAAAGGAGTCACGCTTGGCGCGGACGCTCTCGCCCTCCAGGGTCGAAGGGTCGAACCCGTCGAGGAGAATCCGAGTCGGTTCTCCCGCCGTGTGGGTATCGAGGGTGGTGAACGTCTCCTCGGTAGGCAGGGTTTCGAGGTTCACGTCCACCTTCATTCCTGGATCGTCTCCAGTCCCGCTATCTGCTCGTCGGACCAGTCGTAGTACGGTTCGTCGACCTCCCGGAGCGAGCGCACGCACTCGTTGTACCGCTCTCGCGCCTCAGGGGCGTACGGGTCGTTCGGGTTCGCTTCGATCCACTCCTCGAGTTCACGGAGCGCGCGCGGCGAGTAGCTGTCGACCTTCCCCTGACTGTCGAGTAGCTCCAGTTTCCGTTCCTCGGATCGGAGCGACCTGATGAGGATGGCGCTCGCGACGCCCGGCAGCAGGATGATCGAAACGAACATCGTCGCCCACGCGACGGGTGAGAGTGCCATCTCAATCACCCCCCTCCGACGCGGCGACCTGAGAACTGCGCACGTTCTCGATGAGATACATCACGACGATACTGACAACGACGAGCGCCAGCATGACGCCGACACCCAATAGCATCAGGAACTGATTGTCCGTTCCGATACTCGTGATGACGCCGTACCCCAGAATGAACACGACGACTGCGGGGACGAGGTATTTGACGACGGGGTTCCACCATCGTCCCACGTACATGCCGGCGTTCCGATTGAGGTCGATGACGCGGGCGCGTTCCGGGCCGATCTTCCATGCGACGAGCGCGATGATCGAAAGCGTCGCGAGCGGGAGACCGAAGCTCCCGAACATGAAGTCCATCTGGTCGAGGAACGACGTCGAGTACGCGCTTGGGAGCCCAAGCAGCCAGATCGATCCACAGACCGCGAGCACCGCGCCCGTTCGTGAGAGACGCGTTTCCTCGGCGACAGTCGTCACGCCGACTTCAGTGATTCCGAGCCCGGAGGTGAACGTCGCGAAGAAAAACGAGACGAAAAAGACGATTGCCCATACCGCTCCGCCGGGCAGTGCCGGGAACACCTCTGCCAGCGAGATGAACAGCAGATTCGACCCCGCGGCCGGTTCGATTCCGAACGCGAAGACGATCGGGAACGTTGCGAACACCGCCAGCAGGCCGATGCTCGTGTTCCCGATGGCGGTGAACATCCCGCCACCCAACGGCACGTCGTCGTACCGATTCAGATAACTCCCGTACGTGAGTGCGATACCCCACCCTAACCCCGTCGAGAAGAGGGCCTGGCTGAGTGCTGCGACCCACGTGCTCCCGCGAGTCAGGAACGACCACTCAGGAGTAAAGACGAACGCTAGCCCCTCCATCCCGCCCGGAAGGGTGATGCCACGAATCCCGACCGCGATAAGGGACAAGACGAGAAGCGGAATCATCCACTTGACCACGCGCTCGATCCCCCGGCGGATCCCGAAGACGAGGATTCCAGCGAGGCCGGCCATCGTCACCGTATGCATCCCGATGACGAGCGCTTGATTCGAGATGAACCCGCTCCAGAACGCTTGCGCTTGGAACCCGGGTTGGGTGAACGTCATCAGGAACGAGTGGGCGGCGTAGTACAGCGACCACCCGATAATCGGCGCATAGTACGACATCAACGCCACGTTGACGAGGAGAACGACGAGTCCCAGCCCACGGAAACTTTTCCCCTCAAGAATCTCGTTGAACGCACCGATAACGCCCTTGTTGGTGTACCGCCCGAGCATCGTCTCAGCCATGAGGCCGGGAACGGCGATCACATACAACAGGAGAACGTACGCAACGAGGAACGCACCGCCACCGTTCTGCCCCGTGGTGAACGGCATTCGCCAGATGTTACCGGCCCCGACCATGGCGCCGACCAGTGCCATGAGGAAGCCGAACCGAGTGCCCCATTCTTCTCTTGCTGTTCTCGTCTCTGAGTCTCCCATATGGTCCACAAAAACGATGCGGAAGGGGGTAATTATATCCACCACCTATCATACGAGGCTGTTACAAACGGGACACGTTGCCTATATACCTCCATATCAGCGTCTATATGTCCGTTCGACTACTGGCGCTACTTTTCGGAACACGCGAGAAAAAACCGTCCAATTTCCAACTCAGTATTGGATGATACTTTGGTAGGTGATCTATTGAGGTGGCTCTGTATCGTCGTCGCAAAAGATGATCCCGCCTATTGCGAGTCGGTTCGTTGCCGGTGAGTCAGCAAGCGAGGCGCTCGACCACGTTTCTGATCTCAACCAGGGCGGCATCGGCGGGATACTGAATCTGCTGGGTGAACATTACGAAACACGTGAGGCTGCGGAGGAAGACGTCAAACAGTATCTCGCAGTTCTCGCCGAACTCGAAGCCACAGACCTCATTACGTCGGTCTCGGTCAAACCGTCACAGATCGGAATCGACGCCGGGGAAGACGTGTTCGTGGAGAACCTCGGTCGGATCATCGAAGCCGCCAACGACAGCGACGTGTTCGTGTGGGTCGATATGGAGGACCACACCACCACCGATGTCACGCTGGATGCGTTCTCACGGTTCGCGTCTCGGTATGGGGGTGATGTTGGACTCTGTGTGCAGGCAAACCTCAAGCGGACGAGCAGCGACCTCGAGAGACTCGCCGACGTTCCCGGAAAGGTACGGCTCGTCAAAGGGGCGTACGACGAGCCCGAGACTGTCGCGTATCAGGAGAAAGAACGGGTCAATCAGGCCTATCGAGAGAATCTGGAATACATGTTCCAGACGTTCGATAGTGGGATCGCCGTCGGAAGTCACGACCCTGCGATGATCGACTACGCAAAAGCGCTTGGGGAAGCGCATCAGACTGAGTTCGAAGTTCAGATGCTGATGGGGGTCCGGACCGACGCACAGTACGAGCTCGCGAAAGCGGGGTACGAAGTCAACCAGTACATCCCGTACGGCGACAGATGGCTGTCCTACTTCTACCGCCGAATCCGGGAGCGCAAGGAGAACCTCCTGTTCGCGGCCCGCGCTATCTTGCCCTGACACAGTCTGACAGGCACTGACGACAAACCCCGTTACAACGCCGAATAGGGGGACAGAAACGTCCTGCAGTCAGATTCTTCAACGCCTTACCCGTTCGCGAAGTGACGCAATCGCCTCCCGCTCCCTGCTTCGGAATCCCACTGAGCCGTTTTCACGGCTCGCTTCGCTCGCCGGAAAACGGGCGTGGTGGGATTCGAACCCACGATCGAGGAGTTAGGAACCCCTCGCCCTGTCCGCTAGGCCACACGCCCTACCCGCCGCTACTGGGTCGGGGGTCAAAAGAACCCGCTTCCGCGTTACTCGTTGGTCGCCGTCTCTTCCTCGTCTTCGACGCTCTCTGCGGTCGTCGAACTCTCCGAGGAGCCGCTGGCCTCCGCCTCCGGACCCTCTTTCATATCTTCGAGCTCCTGGTTCAGCTCTTGTCGGCCCTTCTGGAACTCACCCATCGCCTGCCCGGTCGAACGAGCCAGCTTCGGGATCTTGTTCGCGCCGAACAGGAGCACGAGCACGAGGAGGATGATGATGAGCTCGGGACCCCCGGGAATCGGTACTTGGAGCGGCGCAATCTGGAACATCTCTATGCGGATGTACCTCACTCCCGACTATAGGCCTTTTGGATATCGGGACGACGGGGGAGTGCTTTTGGCGTCGACGCCCCACGCGGGGATATGGACGACTCCGCACCTGCCGTCGGCGATGCGGCCCCGCAGTTCACCGCCCCGGTCGCCGACGACGAGGGGATCACCTCGCGCTCACTCGACGCGTATTTCGACGGGACGCCGACCGTGCTGGCGTTCTACCCTGCCGCGTTCTCGAACACCTGTACCACCGAGTTCTGTACGTTCCGGGACCGACTCGGCCCGCTGGCGAGCGGCGAGGCGACGGTGCTGGGGATCAGTACCGACCTCCCGTGGGCGCTCGCCGAGTTCCGCGAGGCGGAGTCGCTGCCGTTCCCCCTCGTTTCCGACAACGTCGCCGCCATCGCCGCCGACTACGGCGTCCGGACGCAGTTCGAGCGCCTCGGCATCGACGGCACCGCCCAACGCTCGGTGTTCGTCGTCGACGCCGAGGGTCGGGTCACGTATCGCTGGCTGGCCGACGACTCCGGGCAGGAACCCGACTACGAGGCCGTCGAGGAGGCCGTGCGCGCGGCTGCCGACTAACGCCCCGACGCTCTTTTTCCGCTCGCCGCGCGAGGTACGGCTATGGCCACCGACTCCGCCGGCTACGAGTACGATCCCGAGGCCAGCCACGCCTTCCCCGACGAACGTCTCAACCGCGTCCTCCCCGAACTGCTCGAGGACCCCGAACTCGTCGCGTATCTCGACGCCCAGAACGTCAATGCCGTCACCCGCAAGGGGTACAACGACCACGGGAGCAAACACATCGAGATCGTCCGGAACCGCGCGCTCAGGCTCTACGACCTTCTCAAAGCCGGCGACGTGGCGTTCAACGGCGCCAGCGATCAGGGCCTCGACGAGGCCGACGAACCCGTGATCATCGCGCTGGCGGCGACGCTCCACGACATCGGCCACATCGTCCACCGCGACGACCACGCCTACTACTCGATCCCGCTGGCGGCGGATTTCCTCGACCGATTCCTCGACCGGTTCTACGAGATCCCCGCGAAGGTGCGCGTGAAAGCCGAGGTGCTCCATGCGATACTCTGTCACCATACTCCGGAGACGCCGCTGACCCGGGAGGCGGGCGTGATCCGCGTCGCCGACGCGCTGGACATGGAGCACGGCCGCTCGCGCATCCCCTACGAGGAGGGCGGTCGCGGGATCAACACGCTGTCGAGTCAGGCGATCCGGCGGGTCAGCCTCGAACCTGGCGACGCGACGCCGGTGATGGTCGAGATCGAGATGATCAACGCCGCCGGCGTCTATCAGGTCGACAATCTCCTCAAGTCGAAGCTCCACGACTCGACCATCGAGGACGTGGTCCGTATCGTCGCCATCAACACCAAGAGCGACGACGACCTGGTCGAGCGAATCGAACTCTAAAACCGGCGACGGCTGCCGCTCATCGGCGGAAATCCGCGCGGGGGATGGATTCTTTTTTGCCTCGCTGTCTCGTCGGACTGACCGATAGTGGCTCGCTTCGGAAACTCGGTCGCGCTGCTCCGGGATCGGGAGTTCCTCGCGCTGGCGGGGACCGCCTTCGCCCGGAGCCAGGCGTACTCGACCATCATCATCGCGCTCGCGCTCTACGCCGACGCCTTCGGCACCTCCGGCTTCATCGAGGGGATGTGGGGCACGGCGTTCGCAGTCGTCCAACTGCTGATCGTGCTGCCGCTGGGGCGGAAGATCGACACCGGCAACGCCAAGCGCTGGCTGCTCGGGGGGCTGGTGGTCAACGTCTTCGTCTTCTTGGGCTACATGTTCGTCAGCAATTCTGTCGACGTGATCTTCGTCCGGATGCTGCAGGGCATCGGCGCGAGCATGCTCTGGATCACGGGGTCGACCGTCGTCGGGCAGATCTCCCCCGACGACGAGAGCGGGCGCTGGCTGGGATCCTACAACCAGGTCGCAGCGTTCTCCTCGCTCGCCGGCGACGTGGTGGGGGGCCTCCTGCTGACGATCTACGACCCGCTCCAGTCCCGCGTGGTGTTCGCGGTGCTCACGGCCGTGACCATCCTCGCGTTCGTCCTCGTCTACTCCAACCTCCGTGACAACCCCGGCGGCGGCGTCGACGACCCCGAGGCCCAGTCGGGCGTCGGCACGGTCAAGAAACTGCTCAAACTGCCGATACTGCGCTCGCTGGTGCTGTTCCGGCTGTCGTTCTCGGTCGGGAAGATGGCGGTGATCATCTTCCTCCCGATCCTCGCAAGCACCGAGTTCGGCATCGGCGCGTTCGCCATCGGCTGGATCCTCGCGGGCGGGAAGCTGACCAAGTCGCTGTTTCAGGGCTACGTCGGCGACCTGACCGACCGGATCGGCGACCGCGCGAAGTTCGTCGCCGCGGGCGCGCTGGTGTACGGCATCGGCATCGCGCTCATTCCGCTCTCCCTGCCGGCCGAGGAGATGGTGGGCCGGTTCTACCTCGGCTACTTCGGCCACGGGCAGGAACTGGGGGGTGGCTTCCTCGTCCTGTTCGGCGCCTATGCCGTGCTCGGGATCGGCGACTCGATCCGCCTGCCTGCGAGCATGGCGCTGTTCGTCGAGGAGGGGGAGAAGTACGACTCGGTCGCCAGCGCGATGTCGCTGCGCTCGATCTCCTGGAAGATCGGCCAGACCGCCGGCCCGCTCGGGGTCGGGCTGATAAAGGATTTCGTCGGAACGGTCGAGGCGTTCCTCACCGCTTCTGTGTTCGTCATCTTCGCTACCGGGGTGTTCTGGCTCACCCACACGCTCTCGAAAGAGCCTGAGGGCGTCGACCCGTCTCTCGACGACTGACACTCGGGTCCCCCGACCGCTCAGTCCTCCAGCGCCTCGACCTCGAACGAGTCGCGCTCGGCCGCGAGTCGGAACGTCGGCACTGTGCGATACTCAACCTCGACGACGTTCTTCCGGCGCAGGCTCCCCAGCGCGTCCCGAACCTCCTCGACGTCGGGGTCGATATCGAACTCGGCTCGGAGCTTCTGGAGCACGCTCACGACGCTCTCGGAGCGCTCCTCGGGGCCCGCGAGCACCTCGAGCACCTGCGCGTGGAGTTCGAGCACCCGAATCAGTTCCGGGACGCCCTCGGTGTCCTCGGCGGGGACGCTCGGTTCGACATCGACGAGGTCGACGCCCTCCTCAGTCGCGCGGATCAGGCTGTCGTCGTCGCGGTAGTAGTAGTCGCTCAGTTCGTCCTCGAGATACTGGTGGACCTCGCTGCCGGACTCCATCCCCCAGCGGTCCTGTAGCTCCTTGTTCTTGGTCGGCTGGAGGGTGACGATGTCGGCGAGGCGCTCTTTCGCCTCGTCGCTCAGACTCATTGGGCGTGGCTGGGGCGTCGGTGCGTATGGCTATTCCGGTCGCGGCGCAGCGGAACCGCGCCAGATAAACCTCCCTCCCGACTACCCGTCCCCGTGCAACACGTCACCGACCGGGTGTCGAACCCCTTCGGCATGACGCCGCCCTATGGGCGGTTCGTCCCGGGCTACGGCGACGCCAACGCCGATTTCCACGTCGTCGGCGACCACCCCGGCGTCCACGGCGGCGCCGAGACGGGCGTCCCGTTCACCGGCACCGACGCTGCCGAACGGCTCCAGCGCGCGCTCCGGGACGCCGGCCTGCTCCAGACCGTCGGCGACGACCCCGAGGTGGACCGGACGTTCCTCTCGTACCTCAACATGTGCGTCGCCGAGGACCGACGGAGCGACGCCGACTACGTCGAGATGGAGCGCTTCTTCGACGCCGAACTGCGGGCCATCGCGGCCCATGTGCTCCTCCCCGTCGGCGAGCGCGCGACGCGGCACGTCCTCGAGACGTACACCGCCCAAGCCTACCGGACCGAGATCGACATGGATCAGCTCCACGGGGAGGAGCTACTCGGCAGCGGTTGGCTCGTCCTCCCGATCAAGGACCCCGCTGAGTGGGACACGGACGACGACGAACGACTCGTCGAGTCGCTCCTCGAACTCCAGTCGACGGATTTCCGCAGAGAAACGGACCTCGGGCGGTTCACGCCGGGCGGCGAGTCCTATCACGTCCGCTGATCAGCGCGTCGCGCGGAGATACCGCCCCACGTCGACGAGGAAGCCGCCGCCACTCAGGATCGGCAAGACGATCAGTCCCACCAGCGCGAGCCATGTCGGCACGGCCAGGACGTACCAGAGGCCGAAACACACCGCTGGTGCGAGCGACGGCAGCGCGTACATCCACGCGGCCCCGCGCCCGAATCGACCGACGGTGGTCAGCACCACCAGCGGGAGCAGGACGGTCCCGGCGAGCAGCAGCAGCCCGGGCGCCGGCGTCCCGGCTGTCGCCGCTCGCGCGGCGTCGAGCAGGTACGCCGTCGGCGACGACAGTGGGAATGCCCCGAGCAGCGTCGCCACCGGGGCAGCTGTGATGTCACTGATCGCTCCACGAACCGCTCCCAGCCGGCCGTAGGCGTAGAGCCCCAGCCCGCCGAGATACGCCAGCAGCGAGACGAAGACGACGCCGTACCAGCGCTTCAGTCCGCGGCGTCGACGGACGCCCGCCGGGACGGTCGACTCCGACTCGGTCGTCGTCGCGCGCGCCGATGCAGCCGCGTCCCAGGAGTCGCGTTCGGCGCCGGACGTACTCGTCTGCTCGTTGGTGGTTTGGCTGCCGATGTCGCTCGTCGTTGTGTCGCTGGTCGCTCCGCCGCTGGTCGACCCGGTCTGGGTCGACGATGTCCCAGACTCAGACGATCCGGAGTCGGTCGTGCCCCCGCTCGAGTCCTGGGACGTGTGCGAGCGGCCGTTCCGCGAGGACTGGGAGCGACCGCTCGTCGTGCGTGTTGTGCTCGTCGTACTCGTCGACGATCCGGTTGTGGCCGTCGTCGACGTTCCCGTCGTCGACACGGTGTCCGTCGTCGTGCCGTCAGGGAGGTCTTCGTCGGGGAACACGGAGACCGCCGGTAGGTCGTCGAGGCGCTTCTCGACGTACTCCCGGTGGCCCATCCGGTCGTAGTCCTTGCGCTGGCCCGGGTCCGAGAGCACGTCGTTGGCCGTTCGGATCAGTTTGAACTGGGCGTCCCCCTCGGGGTGGTCGTTCACGTCTGGGTGGTACTCCCGAACCCGCTCTCGGTACGCTCGCTTGATCTCCTCGGCGGAGGCGTCGTCGGAGGTACCGAGAACGTCGTAGAGGTCCGCCGGCATGCCTCCCGCTACGCCCAGTCCGTGTTTGAATCTACCGCCGTGGCGCCGACGGAAAGAAGCCGCTGTCTGACAGGTCCGCCGGCCCCCGAGACGTGCCAAGTGGGAACCCTCTTGGGCGCCCGCTGAGGACGGCCCCCATGGAGCGTATCCGGCTCGGGAACTCCGTCTTCGAGGGGCAGAACAACGTCTACCTCCTGCAGGGCGAGGAGACCGTGCTCGTCGACACCGGCGTCGCCACGGAGCCGACGCGAACCGACCTCGTCGAGGGGTTAGCCGAGCACGGCGTCGAATTCGCCGACGTGGACCGGATCTTCCTCACACACTGGCACAACGACCACGCTGGTCTAGCGGGGGAGATCCAGCAGGCCAGTGGCGCGACGGTCCACGCCCACGAGGCGGACGCGCCGCTGATCGCGGGCGAGGAGTCGTCGCTGCTCGAGGAGCGCACGCGCCAGCAGGAGATGCTGGAGGCGTGGCAGCTCCCTGACGAGCCCCGGGAGGAGCTACTCGCCTTCCTCGATGGGCACTCCGATCTCCGTGGCGAGACCGTCGACGTGACGCCGTTCTCCGATGGCGATACGTTCGACGTGAACGGGCTGACGTTCGAGGCGGTCCATCTGCCTGGCCACGCCGCAGGGCTGACCGCCTTTGCGGTCGAGCGCGAAGGCCGACGCGAGGCGTTCGTCGGCGACGCCATCCTGCCGAAGTACACGCCCAACGTCGGCGGCGCCGACGTGCGGGTGGAGGCACCGCTGGAGCAGTACGCCGACAGTCTCGTGGAGATCGTCGAGCGCGACTGGGAGCGCGCGCTCCCCGGCCACCGCGACCCAATCGATGACCCCGCGGGCCGCGCCCGAGAGATCCTGAGTCACCACCGCGAGCGAACCGAGAACGTCGTCGACGTGCTGGAGCGCCACAGCGCCTGCGACGTGTGGACCGTGAGCCACCACCTGTTCGGTGAACTCGAGACGATCCACATCCTCCACGGGCCGGGCGAGGCGTTCGCCCACCTCGACCATCTGGAGCGCCACGGCATCGTCGAACGAGAAGCGACGGAGTACCGGCTGATCGTCGACGACCCGGATGTCGACGCGCTGTTCCCGTCGCCCTGAACGGCTTCGCGCTCGTGACGCACACGAGTGGTGCGTTTTTACGTCGGACGGCCGGAGAGAGGGTATGAGCGAAGCCGACAACGACTACCAGGTCGCCGTCGTCGGCGGCGGCCCCGCAGGGTTGACGAGCGCACTCTACACCACCCGACTCGGCCACGACACGGTCCTCATCGACCGCGGCGGCGGCCGGGCGGCGATGATGCAGGACACCCACAACGTCATCGGCATCACCGAGGAGACCTCCGGGAACGAACTGCTCCAGACCGCGAAACAGCAGATCGAGTCCTACGGCGCCGACACCGTCCGTGGGCTGGTCTCGGACATCCACGGCGAGGAGGGAGAGTTCCGACTCGATGTCGGCGACGACACTTACACCGCCGACCGGGTCGTCCTCGCGACGGGGTTCTCCGACGAGCGCCCGGACCCGCCACTGCCCCGCACCGGCCGCGGCCTCCACTACTGCCTGCACTGTGACGCCTACATGTTCATCGACGAGTCGGTGTACGTGATGGGCACCGGCGAGAGCGCGGCCCACGTCGCGATGATCATGCTCAACTTCACCGAGGACGTGGACCTGCTGCTGCGCGGGTCGGCGCCGGAGTGGAGCGACACCACCGACGAACAGCTACGCGCCCACCCGGTGGACGTGATCGACGAGGAAATCACGGGGATGAACAACGACGAGGACGGCTGGCTGGAGTCCTTCGAGTTCGCGGACGGCACGGTCCGGGAGTACCGCGGCGGCTTCCCCATGTTCGGCTCGGACTACCACGCCGAACTCGCCGACGTGCTGGGGCTCAAGCGCGTCGACGAGGACGAGGGGCCCGTGGAGGTCGACGACCACGGCCGCACCTCCGTCGAGGGCGTGTTCGCCGTCGGTGACCTGACGCCAGGCCACAACCAGATCCCCGTCGCGATGGGCCAGGGGGCGAAGGCGGGCATCGCGGTCCACTACGACCTCCGGGAGTACCCCAAGTCGCTGGCCGAACTCGACGGCGAGAGCGTCGATCCGGCGGCGACGCCCGCCGTGTCCGAGGAGCTCCGGGAGGCGGCGGCAGAACGCCACGCCGAGGCGCCGGCGACCGACGACGACTGACTAACTCTTCTGTCAGTTTTCAACCTATTTGGTGTCGGCCTATCAACCGTTAGGTCACCGTCGCTGCTACCCTCCCTTCGGTGGACTCGGGAGCGTTGGTCTCGCCTGCTGCAGCGGTGAGGTGGATCCCGAACTCGTCACCGACACGCCCGTGGCTGCGGACGTCTCGGCCGTCATCGGCGAGCTCGTCGGGGCCGGCGACATGAGCCTCGTCGTCGAAGGCTTCGAGCGCGACATCAGCCTCGACGAGTTCAACCAACCCGACAGCGGGAACGAGTTCGTCGTCGCCTCGTTCCCGATCTGGGCTGCCGCAATAGCTCTCCGGACGTTCGGCCCACTGGGGGGCGTCAGTTACAGCGCCGGGCTTAGAAGACGAATCCTGCCGATTCACCCCCGCTCGTACTGCACTCGCCCCATCACGATCCAGACCCCGAACCCGAGAATGAGCATACCGGGGATCATCGCGACGGGGCCGAACACGGCGAGGGCGTGAGTCCCGTCGCCGGTGTGATGGACGCCGCCGTCGATGAAGACGGGGATCGTCAGGACCCCCATCGAGTACAGCGCGTCGTGCGCCCAGGCGGTGATTCCGACGGCGGCCACGGCCCAGCGAAGTGGGTGCCACTCAATCCGGTCGGAGTAGTGGACGGCGACCAGCCCCAGCAGCGACACGATCACCGGCGTGAGCAGGTTATTCCAGGCCCCGACACCACCCGGGGTGTAGTGGGTGGTCAGCGTGATCCCCTCGAGGCTGAACGGGCCGAAGTTGCCGTGCGTCGCGATCTCGCCGGTGGCGGCGACGTTGATGGCGAGGTGGATGAGTTCGTGGACGACGAGCCAGACGACAGTTAGTAGCGTGGTGAGGACGAGCGCGACGAGGACGTCTCGTTTGTGCGAGCTATTCATCTTCCGTGTTCCTCGTGATACGGGAGTTTGGCTTGAAAATGATGGGGTGAATACCGGTGAGAATACGCGCTCCCACTGGACGACCCCATCGACGTCCGTGATGGAGCCGGCGCCGGAGGTGTCCCAGTCGCCGATGTCCACGTTGCCGGTCTCGCGAGCGGCCCAGCCGGCGTACTTCGACATTTATGCGCTCACCACCGTAGACCGGCAGGAGGGGTTCCATGGCGCGGCCCTGTGGCCGTTATGGGTTGGCCTCAGAACATCAGAACATCCTTATTTCCCCCAGTAGTTGTTCCGAGTGCGCACCGGTGGTCTAGTGGCAGGACCTGAGCCTTCCAAGCTCATGGCCCGGGTTCAAATCCCGGCCGGTGCATTTCGCGCCATTATCCTCCGAAGACACAGTTAATCGCCAGACAGCAGTGGGCTCGGACGATTCAAACTGTTCTTCGGCGGAAGATTGCATAATGGATTGGGTTCTGGGTCGTCGCTATCCTGCGGTTCCAGTAGGATATGGGTGTGCCACGGTATTAAGTTCGCACATAACTTGCACTGGGGTATGTCGATGGACATTACTGAGGTAGACCGCCTTGTTGATGAGATAACCGAGCTTCGGGATGGAATGGAGGAGACCCACAGGACACGGCAGGGCGTTGATGAGTCCGAATTCAGCGACCACTACCAAGCTCTCGAACTGTGCGCGGTGCTCTTGAGGGAGGTCTCTGCAGATGTTGGGGAGGAACGAAATGGGGACAGTCAGCTAATTAGTGAGGCGGCGGAGTTGCTTGCGGAGCGGGAAGTGGAATCGTCTTATCCGGGGCGCGGCGAAGATTGGGAATAGGTTAGTCGTGCGAATCGAGGTGGCGTAGGAGGTCGGATTTTCTCGACTGGCCGTAGTAGTGTTTCACTCCGCACACTTTGCATCGATACCACCCCTCGTCGCTTTCGCACTCTTCGAATTGTTCCTTGATTCGTTCGTTTATCGGTTTTTCATCCTTCATATCACCTCTATTACTTTTTTAACCCTATTGGTATAGTGCAAGTTAATCATGAGTCCATTATGTCGGAGACGTTCTGTAGAGACATGGACGAAGACGAAATTGAAGAGAAGCTGAATCGGAAGAAGGCGGAACTCAAGTCCGAACTCAAAGAGGAATTGGGCGCGGGCGACACCCGCATTGATGCTTCGCTCGGAATGTTCTCGTTGACGGTGGACAGCGAAGAAGACCTTGAATCGACGGTGGAGGCGTTTCAGACGGTGTGGACTGACCGAATCGAGGAGTTGGAGGATAGTCGGGCGGACACGATGAGGGAGAAGCTTGAGGATGAGGATGTCGGCTTCATCTTGGGGTGATACAGGTATGGCTAGTTACTGTGACCTCTGCGACCAGTCGGTGAAGACCACCTATGAATGCGTGAAGTGCGGATTCCTCACTGGTGATTGCTGTGGGGGGAATCTGGACACTTACAAGAATCGGGATATCTACCGTGCTTCTTGGTGGATTTGTCCCCGATGCGGAGCCGAGAATGACTGATGATTGGCTGGGTTCTGGGGTTTTTCGTAGGCGTCCTAATCCTAGTTCTGAAAGCAGTAGGTGCCGTGTTCTATCGGTTCCTACTCGCCCACGAGTATCTGCATATGGTTATGGCGTCGAGGCTTGGCGTCGCGTATCGAGACCGAGGACATCAGGGCTCGCACTACATCGTGGAAATGAGGAATCCTACTCCGGGACAACTTGCACTTATCTCGTTTGCTCCTATTTGTTTGGCCGTCGTCGCCGTCGCCTCTTTTCTGGTGTTCTGGAGTATCGTAGAGGTGCATTTCTGGTTCTCTCTTCTTTTCCTCTTCGTTGGGGTTGGTTGTGCGAGGTTCTCACCCCCGAGCTTTGTTGATGTCTCTGGTGTTTTCTTGAATGTCTCGCGTGCCCAGCCCTTGTCCTCGGTGTTGTCGTCGGTCGTTGCCCTGCCTCTCCTGATACTCAGGCTCCCCTGTCTCCTCTTCCCTCGTCATAATCTTTACTTGGACTGGCTATTCGTGGCCCTGCTGTTCTATGGTTCGTTCGTTCTGGAAAATTGGGTTCGTGCTTCGCTTGTCTTCCCCCCGGGGGTCTATTGAGTGGTGTCGCAATACCGTAACCACAGTGTTGAATGGGTGAATTCACACAGTGAATTCACATTATTCGATAGATTCGACGGTGGGGGATTCACGATGCTCAATACTGGTTTTCTCTGGCTGTTGGTAATGTTGAGAGGGAGAGTTGGCTGAACCTGTTGGTAATGTTTGAGGTCGAAAAAATGGACGTGGCTAAGTGATTGTATTGCGATTTTTGTAGTATGGATAGGAGGCAAGTTCTGAAAGGAGTTGTCGCCACGCTGGGATTGGGAGTCGGCGTGTCGGGGAGCGCGTCGGCGGCGTCTGGGCCGTCGTCTGGCGTGGTCGTCGGCGTCACTGATGACGATATTAGCCCGAGCAAGGAGGTCTACTACGATACTGACAAAGTTCCTGCCTCTCACATCGATGGATATCGCAGGCAAGACCTCGATATCCTCGCCGTCACGGATACGCGTGATTTGGACTGCGACTTTCAGATGACTGTCCACGTGTGCCCTCGGGAGAAGAACGGGATGAGACTCAACAATGAGTGGGGTGCAGAAAATCAGATTGAAAATGCCATTTTGCAGAAAGAGGAAGGAGAGAGGTTGCTGGCTTTGTCTGATGTTCCTGCCAGTATCGAGTTGACGGAAGTGGGGGTGAATGTTACATACGATGTTTAGGAGGGAGTTCATCGAGACCTCTGTGTTGGCCACGGTTCTTCCGTTCGAGCAGTCTACCGAAACGGGTTATTGGGATTTCGACGGAGTGGGGGAAAACGGACAAATTTCGTTCGTTCGGTATGATGGCCGTGGTTCGCAGTGTGCTTCGTGCGTGATTGATGGGGAGGTCGGGTCGTGGGAAGTGAGAAAAACCGTTTGGGGTGGACAGGTTCGCTACTCCGAGGAATTCAGTGACCGTGCTGAGGCTTTGGAGTATGCGGTTGACTGGATGCAGAGCACTTAGTCTGTGGCATCGTTAAGTGAGTCGGGAGTATTTGGCTGGCTATGACGATTAGCCATGAACCGAGTATGGACGCTCGGGAACCTACCGATGGTGATTTAGAGACTTTCCGTGATTTAGCTGAAGGTGATGAAGTGAAGTTCTTTGAGTGGCCGGTTTCGCCGTTGAGGGTGTTAGGTTGGGAGGAGGATTCCGAGTTTGGGGAAGTCGTGAAGGTCGAATCGGAGGGGAGTAAGTCGTACCTGTACGAGGTTGAGGGGCATCTGTGGCACTACGACGCCGATGGTGAAGGAGAAGCTAATCCCTATCCAGTGGAGAATCTTGTTCTAGTAGATTAGTAGATGGGGTTGAAGAGCCCGATAGTACGGACGATTCAGAGGGTTGTATCTGGAATCGAGTATTGTGGTGATATATTAGTAGGGGAATCAAGGTGTTCGGTGTAAGGAACCGACCACTCTCTTACAACCTGTAAACAACCCCACCCAGTTTATAAAGGGTAGTAGATGTAAGGTATAGCCGGAGAAATGACAACAAAACAATACTCAGCATACATTCGAAAAAGTACTGAAGAACAGAGCGACGAACACCAACGAGCAGACCTCCGAGACTGGTTCAAGAACAACGGCATCGACATCTCCGAAGTTGAGTTCTATGCCGAACAAGCAAGTGGAGCGAGCGAAGAACGCGATGAATTCACTTCGCTAATTGAAAATGTGGAAGACGGGAATGTCAAGAACATCGTCATCTGGGAGGTTTCCCGAATCGCACGAAAAGGATTCCTCGCACAACGCTTCTTCGACGCCTGTGAAGACGCTGGTGTCACCATCCATGTGACGAATGGCTCCGTACGGCGTATTGAACCAGACGGAACTGGCCGACTGGTAGCTGATATCATCGCTTCGGTTGCGGCAGAGGAACGGAGAAACCTAATTCGACGCACTAAGTCCGGGCAGAAGAGGGCGAGAGAAGCTGGAAAGTGGGTCGGTAATCCTCCCACCGGATTTACAGTGACTGATGGTTACCTCCAGCCCAACCTGAACCCGGACTACGACAATGGTGAGACGGGATATTTTGATGTCACTGAGGCGCTGGACTCTGTTGAATCTGGACAGTCCTATAACGAGGCGGCAGACCAGACTCCGAACATCACGAGACAGACGCTCTCTAAGATTGACAAGGATGAGAACCGCAGAGCGTGGTATATCGACGGTACAGCCGAAGACGAACGCGTGCAAGACGCACTTGAGCAAGCCTCCCCGTAGTTATTCGGGGAGTTCCCAAATTAGCGTGTTTCCGACGGTCTTCGATTCTACTTCCCCTTCCTCCTCCAAAGTCGTCAATCGGTCGTGGGCCGTGGTTCGGTGGTAGTCAAGTTCAGTCGCAACCTCGCTTGTAGATAATCGAGTTCCTTCGAGGAGGTCTAAGATATCCTCGTCTGGATATGCTTGCTTGTATACCCCTGTGTCGGCGTCGCGTCTCCGAGGCACTAGCTGAGTCTTTTAGTGTCAACCAGTAAAAGACCCCCGGCATACAGCTCAAAATATGAATACTTATTAGCCATACTACGCTATGTAGGATGGGAGCAGTACCTCGGTTACCATGCCGAGAGCAAAGAGCAACAAAGTAATCAGGGTTAACTTACTATGAATCTCACAACGAGTGCCCCCGACCGTGATACAATGACTAAGGATTCTGCTGTCACCGAACTGATGGACTCTTCCCCCTACTACGCCGCAGAGGGAGGAGCCGCTTATCAAGGGAATAGCAAGGAATTGCTTGAAGAACTTCCCGACAATAGTATCGACCTCATCGTCACTTCGCCTCCGTTCGCGCTCCAGCACCAGAAGGAGTACGGAAATGAAGACCAAGACGGATACAACGATTGGTTCATGGAGTTTGTCCCGGAGGTTCGTCGCGTACTCCAGCCTCACGGGAGTTTTGTCGTGGAAATCGGGGGTGCGTTCAAGCGAGGATATCCCGAGCGTTCCACTTACCAGTTCGAACTGATGACCCGGCTGGTCGATGAAGACGAAGGGCAGATGCACCTCGCTCAGGACTTCTATTGGTACAACCCTGCCAAGTTGCCCTCGCCTATTGAGTGGGTGAATGTTCGGAAGATTCGGGTCACCGACGCCGTTACTCACATTTGGTGGCTGACTCCTGAGATTAACAAGGATTCGGCGGTCGAAGAGGGCGAACACCCCCACCCCGAAGCTAACAATCAGCGTGTCTTGCAGGAATATTCCGACTCGCAGAAAGACCTCATCGAGACGGGGGAATTCAACGATGGGGAGCGAGGTTCTGGACACAATATTGACGAAGAAGCATTCGCCACGGACAACGACGGGTCGATTCCCGACAATCTGATTGAAGCTTCTAATACGGCGAGCAACACGCACTACCTCCAAATGTGCAGGGAATTCGGCTTTGACCCGCATCCTGCTCGCTTCCCGAGACAGATTCCCGAGTTCTTCGTGGACTACCTGACCCCGAATCCCCCGTACGACGACTGGGATAAGGGAGCCCTCGACAAGCCCGTCGTCCTCGACATCTTTGGCGGTTCTAACTTGACGGGAAAGATTGCTCAGGCCAAGGGCCGCAACTGGCTCGCATTCGAGCAGGAGGAAAAGTATCTGGAGACCTCGCAGTTCAGGTTCCTCACTGAAGAAGAAATCAGAAAGCGACTCGACGATTCGCAGTCTGACTTTGGCGACTTTGCCAAATTGGACGACGACTAGTCGCTGTCTTCCTCTTCGTCCGTATAGTCGTCTAACGACGGCTGTTCTTCATCGATGATGTCGGTGATGTCTACATCCTCCTCCACGGCTTCCTCGTCTTCGTCACCGACCATCCGTTCCTCTACCTCGACCATATGCCCGTCACCGATTCGCTTGAATGACTTCGCACGGCGAGCTTCCCCCTGAAGTTTGTTGATTAAGTGTTCGGGAGACTCGTCCAGTTGCATTATGTCATCGTCATCAAGGAAGACGATGGAGAGGTTTTCGTCGGCCATCGTGAGGTTGGCGTATTGCTGTGCCTTGCTCGTCACACCCTCTCGCCCGATGAGGAGGATAACATCTGTCTTGAGACGACGGGAGATGCCGACTTCACGCGTTACTTCATCGATGGACAGCTTGCTCGTCGTGTTTTTACACTGGATTTGCCACCTCTGGAAGGTGATGTCTACCGAGTCCATCACCACGTCCACTTCGTTGCCTGAAGTGTTGCGTCCACGCGCACGCCATGCGGTGTAGTCTAGATTCAGGAGTCGCCCGATTTTGATGGCTAGCAGTTCGAGGGCAAGTCCTCGCTCGTATTTCGTCCCGTTGTCGAGGTCGTCTAGGAGTTCCTGAAACGACTTGCGTAACGCTGAGCGTGGTGCTCCGATGTATTCGCTTAGGTCATCGAGCAGGGGTTCGAGCACATCGGCTTCGAACTGGTCAGTTGGCTCGACCACTCGGGGCTTCCCACGCGTGGGCTTGTCGTGCGTGATGTACCCGGCGTCTTGCAGGGGGTCAAGCACATTTGGGACGATGCTGTTCTGGTCGATTTCGACGGAGAATTCGACTTCAGCGACTTCCCGCACTTTGGTGCCCTCGATTTTACCGTCAGGGTCTATCTTCGCTAATGCACGCAAGAACCCCTGTTGTTCGCCGGTTAGGTCGGAGAGTTCGAGTACGAGGTCGGAGGTCGCCCCAGTCAGTTCCTCTATCTTCGACCAGTTGATGTCGTAGCTTGGGCTCCGCAGATTCTGGATGACATCAGCTTTGTACAGCCAGCCTCGCATCTGACTCCAGTGGTTGCTGGTCTGGTCGATGTGGAGGCTGTACCTGTCTTCGAGTTCCCGCCGTATGTTGTCGAACTTGCGGCTCTTACCCTCTGAACGCAAGTCCATGATGACATTGATGACCTGCTGGCCGTGCAACTCCTGCAGGATGTGCTGTGCGAAACGGTCGTACAGGGCGTCCTCGTCGTCGGTGAGGTCGAGGAGTTCTTTTCCGAATTCAGTGAACTCGAACTCCGTCGAATCGTTCATGATTCGGTACCCGGCGTCACTGATACCGAGTCGGACATTCTTCGCTCGATACGATTGCATGTCGAATCGGTCAGCAATGGCCTCGTCAAAGGCGTCGGGGTCGCCCTCGTGCTCCTCGGCAAGTTCGAGGACATAGACTAACTGGGAGGGCTCGCCTCCGTCGAGGTCAAGCTGGTTGATGGAGAACGCGTCTCCGAACGGGAGGTCGGTATTTTCTCGCGCCATGTTCTATCAGTGAGCTCATGACACGGATATTTAAACCTGCCGGCGACAGCTTTCTGATTAGAGGAGATTCTAACTCGAAAGTGTGTTTTGAGGCCCTAAGGAACATACAGCCCAATATAGAAAGCTGTAGTTCTGTTTGAGGTGGTTCTGGTGGAGGGGTAGTTTTTTGTTGACAATACTTCTTGAGGGTAATAGGTTAGCTCAGAAAACGTATTATGATAGAATCCTCCCCGTTTACCGCGAACCTCTCGGAGATTAGTTTGTCCCGAGAGGACTACGAAAACCTCATTAACGGCATTCAAGATACGCCGTATACTGAGGATAGGTCGTTCGGGTTCGTACCCGAAACGACTGAGCAGGATAGTCTCTCAGGCAACCTCGTGTTTAGGACTGCTACGACAATTCCTGACATCAATGAATCCACGCAGGAAATAGAGCCTGTCGAGCAAAAGCGAACAGACCTGATTCCATTCGAAATAGATTACGAGAGGGGGATACTCGTCGTATACGCGAATAAGGAGGACACAAGGAAGCTTACGACACGACTGAGCAGTCTTGCGGACTGGGGACTTACGATTGAGCCCCTCTCACTCAATCTCACCCCACTGTACCAGAATCTTTCTTCAGGAACTTATTCCACCTCAATCACCGGGCTCCGGATTCAGGATTTTTCGATTAACGAACACACCAACGGGAGCTACCACCTCAAGGTCTTCGAGGAGCAGGAAGGGGAGCGACTTCTTGAGGAGTATGAGACCAATGTCTCGTACATCACTGTAGAGTTTGAAGTGCGAGAAGAGCCCGTAACTGTCGGATTTTATGATAGTGGTTCGGTTCGATTCTACAGTAAAACAGCCGAAGACGACGAACTATTCGAACACATTAAAAACATGATTGTTGAAACGGAGGTGGCCTAAATGGCCGAAGAACAAGGTCGAGCAGGGGATGAGGGCGAAGAGAGGATTATTGCCCTGTTAGAGGGGCTGGGATGGACAAAAAGAGGAGACATCGGTATTGATGTGGAATACGATTACAAGTATCACCCTGACCGTGGTAATACCTACGGGGTAGACGGATATATGACCTATAATGGCCCGTACCGTGACAAGGAACGTGGGCTCATTATTGAGTCGAAGAACGTGAAGTGGGAGTCATCCAGTCCAAAGAAATTCCGTGGCTGGGCAGACGACACCCTTGAGAAGGTAGAGGCGGTGCCGGAGTCAGACGACTTTGAAGAGTATCTAAACTTTGGAGAGTCACGAATCGTTAATGCAGGAATTCTCAGCGTCTGGACGCGGGACGAGGAGAACTATAATGATGAAACCTTCCAAGGGTACTTTGACGAGATTAATCTTCACCCCAAGAAGCGTCGCAAATACCAGATACTTGCTCTCGGCAACCGTGAATTGAATCGATTAGCAAGCCTCCACGCACAGTTCCAATCTTTACAGGAGAAGGACGAAGTGACTTCTATCGACTTCTTCTATCCGCCCCGTCCCGATAGCCACTCCGCTCGAATGCCTCTTGTGAGCCTTGAATACTTATTATCTGATTTTGTATTCGCTCGGGCCGAGATTGAGCAGTCAGTATCTAATGTAACGGTGACTCGGGATGTTGGGATTGTCTTCCACTTCGACGATACAGACCTTGAGTCGCTGAACTTCATGTACCAAGCGGTTATCGAGCACGGGATGGAAGACGTTGATGAGCTTCGTGTCTACATCTACGATGACGATAAAGACGACATTCAAATGGCGAGCGTTCAAGAAGAATTCAGAAATAATGGACGTCCATCAGAGATGACCGGCAAAGCACCAGACCTGAAGCTAAAGACCCTGCGAAAAACGAACTACGCAGACCACGCGGATACCCTCAGGGAGGAATAAATATGGAGGAATATCCCTCAGCTAACGACTATCAGGAAATCGTTGAGGATTTCGTCGGGCGAGATAAAATGCAAGCGTTCCTGAAAGACGAGCGCAACTTCCTCGTCCACACTGACACGAAGGAGAAGATTGCGGACGTATCTAGTCTCCCCTTCTACGGTTACGGGTTCACTCAGACGCTCCGTGCAGGAGCACTGGAATATGAATCCGAGACGAAATCGACTGCATTTTCACTGTATTCCGACGCTTCAGACGAGGAGCTACTCTCTGACCTCAAAAACGCTAAAGACGATGAGACCACATTCGACGGGAAGAAGAAACTTCGCGTCCAAAACGCATCAGAAACTGAGGAAGGAATCGAGGTGGATTTAGAATATGTTAACAAACGCATCGGCCGTCGTGAGCTAATTGCAGAGGACGACAAGGAGACCTCTGTAGTCATTTCGGATACAGAGGATGATGGTGTCCGAACAGTCAAGCAGAGCTATGAACGGATTGACGAGTATAATGCGGTAGCGTCCTTTTTTGAAAATTGGAATAAGCAAAGGAAGGATGACGATGAAGAGGAAGTCAAACGATACAATATCGCTATTCGCCGCCTCTCACTGGATGACCGAATCTCGATGTTTAACGACCTCCTCTCGTATAACCCCGGCAACTGGATTTTGGACGATGTGCTTCAGATAGGCATCAAGCAGGGGGAAGAAATCGAGGAAATGTTTGAAGGTGTGGAGGATGAAGAAGACCTCCGCGAGGAAATCGATGATAACCTCGAAGGAATTACGGATGCAGTATTAACTGGTCAAGGACTGCAGGCCAACGCATTCGTGCAAAAGTGCAAAAAGAACGGCTACTACTTCAAGTCAGCCAAGCTCTATTACGACAATACTGATGTTGCGCAGAAGGTCGAAGTCCTAATTGAATTCAAAGAAGGAAATCGCCGGAGCTTCGACATCAGTGTTGAGCAGGGATACGAGAAAGTCGATGGTTCAGTTGAACAGACAAAATTCGATAATGACCGGAAAGCAGAAATCCGAGACCGATGCCGGGATATGGTTATCGACATCTTTACCGATTACTCCCATCCCAGCGAGCTAGTCGAATTAGAGCGTAAAAACACCACTCTGGACGATATCGATGGCATCGGAGATGGGACGGTACAGACGCTTCAGGATAATGGATATGAGTCTCTCGAAGCTGTTCGTTCAGCGGAAGTTGATGAACTGCAAGAATTAGAGAACATCGGAGAAGAGACAGCGGAGAAGCTGGTCAACGCATAGTCTTCACTCGTATCTGAGTCGGCTGTTCCGACTCATGCTCCAACTGCCTGCTTCCCCCACGAGCACTCACCTCTATCGGCTTCGAGCACTTCATCGGCTAATTGACGCACTCTGAAAGGGATATGCTCTGCTCGGAAGCAGTTCAGTCGGATACGCGCTCCCCGTTCTTTTGCTTGCTTCAACCGTTCTTCGAGGTCGCCCGGGTCGCCCGCAACTAGAATCAGGTCAAGCATTTCAGAGCCGCCGAAAGCGTTGTTTGAAAACTGTGCGTCTTTTACAGTACTGTATGATAAGAGGGATTCTCGCAGTGAATCAATTTTCTCAATACTATTCTCCGTCATAGCAATTAGATTATGTTTTTATAATCCTATTAGTCTCTGGGTGGGTCGCAGGTCTCCACGGGCCACAGATAGGTTTCGAACGCGTGTATCGTGCGTATGCGAGGGGTAGAAGCTGTGGTCGCTCGAATGTCCGTTTCTGCGTTTTGCGTGAAAACTAGTGTCCGCTTGTTTAGGAGAAACTACGAGACTGCGAGGGTGTAGAAAGCGGACAATCGGACACCACCCCCCACCAAAGGCGGGCGCGTGCGCGTAACGCCTCATTCAGAAACTTCAACAGGGAAATCGCCTTCCAACTTGTTTGACAACTCTTCCGCCACTTCTGCGTAATCTATTGCTTCATCGAGTTTGTCTGAAACGGTCAGACCCTGCTCTCTGAATTCTTCTTTTGCGTTTTGAACTGAGTCTGCGTCAATAAACCACAACTCGTGTCTGGAGTCCCATTTGGGGTGGTGGTCATCCCAATCGAGGCTTTTGATGTCATCCTTATGTGAGTAACCAGATTTTATTCCGACGCGCTCCCCGAACTGATTTGCTGATTTGTGGAGGAAAGTGATGTTTGACGAAGATGAGTTATGGTTTTTATTATAGGTGATAGTCAGGGACTGGAGGTTTTCAGCGAGTTTGCGGGACACTGATTGTCCGTCGAAAAAGTTGTGCGTCTTGATAGTCCCCCCATCCTCGAAATCAATAACACCGCCCATCAGTGGGTTAATCTTCAACTCGACTCCCCCTAGCTCTGGAAGCAAGTTCTGTTCTCCAGTTTTCGGGTCGATGCTCAGCATCTCGAAGAACTTCTTGAGGTTCTCCTGCTCTTTGTCCGGGAGTTCAGCTACCTCCTCTCCAATTTCTAATTCTGCGATTACTTCTTCTGCATCCATCTTCTGCTGAGTCGCGTCTTTTGAAGTCGGAGCTTGGGAATCGTTACTGACACCGTTTATTTTGCCTAAGTACTCCCATTCTCGGTCGGAGGATGGTGGGGAAACGAAGTGCGCGTATGGCCCGTATCGACCGTCGTCTTGTCCGTTGTTTTGCCATTTAGCGACAACCGTACCTCCGCCGTACTTGGATTTCAGGCGAGCTATCTCGTCCGCAAATTGTTGCTTGGCGAGTTGCTTAGCTTGTTGTTTGACTTGCTTTTCACCTCCGTCTGAATCTGAGTTACCAACACTCATATGTAGGTAATATGAGTTATACCCTTATAAATATTTTCCAACTACCACAATAAAGTAAATAAGTAGGGTAGAGAAGTGAACAATAGCCTTCGTACTGTATTGAAACGGGGGTCAGAACTGGTGAGTTGATAAAAGCATTACCAACAGTTAGACGAGCCCGGCTTCTTCAAGTTCATCCTCCAAGTCACTTTTCGCCCGCCTGACAGTCTTCTCAGAAACCCCGTAGAGTTCCGCGATGTCCGCCTGCGTGTGGTCGTTGTCCTGTACGGTGAGTAGAGCCATCATCCGCCGCTCGTGCGTCTTCTGGAGTTCATCTATCTCTTTCTCAAGCTCTTCGACGGTCGTATCGTCTTCCTCGGGGTCGAAAATGAAGTCCCCCTCGTCATAGGTTTGGAACTCGATAGAGGACTTCGGGATTTTACTAAGCCCCATAATGTTTCCAACACCCTGCCGATTCGCCACATCCCGATACAGCGACGCCTTCTTCTGGCTCTCCTTGTGAACAAAGACAGTGCAGAGAGCGCGTAGTGACGGCCCGATGTCCTTTCCATCCTGCCCGATGAGGATTACGTGGGCGTTGGCTTTACGGGCCAGTTTGAGGAGCTTAGCGAGATGTTTCGCCTTGTGTTGGTCACTTCCGCTCCCGGTGAACAACTGAGCCGCCTCGTCCATTACCAACAGATATGGAGCGAGGTCTTTTCCATCGAGCATCCGCTCGTTCCGCTCTTCGAGTTCCTCAACAATCTCCGAATAGCGTGTGACTTGCTCTGCTTCGTCAGTCTGGTAGTTAGCGAGTTCACGGACTTCACCGTGAACGCTCCTGAATACTTCTCGCAGGAGGTTTGCGAAGTCGGTCTTACCAGACCCCATAAGGCCGTAGATATAGGCGATGAAGACGGGCGTATCCTCGATGAAGGACTGTAACTGCATCAACGCCTGCATCCCTGAAACATCCTTCTCGTAACCGACTAGACCCGAGAAGAAGGACAAGTGTCCCTGTCGGCCAGTTAAGAGAGACTGCGTAGCTGATTCCGTCGCGTATTCCTTCTGAGTGTTGGTAATGATGTCGAGGTCTTCGACTTTCTCCACATCCTCGAACTGTTCGAGGAACTCCTTGTCGTCGCACACTCGGGCGATTTGGGCGAAGTACGAGCGAATCTCCGGGTCTTCTACCATCCCAGCCCACGGGTACACATCAGGTTCTTCATCATCAAGCAGAGTCCCCTTAACATACTCCTTGAACTCGGGCTCTATCGGCTTTTCTTGTCCGCTCATGCTTTCTCACCCTCCGACTGGGAGGCGTCAGCTTGACCACGACGCTTGGCCTGCTGACGGTGTTCTTCCTGAAGATTGACTTCACCTCCTTGGTACACTTGGTCATACTTCTCGGGCATCTGTTCCTCTACCCGATTCTCTATCTCCATCACATCCACATCGAGTTGCTTTTGAAGAGATTCCGTGACAATCCCCGCCACTTCATCACCTCCGGGCAAAGTAGCCTTCTGGTGGCACTTCACGAGGTAGAGAGTTACCTGTGCGGCGACTTTGCGGATAATCTCGGGACGGTTTACGGCCTCTTCGAGACCTGCATCAGCGAGTAGATTGAGCTTCGTCTCCACCCGTTCAATCATCATCTTCGAAGCACGGACTTCAGTTGGAGACGCGCCCGCCATCCACGACACATATGCCACATTCGAATCAGGGTCGTACTCTGTACACTCGTAAGCCACCCCGAATCGACAGTTCACTGTGTCCAGTTGACTCTTGTTCGTCTCTTCGTACACTACCTCTTCCTCGCCGTCTTCGTTCTCTGTAACGCCCGCAGGGGCCATTACAGTGAGTTCTTCAAATTGCTCGGGCTCGACTTCGTAGACGCCGAAGTCGCCGCTCTTCGGGGCAACATCGTGGATTATCTCACCCATCTGCTCCATCTGCTTGATGGCCCAAGACTGCCTGCCCCACGTGACAACGCCAGCAAGGATGAACAGGGCGGAATAGACCCATACCCACGACGGGATAGAGACTGTTGGTAATGTCCCGTTCAACATCCAAAACCCGCCGAGGAAAACCAACGGTACAGCGACTAAGATGCTGATTAGCGTACTATACTCCGATAATATGACATAGGCGAAAGTACCGAGCAAACCAAGCTCATCTTGGAGCTTTTCTCGGGTGCTTCGCTCTTCGAGTTCTGTTCTTGTTTGCATAATCAAAACCACCGGGAGTATCCCGTGTATGTGTGCTTCCAACTCCTATACCACAGCCGTACTCGCAGGAACGAGTAGAAGGAAGCCGCGCCCAGAATCACCGAGATGAGAACATTACCAACAGTCAGCCAAGACTGGAGTTCCTGAACTATGTTGGAATTCCCCTCGACGCCGTTCGAAACCCATCTCTTCGTCCCTCCAACTTGAAACCCGACTTGCTCGCGCCCGTTGTGCTCCATCGTCTTGAGTTGCACAACATGGAGGCCAGAGGTCTGCGTCCCTGTCGTGTGAATTGGAGTTTCGAGCCCCTGTTGATATCGGATATCGTCACTATACGCGACCTGCGACGGCTGGCTGAGGCGATAAATGAAGGTTGCTTGGTCTCCTTCGAATTCCTTAGATACAACCGTCATAGAGCCGATTTGACGGTCGGTAATAGTCCATTCCTCCCCAAGCTCCCCTTCGGAGACTTGGCCATCCGAAATGGCATCCTGTGCCTGTTGGTAATTCGACTCATCGCTATCATCTGAACTGGATACAGTCGTTCTATCTGTCGTAGATGAACCCGACTCAGAACCCGGATTCATTTGACTCGTAAGCCACTTCGAGACCTGTTGATATTCTTGTGCAGATAACTCGGAGACACCCTCAGAGGTCAACCAACTCATTAACTCTGTAGCACGGTCTACAGAGATATCTCGCCCTTGCTCCGCCCATCTGACTATTTCGTCTGCTGAAGGGGTTTCAGCATCCTCCTTCGGCGTCTCAGTCGTCGTATCAGACGGTGCCGCAGAAACAGGTGCAACAACACAGAGGAGAGTGGATAACACGAATAGCACCAATAATAGGGTTTTCCAGCTCATGGTAGGTAGATGGAGATTATTACTTTCAGAACCGCGAGTGCGACTAATGCACCAATAATTAACACAACGATACCGCCGCCGAGGAGTTGCTGAAGGAGACTATCGCTGAGGTTTACTCCACCCCCACCAAGCAGAGAAGTGTTTGAATTGTAGGATTTCTCGATTGCTTCGAGTTTCTTGTCGATTTCGTTAATCTGGTTGTTGAGGTCTTCTGTGGAGGTGGTCGTAAATTCGTTGCTGGATAAAGTAGCCGACTCCACCTGCTTCCCATCAGCCCCATAGACCGCCGTAATAGTAAATTTCTCACCCGTTAAGTCAAGGGTCTGTGGCTGTTCGCCCGAAGAAGTCGCAATAAGCGAGACGGAACCATTCGTAGTTGCGGTGCTGTTTTCACCGTTATAGGTCACGCCGCTCTTGAAAGTATTATCGGGGAATGCACCGGGGTCAGCAATAATCACGCCAGACTTTGTTTCAGATTCACCGTCATCATCAAAGTCCGCACGTACCTCAACATCCTTCCCTTCCTCTTGAACGGCCAACCCAGTACAATATGCAGATTTTACGCGGTAGGTTTCTGCTTCATCATTTGTAGCCGATGTAGCAATACTGTCGAGACCACATTGAGTTTCCGAGGAAGACACCTCTCCGACCTCGTAATTAGCCCAGATATCGTTCGCCATCGGATGTACCTGAGAGAGAGCATCCTGTCGATTCTGGTCAATAGTCTGGATAGTGTCCTTGTATGTTCCACCTTCCAGAGCGAGAGTCGTCTTGTCTTCAGGAGAGATTACATTAAGCGTCGTATGCTCGTTCGTTTGACTACCGAAAGAATCCCCCTGTGTCCCCTGAGTTTTGCCATTATAGTAGTAGGGGTAGTTGTAAATCGTATCTCCGCCATCACCAGAGATATACTTGTAGTACCCCTTCGTCACATTCATCGATTCACCGTTGTAGAGGGTCAACTCCACCTCACGGAACCCGGTTTCCCAATCCGCAGAATTAGATTCGTACGGGTATACCTCTGAGACAGCGAGATTATCCGTCTGGTTAACCTGCTGTTCCATCATTTTCCAATGCTGGATTTGGCGGTTCTGAGAGATGTAAATAGACTTCTGCATCTCTGCGAATACAGAATCAACCTCCTGACGAGCTTTATCTTCACAAACGGACTGGGATTTGCCAGCATTACGACACTCAATAAGCGTCTCTTTCGCGTGAGCCGTTGCCATCCCCTCAGTCATTCCGATGAACGACTCCTGCTCAGTAATATGCTGGTCTCGACTGTCCTCCATAAAGACAGCATCAGAGTACACATCCCAGTGTATCTGAGACGGGGTGCCGCCATCCACATCCCCATACTCCACATCACACTCGTCAAAGAGCACCATGAACGGGCCAATACTCTGGCAACCCGCCTCTCCTAGATTCTCACCGAAACTATCCCCCGAACTATCCGCGCGAACTGGCATCGATAAGAACGGAGCACCGACTAACGACACCAGAAGAAGCGCGACAATCCCTATTCTACATATTTTGCTTGTCATTTTATCCATCGTCAAAGCCCCTCCGGGAATTGAACCCAGAAACCGCAGAAGCGGTCGTGGCCGCACGGAGCTAAAGGGTAGTTAGCGAGCTATTCTTCTGCAACAGCCACAGCGAGCAGAGCCAGCACAACCACAATCGGGAGGAAGAAGTACACGAACGGCACTCCACCGAGTGTACCCCATCCTTGGTCAATTTCGAGGGGGTCAGTCGGAGTCTCCGTCGTGCTCCCACCGCCGCCGCTGGACGACTCGTAGATGACGGTCGTGCTTGTCACCGTAGCGTCCGTCTCGAAGGTCACTCGATACCCAGAGTAATCGTCCGAAACCGACTGCGTTACCAACACCGCCGAACCGCTCGAAGTCTTCGTCGTTGAGGTATCAGATATTACTTCCCACGAACCAGATGTAGAGTTATATCCCTCCACCTTCTGGAGCGTGAGTGAACCATTTTCGAACTCAACAGCGACCTCCTTAGCAGTCTGGTCAGCGGAGTTATTGAGAGTCGTTGTCTCGGGAGCGTTAGATGGGTAAGAGTCGTTTGAGTCCACTACTCCGTCCCCATCACTATCTGTCGTTCCAACTGTTACTGTGACCGTCTTCGAGGACACTGCACCCTTGGAGTCAACAGCGTCCACTCGGACATCAAATGTTCCACTGGAATCGAAGCTGGCCGTAGTGTAAGTCGCTCCCGCCGCAGACGCAACTTGTTCCAGCGTACTATCGCTGTCCGTGTCACGGTAGTAGTTGTAGGTAACAGCATCTCCTTCGGGGTCTGTCGTCCCAGAAGCGTCGATGCTGATGGTATCTCCAACCTGAATCGACCTACTCGTAGTGCCAGCGAGCGAGATTGTCGGAGGCGCGTTAACCGTGACAGCGACGGTCGTTGTATCAGTCGCACCGTGAGCATCCGTCACGCGGACAGTGATGTTGTTGGTACCAGCGTCACTGAACGATAGGGTCGTACTGGAACCATCCATGCTCGTGTACGACCCCGAACCAACCTTGTACTCGTAAGTCAGGCTATCCCCATCAGGGTCACTACTCGAAGAAGCATCAATAGTGAACGACTCACCAGCGTTGACTGTCCGGTCTCCCGTAGCCGTCGAAGCGCTCGGAGCCGAGTTTGGCGTCGAAACTGAGGTGGAAGTCACGGAACCAGAGTCATAATTCACCGTCAGCGAACTACCGTCGCTGAACTGGACGACCCAAGTAGCCTGCAGAGTCGCCATCTTAGTCCCGGAGCTATCCTGAAGACCTCGGAATCCGATGTTCGTATCTGCGGTTGAAGTATCCCCATTAGAGGCCGAGGAAGTGCCGACCGAGTATACTGTACCGAGAGTTGCATCCGACTTATTGTAAATCATCGTTGAGCTACCGTCGGAGGCAATCGAGTTTACGAAGATGTCTTCGTAATTCGGAGCGTTGAGTGTCGTACCATCAGAACTCGTCAGCTTGACTGATTCGATGGAAACACTCGAACTGTGCTCAAGCTCGATGATTCGGAACCCGTCACTGGGCGCTTGTGTACCTGATACAGTGACTTCTTCGGCGTCGTAGGTTGTGGTGGCCGCCGACGCATTACCAACAGCACCGAAACCACCGACAACCACTGCCGACAACGCGAGGAACGCCATCAGTACCGACAATAGTCGAGTCATCGGCTACCACCCCCGATAGGGCCAAGAACAGCAAGTACACCTGATGATGCAACCGTATACCCAAGTCCAGCCATAAACGCTGAACCCAGCACAAAACTGCTGAGCATCGGGATGAACGGCATAAGCACCGTGAACAAGAAGGAGCCAACAACAACAGCCTGCAACCGTTGGCTCATCGCAAGCACTCGCCTCAAGTTAGTTACAATCACTCCCGCGAACGATACATCAGTAAGCACGTGAGCTATCGTCAGTGTCGTGCTCGACCCCGAGAAGACCTGCTGAGCAAAGTCAAACCCGAGGAATTGGATTGTCGTGTTGGAACTGAAAATCACCGCTCCAGCGAAAGCAAATAAGGCTACGAACACCCACTGCAACCGCCGAAGCAGGACTCCCGGAGTCCCATCCTGTACTTTACCAACTGTACTTTCTAATCTACTATTAGACATCTATGTGTAATATAGTATATAAGACAATATTAACTCTGGGGTGGTGGTTAACAAAAGTAAATCTATATTACCAACAACTACTCTGCAGACTCACGAAGTCGCCGTAACACCTCATCCTCGTGGGCCTGCGCGGTCTCGAAAAGAGCCTGATAAATCTCCCACTTATCCGCCGAAAACGCCGCCTTGTGCTCGGACTCTAAATTGTGGATGTATCTCTGAAACTCTTCTTTGTCGTCAAGATAAATGGTAACTCTCTGAACCATCACATCATAAAATCATGTTACTTTACTAATATACTTTCAGTCGGTTAAGCTCGACTCAGGAATCGAACCCGAGTAATACACCAGCCCGAGCGAAAGAAGGGATTGAGGCACCCTTCACGCCTCCCAATCCCACCACGGAACCGTGCCGTGGAGGAATCGTAATCGAGACCTCTCAAACTCTTCAACATCATCTTCTTCGTCATCCTCGGTGTCGCCGCCGAAGTGCTTCTCGCGTAATTCATCTAGTTCTTCTGGAGTCATGCTTGAATCACCCTGTTACCATCCACACCTTCCACATCACGGAGGTCTCCCTGCTCTCGTAGATACTCAATATCCGACTCTACCGTGTCATCATCAGCTTCAATCTCGTCTACAACCAACTTCACCGCCGCCCCCGGCGTCTCTGTCTCCTTGGTCAATTGCTCGACCTTCTGTACCACATCTTGGCGTCTCTGGCGTGTCTCACGGGATTCACCGCCAACTGCATCGATGTCGAAATTCCCCTTCGAATCTGTTGCTGTCTGGCTAAGCGACACCGACATCAGACGAATAGCTCGTAGTGCATCATCTACCGTTGCCTCATCTCGAAGGTTGAGTCTCGCACTGGCCTCCGTGAGACGCTGGAGAGCTTGGAGCTTACGCGAGTCAATCGGAACAATCGTCTCATCCCCCTTCTCACGTAGTCCACTCCAATATTCTACCAGAGCGTCCTTAGCGTCGGTTGTGAGTTTTGGCGCGAAATTCTGACGTGCGTAGGCGAGGTACTTTTGAACAAACTTCTGGTCAATAATATCGCCACCGTCGGTCGCTACTTCCTCAGCACCAGATAGGATGTGGTTCGCTATCGCTTCATCGTGCTCACCGGGCGTATCACGGACGGCGAAAACCAAGTCGAATCGACTTACAAGGTCAGGTTCAAACTGAATTTGCTCGCCCATCGGCTCGTACGAATCAAACCGTTTGTCGCGTGGGTTCGCCCCCGCAATAACCGTCGTGTCTGCAGGTAGTGTTGTCGAGATGGAAGCCTTATCCACCGAAACCTGCTGGTCGCTAAGAGGTTCATTTAGAGCCTCAAGGTCGTCAGTCCCCATCTTATCAAGTTCGTCCAACACAGCAACACCATCAGTCGCCGCAGAGAGTGTACCACGCTTTACAGCCCACTCCTTGTGCTCCATGTGCTCGACCTTCTCGACCGTGGCCGTTACACCGACGCCCGACATACCCTTACCTGACGCGTACCGACTCTTCGGAGCAATCTTAGCTACCGATTTCAATATTTTCGATTTTCCTACGGAGGGGTCTCCGACGATAAGCAGGTGACTGTCATCTCGGACAGAATCACCGCCAACATTCTTCTCCACGCCACCCGCCAGAGAAAGCATCGCACCCTCCTTGATATCGTCTCTATCTGCGATACTCGGAGCAATCGCATTCGAGAGTTGTCCTATAACATCATCCTGCTCTCTCTCAAATTCCTGAATTTCTTGCGCGTCTTCTTCAGTCACTTCAACCGATTCGAAATCGTCCTTCTCAGATTGGAGACCGACAGCCTGAATCCAGATGTTCCTATCCATATCCTCAGACTGGTCAATCCGCACAATCCCAGCCACCTTCACGCGTTCGCCGGCATCAACTTCGTTAACGAGGTCAGAACCAACCAAATCAGCCAGTACACCTTGCTCATTATCACCATCTCTATTTTCTGGAATATCGACGAGAGTAAGCCTCTGGCTGTCGATTAAGAGAGGTTCTTCACCACCACTCGCAGACTCGATATCATCTATGTGAGTGAGCCGACTTGAGCCGCAACTTGGGCACTCATCAGTAGTTTCAATTTCACGAATCGCCCAGTGCTGTCGGAGCGTACTACGCCACTTACAGTCGTCATCATCACAGACGACCATCGTGGCCGCCGTTCGTGGACGGTCAGCAGTCTGACTATCTACAATCCCATCCAGCACGACGAGAGTTCCGAGGTCTCTATGGCTCAGCCCTTCTATCGTCCTGCCAGCATACCCATCTGAATACTCTGATAATCGGAGTACGCAGTCAGCATCAAAGAACCGTTCAAACGCGACAGTTGCCGATTTTAACATCTTGTTCGGATACTGCCGAAGTGAGTCAACGAATTCTTCATCGATTCCACGAAGCGTGTTGAGGCGTAATGTGACTACTTTGTAGCCACTCGCTTCCTCAATCTGGAACCACCGACCACCTTCATCTAAGTACTCCTCAAAGTTTGCTACAGCATCCGAGATTATACCCGAATCAGGATACAGCACTTCATCGCTCGGATAATCGGGATTATGAGAGAGCCAAACATCGTCCGTCATAGGCTATCACCCGCACGCTCACGGACTTCTTCAGCGACTTCATCCACCTCCATGTCACTGATAGCCGCAATCTCGTGGTACTTGTTCTCGGGCTCTGTTCCTCGATATTCAAGGAATTCCACGGCCTCCTGAATCTTGTCTTCAACCTCTGCTTCCGTCTCCTGCACATCATCAAGTTTCTCTCGAATCAAGCGACGGCGCTGTCGGAGATTATCTCGTTCGTCTTCTAGATGGGCCAACTCAGCCTTAACCGACTCAATACGGTTCTCAACTGTTTCCAATTCATCCTCGACATCAGCAAGCTCAGCTTCAAGTTCGGTAGATGATTCACCACCGTATGCGACCGACTTTACGAACTCTCGAATCGCTTCAGACCGATTCTCAAACTGTGCATCAAACGCGTCCAGTGCTTCCTCATCTACTCGGAAGGAGATTAATTTCTTCTCGTTACTATCAACAGACTTATTTGTCTGCGTTCCGTTGTTTTCATTAGGGTTCTTGTCTTTCATTTTTATCACCGATTAGTCGTCTAGGTACTCGATTACCGACTTATCCACCAAATGCCGCAGAGATGGATTCGCTGGGTCATTTTCTTGCCTTTCCTCCAACCGTTTGAGGACTTCTTCGGAAATCCTCACTTGTCTTGTTGACATACTGTACCACTATGTTGACATTCTACCACTAAAGGTGTTGGGAGGGTGATAAGACTAACAGAAATACAGTAAAAGAACGCCGTAGGCGAGTTAGGGTATTTGCGTATGATTCAGCGATAGACCCAGTTCGGCTCCAGAAAATAACCCTACCCCCTTTCACCTGTATTATATATACAATAGCATTTTGTATTACTGGTCGCTTGTTGGTGGTCTGTTGTATTACTACTCCAATTGTATTACAAAAGCCAATTTTATATATAATACAAAGGGAAACGGAGGGGTGTTTTCTGAGAGGGTATGCCAGACCAAAATCGGCGGTTTGTTTGTTCGGTCTCGTTGCTTGTCCGTTGGCTCGTGTGAGGGATTGCCTTTGGAGATGCGTCGGCGTCGTTGTAGCCACCACTACGCCGATGAGAGGAGGCGTTGTACACCTGAGTGCGTATCCTATTCTTCGTTAGTAATTGCTATCCTGCTCTCTGTCTCTTCAGCTTCTCCCTCGTCAAGTAAGGCTTCGAGCGCGGTTTTGGCCTGTTCTTCGCTAACCCCGTATTTCCGTGCGGCTTTCCAGATTTTTTCTCTGGTACAGGCTTCACCAGTTCGTTCGTTGAGGGAGTTGATTATATCCCGCAAGTGTTCTTGGACTTCTTCACTGGTTTCGACCCAAGTGAGTTCAATATCATCCGGGAGATTGGCGGTCGGGTCTTTGAGCAGGTCTATATGTCTTTCAACTTCACCTCGGCTAAGTCCCGTATCCGTTAGGCCGTGGTCTTGCGAGATTCGCCCTCTAATTACTTCGAACTCTGTTCGGTCTTCGGTCTCAGCGACGATGACAGCAATACCGTCTGAGATGCCATAGGCACGGACATTTTCGGGGTCTGCGTATTGGCTAACATCAATTGCTTTTTCCTCGTTCTTTGAAATCGTCCGAGTTGGTAAGCCAAATACCGCGGTGTACGGCGTGGGACGTAGCTCAATTACTGTTTTGAGGATATCGAGGAGAGTGATGCTGGCGGGGACAAAATGCGCATTAAAATACTTGAACTGCCCATGTGACCACCTATTACGGAGGTTTGGCCCTCGCCCTTCCGTGTAATTAGTTTCTAAGTAGAGGCGATATTCAGATTCAAGGTCGCCTTCGAGGTACCTGAGTAAGCCTCCGAATGACCGTTGCTGGGTGCCATCGGGCTTGAGAGCAGAGATTGACTGTCCCATCTGGTCTAAGGTGTCGATGATAGCACCTTCGAAGTGAGGTATCGAGATAGCAAGTGATTCTACATAATTCTCCTCGTAGAGGTTTATCACTGCGTCTGTGAGGAATGCTTGCGTGTGGGGCGTTAGTGGAGCTATATCTAGGAGGGTATAGAAGTCGTGTTCGCGGATAGTATTTGATTCGATTAGACGGTAGAGTGCTCCTGCAACGATGTTGTTTGATTTGGCGATTTCCCGGACATATCCTCGCGGTATTCGCTTATCGTCTTCATCAGCTTCTCGCATCGCCGGGTTTGTTCCAATTTTGTGACCCTCAGGACTGGTGAATTCAGTGGAGAATATTTGAGGTACAGCTAACCCTTGTTCAGTTTTTACTGATTCTTCGTAGCTGGGGATATACCAGTCCGAGCAGAGGAGACAGTAAAGGGCGTAAGTAGGGTGACCCCCCATCTCAATAGTCTCGTTAACCCACTCTGCAATTGCCTCTGATTTCGATTGAGAATCTTCGATAACCGCTTTGTGCAGTTCGTCATCAACCTCCATCGATGTCATCTCTTCTTCTACACCAGTCCGCCGGGCTTCCAGTGCCTCTCGTTTCCATTCCTCTGTCTTTTCATCACTCAAAAACTCGGCACATCGTGTGAGACCTTGTTCGAGGACACTCGCTTTGACAAGCTGGCTTCGCTTTCCTTTAAATTCAGCTTCCTCTTCAAACGATGCAATAAGCCGTTCTCGTTCTCCCTCCACCCCTTCGCTGATGTTGTCTTTGAGTAGAATCTGGAGTGAGAGAAAGGTTCGTTCGTCCATTAAGCGATTGTCGTCTCGTTCCTTTTCTGCGACATCCGCGCAAAGGGATATCCAGTCCTCAATTTGAGCTTCAGAGATGGAATTTGCGTTCTCATCTACTAACTCAATTATTGGGCGAATCTGGTGTGTTAGTACATCACAGTAATAAGTATCGAGAAATTCGAGCGTATCTTGCAGTTCGTCTTCGGGGTCGTGACCTGATAGACCCGCCTTCAGCTTTGATTTACGATAATATTGGACTGTGATGAGGCGGTACCATTCTGCTTCAAAAGCAATCTCTATGTGTTCATCCAGCAGGGTAAGAGCTTCTCGGGCTTTCTCGAAGTCTTGTTCTGTATGCCACTTCTTGAGTGCTTCAACGAGTTCTAAAAGTGGGAAGTAGTCCACATTCTCTACTTCCTCTCGTTGGTAGGGGTTCAGGTCGGCTCCTTCCTCTAGTGTCTCGAAAATGTTCTTCAGTCGATGGGCCAGTGAGATGTCTTTTTCTGGGTCTCGTTGCGCCCGTTCCAATTCCTCGTCAATCATTATGTACCTATATTGCAGGAGGATATTTCAAACACGGCGTCAATTCTGAGGGAGGTCGTCCACTGTCAGAGTAGTCTCCTCGATTGTTTGTTGGCTTCGAGGAATTGCCTTTGGAGGTGCGCTGGCGTTGTTGTAACCCTATGATGCCGAGGAGAGTGGGAGAGAGAAGCTATTCAGGCAGTTGCACTCGCGTTAAATATTGTCGAAGAATTCTCGACGCTGTTCCATCTTCTCTGCGTCCGTCATTTGGTCATAGTGCTTCTCAAGGACATCGGCGGAGACATCGCTTCGGTCTCCGACTTGCTCCGTGCTCGCTCCTTCCCGGAGGAAGTGTGTGATGCTACTGCGTCGGATGTCGTGTGGGGCGACGCTGGAGGGACACTTATGGTATGCACTATGGTTTTCGGTGGCTTCACAGTTATTGGGGTCTCGGTCGTGAGGACAGTCTCCGGTGTAACAGGGTGCAGTGAGTTCGTAGATGTATTTTTGGATGGTTTGACCGTGCATCCTACCGTATTGAGAGGCAATCAAGGGCTTCCTCCCGAATTCGTCTTCAACCTCGGGGCGTTGGTCAGTAATCCAGTCGTTGATGACGGTGGCCACGCTGTCGTTGATGGCGATGGGGCGCTCTCCTTCGTTTCCGTTTTTGAGGGGTGTGCCTGTGTCGGGTCGGTGTTTGATTTGGATGTAGCGGTCGTCGGGATTCCAGTCTTCGACATCCACGGATAGGAGCGTTCCGCGGCGGATGCTGGTGTGCCAGAGGAGTTCAAAGACGGTGTGTTTGACGCTTGCGTAGGAGTATTTGCGGAGGTGTTCGAGGATTTCTCGGGCTCTGTCGGCGTTGATGTGTCGTGTTTTTGCTCCGTCTCCTTTCTGCACTTCGGGGGATTGGACTTTATCGGGTAGCTCGGGGTGAACAGCGTCGATATCCTTGCAGAACCTGAGGAAGACGCGTAGTGTGTCCATGTAGGATTTGGCGGTGACAGGCTTGACATCCTCGGCGCGGTGGATTTTGTATCGCTTGAGGTCTCGCCCAGTCAGGTCGTTGATGTTGGTAATGTTGTTCTCTTCTGCCCAAGACACGAAGTATTCGAGTCGATTGTTGTGGGCTCGGTGGGTCTGTTTGCTAACTTCGCCGCGGCGGTCTTCGAGGTAGAATTCTTTGGCGGTTCGGGGTTCGATGGGTTCCAGTTTGGGTTCCGTCATCTGTTGGTAATGTTCTGATGGTCGGAACCGTGGGCGAGACCCTGCCTTCCAGTGTTTTGGTCAAGGTTTTTCCTACGGAGACGCCGCGAGGCGTCGAAGTAGGAGTGAAAACCTTGGGGTTCCAAATCCCGGCCGGTGCATTTCTCTACGTTCTACACCGAATAGAGCGACGACTTCCGTCTTCCTCCGCGAATCCACGCCCTACCGGAAGTCCAAACTGCCGTCTCTCCGTTTCCAGACGAGGACGCCAGCGCCGACGACACAGAGGCCCAGAAAACTGAGCCAGTAGAACCCGAGTCGTTCCAACAGCGGCTTGCGCACTCTCAGCGTCATCTTGTCGGCCAGTATGTCCCGTTGGTCGGTGCTGATCGCCATGTACGGATCGTTGAAGATCTGGGCCTCCGCGTTGAACTTCGTCGTTCTGGGGTTGAAGCCGCCATCTGCGACCATCGTCTCCCCGTCGAGGGTGACGTTCGCGGCGACCGTCTCGTCGGCAGAGAGGTCGAAGTTGAACGTCGCGAGTTCACCCTTCAGCCGGTAGTTCGTTCTTCCGATCAGCTTCAGCCGGCCCCTGAGGTGGTTGTCACTCGGATTATGGAGTATTACCCGCAACCGGGTCTCGCCCGTCTCGGAGATGACATCGTCGGCCAGTTCGTACCGGAGCAGGAGCGGCGGGCCGACGTCGTAGTCGTACTCCCGCCCGTAGCCGTCGGGGTCGTCGGTCACCGTTCCGTACTCGATTGTGTACTCCTCGCTGACTGTCTGCCCCGCGGGAAGCGCCTGTATCGCGGCGCCGTAGGTGACTGCCAGAAACACCACGCCGAGGACGAGTGCGACGGATATCGCCATCGCGACTGGATCGACCTCTTCACCGCCGGTCGACTGCGACGACGTCGACGAGGAACTCCGCCCACCGACGCCGTGGCCGTGGATGTCCTCGTGGCAGGACTTACAGACGGTCGTGAGGTTGCTGTAGCGGTGTGAGCCACCCTCCGAAATCGGCGTCTGGTGGTGTGCGTGTAGCTCCGCGTCCCCGCGTCGCCCGCCGCGCGCGCCGCAGCGCTGACAGCGATGGTTGTCCCGACTGTAGACGTTCTTCCGCCGGGTGTCCCAGTCTGAGGGGTACCGATCGCCCATCTACCGAGGAGTGGACGCGTTTCGGATACATAAATCACCGTATAGCGACGGGGTGAGGCGGTCTCCGACCGACCGAGACCGCCGCGGCTGTGTGGCACCCCTGCCACTATCCGACTCTCTCACGTACCCACAGCCATAATCCGCCGAGTGCTCCGTCGGCTGGCCGAAAACGCCCCGACTGACGGCGAACGGGTGTACGAGATACATCCCGACGACCTCGAACCCGACGAGGACTAGTCCCGGGCGCGCTCACGTCGCCGCTCCAGCAGTTCTCGCACGCCCTGCCCGGGCCCACCCTCGACGGGCCAGCCTTTCGTCCGCCACTGCGGTGGTTCCGGTTCGAACGAGCCACAGCGGCTGCCACACTCCGCCTCGTTCTGACAGCGCCCTTTCGCGCCACAGACCGGGACCAACCCCCGACTTACGCGTTCGACATCGAACCACCGGCAGTCCGGCCGGGTTGTTTCGGTGAACGAGCGCCAGCCCTTGCCGTAGGCGCGCTCGGCGATCAGGCGTCGACGGCGTGCCTTCTCGTCGCTGTCGAAGCGCTCGCCGCCGGCCGCGGGGTCGAGCGTCGACGGCAGCCAGTCGACCGTCGCCGCGTCGGCGTCGACGCCGAGGCCGTCCTCGCCCTCGAAGTCGAACGTCAGCACGCCCGCTTCAACGGGGAACTGTCGCAGCAGCGCTGGCTCGATGCTCTCTCCTGTTCGCCCGGTCGCCAGCCACACCTCGTCAGCGAGCGCCGTCTCCACGTCGTGTTCCAGTTGGTCCGAGAGCGCCGCGGCGGCGCTGGCGTCGAGGTCGGGCTTGTTCTCGATGGCGACGATCCGGCGCACCCAGTCGGGATAGGGTCGCTTCCGGCGAATCTCGATCCGGTTGCCGTTCTTGCGCTTGTCGACCAGCCCCCGGGCGGCACCGCGGTGGATCGCCTCCCGGACGTAGCGCCACGGGTAGCCCGGATCCGGCAGCGCGTCGCGGTAGTACGCCCACTCTCTGGGCGCGTGCCTGACGAGCGGCAGTAGGTCGCCGTCGATGGTTCGGTCGCCGAATTCTCGCCGCGCGGCGAGTCCCTCCGGATCGCACTCGATGACGATGGTGTCCCAGCGGCGCTGCTGGGTACCGAGTTGGCGCGAGACGATCACTTGGGCCGGAGAATGGGCGCTGCCGGCGGTGCCAGCGGCGTCGCTTCCCTCGGTGTCGCTTCCGTCGACGCCGCTCGCGTCGTCGCCAGGCGGCCAGCCCAGTTCCGCCCAGCGACAGACCAGTAGCTCGAACGTGAACTCCGAATCGATAGCTGGGGCGGGCACGGCCTACGCCGGCGTGCCGACGTACCCCTCGCCGTCGGCCTCCTTCACGTCTTCGAGGTAGTCGTGGGCGTCCTCGAGAATCTCGCGGGGGCCGTCCTGCGTGATGGTGTTGAGCGCCTGCTCGTAGTCGCGCCACTGCATGTCCCGGTGCTCCGAGGAGAGTTCGGCGCTGGCCTCGAACGAGCGGGCGATGAACAGGTGGACCGTCTTGTGGATGGTCTTCCCGTTGGCCTCGAACACGTAGTCGTACTCCTTGCGGAAGCCGTCGATGAGTCTGAAGTCCTCGATACCGGCTTCCTCCGTCACTTCTCTGATCGCGGTCTGCTGGAGCTCCTCTTCCCCCTCGACCCCGCCCTTGGGAAACTCCCAGTCCCCGGGTCGGCTCTTCAGGAGTAAGTACTCCCGTTCGCCGCGGGTATCGCGGAAGAGGATGGCTCCAGCGGACGTCGCTTCGACCGTCATTGCATTCGGGTAAGCGTCGTGCTCTTAAATTGGCTTCGGTGGGATAGAACGAGGTCATCGACCCCTCCGAGCGCGCACGCCGGTAGATGCGCTTTTCACCTTCGAACCCGATCTCCGAGTATGACCTTCGTGACGACGCTCACATTCCGGAGCGGGGACCGGGCCGTCCTCGACGACACGGTCACGGGCCTCAAAGACCAAGTCGAACGCAAAGGTGCCGAGTGTAAGGGTCCCCACCAGGAACAGCCAGAACACCACGCCGTCCCGCTGTACAGCCAGTGTCAGCCGGGCGAGCAGTTCGACGCCTGGAACTACACGGTCTACACCCGTTGGCTGGAGATTCACGGCTCCGACCACATCGCGCGGGAAGTCGTCGCGACCGACCTCCCGGATCAGATCCACGTCGAGGTGGACGTGCAGCGTCGCGCGACGCAGGCCTACCGCTAGTCGGGCACTCTCGTTTCTCCTACCGCGCGTCAAAAAACGGTGAGCGGCGCCTTAGAGCAGTTCGGCCGTGCCCGTCGACTCGCCGGCGTCGAACTCGGTGACGCGGATGCGCACTTCGCTGTCGGCGACCACGTCGGTCTCGGGCAGTCGGAGGATCGTGTCGCCGATCCGGACCAGCGCGTCGTCGCCGTCGCGGCCCGTGACGATCACGTCGAGTTCATCGCCCGCTTCGTACTGCGGCGTCGCCGACCGGAAACTCGCTCCCTCGAAGAAGGCGTCGAAGCGGCTCATACGCGACTCACCTCCTTGCTCTCGCGGTCACTAATGTACTCCAGGCCGAAGCCAGTCAGCGCGGCGATGAGGAACACCGCCACCAGGAACCAGCCGTGGAACACGTACGGGAACACCGCGGCGGGGTTCACGACCATCTCGGCGGTGAACCAACTGTACTCGCCGGGCAGCGTCTGCATCGCGGAGTAGCCCGCGAGCACGCCGCCGCCCCACGGGAAGATGTACCCCAGCGCCGACGTGTTGGCGTCGAGGATGTTGGCGCGGCGGTAGCCGTTGATGTTGAAGCGTCGACCCAGCGTCCGGATGTACGGCGCGATGGCGATCTCGGCGGCGGTGTTGATCGTGACCATCGCGTTGACCGCGGCGGTCCCGAGCACCATCGTCACCTCAGCACGGCGCACGGAGGTGGCGACCGTCTCGAGCAGCCACGTCTGAAGCGCCTCGAAGCCGCCGCCCTGACGCATGATCTGTGCGCCGGCGACGATCAGCAGCGTCAGCACGATCAGCGGGAAGAAACCGACCGCGCCCGTATAGAGGCTGCCGCCGATCCCGGCCTCGGCGGCCGGCACAGTCTCGACGAACGCGCCGACCACCGGCGTACTCGCGAACGTCGCCGCGAGGTCGGAGCTCTCGGGTGCGGCGAACACGAGCACGTCGCTGACGCCGACGTCGACGAGATCGAAGAAGCCCAGCAGGACGTTCAGCACGAACGCGGTGCCCAGCCCCCACGAGACCGCCTCGACGATGTGGCGGCCGTTTATCGCGGTGGCGATGACGATGGCGACCGGGATCAGGTGGAGCAGCCCCCACGCCGCGCCGGCGCCGCCGCCGGTGCCCGAGATCGGACTCGAGGTAGGCAGGATCGTCCCGGCGAGCAGGTAGGCACCGAACGCCGGAACCGCGGCGACGACGGCGTACTTGATCCGCGAGGCGACGACGCCGCCGATGTCGGCGTCCTGTGTCACCGCGCTCACGATGGTGGTGTCCGAGACGGGCGCGAGGTTGTCCCCGAACACGGCGCCCGAGAGGATGGCCCCGAACAGCAGGATCGGGTTCGTCCCGAGCACCAGCCCCGCCGGGAACACCAGCGTCACGAAGGCGATTGTCGTCCCGTAGCCGGTGCCGATACCCGTCGCGAGCAGGGCCGCGAGCAGGAACGTCACGGCCGGGAACAGTGCCGCCCCGACGCTCGCGGCGTTGGCTGCCCAGACCAGGCCGTCGACGAAGCCGCCGACCTGAATCGTGTTCGCGAACATCCCCGCCCAGAGCCAGGCGACGGCGGCCGTCGCGGCCACTTCCTGGGTCATTCCCTCGAAGATGGCGTCGGCGTAGGCCTTCCAGTTGCCCCGGACGAGGGGGAGGCCGGCAATGAGTCCGACCAGCATCCCGACGACGAGGCCGGAAGTATCACCGATGCCTAGTATGCCCGATTGGAACACCGCCCAGATGATGAAGACGGTGATCGGAACGGCGCTGGCGGCCGGCCCGCCGCGGAACTCCAGTCCCGTCCCGCCTGTTGAATCGCTCGTTGGTTCCTCAACCATGGCCACTGCTGGCGGGGGGACTGTGATAAAACTGCGCCTCCCAGCGCGGGCGGAACGAACGACTGCCGCCACGCCGAGGTTTAAGCCGTCGCCAGCCCTCCTCCCCGCTGTGCACGTAGACGCCGACGCTCTGACTGATTTCCGCCGCGATCTCCACCAGCACCCCGAACCCGCGTGGTGTGAGTTCTACACCACCGCCCGCATCGTCGAGGAACTCCGTGCCCGCGACGTGGACGAACTCCACGTCGGCCCGGACGCACTGGAGGAGTCCGACGAGGAACGCATGTCCCTGCCCGATCAGGCCACCCGCGACGAGTGGCGCCAGCGCGCCGAAGCCGCGGGCGCCGACCCGGATCTGGTCGAACGCCTCGACGGCGGCAACACCGGCGCCGTCGCCGTCGTCGAACAGGGCGAGGGCCCGACGGTCGGCCTCCGGGTCGACATCGACGGCCTACCGATCCGCGAGGCCGACGCCGACGACCACGTCCCCGCCGCCGAGGGGTTCCGCTCCGAGAACGAGGGGTACATGCACGCCTGCGGCCACGACGCCCACGCGACGCTCGGCCTCGGCGTGCTCGACGCGGTGCGCCATAGCGACTTCTCGGGCACGCTGAAGGTGTTCTTCCAGCCAGCCGAGGAGCGCGTCGCCGGCGGCGGCCCGATGTCCCGATCCGGCCTGCTGGACGACGTGGGGTACCTCTACGCGGTCCACATCGGCCTCGATCACCCGACCGGCGAGATCGTCGCCGGGATGGGCGGCTTCCTCGCGGTCTCGGGCTTCGAGGTCGAGTTCGAGGGCTCGCCCGCCCACGCGGGCGCCCATCCGGAGCAGGGCGACAACGCGATTCAGGCGATGGCTGAGGCCATCTCCAGCATGTACGCCGCCCCGCGCCACGCTGACGGCCCGACCCGGGTCAACGCCGGCGTCGTCGAGGGCGGCACAGCGTCGAACATCGTCGCCGAACACGCCGCCATGGAGTGTGAGGTGCGCGGCGCGACCACGGAACTGATGGAGTACATGTGGGAGGAGACTGGCCGCGTCGTCGACGCTGCTGCGGATATGCACGATGTCGAGGCTGAGCGCTCCCTGAACTCCCGAGCGCCCTCCGCGGAGAGCGACGAGACACTCTCGGCGGTCGTCGCCGACGTGGCCGAGAACGTCGAAGGGGTAGAGTCCGTTCTCGATCACGACGACCTCGGCGGCAGCGAGGACGCCACCTACCTGATGAACCGCGTGCAGGAGCAGGGTGGGAAAGCCTGCTACGTCGGCCTCGGCACGGACCACCCCGGCGGCCACCACACCTCGGAGTTCGACGTGGACGAGGAGTCGCTGGTCATCGGCGTCGAGACGCTCGCTGGTGCGATTGCGGATATCGGCAAGGATCGGGCCTGAGGGCGCCGCGGCATCGCTCGTCGGTTCAGCGTGAACGCGGTTCTAACTCGCTCTCGTGGTTGTGTTCAGATAAGCTGGTTCCATGCGAAGGTCGCAGCCACTCATCAGCAGTTACGCGACTTGCGTTCTGAAACAGCTTGAGAAACAGGTAGTGCTGAATTTTACCTCACGAAAGACACGTTCAGCGCTACTCCAACTGTCGTATTTCTTGTATTTGCAACCGGGGCCGTGACGAGAGCAGGCGTCTTGGATCGGTGCAGCGCCATCAACGGGAAATACGGCGTCGTCGATGCCGTGTTTCTCGCGTAGTTCGGTGAAGAACACGTGAGCAAAAGCGGTTCCACGCAGCGGGCAATAGGGACGCTCTCCGGGTGGTGGGTGAGGAACTTTGTAAGCCGGTTCTTGTCGTGGCCGCGGTCGTCGTCGACGAAGCAGTCGAACGGCTCAAACGGGGGTTCACCCCCCACATCTTGACACGGGTCCGAGCCGGTGAGTCCCTCGATAAGATCGTCCGACATCAGTCCCAGCGCGAGGAGATCCGGCCGCGGACGTGACCGTGTGCGGCGTAGTGGACGTGGCACTCCAGACAGACGCCGGCTTCCTCGAGCACGGAGCGGCGCGGGTTGATGCACCGCTCTTGGCAACGGTCGCAGCCGTACTCAACGAGATCAGCGTCGAGGTCAGTGGTGAGCGTGCCGCGAATCTGGTCGCGGATCAGTTCCTCGAGCGAGCGGCTGGAGGCTGAGGAACGATCAAGCGACAAGACGACCACCTCCTACGTTTGCGAACGTGATCTCCCGACGCGCGGAGGGCGCGTTCCGAACCGTGTTGGTATCAGAATATATCGGATTCTGAGAGAACCGAATTCCGTCGAAAACACTGCAGAGAAGCGAGTTATCTCCCGAACCCAGTTGTAACTGGTTCGGGTTTATTCCAAGTGGGCGCTGCAGGATTTGAACCCGCGACAGCTTGGTCCGAAGCCAAGTACTCTGTCCAGGCTGAGCTAAGCGCCCTGTACTAGTTCGTATCGCCGAGTCGCACTTAAGCCCCTCGGTTCCTCATCGTGGTTCCGTCCGACGGCGGCGTCCCCGACCCGCTTTTAGAGTCAGCGATCAGCCAGATCGGTTCCCGCCGCGTTGACATCGGCGTCGACGCGTCGAGGGTCATCTGGTAATCACAAAGAATAATAGCGCGTCAAGGTATTCTCCACCCGTCCAATGACTCCTGGGCCGAAAGCGTATCGCGCGACTGTAGGATCCCGTCTCCCCCGCCCCTACGTCGCGTGATGTACGACCTCCATCCACATCTCGACGCGGAGGTCGAGCCTGGGACCAACATCCTGCTGACGGGCCCCCCGCTCGCCGGAAAGCGCGCGCTCTGTCTCGACCTGCTGGCGTCGGGAACCGAGAACGGCGAGGGCTCCATCATCGTCACCACCAAAGACAGCGGCGACCGCATGCTGAAGCAGTTCGCCAAGCGAACCGGCTACGAGGGCCGGCCCGTCGCCGTCGTCGACTGCGTCACCAAACAGCAGGGCGATGAAGTCCCCGAGCGCAACCGGGTGAAGTACGCCTCCTCGCCGGTGGACATGACCGGGATCGGGATCCAACTCTCCGAGTTCCTGCAGGCGTTCTACCAGGACCGGAACATCGCCCAGAACCGCGTGATGCTCCACTCGCTGACGACGCTGCTGATGTACTCGGATCTCCAGACGGTGTTCCGGTTCCTCCACGTGTTCACCGGCCGCGTCCAGAGCGTCGACGGCCTGGGGGTCTACTGTATCGACTCGTCGGCCCACGACGAGCAGACGCTCAACACCCTCAAACAGCTGTTCGACGGCGTCGTCGAACTCGACGAGGAGGGCGTCACGTCGGTCCGACTCGCCGACTCCTGAGCCGACCACTTTTGCCCGCGGCGTCCCACCGTCCAGCCATGCCCATCACCGACGACGACGGCCTCCGCAGTCTCCTCGACGCAGACACCATCGCGGTCGTCGGCTGCTCGACGACCGAGGGGAAGGCGGCCCACGACGTGCCGAAGTATCTCCAGGAGCACGGCTACCAGATCATCCCGATCAACCCCTTCGCCGACGCGATCCTCGGCGAGACGGCGTACGACTCGCTGGCCGACGTGGAGACGGATATCGACCTCGTCGACGTGTTCCGTCCCAGCGAGGAGACCCCGGGCGTCGTCGAGAACGTGATCGCGCGCCACGAGGCCCGCGGCGATGCGGGCGCGGTCTGGCTCCAGTTAGGGATCGAGAGCGACGAGGCCGCCGAACTGGCCGAAGACGCAGGACTCGACTTCGTGCAGGATCGCTGTATCAAGATCGAACACGACCGGCTGGTGGCGTAAGCGGCAGTAGAAATCAGGTCGCAGACCGTCGCAGTCCAGCTATTCGACGTGCGCGATGGCATCCTCGACCACCGTCTTCGCGGCCGCCGAGAGCGTCTCTACGTCGTCGCTCTCGGCGTAGATCCGGAGATACGGCTCCGTCCCGCTCGGGCGAACCAGGGTCCACGAAGCGTCGGGGAGCTCCAGCCGAACCCCGTACTCGTCGTCGACGCTGGCCTCCGGGAACCGTTCGGGGAGCGTCTCAGTCAGGCGCGCCATCGCGTCGACCTTCGCGTCATCAGGACAGGGAACACTCACCTTGCGGTAGGGTCGCTCCCGGATCGGCTGGCGGCGCTCGGAAAGCGATATCTCGGCGGCGAGGCGAGCCAGCACGGCCGCGGAGGCGACGCCGTCGATCCAGCCGCCGAAGCGGGTGTGGACGTGCTTCCAGGGCTCGGCGGCGAAGGCAACGTCGGCGCCGCCTTCACGGGCGTCGGCGATGCCGTCGTGGAGGTAGCCCAGCGCGACGCGCTCGACGCGGCCGCCCGCAGCGCGGACACGCTCGTCGATGCGCGCGGAGGCGTTGGGCGTCGTCACGATGGCCGGGTCCTCCGAGTCGGCCGCCGAGACGTACTCCTCGGCCAGCATCGCGAGCACGGTGTCCTCGTGGACCACCTCGCCGTCGCCCGTGAGCACGACGATGCGGTCGGCGTCGCCGTCGTGGGCGATGCCGAGGTCGAAGTCGCCGTCCTGCAGGAAGCGGATGCAGTCACCGAGTGTGTCCCCTGTGGGCTTGCTCCCGCGACCCGGGAAGTGCCCGTCGACGTTGCCGTTGAGCGTGACGACGTGTGCGCCCAGTTCCCGGAGCACCTGCGGCGTCGCGAGCGACGCCATCCCGTTGCCACAGTCGACGACGACCCGGAGGCCGTCGAGGTCGGCGTCACCAGAACGCGAAGCGTTCTGGTTGGCTTCCGAATCGCTGCGCGATTCGGGACCGCCGAACTGCTCGGCGTACTCGACGACGGCGTCGCGGTAGTTCTGGAGCACGCTGGCGCTCTCGCGGTCGCCCCACTCGTCCCACACGGTGGGTTTGACACCGTCGGCGATGCGGCCCTCGATCCGGGCCTCGGACTCGCCGCCGTACTCCTCGCCGTCCACGAACAGTTTGATCCCGTTGTCCTCAGGAGGGTTGTGCGAGGCCGTGATGGCGACGCCGTAGCGACCCTGGCTTGCGTACGCGAGCGCGGGCGTCGGCGCTTGCCCCACCTCGACCACGTCGGCGCCGGCCGAGGCCAGCCCCGACGCCATCGCGTCGACGAGCGCCTGGCCCGTCTCGCGGCCGTCGCGGGCCACCACGAACTCGACATCGCCGTCCTCGGCTTCCTCGCGGGCGTCGGCGGCGGCCGCCTGCCCCACGCGCAGGGCGAGCGACGGCGTCACCGTCTCCCGGGCGTCGCCGCGAATACCGGCGGTTCCGAACAGGTCCATACGCTACCGGTCGGTACGGGGCTACTTTGCCTGCCCGGTTCGGGTCGCCGCCGACGCCGCGCTTAAGTTGCGCTCAGCCGACCGAACCGACATGAGCGAGGAGTACGTCAGGGCGCGCGTCCACGTCGCTGGAAAGGTGCAGGGCGTCGCCTACCGGGCCAACACCGAGGAGACGGCCAAGCGCCGCGGGGTGAACGGCTGGGTCCGGAACATGGAGGACGGCCGCGTCGAGGCTGTCTTCGAGGGCAGTCCCCGGACCGTCGAGTCGATGATCGGCTGGTGTCACACCGGCAGCCCCCACGCCGAGGTAGAGTCAGTCGACGTCGAGTACGAGGAGCCACGCAGCGCAGATGGCTTCCACGTGCGCTGGTCCGGCTGATTCTGAGGCCACGGCGGTGGGGCGTCCGCGGAGGCACCCAGTTCGCCGCAGTCGGAACGATTTAACCATGCGGGTGCAACGCACACCCTGATGCGACACGCACGCTTCCGAGACCCGAGTGGCGCGGTACGGCGCGGCGAGTGGCACGGTGACAGCGTCTCCTTCGCGGGCGAGACGTACGACCTCGAGGAGGTCGATCTGCTCGCGCCGACTGAACCGAACAAACTCGTCTGTGTCGGGCGCAACTACGTCGCCCACGCCGAGGAGCACGACACCGACGTTCCTGACCGGCCGCTACTCTTCCTGAAGCCACCGAACACCGTCGCCGGCCATGGCGACACCGTCACGCTCCCGACCGGGAAGGAACAGGTCGAGTGGGAGGCCGAACTCGGCGTCATCATCGAGAAACAGGCCAAACACGTCGACGCCGCGGACGCGATGGAGTACGTCGCGGGCTACACCTGCGTCGACGACGTGTCGAACCGCGACGACCAGCGCAGCGAGTCCCAGTGGGTCCGCGGGAAGGCGTTCGACGGCGCCGCCCCGGTCGGCCCCTGCATCGCCGACCCGGAGCACGTCCCCGAGGACGCGACGATCCAGACGCGCGTGAACGGCGAGGTCCAGCAGGACGCCACCATCGACCAGATGGTGTTCGACGTGCCCACGCTGATCGAGGAGATCACGACCTACATGACGCTGGAACCGGGCGACGTGGTCGCGACAGGCACGCCCGAGGGCGTCGGTCCGTTCGACGACGGCGACACCGTCGAGATCGAGGTCGAGGGCGTCGGCGTGCTCGAACACGAGGTGCGACAGGATTGAGCCGGCGAGAAGCGGGAGGTCGCCGATGATCGTCCGCGTCTGGCACGGCTGGACGGCCCCGGAGGACGCCGACGCCTACGAGGCGTTCCTCACCGACGAGGCGGATGGCCTGCTCGCGACGATGTCGGGCGAGGGGTATCTGGGCTACGACCTGCTCCGCCGGGCGGCCGGCGATGAGGTGGAGTTCGTGACCCAGATCCGCTTTGCTGACTACGGCGCCGTCGCCGAGTTCGCCGGCGAGAACTACGAGGAGGCCCACATCCCTGCGACGGCACGCGAACTGCTCAGTCGCTGGGAGGACGAAGCCGTCCACTACGAACAGCGGGCGAGCGACCGCGTCTGAGGAGGAGGCGCGCGTCGTGGCGGTCGGCGCCTACCGACCGTACGTGAACTTCCGGACTGCGGCGTTCAGCCGCGAGGTCACGTTGCCCATCCACGCGACGGGGGAAACACGCCGGACTTGGGACTCGTCGACCTCGATTCGTTCGTCGCCGAACGGGTCCCGCGGCCCGTCCTCACTGTCGGCGTTGACCGCGTCGACGACGGTGGTCATCGAACAGCGTCCGCACGCCTCGGTCGGCCCCTCGTCGGACATGGCCGAGCGTTAGTGGTCCACGTGCATAGTTCTCACGGCGCGCACGCGACGGGCTTTTACCGGTCGTGTGGCATCTACGGGCATGGACCTGCGAACCGCCCGCCCGAGGAGCGACCATGAGTGACGCCGCGGGCGACGAGGGCGAGCGCGCGCCCGAGGAGCTACCGGCGGAGATCCGCGAGGCGGTCCCGACCTGGGACGACGAGTACTTCGACCGGGTCAGCGACCGCCTGATGTACAGCTACGACCTCGAACGGGACTACACGGTCGACGGCAAGCGCTTCGACCTCTACGGCGAGTACCGGATGCGTCGCCAGAAGCAGTTCTTCCATCCGGCGCTCTCCTACGGCGACCACGAGACCGAAGAACACCTGTTCGCCCGCCGGATCGACCGGCCGACCCCCCGCGAACTGGAGTCGCTCGTCGATCTGGGCCACGGCCTCGCCGAGGACTGGATCGTCCCGAGCGAGGAACATTTCGAGACGGTGTTCACGTTCATCGTCGTCGCCGACGAGATCCCCGAGGAGGTGGCGTCGTTCGTCGAGGGGTTCCGGGAGCGCGAACTGCTGAAGTTCGGCTACTACGGCCACTACGAGATCAATCTCGTCGTCGTCGCCCCCAACGCCGAGCACGCCGTCGCCAGTCAGGAGGCCGACGTGGCCGACGCCTTCGCGCTGTGGGGTGAGATCGAGCAGGAACGGGAAGGGCTGCTCTCGCGGTTCGCGAAGCGTTTCTGGCAGTAGTCGTTCGAACGGAGGAAAGGACCGTGGGGGACCAGGGTACGGCTGGTCAGTCGTCGGACGGTTCCGCTGCCGGCTGTCCGCCGCCGCCGCGGACGGTGCTGATGTTCTCGTAGCCGATCTTCACGAGCGACAGCGCAAGATAGATCAACACGAGCGCGAGCACGATCCGGACCGAGGCCGAGATCTGTGCGCCGAGCCCGCTCGCCCCGCCCATGATCAGCTGATCGTAGAGCTGCTCTTTGAACGCGACCCACGAGAGCCCGAGCACGGTGATGGAGACCATCAGCGCCATCGGGATGCCGGTGCTAACGAGCTGTTTGGAGTCGTCCCAGTTGGCGAGCCAGACCGTCGCGGTCAGCAGCGCCAGCGCCGCGAGGAGCTGGTTCGCGCCGCCGAACAGCGTCCACAGCGTCGCCCACTCGCCGGAGATCACGAGCACGTAGCCGATCCCACACTGGATGATCGGGTTGGTGTAGCGCCCGCGAGCGAACGAGGTGAAGTCACCGGAGAGCCCGGTGTCGGTGCCGCTACCGGGCGTACCGATGATCTCCTCCATCATATAGCGACCCAGCCGGGCCGCGGTGTCCGTCGACGTGAGCAGGAAGCTCACGAGCACCAGCGCCATGAACGGCGCGCCGTAGGCGGCCGGGATGCCGAGGCTGGTCAGGATCACGCCGCCGCCCGACGCGAAGTTGGGCAGCGCGCCGCCGATGCCGCCGCCCGCGGCGTCGGACGCGAAGCCGGCGACCGCGAGCGTCGACAGCGCCACGGAGGCCAGCAGGCCCTCGCCGAGCATGCCGCCGTAGCCGATCAGGCGGGCGTCACTCTCCTGGTTCAGCTGTTTGGCGGTCGTCCCCGAGGAGACCAGCGAGTGGAACCCGCTGATCGTCCCACACGCGATGGTCACGAACAGCATCGGGAACAGTGGGAACGGGGCTCGGCTCTCGACGCCGAGGAACCCTTCGAACGCGGCGATGCTGCTGTCGACCACCAGCGGTTCGGCGGACGTGCTGAACACCGTGCCGACGATGATGGCGACCAGCGCGCCGCCGACGCCCGCGTACAGCAGGAACGACGACAGGTAGTCACGCGGCTGGAGCAGCGTCCAGACCGGGAGTGCGCTCGCGACCGCCGCGTAGATCAGGATCACCGGGATCCAGCCCGCGACGTTCGGCGTCAGGATGGCACTCGACTCCATCACGGCACCGGGCAGCCACGCGCCGTCGCCGAGGAAGCCAAGCAGGATGATCGTCCCCTCCGGGTACGTTCCGGCCTCGATGGCCGGGAACAGCGCCACGGGGTTGTTGATCCCGAACCAGACGCCGCCGAACACGCCCGCGACGAACACGATGGTCCCGGGGATGAACGGGGCATCGAGCTGGTAGAGGTACACCCCGAACGCGACGGCGAGTGCGATGTAGACGAAACTCGCGGTCGCCGCCGACGGGAACGCGTTCAGCACGATACCGACGACGAGTGCGAACACCGCGACGACGAGGATGATGGTGAGGAACGCGAACCACAGCAGGAGGTTCTTCCCTCGCTCCCCGACGTACTCGCCGATGATGTAGCCGATGGACTTCCCCTCGTGTCGCATCGACCCCGACAGCGAGACGAAGTCGTGGACGGCACCCATCAGTGGGTTGCCGATGGCGATCCAGGCGAGGGCGGGTGCCCACCCCCAGATGGCGCCGGCGGTGATGGGGCCCACGATGGGCGCACCGCCCGCGATGCTCGAGAAATGGTGTCCGAGTAACACTGGTTTCTTGGACGGGACGTACTCCTGGCCGTCTTCGTACTTGTGGGCCGGCGTGTCACGTTCGTCGTCGAGATCGACGAACTGCGAGAGGTATTTCGAGTAACCGACGTACCCCACGGAGAACGTGATAAACACCGCCGCCACGATCCAGATGATTTGTGTCATTCTGTAACGTACCTTCGTGATAGAGATTGTCGTGGGTCACTTAACTATTGGGGGTTTGAATCACCCGAAGGGATCGGAAATCAATCGCCAGCGGAGCCGGCGACGAACGTCGGTGCCTCGACGTCTGTATCGACGGCGAGTTCGTCGGCGACCTCGCCGAGCAGATCACCTTTCACCTCCCGGGTACGCGTCTCGATCTCCGCCAGCAGCGGCGCATCGAGCGACTCACGGACCTGATCGAGACGTTCGGCCTCCGTCTCGATTCGATCCCGGAGGTAGCGCGCCCCGCGACCGTTCTCCTCGTCGTCCGGCGCCGGGGTGAGTTTGTTCGCCACCAACCCTCGGACGGGGAGTCCCTGCTCGGCCATGTCGCCGATGGCGCGGTCGGTCTCGTTGACCGATAGCTGGTCGGGGTTCAACACGAGGAAGAACGCGGCGTCGTTGCGCAGGGCGCCGCCCGCGAACTCGAAGAACTCCTTGCGCTCCTGCAGGCGCGCGAGCACGGGGTCGCCGTCCATCACGCGCCGTGGCTCGTTGTTGCCGATAGCGGCCTTCTCGAACAGGTCGATGCTCTGCCGGCGCTTGTGCATCAGCCGGTCGACCCAGTCCTCGAGGAACTCAGGGAGGCCGAGCAGTCGGAGCGTCGACCCCGTGGGCGCGGTGTCGAACACCACCCGGTCGTAGGGATCGCTCTGCTTCATTACCTCGACGAAGCGGTCGAACAGCGCCGACTCGTAGGCGCCGGGGGTCTGATGGGCCATCTCCAACTGCTTGTTGATCTCGTTGACCATCGCGGCCGACACCTGATCCGAGAGGCGGTTCCGGATGTCGTCGAGGTGGGCCGTCACCTCGTCCTCGGGGTCGATCTCCAGCGCGTCGAGGCCGTCGACGCCGTCGACGGGTTCGGGCACGTCGCCGAACTGCTGGTCGAACACGTCCGAGACGGAGTGGGCCGGGTCCGTCGAGACCACCAGTGTGTCAACGCCCGCTTCCGCGCACTTGCGGGCGTACGCACACGAGACGGTGGTCTTGCCGACGCCGCCCTTCCCGCCGAAGAAGACGAACGGCTCCATCAGAAGTGGTACTGCTGGCCCTTGCGTTCGATCATGCTGTTCCGGTCCCAGAGCCGGCGCTCCCACGCCTCGAACTCGTCCTCGATGTACGGCAGAATCTCGGCGGTGTAGTACGACACCGGCGAGGGGATGCCGAAGGCGTCGGGGAAGCAGGCGAGCATGAACGCGTCCTCCAGGTCCTCGGCTTCCTTCTCGATTTTCTCGTAGGCGGGGTGGCTGATCATGCCGTGGTAGAGCCCCCGAACCCACTCGTCGACGATATCCAGATAGCGCTCGATCCGTTCGGGGAGATCCATCTCTCGGGGTGGTAGACCTTCTCGCGTTAAAAGCTGTCGTGGCCGCGGCGTCCGAGGGGTTGATAGGCGGCTGGCACGGAGTGACACACATGAGCGAACGCATCCCGGTCACGGTGCTCTCGGGGAGCCTCGGCGCCGGGAAGACCACGCTGCTGAACCACCTGCTCGCGGGCGCGGGCGACCGCGACATCGCCGTGCTCGTCAACGACATGGGCGACGTGAACGTCGACGCGGAGTTGGTCGCTGAGGGCTCGGAGACCGACGTGGCCGGCGACGTCGAGGAGCTATCGAACGGCTGTATCTGCTGTGAGCTACAGGACGACCTCGAGAGCGCAGTAGTCCGCCTCGCGCGCGAGTACGCGTTCGACCATCTCGTCGTCGAGTCCTCGGGCATCTCCGAACCGGCACCGGTCGCGCGCCTGTTCACCGCGGAGTCCCGCGCCGCCGCGCGCTACCGCGTGAACGGCCTCGTGACGGTCGTCGACGCCCGCTTGCTGGTGGACACGTTCGGCGGCGACGGCACGCCGGCACGGGTCGCCGCCGAAGAGGACGACCGCCCGCTCTCGGACCTGCTGGTCGAACAGATCGAGGTGTCGAACGCCGTCGTGCTCAACAAGGCCGACCTCTGTACCGACGCGGAGTTGGACGAGGCCGAGGCGCTGGTTCGCGCGCTTCAGCCGAGTGCTGAGACAGTCCGCACCCAGTTCTCCGAGGTCGATCCCGCGTGGCTGCTCGACGTGGAGCGCTTCGAAGAGACCGAAGTGAGCGACCTCCCGGGCTGGAAGCGCGCGCTGGCGGATGGTGAGGACGAAGGGGCAGGACACGGTCACGGCCACGGCGACGAACACGGCCACGCCGACCACCACGGCCACCGCCACCCGGACGAGGTGTACGGCGTCTCCTCGTTCACGTATCGCCAGCGCCGGCCGTTCCACCCCGAGCGCGTCGCCGACGTACTCCGGAACCTCCCTGAGGGCGTGATTCGCTCCAAGGGAACCCTCCGGATCGCGGGCAACGACTTCCGACAGACCGTCGGCCAGGCAGGTCCCTCCGTGCGAGTGGAGGCCCGCGGGCCGTGGATCGATTCGCTCCCGGAGGTCGAACAGAATCTCTACCGCTCGAACCGGCCCAACCTCGAGTGGAACGAAGAGCACGGTGACCGCCGGACGGAGTACGTCGTAATCGGGACGGAGTTCGACGAAGACCTACTTCGCGAACGGCTCGACGACGCGCTGGTCACCGACGAGGAGTGGGCACGCGTCGAGGACCTTCCGGCAGGGCCGTTCCCGACGGAGAATCAGGGCGAAACCGCGCTCCGGGAGCCGACGCCGGCGCCGGCCGAGTAACAGGGGCCGAGGGTGGAGTCGGACGGGTGTCAGCAGGCACAGCCGTCCGCATGGGAGCGCTCGAAACGCATCGACGTCCCGCAGTCGGGACAGACGGGCGTCCCCTCGTCGTCGCGGTCCAGGCCCTCCGCCTCGACGTCGACATTACGGACCCTGACATTGCAGTCGTCACACCAGTACGCACCCGTCGATTTGGTCCCGGTCTCGGCTGTCTCGTCGCTCCGGTTCGACTCGCGGGTCAGCGCGCGCTCTATCGTGCTAACTATACCCATGATTGTTGGTTTCGGCTCGACTGACTTAGCTCTCCCGGCGGCGACCAATAGCTAAGTGCCCTCGTCCCGGGCTATCGGGTATGAGCGATGATCGCGGCGCGACGGGCCAGGAGGGGTTCGAGGCGGCGGCGGAGCACGAATCGGGTCACCCGCTGGTGGTCCACGGCCTCAACGCCATCCTGTCGACGGTGTTCGCACTGACCATCGTTGGCGGCCTCAACTACGTCGGCAGCATGGCGTTCACCCCGGTGAACGTCGCCACCGTGGCCGTCGTCATCTTCACCGCCGCCTACCTGATGACCCTGCGATAAACTGTTGGGACCCGCCGCCGAACGCCGTCGCATGGTTCGAGCAATCGGGATTCACGACTCCGTCGCCGCGCTGTTCCCGCCGACTGTACTCGCTGAGCGGCTGACCGACATCGACGCCACGACCCGCGTCGTCGGCACCGATGAAGTAGATGACGTCGACGCGCTGGTGACCTTCGAGTACGACGAGGCGTTCCTCGACGCCGGCCTCGACTGGATCCACTCCGTACAGGCCGGTATCGACCGGTTCCCGCTCGACAAACTCGAGGCCCGAGGGATCAGCCTGACCAACAGCACCGGGACCCACGGCGACAGCGTCGGCGAGACTGTCGCCGGGATGATGCTCTCTTTCGCCCGGCGCCTGCACCAGTACCGCAGCCAGCAGGAGCGCACGAAGTGGGCGTGGGCCGAGTGGGACGCACCGTTCACCCTGTCGGGGTGTTCGCTCTGTGTGGTCGGTCTGGGGACGCTCGGCCGCGGTATCGCCGCCCGCGCCGACGCGTTGGGGATGCACGTGACTGGGGTCAAGCGCACGCCGACGCCCGTCGATCACGTCGAGACAGTTCATCCGAGTTCAGAGCTCCACGAGGCGATTTCCGACGCAAAATTTGTCGCGCTGGCGGTGCCACTGACCGACGAGACGGAGGGTCTGATCGGCGCCGAGGAACTGGCGGCGATGCGGGACGACGCCGTTCTCGTGAACGTCGCGCGCGGCGCCGTCGTCGACCAGCCGGCGCTGGTCGACGCGCTCCAGACCGACAGTCTCGCGGGTGCCGCACTGGACGTGTTCGAAACCGAGCCGCTGCCCGAGCCATCGCCGCTCTGGGAGATGGACGAGGTGATCGTGACGCCCCATGCCGCGGCGGCGACGCGGGACTACCCCGACCGGATGGCGGCGCTGGTCCGGGAGAACGTCCGCCGGATCGACGCCGGCGAGCGACTGGCGAACCACGTGGTCTGACTCCGGCCACCGGAAGCGACACAAACCCTCGTCCCCATCTCTCGTTTATGGTTGGACTCGGCAGCACCGCACAGAAGCTCCAGACCGTCGCCGAACAGGCGGAGAAGGTGTACAAGCGGCTGAACAAGCTCCGGGACGAGGTCGAACAGACCCAGGAGACCGTCGAGGCGACCCAGGAGCGCGTCGGCACCATCGAGGAAGAACTGGGCGAGCAGCGCGCGGTGCTCGACGCCATCGCCGAGGAGCACGACATCGACGTCGAAGCCGTCGCCGCCGAGGTCCACATCAGCGAAGCTGAGGCCGAGGACGACGCTGACGACGCCGCGGCTGGCGACGACTGAGCGTCCGAGACATCGGCCCGTTCCTCGGAGATGGTAAGCTACACAAACGCCAGCCCCCACCTTCGGGTATGACGACGTATCGGGAGCCCCTCGACTCGGTGCTCGAAACCATCGGCGAGACGCCGCTGGTACGAGTCCACGACAGCCCCGACGAGGTCCCCGTCTACGCCAAACTGGAGTCGTTCAACCCCGGCGCCAGCATCAAGGATCGAATCGGGAAGTACATGCTCGAAGGGATGCTCGAACGCGGGGATGTCGCCCCCGGCGGCACCATTATCGAACCCACCGCGGGCAACACCGGTATCGGCATCGCCGTCGCCGCGGGCCAGTTGGATCTGGACGCCGTCTTCGTCGTGCCCGAGCGCTTCTCCGTCGAGAAGCAGACGCTGATGCGCGCGCTCGGCGCCGACGTGATCAACACGCCCAGCGAGGACGGGATGGGTCGCGCCATCGAGCGCGCCCACGAACTCGCGGACGAACTCGACAACGCCGCAGTTCCTCAGCAGTTCTCGAACCCCCTCAACGCGGAGGCCCACTACGAGACGACGGGCCCGGAGATCTACGACGCCCTCGACGGCGAAGTCGGCGCCCTCGTCGCTGGCTGTGGCACCGCGGGCACCCTGATGGGGATGGCCCGCTACGGCCGCGAGCAGCACGAGGACACCCACGTCGTCGCCGTCGAGCCGGAGGGCTCGCTCTACGGCACCCTGCTCGGCCAGGAGCGCGAGGAGGGCGAGTACAAGACCGAGGGGATCGGCACCCACGACACCAGTACCAACGAGCTATTCGACCCGGAACTGGTGGATACGGTTCACGCCGTCCCGGATCAGGACTCCCACGCTGAGGTCCAGCGACTGGCGGCCGAGGAGGGTCACCTCGTGGCCTCCAGCGCCGGCGCGAACGCGGTGGCGGCCAAGAAGGTGGCCCAGCGTATCGCCGATGGCGAGGTCGACGCGCCCTACGACGCGGTGGTGACCGTGTTCCCCGACTCGAGTGAGCGGTACCTCTCCAAGGGGATCTATGGGGAGTACGAAGAGTGGGAGGGGTAATCAGTCGCGGCACACGACTCACCGTCGACGCCATGTCGACGGGCCGGAGCGCCAACAGTATGCCGTCTACTCTCGCACAATCCGTGGTAGCGCTGCCCATCGGTGCGCGCTCGTACAGGCGGGTCCGAAATCGACGTTGGGGTTCGTAACGCCGGCCCGGTCGCCACCCACGAACGTGGATAGCTCCGGCGAGGCGCGCCGACGATTCGACAGTGATTCGCACAGAAATCCGTCGATTCGCCGGCGAACACGTCAGATCATGGAGCGAACCCTTCCGGGAAGCGATGGGCTTAACCCCCGCTCACAGAGAGTGGCGCACAACGATGCGTGACCAGATCGATCGGCGGACGTTCATCGGGGGCGCGACCGGCGCAACGCTGGCCGGACTGACTGGCTGTCTCGGCGGCGGCGGCGGCTCGGAGGCCCCAGCCCATGTCGGGATGGTGTACTCCCTCGGTGGACTGGGGGACGAGGCGTTCAACGACATGACTCACGCCGGGATCCAGCGCGCCGAGGAGGAACTGGGTATCGCCTACGACAACACCGAACCCGAGGGCCAGAGCGAGTTCAGCACGTTCCAGCAGCAGTTCGCCAGTTCGACGGACCCCGACTACGACCTGGTGACCTGTATCGGGTTCTCCCAACTGAGCGCGCTGCAGGAGAACGCCTCGGAGTACCCCGAGCAGGACTTCATGCTGATCGACTCCGAACTGGACGCCGACAACGTTGCGTCCTACCGGTTCCGCGAGCACGAGGGCTCGTTCCAAGTCGGCCATCTCGCCGGTCTGCTGTCGACCCGTGAGTTCAGCCACGAGGGCAGCTACAGCGGCACCGAGAAGACGTTCTCCACCGACCCCGAGGCGAAGACGGTCGGCTTCGTCGGCGGCAAGGAGAACCCCCTCATCAAGAAGTTCGAGGCCGGCTTCATCGCCGGCGTCCACCACGCCGACTCGGAGATCGAGGTCCGCTCGGCGTACGCCGGCTCCTGGAACGATCCGGGCCGCGGGCAGGAGATCGCCAGTTCGATGTACGACGCCGGCGCCGACATCGTCTACCACGCCGCGGGCGCCACCGGCAGCGGCGTGTTCAGCGCGGCCGGCGAGCGCGGCCGCCTCGCCATCGGCGTCGACAGCGACCAGTCGCTGAGCAGCGACGCCAGCCACACCATCGTCGCGAGCATGGTCAAACACGCCGACACCGCCGTGTTCAACGCGACGAAGGACGTCGTCAACGACGAGTTCCAGGGCGGCTCCACGGTCATGCTCGGCCTCGAGGACGGCGGCGTCGAGGCCGTCATCGGCACCGACTACGAGGGCGAGATCCCACAGGACGTGCTCGACGCACTCGAGTCCTCGCGGGAGGAGATCCAGAACGGCGAGATCGACGTCCCGACCGAGCCCGAGAACTGAGCCACCAGCCTGTCTCCCCGGCGTCGCCGGGTGAACCACCCTCCACCCCCCACTCTCACAACCAGATGAGCGCCCCAGCGGTCGATCTCAGACAGATCACCAAACAGTTCCCGGGCGTCCTCGCGAACGACGAGGTCGACCTCACCGTCGAACGCGGGAGCGTCCACGCCCTCCTCGGCGAGAACGGAGCCGGCAAAACGACGCTGATGAACGTCCTCTACGGGCTCTACCGGCCCACCGGCGGCACCGTCGTCATCGACGGCGAGCCGCGGACGTTCGACTCCCCCCGGGACGCTATCGACGCCGGTATCGGCATGATCCACCAGCACTTCATGCTCGTGGAGCCGATGACCGTGACCCAAAACATCGTCCTCGGCAACGAGCCCCAGAAGTGGGGCGGCCTCGCGGTCGACCGCGAGCGTGCCCGCGAGGCGGTTGCCGAACTCGCGGATCGCTACGGCTTCGACGTCGACCCCACGGCGACGGTCGAGGATCTCTCGGTCGGCGAACAGCAGCGTATCGAGATCCTGAAGGCGCTCTACCGGGGCGCCGACGTGCTGATCCTCGACGAGCCGACAGCCGTCCTCACCCCCCAGGAGGTCGAGGAGCTGTTCGGCGTGTTCGACGAACTCACCGAGGCCGGCAAGACGATCATCTTCATCAGCCACAAGCTGAGCGAGGTGACCACCGCCGCCGACGCGGTCACCGTGTTGCGCGACGGGAAGGATGTCGGCACCGTCGACGCCGACAGCGTGACCGACACCGAACTCGCGGAGCTGATGGTCGGCCGCGAGGTGCTGTTCGATACCGACAAACCGCCCGTCGAACTCGGCGACATCGGTCTCGCCACGCGTGACCTGGTCGTTGAGGACGACCGTGGCGTCCGCGCCGTCGACGGCGTCGACCTCCAGGTCGCCGAGGGCGAAGTGTTCGGCATCGCCGGCGTCGACGGCAACGGCCAGTCCGAACTGGTCGACGCGCTCACGGGCATGGCCACGCCCGCGGCCGGGCAGGTCTTCCTCGGGAACGAGGACGTGACCCACGCCCCGCGACGCCAGCGCATCGACGACGGCATGGCGTACGTGCCGGAGGATCGGCAGGCCCGCGGGCTAGTGATGTCCTACGATCTGACTGAGAACGGCCTGCTCGGCAGTCAGCGCGACCCGCAGTTCGCCTCGTCGGGGCGCATCCGGTGGGACGACGCCGAGACCCACGCCGACGACATCATCGAGGAGTACGACGTGCGCCCGGCCGACGCCGACGCGGCCGCCCACTCGCTGTCGGGCGGGAACCAGCAGAAGTTCATCGTCGGGCGGGAGTTCGCCCGCGATCCCGACGCCGTCGTCGCCTCTCACCCGACACGCGGCGTCGACGTGGGGAGCGTGGAGTTCATCCACGACCAACTGCTGGGCCTGCGCGAGGAGGGGACCGCGGTGCTGCTGGTCTCCTCGAAACTCGACGAGGTGCGCGGGCTCTCGGACCGACTCGGCGTGATGCACGACGGCGAACTCGTCGACGTGGTTGACCCCGAGGAAATCACCGAGGAGGAGTTAGGACTGCTGATGGCCGGCGAGCGGCCGCCGGACGTGCCGAAAGCGACCCGCCGTGTCGGGGGTGAGGCGCAGTGAACCCCGACCGGCTCCCCGGCCCGATTGCGGGCCTCATGGGCCGGCTGGTCGACGCCTCCGCGGGCGAGCGACTGGCAGTCAGTGTCGCCGCGCTGTTGACCGCCATCCTGATCGGGGGCGTCGTCACGCTGGTCGCGGGCGTGTTCGCGACCTGTTCGGACCCGATTCTCGGGCCGTTCTGCTACAACCCTCTCGCCGTCTATCGCTACCTGTTCCTGGCGCCGCTGTCCGACCCGTTCGTGCTCCAGGAGACGCTGAAGAACTCCGCGCTGTTGCTGTTCACGGGGCTGGCCGTCGCCGTCTCGTTTCGCGCGGGCCTGTTCAACATCGGGACGCAGGGCCAACTCGTGCTCGGTGCGCTCGCGGCCGCGCTGGTCGCCGTCCGGGTCGGTCCGGCAGCGCCGGACGGCGCAGTCGGCGGCGTGCTGATCGCGGGCGTGGCGATGCTCGCAGGCGCCGTCGTCGGGGGGCTCTACGCCGCCATCCCGGGCGCGCTGAAAGCCTACGCCGACGCGAACGAGGTCATCACCACCATCATGCTCAACTTCATCGCGAGCGACGTGGCGTTCTTCCTCGTCTCGGCGTACTTCCAGAAGCCCGGCAGCGGGAGCGTCGAGACGCGTGACGTGCCCGCGGCCGCGACGTTCGGCCCGGGACTCGCGCTGGCGATGGCGGTGCTGCTCGTGCTCGCGGTCACCTACCTGCTCTGGGGCACCGCGTTCGGCTACGACCTCCGGACCGCCGGGATCCAGCCCGACGCCGCGGACTACGCCGGCGTCGACGCCAAGCGCATGATGGTCACGAGCATGACCCTTTCGGGGGCCATCGGCGGCCTCGGTGGCGCGGTCTGGGTGCTGATGTCGGTCGGGCGCTGGGTCAACGGCGTCCCCGCGCTCGGCTTCGACGGCATCACCGTCTCGGTGCTGGCGAGCAACAACCCCCTCGGGGTGCTGTTCGCCGGGCCGCTGTTCGGCTCGATGCAGGCCGGCAGCCTCTCTATCGACTTCCAACTGGGCGTGCCCCGACAGCTCGTCGGCGTCATCCGGGGGCTGGTGATCCTGCTGGTCGCCATGCCGGAGCTCTTCCGGACGCTCGGCGTGCGCTGGGGTATGGGGGGTGTACGATGAGACCGAGCCCGACCCGGCGGCTCGCCGGTCTCGGTGCCTTCGTGCTCGCCGTCATCATGCTCACAGCTATCGTCGAGCTATTCCCGAACACCGTCGTCGGGGCAGCCATCGGCGGGGCCTTGGCTACGGCGGGGTCGATTCTCGGGATCATGGACTCGGCCTACGCCGCCTCGGCGCTCCGACTCTCGGTCCCCATCGCCTTCGCCGCGCTCGGGGGCATCTTCGCGGAACGCAGCGGCGTGATCAACATCGGCCTCGAAGGGCTCCTGATCCTCTCGGCGTTCACCGGTGTCGCGGTCGCCCACTGGCTCACCGGCGACGGCACCACCGCGGTCGGTCCGGGGATCGTCCTACTGCTCGTGATCGCGGTGCTGCTCGCGGTCGCCGGCGCCCTGCTGGGGCTGCTCGGTGACACGACGGGGGAAATCGCGGTCCGCGCGGGTGGCGGCGTGCTCGCGACGGCCGCGCTCGCCGGTCTCACGGTCGCGCTCGCGGGGCCGACACTCGCAGCCACGTGGCTCGCGTTCTACACCGCGGTGCTGGTCAGTACCGCGTTCGCGCTGCTGTTCGCGGTGGTCACCATCGAGTACCGCGCGGACCAGGTGATCGCGGGGCTGGCAGTCTGGCTGATCGCGCTGGGCGTGGCGCCGTTCGCCAGCAACGTGATCTGGGGCGCCGTCAACTCCCCGGGCGTCGACACGCTCGGCACGTGGACGGTGCCGGGGCTCTCGGAGCTACCCGTCCTCGGAACGGTGCTGTTCAATGCCGGTCCGGTCGTCTACTTCCTGCTGCTGGCGACGCCGCTCTCGTGGTACGTGCTCGCCCACACCTCCTTCGGCTACTGGGTGCGTGCGAGCGGGGAGAACCCCAAAGCCCTCGACACCGCGGGCGTCGACGTGCGCCGGGTGCGCTACGCCGCCGTCCTGCTCTCGGGTGTGTTTTCGGGCATCGGCGGCGCCGGCCTCTCGCTCGGCCGCGTGGGGAGCTTCGTCGGCAGCGGCACGACGATGATCGACGGCCGGGGCTGGATCGGCATCACCGCGATGCTGTTTGGCAACTACAACCCCTTCGGCGCGTTCGGCGCGTCGCTGCTGTTCGCGGCGCTGGACGCACTCCAGTTCCGCCTCCAGCAGCTCAACTACGCCGTCCCGGACTCGCTGATGCAGACGGTGCCGTACGTCACGGTCATCATCGTGCTCGCGCTGGTCGGGCGGACCCGAACCCCCGACGCGGCCGGCGAACACTACGAGAGCGACGAGGACTGAGCGCGCGGCCTTTTTCGACGGTTCTCACCCCCCGCCGTCGTGATAAAGAGTTTTGCACCCTCCCACCCGATAGTTGGCAAATGAGTACACACGAGTACGACATCGTCGTCGTCGGCTCGGGCACGTCCGGCTGTTACGCGGCCGCGACGGCCGCCCACGAGGGTCTGGACGTGGCCGTCGTCGAGCGCAAGGACGAGACGGAGGCGGGCCACATCGCCTGCGGCGACGCCCTGAAGGGCGCGGACTCGTTCCCGGACGCGATCCCCAAATCCAAGATCGAGTCCTCGTTCACCAACACCGGCGTCGACCACGGGCGCTTCGAGATCCCCTCCGAAGACACGGTGCTCGACATCCCCGTGCCGGGCGAACTCGCGGTCATCGACCGCTGGGAGTACGGCCGGAAGATCATCGAGGCCACCGAGGCCGCCGGCGCGGAGTTCCACTACGGCACGGTCGTCAGCGACGTGCTCCAGGAGAACGGCCGTGTCACCGGCGTCCGCGGCAAGCGCAAGGGTGAGGTCGAGACGTTCCACGCCGACATCACCATCGACGCCGCCGGCGCGCTCTCGGTGCTGCAGGACAACGCCGACCTCTCGAACGCCACCTTCGACACCAACGTCTCCTACTCGCAGTTCTGCTCGGCGTACCGCGAAATCGTCGAAGTCCCGGAGCCAGTCGACTGGGACGACGCCCTCGTCTTCAAGCCGACCGACCGCGCCTCGGGCTACCTCTGGTACTTCCCGCGCACGCCGACGACCATCAACGTCGGGCTGGGCTTCCAGATGACTGAGGAGCCGATGAAGCTGGTACAGGACCTCAAGAAGGACCTCCGGAACCGCCCCGAGTTCGAGGGCGCTGAGGTCGTCGACAAACTCGGCGCCGCGCTCCCGACCCGCCGGCCGTACGACTCCGCGACGGCGCCGGGGATGGTCGCCGTTGGCGACGCCGCCGGCCTCGTCAACCCCACAACGGGGGGTGGCATCGCCGGCGCCGCCTACTCCGGGCAGTACGCCGCCGAAGAGGCCATCGCGGCCATCTCGGGCGGTCGCACGGACGAGGAGCTCTGGCGCTACAACGAGCGCGTCATGGAGCATTTCGGCGCGCGCTACGCCGCACTCGACGTGTACAACATCCTCTCGACGGCCGTCGAGGTCGACGAACTCACGTCGATGCTCGCCTCGCTGCCGGGCGAACCCATCGCCGAGGCGCTCTACTCCGGGAAAGCCTCCATCGGCCCGCGGACCGCGCTCCAGACGCTGCGCGGGGCAATCGGCCACCTCGACCAGCTATGGGAGATCTATCAGGTCCGGAACCTTGCCGAGGAACTGCTGGACCACTACGAGTCCTACCCGGACCGACCCTCGGCGCTGCCGCGTTGGCAGGACCAGCGCGACTCCATCATGGAGCGCGTCTACGAGCAGACCGGTGCGGACCCCAAGTACTGAGAGCGCCTTTTTCTGCCGTGTTGAATAGCGGCCTCTGAGATGAGATGAAGCCGAACCGGGTTCGAGACCACTACTGTTAGAGGCTCATAAGGCAAGCCAACTTGTAGCTGTCCACGAAGACACCGCTATTCAACAGAGCAGAATATTCCACTCAAGGAATCCTCACGCTGTAGTTCGGAGAGGGTGCCGATGGCAGAACCCAGCCCCAATTAGGCGGGAAATTTACCTTATTGGAGCACTCACTTCCATGTATGTCGAGTGGGTCGGAGAACCAGAATCGGATCGAAGCGAAGTCGACCGTCAACGACAGCTACGGGACAACGATTCCGTCGGAGATCCGAAAGGCGTTGGGCGAGAAGATCGAACCAGGCGACACAGTTCGATGGGTTGTTTCGGATGGGGAGCTCTCACTGGAGATCGTCCACGAACGCTACGGAGCGTTCGAAGACGCAGCGCCGTTCGACGGCCCGGAGTGGGACGGCGAGGAAGTTGCCGAAGGCACGTGGATCCAGTAGATGCCGGAAGTCATCATCGACGCGAATGTCGTACTGGACGCACGTAACTCGAACGCCAAGCGTCACGACATCGCAGCGGAGATTTTCGGCGGAATCGACAGGGGTGAGTTGCCTCGTGCGAGGCTGGTAAACTACGTCGTCCCCGAGATTCTCCACCCGATTCAGAAGCGGATCAGCAAGTCAACTGCGACAGAGACACTCGAACTCCTCCAAGAGAGCCGCGGCTTTGAGTTCGTCCACATCCCGAAAGGGATCCACTCGAAGGGCGAGCGGCTGTTCCGCCTCCACGAGTCGTCCGGCCCCGAGTGGGTAGACTCGGTCATTGCCGCATATATGCTGTCCAACGACATCGAGTACGTCTATTCTTTCGACGACGACTTCGATGCGTTTGACGGGATAACCCGACTGAATACTGCAACTGACCCGTTCACGCCGTAGCTGGGAGTTGTCGTCGGCCACCCCTTCTGCCAGACCTATCGAGTACAGCCCATGTCTGTGGCTTCTCGCCCGCCTAGTCTGTCGATGACGTGTCGTACTACGCGGCCATCGGTCAGTACGCACAAGCGTGGGGTGAAGATTTCCTTCGAAAGAGGCGGGCACTGGAGTTAGACTGGTCCGACCGGCTTTACGCTTCCGCAGACGAACACCCTACAGGAGCTACCGACCCGTTCGGCTAAGCGTCCACGACGCACGCGTCCGGACGTCGACGTTCTCGTCCTCATCAACGCGTTTCCGCAAGGTCGTCCTCATCAACGCGTTTCCGCAACGTCGGTTCTGTCTCACGCGCAGCGAGGTAATCAAGCGCCCAGCAGGCGTTCTCACGAACGATTGGGTGGTCGTCTTCGGGCAACTCGGTGAACGTCGACGTCACCAGGTCCTCGACGATGTCCATCGCGACATTCGGGTACTCGCCGACGATCCAGCCGAGTCCAGCGACGGCATTCAGATACCGATCACTGCCCGCGCCGCAAAGAGCGCGTTCTCCTTACGTTCGCGGACGCGCCGGTAGAAGTACGAGAGCCACTTGTCGCCATACGGCGCATACTGCCATACTGGGACGTCCTCGGCGGCGAGACGGCGCTGGGCGTCCTCACGAACGCCCATCAGCATCTGAATCTCGTAGTCGGTATCATGCTCCGCCCCAAGCCGATGGGCTAACTCAATCATTTTCGGATCATGACTACCGACTGCGATGCCTCGATCTCTGTGCTCAAACAAGTACTCCAGTTCCTCTTCGTACGCTTCGTCGATACGCGCCTTATCGGTATGCGCGATAGACCCCGGCTCGTCGTAGGCTCCTTTTACCAGTCGGATTTTGCCAGGCACGTCGACAGTTCGGTTGAGGTCCTCAGCAGTACGCTTGAGGTTCGCCTGGATACATTGTCCGACTGTCCAAGGATACTCCGTTGCGAGGTCGACAAATGTATCGAGCGTGGCGTCGGTCGTGTCTGCATCCTCCATGTCACACCAGACGAACACGTCGTGTTCGTGGGCGTGGTCGACGATGCGACGGAGGTTCTCGGCGAAGAGGTCGTCCGAGATATCGATCCCGATCTGTGACGGCTTGACTGACACGCATGCCGTGATATCACGAGCGGCCATCTCTGAGATCAGGTTGACGTACGAGGTAGCATCACTCCGGGCGGGATCAGTCTCATCGTAGTGTTCACCGAGGAGGTTCAGGATGACACCAACGTCGTCGTCGTTCATCGACTGAGTGTGGTCGAGCGCTGATTCGGGAGATTCACCGGCGACGAACCGGCTTGCGATAGGTGGAATCATATGTTGATGGATGTGGATTGATGTGTTGGACAGGTGTCGAAATTGGCGCGGCTTCGAACCTAGAGTATTCGAAGGTCCCGTGAGCTGGTAGAGAGTACGGCCGATCCGTCCTCAGTCACGACTACGTCGTCCTCGATCCGGACGCCTCCGAGGCCGGGAACGTAGATGCCGGGCTCGACCGTGACGGCATGCCCGGGCTCTAGCGTTCCGTCGTTCCCTTCAACGAGATACGGAGGCTCGTGACCTTCGAGTCCGAGCCCGTGTCCAACACGGTGGGGGAAGTACTCGCCGTATCCCGCATCCTCGATGACAGTCCGGGCAGCACGGTCGATCTCCTGGAACTCGACGCCGGGCTCGACACAGTCACGGGCGGCCGCGGCAGCTTCCTGAACAACGTTGTAAATCTCGACTAGCTCCGATTCCGGTTCGCCAACGGCCACGGTTCGCGTGATGTCCGAGTAGTACCCTTCGTAGATGACCCCCGCATCGATCATCACGAGGTCGCCGTCCTCCACAGCACGGGACCCTGTATTCGCGTGGGCGTGGGCGGTCCGTTCACCGCTCGTGACGATACCGACCCCGTACGCGTCCGCGTCACTCTCCATGACACGTTTCTTGATCTCCGTCTCGATATCGATCTCGGTCATGCCGGGCTCGATCAGCTCGAAAACGTCCTGGAAGATCCCTTCGATAATCTCAACAGCGGTACGCATCCGCTCAATCTCGCCATCATCCTTCCGGGACCGGACGGCCGCGACAGCGTTCTCGACATCGACAACCTCCTCACCATCAGGGGCGAACACTTCCCGTTCGAGTAGCCGCGTCGAGCGGAACTCGGCGCCGATCGGCTCGGGGATCGTTCGCTCGTCCGTGAGCCGCTCGAACGCGCCCTGGGCCGCGATGACAGGATCGGTCGCGTCCTCGTACGTGTACCGCTCTGCGTCCGGGAGCGATTCCTCAATACGGTCGCCCTCCAGTTCCGGGTGAACGACCACAGGAGAGCCGTCTCGGAACAGAAACACGAGCGTCGGGCGCTCGCTCTTGTGCATCTTCAACCCCGTGAAATACCGCAGAGTTTCACCGGGAGACAGCGCAACCACGTCGACGTTGCCTGGGAGGGTCCCGAATAGTCGTGTGACTCTATCGCTATTGCTATGGCTTGCCATGGTAGTTCAATCGTCATGACCAGTATAAATCTGTGTGAATGCGATGATCTCGCCGGATCAAGCGATTGCGGCGGGAGCTTCCGGCAATCAATACCTCTTTCTCAGGGGTATTAGGTTGTAGATAGTGACCGAATAGCATGGCAGATCTAGCCATAAGCAGCAGGGAACACGAAAGTCGACGCACCGAACTCCTCGACCGGGCGTCCGCAGATGGGCACGACGGTGTCGTCCTGTTCGGCGCGTTGGATATCCAGTACGCGACCGGGATGTACCACTTGCCCACAGAGCGTCCTTGTATCGTCGGGATGACTCGGGAACGGGTTGAGGCGGTCGTCCCCCGACTGGAGAAGGAGCATGCCGAGCGCGAGGAGTTCCCCTTCGACGATGTAACCGCCTACTTCGATTATCCGCAAGGGGACCCGATGCAACGCGCAGCCGAGATGTGCGAACGACTCGGGATCGCCGACGGGTCCATCGCGGCTGATGCTGATGGGAGCCCAGCACGCAACGGGTACTCCGGCCCCGCGCTATCGGACGTGATCCCCGGCTCTGTCGACGTGACTGAGTACATCACCGACATGCGCGAAGTCAAGTCTGCGGCCGAAATCGATCTGATCCGGGAGGCTAGCGTATGGGCGAACTACGCCCACCGCCTCCTGCAAGAGAAAATCGAACCGGGACGGCGACCGGTCACGATCAGTAGCGAGGTCGAAGCCGAAGGGACGAAAGTCATGCTCGATACGCTGGGTGACCGATTCGAGATGACTGACTGGAGTGCTCCGGTAATGTGTAAGTTCACGACGGGCGACGTGACCGCCGAGCCCCACAGCGTGGACCAGACGAACCGCATCCAGCAGGGAGACAACATCGTCTCCATCGTTAAACCCACCGTCGGTGGCTACACCACGGAACTCGAACGAACCATGTTCGTCGGGGAGCCCTCGGCGGAGCAGCGAGGGTACTTCGATATTATGTCGGAGGCACAGGATCTAGCCATCGAAGCCATCGCGCCCGGTGTAGAGTATGCAGCCGTCGAAGAGACAGTAGTCGACTACTTCGAGGAACAGGGCGTTTCGGAATACACCAAACACCACGTTGGACACAATATCGGACTCGAGGGCCACGAGCGTCCCTTCCTCGACGTGGACTACGACGGGACAGTTCGTGAGGGCGAACTGTACACCGTTGAGCCGGGGTTCTATGTTCCCGGTGTCGGCGGGTTCCGGCACTCTGATACAGTAGTCGTCACCGAGGATGGAACTGAGCCGCTGACGTACTACGAACGAGACATTGACGCGCTCACGGTTAATTTCTAGATAATGAAAGATATCAGCCCTAGCCCCCACGACCGATTCGTCGACGACGACCGGCTTGGTCGGGTGCGTAACCACATCGCAGAGACCGACCTCGACGGGTTCGTTGCGTTCTCGCCGCCGAACTCCTACTATCTCAGCGGCTGTTACGCGGGAATGTACTCACGGCCGGTCATCGGTCTCGTCACGCTCGAGGAGAGCGTTTTCGTTGGGCCGCGGCTAGAGGAGCGCAAGGCAGACCGCACTGCATGGACCGACCGCGCGCTCTTCTATGAAGACAGTGACAGTCCTTTCGAGGTGCTGGCCGAGGCAGTCCCCGAGAACGTGGATGTGCTCGGATACGATGCTGACCACGCCCGCCCTGAGTGGGTAAACGAACTGGAAGGACGTGTTGAGCCCGAATTTGTCGACGCCTCGGATCAGTTCCTTTCGCTCCGTATCGTCAAAACCGCCTGGGAGCTCGACAAAATCCGACGGGCACAGGATCTGGCAAACGCGGGCTGTGAGGCGATGTTCGACGCCATTCGCTCGGGTGTTCCCGAAATCGAGGCGGTCGAGGAAGTCCAGCAGGCCTACTACCGGACGTATCTGGAGCAGCATTCCGAGTTCGACATCGGCACCGCGAACGAACTGGGCCAGTACGGGTTTGCAAGCGTCCTCAGCGGCCCACATGCACTGGAGCCCCACAGCCTGTCATCGTCCCGTCAGATCGAGTCTGGCGATAGCGTTGTCGGAATATCACTGCCATCGATTCAGGGCTACATCTGCGAGGAGGAGCGGACGTTCCTCGTGGGAGACGTCGACGACGAAGTTACCGACGCGATGGAGACGCTGGTCAACGTCCGTGAGCAGGTAATCGACCGGATCGGGCCGGGTGAGAGCGTCGCAGAGATCGACGCTTGGACTTTCGATCAGATCGAGCAGGCCGGGCTCGCCGACAAGGTTCAACACCGGACTGGCCACGGCGAGGGGATCACGATCCACGAGAATCCGGCGCTGAACGCGCAGTCGCCCGGTGAGCTGAAACCGGGAATGGTGATCAGCGTCGAACCTGGCCTCTACTTCCACGAGAAAGGGAACGCACTCCGGCACTCCGACACTCTGATCGTGACCGAGAACGGTGCAGAGCGAATCACCGAGACAGACGCTGACGTTCTCACTGTCAACTGATGTCGACGTATGATCTCCTCCTCAACGGGGACGTATGGGATGCTCGGAACGGCCGGCGGCCGGACCACTGGATTGCAGTACAGGAGGGCGCCGTTGTCGACGTCTCAGCTGAGAAGCCCGGCGAGGCGGTCGTCGAACGAGCGGCGGGGACGATCATCCCCGGTCTCTGTGATATGCATGTCCACCTCGTGTGGGATGGGTCGGGCGATCCTGTCGAGACGCTCCGAAACGAGTCCGAACAGGAGACCACACTCCGAGCCGTCCACAACGCTCGTGAACAGCTTCACGGCGGAGTGACAACGGTACGGGACGTGGGGAGCGTCGATGACATCGCGATAGCCGTCAGCCGGGCCGTGAAGGACGGCTGGACCGAGGGGCCGCGAACGTACGCGAGCGGCCGAACCATCATCATCTCCGGCGGCCACGACCCATTCTGGGGGATCGAAAGTGACGGCCCCCGCGCGTGCCGGCAAGCCGTCCGCAAGCTCCGAAGCGCGGGCGCAGATCTCATCAAGGTAAGCGCTACGGGCGGTGTCTACGGGCAAGCGGTCGGCGAGGACCCTGGCGTCGCCGAACTCTCCCTCGAGGAACTCACCGCCGTCGTCGATGAAGCTCACAGGTTCGAGATGGATGTCGCAGCCCATGCAGTCGGCCACGAGGGCATCGCGAACGCCATCGAAGCGGGCGTCGACACAGTCGAACACGGTAACCAACTTGACGAAGACCTGGTCGAGGCTTTAGCCGCATCCGATGCCGCGTACGACCCAACACTGTACGTCTACGCGCGGATCGCAGCGGGCGGCGACGGCAATATTCCGAGCTACGCCAAACGGAATGCCCAGCGTGTGTACGAACAGCATGCGGAGGCATTCCGGACAGCGCTGGATACGGATACCCGCCTCCTCGTCGGTAGCGACGCCGGGTCGCCGGACGTTCCTCATCCGGGACTCCACCTCGAACTGCAGCAGATGGTCGCGGAAGGGATGGACCCGTCGGCAGCACTGGAGGCGGCGACGCTTGCGGCGGCTAAAGAGCTTGGGAGACCGGATCTGGGCGTCGTTGAGGCTGGCACGACGGCCGACCTCGTCTGCTTCGATGCCGACCCGTGCTCGGATGTGACCGCAGTCGCCACTCCCAAGCATGTCGTCAAGGATGGCGTCCTCGTCGACTGAGACCCCAACAGGGCACGGACGGACAGAGAACCACCGGCCGGTCAGTTGAGGGCCGCCCCGTCTTTTTCACTCGAAGCGACTGCCGGCTCGGCGAAGAAAAAGCGACGCGTCAGCGCAGTCGGAGGACTACGCGTAGCCGAGCGCCTCGGCCGCACCGAAGAGGCGCTCGACGACCATGATCGCGATCAGCGTGATCAGGATATTGATCGTGGCGATGGCCGCGATAATCGGTGTCGCACCGAACTGCATCTGTGAGAAGATGCGGACGGGAACGGGAACGATCCCCGGACCCTGCATGAATACAGCGATCTGCAGGTTACTGTAGCTGATGATGAACGCCAGAATCCCGGCCGACATGATTCCCGGGAGCAGACACGGCACCGTCACCCGGAGGAACGTCTGGATCTCGTCAGCTCCCAACATCTGTGCCGCCTCTTCGAGGTGTTCGTCGAAGTTCTCCATCGCGATGAGCATCGACTGCGTCGCAAACGGCGTGGCGTACACGGCGATAGCTATCGAGAGCCCCAAGATGTTCCCGACGAGTCCGAACTGGTTTAAGAAGATCAGTAGCGCGATCCCCAGGATGAGCTGCGGGATAATGAGGGGGAGGAACGTCGCCGAGTTGATCGCCTGCTTCATCGGGAAGTCGTAGCGGCCGATGGTGTAGGCCGCACTGAAACTCAACGTCAGGGAGATGAGTGTCGCGATGATAGAGTACTGGAAACTCACGACGAACGACGAGATCCACCGGCCACTGTTGACGGCCTCAATGTACCACTGAAGCGTGGGCGTTTCCGGCGGAATCACATAGAGTCCCTGACTGAAGCTGATCAGGACTGCGAAGATGACGGGAATCAACAGGAAGACGAACGCTGCCACGAGGCCCACACGCAACAACAGCGCTCCGAGCGTCTGGGTTCCCACGACTCGCTTATCGAACGGAAGCTTTTCGAGCAGACCAGCGAAGGAGAACGCACGCTCCCGACCGATTTCTGCGGACTCGTCCGAGACGAGGCTGTACTGCACTCCTTGCCTGCTTGACCCAACCTCCATGACGCGGCCGTATATCGTGATGAGGGCAAGTGCCACTGCGAGTAGGACGAACGACATCGCAGCACCGAGCGGCCAGTTTAGACCCGCTGCGGCCGCCTGATAAATCAGAGGGCCGATCATCGGAACTTGCGGCATACCGATGAATACGGCAGTGGAGAAGGTCCCCATCGTAAGCACGAACGAGATCAAGGTCGCCCCGACAATACCAGGCATAGACAGTGGGAACGTGACGTACCAGAAGGTCTGAAGCGGGTTCCCGCCGAGGCTTTGTCCTGCCTGTAGGAGATCTTGGTCAATCGAAAAAAGGTTGCTCAGCAGGATGAGAACTGCGAACGGCATAAGGACCGACGCGATAGCGATTATGAGTCCGGGTTTCGTGTTAAGTAATGTGTACTCGATCCCGAACACGCTGATGATCTGGTTGACAAGGCCACTTGTGTCGAGGAGCGCGTACCAACCGAACGCGCGAACAACGTTCCCGACCAGCATCGGAGCTACTGCCGCGAGGATAAGTACTTTTGAGTACTTCCACGACGAGAAGACGATGAAGTACGCGATGGGGTAGCTGACGAGGATCGCGATGAGTGTCGAGATTAGGCTGATTTCGACCGTGAGAAGTAGTGTATCCACGTATAACGATGTCGTGAAGACCTCAACGTAGTTCTCCAGTGTGAGTGTGGCCTCCATCGTCCCGGTGGCGACGTTGGTAAAGAAGCTCACAGCAAACATGTAAACCACCGGAATCGCGAAGAATACCCCCATGTAGAGAAGGTATGGGCTCATGATGAAGATTGGAGCCCATTTCGAGTCCTTGTGTTCCTGAACGAATGATAGCAGTCGCTCGTGTAGCGGCTCGAAGAGGGGGTTGAGCCACGTCTTCATCTTGCTAAACACCGTCGATCCGATTTGTGATGACGCAGCCATTATTGATCACCGAGAAGGATCGGGGCATCCGGATCGAACGAAACTGTGACCTCGTCCCCTGGGGAAACATCGATCGTGCCACGGACCGGACTCGTTACCTGTACCTCCGTTCCGTCAGCGAGTTCAACGAAGTACTCCGCCGAAGATCCGAGATACGTGACTTCCCGGAGTGTGCCCGACAGTGTATTCGTGCCGTTGCCCGACCCAGACTGGAGCGACAGCCGTTCTGGTCTGAGCAAGATCGTTACCGAGTTACCATCCTCTAGATTCCCGTCGTGAACCGACGTATCCGGGCCGGCAGTGATGTCGACATCGAGTTCCGTGGCTATCTCGTACGAATCTGTGTTCGACGTGATCGTTCCGTCGACGAGGTTTGCGCTACCGATGAAGTCAGCGACGAACTCGCCGGCCGGTTCCTGGTAGACCTCTGTCGGAGCACCCACCTGTCTGATCTCCCCGTCGTTCATCACCGCCATCCGGTCTGAGATCGCGAGTGCCTCTGTCTGATTGTGTGTCACATAGACCATCGTGACGTTGAGCTCACGGTGGAGGCGCATGATCTCCATGCGCATCTCCTCGCGGAGCTTCTTGTCGAGACTAGAGAGCGGTTCGTCGAGGAGCAACACGTCGGGTTCTACAACCAAGGAACGGGCGAGGGCGATTCGCTGTTGTTGCCCACCGGAGAGGTTCTCCGGGTATCGGTCGCCGACCTCCGGGAGGGAAACCATCTCTAGTACCTCCTCGATGCGATCGTCGATCTCTGACTGGTCGACGCCCTTCATTTTCAGCCCGAACGCGATGTTGTCGGCGACGGTCATGTGCGGGAACAGCGCAAAATACTGGAAGACCATGCCGATGTCGCGCTCGTATGGAGGGACATCGCTCACATCGTTCCCGTTGAGTTCGACGACGCCTTCGGTCGGGGTCTCGAACCCCGCGATCATGCGTAGTGTCGTGGTTTTCCCGCAACCACTCGGTCCCAACAGCGTTATGAGCTCTCCACGTTCGATCTCGAGGTCCGCATTGTTAACGGCCGTAAGGCTACCGAACTTCTTCGTGACTTGCCGGAGATTGACGACATTATCAGACATTGATTGGTGTTAAATTTGACTGTAGTTGGCCGATTTAGCTGTGTTCGTCGATGATTTCCTGAACGCGCTGCTGCCAGTCGCTCCGATTCTCCGCGATAAAGTCGAATGGCGGGACCTGAAGTAGTTCAAGGTCCTCCTGCTGGATTAGCTTATCCTGGACATCCTCGGGATACTCAATGTCGGGAATGGGGTTGGTGTAGTACATCTGTTCGGCGATAACCTGTGCCCCTTCCTGCTGAAGAGTATAGTTGATGAACTCACCGGCCGCATCGACTTTCTCCTCCGGGATGTTCCGCGGGATCGCGTTTCCGAAGTTCGTTGTGAACGCACCAGCGCTCGGAATCGAGAACGAGACTGGTGCACCACTGTCTGCCCATGAGGCAGCACGCGCGCTCCAGTACCGTGAGATGTCTAACTCACCGTTCTGCCATCGGTTCCCGTACTCGTCACTGGACGTGATATAGACGGGGTCCATTTCTGCAACGACTTCTTCATACATATCGAACGCCTGATCCATAGCAGTCGGGTCCTCGCCGTCCGTCTGATAGAGTGCGAAGGCAAGTAGGTCGTGAGTCGGGTCCTGAGTGTACAGGCCAACACGGCCCTGGTATTCGGGATTGAGATACGCGCCCCAGGATTCAGGGGCGGAGTCCATCGTTTCTGTGTTGTAGAGTAGGGAACTCGCCGCGAAAATCTGGAGCGTCCAGTAGTCGGATTTGAACTGGCTCGGTACTTCGGATATTCGAGGGACGATTTCTTCGTTCAGCTCGAGCCAGAGATCTTCGTTTTCCCCGCGAACTAACCCACCGCCGTCCTGCTGTGAGACGTCTACCGGCGGATCATCCCGTTGGGAGATCAGCCTATTGAAACGGTCAGTGTTGTCCCCGACTACGTACTCCAGGCTGATTCCTGTGTCTTCCTCGTATCTATCACAAACCGCATCAATCATCGTCTCCTGCCAACTGCCGCCCCAGATACCGACAACGATCGAGTTGGGCCCATCCCCACCACCTCCGAGACAACCCGCTAGCCCTGCTGCTCCGGCAGCGCCAGCACCTGCACGTTTGAGGTATTCTCGTCGCAGTAGCCCCTGACTGGTATCATCTGGCATAGGTAGTCAAGCGGAGGAGCTGTATAATATATCTGCGGGAATAGGCAAAAGTCACTCCCATATTGGCGATTGTGAACCCGATATTCTCCGGGTGGGTTTCTAATACCCGAACTACTAAGGGTCCTAGAGAATATGCTACGATATGGCAGGGGATGAAAAACTGACCACGACCGCAACATCAATCCGACTTCTAGAGGCAGTCTCTGAACAGGAGGGGGCAACGCTCCGCAGCCTCGTCAAAGAGACAGATCTGGCGAAAAGCACGGTCTATAAACACCTATCGACGCTCCAGGCGAACAATCTCCTGATAAAAAAGGGGGAGCAGTATCTGCTTGGATTACACCACCTCACACTCGGCAAGCGGGCAGTTGAGATGCGCGACTCCTACCGACTCGTAGAGAAGAAGATCGACGAACTCAGAAATCGGACTGAGGCGGACATAGACTTCACTGTAGAGGAGAATGGGCGACTGATTCTCGTGTCGGAAGCCACCCGAACAATGAGTGAGTCGATCTTCGTTCCCGGAAACGAGTTCTATCTCCACAACACGGCAGCTGGAAAGGCGATCCTTGCGTCGTACTCCGATAATCGTGTCGACGCTATTCTCGACAGGCACGGTTTACCTCTACGGACAGATAAAACGATTCAGTCCCGCTCCAAGCTTAAATCTGAGCTCAAATCTATCCGGGAGAAAGGGTATGCGCTGAACGATGGGGAGTGCATTGAAGGGTATCGCTCCGTCGGTTCGGTTATCATGGACCCAAGCGACTCTGTTTTGGGCGCGATCAGCATCGGCGGTCCCGCCTATCGGGTCGACCGTGCTCGGTTGGAGGATGATTTCTCAGAACTAGTGTGTAATACTACTTCAGAGATCACAGAATCGCTTTCGTAAATCGCCTAATCCCGAATATAGTTTCGTATACATGGTCTATTATATCATACGCCTTTATATGCCCTGTCTGGTGGTTTGAGAACGCCCCGTTATAAGCATATTACCGTGAGTAAATGGCTGTGTTTTGTCATATATCGGTATCCACCTGATCAACGAATTGGATTATGCCTCGGGGTAAACCGGCTTGCCGTCACCGCAACGGGCACGTCCTGTACCTGTAAGGTTCGGCCATTGGCGTAGCGGCGATGGGAAGCGCCGTGGCGACTTCCATGTAACACACGCGGGCGTACGAGAATACTATCCAGTCACAAAGAGAACGGTCGACTCAAGCAGACGCTTCATACTATCAGCAACGAGTTGGTTGCAGAAGTTCACGGTATCGCTGTCGAGCAAGTGGCGCTGAAGACCGCAAACGGCGAGTATTCGGCTGGAGCGGGAGTCCACACTGAATAAGCCTACAGGCCATTGTAGCTTACAGACGGCAATGTGGCTAGGAAAAAGAACTGCCAAATCTTGATGTCCATCTGGCGACGATTTACCTGAAATCAGGCGCTACTTCCCCGTCCTCAAGGAGCAACGCACGGAGCGAAGCGACCGAGTAGCGCAGTAGGGCGGGGATACAGCGCCGTCATCATCTGTTCGTACACTGTTCTATTGCTCCGTGCTTGTGTCCCGTTCGAAGCCGTCGATCCACTCACGCACGTTCGCTGCCAGCGTCGGGAGCGGCACTGGCCCGCTTTCTAGGAACGTCTCATGGAACGCTCGCACATCGAACTGGGCCCCGAGTTCGTCCTCCGCTTCCCGCCGCAGATCCCGAACCTTAATTTCGCCCATCTTGTAGGCAAGCGACTGGCCGGGCCATGCGACGTATCGGTCGACCTCCGTCCGGACGTTATGCATCGACAGCGCGGTGTTCTCAGCCATGAACTCTCGGGCCTTCTCTGGGCTCCATCCTTTCGTGTGAATCCCGGTGTCGACGACCAGCCGACAGGCACGCCACATCTCGTTGCTCAACCGCCCGAACTGTTCGTACGGCGTCTCATACACATCCAGCTCCAAACCGAGTCGTTCCGCGTACAAGGCCCAGCCTTCGATGTAGGCGTTGACGAGGTTGTCCCGGCGGAACTCGGAGACTTTCTCGTTTTCCGTCGTGTGGGCGATCTGGTGGTGGTGGCCGGGAACGGCCTCATGAAGGAACAGCGCGGGGAGCGCGTAGAGCGGGCGGCTGTCCAGACCATACGTGTTCAGCCAGAACGTCCCGGAATCGCTCTCAGTCGGGTTCGAAACGTAGCGTCCGCTCGTGTAGCTCGGGGCGATATCCTCTGGCACCGGCTCAACTCCGTACGGCCGTGTCGGCATCGCATCGAGCGTGAATAGCGACGGAAGCCGGCCGTCGACATCCTTCGCAACGGCTTTCGCTTCGCCGAGGAGTTCCTCTTCGGAGTCGGGGTAAAACTGCGGGTCGTTCCGCAGGAACTCAACGAACTCGTCGAAGTTGCCCTCGAAGCCGGCGTCGTCGATGACTTCGAGCATCTCCTCGCGAATGCGCTCAACCTCCTCCAGCCCGGTCTGGTGGACGTCGTCGGGCGTCACATCGAGGGTGGTGTAGTACCGGACGAGGTGCTCGTAGTACGCCTCGCCGTCCGGGAGATCGGCGTAAGCAGTCGTCTCTCGCGTCTCGGGGATGTACTCATCGACGAGGAACGTGCGGAACTGTTCGAGTGCGGGGAGGGCAGCGTCGGTGATCGCTGCGGTGGCGGCGTCCCGAAGTCGTTCACGGTCCGTCTCGTCGATAGTAGCCGGCATCTCCTCGAAGGGCTCGTAGAGGGTGCTCTCGGTTGAATCGTCGACGAGATACGACTCGATCATCTCACCGTGACCGTGAAGGACTGATCGCGGGGGTGTGAATCCACGTTCGATCCCCTCGATCAGGAGGGTCCGCGCCTCGTCGAAGTACTCATCGGCGTGCTCCAGCCGATGGAGATATCGTTCGTAGTCGTCCAACTCCTCGAAGGAGTGTTGTGACGGATACCGAACGTACGCGGAGTGAGGACCCCCCTCGTGATTGACCGGCATGAGGTGAATCTGGTAGTCGTACCGCTTAATGCGGAACTCTAGTTCCCGCTCAAGGACGTCGTAATCCGCTTGGGCATGGTCAGAGAGCTGCGACCTGTCGACATCCGACAGTCGATCAGCGAACTCCTCCCACTGGTCAGCCTTCTCCGCTTCCCACCCGAGGCCCACATCCGGGAACGCCTCGTCGAGTCCCCCCTCGTACTCCTCGACCTCAGCGCGTAGTTCATCGAACTGATCATCGGCCGTTCCAGCGGCGCCCGTGCTCATGCTAATTCAGTAACGTACTCCTTCAAAAGGCCGATTATACCGGATATTGTTGGGGTTTTTCGACGGGTGATGTGAGTATTTCACAGGAAATTCTCTGTTAACCGTGCCCACAGCAACGAAGATGATACTCCCAAGTCGACCCTAGTCACCGATATTAGATGAAACGAAACGTTATGATATAGTCAAAAATTGGAAAGACAAAGAGAACCCTGTTGGTTTAGAGTATGCCCTTTCACTTAAACCTGAAGGTACTCTTCGGTAAACGGGTTGGCAATCTGGTGCCATGAATGATTGCACAGTAAATTTATTGTGCAAAGTTGTGGGTGGCGTCGGAAACTTATGATCGGTTCGCGTACTCCGAATAGATCGCCTCCTGCTGGGAGCGAAGCGATTCCTTGATTGCATCGACAGCATCCAAGAGAACGTCAGCTAACTCGTTTTTAAGTGTCTCCTCCGTCACACGGTACACCGGTCCGCCGATAGTGAGTGCACCAATGACTGACCCGTCCAGCCCTTCGATCGGAGCCCCAATCCCGTGATATCCCTCGAAGCACTCCCCGTCGTTGTACGAGTAGCCCTTCTCCGAGACGGCTTCAAGTTGTTCGTGCAACTGTTCCTCATCAGTGATCGTATTCGGCGCCTGTTTGGGGAGCCCCCACCGATCCAGTATGGTCTGAACCTCCTCCTCAGAGTATTCAGAGAGGATCGCTTTCCCTGCTGCCGTATTATGCGCAAACAACCGCACCCGATCATGGCTCACGCTCTCAGAGTGGAACACGAGGTTGATCCGGCCAACTTCTTCAACGAGGAATTCGACCTCCGACTCCGTCTCCGATGTGAGTTCACGCACCTTCTTTTCGATTATCTGATACCCCGGCTTCCGCCTCCTCGCGCTCTCGCTGAACTCTCTGAATCGGAGTCCGATCCAGTACTGTCCGTTCTCACGAATGACGAGGCCTTGCTGATTGAGCGTATTAACATGCATATACACGGTGCTTCGGGAGAGATCGAAGTGCTCCTGGACTCCGCCTAGGGTCGCGCCGTTCGATCTCCTAATGAAATCGAGTATTTCGATCGCTCGGTCCGTCGTTTTATGCACCGAATTTGTGTTGTTCGTTGGCATGGTGCTCACATAGCACTGCTATCACTTTAATGTCCGTATTTCCTAACTGTTTATATGAAGGTGTCTGTTTGGGCTGAGCGTGATCGATCCTCGTTCGCCCTCGAAACCCCTGATATTGGTCGATTCAATCAGTTTGAGCTAACACACAACGATATATGGTTAGTGGTACCGCGCCTCGATGCCCGTTTATTGTATCTTCTCATATTCTAGTGCCCATATAAACGGCCTATTATTGGAAATCGTATCCTATCGGCCCTACTGTACCTGTAATATCCATATTACCTTATTTAGAGATAGTAATTATGAAGATGGCTGATGTGAAATACACTTTGTATATCATGAACGAATGCTATCAACGTGGAATACCGGGTGCAACACGGCTCACATTCGTGGAAAACTATAGAGAGCCTCAATGTTCGAATTACTCGAACATCGCCACCAACTGAGTGGCAGTACTGTATGGGGCTCCAGCTCAGGTTCGTTCCTACCGAGGTTGATCACGAGAACGCCGTGGAGAGGATCAGCAAGCGTCATCCAACCACGCGAATCAAGTTATCAACCCACGAGAGCCACGAAACTTGGCGATCTAACGGATTCAACCGCGGTATGTAGAAAGTTGATCAGGACGAAGCTATAAGTGAATCCACTATATTCATCTAGGCGTGCAACCCGTCGAGTATGAGGACGAACTGACGCACCTCACACACAAACAGAACGATTCTCTTGATGAGTTTCATCGATCCTACGAGGCAGCAGTCGAATCGGTGAAACGCGAACTGGGAGAGTTCTACACGTTGGAAATCGACGGGGAATCGGTCGAGACTGACGACCATTTCCCTGTCGAGGCCGCGGGCGATACTGACGTGACGATCGGGGAGTTCGCCTCGGGCGGCGAAGAGGAGGTTGACTCAGCGGTCGACGCCGCCAAAAATGCGTTCCCCGACTGGGAGGCGAAAGATCCGGAGGAGCGGGCGGAAGTGTTCACGCAGGCGGCCGAAATCATGCGGGAGCGGAAGTTCGAACTAGCGGCCGCGCTCTCGCTCGAGAACGGGAAGAATCGAACCGAGGCGATGGCTGACGTCGACGAAGCGATCGACTTCCTCGATTTCTACAGTCGAGAGTTCACCCGGTCGAACGGCTATCAGTTCGACACGGGGGAACCAACGCCCGGCCAACATACGACGAACCTGCTGCGGCCGTACGGGGTCTTTGCCGTCATTTCCCCGTTCAACTTCCCGATGGCCCTTCTCGTCGGGATGTCGACCGGTGCACTACTCACCGGGAACACCGCGGTGGTCAAACCGGCAAGCGTCACCCCGCTCGTTGCCCAGAAATACCTGGAAATCCTCGACGAGGCGGGAATCCCTGACGGCGTTATCAACCTCGTCCTCGGCAGCGGCCGGGACGTCGGCCAGCCGCTCGTCGAGCACGAGGACGTCAAAGGTGTCGCGTTCACGGGCTCGCGGGAAGTCGGTCTCGGCATCCAGGAGACGTTCATGGACCTCGGGAAGCGCGGACCCGTGATCGCCGAACTCGGCGGGAAGAACCCGGTCATCGTCAGCGACGAGGCCGATCTCGACGACGCCGTCGAAGGTGTGATGAAGGGAGCGTTCTCCTTCAGCGGCCAGAAATGCTCCGCAACGTCGCGGGTCTACGTGTACGACGACATCATCGACGAGTTCACCGATCGACTCGTCGCAGAGACCGAAAAGCTGGACGTCGGTCGCCCGGAGGACCGCGAGACGTTCATCTCGCCGCTGATCGACGACGGTGCGCTGGACCACTACCTCACGATTTCGGAACAGGCACGCGAGGACGGGACGGTACTGACGGGCGGAGCAGAGGTCTCGGACCCGGATCTCCCGGATGCCCGGTACGTCGAACCCACGGTCGTCACGGACATCCCCCACGAGCACGAACTCGCGCGTGAGGAGCACTTCGTCCCGTTCCTTACCGTTCACCCGGTCTCGGACCTCGATGAGGGGGTCGAGAAGTCGAACGATAGCGAGTACGGACTGTGTGCTGGGCTCTTCTCGACGGACGACGACGAGATCGACCGGTGGTTTACCGATGTCGAGTCCGGCATGTGCTACGTGAACCGGTCCCAGAGTGCGACGACCGGGGCACTGGTCCAAGCCCAGCCGTTCGGCGGCTGGAAGTTCTCAGGGACGACAGGGAAGTTCGCGGGCGGGTACTGGTACCTGCAACAGTTCATGCGCGAACAGAGCCGAACCCACGTGAAGTAGGTAGCCAAGGACAACAGTCAAGATATTGAATGGAACGGAACAACCGGTGGCTGCAAGAGCGGCCAAAACGAACCGACAGCAAGGGCAAGGTCAATGACTAACGAGTATGGCGGGGACCCGGAGAACGTCGTCGTTGTCGGCGGCGGCATCATCGGGCTTGCCTCCGCGTACTACTTGGAGCAGCGAGGCGCCGACGTGACCGTCCTCGAAAAATCCAGTATCGGGGCGGGGAACACGGGTCGTGCGAACGGCGGCATCCGAGCGCAGTTCACGTCCCCAGTCAGTTCGGCACTGTCAAAGGAAAGTATCGAAGTCTGGGAGTCGTTCGACGAACAGTTCGGGGTCGACATCAAATATCGGCGACCGGGCTATCTGTTCTTGGCTCGCACTGAATCGACGGCCGAACAGTTCAGGGAGAACGTGGCGAAACAGAACGAGCAAGACATACCCAGTCGGTTCGTTACGCCACAGGAGGCAAAAGAGCTCTGCCCGGGACTCTACCACGAGGAGTTCGTCGGTGGAACTTACTGTCCAATCGATGGGATCGCTGATCCGCATCTCGCACTCCAGGGGTTTTCGGACGCTGCACGCGAATCCGGCGCCGAAATCCGAACCAAAACCAAAGTCGTCGATGTCCTGCAGAACGGTTCGGGGGAAGTGACCGGCGTCGAAACCGAGGCAGAAACGATTCCCGCTGATTTCGTCGTCAACGCCGCCGGCGCCTGGGCTAAACAGGTAGGAAAGATGGTCGATATCGATCTCCCTGTTGATCCGAAACGCCGGAAACTGATGGTTGTCGACCCTGAGGAGCCGGTCAGCGAAGACGTTCCGTTCACGGTTGACAGCGATCACGGGTTCCACTTCAGACCAGAACGGAAAGGCGCTGCTGTCGCCGGTGGACATTTCAGCGACGCCGATCCCGAGGAGGACCCGGATGACTTCTCAACTTCGACATCAATCGACTGGGCTGCCGAAGTTATCGAGCGGGGAGCAGAGGTTGCGAGCTACTTCGGGCCCGAAACCCGAGTAAATCAGGGATGGGCCGGACTCTATGCCGTGACACCGGATCACCACCCGATACTCGAGGAGACGATCCCGGGGTTCATCAACGCCGTTGGGTTCTCCGGACACGGGTTCATGCAGTCACCGGCGACGGGCCAAATCGTGGCGGAAATAGTCACTAACGGGTCGCCATCGCTCGTGGATGTTTCGTCCCTGACCGCAGACCGGTTCGCCAACGGTGGTCACCTGCGGGAAGGGACAGTGATCGACTGAACGGGGCGATCCCGTACCGTGCTTCGGTAACGCAATCCAGATGTGCGTCCACTGGATCGCTGTCAAAAATCCCGTCCGGGTCGGCCTCCGCTCGTCGCCGATTGCTGACCGAGGTACTTATAGAGGGGATGGCCCGAAGTGAGCCAACGCCTGCGAGGCACGTCGACCCGATAGAGGATCAGTCCCTGCCTCTGGTCACTCTAGTTCGGCCACCGCTTCTTCGAGCGATGCGTCCTCGTGAACGATCGCAGAAACGGCGGCCGTCATCGCGCCCGGGTCCTCGTGCTGGAAGACCGAGCGGCCCATCGAAACCCCGACCGCGCCCGCATCCATGACTCCGCGAACTTGGGTCAACATCTCGCGGTCCGGTCGCGGTGATCCACCCGCCGCGATAACCGGGCGTGCCGTCGCGTCAACGACCTGTTCGAAGCTTTCCGGGTCGCCCGAGTATCCGGTTTTAATGATGTCTGCTCCCAGCTCCTCCCCAAGCCGGGCTGCATGGGCAAGCTGGTCGGGATTCTCCTCGTCGATCCCGGGCCCCCGAGCGTAGGTCATCGCCAACACCGGAACCCCAAGTTCGGCGGCCGACTGGACAACCCCTGCAAGATCCTCGATCTGCTTTGGCTCGTAGTCGCTTCCCACGTTGAGATGGAGCGAGACCGCATCAGCACCTCGTTGAACGGCCTCCTTGACCGTCCCGGTGAGGCGTTTATCGTTCGAATCAGGCCCGAGCGTCGTCGACGCGTTCAGGTGAATGACGTACCCAGCGCCGTTCTTGTTCGGGTGAACGCGATCCGCTAACCCCTTCTGTGTCAGGACGGAGTCCGCGCCAGCAGCCGTCACCTGATCTATCGTCGATTCGATGTCTTTGAGTCCGTCGGTGGCGCCGATGGTGATCCCGTGGTCCATCGGGACGTTCAGCATCTTTCCGTCTGTGCCGATTCGGTCGAGTCGGGCTGCGATTCCGGTCTGCATCGTCCCGGTATGGGAGACAGTCTGTAAAGAACGTTGGGCTCGACGCAATCAACGGTCACGCCCGACTCAGCGCGGAAGCGGCGATACGATCACGTGTTGAACCCCAGGGCTGGAGGGATCGATGTTGTTGCCAGGGCCGGAGGGATCGATGTCGTTGCTGCCGTCGACCCCGTAATCGGGTACGGACTCCACGTTCTCTCCGAAGTAAAAGCCGAAACTCGAAATCAACGAACTTCTCTATCCAGTCGTTTGAGACGATATTGCTCAACACCACCGATCAGACGGACTCCCGTCCGGGCGGCAGCCATTTGTCCCCGATACGCCGGACCAAGAGATTATCTCTGGTTGGCAAACATTTATTGTAGATGGTTCCACCGATACTGTATGGCATTGACTAGCGTGCCAACCGAGGAGTTCGAACATCGAATCAAAACCGTTCGGGAGAAGATCGCTGATGCGAGCGTCGACGCACTCGTTCTGTTCTCGTCCACGTCTATCGAGTGGCTCAGCGGGTTCCACCACCTTCAGACCGAGCGCCCCGTCTGTCTGGCTGTGACGGACGACCATACCGCGATTACCGTCCCGCGGCTCGAACTCGATCGGGCTGTCGACGACGAGTTCCCGCTGCTGGAGACGGTGTACAACTACTACGACTACCCTGGCGGAACCCACGAGGGGACGACGTACTACCAGCACTCCTCCGTGACGCCCGAGGAGAAGATCGCCGAGATGCTCTCGGACCTGGGCGTCGAGACCGCCGTCGCCGATATGAACGGCGCGCCGGGCTACTGGGGGTACAGCGGCCCTGCGCTCGACGAGTTCGCCGATGTCGACGTGGCCAAAACGGTCGAGTGGATCACCGACCTCCGGAAGGCCAAATCCGACGTGGAGATCGAGCTCATGGAGGAGTCCGCGAAATGGGGCAACCTCGCGCACAAGAAGCTCGAAGAGTACGCCGAACCCGGAAAACACGAGCTCTGGGTCGCCAAGCGTGCCAGCCTCGACGCGTCGATGTCGATGCTTGACGCTCTCGGTGATCGCTACGACTCGCACCTCCGCGGTGGGTTCCCGGCTCACGCGGGCTTCCTCTCGGGGTCGAACACGTGGCTTCCTCACGGCCTGACGGAGAACCGAGAGCTCGAGTACGGCGACATCATCATCACCGGCGCGTCCGCGAACATCGGCGGTTACACGACCGAACTCGAGCGGACGATGTTCATCGGCGACGCGCCCGATCATCACCGGGAGTACTTCGACCACATGGTGGAGATGCAGGAGATTGCCATCGACGCCATGGGCCCGGGTGTCAAAGCATCGACGGTCGACCAGGCGGTCCACGACTACTGCAAGGAACAAGGGCTCCTCGACTACACGCAGCACCACACCGGCCACAACGTCGGCCTCGGTGTCCACGAGCGGGAGTTCCTCGACCGTGGCAGCGAGGAGGTGCTCCGTTCCGGCCAGTTCTACACTGTCGAGCCGGCGCTGTTCATCCCGGATGTCGCGGGCTACCGCCACTCCGATACGATCCTCGTCACTGAAGACGGGACCCGGTCGCTCACGTACTACCCGAAGGACCTCGAGAGCAACATCATCAACATCTGATCCAACGACTGAAGCGGGATCGACGGAGAACTGGGCTGGTGCGGCGATCCTCGGCGCATATTCTTTGCCGACGTCCGGTGTTGCACAATCTAAAAGGGGGTGGGGAGCTATCCGTATCTTGGTGATTAAAACCGTATGACGTTCTCGATTACTGCTGTTGATCTGGAGACGAACAAGGTCGGCGTCGCGATTGCCTCCGTGTTCCCTGCCGTCGGGGCCGTGTGCCCGTGGGTGAACGAACACGGCGGAATTTCCACCCAGGCGTGGGACTCCGGTGCAGATTACGGTGAACCCGTTCTACAGATGCTCAACAGCGGTGTGCCCCTTGAGACGGCGGCCGAATCGCTGATTACGGATCGGGAAGGGGGGATCGGGACACAGCTCCACGGAGTCACGAAAGACGGTCGGTCGTTCACGTACACCGGTGAGAAGTGCAACGAGTGGGCCGGCCACGTCGACGGCGGAGATCACACGACTGCCGGCAACCTGCTTGTTGGTCCGGAGGTGGTTGAGTCGATGAGCGAGACGTTTGGATCGGCGGAAGGCCCGCTCGAAGAACGCCTCATCTCCGCGCTTGAAGCGGGTGAGCAGGCTGGAGGTGACAAACGAGGCGACAACTGGAGCGCTGCCCTCCTCGTGCACGCACCGACCCCACAGCTGTACCACAACCTTCGCGTGGACGACCCCGGAAACCCGATTGCGGGTCTTCGAGACGGGTACGAGAACGCCCGGGAGGCAGAGTCTGAAACTGACCGTTCGGAGCTAGAGGCGCAGTGGGGCGGGCCGGTCCCCGACTCAGTCTCGACGTTCCGAATCAAGTACTGATCCGAACTTACCCTTCCAACGGCTTACCCGACCGTTCGTGTCGAAAAGAGAGCGAACGCGGCGCCGCTGACCCAGAAAAACGCAAAAACCGGGAAGGGTTCAGTCGTACGTGATCCGCGGATCGAGGTAGCTGTAAGCGATGTCGACGAGGAAGTTCGCCGCGATCACGATGATCGCGTAGACGAGCACTAACCCCTGAACCACCTCATAGTCCCGCTGGAGCACGGAATTCACCAGTAGCCGGCCCATTCCCGGCCACGAGAACACGGTTTCAATAATGACCGTACCGCCGAAGATCGCCGGAATCTGTAGCCCGAGGATGGTGATGACTGGGATCATCGCGTTCTTCATGGCGTGGGTGTAGATGACCGTGCGCCGTTTGAGCCCCTTCCCTCTCGCTGTGCGGATGTAGTCCTCGTTGAGGACTTCGAGCATCGACGACCGTGTCAACCGCGTCAGTAACCCTGCCCGACGTGTCCCGGTAGCAAGGGCTGGCAGCGTGATGTGTGCGAGCCAGATCCCGGAGAATATCGCACCCTGCCGGCCGGAGATGGCGAACACGTCCATCCGGACGGAGAACAGAAGGATCAGGATCAGCCCTAACCAGAACGACGGCATCGAGATCCAGAAGATCGCGAAGACCATCGAGACGTTGTCGACCCAGGTGTACTGACGAACGGCGCTGATGACTCCGAGCGGGAGCGCGATGGCGAGGGTAATAACCATCGCGACGAGTGCGAGTTCCATCGTCGGAACGATTCGCTCGGCGATCATCGCCGAGACCTCACGGCCCGTCCGGAGCGACTCCCCGAGGTTGCCCTGCATCACACCGAAGACCCAGTCGATGTAGCGGATGTGTGGCGGTTGGTTCAACCCGAGCTCGCGCTCCAGTTCGGCGATCGCGTCCGCCGGCGCGTTCCGTCCCAGCGCGATTTGGGCGGGGTTCCCCGGTGCGATATACATCAGCGAGGAAATGACGATCGAGACCCCGAACAGGACCGGGATCGTCACGAGGAAGCGCCGGATAGTGTATTTATACATCTGTCACCTCGGCAGTGCCTTTGTCGTGTTGTGAACGGTCAATCTGTGTTGCACCCGATTGGCTGATCGCGTCGGTCGAACGTTGATTTACGGTATGACTTCCCAGCATCCCCGCCCGTCAGAGGAACAGTTCCATATATCGGTCGTACTGTTCGACCGGCCACCAGGCGTGTTCCGTCCAATTGTCCACGCCACTGACCTCGTTCTTGTAGCCGAAGATCTTGTTATAGCCGAAGATCGGAGCGACCGGTGCCTCTTCCAGGGCGATGCGCTGTGCCTGTTTCACGTTCTCGGCACGCACCTCCGGGTCGGGCTCGGACTTCGTGTCGTCAATGAGCTGGTCGAACTCCTCGTTCTCCCAGATCGAGAAGTTACAGCAGCTGTCCTCGGTGAACCACCGCGAGCTGTGCAAGGCATTCTCGAGCCAGCTGAGGCCGTACGTCCCGCCCAGCGCCATCATGAGTAGATCATGTTCACCTGACTCGACCTTGTTGTATAGGGTCCCCGCCTCGAGGATCTCCAGGTTCACGTCGAAGCCGACGCGTTCCAGCATCGGCGCCACCGCGCGGCCGGCGCGCTTCTCGCGCTCGATGGTGTACGTGAAGAAGTCAATGCTGAGGTCCTCGCCGTCCCGGCTGCGTACTTCGCTCTGCTGTGAGTTCGTCCAGCCGGCGTTCTCGAGTAGTTCCCGTGCGCGTTTGGGATTGAACTGCTGTCCGAGCTCTTTGGACTCTTTCTCGCCGAGTGAGTTGCTGTGATTCGGAGTTACGCAGTTCCAGATCGGGTAGCCCTCGCCCGACACCGTCGACCGCATGACTGCCTCCTTGTTGATCGCGTGGACCACGGCCTTCCGGACGTCGACCTCGCTGAACGTGCTGCTTTGACAGTTGGGACAGAGGTACGACTGCCGGGTGAACTCCTTGCGCGCGAGCTGGGTGTTCTCATGGTTCTCGATCTCTTTCGCGTAGGAGAGCTGAACCGACTTGGAGCCGTGGACGTCGCCGTTTGTCAGCTCGTTTCGGAGCGTCGATCCCTCCGGGTGATGTTCGAACTGTATCTCGCCGACGTACCCCGGCCCCTGGGTCGTGAGCCAGTCCGCTCCCCAATCGTAGTCATCGAACCGCGTGACCGTGACCGCGGTCCCGCGGTTCCAGCTATCGAACTGGTACGGACCGGTGCCGACGACTGTCGACTGGCCGAACTCCTCACCGGCCTCCTCGACGGCGGCCGGCGACACCATGCTGAAGTTCCAGATGGTGAGCCGGCGCGGCAGCAGCGGGAACGGGTCCTCGTACTCGACGTAGAACTCGTAGTCGCCAGTGGCTTCGACGGTGGTGATGGTGCTCGCGGAGATGTCGCTCGCGACTGACGAGTTCTCCCGGATGCGTTTGAGGTTCCAGACCGCGGCTTCGGCGTCGAACGTCTCCCCGTCGTGGAACGTGATCCCCTCCTCCAGAACGAAGTCGAACCGCGATGCGTCCTCGTTCTGTTCCCACTCGCTCACGAGGTGTGGCGTGGGTTCACCCTCTGGATTATCGCGGAATAGCGGTTCGGCGAAACTCGAGATGATCTCCTGTGCAGACAGGCGGTTTATATTGTGCGGGTCGAGGGTATCCGGAGCCGACGCCATCCCGATAACGAGCGTCTCGTCGCTGCGTTTCGTGTCTGGTGCCTGCGTTTCGGTGTCTGGGTCCGTGTCGTCCGGCCCTCCGCTGGTCGTCGGACTCCCTGTTTCTGAGCCGTCTCCACCGGTACACCCGGCGAGGACGACGCTTGTTGCACCGGCTCCGATATGACGGAGATAGCTCCGCCGGTCGACACGCTCCCCGTCTTTTTTGGCATGCTTTGCCATACCAGCATGTGTGAATGACCCCTAATAAAGATTCCGCAGATCGGGACGTTTCAATCCGGCTGAACCCGCCGAATTTGACCATCTACAACGGGGAACCCGTATTCGAGATGGGCAACAATAAGAAGAAAGAGGCCCCTGAATCACAACCTTAACATGACTGAGCGAAATGATAGGTATCATGGCACAGGGTAGCACGCAGTCAGCGTCATCCGGTACCACTGGTCAAGGCGCGACCGACATCAGCCGTGGAGCACGGTTCCGGATGGTTTTGAGGCGACTGTCCAGAAACTGGTTCGCCGTGTTCGGCGCGGTCGTCGCTGTCACTCTCGTTTTGACAGCAATCTTCGCTCCAGTTATTGCGCCCTACGGCCCAACCGAAGCGGACTACAATTCGATCAGGGAGGCACCGAGCCTCGATCATCCGTTCGGAACGGACAACCTCGGTCGTGATATTTTCTCCCGAGTCGTGTTTGGCTCCCGGTACACGGTGTTTCTCGGGATCGTTATCGTCGGCATACAGATGGCGATCGGCGTCTTACTCGGTCTGATCGCCGGGTACTACGGCGGCTGGACGGAGTCGATCATCATGCGGCTGGTCGACATCAGCCTCTCGATACCCGGGATCGTGTTGGCACTCGCGATCGCGGGGATCTTGGGTGGGGGAATCGAATCGTTAATCATCGCCGTCAGCCTCGTCGGCTGGCGTGGGTTCACACGCCTGGTTCGAGGGGATGTCAAGAGCATCATGGAGGAGGAGTACATCGACGCCGCTGAGTCTGCCGGCGTCGGCGACATCCGGATCATGACACGATACATCCTCCCCAACTCGATGTCGAGCATCATCGTCTACACCTCCCTGACGATCCCGACGGTCATCCTCTGGAGCGCAGCGCTATCGTTCCTCGGGATGGGGGTTCAGCCGCCCAGACCGGAGTGGGGGGCGATCATCTCGATCGGCCGGAGCCAACTCGCTGAGCAGTGGTGGGTGTCGACGTTCCCGGGTCTGGCGATCATGGTCACCGTCATCGGATTCAACGCGCTAGGAGACGGGCTTCGGGACGCTCTCGACCCGAAACAGGAGTAATCAACCACAGACATCTCACCAACACCTCGAAATCCAACAATGACCGACAATATCCTCACCGTAGAAGACCTGAAAGTCGATTTCCACACCGAGGAGGGGACAGTCCACGCGCTCGACGGCATCTCCTTCGAAGTTGGCTACGACGAAGTGCTGGGCGTTATCGGCGAAAGCGGCTGCGGAAAGAGCGTCACCGTGCTGAGCGTGATGGGACTCCTCCAGTCGCCGCCTGCCGACATCGTCGACGGGACGATCGAGTACAAGGGAACCGACCTGCTCTCGATCTCGGATACGGAGTTGAACGAGATCCGGGGAGACCAGATCTCGATGGTCTACCAAGACCCCATGACGTCCCTGAATCCCGTCCTGACGATCGGCCACCAAGTCATGGAGCCGTTGCTCCGACACACTAACATGAGCAAAGCGGCGGCACGGCAGAAGGGGATCGACATGTTGGAGTCCTGTGGGTTGGCCGACGCTGATCGACTGATGGACGAGTACCCACACGAGTTGAGTGGCGGGATGCGGCAACGGGTCGTCATCGCCATGGCACTCGTCACGGAACCAGACCTGCTGATCGCCGACGAGCCCACAACTGCGCTGGACGTGACTATTCAGGCTCAGATCATGGAACTCCTCAAGAGCCTTCAGGAGGAGTTCGGGATGAGCGTGGTCTTCATCTCCCACGACCTCGGTGTCATCAGCGAGATCTCCGATCGGATCGCCGTGATGTATGCTGGTCGTGTCGTCGAATCCGCCACGATGAGGAATATCTTCACAAACCCGTTGCATCCGTACACGCGAAAACTCTCCGAGAGTATACCCAGTCTGGATTCAACGGTGGATCGGCTTCCGACGATCGAGGGGCAAGTTCCCAGCCTCTACAATCCACCGACCGGGTGTCGGTTCGCCTCCCGATGTCCGGAGCACCTCGGTGAGGAGTGTGAGATGGTCGACCCACGGCTCAAACGGATCGAGGAGAACGCCGCCCACAAAGTCGCATGCCACCTGTACACGGACGTGAGCGAGGCGTCGCCGCCGTGGGATGTCGAGGAAGGAGATGCACAGGCTGTCACAAACAAGGCTACCCAGGGGGACAAGTATGAGTGAATCAATCCAGTCGACGTACGGAGTTGCACAGGACGACGGGCTACTCGCGACAAAAGACCTGAAAAAATACTTCCCGGTCAAGGGCGGGATTCTGAATCGGAAAGTGGGAGATGTCAAGGCTGTCGATGGTGTCAGTCTGGCCATCGAGGAGGGGAAAACGCTCGGGCTAGTCGGCGAGTCCGGCTGTGGAAAATCGACGCTCGGGAAAACGATTATGCGGCTCCACGATCCGACGGACGGGAATATCTACTTTGATGGCGAAGATATCTCCGACGCCGGAAAATCACGAATGCGGAAGATTCGACGGAACATGCAGATCATCTTTCAGGACCCGGCGTCCAGCCTCAATCCGCGGATGTCTGTCGCCGAACTGATCCAGGAGCCGATGAAAACCCTGACCGACTGGTCGAAGGAGGAACGCCGAGACCGGACGCTCGAACTTATCAGCGAGGTCGGACTCCAAGAGGGACATCTGCAGCGTGCCCCCCACGAATTCAGTGGTGGCCAGCAGCAGCGAGTCGCAATCGCACGGGCGCTGAGCGTCAATCCGAAACTGATCGTCGCCGACGAGCCAACGAGCGCACTCGACGTGAGCGTTCAGGCAAAAATACTCAATCTACTGAGTGATCTACAGGACACCTACGACCTCACCTTCCTCTTCATCAGCCACGATCTGAGCGTCATCAAGCACATCTGTGACGACGTTGCAGTGATGTACCTCGGGAAACTGGCAGAGGTCGCATCGACAGAGGAGATATTCGACGATCCGAAGCATCCGTACACGAAAGCGCTCATGTCAGCCGTCCCGGACGCGTCCGCAGAATCGATGACCGACCGGATCCTCCTGGAGGGCGACGTACCGAGTCCGGAAAACCCGCCGTCGGGTTGTCGCTTCCACACTCGCTGTCAGGAGTACATCGGAGAGATCTGTGAAACCGACGAACCACAGTTCACTGAACCGTCTGCGGGTCGATACTGCTCCTGCCACCACTACTCCGGCAGCACGTGAGGCACTGACCGATATTTTCGAACGTAGTTGGGAAGAATCACCACCTGAAAAGTTAAGGAACCCGTCGTGGAGTGTTAGATGTGACCGTTCCACAAACTCTCGATACTGATTACATTCGGCTAGCAGACGCAGTTAGATCGGCGGACGCCGACGCCTACGTCCACATCGGCGATGGCACTGACGACCTCCTCCGGTACCTCACCCGGGTCGACACCGAAGACAACCTTGCGGCGTTCGTCCTGACAGCAGATGGGGCGACAGTGTGTCTCCGTCCACGGTATCGCCCGGAGGCGGAGCGAAAGTTCCCAGGCGACAGCATCCTGGAAACGGACGCCGAACGTGGGATCGTCGAGGCGGTCTCGGACATCATCGAAACCGACGGAGTGGTCCGCATCCCGCACACGACATCGGTCGGAATTGCTCGGGATCTCGAGTCACTGACATCCGTCGATGTGGTCTCGGAACCGGATACAATTTGGTGTGAGAAGAGCGACGCAGAACAACGGATCGCTGCACACATGGCCGATGGTGTGCAGCGCGGTATCGCGCGTGCGGAAACCGTCCTGGCGGAAGCAGTCGTCGCCGCCGACGAGGTGCGGTGGGAAGGAGACGCGTTGACCACGGAACGACTCCGGCGTGAAGTAAAGAAGGAACTTGTGAGTCTCGGACTCCGTGATATGGGCAACGTCGTAATCGGCGCAGGTGAGTCCTGTGCCGAGCTACATTTCACGGGCGATGCCCCGATTCGCCCGGATGAGACGGTCCTGATCGATCTAGGCCCGCGTGGCCCGTTCGGATACTTCGGTGACATCTCTCGAACGTTCGTTCCCGGCGAAATACGCGACTGGGAACAGGAGGCGTTCGAGGTGGTCCGGGAAGCCCTCGATTCGGCCTTCGATGTCCTCTCGGCGGGCGCCGGTGTCGGGGCAGACGAACTCTATCTATCGATGGCGGAGGTGATCGAATCGTATGGGTACGAAACAGGGCTTCACGAGTCACGGGATGATGCAGTCGGCCTCTATCACGGAACTGGGCACGGGATCGGCGTCCGAATCCACGAAAAACCGTTCCAGTCGAGAGACGCCGACGCGGAACTCCGTGCCGGCAACGTCATCACCATCGAACCAGGGCTGTACGATCCCGACCGCGGGGGGGTCCGGCTCGAGGATGTCATCGTCGTCGAAGAGGACGGATACCAGAACCTGATGGAGTATCCGTACGGATTGACGCCCGTCGAACGGGAGATCGGGGAGGCGCCGGACGGCTACTGACCGCTCTACGACCATACCCATCCAACCATTATCAGCTCTTTCAACCGGTTCACAACTCACACGATGTACCGACGAGAACTCATCGCGACGACAACGGTCGCGCTCGGAGGCTGTCTCGGGAGTGCTTCGTCGCCGGGATCTGACGTGGAGAACCGCACGCGAACCGGTGGCGTCGAGTCCGAGACCGCGCCGGCGGCGTCGACTACGTTGGCGTACGGCGACTGGTACGAGGCGGAGTCGGTGAACGTGACGGTGACGGATATCTCGACGAGGCGAACGCTCGAGACAGCGTCAACCCCGGACGACGCGATCCCGCCCGATACCCAACTCGCGATACTCTCCGGTGAGATCGAGAACACCACGGGTTCACGGCTGGACCTCGGTGGGATCGTGAACATCTCGTTGGCCGTGGTTGCGTCCGATCAGTTGTTTCGGCCAGTAACGACGCCGAGTTCGGACGATGAACAGGGATCGGTTGACGTAAACCGGATCGAGGGCAGATCCGGGACACATCTCACCTCGGGTGAGATTCAGCTCTCCCCCGAGGAGCGTGTGTCGGTGTGGCAAGCAGTACTCGTCCCGTCAGGCATCTCGACTGACGAGGTCCAGATCACGATGTGTGGCCGTGACGGTGGCTGTGCGGTCCGGTGGGAACCGGCCTCGAAAAGCTGTGACTGTCCCGGCTGATTCCCGTGAACGAGTTTCCTGCTACTGCTGGCCCCCAATGCTACCTGTTGACCCCGTCTATGAGACCGTACTGTCGCTCAGCCGTATGGTTTCCTTCGTCGGCCTACGGAACTCCCAAACAGTAAAGGCGTCGTCGCCACACCGATCCAGCATGGAGTTCGTCCCATCTGACGACGCAGAGACGTACGAACCCGACGAAGGATGGCAACGGCGTGCCCTCGCCGGGAGCGACGAGTTCACCTTCGAGTGGTTCGAGAAACCGCCGGGCCACTCCTCACCGATGCACGACCACGAGAACGAGCAGGTCTGTCTCTGTCTCGAAGGTGAACTGACAATCCACCTTGAGGACGAGGAGTCGGTTACTCTGGAAAAGTACGACTCCGTGCATCTGGAGTCGTGGGAGACCCACGCAGTGGAGAACACGGGCGACGAAACAGCTGTTGGGCTGGACGTGTTCGCACCCGGCCGGTCTTTCGACTTCTGGACTAGCCGAGAGTAGCCACCGATCTGACCTGAGTGCAGTTTTCTCAACGTTCTAGTCGTATCTAGACCGCCTTCCCCTCTGCTCATAGACATGTATAAATACTAGTGTGTGATTTATTGTACCGGATAAACTATGAAAGCCGGAGATGCATCTAGATTTAAAAACAGCCATGATAGATCCAGATACGAACTATATAGATTCCTATTAGCTATTTCTTATTAAACCCAACTAAAATATTGAGATATTATTCTCAACTCGTCTGTAGCCTCCTTACTATTATATTTCAATAATACCTCTTATACTGGTATTTCATGTATTTCGAATAGTCGATTCGCTGGCCACTGTCCAGTTAAGTCAGCCTAAGAAGTGAGCAGTTCGTTGGTTTTAGTGTCTATGCGCAACCAGAACCCGGTCAAAGAGACGTTGACACGGTGAATCTTGGATGTTGGGAGCGTGAGCGGACGGCGACGTTGACGAACGTGAAGCGTCTCGTCCGCACATCAGAACCCTTCGGGCTCTGGGGACGCCCGTCAGAGCGTTGCCGTCCGACTCCACGCGACCGGCTGTTCGCTTCGGGAAACGAAAGAAATCATCCGGCTATCTAGTTGAACGCCCGCATCAAGCGATGTACAGTTCATGCATGACTACAACCATCAGAGACCGCACCAATCAATGGACGAATTAATGACACAGCAGGCGAACACGGTGAGTAATGGGAACTCGCTCGTCGAATGCAGCCTGCTGTAAAATCGGCCGCGGGATTGAGAAATATGAGTGCGACGGCTTGAACGACAAACTCGCCCACGAGTACCGGGAAGGTGACGCCAGTCTCCGCGATCTCGAACAGGTAATCAACGACGGGTTCACCGCAACGGCTCTGGAAAACGCTGGATCTCCTACCGACCGGGATCCAGCCGAGATCACCGCGATCCTCGACGGTGACGGGGAATCGAGGCGAGAAAAAGCCCGATTAGAAACCGAATTAGAGCAAGCCGGGATCGACGTCGAACAGCTACAACAAGATTATGTTTCGTTCCGCACCGTCAAAACGCATCTCAACGACCATCTCGGAGTCGATACATCACGCACTGAAACGATTACGTTGGACTCCGCAGAAAGTATCATTGAGTGGGCAGAAACCAGATGCACGAGCGTTATCAAACGGACTATCGAGCGGCTTTCGAACGCCAACGAAGCAACGATCGGTGACGACTTCACGGTCAATATTTCCCCACGCATCACATGTCATGGTTGTAATTCAACATATACCGTGAGGGAATTTATCCAAAGCGAGGGGTGCCGTTGTGCTTCGGGCCAATCGGAGTGAACGGTAACTTTGCGATGAACACCGGTGGTATTTATTACTCCAGAACCCTTCACTAACTTATAATGTCGTCCGAGACCGAACTCCGCGGTGACCCGGCAGCCGCACTCAGCGATCGGGTCGACTCTGTCATAGACGAATCCCTTGAAGCAACACTGCATGTCCAGAATATTGGAGGCATCACGCAGTGTACGGTCCCGTTCTCGCCTGGCATTACGATCCTCACAGGTGAAAACGCGACGAACCGAACATCGCTCCTTACCGCATTGAACGGTGTACTCGGTGGGAGTGAAGCGACGTTGCGGAGCGATGCCGACTCTGGTCATATCGAACTCTCGTTCAACGACACAGACACGTTCACGCGAACGTACGAACGTGACCATGGGCAGATTACGACGTCTGGCGACCCCTACTGCGAGGACGAAGATCTCGTCGACGCGTTCTGTACGCTACTGGAACACAACGACGCGCGTGATGCTGTCGAACGCGGCGAAAACTTACGGGATGTTCTGATGCGGCCCGTGGATACTCACGCGATCCGCCGGCAAATACGCGAGAAAACCAGCGACCGCGATGAACTGCAATCACGGTTACGAAATATCGACCAGCAAGTCGATCAGGAAGCAGCGCTCAGTGACCGGAAAGAAGCGCTACAAGCCGAACTCGAAGACATCGAATCCGAAATCGAGGAGAAACGCAGTATTGTTAGCGAGTACCAAGCCGATATGGATATGGCTGCCGAGGCCGAGGAACTCGTCGACGATGTCGAATCTGCCCGGGAAGATGCTCGGGACCTCGAAAACCAGGTTGAAGTCCTGAAGGCCGAACTCGAAGCAGTTCGTGAGGAAGAAACGGAGTTGAAAGAGGATGCTACCGAGTTGTACCATGACGCAGTGAGTTCGGGGCCGACCGATGTTTCGAATCGAGACGATATCGATCCGACTGAGATCGACCGGGATCCCGAACACGATGGAGAGTCTATTTCCGATCTGAAAGAGCGCGTTTCGTCACTGAAGGCACGAAAGGACGAACTCACGAACACCATCGACGATCTCACGCGGATCATCAACTTCAACGAACGGATCGTCGACGAGGCAGCCGACCTCCCCGGAGTGACGCCCGACGACGGGACGGAATCGGTAACAGCGGAGCTGGCCCCGGAATCGCAGACTGTCGAATGTTGGACCTGCGGGAGCACTGTCGAACAGAACACGATTCAGTCTCGTACCCGGGAGCTCCAATCACTCGTTGAACAGAAACGCGAGCAAGTGACGGACATCACTGCTGAATTGGGGACGGTTCAAGACCGCCTTGAGGCGTTACAGGAAACACGGCGTGAACGCCAGCGTGTCCAGTCGCGGCTCGAACAGGTCCGTAAAGAGCAAGATGAGATCGTGGAGGAAATCGAAGAAACGGAAGCAGCCCTCGATGCGAAACGCGGAGAGATCGAGACACTGCAGGAAGAGATTGAAGCGACTGCGGAGTTACGCGAATCCGATCTCCTCGATGCGTACCAAGAGTTGAACGAGCTGGAGTACGAGCGCGGACAGATCGCGGCGAAAATAGAGGACGTCGAATCCGAGTTAGCGGATATCGAGGACGTCCGAGAGGAACGCGACGACATCGAAACCGAAATCGAGTCGATTCGGGAGGAGTTGGAAGATCTCCGTACCCACGTTGCTGACTTGGAACGGAACGCTGTCGACTCGTTCAACTCACACATGGAAGATATCTTGGATCGGCTCCGCTACGAGAACATCGCCCGTGTGTGGATCGAACGGAAGGTATCGGAGACGGCTACCCGAATGGAGACGGGTGAGTTCGAACTGCACATCGTGCGCGAGTCGGAGGGTGGGGTGTACGAAGATATCGTCGACACACTCTCGGAAAGTGAACGGGAAGTTATCGGATTGATCGTCGCGCTTGCCGGATATCTCGTGCACGATATCGACGAATCCGTTCCGTTCCTCCTCCTTGATTCGGTGGAGGCAGTGGACTCGCAACGGCTCGTCGAACTCGTAGAGTACTTCGCCGAGCACGCAGTGTTCCTCAACGTTGCATTACTGCCGGAAGACGCGTCGGCGTTCTCTGACGCGTATGATCGCGTGACTGCGGATATGCTGACCCCGTCGTAGTACGACAGGGGGGAGACTATTTCCCACCCCGGTACGACTGCCCGGATATGGGTTGGGAACCACCACCAAACTGGCCACGGATAACGACGGTCGAATCGCACACTGGTGGCGAGCCACTCAGAGTCGTCATCGACGGGTTTCCCGAAATACCCGGAGACACGATTCTCGAGAAGCGACGGTATGTCCGTGACAACCACGACCAGCTCAGAAGCGCGCTGATGCTGGAGCCTCGCGGGCACGCCAACATGTACGGGGCGCTTCTCACGGAACCGGTGACTCCAGATGGCGATATTGGCGTCCTGTTCACTCACAACGAAGGGTACAGCACGATGTGTGGACACGGCGTGATCGCCCTCGGCGTCGTGCTTCCGGAGATCGATGCCGTCGATGTGAGGGCTGCCACCCCGACAATCGAGATGGACACTCCTGCAGGACGTGTAACAGCACACCCCCAGAGAAGTGAAGGCGAGATCGAACGGGTTGCCTTCGAAAACGTCCCCTCGTACGTCGAGAGGCTCGACGAGGAAACGGTTATCCCGGAATACGGACCGGTCACGTACGATGTGGCGTTCGGTGGCGCCTACTACGCCTATTGTGACGCTAGTGAGTTCGATATCGAACTCGGGGACACGACCGAACGGGAGTTCGTCGATATCGGCCGAACGGTGAAAGCCGCTATTGCCGAAGACATCTCGCTCACCCACCCAGCCGACGACGATCTCGGGTTCCTCTACGGCGTCATTCTTACCGAGGAGCCGAAAAACGAGGCGAATATCCGAAACGTCTGTATCTTCGCGGACGGCGAGATCGACCGGAGCCCGACAGGAACGGGTGTCAGCGGGCACCTCGCAATTCAGCATGCGAAAGGGGCCCTCGAACCCGGCGAGGAGTTCGTCGTCGAGAGCCTGATTAATTCGACATTCATCGGGCGGATAGCCGAACGAACCACGTTCCACGGATATGATGCCGTGGTTCCCGTCATCGAAGGAAAAGCGTACATCACGGGAACGAGTGAGTTCACCATCGATCCGGCCGACCCCTTCAAGGAGGGCTTTGTTCTTCGGTGAGATGGACAGTCGAGGCGGACTCCGTGGAACGTCGGGAGCGGTGACCACCACTGATCCCGTTCTGTCCTGTCCGCCACGGGATCCGTTTCCGATCCCGAAGGCATCCCGCAGTCGCTGCGACGCAGAACCCCCCGGACGTTTCCGGAGCGAGTCGGGTTTAAGGGCCCTCCCTCCCACCTCAGCGGTATGGATCTCGGACTCGCAGACACGAGCGCACTGGTGACCGCATCGAGCAGCGGCCTCGGGAAGGCGTCGGCGACGGCGCTGGCCCGCGAGGGCGCGAACGTCGTGCTCAACGGCCGGGACGGGGAGCGACTCGCCGAGGCCGTCGAGGAGGTCGACGCGGTCGGCGACGGCGAGGTCGTCGGCGTACAGGGCGACCTGACCGAGAAGGCGGACATCGAGCATCTCGTCGAGCGAACCGTCGAAGAGTTCGGCGGCATCGACACGCTCGTGACGAGCGCCGGCGGCCCGCCCAGCGGACCCTTCGAGGAAACCACCGACGAGGACTGGTACCAAGCGTTTGACCTGCTGGTGATGAGCGCGGTCCGGACGGTGCGAGAGGCCGCGCCCCACCTCAAGGAGTCCGATCAGGGGACGATGACGTTCGTCACCTCCCGATCCGTGAAGGAGGCTATCGACTCGCTGGTGCTCTCGAACTCCGTCCGGATGGCCGTCATCGGCCTCGAGAAGACCCTCTCGAAGGAACTGGGTCCGGAGATCCGCTCGAACGCGGTGCTGCCGGGCCCCCACGAGACCTCCCGGATCGAGGAACTCGTCGAGCAGGCCGTCGAGCGTGGTGAGTACGAGAACTACGAGGAAGGAGTTGAAGCCAGAGGGTCGGGTATTCCGGTTGGGCGCATCGGCGACCCGATGGAACTCGGCGACGCCGTGGCGTTCCTCTCTTCGCCCAAGTCCTCCTACATTAACGGTGTTTCGCTCCCCATCGAAGGGGGAGCGGGAGCGAGCAATCTGTAGGTTCATCGACTCCGCTACCCATCGCAATTTGCTGACCGCCACCCCGATAGGGCATACAGATGTGTATCCTTTTTGAATATTGGGGTAGAATGGCAAGCCACAGCCTTGGCGACCGAGTCACACGGCTGTTCGACGCGCTTCCCGTCGTCGCGGTCGCCTCCGGTGAAACGCTACGGTATTTTACGGAACGCGTCCCGCGCGTCAGGCGACCACATTCACAAACTTCGGGAGCGGTCTGCATGGTCAGCCTCCTGGCAGGCCTCGACATACCGGCACATCGCCCTCGTCCCCGCTGTAGTCCCGCCTACACGCTCGTGCTCTCCTAGGCGTTCGGGGGGCTGGGCGCCGCGCTCAGCCCGACGCTGGTGGCCGCGCTCTGGTGGAAGCACGTCCCCGTCCAGGGCGCCGTCGCCAGCATGGCCGTCGGTACGGTGAGCATGCTCGTCTGGCCACAGCTCCCCACGCTGCTCGGTTCAGCGGCGCCCCAGTCGGGCTTCTGGTCGGAGTCGTCGGCGTCTACGGGCTGTTCCCGGCGTTCATTATCTCGGCGTCGGTGCTCGTCGGCGTCTCGCTATTCACCGAACCGCCCGAAAACGTCGAGGGGATGTTCGACATCTTCGACACCCCATCGACGTGCTCCGGGAGGAGAATCTCTCGGCGTACGGCTTCGACCCCGGCGCCGACCTCGACCGCCGAGAGCACTGACTGGGCTGCCTGCGGTCGCTCAGCCCGTCGCTACTCGTTCTCGTACTCCTTCTCGAACCCGCGGAACTCCGTCCGGTGGGCCTCTTCCTCGGCCAGAATCGTCACCGCGAGGTCCTCAGTAACCGGGTCGTCGGCCGCCTCGGCGGCGTCGATGAGCGCCCGGTAGGTGTCGATGGCGTCCTCCTCGGCGTCGAGCACGCCGCGGATCACCGAGAGCACGTCCGTCGAGTCCTCGGGTGGCTGGAGGGAGTCCTGTCGCGCGACGAACTCCGCGGAACTCGGCGGGCGCGCGTCGAGCTGCTTGAGGCGGTTCCCCAACTGTTCGGCGTGGCCGAGTTCCTCCTGAATGTCCGTGTTGAGGCTCTCCTTGATCTCCTCGGCACGGACGCCGTCGAGGACGATGGCGTTGGTCTGGTAGTTCATCACGGTCTCCATCTCGTCGCCGTAGGCCTTGCGCAGCAGGTCGATGACTTTCTCGGAACTCATACAGTTCGTGTTGTGCCGGACCGACAAAATAACCGTCGGCGGTTCTCGGCATCTGACGCCGACGTTCCCCCGCCGTCACCTCCCCTCGTCGATCAGTCGTAGACGTGGACCTGTCCGGTCGTGTTGTCCTCGATATACTCCCAGTCGTAGTCGACGCCGAGGCCGGGACCCTCGGGCACCGAGACCGTCCCCCCCTCCACGGCCTCCATCATGTCCGAGTAGCCGCCCTCGTAGACGGGTGGCTGGGTGTTCTGACAGTCGGGGTGGACCAGTGCCATCTCGTAGTAGTTTGAGTTGCGGCAGGCGGCGATACAGTGCCGTTGGGCGGGCCCGGGCGCGTGGAACTCCACGTCGAGGCCGAACGCCTCGGCGACGCGCGCGACCTTGATGGCGCCCGTGATGCCGGCGTCGTACTCCGGATCGGCGCGCAGGAAGTCCGTCGCGTCGTTGGCGGCGAAGTCGGACTTGATCTCCAGCCCTCGGATGTGCTCGGTCTGGACGATGGGGGTTTCGAGTTTCTGGGAGAGCTTTCGGTGGGCGTGTTGGGAGATACCGCCGTCGCGGAACGGGTCCTCGTACCAGAAAAACTCCTCCTCGTCGATGGCCTTCCCGAGTTCGAGGGCGTCCGCGAACGTCTCCAACTCACAGGCCGGGTCGTGCATCAGGTCCATCTCGTCGCCGACGGCCTCGCCGACGGCGTGGACCGCCTCCTTCTCCCGGCCGAGGTCCCGGGAGGCGTCGCCGCCGCCCCAGCCGTGGATCTTGAAGCCGCCAAAGCCCTGATCCCGGCACTCCTCGGCGAACTCCGCGAACGCTTCCGGGGAGTCGAGGCCGCCGGCGTCGTCGCCGTGATACGTCGACGCGTAGGCGGGCATCTCGGTGCGGTAGGTGCCCAGCAGTTCGTGGATCGGCGCGTCGTAGTACTTGCCAGCGAAGTCCCAGAGCGCGATGTCGATTGGGCCCATCCCCATCCGGTCGTACTTCCGGAGCGCGCGCTTGATCTCCGACCAGTGTTTCTCGCGTTCGAGGGGGTTCTTCCCGATCAGATACTTCGCGATGATGTTGTACTGGGCCGCCGCCGGTGAGTTCCCGCCGACGTACTCGCCCGTGACCCCTTCGTCGGTGTGGATCTTCACCCCGAACAGCTTCCGGTAGGTCGTCTCACCCGGCTCGTAGACGAGGTTGAAGCCGTGCTCGTCGGTGCCCACGTCCTCCAGCGGGTACTCGAACTCCCGGCTCTCGATTTTCGTGATAGTCGGTGCCATAGCCTCGTCCTGCGCGGGGAGTGCGTAAAAAGCTCCGCCCGATGGGGCGACGACGCCGATGTTGCTGCGCTCACCCCAGTCTACTCCCCGCCTAGCGCACCCAACCGACGAATCCCGTGTTGGTCGAGGCGGAACGAGCAGCCGACGTACGGAACCTCCAGCACGCGCGGGTAGGCGTGCGAGACGGCGTGCTCGTGGAGCACCTTCGGGTCGGCGCCGACGCCCTGCCACATGTCGTGGTGGGTCGGGAGGAGTCTATCCAGTTCGAGTTGGTTCGCGGCCTCGACGATTTCGTTTTCGTCCATGTACCAGCGCGTGCGTTCCGGGCGGCCGGAATCTGGCTCGTAAATCTCCCCGACGGAGCCGAACGCCAGCGCACCCACGTCGATGTCGAACACGTCGGCGACGCCCGCGAACGCGCCCGGGGCCGGCCGGCTGTCGCCGCCGTGGAAGAACGTCCCCGCGTCGTGTTCGATCACGTAGCTCACCGGTTCGATGGCGTCCGGGTCGTGGGCGCCGCGGACATGGACGGTGAAGTCGCCCACTTCGAACGCCTCGCCGGTCGCGATGACGTGCTTCTGCTCTTCGGGCGCGATTATTTTCCCGTCGTACTGTGGCGACTCGTAGGCCGCTTCGGGCGCGTAGAGATCCGCGCCCAGATCCTCCACGAGCGGGCCGTAGGAGGGCGGATGCATGTGGTCGATATGCTCGTGGGTCGCGAGCACGGCGTCGCAGTCCGTCGCATCGGCCGGGTCGATGGGGACCGGGATCAGCCGGATCAGTTTCGGCGGGTCGCCGTCGCCGAAGTACGGGTCGATGTAGAGAGTCGTCGACGCCGACCGCAGCACGAAGCCGTTACAGCCGAGGTACCAGCCGATCACGCCGTCACCGGGTTCGGCGCCTTCGACCTCTTCGCGGACGAACCAGTCGCCCCACGTCGCGTGAACCATAGCCGGGTCGTTCGGCCGGGGAGGGCAAAGCGTTGGTGCCGAGTCGGCGACGCTGCGGGCTCAGTTGCCCTGAATCGCGTCGATGACCATCGCTGCGGCCACCACCGGCTCAGTCGGCACGCCGCTAGCGTCGTCGACGGTCACCTCGTAGCGGTCACGGAGCGAGAACTGGCCGTCGATGTCGCCGACGTGGTCGCCCTCGACGTCGGTGATCTCGTACTTCTGCGGGATCCAGCCACCGAACGGGACGACGTTGCGCGCGAGCGTCGTGAGCGCGCCGCGGGAGGTGATCTCCGCGAGTTTTGCCTCGGTGTCGGCGTCGCGGATCTTCCACGTGTCCTGCATGATCGAGTAGTCGTTGTCCAGAATCACCACGGCCTCGCCGGTCTGGGAGTCGGTGAGCGTGTAGTTGCCGGCCACGTCGACGATGCCGCCGGCCTTGACTTCGAACACCTCCTCGCCGTCAGCGTCGACGAACGGGAACTGCTCTTTCAACTTCAGCATCTTCTGCTTCCCGCGGAGCACCACGTCGCCCGTGGCGTCGAGCGCGCGGAACTTGTTCCGGATCAGCCCCTGCTCGACCGTGTAGCTGTCGTCGGTCAGTTCGATCCCGTCGAGGTCGTAGTCGTCGGTCACGCTCGGCGGCTGCTGCCCGGTTGTTGTTAAATGCTCGCACCCGAGTATCGGAACGAATACTTGGGCCGGTGTTGACGGCGCCGCGCTCAGAGTTCGACCGTCTCCTCGCGCTCGCTGGCCTCGTAGACCGCCTTGATCGCCTCGATGTCCCGCAGCGCGTGCTCGCCGTCGGGGTGGGGATCCTCGCCAGTGAGCAGGCAGTGCGCGAAGTACTCGAACTCCTCCTCCATCTGGTCGACCTGCTCGAACGCGACGTCGACGCTCGTCTCGCCACGCTGGAGGGTGAGCGCGCGGTCGTCCCACGGGTAGAACGCCGGCTCCACGCGGACCCGCCCCTCGGTGCCGATCACCTCGATGTGGCTGGCCATCTGGGCGTTCTGGCTGGCAGTACAGACCGCGAACACGTGGTCCGGGAAGTCGAGTTGGAACGCCGAGTGCTCGTCCGGTACGTCGTCGAACTCCGGCTGGACGGAGGCGACAGTCCCCCGCACGCGCACGGGATCCGCATCGAGCAGGAATCGCGCGGTGTTCAGCGGGTAGATGCCGATATCCATCGTCGCACACCCACCCGAGAGCTCGCCGTCGAGGCGCCACTGATCCGGGTCGGGCACGAGGTCCAGAATCGGCTCGGTCATGTTCCCGTTGACGAACACGGGCTTCCCGATCAGCCCCTCGTCGACGAACTCCTTGGCCCGCCGGACCGCTGGCTCGGTCTGCATCCGGTAGGCGACCATCAGCGTCGCGTCGTGGGCCTCAACGACCTCGACCATCCGCTCGGCGCGCTCGATTGTCGCCTCCATCGGCTTCTCACAGAGGATCGCTTTCCCCATCTCGGCGGCCGTCTCCACGAACTCGAGATGGCGCGCGTTCGGCGTCACGACGTAGACGGCGTCGTACGCGTCGCTGGCGGCGCCGTCGTGAAACGCCTCGTAGCTGATCGCGTGCTCGACGGTCTCGGAGTCGGCGGCGGCCTCGCCGGCCTTCTCGGGGTCGCTGCTGACGAGTACGGCCGTCTCACAGAGGTCGGCACTCGCAACCGCGGGTATCGCCTGCTCGCGGGTCCACCAGCCGACGCCGATCATGGCGATCCGGATCGGATCGTCGGTCGCCTCCACGTCCTGCCAGTCCCGGCGGTCGAACTCGTCAGTGAGCGTTTCGATATCCATGCCGTCGTGCTCTCACGGCGACGGCAAAGGCGTTGTGCCAGGAAAACTGCGGGGCGCCGACGGGGTCGACGGCCGAGGCGCGGCTTAGTAGTTGTCGTACACCGTCTTACTGATGGTGTAGAAGTCGAGGCCGGCCTCGCCCTGCTCGCGGTAGGTCTCGCTGGAGGAGGCCTTCATCCCGCCGAACGGGACGTGGAGTTCCACGCCCGTCGTCTTCTCGTTGATCTTCACGACCCCGGCGTCGATGTCGTCGACGAAGCGGTTCGCTTCGGAGTGGTCCTCGGTGACGATGCTGGCCGAGAGGCCGTAGTCCACGTCGTTGGCCACGTCGAGGGCTTCCTCGTAGTCACTCACCGAGATCACCGAAAGCACCGGCCCGAAAATCTCCTCCTGTGCGATGCGGTAATCCGACTCGACATCCGAGAACACCGCCGGCTGGAGGAAGTAGCCCTTGCGGTCCAGCGCGTCGCCACCCGTTTCGAGCGTCGCACCCTCTTCCTGCCCCACTTCGACGTACTCGAGGGTGCTCTCCAGTTCGTCCATGCTGACGTGCGGGCCCATATCCGAATCCGCTAACCCCTCGTCGGGGTCGATAGCCTCGGCGCGCGCGGCGACGGCGTCGACGAACTCGTCGTACACGTCCTCGTAGACGATGGCCCGGGAGCAGGCCGTACAGGCCTGTCCCGTCACGCCGAACGCGCCTGCGGAGACGATGTCGGCGGCCTCCGCCACATCGGCGCTGTCCGAGACGACGGTCGGGTTCTTCCCGCCCATCTCCAACTGCACGCGCTTGCCGTCCTCAGTCGCGGCATCGTAGACGGCGCTGCCGACCGTGGTGCTCCCCGTGAAGGAGACGGCGTCGACGGCCGGGTGGCTGGCGAGTCGGTCGCCGACCTCGCTGCCGGGGCCGGTGACGACGTTGAGCACGCCGTCGGGGAGTCCAGCCTCCTCGAGCGCCGTCGCGATCTCGTGGACACAGCCGGGAGCCAGCGTCGCGGGCTTGATCACCGCGGCGTTCCCTGCTGCCAGGGCGGGCGCGATCTTCCAGGCCGGAATCGCGATGGGGTAGTTCCACGGCGTTATCAGGCCGGCGACGCCCAGCGGCTCGTTTTTCGTCCGCAGCGTGGTGTTCGGGGCGCTCGCGCTCTTGACGGTGCCGCCGAGGTCGCGGGCCGTCGCACCGTAGTAGTCGAAGATGTCGATGGCCCGCTGGACCTCGCCGCCCGCTTCGGCGCGGGTCTTCCCCTCCTCGCGCACGAGGAGTTCGGTGATGTCGTCCTTGCGCTCGGCCAGCAGCGCGCTCGCTCGTGAGAGCACCCGGCCGCGCTCGGGCCCGGGCGTGTCGCCCCACTCCTCGCTGGCGTCGACAGCCGCCGCGACGGCCGCGTCGGTGTCCGCAGCGCTCGACTTGGGGTAGGTTCCGACCACCTGATCCGGGTGGGCCGGGTCGTGTGTGTCGAACGTGTCGCCGCTCTCGGCGGCGACCCACTCGCCGCCGACGTAGTTGCTGTAGTTGGTCGCCATATCCCGGGTTTGTCCCGGTCGAGGGATAATCCTTTAGCCCACCACACGGCCGGAGCTTTATGCGCCCCACGGACGGGGGTAGCCCATGCGCTACTACCGACAGGCGGGCGACGACGGCCCGCGGCTACTCGCCGTCGCTGATCAGGGCGACGACGCCGATGCCCGGGACCTCACGGCGGTCAAACCCCGGCTCCGGACGTTCCGTGACCTCGCGGCGGCCGCCGACGTGGCCGACGAGGGAGTCGACGACATCGCCACAAATCTCGCCGCCGAGGCGCCGCGCGTCGACGCCCCCGCGGACGGCGACACCGCGCTCCCGCTCATCCCCGAGGAGGTCTGGGCCGCGGGCGTCACCTACGAGATCAGCGAGCAGGCCCGCGAGGAGGAGAGCGGCATGGCCGACGTCTACCTCGACGTGTACGACGGCGAACGCCCAGAGATCTTCTTCAAAGCCACCCCGAGCCGAACGGTCGGCCCGGGCGAGGCCGTCGGCGTCCGCGGCGACTCCGACTGGAACGTCCCCGAACCCGAACTGGGACTCGTCCTCTACGACGGCGAGATCGTCGGCTACACGGTCGGGAACGACGTGAGCAGTCGCGCTATCGAGGGAGAGAACCCGCTCTACCTCCCGCAGGCGAAGGTGTACGACCGCTGCTGTGCGCTTGGCCCCTGCGTCGTCGGCGCCGGCGGCGTCGAGGACCCCCACAACCTCGCGATGTCGATGCGGATCGACCGCGACGGCGAGACGGTGTACGACGACGTCACCTCGACCGCCGAGATGGCCCGCACCTGCGAGGAACTGGCTGACTACTGGCAGGCCCACAACGCCGTCCCGGAACTGGGCGTGTTGCTCACTGGCACGTCGCTGGTCCCTGAGGGGGAGTTCACCCTCCGGCCGGGCGACGAGGTGACCATCGAGATCGAGGAGATCGGCGAACTCCGCAACTCGGTCGTGGAGGTCTGACTACGGTTCTCCGGGCGCCCAGACTTCCCGGTGAGACCGGGCGCGGCGAGCAGGCCGGCCAAGCCGCGGCTCGCGGAGAAGGGGTGCCCCGAGCACGGAGCCGTCTGTCGGCAATCACGGCGCGTGACTGGTCCGTCGGGTGTCGACCGCGGAACGGCTCCGGCCGTGGTTGGCAGTCGGCTCTCGGTGCTTCGGCACCGATAGCTCACGGGCTGGCGGAGTTCGTCACGGCGTGACCAGTGCCCGACGTGCTTATGTCTCTCGCGTCCTCCGATCCCCTCATTCAGGTACGTCCAACATGACGACGCTCACAATCGCACGCCGACGGGCAACCATCCTCGACTACCTGCGGGACGGCCCGTTCGACAAGCGAGAGCTGTTGGACCGCGTCGCCGCCTCGCGTTCGACCGTCGACCGCGCCATCGAGGAACTGATCGAGCAGGGGCTGGCTCGTGCGGTCGACGGCGGCTACGAGGCCACGCTCGCGGGGGTGCTGGCGCTCGAACGCGTCCGGGCGTTCGACCGCGACGCCGACGCTATCGAGGCGGCGGCGCCCGCGCTGGCACCGCTCTGGAAGGAGAGCGACATCGACGTCGCGTTTCTCCGCGGTGCAGACCTCTCCCTTGTCGGCGAGGATTCGGGAGTGCGCCTGATCGGGGCGTTCGGTGTGGCGATCCGGAACGCCGACGAGATTCGCGGGATGTTCCCGCAGATCACCCGCCCGTCGAATCTGGAGACGTTCCACGCGCGGGCCGACGCCGGGGCCGCGGTCGACTTCGTCGTCTCGGACTCGCTGTTCGAGACGCTGGCGTCGACGTTCCCCGGGTGGCTCCAGGATCTGACTGCCGGAAGCGGGCAAATATCGGTCGGCCCGGTGCCGGAGTACGCGCTGGTCGTCTGCGGCGCCGGCGACGAGCGCGAGGCGTTCCTGCTCACCTACGACGACGGCCGCCTCCACGGCGTACTCCGGAACGATGGCGACGCAGCCGTCTGGGCCGACGAGCGCATCGCGTCGATCCGGGCGGACGCGGCCGACCAGCAGGAACGCATCGATGGGCTCGCGGGCGGCTCGGGGTTCGGCGGCGTCGACGGCACCACGCCGCCGTTCGGCGAGGCCTCGGCGGTCCCACAGGGGTCAACCGAGGCGAGAGAGGGCGAGGCGCTACTCGCCAGTGGGTACGCAATCGACGGCGGAAAACTCCGGACCCCGGCGGTCGGGACCAGGGAGTCAGCGACGGTCGCGTTCTGGATGCGGCCGACCGACCTCGAGGGTGGCTGGCAGATCCTGCTGAAGTGGGACTACCTCGCGCTGGCCCTGCGCCGCGGCGAACTCCACGGGATGGTGTACAACCCCGACCGCGAGCAGCGCCGCGCGTACACGGCGGTCCCGACCGATGACCTCGCGGGGGGCCGCTGGCAGCACGTCGCCTACAGCTACGACGAGTCCCGCGCCCGCCTGTACCTCGACGGCGCGCTCGTCGACGAGACGGAGGACGACTACCCGCTCCGTATCGACGAAATCGGCGCCGCGCTGGGCTACCACTACAACGAGCGCGATACGGGTGTCCACGAGCCGACCTACGAGGGACGGCTGTACGATGCGCGGCTCTACGGCTCGGCGCTCTCTCAGGAGGCGATAGAGCGTCTGGTGACGACGACGGGTCCCGCTTCGGTGGCGTGGGACGCCGAGTGAGCAGCGTCAGTCACCGAGGAACTGCTGGGCACGTGTCGCGATGGCCGCACGGAACCCAGCCCGGTCGATGTCGTGCTCACTCGCGAACAGTCGCCCGTGCTCCTCTCGGTAGATGTCGTCCAGCGTGCGCTCCTGCAGCACGTCGACGGATAGCTCCCACCCCCGGCCACGGAGTCGGTCGGCGACGCGCTGGAACCGTTGGTCGGTCGCGACCGCCGCGGCGAGTGATTCGGCGTCGGTGGCTCCCGCGAACTCTCCGGACCCTCGAGACTCTGTGGAAATCCCGGAATTTTTGCGCTGTACACGCCCGCCGGACTTGTCACGAACTACGACGCCAGCGGCAGGGCCGTCGGACCACGCCGACTCGGGGATCGTGTAGCCCTCTGGGTCGAAATCGCGGCTGTTGCGCTCGCGCTCGAACGCGTTGGCCGGGTGGAGGCCGAGTCGCTCGTAGATCCCTTCGACGGCATCGGGCGGCCGGAACGCCTCGGACTCGGCCGACCAGACGCCGAGTCCGAGAAACGGCGGCAGGCGGGCCCAGTCGTAGTCGATACGCTCCCGGTGGGTCGCCCAGCCGACGAACGTGAGGTCGGAAACCTCGTCGACGGCGCCGCGGAGCGCCTCGCGGTCCAATCGCTCCCTGACGTGCCGGACTGCGCGCCGGCACTCCGGGGGAACGGCGTCGAAGTCGCGATAGGTCCCGCGAGCGCTGCCGAACCGGAGCCGCCCCGCGTCCCGGAGTTGGAACCGCAGGATCGACCCCTCGACGGCCTCCAACAGCCAGAGATGGCCCGAGAGCGCGGACGCCGACGCGTCGTCGATGGCGGGGATCGGCGGGAACTGCTTCACAGTTGGCCTCGGCCCGCCGTGCGGGTATGCGTTCCGGCACCCCACGCCACCACCCTTAATCCGGGGCACCCCGAAGCCGGCGGCATGATCACGAGCAGGCGTATGGCCACGGTCGACCACAACGCCGCGGCGCTGGGGATCCCCCTCCGGGTCCTGATGGAGTCTTCGGGCAACGCGGTCGCCCGGCGGGTGCAGGAACTCACAGACCCCGCCGACAGCGTGGCGCTGGTCTGCGGCCGCGGAAACAACGGCGGCGACGCGCTGGTCGCTGCCCGGTTCCTCGACGACCGGGAGGTGACTGTCTATCTGCTGGGCCGCCCCGAGAGTATCACGACCGACATCGCCCGAGCGAACTGGGAGGCGCTGGAGCAGGTCGAGAGCGGCATCCGAACCGTCGCCGACTCCCGCGCGTTCGCGCTCGACGACCCGGATCTGGTCGTCGACGCGATGCTCGGCACGGGGATCACGGGCGACCTTCGGGAGCCAGAGGCCAGCGTCGCCCGAGCCATCAACGACGCCGCGGCGTCCGTGCTCGCGGTCGACGTGCCTTCGGGCGTCGACGCGGACTCGGGAGCAGCAGAGGCCGATAGCGTCGGGGCCGATCACGTCGTCACGTTCCACGACCTGAAGCCGGGAATCGCCGACCATCCGGACGTGACCGTCGCGGACATCGGGATTCCTGCTGCAGCAGAGGAACTGGTCGGCCCTGGCGACGTAGAGGTGCTGGGAGCCGGCGGCAGCCAGAAGGGCGAAAGCGGCCGCACGTACGTCATCGGCGGCGGGCCCTACACCGGCGCGCCTGCCCTCGCCGGCGGCGCATCGCTCTCGGCCGGCGCGGATCTGGCGTTCGTCGCCTGCCCCGAGTCGGTGTTCGACCCCATCGCGGGCTACTCCGAGGACCTGATCGTCCAGCCGTACGGTGACGGGGCGGACGGAGCCGACCACCTCACGCCCGAGCAGGTGCCGGACCTCGTCGATGTCGCCGAACGCCACGACGACGTTGTCGTCCTCGGCCCGGGACTCGGGCGGCATCCGGAGACCGAAGCGGCGGCCCGCCAGTTCCTCGCCGAGTTCTCGGGCACGGCTGTCGTCGACGCCGACGCGCTGGCGCTGGTGCCGGAGGTGGAGACCGACGCCACCCTCGTACTGACGCCGAACCGCTCGGAGTTGGCCGAACTCGGCGGGCCCGATGTGGACGATCTCGCGGCCCACACCGACGAGATCCGGGACCTCGCCGCGGATCTGGGCCACACCGTTCTGGCGAAAGGCCCACACGACGTGATCACCGACGGCGAGCGAGTGCGGCGCTGTCGGGCCGGCACGCCGGGGATGACCGTCGGCGGCACCGGCGACACGCTCGCGGGCGTCGTTGCCGCGCTGCTGGCCCGCGCGGAGCCGTTCGAGGCGGCCTGCGTCGGAAGCTACGTCAACGGCCGCGCGGCTGAACTGTTGGACAGGGGGGCGGGCCTGCGCGCGACCGAACTCCAAGAGACCATCCCGGTGGCGCTCCAAGGGGGCGACGATGAGTGAGGACGCCGATTCCGACGACGCCGGTGACGCCACCGGCGCCGCTTCCGACACCGAACTGACCCACACCACCGACGACGGCGACGTGCAGATGGTCGACGTGGGCGAGAAGCCCGACACCGGCCGGCGCGCGGTGGCTCGCGGCGAGATCCACCTGACCGAGTCGACGACCACGGCCGTCCGCGACGACGGGATCGGGAAGGGCGACGTGCTCGCAACCGCCCGGATCGGCGCGATTCAGGCGGTCAAACACACCTGGGAGACGATCCCGATGTGCCACCAGATCCCGATCACGAACGTCGAGACCGACTTCTCAGTAGAGGGCGACCGGATCGAACTCGAGATAGCCGTCGAGACGACCGGGAAGACCGGCTGCGAGATGGAGGCGATTCAGGGCGTGACGACGGGCCTCGGCGTCGTCTGGGACATGGTGAAAGCCGCGGAGAAGGAGGTCGTCGAGGAATCGGGAGAGATGGAGGCCAGCGGCTACCCGGGCACGGAGATTTCGGGGGTTGAGGTCGTGAGCAAGGAGAAACGCGAGCTACAGTAGTAAATCTGGCTTCTGTTCGGCCCTGATTGCGAAAAATGGACGGTGCGGTAGTCCGTATTCCGACAGGTTTAGGTAATCGTCCTGACTGGATGTTGTTCCATGTCTGAAACGGACCCAGACCTCGTCTTGTCGGTATCGGAACTCGCGAGCCCTCTCCCTAGAACGGACGAACTGACGGCCGCGGAACTGCCCGCTGGGCTGCGCTCCCGGTTCGACGATGCGACGGTCCTCGGACTGGGCGAAGCCTCACACGGAACCCGGGAGTTCGTCGAACAGCGGTTTCGGCTCACCCGACTACTCGTCGAGGAGTTTGGGGTCCGGACGGTTGGGCTGGAAGCCGGCTTCGACCCCCTGTGCCGGGTCGGTGACCGCATCGACGCCGGCGAGGGGGACATTCGCCCGCTGTTGGCCGAAATAGACGTGTACGAGCCGATGAAGGTCGAGGCGATGGCTGACTTCTTCGGGTGGCTCCGGTCGTTCAACGCCTCGCGCCCGCCTGCGGATCGCGTCCGTCTCTACGGCTTCGACATGACGATCATCGAGCACGCCGCCCTCGAGATCGAACCGTTCCTCGACCGAGTCGGCGCCGATATCGACGCGTCGCTGCGCGAAGACCTCGACACGATGGCCGCGGGCTACGACGACGACGCGGAGCGGCAGGCGATGCTCGAGAGCGCGGAGCGGGCGCTGTCAACGCTCCAGCCCATAGTCGACGAACACGAGTCGCCGTGGGTCGAAGCGACTTCGCGCCGCGCGTACGAGCACGTCCGCCACCGGCTGAACCTTATCGAGGGGCAGATCGAAGCCCACGAACGCGACCACGAGGGGCGGATGGCACTGAGAGACGAGACGATGGCCGAGAACGTGGAGTGGATGGAGGAGCTATCGACTGGCCCAGTCGTTCTGTGGGGTCACAACGGGCACCTCAACCGAGGACGGCACGTTCTCGAGGAGTGGGATGTCGACGTACCGTCGATGGGTGAGTGGCTCGCGGACGCCTACGGGAAACAGTACTGTCCCGTCGCGTTCGGGCTCGGGGGCGGTGACGTGACTGCGCTGGACGGTGAGACCGGGGAGCGAATCGACTACCCGATCCCCAACCCACCGTCCGAGTCGGTTCCGGCCGTCCTCCGGCAGGTCGACGAGCCGCTGTTCTGCCTGTCGGTCGACGAGCTCCACGAGGATCCGACGATCCGGGACTGGCTCGGCACAGAGCCCCAACACCACACCATCTGGGGCGGTCACTCCGACGGCGACGACCCCGTGCGGTACTCCCGCTCCGACCTCTCCGAGTTCGACTGGTTCTGCTTCGTCCGGGAGACATCACCGATGGTCAGTATCGACTGAGCGGAAAAACCGCCGCTGTTGCCGGCTCAGGCTTCGCCGGCTTCGGCGTCGACGGTCGGCCGCTCCACGTCGGCGGCCTTCGCGCGGGCTTTCGACACCACTGCAGGCGGCGCCTCGAACTCGACGACCACCTGCTGCTCGCCGTAGCTCTCCTCGTGGACGTTCCCGTTGTCGTGGATCCACGAGACGACGCTCATCGCGTCGTCGCTGACCGGGAGGAGCAGTCGCTCCTGCTTCCAGTCGGGGAGTTCGCGCTCGACGCGGTCCCGGAGGGCCTCGACGTGCTCGCCGGTCTTCCCCGAGACGATGACGGGGTTGGGCGCCAGCGCCGAGAGCGCACGCTTGCGGCGCTCGATTTCGGGCTCGTTCAGCTTGTCGGCCTTGTTGAACACCGTGACGATGGGTGCCTCGTTGCGGTCCGAGAGCGTGTCGTGGCTGGTGACGAGCTTCTCGCGCATCGCCTCGACCGGCTCGGAGGCGTCGACGACCAGCAGCACGAGGTCGGCGTGGTACACCGAATCCAGCGTGGACTTGAACGACTCCACGAGCCAGTGGGGCAGGTCAGAGACGAACCCCACGGTGTCGGTCAGCAGCACCTCCCGAGTGCCGGTGTCGGCCTTCCGAGTAGTCGTGCCGAGCGTGGTGAACAGTCGGTCCTCGGACTCGGCGGTGGGTTCGATGTCCGGATGGCGGTCCTCGTTCTCGTCGACGCCGAGTTCGGACGCGAGTCGCCGGAGGAGCGTCGACTTGCCGGCGTTGGTGTAGCCCGCCAGCGCGACGAGGTCGAACCCCTGATCGCGGCGCTGGGCGCGGCGCTTCTCCTCCTTCTCGGCGATGCGGTCGAGTTCCTCGGAGATCCGCGAGATGCGGTTCTTGATGTCCTGCTCGCGGGACTCGTCGTACTCCCCCAGGCCCATGAAGCCGGGGCGTTCGTCGCGTTTCGCGAGGCTGGCCTTGGCCTCGGCTCGCGGGAGTTCGTAGCGTAGCTCCGCGAGTTCGACCTGTAGCTGGGCCTTGCGGGTCTGGGCGCGCTGCCCGAACACTTCGAGGATGAGGGTGAAGCGGTCCAGCACGTCGACGCCTTCGGAAAGCTTCCCGCCGACGTTGTACGTCTGGAACGGCCCCATCTCGTTGTCGACGACGACGGTGTCGGCCTCGGTCTCGCGGACGAGAGCCGCGAGTTCGGCGACTTTCCCCTCACCGAAGTGGTAGGCGGCGTCCTGCGTGCGCCGCTGGGTGAGTTCGCCGACGACCTCGTAGCCGGCCGCGCGAGTTAGCTCCGCGATCTCCGAGAGGTCAGCCTCGCCTTCGTCGACGCGCTTGGCGACGACGGCACGATCCTCAGCGATGGCTTTCGAACACCCCGGTTTCGTTCATACCTCGTGTAGGTGGTCCGCAGGCATGAATCCCGCGGTGGTTTACGTAGGTTATCGGCGCTCGGCCGAACTGTTCTCGGTCACGAACACCACGACCGACTCCGTGCCCTCGAAGCCGCTGGCCATCCGGGCGACCGGTTCACCGCCTTCGAACAGCAGGAGCGTCGGGACGCTCTGGATGTCGTACTCCTCGACCAGATCCAGATCCGTCTGAGGGTTCAGCATCGCTACCGTTGCGTCGGTCGCGCGGGCGACGTTGCCCACGACCGGTTCGATGGATTGGCAGAGCGTGCAGCCCTTGGTGTAGAAGTCGACGAGCACCACGTCGTGGTCCGCGACGAGGTCGTCGAGTTCGTCGCCGGTGTCGAGTCGGTGGGGTTTCTCGAACGCTCCGTTCATACCCAAAATAGGCGCCCGACGCGGATATGCCCCGCGCCCGTGGCAGCTAAGGGCCGCGGCGTCGACGCGGCCGTCGACCGTCGCGACTGCGGCGATACGCCGCTGTCTGGGGCACCGCTGTCCGGAGGTATTTACGCTGCGAGCCCCCACCTCCGCCGATGAGCGACGACCACTCTGCGAGACTGATTCCGAGCGAGCACATGCGCGAACAGGCCCTCGAGGGCGAGGTGACCCAGATCCACCGCGGGCAGGCCTACGCTACCGCCGGCGACACGTTCGAGATCGACGGTGAGACGTTCGAGGTCGTCGACGTGACCGAGCGAACGCTGGGTGAGATGACTGACGAGGACGCCCGGGCGGAGGGTGCCCGGGATCTTGAACACTACAAACAGATCCTCCAGCGCGCCCACGACGAGTTCGAGTGGGACGACGACAGCCGGATCGTCCGGCACCGCTTCGAGCGGGCCTGAACCGCCGCTTCTGTCGACGAACGCCTCCCTGACAGCCGGCGTGTGGATGTTGGCCAATCCACCCCAACATCTTTTGTGTTGGGGTCGAAAGGCCAACACATCATGAGCGACGATCCACCCGTCCAGCCCGACGGCGGGCCGGACACCGATCTGCTGGACGCACTGGCCGAGCACGGCGAGTTCGCCGTCGACGTGGGCGACGACGCCCACGCCGAGTCGAACGGTCTCAACGTGGAGACGCCAGAGGGGCGCCTCAGCTTCGAGGTGTACCCCGTCGAGGACTACGGCGCCGACCACGAGCGCCACGACCCCGACGGCGGCGTCTACGTGAACCGGTGGTTCTTCGACGGCTACACCGTGCTTCACGTCCACGACACCGAGTCAGACGCGCACTCGGTGCTCGTCCGCGAGCAGCACCCCGAGGAGCGTGCGATGGAACTCCGGGACCACGGCGTCCCCGAGCGCCGCGCCGAAATCGTCGCGCTCCGGGAACGGGGGCTCAGCTACGCCGACATCGTCGAGGCCACCGGCGCCGGCGGCCCGAACCACCGCGGCGACGTCTCCAAACACCTGCAGGCGTTCAACCGGCAGGTCGGGCAGGCGAAGTGGCTGGCCGCCAATGCTGAGGCGTTCGAACTGGGGAACTGACGACGCTATCTGAACAGCCTTTCATACCGGAACGGTTATCTGAATAGTCACTCAAGCAGCGTTCGATGACAGAGTCCAGACCGCGCCTGCGGCGCCGCATCGAGGCGGAGGTCGGCGAGTGCTGTGACGCCGACGTGGAGCAGCGACTCGCCGAACTCGACGAGTTGGCCGACGCCGCGGGGGACGGCGGCGTCGACGCCTTCGCCGCGCTGGGCAACGACACCCGACACCGACTGACCCGCCTGCTCTCGGCGGCCGAGGGCGACCTCTGTGTCTGTGAACTCGACCCGCTGGTCGACGTGAGCGAGAGCGCGGTCAGTCACGCGCTCGCGGACCTCGTCGACGCCGGCCTCGCCAGCCGACGCAAGGAGGGCAACTGGCGCTACTACCGCAGCACCGACCTCGCTGAGGACCTGCTCGCCGTCGTCGATCAGGAGGGCGACGCGTGAGCGACTCACTGGGCGTTCTCGACCGCTACCTGACCGTCTGGATCGGACTGGCGATGGTGCTTGGCGTCGCCGTCGGCCGGTTCGCCCCGGGCGCGGTCGAGGTGCTGAACGCCGTGACGTGGCACGGCACCAGCCTCCCCATCGCCGTGGGGCTGTTCGTGATGATCTTCCCGATCATGGCCGAGATCGACTACGAGCGCGTGCCGACGGTCACCCGAACCGCGCGCACGGAGATCGCGCTCACGCTGGCGTTCAACTGGCTGATCGCGCCGTTCGTGATGTACGGCCTCGCGACGACGTTCCTCGGCGGGCGCCCGGAGTTCATCACGGGCCTCATTCTGGTCGGGATCGCGCCGTGTATCGCGATGGTGCTGATCTGGAACGAACTCGCAGCGGGGAATCAGGAGCTCTGTGCGGTCTGTGTCGGCGTCAACAGCCTGCTCCAGATCGCGCTGTTTGTCCCCTACGCCTTCCTCTTCCTGACGGTGATGCGCGGCACGGCCGTCGACGTCTCGATGTCGCTGATCGCCCAGATGGTCGGCGTGTTCCTCGGCCTGCCGCTGATTCTGGGCTACCTGACCCAGAAGGTGGCCTTCGGGACCATCGGCCGGGAGGCGTACTACGGCCGGCTGATCCCACGGATCAGCCCGCTCGGTCTGCTCGGCCTGCTGTTCACGGTGGTCGTGATGTTCGCGCTGAAGGGCGACTACATCGTCGCCAACCCCGGCGAGATCGTGCTGATCGCGGTGCCGCTGCTGATCTTCTTCGCCGGCCTCTGGGCGCTGGCCTACGGCGCCAGCGCGCTGCTGGGCTTTTCCTACACCGAGGGCGTCAGCGTGGCGTTTACCGCCTCCTCGAACAACTTCGAACTCGCCATCGCCGTCGCCGTCGCGGTGTTCGGCGTCGCCAGCGACGTGGCGCTCGCGACGGTCGTTGGCCCGCTGATCGAGGTGCCGGTGATGCTCGCACTCGTCCGCGTCGCGCTGGTGACGAAGTCCCGGCTGTTCCCCGAGAGCGCCACCGTCACTTCTCCCGTCACGGGCGACTGATCCATCATGTCCGACACCACCACTGAGCCCACTGCCGAACCGACCCGCATCGGCTTCGTCTGTGTTCAGAACGCCGGTCGCTCCCAGATGGCCTACGCCTTTGCCCAGCGGGAGCACGCCGAGCGAGGCCTTGCGGACCAGTTCGACCTGCTCACCGGCGGCACCCGCCCCGCCGAGCACGTCCACCCCGAAGTCGTCGACGCCATGGCCGAGGTGGGGATCGACCTCGCCGACCGTACGCCCCGAGAGGTGACCGTCGACGATCTGCGGGCGAGTGACTACGTTATCACGATGGGCTGTTCCGCCGAGGACGTCTGTCCCGCCGGCTGGGGCGGCGAGAGCCGGGACTGGGGGCTCGATGACCCGGACGGTCGCTCGCCAGAAGCGGTCGCAGAAATTCGGGACGAGATCCAGCGACGGGTCGCCGCGCTGTTCGACGAACTCGCGGACTAACGGTTCCGTTTTCGGAGCTCTTCAGCCCGAAGCTCCCCTTTCGCGTGCCACGTCCGGGGGCGGCAGGCGACGACGACTGCTGCGAGATAGACGAGTCCCACGGCCGCGGTCACCGCCGTGCCGGGGATCATCCCGACCGCGGCGCTCGCCGGGAACGGCTCGCTCGAGAAGGCCGTCACCCGGATCAACCACGCGGCGAGTACGACCCCCGAAAGCGGGAGGTAGATCCGCCGCAGGCGGTGGGCGAGTGCTTCCTCGGCGCTGATCTTCAGCGTCGGCGTCCGGTAGTCACGGCTCAGCTTCTCGCGCCAGGCCTCGTCGGCGACGCCGACCGAGGGGTCGAGGCCGTACGCCCAGACGTTCTCCTGCATGATCCGGACCCGGCTGCGCCAGATCTCGTAGCCGCGGTAGCGCCGGGCCTCGATAGTCAGGAAGATGCCGAGCGTGGCGACGCCGACGAGCAGCACGTAGTGGGGGTTGTCCGGGCTGGAGAACGCCCAGGTGACGATGGCCGCGACGACGATGACCGCCCAGCGCGTGGTGCGGTCCAGCCGTTCGCGCCAGAACTTCATCCGGTGGACCTCCCCGCGGTAGAGGTGGGCCATGGCGGAACTCGGGCCCATCTCCTCGTCCAACAGCCCCTCGCCGACGTTGCGGTACTCGGGATCGGTCGGATCGACCTCGGGCGGGGCGTCGTCGCTCATCGTCGATCAGGCGCCGAGCTCCCCGAGCACGCGCTCGAAGCGTTCGCCCACGTCCGTGGCAACCTCGTCCAGTTCGGGGTTGTCCACGACCGAGAGCAGCTCCCCCGGATCGACGGCGCTCACGCCCACGTCGCCGTCGTCGGTCTCGTAGACGATCACGTTACAGGGCAGCAGCGCGCCGAGTCGCGTCTCGGTTTCGAGGGCCTGCTTGGCCAGCGGCGGGTTGCAGGCGCCGAGGATCCGGTAGTTGCGGAAGTCGGCGTCGAGTTTCTTCGCCAACGTCGCCTGAACGTCGATGTCACAGAGGACGCCGAACCCCTCCTCTTCCAGCGCGTCGACCGTCTCGTCGACCACGTTGTCGAACGTCCCGTCGACCGTCACGTCCAGAGTATAGGACATAACGCACAATACTGCGGTTGGCCCCTTAGGTGTTGCGTCCGACCGGTCAGGGTTCGGGGCGGAACACCGCGCCGTAGTGGTACGGTGGGAGGTCAACGACTTCATCGAGCGTGAACCCTGCTGCGGCACAGACCTCGAGTGTCGCTTCGGCGCTCATCCGTCGCTCCGTCGGCGGTCCGCGTTCCTCCCCGAGCACGGTGGTCTCGGCCCGCGGGCGGTCCCGCCAGTTCACGACGGCGAAGCGTCCGTCGTCGGTGAGCACCTCGCGGACAGTCTCGGCGAACGCCTCCTGCTCCGAGATGCCGTGGAACGTGTTGGCCAGCAGGGCGAACTCCACCGGCACCGGGAGGGCGTCGCCGAGGTCCCGCGCATCAGCGCGGATGGTCTCGACCGCTAAACCGCGCTCCCCCGCGCGCTCGGACACCGACGCAAGCAGGCCGGCGTCGATATCGACGGCGTACACGGCTCCGTCGGTCCGCTCGGCCAGCGCCAGCGTGAACAGGCCGTCGCCCGCACAGACATCGACGACGCGGTCGCCCGGTTCGACGCCGAGTCGTTCGACGACGCGTTCGGGGCCGGGCCAGAGCTGTTCCCACCAGTCCCGATCCGGCTGGGCGGTGTTCTGGAACCGGTCGGACATCAGTTGGCTGCGCAGTTGTTCGGGCCGAGTTCGAGCGCTTCGGCGTCCTCCCCCGCCTCCTCTCGGCCCCAGTTGATCTGCTTGATCCGGTTGTAGTTTGCCGGCTCGTCGGCGAGGCTCTCGACGATGGTCTCGACGAACGCCGTCCGGTCGCCTTCGGCAGCGTAGCTGAACAGTTCGTTGGTCGCCTCATCCCGCAGGGCGCCCAACTCGGTCGCGAGCGGCCGGTGCGTCTCCTCGGAGAAGTGGCCGGGGAGCACGAGTGTGCCGTCCGGGAGCGCGAGCAGGCCGGTGAGGCTGTCGAACAGTTCGCCCGCGGCCGCCCGGACGGCGTCCTCGGCGCTGTCCTCGAGATCGGGCCGGCCGACGCTCCGGAGGAACAGCGTGTCCCCCGAGAGAACTGTCCCGCCGAACCGGAACGAGATGCTACCCGGCGTGTGGCCGGGCGTATAGGCCACGTCGAGGTCACGCTGGCCGACAGGGATCGAGTCGCCGTCGGCGACGCTCCTCACGTCGTCGCGCTCGGCCATATCGGCCTCGTGGAGGTAGTACGGCACCTCGTGCTCCGCGGCCAGATCCGGGCCACCGGAGACGTGGTCCGCGTGGGCGTGCGTGTCCGCGACGCCGACGATGTCGAGGTCACGCGCCACGGCGGCGTCGACGTACACGTCGAGGAACTGGCTCGGATCGACGACGACCGCCTCGTCGCCGTCGTGGACCAGATACGAGAGACAGCCAGTCCCGGGCCGGACGATCTGAACGACGCCGTCCGCGTCGCCGATCTCGTAGGCTTGGTGGACGCGGCCCCAGCCGTTCATCCCGCCAGCGACCGACTTCGCGTCGAATCCGTGGTCCTGCAGCACGGCCGCGGCCCGCGAGGAGGTCACGCCGCCGACGCAGATGATCGCGATCTCGCGGTCTTCGGGGAGGTTGTCGAGATGGGCTTCGAGCGACCCGAACTCGTGGTCGAGCAGGTCGTCGTACACGGGGACGTTCGTGCTTCCCGGGATCCGCCACTCCTCGTAGTCCGCCTCGTTGCGGACGTCGAGGACGAACAGGTCGTCGTCGGGGTCCTGAATCCGGCGAGCGACTTCGTCCGGCGAGACAGTATTGTTCATTTCGTAGAAGACTATGCAAGACGGATCTATAAATCTGTTCCTGTGGGCCCCTTCGGCAGTGATTTATCGCTCGCGGGCCGCCCACGAACCATGGGATTCCACACGTTCGACCACGAGCGGGCGGCGTCGCTGGACGAGGCCGCCACGCGCTACCGATATCTCTCGCTGGAGGAACTCGTCTGGGCCGTCGACCCCGGAAGCGAGGAGACGTTGGCGGACTTGGGGAGCGGCACGGGCTTTTACACCACTGAGATCGCCGCCCGCGCCGGGACAGTGTACGGCGTCGACGTGCAGGCGGAGATGCACGAGTTCTACCGGGAGAAGGGGCTCCCCGAGAACGTCGAACTGGTGACGGCGGGCGTCGCCGACCTCCCGTTCGACGACGGCGAACTCGACGGCACGTTCTCGACGATGACTTACCACGAGTTCGCCAGCGAGGCGGCTATCGACGAACTCGCGCGCGTCGTCGCCGCTGACGGGCGTGTCGCCGTCGCCGACTGGACCGCCGAGGGCGAAGGCGCGGCGGGGCCGCCGCTGGCGGAGCGCTACAGTCTCGAGGAAGCAGTCGAACGGTTCGAAGCCGGCGGCTTCGAGGTGGAGTTCAGGGCCAGTCGGCCCGAGACGTTCCTGCTCGTCGTTCGGGCGCCGTGAACGGAGTCGCTAGATCAGCAGTTGGATGTCGGCCTCGGCCATGTCCTGGACGGCCGTCGCCGCGCCGACGCCGGTGGTGACGCCGTCGAAGAAGTCGTCCTCGTCGTAGTCCATCAGGTCGATGGTCATCTGACAGGCCTGGAACTCGACACCCATCTCGAGGCTCGTCTCCAGCAGCTCCTCGATGGTGGCCGTGTCGTTGTCCTCGATGCGGCCCTCCATCATGCGCGTGGTCAGGCGATCCATCCCGGGCAGCGCCGCGATGGCGTTGGGAACCGGCGTGTTGGGGTTGCCGACCGAACTCATCTGGAGGCTCTTCGAGTGCTCCTCGTGGAGGACATCCAGCCCCCAGAACGTGTGGAACACGGTCACGTCGTAGCCGAACGCGGCCGCGGTGCTGGCGAGGATCAGCGGCGGGTACGCCATGTCCAGTGTCCCCTTCGTGGCGATGATGGACATCTTCTTGCCGCCGTCGTCTTCGATGGCTGCGAGGGACTCCTCTAACTCCTCGACGCGCGCGGCCAGTTCCGCGCGCGAGGGCGTGTCGTCGGCGTCGCCGCCGGCTTCTTCGGCGCTCATTCGGCCACCCGGACGTAGTGCTTGAACACGTCCTCGCCCTCCTCCTGCTCGAGGAGTTCGACGCCGGGCGTGCTGTCGGCCCAGCCGCCGAGGTCGCTCATGCTCCCCGGGTCGGTGGCGAGCACTTCCAGCACCTCGTCGCCGTCGAGGTCGTCGACGGCCTGTTTGGTCTTGACGACGGGCATCGGGCAGTTCTCTCCTTTCACGTCGAGGGTCTCGGTGATCTCGTACTCGGTCATGGTTTTGACTTCATCGCCCAATATTGTGTTCGGCGGTAAAAGCACATCGGTGAATGTTCGTGAACGAGGCATTACTGTATAGCGATAAACGAACTGAGTTCACGTATACGCGTCTTTCCCCGTCTCGTGTCCGAAATGGTCTTGCTTGGTTTGCGAATTTCTATCCAAATCCTTATCTGGGGCAGTCGAATAGTCGTGAGTGACGATGTCCGATCAACCCACGACCGACGCGACGGTCGCGTCGATCACGCCCGAAGCGCTGAAAGACCGCATCGACGAGCCCGACGGGGACGTGTTTCTCCTCGACGTCCGCTCCGAGAGCGACTTCGCGGAGTGGCGCATCGAGGGCGCCGAGACCGTGAACTACCCGTACTTCGAGCTCCTCGACGGGATCCCCGAAGCGCTCGCCGAGCAGCTACCCGAAGATCGACAGATCACCGTCCTCTGTGCGAAAGGTGGCTCCAGCGAGATGATCGCCGAGAACCTCCAAGAGGCGGGCTACGACGTGGACCACCTCGAACGCGGGATGAAGGGCTGGGCACGCATCTACGAGTACCAGGAACTGGACGTCGACGCGGACGCTACGGTCGCGCAGTACCGCCGGCCGTCGAGTGGCTGTCTGGCCTATTTCGTCGCCGACGGTGACGAGGCCGCGGTGATCGACCCGCTCCGGGCGTTCACCGACGAGTACGTACAGGACGCCCGGGCCCTCGGCGTCGACCTCACCTACGCGCTCGACACCCACATCCACGCCGACCACGTTTCCGGGATCCGCGCCCTCGCCGCCGAGACGGGTGCGACGCCGGTGCTCCCGGAGGCGGCCGACGACCGCGGCGTCGAGTACGACCGCGAGTACGAGACGGTCGGCGACGGCGACACCATCACCGTCGGCGACACCGATATCGAGGTGCTCCACACGCCCGGCCACACGACCGGGATGACCGCCTACAAGGTGGGGGACGTTCTGTTCACCGGCGACGGCCTGTTCACCGAGAGCGTCGCCCGCCCCGACCTCGAGGATCCCGATGCCGCCAAAGACGCCGCCCGCACGCTCTACGAGAGTCTGCAGGAGCAGGTGCTGCCGCTGCCCGACGACACCGTCATCGCGCCGGCTCACTTCAGCGAGTCGGCGACGGCGAACGACGACGGCAGCTACACCGCCGAACTGGGTGACCTCGTGGATCGCATGGACGCACTCACGATGGACGAGGAGCCCTTCGTCGAGTTCATCGTCAAGGGAATGCCGCCCCGCCCGGCCAACTACGAGGAGATCATCGCCGCCAACCTCGGCCGCGAGGCGCCCGACGACGAGACGGCGTTCGAACTCGAACTCGGGCCGAACAACTGCGCCGCGAGCGAGGAGGCGATGACCGACTGATGACGGCGCTCACACCGCTGCTCGCGGTCGGTGATCTCTTCCCCCGAGGGATGCTGCCGTATCTGCTCGGCGGCCTCCTCGTCGGCGCCGGCGCCTCGGTGATCTACCTCGCGACGGGGATCATCGCCGGCGCGAGCACCTTCCTCGAGTCGTCGCTGTCGTACGTCTCTGACGTGGACCGCTTCAATCGGTTCAAGTACATCCAGTCGCGCGGCTGGCGGGTGGTGTTCACCGCCGGAATCGTCAGCGGCGCCGCACTCTGGGCGTTCGCGCTCGGGCCGGCCGTCGTTCCCACGATGGACCCCGGCGTGTGGACGACGGATGTCGAGTGGTGGCGGCTGCTCGGCGGCGGCGTCCTCGTCGGCGTCGGCACCCGGCTCGGCAAGGGCTGTACGTCCGGCCACGGCGTCTGTGGCGTCGGCTCCATGTCGAACACGTCGCTGGTGAACGTCGCAACGTTCCTGACGTTCGCTATCGGGACGGCGCAGTTGGTGCAGGCCACGGGGGTGGCGCCGTGAGCCGCGAGACGCGAGCGGAGCGAGGGTCTCGAAACGCGCGAACGGGGGCGACCGGAGGGAGCGACACGTGAGCGACGCGACTGACGGCGGACCGGACGACCGACACCCGCTGTTCCTGCCGGTCATCTACGCCGGCGGGCTGATCTTCGGACTCGGCCTCGCGATCAGCGGGATGGCTCGCCCGGAAGTCGTCCTCGACTTCCTCCAGTTCGAGGACTTCGGCCTGCTGTTCGTGATGGGCGGCGCCGCTGTCGTGACGGGGATCGTCTTCGCCGTCGCGACGCGACTCGACAGCACTGCACCGCTGACCGGCAGCGAGTACACCCGCCGCGTGAAGGAGTTCGACCGGAACGTCGTCGTCGGCGGCGTCGTTTTCGGCGTCGGCTGGGGGATCTCGGGTATCTGCCCCGGCGCCGCCTACGCCAGTGTCGGGATCGGGAACCTGCCGATCCTCTGGGCCATCGCCGGGATGTTCCTCGGTGCGTACGCCCAGGGTTACCTCCGCTCGCGCCGCTCTACTGCCTGATCCCCCGTGACGAATCTCGTCGAGGAAAGCGAGATCGGGGGCTACTTCGCCGCGATGCTGCTCGCAGGCAGCGTCGCTGTCGCCGCGAACAAGCTCGGTCCGTGGACGGAATCGAGGCGCTCAACACCCTGAGCACCGCGCTCATCACCGGCGCGGCGCTGCTGGTTAGCGTCGCGGTAGTGCTCGCGGCGGTGTGTCGGCTCCGCGGGGACGAAACCGGCACGTGGTGCCGGCTGACGACCCCGTAAGGGCAGTATTGTGCCAATTTTGCAAACGTTTTTGAGTGCCGGACCGCTACGCTCCGGTAAGAATGGCCGACTCGATGCAGGAGATGCTCCGTTCGGACATGGAGTGTGAGGGGCTGTTGGAGTGTTTCCACGACCTGAAGGCGATCGACAAGGAAGTGTTCCGGCTGTTGAACGAGCGCGGGGAGGGGCTGACCGTCGACGAGATCGCCGACGCCGTCGACCGCGAGCGCTCGACGGCCTATCGCTCGGTCCAGCGCCTGCTCACCGCCGGCTTCCTCCAGAAGGAGCAGGTGAACTACGAGCAGGGGGGGTACCACCACGTCTACCATCCGCGCGACGCCGAGGAGATCGCGGGGGAGATGCAGCGCACGCTCAACGACTGGTACGCGAAGATGGGCCAACTCATCGGCGAGTTCGGCGAGAAGTACGCCGACGAGCCAGCGGCCGCCGAGAGCTAGAGATCACGCCGAGTGAACAGCTGCCGAGCGATACCGACGAACGCCGCGGTCGCGAGCAGCAACACGCCCGCGGCGAGCAGGTCCACCTCGCCGTCGACGAGCACGGCCGAGGGGTCGAGGTAGTACGCCGGGAGCACGGCACCCGCCACCGAGAAGTCCGACACCGCGAGCACTGATTCTGCCAGCCACGCGCCGAACACGAGCCCCAGCGCGATCCGGCCGGCCACCCGACTCCGCCGGAACACGACCCCGAGCAGCAGTCCAATCGCGCTCCAGCAGAGCAGGTACGGGATCGAGAGCGCGTGCAGCGCCGCCAGCCGATCAACGGCGAGCGGATCGCCGACGATTGCCGACGCAACGTACAGGATGGGCGCGACGATGACGTTGACGCCGACTATCGGCACCAGTAGCGCGAGATAGTTCCCGAGCAGGACGCTCGACCGCGAGACGGGTGCCGCGAGCAGGGTGTCCATCCGGCCCGTTTCCACGTCGCCGGCCACCGACCCAGCGGCGCTGTAGGCGATGTAGCCCGCGAGGCCGACGAGCCAGCCGAACGTGTAGTACTCGCCGGCGAGCAGCCCCTCCAGCGAGGCGAGGCTCTCGAACCCCAGCAGCGCGTTCAGCACCGGCGGCATCGCGTCCAGTAGCTGTTGCATCCCCTCGCCGCCGGCCAGATCCGGGCCGACCCAGACAAAGAGGATGCCGTATGCTGCGAGCGCGGCGCCGGCGATAGCCGTCGTCCGCAGGCGGCGCTCGGCTTCGAAGCGTGTGACGGTGAGGAGCGCTGACTGTCGCTTGGGGCCGCCGGCGCTCACGGGAGATCCACCTCCCGGAACCATGCGGCGGCAGCAGTTAGTAGCACGGCTGTCGCGCCCACCAGAACCCCCGCACCCGAGAGGTCGTACTCGCTCACGGTCAGAATCGTGAGCGGGTCGTAGTAGCGCATCGGGGAGAGTACCCCCAGCCACGACTGGCCGGCGCCCGAGGCGACCGTTTCGAGCAGGAACGCACCCACGACGCCGCCGGCGGCGACGCCTTCGGCGACGATACGCTCAGTTGTCAGGACGGACGCCAGCATCCCGAACGCGCCACAGCAGCAGAAGTACGGGATCGAGAGCGCGTGGACCGCAAGCAGGTCCGCCGCGGCAATCGGTTCGCCCACGAACCGCGAACCGGCGAATACCGTCACGAACACCGTGACGTTGGCCAGCAGAATCGGCGTCAGGAGTGCGAGATACTTCTCGGTGAGGAGTCGTTCCCGGGAGATGGGCGCCGCGAGCAGCGTATCCATCCGGCCCGTTTCCACGTCGCCGGCGATGGTGCTCCCGGCGCTGTACGCGATGTACGCGCCGAGGCCCACCAGCCAGAGGAACTCGTACAGCTCGATGGCGAGGAACCCCTCGATGGTGCCCATCGCAGTGAGATCGAACGCCTCGGCCATCCCTGGCGGTAGCTGTTCCATGATCGCCTCGAGATCCACGTCGCCCAGCAGCCCCGGCGCGATCAGCGTCATCATGCCCGCGAACGCCGCGAATCCGCCGGCGAGCACCAGCGAGCCGGGAAACCGCCGTTCGGCCTCGTAGCGTGCGGTGTCAAACATCCTCGGTCTCCCCCTCGACGCGTTCGACGGCCTCGTCCGCTTCGGCGTCGTAGAACCGCATGAACACGTCCTCCAGTGGCGCCTCCTCGATGGAGAGGTCCTGCAGATCGAACTGCCGGAGGTGGTCGAGCAGCGGGTCGTACGCCCCGGTGTAGGTGAACGAGACGGTCGTCGATGCCCGTTCGTCCCCCCGCGTCGACTCCCGGCTTCCCTCGCGCGTCGACGCCCGGCCGCTGATCGTGCGGTCGTGGACGCCCGGAATCTCGAACGCGCCGTCCTCGAGACCGCCCGTGACGGTGGTGCGCACCCGCTTGCCGCTGCGGGAGAGCAGCGATTCGACGGTCGACAGTTCGACGAGGCGCCCCTCGCGGATGATCCCGACGCGGTCACAGACTTTCCGGACCTCGCTCAGCACGTGCGAGGAGAAGAAAAACGTCGTCCCGCGCTCGCGCTCGGCGCGCACGAACTCCAGGAACGTCTCCTGTTTCAGCGGGTCGAGCCCGGAGGTGGGCTCGTCCATGATCAGCAGATCCGGGTCGTGCATGAACGCCATGACGATGGCGAGCATCTGGCGGTTCCCGCGTGAGTAGTCGCCGACGGGGCGGTCGAGCGGCGGGTCGAACAGCTCCAGCAGTTCGTCGCTACGGCTGTCGCCCCGGAGCGCGCCGTGGTACTCCAGCAGTCGACGGCCAGTGACGCGCTCGTCGAAGCCGGGTTCGCTGGGGAGGTAGCCCACTCGGGAGCGGGCCTCGCGCAGGGCGTCTACGTCCGTCACGTCGGCACCGAGCACCGTCGCCGACCCACTCGTCGGCGACTGGAACCCCATGAGCGTCCGGATGGTCGTCGTCTTCCCGGCGCCGTTGGGGCCGAGAAAGCCGAACACCTCGCCCTCCTCGACGTCGAACGAGAGGTCCTCGATCCCACGTACGTCGCCGTAGGACTTGGTCAGGTCGTCCGTGTTGATCGCCGGCATCGTGCTGAACTCGGGCCAGCAGCGGCATCAAGATACCGCCGGGCGTGCCACAGCCGGCGGCTCAGTCGAAGGACTTCTCGAAGACGTGGATTTCGAGCGTCGTCGCCACCACGTCGGCGGTCGTCGATCCCACGCGCTCGAAACCGTTTGCCTCGTAGAACGCGTGGGCTGGCTCCTGCCGGCCGGTCGTGGAGAGTGCGAACCGTTCGACGCCTCGCTTGCGGGCGCGGGCCTCGAGTTCGTCATACATCGACCGGCCGATCCCTTCGCGGTGATAATCCGGGTCAACGTGCATCCGCTTGAGTTCGGCCGTCCCCTCGGCGTCGACGAACTCGGTGACGACGCCTTTGGGCGGGCGGAACGCGGCGGTGGCGACGATCTCCCCGTCGAGGACGCCGACGAGGAACTCCCCGCCGGGATCGACGTACTCCGCGAGGATGTCGTCATCTTCCAGTTCGGGCACGTCTTCGAAGTAGGCGTCGGCGTGGCGGAGGGCGGCCTCGATGGTCGCGTCGACGGCGTCGCGGTCGGCTGGCTCGAAACGGCGAATGGAGAGGCTCACACCCGGGGTAGGGGGCTGGCGCCTATCGGCGTTCCCTTCGCGGCAGCAGCACACAGGTGGGCGCTAGCGAGGGTGTGGCGTCGACGCCGGGCCAACCCACGCAGTTCAAGAGTCCGCCCCAGTTACCGTCGGTATGGACGAAGACGAGAGCCACGAACACGTCGTCCCCGGCAGCGAGGCCGACATCACCGGCGAGGACGTGCGCGGCTACGACTTCCGCGGCGAGTTCGACCTCGGCGAGATGCTCGAGGCCTACGCGACCACCGGCTTCCAGGCGACCCACCTCGCAGAAGCCGTCGACATCGCCAAGCAGATGCAGGAGGAAAACGCCCAGATCTACCTCACGCTCACCTCGAACATCATCTCCTCGGGGCTGCGCGAGGTCGTCGCCTACCTCGTTCGTGAGGGGTACGTCGACGTGCTCATCACCACCTCGGGGTCGCTGACCGAGGACGTGATCAAGACCCAGAAGCCGTTCAAGATGGGCGAGTGGGACGCCGACGAGGCCGAACTCCGCGAGGAGGGGATCAACCGCCTCGGCAACATCTATGTCCCCTCGGACCGCTACGTCTGGCTCGAGGAGTATCTGTATGACTTCTTCGACGATTTCTTCGCCGAGGAGAAGGTCCGCACGCCGACGGAGTTCTCGCGGGAACTCGGGAAGACCCTCGACGACCCCGACTCCGTGCTGAAGCAGGCCGCGGACAACGACGTGCCGATCTACTGCCCGGCGCTCAACGACGCCGAGGTCGGGAACTTCCTCTACTACTACCGCAAGCAGCACGACACCGACATCGGCATCGAGATCATGGCCGACTACGACGACCTGATCGAGAACGGCATGCTCGCGGACACCACGGGCCTGCTGGTCGTCGGCGGCGGCGTCCCCAAACACCACGCGATCATGACGAACCTCTTCCGCGGCGGCGCCGACTACGCCGTCTACATCTCCACCGGGATGGAGGGCGACGGCTCGCTCTCGGGCGCGCCGCCGAACGAGGCCGTCTCCTGGGGGAAGATCAAGGAGGAGGAGACCAACTACACGCAGGTGCAGGCCGAGGCGACGCTCGTGTTCCCACTGCTGGTGGCGGGCGCGTTCGCCGACAACTAGCCAGTCACGGCTCGCGAGCGCTCGCGACCTGCGTGTCGCGAGCACCGAGCGTGTTGCCGTGACTGTGTGAGGTCTCAGGTGGCCCGGTAGGGACGACTTTTTGCGCGCGCCGACGCCACCAACGAGCATGGACGCCGCAGTGTTCTACGGCGAAGGCGACATCCGGGTCGAGGACCGCCCCGAACCCGAAATCGAGAGCCCGACAGACGCGGTCGTACGCGTCACCCATACCGCGGTCTGTGGCTCGGACCTCTGGCCCTACCGGGGCTATCAGGACCGCGAGGAGGGAACCGGAATCGGCCACGAGCCGATGGGCATCGTCGAGGCCGTCGGCGACGACGTGACCAGCATCGAACCCGGAGACCGCGTGCTCGGCCCCTTCTCGACCAGTTGTGGCTCGTGTGAGTTCTGCCGGAAGGGCCTGCACACCTCCTGTGTGAACGGCGGGGGATGGACCGGGCCCGAAAGCGGCGCGCAGGCCGAGAAGGTCCACACCGAACACGCCGACGGGACGCTCGTCCGCGTGCCCGAGCGCCACGCCGACGACGAGGAGACGCTGCGCTCACTGCTCCCGCTGACGGACGTGATGTGCACGGGCCACCACGCCGCCGTCAGCGCGGGCGTCGAAGCCGGCGACACCGCGGTCGTGATCGGCGACGGCGCGGTGGGGCTGTGTGGCGTCGCCGCCGCCAAACGCCTCGGCGCCGAGCGCGTGATCGCGATGGGCCACCACGAGGACCGCCTCGAAATCGCCGAAGAGCTGGGAGCGACCGACACCATCGCCGCCCGTGGCGAGGAAGCCATCGAGCAGGCAACGGAACTCACCAACGGCGGCGCGAACCACGTGCTGGAGTGCGTCGGCGCCGAGTCGTCGATGGAAACCGCCTTCGAGGTCGCTCGGCCGGGCGGCACCGTCGGCTACGTCGGCGTCCCGGAGGGCGTCGAGGACGCCGAGTTCCTCACTACCGCGTTCCGGAAGAACGTCAGCCTCGTGGGCGGCGTCGCCCCGGTTCGCTCGTACATCGAGGACCTGATGGACGACGTACTGCAGGGCACGCTCGACCCCTCGCCGGTGTTCACCAAGGAGGTCGATCTCGAAGATATCGACGAGGGCTACCGCTCGATGGACGAGCGAGAGGCGGTGAAGGTGCTGGTGACGGCCTAAGGCGAGGCCCCTATCGCCGCCGGAGTTTTGTCCGCCTGCGCCTACCGTCGGATATGGCCGACTCCCCCGTCCCGCCCGCGTACCGCCACGTCGCCGATCTCCCACTCACGGTCGAGGGGCTGGCGTTCGAGCAGTTCGAGCAGGACACGTCGTCCGATTTCACCCGCCTCACGACCGTGCTCGCGCTCTCGGGCGAGGGTGAAACCGGTCGCGGCGAGGACGTAACCTATGACGCCGAGGACCACCACCGCCTCGCGAACGCAATCGCCGACGGGCGGTTCAACGTCCCCACCGGCTCGTTTACGTTCGGGAAGTTCTCCGCGGCGCTCGACGAGGTGGACCTGTTCCCGGGCGAGGGACCTGAACGGGCCGACTCACACGACTACCGGCGCTGGGCCGTCGAGTCCGCGGCGCTGGATCTCGCGCTCCGGCAGAACCGCACCACGCTGCCGGCGCTCCTCGAACGGGAACTCCAGCCGGTTCGCTTCGTCGCCAGCACGCGGCTGGGCACCCCGCCGAGCGCCGACCGCGTCGACGATATTCGGGCCAGATCGCCCGGGATCGGCTTCAAACTCGATCCGACAGAGGACTGGAGCGACGACCTCATCCGCGACCTCCGGGCCCGCGACGCCGTCCGGATCGTCGACCTGAAGGGCCACTACGAAGGCACCGACGTGGACACTGAGGCCGACCCCGACTTTTACCGCCGGATCGTCGAGGGGTTCCCCGACGCCGTCGTTGAGGACCCGCGGTTGACCGACGAAACGCGGCCGATTTTCGCGGGCGAGGAGGGGCGTGTCTCGTGGGATAGCCCGATCCACGGCCTCGACGACGTGCGTTCCCGGCCGTGGGTGCCGTCGTGGCTCAACGTCAAACCCTCCCGATTCGGAACCGTCGAGTCGCTGCTCCGGACGATCCACTGGGCGCTGGCGAAGGGAATCACCCTCTACGGCGGCGGCCAGTTCGAACTCTCGGTCGGCCGCGGGCAGGCCCAGGAGCTCGCCGCGCTGTTCTACCCTGACGGCCCGAACGATCTGGCGCCGAGCGTCTACAACGAGTCGTCGCTGCCCCCCGAGCTTCCACGAAGCCCCATCGCGAGTCCCGCGTCCGACGCACACGAGGGGTTCGGGGTCTGAGGCGCCGCGAAAGCGGCCATCGACGGCCCTTCGGAGGCGGTCGCCGGCGACGGATAGTTTTTCACCGATGACGGCGCAGTGTGACACGAATGTCGGACCTGCTCGATGCGGCCGTCTCCGCGTTCCTCGCCGTCGACGACCCCGCCCTCCTCGCGTCACCCGGTATCGGCTCGCTGCCCGCCGGCGTCGACGAACCACCCGTCGCGGCCGCCCGCGAACGCCTCGAAGCGTACGACTCGCTCGTGACCGACGACGGCACGGTGCTCCTCCCCTTGCACGAAACGGACTCCGCCGAACTCACCGGCGAGTACGTCGAATACCGGCCCAGCGGGCTTGCACCCGCATACGTCTACCGCGACACCGAGAAGGGCGCACAAGCGCGGCTGGACCCCGGCGCCATCGGCGGAACCGCCGTCGGCTGGCGGCTCCGTTTCTGGACCGACGCGTTCGAGCCGTCGACGCCGCCTGCGTACGCGGCTGAGTCGGGCAAGGAGACCGAGACGGCAGTTCGTGCGGATCCCGTCCACACGATGGAGGAGGACGAGCGTGCAGCGTTCGCCGACGAACTCGTCGACTCCGTCGAGACGCTCCGGGAACAGGACCGTGAGGACACCCGGGAGATGCTGGCCGAGCGGGGCTACCGTCACGTCTGCCGAACAGAGGGCGGCATCGAGGAGACCATCTACACCGGGCGCCGGGTCACGCAGACCGACGGGACGGTCCACATGTTCGCCATCCCCGAAGACGACGACCAGCGGCGCATCGACATCCCCGGCGAACACGACATCTACCCCGATTCGGAGGTGCTGGTGCTGCCCAACCCCGACGCCTCGACGGTCTGGATCGACCGTAAGGAGACGCCGTTCCCCATCGAGGCACGCGTCGCACTCGTCGAAGACGGCGCAATCGGGCTCTCCTTCATCGACGGCCGAGCGCCCGACGAGTCGGAGCTCCGGCGCTTTTTCGCCGACGACCGCGCGGTGTTCTCGGTGCTCGCGCTGCTGAACGGCGTGCCCTACGACCGCGAGCGCGCCGGGATCGAGGCGGTCCGCTCGACCCCCGAGAAGTGGGACGTGCTCACCGGCCAGCGCTCGCTGGGGTTCACGCCGGCGTTCACGGTCGATCTGGACACGGATCTCGAACTCAACGAGTTTCAGGAGGTCGCCGCCTCGCGCGCGCTTCGGGCGCGGGACATCTACTGCATCCACGGACCGCCGGGGACGGGCAAAACCCGGACGCTGATGGCCATCGTCCAGCAGGCCGTCGCCGACGGCAAGCGCGTGCTCGCCTGCGCCCATTCGAACCAGGCGGTCGACAACCTTCTCGTCGGCGCCAGTTCGGCCGAGGATCCGGATCCGGGGACGCTCCACGCGATGGCCGTCGACGAGGACCACGACGATATCGCGATCCGGCGGGTCGGTCATCCCGAGAGCGACCTCGTCGCGGAGCGCTACACCGACGGCCCCGTCGCCGAGGCGGACGTGGTGGGTGCGACGACGAGCATGGCCAGCCAGTTCGCGGCCGACGAGTTCGACATCGCCGTGCTCGACGAGGCGACGCAGGCGTCGATTCCGGCGAGCACTATCCCCTACGCCTGCGCGGAACGGCTGGTGCTCGCGGGCGACCACAAACAGCTTCCACCTTTCGCGTCGGACGAACTCGAACAGCGCGAGGCCGAGGTGTCGCTGTTCGAGCACCTCCTCGAGACGTACGACGACGGCACCCAGACGATGCTCCGCCGTCAGTACCGGATGCACGAGGACATCGTCGACTTCCCCAACGAGGCGTTCTACGACGGTCGGCTGGAGACGGCCGACGAGAACCGCGAGTGGACCATCGACGATCTGGACCCACTCGTCGCCTACGACGTTGCCGGCGGCGAGGAGCTCACTTCGGGGAAGTCCTACCGGAACGCCGCGGAGGCAGAAATCGTCGCCGACGAAGTCGAACGCCTCCGCGAGCACGGCGTCCGGCAGTCCGACATCGGCGTCATCACGCCCTACTCCGGCCAGATCGGCTGCGTGAAGAACGCGCTCGCAGGTCGGGACGTTCGCACACGCGGGATCAAGGTCAACACCGTCGACTCGTTCCAGGGCAGCGAGCGCGAGGCAATCGTGCTCTCGCTGGTCCGCTCGAACGACCGCGGCAGTTCCGGCTTCCTCACGTTCGGCGACGAGGGCGAGCGCCGCCTCAACGTCTCGCTGACCCGGGCGAAACGCCGACTCGTCGTCGTCGGCGACTTCGACACGCTGGGGACGGTCGCTGCACACCGTGATCCCAAGGAGTCCTGCGCGGAGGTGTACGCTGACCTCCGGGATCGACTCCCGATACGGTCCGAGCCACCCACGGCGGACGGCCGCTGATCGGGGCAGAGTGGGGCGATTTTCCGCCTAGGGGCCGGCCGAACGGGCCAGAGTTAACTGCCTCACGTTCGGAACGTCGGATAGAGCAATGGTTACAGACAGTTCCGTCGAGGACCGTGGGGGCCTCGCACGCGCTGCGCCGGGCGGGCGTGGCCGCGTCAGTGGAAGCCAACGAGGGGAACCCTGACGATGGTTGACCCCGTCGTCGCGAGTCGCCTCCAGTTCGCCGTCACGACGATTGTCCACATCGTCTTCCCGGTGATGAGCATGGGGCTCGCGCCGTTCCTGATCTACTTCACCTGGAAGGAGATCCGGACGGAGGAGGCGGTCTACGAGCGACTCCGGCGGTTCTGGATGAAGATCTTCGCGGTGAGCTTCCTCGTCGGCACCGTCACGGGGCTGGTACTGGAGTTCGAGTTCGGCACCAACTTCGCGGCGTTCTCGACGACCGCGGGCGAACTGTTCGGGGGACCGCTCGCGACTGAGGGGATGATGGCGTTCATGCTCGAGGCGACGTTCCTCGGCGTCTTCCTCTACGGCCGGGACCGGGTCTCGGACGCGTTCTACTTCGTTACGAGCGTGCTCGTCGGCCTCGGTACGTGGCTCTCGGCGGTCTGGATCCTGATCGCGAACTCCTGGATGCAGACCCCGCGGGGGTACGAACTGGTGATGGAGAACGGTCAGCAGGTGGTGAAGCTGACCGATCCGATGGCGGCGTATCTAAACCCTCGATTCGGGTACATGTTCATCCACATGCAGAACGCGGCCGTGGAGTCGGTCGCGCTGTTCATGGCCGGGATCGCGGCCTACTTCGTCTACAAACACCACGTTCGGGGTAACGAGGTCGAGAACGTCGCGTTCTGGGTGACCACGCTGAAAATCGCCATCGTCGCGCTCGCGATCACGGCGCCGCTACAGGTGCTCCACGGCGACCTGTACGCCCGGCACGTCTACGAGACCCAGCCCCAGAAGTTCGCGGCGATGGAGGCGCTCTGGGAAACCGAGACGTACGTGCCGGAGTACATCATCGCGTTCCCGACCGATCTTTCCCAAATTCTCGACCCGCGGGCGAAGGAGCTACTGGGCATCGGGATCCCCGGCGGCGCGTCGTGGCTCGCCAGCGGCGGGAACCCGCAAGCCGAGATCCGCGGGCTGAACTCCTTCGAGACGGAGGCGCCGCCGGTCGCCATCGTCTTCTGGGCGTTCCGCATCATGGTCGGCCTCGGCTTCTGGTTCATCCTGCTGGCGTTCTGGGCGGGCTACCGCTGGTACAGCGGCGAACTGGCCGAGGACGACCTGCTACACAAGGCGTTCATGGCGTCGACGCTGCTGGGCATCGTCGCCGTCGAAACCGGCTGGATCGTCACCGAAGTCGGGCGCCAGCCCTGGCTGATTCAGGACGTGATGCTGACCGAGAGCGGCGTCTCGCCCGGCCTCACCGGCGCCGAGGCGACGTTCACGCTCGCGGGCTTTGTCGCGGGCTACACGCTACTGCTCGCGCTGTACACCTACGTGATCCGGCGGATCATCGTGCACGGCCCGCCCGATATCGAGGGCGAGGCCGGCGACGGTGCTGACGCCGGCGACGGCGCCGGCCCGGACGTGGAGGTGGTCGCCGATGGTTGATCTGGCCGGGTCGCCGCTGTTCGGCCTCCCCCTGCCGGCGCTCTGGTTCGCGCTCGTGTTCTTCGTGCTGGGGATGTTCCTCTTCCTCGACGGGTTCGACTTCGGGATCGGGATCCTGTTCGCGACCCGCGAGGACCCCGCGGAGAAGGAGACGCTGCTCGCCGCTATCGGCCCGTTCTGGGACGGCAACGAGGTGTGGCTGGTCGTGTTCGGCGGCGCGCTGTTCGCCGCGTTCCCCGCGGTGTACGCCAACCTGTTCAGTCGCTACTACCTGCTGATGTTCGCGATCCTGGCCGCGCTGGGGCTGCGCGGCCTCGCCCCGGAGATGTACGAGGAGCGCGAGGACGCGCAGTGGCGCCGCTACTGGGGCTGGTCGTTCATCGTCGGCAGCGCGCTGACGCCGTTCCTGCTGGGCGTGTTCGCGGTGAACTGGCTGATCGGCGCGGCCGGCATCGTCTCGATCCCGGGCATCCTCGGCGGCTTCGCGGTCGTCGCGCTCACCGTCGCCGACGGCGCGGCGTTCCTCGGGATCAAGACCCGTGGCTCGCTCCGCGCGGACGCGATGGCGTACGGGACGCGGGCCGTCGTCGCCTACGTCGGCCTCGTCGCGGCGACGCTCGTCGCGGCGTACGTCACCACGCCCGAACTACAGTCGGCGCTGCTCTCGCCGGCCGTGGTTCTGCTAGTGCTGCTCTCGGTCGCGCTCGCCGGCGGGTACGTGGTCACGACCCGGCGCGAGCAGTACCACGCGACGTTTGCCACGGTCGGCGGCCTCGTCGCCGGCCTCGTCGGCGTGATCGGAGTAGCGATGTACCCGGCAATCGACCGCGTGAGCGGGCTGACGGTCGCCGAGGGCATCGTCTCGACGCTGCCGCTGAACCTCATGACGATCATGATGGCGTTCCTGCTCCCCATCGTGCTCTCGTACTTCGGGATCCTCTACTCGGTGTTCAGCGGGCCGCTGGAGCGGGGGGAGACGTATGGCTGAGGCGTCGCCGCCCCAACTCGGCTCCCGTATCGTCGTGACGTGGGCGGAACTCACCGTCCTCGGCCTGGCGGGGGGCGCGCTGGGCACCAGCATCGGCGGCCCGCCGGCGCTGGTGGTGTACTTCGCGACGACGCTGCTCTCGGTCGCGATTTTGCTGTACAACGTGAACGAACTGGTCGAACGCCGGGTCGCCGCCGCGACGACGGAACAGGAGACGTAGCCCTCAACGGGTGGGTCGTCCGGGCCGTCCACCACGTCCGAACTTCTCACACATTCTACACTGTTCAAGATGTTCTGACGCTGGCGTTTAAGCCCGTGCCCGTCGAACGATGAGGTGATGGAACTGCGGAAACTCGTCCGGGGGCGCCCGGAGTGGTCCCGGATCGAGTCTGTCGTCCGCGAACTCGGCGAGCGCTACGACCGCGAATCGGTACACGTCGAGTTCCTCGACGCCGACAACTGGCTATCGACGCCGCTGGTGCTCGACGACGAGTACTTCGTGAAGTTAGTCACCGAGCAGAACTCGCTGGTCCACGCGCTGTTTACGGCGACCCGGAACCTCGGCGCGTTCTCCTCGGGGACGGAGGGCTTTTTCGGCCACTACGGCACCCCCTACCAGATGGCCCAGCACGAACTGGAGGCCACCGAGCATCTGCGGGAGGTCGGGGTCAACGCCCCGGAGCCGATTGAGGCCCTGGAGATAGAGGGAATGGGTGTGCTGGTGATGGAGTATCTCCCCGAGTTCGACGCGCTGGACGACGTCGACGAAGCTACCGAGCGCCGCCTCGCGCCCGCGGTGTTCGAGGCGCTGCGGACGATGCACGACCACGGACTCGCCCACGGCGACCTGCGGGCCGAGAACGTCCTCATCGTGAAAGACGAGATTTTCGTCATCGACGCCACCAACGTCCGGGACGACGAGGGCGACGGGGCGACGATGGCTGCGGCGCGTGCCTACGACCTCGCGTGTGCGCTCGCGGCGCTGGAGCCACTCATCGGCGCGAAGGCCGCCGTCGCGGCCGCGCTGGATCACTACGACGAGACGCAACTGCTCGAGGCCCGGGAGTTCCTCGACTTCGTCTCGGTCCGACCGGACCACACGTTCGCCGCCGCGGAGTTGAAGGGGGAAATCGAGAAGCGCGCTGGTCAGGCGGGACGGGAGCAGTAGTTCTCAGGATCGTGAGCGGCGGTAGCAGTCGTTCATATGTCGAGAACACAACGGCAACGGCCCTTCTCCCTCCACCAACTCCGACCGGCAGGCTTTATGGCGACTACGACCCCACTTTCCCTACACATGAGCAGCGAACCCTACAAGCACTACATCGACGGCGAATGGGTCGAAGGCACCGGCACGGAGACGTTCACCAGCGAGAACCCCGCGAACGGCGAGACCCTCGGGGAGTTCCAGCGCGGCACCGAGGACGACGTCGACGAGGCTATCGCCGCCGCCGACGAGGCGTTCGAGGAGTGGCGAGAGCTCTCCCAGATCGACCGCGCGGAGTACCTCTGGGACATCTATCAGGAGCTCAAGGACCGCCACGAGGAGCTCGGCGAGGTCGTCACCAAGGAGTGCGGGAAGGAGATCTCCGAGGGGAAAGCCGACGTGACCGAGGCCTGGCACATGGTCGAGTGGGCCGCCGGCGACGCCCGCCACCCCAAGGGCGACGTGGTCCCCTCCGAGATCCCGGCGAAGGACGCCTACATGCGGCGCAAGCCCCGCGGCGTCATCGGCTGTGTCACGCCGTGGAACTTCCCGGTCGCCATCCCGTTCTGGCATATGGCCGTCTCGCTGGTCGAGGGCAACACCGTCGTCTGGAAGCCCGCCGAGCAGACGCCGTGGTGTGGCCAGATCATCGCCGAGATGTTCGAGGATTCGGGCATTCCGGATGGCGTGTTCAACATGGTCCAGGGCTTCGGCGACGCCGGCGCAGCGATCACCGACGACGGCCGCATCGACACCGTGCTGTTCACCGGCAGTGCCGAGGTCGGCCACGAGATCGCCTCGAAGGTCGGCGGCGAGCCCGGGAAGCTGGCCGCCGCCGAGATGGGCGGGAAGAACAACATCGTGATCACCGAGGAGGCGGATCTGGACATCGCCGTCCACTCGGCGACGATGTCCTCCTTCAAGACGACCGGCCAGCGCTGTGTCTCCTCCGAGCGCATCGTCGTCCACGAGGACGTCTACGACGAGTTCAAGCAGCGCTTCGTCGAGAACGCCCAGAACGTCGCCGTCGGCGACCCGCTGGACGAGAACACGTTCATGGGTCCCCTCATCGAGGAGGAACACAAGGCGAAGGTCTCGAACTACAACCAACTCGCGAAGGACGAGGGCGTGAACGTGCTCGTCGACCGCGAGGAACTCGGCGCCGAGGAGATCCCCGAGGGCCACGAGGACGGCCACTGGGTCGGCCCGTTCGTCTACGAGGCTGATCCCCACGAGGACCTGCGCTGCACCCACGAGGAGGTCTTCGGCCCGCACGTCGCCCTGCTGAAGTACAGCGGCGACATCGAGGACGCCGTCGAGATCCACAACGACACCGAGTACGGCCTCGCCGGCGCCATCATCTCGGAGGACTACCGCCAGATCAACTACTTCCGTGACCACGCCGAGGTCGGCCTGGCCTATGGCAACCTCCCCTGCATCGGCGCCGAGGTCCAGCTACCGTTCGGCGGCGTGAAGAAGTCCGGCAACGGCTACCCGAGCGCGCGTGAGGTCATCGAGGCCGTCACCGAGCGCACCGCCTGGACCCTGAACAACTCGAAGGAGATCGAGATGGCACAGGGCCTGAGCGCGGACATCAAGACCGGAAACGACGACTGAAACCGGCGACCGTGTAGGGAGCCATCGTTTTAGTCTCGTTTCCGCTTGCGACGACTGAAACCGGCGACCGTGTAGGGAGCCACCGCTCTACTCTCGTTTTCGCTTGCAACGACTGAGCAGTCTACCCGCGGTTTTTTAGCACCACAGCTACTCAGCCACGGCGAACAGCGATGCACGACCCCAGCGGCCCGATTCAGGTCTTACACGTCGCCGACGACCCGACCCTCGGGGATCTGACGGCGACGTATCTCGAGCGGGAGAACGACCGGATCACCGTCGAAACGGCGGCTGACGCCGACGAGGCGCTCGAACGACTGGACGAGGCCGTCGACTGCGTCGTCGCCGACTACGAGATGCCGGGCCGGTCGGGGATCGAACTGCTCGAGGCCGTCCGCGTCGACTACCCGGACCTTCCCTTCATCCTCTACACTGGGAAGGGGAGCGAGGAGATCGCGAGCGAGGCCATCTCCGCGGGGGTGACCGACTACCTCCAGAAGGGCGGTGGGGATGACCAGTACGCGGTGCTTGCCAACCGCGTCGTCAACGCCGTCGAAGCCGCCCGCTCCCAGCGGCTGCTTGCTCGGCGGACCCACCGACTGGAGCGCCTGATCGACAACCTCCCGGGGATGGTCTACCGCTGCCGGAACGACCCCGACTGGCCGATGGAGGCCGTCGAGGGCGAGGTGGAAGGGCTGACCGGCTACGACGCCGACGCGCTGGAACGCGGCAACGTGGTCTGGGGCGCGGACGTGATCCATCCCGAGGACCGTGACGAGGTGTGGGAGCGCGTCCAGGAGTCCATCGACGACGGCGGGACGTTCGAGGTGAACTACCGGATTCAGTCCCGAGAGGGCGAGACGCGCTGGGTATGGGAACGCGGCCGCGGCGTCTACGAGGACGGCGAACTGGTCGCTATCGAGGGGTTCATCACCGACGTGACCGAGCGCGAGCGCCGCGAGAAACGGCTCGCCGAGACCACCGCGCGCCTCGAGGCGCTGTTCGAGCAGTCACCGGACATGATCAATCTCCATGACGCCGAGGGTACCATCTCGGAGCCCAACGCTCGGCTCTGTGAGAAGACCGGCTACAGCGAATCCGAACTGATCGGAATGAAGGTGTGGGAGATCGACCGCTCGCTCGAACCGGGGGCGGCCACACAGGTCTGGGAGCAGATGGCCCCCGGGGACAGCCACCGGGTCGAGACCCAGTACGAACGCGCCGACGGCTCGACGTTCCCCGTCGAGGCCCATATCCGGCGCATCGACGTCGACGACGAGACGCTGTTTGCCGTGATCAGCCGGGACATCACCGAGCGCAAGGCCCGCGAGCGTGACCTCAAACGCGTCCGGGCGGAGTACGAGGAGCTGATCGACGGGATGAACGACACGGTCTGGGTCATCAGCACCGACGCCGAGTTCCTCGCGGTCAACGACGCCGCCGTGGAACGGCTGGGCTACGACCGCGAGGAGCTACTGGGGATGGGGCCCCACGATATCGACGTCGCGACCGACCCCGAAGAGATCACGGCGCTGATCGAGGAGATGCCCGCTGACGGGATGCAGGTGTTCGAGACGGTCCACGAAACCACGGACGGCGAGCGCATCCCCGTCGAGATCAGTTCCAGTCTGGTCAGCTACCGCGGGGAGACGGCGATCCTGAGCGTCGGGCGGGACATCTCGGCGCGGAAGGAGCGCGAGCGCCGACTCGAACGGTTCGCCTCCATTGTCTCCCACGACCTGCGCAACCCCCTGAACGTCGCGGCGGGGCGGCTGGAACTGGCCGCCGAGGAGTGCGAGAGCGAGCATCTCGACCACGTCGCAGACGCCCACGACCGCATGAACGCGCTGATCGACAGCCTCCTCGGGATGGCCCGGGAGGGAGAGCTGGCGACCGATCCTGAGCCGATCACGCTCGAACCGGTCGCCGAGAGCGCATGGTCGACCGTCGCCACCGGGGACGCCACGCTCCAGGTAACTGCCGCAGGGACGGTGATGGCCGACCGGAGCCGGCTCACGCAGCTGTTCGAGAACCTCTTTCGGAACGCCGTCGAACACGGCTCGACGGGCAACCAGACGCAGTCTGGTGACGCCGTCGAGCACGGGGGCCCGGGGGTGACCATCACCGTTGGCGATCTCGGGGACGGTTTCTACGTCGCGGACGACGGCCCCGGCGTCCCCCAGAACGAACGCGATTCGGTGTTCGAGACGGGCTACACTACCGGCAACGGGACGGGCTTTGGCCTCGCTATCGTCGCGCAGGTGGCCGACGCTCACGACTGGGACGTCGCACTGACCGAGAGCGAGGCCGGCGGCGCCCGATTCGAGTTCACGGGCGTCGACACCGCGTAGCTCAGAGATCCGTCTTCGGGAACCGCCAGAGCGCCAGCGCCATCGGCACCACCGCCCAGACGGCGACCACGGCCGCGAGGAACGGCATCGACTCGTACACGGCCAACGGTTCGTCCGGGCGGTAGAGCAGCAGCGAAGTGGCGTCGACGTAGCCCGAGATGGGGTCGAGTTTGTTCCAGATCTGGACCCACTCCGGCGGCGGGTACTGCTGGTCGCGCGGGTACGTCCGCCGGACGATCTGCCGGGGAAGCCAGTCCCAGCCGAACATGAAGGCCAGATACGTCCCGAGACCACCGGCGATGGCGCGGCGTCCCGTCGAGACCAGCGCCGAGGCGCCGACGGCCAACGACGTGGTGAACACGGTCCACAGCAGCACGAACCCGACGAACACGAGGTAGTCCGTACCCGGTAGCTGTCCGGCTCGGACCGTGTACGCCAGCGGTGCCGCCAGCAGCCCCGCCCCGACGGCGACCGACACCGCGCCGAACCGGCCGAGGAACGCGCCGGCGACGACATCCCGCCGGGAGTGGGGGAACGCGAGCAGCACCCGGAGCGATCCCGACTCGCGGCTGCCGGCAACGGCGCCGTGGCCCAGCGCGAGCGTCGCCAAGGGGATCAACACCGCGGCGGCCATCTGGAGACCGCCGGAGCGGAGTGGCTGAACCGTGCCGTCGTAGCTGTACGCGCCCGACCAGCCCAGGAAGCCGAAAACGACGACGAACAGCGCCGTCACCGCCCACGCCGCCTTGGTCCGGTGGGTGTCGACGGCGTACTTCCGCGCGACGGTGCGGAGGCTCACTCGGCCACCCCCGGCACCGCGGCGGCGTCGTCGCTCGTCGTCGCCGTGCCTCCCCCGTCACCCCCGTTGTCAGTGTAAGCGGCGAACACCGACTCGAGCGATCCGGCGTCGGACTCGAAATCCTGAATCGTCGCGCCGGCGTCCCGCAACGCGTCGAGTACGCGGACTTTCGCCGGGCCGGCACAGGTCGTGATCAGCCGCCCCTCCTCGATCTTCGCCGACTCGACGTCCGGGAGTGCCTCGACGGCGCCGACGCTGTCCGTCGGAAGTGGATCACAGTGGACTGTGAGTTCGGCGACGGCGCCGGCGCCGCGCAGGCCCTCGATGCTGTCGACGGCGACCAGTTCGCCGTCGGCGAGGATGCCCACGCGGTCGCTCACGCGCTCGACCTGATCGAGGATGTGACTCGAGAAGAACACCGTCGCGCCGCGCTCGGTCTCCTCGCGGACGATTTCGCGCATCAGCCGGACGCCGTTGGGGTCCAGCCCGGTCGATGGCTCGTCGAGGACCAACAGGTCGGGGTCGCCGACCAGCGCCATCGCGAGCATCAGCCGCTGGGTCATCCCCTTCGAGAAGTCGTCGGCGACGCGTTCTTCCTCGCCCGCGAGACCGACTCGGTCGAGTAGCGCGTCCGGATCGTCGTCAGCGTCCTTCGACTCGATGGCGAACTCGACGTGTTCGCGAGCAGTGTACTCGGTGAACGTGTTGTAGCCGTCCGGGAGCACGCCCACGCGCTGGCGCACGCGGCCGGACTCCTCCTGGGCGTCGATGCCGAACACCTCGACGCGGCCCTCTGTTGGTCGGAGGTAGTCGAGCAGGCAGTCGATTGTCGTCGACTTCCCGGCGCCGTTGGGGCCGAGGAAGCCAAACACCTCGCCGCGCTGGACGGTGAGGTCGATACGACGGAGGGCGGTCAGATCGCCGAACTGCTTGTGGAGGCCGTCGATGTCGACGGCTGGCGGGGACTCGGTCGCCATGCAGGAAGGCTGGCGGGTCTCGCCATAGGCTTTGGGGCGGGGATTCAGGTCAAACGAAATAGTGTTGAACGTGTATTTAGGGAGGTGAAGCGGAGAACTACCGCTTTCTCGAACTGTTTCAGCAACACCGACGCAACAACTGCTGACGACTGGCTCAAAACCTTCGCGTTCGCATGGAATCAGCTTATCTGAACACTACCGCTCAAACTGGCCCGAACTGGGTTTGTTTATATATCCTGCCCGGATGCGGGTGGCGTCGCCGGAGTGATCGGGCCGGCGCCGCCCGGGTCGACGGCGAAATGTGACCACGGCCGATCGGCGCCGGCTCGTGGTCACATTCTGGATAGCGGAGTTCTCTCCTCGCGACCCCGCGCATGAACGCGAAAACCGGGTTGCAGGTGGTTCAGCTGTTCCGGTCAATCCACGCGCAGAACTCCTCGAAGTCCTTTGCTCCCGCGTCGTCGGCGATATCGTGAAGCGTTCCGATGCTGATACTGTCGTGGTACGGCACGCTCACGGTTCGAGACTCAACGCCCGAGCCCTCCGGGTGCTCCCACTTCAGAATGTAGTGGTCGCCCGTGATACGGTCCACCCAGAAATTCCCCTTATTGCACAGTACCTTCACGACCTCCTTACCGGAGAAATCCCGCGTTACCATGCTGGTTACTTGAGAACGTCCGGCAGTTCACCGCCCGAGACGTTCTCCTCGGGGTCGATACCGAGTTCCTGGAGCTCCTCCTCGGTCGGCTTGCGGCCGCCCCCGCCGCGGACCGCAGCCACCACATCATCGAGGTTGTCGAGCGCCTCCTCCCGCGTCTCTCCCTGTGCGGACACTTCCTCGACGAGGTTGCGGGCCGTCCAGTTCCCGTCGGGGTTCTCCGTGAGCGTGATGCTGGGCGTTCGGCCGGGGTTTCCCTCCGAGTCGATGCTCATGGAAATGGTTACGGGATATCGGGTGATAAGGATTCGGCCGTTGTTGTAGGTGGTGTTCAGATAAGGATTGAAGGACAAGGCGAAGCGGTCTTTGAGTGTCTATGCCAGAAACCGTTCGCCTCAACGGCTATAGCGACCAGATCGAGTTAGGCTTTGTGGAGCGAGAAGTAACACCGGAGCCGTTGATGAAGCTCAGTATTCGGCTCCATCTGTCTAGTCTATCACTTTCGAATACTATCTCGATTCTGGAGTTGTTCGGTGTTGAACGTGCTCGTTCGACCGTTTCGAACTGGGTTCACAAGGCGAACCTACAGCCAAAAGAAGGACGAAATCCGGATCACGTTGCGGTTGATGAGACAGTGACCCGACTCAACAGCAAGCAGTACTGGCTGTACACTGCCGTCGATCCAGAAACAAATAAAATACTCCATTCAGCGCTTGAGCCGACGAGAAAAAACGGGATTGCTCAGCAGTTCTTCCACGATTTGCGTCAGAAACACTCCGTTGAAGACGCGGTGTTTCTCATCGATGGCTCCGCTTCACTTCAAGCAGCCGTCGCTCGCCACAGCCTTGATTACCGCTACGAAAAACATGGCAAACGAAATAGTGTTGAACGTGTATTTAGGGATATAAAGCGGAGAACTACCGCTTTCTCGAACTGTTTCAGCAACACCGACGCAACAACTGCTGACGAGTGGCTCAAAACCTTCGCGTTCGCATGGAATCAGCTTATCTGAACACTACCGGGATTCAGGCCGAACGGGACGTCTCCAGCACGCTCAGGTCGTCGTCGAGGGTGACCGTGAGCGTCTCGCCGCCCTGCTCGATGGCCACCTCGAAGCGCTGGGGCTCCTCGCCCGCGAGTTCGATTGCCTCGTCGCTCACACACCACGAGAGCGTCCAGTAGGGCCGCTCGGAGAGCGAGACGCCGTGTTCGCGGTGGAAGCCGACGACCTCGCTGTCGTCAAGGAGGGCGAGCCCCACCGCCGAGCAGAGCTGGTGGTTACACTGCGAGCAACGGTGCGTCGCCGTGAGGCTGCTCCCGACACAGCAGGCGTCGGCGCGCTCGACGGTCGTCTCCATCCGGCCGCTACACTCGGGACAGACGCCGTCCTTGGCGAGGCAGTGGAGGTGCCGGACGCGCTGGTCGAACGCCGCGAGGATTTCCTCGTCGTCGCGGTCGGTCAGACCGCCCGGCGGGAACGCGTACTCGCCGTGGCCGTAGCCACAGTCCGGACACTGGATCGAGAGCTGTTCGTCGTCGTAGACCGCCTGTAGCTCCGCGCCACACTGCACACAGGGGTCGTCCACGTCGATTGGCTCGATGGTCGGGTGCTCGGTGAAGGATCCGGCGAGCACCGCCTGCACCACTTTCTCGCCGGCGTGGCGGAGCTGATACCCCGCCTCGACTTTCCGGACGAACTGGTCGGTCAGCTTATCGAGGTGGTAGTTGAACTGCGCGCTGTCACGCATGCCAACGGTCTCCCGGAGCTCCGAGAACCGCACCGTCTCGCCCTCGGCGGTCCACAGTGCCTCGAGTATCGAGATCCGCGTCTCGTTTGCTACCAGCCCGAACGCGTCGGCCGGCTCGACGCAGTCGCCACACTCCTGAATCGACTGCAACCTCTCGCTCATACGTACTCTCTGCGACCACACCGCAAAGAGTGTTCGGTCAACGGTGTTTCTGTAACCTATGGGACTGGTCAGATGCTCAGACAGAGGCTGGCCCGTGGGAGGCAGAAATCGACCGTCTCCGCGCGCCGGCGACGCCCCGAGAGGACGGCGACGGCGGCGCCGCCGACGGCGCCGATGGCCACCCCCGCCAGCAGCGCGGGTGCCGCAGTCGCGACGAAGAGGGCGGCCAGCGCCAGCACCGTCGCGACGGCCGATCCACCGAGGGTCTGGGGCGGCCGGCGCCGCGGCGCCCGCACGCCCGACGTTCCCGCCGTGGCTCCGTACTGATCTGTGTCGTTCATACACGTCGACGTACGGGAGATGCCACCAAAAACGTACGCTGAATCATGTTTTTGTAACCGTCGTTACTGAAACGCAGTTGAGTGGGCAGGGGGCGCTTGAGAACGCGACGTGCCCCTTCGCCAACCGTTTTGCCCCACCGGGTGAACCCACGCGTATGGACCTCCAGGCACTCGTCGACGCCGCTTCGACACGCGACTGGGACACCGACCCCGAGGGGACCGTCTCGCTTTCGGTCGTCGGCCTCGGCAACTACGCCCGTTCCGTCTCGATTCCCGCAATCGAGGCGGGCGACTACGCCACCGTCAGCGCCGTCGTCTCCGGCGACGCCGAGAAGGCCGCACGAGTCGGCGACGTGCACGGTGCCGTCCCGCTGACCTACGAGCAGTTCGCGGAAGGCGAGGGCGTCGACGCCTACGACGCCGTCTACGTTGCGACGCCGAATCGGATCCACCTCGATCACGCCCGGACGGCCGCGGATCAGGGCAAACACGTGATCTGTGAGAAACCGCTGGAAGCCACGCCCGAACGCGCGGCCGCGCTCGCCGACGCCTGCGAGGCCGCGGGCGTGACCCTGATGACGGCCTACCGGATGCAGACCGACCCCGTGATCCGGGCGCTCACCTCGTTCGTCTCCGCGGGCGGCATCGGCGAACCCACGAAGGCGATGGGAGAGTTCAGCTTCCCGGTGCTCGCCGGATCGAAGGGGCCCGACCAGTGGCGCCTCGACGCCGAACTCGCGGGCGGCGGCGCGCTGATGGACGTGGGTGTCTACCCGCTCAACACGACGCGCTACCTGCTCGGCGCCGACCCGGTGGCCGTCGACGCGATGGCCCGCGCCTCCGAGCCGTTCGGGAGCCAGCCGGACGACCCCGAGAGCCCGCGGTTCGCCGACGAGCACGTCCACGTGCTCGCGGAGTTCCCGGCCGGGACCGTCGGGGAGTTTACTGCCAGCTTCAGCGGCGACGCCGACTCGTGGCTGGAGGTCGTGGGCAGCGACGGCCGGATCAGGCTGGAAAACGCGTTCGTCCCCGGCGGCGACCGGACCGTCCGGGTGAGCACTGACGTGGGCGAGGTGGAGTTCTCCGGCGTCGGGATGGACGAGACGGTAGAGGAGTTCGATTACTTCGCCCACTGCGTGCTGACCGACACGCCGCCGGAGCCGGACGGGCGCGACGGCCTAACGGACGTGGCTGTCTCGGAGGCGGTGTACGAGGCTGCAGCGACGGGCGAGCGTACGCCTGTCGAGCGGTACTGAACGGAGAGGGCGGAGAGGGTGGAAAGGGTGGAAAGGGTGGAAAGGGTGGAGGAGGCGGAGTTGTCGGGCCGGGTGGCCCCCGTAAGTCGGCCCGACGAGTGCTCTGTCGTGGCGGACCCCTCGCCACAGTCGAGCGGCTGTAGTTGGCTTGTCGACGACCGGCGAGAAAAGCGCCGTGTGCGTCGACGGGTTACGCTACCCGTCTGACCGACATAAAGGCACGGGTCCGGGGACGGCGGCCGACTACCGCCGGTCCCGGAGCGCGGGGAACTCCTCGCGCACCGCGTCGACTCTGGAGGGGGCGATTTCCGCCGTCACCAGCGCGGGGTCGTCGTCGCTGGTGGCGACGGGCGTCCCCCACGGGTCGTACACCGTCGAGCGCCCGACCAACTGGTCGTCGCCCATCTCGCCGGCGCCGTTGACTGCGGCGACGTACGCGAGGTTCTCGATGGCCCGCGAGCGCGGGAGCGTCTGCCAGTGCTCGACGCGCGGGTACGGCCACGCGCTGGGTACGAGCACCAGCGAGACGCCCTCGTTGGCCAACTCCCGGTAGAGTTCGGGGAAGCGCAGGTCGTAGCAGGTCGTCATCCCCACCGTGAAGCCCGCGAACTCCACCGTCGGCAGCGACTCGCCGGGTGTGAGCAGGCGCGTCTCCGCGGAGTCGTAGCCGAACAGGTGCTGTTTGCGGTAGACCGCGCGGACGTCGCCCGCGCGGCCGAGGAACACTGAAGCGTTGGCCAGCCCCGACGGCTCCGGCGTCGAGAACCCTGCGGCGGCGCTAGCTTCAAGATCCTCGACGATGCTGCCGGCCTGCACTGCGACGCCGTGCTCGGCGGCGATGTCGCCGATCCGGTCGAGCGTCGGCCCGTCCAGCCCCTCGGCCTCGCGAGCGTAGCTATCGAACGCGAAGTAGCCGACGTTGAACATCTCCGGCAGGCAGACCAGATCGGCGCCCTCGGTGGCCGCGTGCTCGATGGCCTCGACCGCGCGGTCGACGTTGGCCTCGACGTGGCCGGCTTCGACGCGGTGCTGGGCCAGCGCGACGGTGATCGCGTCCTCAGCGACGCCGATGCCGTCGGTCATGCGGTCTGCCCCAGATCCTCCCGGAGCGCGGCCTCGAGGTTGTCGAGTTCGGTCTCGAAGTTCTTCTTGAAGAAACGCTCGACGCCCGGGATCCGGCCGTCGACGACGAACTCGTTGTGCAGCGTCGTCGTCTCGCCGTCGGTCTCGATAGTGTGGGTACCGGTGACCCGCAGCGCCGTCGACTTGCCGACGAACTTCACGGCGTGGGGCGGCTCGCAGTTCACGTCCTCGGTCTCGATTGGGACGGTGGCGCCCACACCCGGAATGGGGAGGCTGACCTGCCAGGTGGCTGCTCCGCCCTCCTCGTCGGTGATCTCGTAGGACTCGACGACGCTGATCGCCTCGGCGCGCTTCTGCGGGTCGGAGATGAACGCCCACACCTCCTCGGCCGGGGCGTCGAACGTGAAGGTCCGCTCGACACGGACGGTCATACGCCGGGGTAGGGGACGGGGGGTGATAACGGATGGGGACTGCGGTGGTCGCGACTGCCAGACGTATCACCACAAAGCCCTTGCCGGGGTCAGCCGATCCGGGGGCATGGACGAGCAGGTTTCGGACGCCCTCCAGCGTGCGTTTCCCGGCCGCGCAGTCGCCGACGTGGGGTCGACCGGTCCGTCGTGGAACGATCTGAACCGGACGGTCGAACTGACCTTCGAGGACGGCGAGACCGTCTACCTCAAGATCTCTACCACCGGCGACGGCGAGCGCGTGGCTCGCGAGCGGGCGGTCATCGACTACGTCGACGAGCAGGTCGACGTGCCGGTGCCCACCATCGCCGCCGCCGACCCGACGTACCGCGTGCCGTACCTCGCGACCGAGGCCGTCGACGGCGAGAGCCTGATCCGACGCTGGGCGGAGGCCGACACCGAGGAGCGATCGACGCTCGTCACAGCGGTTGGGCGGACGCTCGCGACGCTCCACGGTGAGCGGTTCGAGGCACACGGCCGGATCGTCGGCGGCGGCGCCGATGGCCTCACACTCGAAGCCGGGTCGTGGACGGACGTGCTGATCGGACAGATCGAACAGCAACGCGAGATCGCGCCCGCCGAGCGGTTCTCCGAACAGTACGACGCGGTCATCGATGCCGTCGACGCCAATCGCGACCGACTCGACGAGGCGCCCGCGGCACTGCTCCACGGCGATCCGGCCCACCCGAACGGGTTTCTGACCGACGGCCGGGTGGGGCTGCTGGACTGGGAAATCTCCCACGTCGGCGACCCCGCCCGCGAACTCCACCGTGCGCACCGACAGCTACTCGGGTCCCAGTACTTCGACGTGGCCGACCGGGTTGAGACGGTGTTTCTCGACGCCTATCGCGAGACAGCCGGGTCGCTCCCCACGGGGTTCGAGCAGCGGCAGGATATCTACGAGGCAGTCGGCTACCTCGGCCGGACGGGCTTTTTCTCGAAGTGGGCGCCAGACGTTGACCGGCCCGAAGACGAACTGGCGGCCGAGGTCGAAGCCGAGATGGAGCGACGGCTGGAGAACGTCAGGTAGTGTGGGCGGCGCTACCCCTGCGGTTCGACGCGCCAGGTGGTGGATTTCGAGCGCCCCCACTTCTCGATCTCCACGTCGTCGGACTTCTCGGCCAGCGTCGGCAGTCGGCTGCCGACCTGTTTCGCGGAGAGGCCGATCGACTCGGCGATGTTCTTGGCCCGGAAGTACCGGTCCCCGGAGGAGACGCTGTGGCGCAGGTAGGCGACGATGCGCGCCTCCTCCTCTGTGTAGTCGGTCATTCGTGTCCCCGTAGGAGATTCCGAGTCTTAACGGTTTCCCGCCTCACTCGCCCCAGAGCAGGTGGATGGCCGCGATGGCCCCCACGCCGGCGACCATCGCGACGGCGAACGGGATGGCTGCCTCGTGCATGCCGCCGCCGATGGTCGCGCTCGGGTCGGTCAGCGCCAGCCACGCCGCGGCCAGCAGCGCCACCACGGAGAGCGTGATGCCGACGCCGAGGCCGAGATCCGACGATGAGTTGTGTGCCATATCCGGGTTTGGAACCGGACGGAACGTAGTTCTTGCGACCGCATCTCGACCTTTTGCCGCGGGCCCCCAGAGGGGCCCTGGCAAAAGCTCGACCAAAAGCCGGCGTCGGCCCCGTTGGGGCCTCCTTGGCCTGCTCGCTCACTTCGTTCGCTCGCAGCTCCCAGAGCTGTGTCTATCGCAACCGCACCGCCACCGAACCACAACCTCGAAATCCCGGGCCGGCAACCCCGAGCCATGGAGACGACGCGCCACTTCACCGCCACCGTCTACATCGTCAACGACGGCGCCGCCGCGCTGCACTACCACCCGAAACTCGGCATCCACGTGCCCCCCGGCGGCCACGTCGACCGCGACGAAATTCCCCACGAGGCTGGCCTGCGCGAGACTCGCGAGGAGACTGGTCTCGACCCCAGCCTCATCGACGATACCGATCCCGTGGGCGCGCCGGCGGGGGAGACGCTCCCCCGGCCCCGCGAACAGTTGCTCTACGACATCGACGGCGACGACCGGAACGTCTACCACCAGCACATCGACCACGTCTACTTCGCGACGGTTCCCTCGCGTGCTATCGACCCAGAACCCGGCGAGGCGGGCGTCGACGCCTGGGACTGGTACGACCGCGAGGACCTTCGAGCCGCAGACATCGACCAGGACACGACGGCGCTGGCGCTCAGCGCTATCGAGGCAGCCGAGAACGCGGACAGGTAGGTTACTCCGCGAGCAGCGCGTCGATGTACTGGCCGACGTGGTTCTCCATCCGGCGCTTGTAGCCGGCCTGTCGAGCCAGTCGATCCAGTTCCCGGGCGGCGTAGGTGCCGTACTGGACGGCCTTCTTCTCCTTCGTCCGGACAGGCTCCGGGACGACGCCCGTCGCCGCGCGCCGGAGTGCGATCTTTCGCTCCGCCTCGCTGGCGAGCAACTCCGCGGGCAAGCGGAGCGCGGCGTCGACGACGCGGTCGTGGAGCAGCGGGGCGACTGGCTCGACCCCTGCGGCCCGCAGCGTCAGCACGTCGCGCGGGAGTTGGTCGGGCAGTGTCTGGATCACCTCCCGCGTGGCACCCCGGACCGTGTCGGCGTCGACGCGGTGATCCGATTCCGGATCGACCACCTTCCGGTAGCCGCCGAACAGTTCGTCGGCGCCCTGCCCGACCGCAAGGCGGTCGAAGCCGTCGGCGGCAGCCCGCTCGGCGACGAAGTAGAGCGGGAGCGCGATCTGGATGTCCATCGCGTTCGTACGCCCGGTCGCCCGGGCGATCTCGGGCACCGCGCGCACGATGTCGTCGTGGTCGAACTCGACGATCCGGAGGTCCCGATCCATCGCGTCGGCGGCCTCGCGGGCCGCTTCCACGTCGTGGGACTCCGCGCCCGCGAAGCCGGCGACGTAGCAGGGTGCCTCCGGAACGCCCGCGGCGACGATAGCCGAGTCGACGCCGCCGGAGAACGCGACAGCGAGCCCTTCAGGATCCGGTTCGCGGACGCTCGTGAGCACGGCTTCCCTCACGGCGTCGATAGCGGCCTCGTGGTCCGTCTCGACTTCGGGAGTCGGGAGCGGCCACACTTTGCGGCGCTCGCCGTCCGGCTCAACGACCGTGCCGGCGTCGAGGAGTTCGGGATCGGCGAAGTCCGTGGGGTCGAAGCTCCAGTCTCGGTCGTCGCCCGCGGCGCCGAGGTAGACTGGCTCCCGTCCCAGCACGTCCCGGACGACTCTGTCGTCGACGGCGCCGCCGAACCCGGCGGTGCCTGGAAGTGGATCGCCAGAGCCGATTGCTGGGCGGACCGTCGCCACGTCGGCGCCGCGGAGGGAGTCCGGCATCAGAACAGTTCGCGCGCGCCGCGCTGGATCCGGCGCTTCACGCCGCCGGCGGCCTGCCGGAACGAGATGCGCCAGGGCGTCTTCTTGCCGACGACGCTGGTCCGGCCCTCAATGATGGCCTCGAGGACGGCGTCGACGCTGCGTTCCTCGGCGCCGACTTCGGTGACGGCTTGCCCGACCATCTCGGAGATGTGGGCGTCGCTCCCGGCGGTTTTGGGCACGTCGTGGGCGGTGGCGAACCGCTCGGCCTGGCGGTTGGATCGGCCAGTCAGCAGCCGGGAGTTGTACACCTCGATGGCGTCGGCGCTAGCGAGCTGTTCGTCGCTGATGTGGGCGGCGACGCCGTGCCGTGAGCTCTGGAACGGATGGGGAACGATGGCGATACCGCCCTGGTCGTGGATGCGCTCGAGTGTCTCGTCGTAGGAGAGCCCCGGCGGCACCTCCTCGTCGATGCCGAGCGCGAGGATATGGCCGGCCGCGGAGGTCACTTCCATCGCCACGATGCCGACGAGGCCGTACTCGTCGGCGAGCGCGGCGGCCTCGTGGCTCGCGTGGATGGCGTCGTGGTCGGTGACGGCGATGGCGTCGAGTCCGACGGCCGCGGCCTGCTCGACGAGCAGGTCCACCGGGTCCCGGCCGTCGTGAGAGAGCTCGGAGTGACAGTGCAGCTCGACCGAAAGCACGAACCCGGGTTCGCGGCCGGCCCTAAAAAGGGGACCGGTACGGGGGGGAGCGAGACCGGCATCAGACCCCCGACCGGTTTAGGATAGCCAAAATTAATTTTTCGTTCCCGAAACGCTGATGGGTCTGGCTCCCCGAACTGACGTATGGCGGTGCTTCAGAGCCTCGTGCTCGTGTTCGTCGCCGGCCTCCTCACCGCGCTGGCGACGGGGCTCGGGGCGATACCGTTCTTCTTCGTCGAGGAGTTCGGTGACCAGTGGAACGTCGCGCTGTGGGGTATCGCGTCGGGGATCATGGTGTCGGCATCGCTGTTCGGTCTGTTCAACGAAGGGCTGGCCTACACCACGGGAGTCCCGACGATGCTGTTCGGCGGCATCCTCGCCGGCATCGTACTCGTCGAGGCGTCCGATAGGCTCCTCAGTGCCGTCGATCTCGGGACCGACGAACCGTCTTCGTCGCCTGACGCCGTCAGTGACGGCGGCGACGACAACCCCGTCGAAGTCGAGGCGTTCGCCAGTGGCGACCCGCGGAAACTCCTCTTGATCCTCGGGATTCTCACCGTCCACAGCTTCCCCGAGGGCGTCGCCGTCGGCGTCTCCTTTGCGGAACTGGGCCTGTCAGGCGGGGTCCCGCTGCTCGGCTTCTCGATCCCGATCCTCGCGGTGTTCATGACCATCGCCATCTCGATCCACAACGTCCCCGAGGGGACGGCCATCGCCATTCCGATGCGCGCGATGGGGCTCTCGAACTGGCGGATGGTGGGTGCCGCCGTGTTCTCCAGTCTGCCCCAACCCATCGGCGCCGTCATCGCCTTCGCGTTCGTGCGCTGGGCGGAGTCGTTCCTGCCCGTCGGCTACGGCTTCGCGGCAGGGGCGATGGTGTATCTGGTCGCCACGGAGTTCGTCCCGGAGGCCCTGGAGACAGGGGCGGACCTCCCCGACGGCGGCCGGCGCGCGCTGATCGCCGGCTTCGTCGGCGGCGTGCTGGTGATGGCGCCGCTGCTGTTCATCTGATGGGCACAAACGTGTACAACGAAACCCCTTTGCTCCCCCACGCTGACCACACAGGTGAATGCCACTCGCGGATGCGGACCACGAACTCGTCGTCGGGGAGTTGGGCCGCGAGCCCACCCGGGCCGAACAGCACCTGTTCGAGAACCTCTGGAGCGAACACTGTGCGTACCGCTCCTCGCGCATGCTGCTCTCGGCGTTCGAGAGCGAAGGCGAGCACGTCGAAATCGGGCCTGGCGACGATGCCGCTGTCGTCCGGGTCCCCGACACCGACACGCTGCTGACGTTCGGGGTCGAGAGCCACAACCACCCGAGCTACGTCGATCCGTACGACGGCGCCGCCACCGGCGTCGGCGGTATCGTCCGCGACACGCTCTCGATGGGTGCCTTCCCCATCGCGCTCGCGGACTCGCTGTACTTCGGCCCGTTGACCGAATCACGTTCGGTCGCCAGTCAGGGTTCCCCTGACGCTGTCGACCGCGAGCACTCCCGCTACCTCCTCGACGGCGTCGTCGAGGGCATCGCGGACTACGGCAACGCCATCGGTGTCCCGACTGTCGCCGGCAGCGTCGCCTTCGAGGCGGGCCACGTCGGCAACCCCCTGGTGAACGTCGCCTGTGTCGGCAAGACGACGCCCGAACGGCTCGTCACTGCTGAAGCCCAGAAGGCTGGAAACCGACTCGTCCTGCTCGGCAACGCCACGGGCCGGGACGGCCTCGGCGGCGCCTCCTTCGCCAGCGAAGACCTCGACGAGGACGCCGAAACCGAGGACCGTCCGGCCGTACAGGTCGGCGACCCCTACTCGGAGAAACTCCTGATCGAGTGCAACGAGGCGCTCGTCGACGAGGGCCTGATCGAGTCCGCGCGGGACCTCGGCGCCGCCGGACTGGGCGGCGCGTCCTCCGAACTGGTCGCGAAAGGCGGCTTCGGCGCCGACATCGACCTCGAAGCCGTCCACACTCGGGAGCCGGGGATGAACGCGACCGAGATCCTGCTCGCCGAGTCACAGGAACGCATGTGCTACGAGGTGGCCCCGGAGAACGTCGAGCGCGTGAAGGAGATCGCCGAGCGCTTCGATCTGGGCTGCTCGGACATCGGCGAGATCACCGAGGGGAACTACGTCTGCCGCTTCGAGGGTGAGACAGTCGTCGACGCGGACGCCGACTACCTCGCTGAGGGGGCGCCGATGAACGACCTCGCCCGCGAAGCGCCGGGCGTGCCGGCGACCGATCTGCCGGAGTTCGACCTCGGTGCCGGGTTCGAAGCTGTCGTGGCCGACCCCACTGCTGCGAGTAAGGAGTGGGTCTACCGCCAGTACGACCACGAGGTGGGCCTGCGGACCGCGACGCCGCCGGGCGACGACGCCGCGATGCTCGCACTCCACGACACGGGCGCCGCCGACGAGGAGCACGCTATCGCGCTCTCTTCGGGCGCGAACCCCCACTGGACCGACTGCGACCCTGAGGCTGGCGCCCGCGCGGTGGCAGTGGAGAACGCGACCAACCTCGCGGCGAAGGGAGCCACCCCGCTCGCAGCGGTCGACTGCCTCAACGGCGGCAATCCCGAGGACCCGGAGACGTACGACGGCTTCGCGGCCGCCGTCGAGGGACTCGCCGAGGCCTGTGCCGATCTGTCGGTTCCAGTCGTCGGCGGCAACGTCTCGCTGTACAACGACTCCGAGAGTGGCCCGGTGGCGCCGACGCCGACACTCGCCGTACTGGGGACGAAATCAGGGTACGACGCGCCGCCCGCGGCCGTCTCCGGCGAGGGTGATCTGGTCCTCGTCGAGCCAACCGAGTGGGTCGCTGGCTCGGGAATCGGCAGCGACGACCCGGACGCGCTGGGTGGCTCGCTGCTGCTCTCGCAGTTCGGCGGGTCGGACCGCTTCCCGGCGGTTCCCGCGGACCCGGGTGCGCTCGTGGCCGCGCTGGGGCGTGTTGCCGACCTCGAGTCGACGCTCGCGACCCACGACGTCAGCGACGGCGGCCTCGCGGTGACGCTGGCGGAAATGGTCACCGACGCGGCGGGCGTCGACGCCGCTCTCGACGACGCCGCAGCGCCGTTCAGCGAGGCGCCGGGTCGGGTTGTCGTAGAAACGACTCACGTTGGGTCACTCCGGGAGGCCGTCGGCGACCATGCTGCAGTGAGGCCGCTGGGGACGACGACTGAGGAGGGTGCGCTGTCGCTTGCTGCGGGGGAGGAATCCGTGACCTACTCAGCTGACGAAATCGCGGAGCTGCGGGACGTGTTGGCCCGCGAACTCGACTGAGAAGTTAGAAGCCGACGAAGCCGAACGCCAGCCCGAACGTCAGTACGAGGCCGACGAGCAGCACCGCGAGGCCGACGCCGACCTGCCCGGTGGTGAACTCCTGCATCGGTGCAGTGGTGCGGCCCTCGTCGTCGCCGTGGTCGTGTTCGTCCATGCTCCCGAGTGTGACCGGGCCGTACTTTGGCCTATCGGAACCGAGCAGTCGCATTGAGGCTGCGCACAGCCACGGCATGGGCTCCGACGCGCGACACGGCGGTCGCTCGTGGTCGCGCACCGTCACCGGACTACGTCCGGTTGGCAGACGAGAGCTTCGCTCTCGTCGACGTGGCTGGCTAGCGATCCAGATACCCGGAGTCCCACACGATCAGCATGCCGGCGACGGCGGCGAACATCCACGCGCCGAACGAGAGCAGGAACATGAACCACCCGACGTCCCGCCGGCCAGTCGCCAGCAGCAGGACGGTCCCGGCAGTCATCCCGAGCACGGTCAGCGCCACCGCGGCAGCCGCGATGGTGGCCTGTCGGCTGAGCCCGTACACCATTACCCGGACCTACGCCCGAACGGGCATAAACGACCCGACACCGCCCCGAAACCACTCCCGGAGCCGTTAGATGGACGGTTCGACGGCGTCCAGCGCCCGCTCGAACTGCTCGGCGCCGATCAGGATCTCGTCGGCGTGTTCGTTCGCTTCCGCACCCTCGTAGCGCTTCGCCACGTCCTCGACGGCCAGCAGCGTCGCCTCGCGGACGACCGCGGCCACGTCCGCGCCCGTGTAGCCCGCCATCGCCGCCGCGACGGCGTCCAGATCCACGTCGTCGGCCAGCGGCTTCCCCTCGACGTGCACGTCGAGGATGGCGCGCCGGGCCTCCTCGCCCGGCGCGGGCACGAGCACGTGGGACTCGAAGCGCCCCGGCCGCAGAAGCGCGGGATCGAGTGCATCCTTGCGGTTCGTCGCCGCCAGCACGACGAGGTTGGGGTTGTCCGCGGCGCGGTCGAGTTCGGTGAGTAGCTGTGAGACCACGCGCTCGCCGACGCCGGAGTCGCTGCCCGACCCGCGAGCGATGGCGACGGCGTCGATCTCGTCGAAGAAGACTACCGCGGGCGCGGCCTGTCTGGCGCGCTCGAACAGCTCTCGGACCGCCTTCTCGCTCTCGCCGACGTAGCGGTCGAGCAGTTCGGGACCCGCGACCTGGAGGAAGTTCACGCCACTCTCGCCCGCGATGGCTCGTGCGAGTAGCGTCTTCCCGGTTCCGGGTGGCCCGTGAAGCAGGACACCCGAGGGCGGCGACGCCTCGACGGCGTCGAACAGCGGCCCGTACGTCAGCGGCCACGCGACGGCGCGCTCGAGCGTCTCTTTCGCGCTTTCGAGGCCCCCCACGTCGTCGAAGCTGGCTTCCGGCGACTCGGCGACGTACTCCCGCATCGCACTGGGTTCGACGGCGGCCATCGCCGACTCGAAGTCCGCGCGGGTGATCTGGATGTCCGCTGCCGCGATGGCCGTCGCCGGATCGACGTCAGGCGACGCGGCCTCCTGCCGGCGTGCCCGCCGCAGCGCCGACATCGCCGCCTCCTTCGCGACCGAGGCGAGGTCCGCGCCCGTGAAGCCGTGGGTGCGCTCGGCGAGGCGGTCGACCCGCACGTCGTCGGCCAGCGGCATGTTCCGTGTATGGACCTCAAGGATCTCCCGCCGGCCCGTCTCCCCGGGAACGCCGATCTCGATCTCGCGGTCGAACCGCCCCCCGCGGCGGAGTGCGGGATCGATCTCGTCGACGCGGTTTGTGGCGCCGATGACGACCACCTCGCCCCGGGCGGCGAGGCCGTCCATCAGCGAGAGCAGTTGGCCGACGACGCGGCTCTCCACGTCCCCGCCGTCCTCACGCTTGGGTGCGACGGAGTCGATCTCGTCGAAGAAGATGATCGCCGGCGAGTCCTCCTGGGCGGCCTCGAACACCTCCCGGACGCGCTCCTCGCTTTCGCCTTTGTACTTGCTCATGATCTCCGGCCCGGAGATGCTGATAAAGGTCGCGTCGACCTCGTTGGCGACGGCTTTCGCGATCAGCGTCTTCCCCGTCCCGGGCGGGCCGTGGAGCAGCACCCCCTTCGGCGGGTCGATCCCCAGGCGTGCGAACAGTTCGGGGTTCGAGAGCGGCAGTTCGACCGTCTCGCGCACGAGGTCCAGTTCCTCGTCGAGGCCGCCGATGTCCTCGTAGGTGATTCCGGTCGAGGCGCCGCCCGCACCCTCGACGTCGACGGCGCCGCCGGAGACATCCTCGCTCGCGCTTCCGCCATCAGTCGAGTCGGTCGATCCGCCAGTGTCGACGCTCACGTCGCCGGTTTCGGGCTCCTCGTCCGGCGACCCGATCTCGCCGACATGGTCCGATCCGGTCGAGCCAGCGTCGATCACCAGCCGAACGTCGGTGTCGTCGGTGACGCGGACGCGGCCGTCTGGGTCGGCGGTATCGACGGTGAAGCCGATGCCCGAGAGGCGTTCGAGGTGTAGTTGGTCGCCGGGCGCGACGGGCCGGTTTCGCACGTCCTCGGCGACGAGACGCTCGATGGCGTCCCGGTCGACGTCCACGTCGGCCAACTGCGCCGGCGCGCGGAGGGTGATCGAGTCGGCTTCGGGGAGGTCCGCGGCGGCGATGCGGACGGTGTCGCCGACCTTCACGCCGGCGTTGGCGCGGCTGTCGGCGTCGATGCGGACGACGCCGTCGGGTACGTCGCCCCGGGCGGGCCAGAGCTTCGCGACCGTCTCGCGTTCGCCCTCGATGAGGACGGTATCCCCCGAGAGCAGGCTCAACTGCTGGCGGGCGCCTTCGGGCAGGCGGGCGATACCGCGTCCGGCGTCGCGCTTCTCGGCGGCCCGGACGGTGAGGCGGAGGGAGTCGCTCATGGCCGGGGCTGGGCGCGGGCGCCCCAAAGCGTTGCCGGAGGCGGCGTGGGCGTGGCGACATTGATTCCTACACGACTACAGTGTTGGATCAACGCCGTAATCGGTTTCACTAGCTCTGGTGAACCTCTTCGATCAGGAGCTTCTGGCACGAGTCGGCGAGTATCGGCGCATAACGGATCGTACGGAGTGATACTCCCGAAGTTCACTCGGACCGCTCGGCACTGTTCGTGTATCCCGGTGGAGGAGGGAGCTCGACGACCTCAGTCTCCTCACGTTCGTGGGGAATGGTCGCCTCCATCTCCATTTTCACCGCGTGGTCGCCACCGACGACGTCACTCACGCCGACCATCACCGTTCCTGGCAGTTCGGGGGATGCGAAGTGGTTTCGACATGCCTCGCCGATTTCGAACTCCGCCTCGGGTAACAGGTCCTCACGGACGAAATGCCGAATCATCGTTACGTCCTCCAAACTACCATCACAGTACTCGCGCAGGAACCGATCCGCGAAGGAGAGGCCCCGGTCCGCCTGGTCTTTCGGGGTTTCGCCCGGTGCGACGAAGCCGTCTAACTGTACATGGTCGTGGTCTGGGTGCCGGGTTCGAACTGCTGTCGCAGCCACTTCGTCATCCCCTTCGTTTTCGCGCCTGAACACTGTTTTCTCCATACAAACCGTGCCAGTCGCCAGAGTATAACTTTTGTCACAAGTTCTGTGAACCGGGCGGAAGACGACACCCATTGTACGATAGCAGGTACTCTATTCAGCTGACAGAGCTATCGGAGAAGGGAGCTCACATAAAGCGCGAAGAGGGCCAGCATGACGGGAACCAGAAGGGCCACCACACCAATCACTCCGCCGATTTCAATCGCAATTGCCGCACTCCCTACCGCCAGTATCCCTGCCAATAGGAAGGCCACTCGAAGACGTAGATATCCGCCGATGAGTGGTGTACTAAAAAGGGCGTGGAGGGGGCCGCGCATACACGCTGTACAGTTCGTTTCTGTAAATACCTATTGTAGACTCTCTCACCTACAGAGCCGTTGTCATTCCGAATCTGATTGTGAGAACCCGCCTCGATGTGGAGAGTGCCTTCGGTGAGTACCGAGTGTTCGGTAAGCACTGAGTGTGCAGATAGCGTTAGCTGGAACGCCTAACCGTCTCAAAAACGAAGTTTGTTGTCTGTCGCTATAAACGACAGTTGTGGTACAGTACTACTGTCGGACGACGTTCGACGCGCGAGGCCCCTTGGGCGAGGACTCGATGTCGAACTCGACCTCGGTACCCTCCGTCAGGTCTTCGCCGCCGACATCCTCCATGTGGAAGAAGACGTCTTCGTCGTCGTCGAGGTCGCCGTCGTCAGTCGAAATGAAACCGTAGCCGCCAGTGTCGTTGAAGAAATCAACCTTACCGTTTGCCATTACATACAGACGGAGGGGCGAGTGAGGGATAACCCTTCCGAGGGTCAAGCTATCACGGCACCTCACCCGATATTCATACACAAATTACCGAATGGTCCCGAAAACCGTGCAAGCGAATACGGACCACTAGAGCCCCCTCACCAGAAACTCTTCGTCCGCGCGTACTGGCGCTCTTGCTCCAGGATGTCCCGGTAGAAGTCAGCCTCGTCCTCCCGGAACTTCGAGATGATCCGCGCGGCCGTCTGCGGACCGACGCCGCGGGCCGCGAGCGCCCGGACGGCCTTCATGCCGTGCTCCTGGACCAGATTCGCGGACTTGAACGCCTTCCGTGTCATGCGATCCTGCTCCGAATCCTTCTCCTCGGCGCGAGTCGCTTTCACCACCTCGTCGGCCCACGGGTTCAGCGCCGCGATCCGGGTCGAGCCACATTTGGGGCACTTGATCGGCTCCCGGATCTTCCCGACCTCCTGCTGGCGGTCCCAGTCCTTGCAGTGGACACAGAACAGCAGCACGCGGTCGCCCTCCAGTCGATCCCGGACGGTCTGGATCACGCTGGCGTCGGCGCCCTCCGGGACCAAAAATTCCCCGCCGGCCGAGCGCCCGCCGGCGCCGATGGGCGTGCGCTCGCGGGCCGTCGCCAGTTCCACGTCGCCGTCGTCGGCCTGCAGTTCGCCGAGCAGGTCCCGCGTCTCCGCGACGGCCAGATCCTCGTGGAACACCTGCCGGAGCGCCTCGTCGTAGACCGGCGTGTCAGAAAGCGCGGCGAGCAGGCGGTCGGCGCCGAAGCGGCCCTGCCCCTGATAGCGCTTGAGCGCGCCGAACTTGGCGGCGACGTGGCTGAGCGTGAACTTCAGTGCGTCGGCGTTCTTGAGCGCGAGTTCGAGGATGGCCTCGACGTGATCCGGGTCAGTCTCCAGCAGCACGTCGTGGAACTCGCTGATACCGACGCCGCTGGGCACCTCAAACTCGATCCGGTAGGGGTCGACCTCCATCCCCACCGACGACCCCGTTCGCTGGCCCACCAGCGCCGAGCAGATGCGCCCGAGCGTCTCGTTCACCTGGTGGCCGTACGGGCTGTTGAGCACGACCGTTCGGCCCTGTGACTCCAGCACCAACCGATTCGCGGCGGGAACGGGCGCCCCAGCCTCGATCTGCCGCTCGACCGGTTCGAGTGCGGTCTCGGCCGTCGTAGTGTCGACGGGGTAGCGTCCCGTGAAGTCCGACGCGACCGACGAGAGCGGCGCGTCGTTCTGGAACTGTTCACCCGCAACGTCGCGGTGCTCGCCGGCCTCGTTGGCGACCGCCGCAGGGACGGGAATCTCGGAGCCGACCCACGTCGGCACCTCGCCGCCGGGGTCCTGCACGGGCGAAACTTCGACGCGCTCCTCCTCCTCATCGACGCGGTCGACACGCCACATCTCGCCGCGCTGGACGAATACGGAGCCCGGTTCGGCAAAGTTGACGACGAAGCGCTCGTCGAGCGTGCCGATCCCGCGCCGCGAGGAGACATCGTACACCTCGTAGCTCTCCTCGTCGGGGATCATCGAGAGGTTCGCGTAGTAGTACTGCCACGTGCCTCCGGAGCTCTCGAGGCGGTCGTGATCCTCCTCCAGCCAGAGCAGACGGTTCGAGGAGAGCTCCCGGACTACCTCGCGGAACGTCTCTTCAGGCAGGTCGCGGAAGGGGTAGGCTCGTTTGATCCGCTCGTAGGCCTCGCGGGCGTCGATTTCGCCCTCGTCCATCAGCAGGCCGACGATCTGGTTCGCGAGCACGTCGAGGCTCCCCTCGTGGATGCCCGTTGGCTCGACTTCGCCCGCCTTCGCCCGCCGGGCGATGGCCATTGCCTCGCTGGCGTCGTCGGCGTCCGAGACGACGACGGTCCCGTGGGAAACCTGATCCCGCCGGTGGCCCGCGCGCCCGACGCGCTGGAGCAGGCGGGCGACCTCGCGCGGTGAGCCGTACTGTACCACGTGGTCGACCCGCCCCACGTCGATCCCCAGTTCCATCGACGACGTACAGACGAGGCCGTCGATCTCGCCGGCCTTGAACGCCTCTTCGACCTCGATCCGGGCGTCCTTCGAGAGCGAGCCGTGGTGGATCCCGATCGGTGCGTCGAGGCTCTTGAACCGCGAGCCCAGCGCCTCCGCTGTCTGGCGGGTGTTGACGAACACGAGCGTCGACTCGTTCTCGGCGACCACGTCCCGAATGTACCGAACGTGGCTGGCGATCTCCGGTTTCGTCGCCAGTTCGCCGGCGAGGTTCTGGTCGGCGTCGGTGATCTCCGGCCGCACCACCTCCAAGTCGATCTTCGATCCGGCGTCGACCTCCACGATCTGGTAGTCCCGCTGGGTCCGGTGCTCACCCCGAACCGACCCAGTGAGGAACTTCGCGACCTCGTCAGGATCGCCGACGGTCGCCGAGAGCCCGATGCGCTGGAACGGCCCCGAGAGCTCCTGTACGCGCTCCATCGCGATGGTGAGTTGGGCGCCGCGCTTCGACGCCGCGAGTTCGTGGACCTCGTCGATCACGAGGTGCTGCACGTCCAAGAGCGCCTTTCGGAGCTTCTCGCCGGTCAGCATCGCCTGCACCGTTTCGGGGGTGGTGATCAGCACGTCCGGCGGGTCGTTGGCCTGCTTGCTCCGCTGGTAGTCGGTGGTGTCGCCGTGGCGCACGTCGACCGCCAGATCGAGCGTCTCGCCCCACCACTCGAGACGGTCGAGCATGTCGCGGTTGAGCGCACGCAGCGGCGTGATGTACAGCGCGGAGATCCCGTGGCGCTCCTCGGCAGCGGCGATCTGGTCCAGCACGGGCAGCATTGCCGTCTCGGTTTTCCCGGTCCCGGTGGGGGCGATCACCAGCGCGTTCTCGCCGGCCGCGAGCGGCGGGACCGCGCGGCGCTGTGGCTCGGTCGGCGTGGTGAACCCCCGATCCGAGAGGGCCTCCCGAACTGCCGGTCCGAGGTGCGTGAACGCGTCGACGCCGGCGTTCTCCATTCGGTCGACCAGAGGCGGTCGGCGGGGTTAAGCACCACGGCTGCGGTGGTGAGGTTCTCATTCACTACGCCGAGTCCCGCCGGCGTCGCCTGCCCCGAAGGGTACATGTAAGGCGACGCCGACGCCACCAGCCGGTATGCACGTCGACACTGACCGCCTGCGAGCGGACATCGAGGCGAACGCCGAACACGGGGAGATTGAGGTCGATGAAGGCCGCGCTCGGACAGTGCTGACCGGGACCGACGCCAACCGCGCTGCTCGTGAGACGCTCGTCGACCGGATGGGGGACGCCGGACTGGACGTGACCGTCGACGCCGTCGGCAACATCGCCGGCACGTGGACACCCGAGTCGGTGGACCCCGGCGCCGCACCCGTCGCTGCCGGGAGCCACGTCGACTCCGTGCCGGAGGGCGGCATCTTCGACGGCCCGCTTGGCGTCTACGCGGCGCTGGAGGCCGTCCGTGCGATGCAGGACGCCGGCGTCGAACCGGCGCGGCCGCTGGTCGTCGTCTCCTTCACTGAGGAGGAGGGACAGCGCTTCTCCGAGGGGCTGCTCGGCTCCTCGGTCGCCGTCGGCGAGCGAACTGTCGAGGAGGCTCTGGCCACGGAGGACGGCGAAGGCGTCACTCTCGAAGAGTCCCTCGAACGGATCGGCTTCCGCGGCGAGGGCCGACTCGACGCCAGCGACTGGGAGGCGTGGTACGAACTCCACATCGAGCAGGACACCCGGCTGGAGCGCGAGAACGTCCCGGTCGGCGTCGTCACCACCATCACCGGGATCACCCACTGCGAGGCCGAGATCGTGGGCGAGGCCAACCACGCCGGCGCGACGCCGATGGACGAGCGAACCGACGCGCTTGCGGCCGCGTCGGAGGTCGTGCTCGACGTCGAAGCCGCCGCCAACGAGGTGGTCGAAGAGGAGAGCGAGACCGCAGTCGGCACTGTTGGCTCGCTCTCGGTCTCCCCCGACGCCACCAACGTGGTCCCGGGGAAGGTCGAGTTCGGCGTCGACATCCGGGACGTGGACTACCAGTCGATGCAGACCATCGTCGAGGCCACGCGCTCGAGCCTCGCCATCGTCGAAGCCGACCGCGGGGTGGAGACCTCGTTTTCCCGGCCGTTCGACCTCGAACCGACGCCGATGTCTGACACGCTACGCGCCGCTGCGCACCGCGCGGGCGAGGCGTCCGGGATCCGGACCATCGACCTGCACTCCGGCGCCGCTCACGACACGATGCACGTCGCCGACGTGACCGACGCGGCGCTGCTGTTCGCACCCTCGCAGGACGGCATCAGTCACAACCCCCGGGAGTGGACTGACTGGGAGGACTGCGCGAGCGCGACGCGCGTGCTGGCGGGTGCGATGGCCAGCGTCGCGGGCGCCGACGCCGCCGAGGAGTAGGCCGGCGTCGGCGGGGCTGTGGCTGGCCACCGCTGGCGAACAGGCGGCCGAACGAGTCGTGAGACGGCTGGCCGCACAACCGTGGACCGTCTCACGGCAGTTCTCAGCTCACGGGATGGGTGGTCCCGCTATCGTACTTCAAAACTGCCTCCGGTGGACTCATCTCCCCGGCAGCCACAGGTGATGGCATGAAAAAGCACGTCTCGCGCTCCCGGGTCGCCGGGCGCTGTCGCGCGCCGCCGTCGAAGAGCTACACCCACCGCGCCATTCTCGCTGCAGGCTACGCCGACGAGGCAACCGTCGAGGACCCGCTGGTCAGCGCGGACACGCGGGCGACCATGCGCGCCGTCTCGGCGTTCGGCGGCGGTGTCGACCGCTCGCGACTCGACGCCGGCACCCTCTCAGTCGAGGGATTCGGCGGCCGGCCCGAAGTGCCGGACGACGTGATCAACTGCGAGAACTCCGGGACGACGACGCGACTCGTCACCGCGGCTGGCGCGCTCACGGACGGGCTGACGGTGCTCACCGGCGACGACTCGCTGCGCTCGCGCCCACACGAGCCGCTGCTGGACGCCATCGAGGATCTGGGGGGCCGCGCCGAGAGCACGCGCCGGAACGGCCGCGCGCCGCTGGTCGTCGGCGAGTCGATCACGGGCGGCGCCGTCTCGATGCCCGGCGACGTCTCCTCGCAGTTCATCACCGCGCTGCTGATGGCCGGCGCCGTCACCGACGAGGGGATCGAGGTCGACCTCGAGACCGAACTCAAGTCGGCGCCGTACGTCGACATCACCCTGGAAGTGCTCGAAGCGTTCGGCGTCGATGCCGAGCACACGGAGTCGGGGTTCCGCGTCCCCGGCGGCCAGCAGTACGCGCCGGCGGGGGGGAGCTACGCCGTCCCGGGCGACTTCTCCTCGATCTCCTACCTCGCCGCTGCGGGGGCTGTCGCAGCCGAAGACGGGAGCGAGGTGGTCGTCGAGGGCGCGCACCCCAGCGCGCAGGGTGACACAGCCATCGTCGACATTCTCGACCGCATGGGCGCCGAAATTTCGTGGGACGAGGACGCCGGTGAACTCAGAATTTCGGGCGGCGATCTCTCGGGTATCGAGGTCGACGTGGGCGACACGCCGGACCTGCTCCCGACCATCGCCGCGGTCGGCGCCATCGCCGACGGCGACACACGGATCGTCAACTGCGAGCACGTCCGGCTGAAGGAGACCGACCGCGTGAGCGCGATGGCCGAGGAACTCGGAAAACTCGGCGCCGAGGTGACCGAGGAGCAGGACACCCTCACGGTCCACGGCAGCGACTCCTCGCTCGTCGGTGCCGAAGTCGACGGCCGTGGTGACCACCGGATCGCGATGTCGCTGGCCGTCGCCGGCCTCGTCGCCGAGGGGACGACGACCGTCGACGACGCCGAGCACGTCGACGTGTCGTTCCCCGACTTCTGGACAGTGCTCGACGACCTCGGCGCGAAAGTGACGAACGCCTGAGTCGGGTCGGCCCCCCGGCCGGACTTCTCCGTCACTCGCTGTCGGTAGCTCTTTCTCCGTCGATCTGAACATCCGCTCGTGAGCGACTACGCATCCGACCTCCGTGAGGCCTACGAGGAGGACGGCTACGTCTTCCCCGCCTACCGCGACCGCTCGTTCGCCGACACGCCCGAGAGCGCGCTCTCCCTGCTCTCGTCCGAATTTCCGCGGAACATCCCCGACGACGCGTTCGGCGACCTCATCGACGGCGATATCGAGAACGTCGTCCTGCTCGTCGTCGACGGCTTCGGCCTCGATCAGTGGATGCGCCTCCGCGAGGAGCTCCCGCTGCTCGATGCCTTCGAAACCGACGGCATCGTCACGCCACTGACCTCAACGTACCCCTCCGAGACGGCCGCCGCGATCACGACACTCCACACGGGACTGCTCCCGGCCGAGCACGGCCTGCTCGGCTGGCACCAGTATCTCGACTCCATCGACGAGTCGATCCAGACGCTCCCGTTCCTGCTGGCGGACGGCACGCCCGTACAGGACGAGTACCCGCTCGCGGACCCCCGAGAGCTGTTCGATGGCGACGCCATCTACGGCGACGCCGAGGCCGCGGGCGTGGACGCCCACGTCACCCAACCGGTCCACATCGCCGGCTCCATTTCCTCGGAACTCACGACCGCCGGCGCGGAGACACACGGCTACTGGAACGTTGCCGACATGGCCGTCTCGCTCCGCGACATCGTCGCCGACAGTGAGGGGCCGACCCACGTCACTGCGTACGTCCCGAACGTCGACACCATCTCCCACCGCACCGGCACCGCGGCCGACCGCTACGACGCGCAGGCCCGGATGGTCACGGAAGCGATCCGAACGGGGTTCCTGGACAACCTCGACGCCGAGACGGCCGAGAAGACGGCGCTGCTCGTGACGGCCGACCACGGCCACACGAACGTCGACCCCGAGGTCTCGGTCGACCTCTCGGTGCCCGAGGTCCAGAACTGCCTCGCCCGCGGCGACGACGGCGACCCGATCCCGCCACAGGGCGGCCCGCGGAACGTCCAATTCCACGTCGCCGACGGCCGCGTCGAGGGGCTCCGGGACTACCTCAAACGGGAAGCCGGCGACGACGTGCTCACGTTCACCGAGGCCGAGTACCGCGAGCGCGGCCTGTTCGGGAGCAACCACGCGGAGCCCGGGGAGGCCTTCGAGCGCCGCGCCCCAGACCTGCTGGCGGTCCACCACGAGGGCCAGATGTGGCACGAAAGCGACGAAAAGATCGGCGTCCACGGCGGCATGACGCCCGAAGAGATGTTCGTCCCGTTCGCGGCGGCGCGCGCGAGCGACCTGCAGAACTGATCCCAGAGGGGGACTCTGCGCCTTCGCCGGCGTCGACGCAACGAATCGACCGCACCTGCAACGACTTTGACATCCTCCTCCAGCTAAAGCCGGAGGAATCCCAAGCGTTGAGATATTAGGGTTTACAGTCTCCCTGCTCTCTCGTTGTGAACGACCCGCTC
>NZ_JAGGLC010000003.1 GCF_017874235.1 Halolamina salifodinae
CGCGTTGTGCGGGCGACCCGTGCGTCGCCCGCACGGCCAGCGAGAGCTTCGCTCTCGCCCTGCTCACGTCACGCGCCACCACCGCGCGGTGCGGGGCGGTTGCGGTCACAATTTGCCAACGAACGAGATGCTGTTGCCGTCGCGGTAGCCGTCGATTCTGAACGGATCGAGACGCTGTCCTCGTCAGCCCAAACAGCCCAGAACGACCTAAACGGCCACCGTTTACTTCAGGGGAGCCGCCGAAGCCGAAGGTATGACGATGGACACCTACACTCTCGTCGTCCGGGAGACCAGCACACACGACGGTATCGACGCCGACGTGATCGACGAGGACGGCCTCGTCGAAGAGAGCACCCAAGTCACTTACAGCGACTACGACGTGATGGCCGAACGCGACAACGGTGGGCCCGAACGAATCGAGGAGGAGTTTACTGTCGACGCCCGGAGCATCGATATCCAGCTCGAACGCGACGAGCGGACGTTCGTGTTCCGCGCCATCGCGGACAACGAGGACGTCGCCCGGATCGAGGTGTCCGACTCGGTCTGGAACCTCGCGCACACCTGAGCCGCGGCTCAGATCCGACCCGTCGTCCCGCTCAGACGCCCTGCCCCATCAGGTGGCTCCGGAGCACGTCCGGCGCCTTTGTCGCTGCTTCGGTGTTGACGACGACCACCTCGTCGTCGGCGCCGATGGTGCCGTCCTCGGCGAGCGCCCAGAGCCCCGCCGCGGCGACGCCGCCAGCCAGTCCGATTTCTACCGTCTCCGTCGAGGCCACCGCAACCGCGCTCTCCAGTGCCTCGTCGTCCTCGACCGTGAGCGCGGCGCCGCCGGTCTCCCGGATCGCCGCGAGCGCGAGGTCGCCACCCGGCGGGTCCGCGACTTCCAGTTCGCCGACGATGGTGTCGGGGGTCTCCCACGGCTCGGTCTCGTCGGCGCCGTGTTCGAACGCCGCCGCGATGGGTGCACAGCCGGCAGCCTGCACGGCGTAGACGGGTGGCAGGTCGTCGATGAGCCCCAGCTCCACACACTCGCGCAGGCCATCGACGACGCCGACAACCAGTTCGCCCGTACTGGCTGGGAGGACGAGCGCATCGGGCGTCTCCCAGTCTCGATCCGCGAGAACCTCGTAGGCGACGGTCTTCAGCCCGTCGTGGCGGTAGGGGGAGGAAAACGCCCCCAGATCGACGTAGTCCGACTGCAGTTCGCTCTCGAGCGCGTCGACGGCGTCGCCGAGCCGTCCCGGGACGACCTTCATCTCGCCGCCGTGGACGTTCACCATCGCCTTGTTCGAGAACGGCGAGCGCGTCGGGACGAACGCGTAGGAGCGCAGGTCCACCTGCCCGGCGTAGGCGGCCATCGACTGGCCAGCGTTGCCCGGGGAGGCGCAGGCGATGAGTTCGGCGCCCGCGGCGTCGGCAGCCGTCACCGCGGCGGAGAGCCCGCGATCCAGTACCGAGCCAGTCGGATTCCGTGCCTCGTCCTTGATTTCGACGCCCGCGACGCCGAGTTCGTCGGCGAGTCGGGGGGCATCAACGCTCGGCGTGCCACCCTCTGCCGCGGAGAGCGCCGAGTCGGCGTCGAACGGGAGTACGGCGTCGCGGTCCCACGCGCGCCGGCCCGTGCGGACCGATTCGGGGTTGACGGCGTCGAGGTCGTACTCCGGCACTCGGGGTGCGCCGCAGTCCGGGCACGGCCCCGCGCCGGAGATGGCTTCGGGGTCGGCGTCATCAACGGCAAGACTGGCGTCGCAGTCGGTGCAGGCGAGTCCGACGAACGCGTCGCTGAACATGGCCCGAGGATAGAGCGCGGTCGGGAAGGGCCTGCCGGAACGCGGCGGACGCGGGGCTTTTCAGTCGGTCGGGAGAACGACGGACGATGCCCTCCCGTGACGCGCCGCCGTCGCCCCGGCAAGCGGTCGTCGCCGCCGTTCAGTGGGCGCTGGCGCTCGGCTTCGTCGTGGACAGCGCCGTCGACCTCCTCACGGGCTACTCCGCGTTGACGGGCCTGACGGGCAGTGGCGCCCTCCCACCGTCGGACCAGTGGCTCTACGCCGCGCCGGCAGCGGCGCTCGTCGGCGCCGTACTCGGCTATCGCTGGCTCACCGAGGGGTTCGGATCGCGCTCGGTGTCGGCCCATCGACGCCGCGTGCGGTTCGTCGTTGCCTTCCTCGCCGCCGTGCTGGTCGGGAGCCTCGGCCTGCTCGTCACGGCGGCCTGGCTCGGTCCGCTCGGAACGGCGCAAGGGCTCGTCGTCGGCGCCGCGTTCGATCTCGCGCCGCTGGCCGTCGCCGGTGTCGCCGGCTACCGCCCCGAGTGGCTCCCGTCGCCGCGGACTCCGGCAGGCCTTTAGCCGAACCGGGCCAACCGTCTGGCTATGTCAGGCGTGCGCGTGGCTGGCGTGGGGCTCACCCACTTCGGCTCGCACCCAGAACGGACCGGCCGGGACCTGTTCGCGGAGGCGGCACTCGCCGCCAAGGAGGACGCCGGCGTCCCGCTCTCGGATGTCGAACAGTTGAACGTCGGCAACTTCGCCGGCCCGCTTTCGGAGGGGCAGGGCCATCTGGCCCCCCTGCTCGCGGAGGCTGCGGGACTGACCTGCCCGGCGACACGCTACGAGGAGGCGTGCGCTTCGGCGGGCGTCGCCGTCCGGGAGGGCGTCCGGACCGTCCGCTCGGGGGAGGCAGACGTGGTGCTCGCCGGCGGTGTCGAGCGGATGACCAACCACGACACCCCCGAGGTGACGGAGTCGCTCGCTATCGCCGCCGACGAACTGTTCGAGGTCCGCGCTGGCGTCACGTTCCCCGCTGCCTACGCGCTGATGGCGACGGCCTACGCCGACGCCTACGGTGTCGACGAGGACGACCTCAAAACGGACCTCGCCAACGTCGCCTCGAAGAACCACGACAACGCCATCCCCAACGAGTACGCGCAGTACCAGCGGGAACTCACCGTCGAGCAGGCGCTGGACGCGCCGCCCGTCGCCGAACCGCTGGCGCTGTTCGACTGCTGTCCGATCACCGACGGCGCCTCGGCCATCTTCCTCGTGAGCGAGGAGTACGCCGCCGAACACGATCTCGACGCCGGTGTCTCCGTCGTCGGCACCGGACAGGGCGCGGACCGCATGGCGCTGCAGGACCGCGAGCATCTCGCTCGCACGCCAGCGGCCGACGACGCAGCCGCGATGGCCTACGACGACGCGGGCATCGACGCCGCCGACGTGGACGTGGCGGAGGTCCACGACTGCTTCACCATTGCGGAGGTGCTGGCTATCGAGTCGCTGGGGTTCTACGACCCCGGCGAGGGCCTCGGCGCCGCCCGACGCGGCGAGACCCGCGCGGACGGCGACCTACCGATCAATCTCTCCGGCGGCCTGAAGGCGAAGGGCCACCCGGTCGGCGCCACGGGTGGCTCACAGATCGCGGAGATGACCCGACTGCTCCGGGGTGACCACCCCAACAGCGACAAAGTCGACGACGCCGAGGTCGGCGTCACCCACAACGCGGGTGGGACGGTCGCCTCCGCAGTCGTTCACGTGCTGGAGGTGGCGGAATGAGCGACGCTGGCTTCGACGAGTGGCTCCACGCGTTCGTGGCCGACGACGGCTACTACGTCGAGTGCGCGAACGGGCATGGCTACCTGCCGCCGCGGCGTATCTGCCCGGACTGTGGCTCGACCGAGTTCACCGAGGAGTCCCTGCCCGAGTCGGGCGTCGTCGAGACGATTACGACTGTCCACGTCCCGGCGCCGGCGTTCAAGGCCGACGCGCCCTACGACACCGCAGTCGTCGACTTCGGCCCGGCGCGGATTACGGGGATCGTGGTCGACGCCGAACCGGGAAGCATCGAGATCGGCGACGCGGTGGAGGCCGACGTGGGTGCGAGCGAGACGACCGGGAAGGACGTGTTGGTTCTCAGATCGGTATAAGGGGTTTCTAGCGGGCAATTCCCGCTCGGTCGGATGGAAGTACCTATCAGTCCCCGAACTGATTCGTGACTCACGATGCCTTCCCCCCTGCGTGTTCTCGTGATGACCGCTTTCGGCCCGGCAGTGGCGTCGGACGGGAGTGGGGAGCTCGGGCGCTGGATCGACGGCTATGGGGAGTTCGAACGCGAGGTGTCGGTTCCTGGGGCGCCGACAGCGATCAGGGTCACCGACCACGGCGTCGGCGTCACCGCGACCGGGATGGGACCGACCCACGCCGCCGCGAGCACTACCGCCTACCTTCTCTCCGACGCCGTGAACCCCGAAACGACGTACTTCCTCACGGCCGGGGTCGCTGGCGTTTCGCCCCACGCGGGAACGGTCGGCTCCGTCGTGCTCGCGGACCACATCGTCAACTGGGACGCCAAGAAGCGATACGGCAAGGGGACGAGCGTGGAGCCGTGGGGTTTCGGCCCGGCTCACGCCTACGAACTCGACCGCGGGCTCGTCGACGCCGCGGAGGACGCGGCTCGTGGGGTCGATCTCGAGGACACCCCGGATGCACGAGCCCATCGCGAACGGTACACCGCTGCTCCCGCGGTCGATGCTCCAGCTATTGAGAGGGGCACTTCCGTCGCTGGTGCCGACTTCTGGTACGGCCATACGCTGGCGAACGAGGTTGACTCCCTCGTCGATTACCACGGGGCGGGGAGCTACGCGACGACTGAGTGTGAGGGGTTCGGGAGTGCCGTCGCATGTGACCGGTTTCAGGCGCTGGACCGCTACCTCAGCGTTCGCGCGGCGTCGAACTTCGACCGCCCGCCTCAGGACGAGGACGCGGCCGGCGAGTGGCGTCTCAAGGGGCCTGCCTTCCGGAACGCGTACCGCGTCGGGCGCGTAATCGCCGACGAGATCGCCAAGAACTGGGCAGATTGGCGGGACGGGCCGCCCGATCGGTGACCGACCCGGAGGCCGATGGAGGATGTTGTGAGAAGTTTGGGCTCTTTCTTGTGGAGCGTGGCTCCGGTGGTGAGTGTGAATCGCCGGAGGAACAGCTCCGCGGCAGTATCTCGATGCTTAGTCACTTGTGACCGCACCACGATCCCCCCGCGGCGGCAGTGGCGCGAGACAGTCGTCGCTCCGTCGACGACTCAGCGCGAGGGGTGAGCGACCGTACGGGAGCGAACCGGCTGGGGAGGGTCGAGGCCGTGCGGGGCGGTGCGGTCCACGTGGCCAAGCTCACTCCGCGGTACCGTTCGCGGCTGAAGAAACAGTTCCCAAACTCACACCGAGAAAGCCGGCGTACTCCCCGAAAACGACCCAGAGACGCGACTACTCCTCGTCTTCGTCGTCGCCCTCATCTTCGTCCTCCTCGTCCGTTTCTTCACTCGCCTCATCCTCCACCTCGTTCGGATCGTACTCCCGGATCACCGAGAAGTCGTCCGGAAGCTCACCCTCCAGCAGATACGTCAACAGCGCGTCGGCACGTTCGACGTGGGGCAGCAGCTTCGCGCGGTCGAACACGAGTAGCTCCGCACCCGCCGCCCGGGCCAACTCCTCGCCCTGCTCCACCGGCGTCAGTTCGGTCTCCCGACCCCAGACGATGGTCGTTGGTACGTCGAGATCCGCGAGCGTGCCGCCGAGGTCAAGGTCGCTGTCGAGATCGCCCGCGAGGAACGCCGCGGGGGCGAAGCGCGCGTTCTCCTGGTGGGCGGTCTGCCACTCGTACTCCGCCCACTCCGCCTCGGGGCCGGCGGGGTCGGCGTAGCCGTGGTCGGCGTTGAAGTACTCGATAGCTGGCTCGGAGGTGACGAGGTTGAACAGGGTCTCGCCCACGAGCGGCGTGCGCACGAGTTCGCGCACCCACGCGCCGCCACCGGGCCCGGTGCTGGTCGTCGGGCAGACGAGCACGAACCGCGAGACGTCGACGTGCCGCGCGGCCGCGACGGCGTAGGACGCCGAGAGCGAGGAGGCGAGGACTGCAGGGCCTTCCCCGTCGTCGGCCGCGTCGCCGGCATCCGACCCGCCGGCGGCGTCGCCGAACTCGCCGAGGAACGACTCGACGAACGCCTCGTACAGCGCGGCCGAGTAGCGGATCGGCGGCCGGTCCGAGCGGCCGTAGCCCGGGAGGTCCGGGGCGATCACGTGGTACTCCTCAGCGAGCTCGTCAAACACCGCGCGCCACTCGCCAGAGGAGCCAGCGGCGTTGAGGCCGTGGAGCAGGACGAGGTCCGGGTCATCCGGGTCGCCCGCCTCGGTGTAGGCGACGTTCATGCCGCGCCAGCGGTAGGTGCGCTGCATTCCGTCGAGCGCGGGCGGGAGGTCGCCGGCGTCACGCCGGAGGGCGGCGTTGGTGACCGCGGCGGCGCCGATACCGAGGGTCGCGAAACTCAGGGCGCGTCGGAGGTTCATTCAGTTCGACCAACGGGTCCCGGGGGCTTAACTCCACAGTTCCGCGCCACCACATCGCCGCCACCGGGGCGTTTTTGACGCGTCGAAACCAAGCGTTCGGTATGCTGAGCGACGCGATGGAGGACTACCTCAAAGCGATCTACGTCCTCCAGCGTGAGGAGGGTGCGCCCGTCTCGACCTCCGCGGTCGCGGACTACCTCGACAAGACCCCGCCGACGGTCACCAGCATGATGGAGAAACTGGCCGACCGGGGGCTGATCGACCGCGAGAAGTACCGCGGCGTCGAACTCACCGAGGAGGGCCGGACCGTCGCGCTCGAAGTGATCCGGCACCACCGCCTGCTGGAGGCGTACCTCGCGGAGCACCTCGACTTCGACTGGTCGGAGGTCCACGACGAGGCCGACACGCTCGAACACCACATCAGCGAGGCCCTCGAACGCCGGATGGCCGAGGCGCTGGGCGACCCGGCGGTCGACCCGCACGGCGACCCGATCCCCGCCGAGAGCCTCGATCCCGTCGACGAGGAGGCCGGCGACCGCCTGAGCGGTTTCGCGGAGGGCGACCGCGTCGTCGTCTCCAGAGTTCCCCACCGGGATCAGGCCGAACTCGACTACCTCGCGGAGGCGGGGCTGATGCCCGGCACCGCGGTCGAAGTCGTCGACGTGGCGCCGTTCGGGATGGTGACGGTCCGCCTCGAGGACGGCGACGAGCAGAGCCTGCCAGAGGACGTGGCCGACGCCATCCGGGTCCGGCAGGCCATGGACGAGGTCGCCTGAGCCGTGCCCGGCGCGCTGCTCCCCCTGCAGTCGGGGCTCGACGCCGTCGTCTCCCGGTACGCCGAGCACGGGCCGCTGGCGGCCGCCTTCCTCGCGAACCTCCTCGCCACGTTCGGTGATAAGGGGCAACTGGTCGTCATCACGCTCGCGACGCGCTATGACGCCAAGGCGGTCTTCTTCGGCGCGATGGGCGCGTTCACGGTCTGGTCCGCGCTGGAGGTCGCGTTCGGCCAGTACGTCGTCGCGATACTTCCCGCCGGAGTGGTGACGATGGTCGCCGGCGGCCTGTTCCTCCTGTTCGGGCTCTGGACGGCCCGCTCGGCCGTCAAGGGCCTTCGGAACGGCGAGCGCTCCGGCGCCGTGGCCGTCGGCGCCGGCCTCGACGTGGGGCTCTCGGGCTGGCTGATACCGGACGCGCTACTCGCCCGCGCCGGCCGCTACAGCGGCCTCCTGACGGGCTTTCTGTTCGTGCTGTTCGCGGAGTTCGGCGACAAGACCCAACTGCTGACGATCAACCTCGCGGCAACGTTCCCCGACGCGCCCGTCTCGGTGTTCGTCGGCGTGCTCGGGGCGCTGGCGCTCCGGACCGGCGTCGACGCCGTCGTCGGCGGCAAAGTCGAGGCGGTGCTCCCGACCGCGTACATCGAGGCCGGGGCCGCCGTCGTGTTCCTCGCGTTCGGCCTCGTGGTGCTCGGGGCGCCCGCTACCGTCCTCTACGTCGCCATCGCGGCCCTGATCGTCGCTGCGGGCGTCGGTCTCGCCCGCCGACGCTGAACCGGGCGGTTTTTCGCGGTTTCGCCCCTTCATCGGGTCGTGTTCGATGTCGTTCCGACGCTGCTGGCCGGCGCGGTGTTCGGGCTGGCGCTGGCGGCGCCGCCCGGGCCGATGAACGCCGTCATCGCCGAGGAGAGCGTGCTCCGCGGCTGGACGGCCGGGCTGAAAGCCGGCCTCGGCGCGGGGCTTGCGGACTTCGTCTTCTTCCTGCTGGCGCTCGGCGGCGCCGTCCGTATCGTCGACCAGTCGACGCTGCTGAAGGGCGTGCTGTTCGGCGTCGGCGGGCTGTTGATGCTCTACTTCGCCTACGGCGCCGCGAAGGGAGTACAGGCCACGTTCGCGCCGGACTCCGTGGACGCGGAAGTCAAGACGGCTGGGGGTAGTGACGACGCCCCCGAGTCGCCCGCTAGCGTCGATGTCGGGGGACGCAGTCCATCGGGCAGTCAGCCGCTGGCTGATGATCTCGGCGAGTCGACGGGCTTCCGTCGTGCGTTCGCGCTCGCGCTCACAAACCCCTACCAGATCCTCTTCTGGCTGACCGTCGGCGTCGGCCTGCTCGATCCCGGGCAACTGGACGTGCTGGCGGTACTGCCCGTCGTCGGCGCCGACCTCGCCGGCTTGCTGGTGGTCGAAACGGGGAGCGCCGCACTGATCGTCGGCCTGTTCGGCGGCATCGGCCTCTGGCTGGCGTGTTTCCCGGCCGCGCTGGTGCAGGCCGGGCGCCGGACGGAGTCGTTCGCACCCGCGGTCGCGGCCGCCAGCACACTCGTGCTCGGGGGGTTCGGCGTGACCTACCTCGTCGAGGCGTGGCGGCTGCTGGGCTGAGTCGGGCGTCGCGAACCGCTTTTCACCCCGCGGCGTGACCCCAACTGCATGTTCGACAAATCGACGTGGATCCGCCTCCCGCGGAACGTCGTCGTCGGCCACGGCGCGCTCGACGACCTCGGGGCCGCCGTCGACGAACTCTACCTCTCGGGCAGCCCCCTGATCGTCACCAGCCCCTCGCCCGACGACATCGTCGGCGATCAGGTCCGGAGTCAGCTCCCGTCGCCGGAGACGGTCATCGTCGCCGAGGCCGGCTTCGATCAGGTCCAGAACGTCATCGACGCCGCGCAGTCGATGGACGCGGGCTACATCGTCGGCCTCGGCGGCGGCAAACCCATCGACACCGCGAAGATGGCCAGCGACGAACTCGACGTGGGGTTCGTCTCGGTCCCCACGGCCGCGAGCCACGACGGCATCGTCTCGGGCCGCGGGTCGATCCCGGAGGGGGACACGCGCCACTCTGTCGCCGCGGAGCCGCCGCTGGCGGTCGTCGCCGACACTGAGGTCATCGCCGACGCGCCGTGGGAGCTGACGACCGCGGGCTGTGCGGACATCATCTCGAACTACACCGCGGTCGCGGACTGGCAGCTCGCCCGCCGGCTCAAGGGCGTCGAGTACTCGGAGTATGGGGGCGCGTTGGCCCGGATGACTGCGGAGATGCTCGTCGACAACGCCGACCTGATCCGGCCGGGACTGGAAGAGTCGGCGTGGATCGTCGTGAAGGCGCTCGTCTCCTCGGGCGTCGCGATGTCCATCGCCGGCTCCTCGCGGCCCGCATCGGGCGCGGAGCACCTGTTCTCCCACCAACTCGACCGGATTGCCCCGGGGCGCGCACTTCACGGCCACCAGGTCGGCGTCGGGTCGATCATGACCGCCTACCTCCACGACGGGCCGGACGGGATGTGGCAGAACATCCACGCCGCGCTGGACAGCCTCGACGCGCCGACGACGGCCGAGGATCTGGGCGTGACCGAGGGTGAACTGTTGGACGCGCTCACCTCCGCCCACGAGATCCGGGACCGCTACACGGTGCTCGGCGACGGCATCACGGAGAAGGCGGCGCGGGAAGTGGCGGAGACCACCGGCGTCATCTGATCCGACCTTTTGCTGCGCTCCCTTCGGTCGCTGGCAAAAGCTCGATCAAAAGCCTTCGTCACCCCCTCCGAGAGAGCGACGCTCTCTCGTGCTCCCGCTCACTCCGTTCGCGGGAACTCCGGGGGTTCCTCGGCCTCGCCTCCGGCGAGTGGAACCGACGACCGCTATCCGAACGACGAGCAAACCGCTCGTCGGTGTGAGTACCGCCGCGCGACCTGTCCTGGGTCGCGCGGCGAAAGTGGTCGGGTGGGCCGGTGGCGCCAGTCCGCCGCGCCGTGGGGGCCACCCCGTCGCGGCGGGAGTCGGCCCGTCCGACCGAAGACGGGTGCGTCGCCATCACCCGTACCTTAACTGTGGAGCCAGTCCCTCTAAAACCCTTGCACTCTGAGACGACGACGGGACGGGGTCGATATCCGTCAGAGGCCGAGCGCGCGCTCGATCCGCTCGCGGCGGTCGACGAGCCGTTCGGCGCTCCGGTCGCGGGGTCGCTCCCGCTCCACGTCGACGACTTCCTCGACCGTTCCGGGCTGGCCGCCGATCACGGCCACGCGGTCCGACAGATACACCGCCTCCTCGATGTCGTGGGTGACCAGCACCACCGTGATCTCCCGGTCGTGCCAGATGTCCAGCAGGAACTCCTGCTGTTCGCGCTTGGTGAGCGCGTCGAGCGCGGAGAACGGCTCGTCGAGCAGCATCACCGTCGGGTCGTAGGCGAGCCCCCGGGCAAGCGAGACGCGCTGGGCCATCCCGCCCGAGAGTTCGCTCGGGCGCGCGTCGCCGAAGCCGTCGAGGCCCACACGGGAGACGAGTTCGTCGACGCGCGCCTGTGCCTGTTCGCTTGCCGGGTTGGTTCCATCTGGGAGGCCGACCGCGATGTTCTCCCGAACCGAGAGCCACGGCAGCAGCCGAGGCTCCTGAAACACCATGCCGACGTTACCGGCGTGCTCCCCTCGCACGTCGACGCCGTCGACGGCTGCGCCGCCGTCGAAATCCGCTTCGAGGCCGGCGAGCACGCGGAGGAGCGTGCTCTTCCCACAGCCGGAGTGACCGACGACCGAGAGGAACTCGCCCTCGGCCACGCTCAGGTCGATGTCCCGGAGCGCAACCGTGTCGCCGTACGCCTTCGAGAGCCCGTCGACGGACACTGCCGGCTCACCAGTCGACGACATAGTTCTCCACCTCCTTGACGCCGAGATCCGAGAGGTTCCCGAACAGCGCGAACAGCAGGATGGCGCCGACGATCAGGTCCGGTCGGGACATCACTCGCCCGTCGTTCATCAGGTAGCCGATCCCCTGACTCGCCGCGATGAGTTCGGCGGCGACGACGAACATCCACGCGAGGCCGACGCCGCTGCGGATGCCGACGAACAGGCTCGGGAGCGCGCCGGGCAGCACCACCTTCCGGAGCGTTTCGATCCGCCCGAGGTCGTACACGTCCGCGACCTCCCGGAGGTCGTCGTCGACGTCCCTGATCCCCGTCGAGAGGTTCAGGTAGACCGGGAAGAACGCGCCCACGGCGATCAGCAGCACCTTCGCCGGTTCGCCGATGCCGAACCAGAGCAGGAACAGTGGCACCCACGCCAGCGAGGGGACGTTCTTCGTGCTCTGGAACAGCGGGTCGAGCAGGTCGTTCGCGAGCGTCGAGAGCCCGGTCAGCGTGCCGAACACGACGGCGACGCTCATGCCGACGAGACAGCCAAACACGACGCGCTGGACCGTAATGGCGACGTGCCCGGTGAGTTCGCCCGCAAGCGTCATCGCGTACAGCGTCTCGACGACCGAGAGCGGTTTCGGGAGTTGATACGGCGGGAACACGCCCGTCACGACCAGCAGGTGCCAGCCGACGACGATCAGCGCGGGCACGACGACGCCCAGCCCCCATCGCACTCGGCCGAGCGACGGGAGCGACCGCGGCGCCGACTCCTCGAACGCCGCGCCCATCACTCGATCACCGGCGCGGCCGTCTCGCTGTCGATCAGTTCGCCGATGGCGGCCTGCAGGTCGACGTCCTCACTCACGATACCTTTCTCGTGCAGGATCGGCGCCAGATCCGAGAGCAGGCTCCGGTGCTGCTCGCCCGGTAGCGGCGTCGAGAGGTCGGTCCGCTCGGTGAACACCTTCCGGGCGACCGGCTCGGACATCTCGGAGGCCTCCGCGAGGATGGAGACAGTCTCGTCGGGGTTGTCGATGGCCCACTCCCGGCCACGCTCGTAGGCGCGCAGCACGCGCTTGCTGTCTTCGGGGTGGTCCTGCAGGAACGACTCCTGTGCGTTGAGGAAGCCGTAGGTGTTGAACGACGGCTTGCGGAAGAACAGGTCAACATCGTACTCCAGTTCGAGTTCCGCCATGTGCGGGTCGAGGCCGGCCCAGGCGTCGACGTCGCCCTGCACGAGGGCGTCCTGTCCCTCCGGGTGCTGGAGGTGGACGATATCCACCTCGGATTCGCTCACGCCCGCGGCGTCGAGGGCCTGCAGGAGGAAGAAGTGCGGGTCGGTGCCGCGCGTGGCGGCGACGGACTTCCCGACCAGATCCTCCACCTTGCTGATCCCCGAGTCACTGTTCGCGACCAGGGCGGTCCACTCCGGCCGGGAGTAGATGTACGGCGTCCGGATCGGGATACCGTTCGCTCGGGCCATCAGCGCCGCGATACCCGCGGTCGACGCGAACTCGGCCTCGCCGCTCTGGGCGTACTGGTTCGCCTCGTTGCTCCCGAGGCTGAGTACCCAGTTGACGTCGGCGTCGCTGTCGCTGAACTCCTCTTCGACCCACCCCTTCTCGCGTAGCACGAGGCTCACGGGGTTGTAGTAGGCGTAATCGACGGTCACTGTCCGCGAGCTGCTCGACGCGCCGCCGAGACAGCCGGCCGCGAAGGCGGCAGCGGCTGTTCCGGCGGCGGCCACGAACTCGCGACGGTTGCTGTAGTCCATACCCTCTCTACCGGCAGGACTGCGAAAAGGAGGGGCCTCGTGACAGGCGTTGCCGAAAGCTATCACCGCCCGTGACGCCCGGTATTGGGTCTGAAACGCCGATTTCCCGGACTCCCAGCCTACACGCCTCCTGCCCGCCGGTAGCGACCCGCCGAGAGGCTCCACGGAGGCTGCAACAATTGCCGCAACCACGGTGGCTTGTCGGCACAGCCGAAGTGACTGATGTCGTCTGTGAGGGACCACAGCGCCCAAATTTGCCACTTCCGGTCAAGGGAGGAGCCTACTCGAGGTTTCGGACGCGTTCCGCCAGTGCGGCGGCCGTATCGTCGTCGATTGGCCCTCGGTCGAGTGCGAGCGAGACGCCGTCGTCCGTGGCGCGCGGGACCAGATGGACGTGCGCATGCCGGACCGACCCGACCAGCGGCCCCGAGGTGTAGAAGAGGCTGAATCCTTCCGGATCGAGCACCGCCCGGAGGTCGGCCACGATGGCGTCGATGGCGGCGAACACCGCGGCCGCCCCGCCGTCAGCCGTACCCAGTAGCTCCTCGCGGTGCTGTTTCGGGAGGACGACCGTGTGGCCCTCGCGCGCCGGGTTCTCGTCGAGGAACGCCACTGTGTGGGCGTCCTCGTAGAGCACGTGCACGTCGCGTTCGCCGGCGGCGATGGCACAGAACTCACACTCGGGCATACGTCCACAGACGGAGGCCGGCGGCAAATAGCTCCGCCCGAACCCGGAACCGCCTTGTCGCTCCGGACACGACGATGAGTCATGCTCGGACCCCTCCGCTCTCGGGCCCGCGAGCGTCCGCGAGCGACCGTTGCCGTGCTCTCCGTGGTCGGCTACGCGCTGGTGATCGGGACGTTCGCTGGGGCGATTCCGGCGAGTGTCTTCCCCGACCTCACGAACGCGCAAGTGAATCTGTTCTCCCACGCCATCGCGGCGATCAACACGACCGCGACAGTGCTGCTGCTGCTCGGCTGGAAGTGGATCCGTGCGGGCGAGGTGGAGAAACACCGGAAGGCGATGGGCGCCGCCTTCTCGCTGATCATGGTCTTTCTGGTGCTGTACCTCTCGAAGATCGGCGGCGGCGGGACAAAGGAGCTCGTCGGCGCGCCCGACCCCATCTACTACGCCTACCTGCTGATGCTGGCGATCCACATCATCCTCTCGGTGGTGGCGGTCCCGGTCGTACTGTACGCGCTGGTGCTGGGGCTGACCCACAGCCCCAGGGAACTCCGACTCGAGACGCCCCACAAGAAGGTGGGCCGCGTCGCCGCCGGGTCGTGGATCCTCTCGCTCTCGATGGGGGTGCTGACCTACGTGATCCTCAACTGGATCTACGGCTACGAGTTCACGGCCGGCACCGGGATGTAGGCGCCGGCGGGGCGTCGACGCCCCGTACGCGCTTGCTGTCGAGCAGCCGGGACCGAACCGTTCAACCCCGGGCGAACGGAACGCGGGGTATGGGCGAGCCACTCGAACCACGTCGCGACCAGGCGGTCGAAGTGATCGACCGGCTGGCCGAGGAGTACCCCGAATCCACCATCTCGCTGCAGTTCGGGACCAAACTCGAACTCCTGATCGCCGTCGTGCTGTCGGCGCAGTGTACCGACGAGCGCGTCAACGAGGTGACCGAAGACCTGTTCGAGAAGTACGAGTCCGCCGAGGAGTTCGCCGCGGCCGACGAGGAGGAGTTGGCCGAGGACATCTACGGCATCACCTTCCACAACAGCAAGGCCGGCTACCTCAAGAGCATCGGCGAGGACATCGTCGAGAAACACGACGGCGAGGTGCCGGACACGATGGACGAACTCACGGAGCTTTCGGGCGTCGGCCGGAAGACGGCGAACGTCGTGCTCCAGCACGCCCACGATGTCGTTGAGGGTATCGTCGTCGACACGCACGTCCAGCGACTCACGCGCCGACTGGGACTGACCGAGGTGGAGCGACCCGAGGCCATCGAACAGGACCTGCTCGACGTGATTCCTGGAGATCACTGGCAGCAGGTCACCCATCTGTTCATCGACCACGGGCGCGCCGTCTGTACGGCCCGGAACCCCGACTGTGGGGACTGCGTGCTGGCGGACATCTGTCCCTCCGAGAAGGGTGACAGCGAGGTCGACCTGGCGAGCGGCGAAGCGTGGTAGTCGGCTCCCGTTGCTGACTGCGCCGGCTCAGAGATACGTCGTCACGTACTGGTAGATCCCCAGCCCGTACGCGAGCAGCCAGAGGATTAGGTAGCCGAACACGCCGACGCGGAGGCGGCGACGCCACGCGCCCATGTTCTCGTGGAGGGCGCCGATGTCGGCGTCCGGGTCAGGGTCGCGGTAGAGTTCGGCCTGGCGTTTTGCCTGGAAGATACGGACGATGCCCGTGAGCGCGAGTGCCAGCAGCGCGTACGCCTGCAGGCCGAGGAAGGCGTGCAGCGCCGACACCCCGCTCATCTGCTGGAACAGCCGCGGCATCATCCACAGCACCATCGGCGCCGTCGTGAGCAGCAGCCCCGTCCCCACGAACGTCAGGTGGTGGACCAGCCGATCCCACGTCATCACTTCCGTCTCGATGGCGTACCACGCGCCGTAGAGGAAGAAGGGCAGACTCACCGTGACCGACAGCGCCGCGAGCCCCGCGGCGGTCGACTCCGAGATCATCTCCTCCACCTTCGCGGCTGATGGGCCTAAAGGGTCCGACTCCGGCGCGCCGCTCGCGAAGCGCTTAACGGCGCGCCACACCTACGCCGACTATGACCGACCCCGTCGAGGACGACGCTGCCGGGGTGCACGAGCGCGCCGACGGGAGCGGCGACGCCGCCGACTCGACCGACCTCGAACAGCTCCGCGAGCAGGTCGAACAGACGTACGACTTCGAGGAGTTCGGCCCCGCCGACATGGCGGAGATGGAGCGCGAGGAGTGGGAGGCGGTGTTCGATCCCGACACGTGGATCACCGGCGCGGCCCTCATCGACCGGGTCGAACGCGACCTCGAAACCCGGATCGCTACCCGCGAGGTGTTCGCGCGCCTCGAACGCCACCCCGGCCCCGACGGGGACCGGCTGCTGGCCTACTCCGACGAGGGGTACGCCATCATCGACCCCAACGGGAGCGTCGAGGGCGAGGGCACCGTGCTCCGGGACGTGGAGCCGACGGTTGCGCTCTGCTCGATGGAGGAGTACGAGCCACCGGAGCCACCCGAGAACCCGACGCTGCCGGACCCCGAGGACGTGGAGGCCGGGTCGGGCGAACTCGGCAACACGATACTCCAACTGATCGCGGGCGCCCAGATCCTGGCGGGGATCGGGCTGCTGGGCGCGTGGGTGTTCCTTGACCTGCAGCCCGACGTGGCGCAAGGCGATGTCGTCGCGCCGGCGGTCGGGATCGGCTTCCTGCTCATCGGCGTGTTCCTGTTCGTCGTCGTCGCGAACGCGCGGCTCTCGGATCGCTTCCGAGCCGAGGAGTACCGGGATCGGCTCCGCGCGGTCGAGGAGGCTGGCGAGCGCCCGGAGTTCGTCCCACAGTTGAGCAACGACGGCGACGACCGCCGCGGCGAGTGAGCCCCGCGGGAGCCAAGAACCGTCGCCGTCAGGTCGGGCGACGATGGGGCGTCGGGAGGCGGTGAAACGGTGGGTTTAAGCGCCGGCCGTCCCACCTTTTGGCCGTATGAAGAGGCGGGATTTTCTCCGAGCGACCGGCGGCTCAGGCGGGGCCGTCGCCATCGGTTCGGGGGTCGCAGCCGGGCAGGAAGGAACCGGCACGACCACCAGTACCGGGGGCGGCGGTAGCGGGCCGACCGAGACGGTAACGGTCGGTCCTGGTGGCAGCCTCGTGTTCGAGCCCGCGGAGCTCACAATCGCGGTGGGTACGACAGTGAACTTCGTCTGGGACAGCAACATGCACAACGTCGTTCCCCAGAGCCAGCCCGAGGGCGCGAACTGGGAGGGCGAAGGTGAGCAGGGGACCACGTTCGATGCTGGTCACGAGTACTCCCACACGTTCGAGACCACGGGCACCTACGAGTACGTCTGTACGCCCCACGAGTCCGCGGGGATGACCGGCACCATCGAGGTCGTCGAGGAGCTTCAGTCCGGCGGCGGTGAGCGGGAACTCCACGACATCGGCGCGCCGATCCACCCCCACTGGGTGGGGGTCGGAACGATCCTGATGATGTTCGTCAGCCTCGTGTTCACGTTCTACATCCTCAAGTACGGCGAGTCGCCCAACACCGGCAACACCGGGGGTGGTGAGTGATGTCGACTTCGGGATCCACCTACGGCGACATCCACCGCTACGAACCGGCGCGTGAGAGCACGGCGGCGGCCATCGCTATCGTGCTGCTGGCGCTACTCGAGATCGTCTTCGTGTTCATGTTCTCCTGGGGACTGGTCTCCGGATGGGCGCTGACCGCCGACGGGAACATGTTCCTCGGCGGCCTGCTGGCCGTGGTGTTCATCGACCTGGCGTTCGTCCTCGCCATCTACCGGAAGGAGTTCCTCCCGGACGTGATGGTCGTCAAGAAGCGCCGCCGGAAGTGGGAGGACCTCTACGTCCGCGGCGACCAGGCCGACGGCGAGCAGGTCGAGTCCGCCGACGTCTGGGACCAGGTCAAGCGCGCGGTCTACCCCTACTACAAACGATAACCAATGAGCCTCAAAGAGAAAGACGAACACGACCACCTCGGCTGGATGAAGGGGAAACAGCTCTCCCCCATCGAGAAGGGGTATCTGTTCACCCTCATCTGGCTCGACAAGCGGTTCCGGGTCGTCGACTACCTGGAGCTTCTGGAGACGCTCTACTACCGAGTGAACCTCCAGATGCCCAAGAGCCACACCGAGCAGTACAACCTCGACAACAAGTTCTGGTACTGGTACCCGCTGTACGCGCTGGGGTCGTTCTCGACGCTCGCGTACGTCGTCGCCGCGATTTCGGGCGCGTTACTGGGGTTCTACTACACCCCATCGGCGGCCGCCGCCGCGGACACCGGGACCGTCGCCTACTCCCAGATCACGTTCATCATGCAGGACCTCCAGTTCGGCTTCATGCTGCGCTCGATCCACCGCTGGTCGGCGCAGGTGATGACCGCCGCGGTGTTCCTCCACATGCTCCGGGTCTACTTCACCGGCGCGTACAAGGAGCCCCGCGAGCTGAACTGGCTGCTCGGCATCGTCCTGATCAGCCTCACGATGGGCTTCGGGTACACGGGCTACTTGCTGCCGTGGGACCAGCTCGCCTACTGGGCGGGCCAGATCGGCGTCGAGATGTCGCTGTCGATCCCGCTGATCGGCGAGTGGGTCGCCCAGCTGGTGTTCGGCGGCTTCTCGCTTGGCGCCCCGACGCTCCAGCGCATGTACATCCTGCACGTGTTCCTGCTCCCGTTCGTGGTCACGACGCTGATCGCGATCCACATCGCCATCGTCTGGATCCAGGGCATCGCGGAACCTCACTAACACAATGAGCGACGATAACCAACACGACGCACGCACCGACGGCGGGACGGGGATCGTTCCGCCCGACGACGACACACCCACGTGGAGCGAGCGAAAGAGCCGCCGCTCGGGGCTCCCCCGCCTCACCTACGAGTACTTCGAGCGGGCTCGCCGCGAGGACCAGAACCTCCGTGAGGAGTCCACGTACGTCGAGCGCGACGTGCTCGCCTTCCCGACATGGCCCCACGAGCTGATCCGGAACCTCGCGCTGACCAGCTTCTTCGTCGGCATGCTGCTGCTGCTGTCGGCGACGCTCCCACCCCACATCGGCAACCCGGCGAACCCGAGTTCGACGCCGTCGATCATCCTGCCCGACTGGTACCTCTACTGGTCGTTCGGCCTGCTGAAGCTCAACGACCTGAACCCGGCGCTCTCGCTGGTCGGCGGGCAGAAGCTGATGGCCGACCGAACGTTCGGCGTGCTCGCGAACGTCGTCGTCGTCGGCGCCATCGCCATGGTGCCGTTCCTCAACAAGGGGAGCGCTCGACGCCCCGTCGAGCAGCCGTTCTGGGCGGCCATCGGGATGGGCGGCGTCACGTTCGCGCTGACGCTCTCGCTGCTCTCGATCAAGAACCTGATGCCGATGGACGTGCACCTGCTGTTCGACCTGACGTTCCTCGCACCCATCGTCATCGGCTGTCTAACCTACGCGGTGCTGAAGACGATGCGCGAGGGGTACATGTACGACCTCAACCGCCGCTACTACCGGCTGCGGCCGCCGAAATAGGCCGTGGCCGACGACGACCGCCACAGGAACGGCCGCGAGGGGCGCGACGTGGAGGTGCCCATGCGGCTGTACAAGACCGTCACCGTCTTCTCGACGCTGATCGCCGTGTTCGCGGTCGTGTTCGGCTTTCTCCTCCTCGACGCCGCCGCGCTCGGCACGGGGCTGATTCGACAGGCCGTGCGCTCGCTGCTCGGCCTGCTCTCGCTGTCGCCGTCGGACTCGCTGCTGTCGGCGATGTTCGCCGTCGCGGGACTCGCCTCCATCGCCGTCGGCGCCGGCGTCTACGTGCTCGGCACCCGGTTCCAGGCCGCGGAGATGGGCGAGGGCGGGGACTGACCCCAACCTCTCTTACCGGGGTCCTCCCTCGCTTCGCTCGCGGATGCTCTCGCGTCGACGCCTCCCCGCCCGGATGGGAAACGCTGAAGAGGGTTCGCAGCCCACTTTCGCGTAATGGCCGACGAGTTCATGAAGGGGTTCGGACTGTTCAGCGTCGCCAGCTTCCTCTGGCTGATCTCCGCGAGTTGGTACCGGACACCCAGCTTCGAGAGCACCCGACAGCTGATCGCCGCACCGCCCGAGGATCCCGGCACGATGTTCGACTCGCTGGGCATCTTCCTCGGTGACCTGATGTTCTGGACCGCAATCCTGGGCGCGTTCACGTTCTGGGTCGTGGTCCCCGCCGGGCGGCAGGCCCGGAGCGCGCTGGTCGTCGACGAGTAGTTCTCCGGCGACGGGAGTCGCCACCCGTTCTCTCACACTCCCGAGCGGCGCCGCTATCCGTTCGTTCGTTCTCTGTCGACCGTACTGCTCCCGGCTCCGATTCCTCCCCCGCGGCGACGATCTGCCGTCACGGCACGGCTCTCTGCTGGCCCGAAGCGTAGCGGCTCCGCTGCTAGTCCAGCAAACCACAGTCTATTCAGCGGCGAGCCCAGCCCTCAGTGACAGGCGAGGCTGTCCACCGACCCAGCGGAACCGCAGACACGCCACGCGGAGCGCAGGCTCGCAGCACGCTCGGGCATCGACGGCTACGGCGCCGCGGCTATGGAGTCGAGACTGTCGGGAGAAAACGTCGGAGCGAAGCGGCCTCAGACGATGGCGTCCCACTGGTCCTGGATGACCCAGAACACGGAGATGTAGAGCGCGTACAGCAGCGTGAGCAGCGACGCGGCGATGGCGGCTTTCGGGCGTTCCATCCCGAGGTTGTTACGCAGTTCCACCATCCGGGCCTCGAACTCGAAGAAGTCCGAGACCAGGGTGCCGGTGGCGAGCACGGAGATCACCATCCCCGCGTGGGGTTCGACGATCATATAGAGGAAGCAGGACAGCACCAGCAGCGCCGAGACGACGACGTGTGGCGCGTAGCGGCTCAGCGAGTCGGCGTCCTGCTCGGCTGCGCGCTCGTGGCGGCTGTGTCGTAGGTGTCGCGTCACGAAACTGACGAGCAACAGCGCCAGGATCACGTAGGGCAACTCCCCAGCGACCGATTCGAGCGCCCCGACAGGGACGGCGAACTGCAGTGGGGTCATATACTCCCACATCGGTACAGGACGGTTTAGTGCTTTTCCAATTCCCCGCGGCTACTCGGTCAGCGGCCGGAGACAGGTGACCGTCCCGACGCGTTCGACAGCCACTGGCTCACCCGGCGCGATCTGGGCTTCCTCGGCGCCGTCGACGTACAGCGACACCGCGCCCTCGTCGCGCTCGACGGAGAGCGACAGCGGCCCGGGCACGACCCACGGGCTGGCGCGGGTCGAGAACGGCGAGACGGGAACGACCGAGAGCCCAGCACCCGGCGCAATCACCGGGCCGCCGGCCGCGCGCCCGTAGCCCGCCGACCCAAGCGGCGTGGAGACGACGACGCCGTCGGCGCGCACCTCGAACAGGCGCTCGGCCGCGGCATCGAGCGCGTACTCGGAGATGCGCGCTGGCTCGCTGGTCATCAGCGTCACGTCGAACACGCCGCGGGCGACCTGTTCGCCCTCGACCGACACCTCGAGAACGGGGTGGGAGACGGATCGGTAGTCACCGGCTGCGAGCGCGTCGGCGGCCACCGCGAGCGCGTCGCGGGGGGTACCGTAGCGGTCGTCGATGCCCACGGGGAGGATCGGCGCCGAGGCGTCGGCGAGCGCCTGATCGGCGATGGCGTCGGCGCCGACGGCGACGACCGCCTCCGCCTCGGCGTCCGACTCGACCGCCTCAAGCCGTCCGAGATCCGGGTCGGGGGTGCCGCCGCGCACGCGGACCCGACTGATCGGCGTCGGCTGCGTCATGGTCGCCCGTCTGACGGCGCGGGTAAAAACAGCCGTGGTCCCGCGCTACTCGAAGTCGTACGGCCAGCCGCCGGTCTTCTTCATCCCGATGGCCTGATCCTCCTGCTCGAGGTACGCCGCCACTGTCTCGGGTTCGGTGTGGGGGATCTCCACGTCGTCGCCGGCCACGTCGACGACGAGTTCGGTCAACAGGATCGACTGCTCGCGCAGGGTTCGACCCTCCAGTTTATCGAGCGTGTCGGCGCTGGTGTGGCCCCACCCCCGCCCCTCGGTATCGGACTTGCTGGAGACCATGTAGCCCGGGACGCCCCAGCGGACGAACGGCCAGTGGTCGGAGTGGGGCACCATCCGCGGGACCGTCGCGATGGGGTGGTCGAGACGCTCGCTCACGCGGTCGGCGGCGGCGTCGAGTTCGTCGAAGCGGTGGGTCGTGAGTTCGAGCGTGCGCCCGCCCATGTTGGAGTCGACGTTGACGATGGCCTTGATGGCGTCCAGATCCGCGCGCTCGGCCTCGCGCTCGGAGCCGACGAGGCCGACCTCCTCGGCGCCGTAGCCGATGCACTTCACGCGCGTGTCGAGTTCGTCCTCGCGGGCCGCGAGCGCCGTCGCGACTTCCACGATGGTCGCAGTACCCGCGCCGTTGTCCCGGGCGCCCTCCGCGATGTCGTGGGCGTCGACGTGGCTCGAGAGGATCACGTACTCCTCGGTGTCGGGGCCGAGTTCGGCGACCGCGTTGCCCGACTCGGTCTCGGGGGTCTCACACTCCACCGCGACGGTGACCTCCTCGCCGTCGAAGCGCCGGGCGAGGCGCGCGCCGGTCTCCGAGGAGACGCCGACCGCGGGGATGTCGCCGATGGGGCCGCCGTCACTGCCGCCGACACTTCCCGTGGGCGGGAGTTGGCCGGGGACGTGGTTGGCGTAGACGAACGCCGCGGCGCCGCCCTCGACGGCGTAGTGGTACTTCTCGGTCCGGTGGATGTAGCGGTCGAAGTAGTCCGGCACGTCCGAGGTCGCGAGGACGATCTTCCCCTCCACGTCGGCGTTCTCGAAGTCCTCGGGGAGGCCGGCGCCGAGGTCGATCAGTTCCACGCTCACTTCGCCGGCGGGCCCGCGTGGGAGTGCGATGGACTCCTCGACGGTCTCGGGCATCGAGACGTAGCTGTCGCCCCGGACCCAGCCCTGCAGGTCGAACGTCTCCACGCGGGCGTCGCGGGCGCCGGCGGCGGCGAGCGCGTCGCGAGTGGCTTCGAGGCCCTCCATCTCGCCCGGCTGACCAGCCATGCGGTTGCCGATGTCGACGAGCGTCTCGAGGTGGTCCCAGCCGGCGTCGCTCCTGAACGTTTCCGCGATCCAGTCTGCCATGCAATCGCACACGTGGGCGGGCAGTTACCCCCTGTTGGCTCCGGCCGGGTTCGCCGGTTCCGGCGGCACCGGAGCTTTGGGGTGGCCGGTCGAACGGCCGGTATGGACACCACCGTCGTCGGCGGCGGCCTCGCCGGACTGGTCGCGGCCCGCCGACTCGCCGAGGCCGGCCACGACGTGACGCTGTTCGAGGAGCGCGCGGAACTCGGGGGCCGGGTCAGGAGCCGAACTGTGGAGGGGTTCACCTGTGACCGCGGCTTTCAGGTGCTATTCGACGCCTACCCGGCCGTCCAGCGTGAACTCGACCTCGACGCGCTCTCGCTCCGGTCGTTCGCTCCGGGCGGCGTGATCTGCCGTCCCCGGGAGCGCTCGACACTGTCGGACCCGCTTCGCGATCCGAGTGCACTCCTTCCGTCGGCGCTCTCCCCGGAGGTCACGTTGGCGGACAAACTCCGGACGCTCCGGCCCCGATTCCGACTCACTCGGGGCGACTGGCCCGACTTCGACACGCCGGACCGGTCGATCCGCGAGTACCTCCGCGAAGCGGGCTTCTCCGAGAAGTTCGTCGAGAATTTCGCGGCCCCGCTGTACGGCGGGATCACGCTGGACCGTTCGATTTCCACCTCCGCAAACGTCTTCGAGTACACGTTCCGTGCGATGTCGCTCGGCAGTATCGTCGTCCCGGCGGAGGGAATGGCGGCGATTCCGGCCCAGTTGGCCGAGCGCGCCCGGTCGGCGGGCGTCGACGTGCGGACCGGTGTCGCTGTCGAGGACCTCGACGTGGAGGGCCAGCGCGTGAGGCTGGCCACCGAGGCCGGCGACCGGGCGTTCGACGCTGCCGTCGTCGCCACCGATCCGCCGACCGCCCGCGAACTTACTGGCGTCGAGTCGATTCCGACCGAGGGCGCCGGGGTCGTGACCCAGCACTACCGGCTTCCAGGGCCGGAACTGGACGCCGGCACGCGGATCATGCTGAACGCAGGGAGTGAGGCGCCGAACACCGTCGCCCAACTCTCTGCGGTGGCACCGGAGTACGGCGACGGGAGCAACGACGTGCTGCTCGCGGCATCGTTCGTCGACGACGGCGCACAGGACCGGCCGGCAGAGAAACTCGCAGCCCAGACTCGTGAGGCGCTCGCGTCGTGGTACCCCGAGCGGAACGTCTCTGGCCTCGAAGTGCTCGCGACCGACCGGATCCCGTTCGCGCAGTTCGCCCAGCCACCCGGGAGTCACGCCCGACTGCCCGATGCTGACGACCCTACTGGACCGGTGGTCCTCGCCGGTGACTACACGCGCTGGTCGTCGATTCAGGGGGCGCTGGAGAGCGGCCGGCGTGCAGCGACGGCGCTGACCGCCGCGTTCGACGGCTGAGCCCCCGACGGGTCGGGCGGTTTATGTGCCACCCCGCCTACACCTCGGCCATGAGCGACGCGCTGGCGGACAAACGCACTGCGAGTCGGTTCCGCATTCTCGCGGAGATCGCGGACCGCCAGCCGGCGGTGAGTCAGGGGGAGATCGCCGACGCCGTCGGCGTCACCAGTCAGGCGGTCAGCGAGTACATCCGCGAACTGGTCGACGACGGCCTCGTCGAGAAGGAGGGGCGCTCGCGCTACCGCGTCACCAAGGAGGGGGTCGACTGGCTGTTCCGCGAGGCCAAGTCGCTGCGCCGCTACGTCGACCACGTCACCGACGACGTGCTCGAGAGCCTCCAGGAGGACGCCGCCATCGCCGTCGAGGACATCGAGTCCGGCGAGGCGGTCTCGCTCTCGCTGCAGAACGGGATGCTCCACGCCACGCCCGGCGAAGCGGGCCCCGCGACCGGCGTGGCGACGACCGGCGCCGAGGCCGGCACCGACGTGGGCGTCACGGGCTTCGAGGGCGTCATCGACATGGCGCCCGGAACGGTCGTCGTGTATCAGATTCCGCCGGTCCGGGCAGGTGGAAGCCGCGGCGTCGACGAGTCGGCGCTCGCGGATCTCTGTGCGGAGGCGGACCTGACCCTCGCCAGCGGCGTCGAGGCCGTCGTCGCGCTCCGGTCGGTCGACCACCCGCCGGCCGTCGCCGCCGCCGCGGGCGAAGTCGCCGCCGAGGCTGCCCGCGGTGGGCAGGATGTCGTGGTCGCCGTCACCAGAGACGAGGTCGGCCGCGTGACCGACGCGCTCCGGGACGGCGACACCGAGTACGTCGTCGAGGGGAGCTAACTCACTCGACCTGCAGGTCCTCGCCGCCGTCGCCTTCCTCCCACTCGATTTCGAACTCCACCTCGACCTCCTCAGACGCGCCGCGGTCGTCGCGCTCGACGCTGACCTCGAACTCCGCCTGCGCCGGAGGACTGAGGGTGACGCTCTCCTCGCCCGCGCTCAGGTGGATGTCGTCGCCCGCGGCCAGCGAGTCGGCGACGGCGTGGAGGTAGTCGGCGATCTCCTCGCGACTCCGGACGCTCTCGGTGTGTAGGGGTCGTTGGTGGCTCATCACACGATATTACGGTCCGGTCGAGATAAGCCTGCTGCCGGGTTAATCGGCGTACTCCTTTGCGGTGGCGTAGGCGTCCTGCAACTGCTGGAACTCCTCCTGGCTCCCACCCTGATCGGGGTGGACCTCCTTGACCTGCTCGCGGTAGGCCGTCTTGACGGCGTCCTCGTCGGCATCGCGGGCGAGGCCCAGCGTGTCGAACGCGTCGTCGACGGCCTTCCCCCGCGGCGCGCGTGCCTCGGTTCCGCGGCGTTCTCTGGACCGGCGACGGCCACCTGTTCGGCGTCCGCTGGTGCGACTGCCGCTGGGCCGCCCAACGTCGAAGGGGAGACGGCGGGCCAGCGTGGCGATCCGGAGTTCGTGCTCACAGAGGATGACGAACGTGTCGGTGTCGTCGAGGCGGAGGAACGCCCGCGGGTCGAACGTGATGGCCACGTCGCGTTCGGGGAGGTAGAACGCGACCTGCGTGTAGCCGACCTCGTAGTCCTCGTAGAACGGCTCGCCGATCTCCTCGAAGAACGCCCGGATCGCCGCGCGCTGGCGGCGGGCGCCGCCGACGCGCCGGCCGCTTGGCTCCGGGTCGGGGATGTAGCGCTCGCCGAGCGCGAACACCGCGGCGACGACGACCGAGGCGGCGACGCCGAGCAACAGCCCGGAAACCAACCACTGCGGCAGGGCGGGGAGCACGCGCGCGTCTTAGGGCGGCAGCACCTTCAACGCCGCGCCGACCCCACCTGCCTCACCGGGACCCGAACGACCTTTGCGATTGCCTGTCAACCCCCCGTCGTGACGACCTACGACATCGAGCGGTACCTCAACATCCGGAGCGCGTACGGCGGCTCCTTCGGCCCCGACGGCGAGGGGCTGGCGTTCCTGATGAACACCACCGGCACCGCACAGGTCTGGACCGTCGACGGCCCCGGCGAGTGGCCCGTCCAGCGCACGTTCTACGACGACCGCGTGACGTTCGTCGACTACTCCCCCGAGCGTGAGGAGGTCGCGTTCGGCAAGGACCAGGGCGGCAACGAGCGCGCCCAACTGTTCACGCTGGACACCGAGTCCGGCGAGATCACCAACCGTACACAGCGCCCCGGCGCCAAACACCGCTGGGGTGGCTGGGACAGCGAGGGCGAGCGCTTCGCCTTTGCCTCGAACCGCCGGGACAACACCGTCTTCGACATCTACGTCCAGGACCGCGACGGCGTGGGTAGCGACGCCGAACTGGTCCACGAGGGTGAGGGCTGGCTCAGCCTCTCTGGCTGGTCGCCCGAGGACGACCGACTGCTCGTCCACGAGGCCCACTCCAGTTTCGACCACGACGTGCACGTCCTCGACGTGAGCGACGGCGGCATCAGCCACGTCACGCCCCACGAGGGGCGCGCCCGCTTCAGCAGCGTCGAGTGGGGGCCCGAGGGTGAGTCGCTGTACATGGTCACTGACCACGACTCCGACACGCTCCAACTCGAACGGCTCGACCTCTCTGAGGGCGAGTTCACCGTCGTCGAGGATGGCAACGAGGAGCAGAGCTCCTCTGGCAGCCGGACGCAGTCCGGCGACGGCGAGTGGAACGTCGACGGCGTCTCCATCCACGAGGAGAGTCGCCGAGTGCTCTACAGCCGGAACGTCGACGGCTACACGGATCTGACGGTGGGTGAGTTGGTCGACGCCGACCGGATCGACCCCGGTGAGTCGGCCTCCTTCCCCGATGGCGTGCTCGGCGGCACCTCGTGGGGCCCCGACGGCGACAAATACGCCCTCACGGTTACTGCGAGCACCGAGAACACGAACGTCCACGTCGCCGACGCGCTCACCGGCGAGAGCGAGCGCTGGACGAACGCCGCGACGGCGGGTATCCCGCGGGAGACGTTCGTCGCGCCCCAGCTGGTCCACGTCCCCAGCTTCGACGGCCGGGAGATTCCCGGCTTCTTTTCGGTGCCCGAAGACACCGAGGGCGAACTGCCGGTCATCGTCGACATCCACGGCGGCCCGGAGAGCCAGCGCCGCCCCTCGTTCCGGACGGTCAAGCAGTACTTCCTCAACAACGGCTACGCGGTGTTCGAGCCGAACGTCCGGGGCTCCTCGGGCTACGGCAAGGAGTACGCCAGCCTCGACGACGTGCGCAACCGGATGGACTCGGTGAAGGACCTCAAAGCGGGCGTCGAGTGGCTACAGGACCACCCCGACGCCGACGCGGATCGCATCGTCGCCTACGGCGGCTCCTACGGCGGGTTCATGGTGCTCTCGGCGCTGACGGAGTACCCCGACCTCTGGGCTGCGGGCGTCGACGTGGTGGGCATCGCGAACTTCGTCACGTTCCTCGAAAACACCAGCGACTGGCGCCGCTCGCTGCGGGAAGCGGAGTACGGCAGCCTCGACGAGGACCGGGAGTTCATGCAGGAGATATCGCCGACCAACAACATCGAGAACATCGCGGCGCCGTTGATGGTGCTTCACGGGGAGAACGACCCGCGCGTGCCCGTGAGCGAGGCCGAACAGATCGTCGAGGACGCCCGTGAGCAGGGCGTGCCGGTCCGGAAGCTCGTCTTCCCCGACGAGGGCCACGGCTTCTCCAAACTCGATAACCGCATCGAGGCGTACTCCGCGGTGGTGGACTTCCTCGACGATCACGTCTAAATCGTCGGAGAACCCTCACAACTCCCGACACATCAGGGAAATGATTAAGTCGGTGTCGGTGACTTATCCGCCCAGACATGCTCGAGGACGGACTCTCCTCCCACTGAACGGGGACAACGCGCTGGCTCGCATCATCATCGGAGGACTGCTCGGGTTCGGAAGCATCTTGATAATCCCGGCGTTCGCGCTGATGGGCTATCTGGTCTGGGTGCTCGGCGGCGCCGCCCGCGGCGAGGCGGAGCCACCCGCCTTCGAGAACTGGGGCGAGATGATCGTCGACGGCCTGAAGGCGACGGCGGTGTCGTTGATCTATGGCATCATTCCGTTCGTACTGATCATCGTGAGTATCTTCGTGGCCGGCAGTGGGAGCACCACTGGAAGTGATTCGGCTGCGGGATTGCTCGGCGGAGTCGGCCTTCTCGGATTCCTCGTGAGTTTGGTGGCGATGTTCCTTCTCTACTACCTCATTCCGGCGGCGCTAACCAACATGGCGCTGGAAAACGAGTTTAGTGCGGCCTTCGACTTCGGTACGATCAAGCAGGTGATCTTCTCGGGGGATTACTTGATAGCGTGGCTGATCCCATTCGTGCTCGCAGCGGGGGTCCAGATTCTCCTTTCGGCGGTGAGTCTCGTTCTTGTGTTGTCGGTCGTCGGTATCCTCGCGCTTCCACTCGTTATCCTCATCGGCCCGTTCATCCAGTTCTACGTGCAGGTTGCCGCGTTCTATATGTTCGGCGTTGCCTTCGGGCGGGTCGTTGATACCGATAGCGCCGTTAGCGGTGATTACGGAACCATTTCGGCGTAATTCAATTCTCAATTTCCCCGCTCAGTGTCGTCATGCTTGCGAACTCGTCAAGGCAGAGGTAAATTACTATGAGGTATCAGAATAGCCTCTCTTCCGAAACTGCTCGCTAGAGCGAAACGGCCTGTCACCGTCGTACAGAAGCCCCTAACATGAACCTCTGATAGAAGGTATGCCAAACATTTATGTGCTGACTGGCATATCGTTTCTGAACATGAGTTCTGATGATAAAGTTCCTGAATTCACCCGTCAGGAGCTCCGGGAAGCCGACACTTTCGTTGAGGGTGATTACAGCGGGGTCAATCCTCGTGGATTCTATCGAAAACTGAAAAGGCGGCTTGAAGAGGTTCAGTCAGACTACGGTTTTAAATACAATACACAGGGCCACCAAGACACCGACCTTACCATCGATAAGGAAAATGTCGGGACGAAGACCGGGACGATTACTGGCCGATTGAAAGCGTACTCAGATTGGGAGCCACTTGGGTTCAGTATGTTGAGCTATCGGCCCTATGCTGGATACGGAATCATCAGTATTCTGCTCGGTGTGATATTCCTAATCCAGATATCGGCCAATCTCGGTGTCGGGGTTCTCGGGCTCGCTCTTGTTGGGGCAGGAATCTATGGCTACAGGCAAACCGAACGAGGAGAGTTCCCGATTACGGAACGAAGCGAAATCCGCACTCTTCTGACCGGCGAGGTTAGCGAACGGAAGGTGACTGACGATGGTGTCCAAAAAACGAACATGCACGCTGAGATGTCCGTCGTATTCGCTGGTGAAACGTTCGTGCGGGTAGACACCGCGAAGCTACGTGACCTGCATTGGTCACTTCGTCGGGAACTCATAGAGGAGGTAAAGCGCTGGAATAACGATATCGCCAAGGACCCAAATAACCGGGTAGACGTGTCAAGTGGTCTGATCTGGCACCTTCGCGGTGTTGTGGACCGGAGTCTTCAGGATCACCGAAACGAGATTGACAGCATTCAGAGTCGATGGTGGAATGCCGGGTTTGAGAAGCGCGTCGCGTTCAACGAGAAAGTGAAAGAGCAACTCAGCGAGGGAAACCGAGAAAAACTCGAAACTCACGAGGAGAACGTCATCCTCGAACTGGAAGACCTCGCCGAAGACCTAGACATCTTCATCGAGCGAGAGGGGTACGATGAAGTAGAGCACATTCAGAGCGCTCAAGATCGTAGCCCAGAACTCGAAGCCGGCGATCAGTAACGCCCGACTTCTTCCCGGGCTAGCCACCTCCGTTCTTCCTCCACACCATCTCGTGAAGTAGCGTCTACGAGAGCGGACGCGGCAAGGACTATTCTTCGGCTCTCCGATCACCGTCTCACGCCGCTTCCACGACTACGGGGTCGGCCGCGAAAACTCCCGATCGCTGACCGCGTTCGGTAACGACGATCAGCGCGGCACCCAGCAAGTAGAACGCCGGAGCACGTTGACGACTATGACGCCGACGCGCTACTTCGTGAGGTTCTCCACACGCCCCCACAGTCCGGACAGGTCGTGAGCCGGCCGTCCGTCCGGTGGTGTTCAAGGCAATCTGCACATTCGTACAGTTTTGGATCGGTATCAACGTCGGTTCGCCAGCTGATAGGTGACATACGTTGTCACATAGCGTATAACCTATTCAATCCTTCGCCGATCTGCATCTTCGGCGCCCGTACGGACCCGTTAGAGTGAAACCGCCGCCCGGCGAAAGGCCGGCTTATGAGCGCAGATACGGAGCAACGGACCATCCGCTGTCTGGTCGCCAAAGTCGGCCTCGACGGCCACGACCGCGGCGCACACGTCATCGCGCGGGCGTTCCGGGACGCCGGCTTCGAAGTGATCTACTCGGGGCTCCACCGGGCGCCCGAGGAGATCGTGCAGGCGGCGGTCCAGGAGGACGTCGACGTGCTGGGGATCTCCATCCTTTCGGGTGCCCACAACACGCTCGTCCCCAAGGTGATCGAGGGGCTCAAAGAGTACGACGCGTTCGAGGACACCCTGATCCTCGTGGGCGGGATCATCCCCGACGACGACCAGGAGACGCTGCTGTCGGAGGGCGTCGCCGCGGTGTTCGGCCCCGGCACGCCGATGGAGGACACCGTCGAGTTCGTCCGCGAGAACGCGCCCGAGCGATGAGCGCGGCCGCGGAGCGCGAACTGGTCGAGGAGCTACTGGCGGGCAAACACCGCGCGCTCGCCCGGGTCATCTCGAAGGTCGAGGACCGCGAACCCGGCTACCGGGACATCGTCTCGGCGCTCCACGAGCACACCGGCCACGCCGACGTGATCGGGATCACTGGCTCGCCCGGCGCCGGGAAGTCGACGCTCGTCGATAAGCTCGCGGCCCACTACCGCGACCGCGGGGAGACCGTGGGCGTCATCGCCGTCGACCCCTCCTCGCCGTACACCGGCGGCGCCGTGCTCGGCGACCGCATCCGGATGGCGAGCAACGTGGGCGACATGGACGTGTTCTTCCGCTCGATGTCCGCCCGCGGCACGTTGGGTGGCCTCTCGACCGCTACGGCCGACGCGGTCAAAGCTCTCGACGCGTTCGGGAAGGATCGGATCATCATCGAGACGGTGGGCGCCGGCCAGAACGAGGTCGACATCGTCCGGACCGCCGACACCGTGGTCGTGCTGGTCCAGCCCGGATCCGGCGACGACGTACAGATGCTCAAAGCCGGCATCCTCGAAATCGGCGACCTGTTCGTCGTGAACAAGGCCGATATGGATGGCGCCAGCCGCACTGTCGCCGACTTAGAGGAGATGCTCCACATGGAGCGCGATCCGACCGCGAAACTCGACACCGGCGGCTTCGACAAACCCGATCATCCGGACCATCCCGACGGCGAGAAGATCGGCGGCGATACGGACACTGAAGAGGCCGACGAAGCGGTCTGGGAGCCCATGGTGCTCGAAACGATCGCCAAGAGCGGCGAGGGCGTCGTCGAACTCATCGAGACGCTTGACGCCCACGCCCAGTGGCTCGACGAGACAGGCCGGCGCGAGGTCAAGGCCCGCCAGCGCTACGCGGCGGAGATCCGTCAACTGCTCCGGGCGGACGCCGCGGACCTGATCGACGAGGAACTCGACCGCCGGGGTGGCGTCGAGGCGATGGCCGAGCGGGTGCAGAACCGCGATACAGACCCCTACACGGCCGCTTCCGATGTTCTCGGAGCTATCGAGGACTGCGTCGAGCAGCAGCGCGAGTAGCTCTTTTCCGGTTTCTCACTCCCCCGCGCGGCGTCGATGAGTGCTACTCCGCTGCGTCGGGTTTTGGGCCGGCCTCCGGCGTCGCAACACGCTCGCGGAGCCAGTCGACGCCCTCCCGAACCTCCTCGGGGTCGGTGCCGGTGACTTTCAGCCGATTGTTCCCCTCGCTGGAGGGGTAGCTCCCGACCACGAGGTCGAACGCCTCGCGGAACGCGCCGAGTGTGTCGGTCAGCGACGCCTCGGGCGCCGTCGTTTCGAGGCTCTCGCTCACGGCGTCGCCGCCGAACTCCGCGGCGACGGTTTCGAACATCGACTCGAACTCCGCCGGCGGGCCAGGGAGTACGTAGACGTTCTCGAGCACACAGCCGGGGCAGAGCCCCTCGGGGTTCAGGAGCGGGCGGGCGCCCTCGGGCGTCGCGCCCCACGCCTCGAAGTCGAGGTCGACATCCGCGGGATCGAGATCCGCGAGGTCGACGGCTTCGTAGGCGGCCATGCTCTCGAGCAGGTCCTGACGGACCTCTGGGCCGAGCACCAGCTCGCGGTCGAATGCCCGGGCGACGGCGTCCATCGTCACGTCATCGTGGGTGCCGCCGAGGCCGCCACCGACGACGACGGCGTCGAACTGTGCGCTCCAGTCGGCGACGTATTCAGCGATCAGTGCGGCGTCGTCGGGGATGGTGAGCATCCGGACGACGCTCGCCCCCCGTTCGTTCAGCCGACGGGCGAGTCGCTCGGCGTTGGTGTTGCGCGTGTCGCCGGCGAGAATCTCGTCGCCGACGGTGACGATGGCCACATCCATACCGGTAGAAGGTGGGCGACGCCCGTGAGTCGTTCGGCTCCGGGCGCGCGGGTGGTCCGTCGGATCAGCGTACGGCGTCGATTGGGCCTCAGAAGCCGGGGTCTTCCAGCGCGCCGCCGTACTCGTCGGCGACGAAGTAGCGGATGTAGTTGCCGTAGACCCGGTCGGTCAGGTCCTCGGCGACGTGTTCGAACACGACTTCGCCGTCCTCGTCGACGACGTAGATCGCGCTGATGCCGGTGACGCCGCCGAGGTCGGTCTGCTCGGTGCCGCTGTACTGCTCGGCGACCGCACCGTCGGGGTCCGCCAGCAGCGGGAAGCGGTAGTCGAAGCGCTCCTTCATCGCCGCCACGTCGGCGTCGTCGCTGGTGACAACGGGGAGCACGTCGACGTCGTGGTTGAACTGTAGATCCTCGTAAACCCGACTGAACGTCGCGATCTGTTCGGCACAGAAGCTACACCAGTGACCGCGGTTGATCGAGACCACGGTTGGACCGTCCGCGAGCGTCTCCGACAGGGAGACGGTCGCGCCGTTGGTGGTCTCTAACTCGAACTCGGGCGCCTGACTGCCTTCCAGACTCATGCAAATAGGTAATCGGGAAGTGCGAAGAAATAACTCACGGTAGTAACACGTCGTTGGTAGCGGCGTATATCTCCGCAACTTTGCCGCAGAACGCCGGAGCTTTGAGGTGGCACGGCCCAGCCACGGTCATGGCGTGGTACTTGCTGCTGCTTGCGGGGCTGTTCGAGATCGGGTGGGCCATCGGACTGGAGTACTCTGACGGGCTCTCGCGGCCGATCCCGACCGTCGGCACCGTGCTCGCGCTGATCGTGAGCATGCTCCTGCTGGCGAAGGCCGTCGAGGAGCTCCCGGTCGGCACCGCCTACGCAGTTTGGACCGGCATCGGCGCCGTCGGGACGGCGCTGCTGGGGATCGCGCTGTTCGACGAGCCAGCGACGGCCTCGCGGCTGACGTTCATCGGCGTCATCGTCGTCGGTATCGTCGGTCTCCACTCCGTATCGGCCTAAAAAGGGCCAGTGCGGTCGCGAGCGCGAGCGCTCAGTAGGATTTCGCGAAGTACGCCGTCTCGTCGGCGTCGTCGCCACAGACCGCACACTCGGCGTCACCCTCCAGTACGTTCTCGTGGTGTTTCTCCTCGTCCTCGGGGAACGGCACCATCACGATTTCCGCGGACATCTGGTCGGAAATCGCGTCCTCACAGTCCTCCTCGCCACACCACGGCGTGCGGACGTAGCCACCGTGCTGGCCGAGGGTGCCGAGGATGCCCGCGCGGTCGTCGGCGTCGCGGACGTTCTCCTCGATGTTCTCCTCGGCGCTCGCGAACAGTTTCGCGTAGACGGTGTCCAGTTCGTCCTGGACCGCGTCGGCGACGTTCTCGCGGTCGAGCGTGACCTCCTCGCCGTCGGGCCGGTGGATCGCCGTGATCTCGCCGTCCTCGACCTCGTGGGGGCCGATCTCGAAGCGCACGGGGACGCCCTTCAGCTCCCACTCGTTGAACTTGAACCCGGGGTTGCGCTCGTCGCGGTCGTCGAGTTCGACACGGACGCCGGCGTCCTCGAGGTCGTCGACGACGTCCTCCGCGTAGTCCAGCACCTCGTCTTTGGTGTCGGACTGCCAGATGGGGACGACAACGACCTGCTCGGGCGCGAGCGTCGGGGGTAGCACCAGCCCCTGCTCGTCGGAGTGGGTCATGATCAGCGCGCCCAGCGAGCGCCACGAGAAGCCCCACGAGGTCGTGTGGGCGACCCGTTCCTCCTCGTCCTCGTCGTAGTAGGTGATGTCGAACGCGTCCGCAAACGACTGGCCGAGGTGGTGGGAGGTGGCGCCCTGTACCGACTTCCCGTCGGGCATCAGCGCCTCGACGGTCGTGGTCGTGTCGGCGCCGGGGAACTTGTCGTGATCGGGCTTCTGGCCGCGCATCACGGGGATGGCCAGCACGTCCTCGTACACTTCCTCGTACTGGTTGAGGCGGGTGAGGGTCTCGTCCCACGCCTCCTCGTCGGTCTCGTGGGCGGTGTGGCCCTCCTGCCAGAGGAACTCCTTGGTGCGGAAGAACGGCTTCGTCTCCGTCGCCTCCCAGCGAACCACGGAGGCCCACTGATTCACTCGCAGGGGCAGGTCGCGGTGGCTACGGATCCACTGGGACATGTAGGGCGCGATGATGGACTCGGAGGTGGGCCGGACTGCGAGGCGCTCCTCCAGTTCATCGTGGCCGCCGTGGGTGACCCACGCGACTTCGGGGTCGAACCCCTCGACGATGTCCTTCTCCCGTTCGAGATACGACTCGGGGATGAACATGGGGAAGTAGGCGTTCTGGACGCCGGTCTGCTTGAACCGGGCGTCGAGTTCGCCCTGCACCCGCTCCCAGAGGCCGTATGCGCGGGGGCGGGCGACGATGAACCCCGACATCCCCTCGGGGCCGTAGTTCGTGAGGCCGGCCTTCCGGCAGACCTCGGCGTACCAGTCGCCGGTGGCGTACTCCTTGGACTCGGTGATCCCGAGCGTCTGGTCGTCGTCGCTCATACCGCGACGAAGTGGTGGTTGCGGCTTAAAACGTCCGAAGGTGTGTGCTCCTGCCCCGCGCTCACGTGGTGGCGTCGTGGCTCACACTGATGGCGTCACGCCGGTTTCGAGGCTGACCTCCTGCGGTTCGCCGTCGCTGTAGACGAACCGGCCGCGGAACGTCCCGCCATCGAGGACGTTTGGAAGCCACTCGCGGTCGGTCTGCCACATCTCGTCGAACGGGATGTCGTCGACGGGGAACCACCGTGGGTCGGCCTCCTCTGTCTCCTCGGGCGTGCCCGCGTACTCGGTCGCGCGGAACACGTGGATGACGGCGTCCCAGTCATCAGACCGATAGACGAACACGCCGACCTTCTCGGGGTCCAGTACGTCGATACCGACCTCCTCGCGCACCTCGCGGATCACGCACTCTCGGACTGTCTCGCCGGGTTCGACTTTCCCGCCGGGGCCGACCCATTGGCCGCTGCCGACGCCGCGTTTCTTGTGGATGAGCAGCGCCTCGTCGGCGTCTGGACCGCCGTCGTCGTCCGGCTGAACGTTGCCGGCCGCACCCCTGAGGAGGTGACAGAGCGTCGCCGCCGGCAGGTCGCCGATGGGGTCGTCCTCGAACACAATCGGCCGTTCGTCGGTGCGCGAAAAAGCGTGTCGGCCGGCGGAACGGACCCGCTTTGGGAAGGTTTTTACCACCGCGCGGAAATATCTCCGGGTAAGCGGGTTCTCGCTGTACTTTCCCGCGCGGCCATACCGGAGAGAATCACCGCCACTTCCGCGTCGGCAGTTTCCGATCGCTCGACGCGGAGCGTCTTCGACACATGAGTCAAGTAGATACGCAACTCGAGGAGTTGAAAAGTGAGATCGAAGCCGAGATCCCCAGTACGATCTCCATCACCGACGTGAAGTACGAGGGCCCGGAGCTCGTCGTCTACACTCGGGACCCCAAGGAGTTCGCCGGCGACGGCAACCTGGTCCGCCAACTCGCGTCGAAACTGCGCAAGCGCATCACGGTCCGCCCCGATCCGGAAGTGCTCTCCCGGCCCAGAGAGGCCCGTGAGAAAGTCCGGGACGTGATCCCGGAGGAGGCCGGCGTCGCCGATCTGGACTTCCACGAGGACACCGGCGAGGTCGTCATCGAGGCCGAGAAGCCCGGCATGGTGATCGGCCGCCACGGCTCCACGCTCCGGGAGATCACCCGGGAAGTCGGCTGGACCCCCGAAGTCGTCCGAACGCCGCCCATCGAGTCCTCGACGGTTTCGAACGTCAGGAACTTCCTGAAGCAGGAGCGCCAGGAGCGTCGCGAGATCCTCGAGCGCGTCGGCCGGCAGATCCACCGCGAGGAGATGCAGGACGAGCAGTGGGTCCGGATCACCACGCTCGGCTGCTGTCGCGAGGTCGGGCGCGCGGCGTTCATCGTCAACACCGCCGAGACCCGGATCCTCGTCGACTGCGGCGACAAGCCCGGCGCCGAGGGTGAGGTGCCGTACCTCCAGATCCCCGAGGCGCTGGGCGCCGGCGCCCAGAACCTCGACGCCGTCGTGCTGACTCACGCCCACCTCGACCACTCGGCGCTGATCCCGCTGCTGTTCAAGTACGGCTACGACGGCCCCATCTACTGCACGGAGCCGACCCGTGACCTGATGGGCCTGCTCACGCTCGACTACCTCGACGTGGCGTCGAAGGAGGGGCGCACGCCGCCCTACGAGTCCGCGCAGGTGCGCGAGGCCATCAAGCACTGCATCCCGCTGGAGTACGGCGACGTGACCGACATCGCGCCGGACGTGAAGCTCACGTTCCACAACGCGGGCCACATCCTCGGCTCGGCCGTCTCGCACTTCCACATCGGCGACGGCCTCTACAACGTCGCGTTCTCGGGTGACATCCACTACGAGGACACCCGCCTGTTCAACGGCGCCGTCAACGACTTCCCCAGAGTGGAGGCGCTGGTGATGGAGTCGACCTACGGCGGGCGGAACGACTACCAGACCGATCAGGAGGACTCCGAGGAGGCGCTGATCGAGGCGATCAACAACGTCCACGACAAGGGCGGGAAGGTGCTGATCCCGGCGTTCGCCGTGGGTCGGTCACAGGAGATCATGCTCGTCATCGAGGAGGCGATGCGCAGCGGCAAGATCCCGGAGATGCCCGTCCACCTCGACGGGATGATCTGGGAGGCGACGGCGATCCACACGACCTACCCCGAGTACCTGCGTGACGAACTGCAGGACCGCATCTTCCACGAGGACGAGAACCCCTTCCTCGCCGACCAGTTCAACCATATCGACGGCGGCGAGGAGGAGCGACAGGAGGTCGTCGACGAGGGGCCGTCGATCATCCTCTCGACCTCCGGGATGGTCACCGGCGGGCCGATCATGTCCTGGCTCCGCCACCTCGGTAGCGACCCGGACTCGACACTCACCTTCGTCGGCTATCAGGCACAGGGAACGCTGGGCCGACGCATCCAGAACGGCTGGGACGAGATACCCGTCTCGGACTTCGGCTCCGGCCGCGACGGCCGCGGGTCGAAACTGACTCTGGAGATGGACGTCGAAACCGTCGACGGTTTCTCCGGCCACGCCGACCGCGAGGGCCTGATGAACTTCGTGCGCAACATGAGCCCCCGGCCGGAGAAGGTGCTCTGTGTCCACGGCGACGAGAGCTCCGTGCAGGATTTCTCCTCGGCGCTCTACCACGAGTTCAACATGCGCACGTTCGCGCCGAAGAACCTCGAGACGTTCCGATTTAAGTAGCGTCTCGCCGTCGTTCCTGCCTGAAGACATTTACCGGCTGGCCCGGAACTGCCGTCGATGCCCTCCACCGACCGCCGCGCACTGCTCGCGGGCGTCGCCGGCCTCGTCGGCGTCGCAGGCTGCCTCAACGGCGAAACGCCGACGGCGACCACGGCAACGGACCCGGAGACCGGCCACCTCGAAACCGACCCGCCAGCCGCGGGTCGACTCACCCTCGATCCCGTTCCTCCGACCGAGGCTGACGAACCACTGACAGTCCTGCCTGACGACCTCCGGCGGTGGATCCGGCAGGCGGCCGACGGTACGACAGTCCGCGGGCACGCCGGCAGTTACGTCTACCCGATCCAGCAGAGCTACGAGCCGATCCCCCCGCTGACGGCGTTCGACCGGGTACGGATCGACGACCCCGATAGCGGGGACAGTGGGAGTTACGACGTCGACGCCGACGGCGGCGTCTACTACGAACGGGCCGTCGGTGCCGAGGCGGTGTCGCCCCCGGCGGACGCCGAGGTTACCCCCGTCTCGGAACTCCCGAACGAACGCCGCGAACTCGCGCTGGCCGCAATCGGCGCCGAGAACGGCGGTGCCCCACGTGTCGAACCGCAGACCGCGCTGGGGTCGTGGGTCCGAACTGAGTTCTTCGGCGGCTACTACAGTCACGAGGGGACGACGTACCGCGGTCACGAGGTCCAGCAGACCGACGTGGCGTTCTTCGCGACCGAAGTCTGGTACGTGCTCTCGCTGTCACCCACGGAGACAGAGGCGGCGACGACGCTCACTCCCGCTGCGCCAGAGGAGCGAGCGCGGATGATCATCGACGACCTTCGAAGCGAACACGAGACGGTCGAACGGATGGAGCGCGACGTCGAGGGTCTGAACGCCGGCGCCGCCGAGACGTTGGCTGCGGCGCATCCCTACCTCCTGACCCACGATGCGGTCTATCAGGTGACGTTCGTCTATTAATCGTCGGCGACGACTTCTGCCGGATCGACCACGTCGCCGGAGAGTTCGTCGACGCCGACTTGCTCGCAGTGCTCCACCAGCGGGCACGCCTCCGGGCCGTCGAGACAGGCCGGTTCCCGGGCCGTGCAGTACTCCCGGCCGAACTGGATCATCGCGGTGTGCCCAAACCCACATTTCTCGGGTGGGACAGCGGCCTCCATCGCCTGCCGAACCTGCTCGTGGTCGGCGTCCGCAGGCGCGAGGCCCATCCGGCGCGCGATGCGGTGGACGTGGGTGTCGACCGGAAAAACGCCGTTCCGCCCGCCCGAGAACAGCAGCACGCAGTCGGCCGTCTTCGGGCCGACGCCCTTCATCTCCAGAAGGGTCTCGCGCACCTCGTCGGGGTCGCCGGACTTGACGAACGCGTCGAAGCCGTCGGCGCCCGACGCGGCTGACGCTGCCGCGTCGTCTTCGCCGCCGTACTCCTCGACGATGCGGCCGGCGAGGCGGATGATGGTCTCGGATTTCTGGTTGTAGAGTCAGAAAGTGACGAACAGCGTTATAATAATAGGGTGAGATGGTTTTGGTATGAGTGATGGTAAGGACTGGGAACGAGTTGGACTTCGAGTCCATCCTGACCAGTTATCGAGATGGGAGGCGGTGTGTACTCCTGAAGACCCGAGTAAGCCTGATGATGCGATTGTGAACGAGTTGCCGCATCTGTATAATACGAAGTCGAATTTGATTCGGACGGCTGTGTCTGAGTTGATTAATCGGGAGACGGGTGAGTTGGGAGATGATGGGAGCGCACAGTCTGCAGAGATTTCGGCGGATACCAGAGCGGTTGAGGAGAAAGTCGATAGGGTGTATACGGAGACTCGGGAGATTCGTGATTTGGTGGAAGATGTGAAGAAGCAACAGTCGGAGGTGTTGACGGAGGCGGTGCGGACTCGGGATGATTTGGTGAGTGAGGTGTATGAGGTGTTGCCGAGGATTTCGGGGAGTCGGAAAGAGTTTATCGAGATGATGGAGGAGAAAGTGGGTGATGTTTTCGACCTCGAATATACTGACCCGCATCGGGCCGACGAGTTAGGATTTTGGTTGGATGTGATGGCGTATTTCGAGGATGAGTCGGATGGTGTGGTTCTCGACAGTCTCGAAAAGTTAGTAGAGGATGTGGATGAGGTTTCGAAAGCAACCATCGACGGGAAGCGGTTCTATTTCAAACTATGAGTGAGGAAATTGAACTCGATATTGACGATGACGAACAGCCTACTTTTGAACAGCTGAAGAAGGTCTATATCCAGTCGCAGATGAAGAAGGGGAAGGCGGATAAGACCGAGAACGGTTACAAGTATTCGTTAGGTCGGTTTGAAGATTTTCTCGAAGAGACGGGACTCGATTATACGGATATCGATAAAGAGACGAATCTCGCTCCCGACCTTGATTCGATGGATGCGATGGCGTTGTCGGGCGACAATATGCTCGATTACTTCATCATCTGGCTACGGGACGATGCGGGCTACGCTAAATCGACCGTCATCACGACATACAATTATGTGCAACCGTTCATCAAGTTCCTACTCTCTGAGGGTCTCATCGAGTACGATGCGCCTGATAACACGACGCTTTCTGAGTATGTAGAATATGGCACGACGGCGCAAAAGGAAGAGTGGGGTGATGATTATGTTGCGGTGGATGAGGAACAGTTTGAACACATCTACGAGAACGCTCCTGCTCCTGTTTTTCGTAATCGCTTAATATTGTCTCTTGGGTGGGAGACGGGTATGCGGAGGTCGGAGGTGGCGGCTTTGAAATTGGGTGATATTAATCTGGATGAGAAGCATATCGATATCCCTGCGATAAAGTCTAAAGATAGGAGGTCTGTGTGGTTTGGGGAGAAGGTGCGGACGAATCTTGATATCTGGATTAATTCGAAACGAGATGGGTATTACAACAGCGACAGCGATTATCTGTTCGTGTCGAACGACAGTCGGTCTAAGGAAGGTCTTTCTCCAAAGCGGGTTTCTAAGATATTTCAGAAGGCGGCTGAAGATTTGCCTGACCAAGATTACATCGTGACGAAGAGTGGGCAAGAACGAGCCAAGTATAGTTTCCACAGTCTCCGTCACGGATTCGCTGAACGCTTTATCACTAACATCGGAGGGGAAGCGGGAATCTATGAGTTGAAAGAGATTATGGGTCACGCTTCGGTTAGCACGACAGAAGTGTATCTCACGACTTCTAAGGACGAATATCTACACGAACAGATGCGTCAGAACGCTCCGAGGATATAGCTAAACTATCCGAGAGCTGGCAGCTATTATATCATCTCCAATCGTATATTTTCGTGTGAGCGGAGACAATAACCCAGACCCAAAAAACGAAACTGACGGGGAGGGCAAGACCGAGGAAGAATCGGATGACAACACCACCGAGGATGGCAATTCTACGGGGAAGAATAAACTCCGTTTCCGAGCCTACGACTTAGAAGTCGAGGCTGAAAGCGAAGAAGCGTCCTTTGGTGAGATGGCGGATGTTCTCACCACCGAGTTCGACAAGATTCGGAAGGACGCTCTAATCGGAGAATACGAGGAGATTGAAAGGGAGAATCTCCACAGCGTCATCCTCGGTGGTGGTGATTAAGGGATGCCGTTAGTACTCAGGGATAGGGTCGGGCTGTTCGGGTTGTTCCCGTTATTCTTCCTGAACTTAGCCGTCAGCACCGCCGCCGTAATCCTCTACAGGATTGTGCCTATCGTGGCGCTCGCCCTCGCCTGGGCGTACCTGTATGTCCTGCTGTTACAAACTCGGATTATGGCGGTTCTCGTAGTTACGGGATTCGTGACTACTCCGATTATTGCACGCTTCACAGATGCGTTCACACCCGATGTAGCGGTGTACTCGATGGGTGTGTTGGCGGCGTCGGTCGTTGCCGCTCATCTGGTCGCAGTCGTGATTTCAGCACTAACGGGATTCAGAATATGAAACGACGAACATACCTTTCGACAGTAGGAGCATCGGTCGCACTACCGCTCGGAGTCGGCAGTAGTGTCTTCAACGAACTACAAGAACCAGACCGCCTCACTCCCGACGAGTTCCGACAGCAGATTCCCGAACAGATAGGGAATTACGAAGGCGGAATCGTACACGAAGGCGAGACGAACAATTCGGGAAAACTCCTCATCGCCATATATCAAGACACGGAGTGGCCTGTCGGGATACAGTACATCGAGCAGAACGACCCACAGATTATAGCGATGATGTACTGCACACACCACTATCCAGATTCACTCTCTGAAGGGGTGACTCGTCTTTCTCGATTCTTCTCGAAAGTGGATGTGGAATATGAACAGCTGAGGGACGGCTACCTCGAATACATCACCTACGAGTTTAGTGATGGGTATCGAGTTAGGACAGAATACGACCTTCGAGACAACGGTAAAAAGCATAGAGCGTGGGTCAACGGAGACCTCCTCACCTTCGATGACCAAATCGAACGGAACGAGCTGGTTAACGAAGAGGTGCAATCCCGACTATGAAACGGAGACAGTACATCCAATCGGTCGGTGGTATCGCACTCACGCCCACGCTGTCGCTCGCTCGCACGGATACGAGCGGGCACATCACGCCTGAGCAGTACAAGCGGCGAGTTCCTGATTCAATCAAAGGGATTGAATTAGAACTCAAAGAACACGATATAGAATCCCTCGGGAAGCATATCTTCTCGCTTTACTCTAAACACCCACTACACCCAACTATCACATACACAGAACACCCACCCGATACAGAGGGTAGGTCGCAGGTTATTGTCGATTTTGGTCGCTTACGATATGGGTTTGAGACTGTTTCAGGTGCGGTTCGATTTCTCCGACAAGTTATGACTCGGGTTGAGTATGAGAGGCGGGTTCGTGGAGAAGATGCTGGATATGCGTATGAATCGTATACGGTCGATGATTGGACGCTGACTGTACAGCTAGATAGGGACGACGAAGGTAGTACTGTAGTTATTGACGGCGAGCGAGTCGGATTTGAATCTCGGAAAGAGCGGTACAGAGTCGTCAAGCAACTAGTTCAGGAGAGAATATGAAACGACGCAACTACCTCACCACGGTCGGTGGTATCGCTCTCACACCAGCACTATCACTAGGTAAGACAGAAAGCGAAACCGAACCCAATCCCGAAATCGAACACCCTGCCTTAGAACCACTTGAAGAAGTGCGGTTGGCTCCCGAGGAATACAAACGACTATTGCCAACCGTTATCGGCGTGGAAGACGGCACGCTCGAAGTCTCACACAACGAATTCAAACTCGGTGTCGGGAAACTCATCCGTTCATACTACAGCCACGACCCGACTCTGAGAGTTACCTACACCGAAAAAGCTGAAAACCAAGTCCGAGCGAAAGCAGGCGGTCTCTTCTTTTACCCCGACTATCTAAATCACGCTGCATCGTTCCTGTCTCTATTCGATAAAAGAGTCGAGTACAGACGCAAAAAGACGGAGAGATTCGTCTTCCACACTTACACGATAGACGGGTGGAGAGCTACGGTGAGAGACGAACTCGGGCCAACCGAAGAACACTCTTTCGCTGTAATCGACAACGACGGAATCTCGTTCAAAAGTCGAGAAGAGAAGCGACAGCACATCGCCCAAGAAGTCACAGAAAGGATATTTCGATGAAACGGAGACAATACATCGGAACGGTCGGTAGTATCGCTCTTACCCCGATAGCGACCACTACAGAAGTCCGTGCATCATCTGATGAAGAAGAGAGCCTTACAGTAAACGAGATAAAAGAAGCATCAAACGCTTTTGTCAAACGCTACGATGTAGGGACAGTAATCTCGGTCGTTATACCTGATGAGGTAGACGCTCTCAGTATAGGCGTTAGTATCGAAACTAACGGCGACCAGTTCGACCATCGCTACCTCGACTCAGCGAAAGACCCAACCGAATCTCGGGACGATAAGAACATCTGGCACTTTTTACACCAGTATCGAGACGCATCCCATACTGTCTCCATCAATCGACGGGGACAGGAAAGCATCGAGGTCGAGAAGACTGAACAGAATATTCTCGGAAATCCAGGGATAGAATTCACTCACGATACGAGAAAGGTTGCCGACACGAATTTCGCCACGATTCAAATTCTGCCTGAATCAGGCGTCCAAATCGGCTTCGACCTCGACAACGACTACGACTGGCTCTCCTTCGAGACCTACGACGAAGAAACTGGAGAGTGGGTCGAACATCGATGGGAACAGAAATACATCGAGAAATTTGACGAGTCTCGATGGGTCAATATGTGCGGGTGTGACCGTCCGATGCCGACAGTACTCCGTTCTCGGGGACGGCTCAAACTGTTCGGAGTCAAGAACGGCGAGAAAGAACACATCCCAATAATCCGTCGAAGACAACGATGAATCGGAGAGAATACCTACAGTCAGTCGGAGCGGTGGGAGTAGTTCCCTACGCCGACCTGTCCTCGGTAAGCGATGAGTCGATAGATGCGTTCTGCTATATCAAACGGTACGAGGCGGGCACAGTCCTCTCTCTATCCGTTCCATCGGGTCGAGGTGACTATCTCTCCATCCACGGTTGGACTGCCAATAACGACCACATAGTACACTCTCCACGCCTTGACGAGCCAAACGAATCGGATGGAGACGACGATGTGTATCACTTCTTCAACCAAGAACCAATCGAGGACTTCGAAATCTCAATTACCGAAGACGGTTTTATGGAGACAGTCGAGACCCGAGACCGATGTATCGGGTACAACCCACACCACACCTTTCTCGATGGTGTTGAATATCTTGGAGAAATTGACCTGTTACGGATAGGCGTGAGCGATACATCCGCTCACATCTTGTACGACCTCGACAGCGACTACGATGCGATACTCTGGAAGACTTACGATGAAGAACGAGGAGAGTGGGTACAACATCCCGATGACGCTCAAGATGCAATAGAGGGCGACTCGCTTTGCCCGCCTGAGACAAAATCTCCTGGATTTCTGCGGAGTAAGCGATTGCGAGCCAAAGGAATCGTCGGACAGTCAATCAAACCCATCCCCATCATCCGAGACCGTCAGCGATAATCATCTACTGTTTTTATACAATATAACCCAGGTTATATGTAGGGAAGAGCGAAGCTTAGCTCGACATGGGACGCTATCCAAATTGTCCATCGTGTGGAAAAGATATCAAAGTGAACAAAATCTACCGCCTGGAAGCAGACGGGTTTGTCTACCATAGTTGCTATAAGTGTGACAACATCTTCGAAGTGACGCCCGCATAGCCAGAGAGCACAGGTCTGCTCAGGGATGACAGAGAACGCTTCTACTTTCCGAATTTGTACGATAGAAGTTTAGAACTCGTAGAATTTAGCAATTAGAGAGCGTGTGAGCGTTACGGGCGTTGGATGAATCTGATAGTGTTGAGTGTAGGGTGAACGAGATTATTATCGAGAAAACCAACTTTTAGAACGGGAACGATGCGAGTACATCGACCGAATCAATCATAAGCGGCACTACATCCGACACAAAATCTGGTACTGGGTCTGGGAGACTATCTGGTACTGCGTCGGGTAAACTCGGCATATTAGGCACATCTGGCATATTTGGCATATCTGGAGCACTCGGTACTTCTGGAATTTCTGGAGTTGATTGTAGCAACTTCATACTATCTTGTTTAATATTCAACACTAAATATATGTCGGAGTTTTTAGAAAATACTGAGATAGATGACGGTTCCAATCGCAAACAGCCCGATGAAATACAGGACGATGTTAACGAACGGGTTTGCTGAGGTCGTCACACCAGCTGCATAGCGAGTTTTCTTCATCGGGGAAAACGGTTGGATTCCAGATTTCGTGAGCCAGTCCCCGATTAGGTGAAACACGATAGCGATAACGACGAACGCTCCAACAATCAGAGCGAGCCAGCCTCGACTAATCGATATCATCTCTACGAGAATACTCGGGAGTTTCGGCATCAGTAGATACACGCCAACTCCGAAGACGATAGCCAACACTACCGCTCCGAATAGCGTGTGCGTGATTCCTCGGTGTTTCACAAAGGGAAGCGACCAGTCGATATCAGGGTAAGTAGCGAGACCGATGCAGACGAAGAATCCGATGGCGGCCACGACATACATCTTGATGTAGAGGAGACCGAACAGTATCGGAGCGAAAAGCAACATAGCGAGTCCCTGATGACCTTTTCCGTACATAATTCTCGAAGTAGTTTAGTGGAGTTGGATTTCTTTGAAAGTCCAGTAGTCAGCGTGAGAGTGTTCTAATCGGGCGAGAATCTCTTTATCTCGCAATTGTTCGAGAACGGAATACACGCTCATCTTCTTCATATCAAGGTAGTCTGCAATCTGCGAGACCGTCGCCGTCCCGACCTTGTGCAAGTACAAGACAATCAGTTTCGCAGAAGACGATTCAACTCGTGTAAGAATATCTGTAATTGTTGACATAACAATACAATTATACAACGCTGTTGGACGCCCAAATATATTTCGGAGTTTATCTCCGCACAATTAACCCTTTAGGGATAAAATATAAAGAATATGATACTATGGCACAATCAGCCAAGACGCCTGCAAAGGCGAAACAGTTACTCGAATCGGATATCGAACAAGCAACCCCAGAAGGCTACGAAGGCTCAGAAGACTACGGACGAACAGGCGAAGAACGAAAATTCGACGGTTGGATTGGTGATATCGGTGAAGCGTTCTTTCATAGGCTCGTCAAACACCAAACTGATTTTGAAGTCGAACATCTCGGTGGCAAAACCGAACCTGATTTTCTGCTCGACGGCGTGTCCGTCGATGTAAAAACTCGAACCGTAATCGGGGACAACAAACGAGACCTTCTCGTTCCCAACGATATCGAAGACTACCCACACGACTTGTATATTCTCCTGCGATGCGTATATGTAGGCGATTGGGAAGACCTCCCTCGCTACGAACGAGACCTCTACGGACTCGAACTCATCGGCATCTGGCAAGGAGAAACAGTCGTTGAAGTTTGCGAACCTTTCAATCCAGAGTGGGTGCAAGGCCGTCCGTCCCAGAACTACCGAGGAACGGTGAAGTGCGAATACGACACGAAAGACGGAGACGACTGGATGGATTTAGGAGACCTCGTTCGACTAGTCCGAGACAAGAAGTCCGACGATTGAATATCCCTATTTTCTGCTTTTAGAATAACAGTATAGTATAGTATTTACTAGAATAGCTAATTAGCTATTTTCTTAGCTATTAGCTATTTGTTAGTATAGTAGTATAGTGGTGTTTTGAAAAAGAGTCTATCCAAGAATCGGGTCGTGGGAGAAGTGATAATCGTCATCCACGGTCTCGTCTCTTCGTTCGAGTTCTTCAATCAAGATATCGTGTAACTCGTCTTCACGATAATCGTCTTCGAGCTGGTCGATAACATCGATTATCTCGTTAGCATCGAAATCCGAAGGTCGTTCAATAATCTGTTCGGCCACACTCTGCATATCTAAGTTGGTAAGTGACATAGTGTAAATAATTCTATATCTTGTAGGGTTAGTAAACCATCGACGGTTAGATTATTTCACAAAAATTCTTCTGGGGATAACCCTTTTAACCCCTCACCACATATAACAATATGTAGATATGTCAGATAACTCAAACTCTACGACAGTAGTACAAGACAGCAAGAAAGCCAACCTCAACGATTCGGGGCAGACGACGATTCCGAAGCGATGGAGAGATGAAATTGCAGAGAAGTTCGACTGTGATGTTGAAGCGGTCGAGATGAAGTTCATCCTCGAAGATGGCGAGCCTAAGTTCGTTCTCGAACCACGGATGCTCGTCTCTCCATCTCAGGTTGCAGACGCAGAACAGGCAGAGAAGTAACTCACGGAATTAGAAAATTAATAGAAATTATGACACAATCACATAAGCATACGCACGCACGGTTTAAAAAAGTATCGGAAGTTAGACAAGTCTATCCAAGATTGGGTGTAGTCGCCCGTGGAGGTGATGGCTACTAACGACGAAGCAGTTAGCGTCTCAGTTTCGATGCCTCAGTCGGAGTACGAACGGGCAGACGAGATTGCTGACCAGATGGGTATCTCGACCTCGAAGTGTATTCGAGAAGGACACCACCTTCAGCCAGGCGGCCTCGAAGAGCAAATTTCCCAACTCGAAGATACTATTGAGAGTCTCGCAAACGAAATCGAGGAGAAGCAGTCAAAACTCGATGCAAAACGAGCGAGACTCGAACACTTGAAAAAGAAGCTCGAAGAGCGGGAGGAAGAAGAAGAGGAAGACGAAGCACGGTTGCAGTCCGCTATCAACCGCATCGCTTCATACTTCGCTCTCGACCCGAACCAAGAGCAGCTCAACTTCGACAAACTCACAGAATCCGATGTGGAGACAATTATCCGACTTGACGATGAAGTGACGACTGTCGAAGAAGTGTACGATATGGCACGCTCTCGTGCCGATGAAGTGGAACCGACCGACTACCTCGATGACGAGTTTGTACGACTCAACGGAGGTGATGAATCAAACGACCTAACAGAAAACCTTGACCTATAATTATGATTGACCAACTAATCGATACAGAACCAGAACGGAACGAAGGACTTGTAAAGTCCCTCAGAGCACAGCTTGAAGATTGGAACACTATTACATACAGTTACGACTCTGACGAACGGACGCAGACAATCGAGATTGATTGGGATGCGTGCGTTGCGATGGAGAAAGACCTCGATAAACTCTTCCAGCGAGACCCAACAGGCGCACTCTTCAACTTAGAGATTGCGGCGGAAGAACATCTTGAAGCACACCCAGAGTTCGACGGAGAAGAAGTTACACAGTACATCCGATTCACCAGCGATGATGCAGACGGGAAACGGATTGATGAAACGATGAGTGACGATGTGGGCACCCTCGTCCACATCACAGCGTCCGTTGACCAAGTATACCCGAAACACGATGTGATGACGCACGCCATCTTCCGATGCGTTAAGTGTGGTACTCGGAACGAACGGTCACAGAAGGTCGTCACCGACCAGCTCCGACACCCAAGTATCTGTGTGAACGAAGAGTGCAACAACTCTGCCAACTCCAACTTCGTCCTCCTCGAAGAACAGTCAACGGTCAAAGACCACCAAATCATCAAACTCTCTGATGAGGCAACTGCTGACCGACAGGGCGAAGAGATTGATGCTCACTTATTCCATCCCTTCCTCGACAGCGTAGAGGTCGGGGAGAGCGTCACAATCACGGCCATCCCACAACGCTACAGAGACAATCAGAACGACCTTACCCAGGAGCGGGAACTGGTCGTCCTCGGAATCGACAACGAACGAGAATCCTATAGCCTCTCGGAAGAGGAACGAGAACGCTTCCAGAAGATTGTGGATTCAGGAAACGCAGAACAAGTCTTACACAACTCCCTCGCCCCACACATCGTCGGTGAAGATATCCGAGACGCAAAACAAGGCGTCCTGTACGCTACTGTATCTGGCAACATCTCATGGATGGACCGACCAGACCTCAACATCCCACTTATCGGAGACCCTGCCGTTGGAAAGACGCAGATTCTCGATTTCGTTGAGGATGCAGTTTCACAGTCGATGCTCTCTGAAGGTGGAGCAACCAGTAAAGCAGGATTGCTCGGGATGGCGATGAAGGACGAACGAACAGGGAAGTGGTACGCTCACGCTGGTCCGTACTTTAGATACCGAGATGTGATGGTTGACGAACTCGCTGATATGAAGACCGAGGATATCTCTAAACTGAAGAGTGCCCTCGAATCTCAGAGTCACACCATCACGATGGGAGATGTTCGGAAGCAGAAATTCACGACCGACGGTTCGTTCCTTGCAGCATCGAACCCTATCGACGGGAAGTTTGATGAACACGAACCGCTCGATGAACAGTACGATTTCGACCCTGCTGTTCTATCTCGATTCGACCTCATCTACATCATCCAAGACTCTCAAGATGAAGATGCCGACCGAGAGAAAGCGATGGCCGTGATGAACCGCTACCAAGAAGCAGCTGCTGAAGACCCTGACCACGACCGCCTCAGCAAATCCGAGTTCGGGAAATTCGTTGAATTCCTCAAGGAGAAAGAACCTGCACCTCCAGGTGAAGAAGAAGCAGAACACATCGCAGATAAATTCGCTGAACTCCGAGAAGATAACTCGGACAACATCGACCTGCGTAATATTGAAACAGTCAACCGTATCGCAGCCGTATCCGCCCGCCTAAACGGACACGACCAAATCCAAAAAGAAGACCTCTCCAAAGGCTTCGAGATGTTCGTCGGCTCCGTCAACCAACTAGCCGACGCTAATATTGACAAATCGATGCTCTGGTCTGGACGGTCAGAAGAACAGACAGAAGCGATGGAGAAAGTCGTTGATGCTGTTGAAGCCCTCCATCATACAGAAGATGATGAACCAACTCGGGGAGAAGTGGAACGACGAGTCGTGATGAATAACCAGCTCGACCAGCAGACAATTCAGTGGGCTGTTGATAAGCGGCTTGAAGATGATACGCTGTATGAAGATGATGAAGGTGTACTCCACACAACTAAGAAGTAACTATTATTAACCATATTATCAATTGACAATTTTATTAATAATTGACAATTTTTACTATGTAGTGTTTTACTCTAGCTTCAAAATCAACTAATCTTCTTTATTCTATTCGACCTATCTTATCTCGTAACTCGCTATCTATCCTATCGTCGGTCTTCTCTCTTCTCTCCTAATCCTGTATTCTCCTGTTCTTCTTGAGTCTGTGTTCCCCTATTTTCTGCATCCTTATTCTCCTTCTCTGCTCTATCATATCTCGTCTCTGTTCTCTCCCCTCTACTCGGGTCTTATCCTGTCTATTAGTGTCGTAACTGAATTCACAGTCTCCGAATCGTTACAATCGGGTGCAAATAATTGTAGTTTGTTTGAAAGGATTAGTAGGGTTGGAGTTGCTATATTATACTATGAACATCACGAAACGAGAAGAAGATATCTTAGAATCGTTGTACAAAGAAGACGGCCCGCTGAGTACTACTGAACTCAAATCTTCGACGGGAATCGGAACAAAAGCGATTGGATACTCAGTCAGAGAGAAGCTCGAACCTGAAGGTCTCGTCTCTTACGAGTATGAAGAATCGAACGGTACGGAAGTCCGAGTCCACGAGCTAACCGAAGAAGGCGAGTCGAAGATTCAGCGAGGACTTATCGGAGATGTGTTTGGTAAGTCGTCTGAAAGTGACCCTGAGAAAGTAGCACTCAAGGCTCAGGTAGACGAGATGGAAGACCGCCTGGAGAAAGTCGAGAACAAGACGCAAGCCAACAAGCAAATCCTCGACGGCTTACAAACTCGTCTCGATAAAGCGGTCGAATATATTGAGAAACACGATACTCGTCTCAACGGTCTACGATGGGCGTTAGAAGATTCTTCGTTGATGCTCTCCATCGAAGAGTATGTGGAGAAAGTTCGAGAGAACAGCGAATAATAATTTTTAGTCGGGATAGGCGTAGTCGATGAGCCATCCGACGATTCGGAACGGGAGGAGGAAGAACCATAGTGATATTTTCCAGATGATGATGAACGGGTAGAGGAGTATCATCACAGGGAGTTTGAAGATTTTGAACAGGAGGGCGAGTCCGATGCCGCCGATGACGACTAGAGCGAGAATCCCGAGTATGAGTTCCATCGATGGGAGATACTCGCTAAGGATATCTGCGAGCGTGTATTCTTCACTGCCGCCTGCAATAACAGTTGAACTCCCATCATCTCTAACGACGGCCACCGACCGATGATAATTCGAATCGTGGGATATCTTAGTCTCATAAACGAGGTCTCCCGTGCTTGTGTTGTAGAGGCGGTAGATGAGCGTGGGTGTATCCGTGGAAAGATTCGTTCCCTGCCGAGTCTCGAAGTTGTGGAGGTATCCTGAATCGTATTCAAGCGTGGAGAGTCGGTGTGAGGTCTCGTTAGATGGATTGGCTGTGTGGAGTACTGTTTCGTTTGAGTTAGCGGTCGTGCCGTACTTTCTCAATTCATCGCCAACAGAGGCGTAGACTTTGCTTCCATCTGATGCAGCTGCTCGAAGGTTATAATCTGGTTCTACATACGACCATGTGGTGTTCCCGTTCTTGCGGAATTCGAGATACGATTCGCCTCCAGTCTGATAGACATACCCTTGACTTGTATACTGAATTCGAGTAACTGATTCCTTGAAGTTATCAGTCTGATTCGTCCCATCGTAGATGAAGGTCGTATTGAGGTCAGGGCTGTAAGCGGCTTGTTGGAGTTGACCGTCTTGGAGACCCATCGAGTACGCCTTTACAGGCGTCATCTCGTATGTGTACATCTCCGTCATCGAATCCGACTCGAAATTGAATTTGTAGGTTCTGTCGGGTGTGTTAAAGTAGAAGGTCGAATTATTAGCTTGAGCAAATCGTCCGAGTTGGTCGGTTGTGAGATTGAGTTTGTGTGATTCTGTAATTCCGCCAGAGAAGTTGATAGCGTATGCTCTGACAGTATTGTTATCTCCTATTGTGAGAGCGTAGATTTTGTCAGCGGATTCGTCGGTGGCGACTGTAATTGCTGATTCGTTTCCTGTTCCAGAAGCGTTGAGTGCTGTTGCCCAAGCGGTCTCGTTTGTTTGCGGGTCTACGGCGTAGACTGTATCTTTGACGGGCGTTCCGTTCTTATCTTCGAAGGCAGTAAAGACGAGAAGGTCTGCGGCTTCGTCTGGAGGGCTACTATCTGCTGCTGTTACATCGCCTACGAACATCGTCGGGCCGACCGTGCCGACGAGTAAGAGTGCGATGATAGATAAGGCGAGTAATTTCGAGAAATTTACCATACGAAAAATACTCTTCTCCGCATCTAAAAATATGTCGGAGTTTTAACAAGAAGTCCGAAGCCGACCTGTGCTCTCTGAAGAGTTAGAATCCTTGTCGGGCTTTGCGAGCTGAGTAGAGAGCGAGCAAGAGTAAGAATAAGAAACTACTGCCGCCACCGATTCCGTAGAGGATTATATTCATATTCGAGCTTAATCCATCGGAACTTCCGCCACCACCGATAATAGTACTCCCACCATCAGAATCGTTCGTTGTGTTCGTTGAATCTGTTTTTTCAGAGAGTCTGAACGATATCTGAGTCGTGTTGTTTTCTGAGATTGAGATTGATTTGGACTCAGTAAAATACCCAGGCTTGCTAATCGTTACTGTATATGATTCTCCTGCAGTTAACTCGGTCTCGACTGGGGCTGTCGTATTCGAAGCTGAGTATACTGATTCGCCCGCAGAATCGTTAATTTGGACAGACAAGTTTTCGAGTTCAGTACTGTTTTTGTCTTTTACGCTGGTGATGTTGAGATATCCTGTTCCGACATATTCCATAGAGAATTTTTCCGTGTTTGTCCGTGCGTGGTAGATGGTTGTGTCGTTGACTCGCTGTTCTCTCAACCCGAGGCCGTCTACCTTGATATCGTATGTCCCGCCGTATGCGTCGATATAATTATGCCCAAACTCAGCAGAGTCGTTTTGGTAGATTTTAGCTCCTGATTGGTCGTAGATAGATATCTGATATGAGTGGTTATATTCATATACAGTCGCTTTATTGATAGTCACATCAAATTCTCCGAGAGAAGTGAAGGTCAGGTTAGCTATCCAGCCGTTGCGAAAAAAATCGTGAGTTAAATTTTGAGAGTTTTTAGTTACCTCTGTAACGACCGTTCCAGTGTCCGTGTCGAACTCGACGAAGGTTTCGTTGATATCACCCTGAGCGGATGATTCTGGCTTGATTTGAGCGTTGAGGACAATCGTTCCGTTTGGTTTGACGACTGCTCTCTGCACATAGCTTGGGTGAGTATATTGAATCTCGTAGACGGAATCACCTGTAGAGCGGTCTACGATATGCATATCATAGGGGTCGTCTGTTCTGTTGGTATACACGCTGACGACGACATACTCATCCGTCGCCGCAAGGATATCGTTCTCGTTTCCGTTGAGTGTGTTAATAGTATCCGACTCGTAGGAGCTTACTGAGATGGTCTTGTCCGTAGTAGTAGAGATATTACCCGTACCGTCATAGGATGCGTTGTCAACGGTGATTGTAGCGTTTTTATCGATACTGTAGATAGTATCTTTAGAGAGCGACTGACTCTCGTGGCTTACGCTGGTGAGGAGATTGTCTGATGGGTCGAGAGCGAGTTGCGTCACATAGTTATCGGTTCTGTTGGTGAGATTGCCCGTGCTTGCGTTTAGGGTATAAATTTCTTTGTTAGAGGCAACATAGACATACTCGGAAGTCCCGACGACAGAAGCGCCAGTAAGACCACTACTGAGGTTAGAATTAGTCACCTCGGTCTGCCAGATGATTGTACCCGTCTCGTTGTATGCTGTTATCTCGGTCGTGGTGGAACCGCCGTTAGTGGTGGCTTCGAGCCAGGCGATATCTGTCGAGATTTGAGCGTCTGTTTCGTTCCCTACTGGTTCGCTGTCACCGACGGAGTTCATCGCCGCTACGGTGAGGATTGTTGTCCCTGCGACCGCTAGAACGATGAAGAGAGCGACAGCTGCAATAGTGAGTTGTTCGCCTAAATTTGAATTTCGTAGAAATCCAATCATATTAATTACACTATTGTCGAGTCCTATATAATTAATCCTTGACAAGTAGTGTGTTGACTTTCTACCTGGAGTGATACTCTGGTGGCAAAAGCTAAAGCTATTGAGCTAAACCATCGGGACAGATGCACGGCAACTTCGAATCGTTCGATGAGTTCGTAGAAAAACTCGAAGAGATAGAGAATATGGGATATGTCAAATCCCATCGGAGTGGGAATACGGGCATCGGTAAAACGCTCGAAGACCTACTCGGTATCGAGGAGAACAACATCCCTGGTCCTGACGCTGCTGGTGTCGAGCTGAAGTCCGCCCGACGGGACTCGGGTAGTATGATGACTCTGTTCACGAAAGAACCACCCCGAGGTTCCAGAGAACTGTGGGCGTCGTCGCTCGTGGAGAAGTACGGGTATGAAGACGATGACGGACGGCCCGCACTCAAGGTCACACTCTATGTGGATGAGTACAACAACCAGGGCTTCCGCACGGTCACGAACGAAGAAGGTGTCCACATCGAACACGAAGACGACGGTATAATCGCCACATACCCGCTCGACTACCTGCGAGACACCTACGAAGAGAAGTTCCCCGAGATGGTTCTCGTGGAAGCGGACACGCAAACTATCGACGGCGATGAGTACTTCTGGTACAACGAAGCGTTCTACCTGGAGGGGTTCGACGCCGCCGAATTCTTGAATTTGATTCGGGAGTCTATCATCAAAATCGACCTGCGGATGCACTTGCGGGACTCGGGCGGCGCACGCAATCACGGAACAGCGTTCAGAATCAAAGACACCTCGAAGCTCGATAGAGCGTTCGAGACTCGTTCGCAATTAATCGACGGTATCGGTCGGGACGCAACAGTCACCGAAGACCCACAGCAAGGACTCAGCGACTTCTGAGTTAAGTGGTCACGGCGCTCTGAGAATAACGATATTCTCGTTCGCCATCAGATTCCCTTTCGTTCCCTCGATGTTCTCAGGGGCGTTCTCCCACGGAAGCGTCTTGTTCGGGATTTCTCTTGGGAGATTAACATCGAACTCGTAGCCGAGATGCTCGCACAACTCTCGGGTGATGAGGTGCGTCGGGATGTTCACTCGGCTCATCGTCCGATTGGCGACAACCCACGCCACAGGCTGACCTGACTTGGTGACTTCGGCCACCTGTTCCATCACGGCGTAGTAATCCCTGAAGAAGTCCATCGCATCTTCTGCACGCCCGTCCTTCTCCCGAAGCGTATCGAGCGTGACTTTGAGTGTCTCCGAGTATTCTTCCAACTCAGAGAGCGGTTCGAGAACATCATACCGCCCGCCAAGCCCTGTCTTGTCCACATCCTTCATCTCGTCGTAGGTGACTTTGCCTGTGAGGAGAGCAGGGTCTTGCGAGAACTGCCCATAGGCAACCGTGGTCTGGTGGTCGCCGTATGGAGGCGAGGTGATGACGATATCGGCTTGATTCTCGCCAACATCATCAACTGCAGAGCGGGAGTCGGAGTAGTGGATGGTCGTGTCGAGGTCGTGGTCTACACGGTTCGAGTACTCCCGCATCTTCTCGATGTTCCGCTTCAGTTTCTTCGTGAAGATAGCCTCCACATCGGGATTGTGGTCTTCTCGGTCTTCCTCGGCAAGCCTGTAACGCTTGTACTCGCCGTTACGCTGGTAGGATACCTTACGGGTCGTGTGGGAGAGAACGATGCGGAAGAAGCGTGCATACGCCTCTCCAAACTCATCGTCAACCGAATCGATGCGGTCTCGGAGAGCGGTTAGTTCGTGGAGCTGCGGTTCGGGGAACCAACCATCACGCACATCGGGCATCTCCAACCACGACACTTCTCCGTCTTCCTCGTATGCTTCACGCACTTCTCGAAGGTCTTCCGACAGGCCGTCAACCAGAGCATCCCGAGCCTCACTCAGACTACCACGCTCTAACGGGATAGACTTCGCCTCGGAGAGCATCACGGCGAACGGATTGATATCGTTCCCTTCGGCGTTGAGACCGTGTAATCGTCCTTCGACAGCGGTCGTCCCACTCCCGCTGAACGGGTCGTATACAAGGTCGCCCTCTTCGATGACGCCCTGTTGTTTGTAGTGTCCGAGAAGCGTATCGGGAATCTTGGGAATCATCCGAGCAGGGTAGTTGTGCAGTCCGTGCGTGAGGTACTGCGTGTCGGAAGATTCGAAAGTCCAGTTATACGATTCAAGACTGTCGTCGTCCGTTACGACGCCTTCGATAGTAGATTGATGTGAGTTAGTCATGCGTGATGCGTAGTCGCTTGTGCAGATGGTTGGTGGTCGAGTTTATCGTCTTTTCGCTGTCCGTCTGAAGATGTTCCTGGCACATCAGTATCGAGACACTCCAGGGTAATATAGGTACTTTATTTGATAGTTTAGCTAAACGAGTTGAGCTTTTACTTTCCAAGATGATACCGACGACTATCCACACGAATACGATACTCCCCAAGCCGACCTGTGCTCTCAGAACTATTGGCTACTATCCCAGTCGAAGTCAATACGGTCGGATGGGCCTGTCCACGACTCAACTTCTGTCGGGTCAAAATTCGAAATCAGTACTTCATCCGCTTCTGTAGAATTCGTATCCTGGACGACTGACTCTTCGCTAATCACATACCATCCGTCGGGAAGGTCGAACGGAATCTCGTTCCCATATGAGAGTAGGAAGTACCCGTCTATGTCTTGGAGTGTGTTGAGAAGACGGTCGTGGTCAAACTCGCCGTCGTGATTGTAATAATCGTCACCTCGGGCATACGGCGGGTCAAGGTAGTACAGCGTTTCGTCGGTATCATATTTCTCGATGACTGCCTGATAATCTCGATTCTCTAGGATAACTCCACGAAGCCGTTCTGCTACATCATACACATGGTCTTTCTTCTTCTCCCAAGTTCGGGCACGATTTCCACTACGGGATGCTTTGAACCCGTTAAGACTTGTTAGGTCGGCCTGCATCGAAGCAGTTGCCACGAGGAAGAATCGAGCTGCTCGTTCAACACCATCGTCAGGATACTCGCCGTTGATGAGTTCCTGCTGGTACTCCTGATAGAGTTCTCGGGAGTATGGTGTCAGTTGAATCGCTTCAACAAGTTCGTCGGGCCGTGTTTTGACTATCTCGAAGAAGTGGACGATGTGGGAATACCCATCGTTGTAGACTTCAGAGTATGACCGTTGCTTGTTGAGGAGTACGGACGCCCCACCACCGAACGGTTCACAGTAAATTCTGTGTTCAGGAAACTGGGAGATAATCCAATCCGCTAGACGAGTCTTCCCGCCAATATACGGAACTAGCGTCGTCTGACTCATAGAGCATCAGGATAATCACCTCCGAGGTCGAAGTCGTGGTCTGGGTTGTCTGTCTGTTCGTAATTATGATGCTCTGAGAAGTAATCGAGAACATCGTCTCGGGTTTGAATCGTCCACTCTCTACCGTGGAGGTAACTCCCGTCGAGGTCGGAGAAATCGTGTTCTCGTTGCTCGTCTAGTTCGCCGTCGATATAGACGATGAATTCTGCGTGGTCGTCGTAGACGATAGTGTAGCGAGTCTCATAGCGTCGTTTCATCGTATCGTATTTCGCATACTCGAAGATGATTGGTTCCGAATCTGTACTCTCTTTAGTTGATTGTGTCATCATATATATTTATATGTATTGAGGGGTTAAAGGGATTGTCCCGAAAAGAAATAGAAAGCGGTCGAATTACTGGCGGACGAATTGATACTCGAACTCGTATGGTTCGAACATCCGTTCGACTGTTGCTCCTACAGCGTTTGTGGAGACCTCGACCAGGAGTTCTTCGTTAACGAGTCCAGAGAGTTCGTTCTCGAAGTATTCGCTTAGGTACGGGTCTTCCATCTCTCTCCGTGAAATCGTCCAGTAATCGGAGCGTGTGCCGTCTGTGTAGGCGAAGATTCCGATGCGGTTGTTGTAATTGTAGAGTCGGACTTGTGGGCTGTCGTCATCAAGGCGACCGACACCGATTGTTACATCGAGGACTTTCTGGGAGTCTCGTCGGAGCCGTTCGAATTTTTCGAGGTCGAGCTGCTCGTTCGGGTCGAGGTCTGTTGGATTGTTAGCGAGTTCGAGGTTGGTGCATCGTGGGCTTTTGCCGTTGAAGTCGAGTTGGACGATTACTTCGTCGCCTTCTTCGAGTTCTGTGGCTCGGGTGAGGCCAACATCTTCGATATGATAGAACGCATCTTCTTCGAGGTCGTCTACGGAGATGAATCCGAATAGGTCAGATTCTTCGCTGACGAAGGTGACTGTGCCTTCGTGTTGTTTGCTTGCTGTACTGTCGTCAGGTTTTGTTTGAGCTGACATAAGGAGCGTTGACGGAATCGAACCGTCGGGCGTGTTTCAGCCATCACCTGAGAAACGCTTAGATTAGTGGAGGTGGACACGCTCGGTCTCCACGGAGCCGTCAGCGCAAAGGTAGTACTCTACCTTGTCTGTGCTACACTCCTTGTTGTAATCGTCACAACCCTGTGTGTTGTCGTACACAAACTGTCGCTCACCAGCGTCAAGGTCTGAGAGCATCGCATCAACATCATCAACATAGTCGTATACTGCGACGATTTGACCAAATTCAGATTCTATCTGCTGGACTTGTTGGCGGTCATCTGCTCGGCGGAGTTGGACACCACTAACTTCCTGACCATCAATTTCAACATCGTTCCAGAATTTGAGTACATCGTCCTCACCGTGCATCTCTTTGTAAAACCAATCTGAATCGATGTTTTGTCCGTCTACGGTCATCTGGTTTTCTGTGTTAAGTGTGCCGTCAGCGTGGAGTGTTGCTGTGTAGTTGATTTTAACTCGTCCGTTTTTGAGGGAGAGTGTCTTGTCGTATACGGTTCGTGCGTCGGATTCATCAGTAGTCTGACTCATCATATATATGTATATGTGTTGAGGGGTTAAAGGGATTACCCCGAAAAGAAATACTATGAAAGAAACTGCACAACGAGTTGAGACAAGATATGAAGATATCTCACCCGCTCACACGCAAACCACTACTATACTACTAATAATAAAATAGCTAATAGCTAAGAAAATAGCTAATTAGCTATTCTACTATTATACTATTATACTATATCTTAGAAAATACAGGTCTGTCTTGGGAGTTAGGATTCAGCAACTTCTTCATCCCGAGTCTGCTCATCAGCGCCAGCGTAGAACATCGAGTAGGTTGTGTGGCCGATGGGGTAGACAGCAAACACTATCCCGATGATAGTTATCACAACTGAGCTGATGGTGACGCCGAGTAAAACGAGACAGACGCTCACACCACCAACTAAGAATAGATAGTCGAGGAAGTCGAATCGTTTGAGAATCCAGTTGGTGATAACGAGAGCTGGGCCGCCGCCAATCACGCTCCCCAGATAGTAAGCGCCGACATGTTCGACCGTCCCGAAGACAAGATAGACGATGACAGGGAAGACGAGGAGAGAGATACTCCATAAGAAGAGATGGTCTTTACGCATACGCATCACCCGACGAATCATCGGAGAAGTTGACGACCGTGTTCAGGTCGATGTGGTTTCGCTGTTCGGTGATTGATTGTTCGAAGACCTCTGGATGCTCGAATTCTTCTAACGGGAGGGAAAACATCTCCGTTCGTCCAAAGCCGAAGAAATCAGTCTTATCCTCCCAATAGCCGATGACATACTTCTGACCATCATCTCGATACTCAAGTTCCCACTCTACGATTTCGATGTGAGACCGTGGCAGTTGGTCAGAGAGTTCAGTTTCGGGCGTGCGTTCTGGATTGTCTGGTTCTACCTCAACTGAGACTGTTTCAAGTTCATCCTTTCGGATGAAACGCCGACAGTCCCTATCTGGGGTTTCGAACTTCCAGGAGTAAGAAATCGGATTTATAACATAAAATTCTGGGTTTTTCTCATACACTTCTATCCAAGGAGATTCATCATCGAAAACCCGAGTCCAATAAATCTCCATCGTGTCTCCAATAATCGAGCCTAATTCTTCTTCGATTTCATCTAGTGAAGCGTACTTGTTATCAGATTCTCGTTTTCGCCGTATTGCTTCGACTTTCTTCTCACCTCCACAAATTCGAGTAATTTCATCTCCAAGATATACTCGAAGTCGGTCGATAGGGTTACGCATACGCCTCACCCGATTCAGCATCGGCAAGTTCGAGAACTTCATCATAGAGGACTTCACTAGACTGTACCTCGGATTCATCATACAACTCATCGAGGAAGTTGAGAATATACTCGTCATCTGTTGGCGTCGATACATCGTCGTCATCATCCCGAAGCCCGTAGAATAACTCTACGACCGTGTAAGTCTCTAAAATCTCATCACGCACATCTTCGAGGAGACCGACGAACTCGACCGTATCCCTGGACGGGTCGTTGATTTCGTCTTGAACAAGGTTGATGAGGTCTACCAGTCGTTCGATGAGACTGTATTCGTAGTACCCTTCCGTTGGCCCATACTCTTCGATGTATTCGTGAAGAGGTTCGAGTTCGGCTTTGCTTCCGTGTAACTGTTTGATGTGGTGTTTTCGCTCGATTACATCGAGAGCGTCTTCACACCGCACGATTTGCTTGACTCGATGATGGTCAGTATGCTGTTCATCTTTGGGTTTGTATGCGACCCAGACAGTCGGATATACAAAATCCTGTTTAGTATCTGTCATAATTCTAACTAGCATATCCAAGCCTATTAGTTTACTGGCGAGGAGTATTTGAAGAAAAGTAATCGAGTTAGGATTGAGTGTGAGTTAGTCTTCAGAGAGCACAGGTCGGCGTAGGCAGAGCGTGCGAGCCATCCAATAGTAACTCCGACCAGACACGCACCACCGACGATAATCCCGCCAGCATACGCTTCAGCCTGATATGAGACACTATCAGAATAACTCACAAACCATCACCCGCACACTGGCGATATACTTTATGAGTGAGAGTCTGAATTGGCATCTCTTTCGTCGCATACATCTCACCACCACAATCTGGACACCCGAAATCGAACTTCGGTCCAGCATCTACCATCCACCGACCACCACAGTTAGTGCAGATGAAAACCGTGAGTGGAGCGACGAGAAGAAGAATAATACTGATTAATAGTCCGATGAGAAGACCGATTATACTCAAACTCACAAGTCATCACCCTCAGCGTCGAGGTCGTCTTCATCGAACTCAGCTAGAATAGCGTACTTCTCACCGTCTACGACGACTACACCTTCAGCTATTTCTTCCATCTGTTCGGGATAGTTAGTATAGACAGCATCCGAGCTAACGCCGAGTTGGTCAGCGATTCGCTCCTTCGCAACTTTGTCTTCGAGATAGCTTCGCAGATGTTCTACGGTCTCTTCGTATTCTTTGTCTGGATGACCGAAGTAATCCCACAGGCTTCGGAGTTCGTCTTCTGTAATCTCGCCTCGGATGTGAGATTCAACTGCTTCTCGAAACGCTCCTTCGTCGTAGGTGTTTGACGGGTCATGTTCGACTACTTCAGCGGAGACTTCGACTTGGAGTCGTCGCCCACAATCTTCGCACACAAGTTCGACTTCGCTTACATCGAGACCGCCGATATAGTGGAAATACTTCCCACAGACACAGTGTCCCCGAAGTCCGTCAACGGCTTCGAATCGGTCAGAGAGGTCGATATCCTCGTCACTATCCGTCATCGTAATCACCGTCGTTTCCGACAGAAGACTCTGGAACAAGCTGTATACCGACGACCTGCTGCTCGGCTATTGCTTCCATCTCTTCACGGTTCTGTTCAACATCATCCGACCGAATCCACTTTCTCACATCACTCCGACTCACACCATCTTCTTTACACAGATGAGTCGAAATCCCCGTCTCAACTTCTGGCGTCAACCAGAAGATGAACAACTCTTCCGTCTCAAACACAAATCCTTCAGGATAGGATGCAAGGCCATCATCGAGTTTGAATAGTGGTGGATTGTTACCGTGCTTATAACCCGTAATTTGAATCACATCCGACCAATCTATTCCAAATACTTCCTCTAATTCCGATTCAATCACATCTGGTTGCAAGTACTTTTGCTTATAACCAATCATATGTAAATAAGTCTATGTGTTTAAAACCCTATATAATTACTCCCGCCGTTATCCTGCAATAAAGACCTTTAAGCCCTGGCTGGAGTTATATAATTACTATGACATATAATAGTACTCCAGACGGTATCGACCCAGAAACAAAGTTCAACTATGTAATCGAATTATCGGACTCGCAAGTCTCACCGTTTGCTGTGGAAGTGTTTGATGAGCTTCCGTGCGTGGATTATGAAGAAGAGGACGATGGTTTTGTGCGAGTTAGTGTCACCGAGGACAAGACGACGCATATTAAAAAAGAACACATCGAGTACATCAAAACCCTCTAAGAATCGTCTTCGAACATCTCGTCTAATTCTTCATCATCTGGATTCTCATCCAGTAAATCATCTACATCAACTTCATCGATAACTCCAGGACTCTCTTCTACGAGGTCTAGAGTTAGAATCTTAGAAGTTTCTACTGCATGTTTCCAACAGTACCACTTTTTATCATCTATCCCTGTTTCAACAGTTCGAAGACGATTACAGTTTTCTTCGTCGCAAAATAGACGATTACTTAGAATACTGTATATGTGTTTCAGCATCGGTCATCACCCTCTTCATAGAGGTCTTCTGGAATCATCTCGTCTTCGTCAGGCGTGAAATACCAGTGAGTTAGAAAGTGTCCGTACCGCTGCCACAAGACGATGAGAGCGAGAATACTCGCACCGATAAGATATAAGATAGAGAGTTCGATTTGATAGAAAATCGTGAACCAATCATACCCACATAGGAGCTGTAACTTGTCAGGGTAACACGCAAAATCTTCAAAATAAAACTGGTATCCGAGAATACCCACAGACAAGTACGCATAGAGGTCTACAAAGTCCCGAGTCCTGAACACGACCGCTAACAACACGGCCACGACCAGCATCGCTACGAGACCATAATCACCTAAAAACTGTACGCCAGTATCTACTAACTGTTGAAAATCCAACATATAAAATAGACTATACTCGAACCCTAAAAAGATTATTACAAAGATAAAACAAACAAAAAAAATAATACACAGCGAAGTTACTTACCGAGAATTGGTTCCATCAACCATAAGGCGATACCAACTGCTATCTCAGCCTCATCACGGTCAAGGTCATACTTCTGTACGATATCTATGACTGCATCCTGAAGCCCAGGAGTTAGTTCTTCAAACCCATCTATCGCTTCGATGCGATACACATCCGAGAAGTACTCTGCAACTTCTTCTTCCGACGCACTTTCGCCGTTAGCAGCTCGTTCGATACTATCTTGAAGTTCAGAAGTCAAGTCAATCTCGTCAATATATTCTGGGACTTCGCCAGGGTTGTCTTCGAGGTCGCCAACATCTGTTTTAACCCGAGCCGCTAGAGCGTTCCCGATACCATCTACAGATGCGAGGTCGGACTGTGTAGCCGCCTGCAAGTCTTCCATCGTCGTATACCCTTCACGACGGAGACGAGCCTCTTCAACAAGACCTACGCCACTAACCGTAGTCAAATCCTCTTCACGATTCTTCATATAATTCGAACGCAAACACCCACCGTCTTCAACGACTTCAATATCATCTCGTAGTTCAATTTCAGACTCTCGAATATTCACCTGTTCGTTACCGAGCCAAGTAGATTGATAAATATATTCTCTGTCTCCGTCTTCTTCGACCCAATACCACCCGACGATTTTGTATCCATCTTCGATTAGAAAATCCGAATCATATTCGTCGTGGTCAGATGGTGTGAGGATTAAATCTCCCGTCGAATATTTCGGCTCGGTTTGCTGGTCGTCTTCGTCATCGTCTGACTGTGCTCGAATTGCTCGCAAGGCTTCCACGGTCTTCGACACGCCAGACCGACCAGAATCCACAAGAATAACCTCGCCGTCTTCACTTTCGACTGCTTCCATAAGTTCTTCAAGACGCTCATCTGTTGGGCCACTCTCTAACATCTCATCAATATCTGCTTCTTCCCGAGACTCCGCTGATTCAGAATCGAAGGCTTCTCGCCAATCCTCTTCACCAGCAAGAATCCTGTATTCTAAATCTTCGACAACCTCATCTGCTCGTTCTCGAACCTCACTAAAGCCACCTGTGAGAGTCGGTCGTTCGTCTTCCTCTTCATCGTCCACACGAATAGTCAAAATTGGGTCGAGACCGTTCTCACGATTCGCCGCCATCCGAGTCTTACTCCCCCAATACTCGACCTCGTTCGCAGACTTATACGCAAACACATCCACATCTTGCTTCGTCAAGAAATACGGCACATCATCCATCTTCGATACACCCACGAATAACCGACCACCGTTCCGACGCACAGTACGCAGATTCTCTTTGAGTCGCTCAGTCGGGCTATACGCTCGCACAAGCATATCCTCGTCATCTAAATCAAAGAAAACTCGACCCACTGAACCCACTAAGATAACTACATCACTATGCGTCTCAATATCTAAATTGTCAACTGACATATAAGAATATAACATATCAAACCCTATATAATTATTCCCGAGAATAAGTCGAAGAAAGCCCGAAGCCGACCTGTACTCTCTGAAGAATCGTCTCCTAGAGAATAGAGTATAATATAGTATATAGTAAAATAGCTAATTAGCTATTTTCTTAGCTATTAGCTATTCTAGTTATTACTACTACAGTACTTTTCTCTCAGATACATCTTGAACATCTCCACACTAAGAGCCATCACCACAAATCCCAAGAAGACGCTTTCAAAACTCATCGTCCTACTCTACCGATTCTTCATCGGGTTCTTCATCACGGTCGTCAGGAGCGTACTCGTCTTCGAATCGTTTCTTGTTCCGAGTTACCGTCTTTTCACTCACATCGAAGTGTTCAGCAATCTCGGCTCGGGTTAAGTCGGACTGCCATCCAAGCCATCCCATAAGTTCTCGTTCGTAGTCCTCGATTTCTTCTTCGAGCCACTCCTCGGCTTCTTGCTCCGACATATACTCATCGTACTCTTCCTCTTCACCAAGCATCCCCCAACTGGAGATATCGCCCGTCTTGTACTCGTAATCAGTTGGCGGAATCTCAGAGAGGCTCAATCGTTCCTCGACGCCTCGACGGTTCTTCACATCTAAGTAGAAAGTCGCCTCTTTCTCTGCTGTCTTATGAACACAGTAGGATGTAAGAGACCGAATCGCTGGCCCAACATCCTTCCCGTCTTGCCCGATGAAGATAACATGTCCGCTGTACTTACGAGCGAGCTTGAGTTTCTTCCCGACTTCTGCAGAGTTCTGTGCATCAGAGCCGACGCCAGACAGGGCTTGAGCGGCTTCGTCAATAATTAAGATGCGTTCGTAGTCGTCATCGACTTCCCCTTCTTCAAGCCAATTCTGCCAGTCTCGGTAGTTGTCGATGTACTGGTCGCCTCGTTCGAACGATTGTATGTTAGAAGCGACTTTGACTGAATCTTCACTATAGACGGCTTCGAAGACCTGGATGAGGAGGAGAGCGAAGTCCGTTTTACCGTTCCCCATCGCCCCCCAAATATAGAGGATGAGGACAGGCTCTTTCTTAATCATCTTCATCAGCTCGGAGATGACACCCATCCCTGAAGCGTCAGAATCGTAGTTTACGAGACCGCTGAAGAAACTCAGTTGAGTCTTATCTCGACGGTGGAAGGCTTCTGTTGCTGTCTCCGTCCCATACTTACGACGGATTTCTTGGGCTACATCAGTATCCTCGAAATTGGTTGGGACTTCTTCGTCGTCATCGTATTCGTCGGCGGCGTATTCGGGGTCGTAGGCTTCTGCAGCGAACGCCATAAATTGTCGAACGAGCGGGTCTTCGATTTCTCCCGCCCAGGGGTGTACGGTTTGATGGTCTACATCAAGTGTTCCCCGAGCGTATTCTCTGAACTCTGCTGCCGCATCTTGGGAATTTTTACTAGACATAGTTATCTATCACCACCGTTGTTGAGGTGCGAGTATCTATCTGGGAGATTGTCGCCGTCGATATCACCGTTCTCGACTTCTCGACGCAATTGTTTGTCAACGGCATCATCGACCCGCTCATCAGCGTCAGAACTAATCTCATCCATAACCTCTTCTGAGTCTGGGATGACGCCACGCTGGAAAGCGTGGACGATGTGATTCACCGCTTTTTCAACACGGTTACGGATGAGTTGCCCCTCGTTTAGCTTACGGAGCGTACCGAGTTGTGCTCGGGTGTGGAGGTCTTTCTTAACGACTTTACGGAGGTCTTCGTCGTTGCGGATTAACTCTGAAGTACGAACTCCGAGTTCTTTGTTGACGAACGAGATACGAGCCTCGTTTGCGTATGGGAAGTACTCATCTACCTCATAGGCTTCCCGAGGACTATCGCTGTGTGCTGTACAGAGAGCGGCGTGTGGGACATACATCTTCGACCCGTCTTCTGAAATCTTGTAATCGTCTACGAGTTCGCAGAGTTCATCAAACGCTTCTTCTGATAGGTTAGAGATATCGAGGAACACATCCATCTCTGCGAACCGACTCGGTGTGAGATACCAGAGCCAGAAGCCAGCGTCATCAGTCCTAATCTGGTCGAGTTCTACCCAATTCTTCCGAGCGAACCAAATCCCGACAATACCCGATGGAATCCCGAAGAGCAGCTCCCCATACGCCATATAGATGTTTATCTCGTTAGCGAGTTCAGAATCGAAGAGTCCGTGTCCGAAGAACGCTCCCACTCCACCGAGGAAGATTACAGCAGGAAGTACGATGAGACCCCATCCACTAATCCACTGTTTAGTGAATTTCAATTGTTTCACCATCGAATTCCAAATCCACGGACGATTAGATTTCAGATTATACTGGTAGTCAGGCGACTCGACTTGCAGAGTCTTCGGCCCGTTGATGTTCAGAGCCACCCGAGTCATCCGATTCTCCTTGCGGAAGAACCCGAAGATGAGGAGGAAAATCGGAATCCCACCAGAGAATACGATAAGAATTTCATGCGGTACATCAGGGCTGTGATTGACCGTGATGATTGTGTGCTCGATTTCGTAAGTTAATCGGGTGGTTTTACCAGTACCATCTTCCCCTGTAGTCTCGTCAAATTTCGAATTCGAAATCCCCGTATTCAGAATTAGCTTCCACTTCAGCGAGCCGTTCATCTTGATAGTCAAATCTCGCTGACCGTTTGCGGGAACAGCAACGAGAATATCTTCTTTACTGCCCGACCGCCGCAGGATGACACGCTTCTTCGTATCAGTCGGATTTACGAGCGTTAAGCGAGCCATCTCATCCGTATGATTACCTTCGATGAGTCGCAGACCGTTTAAGAAGACGAAATCATACTTAGAGAGATTTTCGTTCTGATTAGCGTTCGCAGATGAATTGTTCTGCGAACTGTTGTTCGCCGTGTTATTAGACGAATTGTTTTGCGTGGGCGTAGCCGTAGATTCGTTCGTCGTGTTGTTTGCGGTCGTGTTGTTAGTCGAAGAACCGTTAGCAAAGTCGTCATCGCCATCTTGTTGAAACAGTACATCGTCTGAGGGAGCAGCTGCTACAGTCCCGACCGACCCGATTAAGAGCGTCGAGATGATGAGCAAGACCCCGAGATGAGAGAGACTCGTCATATGTGTAGGAGGACGGAGAAGCGGAATCGAACCACCCCAAAGCGACCACGCTCCGTCAAAGAAACCTCGATAAAATCGAGGAGAGTTTTTTGAGAGAGTCTATGGACGACCTAGGGCACGACCAGCACCTCCAGATAACATCGCAATAATTCCGATGATGAAGGCGAAACCAAGTAGGCCACCGACAACGATGTAGACGAAGTAGGTTCCGTAAGTACTAGTATCACCACCACCGAAGACATACGAATTATCGCCCGTCACATCGATGGTTTCGTCTACCGCACTATCAGCATCAGTTGACTCTTCATCAGAGAGGTCAGCTGCAACCTGATATGTGAAGGTCGTACCGTTGTCGTAGACAACCTCGACTGTGTACGACTTACCGTCGTCAAGGTTCGAGACTCCAACCGTGTTATCTTGGTTGGAGTTTACAGAGTAACTCTGAATCGCAGTCTCGTTATCTCCGATAGTACCTTGGTAGACCTTAAGGTCAAAACTATCGAGAGGTTCTCCATCTTCTACGACCTCGAAGTCGTAGTCAACTTGAGTTCGCTGGAAGGCGAAGTCAACTGTCGAAGTCGTGTTGTACGAGATGCTGACTGTCTTACTGACGGTATTGTAGTGGTCAGCGTGTAGTCGGACCGTGTAATTCTCACCAGAGACGAGTTGTTTGCTGTAAGTGTCCGAGAAGTTAGTCGTGTTGACTACTTCTGTTCCGCTACTGTCTTCGATGATGAGTCGTTCACCGCTAAGGTTGGAGAACGATGTTCCATCGGAAGTCGTGATATTACCTACAGCGAAGGTCCCTTTCTCTTGCTGATATGCGAAGGTGTCAGTATAGGAACTGACTGCACCACCAGTAGTAACATCGGCAGTACCTGAGTCTGAGAATTGAATACTACTCAGACTGACCTCCATCGCAGTACCAGATGTGTTACTGGTAATATCGATGGTCACGACGAGTTTGCCGTCCTTGGTACGATTAACGTTATTAACACTAGCGTAAGCATCGCCCACCGAAGCAGTCGTATTCGTTAGGTCGATTTCGCCTGCTTCGTCTGTGTTGTTAATCGTCACCGTGACCTGCTCACCGCTGGTTGCTGTGAGATTTTGGACTGTGGCAGTCGTCGTCCATGTGTCTTCAGCTTGTTTATAGGTCGGGTCGTTAACGACGAGACCGTCAGCGGAGCCAGCGAGAGCTGCTCCAGCGAAAATCTGCATGATGAGTCCGAGGACTGCGAAAACAGTTAGTGCTTGTACGATTCTACTTGATTCGTGCCCGCCAAGGCGGGTTTTGATTTTATCTATCATATTTAATCTTACTTGTGAAGGGCGACTGGCAAATTCCATCCACCCGACTTCTGACTTCGATACACGACCATCGCCAACCCCGAAATCGCCACAAGCCCGAAGACGCCGAATAGAATCGACAGCACGGGCGGGATACCGTCATACAACGGAACCCAGTGGGCGATTAAATCGAGACTGAGCAACATCGTGTGAAGCGACAAAATCATCAGAACGGAAACAAATCCCAGTCTTCCCATAGTATAACAATACTGACAGTCCCCTAAATATATATCGGAGTTTCAAGACTAAATATTATCGAAAACAGCGATATATTTTTAGATACCCAAAAGAGTATTTATGATATGAGTTTTACACGATTTCGTTCGATACTCGCTGTAATCGGACTTGGTACACTCATCGCAATCGGAAGCATCGCAACTCTGGAACTACTCAAAATCAACCTCACACTCAACACGCTCATCGAGACCGTGGGCGGCATCTACGGAATTGGAGCTGTTCTCTTCTCCGTCTTGTCCGTTCTCGTCGTCCTCTACTCAGCATACTCGATATCCCAAAACGAATTCTAAATTATGACACGCAATATCCTCTCCACGACCTTCCTCGCTGTACTCGTACTCTCCAGCATCTTCCTCGGGAGTATCCTATTTACAGATACAGCGCACGCACAAGAACAAACTCTCAACATCAACGCTGATGGACTACTCTCGAATATTGACGCAGAGATGGTCGGCATCGGTTTCTGGATTCTCGTCTTCATCATCATCGTTCTCAAAATCCTCGGCCTCATCTGGGCTATCTTCACAGGATTCATCCCGTTCATCTGAATCCGAAGTCGATATTTCTTCTATAACCACTGTTCTCTTCTTGAGAGCCATAAGTAGAGATATCGGCGTTATGAGGGTTTGTATAGCCCGTGAGGGTGTATTGCTCGTTGTCGGTGTTGGTGGTCGAAGTCTAATCTGTCGGGAGAGGGTCTCTATGTCCCATACTGATTTTCTTAACCGTAAGTTTTATATAATATAGTTTTAATACAGTATCGACTCTAAACGAGATATAGACAGGGACAGGCTCGGTCTCGATGCCGTGGGTGGATTTTGAGATTTTGGAGAGAGACAGACAGACACGATAATCTTGGTTTCGTGCGCACGCTATTACAGAGGGGCGGGGGTGGGTGTCTGTCTGTCGTCTAGGTGGTTGCTTTCTTGCGATTTTGAGAACATAAACAGACATGTCTCGGGATGGGAGCCAAGAAAGCGACACCACTCTAAACCGTCAAGAACAGTACGCTCACACGCTCACACGCACGATGTGACGATGAAGACAACGAGAAGTCGGATAATCGGGGGAGACACTACCCACCGTATCCTACGAAAGTCTGTCCGTAACCCATCCGAAACCGTTGAATCGTGTTAAGATAGAGTCCGACTCCCAAGCCAACCTGTGTTCTCTGAAGATGAGTTAAGATTGGGCCAAGATAGAACAGTACTGTAACAGTAATAACTAGAATAGCTAATAGCTAAGAAAATAGCTAATTAGCTATTTCTCTAGTATAGTAGTATAGTAGTATAGTAGTATAGTAGTAAATATAGTAAATAGCTAATAGCTAAGAAAATAGCTAATTAGCTATTTGTTAGTATAGTAGTTAGTATAGTAACAGTAGTTCCGTGTGTTTGGGTGGAACATCTTCATCCCAATCAGGGTAGACTCGTCGGGAGAAGAATCTTGACGGGATATGTCAGGGTACTGTATTGTGACTATATTATTTAAAGTTTACGGGTACTTAAAAGAAACCCACCTATAGGGACAGACGGACACTCAGACAATCTTGACACCACCAGCCTACCTACCACCGACGGCGTGCATATGCCTCAAATACGCCTGTATATGGTGGATATGACCGACAGTATAGCCGTATACACGGGCACGCATAGACGGGTTGTATAGGGCGTTAGAAAGTGGGTGTGTAGTCGTCGTCCATCCGACCTCGTATCTTTTCTCGGATGATTTGTTCTTCTGACTGTTGTTGATTGTCGATTTGTCCTTCGGCGGCGCAGACTCCGAGATGATGGACGCAACTGTAGTATTCGTCTAAGAGTTCGTCGTCTTCGAGGTCGTCTAGGGTTGTAGAATCAGTGTCTTCGATATCATCGGGGATGTGTTCTGTGGGGTCTTCGCTCATAGGAAAGAATAGTATCTACAGCTTGTTAGGCGCTCCTCTATTCGTCTATTTCCTGTTTTGTCGTTTGACCCCTAGCTTACTAACCGTGGGTGTATTAGTAAGCTATATGACAGAAGTTGATATTAGCGACCGTGATTTGTCTGAAGAGGAAGCGAATAAAGCGTTGGATAGAGCTGAGAAGAAGAAGGGTGGTTCGGGGTCGAGTTCTTCGAGTAGTTCGTCTTCGTCGTCGGATGATGGGAACGGTGGGTTTTGGTTGTTAGTGGCTATTATTGCGTTGGTTGTGATTGCGAAGTATGGTGCTGATGCGTCGGGTATTTTGATTGGGTGATTTGGTCGGTCGGAGGTTTTGGTTTTGTTCAATTTCTGGTCTTCCGTGTGCGTGTGTTCAATTTCGGCGTGTTTCTCGTCGTGTTGAGCGTGGGAGGTCGATAGCGTACAAACAGCGTTAGTAAAATTAGTTTATTTCTGGTTGTAGAGGCCGGCCGAGGAGATGGTCTCGGCGAGTTCGTCCTGCGGGGCGGCGGCGAGCGATTCGGCGAGATCGCCGGCCGGGCCGTCCTCGTCGTACCGGTTCATCAGGCTGTCGTGGGCCGGCTGGCTGGCCTTGTCGCTGGTGTTCTGGCTCAGAATCGTTCGGACCAGACACTCGAAGGCGTCCTGCCCGCCGTAGGCCTTCTGCCAGTACATCTCGCCGAGTTCGTCGACGACCGCCTCGGCGCGGGTTTCCGGCTCGCTCTCGCCGGCCCCGATTGGTGCGTCGCCCTCGGTGGGTCGCGGGTCGTCGCCATCGTCGATGTGCTCGCCATCGGCGGCAGCAGTCCCGGCGTCGATGTGCTCCCCGCCGCCGCCCGGGCCGCCACTGATGTTCTCGGCTGGCTCGTCCGGCCGGTTGTCGGCGTCGTCGCTCATACGCGCCGTTGGCTCGCGGTCCGCAAAAAGCGCCCGGCAGCGGTGGGCGGCCTCAGTTCGCTCCTGGCTCGACGGTCAGCGTCAGGGTCAGCTCCGCACCGTCGGCGAGCGCGTCGATCAGGTCCTGATCCAGATCCGTGGCGGCGCCGTCGGCGTCGACGAACACGGTCCGGTCGTCGACGTAGTCGCTGGTTCGGCCGACGAGGCTGCGGTCGCCCTCAAAGGTGAGTTCCGGGTCGCCGCGTGCGCGGATGGTGTCCGTGAGGGTGCCGTCGTTCGTCTGGACGGTGAACTCCGCGGTGATCGTTGCGTCGGCGGACTGGCAGGCGGAGACGAACGTCTGGTCGAAGTCGGCGGGCGTCGTATCGGCCTCGATGCCGACGATACAGTCGCCCGCGGGGGTGAGCCAGTCGTCGCTGGTGAGTTCGACCGTGCTCTGGTGCTCGCCGCTCACGTGCTCGTGGCCGTGGGCGCGGATCCGATGGACGTGGCGGCCGTCGTCGACGGGCACGTCGTCTGCGTCGCTCATACCGCCCGGTCGGCGACGGCGCGGGAAGTGCCTGCCGGACCGGAACGACCTCCAGTGGGGTGTGCGGGTACGTGACGGTCGGTAACGGGCGTGTGAGGCAATTACACCCGCCACTCACCGAAGAATTTAACTACGGCAACAGCATACGTTTGATCACCAGAACGCCTCCGGCGCTGGTGGCACCGCACGCAGAATGATCGGGAACTCTTATTCACGTTCCGTCGCGGTTCCATCAGCGTCCGCTGTGTCCGGAGGGCGGATGGTACAGAGGTTTGATTAGCATGGTAACGAAAGAGGACGTACTCCAGAAGTACGACGTCGCAGCACTGAAAGAAGAAGACAACGTCGACCTCCCCGACGAGAAGTTGGAAGACGGTTCGAAAGGTGAGCTGATCAAGCTCGCCGGCCAGCTTCGGGATCGACGAAACGACCTGAACCAGCTCGCATCCGAGCGAGCCTCCGAGCGTGACGACCTGAACGCGAAGACGCGCGAGAAGGTCGACGAGGCTCAGGAGCACCGCGAGAAGCGCGACGAGCTCAACGAGCAGGTTCAGGAGCACAAGGAGAGCCGAAACGAGCTCAACGCCGAGGCCAACGAGCTGTTCGACGAGGTCGAGGAGATGAAGGAGGACCTCGAACTCGACGACGGCAAGGACGCCGAGCAGCTCCGCGAGGAGATCGAAGACCTCGAGTTCCGTCAGCAGACGGAAGTGCTCTCCGCGGAGGACGAGCGCGAACTCATCGAGGAGATCGAGGAGAAGCGCGAGCAGCTCGCCGAGCGCGAGGAGAAGGTCGACCAGAGTGGCGATCTCGAGGAGACCGTCGAGAAGGCCGAGGAGGTCCGCTCCGAAGCCAGCCAGCACCACCAGAAGGTGACGGAGCTGGCCGACAAGGCCCAGGAGCACCACAACGAGATGATCGAGGCCTACCGCGAGGCCGACGAGATCCGTGACGAGGCCGACGAGATGCACGAGCTGTTCGTCGAGGCCCAGGAGGCGGCCGACCGCCACCACGAGGACTTCGTCCGCGTCCAGAAGCGCCTGCGCGAACTGGACAAGGAAGAAGAGGAAGAGCGCAAGGACGAGCGCGAGCAGAAGATGGAAGAGGAGAAAGAAGAGGCCGAGGAGATCTACCAGAAGTTCAAGGAGGGCGAGACCCTCGACACCGAGGACCTGATGAAGCTCCAGAAGACCGGCCTGCTGTAACGTTCGGGAACAACGTTTCCGTTTTTGCGTAGTCCACGAGCCAGATAGCGGCGGCACCGTCGACACCGCTGACGCCATCGGCGCCGTCGACATTCCGACGCCATCGGCGCCGTCGACATTCCGACGCCATCGACCCGCCCACCTATCGACGCCTCCCCGTTGCGGCCACCCTTTTGTATGATCGCGCCGCAGTAGGATCCATGTCTAACACGACTGAACGACTCGGACGATTCCTCCTCGTCGCCGGCGGCGCGTTCGTCACGCTGGTAGCGGGCTGGCTGCTGTTCGTCGAGTTCGCGGCGGATCTCGCCGATCTGCTCGGGATCCTGCTCGCCCTCCTCCTCGCGGGCGTCGCCGTCCGCCTGTTGGCCGGTATCGCCGGGAGCCAGTTCCCGACGTACAACGTCGCCGAAGTAGGGGTCGAGGGACCGATCACCCGCGACGGCGCGGGCAACAACCCAATTCCGACTGGCCCCGTCGGCGCCACTGCTGACGAGATCGCCGACCAGATCGACACCGCCGACGACGACCCGGCCGTCGACGCGCTGCTGGTCAAACTCAACACGCCCGGCGGCGAGGTGGTGCCCAGCGAGGACATCCGCAACGCCGTCGAGCGCTTCGAGGGGCCGACAGTCGCCTATGCCACCGACGTCTGTGCCAGCGGCGGCTACTGGATCGCCTCCGGCTGTGACGAGATCTGGGCGCGCGAGCCATCCATCGTCGGCTCCATCGGCGTCGTCGGCTCCCGGCCCAACGTCTCGGACCTCGCGGACCGACTGGGGATCAGCTACGAGCAGTTCACCGCCGGCGAGTACAAGGACGCCGGCACGCCGCTGAAGGAGATCGAGGAGGACGAACGCGAGTACCTCCAGGGGATCATCGACGGCCTCTACGACCGCTTCGTGGACCGCGTCGCCGAGGGCCGGGAGCTGAGCGAGACCGAGATCCGCGACACCGAGGCCCGGATCTATCTCGGCGACGAGGCCGAACAGATGGGGCTGGTCGACGATACCGGCACCCGAGAAGACGTGACCGACCGCTTCGAGGAGGAACTCGGAGAGGAGGTCTCGGTTCGGGAGTTCGAGCCCCAGCGCGGGCCGCTCGCCCGCGTCGGCATGGGCGCGCGTTCGGTCGCCTACGCGTTCGGCGCGGGGCTTGCCAGTCGCGTCGATGCGGATGGGCTGGGGTTCCAGTTCCGGACGTAATCAGCGACGGCACAGTCTCCATCGCCGCGCGACGGAGCGCGCGGCAGTGAGCGAGCCGTCGCTGTCGCAGAGTGGATGATTGTCGACCGAACAACGCACTGACCCGAAGCTTAACCTCCCGGGGCCCGTCGCCCTCGCTGTGAGCACGCTGGTCCTCTGTGTGGACCGCTCCAACGACATCGGCGCCAAGTCGGGCGCGGCGATGCCCGTCGCTGGCTGGGAGGCGGTCCGCTCGCTCGTCACCGACGTCGGCCTCGCTGACCCCGAGGACGCGAGCGTCAACTGTCTGCTCGAAGCCCTCCGCGTCGCGCGCGAACTGACAGACGGCGGCGACGACGCCACCGTCGCGGTCGTCTCCGGCGGCGGCGACTCCCGCGTCGGCGCCGACCGCGCCATCGCCCGCCAGATCGACGACCTGATCGAGCGCTACGACCCGGATTCGGCTGTGGTCGTCGTCGACAGCGCCGAAGACGAACGCGTCGTTCCGATTGTGGAGTCCCGCATCGGCGTCGACGGCGTCGACCGCGTGGTCGTCCGGCAGGCCCGCGACCTCGAGTCCACCTACTACCTCCTGAAGCAGTTCCTCGGCGACGAGGAGATGCGCGAGACCGTCCTCGTCCCGCTGGGGGTCGCGCTCCTCGTGTTGCCGGCGCTGGCGATCCAGTTCTCCCTCCAGATCGCGATGGCGGGGTTGGCCTCGCTGCTCGGGGCCGTCTTGCTGTACAAGGGGCTGGCTATCGACGACCGACTGGAGAACACGCCCGAGCAGGTGCGTGAGGCGCTCTACTCCGGGCAGGTGTCGGTCGTCACCTACGCCGTCGCCGTCGGGCTGGCGCTCGTCGGTGCCTTCCTCGGTGGCCTCTCGGCGTCCGCCGCCGCCGAGGAGCCGGTGTTGATCCGGGTCGCGCTGTTTATCTACGACGCCGTGCCGTGGCTGGCGCTGGCAGCGCTGACGGCCTCCGCCGGCCGGCTGATCGACGAGCGCATCCGCGACGAACGGCTCACCTCGCCGGTGTTGAACCTCCCGTTCGGCGTCGTCGCTGTCGGGCTGGTCGTCCGCGGCTTCACGGGCTACTTCCTCGAACGGCAGGCCGGCATCGATCACCTCACGATGTCTCTCTGGACGATGGAGATCACGTTCCAGCCGGGCCAGCGGCTGCTCGCGTTCATCGTCGCCGGCATCGTCGTGTCGCTGATCGGCGTCCGGGTAGCCTCGCGCGTGACCGAAGAACTGCCAGAAGAGACCGTGGAGTCAGAAGCCGAGCAGTCCTAGAACTGGCCGGAACTGCTCGAGCGGCTGGTGTTCTCCTGCTGGGGGCGGATCACGTCGGCGAGCGTGACGACCCCGCCGAGCAGCCAGCCCAGCGGGACGGCGATACCGAACCACATCGCGACGTACGCCGGGCCTTCGAGGGCGAACCGGCTCCGGATGATCTGGTTCAGCCCGCCGACCGTGAGCACGTTGTCGAGGATCCAGATGGCGAGGTTCGTGCTCCCGGTGAGCACGCCCGCGAGCGCCGGCGAGTAGAGCGCGGCGACGACGGGCGGCAGGAACAGCGCAGTCATCGCCGCCGGGTACGCGAGCACGACGCTCGTCGCGCGGCCGCCCCGGCGCGAGAGCACGAACGCCAGCGCCGCGGCGATGGTGGCGACACCGCCGGCGGCGCCGACTGCGATCAGTCCGTCTGTCGAGAACTGGCGGACCCACGCCCCGACGGTGAGCAGGCCCCAGGTGACTGCCGCGAGGCCGACGACGCCGACGATACCGAGTCGGGTGGTCGCGGAGTCGAGTTTGGTCGCGTAGTAGCGGGTCGCGAAGCCAAGCAGGAGAAGCGGGTAGCCGATCACGACCAGCGGAACCCCGAGTGCGGCCCACGCGTAGTAGGCGGCCTTCTGCCCACCCGTCTCGGGCTGCCACCGGCCCAGCACGCTGCCGGCGTTGAGCTGTCTCGGGAACAACAGCTCCATCCACGTCGCGTGGAGGCGCGCGACGTCGATGCGGATGGCGTCGATCAGTCCGGTTCGTTGCCCTTGCATTGGGCGTGCAGAGTAGCCGCGCCGAAGTGAAAGTTGCGGTGCGGAGGGCGGGTGACTACCGCCCGCGTTTCGGCTGGCTTACTGGTTCCACGGGCCGAACTCCGGATCGACCTTTCGGTCGTGTTCGTCGAGTTCGTCGATGGCGTCGAGTTCGCCGTCGTTGAGCTGGAGCGAGAGTGACGCCCAGTTGTCGTGGAGATGCGCTTCGCCCGAGGCCTTCGGGATGGCGGTGACGCCGCGCTCGCGGAGCCACGCCAGACTCACCCGTGCCTCGCTGACGGTGTGGTCGCCGGCGATGTCGCTGAGCACCTCGTGGCCGAACACGTCGCCGCGGGCCAGCGGCGAGTACGCGACCGGCTCGATGCCGTGCTCCTCGGTCGCCTCGCGGACGGCGTCCTGCTGGAGCAGCGGGTGACACTCGAACTGGTGGGCGAAGATGTCGTGGTCGGCGTGGTCGACGGCGGCCTCGATCTGTTCGGGTTCGAAGTTGGAGATGCCGATGCGGTCGGTGACGCCCTCCTCGACCAGTTCGTCGAACGCGCGGAACGTCTCGACGGGATCGTACGCCTCGGCCGGCCAGTGGACGTACAGCAGGTCCACCTTCTCGACGCCGAGGTCGTCGACGGCGTCGTGTGCCTGCTCGATAGCGTCCTCGTAGCCGAGGTCGGATTTCCAGATCTTGGTCGCGAGGAAGACATCCTCGCGGTCAACGCTGCTGCGCTTGATGCCGTCGCCGACCAGATGTTCGTTCCCGTAGCCGCGCGCGGTGTCGATGTGGCGGTAACCCATCCCGAGGGCGGTTTCGACAGCTTCGGGCGTGACCTCCTCGTCGGTTAGCTGCCACGTCCCCATCCCGAGCATCGGCATCCCGCTCGCCCGTGGACAGTCGTTGGCCGTCGCGACCTCATCGCCGGTAGGCTTCTCGCTCATGTCCCAGCGGAGGTCCGCGCAAGGAAAAGTCGTTGTGGCCCCGGCCCGGGTGGGCCCTACCGCGAGTCGGCGAACCGCTCGCGAGCGAACTTCGCGAGCAGCGGCACGTCGGTCAGCCGCAGCAGCTTTCGCATCGCGCCGAGGTTGCCAGCGTTGACCTTCGCCAGCGTGTCCTCATCGGTCTCGTTCAGATCGGCCATCAGCTTGTCGTACCGGGAGTTGGGCGCCAGATACAGCAGTTCCGTCATCAGCAGGCGCTCGCGGGCCCGCGGGGCGACCTCGCTGTGCCAGAGTTTGTTGTACACCGCCATCGCCGACGCCGAGGTGTCGGGGTCCTCGGGGGTGAGACAGCGGTCCGCGGTCGTCGCCGCCGCGCGGCCCGACTGCATCCCCTTGTGGATCCCCTCGCCCCAGAGCGGGTCGATGGTGGGGACGGTGTCGCCGATGGCCATGAAGTTGTCAGTGCTGAGTTCGCCCGGCGTCTGGATGTGGGCCGAGCCACGGTGGACCTTCCCCGCCAGCCGTTCGGCGTTCTCGAAGCGCGGGTCCGAGTCGAGCCAGTACTGGAGGTAGTCGTCGATCCCCATCCCCTCTTTGGCGTGGCGCTGGTGGCTCTCGTTCTGGATGTAGCAGATCCCCACCTTCGCCTCGTCGCCGCCGGTGTGGAAGATCCACGAGTAGCCGCCGGGCGCGAGGTCGTGGTCGAGGCGGAGCATCATCGAGTCGGTCAGGTCGGCGTAGTCGGGGTGGTCGATCTCCACGCCTTCCATCTCGTACTCGACGCCGATGGCCTGCTTTTCGCGTTTGAGTTCGCTGACGCCCAGATCCTTCGCCAGCGGCGCCGCGGGGCCGGTGGCGTCGACGAGGATCTCGCCGTACACCTCCTCGTCGCCGTTGTAGCGCACGCCGACGGGCTTGCCGTCCTCGGTGATGGGTCGGGAGACGCGGGCATCGAACCAGACCTCGGCGCCCTTCTCGCGGGCGTCGGCGACGAGCCACTGTTTGAACTCGGCGAACTCAAGGACGGCGCCGGGTTGGTTCTGGACGTAGTGGTCGCTGGGCGACTCGAGCACCACGTCGTCAGTGTAGTTCATCACCACGTCGTCGGGGACGCCGAAGGCGGCCATCATCGACGGGAACGTGCCGGCGGTCGATTTGTTGCTCTGACGCGGGAACTCGTCCTCCGACTCCAGTTCGAGGAGGACGACGTCGTAGCCTCGCTGGGCGAGGTCACGGGCACACTGTGCGCCCGCAGGTCCCGCCCCCGCGACGACCACGTCAAAACGGTCGGACATGAACACACGAAGCGCGGTGTGCGTAATGAGTGTTGCTAACTCCGGAGTGGAGCCCGCGAGTCAGTGCCGCAGTCCGGGGATTTCCGTCGGATCGTGGGGGTCGGAACCCCCGCATCGACCGCCCCTGCTCAGAGTGCGTCGACGACGTTCAGGTAGCCCGATCCGTAGTACGCCTTCTCCTCCCCCTCGGGCAGTTCGGCGGCGCCTTCGAGCGCTGAACGGAGCTGATTCGCGCTGTAGCCAGGGTTCGCGCTCTTGACCAGTGCGGCGGCGCCGGCGACGTTGGGGGCAGCCATCGAGGTGCCGAGCGCGTAGAAGTACGCTCGATAGATTCCGGCGATGTCCGACTTGTTAGCCGGGTCGTCTTCGCCGTCGCCGTCCTCATCCACCGGGAGGAGGTCCCCACCGGCGTTCACGAAGAACGACCCCGTGCTCAGCACGTAGTCGGCCGTCGACGACCCTTCGCCGAGGTTGCCACCCGGCGCCGCGAGATCGATCGCGTTCGTGCCGTAGTTGGTGTAGGAGGCGGGTGTCTCCGGGGGGGCATCGGCGCCGCGGCCGGGAACGAACCCCAGTGGCCCGGTCGCCGCGATGGACATCACGCCCGCGGCTTCGTTCGGGAGGCTGATGAGGCCGCTGTCGTGTTGGAGGTCCGCGCCGTCGTTGCCCGCCGAGACGACGAGCAGCGTCCCCTCCTTGCGTGCGTACGTCGTTGCCTTGTTGATGAACCCGCCGTAGAAGCTCCCCAGCCCCTGCCGAGAGATGGGGTAGGCGCCGATGGAGAGGTTCGCCACGTCACAGTCGGTGCGGACGGCCTCCATGATCGCCGCCACGAGGATCGAGAACGCGCCGTTCGTTCCCCCGAAGTCCGAGAACACCCGGAAGTCGACCAGTTCGGTTCCGGGTGCGGTGCCGGCGACGCCCTCGCTCCCGGCCGTCTCGGCGCCGACAATGCCGGCGACGTGGGTCCCGTGGTAGCCGCCACCCGGGACGCCTGCGGGGAGATCGTCGCCAGTGAAGTTCCGTGAGAGGTCGGTGTTGACCTTGAGGTCCGGATGGCCGGCATCGACGCCCGAGTCGATGATCGCCACACGAGTGCCTTCACCTTTCGTCGTCTCGTGGGCCGTGGAGATGTCGAGATCCTGCTTGTCCCACTGGAGGGGGTACAGTTCGTCGTCGTTCGCGTCGCCCTCGTACTCAGCCCTGTCGACCGGTTCAGAGAACTCCAGTTCGATGTCCGGCGCGAACGACTGCACGGCCGTCGACTGCTCGAGTTCTGACTCACTGCCCCGAACCACCGCGTAGCCGATCTCTGGGAGGTCGTACAGCACCTCCGCGTCGAGTGATTGCTTCCCGTTTCGCTTCACGATGAACCGCTCTGTCGACTCCGCGGCGACGACGCTGCTCCCGAACGCCGAGAGCCCCAGCGTCGCGGCGGAGAGTTTCGCGAACTGTCGCCGTCCGACTGCCGACTCCTGAGTTCCGTCTGTCATAGCGAGTATCTCACACGATGTGAGCTACCGAGTGACAATCGGGGAGGCAGTTAAGCGTTAGTAAACGAAAAACAACGAAACGAACCGGGAAAGAAAGCGCCTATCGGTCGCGGCGCGGCGGCCTCAGTAGAACTCGCGGACCAGGTCCGTCGCGTCCTCGGGGGCGCCGTCCGGAATCTCGGTCATGTTCTCGGTGACGCCGTGGGACTCGTGGTAGGGGACGGAGTCCTCGTCCTGGTAGAGGATGCCCTGATACTCCGCGTCGGCGTCCATGATGCGGTCCTTGGCCTCGTCGAAGTCGTTCGGGTCGTGGTCGGTTTCGGCGAGGTCCGTGAGGTTGTCGCGGAAGTAGTCGTACGTGTCCGTGTCGTTGAACGTGACACACGGCGAGAACACGTTGACGAAGCCGAACCCGTCGTGCTCGATGGCCTTCTGGACCAGTTCGGCGTGGCGCTGGGCGTCGGAGGCAAAGGACTGGGCGATGAACGTCCCGCCTGCCGAGAGCGCGAGCGCGAGGGGGTTGACCGGCGGCTGCTTCGGCCCTTCGGGCGTCGTCGCCGTCTCGAAGTCCTCGCGCGAGGTCGGCGAGGCCTGCCCCTTGGTGAGGCCGTAGATGCGGTTGTCCATCACGATGTAGGACATGTCCACGTTCCGGCGCACCGCGTGGATGAAGTGGCCCGAACCGATGGAGTAGCCGTCGCCGTCGCCACCCGCGACCATCACTTCGAGGTCGGGGTTGGCCATCTTCACGCCCGTGCCGACGGGCAGCGCCCGGCCGTGGACGCCGTGGAGCGCGTAGCTGTGCATGTACGTCCCGATCTTGCCCGAACAGCCGATGCCGGCGACGACGAACGTGTTGTCGGGGTCGTTGCCCGTGTTCGCCAGCGCCTTCATCATGCCGTTCATCGTCCCGAAGTCGCCACAGCCGGGACACCAGGTGGGCTGCTTGTCAGATTTGAAGTCGATGAATCGAACGTCGCTGCTCATTGGAGCACCTCCGTGATCTCCGCGGCGAGTTCGTCCGCCTTGAACCCGACGCCGTTGTACTTGTTCACTCGATCCACGCGCTCGAGCGTGTCGTGCTCCAGCACGTCCGCGAACTGTCCGGTCGCGTTACACTCGACGACGACGACCTGTTCGGCCTGTTCGAACGCCTCCGAGAGGTCCGGCCGCGGGAACAGGTACGGCACCGAGAGGAACCGGAAGTCGGGGGCGTCCTCGCCCATCAGATCCATCGCCTCGCTGATGGTGCCCTCGTTCGAGCCCCACGAGACGACGAGGTTGTCGGCGTCGGGGTTGCCGAACTCGCGCGGGCTCCAGTCCTCACGCTCCTTTGCGGTCTCGACTTTCCGCTCGCGCTTGTGGACCTGTTCGACGCGGATCTCCGTGTCCTCGGTACGGCGCCCGAGTTCGTTGTGCTCGAGCCCCGTGGACATGTGCGCGCCGTCGGTCGTCCCCGGGAGTGCGCGCGGGCTGACGCCGTCCTCGGTGGCGGCGTGGGCGCGGAAGTGGCCCTCGTCGTCGAGCCACTCGTCGACCTCGTCCTCGTCGACGATCTTCCCGCGGTCGATATCGACCTCGTCCATGTCGAAGGCCTCGGGCGGGAACGTCTGCTCGGTGACCGCCATCTCGAGGTCCGAGACCAGGTAGACGGGCGTCTGGTACTTCTCGGCGTAGTTGAACGCCTCGACGGTCTTCCAGAAACACTCCGCGATGGTGGTCGGCGCGATCACGAACCGCGGGATCTCGCCGTGGCCGCCGAACAGCGTCATGTTGAGGTCCCCCTGCTCCTGCTTGGTCGGCATCCCCGTCGAGGGACCCGAGCGCATCACGTCACAGATGACCAGCGGCGTCTCGCTTTGGGCCACGAGGCCGAACGTCTCGGCCATCAGGTCGATCCCGGGGCCGGAGGTGGCGGTCATCGACCGTGCGCCAGCGCGGGCCGCACCCAGCGCCATGTTGATCGCCGAGAGTTCGTCCTCGGCCTGCACGACGTGGCCCCCGTAGCGTTCGAGGCGGCCGGTGAGATACTCCATCACGTCGGTCGCCGGGGTGATGGGGTAGCCCGAGTAGAACCGACAGCCGGCGGCGATGGCGCCCATCCCGATGGCCTCGTCGCCGTTGATCAGGACGTAGTTCTCGTCGGTGGTTTCGAGTTCGTACTCGAACTCCGTGGTCTCGGCCTCGTAGCTCTCGCGAACGAACTCGGCGCCGAGATCCGCGGCGGTTTTGTTGTTTTCGACAATCGACTCGCCCTTGTCGCTGAAGCGCTTCTCCAGCGAGGAGCCCAGATGCTCGATGGGGAAGTCGGTGACCTCGCAGGCGGCCCCCAGCGCGACGATGTTGCGCATGATGGCGCCGCCGGCGTCCTCCGCCAGCGACTTGAGGGGGACGTCCATCCCGACCATCCCGTCGGGAATCTCGAGGTCCTGCATCGATGTCCGCTCGCCGTCGTAGATGATCACCGACCCCTCGTGGAGTTCGTCGATGTTCTCGTCGACGGTGCGCTGGGTCAGCGCGATCAGGACGTCGAGACGGTCGACCGTACTCTCGACCGGGTCAATGGCGGTCCGCACTTTGTACGCCGTGTACCCGCCGCGGATACGTGAGGCGAAGTCCTTTGACGTGAACACGTGCCGACCAGCCCGGGAGAGTGCTCTCGCAAAGATCTTCCCGGTCGAGTTGATGCCATCGCCGGCCTCGCCGCCGATGGCCCAGTTGAAGTCCGCGGGCATGCTGCGATTGATTTCCCGCGGCCAGTCCAAAAGCCTTCTGAAGCGTGTCACCACCCATCAGGTTTTGGCCGGTTCCTCCGGGGGAGAACCGACCGTTCGTGGCACCGTCGCCGGAGACGCAAACGGCTTGAGTCCCCCCGGCGAAGCCGCAGTATGGACGCTACCGACGTCGCGGTCGTCGACCGAGGATCGGTCGGGCCGGACACGTTCACGCTCACGTTCGATACGCCCGCGGCGTTCGAGGGACGCGCCGGCCAGTTCGTCCGCCTCTCGGCGGAGGTCGACGGCGAGAGCCACGCTCGCTTCTACACGCTCTCCTCGCCCGACACCGAGGACACCTTCGAGGTTACCGCCGAGGTCCACGAGGAGGGTGGCCCCTTCAGCGCCTACCTCGCGGATCTCTCAGTGGGCGACGAACTCACGATGGCCGGCCCCTACGGCGAGGACTACTACGAGGGCGAGGACCGCGCGGTCGTGCTCGCGGGCGGACCGGGCATCGGCGCCGCCGTCGCCATCGCGGAGGCAGCCAAGGCAAACGACGCCGAGGCCGCGGTGGTCTACAGCTACGACGGGGAGCCGGCTCACACCGCGCGCCTCGACACGCTCGAGGCCGCCGGCGCCGACGTGGCGCTGCTGGGCGACGACGCCGACGCTGACGCGTTCCACGCCGCCGTCGACGACGTGCTCACCGGCGCCGAGGCTGAGGGCGTCTTCGTCTACGGCTTTGCGGACTTCGTAGATCTGGCTACCGAGGCTATCGAGGCCGCTGGCGGCGACGTGGATGGGGCGAAAGTCGAGAGTTTTGGGTAAGCCAGCGACGGCTCGTGACCTGCCGCCGGCTCCATCCGGCGGCTACGGAGACTGTGCCGTCGCTGTGTAACACCAGCCACGGCGCGTGACCTGCCGCCGGCTCCGTCCGGCGGCTACGGAGACTGTGCCGTCGCTGTGTAACACCAGCCACGGCTCGTGACCTGCCGCCGGCTCCGTCCGGCGGCTACGGAGACTGTGCCGTCGCTGTGTAACACCAGCCACGGCGCGTGACCAGCGAGCGGCTGCTGTCGCTCGCTCGGAAGCCATGCCGTGGCTGTGTAGAGCCATCCCCACCGGACTGAGTTCGGAACCGAACCAAAGTATTCACTATCGGGCGTCTACAAGCCGGGTGTATGGAGAACGACGACGCCCTTTCTCGCCGCTCGTTCCTGCGTGTCGGCACCGCTGGCGCCGCCGCGACGACGGCGGTCGGGACCGCCGCGGCACAGGAAGGTACCGAGACCGGAACCGACAGCGCCGGGAGCGGCCCGACCGAAACGGTGACCGTCGGGCCGGGCGGGAGTCTGGTGTTCGAGCCCGACGATCTCACCATCGAGACGGGGACGACGGTGAACTTCGTCTGGGACAGCAACATGCACAACGTCGTGCCTCGGAGCCAGCCGGAGGACGCAAACTGGGAAGGTGAGGGCGAACCGGGCACGACGTTCGACGCCGGCCACGAGTACTCCCACACGTTCGAGGTGCCCGGCACCTACGACTACGTCTGTACGCCCCACGAGTCCGCGGGGATGACTGGCAGTATCGAGGTCGTGGAAGAGCTGTCGACGCCCGAGCCCACCGGCCCGGCGGTGCCCGACAGCGCGAAGACCCTCGGCGTCGGTGCCGCGTTCGCGATGGTCGCGACGCTGCTGATCGCCTTCTTCTTCCTGAAGTTCGGCGGCGACAGCCCCGGTCACGAGACCGAGGAGTAGCTCAGAGCAGTCCGCCGCCCCGGATCTCCTTGTAGCAGTCCAGATACGTCTCGAGCACCGCGCGGTGGTCGTACGCGTCGAAGGAGTCGTCGTACTCGCGGTGCGGGACGTTCCTGGCTTGGGTGATCGCGTCGGCCATCTCCTCCGGGCTGGTGACCCGGCGCCCGCGGTCGACGCCCTCGACCAGTTCGTGCGCGCTCGAGTTCGCCTGATACTCGACGACGCTGAGACAGCCACACGCGAGCGCGCGGAGCAGTTCGGTGGCGAACGGCTCGACGCTCGCGGTCTGGGCGAACACGTGTGCCCCTTTGTAGATGCTGACGCGCTCGGGCTCGGAAAGCGCGCCGGTGAAGGTGATCCGGTCGTCGATGCGGAGGTCCTGGGCAGCCGTCTCGACTGCCTCACGCTCGGGGCCGTCGCCGACGATGGCCGCTGACCAGTCACGCTGCCGGCGTTCGGCCAGCGCGAGCAGCAGCGTGCCGACGTTGGCGTGTTCGTCCAGCCGGCGGGTGTACACCACGTCGAAGCGGTCGTCGACCGGCGCCTCCCGGATCATCTCCACGTCGATGCTCTCGGGGATCACCCGGACAGAGCCCTCGTCGGCGCCGCACTCGCGAACGCGCGTGCGGATCAACTCCGAGGGCGTCGTCACGAGGTCGGCGCCGGCCGCGGCCCGGGCCTCGCTCCCCGGCTCGCCCGCGCCGTCGCCGAACCAGTCGACGAGTACGGGCGTCCGGAGCACGGTCCCGGCCTTCTCGGCGACGGCGACGTGCCGCGGGATCGAGTCGACCGCGTGGATCACGTCGGCGCCCGTGCGCCAGAGCGCGGCCGGGAGCTTCACACTGAACGCCCCCGCGGCGGGCTCACGGGTCACGCGCCGGTACTCGATCCCCTCGTGTTCGAACGTGGGAACGGCGTCGCCGCCCCACCACTGCGCGCAGAGATAGGTTACGTCGTGGCCCCGTTCGGCCAGCAGTCGGGCAGTTCGACGCGCTCGCTCCAACCCCCGCCGGTCGCCGTGGTGGGCGGTCCCCATGGAGACGAACGCGATGTGCACGAACTGAAGTTGCTCCCTGCGGGGTAAAAACTGCCCCGACTCAGTCCGCTCGCCCGGTCGTTCGCGACCGGTACCTAAGTAAGGGACGAGCGGCTACAGCCGACAATGGCAGACTCTCCCACCGAAGAAGATCAACGGTACGCCAAGCAACTGTTCGCCCTCATCGTGTTCTGGCTCGTGCTGGTGCTGGGTGCCGGCGTACTGATGGTCTATTTCCTGTAGAAATGGCCCGTGGCGGCTACAGCATCCCTTCCGCTTCGAGCCCCGCCATCACGTCGTCGGCCAGCGACTCCACGTCGCTGTAGGGGAACTCCTGCTGCCCGCCGAGCTTCGCCGCGAGCTCCATCGCGGTAAAGGAGACGTCGCCGGCCTCGAAACGCGTGCTCGGCCCCTCGGGGAGCGCGGGCACGAGATCCATCTGGCTGTCGACCGGGAAGTCGGCGCCGTCGAACGCTTCGGTAAGCTGTGCGCGGAGTTCGCGTTTGGTTTCGTCGGTAGCCATACCCCCCAATGTCGCCGAACGCCGGATAAGCGTTTCCGAAACGGGGCAGAACCGGCCGGCGGTTCCCCGAGAACCCCGACCAGTTGACCGGAACCGCCCCGCTTTAGACGATAGGTGCGGAGCTACGGCCATGGCGTTCGATTTCGACTTCGACCTGCTGCGAGACCTGACCGAGACCAGCGGCGTCCCGGGCTACGAGGACCGCGTGCGCGACCTCGCGCGCGAGGAACTGGAAGCCAACACCGACCGCGTCCGGACCGACGCGATGGGCAACGTCGTCGGCACGGTGGAGGGCGACTCGGAGTACTCCGTCGCCGTCGCGGCCCACATGGACGAGATCGGGTTCATGGTCAAGCACATCACGGACGACGGCTTCCTCAAGATCGACGCGCTCGGCGGCTGGGACGCGCGCGTGCTGCGCGCCCAGCGCGTCGTCGTCCACGGCGAGGAGGACATCACCGGCGTCTTCGGCTCCGTCCCGCCCCACACGCTGGACGAGGAGCCGGACGGCGAGGAGGAGGTCGGCGACCGCGTCGTCGACCTCGGCCGGGACGCCGAGACAGTCGAGGAGCTCGTCAGCGTCGGCGACATCGTCACGATGGAGCAGTCGACGGTGAAGATGGGCGACTCGGTCACGGGCAAGGCGCTCGACGACCGCGTCTGCCTGTTCGCGATGCTCGAGGCCGCCCGCGAGATCGAGAACCCCGACGTGACGATCCACTTCTGTGCGACCGTCCAGGAGGAAGTCGGCCTCCGCGGCGCCACCGCGCTGGGCAGCGCGGGACGGGCTCGCGCTGGCTCCCGGACGCAGTCCGGGAACGTCGACATCGATCCGGACCTCGCGGTCGCGCTGGACGTGACCATCGCGAGCGACATCCCGGGCGTCAGCGAGGACAAGCACGTCACCAAGCTGGGCGAGGGGACGGCGATCAAACTGAAGGACAGCTCCGTGATCACGACGCCGAAGGTCCACAAGCGCCTCACGTCCGTCGCCGAGGACGAGGGTATCGACCACCAGCTAGAGGTGCTCCCCTCCGGTGGCACCGACACGGCTGGCTTCCAGAACACCAACGGCGCCACGCCCGTCGGCGCCATCTCGATCCCGACGCGCTACCTCCACACCGTCACCGAGACGGCCAACGGCGACGACATCCGGTCGACCATCGACCTGCTGACGGCGTTCCTCGAGAGCGAGGACGGCGAGCACGACTACTCGTTATAACCGACCACGGCGAGACCGGTCGTCGACGACGCCATGTCGACGACCCGGAGCCTATGCCGCGGTCGTGTACAACCGCCCCGTTCCTACCGCGCGGGAACCGCCGATACCGATTCACGAGTGGAAACCCCTTTCTCTACCAGGGGCGAACCCCTGCTAGATCCAACGAGTGACCGACTGATGAAAGAGCACGAGTTCGTCTGTCAGGACTGTGGCCAGCAGATCGAGGTGAACGAGCCGGTACAGCAGGCCATCCTCGAGAACGGCTGCCCGGTCTGCTCGGCGCCCGCCTCCCCCGACGATTTCTCGTAGCTACTCGCGCTCGACTTCGGTCCGGCGTCCGGTCAGTTGGGTGGTCTCGAACTCGTAGAGCCGGATATCCAGATCATCCTTCGGTTCGCCCCAGATCTCGAACAGCGGGCGCTTTGCCCGGCCGTACTGCTCGATCTGTTCGACCGAGAGCGACTCCGGATCGATCTCGTGGAGCGTCCCGCCGGCGACGACGCTGCGGTAGCTCTCCTCCTGTTCCCCGTCGTAGACGACGAACCGCGCGGTGGTGTCGGGTTTCAGGAACCGGCGCTTCTCGCTTTCGGGCGTCGAGACGAGCCGGAAGTAGAACGCTTGCCGCTCGGGGTCATAGCCGTACGAGACCGGCGCGGCGTAGGGGTCGTCGTCCTCGGCGAGTGAGAGCACTCCCGTCTCCTTCTCACCGAGAAACGCGTTCGTCTCCTCCCGCGTCATCTCGGTCTCTCGGGCGAGTGGCATCGTACTCCGACCCAACGGAGCTTCGGGCTAAGCCGTTACGGTTGGCTGCTACCCTTCGTCGAACACGTCGGCGAACAGTTTGCGCTGGGCAGCAACGAGATGCTCGGTGAACGTCGACCGCGAAATCCCCAGCTCCTCGGCGAGTTCGGTGGCGTTCGCCCCTTTCGGCCGCTCGAAGTAGCCCTCGCGGTAGGCGGCCCGCAGCACCTCCAGCTGTCGGTCGGTCAGCTTCCCGCGGTTGACGAACCGGCGGTCGTCCGGGCTCCCCGATAGCGGCGGCTGGAGTAGCTGTTTCACGTCGGCGGAGGGGAACTCCTCACGGAGCGTCGCCATCACCTCCTGGAGCCGTTCGAACGACTCCGCGTGGAAGACGAGCGTCAGGTCCCCCGGCTCCGCGACGTACCGATGGATCGGACAGCCGAACGAACCGAGACACGAACAGGGGCACTCGCCGGCGTGCTCGACGCGGTAGACGTCGGTATCGCCGTAGGAGAACACCGGTTCGGCGTCGACGCCATCGGCGGGGCTGTCCAGCAGGAACTCCGTGACCGGCCGGTCGTTGGCCGAGACGCTCGTGGCGACGCTCTCGACGGCGGCGTCGGCGGCGACTGCAGAACGGGCGACCGGGCAACCTGTGGGCGCCGCAAACGCCACCGTCGCCCGGATGCCGGAGGCCATGTCGGGTGGGAATGCGGTTGGCCCGAACTTCAGTGCCGTGGTCCCGCTGAGGCGGCGTCGCCGACCGGCCGTATAAACCCCCCACAGTATGCGTGCTCTACGCTTGTGGGGTATCACCCGCTATGGTAGATCATGAGCCAAGCCGTCTCGACCGTGGAGAACCGGTCCACAGACAGTCCCGCCGAGGAGGTGCTTCACACTGAGAGCGAGATCTCCGAGATGCTCGCCGCGCTGGACGACCCCGACTGCCGGTCCGTACTGGAGGCGACTGGGGAGGACTCGCTGTCGGCCAAGGAGATCGTCGAGCGCTGTGAGATCCCCTCCTCGACGGCCTACCGGAAGATCGAACAGCTGATCGATGTCGGCCTGCTCCGGGAACAGATTCGGGTGCGAAGCTCCGGGAACCACACCCGCGAGTACCGCCGCAGCGTCGATCACGTCGGCCTGTCGCTCGGTGACGACGGCTCCGAACTTCGCGTCGTCCGTCGGCCGGACGCGTAGTCCTCGACCCGTATTCGATATCGCGGTCAGTAGTTTATTTGCTCGATACCCCCGCTTACCTTGCCACCCCAAGAGCCGAACCCTTCATGGTCGTTCCGGTGATACTGATCGGGCATGTACGACGACGAGGATCTCGCGGCGATACGTGAGTCCCGCGAGGGGTGGGAAGCGGAGACACTCGACCCGACCCTCGACGCCTACGGCGAACGGAAGGATCGCTTCGCGACCGTTTCGAACCTCGAGATCGACCGGCTGTACGACCCCAGCGACGTGGAGGACCTGGATTACGAGGAGGACTTGGGCAACCCCGGAGAGTTCCCCTACACCAGGGGTCCGTACCCGACGATGTACCGCGGCCGGACGTGGACGATGCGGCAGTTCGCCGGCTTTGGCTCCGCAGAGGACACCAACGAACGCTTCCACTACCTGATCGAGGAGGGTCAGACGGGGCTCTCGACGGCGTTCGACATGCCCTCGCTGATGGGGCTGGACTCCGACGACCCGATGGCGCTGGGCGAGGTCGGGCGGGAGGGCGTCGCCGTCGACACGCTACGGGACATGGAGATCCTCTTCGACGGCATCGACATCGGCGAGGTGTCGACGTCGTTCACGATCAACCCGTCCGCGTCGGTGATCTACGCGATGTATCTCGCGCTGGCCGACCAGCAGGATGTCCCCCGTGAGGAGGTGCGCGGGACCCTCCAGAACGACATGCTCAAGGAGTTCATCGCCCAGAAGGAGTGGGTGATCCCCCCGGAGCCGTCGCTCGATATCGTCACCGACACCATCGAGTTCGCCGCCGAGGAGACGCCGAAGTTCAGCCCGGTCTCCATCTCGGGCTACCACATCCGCGAGGCCGGGTCGACGGCGGTGCAGGAACTCGCCTTCACGCTCGCAGACGGGTTCGCGTACGTCGAGGACGCGATGGACCGGGGCCTCGACATCGACGAGTTCGCGCCACAGCTGAGTTTCTTCTTCAACTCCCACAACTCCATCTTCGAGGAGGTGGCGAAGTTCCGGGCCGCACGGCGCATCTACGCCCGCGTGATGGACGAGTGGTACGACGCCGAGGCCGAGGAGTCAAAACAGCTGAAGTTCCACACCCAGACCGCCGGCCAGTCGCTGACGGCTCAGCAGCCCCTGAACAACATCGTTCGGGTGACGATTCAAGCGCTCGCGGGCGTGTTCGGCGGCACGCAGAGCCTCCACACCAACTCCTACGACGAGGCGCTGGCGCTGCCCAGCGAGGAAGCGGTCCGGGTCGCGCTGCGCACCCAGCAGATCATCGCCGAGGAGTCCGGCGCCGCCGACAGCGTCGACCCCCTCGCCGGGTCGTTCATGGTCGAGAGCCTTACCGACGAGGTGGAGGAGGAGGCCATGGAGTATATCGAGACGATCAAAGAGATGGGCGACGGCTCGGTCCGGGACGGCGTGCTCACGGGGATCGAGGAGGGCTTCTTCCACCGGGAGATCCAGGAGTCCTCCTACGAGTATCAGGAGCGCGTCGAGGACGATGAGGAGGTGGTCGTCGGCGTCAACAAGTACGTCTCCGAGGAAGACACTTCGCCCGAAGTGCTTCACGTCGACGAGGAGGTCGCCGAACACCAGCGTGAGCGCCTCGCGGCCGTGAAGGAGGAGCGCGACGACGACGCTGTCGAGGCGGCGCTCGACGACCTGCGTGAGGCCGTCGAGGCCGGTGAGAACCTGATGCCCCACGTGATCACTGCCGTGAAGGCCTACGCGTCGATGGGCGAGATCATGGACGTGTTCGAGGCCGAACACGGCGGCTACCGCGAGAAAGTCGGGCTGGCCTGATCGGTCGTCGTCCCCTGGGTCGGTTTCTCGGAGATGGGTTTATATCCGCGCCGGCACACGGTTGCTGTGACTATGTCGGATGATGACACGGAACTCGAGGCGCGACTCGAAGCACAGGACAGCTTCGAGCCTCCCGAGGCGTTCGTCGAGCAAGCGAACGTCGCCGACCCGGGGATCTACGACGAGTTCGCGGCGAACTGGCCGGACTGTTGGGACCAAGCCGCCGAGATGCTCGACTGGAACACCGAGTACGACCAGACGTTCGACGGCTCGAACCCACCCTTTTTCGAGTGGTTCACCGGCGGGGAACTCAACGCCTCCGCGAACTGCGTCGACCGCCATCTCGAGGCGCGTGCCGACGAGGTAGCGATCGAGTGGATCGGCGAGCCAACCGAGGAGGCCAACCGCACCTACACGTACGAACAGCTCCACCGCGAGGTAAACGAGGCCGCCGCAGCACTCCGCGAGATGGGCGTCGGCGAGGACGACGTGGTCACGCTCTACATGCCGATGATCCCGGAACTCGCGATTGCGATGCTTGCGTGTGCCCGCATCGGTGCCCCCCACTCGGTCGTGTTCGCGGGGTTCTCCGCGGACGCCCTTGCAACGCGGATGAACGCCGCTGATTCAGAGTACCTCATCACCTGCGACGGCTACTACCGCCGGGGCGACCCGCTTGACCACCTCTCGAAGGCTAACGAGGGTCTCGACGGCGTCGAGCACGACACCGAGACGGTCGTCGTCGAACGCCTGCCCGAAGAGGACTCGTTCGGCCACGATCTCCGGGAGAATCAGCGCCTCTGGGTCGATGCTGTCCACGCCCAAAAGGGCGTGACCGTCGAACCGGTCGCTCGGGACGCCGAGGACATGCTGTTTCTCATGTACACCTCCGGGACGACGGGGGAGCCGAAGGGCGTAAAACACACGACCGGCGGCTATCTCGCGTGGTCCGCGTGGACCTCGCATTCAGTATTGGACATCAAACCCGAGGACACCTACTTCTGCAGCGCCGATATCGGCTGGATCACCGGACACTCCTACATCGTCTACGGCCCGCTCGCACTCGGGACGACGACGATGATGTACGAGGGCACGCCCGATTACCCCGAGCGGGACCGCCTCTGGGAGATCGTCGAGGAGTACGAGGCCACGCAGCTCTACACCGCGCCCACGGCAATTCGCGCGTTCATGAAGTGGGGCACGGAGTACCCCGACCGGCACGACCTTTCGAGCCTGCGCCTGCTCGGGACCGTGGGCGAGCCGATCAATCCGCGGGCGTGGAAGTGGTACTACAAACACATCGGCGACGAGTCCTGCCCGGTCGTCGACACCTGGTGGCAGACCGAGACCGGTGGGCAGATGATCACCACGCTCCCGGGAATCAACGAAATGAAGCCCGGCTCCGCGGGGCCGCCGATCCCGGGCATCGACGCCGAGATTCTCGACACGAACGGGGAGCAGGTCAAGCCCGGCCGTGCCGGCTACCTCACCATCCAGAAACCGTGGCCCGGGATGCTCCGAACCTTGTACAAGAACGACGAGCGGTTCGTCGACGAGTACTGGCGGGAGTATTCGGATACGGACAGCGACGACTGGCGCGACTGGACCTACTTCCCCGAAGACGGCGCGAAGATCGACGAGGACGGCTACATCACCGTGCTCGGCCGCGTCGACGACGTACTGAACGTTTCGGGCCACCGGCTTGGAACCATGGAGATCGAGTCGGCCATCGTCGGCGTCGAAGGCGTCGCCGAAGCGGCGGTCGTCGGTGGCGACCACGACGTGAAAGGTGAAGCCGTCTACGCCTACGTCATCACCGAGGACGGCTACGAGGAGAACGAGGAACTCCGGCAAGCGATCATCGCGGGCGTCGAGAACGCTATCGGGCCCATCGCGCGGCCCGAGCAGGTGATCTTCACGCCCGAACTGCCCAAAACGCGCTCGGGCAAGATCATGCGCCGCCTGCTCGAGGACATCGCCAACGGCGAGGACCTCGGCGACACCTCCACCCTGCGTAACCCCGACGTGGTGGCGTCGATCAAGGCACAGGTCGAACATTGACATCCTCCCGCGCCTGAAGACGCGGGAATCCCACGGTACCGCACCGCTGGATTGGGATATTAGGGTTTGCAGTCTACCACTTGTTCCTGCGGTTGGAATCCGCTGGACAAGTCGTGAAGGTAGACCGCTGGCTGTGCCAACCAGCCGGTACTCCTATCCCCGGGCAACTCCCCAGAAGACTCGGAGTTACTTTCATTGTTGATGTCGAGACGAATGTTCTCCGCCCCGTTCACATCAGCGTTGAACGCCGCATCGCACTCCTCGCAGACGTACAGACCACGCTCAACACGGTGACTGTCATCTTTCCGACCGCACATCGAACACGTCTTGCTCGTGTTTCGCTCGGACACTTCTACGACTTCTATGCCCTTGACCTTCGCTTTGTACGTGAGAAGCTTCGTGAAGCGGTTAAACGCCCATCCGTGCAGGTCGAGGTTCCCGTGTTTGCCCCAGCTCTTCGACTCACCATTCTCATCCTCGCGGACACCGTTGAGATTCCCGACGTTGATGCGACCAACTTCTTTGTCAACACACCGCTTGACGATGTGTTTCGCTAAGGAATGGAAGTAGTGGGTGCGGCGCTCCGACCACTTTTTGTGTAGACGGGTCGCTTCTTCGCCGCCTGAGTCGTCGCACTTGGCAATCTTCTTCGGGAAGTAGTAGCCGTCCTGTTTGAGGCGGTTGCCGGGGTACAGGTCGGCTTCCTCTATCCCGTATGCGACCGCCGCGAAGTTGCTGATGCCGAGATCGATTCCAGCCGTCTCGTTGCCGGGTGCGTTGGGTGTCTCGATTTCGTCTTTGCAGACGAGGTGTAGTTCCCATCGCCCCTTTGCCTTGTCATAGACGGCCCTAACTTGTTGCAGGTTCTCGACGGTGACTCCGGGGCGCATCTCGTACTCGACAAGGATGTACTCCCACGCTTTCGGGTGTTCCTTGTGATTCGCGCCCTTCGAGAGTCGCACACGATTGTTTTTCGAGTCGTGTTTGATGCCGTTTTGCTTCCACGTCACCGTACTGCGTGGATGTTCTTCGTGGACGTGGTTTCCATCGTCGTCGTAGTAGTTTTTCTTGCGGTAGCCGGGTGGATTCGCTCGACTGTCGGACTCTCTCTTGCCGTACCACGAGTTGAAGGCTTCAGCGAGTTCCTCCAGAACGCGCTGACTGGACTGACTGTGCAGTCCCTTGTATTTGGTGTGACCTTTCAACTCGTCTTTGAGGTCGCCGTGGTCGGGGATTTCTCCCGTGTCCTCCCAGACGTGCCGGGAGTGGTAGTTGGCGACGTTCCAGAGTTTGCTGGCACTCCACCCGTGCCGGTCGAGCGGTTTCTCTACCTGACTGTGGTTGAGGATTTCCGCTCGGTGGGTACGGTGGACTTCCAGCATTCTGAACGTCTGTATAAGCACTTATACTCGCGTCTCTTATAAGGGTTCGGTTTGAAGGTGGTGGAATATCCGGGCTTGCTATCGAACGGTGGATTGAGGAGGAGTTGTCGGATTCATCCCGCGCCTAAAGGCGCGGGTATTCTCCTTACTCTTTATAAACCCGATACGGCGATAGCGAACTGCCGTCGGCACTCTCCCGTTTTTCGGCCCGCCTAACGATCGAAACGGCTTTACGCATTTAGGCTGGCCTAATCCGTATGGCGCAGGACACTCGCGGAGCGTTCGATCACGACGTGGCCATCGTCGGCGGCGGGCCGGCGGGATCGTCGGCGGCCGTGTTCACCGCCCGCTACGGCCTCGATACCGTGGTCTTCGACCGCGGCCGGTCGTCGATCCAGCAGTGTGCGGTGCTGGAGAACTACCTCGGGTTCCCCGGCGGCATCGACGCCGGGACGTTCTACGCCCTGATGCACGACCACGTCGAGGCGGCCGGGGGGGCGGTCGTCTCCGACCTCGTCGAGTCCGTGGAGCGCGCCGACGCGGGCGAGGGGTTCCGCGTCGAACCGCAGTCCGGGGGATCCGTCACCGCCCGCCGCGTGATCGCTGCCACGCGCTACGGCGGCGACTACCTGCGCGGCCTCGACAGCGAGGGACGAGGTCCCTCTGGCAGGGAGGAGCGAAGCTCCTCGGGCAACCGGGAGCCTGCGGCTCCCGGTGACAGCCGGACGGAGTCCGGCGACAGCGAGGACGCGATGTTCGAGAGCCACGAGTACGACGGCGAGACCCAGGAGTACTTCGACAAGACGTACGCCGACCCCGACGGGACGACCCCGGTCGACGGGCTGTTCATCGCCTCGCCGTACGTCGAAACCAGCCCGCAGGCGATCATGGCCGCGGGCCAGGGCGCCCGCGTGGGCGTCGGCGTCGTCGAGGCCGTCCGGCGCGACCGTGGCTACCCCGAAGGCGTCACCGACTACTACGACTGGGTGCGCCGCGAGGCCGAACTCGACGAGGAGTGGGCCGACCGGGACCGCTGGCGGGAGTTCTTCGACCAGCGACTTCCGGAGGATCACGGGCTCTCCGAGGAGCGCGTCGACGAACTCCGCGAGCGGGAGGTCGACCGCCGACTCGACATGTACGTCTCGGCTGCGGACGCCGACCAGCGTGCGGAGGAAGGGAAGCGACGCCTGCTCGAGCAGATCGACGACGACCTCGTGCTCGAGGCGGCCCGCGAGATCGAAGCCGACCGAGCGACCAACGACGACTGATTACCGATGACTGACTCCAATCTGACGCGACGACAGTATCTGACGTACGGGAGCGCAATCGCCGCGAGCGGCCTGCTCGCCGGCTGTATCGGCGGCGACGGCACCGACACGCCGGCCGGTGAGGGAACCGATGAGCCGACCGAATCCGGCGACGGCACCGTGACGCCGAGCAGCCACACGGCGTCGATGGCGCCCGTCGGCGAGGTCGAGTTCGACAGCGTGCCAGAGAACGTGATGGTGTACAGCCTGCTCTACGCCGACCTGGCGGTCGCCTACGGCCACGGCGACGCGGTGAACTCGCTGGGGTTCAGCGCCGAAGCCGGCGGCAACACCCTCGACGCCTACTACGAGCGGCTCCCCGGGGTTTCGTTCGACCACGAGGGGATCGAACAGCTCAACTCCGGCAACAGCGGCGTCACCATCGACAAGGAGCTACTCTACGAGCTGAACTCCGACCTCCATCTCGCGGACCCGTGTCTGGTGATGGGCTTCGACGGCTGGGAGGAAGCCGATGTCGACGAGATCCGTGAGAACGTGGGGCCGTGGTTCGGCAACACGCTCAGCCGCCGGAACGCCGAACCGCCCGAGGCGTGTGCTGACGACTACGAGTACTACACGCTCTGGCAGATCGCGGAGACCGTCGCTGACGTGTTCCAGTCGCCCTCGGCGTACGAGGAACTCGCCGCGGTCCACGACGACCTGCGTTTGACCATCGAGGCCGACCTCCCGCCAGAGGAGGAGCGACCGACGGTCGCCTCGGTCATCTTCATGCAGGACACGTTCTACCCCTCGCGTATCGACACGGCCGGGTTCAGCAACGCGCACGTCCGGCCGCTGGGCGCCGTCGACGCGTTCGACAGCGCGGAGATCAGCTACCAGACCGCCTACGACTACGAGCAGATGCTCGAGATCGACCCCGACATCATCCTCCACCGGTACGGGATCAACTCCTACTACGACGTGGGCTCGATCAGCCAGACCATCGCGGACCACGCCGTCGGCGGCGATCTCACGGCCGCCCAGAACGGCCGGATCTACCCCGGCGGCCACCCGGTGCAGGGGCCGCTGATGAACCTGTTCCAGATCGAGATGACCGCCAAACAGCTCTACCCCGAGCAGTTCGGCGAGTGGCCGGGCTACACCCACGGCGAGCCGTATCCGGAGATCCCCGAGGAGGAACGGCTGTTCGACCGCCAGCGCGTCGCCGACGCCGTTTCCGGCGAGTAGCGTTTCGAACTTTTCCTCAGAACGTCGCCTGTACGACCACGAGACCGACTGACGACACGACGAGCAGCGTGACCAGTACGACCAGCACGGGCCGGTAGCCCGTCTCCCGGAGTTCCGAGAGTCGGATCTCCAGTCCCAGCCCCGCAAAGGCCAGCAGGAACAGCCAGTCCGCGGCGTTCGAGAGGGAGGCTAGGTCCGCGGTGCTCAGCAGGCCGAGGTTCGCGACGGCGACGACGGCGACGAAGCCGACGACGAACTTCGGGAACGGCTCCCAGATCCGGGCGAGGAGCCCCTGCTCGGCCCCGTCTCCTCCATCCCCGTCTCCGCGCTCCTGTGTTCGCCCGCGTGCGTACAGAACTGCGTACGCGACTGCAACCACGCCGATGGCGGCGTTCCGGGTGAGTTTCACCAGCACCGCCCACTCGCCGGCCGTCTCCGAGACCGCGAACCCAGCGGCGGTCACCGGCCCGGTGCTGAACATGGTGAGGCCGGCCCAGATCCCGAAAATCCGGTCGGGGAGACCCAGCGCGGCGCCCACGAGCGGGTAGGCGACCAGCGTGAGCGCGTCGAACAGCAGCACCGTCGTCGCGGCGTAGGCCACCGCGGCCTCGTCGGCGTCGATGCTCTCGGCGACGGCGACGACCGCCGAGACCCCACAGATCCCGGAGCCGGCGGCCAGCAGCGACCCCGTCTCGCCGTCGATGTGGAACGCGACCCGCGAGAGCGCCTCGACCAACAGGAGCGTCGCCGTCACGACGCCGGCGACCAGCACCAGTACCCGCGGGCCGGCGGCGGCGACGCGGTCCAGCGCGACGCTCGCGCCCGTGAGGACGATTCCGGTCTTGAGCCAGAGTTTGTGTGTTCCGACGCCCGCGCGTGTGAGCGAGGGAATACCGACCGTGTTGCCGACCACGAGACCCAGCAGGATCGCCAGCACGAGGTGGTTTGCGGGGGCGACGCTGGCGAGCAAGCGCGCGACGAGGCCGAGGCCCAGCAAGAGTGCGAGGCCGGGGAGGAGCGACCGGCGCACGGTCACCACGGCACCGAGAGTCCCAGTCGGACGGCGAGCACGAGCAGCAGGCCCACCAGCACCGCCTGCCAGCCCTCGCCGATGTTCGCCCACCAACGCGCCGCGTCGTCACCGTCGATCACTACCGGGGCCTCGGTGGGTGGGAGACATACTCCTTGCGCTGTCGGCCCGTTCTGTCAGTTCTCGCCAGGAGGAAACGAGGAGCGCGTAGCGAGTCACCCGCCGTAGGCGGCGTCCCAGCGCCGCGGCCGGCGCTGGTTCCCGCAGTCGTCACAGACGATCTCGCCCATCGTGCCCATGTTCACGTCGAGGCTGTCGCAGGCGCCGCAGTGCCAGCCGAGGCGCTCCTCGCGGGACGCGTCGAAGTAGGTGGGGTGGAACGGCCCCTTCGTTCCGTGTTCTGGCTCGTCGGTCGCGATCTCCACACTCCGCTCTTCGCCGACTTCGACGGATTCGGCTTGCTCGTCCGCCACGGCTGCGGATTCGGCATCGGCGACGAGCGTGAGTTCGGACACTCGCTCCTCCCCGATGCGGATCTGGCGGGTGGTCTCGCGTTCGTAGCCGCGCTCCTCGTAGAACGCTCGCCCCTCGTCGTTGGCCTCGATGACGCGGGCCTCGATCCGGTCGGCGCCGCGTTCGGCCAGCGCTTCCTCGATGCGGGCCCGGAGGTCATCACCGACCCCCTCGTCGCGGCGGTTCGGGCGGACGTGGATCCACTCGATGCAGCCGACGCCCTCCGAGAGAAACGCTTGGGCGAACCCAGCGATCCCGCGGTCCGACTCGGCAACGAGGACGACCGTCCGGCCATCCGCCATCTCTTCGCGAAGCACGCTCGGAGCCGACTGCTCGGTGCCGTACCACGACTCGACCACCCGCTGTCGGGCGTCGGCGTCGAGCACGTCGTCGTAGGAGGCGGCCAGCGACCGGTTCGCTACGTCCCTGATCCCGGGAAAGTCGTTGGGGGTGCCAGTACGGACTCGCATGTATGGTAGTTAGTCTCACCCGTGTTGAATCTTCGCCGGGTCGGGCTGATCGGGATCCGAGGCGGGTTCGACGGCCAGCAGCCCCACTCCGAGCAGTATCGCGGTGGTCGTGGCTGGGTTGGGCACCGCCACGGCATCAAGCGCCGTCGGTCCGACACGTCGGTCGGAACAGGCCGCTCTCGTCGACGCGGCTGGTTGGAACACAGCCGCGGCGTCAAGCTCCGCGACGACGACACGGAGGCCGTCGTCGGTCGCTCGCCGCGGCTGGTTGGCACACAGTCACGCCGTGGTCTCGTTGCTGCGAGACGGAGCTCGCAGCAGTTCGTCCGGCGTCACCAGAAATCCATGATTTCTGGTTGGCAGACGAGAGCCACCGGCTCTCGTCGACGTGACTGGTTGGAACACAGCCACGGCATCAGTCGCCGTGGTTCCGACACGTCGGTCGGAACAGGCCGCTCGCCGTGACTGGTTGGAAGGAACAGGTTTAACGACGCCGACGGCCGATTTTCGACTGATGGGACTCGAGGAGGAGATCGAAGAACTCCGCGAGGAGATCGCCAGCACGCCCTACAACAAATCTACGGAGAGCCACATCGGGCGGCTGAAGGCGAAGCTCGCGGAGAAAAAGGAGAAGCTGGAGAACCAGTCCTCCTCCGGCGGCGGCCACGGCTACGCTGTCGAGAAGACCGGCGACGCGACTGTCGCCCTCGTGGGCTTTCCCAGCGTCGGGAAGTCCACGCTGATCAACGCGCTGACCAACGCCGAGAGCGAGACCGGCGAGTACGAGTTCACCACGCTGGACGTCAACCCGGGGATGCTCAAACACCGCGGGGCGAACATCCAGATCCTCGACGTGCCGGGGCTGATCGAGGGCGCCGCCAGCGGCCGCGGGGGCGGCCAGGAGGTGCTCTCCGTGGTTCGGACCGCCGATCTGGTGGTGTTCATGCTCTCGGTGTTCGAGATCGACCAGTACGAACGCCTCCGGCACGAACTGTACGAGAACAAGATCCGACTCGACACCGAGCCGGCGAGCGTCTCGATCACGAAATCCCACACCGGCGGGCTCCGGGTCACGCTCAGCGACTCGGTGAGCATGGACGCCGAGACGATCAAGGACGTGCTCCGGGAGCACGGCTACGTCAACGCCGAGGTGACGGTGCGCGGGGACCCCTCCATCGACGAGCTGATCGACTCGATCATGGACAACCGCGTCTACCTCCCTTCGATTGTCTCGGTGAACAAGGCCGACCTGATCGACGCTGACTACCTCCCGACGGTAAAGGAGAACCTCCAGAGCCACGACATCGACCCCGAGGCGGCCATCTTCATCTCCGCAGTGGAGGAGAAAGGGCTGGAGGGGCTCAAGGAGCGAATCTGGGAGGAACTGGGCCTGTTGCGGATCTACATGGACAAGCCCGGCCGCGGCGTCGACTACGAGGAGCCGCTGGTGCTCCCCCCGGAGTCGACCGTCGAGGACGCCTGTCTGGACATCGGCGGCGAGGAGTTCCTGAACCGCTTCAGGTTCGCGCGGGTGAGCGGTGCGTCCGCGAAGCACAACGACCAGCAGGTGGGGCTGCAGCACGAACTCGCCGACGAGGACGAACTGCGGATCACCGTTCAGCGGTAGCTGATTTGGGGTTTCGGGCGTGTGGGGATGGTTTCTACTGAACAGCTACTGCGCGGCAGCATCTCGATGCTTGGCTACTTGTACCGCACCGCTGACCACTCGGCGGCCACAGCCTCCCCAGCCGATTCGCTCCCGACAGTCGCTCATCCCTCGCGCTGACTCGTCCACAGAGGGACTCGCGTTTCGCGCCACCGCCGGCTGCGGTGGCGATGGATGCCTCGCGGGCGTTACGAGAGCGTTCGGCTCTCGTCTGCCAACCAGAGCGCTTTGCGTTCCGGTGACGTCGACGAGCGGCGCTCTGCGGTCACGAGTGACCAAGCACACTCCGCGGTACTGTCCGAAGTCGTGGTCGTCTTGTGACCTTCTTCGGTTAGCCACCGGGCCTTCCTCATCGCACACGCCGGAACTACCCACTACCGGCTCCGGTACGCTTTTCGCGCTCACGTTCCGACTTTCCCCCACATGAGCCACACGCTCGATCACGTCATGATGCGCGTCGAGGACCTCGAGGCGAGCCTCGAGTGGTACACGACGCACCTCGACTACGAGGAGAAGGGTCGCTGGGAGGCGGACACGTTCACCAACGTCTACCTCGGCCCGGCAGACGTCCACGAGGAGGGCGCGATACTCGAACTCACCTACAACCACGACGGGCGCTCCTACGAGATGGGCGACGCGTGGGGCCACATCGCCGTCCGCGTCGAGGATGTCGAGGAGGCCTACGCCGAACTGATGGACGAGGGCGTCGAGGACTACCGCCCGCCCGCGGAGAACCCCGGCTACGCGTTCGTGACGGATCCCGACGGCCACGAGATCGAGATCGTCGAGCGCGACCACGGCGCCCGCTGGAGCCTCGACCACACGATGATCCGCGTCGAGGAAGCCGACGCCGCCATCGGCTGGTGGACCCGAAAGATGGGCTACCAGCCCGACGGCCGCTGGGAGGCCGACACGTTCGCGAACTACTTCCTCGCGCCCGAGGGCGCCGCCGAGGAGGCGATGACGGTGGAGCTGACGTACAACTACGACGACCGGACGTACGACCTCGGCGACGCCTGGGGGCATCTGGCCGTGGAGTGTGAGGATCTGGAGGCGTTCTGGGACACGCTGCTGATCCGCGAGGCCGAGGACTACCGCGATCCGGAGTCGTGTGACTTCAACTACGCGTTCACGAAGACGTTCGGTGGGCACGAAGTCGAAGTGATTACGCGGGAGTGAGGGGATTCGCGGTTCACGCAATTATCTGAAGCGGAAGAATCTTTATTGAGCTACGCTCCGAACAACGAGCCATGAGTGAGGAGACTCCTGGCGTCGAGGCGTGGAAGGAGCGGACGACCGCCTTCGATAGAGTGCGATCGGTCGCGGAGTCGGCGTCCAGCCCGCAGACAGTGGCGGAGATCGCCGCCGACGCCGCGGTCGCGGAGAACACCGCGCGGAACCACCTCGACCGACTCGTAGCGATGAACGTACTCGTTCGAACGGACAGTAACGGGACCACCACGTACGCGCCCGACCCGCTGCACGCGCGGGCAGGCGCGATCCGGGAGTTGCTGAACGAACACGATCACGACGGGCTTCTCGAACTCCGTGCGGAGCTACAGGAGCGAGTCGCGGCGTGGACCACGGAGTACGGCGTCGACTCGCCCGCAGCGCTTCGAGAGCGCGCCGCCGACGCCGAGGACGCGGCGACCACGCGCCGCATGCGGGCGGACGCGAACGATTGGGAGCTGGTCGCTCATCGGCTGGATCTCGTCGAGGAGGCGATCCGGAACTACACCGCGTACAGTCGCTCCGGGCGGGCGTCGGCCTGAAGCGTGTCGGGACCGGCCTACGACCCTGGCGAAGCGTCACACAGAGCGCTCCGCGGGATCCGCCAAGAGCTCGAACGACATCCTGCGGTATCGGTCGCTCGGGGGTTTCCCGAGGGGGAGTTCACGAGCGTCGTCGCCGAACTCGATCCTGCGGTCGTCGGAAACGAGGATGCCACCCTGGCGGTGCGGTGGTTCGCGGGCGAACAGCCGGGCGCCGATCCGGAGTTCTCGTTCCACGTCGGCGGCCCGGACGCCGATTTCGGCTGGCACCACGAGCCGAACCCTCACGTGAAGGGATGGGGTCACTTCCAGCGACGGGAGGGGTCGGCGTATCGCTACGAACCGTATTCGTTCTCGTCGCTCGCGCCGGCACGAGTGGTGTGGAAACTGATGGCTCGGTTGACGGCGCGACTGGAAGAGTAGGACGCTGTCAGTATCGAGGAGTACGAACCACCGTCCTTCGCCGGATTGGCTCTAGGGCCCGTTCCGACACCACTGGCGCTACCGAAAGCGTACTCCGCCTTCTGGCCCGCGTCGACGCCCCCGGCCACATAGCCTCGTCCCCGAGTGTCGTCCGGGTCACGTCCGGGGATCGCGTCGGTCGAGCGACGCCGCTCGGCCCCTTCGACTCCGTGTTCGGGGTCGCTCGGCGTGCTTACACGATCGACCCCCGATTGCGTACGACGCGTGGGCGTGCGTGAGCGTCGGGGCTGCGTGGGGCGAACGCAGGAGTGTTCGACCGGTCCCGAGCCCGGCGGTCGTCGACGACTGCCGTGGCGGCGGCGGTCGTCGACGACGCCATCTGCACTGGCGGGCGCAGTCGACCGGCATAAAGCCACCTCGTCTGTACACAAGATACTTAGTGGCCGATTCGCTGAATCGCCCGTTCGCGGCCTGTAGAGCGTATGTGTCGAAGTAACACGACCCGCGACCACCACAAGACATTTATAACGAGCTGCACTTGTTTCGCACACCCCTACCCATGGTGGCAACAGTGAGTATCGCCGTACGGTTCGGCGTGGAAGTTGGCGCCGCCGGTTGCGGTGCAGTGCGAAACCTTAGACAACAATGACAGACAACTCAGACAAGATCCGCAGCATCGTTCTGGCTGCGCTGATGGTGTTCTCCGTGTTCGCGGGGACCGTTGCCTTTGCAGGCACGGCCGCTGCGACGAACGCGTCCACCATTAGTGCTCAGCCGAATACGACTGCGGCTACTTCAACACACACAGTAACCGCGACAGTAGAATCGAACGACGACTCTAACTCCTTCAACAGCATCGAGGTCGACTATAGTGCCGGTAGCGGCAACTTCGATACCTCGAACGTTGGACAGGATGACATCGTGACGCTGACGGCCAACGGGACTGATGTCACCAGCGACATTCAGGGCGTCAGTACGTCGAACAACGGCGGGACGCTCCTCGTTTCGCTCGGCGGAACGCACTCGCTAAACGCTAGTAACGAGGTTGTCCTCGAATTCAGCGATGTCCGGAACCCCGATCAAGCGGGTACCTACTCTGTTGAAACTGCAATCAACACACAGAGTACGGATAACCCGACGGCGGCCGACCTGGATATCGCTGCAGCAAACACCAGTGCGAACGCGAGCCTCGTTGAGGGCTCGATCATCTACCAGGGCCAGGCGGTCAACGGCATCAACTTCGGTGCGAACCAGGACGTGGTCCTACGCTCGGGTACTGCAGCGGACCCCGGGACCTTCCAGAACTCGTACACGGCTGATGGCGCCGGTAACATCAGCTTCAGTACGTCCGACCTCGCTACGGGTCAGAACTACTTCCTCGAAGGCGGTGACGGTGACGTCGTCGAATTCGAGGTCGTCGAGCACAGCCTTTCGCTGAGCCTCGACGACACGGAGCTCGGTAACGCCGGTGGTTCCACGACCACGACGGCAGTGTTCGACTCCAACCGTCAGCAGTTCGATGTCTACGTCTCTGCTGACAACCTCGCAGCGAGTGAGGTCCAGAATATCGTTGACGACGGCTTCGGCAGTACGTCGCTCGTCGACGCGAACGGCGACGGTACGGACGATTACGTCCGTGCCACTGTCGACCGTGGCGCCGATTACACGCTGAACGCCAGCGGTATCGATGCAGGCGACTACAACCTCGACTACGAGGTTGTGGACACGACCGCCTCCGTCTCCACCGCACTCAACGTCTCTGCCGTTGGTACCGGAGAGGCTGAACTCGACACGAGCAGCTTCACGGTGAGCCAGGGCGACGTCGCCTCTATTAACGTTACCCTCGACGGTGCCGCCGAAGGCACCGGGGGGACGCTCGTCATCGGGGACGAATCAACTGAAGGCTACCAGGCCAACGTCTCGTTCTCCGACGACGGTGACGGCGAGGTGACGATCATGTTCAACACCTACGCTGCTGGTAGCCCCGATAACGGTACTGTCGTCTGGGCGGCTGGCGACGACTCCGTCACCTTCGACAGCAGTACTAACCAGACTACTATCGACAACATCCTCGCACAGGGTGACTACACTCTGTCCGTGAGTACTGCGTCCGACGCGGCCACCACGGTCGATCAGCCGCAGGACCTCGGTGCGCTGGCCATCGGCGAGCGCACCACCGAGAACATGCAGCTGTGGACCGCACCTGCAAACGCAGATCTGAATGCTGACGGTGAGAACGGCGTTACCGACAGTGACGTCGCTGCTCTCATCGAGGACGGTCTTGTCACCGAGGCAGACGGCACTATCACCGCGGGCGACTACGTGGTCCACCAGGTCAGCGCGACTGGTCTGGAGGGTCTCGTTGAGGCCGAGGGTAACCTCAGTGCTGCTCTGCTGTCCGAGGACGTCCTCTCCGTGAGTATCGTTCAGACGAACCCGGTCCAGAACCAGGAGCCGAAGGCGGTCAACGTCTCGGCTTCCACCAGCGCTCTGACCTTCGTTGAAGGCGACGGTGCGTACTACATCGTTGCTGACACGAGCAGTCTCGAGCTCGAGCAGTCGAGCAAAAGCATCGCGGCAGGCGACGAGTTCAAGGCGACCTTCACGGTCGCTGACAACCGTCTCCTCAGCTCCGCCGAGTCTTCGGCCCACCAGTCCGTCAACGCGACGTTCGAGGTCGAGGGCCCGACCACGGAGCTCGACAGTGACCCGGTTGAGGTCACTTCCGACTCCGGTCAGAACATCACGGGTACGTCGAACTACGCTCCGGGTACGGAGCTGACGGTCCGCATCCGATCCACCTCGGATGTGAGCCCCGGCTTCTTCAACACCCAGACCGTTACCGTCCAGCCGGACGGGACGTTCTCCGCAACGTTCGACTTCAGCGACCAGGCAGCTGAGGACACCTTCACCGTGAGTGTGCGAAAGACCGGCGACACGGTTGCCTCCGCTGACGGTGAGGTCGTCGAGAGCGTCGGTACGCCGACCGCGACGGCTACGCCGACCGCGACGGCTACGCCGACCGCGACGGCAACGCCGACGGAGACGGCCACCGCGACGGCCACGGCGACGCCGACGGATACGGACACCGCCACGGCCACGGCGACTGAGGAACCCGGCACGACGACTTCGACGACGCCCGGCTTCGGCGTCGCAGTCGCACTTGTCGCGCTCCTCGCCGCTGCGCTGCTGGCCGGTCGACGAGAGTAACTGACTCTCCCGACTCCCAGTAGCTAACACCGGCCTCGCGCCGGTACTTCCGCCTTCACTTTCTTTCGAACGTCACGCCCGCCAGCGGCAGCGCTCGTGCGTGAGAGACCCCCACAACGGTAAGGGATTTACACGGCGGACCGCATTCTTCGAGTATGGTCGGTATCGCGGGTAGCGTTCCGCCGTGGCTTCTCGATGTGACTGACGTGCTGGCGTGGATCGTCATCGGGGCGTTCACGCTCGGCGCGGTGCTCGAACTCAGCGCGCGGCGACAGGACCGCAGCGCGCCGAGCAGGTCGCCCGAGTCAGCCATCGGCGCCGGACGAAAGCGCCTCGAGTACGCACGAACCGTCGCCACGGGCGCGTGGGGACTGTTCGCGCTGTTCTGGCTACTCCTGTTCCCGCATTTCGCGTTCGTCCACAAGAGCTACGTCGAGGGCATCCTCGCGCTGATAGCCGTCCCCGCCTGCCTCTACGCTGGCTACCTCCTCTGGGAGGGCCGGGATACGCTGTTCGTGCTCTCGCGCTCGTCGGCGATCATGGGGCTGATCTACCTCCCCTTCGAGACGATTCCCGCCGTCCAGCTGGGCAGCCTCCGGATCCCCTCGCCCCGCGGGGTGCTGATCGAGACCGTCACCACCCAGACGGGATTTCTGATGAGTCTGCTGGGCTACAACCCCGAACTGATCCCCGGACCGCAGGGGTTCCAGAACACCTACGAGTTCGTCGCCGCCGACGGGCAGATCCTCCAGTTCTCCATCGTGCTCGCCTGCACGGGGCTGGGGAGCATCGCCATCTTCGCGGGCCTGATCGGCGCGGTCCGCGCGCCGCTGCGCCGAAAGCTGCGGGCGCTGGGCGTCGCCGTCCCGATCATCTACGGGCTGAACCTCCTGCGCACGACGTTCATCGGCATCACGTTCGGCGAACAGCTACTCCAGATCTTCCCGAACCTCGTGCTGGCGCTGTTCGGCGGGACCGACCCCTACCGGGTCTCGTGGTACGTCTCGGACCGCATCATCAGCCAACTGCTGGCGGTTATCGCGCTGGTCGGCGTCACCTACCTCGTCGTCCGTGAACTCCCCGAGATCCTCACCGTGATCGAGGACGTGCTGTTCATGGCCACCGGCGACGAGTACGACCTCTCGGACGCGCTGGACCTGCCGCAGGGCCAGAAAGAGCGTCAGGTCCCCGAGCAGTCCGACTAGAGCAGTTCCGCGGGCGCGCCCGCAAGCGACGAAAGCGCCTCGGCTTCGAGGTGGTGGGGCTCGGCGGGCACGACGAGCAGGTGGAGCGGCCCGCCGAACTCCCGATCCGCTAACGCCGAGAGCCGGTCGGCCGCGACCACCGGCTCCGGGCTCCCCGCACGGGCGACGACGACGGCGAGTGCGTCCGCCCAGTTCTCCGCGAGCAGTTCGGCGGCGTAGTCCGCGGTCATGTAGCGCTCGTTCTCACCGAGTCCAGCCGCGTCGGCGGTCGGGTCGTCGACCTTGATGTCCAGATAGACCAGCGTGTGGAGGTCCCGCTCCCGGTTGGCTTCAACCGTCTCGATCACGCTGTCGGGCACGTCGCCGCCGCCGTGGGCGCCCGGGAACGGCAACGTCGTCGCCTTCCCGAAGCGGTAGTTCTGGAGCCCCGTCAGCCCCGAGGCCGCCGACTGGGCCGAGACGCCGTGGATCACGCGGGTCTCGATCCCGCGCTCGTGAGCGCGCAGGCGCAGATCCACGTGGGTCGTCGAGATCATCGTGTCCCCGGCAGTCAGGAAGGCGACGTCCTCGTCCTCAGCGGCGTCGAGGATCGGTTCCGGATCCTGCTCGACGCCCGCGCGGTCCCGAACTTCGATGTCGATCCCGTGGAACGTTTCGAGTTCCTCGACGGTCGTGCCGACGAGGCGGCTGGTGTAGAACTCCGCGAACGCGCGGTCGGCCGCCGCGAGCGCCTCCCGGCCCTCGACGGTGATGGATCGCTCGTCGTAGAGGCCGAGTCCGATGAAGGTGAGCATACCCGGAGTGGGCACGCGCCCCCCAAATCGGTGTTCATCGGCGGCCGCGGCGGCAAGGAATACGTGCCTCGGGGCCACAGAGCCACACATGACCGACACCGACCCGGTCGAGGAGGCATCGGTGGAGGACCGGGATCTCTACGACGTGGCGACGTGGGAGCCCCGAACCACCCTCGACAGGGCCGCCGTCAAACTCCACGGCGCGCTCGCGGGCGGCGCCAGACTCACGGTGGTGCTGCTCGCGGCGGTGGTGTTCCTCGCACAGGTCGGCGGCGTCGTGTGGCTGGCGAGCCAGCGCCCCACGCTGGGCGCGGTAGCGCTCCTGTCAGCCGTACCGGCGTTCGGCCTCGTCGCGTTCGTCTGGAAGCAGGACATCGTCGACAAGGAGCCCCTGGACACGCTGGCGATCACGTTCGTGCTCTCGGTGCTGTTCGCCAGCTTCGCGGCCACGATCAACACGCTGTTCCAGAGCACGTTCCAGTCCATCCCGCTGATCGGCATGGCGCTGTTTTTCTTCGTCGTCGTCGCGCCCGCCGAGGAGACCGTCAAGTGGCTTGCAGTCCGGCTCCACGCCTACCGGCGCCCGGAGTTCGACGCCGTCATCGACGGCGCGGTGTACGGCGCCGTCGCCGGCCTCGGCTTCGCGACCATCGAGAACACGCTCTACGTCGTGCAGGGGTTCCTGCGCGCACAGGAGGCCGGCGGCACGCAGGCCATCGGCGCCGCGCTCGGCACGGCCACCTCGCGGGCGCTCGCGGGCCCGGGCCACGTCATCTACTCGGCGTGGGCGGGCTACTACCTCGGGCTGGCGAAGTTCAACCGCGAGAACCGCGGGCCCATCGTGGTGAAGGGGCTGCTGATCGCCGCGCTGATCCACGGCAGCTACAACGTCGTCGTCACCTACGCGCCGCTGGGGCTGCTTCCCGGCTGGGGCTATCTGGGCTTCGTCGTCCTCTTCGACGGGCTGTTTTTCTACTTGCTCTACCGGAAGCTGGCACGCTACCGCGACACCTACGCGGACACCGTCGGCGATGGTGCGGGCGACGATGGGCGCAACACCGAGGGAGATGGAACCGTGGGCACGCAGCGTGACCCCGGCGCTGCACCCGAGCGGGGCGCGCTGGAGCACGAGGCCGAAGACGGGCCCGGCATCGACGAGGAGTCCGGAGCGGAGGAATCCGGACCGGCGGGCGCCGAGGACGACGCCGACACCGAGGCGGCGGAGCGATCCACCGACTCCGACAGCGGCGCCGTCTGGGACGACCCGGACCGCTAACTCACCGGGTCGACCCGCGGATCGATCAGTTCGTAGTAGGCGTCCTGCAGGAAGTTCACCGTCACCACGACCAGTACCGGGAGCAACACCACGCCGAAGATCAGCCCCGGGTGGCGACTCCCCACGGCGTCGATGGTCAACGTGCCGAACCCGGGCGTCCGGGTCACCCACTCCACCACGTAGAGACCGACGAGCACGATACCGAGCATCTCCGAGGAGAGCACCGTCAGCAGCCGCGCCGCCGAGTGCGGGAACACGTGCCGACAGATCCCCCAGACGCCGACGCCTTTCGCGCGGGCCGTCTTCACGAACGGCTCACCCGCGTACTGGGAGAGGTCCGCGCCCGCCGCCCGAAGCTGAATCGCGAACAGGTACGCCGTCATCGTGAAAAACGGCCACAGCATCGCTCGGAGGTTCCGCGGGCGCAGCGGCCCCGCCTGTGAGTCGTAGCCCAACTCCACGATGGAGTTCGTCAGCCGGAACACGAACACCGGGAGGTAGATGTGGATCAGGTAGGCAAAGAGGAAGACGGGCGTGGCGACGGCGGCGGCGCCAAGCACCGTCGCCTTCTTCGTCAGGTCCCCGCGCTCGACAGCGACCGCGAGCAACTGGACCACCGTCCCGGCGACGATGGCGATGAACGCCGCCGGGATCAGGTAGATCAGCGTCACGAGCAGCGAGTCGACCAGCATCGAGGTGATCGACATCACGCCGGTGTACGTCTCGATGCTCCCCAGATCCAGCGTGAGCAGGCGCACGGCCCACGCGAGGAACTGCTCGAGGAGCGACGCCGCCTGCTTGGCGAAGCGCGGCTGCTGGTAGGTCGTCGCGAACGACCGCGGAACGTAGCCAAGCGGCCCCGCGTTGGGGTTGGGCGCGAACGCCATCGCGAGAAAGGAGATGGTGTACGCGACTGCCAACGAGATCGCTGCCCGGCCCGCCCGGGTCAGGAGTGCGCCGGTGCTCATCGTGGACTCGGGTCGGGGGGGCCTCCGAGTGTCGTGGACCGAGCGATTCGACCGGGGGAGGGCGGCCAGCGGGGCGACATCCTATCCCATGTGGGGAACACACAAGCTATTAGTCGTGTCGGCTCGGCTTCGTCTCCGTACCCCCGATGCGTGAGGAGCCCTCCACCGAGCCCGGGCGTTTCGAGGCGATCGACTGGGACAAGCACGACCCGAACGACGCCGCCGTTGCCCTGCCGCGCTGGCTGCCGGCGGCGGCGGCGCTGCTGATCGCGGCGTTCGCGTACGACTATCTGACCGTCGATGGCCTCCCGGTCGCGATGGACGGCCTCGACTGGCTGTTGATCGCGGGGCTGTACGTCGTCGGGAGCCTGATCGTTCTCCCGATCACGCAGAGCCCGGACCAGGTACGCACCTACTGGGCGCAGTTCCGCACCGACCGACTTGCGGTCGCCTGCCTGGCGTATCTGGGGCTGTTCTTCCTCGTCGGCCTGCTCGGCCCGCTCTACTTTCACGAGCCACGGCTGCACGTACTCTACTCCTCCCAGCCGCCGGTCTGGGGGAGCATCGACCCCATCTACGTCCCGCGGTGTTACGGGGAGATACTCAACGGCCGCTGTCAGGGGACGTGGACGTTCCCGCTGGGGACCAACGGAATCGCGGGCAAGGACATGCTGCCGCTGCTGGTGCTGGGGACGCGGACCAGCCTGAGCGTCGTCCTCGGCGCCGCGGCCATCGTCGTCCCGACGGGCGTCGGCGCCGGCGTCGCCGCCGCGGAGTTGGGCGGACACGTCGAGACGGTACTCATGTGGCTGGCCGAACAGCTCCAGACGTTCCCGGCCATCCTGATCTACTTCCTGCTGTTTTTCTGGATGGTCGAGGGACGGCTCCGCCTGCTGATCGCCGTCCTCGGGTTCGTTAGCTGGGGCGGGCTGGCACGCCTGGTCAGAAACGAGATCCGGGTGCGCCGCAGCGAACAGTTCGTGCAGGCCGCGGAACTCGGCGGCGTCGGCTCGGCGCGGCTACTGGCTCGCCACCTCCTGCCGAACATCGCGCCCTCGGTGCTGACCAACGTCACGCTGCAGGTGCCGCTGTTCGTGCTCGTCGAAGTGTCGGTCTCGTTCATCGTCATCGCGCTCTCGGGCGGCACGACGACGTTGGGCGACCCCACGAACTTCTCGTGGGGCGAAATCATCTACAACTCCCTGTTCTCGGTGGGTGCGCCCGCGGCGTGGTGGCTCGCGGGGTTCCCGCTGGTCCTCCTGTTCCTGACGGTCTTCTCGTTCAACGTCGTCGGCGACGCGTTCGTCGACGCCTTGGAGCCCCGGAGCGACTAGTCGCCGGGGCCGGTCTCCACCCGCGGGTCGAACAGCGCGTAGTACGTCTCGCGGGCGGTGTTGACGACGGCGACGACGAACACCGGCAGCAGGACGGCCGCGAAGATGAGCCCCGGCGCGCGACTCCCGGCGGCGTCGATGGTCATCGCGCCGAACCCGGGCGTGTGCGTCACCCACTCCACCGCGTAGAGACCGACGAGCACGATCCCGAACATCTCCGAGGAGAGCACCGTCAGCAGCCGTGCCGCCGAATGCGGGAACACGTGCCGACAGATCCCCCAGACGCCGACGCCCTTCGCGCGGGCGGTCTTCACGAACGGCTCGCCGGCGTACTGGGCCAGATCCGTCCCGGCGGCCCGGAACTGGATCGCGAACAGGTAGAGCCCCATCGTGAGCCCCGGCCAGATCGCCGCCTCGAGGTTCCGCCGGGAGAACGGGCCCGTGGACTCGTCGTAGCCCAGATCCGCGATCCCGCCGGTCGTCTCCATCACGAACCCCGGCAGATACACCTGCAGCACGTACGCGACGAGGAACACCGGGACGGCGACGGCGGCGGCGCCGAGCAGTTTCGTCGTCGTGCTCAGGTCCCCGCGCTCGACGGCGACCGCGAGCAGTTGGACGACGGTGCCGGCGACGACGGCGAACAGCAGCGCCGGAAGCAGGTAGATCAGCGTCACGACCACCGCGTCGACGAGGACGTCGCGAAGGACGACCACGTCGTGGCCGAACCCGATCTGGCCCAGATCGAGCGTGACGACCCGGCCCAGCCAGTCCAGATAGAGGCTCGACAGGGCGGCGTCCTGCGAGGCGAACGCTGGCTGGCGGTAGAGCCCGCTGAACAGCCGCGGCTGGTAGGCGGCGGTGGTCGCGTGGGGGTTCGGAACGTACGCCAGCGCGAGGAACACGCCGGTGAACACCACCCATAGCGACAACACGACGCGGGCGACACGCGTCCCGGTGGCGATCAGCAGGCTACGCATCGCTGGACGGGAGCGCACGAGGAGTGGTTGACGGGACGGGGACGACCGACTGTGGAGGGAGGCGGACCATCGCGGAGCTTTTTGTGACACATTGTCACAAGCTATTAGTTCTTGCTCACCGCGGTTGGGAGTACCCCTCCGCATGAGCGAGCCCTCCCCGCCGGACGCCGGTCGGTTCACGGCCGTCGACTGGGACGAGTTCGACGCCAGCGACGGCGCCCCCGCGGTGCCGCGCTGGCTCCCAGTCGGCGCCGTCGTGCTGCTGGCGGCGTTCGGCTACGACTACCTGACCGCCGACGGCCTCCCGGTCGTGATGAGCGGCCTCGACTGGCTGCTGGCGCTCGGCCTCTACACGTTCGGCTCCGTGGCCGTCGCCGCCCTGCTCGGCGCGCCCGCACAGGTCGCCCACTACTGGGGCCAGTTCCGGAAGAACCGCATCGCCGTGGCCTGTCTCGCCTTCCTGACGGCGTTCGTCACGGTTGGGCTGTTCGGCCCGCTGCTGGTCGGCGAACCCGAGGTGAATGTGCTCTACTCCTCCCAGCCGCCGGTCTGGGGGAGCATCGACACCGCCTACGTCCCCTCGTGTGTGGGTGAGGTCGTCGACGGCCGCTGTCAGGGCTCCTGGCAGTACCCCCTCGGGACGACCGCCATCGACGGGAAAGACATGATCGCGCTGCTGGTGCTGGGGACGCGGACCAGCCTCAGCGTCGCGCTGGGCGCCGCGACAATCGTCGTCCCGACGGGCGTCGGCGCCGGCGTCGCAGCCGCCGCACTGGGTGGCCGGGTCGAGTCGGCGATACTGTGGCTGGCCGAACAGCTCCAGACGTTCCCGGCGGTCCTGATCTACTTCGTGCTGTTCTACTGGCTCGTCGACGGCCGCCTGCGGCTCCTGATCGGCGCGCTCGGGCTGGTGGGCTGGGGTGGGCTGGCCCGCCTCGTTCACGACGAGATCCGGGTGCGCCGGAACGAGCAGTACGCACAGGCCGCCGAACTCGGCGGCGTCGGCGAGCACCGCCTGCTCGGCCGGCATCTGCTGCCGAACGTGCTCCCCTCGGTGCTCTCGAACGTCACCCTCCAGATCCCGCTGTTCGTGCTCGTCGAGGCCACTATCTCGTTCATCCAGATCCCGGTCTCCACCGGGTCGACGACGCTCGGCGACCCCTCGAACTTCTCGTGGGGCCAACTCATCTACAGTTCGCTGTTCACCGTCGGCCTGCCGGCCGCGTGGTGGCTCGCGGGCATCCCCCTCCTGCTGCTCGCGCTGACGGTGTTCTCGTTCAACGTCGTCGGCGACGCGATGGTCGAGGCGCTCGAACCCCGGGACGGAACGTAACGCTTTCCGCCGGCGTCGGCCGACCGGAGGCGTGAAGCGACATCGACTGCCGGGCTACGCCGGCCTGCTGCTCGCCGCGTTCGCCTTGCTGGGCCGCGGTACCGCCGCCGTCGACGGTTTCGCCCCGCGGCTCCCTCTCTTGCTCGGTGCCGCGCTCGCCGCCACCGTGGCCGCCGTCGTCGAGTTCCGCGCACTCCGCGGCGCCGACGCCCTCGCCTTCGACCGCGGTGACGCCGCGGACTTCCTCGCCGTCGTCGCGGGCGCAGTTCTCACCTACTGGCTCAGCGTCGACGCCGGCTTCGGCCCGGTCGTCGCCTCCGCAGTCGTCGGCCTCGCGGCCGGCGTCGCGCTCCCGCGGGTCGACAGCGCAGCCTACTGTGGCTCGTTCGTCGGGATGGTCTCGCCGGCCGTCTTCCCGGACGCCGGTCTCGTCGTCGCCGCCGGCGCCGCAGCAGGCGCGCTGTTCGTCGCCGCCCGCGGCGCGTTCGACGGCTTCGGCGGGAAACTCGGCACGACCGCCTTCTTCGGCATTCTGGCCGTCGCCGCCGGCACGGCTGCGGAGTTCGCGGCCGGCACGGCGCCGCCGTGGAGCGAAGCCGCACTGCTCCTCCCAGTCACGGCCGTCGCCGCCGCGCTCACGGTCGCGCTCGGGTTCCGATACGGTCTCGGGTCCGTCATCGCCTCCGCCGCCGTCGGCCTGTTCGGGGGCCTCGTACTGCCGATGCTCCACCCCGCAGGCGACCTGCTCGCAACCGCCGCGTTCTGTGCCACGTTCGTCGGTATGGTCGCACCAGCGCGGATCGACGGCGAACTCCGGGTTGGCGCGGCGGGCGCGCTCTCCGGAGCCGTCTTCCTCGCTGTCTCACCCGTGTTCGCCGGCGCGGGCGGAAAGCTCGGGACGACGGCGTTCGTTTCCTGTCTCGCGTGCTACGGCGTGAGCGAGGGGTACGAGCGGCTCCGATCTCCCTAAATCCGACACCGCCTTTCGGCTCCGGCCCAACTGACGGGTATGAGCGAACGGATCGAGGGCGAGGTGATCCACGCCGTGCCGCCCGCCGAACTGGGCGAGCACGATCTGGACCCGGACCTGCAGTCGCTGGCCGAGGGAAAGCACGTGCTCGTCTGCCGGCGCGGCGGTCAGCCATCTATCTTCGAACTGGCGTGGGCGATGCTCCGCCGGAAGCCGATCCAGCCGGTGACGCTGATCAGCGAGTCAGCCGTCGCGGAGGGCGATGTCGTCGACGTGGACGCCGAAGAAACGACGATTCCGGGCGTCTACCGCACGATATAGCGTCCCGGCCGGGAAACGAACAGCCCGACCGCGAGCAGGTACGCCGCGGTGCCAACGAGGTACGTCCCGCCGCCGATAGTCGGCGCGGCGCCGAGGCCGAGTCCTGCACCGCCGAGCGCGCCCCCGACCGCGGCCACGAGCGGGAGCGCACAGCCCGCACACGAGCCGAGCGCGAACAGTCCTCCAAGGCCGGCTGAGAGCCCCGATTCCGCAACGTCACGAACTGAAAGCGAGAGCAGGTAGCCGAGCGTCGCCACCCCGACCAGCCGATAGGGCAGCAGCGTGAGCGAGAGTTCGGCGCCGCGGTAGCGCAGCGCCGGCCCCCATCCCGGCGGGAGCAGCGCCACGTCGACGCCCGAGGTGGCGCCCGTCGTTGGCGAAATTCCGCCCATCAGCCACGCGAGCCCCAGCGCGTACGCGACGCCGACGCCGGCCGCGAGCCAGCGAACCCGCCGACTCCCAGCGGGCCGGCGGGCGTGACGAACGGCGACGGCGGCGACGGTCACCCAAACGAACGGCACCGCGAGCATCGCCGGCGTCGAGAGGCCGGCCGGCGTCGCCCAGAGGTAGCACAGCGCCAGCGCCGACTGCGCGCCGAGTGCGAGCACGGCGGTTCTGGCGGGTGCCGGAAGCGACCACGTCGGGGACGAACGGGCGAGGGAGCGGGCGAGACGGCTCATCGCTCCTCACCTCCGTCGGTCGCGACGCTTCCGTCACGAACGGCGGCATCGGGACGCGGCGGCCGTGCCCGCTGGGTAGTCGACGGCTCGGGATCCTCGTCCGGCCCGAGCGAGCGCGCGGTGTTCCCGACCACGAGCAGGCTCGAAGTCGCCATCGCGACGGCCGCGAGCAGCGGCGTGATGACGCCCAGTACGGCCGCGGGCACCGCGACCGCGTTGTAGCAGAACGCCCACGCGAGGTTCTCCCGGACGCGCCGACGGGTCGCCGCCAGCGTGTCGAGCGCGCGGTCGACCGCCGCGAGATCGCGCCCCACGAGCACCGCGTCAGCAGCGTCGGCGGCGAGTTCGGTGCCCGAGGCGACCGCGATGCCCAGATCCGCCGCGGCCAGCGCGGGCGCGTCGTTGCTCCCGTCGCCGACCATCGCGACGGTGCCCTCGGGCCGGAGCCGTCGCACGGTTTCGGTCTTCCCTGCTGGCGGGAGGCCGGCGTACACCTCGTCGATACCGGACGCCTCGCGGAAGCGGTCCGCGGCGGCGCCCTCGTCGCCGGTGAGCACGACCACGCGGCGGTCCTCGCTCAGGCGGGCGACGGCGTCCTGCCACCCCGGGCGTGGCTCGTCAGCAGCGACGAGCACCCCCCGGACGGCGCCGTCACAGCCGACGTACATCGCGAGGTTGCCTCCCTCGTCGGCGTCGATGTAGCGCTCTCGGAGTGCTTCGGGTACCTCCACGTCTTCGAACAGCGAGGCGTCGCCGACGGTCACTCTTGGACCACCCTCCACCTCGCCCGAGACCCCGCGACCGGGGTGGGCCTCGTAACCGTCGACCGACGCGTCGGCACCGGAGTTCGCGGCGTCGACGACAGCCGACGCGACGGGGTGGTCCGAGCGCGCCTCGACCGCGGCCGCGCGAGCGAGCAGCGTCTCCCGGTCGACGCCCGGTGCGGTTTCGACGCCCTGCAGCGCCATTTCGCCGGTCGTGAGCGTCCCGGTCTTGTCCAGCGCGATCACGTCGACCTGCTGGGCCGTCTCGACGGCGCTCCCGTCGGTCAGGACGACGCCGTCCTCCAGCAGCGAGCGCGTGCCGGCCGCGATGGCCAGCGGCGTCGCCAGCCCCAGCGCGCAGGGACAGGAGACCACGAGCACCGCCAGCCCGGTCAGTAGCGCCTCGGTGAGGGTAGCGCCGAGCAGCAGGTGGCCCGCGAACGCGAGGAGGCCGAGCACGAGCACGACGGGGACGAACACCGTTGCGAGCGCGTCTGCTAGCCGCTGGGGCGCACCCTCGCCGCGCACGTCCCAGAGTAGCGAGACCACGCGGTCGAGCGTTCGCTCGGCGCCGTCCGCGGCGCGGATCACCAGTCGGCCGTCGGTGACGACTGTCCCGCCCCGTACGTCGTCGCCGGGGTCGTGCCGGACCGGGATCGACTCCCCAGTCACGAGCGACTCGTCGACTGCGGCGGTTCCCTCGATCACTTCGCCGTCGACCGGCAGGCGCTTGCCCGCGCGGACGACTAGTTCGTCGCCGCCCGAGACCGCCTCGACCGGGACGGTCTCGGTTCCGTTCTGCGCGCCGTTTTTCGTGCGGCGGCGTGCCTCCGAGACGCGGTCGCGGGTGAGGTCGGTGAGTTCACCGACCGCGCGGCGTTTGACGCGCTCCTCGTAGTAGCTCCCGACGGTGACTGCCAGTACGACGACGATGGTCACGTCGAAGTAGACGTCGACGCCGCCGGAAAGCACCGCGAGCGCGCTGTAGAGATACGCCGTTGTCGCCGCCAGCGCGACCAGCAGGTCCATGTTCGGCTGTCGGGTCCGGACGGCGACGTAGGCACCCCGGAGAATCGGCTTGCCGGTGTAGCCCAGTACGATGGTCGCCGACAGCCAGACGTTCGCCAGGAGGAACCGGCCGTCGCCGCCCTGAATGTCGAACAGGAGCATCTCGGGGGGGAGCCCCAGATACGTCGGGTAGAGGAACATCACGTACCAGAGCATCGCCATCATCCCGAAGAGGCCGCCGACGAGCAGGCGCCCGACCGTCGCGTCATCGTCGGAATCGGGCTCCTCGGCCGACGCCTGATAGCCGACGCCGGAGACCGCTTCGGCGACGCCATCGACCGTCGCTTCCTCGGGGTCGTACTGGAGTCGCATCGCGCCGGCGGGGTAGTTCGCGTCGGCTGCGGCGACGCCCTCGCAGTCGGTCGCGCGGCGTTCGAGAAACGCCTCACAGCTCGCACAGTGCATCCCGTCGACCCGGAGATATACAGTCTCGGCGTCGCCGGGGATGTCGGCGGAGTCCGCGACGGACTCGCGAGCCTCCTCGGGGTCGGCGGCCGCCGGGTCGTCGAGGTTCCGGGCGACCTCCAGACAGCCCCGACAGCAGAACTGGCCGTCGATGGACTCGGCCGTGAGCGGCGGGTCCGGCGTCTCGAGGCCACAGAGCGTGCAGTCGGTCATGGCGTCGGCACCTCCGCGTACTGTGGCAGGTGGATCTGCGGAACCGGGACGCCCAGCAGGCCGAGCCCGTGGAGCAACGGCAGCAGCCCCAGCAGCAGGAACGCGGCGCCGAGCGCGCGGTGGAGCCGCGAGCGGATCGCCGCCGGCACCGCGCCGAGCACCGTCGCGTAGCCGACCATCGCCGGCGCCGTGCCGATTCCCAGCGTCCCCAGTGCGAGCGCGCCGGCGAGCGGCGACCCCCGGGCGAACGCGTAGAGATACGCCGGGTAGAGCAGCGGACACGGCAGCAGCGCGTGGATCGACCCCAGTAGCGCGATCTTCGGCCCCTCGGCCCACGTGGTCGCGCGCTCCTGTGCGAAGCCCGCGAACCGTGCGACGGCACCCGAGACGCCGGGGATCGGTAGTTTTCCGGGGTCGACCGGGCGCCCGCGGAGGTAGCCCGCGCCGACAGCCAGCACGGCGACGCCGGCGACGACGCCGACGACGCCACGAACGAGATCAGCGGCGGCGAAGACGCTGCCGCCGGCGACTGTCACAGCGCCCAGCGCGCCGAGCAGGGCGCCGATCAGCGCGTACGTGCCGACGCGACCGAGCGTGAGCAGCCCCTGCTGGCGCACGTCTCGGAGCGTCACCCGGCCCGACTGGCTACCGGCGTCGCCGGCGTAGGCGGTCACCAGCGGCCCGCACATCCCGAGACAGTGGGCGCCGCCGAGCAGGCCGACCAGCAGGAACGCGCCGAGTTCGGCGGCGCCGACGGCTGGGGCCATCGGCTCAGACCCGGTTCACGTCGCGGGTTTCCTCGTGTGGGCCGAACATCAGGTAGAGCCCGCCTGCGATCAGGAGGACACAGATGCTCGAGGTGAGCGCGGTGGTCACGCCGCCGGCGATAGTCAGCGCGTACACCCACACCGGGACGAGCGCCGCGAGCGCGATGGCGGCCGATCTGCGTGCAGACATGTGTACCACCACATAGCGGCCCGGAAAGCTACTCGGCTTCGGCGGTTCCTAACCTGTGGGAACCGGCGGGGCCGGCTTACCAGTTGGGTGGCTACGGGCCGATATGGCATCGATAGGGGATAGACAGCCACGCCCGACACGGCGACAGCTGCTCACCGCCGGCGCGGTGGCGGCTGGCGGATCGCTGCTCGGCGCAGGCCGGGCTCGGGCCCAGAGCGACCAGTTCGACGGCTGGTTCGACGACGTTTCGAACTACGACGGCGTCGTCGACGCGACCGGCCAGTCGGAGGTGACCGTCGATGTGGGCGTCGACAACGGGGGCCAGCCGTACGGCTTCGGCCCCGCCGCGGTCCGCATCGACCCGGGCGCGACCGTCGTCTGGAAGTGGACCGGCAACGGCAACTCACACAACGTCGTCGCCGAGGACGGCTCCTTCGAGTCCGAACTCTCAGCCGAGGAGGGCCACACCTTCTCTCACACCTTCGAGAGCGAGGGGACGTTCAAGTACGCCTGTACGCCCCACAAATCGCTGGGGATGAAGGGCGCCATCGTCGTCGGGGGTTCCGGCGGCGAGGTCGCCGAGCCGGATTACGACGGCTGGTTCGACGGGGTCGAGAACTACGACAGCACCGTCGACCGACGTGGCCAGTCCGAGGTGACCGTCGACGTGGGGGTCGACAACGGCGGCGACCCCTACGGCTTCGGGCCGCCGGCGGTCCGAATCGATCCGGGCGCGACTGTCGTCTGGGAGTGGACCGGCCGCGGGAGTTCCCACAACGTCGTCGCCGAGGACGGCTCCTTCGAGTCGGACCTCGCGGCCGAGGAGGGCCACACGTTCTCTCACACGTTCGAGGAAAAGGGCGTCTACCGCTACGTCTGTACGCCCCACCGGTCGCTGGGGATGAAGGGCGCTATCGTCGTCGGCGACGTCGGCGGTGGCGGCGGCGGCGGCGGTGGCGGCTCCGGTGGCGGCGGCGAGGGCGAGGAAGCCGCCGGCGGCGGCTTCTCGATTCCCATGCCCTCGGACTTCGTCGGCTGGCTGGCCGTGGTCGTCGGCGGCAGTGGCGCGCTCGCGGTCGGGAGTGTGCTCGCCGCCGAATCCTACTCGGCGTATCGCGAACACGACCAAGCCGAGGAAGCCTACGTCGGCGAGCAGGCGACCGACGCGGTCGAACCGGCGCCCGAAGTCGAGATCGGGGAGGGGTACGACCCGACAGGCACGGCCACGCTGGTCGCGGGCTACTTCCTCCTGATCGCGCTGCTCTGGGTGTTCATGTACTTCGTCGAGTTCCTCGGCGGCCCAACTATCACTGGCTAACTATGCACGTTCACCGATTCGAGAGACTCTGGTTCGCCGCATCGCTCGTCCTGATCGTCGCGTTCCTCGGGACCATCGTCTACGGCGCAGTCGGCCCCGGTGTGGCGATGGTCGACGACAGCGGCGGCACGGTCGAGCCGTCGGTCATCGCGAACGGCGACTACGAGGCCGCGGACAACTTCCGCGAACCCGGCGTTTACGACACCGAGTCGGGCGTCGATGTCTACGTCGTCGCTCGACAGTACCTGTTCCAGCCCGGGACGACCGAGCCGATTCGGGTGCCGGCCGGGGAGCCGGTGACGTTCCACGTCACCTCGCCCGACGTGACTCACGGCTTCAACCTCGCGGGGACGAACGTGAACTCGATGGTGATCCCCGGACAGGTCGCGGAGTTCACCGTCACGTTCGAGGAGACGGACGAACACGGCATCGTCTGCCACGAGTACTGTGGCAGCGGTCACCACACGATGGAGGGGAAAGTCGTCGTGGTCGAGCAGTCGCAGTTCGAGGGAGGTGAGAACTGATGGCTACTGAACACACTGACGGGACGGCGTTCGAGAGCGACGAAGAGTACGTCGAGGTCGACGACGGCACGCGCCGCCGCCGCGCGTTCGTCGATCAGTTCCCGGACGCCGCCCGGACCGCCCGGATCTGTCTGGGCATCGCCTTTGCGGCCTTCGGCGTCGGGGCGCTGTTCGGCCTGATCCAGGCGCTCCACCGCACGAACGCGCTGCGGATCATCCCCTCGTCGGACTACTACACGATCCTGACGGGCCACGGCGTGCTGCTCGCGCTCGTGTTCACCACGTTCGGCATCGCCGGCCTGTTCCACTGGGCCAACACCAGAAGCCTCGGCGTCGCGCCGACGAGCAGGCGGTTGACACAGGGCTGGCTCTGGACGATGTCCATCGGGACCGCGCTTGCGGCCGGGACGATTCTCGCCGGCCTCGTCGAGGAGATACCGGCGAGCGCGGACGTGCTGTACACGTTCTACCCGCCGCTGGCGGCCCACCCGCTGTTCTACATCGGCACCGCGCTGCTGATCATCGGCTCCTGGGGGGCGGGCCTCGACTGGTTCCTCCAGTACCGTGAGTGGCGCCAGTCGAACCCGGACTCACGCATCCCGCTGCAGTCGTTCATGGTGCTGACGACGATGCTGATGTGGTATCTCTGTTCGACCGGGGTGGCCATCGAGGTCGTCGTCTTCCTGATCCCGTGGTCGCTCGGCCTCATCAGCCAGGTCGACCCGCTGCTGACCCGGACGCTGTTCTGGTACTTCGGCCACCCGGTGGTGTACTTCTGGCTGCTGCCGGCGTACGTGGTCTGGTACACCGTGCTGCCCAAACTCGCGGGTGGACGGCTGTTCAGCGACCCGCTCGCGCGGGTGACGTTCATCCTGTTCCTCCTGCTGTCGACGCCGGTCGGGTTCCACCACCAGTACACCGACCCCGGCATCGCCTCGGGCTACAAACTAGTGGCGATGACGAACACGTTCTTCCTGCTGTTGCCGTCGTTACTGACGCTGTTCACCGTCGTCGCGAGCATGGAACACGGGGCGCGCCAGGGCGGCGCGACGGGGCGCCTCGCCTGGCTGAAGGACCTCCCGTGGGAGCGCCCCGAGTTCTCGGGCATCGCGCTCGCGGGGATCATGTTCGCGGCCGGCGGCTTCTCGGGCATGATCAACGCCGGGATGAACATCAACTACCTCATCCACAACACCATCTGGGTGCCCGGCCACTTCCACCTCACCGTCGGCACGGCGTACGCGCTGACGCTGATGGCGGTCTCCTACTGGCTGATCCCCCAGATCACGGGCAAGCGCCTGCAGTTCCGCGGGCTGGCGGCGATCCAGCCGTTCGTCTGGTTCGTCGGCATGGTGCTGATGTCGAACGCGATGCATCGTGGCGGCCTCGCGGGCATCCCCCGACGGACCGCCGAACCGCAGTACGAGCAGGTCAGCTTCGACGCCGTCGTCGGCACGGTCGGCGAGATGCGCGTCCAGATCGCCATCGGCGGCACGCTGCTGTTCGTCGGCGCGCTGCTGTTCCTGATCGTGATGGCCGGCACGTGGCTGCTGGGCAAGCCCGACAGCCAACTCCGGGTCAACGGCTCGCTGCCCGAACCGCTCTCCGGACCCGAGGAGTCGCCGCAAGTGCTGGACAACCTCAAACTCTGGACGGCCATCGCGGTCGCACTGGTGCTGCTGGCCTACGGCGTCCCGATCTACGACATGCTCGCCGACGGGATCCTCGCGCCCGGCAGTCCGCTGATCCCGGTGTAGCGAGCCCCCGCTCCGCTTTCCGTGATGACTGACTCACCATCTGAGACCGACGACGCTCCCGAAACCGCCACGAGCGACGGCGACGACGAGTCGGAGATCGACCGCCGGCGCCTGATCCGCTGGATCGCGGTGCTTGCCTTCGCGGTGCCAGTCGTCGTCGAGGCGCTGACGTTCGGCAACATCATCGGCGACGAACTGCTCCCCGGCGGCGACGCGGCGACCGGCACACCGACCGAGACGGATCACCCGGACGCGGTCGGCGTCGACGACGAACTGCTCTCCGAGACGGCCGCCACGGAGACGGTCGCGACCTCGGAGGTTCGGGAGAGCGACTCCGGCCGGACGTACGTGCTCAAAGTCGAGGTGACCAACGACACCGACGCGCCCGTCGAACTGCGCCTCCGGACACTCCGCCTGCGCGACGACTTGACCATCGACGGCGTCTCGAGTACGGGAACCGTCCAGCCCGGGTCGTCGAGTCCGGTCACGGCCGCCTGGTCGGTCCCGACCGACGCGACGCCCGCAGCGGTACAGGCCATCGCGATCCGCGACGGTGGGACGGTCGTCGACGAGTTCGTCCCGCTCTCGCGGCCGCCGATCGTCGGCTGAGCCGCGGCTGGATCGCTGCCGACTTTCGTCGCCTACCGCCAACCGATCACGCTCTGGTAGGAGACGGCCAACAGGATCCCCGCGAAGACTGCCGGGAGCAGGACCGACATGATCGGGCCGATGTCCGTGGCGACGTATCTGGCGACGGCGATCAGCAGGCCGAACATCCCGACCGTGACGAGAACCATGAACAGGAACCGCAGCCACTGGCCGATGGGGTCTGGCCCGAGCCTGCCACCGCCACGGGACGCCGGGGACATGTCTGTTACGTTGATTGTGTGGCAGATAGGTGTTTCCCTGGTAGCGTATGGCGTGGTGAGAGTTGGGGTGTGGCTTCTGGGGGATTGGTTCGAGAGGAGGAGGGATTGTGAACTACGTCCGGACTCGCTACGCTTGGCAGAAGAGCCGGAGGAGGGATTGTGAACCACGGTCGTTCCGCTCGCTATCGCTCGCTTCACTCCCTGGTACAAATCCCACGTGCCGCTCTTCGTCTCACTTCGTTCGACAGAAGAGCCGGAGGAGGGATTTGAACCCTCGACCTATTCCTTACGAAGGAATCGCTCTGCCAGCTGAGCTACCCCGGCGCGTCCATCCCCACGTACCGGCAACGCAGACATAAGGGTTCCGAAACCCGGCGCAGTCAGTCGATCCGGTCCAGCCGCGCGTCCAGACAGACGTTCAGTTCGTGGGGGGCGTAGGACCGCACGACGCGCTCCTCCAACGTCGTCACTTCGTACTCGTCGCCGGCGGCGTCCTCGAGTGCCTCCCGGCCGCGCTCGAACGGATCGTCCTCGTGCTGGATGTCGTACAGATGCACCACCGCCGAATCGTTCGCGAACGCCACCGCGGCGTCGGCGAACTCCGCGGCGGTGTGGGGGAGGTTCATCACTAGCCGATCCGCCCAGTCGGCGTACTCGTCGGTCAACGCCCGGACGTCGCCGACGTGGGCCGTGATCCGGTCGGCGACGCCGTTGCGCTCGGCGTTCTCCCGGAGGTACTCGATGGCTTCGGGGTTGATGTCGCAGGCCACCACTTCGGCGCCCGCGTCGGCCATCGGGATGGCGTACGGGCCGGCGCCGGTGAACATATCCAGCGCGTGCTCGCCGGGTTCGACCTGCTCGACCACCCGATTTCGCTCGGTGGCGAGGCGCGGCGAGAAGTACACCTCCGACACGTCGACGGCGAACTCGTGGCCGTACTCCCGGTGGACCGTCTCGGTCGGCGGGCGCTCCTCGCCCTCGTCGGCCAGCACCTCCCAGTCCCGGACCCGCGTCTCGCCTTTCACTTTCGAGTCGCGGTTGAGCACGCTCCGGACCGGGATATCCGACTCCATGATCGCCTCGGCGATCTCCGCGGCACGCTCGGGGCCGTCCTCGTCGACGAGCACCACGTCGCCCAGTCGCTCGTAGGTCGGCTCCTCGCCCAGTAGGTCCGCGGGCGTGCGCTGGGGGGTGCGTGCGGGCACGTCGTGGCGCTCGATCTCGAGATCCTCAGGCACCGCCTCGGGGTCCGTGACGGGGATGTACAGCTGTCCGTCGTCCTCGGCGGCTCCACTTGCCGCCGAGCCGTCCGAAACGTCGATGCCGAACTCCTGATCGATCACGTCCGCCTCCGCGAGACGCTGTCGGGCCGTCTCGCCAGACTCGCGGGCGACGACGACGCAGGGCCGCTCCATATCGAACCTCGGCGCCCGGTGGGAGTAAGCGTGGCGGTCGGCCCTAGGCGAGCGCTTCCAGTAGCTCCGGCGCCGACGCGGCGACCCCCTCCTCGCCCCGGAGCGCCCGGTAGCGTTCGGCGGCAGCCTGTGAGACCGTCCGCTCGGCCAGCGACCGCTCCTCGACGCAGTAGACTGGCTTCCCGGACTCGGAAACCCGGTCGAGGACGGGCACGAGCCCCGAAGTCAGGTCCACGTCGGCGACGACGACGGCGCCGGCGGCCGCAGCGAGTTCGCCGACTCGGTCGAGCGCCGCCGAATCGACGCCGTCCAGCGCCCCCACGGCGACGGTATCCATCTCTAGGGCGTCCGCCACTGTGGCGTCGCTGTCGCCGGCGGCGACGGGACCGACCGTCGTTTCGACGCCCGCGCGGGAGAGTCGGGCCAGGAGCGGGCCGGCACGACCCCCGCCGGCGACGACGTGAACACGGTCGACGGATGGGATATCCGGCCCGCCGGCCGCGGCGGCGTCCTCGGGGAGGACAGTCACCCGGGGGCGGTCGGTGATTGGGTCGTCGGTAACTACTGTATCCACGTCGAACGCCCGGCGCAAGGTTGGTGTCGTGAGCACCGACTCGGGCGGGCCGTTGGCGATGACGCCGCCGCCAGCGACGACGACGATCCGGTCGCAGTACCGCGCTGCGGTGTCGAGGTCGTGGATGGCAGCGACGGCCGACCGGCCCTCCCGAACCAGTTCCGAGACGGTCTCGAACGTCCGGAGCCGGTGGTTCGGGTCGAGGCTGGCGGTCGGTTCGTCGAGCAGCAGCAGGGGGGTCTCCTGGGCCAGCGCGCGGGCGAGCAGCACTCGCGAGCGCTCGCCGCCGGAGATTTCGGTGATGGACCGACCCGCGAACTCGACGACCTCGGTGCGCTCCATCGCCCGCGTGACGGCGTCGTGGTCGGCTGCCTCCATCGCGCCGAACCGGGGGACGTGCGGGGTCCGGCCCATCTCGACGATCTCCCGGACGCTGAACGCAAAGGAGACCGAGGTGTCCTGCGGGACGGTGGCGACCCGGCGCCCGACAGCTTTCGCCGAGAGACTGGCGACGGGGTCGCCGTCGACGAGCACTTGGCCGGCGTCGGGGGTGAGCGTCCCGCGCGCGGCGCGCAGGAGCGTCGTCTTCCCAGCACCGTTCGGGCCGACGAGGCCGACCAGTTCGCCCCGTTCGACGGTCAGGTCGACGCCGTCGAGCACCTCGGTGTCGCCGAGGTCGACTGATAGGTCGCTGACCGAGAGGACTGGCTGGTCGCTCATAGCTCGTGGACCCTCCGTTTGCGCAGCAGGAACAGGAAAAAGGGCGCGCCGACGGCGGCCGTCACGATGCCCACCGGGAGCTCCTGGGGCCCGCTCCGGGCGGCGGTGTCGGCGGCGACGAGGAACGCCGACCCGGCCAGCGCCGACGTGGGCAGCAGCACGCGGTGGTCCGGGCCCACGACGAGTCGAAGCACGTGGGGAACGATCAGGCCAACGAAGCCGATGACTCCCGAGACGGCGACGGCGGCGCCGGTGATCAGCGCCGAGATGGCGAGCAGCAGTTGTTTGGTGCGTTCGACCTCGATCCCGAGGCCGGCGGCCTCCTCCTCGCCCAGCAGCAGAACGTTCAGGTCCCGCGCGTACGCGAGCAGGACGGCGAAACAGGCGAGCACGAACAGCGGGAGCACCGGCACGCCGGCGACGGGGACGAAGTCGTCCCAGCCGGCGTTGTCCAGATGGCCCATCAGCCAGTACACCACCTCCCGCATGCTCTCGCCGGCGTTGAGCAGGAGGAACGAGGTGATCGCGCCGAGGAACGTCTGGACGGCGACGCCTGCGAGCAGCAGCGTCGCGACGGGCGTCTTCCCGCTCTCGGTCGCGATGGCGTAGACGCCGAAGGCGGTCACGAGCGCGCCTGCGAACGCGGTGGTTTCGAGGCCGAACCCGAACGGGAGTACCGCGGGAGCGACGATGGAGAGCACCGCGCCGACGGCCGCGCCCGAGGAGACGCCGACGATGGAGGGGTCGGCCATCGGGTTGCGGAAAAAGCCCTGCATCACCGCCCCGGCGGCGGCGAGCGCGAACCCGACGAGCGCCCCCAGCAGTATCCGCGGCAGGCGGACGCTCATCACGATGGCCCGATGGGACTGCTGCAGCGAGAACGAGAACGGGTGGCGCCAGGCGAAATCGCCGCCAGCGAAGGTGGGGACCACGACCGCCTCGAGGATCGCCTTGAGGACGGTCTCGGCCGGAACCGGGACGGGGCCGATCCCGGCGCTGAGGACGACGACGGCGACGAGGGCGGCGCCGAGGACCGCCGACCAGCCGGCTGCTCGTCGAGCGGCGTGCATATGCAAAGCTGAGTTGGGTTAGGTAAATACTTATTGCACTAGACGCCAGCTACGGGTGATGCGAACGTATGCGACGCTATTGATCGTACTGTGTACACTGCTCGCTGGGGTCGCCCCGGCCGGCGCCGTTTCGGCGCCAGGCGCGGCGACTGCCGCGGACGCGGGCGCCGCTGACCACACGCTCCAGCCGGACGTGCCGGAGTGTTCCTACCCGTTCACCGCCACCGACGCGACCGGTGAGAACGTGACCGTCGAGGAGGCCCCCGAGACCGTGACCACGCTGGGCGCGAGCGCGTCCCAGACGATGTGGGATATCGGCGGCAAGGAACAGGTCGTCGGCCTCGGTACCCACTCCTACTACCTCGCCGACGCCGAGAGTCGAACGAACGTCTCCGCGGCCGGCTTCGGCTACAGCACCGAGGCCGTCGTGGGTACGGAGGCCGACCTCGTGCTCGCGTCGAACATCGTCAGCGACGACACCGTGGCCGCGCTGCGGGACGCCGGCATGACGGTGTACAAGTTCCGTCCGGCAACGTCCGTCGAGGACGTGGCCAACAAGACCACGCTGATCGGGAAGCTGACCGGCAACTGCGTGGGTGCCGCCGAGGCGAACGCGTGGATGAACGCCAACGTCGAGACTGCCGGGAACGTGACCGCCGACGTCGAACAGCCCGAGGTGCTCGTGCCCCTCGGCGGGAGTTCCCTCGCCGGCGATGGGACGTTCATCAACGCCATGGTGACGACTGCCGGCGGCACCAATCTCGCCGCCGACGCATTCGACAGCCCCTACCCGTACGGCGTCTCCGACGAGACGATCCTCGAACTCGATCCCGAGATGCTCGTACTCCAGGAGGGCTCCGAGAGCCTGATCAATCAGCAGCCCTACGCTGCGACGACTGCCGGGCAGAACAACGCCAGTGTCGTTGTGAACCCGAACTGGCTCAGCCAGCCGGCGCCGCGCTCGGTCGTGTTCGCGACCCGGAACCTCACCGACGGGTTCCACCCCGACGCGGCCGCGAACACCGAGTGGACCGCCCGGAGTGAGGTGACCGTCGATGTCGAGACGGCGACGCCGACCGAGGCCGTGACCGAGACGCCGACGCCCGAGTCGACTGCGACGCCCGAGTCCACCGAGACGACTGAGACCACGTCGACTGACAGCCCCGGCTTCGGCGGCCCCGCCGCCGTCGCCGCCCTCGGTGCCGGCGCGGCGCTGCTCGCCCGCCGGGACTGAGCACCCACCAAAACCGCTTTCCCCGCGGACCGCCCAGTTTTTCGCATGATCGAGAACATCGTCTACCCCGCCTACGTCGACGCGGCGTACAGCCGGTCGGAGGGGCGGCGAGTGCCGGAGGGCGAGGCCGTCGAGGAGCCGACGGTCGACGAGATCGCGAAGGCCGTCCAGCAGGTCGGCTACGACGCCGTCGTCGAGCGGGACAAGACCTACTCCCGCGAGTACGAGCAGCGCGGCCGCGTGCTCGTCCAGGGCGCCGACGACGCCTCGAAGAACGACCTCGTGCAGGCTATCGCGGCGTACGTCGCGATCCTGCGGGACTGATGGAGCGCGTCGGCACGGTCTCCCGGACCGCACAAGGACTCGCCATCGCCCGCTGTCCGGGCGCTGAACACCCGCCCATCGGTCGCAGCGTCGTCGACGAGAACCTCGACACCATCGGGCGAATCGTCGACGTGTTCGGGCCGGTCGAGCAGCCCTACGTGGCCGTGACGGCCAACGACCCTTCGCGGCTCACGTCGCTCGTAGGCCAGAAGCTCTACGCGCGTTGAGGCGCGACCACAACCGCCAAACCCCCCCCGAGCGAACGCCGGGTAATGACTTCCCGCGCGTTTCGGGGGACGGCGTTTGCCGCCCTCCTCTTCCTCCTGGTCCAGTTGGGTGCGCTCGCGCTGATTCCCGCCTTCCAAGCCAACGGCTACCAGCAGTTCGAGAACCCACAGGACCCGACGAACAGTCTGGTGTACGTCGGCCTGATTCTCGTGATGACGGTGCTGATGCTCGCGGCGTTCAAGTACGGCTACGACTGGGTCGTCCGGGCGTTCGTCGTGTTCACCAGCGGCCTGCTCGCGTGGTACGTGCTGGGCGTGTTCCTGCCGGGCGTCGTCGCCATCCCGGCCTCGGCGCTCGTCGCAGTCGCGCTCTGGGTCTACCCGGAGTGGTACGTCATCGACGCCGCCGGCGTGGTGATGGGCGCGGGCGCGGCCGGCCTGTTCGGCATCAGCTTCGGCCTCCTGCCGGCAATTTTGCTGCTCGCGGTGCTCGCCGTCTACGACGCCATCTCGGTGTACGGCACCGAGCACATGCTGGACCTCGCGGAGGGCGTGATGGATCTCCGCATCCCGGTGGTGCTGGTGATCCCGCTCACGCTGGGCTACTCGATTCTCCCTGATGACGAGGAGGAAGATGGGGAGGCCGAAGAATCGGACGACGAATCCGCCGACGAGACGGACAGCCACGACGAGGAGGCGTCGACGCCCGCCGACGAAGCGGCCGTCGAGGGCGAGGGAGAGGCAATCGACGAGCGTGATGCGTTCTTCATCGGCCTCGGCGACGCCGTGATGCCGACGGTGCTCGTCGCCAGCGCCGCGCAGTTCCTCGACGCCGGATCGCTCGGCTTCGCCCCGATTCCGGCGCTGAACGTCCCCGCGCTGACGGCGATGGTCGGGACGTTCGTCGGCCTGCTGATCCTGCTCCGGATGGTGTTCGCCGGGCGGGCCCACGCCGGCCTGCCGCTGCTCAACGGCGGCGCTATCGGCGGCTACCTGATCGGTGCGCTCGCAGTGGGCGTGCCGCTGACGACCGCGCTGGGGCTTTAAGTACGGTTCGCGGTCGCAGTGGCGCGAAGCGGTCGCGCCTCCGTGCGCGACCCGGGCGCGAGGGATGAGCGACTGTATGGGAGCGAATCGGTTGGGGAGGCCGTGGCTGCGGTGCTGCGTTTTGCGGTCACAAGTGGCCGAGGGAACTCCGCGGTGCTGTTCGTGGTCTCAGAAACGATCCGTACCGCCGAAAACCGCCCTCCGAAGAAACAGACCGCTACTCCTCACCGTCGACGTACTCATCGACGCCCTCCCGGACCATCACCGCCATCCCGGTTCCGAAGTCCCGCATCCCCTCCGCTGAAAGCTCCGCCCGCCCGACGCCCAGCAGCTCACCGCCTTCGTGGACCACCATCACTTCGTCGCCGGGGCGGATGTCGTCGCCGCACTCCTCGACGAACTTCGCGAACACGTTCTCGCCGTCGCGGACGAACGGCTCGGACTCGTCGCCGACGACCACGCGATAGGCGGGGGCGTCGAGGTGGTCGTGGAGACGCCGCCCGCCCGCGAAGCCGAGCGTGAAGCGACCGTCGGTGCCCATCGACGCCAGTCGGCCGTCCGGGGCGTGGATCTGGCTCGGCCGGCCGCCGGTGGAGTAGTCGATTTCGAGGTGGGCCTCCGCGGGGAACAGCGCGTCGCCGGCGCCGCGGCCGAACTGGTAGTCGGCCGTGGTCCGCAGGTCCGCACGCGAGGTCTTGGCCATGGGCTATCGACGCGACTCGGTGGAAAAAGCGTCCCGGATGCTGCCCGGGGAGGTTCGATGCGACTACTTCCCGCTAGCGCGGCGGAAGAAGGCGACGGCGGCGCCGAGCAGCGTGAGGTTCTGGAGGAACGACGTGAGTTCCTCGCCGCGGGAGTCCTCGTCGACGGCCCAGAAGTCGTGCATCAGGGGCGTGACGCCGGCGAAGAAGGCGCCGACGGCGCCCGCCGAAAGCTTCGGGAGCGTCCAGGACGCAATGCCGAGGCTCCCGCCGAGCAGCAGTCCGCTCGAAGCGGGAACGAGTCGGTCGGCCAGCGGAACGCCCTTCGCGTCGGCGTAGGCGATGCGTCCCTCGAGGTTCGTGAGGTTCAGTACAGCCAGTGCGGCAAGCCCGCTCGCAAAGAGAAGGCGGCCGAGGAGTGACGGCGCACGGCCGTCAGTCGTCTCAGTATCAGACACAGTAGAGCCGAATCGGTTCACGCTTTTAATCTCGTCCGTACCGGCCGCCGGCCAGCGAATCAGTCACCTGCAAAACTGATCAGCGCGAGGACCCTACAGTAGGAACTCCTCCTCGCGCTCGGACATGTCGTGGAACGCGTCGGCGGCCTCGACCAGTTCGTCGGCGGTCGAACTCTCGAAGGAGAACACCTCGATCCGGACGCCCTCGTGGCGCAGGTGCGAGCAGAGACGCGCGAAGTCGCCGTCGCCGCTGACCAGTACCAGGGTATCGACCTTCTCGGCCAGCGTCACGGCGTCGAGCACGATACCCACGTCCCAGTCGGCCTTCTGGGAGCCGTCGCCGAACGTCTTGATCTCCTTGATCTTGGTCTCGAAGCCGATCTCCTCCAGCGCCTCGAAGAAGGACTCCTCGTTGGGCGATTCGGCACGGATCACGTACGCCAGCGCCCGCACGAGTTCGCGGTCCATCACCGCCTTGTCCAGCAGGCCGGCGTAGTCGATGTTGCGAGAGTAGAGGCTCTGAGCGGTGTGATAGAGGTTCTGCGCGTCGGCGAGCACCGCGACGCGCTGGCCCTCGTGAATCTCGGTCATTATGGATTCGTTGCTCGTCTTCGCTTAAAAAGCACCGTCTCGGCCGAGACCGAGCCAGAAACGTTTTGTCCGTTGGCCACTCGGTCTCACCCGTGACGCAGACGCTGGGGCTCGGCGGCGCCGCTTCGCGGAAAGCCCCGGCTGTCGCCTCCCGCTGTAGCAAACGCGGGAAACGCTGATTTCTCCCGCTCTCGGCCGGTGTCGCGCCCGGTCGCTGGTGGACTCCGGATTGCACCGCGCAGCGACCGCTCCACACCACACCCAATGACCACACCGTTCAGCGGGGTCTTCCCCGCCATGACCACTCCCTTCCGGGAGGACGAGAGTATCGATCACGACCGACTCGCCGCCGACGCCCAGCGCCTCGAAGCCGCCGGCGTGGACGGCCTCGTCCCCGTCGGCTCCACCGGCGAATCGGCGACGCTGACCCACGACGAACACGCCGAAGTCGTCGAGACCGTTGTCGACGCCGTCGAGGACGTGTCCGTCATCGCCGGCGCCGGGTCGAACGCGACTCACGAGGCCGTCAGCCTCGCCGAGGACGCCGAGGAGGCCGGCGCCGACGCCATCCTGCTGATTTCGCCGTACTACAACAAGCCCGAGGCCGCGGGCTACCTCGAACACTACCACACCATCGCCGACGCGGTCGATCTGCCACAGATCGTCTACAACGTCCCCTCGCGAACGGGCCGGAACGTCCCCGTCGACGTGGTCGCCGAACTCGCCGAACACCCGAACGTGCAGGGCTACAAGGCCGCCAGCGGCGACCTCGGCCGTGTTTCTGAAGTCATCGAGCGCACGCAGGACGAGGAGTTCTCGGTCCTCTCGGGCGACGACGGCCTCACGCTCCCCATCTGCTCGCTGGGCGGGACCGGGACCATCAGCGTCGTCGGCAACGTCGAACCCGAGCGCACGGGCGCGCTCGTCGGCGCCGTCGCCGAGAACCAGAGGTTCTCGGCTGCCAACCAGAAATCTTCGATTTCTGGTGACGTCGCGGAGGACGACATGGGCCGGGCCCGTGACCTCCACTACGAACTCGCGCCGCTGATCCGCGAACTGTTCACCGAGACCAACCCCATTCCGGTGAAGGAGGCCATGGCCATCCGCGAGGATCACCCGCCGCACGTTCGCTCGCCGCTGACGCGCCTCTCCGAGGGGAAGCGTGAGGCGCTGGCCGACGCGCTGGCCGACCTCGAGGACGGCACGCCGGAGGTGGACGCCTGATGGCGGTCGAACCGGTCCGCCTCGTCGTCACCGGCGCCACCGGCCGGATGGGCGAGGAACTCATCGACACCGCGGGCGACCGCTCGGACGTCTCGGTCGTCGCCGCCATTTCGCGAACACCCGGCAACGTCGCCGCCGAAGCCGCGGTCGGCACCCACCTCGACGCGACCCTCTCGGACGAGGAGCGCGTCGATGTCGTCGTCGACTTCACCGCCCCCGAGGCGACCGCCGAGTACGCCGAGATCGCTGCCCGGCACGGCGTCGCGTTCGTCACCGGGACGACCGGGCTGGAGGGCCACGACGCCGACCCGCTGGGCGCGCTCGACGCCGCCAGCGAATCCGTCCCGGTCCTACACGCCAGCAACTTCTCCCGCGGTATTGCCGCCCTTCGAGGGGCGATCCGGGAGGCAGCGGCCTCCCTCCCGGACTACGACGTGGAGGTCACCGAGACTCACCACAACGACAAGCGCGACGCCCCAAGCGGCACCGCGCTCACGCTGATCGAGGACGTCGAGAGCGAGCGCCCGGACCTGACGGAGCGCCAGCACGGCCGCGAGGGCGAGCAGCCACGCGAACCCGGCGAAATCGGTGTCCACGCCCGCCGCGCCGGCGACGTGACCGGCGAGCACGAGGTGCTGTTCGCAGGCAACCGCGAGACTGTCTCGCTTTCCCACTCCGCGGGCGACCGCGGAGTGTTCGCTGAGGGCGCCCTCGACGCCGCCGCCGCCATCGCCGGTCGCGAGGCCGGCCGCTACCAGTTCACTGACCTACTCCGAGACTGATCCCCTACACAACCTGCCCCAAACCCACCAATGAGCCTCGAAACCGAGATCGCTGACCTGTGGAACCGCTACCAGAACGGACTCACCGCCGCCGACGCCGGCACGAGCGAACTGGAGACCCTCGACGCCTTCCTCGCCGCCCTCGAAGCCGGCGAGTACCGCGCCGCCGAGAAGGTCGGCCCCGCCGACTGGGAGGCCGTCGAGTGGGTCAAGCAGGGCGTCCTGCTCAACTTCGGCCTGCGCGAGACCGAGCCCCGAAGCTACGGCGGCGTCGACTACTACGACGTGCTCCCGCTCCGTGAGACCGACGACCTCGCGGACCGCGGCGCGCGCAACACGCCCGACGGCACCGTCCTCCGCCCCGGCTCCTACCTCGGCGAGGACGTGATCATGATGTCGCCGAGTTTCGTCAACATCGGCGCCTACGTCGACGACGCCGCTCTCGTGGACTCCAACGACGTGGTCGGCTCCTGCGCCCAGATCGGCGCGGACGTGAAGCTCGGGGCAAACACCCTCATCGGCGGCGTGCTCGAACCCGTCGAGGACGCGCCGGTCGTCGTCGAGGACGGCGTCTCGCTGGGCGCTGGCTGCCGGGTCACCTCCGGATTCGTCGTCGGCGAGAACTCCGTCGTCGGCGAGAACACCCTCCTGACGCCCCGCATCCCGGTGTACGACCTCGTGGAGGAAACCGTCCACTACGGCCGACTGCCGCCGGAGCGCCGCGCGTTCCAGCGCTACGTCGAATCCTCCGTTTCGGACGAGGAGCTAATCCCGGGCAAGGCCTACAAGCCGGCCGTCGTCGCCACCAGCCTCGAACAGGAGACGCTCGAAGCGACCCAGCGCGAGGGCGCGCTGCGGGAATGAGCGCCGACGAGGGCGACGGATCGGCCGACGACCGCGCCGCCGCCGAAGGCGGGCCGACAGTCCGCCGACTCGCGGACTGGGACCGCAAGACGCTCCGTAGTCTCGCCGACGAGCACGGGACGCCGCTGTACGTGTTCGACCCGGCGCGAGTCCGCGAGAACTGTCGCCGCCTCGAGAACGCGTTCCCCGACGCCGAGATCCAGTACGCCGCGAAGGCCCACACGGCCCGGGAAACCCTCCAGACAGCCCACGACGAGGGGCTGGCCATCGAGTGTGCCTCCGCCGGGGAGGTCCGGCGCGCGCTCCGGGCCGGAATCCCCGGCCAACACGTCACCTACACCGCAGTCAATCCGCCCGCGGCGGATCTGGACTACGTCGTCGACGCATGGCGCGAGCACCCCGACCTTACCATCACCGCCGGCGCCGCGGACACCATCGACCGCCTCGAAGAGCGGGGCTTCGACGGCCGCCTGCGTCTGCGGATCAACCCCGGCGTCGGCGCCGGCCACCACGAGAAGGTGGTAACTGGGGGTCACCCGAAGTTCGGCGCCGGCCTCGACCGAGCGCCGGATCTCGCGGCCCGGATCGCCGAGTCGTTCGCGTTCGCGGGCATCCACGCCCACGCTGGCTCCGGAATCTCGGGCGACGACCTCGAAGACCACCGCGAACTGGTTCGCCGGATGGGCGACCTCGCCCGCGACCTCGAGTCCTCCGGCATCCCTGTCGAGACGGTCGACGTGGGTGGTGGCTTCGGCGTCCCGTACCGCGAGGACGCCCCCGCACTGAACCTCGACGCCGTCGCCGACGCGACCCGAGAAGCCCTGGGGCAGATCGAGGGCCAGTTGGCCATCGAACCCGGGCGCTACGTCGTCGCCGACGCGGGCGTCCTGCTGACCCGGGTGAACACCGTGAAGGAAGCCCCCGAGATGGTCGTCGGCGGCGTCGACGCCGGGATGACGACGCTGCTGCGACCGGCGATGTACGACGCGTATCACGCGGTTCGGAACCTTGAGCAGGGAGCGAGCGACCGAGACGCGGTCGGCGTCACCATCGCGGGGCCGGTCTGTGAGACCGCGGATCTGCTCTGTGAGAACCGGCCGCTTCCCCGGCCTGCGCGCGGTGACCTGCTCGCGGTCGGCAACGCCGGCGCGTACGGCTACGAGATGGCGTCGACGTACAACTCCCGGCCGCGACCCGCCGAGGTCACCCTCGCTGGCGAGACGCTGCGGCGCGCCGAGACGCTCGCGGACGTGAGCCGCCTCGATGCGCCGGAACCCACAACTCCCCGGAGCCACGAGGACCAGCCATGACCGAGGTGCCGTTCGAGAAGTACGACGGTGCGGGCAACGACTTCGTCGTGGTCGATTCGGAGGCCGACCCCGTCGAGGACCGCGCGGCGTTCGCCCGGATCCACTGCGACCGCGAGGCCGGCGTCGAGAACGCGGCCGGCGCCCGCCACGGCGCCGACGGCGTGCTGTTCCTCTCACTGGACGAGGGCGCCGACCCCGCCGAAGTGACGATGACGCTCGTCCAGCCTGACGGCTCCATCGCCGAGATGTGTGGCAACGGCGCGCGCTGTGTCGCGGCGTGGGCCGCCGACCGGTCCGGCCTGTCGACGTTCGACATCGACACGCCCGCTGGCACCCGCCGCGCCGTCGTCGATAGCGACGAGATTGCGGTGGAGATGGGCGAACCGACGTTCGCCCCCCAAAATGTCCCGCTCGCGGGCGACGACCCCTTGATCGACGCGACGCTCGACGAACTCGCGGACACCCCCGCAGTGGGCCACCGAGTGACCGTCGTGAACACCGGCGTTCCCCACGCCGTCGTGTTCGTTAACGACGTGGACGCGGTCGACATCGACGCCGTTGCGCCGCCGATCCGGCACGCCGCGGCGTTCCCGGAGGGCGCGAACGTGACGTTCGCTTCGGTGAGTGCGGACCGAGCAGGCGCACTCGACGCTGCCCCCGATGGCGACGGCTTCCGCCAGCGCACGTTCGAGCGCGGTGTCGAGGGCGAGACCCGGGCCTGCGGCACCGGCGCCGTTGCCGTCGCCGCCGCGGCGAAGCGACTCGGCCGACTCCCCGACGGCGCCGCCGACTCGGAGTGGATCACCGTCTCGCCGCCGGGGGGCGACCTCGGCGTCGCCGTACCGGACGACGAGCCAGCACGGCTTCGCGGCCCGGCCGAGAAGCGCTTCGACGGACAGCTCTCTGTTCCCGAGGACGACCGTATCGCCGGCGTCACCGGCGAGGCGGCGCTGGGTGCCGACCGGCTGAACGAGGATCCGGGGAGCGAGCGATGAGCTTCGACCCGGTCGACTTTCTCGAAAACGCGGTACAGGACGACTCCACTGAGGAGGTGAGCGGAACGCGTGACCTCCTGCTCGCGGCACTGCGCGAAGCGGGCCACGACCCGCACGTCGACGTCGACGAGTGGAACTCGTCTGCTGGCCAGAACGCGCCGCGTTCTGGCGAGGTTGCCAAGAATCGAAGGTTCTCGGCTACCCGCGGGAAGGCAAAGCCTTCCTGCGACGCCGCCGGGAACGTCCGTGTCAGCCGTGGATCCGGATCGCCACATCTCGTCTTCAACACCCACATCGACACCGTCGCGCCCCACATACCCTTCGAGCGCGACGACGATGCGGGGCGGATCCGCGGCCGGGGCTCCTGCGACGCGAAGGGCCCGCTCGCCGCGTTGCTCTCGGCGTTCATCGACGCCGACTGGGACGGCGACGGAACGCTCACGCTCGCGGTCACGCCCGACGAGGAGGTACTCTCGACGGGCGCTCACGCGCTGATGACCGGCGACATCGCTCCCGGCGGCCCGGGCGAGCCAGGCGCGAATGTCGATCCGCTCCCTGAGGCCGACCCAGCGCCGGACGCCTACATCGTCGGCGAACCGACGGGGCTGGATGTCTGTACCGCCGCCCGCGGGCGGTTCGAAGGCACAATCGAGATCGAGGGCGTCGCGGCCCACGCCGCCAGTCCCGAGTCGGGGGTCAACGCCGTCTCCGCCGCCGGGCGACTGCTCGGTGCGCTGGAGACGTTCGACAACGTCGACGCCCACCCGCAGTTGGGCGAGGCGACGCTCGTCCCCACGGGTATCACGGGTGGCGAGTCGACGAATCAGGTCCCTGCTGGCTGTGAGATAACGATTGACCGGCGGAGCGTTCCCCCAGAGACCGCTGAGGGGGTCCGCTCGGCGCTAGCTACCCGCCTCGAGGCGACGCTGGCTGGCGACGCCCCCGAGGGCATCCCCCGGGCCGGCGACGACGCGTCGGTCTCGGTCTCGCTGACCGAGCGCGAGACGCCGTTTCTGGAAGCGTTCGCGACCGATACCGACGAGCCGGTGGTCTCGGCGCTCGCGGATGCTGCGAAGCAGGTCGGCGAGGCCCGAGAACTCGGCGAGCATGGAGCGGTTCGTCCGTTCGGCGCGGCGACGGAGGCATCGTACTTCGCCCCGGCGCCGACGGTGGTGTTCGGGCCGGGCCACCTCGCCGACGAGGAGGGGGCGGTCGCCCACGCCGAGCGCGAGTACGTCGACGTGGCGTCGGTTCGTGCGGCGGCGACGGCCGTTCGCGCGGCGACAGAGCGGCTGTTGGGTGCCGAGGGCGCGCTCGCGCGCTGACCGGCCACCCGTTTTTTGGCCGAGTACCGCGTTCGCTCGGCTATGGAACCGTCCGTCGACGGCCCACGGCTGGGACGGCTTGGGGTGCTCGTCGGCGCCTCGACGCTCTCGCTGACCGCGAGTTTCGTCGGGGTCGTCGCGCTCGCCTCCGGGGAGGCCCGGGGCACGACGGCGCGCATTCCGGTCTACGTCACGGCGACTGCCGTCGTGTTCGTCGCCGGGGTCGTCCTCTTCGAGGAGTCCCGCCATCGAGGACGAAGCGCACTAATCGGCTCGACGCTGGTGGCGGCGGCGACGCTGTTCGTCGCAGGGTTCGGAGGCGAGGGCGTCGTTTACGCGCTCTCGAACCCCGCGGCGGTGTTCGAAGTGCAGCTATTGGGTTACCTCGTTTCAGCGGCGCTGCTGGGGACTGGCGTGGGCTACTGGACGTGGCGCAACTGGGAGCTGCTCCGCGTCGCGGGCATCGCCGACGCGCTCTGAGCGCGCGGTGGAGGAGTCCTGAAACGCCCGAGATTGGCAGAATTTCTGACCCGTGCTGCCCGTGCAGGATTTACTGCGGGTTGCTTATGTGGGTGGCGCTGATCTGTGGACGTATGGGTGAGGATGGAGTAGCGACCCCGAACGGGCGACCAGTGCTGGGGACACTGCTCGACCCGTCGGGAGACACGCAGGCCCGGGAGCTTTCCCTCGCGCTGGCCAGATCGGCCGGTGCGCCGGTTCGCTTCCTCTCGCCGCTCAGGGCGCCCGACACGCAGTGTGCGACGGCCGCCCCGGCGAACGGGCCACCGGTCCGAATCGCCAGCACCGAGACCGCCGAACAGGCCGGCCAGTCCGCTGCCGCGGTCGTCTGTGAGGAGGCTGCCGAGGTCGACGCCGACGTGATCACCGTCGAGCGCCCACCCTCGGAGTCGCCGGGCGCGGGGATCCGCCGGGGGACCACGGATCGCATCGTCGCGAACAGCCCGGTCGACACCGTCGTCGCCAACGGCTGTGGCGAACTGGACGATCTGGCGTCGATCCTGGTCCCGGTCGCCGGCGGCCCGCACACCGAACTCACGGTTCGGGTCGCCCGCGCCCTCGCGGCGCATACGGACGCGTGGATCGAACTGTTCACCGTCGTACCGAAGAATCCGAGCGCCGAGCGGCGCTCTGGGGGTGCCGAGCATCTCGCGGCCGCACGCCGGTTCCTCGATGGGTTCGAGTCGTTCGACACCTGGCTCTACGAGGCCGACGATCCGGCGACGGCTATCGCCGAGCAGTCGACGTACTACGACGCCATCGTGATGGGGGCGCCGACGAAAGGGCGCCTCGAACGGATGGTGTTCGGCTCGACACCCGACAGCGTCGACGAGAGCGTCGATATCCCGGTCGTGACCGCGACATCGAAGTAGTTTCTAGCCGAGGAACAGGTCGACCATGGTCCCGGTGCTCTGGCCGCGATAGAGCTCCGAGTAGCCGCAGTTCGCGCAGGTCACGACCTTGAAGCTCCGGTTCTGGATGTCGAACATCTTCGAGAGGCCGGTGCCGCTGGTCGCGATCTCGTCGATCTCGGTCTCGCTGTGGCCACACTTCGGGCAGCCGTCGTCGTCGCCCGCGCGAGCGCTTCGGTCGTCGTCAGCCGCGGTTGGAGGGCACATGCGGTCAGGTGTTTCCCCGGATCCAGCAAAAAGCTACCTCCAGTCGCCGAAACGACTATCGGCGATGGGGCCGGTCTCCCGATCATGCCCGCCGCGAGTGCGCTGCTGGTCCTCCTGATCGTGCTCTCGATCCTTGGAACGATGGGGCTCTGGTACGCCATCGACAGCGAAACCGCCGGTTCGGAGACGCTCTCACGCGCCGACGCCGAACGCGTGGCACGGCAGGACAGCACGGACCAGAGGCAAGAGGAGGACGACCGGGACGCGTCCGACGACTGGGGGAGCGACGCCGAGTGGGGAGTAGACGAAGCCACCGACCGCCGGTAGCGCCGGCCGCTAGTCGAGTTCGTTGACCAGTTCGTCGGCGACGCCCGTGTAGCCTGCGGGTGTGAGTGCGCGGAGTTCCTCGCGCACGCTCTCGTCGACATCGAGGTCGTCGAACAGATCCCGGAAGTCCGCGAGGGTCACGCGCTGACCCCGCGTGAGTTCCTTCACGCGCTCGTAGGCCGCCGTGTCGCCCTCGCGCCGGAGGATCGTCTGGACGGCTTCGCCGATGATCTCGGGGGTGTTCTCCAGTTCCTCACGCATCACCTGCTCGTTGGGGACGACTTTCCCGAGGCCGGCCGTCGTCTTGCGGTAGCCGATGAGGCAGTGGGCGAACGCGGCGCCGACGTTGCGCTTGACCGTGGAGTCCGAGAGGTCCCGCTGGAGTCGCGAGGAGGTGACGTACTCCCGGAGGAACGTGAGGTCCGAGTTGGCCTTCGAGAGGTTCCCCTCGCTGTTCTCGAAGTCGATTGGGTTGACCTTGTGGGGCATCGTCGACGACCCCGTCTCGGTGGATTCGCTTTCCTGCCCGAGGTAGCGGTCCGAGACGTAGCGCCAGATGTCCCGGTCCAGATCGAGCAGGATGTTGTTCACGCCGGCGAGCGCGTCGAACAGCGCCGCGAGGTCGTCAGAGGGGTTGATCTGGGTCGCGAGCGGGGTGTGTTCGAGGCCGAGACTGTGCACGAAGTCCTCCGAGAACGCCCGCCAGTCCACGTCTGGGTAGGCGGCGACATGGGCGGCGTAGGTGCCGGAGGCGCCCGCGAGCTTTCCGGACAGGTCGTCCGCGGCCGCACGGACTCGCGCCTCGGCGCGCCCGAGACGGGCCGCGAACACGGCCATCTCCTTCCCGAACGTCGTCGGGGTCGCCGGCTGGCCGTGAGTGCGCGCGAGCATCGGCACGCCCCGGGAGTCCTGCGCCATCTCGGTGAGTGCGTCGCGGATCGCCGAAATCTCGGGCAGGAGCATGTCCTCGACGGCGCCTTTCGCGTTCAGTCGGTTCGCGAGGTTGTTCACGTCCTCGCTGGTGAGGCCGAAGTGGATCCACGGATGCAGCCGTTCGGGCGTCTCGGTCCGGAGGAAATACTCGACGGCCTTCACGTCGTGGCGCGTGGCCGAGAACTCCTCGGTGCCCTCGGTCTCGATCTGTTTGACCAACGCGGCGTCGTCGGCGTCGAACTCGTCGACGACCTCACGCAGGTGCGTTCGCTCGGCGGGCCCGACCTCACAGTCGACGCCGTCGGCGTCCGACAGCGCGAGCAGGTACTCCACCTCGACGCGCAGGCGTGCCTCGATCAGGGCGGCCTCGCTGGCGTACGGCACGAGATCCGCGGTCTTGCCGGCGTACCGGCCGTCCAGCGGCGAGACGGCCGCGAGCGGCGACTCCCGGGACAGATCGTTCATGCCCGACGCTCGCCGGGGGAGTCACAAAACCCTGCCGGAGCCGACCGGTGGCAGGTCGCACCTCCGTGCATACGTTCGGCCAACTTCGGCCTGAACCGGGCCGGATGTGTGCCCGAACGTGCGTACTGGGGCTCGCGTGATCGCAACGCTCTTTGCACGTTCGGCCCGCCCATCGCACATGAAGATCGCCGGCATCGCGGGCAACCGCGGCCGAAACCTTCTGCACATTGCGGACATTTCGCCCGGCGGCGCCGAGCTCTCGGTCGTCGTCGCGAACAAGGAGAACGCGCCCGTCCTCGACGCCGCCGCGGAGCGCGACATTCCCGCCGTCGCCGTCGAGCGCGCCGAGGGGGAGTCCCGTGCGGACCACGAGGCCAGCATCCTCGAGGCACTGGCCGACCACGAGTTCGATCTGGTCTGTCTGGACGGGTTCATGCGCGTCCTGACCCCCGAATTCCTCGACAGCGTCGAGACGGTGCTCAACGTCCACCCGTCGCTGCTGCCCGCGTTCCCCGGCGCCGACGCCCACGGGCAGGTAGTCGACTCCGGCGTTCGAACGACGGGTGCGACCATCCACGTCGCCACGGAAGCCGTCGACGAGGGCCCCATCGTCACCCAGGAGTCGGTCCCGGTGTTCGAGGACGACGACGAGGACTCGCTGAAGGAGCGCGTGCTCCACGAGGCGGAGTTCGAGGCGTACCCGCGAGCGATTCGGTGGTTCGCTGAGGGCGCAGTCGATATCGAGCGTGACGAGCAGGGTCGCCCCGTCGACGTGACTGTCGACGCCGACACGGGCGGGGACCTGCCGGCGCGCCGCACAATCTCGAACCGCCGGGAGGACTCGCTGCGATACGGCGAGAACCCCCATCAGGACGCGGCGGTGTACGCCGCCGACGCGAGCGAGGAGCCAAGCGTCGTCCACGCGCCCCAACGCAACGAGGGTGCGAAGGCCCTCTCGTACAACAACTACAACGACGCCGACGGCGCGCTGAACCTCATCAAGGAGTTCGAGGAGCCAGCGGCCGCGGTGATCAAGCACACCAACCCCGCCGGCTGTGCGACCGCCGACACGCTCGCCGACGCCTACCGCGACGCGCTGGCGACCGACGCCAAGTCCGCCTTCGGCGGCATCGTCGCGCTGAACCGCGAGTGCGACGCGGAGACGGCGACCGAAATCGTCGACTCGTTCAAGGAGGTCGTCGTCGCGCCGGGCTACACCGACGACGCGCTGGACGTGCTGACCGAGAAGAAAAATCTGCGCGTGCTCGACGTGGGCGGCCGCACGGACGGCACGCTCGGCCCCGAGGACCGCACCGAGCGCTTCACGGAAAAGGCGCTCGTGGGCGGGCGACTCGTACAGGAGCGCGACCGCTCGACGCTCACGCGCGAGGATCTCGAAGTCGTCACCGAGCGCGAACCCACCGACGAACAGATCGAGTCGATGCTGTTCGCGTGGAAGGTGCTCAAACACGTCAAGTCCAACGGCATCCTGATCGCCTCGGGCACCGAGACGGTCGGGGTCGGGATGGGGCAGGTCTCCCGCGTCGACGCGGTGACGCTGGCGGCGATGAAGGCCGAGAAGGACGCCGAGGGGAAGTCCGCCGAGGGCGCCGTCGTCGCCTCGGACGCCTTTTTCCCGTTCCCGGACGCCGTCGAGGAGGCCGCCGAGGCGGGCGTCGAGGCGGTGATTCAGCCCGGTGGCTCCGTCAACGACGACGACGTGATCGAGGCCGCGAACGATCTGGGGCTGGCGATGGTGATGACCGGCCAGCGCGCGTTCCGGCACGACTGACGGTCCGTTTCGGGCCGTTCTGGCTCGGTGCGCGAGTTCTTCTCACGGCCACGTTCGTGGATAGAGGGTCTGCCTCCGCCGGTGGGTTTATGCTCCCCTGTGCAATCCATCAAGCCGTCCATGCGAGAGCTCCTTACGATGTGGCGCGACACGAGAATGATCATGCTCACCGCGGTGGTGGCGGCGGTGTACGCGGCGGTACTCATCCCGTTCAACGCCATCGTCATCATCCCCGGCCTCACCAGCGTTCGCCCGGCGAACGTGTTCCCGGTCATCTTCGGCATCATGTTCGGGCCGGCCGCGGCCTGGGGCAGCGCCATCGGCAACCTCATCAGCGACATTTTCAGCGGCCAGTTCGGCGCCGGGAGCCTCGGCGGCTTCGTCGGCAACTTCGCGTTCGGCTTCGTCTCCTACCGGCTGTGGGGCAACCTCGGCGCGCTCTCCAGCGGCGAGGAGCCCGACTTCCGCGGGAACTCGGGGCGTCAGCTCGTCGAGTACGTCATCATCGCCGTCGTCGGCTCGACGGCGTGTGCGGCCATCATCGCCTGGTGGCTCGACATCCTCGGCCTGTTCCCGTTCTCGGTGTTCGCGACCATTGTCACGATCAACAACACGCTCGCCTCGGCGGTGCTCGGGCCGCCGCTGCTCTACCTCGTCTACCCGCGGATCAAGGAGATGGGCCTGCTCTACCCCGACGTGCTCCGCAGCGAGGACTACGACACCAGTGCCGGCGCGCGCTCGACGCTCGGCGGCTACGGCGTCGCCGCGACGGCGATCCTCTGGGTCGTCATCGGCGTCGCCATCGGCGTGGGCGTCGAAGGGTTCGGCTTCTTCGTCTCGATGGGGTCGGTGTTCAATCAGGGCGGCTCCACCATCCAGATGGCGCTTGGCGCGGTCGGCTTCCTCAGCCTGTTCGCGTTCAGCTTCCTGGCGCGTGAGCGCTTCTCCCAGATCCGCCGGAACTGACCGGAAGGGTAACGCATAACCGCGACCCTCCCACTTCTCGAACCGATGACTTCCAGTGACGGTATCGCGGCGCGACTCCGGGACGTCGTCTTCTCCTACGACCGGGGCGCGGATCTCGATACCGCCGACCTGTCCGCCGACGCCGATCCCGACGACCGCGAGGGGCCGGTGCTCCGGGGGCTCGACCTCGACGTGCCCGCCGGCTCCTTCACCGTCGTGATGGGCGCCAGCGGCGGCGGCAAGTCGACGATGCTGCGCACGCTCAACGCCATCATCCCCGACTTCATCGACGGCTCGTTCCGGGGCGAGGTCAACGTACTCGGCCGCGATGCCACCCAGACCCGGGTCAGCGAGATGGCCCACGACGCCGGGATGGTGCTGCAGGACTACGAGTCACAGCTGTTCGGGACCAGCGTCGAGGCCGAAGTCGCCTTCGGCCCCGAGAACCTCGCGGTCCCGCCGGAGGATATCGGCCCGCGGATCGACGAGTCGCTCTCCCTCGTGGGGCTCCCGGACCTCGACCGACGGCGGGAGCCTTCGGGACTCTCCGGCGGCCAGAAACAGCGCCTCGTCTTCGCTGGTGTCGCCGCCACGCGACCCGACCTGCTCGTCCTCGACGAGCCGACCTCCGACCTCGACCCCAAAGGCACTCGCGACATCGTCGACGTGGTCACCCGCCTCTCCGAGCAGGAGGGGCAGGGCTGGAGCGGCCCGGAGACAATCGTCATGGTGACCCACAAGATCGAGGAGGCGCTGTTAGCCGACCGCGCGGTGCTGCTGAAAGGCGGGAAGGCGTTCCGCTCCGGCCCGCTGCAGGAGGTGTTCACCGACGTTGAAGCGCTCCGCGAGGCGCGCGTCGCGGTACCGCCGCTTGTCGAGGCGTTCGACGCACTCGGCTGGCCCGACGAGGACCTGCCACTGGTCCCGAAAACGGCCGCCGAGCAGGTTCGCGCGAGCGATCTGACCTACACGGGCCCGAAGAACCCCGAGCAGGCGCCTGCGGGGACGGGTGCCGAAACGGGCGAGATGCTGTTCGAACTCAACGACGTGGAGTACGCCTACGAGACCGACCGTGGCCCCGTCACCGCCGTCGACGGCGTCGATATGGCCGTCAGGGAGGGCGAAGTGGTCGCGCTCGTGGGCCACAACGGGTCCGGGAAGACCACCCTCGCGAAGCACTTCAACGGCCTCCACGCGGCCGACGCCGGCGACGTGACCTACAAGGGGCGGTCGGTGCCGGACTACCGGATGTCCGAGATCGGCCGCGAGGTCGGCTACGTGTTCCAGAACCCCGACCACCAGATCTTCGCCGACACCGTGCGCGAGGAGGTCGCGTTTGGCCCCGAGAACTTCGGACTCGAGGGCGAAGAACTGGACCGGCGGGTCGACCACGCGCTCGAAACGGTCGAACTCGACGGCCTCGACGATGAGGACCCGTTCTCGTTCTCGAAGGGCCAGCGCCAGCGGGTCGCGCTCGCGGGCATCCTCGCGACCGACCCCGAGGTGATCGTCTTCGACGAGCCGACGACCGGCCTCGACGCCGCCCAGCAGCGCCAGTTCATGGACCTCGTGGGGAAACTCAACCGCGAGGAGGGGCTGACCGTGGTGATGGTGACCCACGACATGGCGACGGTGGCGCGCTACGCGCCGCGGACCGTCGTCATGCAGGACGGCCGTGTGGCCTACGACCGCGCGACCCGCGACCTGTTCGCCGACGAGTCGCTGCTGGCGCAGTACGACCTCGTCGCACCGCACCCGACGGAGTTAGCCAACCACGTCCGCGACGACGACGATGCGCCGGCGCTCACTGCCGAGGAACTGGTGACCGCGCTCGGCGGTGAGGGTGTCTACAGCGGAGGTGAACAGTGAGCGATTCCACCTCGCTGTACGTCGACGGCGACTCGCTGCTGCACCGGCTGGACCCGCGCTCGAAGCTCGCGCTCTCGCTGGCGCTGTTCGTGCCAGCGTACGTGTTCGGCCGGCCGGAGTACATCGCTATCCCGCTGGTCGTCGCGTTCGCTGGGCTGCTGGCAGGCGGCGGCTGGCGCAACCTCAAGCGCATCTGGTTCATCCTCGTGGCGCTGTTCGTCGTGGGGCTGGTGCTCTGGCCGAACTTCGTCGAGCCGAGCGGCCCGACGCTTGTCGACGCCGGACCCATACTGCTGACACTGGACCAACTCCTGTTCGCGTTGGGGCGCTCGCTCCGCATCGCGACGTTTGTCGTCACGGGGTTGGCGTACATCTCGACGACGGCCAACGAGGAACTGGTCCGCGGGATGCGCGGGCTGGGGATCCCCTACGCGTTCTGTTTCGCCGTGGGGACCGCGCTGCGCCTGTTCCCAACCTTCCTCGGCGCCGCCGGCACCGTCCGGCAGGCACAGGAGGCCCGGGGACTGGATCTCTCGGCCAGCAACCCCATCGAGCGCATCCGGAACTTCGTGCCGCTACTGATCCCGGTGTTCATGACCGCGTTCAGAAACGTCGAGACCCAGTCGATGGCCTTGGAGGCCCGCGGGTTCGACACGCGTCGGGAACGGACGTTCTACCGCGAGTCCGCCTTTGCTGTTCGGGACTGGGCCGCAGTCGCGCTCGCCGTCGCGGTGGTCGTCGGCGCAGTTGCGCTCTCCTCGACGGGCGTCGGCACGTTCTGAACCGGCTCAGAACGCGCTGCCTTCGTTGCGCCAGTCCTCCGCGTACGCGACCTGTTTCTCGGTGACGGCGTCGGTGTCGATATCGAGCGTCTCGAGCTTTCGCTCAGCCATCTGGCGGTCGAGGCGGTCGGGGATGGCGTACAGCCCCGGCCCGAGGTCGTGGTCCCGGGTCAGCAGATCGTCGGCGGCGACGAACATCATCGCGTGGGTGGTGTCGATGATCTCTGCGGGGTGGCCGTCGCTGGCCGGGCCGGTGAGGTTCACCAGCCGGCCGTCCGCGAGGAGGTTCAGGTGGCGGCCGTCGGGCGTCGTGTACCGGGTGATCCCCTCGCGTGGCTCGCTGACCGATTCGGCGTACTCCGCGAGCCCGTCGAGGTCGATTTCCACGTCGAAGTGGCCGGCGTTGGCCAACTGGGCCCCGTCCTGCATCGCCTCGAAGTGCTCGCGCCGGATCACGTCGCGGGTGCCCGTGCTGGTGATGAAGATGTCGCCGATTTCGGCGGCCTCGGGCATCGACAGCACGCGGTGGCCGTCCATGTGGGCTTGCAGCGCTTTCCGCGGTTCGACCTCCGTGACGACCGTCTGGGCGCCGAGGCCGCGGGCCTTTCGAGCGATGCCGCGGCCGCAGTAGCCGTAGCCGGCGACGACGACCGTCTGGCCGGTGATCACGGTGTTGGTCGTGATGGAGACGTTCACCAGCGCGGACTCGCCGGTGCCGTGGACGTTGTCGAAGAAATGCTTCATCGGCGTGTCGTTCACGCTGTAGACGGGGAACTCCAGCACGCCGTCACGCTCCATCGCCTCCGCGCGGGTGATGCCGGCGGTGGTCTGCTCGCCGCCGCCGAGGATCTGCTTCGCAATCTCTGGGTGCTCGTCGTGGACCTTCGCGATCAGTTCACAGCCGTCGTCGAGCAGGAAGTCCGGTTCGCGCTCCAGCAGTTCGTGCTGAGCCTCGTCGAACTCCGCGTCGGACATCCCCTCGCGCACGAACGCGGTGATCCCCGGCTGATCGTCGAGATACTGGACCACATCGCCGTGGGTCGACTGTGGCTCGGAGGCGGTGAACAGCACCTCCGCGCCCGCGCGGGCCAGCGTCTCGACCAGACAGCCCGAAACCGCCTCCATGTGGGTCGCGAGGCCGATGGTGTAGCCCGCGAGCGGTTCCTCGTCGTCGTACTCGTCGCCGAGGGACTGGAGCACCGGCGTATACTCCCGCGCCCACGACAGCGGATCGTCAGTGGTTGACACGGCTGGGGTTTTGCGCGGGAGGCGATAAAGCGACCGGAGGCGGCCGACGTGGCTAGCGGAGTGTGGGAGTGGGTGGGCGCTCCTCGGATCCCCAACAGCTTTGCCCAACCGACCGGTCAGTCGGCTACATGACCTCCTCCCGAGACGTCCGAACCCTCGACGCGCTTCGAGATCACGCGACCGTGCTAGCCGGGGATTCCGCGGCCGATCTTGAGCCTGTCGCCGACGCGCTAGCCGACAGCACCGTGGTCGGCATGGGCGAGGCAACCCACGGCACACACGAACACTTCCGGCTGAAAGCGGCCCTGTTCCGCCGGCTCGTCGAAGATCACGGGTTCCGGTTGTTCGGCTTGGAGGCCAACTACTCCGAGACGCTGGCGGTGGATCGCTACGTTCGCGGTGCCGACGACGCCCCCGACTCGGCAGCCGACGCGCTGGCGGCGACGTACTTCTGGCCGTGGTACGTGGCCGAACTCCGGGATCTGGTGGAATGGATGCGGGCGTTCAACGAGGGCCGGTCTCGGGAAGAGCAGGTGCGCTTCTTTGGCTTCGACTCACAGCACGTCGTCGGCGGGGCGAAGGCACTCCAGCCGTTCCTCGCGGATGCGGACACGGAGTTGCTGGCGGAGCATCGCGAGACTCTGGAAATGATGGCGGACTGGGGGCTGGATCACGAACACGACGACGAGATACTGGACCCGCGGATCGACCACGCGAGGGCGTCCGTCGACGCCCTCCGCGAGCGACTCGACGAACGGCGGGGCGAGTACGTCGACGCGACCTCGGAGCGGGCCGTTCAGCGCGCGGAACTCCACCTCGCGACCATGGCTGACACGGTGGAGATGCGCGACGCTGACTCGGTCGTCGAGGGAGGCCGTATCCGGAACCGCGCGATGGCCGACGGCGTCGACCGGCTGCTCGACGCGAGCCGCCACGATCGGATCGCGGTCTGGGCACACAACACCCACGTCCAGCGCGTGCCGTCCGAACTGGACGGGGAGGAAGTCAAGCAGACGGGGCAGCATCTCGCCGACCGCTACGGCGACGACTACGCCGCGCTGGGGTTCTCCTTCACCGGGGGCTCGTTCCAAGCAATGGCGCAGGACGACGACGAGTTCGGCCTCCGAGATTGCTCCGTTGAAGCGGCCTCGGAAGGCTCGATCGGCGCGACGCTCGCCCGGATCGACGGCTCGCCACTGTTCCTCGACGTTCGGGACGCCACAGACGACACCCCACTCGACAGTTTCCTTCGCACGGGGCGACTGTTCCGCAGCTTCGGCGGTGGCTACCCCCGAAACGAGTTCGAACCCGAGATGGTGCTCACCGACGCCTTCGACGCGCTGATCCACACCGATGAAACCACGCGAGCGGTCCCACTCGGCCACCCAAGCGAGATCGACAGTTGGGGGTAGGGCCGGTTCCGGCAACCCCGCGCTCGTCCGAAACGGCCAAACGCCCACCGGTCGCAACGTCGCCCATGCAGTACCACGAGGCCGCGAACTTCCTGTTCGACCTCCGGCGGTTCGGCGTGGACCCCGGGGTCGAGTCCGTACGGGACCTGCTCGCGGCGGTCGACGCAGGCTTGCCGGCACAAGGAGCCGGCGAGGACCCCCACGCCGGGTCGGGGCCCGCCTACGTCCAGGTCGCCGGCACCAACGGGAAGGGGAGCACCGCGCGCATGGTCGAGTCAGCGCTCCGGCAGGCCGGCCTCTCGGTGGGGCTCTACAGCTCACCCCACCTCGAGGCGATGGCCGAGCGCATCCGCGTCGACGGCCGGGCGATCCCCCGCTCCGCGGTCGCCGCGTTCGTCGAGCAGGCCAAACCGTGGCTGGTCGACCGCGCCGCCGAGGGCGCGCCGCTGACGTTCTTCGAAGTCGTCACCGCGATGGGGATCTGGCAGTTCGAGCGCCGGGACGTCGACGTGGCCGTCCTCGAAGTCGGCCTCGGCGGCGAACTCGACGCCACCTCCGTCGTCGATCCGGTCGCGAGCGCGGTCACGAACGTCTCGCTGGAACACACCAGCGTTCTCGGCGAGACTGTCGAGGAGATCGCGGAGACGAAAACCCACGTGGCTCCGGAGGGCCGCCGCCTCGTGACCGGCACGGAGGGCGCGGCCCTCTCGACGGTCCGGGACGTTGCGGGTCGCGTCGGCGCCAGCGGCGTGATCACTGTCGGCACCGACGACTGGAAGGGCGAGGGGGCGACCGAGGACGTAGATCACGCTGGCGGCGGATCTGCCGCCAGCGGCGCGCATCCGGACGTGACTGTCGCCTACGAGGGCCGGGTGAGCCACCAGCAGGCCGCGGTCAGCGTGGCGGCCGACGACTGGGCCGTCGACGCCCAGATCCCGCTGCTCGGCGAGCATCAGGCGATGAACGCCGGGATCGCCTGCGTGCTGGCCCGGCAGGTCGGTGAGGCGCTCGACGTCCAGGTCGGCACTGACGAACTGGCCCGCGGCCTCGCCCGCGCGGACTGGCCCGGCCGCTTCGAGGTGATGGCGCAGGCGCCGCTGACGGTGCTCGACGGCGCGCACAACCCCGAGGCCTGCGAGACGGTCTCAGGGACGCTCTCGACGTTCGACTACGACGACTGCCACCTCGTCGTCGCCGCGATGCACGACAAGGACACCGCCGCGATGGCGGCGGCGCTGCCCGACGACGCGACGGTGACGACCTGTGCGCCCTCCATCGACCGCGCGGAGGACCCCGAGGTGCTCGGCCGCACGTTCGAGGAAGCCGACTACGACGCGGTGACGGTGACGGGATCGGTCGCGAACGCGCTCTCGCTGGCGCGCGAGGCCGCCGACGAGGAGGACGCGGTTCTGGTTACTGGCTCGCTCTACGCCATCGCCGAGGCCCGAGCAACGTGGACCCGACTCCAGATCCCCAAACGGGTCGACTCCGTCGACGACGCCGAGAGCGTCCTGCGGGAGGCGCAGGTCTCAGAGCCCGGGATCTGGCGGATGCGCGGGAAGGCCGACCACCGCGTGCTCCACACCCGGGTCCAGGAGCGCCAGGCCGAGTATCTCAAACAGGAGATGCTTTCCCTCGACGGCGAGTGCTCGGCGTCGGCGCTCCGCACCGGCGGCGAGCTCCACGACGTGGTGCTCTCGGGGACGATGGCGCAGTTCAAACGCCTCGCCGAGAAGCTTCAGGGCCAGCCCTGGGGGCTCTCGGAACTTGGCGAAGAGATCCGGGCGCGGTTGGGGATCCAGCACAGCGAACCGGACCGGAATCTCCCGTGGCCCCAGGACCGAACCGTCGTGATGGGGATCCTGAACGTCACGCCCGACTCGTTCCACGACGGCGGCCGGTACGAGCGGATCAAGGATGCCGTTGCACGAGCGGAGGCGATGATCGACGCCGGCGCCGACGTGATCGACGTGGGTGGCGAAAGCACCCGGCCGGGCGCCGACCCCGTCGAGATCGAGGAGGAACTCGACCGGGTGGTCCCGGTCGTCGAAGAACTGGCCGATCTGGAGGTCCCCATCTCGGTCGACACACGCCGACCCGAGGTGGCTCGCGCAGTCATCGACGCCGGCGCCGACGTGCTCAACGACGTTGAGGGGCTGCAGGACCCAGAAATGCGCCGCGTCGCCGCCGAGACGGGCGTGCCGGTCGTGCTGATGCACTCCATCGAGGCGCCGGTCGACCCCGAGAACGAGATCCACTACGACGACGTGGTCGAGGAGACGATCCGCGAACTCGGCGACCGCCTGCTGGCCGCCGAGAAGGCCGGCGTCGACCGCGAGCAGGTGATCATCGACCCCGGAATCGGCTTCGGGAAGACCGCACGCGAGGGGTTCGAACTGCTCGACCGCCTCGCGGAGTTCGAGGCGCTGGGCTGTCCGCTGCTGTTCGGCCACTCCCACAAGTCGATGTTCGGACTGACGGGCGAGCAGGCCGGCGCCGCGCCGAACTCCACCATCGCCGCCACCGCCATCGCGGCGCGCAACGGCGCCGATATCATCCGCGTCCACGACGTGGCCGAGAACGTCGCCGCGGTGAACGTCGCCGACGCGGCCGCGGATCCGGAGGGGTTCGAACCGTGAGCGACGACGGTGGGGAGGGTGGTGACAGGAACGTGGACGGAAGCGAGGAGTTCGGCCCGTTCGAGGCTGTCTACGCCCATCCTGTGGGCCAGTCGACGGCCGCACGGCAGGTCAAAACCGCCGCGGAGTTCGGCTTCGAGGGCGTCGTCGTCCGCACGCGCGAGGCCGAGTACGACCCTGGGGAACTCGCCGGGCGCCACAACATCGACGTGGTTCGGGGCGTCGAAATCGACGCGCAGGACCCGGAGCGCGCGAGCGGCGCCATCGGGAACCACCGGAGCGAGTGCGTCGTGCTGCTGGTCCACGGCGGCACGGACGCACTCAACCGCTTCGCAGTCGAGCAGGACCGCGTCGACGTGCTTACGAAGCCGTTCGACGGCGAGGGTGACGTGAACCACGTGCTGGTGAAGGAGGCAGTCGCCCACGACGTGCGCATCGAGTTCGACCTCGGCCCAGTGTTACGCGACGACGGCGGGACACGGGTGCGACGGCTCCGAAAGCTCCGAAAGCTCCGGGAGCTGATCGACTACTACGACGCGCCGTACGTGGTGAGCGCGACGCCTGCGTCACACCTCCGGCTGCGCGCGCCCCGAGAGCTGGCGGCGGTGGGCGAACAGATCGGCCTCGGTGCCGACGGTGTCCGCGAGGGACTGGCCGAGTGGGGCCGGCTTGCGGCGCGCAATCGGGAGCGCCTGTCCGAGTCGTTCATCTCCCCGGGCGTCAAACGTGGACGGGAAGAAGAATGAAGCGCTCTATCGAGGACCACGCCGCCCGCTTCTCCGCGGTCGCCGCGGAGTACGACGAACAGCAGGACAGCGACGAGTACGGCGCCTGTGCGTCGCTGGTGATCGAGGGAGCCGACCCCGGACCGGAGGAGACGGTGCTCGATCTGGGCACCGGCACGGGCGCCATCGCGCTCGCACTCGCACCCGACGCGGGTCGCGTGCTCGGCCGGGACATCAGCGAGGGGATGCTCGCGGAGGCCCGCCAGAAGGCCGAGGCCGGCGGCCACGAAAACGTCAGCTTCGGCGAGGGCCGATTCCGCACGCCGAACGTCGACGCGGACGTCGACGTGGTGGTCTCGAACTTCGCGATGCACCACCTCGCGGACGAGGAGAAGCGCGAGGCTATCGAGACAATCGCCGCGCTCGAACCGCGGCGGTTCGTGCTTGGCGACGTGATGCTCTCTGCGGCGATTCCCGAGGGTGAGGAGCAGTATTCGCCCGAGGTCGACGACCCCGCGACCGTCGGCGTGCTACTCGAGACCCTGACCGACGCCGGATTCTCCGTTTCGAATGTGACGCTCGTGAGCGACCAGTACGGGGTGCTCGTCGCCGACCGATGAAGCACCTCCCCAAGCATCTCCAGCCACGCTGGCGCTACCTCGCCGTCGCGGTGGAGACCTGGCCCGACGCCGATATCGGCCGCCGGGCGTTCCAGCGCGAACTCTGGTACGCCGGGCAGAACCTGCTCGGGGACCCGGGCAGCGCCGACGCCGACCTCCGCCTCCTGCGCTACGACGTTGCGGAGGGGACCGGCGGCGCCATCGTCCGAGTCCGCCGGGGCGAGGTCGAGGCCGCGCGTGCAGCGTTGGCCTGCGTCGACGAGGTGAACGGCCACCCCATCGGGCTCCGGCTTACCGGCGTCTCGGGCAGCGTCGACGCCGCTTCGGAAAGCTATTTAGGCGATCCAGCCGGCAGTTCGACACAGGAAGAGGTCACGTTCGAGGGTGCCGACCATCCGGCTCACCGCCGGGACGGCGCCGTCGACGTCGAGACGCCGACGGGGTGGCTCGGCGCGACCGTTCACGACTGCGAGTAATCATGCAAGGACAACAACAGCAGGCCTACGACCGCGGTATCACTATCTTCTCGCCCGACGGGCGGCTCTACCAGGTCGAGTACGCTCGCGAGGCGGTCAAGCGCGGCAGCCCCAGCGTCGGCGTCCGGACCCCGGAGGGCGTCGTGCTGGCGGCGGACAAGCGCCGCCGCTCTGAGATGATCGAGCCGGATTCGGTGGAGAAGCTCCACAAGGCCGACGGCCACATCGGCATCGCCAGCGCCGGCCACGTCGCCGACGCACGGAAACTGATCGACGTGGCCCGGCGGGAGGCCCAGACCAACCGACTGCGCTACGGCGAGCCGATCACCGTCGAGACGCTGGCGAAGACGGTGACGGACTTCGTCCAGCAGTACACCCAGTACGGCGGCGCGCGGCCGTTCGGCGTCTCGCTGATCGTCGGCGGCGTCACGAACGGGCGCCCGCGCCTGTTCGAGTGTGACCCCAGCGGCACGCCCTACGAGTGGCAGGCGCTCTCCGTGGGCGCGAACCGCTCGGAGATCCGGGACCACCTCGAAGCCGAGTACGAGGAGGAGATGACCCTGGAGGACGGCGTCGACCTCGCGCTCTCGGCGCTCACGGTCGTCGACGACGAGGAGATGACCCCCGAGGGCGTCGACCTCGCCACCATCGACGTCGAGACCGAGGAGTACGTTCAGTTGCCCGATGAGGAGATCGAGGCGCACCTCGCGGAGCGCGACCTGCTGGCCGAGGACGAACCCGAGGACGACGAAGACGCGGAAGAAGGCAGCGAGGAGTAAGGCGGCGATGGAGTACGAACTCCGCGAGTCGCCGCCGACGGTCAGTCGATTTCTGGAACTCCGCGCCGCCGCGGGAATGAGCGAGCGCTCGCGCGAAGGAGTGGAACGAGGACTGCCGAACAGCGTGTACGCCGTCTCGGTCGTCGACGATGCCGGCGAGACGGTCGGGATGGCCCGAATCGTCGGCGATGGTGGCGCCGTGTTTCACATCTGCGACATGGTCGTCCACCCCGATCATCAGGGACAGGGGCTGGGAAGCCGGATGATGGACGCGTTGATGGACTGGATCGGCGAGAACGCCCCTTCGCAGGCGTACGTGAACCTTCTGGCGGACGTGGATGGTTTCTACGAGCAGTGGGGGTTCGAGCGGAGTGCGCCGGCGTCGAAGGGGATGTACTACCGCGTGTCCGAGGCGTAGCCATCGCTGGGTGGATGGTTTTCGGAGAAATGGTCACGGCGCAATCGCGCGCCGTGATTCATTAGTTCAGTACACGATCACGGCATAGGCTCCGAGCAGCCGACACAGGGTCGGCTGCTGGTCACGTGCCGTCACCAGAAATCTCCGATTTCTGGTTGGCTAACGGGAGCTTCGCTCCCGTGAACGTGATCGGTCAGTACACGACCACGGCATAGGCGCCGTACTCGCGACACGGAGGTCGCTCGAGGTCACGAGCCGTGATCGGTCAGTACTCCTCGTACGCCAGCGTCATCAACCAGTTCGAGAACGCCTCGGACTGGGGATCGACCTCCTCTTCGCCGATGAAGGGGGTCAGCATGTCCCCGGCCATCAGCAGCGAGAACTCCAGGTCACGGGTCCGGGGTTTCAGCAGATACGTGTTGTGCCCGCTGTACACCGCTTCCTCGCGCTGGATCAGGTCCTGTTCGGCGAGGGATTCCGCGATGCGGCTTCCCTTGCGCGAGGAGATGTCCAGTTCCTTCCAGAAGTCGCTCTGGTAGATCCCGCCGGAATCCCGGACAAGCTCCAGCGCACGCCGCTCGTCTTCGCTGAGGTCGAACTCGGCCGCGCTCATACAGAACGGTTCACGGGCCGAGGGTTAAAGGCTACCGTCCCCGCGGCGCAACCGTTATCCGCGCCAGCGCCCTACTCCCTACCGACATGAGCTCCCAGAGCGAACTTACCGAAGAGGACGTCCGTGAGCGGGTCGAAGCCGCTATCGACGAGAACGAGGTCGTCCTGTTCATGAAGGGGAACCGGCTGATGCCCCAGTGTGGCTACTCCCAGCGCGCGGTTCAGCTGATTTCGCAGTACCGCGCGGAGTTCGAGACCATCGACGTACTGCCGGCGCTTGGGCTGTACCGGTCGGTGCTCGAGGAGGAGTCCGACTGGGAGACGATCCCACAGACGTTCGTCGATGGCGAGTTCGTCGGCGGGAGCGACATTCTTGCGGAGCTCGAGGAGCGCGACGAGCTCGCCGAGACCGTCCGCGTCGACGCCTGAACCGCGGGCAACAACAGCTAAAAGCCTCGCCCGCCTACTAACCGACGTACTTGCGGCTCCGCGGCCCGCCGGCCGCGGTACTCCCACACCAACCCACCCATCACCCCACAAATGAATGGTCGCGTATTCCGACTCCACTCGACCCTCGAACTGCCGCTCGAAGATCTCGAAGAGTTCCTCGAAGATCCCGAGCTCCCGCCCGAACTCGACGACGTCGAGCTCACGCGGCGCAACAACACGCTCATCCTGAAAGCGGTCGCCGAAGAGGCCGACATCGGGAAGTACACGCCCACGGCACAGCTGAAAGCCAGCGTTTCCGAGACACGCGTCTACGAGGAAGAGCCACCCAAGACCGCCCCTACCTGGGGCGAGGAGGAAGAGGAGGAGATCCCCTCCGAACTCGTGGAGTTCGCCTGCTTCAAGGGCGACCGCGAGACGGTGCTCCAGAACAGCGCGCTGCGCTTCCCGATGTTCCTCGTGCTGCGCGAACTCGCGCTCATCTCCGAGAAGGGCACCCTGACTGCCGTCCTCGAGAAGGACAGCGATCTCCAGGCGGTCCGCATCGTCGAGGGCGAGGAGCTCCCCGCGAGCGTCGAAGTCGTCGAGAACCCACGGCAGGGCAACGGCGAGGACGGCGGCGTCAACTGGCGGGACAACGAGTTCATCAGCTAATCCGCACCCCCTTCTGCTGACTGCGGCCCGCCGCGGGCCGACTACCTGAACGAGAGGCCACAGCCACACTGCTCCTCGGCGTTCGGGTTCTCGACTTTGAACCCCTTCCCGTGTGCCGACTGGGTCACGTCGATATCGGTCCCCTCGACGTAGGCCACGGCTGCCGGGTCAACGAACACCCGGACGCCGTGGCGGTTGTCGACGACATCATCTTCCGCGGGCGAGGCAGCCAGCCCGAATCTGTAGGAGAGCCCCGCACAGCCGCCACGCTCCACGGCGACGCGCAGGCCGGCTGTCGACGGGTCGTACCCCTCGTCGTCGAGAATCGACGCGATCCGGTCGTCTGCCCGGTTCGAGAGCGTGATCACAGGCTTCGAGGATTGCTCGCTCATCTTCCGACCCCCGTCGCCCCAGCGCTAGAACCGCCGCCGCGACGCGCGAACACGCGGCCGGCCGCTGTCGTCTCCGAATACATCGAGTACGACAGCTACCGAACCGACGGGGAAAAGTGCGACGGCTGGCCCGGATCCGAAGCTTCTCGTCGCCGCGCCCGAGAGTCGACGCTATGAGCGACGACGCGCCGGGGGACGAGAGCCTCCCGGAGGCTGACGATCCTGGCCACGCCCTGCCGGAGGAGGAACTCCAGTACCCGACGATCACTGTCGAGGAGGGAGAGATCGAACCGGACGGCTCGTTCGACCTCTCGACCGAGACCGACCGGGAGGAGATGCGCGAGGTGGCAGAAGCCATCGCCGGCGCGCTGGCCAGTCACGACCTCGGCATCGAGACCGACGAAGGAGTCACCACCCTCGGCGTCGGCCCGAAGGCCGTCGACCTCTCGTTCGACCCCGACGAGAGCCATCGTGGGGAGTTGGAAATCTCGTTCCGTCTGCCCGCGAAGGCGATGTTCGTCGACGACGGCTCCGGCGAGACGGTCGGGTCCCGCGGCGACGCCGGCTTCGTCCCCGAGTCGATGCTGACCAACGACGAGGGCCGATTCCGGTGTTACAGCTGGGTCGACGACCCGGAATCGCCGGAGTGAGGTGACTGTCGAGGGGCGGGGAGCGGGCCGGCGACCGGCTGACACAAGAACTTTGAAGGTCCGTAATTACATCTAATTAGACGATGAGCGAGTTCCCCGACTACCTGGACGTCGACTACACCGGCGGCGAGGGCGAGTCCCCCGAGGACTACCCGAGCCTCCAGCACAAGATCGAGAAGGCCATCGAGGTCACCCGGACGGGCCTCGAGGAGTACGAGAACCCCGCGATCATGTGGACCGGCGGGAAGGACTCCACGCTCACGCTCTACTTCGTGAAGGAGGTCGCCGAGAAACACGGTCTCGAGATGCCGCCCGCGGTGTTCCTCGATCACTACCAGCACTTCGACGAACTGATCGACTTCGTCGAGCACTGGGCCGACGAGTGGGACCTCGACGTGCACTTCGCGCGCAACGAGGATATCGGTGCATACGTCGAGGAGCACGACCTCACGCCGGGCGACGAGATCGAGATCTCGGAACTGAACGAGCAGAACCGTCATCACATCCGGAATATCCTCGAGTACGAGGAGGACACGTTCCCGTTCCTGCTCGACACCTACGTCGGCAACCACCTGCTGAAGACGGTGCCGCTGAACAACGCCATCGAGGAGCTGGACATCGACGGCATCGTCTCCGGCGTCCGCTGGGACGAGCAGGAAGCCCGCGCCGACGAGACGTTCTTCAGCCCGCGCCACGACCCGGAGATCTACCCGCCCCACGACCGCATTCAGCCGATCCTGCAGTTCGACGAGCGCGCGGTCTGGGACTGCTTCTGGCACTACGTCGTGCCCGATACCGTCGAGGCCTACCCCGAGGAGGGCTACGTCCCCGACGACGCCGACGACCTGCCCAACGGCCTCACCCAGGACGACATCCCGGTCTCGCCCAAGTACTTCGCCGGCTTCCGCTCGCTGGGCTCGGAGGTCTCCACCGAGAAGAGCGAGGACGAGCCTGCGTGGCACCAGGACCTCGAGAACACGACCGAACGCGCCGGGCGTGCCCAGGACAAGGAGGACCTCATGGAGCGCCTCCGTGACCTGGGCTACATGTAGCGTCGGGGGACCCGACTGCCGTCCCCGATTCGGACGGAAGCGCCGTCGACGACGCCGATTTTTGCCCGTCTGTGAACCACTATCGGCCGACTGCTTGTAGAAGATAATTTCAAATTTTCTCAATACGTATATTTAAGATATATTTTTCCTATCTCGAACGGTTTGAGACAACATGGAATCCAACAGTTCGAGCATGGCGGCGTACCTCGCGGAGCACCCGAAGATGGTCGGCGTCCTGTTCACGATGCTGCTGTTGCTCTCTCAGAGCGGCACTGTCGCCGGGGCACAGGGCTCCACTGTCGGGCCCTGAGAGCGCCTACTCGAACAGGTCGACCGAGTTGGTCCACCGGAGATCACCGTCGACGATCATCGGGACTCGCTCGGAGCGGAGCGTTTCCTCGAACGTCTCCCGATCGACCCGATAGCTCGCCATCTCGCCGACCGCGAGATACTGCCGCCCGCTCTCCTCGACGTAGGGATGGGTCATCGTCCCGAGGTCGAACCGCGAACTGGGGTACTCCTGATAGGTGAACGTGGCGTGGTCGGGCCCGCGCCCCTCACACCTGAGCAGCAGCGGCGTCCCCGAGTCCGACTGCGAGACCGTCACCCGGCCGTCGCCGACGATGACGTAGTCCCGCCGCGAGATGCGGGTGCGCTGGATCACGTCGAGTGCGCCGTGGAAGTCGAAGCCGATGTCGAGTAAGTGCGCCAGATGCCGGCCGGTCTCGGTCGCCCGCGCGTTGCCCACGGCCGTCAGCGTGACCACGCCCCCGAACGCGCCCGCGTTCACGAGCGCCTGCCCCTGTTCGTGGGAGCGACAGCCGTTCAGCAGGAACGCTTCCACGCCCGTCGACTCGAGCGTCGCGAGGTCGAGATAGCCGTCGCGACACTGGACGCCCTCGTCCTCGACGTGGCCGACGTAGTGGAGGAAGCTGGTGTCCTCGGCCAGCACCTCCCGGAGTTCCGCCGTCGTGAGGTCGTCGTGCCGACGCACTTCGAAGCTGAGCATGTCCAGGAAGCCGTACAGCTCATCGTCGAGTTCGTCGAGCATCTCCGCGTCGTTGCAGACCAGCGTGACCGTGGTCGTCCCGTCCTCGTCTGGCTGCCGGTCCAGCCGCCGGCGGTAGGCGTCGACGGTCGGTTTCGAGGCACCCATCGGGAACCCCTCGCCGACCCAGACGTGCCCGTACGTGTCCGTCGGTACCGGGGAGACGATGGCGCCCTCGTCGGCGTTCTGGGTCTCCTCGGTCGCGGGCCCGCGGAAGAACTCCCCGAGGTCGTCGTCCCCGGTATCAACGGGGTCGGCCCCCGTCGGCGCCGGCGACCGGACTGCCGCGAGATCGTTGACGACGTACGGGAGGATCGCGGCGTTCCGGGCTTCTGGCTCGACATCGGCGGTCAGGTGCCAGTCGAGCAGATCCGCGGTTTTCTCGGTCGGGATCGAAAGGTACGCCGCGGTCCGGTCGGCGATTGGGAGGTCGTACCACCGCTCGGGGTGGATCTCGGTTCGCGCGGCCAGCTGCTCGTGCTCGGCGAGTTTCACGGGATAGCGCCCCTCGGTCCGGGTCACGCAGTCGAGCAGGAAGCAGTGGTGCAGCGTCTCGGCGACTGCCGTCGGCAGGTCGCCGGTGAGGGGGAACGACCCGCCGCCGGCGACGACCCGCGGGTCGCCGACGCCCGTGACGATCTCGGCGCCGAGGTAGTACGAAAGCGGCGCGACCGTGAACACGCTCTCGTAGTCCTCGGGTACCTCGATCCTGATCCCGGTGTCGGGCCGTTCGAGCCCCTCGGCGTCGAACTCGTCGCCGACGACGAGCCGTGGCGGGTGGCCCCGCAGCGTCGGGAAGGAGCGCTCCGGCGAGGTAGTCTGCAGCGCCGAGCCGAACAGCGAGAGCCCCCGGGCGACTCCCGCGGGCGTCTCCGGTACCGTAACCGTCCCGGCCGGTCGCTGGTGGAGCGATCGGGCGCCGACAGTGACGGATCCGGGGTCGTCGAACTGCACCAGCGTGCGGTTCCCCTCGGTCTCGATGGCGGCGGGACCGTCGAACCGGAGATAGAGCTTCATCGGCGTGTTCGTCGCCTCGAAAAACGTCGTCCCGGCGAGGTGCTGCTCGCCGCCGGCGACGAGTTCGCGGAACCCGCCGTCCTCGTCCCGGAGGTGGTAGTCGACGACGGTCGGCAGGCAGAGCTGATCAGTCTGGATCTCGACGGCGGCGTCGAGGGGTGCGGGGAAGGAGTCGGTCGAGGCGGGCGCCGGCTCGATGGGGGCGTCCTCGGTGCCGATGTCGAGGACGTACTCGACCTCCTCCAAGCTGTCGAGCAGCCTGAGCCCCCGGTCGACGGCCTCGAACCGGATCACGGCGCGCTCACCGTGTGCCGCGCCGCGGCCGCGTTCACTCCCTGGGGGGTCTCGGCTGGGCGGTGCATACCTCCCGTTGGCTCAGCGCCGGCAAAAACTGCGCGGTGGGGGCACCGGCGTCGAACCGGAGGCGGTATGTTCCCGGCCCGACTCCGGCCGGACATGACCTGGGTGTGCCTCTTCTCGGGCGGCAAGGACTCCGCGTGGGCGCTCTACCGCGCCCAGCAGGAGGGGCTGGACGTCGGCCGACTCCTGACTGTCCACCCCGCGGGCGACTCGTACATGTACCACACGCCCGCGACGCATCTGGCGGGGCTCGCCGCCGAGAGCATCGGCCTCCCGCTGACGGAGATCGAACCAGACGACTTCGGCGCCGACGACGTCGTCGACGCCGGCGCGCAGGGTGACGCCGAACTGGAGCCGCTGGAGGCCGCGCTTCAGGCGATGGCCGACGATCCGGCGTTCGACCTCACGGGCGTCACTGCCGGCGCCGTCGAGAGCGAGTTCCAGACCGCCCGAATCGAGGGGCTCTGTGACCGCCTCGGGATCGACCTGTTCGCGCCGCTCTGGCAGCGCGACCCCGAGACGCTCGCCGAGGAGATGTTGGCGGCCGGCTTCGAGATCAGGATCGTACAGGTCGCGGCCGCGGGGCTGGACGAGTCGTGGCTGGGCCGCACGCTCGACGCCGATGCGCTCGCGGAACTCCGGGAGCTGAACGATCAGTACGGCGTCCACGTGCTCGGCGAAGGCGGGGAGTTCGAGACGTTCGTTGTCGGCGGCCCGCACATGGATCGCCGGGTCGGGTTGGACCTGCGTAGCGAGTGGGAGGGATCACGGGGCCACGTCGTCGTCGAAGACGCCTGGCTGGAGTGAGTCGGCGACCTCCGGGCGCTCGGGCTCCGCTTCGGACGCAGCCTACTCCTCTCGCGTCCAGGCCGCGAAGTCCCAGCCGTTGAAGTAGTCCTCGCTCGGGCCGCTGATGTCGCTGGCGTAGCCGATGGTGTCCGCCGGGAACGAGAGCATCCCCATCGGCTGGTCCTGTGCGATATGCTCGAAGATCTTCGTGAGCGTCTCCTGAAGCGCCTCCTCGCTCTCGGCGCCGCGCGCTTCTGCGAACAGCCCCTCGGCGTCCCAGTCAGGGTAGTAGCCGTAGGGGTTGTACGCGTCGTCTTCGACGAAGAAGATGCTCGCAGTCGTGGGGTTGAGCGGGTAGGTGTTGAGCCCCCAGACGATCTCCATGTCCCAAGAGTTGGCGCTCGTGACCTCGCGCGGCCCGGCGTTGAACGAGCCGTTGGACCACTCGTACTCCTCGGGGTTCTCGGGGAGTTCCTGTTGCCAGTAGTTCGTGTTGAACGTCGTCGTGTCGATGGCTTCGGGGTGGACGACGATGCCGGCGTTCTCCTCGATCTCGCGGGCGATGAACCCGGCTTTCGAGCGCTCGAGTTCGTCGCCGGCGCCGTAGTAGAGGTCGATCTCACACTGCGCGCCGCTGGGGTTCAGCAGGTACTCGTCGCCGTACTCGTAGTCGGTGTCGGCGATGGCCTCGCGGATCCGGCTCCGCGTCGCCTCACGGCCGTAGAGGTCGCCGGTCCCGTACTTCGGGATGTCGGCGTCCTCGGGGTACCAGCGAGACCAGCGGGGCTGCCAGGTGTACTCGACGTTGGCGTAGCCCCGTTGGACGCCCTGTACGATGCTCCCCTTGTCGACGGCGCAGGCGAGGCCCTGCCGGAACTTCGTCTCCCGGAACAGGTTGCCCGGGCCGGCGCTCCAGCCGTTGTCCCGCATGTTGTAGGTCAGGACGTCGTTGTACGGCTGCGGAACGACCTTCACGTCGACGCCGTCGAGTTCCTCGGTCCGGGCGACCTGACTCGGCGGGACGCCGGCGCTGTCGGTCTCGCCGGTTTCGAGTGCGCCCAGCCGCGCGGCCTGCTCCTTGACGACCGAGGACTCCAGCCGTTCGAAGTACGGCGCGTTCCCGAACAGCTGGGGCACGTCGTCGGCCTCGCGGAGGTAGTACTCCTCGTTGCGGACGAACGAGCGCTCGCTGCCACGGTTCCACTCCTTCAGGGTGTAGGCGCCGAGGTTGCCGGCAAAGGAGAGGTTCAGCAGTTCCTGATCGCGCTGCAGCCCCTGGGCGTCCTTCGACTCCACGTACGGTTCGAGGAGGCCCTTCGGGATGGGGTAGAGCAGCGGGTCCTGCGTCTCGGGGTAGAGCAGGTTCGCCTCGGGCAGCGTAATCTGGAACTCGAACTCGCCGGTCTGTTCGACGGACACCTCGCTAGGCCACGAGGAGGCCTGTGCCGTCGCCGCCCAGTCGGACTGGTGGACCGCCCGGACCTGGTAGACGAAGTCCTCGGCGGTCACCTGCCCGTAGGGCTCGCTGAACCGGAGGTTCTCACGGAGCACCGCAGTCCACGTCTTTCCACCGTCGTCGGTCGATAGCTCGTAGAGCTGACTGAACGACTCGTTGCCCCGTCGGTAGGCGTAGCCGGCGTCCAGCGCGTAGCTGATGATGGTGCCTGCGGTGCCCTCACGGTTGTACAGCGGGTTCAGCGTGTTCACTCGCCCGGATGTCACCGTGCGGTAGGTGCCGCTGACCTCGGGGAGCGAGTCGCGTTCGGTGCCGGTTGGCTCGGCCGTCCCGAAGGCGTTCTCCTCGGTCTGGGTCGCCGTCGACTGGGCGTCGCCGCCCTCGTCGCCGCCGGTACAGCCGGCCAGCCCAGCGGCGCCAGCCACTCCGAGCGCCTGAAGCCATCGTCGTCGAGTCGTCGCCGCGCCGTCGCTGCCTTGCGGCCGCTCAATCGAACGTTTCACAGTACGCGGGATACGCGGTGGGAATACAAAAGACTTCTTTGATGCGCAATGGTAATCTGCGGTTCTCGGGACCTCTGGCGCCCCATTTGTGTTGTTTACAGTTAACATGCAACGGGAATCGAGTGACCCCCGACCACTGACCTCGGCGGCCGGGGGCGCCGGGCGTGTTTAACTATGGTCGGGTCTAAGCCGGCCGCATGGATTTCGCGCTGACCGAGCACCGACGCGCCCTCCAGTCGGAGGCTCGCGAGTTCGCCGAGACGGAGATTCGTCCCCGGGCGATCGAGTTGGACCGAGAGGAGGCGTACCCCGAGGAGATTCTCGACGCGCTGGGCGACCAGCGCTACGCCGGCCTGACGCTGCCCGAGACGTACGGCGGCCGTGGCGAGGGGCTGGTCGAACTGGTACTGGTGATCGAGGAGCTATCGGCGGCGCTGATGCCCGTCGCGAGCACGCTCGCGCTGCATCTCGGCGTCGCCACGGTGATCGAACGGTTCGGCACCGACGCCCAGCGCGAGCGTTTCCTCCCCGAGATGGCGACGTTCGACACAGTCGGCGCACTCGGCCTGAGCGAGGAAAACGCCGGTAGTAACAAACTGGAGATGGGGACCACCGCCGAACGCGACGGCGATGGCTGGCGACTCGACGGCCACAAACAGTGGGTCACGAACTTCCTCGACGCCGACTACGTGCTCACCTACGCCAAGACCGGCCCGGACGCCGACGCACCGCACAACGTGACTGCCTTCCTCGTCCCGACGGAGGCGTTCGACGTCGACCGCGTCTGGGAGACACTGGCCGCCCGCCCGGTGAAGTCGCCGCGGGTCTCGCTCGACTCGGTCCACGTGCCCGACGAGCAACGCGTCGGCGAGGTTGGTGAGGCGTACGTCCAGCGCGGCGAGATTCACACCGGCGTGAACGTCCCGGCCCGCGGCGTCGGCATCGCCCGGGCCGCGCTCGCGGACACGGTCGCGTACACGACCGAGCGCGAGCAGTACGGCCGCTCGCTCAGCGAGAATCAGGGGCTGCGCTGGGAGTTGGGCAAGATGGCCGAGCGCGTCGACGCTGCGCGCCTGCTAACGCTCCGGGCGGCCGACCGCGCCGACAGGGGCGCGGAAATGGGCCGAGCGTTCAGCATGGCCAAGATCAACGCCACGCAGGCCGCCGTCGACAACGCCAACGACGCCGTCCAGTTCCACGGCGGCGTCGGCCACACGACGGACCACCACGTCGAGCGCTACCTCCGGGACGCGAAGCTACTCACCATCGCCGGCGGCCCCAACGAGGGCCACAAGGACACGCTCGCGGCAGAAACGATCGCCGACTACTCGCCCTGATACAGCGGCGACTCCGTGTCGGTACAGTCGGGGCTCCCACAGACGCCCGCCTCGTCGCCCGCGCGCTCGACGCCCGAGGCTAACTGGGGTAGCTCCCACGTCGCCTCGTGACCCGTCTCGGTCCGGTGGTCCTCGATGAACGACCGCGCCGACCCGAGGCCGTCGAACGTCTCCGTCAGGCCACACTCGGGGCAGTCGACGGTGACTCGCTGCTGACTCATTACCCGACCTACCGGCGCTGGCCACTTAGCGCCCGCGGCCTCGGTCCCGACCACGATCTGCGACGACCGCCACCCGCGAACGTATTCGGCACAACCGGGAGGCCGGCGCCGAAGCGAGCCGTACGCATGCCGCACACCAGCGTCGACGCCGAGCGCGCGTACGGAGACGCCCGATTCACGGCCCGGGAACTGTTCCGGACCGAGCGCAGCAAGACCGTCTGTGGCTACTTCGAACCCGGCCAGTTCATCCCGGTCCACGCGCCCGACAGCGACGTGACCGTCGTCGTCCAGTCGGGCCACGGCGTCGTCCGCGAGGGCGAGCAGACCCACGAAGTCAGTCCGGGATCGGTCGTCACGGTGCCCGCTGGGGAGGACCGCGGCGTCAAAGCCGGCGACGAGCGACTGGAGACGGTCCTCGTGACGGCGCCGCCGCCGACCGACGCCGAGCACGAACCGGTTCGAAACGGACTCAAAAACGACGAGTTCGAGCCGTAGCTACCCGTCGTCGATTATCGCCAGCCGACGGGTGTAGCGCCGGACCATCCCCCCGTCCTCGTCCTGCAGGCGGACGGTGAACCGTTTCTCCCCGGCGACGGTCTGGATGTTCTCGTCGTGGACGGTGAACTCGTAGGGCGGATCATCGTCGACGAGCAGTCGACTGTCGCCGCTTCGAACCTCGATTCGGTCCACGGCGTCGGTCTCGCTCAGGTGGCAGTGGACCGAGGTCCCGTTCTGTGTCGTCGACTTCGTACAGAGCAGGTCCGGGCTCACGTCCGGGCTGTTCGACCCGAGCGCACTCTGGAAGTCGACGACCATCGGGCCCGCGGGGAACGTTCCCAGCACGATCACGAACGCCAAGAAGGCCGCCAACATTCCGTTGGGTAGTCGTTTCCCGAGGTCCTGTTTCGCGCCGGTCGAGCGCCGCCAGCGGAACGCCAGCGGGAGGACGACGAGGTGGTGGATCGGCCCGTAGACGATCAGCGCGAACCCGTAGGCCATCGGGTACTGCAGCAGCGTCAGTTCCGGGTTGTACGAGTAGAGGACGTTCGCCCCGGCCCAGAGGAAGAAGCCGAAAAACAGCAGGCCGCCGGCTTTCAGCACCCGCCAACTCGGGGAGTTGGCGTAGTAGACCGTTTTCAGCGTGCTCCAGGCGCTACTGACGAGGCTACGGACGCTGACCGACGGCTCCTCGGGGCTCGGCCGGTCGCCGCCGACGGAGTCGTCGGACATCGTCACTCACCCTTCCCCGGCCGGTCGTGTTCACGGGCCATCCTGAGTTGGAACGCGGCCACGCCCGCCGCGATCCGGTCGGTGACTGGGCGCCACTCGCCGCCCACCGAGGCCGGCACGCCCCGGAGCGACGGCTGGGCGGCCCACATCCCGACGAACAGCGCCGGCAGCGCAGCCAGCGTGAGTAGCTGACTCCACGGCGTCAGATCCGGGAGCACGCCGCCGGCGCCCCACGCGACGAACAACACGGCGAGATAGAGGTTCGACGTGAAGAACGCCCGAACTGCCGTGCGCTCGCTGCCGGTCCGGAGGAACGGCCGGAACCCCAGCACGAACAGCACGCTCCCGGCGACGGCGGTGACGGCGTAGGGTGGCTCGGCGAAGGGGATGACGGCGAGGACGGTGGCAACCGTCGACCAGACGGCGTAGCGGATCCCGCGCTGGACCTGCGCCGTCGACGCCACCACCGGAAGCGTCGGGATGTCGACCGAGGCGAACTCCTCGCGGTAGACGTACGCCAACGCCCACGCGTGGGCAGGCGTCCACGCGAAGACGACCAGCGCCATCACGAGCGGCGCCGCCGTCAGCGGTCGCACCGCGGTCCAGCCGGCCAGCACGGGAAACGATCCGGCTGAGCCGCCGAGGACGACGCCGAGCCAATGGCGTCGCTTGAGCGCGACCGTGTACAGGCCGACGTACGACGCGAAGCCGAGCAGCATGAACGCGACTGACTGCGCGGGCAACAGCGCGAGACCGACAGCGGTTCCGACGACCACGAGAGTCGTCGCGAACGCGGCGGCGACGCGGTGATCGAGGCGACCGCTGGGCAGCGGTCGGTCGGCGGTTCGCTCCATATGCTGGTCGAGGTTGCGGTCGTACCAGCAGTTCCACGCCGCCGCGCTGGCGGCGATGCAGGCGCCGGCGACGACGAAGCCGGCGACTGTCGCCGCCGACGCGCCGCCGGCCGCCAGCAGCGAGAACGCGCCGGTGACACAGAGCAGCGTCACGATACGGGGCTTGACCAGCGACCAGAGGTGTGCAGGGAGTTCGGTGTCCATGGGTCAGGGACCGATCTGCCAGATAGTCGAGAGCAGGTACCAGTTCAGCGCCCAGAGCGTGACGAACGCCCCGAGGAACACGAGACAGAGCACGAACGTCCCGCGCATGCTGTAGGCGTGGGTCGCCTTCGACCCGCCGCCGTCGAATCGGTGATCCGACGAGGATCGCGAACCGTCGGTTCGCTCACCGCCGTCGGCGGCCGCCCGGTCCACGTCGCCGACCGGGCCGCCCTCGAAGGCGTCGCCGAACACGAGCGACCAGAGCGCGACGACGACGAACAGCGCGCCCCCGAGGATCGAGAGCAGCGCGGCGATGCCGAACACCGCGAAGAACGGCTTGGCGGGCGAGAAGCTGAACGCCGTCCCGGGGATATCCATCACCGAGGGGTGCCGACGGGGCACGCCGAACAGGATGCCGACGTACATCATCATCAGCACCGTCAGCCCCATCGCGCCGCCGTAGAGGTACGGCTGGATCTTCGCGAGCAGGCCCGGCGACCAGTCACGGCCGAACACGAGCCTGAGGACGTAGTAGCCCAGCCCCATGAACGCCAGCGTCGTCCCGGTGGCGACGGTAGCGTGGAAGTGCCCGACCGTCGCGAGGGTGTTGTGCCAGGTCATGTTGAGCTGCATCTGACCCATCATGACGCCGGTGATGCCCCCGAGGAAGCCAAACAGGATGATGCTCAGGATCGTCGCCGAAAAGCCCGGATCGTCCCACGGACTGCTCCAGAGCCAGCCGAACAGGCCGCCGGCTTTCCCTTTCGCGCGGCGACCCACTTCGAGGCCGGCCGGGATGGCGAAGGCGTGGATCATGCTCGCGATGACGGCGCCGTAGGCGGCGTAGGAGGTGTTCCACATCCGCCAGCCGGCCGAGACCACGGGGTCGGACATCAGGTGGTGGGCCGCCCCGAGGTTGATGAAAAAGAGGTAGAGCACGAACGCGCCCCGCGAGACTTTCTGGCTCGCGACTTCGGCGCCGCCGATGACGTGGGTCAGGAAGTACCAGACGGTGATCATCGCCAGCAGATTGATCTGCTGGGTCCCGTGGCCGATGATCCAGTACATCTGCCGGTAGAACGCCGGGTCGATGCTCTCGAAGTAGCCCACGCGCCAGAGCAGCGTCGGGACGTAGGTGATCACCCCGCCCAGCAGCGCCTCGAGCGCGACGATGCTCGTGATGAACGCGCCGAAGGTCACGAGCGGGAGCGTCTTCCTCGGGTTCTCCTGCTGGTGGTTCCAGATCGTCGCGAGGAAGGGTACGGCGGCGACGATGGCGCCGACGACGAACACGCTCGCGCCGAGGTAGAACTGCCAACTCGAGGGCAGCGGGACGTACGACGTGAGCAGCGGCGCCTGATTCGGGTACTCGGTCAGCAGGATGGCGGCGTTGACGAGCACGGCGCCCCCGGCCATGATCACCCAGCCGACCTTCGCGACGCTGGGCAGCGAGAGCCGTCGGCCGAGGACGAACGGGCCGCCCACGTAGAGGATCGCGATCTCCATGAACACCATCCAGAAGATCAGCAGGTTCCAGGCGTGGACGCTGAGGTAGGTGTAGAAATCGCCGGCCGGGAGCAGCCCGATCACCTCCCAGCGGGTCATCGCGACCGTCAGCGCGAACACGCCCCCGACCGCGAGCGCGAGGATGGCGGTCAGGCCGTACAGCTTCACCATGTCCTCGGCGGACTTATGGATGGTGAGGCCGGTGACGCTACACTCGCGGAAGCCGTCGTCGTCGTACTCGTAGGTGCTGAATCCGAACATCTAGACCACCTCCACGACGCCCTTCATCCCGACGCCGAGATGGGGCTCGCAGTAGTACTTGTACACGCCGCTGGTCTCGAACGTGTGCTCGACGCTGAACCCCTCGTTCTCGATGGGTTCGTGGCCGCCCCAGTTCGCGCCGTCGGGCTGGGAGTCGACCAGCACGTTGTGGTTGTTCGACGCCCACTCGAACGTCACCGCCGTCCCCTGTGAGACGGAGACTGCGGGCGGGTCGAAGGCGTACGGGCCGCCGTTGCCCTCGGCGCCGACCGTGACGGTGACCTGATCGGAGCCGGTCTCGTCGACGGTCGTCCCGTCGTAGTTTCCGGTCGCGCCGCCGGTGTCGTCACCGGTGAACCAGCCGCCGTAATCGGCGCCGCCGTTGCCGCCGGATTCGCCGTTGCCGCCCGACTCGCCGCCGCTCTGCGCCGGCGGCGTCACGGCCGACTCGTCGTAGTCCTGGACGAGGAACTTCCCGTGCATCGAGCGGTGGCCCTCGCCACAGAACTCGTTGCAGACGACGTGGTAGGTGCCGGGGTCGTCGAACGTCATCTCCAGCACCCACTCGTAGCCCGGCAGGATCTGCAGCGAGATCTGTTGGCTCAGGTTGTCCGCGTTGCGCACCGAGAAGCCGTGCTGGACGTCGTAGGAGCCAAGGTGGAACCGGTAGGTCTCGCCGGGCTTGAGCACCGCCGGAAGCCCGTCCCAGCCCCACTGGAGCGCGCCGACGTACACGTCGTTTTCGGCGGGAACGAGTAGCTCCTCGCTGTCGACGCTCAGCGTGCCCGCGGACTGCTTGTAGTTCTGGATCTTCTGCTGGAGTGCCTGGGTGGAGACCTGGTAGGTCTGGCCGGTCTGGTTCTGCCCGCCGAACTCCGTCCAGCCGAGCATCCAGCCGAACAGCGTCAGCGCCCAGGCGCCGCTGATCCCCAGCCAGATCGACTCGCGGCGGTTGATCCGCTCGCTCCACCAGTTGCCGTCGGGTGAGTCCAGGGGTGAGTCCATCAGTGATCACCCCACCGGCACCGTCAGGACGTCGACGACTCCCCAGACGACGTAGGCCAGCATCCAGAAGATGATGGCTGCCAGCGCGAGCAGCCAGATGCTGTCCAGCAACTGCTGTGGCCACGGCGTTCGCTCTGTATCAGTCGCCATACCCGATACACGCCGGAACAACCCCGTCAACCTACTCCCGAACGTATTCGCCGTCGGCGATAGTCGCCGACCCGGACGCGACAAGAGTACGGCGTGTTACTCCTCGGCGTCCGCGATTTCGGAGTGGGCGCCCACGAGCGCCCCCGAAAGGTCGAGCCCCTCGACGTAGCTCGATTCGTCGACGATGGACTCCAGAAGCGCCGAGTCGACGACGGTGGCGTCCTCGAACACCACGCTATGGTCGAGTTCGCTGTCCTCGACGGTCGCGCCGGACATCACGTGGACGTTCTCGCCCAACTCGGCGTCGACGGTGGCGTCGTCGGCGATCAGGTTCTCGCCGCCGAGTTTCCACGCGACGGCTTCGAGGTAGCTCTCGGGCGTCCCGATGTCGAACCAGGCGCCGTCGAAGGTAAAGGCGTGGACGGCCTCGCGTGACTGGAGCCACTGGATGAACCAGCCGGGCTCGTCGGGGTTGTTCTCGCCGGCGAGATACGTCTCGAACTCCGGCAGCGTCCCCTGTGGGAACGCATAGCAGGCGATGGAGACCAGCGTGCTTTTCGGGTGCTCGGGCTTCTCCTGGAAGTCGACGATGCAGTCGCCGTCCAGATCCACGAGGCCGTAGGAGGAGGCTCGCTCCTTCGACCCCACGTCGTAGGCCGCGATGCAGGGCGTGCCCTTCCCCTGGAAGAAGTCGCCGAACTCAGCGAGGTCGAAGGAGATGAGGTTGTCGCCGGCGACGACGAGCAGGTCGTCGTCGACGTTCTCGCGGTCGATGAGTTGGGCCAGCGCGCCGACGACGCCGAACTTCTCGTCCTCGTCGACGGTCTCCTCGACGGAGATGACGGGCTTTTCGAACTCGCTGTCCGCGAGATACGCCTCGAAATCGTCGGCGAAGCGCTCGTTGGTCGAGACGTACACCTCGTCGACGCGCTCGTCGGCTTCGAGGTCGGCGAACACGTCGTCGATGACGGTTCCCTCGCCGACGGGGAGGAACATCTTCGGGCGGTTGCGGGTGATGGGCCAGAGGCGCGTCGCGTAGCCGCCCGCGAGAACGATTGCCTTCATAACGTCCCCGTTCCGGGGGGACTGGTAAACCCTTTTTCCATTGAGACGGCCGCCGGCGGCGGGAAAAGCGGTTTGTCACCGGACCGCTAAGGAGCAGTATGGAGACGACTACCCGCCAGCGCATCGTCGACGCCCTCCGCGAGGGGCCGGCGACGCCCCGAGAGCTCTCGAAACGGCTCGGCGTCCCCACGAGCGTCGTCTACGACCACGCCCAGCACGTCGCCAAGAGTCTGGAGAACGAGGACGAACAGCTACTGGTCGCGCCCCCGGAGTGCAAGGAGTGTGGCTTCACGGGGTTCGACGACCCGCTCTCGGCGCCGAGCCGGTGTCCCGAGTGCAAGTGTGAACGGCTGACCGAGCCGCAGTTGGTCGTGGAGTCGCCGTAGCGACTGCCGACGGTAAGGCTTTCCCGCGCTCCCTTCCTCTCCCGACTATGGTTACCCGGCTGGTGTTGGGCTGTGGCGGGGTCGGTTTCGACCTCCTCCAGTGGCTGGGCGACGGCGCGTCGACGGTCGTCACTGACGAGCCGACCCGCGCCGAGAGCCTCCGCGAAGCGAACGTCGCCGCTGTGGAGGGCGACCCCACCGACCCAGTCGCCTACGAACCCGACGCCGACGTGATACTCGTCGCCGCCGACGACCCCGAGCGCAACCGTGAGGTCGCTGGGGCGGCCCGCGAGGCGTTCCCCGACGCGATGCTGGTGGTCTACGCCGGCGAGGACCCCGCCCGCGAGACCGTCGACGCCATCGAGGCGACGGCCGACCGGGTCATCGACCCCACTACCGCGCTCGCCGAGCGCGTGCTGGACCGAACGGTTGGTTTCGAGAGCGAGCGCGCACGCGGCCTGCGACAGGCACTGTTGGCCGCCGAGGAGCCAGTCGCCGTCGTCGCCCACGACAACCCGGACCCGGACGCTATCGCCAGCGCGGTGGCGCTCTGTCGCCTCGCCGACCGCATCGGGGTCGAGGCCGAACCCTGTTACCACGGCGAGATCAGCCACCAGGAGAACCGAGCGCTGGTCAATCTGCTCGAACTGCCGCTGCGGGAGCTCGAGATCGGTGAAATCGAGGAGTACGGCGGCATCGCGCTCGTCGATCACTCTCGGCCGGGCATCAACGACAGCCTGCCTGCGGACACCGAGATCGACGTGGTGATCGACCACCACCCGCCGCGGGGCCCTGTCGACGGGGAGTTCGTCGACCTGCGCAGCGGCGTCGGCGCCACGAGCACGCTGCTCGCTGAGTATCTCGAGCGGTTCGACGTGACCGCCGACACGACGACCGCGACGGCGCTTCTCTACGGCATTCAGATCGACACCAAGGAGTTCACTCGCGAGGCCTCACAAGCCGACTTCGCGGCGGCGGCCTCGCTGATCCCCGCGGTCGATTCCGACACGCTCTCCCGGGTCGAGTCGCCCAGCGTCTCGCTGGAGACGCTCTCGGTGCTCGCGGCGGCCATCGAGAAACGCACCGTCCGCAACGGGGCACTCTCGACCTGTGTCGGCGAGATCCGGGACCGCGACGCGCTGGCCCAAGCCGCCGAGCGCTTGCTGGACATGGAGGGCGTCCAGATCACGCTGGTCTATGGCTTCATGGAGGACACTATCTACGTCTCCGGCCGCGCCCGCGGTTCGGATCTGGACCTCGGGGAGACGCTCCGGGACGCGTTCGGCGCTATCGGCGACGCCGGCGGCCACGCGGACATGGCCGGCGCCCAGATCCCGCTGGGGATCCTCGGCGAGACCGGCCCGGAGCTAACCGGATCGTTGACCGAAGTGGTCTGGGAAGTCGTCGACGAGCGGTTCTTCGACGCACTCTCGGACGCGCCCGACGCGCCGACGGCTGACGAGGGACTGGAGTACGACTACGCGCCCGAGGGCGCCGCGTCGCTGGCGTACCCCTCCAGGGGCGGGCTGAGCGACGCGCTGGTCGTCGACGAGGAGTCGGCCGACCGCGAGACGACCGACGACGGGACGGACACCACCTGACCCGGACCTGACCCTTTTTCGTCGGCCGGCCCCAACGCCGCGTAATGAGTGCCAAAGCGCGGGTCAAGGAGTACATGACCCGGGAGGTGGCGACCGTCGAGGCCGAGGACACGGTAGCCGACGTGGCTCGCCGCATCGTCGAGAGCGACCACAACGGCTTCCCGGTCGTCGACGGCCGGAAAGTCGAGGGGTTCGTCTCCGCGCGGGACCTGCTGCTGTCCGACGAGGACGCCCCGATTTTCACCGTGATGGTCGAGGATATCGTCGTCGCCCACCCGGAGATGGACGTGACCGACGCCGCGCGCGTGATCCTGCGCTCGGGGATCCAGAAGCTCCCGGTCGTCGACGACGCCGGCAACCTCGCGGGGATCATCTCCAACACCGACGTGGTGCGCAGCCAAATCGAGCGCGCCACCCCCGAGAAGGTGGGGGAACTGATGGAGACGCTCCAACATATCCACGACGTGCGGGTGCGCCAGGAGCGCCGGAAGGTCCGCCTCGAGGACCTCGTGCCCACGCAGGACCGCGTCTACGCCGACGAACTCGAGGGGCGGCGCTACGAACTCGAACACGGCCTCGCGGAGCCGCTGGTGGTCATCGCCAACGCCACGGGGGACTCGGAACGACTGCTGCTGACTGACGGCCACCACCGCGCACTGGCGGCCGACCGCCTCGGCGTCGAGGAGACCGACGCCTACGTCATCGTCGTCGAGGCCGACGAGCCAGTGACGCTGGGGATGGAGCGCACCGCGGAGAAGGAAGGGCTCGACTCCATCGACGACGTGGCGGTCGTCGACTACGCCCGTCACCCGCTGATCGAGACGACCAAACGCCTGCAGTAGCCCCGGTCCGCCGAAGGAACTGTCTCCCTCCGGCAGCTATTCGTCCCCGCCGGCACGTCTCCGCCCATGAGCGACGCCGACAGCTTCGAGCGCCGGACCCGCGACGCCCAGCAGCGCCTGCGCGACCGCGGCGACGCCGGCCTCGTCCTGTTCCCCAGCCGGAACCTCCGCTATCTCGCGGGCTACGCCGAGGAGCCAGCCGAACGCCACCTGCTGCTGTTCGTCCCCGCCGAGGGCGACCCCGTCTTCTTCGTGCCGGCGCTCTCGGGCGAACAGATCCACGACGCCTCGTGGGTCGCCGACGTGCGCACGTGGGCGGACGCCGAGAACCCCGTCCCCCGAATCGCCGCCATCGCCGAGGAACTCGACCTCGCCGGGGGCCACCTGCTCGTCGACGACACCATGTGGGCGCTGTTCACCCAGGACCTCCGCAGCGCCCTCCCAGAGTCAACCTTCGGCCTCGCCAGCGAGGTGGTCGGCGACCTCCGCGTGCGGAAGGACGAGGCCGAACTCGACGCCATGCGCCGGGCCGGTGCCGTCGCCGACGAGACGGTCCGGGACCTCCGGACGATGGGCGAGGAAGTGCTGGGGCTCACGGAGGCCGAACTCGCCGCGGAGATCGAGGAACTGCTCGAAGCCAACGGCGGCACGGGGGTCTCCTTCGCGACCATCGTCGGCGCCGGCCCGAACGGCGCGAAGCCGCACCATCACCACAGCGACCGGGAGATAACCCCCGGCGAGCCAGTCGTACTGGACTTCGGCACCCGCGTCGATGGGTACCCGTCTGACCAGACTCGTACCCTCGTCTTCGGCGGCGAACCGAGCGAGGCGGTCCAGGAGGTCCACGAAGTCGTCGAAGAAGCTCAGCAGGCCGGCGTCGAGGCCGTCGAGCCGGGTGTCACGGCGGAGGCCGTCGACGCCGCCGCTCGCGAGGTCATCGAAGACGCGGGCTACGGCGAGGAGTTCATCCACCGCACCGGCCACGGTGTCGGCCTCGACGTGCACGAGGAGCCGTACATCGTCGAGGGCAACGACCGGGAACTGGAGCCGGGGATGGTGTTCAGCGTCGAACCGGGAATCTACCTCCCCGGTGAGTTCGGCGTCCGCATCGAGGATCTGGTCGTGGTCACCGAGGACGGCTGTGAGCGCCTGAACGAGACGGATCGGGGCTGGCGCTGTTGAGCCAGTCGACGCTGTCCGCCCAGCCGCCGGGAGTCAGATGAGGTCGTCCGGATCGTGCTGTTCGGCCATGCGTTCGGCCTCGGCGGCGTACTGTTCGAGTTTGTCCTCGTCGGTCTCGCCGAGGTTGCCGGGGTCGGCGTCGATGGCTGCGGTGGTGTCCCGCCGGTCGTCGAAGGAGGTCAGTGCGCGCTCCTTTCTGAGGTAGCGCTCGCCGTCCGGCGTGGCGTAGACGAGGATCACGATGTTCTGTTCGTCGTCGGAGTAGGTACGCTCGACGAGCCAGACCTGGACGCTTTCGCCGGTATCGTTCTCGGTCATGAGTGATCTGAGGGGTGGCTCCCGGAAAACGGTTCAGGCCGCTCAGAGCACGCCGAAGCCGAACATCGGGCCGTAGAGCAGATGCAGGCCGACGCCGACGATCAGTGCCGGAATCGTGGTGTAGATGCTGGCGACGATGGCGGCGGTCTTGTCGATGGCCAGCAGCGGGAACAGCGCGTCGCCGTCCTGACTGATCGCGTTGGCCGTCAGCGCCGAGAACGGGATCGCACCCTCGGCGTAGGCGGTCGCGAGCACGATCTGGGGGCCACAGCCGGGGATCACGCCGATCAGCGCGCCGCCGATGGGTGCGAGCACGCCCGCGGCGGCCGCGGCCGCGGCGACATCGATGCCGGTGAACACGATGCCGTACTCGTAGAGCAGGTAGGCGGCGATCACCCAGACGGTGACGAAGGAGGTCTCCATCGCGGCGTGTAGCAGCGTCTCGCGGGCGTTCTCGAACGTGTCCTCGGCCTCGCCGATGGCGCCGTGGCCGAGGTGGTGTCGGCCCACGAAGTAGAGGTAAAAGGAGAGCGTGGTCCCCACGAGGCCGACGACGGTGAATGCGCCCGCGAAGTTCGTGCCGAGGCTGAGCGCGATTTCGGGCGCGCCGCGGGCGAGGAACGCGATCCCGATCACCAGCCCCGCGGCGGCCGCGAGCCACCAGCCCCAGAGCGCGGCGTTGCTCAGATGCCAGAGCGCCCCCGTGGCCTCCCGGGAGACTGCCTCGCCGCCGTCCGCGGCCTCCTCGACGTCCGCGACGGCGGCCTCCTCGTAGTGGTGGACGCCGCTCCCGGTCGGGACACGGTGGGCGGCCGTCGACGTGGCCCGGCTGACCTCCGAGACGGCGGCGTCGACGCGCCCGACGCCGAGGCCGAAGCGGTCGATGGCGTAGCCGAACAGCGTGCCCGCGACCAGCGCGGCGGCGTAGGCGTAGAGCCCCGCCTCGGGCGCCAGCGCGATGATCACGAACACCGAGTCGCCGGCGGTGGCCACCAGCGTGGCCACCACGGTGCCGAAGCTGATCGACCCGCGGACGTACAGCGGCATCATCACGATGGCGCCGCCACAGCCCGGGGTGAGCCCCATCAGCGCGCCGATCAGCGGCTGGGCGCGCTCGTGGTCCTCGATGGCGGCGATCAGTCGCCCCCCGGTTCGGTATTGGACGTAGCTAAACAGCAGTACCGTCACCGCGACGAAGGCGCTCACCTGCAGGAACCCGTCCCGCACGGAGACGAGGAAGATATCGAGGATCTCGGACATAATTAGACGCGTCTAAATCAAGAGTTGTGTTGTGGCTACTTATATCTCCCGACGGGGGCAACTCTCGGCGGCGCCGCTAATCGAGGTCGCAAACGGTGGAGAGAACGGGGCGGCCTCAGTCGTCTTCGACGGGTCGTCGGGGCACGATTGTCGGTCCCTCGGGGCCGAAGCCGACCTCGGCTTCGACGCCGAACACGTCCTCCAGCAGGTCCGGCGTGACCACCTCGTCGGGGGGGCCCCACTCGTAGGGAGTGCCGTCACGCAGCGCGATGAGGTTGTCTGCGAACCGGGCTGCCTGCCCGATGTCGTGGAGGACCACGCAGACCGTCACGCCGCGCTCCTCGTTGAGTTCGCGGGCCGCGCGCAGCACGCGAAGCTGGTGGTGCAGGTCGAGGAACGTCGTCGGCTCGTCGAGCAGTAGCGCATCGGTCTCCTGGGCGAACGTCATGGCGAGCCACGCAAGCTGTTGCTGGCCGCCCGAGAGCCCGCCGACCGGGCGGTCGGCGATGTCGTCGACGCCGACACGTTCGAGCGCGCGGTCGATGGCGCGCTCGTCGCCCTCGCTCAGCGAGTCGAAGAAGCCACGGTGGGGGTAGCGCCCGTGGGCTGCAAGCTCCCGGACCGTCGTCGACGCCGGCGCGGTGTTCTGCTGGGAGAGCAGGCCGAGCTGTTGGGCGAGTTCGGTCGTGCCGTACTGCTTGACGTCCCGGCCGTCGAAGTAGACGGTGCCGTCCTCGGGGTTGAGTTCGGCGTTCATCGACTTCAGCAGCGTCGACTTCCCGGAGCCGTTCGGGCCGACCAGCGCGGTCACCTCGCCGGCGGGGACGGTCAGCCGGTCGAGTTCGACCACCGGCTTACCCGGCTCGTAGGACAGCGTGAGCTCTTTGGCCTCCAGTTCGGGCGGCTCGCCGTCGACGTCGATGGCGTCGCCGCTCGGTCCCGCGATGCTGTCCGTCGAGTCAGGGGTGTCGCCTTTGCTCATAGTTCACCGACCTCGGTTTTGCGCATCAGGTAGAGGAAGTACGGGCCGCCGACCAGCCCCGTGACGATGCCGACCGGGAGTTGGGTGCCCGGCACGGCCAGCCGTGCGCCCACGTCGGCGACGGCCACCAGCGCGGGCCCGGCGAAGACGCTCCCGAGCACCACGCGCTTGTAGTCCGAGCCGACAAGCTGTCGGACCATGTGGGGAACGATCAGGCCGACGAAGCTCACGATGCCGGCGACGGCGATGGCCGTCCCGGCCGCAAGCACCGCGACCGCCGAGAGCAGGAACCGAACGCGCTCGACGGACATCCCCAGCGAACGCGCGGTGCGCTCGCCGAGCAACAGGACGTTGAGTTGCCGGGCGCCCAGCAGCGTCAGCGGCACCGTAAACAGCACCGTCCACGGGAGCGCGATCCGGACCTGCTCCCAGTCGACGCCGGTCAGCGAGCCCGTGGTCCACGAAATCGCGGACTGAACGACGCCCAGATCCTCCGTGAAGAAAAACAGGCCCGTCTGCATCGAGCCAAACACTGTCGAGACGATGACGCCCGCGAGCACCAGCCGAACCGGGTTCGTGCCGCCCTTCCACGCGATGGCGTAGACGAGCGCGAACGCGATGGCGCCGCCGCCCGCCGCGATCAGCGGGAGGAAGGTCGCGAGCCCGGAGAACACCACGAGCGTGAGCAGGATTGCCAGCCCAGCCCCCGCGGAGACCCCGAGAATGAACGGCGAGGCGAGTTCGTTGCGCGTGACCGCCTGAAACACCGCCCCGGAGATGGCGAGGTTCGTCCCCACCAGCACAGCGACGAGCACCCGCGGCAGGCGAAGCCCCCAGACGATCAGGCTCTCCCGCGCGAGGTCGACCGGCGCCGTCGAGAAGCCGAGCAGGCGTGCGACCTCCGTCCCCAGCCAGTCGCCGAGCAGCAGACGAAGCGGATACTGGGGGTTCGTCCAGACGGCGGGGTCGAACACCGCGGCCCAGGCGTCGGCGATGGACATCGTGTACGTGCCGAAGCTGACCTGCACGAGGCCGGCGGCGGCGACGATGGCACAGCTCCCGAGAATCAGGCCGGCAAGCCGCGCGTCGATCCACGAAACGGCTGACCGAAGCTCCGGGACGACCTCCCCCGTCTCACTCGCCACGGTGATCACCCGCGCGTTCCATATGGTTTAGGCAGGCCCAAACCCGGATAAGCGTAGCGGTCCGAGCCGGCTGCCCCTACTCGGTGAAGGGGACCACCTCGGCGCCCGCTGTGTCTCGGAGCCGTGCCGGCTCGATCTCCCACATCGACGTTGGTGTGCCTGCAGCAGCCCAGACCGTCTCGGACTCGCGCAGCGCCGGATCCAGCAGCGTGGGGAGATCGGTCTCGTGGCAGATCGGCGGGACGCCGCCGATGGCCCACCCGGTCGCCTCGCGCACGTCCTCGGGGTCGGCCATCGAGACGGCGCTCTCGTCGACGCCGGCCCACGCCGCGAGTGCCGCCTCGTCGACGCGCTCGGCGCCCGAGGTGAGACAGAGCACCGGGTCGCCGTCGACCGAGAGCACGAGGCTGTTGACGATCTGGGCGATGTCACAGCCCACCGCCGCCGCGGCGTCGGCGGCCGTTGGCGTCCCCTCCTCGGGGAACTCGACGGGGTCGATAGACAGGCCGTAGCGCTCCTCGGCGATGTCGGCGAACTCGGCGACGCGTCCGTGCATACCCGTTGCTGGCCCGGGTGGGTCATCTGTCTAACGGGGCCGCCGACAGATTCATAACGGATAATCGTGTTACTAGTGAACATGCCACAAGAAACGGACGATTCGACCGACTCGCAGGTGCAGGCACTCGAACACGCCTGTCGGGGTGTCGTCGGCGACCGGCTCCGGAGCGTGAGCGTCGACGGCCCCGACCACAGCGGCACGCTCTACCGACGCAGCGACCTCCCGGCCCGGGCTGACGCCCCCGTCCACGAGGCCATGGCTGACGGCGCGTCCTGCCAGTCGCCGGTGCTTACCGACGGCGGCCGACCGTCGCCGCCGTCCGCTGGCGCCGATGGCGGGCGAACTGTCTGTGCGTTCGAGAACGGCTACGTCGCCCGGATCCAGGTCGGCGACACCAGCGTCGTCGCCACCACGGACGGGATCAAGATGGATCGCGATACGGAGCTCTCGGCGGCGGTTCGGGGCGTTCTGCGCGAGTAAAAAGGGATGTCGCCGGTCAGGCGAACAGCGCCGTCGCGGCCTCCTGTGCGGTCTCGATCACCGGCCCGAAGCCGGGGAGGAGGACCACGGTACCGACCAGCGCGATAGCCAGTGCGGCGTAGAGGGCCGTCGGGGCCCCGCTCAGGTCGTGGTCGCCCTCCTCGAACCACAGCGCCCGCACGACGCGGGAGTAGTAGTACAGCGAGAGCGAACTGTTGATCACGGCGATCACCGCCAGCCACCAGAGGCCGGCGTCGACGGCGCCCGCAAAGAGGAACAGCTTCGAGAAGAAGCCGCCCAGCGGCGGGACGCCCGCCAGTGAGAACAGGAACGCCGTCATCGCCACCGCGGCGAACGGCTTCTCGGCGCCCAGTCCGTTGTAGTCCTCGAACCGGCGCCCGACGCCCCAGTTCTCGGCCAGCGCCACGAACAGGAACGCGCCCGTGTTCATGAACCCGTAGACGAACAGGTGGGCCATCGCGGCGCCCATCACGTCGCCGTTGGTGCTGGCCTCGGCCGACAGCGCCGCGAGGCCGATCAGCACGTAGCCCGCGTGCCCGATGGAGGAGTACGCGAGCATCCGCTTGACTTTGTCCTGGGTGGCCGCGGCGAAGTTACCGAGCACCATCGTCGCCACCGCGAGGATCTGGAACAGCAGCGCCCAGTCGATGCCGGCGCTCGTCGCGGCCCCCAGCGGGAAGCCGACGACGAACACGCGGAACGCCAGCGCGAAGCCGGCGGCCTTCGACGCCGAGGAGAGGAACGCCGAGACCGGCGCGGGTGCCCCCTCGTAGGCCTCGGGCGCCCAGAAGTGGAACGGCACCGAGGCGGTCTTGTACGCGACGCCGCCGGCGATCATCAGCACGCCGACGCCGGCGATACCGGTCCGCTCACCGAGACCGGACTCGAACGCCGCCGCGATGTCGGGTAGCAGCAGCGACCCGGTCGCGGCGTAGACGAGCGAGATGCCGAACACGAAGATGGCCGAGGAGAGCGCGCCGATCAGGAAGTACTTCAGCCCTGCTTCGGTGCTCCCGCGGTCCTGTTTGAGGAACGCCACCAGCGCGTAGGACGGTAGGCTCGCGAGCTCGAGGGCGACAAAGGCCGTCGCCAGCGAGTTCGCGCTCGCCATCACCGACATCCCCGTCGCCGCCAGCAGCACGAGACCGTACAGTTCGCCCCGCTTGCCGTCGATGGGGTCGTAGTCGTGGGCGCCGAGCGTCACGAGGACCGTCACCGCCGCGAACAGCGCGGTGAAAAACAGCGACATGCCGTCGACGACGACGGCGCCGCTGAACTCGGACATGCCGGCCACGAGGCCGGTGTCGGCCGTCAGGAACCAGCCTGCGGTCCCCAGCGACGCCAGCGCGCCGACCACGGAGATGCCCGTGAGCACGCCCGCACCGCCGTCGTCGGTCCGCAGACTGTCGTAGAGCAACACCGCAAGCGCCGTGAGCCCCAGCAGGTAGGTCGGCGTCATGGGCGGTGCCGTCACCATCAGGCACCACCTCCGACCAGCGGGGCAATCGCGTTCAGGATCATGTCGAGGAACAGGTCAGGCTTGACCCCGAGGGCGATGACGGCGAGCAGCAGCACCGCCAGCGGCGCCACGTCGTGGAACGGGGCGCGGCCGACCTCGTAGTCGGCGTCGAGGCTGAACGGCCCGAACAGGGTGCGCTGCATCGCCAGCAGCAGGTAGCCCGCCACGATGACGATGCCGAACATCGCGACTGCGGTGAACAGCGGCGCGCTCGGGATCACCGTCGAGTGGAACGACCCGACGAAGATGAAGTACTCGCCGGCGAAGCCGGCCATCAGGGGCAGCCCCATGTAGCCGAAGGCGCCGGCGATGAGGATGCCGACCGTGACCGGCATCCGGTCTGCCAGCCCGGACATGTCGCCGACCATCCGGGTGTGGGTCGTGTTGTAGATGACGCCGACGGCCATGAACATCAGCCCGGAGATCAGGCCGTGAGCGATCATCTGGAAGGTCGCACCCGCGACGCCGAACTCGGTGAACGCCACGAGTCCGAGGAGGACGTAGCCCATCGACGACACCGACGAGTAGGCGACGATGCGCTTGAGGTCCTCCTGTGCCAGCGCGAGGATCGCGCCGTAGATCACCGAGAACGCACCGAGTGCGGCGATCAGGATCGCGAGATCCGACGCGATGTCGGGCAGCATCGTGAAGTTGAACCGCAACATTGCGTACGTCCCCATCTTCAGCAGCACCCCCGCCAGCATCACCGACGCCGGCGTGGGTGCCTCGACGTGGGCGTCCGGCAGCCACGTGTGCAGCGGTGCGACGGGCACCTTCACCGCGAACCCGACGAACATCGCGAGGAACGCGACCAGTTTCAGCGCCTCGGGGCCCAGCCCCATGAACGAGCCGACGTTGCCGCCGGCTTCGAGCGCCATCGCGACGGCGGGCAGCGACAGCGTGTCGATGCTGTCACCGAGACCGCCGAAGGTGAGCGCGATGAACCCCACGAACATCAGCAGGCTCGCCACGTTCGTGTAGACGAAGAACTTGATCGCGGCGTACTTCCGGCGCGGACCGCCCCAGACGCCGATCAGGAAGTACATCGGCAGCAGCGTCGCCTCCCAGAAGACGAACCACATGAAGAAGTCCAGTGCGGTGAACATCCCCAGCAGGTTCGCCTCCATGAACAGCATCAGCCCGTAGAACTGCGACTGGCGGCTGTCGATTGGCGTCCACGCGCTCACGATGGCGAGCGTCGTCAGGAACGCCGTCAGCACGACCAGCGGGAGGCTGATACCGTCGAGGCCGGTGAACCACTGCACCTGATAGCCCGAGAGGGTCAGCAGGTCGAACTTCGTCTCGAACGCGAGCGTCCCGCCCGTGAGGGCGTTGCCGCTCCCGTCGAACTGTGCCCAGAGCCAGAGCGTCCCCACGAGGGGGACGACGCTCAGCGCCGCGCCGACGCGGCCGGCCACCTCGTCGGGCACGAGGAACGTGACCAGCGCGGCGACGAACGCGAAGCCGATGAGGGTCTCGATAAGCATTCAGAACCACCCCCCGTAGACCGCGAACCCGACGAGCAACACCGTCAGCCCGAGGGTGAGCATCGCGGCGTAGTGAGTCACCAGCCCGTCCTGCACTCGCTTCAGCCGCGAGCCACCGAACAGGCTCACGCTCGAGACGCCGTTGACGACGCCGTCGACGACCGCCTGGTCGAACACGTCAGCGACCTTCGACAGCGGCAGCACGACGTTCTCGGCGAGCCAGACCTGGTACTCGTCCTGGTAGTAGTTGTTGTACAGCACCCCACGTAGGCTCCCCAGCTTCTCGGTGTGGGGTTCGGGATCGGCGCCGCCGTAGAGGACGTACGCCGAGCCAGCGCCCACCAGCGCGAGCGCCAGCGAGAGGCCCCCGGCGAGGTACGACGGCACGTCGGCCGCGTGGATCCCGCCGAACTCCTCCAGCAGGTGGTGGTACTGCTCGACGGAAACCGACTCGGGCGCACCCGAGAGCCACATGTTGAGCAGTTCGATATCGTGCATCCCCGTGAGGTCGGCGACGGGGGTCATGTTGACCAGGCCGACGGTCGTCGCGAGGATCCCGAGCACGATCAGCGGGAGCTTCACGTTCCAGCCGCCCTCGGCGGCCTCGCGGGCCGTCTCGGAGCGGGGCTCGCCGTGGAAGGTGAGCATCACCATCCGGAACGTGTAGAAGCCGGTGAACAGCACCGCGAGCAGGCCCATCCCGTAGGCGACCAGCAGCGCGGTGCCGAGGCCGCTCGTGGTGCCGAGTCCGTGGACGAGTGCCTCGTACAGCACCTCGTCTTTGGACCAGAAGCCGGCGAAGGGAACGATGCCCGCGAGCGCGAGCGAGCCAGCGAGGAACGTGTAGTAGGTGACGGGCATCCTCTCCTTCAGGCCGCCCATCTCCCACATGTCCTCGTTGTGGTGCATCGCGATGATCACCGACCCGGCGCCGAGGAACAGCAGCGCCTTGAAGAAGGCGTGGGTGAGCAGGTGGAACGTCCCGGCGACGTAGCCACCGGCCCCCAGCCCCAGCATGATGTAGCCGTACTGGGAGATGGTCGAGTAGGCGAGCACCTGCTTGATCTCGTCTTTCACGAGGCCCATCGACGCCGCGAACAGCGCGGTGAACGCGCCGACAAGCGCGATGATCGCCAGCGCCGTCGGCGAGAGCGCGTAGAACCCGTACATCCGGGCGACGAGGTAGACCCCGGCGGCCACCATCGTCGCCGCGTGGATCAGCGCCGAGACGGGGGTCGGGCCCTCCATCGCGTCGGGCAGCCACGTGTGTAGCGGGAACTGGGCGGACTTGCCGATCACGCCACCCAGCACCAGCAGACCGATGACGGTGAACCACGCCGCCGGCTCGAGGCCGAGGAACGTGTTGACCGTCGCTTCGCCTGCCAGTGCGTGCTCGGCGATGCGCGGGAAGGAGTGCTCCCCGGCGAACTTCGCCGTCCCGAACGTCGCGAAGACGGCGACGACGCCGATCAGGAAGAAGTAGTCACCGAACCGGGTGACCAGGAACGCCTTCTTGGCGGCGCTCGGCGGCCCCTCACGGCGGAACCAGAAGCCGATGAGGAGGTACGAGCAGAGCCCCACCAGTTCGAAGAACATGAACGCCATGAGCAGGTTGTCCGCGAGGACGAACCCGAGCATGGAGGCGGTGAACAGGCCGAGGCCGGCGTAGTACCGGGGGAGGCCCGTCTCGCCCTCGTCGTTCATGTAGCCAAGCGAGAACACGTGGACCAGCAGCGCGACCAGCGAGACGATGAGCAGCATCATCGCCGACAGCGGGTCGAGCAGCATACCGAACGACAGCGTGAGCGGTTCGCTCAGGCTGCCGGTGGCCGCCTCGCCGGCGGCCCACGTGTAGAACGTCTCGTTGTACGTCTCGCCGCCGCTAACCGTGAGGAACACCCATGCCGAGAGCAGCAGCGACCCGCCGGTCGCCGCGATCCCGGGGAGCGCGCCCCCCTTGGGCAGCAGGTCCCGCCCGGAGAGGGCGACACCGACCGCGAGACAGAACGAGAGGAACGGTAACACCGCGATCGCCAGCGCATAGTCGAAAGCTCCTGCCATCTTACCACCTCATCTCCTGCGGGACTGTCACGTCCACGTCCTTGAAGTTACGATACAGTACGAGGATGATGCCGATACCGACGGCCACTTCGGCCGCCGCAAGCGCCATCACGAACAGGCTGAACGTCTGCCCGGTGAGGTTCCCCCACTGGGCGCTGAAGGCGATGAAGTTGATGTTCGCCGCGTTGAGCATCAGCTCCACCGACATCAGGAAGAACAGCGCGTTCTCCCGGGTCAACAGCCCGTAGAGGCCGATGGAGAAGACGGCCGCCGAGAGCACGAGGTAGTACTCGACCGGGACCATCAGCTCTCCACCTCCTCGTCGTCGCCGGACTCCGCCCGGCGTTCCGAGGCCTCGCCATCGACGGGCCGACCACCGTCGGTCAGCGCCGTCACCGGCCCGTCGCCCTCGGTCTCACGGCTCGCCAGCGTCACGGCAGCGACGGTGGCGGCCACGAGCACGAAGCCGACGGTTTCGAACGTCGCGAGGAACCCCTCGACGCCGACGGCGGACTCGGCGTGCAGATCCATCAGCGCGTAGCCGATGCCCGCGACCAGCGAGGCGTCGGCGGCGAAGCCGGCGGCCTCGCCGAAGCCCGCGGTCAGGAACACCGCCACGAGCACGACGAACAGCACCGACGCCGCCAGCCCGTTGACGTAGTTGGCGTCCTCCTTGAGTTCGGGTCGACTGACCATCTAGCTGTACACCTCCGCTCTCGGCTTGTCCGTTCGCGTCAGCATGACGGCGAACGTGATGAGCACGAGCACGCCCCCGATGTAGACGAGCACCTGCATCGCCGCGGGGAACGTGGCCTGCAGCATCACGTAGTGGACCGCCAGGCTCGAGAGTGCGCCGCCGAGGAACAGCGCGGCGTGCCAGGGGTCCTCGACGAGGACGACCCCGAACGCACACCCCACCGTGATCGCGGCGAACAACGCGAACGCGATTGTCTCGATCATTGTGTTACTGGTAGTCGACCTCGCCCGCGCCCTCGCCGACCCACGCGGATCGGTCGGGGTTGCGGGCTTCGAGGGGGTCGCTCCCCTTGTACCACGGGACGTTCTTGAGCTGTTCTTTGTCGTAGACGAACTCGTCTTTCGTGTCGGCCGTGAACTCGAAGTTCTGGGTCAGCAGGATGGCGTCGACGGGACAGACCTCCTCACAGAGCCGGCAGTAGATACACTGGCCGACGTGGAGGTTGTACTCCTCGCCGTTGCGCTGATCGTCCATCACGATCTGGATCGTGTCGTTCGGACAGACGTTCTCACACTGCCGACACCAGATACAGCGCTCCTGGCTGAACTTGTGGACCCCGCGGAACCGCGGACTGACTTCGGGTGCGACCTCCGGGTACTTCACCGTGAAGGTGTTGCCGTCCAGTGCGTGCTTCATCGTCGTCGCCATTCCTTTCAGGATTCCGATCATACAACCACCCCCACGATTAGGGCCGTGAGCACCAGGTTCAGGAAGGAGAGTTCGAGCATCCCCTTCCAGCCGACTTCGATCAACTGGTCGATACGCAGGCGCGGTGCCGCCGAGCGCAGCCACTGAGTGAACAGGAAAAAGGCCCAGATCTTGACCACGAACCAGAGGAAGCCGATGCTCTCCGGGCCGGGGCCGGCCGCGCCGCCGAGGAACAGCACCGCGGTGATGGCGCCGCCGAGGAAGATGTGGAGGAACTCACCCAGATACAGCAACACGAAGTAGACCGAGGAGTACTCGGTCTGGAACCCGGCGACGATTTCGGTCGGCGCCTCCGGGATGTCGAACGGGTTCCGTCCCACTTCGGCGATGTTCGCCGCGAGGAAGAGGACGAACGCGAACGGGTTCACGAACACGAACCACGACGGGATCGCGACGCCGCCGAGGGAGATCAGCGTCTCCTGCTGGGCGGCGACGATCTCGCTCATCCGGAGCGATCCCGTGAACAGCACCACCGAGACCCCGGTGATCACCAGCGGGATCTCGTAGGCGAGGTTCTGTGCGACGGCGCGCAGCGCGCCGAGCATCGAGTACTTGTTGTTCGACGCGTAGCCCGCCATCACCATGCCGAGGCTGGCGATGGAGGCGACCGCGAACACGTACGCGAGCCCCACTTCGGGGTCCGCGACCTGAATGCCGCTCCCCATCGGGATCACCGCGAAGCCGAGCATCGCCGACCCGGCGACGATCAGCGGCGCGATGTCCCAGGCCGGGCGGTCGGCGCCCTCGGGGACGATCAGCTCCTTGGCCAGCAGTCGGACGGCGTCGGCCGGGATAGTCCCGATGCCGGCGGGTCCGATCCGGTTGGCGGCGATGCGGTCCGTGAACTTCGCGGTGATCTTCCGCTTTGCCCACGGGCCGGCGACGCCGGTCATCGCCAGCATCACGTTCCCGACGATGAACGCGGCGATGAACGAGGCGACGAACTCGCCGGCGACGCCGAAGCCGCCGAGACCGAGCAGGTTCGCCAGCGTGTCCGGCAGCGGCGTTTCGCTCTGCAGGATCACCGGTCCACCTCCCCGAGCACGATGTCGAGGCTACCCAGCGCGGCGATCATGTCCGGGATGTACTCCCCGTTGCTCATCTCCGGCAGCGTCTGGAGGTTGGAGAAACAGGGGCTCCGGATCTTGAACCGCGCGGGCTTCTCGGTGCCGTCGGCTCGGATGTAGACGCCGAGTTCGCCCTTCGCGCCCTCGACGGTGCGGTATATCTCCGTGTCGTCGTCGGGTCGAAGCGTCCGCGGGACGTTGGCCTGGATGTTGCGCTCCTCTTCGGGCCAGTCCTCGAGCAGGTCGACACACTGCTCGATGATCTTCGCGGACTCCTCGACCTCGCGCATGCGGACGAGCAGGCGGCTGAAGTTGTCACAGCCGTCCTCGACGGGGACCTCCCAGTCGAGTTCGTCGTAGTAGCCGTACGGGTCGTCCCGCCGGATGTCGTAGTCGATGCCCGACCCACGGGCGACCGGCCCGGTCGCGCCGTAGTTCTTGGCGACTTCCTCGGGCAGAACCCCAGTCCCGACCGTCCGCATCTGGAGGATCTCGTTGCCCGTGATGAGGTCGTGGTACTCCTCCAGCAGCTCCGGGAGCTCTTCAGTGAAGCTCCGGACCTTCTCGAAGAACTCCTCGCGGGGTTCGGGCAGATCCCAGACGACCCCGCCGAGTCGGAAGTAGTTGAACATCAGTCGCTGCCCGGTGAGGTCCTCGAGGATGTTCTGGGCCTTCTCCCGGTCGCGGATCGCGTACATGAAGATGGCCGTGAAGTCGCCGTAGATGTCGAGGGCGAACGTCCCGACCGCCAGCATGTGGGCCGCGATCCGGCAGAGTTCCGCGCCCATCGTCCGGATGATCTGGGCGTACTCGGGGACCTCGATATCCGCGAGGTCCTCGGCTGCGCGGGCGTAGGCCCACTCGTTGAGCAGCCCCGCCGAGATGTAGTCCCAGCGGTCCGGGTACGGCATGATCTGGTAGCGGTAGGTGGACTGCTGGGCCATCTGCTCCTCGTTGCGGTGGAGGTAGCCGATGTCCGGTTCGACGTCGACGACCTGCTCGCCGTCGAGGGTCGTCTCGAGGTGGAGCACGCCGTGGGTCGCCGGGTGGTGGGGACCGATGTTGACGAACATCGTGTCCGAGTCGGATTCGGACCGGTGGTCATCCTCCAGCGGGTTGGCGTGCTCGCGCAGCGGCACCATCTGGGGCCGGTTCTGGTCGTAGTCCCGCCCCATCGGGTGGCCCTGCCAGGTCTCGGGTAGCAGGATCCGGCGCAGGTCCGGGTGGTCGTCGTAGTCGATGCCCACCAGGTCGTACGCCTCACGCTCGTGCCAGTCGGCGGTCCGGAAGACGGGTTCGGCGGACTCACTGACCGGGTTCTCCGCGTCGGTCGGGACGACGATGCTGACCTCGTCGGTCGGGTCGTCGAACTTCTTCAGGTGGTAGATCGACTCGTAGCGGTCCGGGTACTCCTCGGCGGTTACCAGCGAGAGGTGGTCGTAGCCGGCCTCCTCCTTCAGGCGGCCGAGCGTCTCCTGGACCGTGTCCGGGCGGATGACGAACGCGGGCGCGTTCTCGTGATCGTCGCGGTCGACGATGAGGTCGTCGAGCAGCGCCTCCAGTTCGGTCTCGCCGGACTCGATCTCCGGGGTCTCCTCGCCTTCCTGTAGACTGCTCATGGTGAATCAGCCCAGTTGTATCGCATCACCAGATCCTCCTCGTCGATCTCGGACGCGAGTTCGTCGACGATTTCGTCCTGTTCGAGATCGCCGAACTGTTCGAGTTCGTAGGGCTTGACCGTCACCGGCGACGCCTCGCCGTTGGCGATCCGCTCCTGTAGCTTCGCGACGCCGTAGACCAGTGCCTCGGGGCGGGGCGGGCAGCCGGGGACGTGGATGTCGACCGGGATGACCTCCTCGGCGCCCTTGACCACGTTGTACCCCTCCTGGAACGGGCCGCCGGAGATGGTACAGGAGCCCATGCCGACGACGAACTTCGGCTCGGGCATCTGGTCGTACACCCGCTTCATCCGCGGGGCGAACTTCGAGACGATGGTCCCCGGGACGATCATCACGTCGGCCTGCCGGGGCGAGGCCCGCGGGACGCCGGCGTGGAAGCGGTCGAGGTCGTGCTTGACCGCGTACGTGTGCATCATCTCGATGCTGCAGCAGGCGATCCCGAACTGCAGCATGAACATCGACGAGCCCCGCACCCAGTTCATGAACTTATCGAACTTGGTGAGGATGAACGGCGACGAGCCGAACACCTCGCGAAGCTTGGAGTTGAACCGGTCGCCCTGCCCGGTCATCCGTGCGTCGCGGGTCTCGGTCTGTACTTGCGTGTCGTCGGTGCGGAAGAGTTCTCGTTCGCTACTCATTGGTTGGTCTCCGTCTTCTGTTCGAGCGCACGTGGGCTCGACACCCACTCGACGGCGCCCTGCCGCCACGCCCAGACGAGTCCGACGGTCAGCACGCCGATGAACACGAGCATCGGCGCGAGCACCTCGACGAGCGAGGCACCCCCTTCGAGGGCCGGCCGGTAGATAACCGTCCACGGGAAGATGAGGACGGTCTCGATGTCGAAGACGACGAACAGCAGCGCAACCATGTAGTACTGGATGTTGAACCGGATGCGCGTCGTCCCCGTCGGGATCTCGCCGCTCTCGTAGACGGCGCTTTTCCCCTGTTCGGGCACGGTGGGACGGATCAGCGAGGACACCACCATCATCGCGATGGGGATGCCGACACTGACCAGCGCCAACGCGCCGATAGCTATCCATGGGTTCATGTCGGATTCTCCGTAACGTCTCCGGGGTTCGACCCCACGGCTCTTAAGCGTTCATTTCCCCGCGCCCGCAAGCATGCGAATCAGTACCGAAGAACCGTCCGAAACCGGCCGTCTATCGCTCCCGGAACCCCGCCACACCCAGATCGTGCAGCGCGGCCGACACGTCCCCGACGCCCTCGCGGCGTTCGTCGTGGAGTTCGACCAGCCGTTCGCGCACCTCGGGGTGCTCGCGCGCCAGGATCTGGGCCGCGGAGAGCGCGGCGTTGTACGATTTCCCGGCGTCGACGGCCGTGATCGGTGCGCCGGTGGGCATCCCGATGACGGAGTCGACGGACTTCTCCTGAACCGGCACCCCAATCACCGGCAGCGGGAACGCGATTGAGGCGGTCATGTTCGGCAGGTCCGCGGACTTCCCGCCCGCGCCAGCAACCACTACGTCCAGTCCGCGCGCCTCGGCGGTCTCGGCGTAGGCGTACAGCAGGTCCGGCGTCCGGTGGGCCGAGACGACGTAGGACTCGTAGCTGAACCGTCCCTCCGGCGGGTCGGCGTGGTCAGTCTGCTCGGCGAAGCCCAGCGCATCCAGCGCGTCGAACGCGCCCTGCATGGTGTCGAGGTCCGAGTCCGAGCCCATGATCACCCCCACGTCGGGTGTCGATTCCTTCGGCCGCGCCGCGGCGGCGTCCGATTCGAGTCGCTCGATGAGGTCGGTGACTGAAGGCATGGTTACTGGAAGGTCAGCGAATCGCGCAGCGATTCGGCGGTTTCGAGGGCGGCCTGTGCCGCGGCGTCGGCGTCCGCGTCGCCGGAGAAATCCGTCTCGGTCACAGTGAGGTGGCCCATCTTCCGGAGCGGCCGTGCCTCGCGCTTGCCGTACCAGTGGAGGCTGGCGGTTGGCTCCGAGAGCACGGTTTCGACGCCAGACAGCGTCGCCTCCTTGGGAGCCTCGACATCGCCGAGAATGTTGGCAGACGCGGTGGGCGCAACCCGGTCGACAGGACCCAGAGGCCACCCCAGAACGGCCCGAACGTGCTGTTCGAACTGCGAGGTCGCGGCGCCCTCGATGGTCCAGTGCCCGGAGTTGTGGGGACGCGGCGCGATCTCGTTGACGACGATCTTGCCGCCGAGGTCGAACAGTTCGACGCCGAACACGCCGCGGCCGTCGAGCTGGTCCAGCACGTCTTCGACGACCTCGCGGGCGCGCTCCCGGGTCTCGTCGTCGACGCGGGGCGGCGAGACCGTCCCGCGAAGGATCTCCTCGCGGTGGATCGTCTCGGTTACAGGGAACACGCGCGTCTCGTCGTCCGCCCCGCGAACGCCGATAGCGGCCAGTTCGCGGTCGAAGTCGAGCAGTTCCTCGGCGACGGCATCGCCGGAACCGCTTCGCGCTTCGGGCTGGCTCGCGGGAGCATCGCTCCCGCGAACGTCGCCGCCGACGGTCTGGAGCACGTGCTCGGCGTTCTCGGTCTCGGTCACTGGCTCGTTTCCGCGGCCGTCGTAGCCGCCCTCACGGGCTTTCAGCATGACGCCGCCGAAGCGGTCGACGGCCGCCTCGACCGCTGTCGGGGTGTCGGCGGGGACGAACCGCGGGACGGGAATCTCCGCGCCCGCGAGCATCTCCTTCTCCCGGAGTTTGTCGCCCGTGACCGCCAGCGTCTCGGGGTCGGGGTGGACCGGCGTCCCGGTCTCGGCCCGGACTGTTTCGAGCAGGTCCGGGTCGGCGGTTTCGATTTCGTAGGTCAGTACGTCCGCGCGCTCGGCCAACTCTCGGACGGCCTCGGGGTCGTCGAGGTCGCCCTCGATCTGGTCGGTGACCCGTGCAGCGGGACAGTCGGGTGTCGGATCCAGCACGACCACGTCGACGCCCAGCGGCGACGCGGCCTCCCCGAGCATCCGCCCGAGTTGGCCGCCGCCGACGACGCCCAGCGTGGGGCCGGGTAGCGTGACGCTCATGCGCGACGCTTCCGGACGAGCGTGGATAAGTATTGCTCCATCGAGCGCGAGATAGGCACGTTCGTGGTCAGGCGCCGGCCGCGGCCAGCGCGTCCCGGTCGATGAACACGACGATCTCCTCACCCCAGAGTTTGAACGCGTGCTGGCGGGCCTCGTAGCCGTCGAGTTCGGCTTCGATCTCCCCGCGGGCGTCGTCGTGGGCGATCACGACTGGCGGCGCGCCCGTGAGCGCCTCGGCAGGCGGCGTGTCGGGTGCCGACGAGGTCACGTTGGCGCCGGCGCGCTCGAGGTACCACGGCAGCGGCAGTCGCGAGTGCCACGACGGCCCGCCGGGCGGGGGCTGGTTCAGACTCGATTCGTCGGCGACGTGGAACTGGACCCCGCCGCCCACGCTGGTGCCGTACAACAGCACGTCGGTGCCCGTGTTCTCCGCGGTGATGGCCTCCACGTCGGCCATCGCTGGCTGCAGGTCGTTGCTCGGCTGGGCCCACTGGAGCACCTGTTTGTCCTCCTCGGCGCTGCTGTTCCAGTAGTCGACGTTCAGACCGACGACGCCGACGGCGCCGCTGGTGAGTAGCAACGCAGCGACCAACACGGGCACCGTGAGATCGGCGCTCGGCGCCCCTTCGTCGGCGATCCGGCGGATTGCCTCGGAGAGCGTCTCGTCGCCGGTGGTGATCCCGCGCTCGACGATGTCGACCAGCGAGGCAGCGCCGACGGCGGCCGGAATCGTCAGCGGGAGCACGATGTGGTAGGCGGCCCACGGCGCCTGAATGTCGGTCGCGATTGGGTAGCCGATCACGCTCGCGGCGGCCCAGTAGAGCGTGAACGACACCAGCGCGCGCCGCCGGGGATCTGTGCCGGCGACGCCGTAGCCGTCGGTGAGGTAGCCCGCCAGCGCCAGCCCCAGCAGGACCGGCGCGCCGAAGGCCAGCGTCTCCAGAATGTCGTGGAAGAACGCGAGGTAGGAGCGGTCGCCCCCGTCGCGCTCCAGCCACACGTCGATTAGCTGTTCGCCGGTGTCGACAGTCGCGGTGAGCGTCACGTCGATCAACCCGGAGAGCGAGGAGAGCGCGTTCCACGCCTCGGGCCGCGGCGCGTACATGACGACGGTTATCGCGAGGAACGTCGCCGCCAGTCCCGCGAGGACGCCGCCGGCCCAGACGGGGTACGGGACGGTTCCGGATCGCTCCGCGAGCCAGTTCCGGGTCGCCGCGAGGTCGGCTCGCACGCGTTCGGCGAGGCTCGCTTTGGACTCAGTCTCGCCACCCGTCGCCGCCCGGACGAGTCGGTGGTCGTAGCAGACCGCGGCCGCGCCGCCGAAACAGAGCACGTACAGCAACGCGTTCTCCTTGCTCGCAAACGCCAGCGCCATCGACGCCGCGGCCGCGAACGCCGGCGCCAGCCGTCGGGTGTCGGACGCCCGCACGAGCAGCGCGAACGACGCGAACGCGAACGCGCCCACCAGCGGGTCCGAGCGCATGAACCGCGAGTAGTAGAGCAGCAACGGCTGCACTGTCAGCAGCAGGCCGAGCGCGACCGTCTCGCGGCCGTCGAGGTGGCGCCGGAGCAGCCACGCGGTGAGCGGGAGGGCTGCGGTGATGACCGCGATTGGGAATCGTGCCCAGAAGTCAGTCGCCGGAACGACGTGAAACAGCAGCGCGTCGACGTGCTGGATGAACGGCCCGTGGATGATCGGCCGGTAGGCGAACTCCCCGGTCTCGTGGTAGCGCAGGATCCAGTAGCCCACGCGGCCCTCGTCCCAGTGGAAGATGCGGCCGCCGAGGCCGAACAGGCGCAGCAGCAGCGAGACCACCGAGAGGCCGAGCAGCGCCCGGAAGGCGCGCGCGCCGGCCCGGTCCTCGCCGCTCGGCTCCCCCTGCTGCGCCGGTGACATGCGCGGTCGTTCCGACCCGAGGCATGAAGGTTTGTGGGTTCCGTGCCGGGCACGCCTCAGCGTCACCCACACGCTCTCTCGGGGTTACACCGGACCCGTCGGTGGTGACGAGTGGACCATTTCTTGATCAGTCGTCCCCGACCGTGATTACGGGGATGTCGGCGGTCCGGACCGTCTTCTCGGCGACGCTGCCGAGCAGCACGCGCTCGATGCCCTGCCGGCCGGTGGCGCCCATCACAATAGCGTCGAGTTCCTCGCGGTCGACGATTTCGCGGATCACCTCGTCCGGGTCGCCCGTCTCGAGGTGGGTCGTCACCTCGTCGACGCCGCGGGACTCGGCGGCTTCGACTACTTTGTCGACTGCCGCCTGTGAAGTCCGCTTCCCGTCGCCGACGGCCTCGCCCGCGTTCGCGAGCAGCGAGTCGTCGGTGGCCGAGACGACGTGGACCGACGCGCCGAGTTCGGCCGCGAAGTCGAGGCCGTGGCGGGCCGCCCGGAGCGCGGCCTCACTCCCGTCGGTCGGGAGCAGCAGATCGTCGTAGGGGAACGCGAAACCCTCCGACTCGATGGGTGCGGTGAGTACCGGCATCGACGCGAGACGGACGACCTTCCCGGTGACGCTGCCCAGCAGGTAGCGCGAGAGCCCCTCGCGACCGTGGGTCGGCATCGCGATCAGGTCGTGGCCCTCGCGTTCGGCGTAGTCGACGATGGTCCGGGCCGGCGTCCCCTGCTGGACGCTGGTGCTGTAGTCGACGCCCAGCGAGTCGAGCACGTCGGCCGCCTCGGCGACGACGTCCTCGCCCTCGCCGACGAGCACGTCGATCAGGTCGCCGTCGGCGACGGTGACGCTGTCACGGGTGGTGTCGGCGACGAAGAGCAGTTCGACGCTGGCGTCGTCCCACGTGGCGAGTTCGGCAGCGTGGTAGAGCAGGCTGCTCTCCACGGCCGCCTCGTCAACGGGGAGGAGGATCCGGTCGTACATGGCCCCGGGTTGGAGCGGGAGCCGGTAAGAGGTTCGGGCTAGCCGTGACTGACGCCGTCGCGGTCGTCGGCGTCCTTCCGGCGGACCGCGGCCTGCGCGTTGCTGGCGTCGTAGCCGAAGAACACCTCGTTCGCGTACGTCTCGGCCACCTCGGCGGCGTGGATCAGGTCGTCGACGTCCACGTCGACGGCGTACAGTTCGATGGAGAAGGGCGTCCCGGCCTCGGGCGTCTCGGGTGACCAGCCAAGCAGGTCCTGAAAGCCCGAGGCGATGCTCTCCAGCCAGTAGGTCGTCGAGTAGTGGGTGTCGTACAGCGGCACGACGAACTCGTCGACGTATGCAGAGAGTAGCGAGAGGTCGAGGCCGGCGCGGTCGAACAGGTGGCCCGGGTAGGGATCGGGGTAGAGGGTGAGGTACGTCTTCCCCGGGATGCGCTCGCTGGCTTCTTCGACGAACTCGGTGATGACGCTCCCGCGCCAGTCCATCCGGTCGTCGTAGTCGCTCTCAGCGAACAGTCGCTCACAGCGGTCACACCGGCAGTACTCGGCGCGCGGGAACCCGACATCGTCGAGGCGCACGTCCTCGTTGGCGGCGGCGCAGTCCGAGATGGTCTCCAGTAGCCCCTCGCGGTAGCCCTCGTGGGTCGGGCAGACGTACGCCCAGTCGAAGTAGGGCTGTTCGCGGGTCGCCCGGTTCCCCTCGCCGTCGACGGGCACCAGCTCCGGGCTGGACTCGCCGGCGGCGTTGTCGCCGAAGCAGGAGACCATATTCACCGCCTCGGGCAGCGGTTCGGCCGCCCGGCCGGTCACGTCTTTCACCTCGTAGAACCCCCGGTCGAACGCCGGCCACTCCACCTCTTCGGCGTTGCGCGTGACGACCCCGTACATGCCTCTGGGGAAGGTGCGGGCCGGGGTAAGTGGTTCGCTCCCGGCGGGGGAGCGGGAGAACCGCCGTCGGTGGGACACGCCGACGGCGGAGTGTTCGTAGCCGAGACACGAAGGTCTCGACGGAACTCGCCGTCGCGGTTATACACGCCGACGGCGGAGTGTTCGTAGCCGAGACACGGAGGTCTCGATGGAACTCGCCGTCGCGGTTACTCGCTCTCGACTTCGACTTCCACCGGCTCGGCGTCACTGCCGACGAGGAAGTAGACGATGGTGACGAACGCGAACACGAGCATGACTTTGGCTTTCGTGGACATAGACGCCTCTTCGGGCAACTGGCTCATAAAGCCGCCGACGGCGACTCAGAGCTGGTCCCGAGCGTAGTCGTCGACGGCCAGCGCCTCTGTCCGATCCGTGGTGAAAAACCCCTCCCAGACGCCCGACTCGTCCTGAATCGCCAGGAGTGCTAGCGGCTCCGGCCCCGCCGGACGCTCCGCGCCCGACGGCCGGTGAACCACGAACCACGAGTCGCGGTAATCGGTCGACTCGCCGGCGTGGACAGTTACGCTCAAGTCCGCTGCCCGCTCGGCGCCGCCGTCGTCGACGCCGTAGACGTGCGTGTCGACGCCGCTCTCGGCCAGCCGGCGGTAGACGCGCTGGGTCCCCTCCTCGTCGATGATCCGGGAGAGCTTCTGGAACGACGCCCGATGGGTGCCGTCACCGTGCTCCCACGCGACCCGTTCGATGTGTCTGGAGACGGCGATCAGCAGGAGTTTCTCCTTGTCGGACTGGGGGTAGCCCCGGAGCCGGAACTGCACTCCCTGGAGCCCCGTGATCACGTCCGGGAGGTTCGTCTCTTCGAGGTCCGTCGAGCCGGTGATGAACGCGTCGGAGTTCGTGAACAGCAGCGACTCCGCGACTGCCGACAGCGACGACTGGGCGAGCACCTCCCCCTCGCCGTCCAGCAGCAACACCGTGTCCTCCGGCAGCCCCTCGACGGTCGTCTCGTCGACGCCCACCGACTGCTCGGCGAACAGCCCCGACAGCATCGACATGAGCTGTTCGGGCTGGCTCCGGTTGGCGAGCACCAGCGCTCGCTCGGCGCCCTCGTGGGCGTCGACGAACCGTTGGAGTGACATCCGACGGACGGTTCTCCGCTCGGCTACATATTCCCTTCGGCAGATCTCCCCCCGGCACAACAGCTATCCGAGAGGCGACGGGAATGCCGATATGTCCCTCCAGCCTGCCAGCCTCCCGCGTTCCCTGATTGGTCCCACGACGCTCGCCGTGTTCTCCCTCCTCGGTGCCGCCGTCGCGCTGGCGGAGTGGGGAGTTCTCCCGGACGCGACCCGGATCCTCGGCGCCCCGGCGCTTGCGGCCGCGCTGCTGCTCGATACGTTCCTCTACAACGAGTTCCTGATCCGGACCGGCCCGTGGGTCTGGGCCGAGATCTACGCGTTTCTCTACGTCGAAGCAGCCGTCGTCGCCGCAATCGTCCACCGAATCCGGCGCTACTGGCGCGAGCCAGTGGCCGCCTGATCAGTTCTCGCGTTCGAGTGCCGCGAGGATCGGCTCCAGTTTCAGGCCGACCTCCTCCCACTCGGCCGCGGGGTCGCTGTCGGCGACGATGCCGTTGCCCGCGAACAGCGTCGCCCGGCGCCCGCCCGCGACGGCCGAGCGAATGCCGACCGCGAACTCGCCGTCGCCGCTGGCGTCGAACCAGCCGACGGGGGCGGCGTACCAGCCGCGCTCGAACGTCTCCGTCTCGCGGATCACGCGCTCTGCGGTCTCTGGTGGGAGCCCACCCACGGCGGGCGTGGGGTGGAGCGCATCGACGAGATCCAGCACGTGCGCGTCGCCGTCCAGATCGGCCTGAATCGGCGTGTGGAGATGCTGGACGGTCGCCAGTTTTCGGACGCCCTGCTCGGCGACGGTTACCTCACCCAGCGGGGCGAGGTGCTCCTCGATGGCCTCGGCGACCAGCGCCTGCTCGTGCTGGAGTTTCTCGCTGTCGAGCAGCGAGTCCGCGAGCGCGGCGTCCTCCTCGGGCGTGTCGCCGCGGGCGACCGTGCCCGCGAGCGCCTCCGTCTCCGCGTGGTCGCCGTCGAGGCGGACCAGCCGTTCGGGCGGGACGCCGAAGAAGCCCGCCTCGTCACTCGGTTGGATGAGGAAGCGGAAGCAGTCGGGGTAGGACCGGCGCAGACGTTCGAGCGTGTCCGAGACGACGACCTCCTCCTCCAGCGTGACCGCCAGTGCGACCGCCAGCACGACCTTCCGCAGGTCGCCCTGCTCGATACGCTCGATGGCGGCCTCGATGCCGGCGGCCCACTCGGCCTCGGTGGTGGTGCGACGGCTGGCGACGACGCCCGGTGGCTCGCCAACGGGGCGCATCGCGGGGAGGTCGTCGATCTCGGCCGCAGCGGCGTCGAGATCCCGCGCTAGCGCCGCCTCGTCGCCGTCGCAGCGCGCGACCGTCAGGTGGGTCGCTTCGTCGGTCCGGACCAACTGGATCCGGGGGAGCACAAACGTCGCCGGCGGGAACCCCTCCCACGGCGGCGCCGGATCGTGGTCGTCGTGGAACGCGCCGCCGCCGAAGAAGCGCGGGCGGGCGGCGCCATCCGGCATCCCTGCCCTCTCGAACGTCGTCTCGGCGGCGTCCCGGATCGCTTCGAAGCGCTCGGCGCCTTCGCCGGTCAGGCGTGCCGCCTCGCCCGCGCCGACGACTTCCAGTCCGTCGGGCGCGGCCCAGTGAACACGCGGCGCTCCCCGGCCGGCGAGGAACGCGCGGAACGAGACGTCCGGCACCTCACGGCTCCGGGCGACGAGCGTCGTCTCTGCCGGGTCGCCCCCGGCCTGCCGCGGTGACTCCATCTACCCCTCTTTCTCGCGGGGCGGCCCTAACTGTACCGCTCCTCGTTCCAGGGGTTCGCGCTGTCGGAGTAGCCCCGCTTCTCCCAGTAGCCCAGTTCGCGCTCGGTGAGGAACTCCACGCCCTTCACCCACTTCGCCCCCTTGTAGGCGTACTTGTGGGGCGTCACCACGCGCAGCGGGCCGCCGTGGTCCGCGGGCAGTGCCTCGCCGTCGAACCCCCAGACGAACATGACCTCCCGGCGGTCACACTCCGCCAGCGAAAGGTTCGTCGTGTAGCCGTCGTGGGCGTGGAACATGACGTGGGTGGCGTCGTCCTCTACCCCGACGGCGTCGGCCAGTTCGGGGAACGGGAGGCCGGTGAACTCGCAGTCGAACTTCGACCAGCCAGTCACGCAGTGGAAGTCCTGAATCTGGGTCTCGGGCGCCAGCGCGCGGAACTCCTCAGCCGAGAACTCCCGTTCGTCATCCACGGCGCCGGTGACGGAGAACGTCCAGCCGTCGTCGACGTTCGGCGTGTTCCCCTTCGACAGCACCGGGAAGCTCTCGGTGAGTCGCTGGCCCGGCGGGAGTCGCTCCTCGCCGAACTCCTGGTGGAGGTCGGTCACGTCCGTACTCATACTCGAAGGGAGTCGGTCCGCTCACGTATGGCTATCGGATCCGGCCCGTCGAGGGGTTGATCGGCGTGTTGGGGGCCGCAGGCGGGTCGTTCGGCGGCGCACGTCGCGCCAACGAGCTTTTATAGCCCGTGGGCCAAACTCCCCTGACAGATGCCGAAGGTCGATCTCACCGTCCCCGAACACCTGGAGATGCAGATCGCACAGCTCGTCGAGCAAGGCGAGTTCGTCGACCGCAACGATGCGGTCGAAGAGCTGCTCTCGACAGGACTGAAAGCCTACAAAACAAGCGGCCCGATGGACGACGAGGAGCCCGAGTTCGAGGACGAGGGCATGATGGGCCACGAGGACGAGTACGTCTTCTAACCCGACGTTTTTGCGGCCGTGTTCGCGACAGCCAGCCGCGCGGCCGCCGACCGCCCGCGTGTGTGCGAGTCGCCCCCAATAACGTTTAACCCCCGGAACCGCGTGGTTTGGGTATGCACAAGGACGAACTGCTCGAACTCCACGAACAGATGGTGATCATCATGGAGAACTTCCGGGAGCGTGAGGACGTCGAAACCGGGACGTTCGACGAGTACGACAAACTCGACGTCGACCCCTCACACGTCCATAAATCGAAGAGCGAGCACAAACACGCCGTGTTCGTGCTGGGTAACGCACTCGCCTCGGCGATGAGCGACGACGAGTTCTCCTCGGCGGGCCGCATCGGCAAGCGCATGCAGGAACTGGCCGAGGACGCCGAGAGCCGCCTGTAGATGGCCGACCGGACTCGGCTGGCCCGCGCCCGCCGGGTTGCAGACCTCCTGGATTCGGCGTTCACGATCCCCCAGATCGGCAAGATCGGGCTCGACGGTCTGCTGGGCCTGCTGCCGATTGTCGGCGACTGGGCCACCGCGGTCCCCGCGCTCTACATCGTCTATCAGGGCTCCCGACTGGGCGTCCCGAAACACGCCGTCGCGTGGATGCTGCTGCTGGTGTTCGTCGACGCCGCCGCCGGTAGCGTGCCGGTGGTCGGCGATCTGCTGGACATCGTCTGGAAGGCGAACCAGCGCAACGTCGCGCGCATCGAGCGCCACGTCGCCTAACTACAGCGTTCTGGACATCCGGTGGGACGGCCCCATCGCGTTGATCACCGAGAACCCGGCGCGGCCGTAGAACCGCTGGATATCCCGTTTCCAGGCCTCGACCGAGAGCCAGACGTACTGGACCCCCTCTTCTTGCGCGTGGCCGAGTCCGGCAGCCATGAGTCGCCCGCCGATCCCGGCACGCTGGTACTCCTGGTGGACGAAAACGGCGAGTTCGTGGCGTCCGGTCCCGTCGGGGACGAAGCTGACGTGCCCCACCACGCGGTCCCGGTGGCGCGCGACCACGTTTACCTCCGCCAGAAGGTCCGGTAGCCAGTTCCGGATGGCGTCGGCGCCGATGGGTGGGGTGCCCTGTGCACGCTGCTCGGGGTCGAACGTGTCGTACATCTCCACGAGGGCCTCGAAATCAGCCGCTCGGTACGGCCGGATCTGCACCTCTCGCTCGCGGGCGTCGACGAACGCCATCGGCGGGTTCTCCGGGCGGATCCGTTCACCCCGGAAGCGTGAGACGACCCGACCGACGATCCGGCGTAGCGTGGTGATCACTCGGGCACCTCCTGTGGTACGTACCCACATAGATCGAGCCCAATAAACACCGGTGGCGGTCTCCCCCGGAACTAAGCCCCGGCAGCCACTCCCGGGAGCCATGGACGCCGCCCTCATCAGCGAGAAAGTCACGCAGGCCCGCGACGCCGTCGCCGACAGCGACGCCGACGCGTGGCTCATCTTCTGCCGCGAGACGACCGAGATCGACGAACCAGCGCTGCCGTACGTGCTGGGGTTCGACGTGGTTTGGCCGACTGCGGTCGTGATCGGGCCCGAAGACTCCACGGTGATCCTCGGCCAGCACGACGCCCCGCCGGCAGAAGAGCTAGGGGTACACCGGGTCCGACCCTACGACGAGTCGATCCGAGACGACCTGCAAGAGACGCTCGCCGGGATGGACGCCGACACAGTGGCCATCGACGTAGACCGCGACGACGTGGTCGCCGACGGCCTGACGCTGGGGATGTACCGCCGGCTGGAGGATCTGCTCCCCGACCGGGAGTTCGTCGGCGCCGGCGACATCGTCCGCGACGTGCGCGGGATCAAGTCCGAGACCGAACACGAGCGCATCGAGGCCGCCGCCGAGACGACGCTTGACCTACTCTCGAATCTGGCCGACGAGTGGACGCCCAAGAGGACCGAGGCCGACGCGGCCGACTACCTCCACGAACGGATGCGCGAGGCGGGCTACGGTAGCGCGTGGTCGTGGGACGCCTGCCCGACGGTCCACGCCGGCGGCGACGCCGAAGTCGGGCACACCCACCCCGGCGACCGAACCGTCCCCGAGGGCGAACTGCTCCACGTCGATTTCGGCGTCGTGAAAGACGAGTACGCCGCGGACCTCCAGCGGCTCTGGGTCAACGGCGAGCCGAGCGATGGGCTCCAGCAGGCGTTCGAGGACGTCCGCGCAGCCATCGAGGCCGGCCGCGAGGTGCTCGAACCGGGCGCTGTCGGACACCGCGTTGACGCCCGCGCCCGCGCCGAACTCGTCGCCCGGGACCGCGACCTGTTCGATCACGCGTTCGGGCATCAGGTGGGCCGCAGCGCCCACGACGGCGGCCTGCTGCTCGGCCCGGAGTGGGACCGATACGGCGAGTCCGTCGAGGGCGAGGTCCGTGCGGGCGAGGTGTACACCCTCGAGTTGGGCCTCGAGACCGAATGGGGCTACGTGGGGCAGGAGGAGATGGTTCGCGTCACGGCGGACGGCACTGAGTTCGTCGTCGACCCCCAGACGGAGTTGTGGCGGCTGTCGGCGTAGGTCGGCTATCGTTGTCGGCGAGCCCGGAAACATCGGTGGTGTCAAGGTTTATGGTCGTGTAGGTGAATCGATCCGTGAATGCCGCAGGGCAGCCCAGACGCGTCGCGACGACGGTTTCTCGGATCGATCGGCGCCGGAATCGCTGTACTCGGCGGACTCCGGTCGGCGGTTGGCACCGCCCGCGGCGCCGACCCGGTTCGGCCGGCGGAGTACCGCTGGGACCTCCACCCCGAACGCGAGGAAGCGCGCCGGAGCACGCTGTCCGAGTACGTCGACGACGTCGGTCCGCTCGTGGAGGAGCATCCGGCCTTCGAGTACGACACTGAACGTGCGGGCGACGACCACGGGATCGATTTCGCGGCGTTAGATCTCTTCCGCGAGCGGAACTACGAGCAGTACGCCGAGCAGTGGCAGATGGACCGCATCGTCGAGGCGTTCGACGACCCCGACGCGTTCGAGACAGCCAAGACCGAGCGGTTCTACGCCGCGCGAGAGGACGCCCCGCGCAACTGGGACCAGGAGGCGTGGCGCAACGCGGATAGTTTCGGGGAGTCGCTCGACTACGCCCACAGCCTGCTCATCTCCATCGACCACAACCTCCGGGACTCCCGGTTTGGCTCGTTCACCGCGATGCTCCGGGAGGCGTACCGCCGCTACCACCCGGCCTACGAGCCGCTCGCATGGACGTTTCGGATGGACACGGACATCTTCGCCACCAGTCGAGCCAAGGGCTGGGTGGGTCTCGTCTACTCCTCGACGGCGGACGAACTCCGGGCGTTCGTGCTGCAGCCGGACCGGCGAATCGGTACCGGCGGCTCGCGGCAGTTGCACCCGCGCATCGAGAACTGGCCCGTGACCGACGACCCGGACGGCGATAGGGGCTACATGAGCCCGAACAACCTCGCCCACCCGCTCCTGTTCCACACCGAGGGGTGGAGCCGGAGGTGGAGCTTCCCGACAGCGAAGACCCGCGCCACCCAGATGGTGAGTCATATCGCGACCGACCCCGTCCGGAGCCACTACGACCGCGAGGGGCGGGTCGAAATCACGACCGGCTTCCTCACACAGCTGACCCGGACGCTGCTCACGTACAACGACAACGACGCCGAGTTCGCCCACCTCCGCCAGCTCTCGAAGGTGATGGAGCTCGCCCGCGAGCTCGGCGGGAGCTACGTCGTCGACCTGCCGCCGGGGAGCGACGGCTACGACGGCGTCTTCGGCGGCGACTTCGCCGTCTACGAGGTCGGGTACGACTACGTCCTCGATCTCGTGGCACGGGACGGCGAGCGCCAGTTCGACACGTTCGGCGAGACCTACGGACTCGACGCCGACGCGACCGGGACGCAACAGGGCCCCGCCTCGCGGCGGGAGGGGTGGTAGCGTGGTCTCGTTCAGAGCCGCTGCTGCCCTGTTGGTCGTGCTCTCACTGTCCGCGGGCGTCGTCGGCGCCACGAGCGCGGTCGGCCTCGACGGCGACCACATCCCGGCGTTCACCGAACTCGATGACGGAACCGACCCGCTCGCGACCGACACGGACGGCGACGGCCTGGACGACCGACGGGAGAAGACGTACGGGACCGATCCGACCGACCCCGACACGGACGGCGACGGCCTCGAGGACGGGCCGGAGATCAAAGAGTACGACAGCGATCCGCACGAACCGGACACGGACGGCGACGGCCTCGAGGACGGCCCGGAAGTCCACGAACACGGCTCGGACCCGACCGTCGTCGACACCGACGAGGACGGCCTCGACGACCCGGCCGAAGTGAACGACCACGGGACCGACCCGGCGGCGGCCGACACGGACGAGGACGGGCTGAACGACAGCGCTGAGATCGACGCCGGCGCCGACCCGACGGTCGCCGATACCGACGAGGACGGCCTCGATGACGGCCCGGAAGTGAACGAGTACGGATCGGACCCGACTGCGGTCGACACGGACGGCGACGGTCTCGAGGACGGCCCGGAGGTCCACGAGTACGGAACGGATCCGGCGGCGGTCGACACGGACGGCGACGGGCTTGACGACCCCGAGGAACTCGACGGGCCGACCGATCCAACCGTGGCCGACACGGACGACGACGGTCTCCCGGACGGCGCGGAACTCGACCGCGGGACCGACCCCCTGGAGAGCGATACCGACGGCGACGGGGTGGACGACGGGCCCGAAGTCACCGAGTACGGCAGCGACCCGACGGCCGTCGACACCGACGGCGACGGGCTGACTGACGACGAGGAAGTGAATGACTACGGCACGAACCCGACCCGTGTCGACTCGGACTTCGACGGCCTCGACGACCCCGAGGAGGTCGACGGGCCGACCGATCCGCTGAAAAGTGACACCGACGGCGACGGGCTATCGGACAGCCGGGAGCTCGAGATCGGGACCGATCCCCGGGATCCCGGTACGGACGGCGACGGCATCCCGGACGGCGCCGAGGTGAACCAGCCCGAACTGTTCCCCGACGCCGACCCGCTCCGGACGGATATCTACGTCGAGGTCGACACCGTCGAGGGGATGGCCGTCCCGGACGATGCGCTGGACCGCATCGAGGAGCAGTACGCCGACGCCCCCGTCGACAACCCTGACGGGTCGACGGGGATCAGCCTCCACTTCGTCGTCAGCAACACCAGTCTACCTGACTCAGACCAGTTCGACGAGAGCAACTGGTACGACCTCCGGCGCGACCACTTCGACAACGACGGGAAGGGGTACCACCACCTCCTGCTCGTCGACGATGCGGGGCTTACGGGTAACGGGGGCCCTGCGGCCGGCCTCGCGGACGGGGAGCGCGCGTTCATGATCGTCACGCAACAGCGCTCAGAGAGGACGACCGGGTCGGTCGTCATGCACGAACTCGGCCACTCGGTCGGACTGTGGCCCGCCGATCACGACGGGATCGACTCCGAAAGGTACGGCGCCGAGGCGTACCCCAGCGTGATGAACTACAACAGTGCCGAGGACTCCTACGACTACTCCACCGGCGACGCCGGCCCGAACGACTTCGACGACTGGGGCCACATCGAGGAGCATCTCTACGTCCCGAACACGGGCCTGATCGACGTTACGGGCTACGAGGCGGCGGGGTAGCCCGACTCCGCTTCTCCCCCCTCGGTACCGGACCGCCTTGTCGGGAGCCACAGCTATATGCCGCCGTGAGCGAACCCTGTGGTACTACTGATCATGCGCCGCATCGCCGAGAGCGTCGAGGCCGCCCGCGCGGAGTTCCGCGGCGACGGCCGCGGCTGGTCGGTCGTCGCCGTCGCCCTCGGCTGGGCGATGATCGTCGGCACCATGCTCTCGGTGCCGGCGGTGCTGCCGTTCGTCCGCGCGGAGTTCACGGTGAGCAACACTCAGGCCGGCCTCGCGGTCACCGCCATGTGGCTGGTGTACGGCGCCTGCCAGTTCCCGATGGGGCTGCTCACCGATCGGGTGGGCGAGCGCCGGATGCTGCTGGGTGCGATGGCGCTCGGCGCCGCCGTGGCGGCCGCGTTCGCCGTCTCCCCGACGTTCCCGGTGTTCGCTGCCAGCGCGGCGCTGTTCGGCATCGTCGGCGGCCTGTTCGCGACGCCGCGCGTGACGCTGCTCTCCCGGGCGTACCCCGAGAACAGCGGTACCGCCATCGGCGTCGTGATGGCCGTCGGCAACGCTGGGTCGTCGCTCCTCCCGGCGGGGGTGGGACTGCTCGCCGCCGCGGTCGGCTGGCGGGCCGGCTTCGGCCTGGAGATCCCGCTGTTCCTCGTCGCCTTCGGCGCGCTCTGGCTGTCGATCCCGGGCCGACGGCCGGCCGAGCGGGTGTCGGACGATAAGCCGCTCGGCGAACTGGTGCCGCGCGTGCTCGCGGCGGTCAGACAGCGCGAGATCCTGCTGGTGACCGCCGCGGTCACGCTGACGTTCTTCACGTTCCAGGGGATGACCGCCTTCCTCGCGACGTATCTGGTCGCGGAGAAGGCGATCGGCGACAGCACCGCCGCACTACTGTACGGTGGGCTGTTCGCCGTCGCGGCGATCACCCAGCCACTGGCCGGCCGGATCGCCGACCGAACCGCCAAGCGGGCCGTGTTGGTCGCGATAACCGGCGTCTACGCCGTGCTCCTCGTGGCGCTCGTCGTCAGCGGGGAACGGCTGGTACTCGGGGCGGTCGTCGTCCTGCTCGGCACCCAACGCGGCGCCACGCCGGTCGCGACGTCGTATATCGTGGCCGCGCTGCCGGCGGAGATCCGCGGCAGCGGCTACGGACTGCTCCGCACCGTGTTCACCACGGTCTCCTCGTCGGCGGCCGTCGTCGTCGGCGTCTTCGCCGACGCGGCGCTGTTCGACGCCGCGTTCCTCCTGCTTTCGGTGATGGCGGCGCTGGCGACTGGCTGCTACCTGCTGCTCCCGTCAGCCGAGCTTTGAAGTCCAATCGCGGCGGTACTCTCGCCATGACCCTCTCGCCGGCCCTGCAGTTCGGGGCCGTCCCGTGGGCGCTGTTCCAGCGCCTGTTCGTCCTCCTCGCGCTGCTGGCGGGCCTCGCGCTCGCGCTGTTCCTCGACGGCGGTCGAGTCACCCGACGCCTCCGCAGGCGGTTCGTGTTCGGGGTCCCGTGGGGGAGCCTCGTCACCGTACTGGGGGTGCTCGCGGTGTATCTGTTCCTGCAGGGCGGCTTCTGGCACTGGTACCGGCCGCTGGTGATCCCGTTCCGCGCGTGGTCCTACTTCGACCCGCTGGGGATGGTCGTCGCCGGCTTCGCCCACGCCGGCCCAGCGCACCTGCTGGGGAACCTCTTCGGCGCGCTCACGCTCGCGCCCATCGTCGAGTACACGGTCGGCCACTACCCGCCTGACGGCCCGCGTCTCGCACCGGCGACGACGCTCCGTGAGCGCCTCGACGCGCTCCGCCGGGATCCAGTGATCCGCGCCGCGGTGCTGTTTCCCCTCGGCGTCGCCGTCGTCGGCGTCCTGTTGACCCTGTTCACTATCGGCGCCGTGATCGGCTTCTCCGGCGTCGTGTTCGCGTTCGCCGGCTTCGCGCTCGCACGCTACCCGCTCGCGACGGTGCTGGCGCTGGTCGGCTCGGACGTGCTGAACCTCGTCTACAACGCGCTCCAGCGCCCCACGACCACGGCGTCCGGCCGGTCGACGTTCGTGACGCCGTGGTGGGCCGACATCGCCATCCAGGGCCACGCAATCGGACTCCTCGCCGGGGTCGTGCTCGGCGCCGCCCTCCTCCGGCAGCGCGACGCCGGCCGACCCACCGCCCTGCGACTCTGGATCGGCGGGCTACTCCTCGCGAGTAGCCAGTCGCTCTGGGCAGTGTACTGGTACCGCGGCGGCACGGAGTACGTGCTCTACCGCGCGGCCGGCCTTGGCCTCGTCGCGCTGGCCGCGACGCTGATCGTCGTCGCCGTCGTCGGCCCCGACAGGCGGTTGCTCCCGGTCGACCCCTCGGATGTCGCCGACGCCGCTGATCGACTCCGCGACCTCTCGGTTCGGCAAGTCGGCGTCGCCGCGCTGGTGGTCATCGCGGCGCTCCTCTCGGGCCCTGCGGTGGCGGTGAACTTCGCCGCGGCCGAGGGCGACCTGCCCGGGGAGCCAGCGAGCGTTGACGGCTACGAGGTCACCTACGCCGAGGGGGTGCCCGACGGGATGGTGTCGGCCATCCCGTTCTCGGCGTTCGGTGAGACCACGCAGGTCACCACCTCGGGGATGATCGTCGCTAACCCCGACCGGGAGATCTGGCAGACTGTCGTCCCGAAGGGCAGACTCGCCGCGAACGGCCGCGCGACGGTCGTCGTCGGCGGTGTCGGCTGGCGGGACACGGTGACCGCGGTCCGCCAGGGATGGAGCGCCGTCGGCGGCGGCACAGCCTATCGAGTCAGGCTGGAACACGACGGCGAGCGGCGGACGGTCTACACCTCCGAGCCGGTACAGGCGGAACCGCGCGTCGCCGGCCAGAACGTCTCGGTCGCGGCCGAGAACGACTCGTTCTACCTGATCGTGAGCGAGAACAACGAGACGGTTCGGCGGCCGCTCCCGGAGCGAAACGAAACAGTGACGGTGCGGAACGTCACCTACGTCGGCGGCGACGGCCGGGTGATCGCGACCCACGACGGGACGCAGGTCACGGTAGTTCGGGTCGAGCGCTACAACTGAGTCGCCCGGTCGCCGGCGTAGGCTGCCGCCAGTTCGTCGAGGCGCTCGTGGCGCTCGACGGTGTGGGGCGCCGTCAGCGGCGAGACGCTGATCTCCCCGTCGACGACGGCGCGGCGGTCGGTCCCCTCCTCGTCGGGGATGTTGCCGGTCTGCATCCGCTGCCAGACCTCGTCCTCGAGCCGCAGCGTCTCGCCGTCGAACTCCGCGCTCATGGCGTACAGCGGCGAGGGTTCGGTGACGGTCATCGGCGGCCGCTCCGGGGCGTCATCGGGTGCGGGCGCGTTGACGTTGAGGTAGTCCGCGCGGTCGAACACGTCGGACTCCGAGGCGTGGTCGACGAGGTAGGCTGCGGCCTCGCAGGCGTCCCCGTAGGTCTCCTTCGGCGGCGTGAGGTTCTCGAACTCCTCGTCGGCGGTGGTCGGGACGTACTGCGAGACGGCGATTGCCGGCACGTCGAAGAAGGTCGCCTCGACGGCCGCCGAGACGGTCCCCGAGCGCCCCATCACGTACGAACCGAGGTTCGCGCCCTTGTTACAGCCAGCGACGACCATGTCGGCGTCGGGACAGAGTGCCTCGATGCCGGCGATGACACAGTCGACTGGGGTCCCCTCGACGGCGTAGCCGAGGTCGTACTCGTGGACTGTGGCCTCGAACGAGCGCGCGCGGCCGACGGCGCTCTGGTTCGAGTACGGCGCCACCGCAACCGGATCGCCCACCTCCTCCAGCGCCTCGTAGAGCGCCCGGAACCCCGGGCTCTCGATCCCGTCGTCGTTGGTCACCAGAATGCGTGGCTCGCTCATGTCCGCCGATGCGTCGGAACCGGGGTTAAGCAGTTCGACTCGGGGCGGGCCGGGACAGCAAGCCCGGGCTCAGGGTTCGTACTGCGACGCCACGCCGTCGATCACCGGCGCGATGTCGGCCAGCGAATCGATCACGTAGTCCGGCGTCACATCGGACCGCGCGAGGCGCGCGTCATTGGTCACGCCCGAGCGGACGAGCACCGTCGTCATCCCGGCGTCGGCGCCCAGCGCGATGTCGGTGTCGAGGCGGTCACCGATGACCAGACACTCAGCAGGGTCACAGTCGAGGCGCTCGAGCGCGAGCCGTCGGGTGATCTCGTGGGGCTTCCCGAGCACGGCGTCGGGGTCGCGCTCCGCGGTGCCGGCGACCGCGGCGATCATCGCGCCCGACCCGGGAACGTTGCCCTCCGCGGCCGGGATCACGGCGTCCGGATCGGTGCCGACGATGGGCAGATCCCGACCGCGGATCGTCCGCGTCGCGGCCGCGAGCGTGTCGTAGTCGAACGAGCGGTCGATGGAGACCACCGCCACGTCGGCGGCCTCGGCGGCCTCGGCGGCGTCCTCATCCGCGGCCCAGACATCGAACCCCGCGCGCTCCAACTGCTCGCGGACGCCGGGGTCGCCGACGAGGTAGACGGTCTCGTCAGGGTGGTGACGCCGCAGGTACTCGACGGTGCTCGTCGCGGCCGTGATGATCTCGTCGGGCGCGGCGTTGATGTCCGCCGCCCGGAGTTTCTCGGCGTACGCCTCCGGCGGCCGGGTGGGGTTGTTGGAGACGAACAGCCGTCGGATCGACCGCGAATCGAGCGCGGTCAGGCCGGTCTCGGTGCCGGGGAGCGCCTGCTCGCCGCGCACGACCGTCCCGTCCACGTCGAGGATGGCGCCGCTGTAGGTCATGCGCAGGCTACGACGCGTGGCACCGAAAAGGCGCGGTTCGCGTCACTCCGGCGTCGTCACGGGGATGGTGACAGCGTCGCCAGTATCGTCCTCCGGCGCTGCGTTGTCGCTGGCCTGCTTCGGGAACAGATCCTGGAGCGCGGCCTCGACGTTCCACTTGTTGGCTTTGAACACCGCGTCGAACGCCGGGCCGACAACTGGGACCGAACCGGCGGCGAAGTCGAGGCTGATGCGTGCGAGCATCCCCAGCAGCGTCGTGAAGGAGACGCCGAGTCGGGCTGACTCGACGACGATGTACAGCGAGATGCCGGCGCTGAGCGCGTCGCCGATCCCCGGGATGGCCGAGAGCAGCGGATCGAGGCCGATCCGGTACTCCACGACCGGGAGCCGGATCGACTCGTCGAGCGCCACCGCGACCGTGCGCATGCGCTCCAGCGCCGCGCGGTCGACCGTCTCGGGCACGTCGGCCGGGTCGATCCCCTCGAACGCGCTCGCGATGTCGTCGGTCACGGCCGTGATCGGGCCGAACGACCGAAAAGCGCTGTGGCGATCCGCGCCACGGACCGCGGCCGGGGACAGTTAAGCCGGGGGCGGACCAACCCCCGTCCATGAGCACGCTCGAAGTCGTCGACCGCTGGGACGACGGTATCAGTTGGACGCTCGCCGAGGAGATCGGCGGGATGCACCGGACGAGCCACGCGATCCGGACCGAGGAGGGCGTCTGGCTCGTCGATCCCGTCGACGCGCCGGGGCTCGACGACGAACTCGCCGAACTGGGCGAGGTGGCGGGCGTTACCCTCCTGCTGGACCGCCACAAGCGCGACGCCGACGCAATCGCGACCCGACACGACGTCCGCATCGCACTCCCGACCAACCTCGCGGGCGTCGCCGACGACCTCGAGGCGCCAGTCGAGACCTACAGCGAGTCGCTCTCGGAGACGGGGTTCAAAGCGATCACCGTCGTCAACAACCAACTCTGGCACGAGGTGGCGCTCCGCCACCCCGGCACGGGGACGCTGATCGTCCCGGAAGCCGTGGGGACGGCGGACTTCTTCACTACCGACGACGAGCGACTCGGCGTCCATCCCGCGCTACGCCTGTTCCCGCCGCGGAAGTCGCTGGGGAGCCTCTCGCCCGACCGGATCCTCGTCGGCCACGGGCCGGGCGTGTTCGACGACGCCACCGCGGCGCTCCGGACCGCACTCGCGAACTCCCGCCGGAGCGCGCCGAAGTACTACGCGGGGCTGGCGCTGTCGGCGATCAAGTAGGCGTCGTCGGCCTAGTCGGTGTCGTTGTCGGCGTATTTGGCGTCATCGTCGTCACCGTCGACGCCGTCGGCGCGGCGGCCCCACACATTCGGGAATACCAAACTACTACTGCCTCACCCGCTCATCTCCGGTACGATGACTCGGCCGCAGCTTACGCATATCCAGATCGACAACTACGGCCCGTGGACCGTCGAACCCGAGCCACGCCGGGAGATGGACCTCCAGACGCTCCAGTCCCGGCTGTTCGCGGACATCGCGCAGTTCGTCGGCTCGCGGGACGGCTACGCCTTCTTCACTCGCTTCGACAACATGGTCGCGGTCACCAACGGTCTCGATCAGGCCGACCACGAACTCATGCAGGAATCAATCGGCAACCGCTACCCGATTTCGATCAGTCTCGGCACGGCCGTCGACCCGGTGCCCATCGAGGCCCTCGAAGGCGCGACCGAACGCGTCCAGCAGGCCGGCAGCGCGCAGGACCGCGGCCGGCGCGAGGTGCTCGGCGGCGAGTACCGCCCGCCCGAGGAGGGTGACGTGAGCATCGCGCATTTCGACGTGAACGACGCCACCGGGAAGTACACCGACCGACTCAACGAGTTCGACTCGTTCATCCGCATCGAGCAGGCGTACGCCAGCCTGATGCGGCATATGCGCGAGGCCCACGGCGCGCTCTCCTTTTTCGTCGGCGGCGACAACGTCATCTCGGTCGTTCCCGATATGGCCGAACAGGAGTATCTCGACGCCATCGACCACGTGAGCGACGACGCCGACGTGGAACTCAAGGTCGGCGTCGGCCACGGTCCGACCCCCCACGACGCCGGCATCGACGCCAAGCACGCGCTGGAGGACTGCCGCTACGACGGGACGCGCGTGGAGTTCGCCCGCGAGGACTGAGTTCTCTCCACGGTCTCGCCTCGAGTCTGTTGCCCAGCCTCTCCTCAGGCGTGTTCGAGCAGCAGATAGCCGACAGTCGCCATCGCGAGCATGAGGCCCACGAGGTAAGCGACGAACCGGCGGTCGGCGTCGGCGAATATCGCGTCCCCCAGCACGCTCACGACGCCGAACAGCGCGAGCGCCACGCCGGCGAGTAGGACCGTCTCTGCGAGGCTCACGCCCGGACTGGCGGCGCGACGGGGCTTAGCCGTTGTGGCGTCCCCTTCCGCAACCGCTTTTTCTGTCGGGCCCGTCGTTCGCTCAATGACTGACCCCGTTCCCGTCGCGGTCCCCCGGAAAGGGCGCCCGCTGGAGGCGGTGTTGGAGCGGGTCGCCACTGTCGCCGCCACCGACGAGGCCGCGGCGACCGTCGACCAGGTGACCTCCGTACTCCGGTACGAGAAGGCGATCACGAAGGGCGAACAGACCGCCGAGAAGGGGAGCTACGAGCGTCTCGTGGAGTACTCCGCGCCGAACGACCCCAACGGCCCGGAGTTCACGCTCCTACGCGACGACCGCCAGGGGAAGCCCCGACGCATCGTTTTCGACAGCCTCACGGTCGAACTCGAGGGCGTCCCGGTCCACCTCGTCGGCCGGGAGGAGCCGTTCCGCGCGCTGCGTACCCACGAGTTCGCGCTGGGCTTCGACGCCGCCGACCTCGTGCTGGAGGAGGTCGTCTCGCTCGGCCCGGAGGGCATCGCCGACCTCGCAGCTGTGAACGAGCGCATCGACCCCACTGAGTCCGACGTGCGCGTCGTCACCGGACTCGGTGACACGGTGTACCACACGCTGCTCGCGGCGCCCGAGACGGTCCCGACCGGCGTCGACCTCGACCGCGAGTTCCTCGCCGACTACGAGGGGCCGCTCTGTATCTCGCCGCGCTACGAGCGCCTCGTGGAGGCGGTGCTGGGGATGGACGCCATCGACGGCGTCGAGTTCGTCTACCCCGAGAACGGCCAGGAGGAGGAGGCCGCCATCGCTGAGGCCGGCCTCGGCGTTTACCTCACTGTCACCGGGAGCACCGCCCGGGAGTTCGGCCTCGTGCTGGGCGAGAAGCTGTTCCCCAGTGAAACGGTGCTGCTCGAGAACACCGCCGAGGTTGCCGGCGAAGACGCCATCGAGGCGGTCCGCTCGATCATCTCGCAGGGGCTCCGCGAGGAGACCGAGCTCTGGGCGTAGTCAGCGCAGCTTCTTTCACGCCGTCCCAAGCGGCGAGTCGTCAGAGCTTACCGGGCCGACTTCGATGCTCGGACATGGATCTCGAAACCACGTTCGGGCAGAGTCAGCCGATAGTCGGGATGGTGCACCTCGATCCGCTGCCGGGCGCGCCGAAGTTCGAGGGCGACCGCGAGGGCGTGATCGAGCACGCCCGTGCCGACGCCCGGGCGCTGGAGGCCGGCGGCGTCGACGCCCTGATGATCGAAAACTTCGGGGACGTGCCGTTCTACCCCGACGACGTACCCAAACACGTCGTCGCGTCGATGACCCACGCCGCAGGCGCCGTCGCCGACGAGGTAGACCTGCCGGTAGGCGTGAACGTGCTCCGCAACGATGCCACCGCCGATCTAGCGGTCGCACAGGCCATCGGTGCGGAGTTCATGCGCGTGAACGTCCACACCGGCGCGCGCGTCGCCGACCAGGGCATCATCGAGGGGAAGGCCTACGAAACGATGCGCGAGCGCGACCGTCTCGGCGCCGACGTGGCGGTGTTCGCCGACCACGACGTGAAGCACTCCGCACCCATCGCCTCGGAGGACTTCACCGCCGAGTCGTTCGCCGACAACGTGGAGCGTGGGCTGGCCGATGCCACCGTGGTCTCCGGGATGGGTACGGGCCACGCTGTCGACCGCGAGACCCTTCAGCAGGCGTCCGACCGCCGGGAGGAGTTCGACCTGGACGTGCCGCTATTCGTGGGCAGCGGCGTCACCGCCGAGACGGTCGGCGACATCCTCAGTATCGCCGACGGCGTTATCGTCGGCACCGCGCTCAAGGGCGGCGACGAGTCGGGCGACCCCGTGAGCGAGGAGCGAACCCGGGCGCTAGTCGCTGCCGCCGACGAGGTCCGGGAGAACTGAGCCCCCACCGGCGCCGTCGCTCACGAGGCTAGCGAACAGGCGACCGCTCCGTCGCCCGAGGCGTGTGGCCGCACACCCGCTGACGCCCCGGGACGGCTCTCAGTGCATCGACGGTACTGGTCGCGCTTTCGTACTTGAACGCTCGGTCTACAGCAGGTCGGCGACTGTAGTTCGCAGCCAGTCCATCTCGTCTTCGTTGATGCGGTGGCCCATCCCCTCGTAGAGCCGTTCGGTCACGTCGGCGCCGCGCGCGTCGTAGGCCTCGGCGGACTCGTGGACGCGGGATTCGGGGATGTGTGGATCTTCGTCCGAGCAGCCGAAGAAGGCGGGCGTTCCTTCAAGACTCTCCTCGCCGGCCTCGGGCCAGGTCATCCCCTCCGGACCGATCAGACCGCCGCTGAACGCGGCCATCCCGCCGTAGCGCTCTGGGTTCTGATAGACGTACTCGCTGGCGAGACAGGCGCCCTGCGAGAATCCGGTGACGACGATATTCTCGTGCGGAATGCCCGCAGCAAGCGCGAGTTCGACGGCATCGTCGACGGCCCGGAGCGCCGAGTCGAGATGCGGCTGATTGGCCTCACGGTCGGCCATGAAGGAGTTCGGGTACCAGGTGTTGTGGTGCGCCTCCGGAGCGATGTGAGTCACGCCGGAGTGTCCGAGTTCGTCGGCGAGATCAAGCACGCTCCCCGGGCGCGCGCCGCGGCCGTGGAGTAGCACGAGCGCCGCCTCGGCGGCCTCTTTCGGCGCCCCGGCGGTTTTGATCGGCTGGCCGGCGTGGGGGCCGTCGCCGCCGACGGCCGGGCCGTTACTCATCGGTCGCCTCCCTGTGCGTCCGGGTTTTCGGTGTCGTGGGTGTCTGGCTCATCAGGTCGAACGGGTTTGTCGAGCGGCGGTAGCTGTTCGCGGATCATCTCCTTGTCCTCCTCCAGCCACGGCGGCAGGCGGAGTTCGCTGCCGAGTTCCGGGATCGGTTCGTCGCGGTCGATTCCGGGCCCGTCGGTCGCCAACTCGAACAGGACGCCGCCAGGGTCCCGGACGTAGACCGACTCGAAGTAGTAGCGGTCCCGCGGGTGCGATGGCGAGAGGCCGGCGTCGACGAGGCGGTCGTACCACGCCTCGAGCGCCGCGCTGTCGGGCATCCGGATCGCGACGTGGTGGCCGGTGCCGGCGCCCTCCTTCCCCCACGGCTCCTCGCGGCCGTAGAGGTCGATGACGGTGCCGGGCGTCGGCTCGCGGGCAAGGTCGGTCGTGTCGGCTTCCAGCCCCTCGGTTTCGACGCCGTCGGCGCCGGCGACGTAGCGCACGCGTTCGCCCGCCTGCCCGACGAGGCCGAAACCGAACAGTTCCAGCACGCGCCCGGTAACGTAGGGGCTGTTCGAGCGCAGCGTCACGGAGTGCATCCCCCGGATCGCGTGCGTCTCGGGGACGCTCTCGTCCCACGGTTCGACATCGACGCCGTCGACGCCCAGCCGCCCGGCGTCGGCGCCCTCGATCAGCGCGAGGTCGAGGCCGTCCGGGTCCGTGAAGGTGACAATTGGCTCGCCGAACCGCTCTCCTTCGTCGGCGTCGACGCTTTGTTCGTCGAGGCGCTCCTGCCAGTAGTCGAGGCTCCCCTCCGGCACCGCGAACGCCGTCTCGCTTGGCTGGCCGGCGCCGCGCCGGCCACCCGAATCCAGCGGGTAGGGGAACGCCGTGAACGTCGTCCCGGGCGTGGCTTCCTCGTCGCCGAAGTAGAGGTGGTGGACCGCCGGCTCGTCGTGGTTGACGGTGCGCTTGATGAGGCGCAGCCCCAGCACGTCGCGGTAGAACGTCAGCGTCCCGTGGGGGTCGCCGGTGACGACCGAGACGTGGTGGATGCCGGGCGTATCGGGTGCCTCGCCGGCGTCGATGTCGCCGACAGCGCCGTCGACGCCCGCATCGGGGGCGAGCGAATCGAGGTCGGGTTCCCGCTCGCTCACAGTCCCCCCGACCCGGAGGCGGCCGTGCTCGGGATCTCGATCTCCTCGACGGGGATGTCGAGTTCCTCCAGCGCGGCGCGCATGTGCTCGTCTTTCACGTACTCGGCGCCGCTGTCGACGCGGTGAGCCTGGGCATGCGCCAGCACCTCGCCCCGGCGGTCGTCCGGGATCTCGAACTTGTCCGCGGCGAGTTCGATGGTGAGGCCGTTGTGGTCCCGGGTGTAGAGCGAGTGGAACGCCCCGCGGTCGAACTCGTTGTAGCCGTAGCCGTGGTCCTCGAGGCCCTCGGCGATCTCGGCGAGTCGCTCGCCGTCGACGCTGAACGCGAGGTGGTGGACGCCGCCCATCCCGACGCGCTGCGGGCGGTCGTCGGAGTCCCGTTCGTTGACGAAGAACGTGATGATGCGGCCGTCGCCGGCATCGAAAAAGAGGTGAGTCGCCTCCGGGTTGTCGAGGTTCGGCTGGCGGAGCACCAGCGGCATCCCGAGAACGTCCCGGTAGTACTCCACGGTATCCTCCTCGTTGCTACCGATCAGCGTGATGTGGTCGACGCCGGTGACGCCGACGGGGCTGTCGGGGTTCTCGGCGGTGACGGGGATGTCGCTCTCGTCGGCCTGGGTGGGTGCGTCAGTCATGGTTGTCTCGTGATACTGGGTTCTCGTCCCACGGATAAATCCGTTCCCCGACACGGGCGATACCCGGTGACGCGGGCGTTACTGCCCGGTCAGCCGTCGCGCTCTGCGAGGAACGCCCGGACGGCCTGGGGATCGGGAAGGCCACCCCGGGCACCCTCGGCACCACAGTTCAGCGCCGCCGTCGCCGCGGCGAATCGCCCCGCCGTCGCAGCATCGGCGTCGCCAAGCAGCCACCGCTCGGTGAGCGCGGCGGTGAAGGAGTCGCCGGCGCCAGTCGTGTCGACGGGGTCGATATCGAACGCCGAGATCTCGGTACGACCCTCTCCCTCGAACAGCGTCGCCCCGTCAGTACCGAACGTGACGGCGCCGCGCGAGCAGTCCCGCTCCCTGAGTGCGTCGACGGCCTCGCCCGCGGGGCAGTCGAGGTAGGACTCGGCGGCTAGCCGGGCGGTGATGAACAGGTCCGCCACCTCAACCACGCGGTCGATGGTCTGGCGTTCGGTTCCGCGGCCGCGTAGCTCCTCGATCGGCCCGGAGAGATCGAACACGAGCGCCGGCCCCGCGGGATCGGCCGCCATCTCGGCGATTTCGGCGGTAACGGCGTCGGGCACGTATGCGGTCACGAACACGGCGTCGGCGCCGCGGATCGCCGCGCGGTCGGCGTCGTCGAGTTCGAGGCGAACTGTCGAGTCGCCAGCGGTGACGATCATCCGCTGGCCCTCGGGCCCGCGGGGGATCACGCAGTGGGTCGTGGTGCCCGGGCCGCGCTGGATCAGGTCAGTCGAGACCGGGCCGGCCTCGAGGTCGGCGAGCACGCGGTCGCCCATGTCGTCGTCACCCAAACGGCCGAGGAGGGCGGTGTCGCGGCCCAGCCGTGCCAGTCCGGTGGCGACGTTGGCGCCCACGCCGCCGAAGCGGTCGGTCACCTCACGGGCGAACGCGCCGCCGTCGGGTTCGGGGAGGTTCGTCACCTCGTAGAAGCGGTCGACGGTGGCGGCGCCGACGGCGACGACTTCGGTGGCGCCGTCCGCGGGCGCGCTGCCTGCGGGGTCGTCGCGCGCCCGTGCATCGTCGGCCGGGCCGTCGCCCGCCGAACCATCCGACGTTCGGTCAGTCACATCCCCGCTGGGGGGCGTCCGGGGATAAGTGTACGGCGCTCGGGCCGGCACCACCCCGTCACCCCGGCCGGATGAGCGAAGGACTAAGTTCGTCTCGGCCAACCACCGCGAGCGTGCACTACGACGTGAACCGACGCGAGACCGAGGCGGCGACGGGGACGTGGGGATGACGGTCACCCTCGAGGACGTGCGCGCGGCCCGCGAGCGCCTGAACGAGGTCCAGCGCATCCGTGAGACGCCAGTCAGACACAGCGCCACGCTGGGCGAGACGGTCGGCGCCGACGTGTGGCTCAAACTCGAACACTTCCAGAAAACCGGCTCGTTCAAGCCCCGCGGGGCGTACAACCGGATCAGCCAGATCGCCGAGCGCGGCGAGGCCGAACGCGTGGTCGCCGCCAGCGCGGGCAACCACGCGCAGGGGGTCGCGTTCGGGGCCACCGAGTGTGGCCTCGACTCGCTGGTGTTCATGCCCGAGACGGCGCCGCAGGCCAAGATCGACGCCACCCGGGGGTACGGTGCGACGGTTGAACTCCGGGGCGAGACGTTCGCCGAGGCGATGGCGGCCGCCCAGGAGCGCGCCGACGAACCGGGCACCGCGTTCGTTCACGCCTACGACGATCCGGACGTGATCGCCGGGCAGGGAACGCTCGGCCTCGAACTGCTGGAGCAGGTGCCGGATCTCGACACCGTCGTCGTCCCCATCGGGGGCGGCGGCCTGATCTCCGGCGTCGCGACGGCGATGCAGGCCGTCGAGCAGGACGTGCGCGTCGTCGGTGTGCAGGCCGAGGCCGCCGCGACGGCGCCCCAGAGCCTGAAGAAGGGTGAGCCGGTCGCCAACGAGACGCCCAACACCATCGCCGACGGCATCGCGACCGGCAGCCTCTCACAGCGCACGTTCGAGATCATCGAGGAGCGCGTCGACGAGGTGGTGACCGTCGACGACACCGAGATCGCGAACGCGACGCTCTGGCTGCTCGAACGCACCAAACAGATGGTCGAGGGCGCAGCCGCGGCGTCGGTCGCGCCGCTGCTCGCGGGCGACCTTGAGGTCGACGGAACGGTCGTGCCGCTGCTCTGTGGCGGCAACATCGACATCGCGACGCTGCAGGACGTGCTGACTCGTGCGCTGGTCGACCGCCGGCAGTTCGTCACGCTCCGCATCCGGATCGACGACCAGCCGGGGGTGCTGGGCGAACTCGCCACCCTCATCGGCGCCCACGACACCAACATCCGCAGCGTGCGCCACGACCGCTCGGAGCAGGGGCTCCCGGTCGGCGAGGCGGATATCGTCGCCCGGCTGACGACGCCCGGCGAGGCCGCTATCGAGCGCATCGTCGAGGAGATAGAGGACGCCGGCTACACGGTCCGGGAAGTCGTCCCGCGGTAGCGACCTTACTCGGCGGGCGTCGCGACGACGACAGTGTAGTCACCCTCGCCGCCGGGCCACGGGAGCGTCCGGACCGTCTCGATTTCGAGGCCGGCGTCGGCGACCAGTTCTTGCCAGAAGTCGGCGCTCACTGGCCGCTCGTCGTTGATCAGCGGGAGTTCGATCAGCCCGACACGGCCGTCCGGCGCACAGACCCGGCCCATCTCTTCGAGCGCCGCCCGCGCGGTGCCCTCAGGCAGGTCGTGCAGCATCATACACGAGGTGACGACCTCGTGGCTTCCTGCATCCAGCGGCATCCCGGTGGCGTCGCCGGCGACCAGTTCCGGGTCAAGCCCGGCTTTGCCGGCGTTTTGCCGCGCCAACTTGGGGCCGTTCCCGAGGATGATCCGGTCGTCGAAGCGGTCGAGTCCCGTGACCGTGCAGTCGTCGCCGATCGCCGGCGCGAGGCCGACCAATGATCGGCCAGTCCCGCAGCCGACGTCCAGCAGCGAGTCGGCGTCGTCGAGCGACAACTCCGCCGCCAGCGCCTCGTAGCGCCGGCGGTTCAGCGACCACGGGCGGGGGTGGAGCAGGCTCTCGATACCCGTTGCACCCGCGATGCCGAACCCCGCGGCGGCGACGGCGGTGAGCAGCCTGCTCCGCGAGGGCAGCCGAGCGGCGACGGCCGCCAGCATCGCGGCCGCGACGACTGCCGCTGCTGCCCGCAGCCCTTTCCGCCAGTGATAGACGCCGAAGTAGTACACGTGTGGTCTCTGGGTCGGTTAGTACGCGACCGAAAAAACGCGTGTCGGTGAGTCAGACGCCGATCAGGCGTCGTCGTCTTCGTCGTCGCCGTCCGAGCGCTTCTTGGCCGCGGCGGCCGCGCCCGCGACGCCGGCCGCACCGGCGGCGGCCCCGAAGCCGGGACCGCTCGTCTCGGTGGACTCCTCGGTATCGGTCGCCGTCTCCGTCACCGCCTCGGTCTCCGTGGCGGTCTCAGTCTGCGTGGCCGTCTCGGTCTCCTCGGTGAGTTCGGCCTCGACCGAGTACACTTCCAGCCCCGTCGAGCTGGTGATGGCGACGTACTGTTTGTTCTCCGCGGGCACGTCCCACGTGATCGGTGCGGGGCGGATGCCGCTCCCGATGTCGATCTCGTGGGCGATCTCGCCGGTCTCGGCGTTCAGCACGCGGAAGGCGCCGGTGCCGGTGCCGCTGAGGACGACGTTCCCGCCGGTCGGCGTGTTGCCGCCGGTGAACTGGAACGGCGCGGCCTCGTTTTCCTGCGTCCAGACGATCTCACCCGAGTCGGGGTCGATGGCGCTGACGCGGGTGGCGCGCTCGCCGGATTCGGCCGGGATCGGGAACGGCTTCCCGCCGCCGACGCTGTGCTCCAGCGAGTCCGGGCGGAACTCCCAGTCCGGGTCGTACCACGGCTCCCAGAAGTCGTCGTTGGAGTCGAGGTAGTACAGCCCCGTGTCGGGACTGTAGCCGCTGGGGTGCCAGTCGGTCGCACCCATCGCGGTCGGGGACTGCTCTTTCTTGTTCTCTTCGCCCGCGGGCGGGAGCGCGAACATCGGGAGCTCGGCGCCCTGATTCGCGTGGGGCTCCGAGCGACGGAGGAGCTGTCCCGTTTCGGCGTCGATGACGTAGAACCAGCCGGTCTTGTCCTTGACGCCGATGACGCGCGTGGTCTCCCCGTCGATCTCCATGTCGATCACAGAGGAGAGGTACGCGTCGTAGTCCCACCAGTCGTGTGCGGTCAGCTGGTGGACCCACTTCTCCTCGCCGGTCTCGATGTCGAGGGCGATGACGGAGTCGGAGTGCTTGTTCGGGCCGGCACGCACCACGCCGTTGACCTGCGGCGAGGGGTTACCGGTCGTGAAGAAGACGGTGCCGGTCTCGGGGTCGACGGAGGGCGTCGTCCACGGCGCGCCGTCGCCGAAGCGCCACGTCTCGTCGATCCAGAACTCCGGCGGGATGACGTTGTAGTCCCAGAGCTTCTCGCCGGTCTCGGCGTCGAACGCCATGAAGGCGCTCCAGTTGCCACCCTCGCCGCTCTGGCCCTTCAGGACGACGCCGTCGAAGACGAGCGGCGCGCCACTGTTGGTGAGGCGGTGAGTCGAGGGGTTCATCTTCTCTTTCTGGCGCTCGGAAACCGCGTGGGTCTGCCACTGCAGTTCGCCGGTGTAGCGGTCGACCGCCATCAGGCGGAGGTCGGCCGCACAGTAGATGACCGTGTCGCCCCAGACGCTCGCGCCACGCTGGTTTCGGCCGACGTTGTGTTTGTACTCGAGTTCGTACTCGAAGGTCCAGTAGACGTCGCCGGTGTTGGCGTTGAGCGCCGTGAGGTTCTGGCCCTCGGTGACGTACATGACCGGGGGCTCGCCCTCGCCGCCGGGCACGACGATGGGCGTCTGCTGGCCGCCGCCGAGCTCCATGCTGTACTCCTCGGTGAGCTGGTCGGCGTTCTCCGGCGTGATGCGGGCTGCGGGGGAGTAGCCACGCTGTTTGAGACCCTTGTTGTACTGTAGCCACGACTCCGGGTTGTCGTCGTCGGCACGGAGCTGTTCGTCGGTGACGGTCGAACCGGGCGCCTCCGCCTGGAAGTTCTCCGCCAGCCGCTCGGCGGTCGGTTCGATCTCGCTCTCTCGGTCGGGTTTGTCTTGCTTAGCCATAATCAGTTACGGGGGGCTCGCATCTCCTCGGTCACCCAGTAGACGTCCTTCGGGAGCATGTTCTGGGCGATCGCCTGTACCGCGAAGCCGGTGGTGAGCAGGGCGCTCAGCTCCTCGTCGGAGAAGCGACCGGACTCCTCGGCGACGGCTTTCGCACCCTCGCTCACGAGCTGGAGGCCGGCGGCCATCGAGCGGGCGTGCCAGACGGCGTCGCCGTAGTGACCGTCGTCGAGGAGCACCTGTTTCTGCCAGAGATGCTCGTCGAGGTCGTTCAGCCACGCCAGCACGCCGAACGACGCTGCCTTCGTCATGGGCGGGATCTTCTCGCCGAACTCGATCTGGGAGCGGGGGATCTCCTCGCTCGCGACCCAGTGGTAGGCATCGAGTTCCTCGGCGTTGGCGATGACCTCGGTGAGGAGGTCGACGCCGTCGCCGTCGGTCAGGCCCAGCGAGGCCAGCGGCTCGGTCAGCGCCTCGGACCCGACGAACGTCGAGACGGCCGACTCGAGGTAGCTCGGTTCGAACTGCGGGAGATGAGCGTCAGTGCTCTGGAAGAAGCCAGTCGTCTCGAGATGGTCGTAGATGGGCTGGCTCGCGGTGGCGAGGCTCTCGAACTCGGCGCGCTGTTCGGCGGCCGGGAGGCCCTGCTCGGCAGCGGCCGTCAGCGAACTGACGGCACTGGCGAGTTCGGCCTGGCCGTCGGCGAGTGCGGCGGCGTCGAGCGAGCCCGTGAGGTCCGCACGGACGTCGCTACCGATCTGTGCGAGCTGCGCGCTCTCGCCCGCGGTGACGGCGTTCCGAACGTCGTCGAGCGACGCGGAGCCGGCGGCGACGGCGCCGCCGACGCCCAGCGCCTTGAGGAACGTCCGCCGGTCCTCGTCGGAGATCTGCCCGTTAGTGTTCTCAGTCACCATTTTGGATCACAACGTTCTGGGAATCGGCATGAACATATAAATGGGTTATGTGTTCAGAAGTGGATTTACGTGGTTGTGTCACAATCACAAATGATCAATCGGTGACTAATGTTGGGATGTTCTGGAAATCCACAAACGGGAACTTCTGGCCGGATTTACTAATCATTCAGTGCGGATTCAGCGACCCACCGATGAGACAAACGGATATCGGTGCGGCCACTGCTATATCTTTTCGTGCGTGTTACTCAATAAAAATCATGATAGATACGACCGCTAGCGGCGGTTGATCCGTCCAGCGGTTCTCCTTCGGTGCCTTCGCCTCGTGTTTCGTGAAGTTCCATCGGAGGTGATCTCGCCGCCATAAACCATATACTGAGATATGCAATCGTCCGGCAGGCATGATCGAGCAGGTGGACCGAGCGAACGACGAGAAACACACGACCGATCGGGCGTGAAGCGGATCGAGAGGCCCATCTTCAGGACCCCACCCCACGCGGCCCGGTCTCGCAGCGACCCCGGCCGGCGTTTGTTGTCGACGATGAGCTGTCGGGAATCTACTCGAGTTCGTCCTGCGCGGCGCCCGCCCCGGATGGGGGTTGCGTTCATTGCGTGACCCGGCGTGTGGACGGCGACGACGCTCGCTGCTCGAGGTGCTGCCGGTCATCGCTTGGATCACGTTGGCTGCGTGCGCGAACGAAGTAGGCGAGTGACGCCAGCGCGGAGGCCCCGTAGAGCGCGTCCACACCGATTCGATATCGCGCTATAAAATGTATTAACCGGAACTGGATACGGCAGTCGGTACGCTGGAGAGCCTAGAAACAGGACGAGGAGACGAGACTCGCGGATAGAGCCCGCAGAGCGAAGGTGACGGCTATCGACAGAATCGCCGTTGGCGCGGTGGTTAGGCTCGGCTACCGTACTGGTCCGGAGTCATCCGCGGACGGCGCGGGCCTGAATCAGGCGTCGTCGACGGCTTCCCACTCGGAGGCCGCCGCGAGCGAGGGACGGGCCTCGCGGAACTCCCGCCGCATCGCGCCGTAGAAGCGACTCCGGCCAACGGGAGACGTGAGCCGGAGCAGAAGCGTTTCCGCCGTCGCGTCGAACGCCGTCAGCGTCCAGCGGCCGCCGACGTGGCGCCACTCGCCGACGCGCTCGGCGTCGTCGACGACCCGGCTGCCGAGTTCCCAACGCTGCCGGGAGAGGTGCTCGAGGTCGAACGGGAGAACGTCGGGAAGCGACGAACGAGCCGCCTCCCCGTGCTGTGCATGCGTCGCCATACCACGTCACTGGGCGTCCGGGCTCAAAAGCGCTCCCATCGCGACCCGATCAGAACACGAACGGGCCGCGCTGCTGGATCGGCTCCTCGTGCGGTTCGCCGGCGACGGCGACGAGGCGGACCTCGCCCTCGACGGTCACGCCGCCGGCCTCCGTTGCTGGCAGCACGTCGCCCTTCCCGAAGCTATCGCCGTTGACGGCCCCCTCGCCCTCGACGCCGAACAGGAAGCCCGACCAGCCCTCCGGCGTGGTCCACTCCCACTCGCCGTCGACGCGCACGTCGAGGTACTCCATCTCCGTGTAGAGCGAGAGCGGCGAGCCCTCGCCGACGACGGTCGTGACCCTCGCGCCGTCCAGTTCCTCGGTGGGGAGTTCCTCGGGGCTAGCGTCCTCGTAGTCGGGTTCGACCTCCTTCTGCTCGCGCGGGAGGTTCACCCAGAGCTGGAGGCCGTTACAGCCAGCGCCGTCGGCAGGCATCTCGGAGTGCTCGATGCCGGCGCCGGTGGTGATCCCCATCGCGTCGCCGGGGTACGCCGTATGGGTCACGCCCAGCGAGTCCTCGTGCTCCATCCCGCCCTCCAGCATGTAGGAGACAATCTCGAACCCCTTGTGGGGGTGCATCGGGAAGCCGTCGTCCGGGTCGATGTAGAAGCGCTCGAACAGCACGAACGGGTCGAGATTCTGCTGATAGTTGCTCGTCGGGAACGCGCGCGTGGCGTTCACACCCGTCCCGTGGCGGACCGTCTCCCCCGGCAGTGGGGAGTTGACCGTTTGGTCGAAAGACATGGCTCGACCGAATCGGTCGGCACTGATAACCATCACGGCGCCGGCACCACAAAATCCTCTGATCGTGGATACTGGCTTTCGAACTTCTGGACTAGCGGGCTCAAACGTGACCATTACCTCGTCTCCCAACCCTTCGGCTTTGAAACTTGAATCCGTTTCAGCGAACGTTCTTACCACGTCGGTCCCAACGGGTGGTTGCATGAGCGATTACGAACTGCCGCCGCTGCCGTACGACTACGACGCACTGGAACCCTCCATCAGCGAGCAGGTGCTCACGTGGCATCACGACACCCACCACCAGGGCTACGTCAACGGCTGGAACAGCGCCGAGGAGACCCTCGCGGAGAACCGCGAGAACGGTGAGTTCGGCTCTTCGCCGGGCGCCATCGGGAACGTGACCCACAACGGCTCGGGTCACATCCTCCACGACCTGTTCTGGCAGTCGATGAGCCCCGAGGGCGGCGACCAGCCGTCCGGCGCGCTTGCCGAGCGCATCGCCGAGGACTTCGGCTCCTACGACGCCTGGAAGGGCGAGTTCGAGGCCGCCGCGTCCTCCGCCGGTGGCTGGGCGCTGCTGGTGTACGACTCCTACAGCAATCAGCTCCGGAACGTCGTCGTCGACAAGCACGACAAGGGCGCACTCTGGGGCTCGCACCCGATTCTCGCGCTCGACGTCTGGGAGCACTCCTACTACTACGACTACGGTCCCGCCCGCGGCGACTTCATCGACGCCTTCTTCGATGTCGTCGACTGGGAGGAGCCCTCGGCCCGCTTCGAGCAGGCCGTCGAACTGTTCGAGTAAGGTCCCCCGTTTCGGCCCATCTGCGGTTTTGCCAGTTGGGCAACCAGTTACTCGCTGCCCAGCTAATGGGCGGTACGCGCTCCCCGCGGCGGCGACGGTGATCGACGACGGTTGGCACACGGCGCCGTCGACGCCCGGCAGGCGCGTTTTCACCGCGGTCCGCGGAGCTAATACCCTCGAGCGCCGTTCATCGTCCATGGCTACGCCCGAGGAGGTCGAGTCCGGCGGCGACACTCGCCGCGAGATCATGGAGGCCACGTTCCGCGCGCTGAGCGAGCACGGCTACGCCGACCTCAGGGTGCGCGACATCGGCGAGGAGTTCGAGAAAAGCCGAACGCTGATCCACTACCACTTCGACGGCAAGCACGACCTGATCGCGTCGTTCCTGGAGTACCTCATCGAACAGTACGAGGAACCCGGCGACGGCGAGATTACGGACCCCTGGGGCGCGCTGTCGGACCGCCTCGATCAGTGTCTGTTCGGCCCGGAGATCGACGCTTTCGACCACTGGGAACGCATGACCGTCTACCACGAACTGTTCGCCCACGCGCGCCACGACGAGCGCCACCGCGCGGTGTTCAACGATCACTACGCACAGCTCCGGGGTAACCTCACGCACGTGCTCGAGGCCGGCGTCGAGCAGGGCGCGTTCCACGACGTCGACGCCGAGTCGCTCGCACAGTTACTCACTGACGTGATCCACGCTGCCCGAGCGCGGCGCATCTCGCTGGGTCACGAGGACGCGCCCGAGCAAGCCCGCGAGGCCGTCGACGAGTTCGTGCTCGACTCGCTGGCGGCCTCAGAAAGAGAGCGGTGAGGTCGAACTCGGCCCGCTGTCGTCGTCGTCCAGCCCACCAGTTTTGAGGAACTCGTAGTCGTTGTCGACGAGCACCACGTCGCTGTCCGCCACTTCCACGTCGACAGAGAGAAGCGACATCCCCGCGGCCGGGCCGTTCCCACACCCCCCCTCGCAGGCGTCGAACATCGAGCCGTGTTTGGGGCAGATGATCTCGCCGTCCCGCATCGCCGCGCCGGAACCGCGGTCCAGTTTCTGGGGCTCGTGCGGGCAGTCGTTGATCCACGCCTCGACGCCGGGGTCGTCCTCACAGGGGACGATGATCGCTTCGCGCTCGTTGGTGAACGCGTCCTCGACGCTGAACAGGTAGGAGCTGTTCTCGGGCACCTCCGAGACTGCCGTGATCGTCTCCGCCATCGGCCGAGCAACGCCCCGCCCGCGCAAAAGCCTGCGGAACCACTGCGGCTAGAACGCGTGGCGGTGCCAGCCGCCGTCGACGGGCACGTGGCTGCCAGTCACGTAGTCCGCGGCGGGCGAGGAGACGAACGCCGCGACCCGGCCGAACGTCTCCGGATCGCCGAGGTCCTCGACGGGCAGGTCCGCAAGTCGCTGCTCCAGCGCCTCGTCCCGGGTGATCCCCTCGCGCTCGGCGCGCTCCCGGAGTTTGTTCTCGATTCGGTCGGAAGCGATCCCTTTCGGGCCGACGCAGTTCGAGCGCACGCCGTCGTCGCCGTAGGACTCCGCGAGCGTCTTCGAGAGCCCGTAGATCGCGGGCCGGAACACGTTACAGAGCGCGCTTCGAGGGCCGGGCTCCAGCGCCGAGACGGCCACGAGGTGGGTGATCGCGCCACCGCCGTCCCGTAGCGCGGGCAGCGCGATTTCGCAAGCCTGCACGGTCGACCGGAGGATCCCCTGATAGCCGGCGTCGACATCGCTCATCGTCAGATCCTCGAACGGCACCGTCGACGGCCCGCCGTGGTTGGTCACCAGCACGTCCAGCCCACCCAGTTCGTCGATGGCGTCGGTCGTCCCCGCCTCGACCGACTCGGGGTCATCGAGGTCACAGACGACGTAGTCGACGGCGTCGGCGGCACAGTCGGTCCCATCGCGGATGTCGTCGACGGCGCCAGCCAACCGAGTCTCGTCGCGCGCGGCGATCACCACCTCTGCGCCCTCTCGGGCCAACTCGGTGGCGACTGCCTTCCCGATCCCGCTGCTTGCCGCGAGCACGAGCGCCCTGCTGTCTGCCAGTCCGATGTCCATGGGCCACCGTGACACGGGGGCGCGTTAAGCGTGCCGCCCCGCTCCGTCCGAGGGTTCCGACACCGCGGCTGTCGTCCCCACCGGTAACGTCATGTTGGGTGGCCCATACCTACTCCCAAATGGATCCCGAAGCGGCGGCCGGGCGAGCCGGAGACGTAATCGACGAACTGAGCGCGGCGGTGGTCACCGACCGCTCGTTCCTGAAAACCGTGATGACTGGCGTGCTCGCCGGCGGCCACGTGCTGCTCGAGGACGTACCCGGAACGGGCAAGACCCTCGCGGCCCGCAGCCTCGCCGGCGCGCTGAACCTCTCCTTTACCCGGATTCAGTTCACTCCGGACCTGCTGCCGGCGGACATCACCGGGTCGAACGTGTTCGACGAGAGTTCGGGCGAGTTCCAGTTCGCCGAGGGCCCCATCTTCGCGAACGTCGTGCTGGCCGACGAGATCAACCGCGCGCCGCCCAAAACGCAGGCCGCGCTGCTGGAGGCGATGGGCGAGGGACAGGTGTCCGTCGACGGCGAGACTCACCAGCTACCGGACCCGTTCATCGTCATCGCGACCCAGAACCCCGTCGAGCAGGAGGGGACCTTCGGCCTGCCGGAGGCCCAGCGCGACCGATTCATCGTGAAGACGTCGATGGGCTACCCGGAGTTCGACGGCGAGATGGAGCTAATCGACCGCCGCGCGGGCCGGACGGAGTCGGTGCCCAGCGTCTCGGCGGTCGCCGACGAGGCGACGGTCCGGGACCTGCAGGCGGTGCCGGAGACGATCACTGCCGAGCGGAACGTCCGCGAGTACCTCGTGAAACTCGGGCGCGCGACCCGCGAGCACCGCCACGTCTCCGTCGGCGTCTCGCCCCGCGGGATCCAGCACCTGTTCGAGGCCGGCCGTGCCTACGCGACGCTGCAGGGCCGTGAGTATCTCGTCCCCGACGACGTGAAACGCATCGTCGACGACGTGTTCCCCCACCGACTCGTGCTGACCGCGGAGGCGGAGATCGAGGGCATCGACGCTGCCGACGTGCTAGAAGACGTGAAGGGGCAGGTGCCCGTGCCCGCGATGGAGGCCTAGCGGGCGAGCACCTGAATCGCCTAGCGGGCCAGCACCAGACTCGCGAGGAACGCCACGCCGACCGCGGCGAACAGCGCGACGGCGGCCGCCGACTCGGTCGCAATCGACACCGGCGTCGTCGAGACGGCTGCCAGCCCGAACGCGGCGGTGACCGCGCCGATCAGCGCGGCGGTGAGTACGCGAACGAACTGCACCGGGAGCGACGACGCCCGGCGCCCGACATCCTGGCCGAGATTGACGCCGAATCGCCCGAGGTCCCAGACGACGACGGCGCCGACGAGCGCACCCAGCGACTCGGGCAGCGGCGCCCCGAGCGCGGCGGCAAATCCACCGGCCGCGAGCAGGCCTGCGCTTGCGAGCCCATGCCCGCTGTGGCGTGCCGGCACCACGCGGAGTATCGTTCCCAACCGGAGCACGCCCAGCGAAATCGCGGCGGTCGCGCCACCCAACGCGACCAGCCCCAGCGCGACGACCTCGCCGGTGTAGTACTGGATCACGCTGTCGACCTGCTGGAGCACTATCTCCGCGACCTGCCCCGGGAGCGCGGCCTCCAGCCGCCCCGTCAGCGTGTTCAGAAGCAGGTCGTGGCCCATCCAGCCGGCGGTCAGCGCCAGCGCGGTGCCGGCGACGACGGCGATCTTGCCGAGATGCTGGCCGATCCCGGCGCGGTGGAGCCGCCGGATCAGGTACACCAGTACGACGACGGCGGTGCCGACGACCAGTAGCCTGATCGCTAGCCAGCGCAGGAGCGTCGAGCGCGCGAGGCCGTCGAGCAGGCCGACCACGAACGGGGGGAGCGACGCCCAGAGGTCGACGTACGTCGGGCCGAGCAGCACGCGAGCGGCGAGGAGCACGATGCCGATGACGACGCCGATTGGGGAGCGGTCGAGGGCCGACTGGAGTCGCTCGTACCACTCGAGTGCGGCGTCGTCGTCGCTGGAGCGGTCGTCGAGCAGTTCCGCCACCGGGAGCGCCTCCAGCGCAGCCCCGAGCGCCAGCAACGCGAGCGAGACGAGCAGCAGGAAGCTCCCGAGCGGCGGCACCAGCGTGGCTTCCGGGATCAGTTCGGGAATCGTCTCGGGCAGCGGAAGGTCGGCGAGGGGCTCCATCCCCTTTTGGGTCCGGACGGCGTTCCCGACCAGCGCGCCCGATACCGCGAGCAGCCCAACCGCACTCAGCAGGGCGCTCTTCGTGGCCGCGCTCACGCGCTCACGGTCGGCCGAGTCACTTGGGATCGACGCCGCACCGAACCCGGCGAGCACGACGCTCAGCCCGACGAAGACGGTCCCTTGGGGCGCGAACCCTGCAAGCTGGGCGATCAGCGCGTAGCCGACCCCGACGAACAGCAGACCACCCGCCAGCGGCGCGACGGCGACGCCGAGCAGCGTGCCGAGGGTGCTGAAGCGCTCCCGGCCGACCAACCAGACGACGGCCGCGACGCCGGCGCCGCCGATGGCGGCGATGGAGAGCGAGTCCAGCACGCCCAGCGCGTCCGCCAGCAGCCAGCAGCCGACGGCGACGATAGCTACCGCAAGCGCCGACCCGGCGCGTGGCGGCCGCCAGTTCGTCGCGGAGAGCGTCGAGACCGCCTCCTCGTCGCTGGTCTCGGCCGCCATCACCGGCCACCCCCGTCGGCGGTGGCGGTTGCCATCACCGGCCACCCCCATCTACCGCAGCGGCGACTGCCGAGAGCGACCGCTCGGCGGGCCAGTCGATCACGCGGTCACAGACGCCGCGGGCCTCCCGAAGCCGGATCTGTCGGCGGGCCCCGCCCAGTCGGCCGCCCGCACTCTTGTTGCCGGTCGGATCCGGCGAGAGCAGCGTCGGCGCGTTGCCGACGACGGCCGCGCGCTTGGCGTACGACAGCGGCACCCGGTCGACCAACGGGGAGACGATCAGTAGCTCCGCGCGCTCGGGGAACTGCGCGACCAGCCCTGAGACCGCGCGGCGATTCGGCTCGGACTCCTGCTCGGCGAGCGACGAGAGGGCGGTGTCGGCCGCAGTTCGTCGGGCAGCCACGTCGGCGGCAGCCGAAAACACCGCGTCTGCAGCACGCTGGCCCGTCTCGGTGCCGGCGTTCTCGACCCAGAGTGCGTCACCGGCCTCCCGGACCGGCACGTCCACCTCCGAACCGTTGATGCCGAGCACCGCCAGCGAGACGCGGTGGCCCAGCCCGCGGTAGCGCTCGATCGCCGCCTCGGCGGCGTAGGCGGCGTACTCCGCGCCAGTCGGGTGGGTCGGTGCCGAGGAGCGTCTGGTCTCGGGGCGCACGTCGAGCAGCACGATCTCCCGGGCCGCACGCTCCTGCCTGAACTCCGTGGTGACGAGATCGCCGGTTTTGGCGTACTGGCGCCAGTTCACCCGGTTCCGGGCGTCGCCGGCGCGGTACTCCCGGGTGGAGTGGAACTCCAGCCCCTCGCCGCCCCGGTCACTCTGGGTCACGCCGGTCCGGAGCTTCGTCGCCTGATCCAGTCCTTCGAGCGCCGCGGGGTCGGTGCAGTCGACGGAGTCGGCGCCGCCGACGGTCGCCGAGAGCGTCGCGGTGTCGGTACCCAGCAGCGAGCGCGCGACCAGCCGTGCGTCGCCGAACGCGAAGTCCCCGCGCTTGGCGATCACGGTGTAGGAGACCGACCCGGTAGCGCCGGGCCGCAGCGCCAGCGACGCCCGCGGCGAGCCCTCGGTGACGGCCAACTCCTCCGGCACGCCGTCGACGACCCGGAGGTCTGTCAGCACCGAGTCGCCGGTGTTCGTGACCGACACCGTCACCTCGACAGGGTCGCCGGGGGTCAGCCGCCGGTCGTCGACGCTGCGCGCCACGTCGAGCGAGAGGTCCGACGGCAGCGTCGACAGCGCGGCGTAGCCAACGTAGACGAACGGGATGGCAGCACCGGCGACCAGCGCCGCCTCGGCGTAGAACAGCCCCAGCGCGAGCAGGAAGAAGCCGCCGACGAGCCAGACGCTCCACGGGCCGACGCGGCGCACGCGGCGCAGGAGCGTCAGCGCGGAGCCGGCCGTCTCTTGCTCTCTCTCGACCGCTCGGACCTCGTCGCTCGTCGCCGTCGCGTCGCCGTCCGACTGCGTCGGCGTCGCCGTCGATCCGGTCGCATCCTGTTCCTCGCGCTGTCGCTGGGTTGCGTCACTCATCTGTCTCTCCCCCCTTGATCGGCGTCCGCGCGGCGGCGTCGGGCGCGGCCGCGAGCGCAGCGACGGCGTCGACACTGCGGACGAGGCGACGCCGGCCCTCGGCAGCCTCGTCGAGCCACCCGCGTAGCCGAGCGAGCAGTGGGACCGGGGCGGCGTCGCCCAGGAACCCCGCCGCGAGGTCGTCGTCGGTCCACGAGCCCTGTTCGATCCGGTGGCGGGCCGCTTCCGGGCTTTCGCCCGCCGTCTGAAGCGCGGCGACAACGCTCTCCCGGAGGTCGTCACGGAGCGCGCGGGCGTCCTCGAGCGAGTCGACGCGCTCGATGGCCTCGTCGGCCGCGTAGCCCGAGACGGTCGCCGGGTCGACGCTGACCGACTCCGGCGGCCGCTGGTCGTCGGCGACGAGCACTGGGTCCGCCTCGCCGCTGGCGCCCGAGAACTTCCGGATCGCGACGACGAACAGCGCCATGGCGACGATGCCGCCGACGGCGGTCATCAGCAGTTGGTTGGTGTCGTACTCCGCGAGCAGGTCGTAGACCGGCGTCAGGGCGTCCTCGGCGGGGGCGAGGAGCTCCGGTGCGAGCAGTAGCGCGGCCGCGACGCCGAGGAGGGCCAGCAGGGAGAGCGTGAGCAGGCCACGCCGGAGCAAGCGGAGCACGCTCATGCAGTGTCACCCCCTTCGTCGGTGGCGGTTGCCATTACCGGCCACCCCCTTCGTCGGTGGCGGTTGCCATCACCGACCACCCCCTTCCTCGGCGTCTGCCGCCCGCTCGGCGTCGATGGAGTCCACGGCCGCTTCGGCGACATCCTGCCGAGAAGCTGGATCGGCGCCGCCGTAGGAGACCTCCCGGTAGGCGTCCCGCAGGCGCTCGACCGGGCCGGCTGGGAGGTTTGTGTCCTCGACGGCGAATCGGGCGACCTCACCCGGCGTCAGGGTGCGCACCCGGCGCAGCGGGAGGATACTCAGGAAGCGCTGCCACGCCTGTCGGATGCGCTCGCGGGCGGCCGCGCTCTCGGGGTCCTCCTCGGCGGCGTCGGCGACGCCGGGTCTGGTGGCTGTCGCCGACTCAGCGGCGCGAATCCCGCGGAGCCACGCGAGCAGCCGTTCCGGGAGCGTCTGGATCGTTACGACAGTCGAGGTAGCCCATGCCGTGAGCGCGGCGACGATGATCCGCGCCACCTCGCTCGGGGTCTTGGTGCGCTCCCGGAGCGCCTGTGCGAGTTCGACTAGTCGGTCGGCGGCGGTCGACAGCGCCGCTATCGTGGCTTCGACGCCGCGACTCAGCGCGTCCGATAGCGAGACGACGGCGATCAGGACCAGTTGGTAGCCACGCCTGACCCCCCGGCCTCCCCGCACGAGCAGGCCACGAGGGGTGATCCCGCGGTAGTAGGCGATCCCGAAGACGGCGCCGACACCGGCCAGCAGGCCGCCGAGGATCTGTGCGAGCGTGCCGAACAGCCCCTCGATGTCGACCGTGGCGCGCTGACCGTACGCGCTCACGCCGAGCGTGACCGAATCGGCCGGTGGGAGTCGCCGGACTGCGGTGCCGTTGACGCCGGTCGTGCCGACGGCCTCGCCGTCGATGGAGACGGTGGCGTTGGGCAGCGGTTCGTCGCCGAGCGTGGCGTTGAGCGTCACCGGCGCGAACGGGATCGTCGCCGGCCAGCCGACGCTGTAGTTGAGTTCGAGCGAGCGGATCGTGACGGTCTCTGCGCCCTCGACGCTCCCGCGGCTGACGGCGTACTCGTAGTCGCCCGGGTCACTGGGGAGGCGGAGTTCGAAGCGGCCGCGGTCGTCGGTCTGGCCGATCTGCTCGCCGTTCAGCGTCACGGTGGCGGTCCGGACCGGCACGTCGTCCACGGTCGCGACCAACGTCACCTGCGCGTCGCTGCGCACCTCGCCGACAAAGGAGATGGTGGCGTTGGTGTCGAGGGTGAACGTGGTGTTCTCGCCGGTCTGGAGCGCGTAGCCGTCGACGGCCCGCGGCGCATCGCTTGGTGGTGGTAGGGCGCCCGCAGTGTCGGTACGGACGGTTACGTTCAACTCCGCGGTGTACGGGACTTCCGCGACGACGGTCCCGTTCCCGTCAGTCCGGCCGACCGGGTCGCCGTTGAACAGCACCTCGGCGCCGACGACTGGCTCGCCCTCGCGGAGCACCGTGACCTGGACGGTAGCGCCGGGCACGGCGGACCTGTTGAGTGAGACGTTCAGCGACGGGTCGCTCTGGGCCTCGGTTGGCGTTGGTGTCGGCGTCGGAGTCGGCGAGGTCGGCGTCCCGGTCGTCACCGTCTCCGGCGTCCCCTCCGTGGTTCGGTTTCCGTCGGTCGCCGTACCCGCCGGGGGCGTCGGCGTGGGCGTCGGTGCCGGCGTCGCGGTGGGCGTCGACTCGAGGGCGTCCTCCTCGGCGGCCTGTCGGTCCGCGCTCGGCGTCGGGTCGAAGCGGACCCAGCCGACTTCGGGGAAGTACACCTCGACCCAGGCGTGTGCGTGCATGCCTCGGACAGTGTACTCGTTTGCCCCGGTCTGCTCGCCGGTCGCGTAGCCGACAACGTAGCGCGCCGGGATGCCCTGCGAGCGCAGCATCGTCGTCATCGCAGTGGCGAAGTACTCGCAGTAGCCCTGGTCCATCTCGAACACGAACTGCGAGGTGATGGTCCCGTTCTCGCGGTCGTGGCTCGCGTTCAGCGAGTACTCCTTGTTCGACTCCAGCCAGGACTCGATCCGAGTGGCAGTCTCGTATGGCGTCTCCGCGTCGGCGGTCAGTTCGTCGGTGAACGCCCCGACCTGTCGGGTGTCTTCGCCGGCGGGGAGGCCCGTGTAGGTGGACTCGATCTCCCTGGGGTAGTCTTGGCCGGCCGAGCGGAGCAGTTCGGGGTCATCCGGCGGCGCCACGGACTCGCCGACGTAGGTCGTGCCGGCCGGGACTGGCTCCTGACTCGTTATCGCGCGCCCCGGGCCCAACTGGAGCGCGTCGCTGTCGAGGGAGAGCGACTGGGGGCGCCAGACCGTCGGCAGCGCCGTCGCCGACTTGGCCAGCGTCACTTCGTAGCGGATCCGGTCGCCCGCGGCGCCCTCGACGGGAGTGGTTCCGTCGAACGGCTGGGCGTCGCCGGTCCGCTCCCAGCCCTGCCCGGTGTAGCGGTCGAACGAGCCAGTGCGCCAGTAGCTGGGTTGGTCGCTCCTGACGACGAAGTGGACCTGCTGATTCAGGCTGCTGTACGGGTTCGACGCCGAAGAACTCTCGCTGCTGCCGGCAGTCGTCTGGCTGACCGCCGAGAGCGCGCCGAGCGCGCTCGATGCAACGTCGCCAGCGGCGCCGCCACCCTCGCCACTCAGCGGCTGGCCGAGGTCGAACTGGGCGGCCGGCGCCCCGGCGTCGCCGGCGAACAGCGGGAGCGCCACGCTGGCCAGCACGACGGCGGCGACACAGACCAACGTCAACAGGACGCGCCACCATCGGCGGTCGGCTCCGAGTTCGATGGCTCCGTTGTCGTTGCTCACGTGTTTCGTTCCCTACCTTTGCCCCGGGGGTCATGAATGATGCGGTGGGGACGGTCCGACCGGCGGCGACGCGCCGACGCCTGATAGCCGGCCTCCGAGTCGCTGCCCACCCGAGTCGAGCAACTCTTTTAGCGCTGCCCGCCTTGAACGGGACAGATGCAACGGGAGGGAGTGCTGCGTGTCGACCTCACGGAGGGGGAGCTATCCCGCGAGGAGGTACCCGAGCGGTGGCGTCGACGGTATCTCGGCGGGAAGGGGCTGGGCGCGCGCTACCTCTACGAGGAGCTATCGCCGGGGACCGATCCGCTCGGTCCCGAGAACCGACTCTGTTTCGCGCTCGGGCCGCTCTCGGGCTATCTCCCGGGCGAGACCCGCTACGCCGCGGTGACGAAATCGCCGCTTACGGGCGGCTTCCTCGACTCCTACGCCGGGGGACAGTTCCCGCTCGCGCTCGCCGGCGCGCTGCCGGACTGTCTCGCGGTGATCGTCCAGGGAACCGCCGAGGAGCCGACGACGCTCGTCGTCGAGGACGGCGAGGCCGAACTCGTCACCGCCGAGAACTGGGGGCGTGATACCGTCGAAACCGCCGACGCCTACCCCGACGCCAGCGTGGCCTGCATCGGCCCCGCGGGCGAGAACCAGGTGGCCTACGCGACGGTGGCCTCCGACGCCGGCGACCACCACGCGGGCCGTGGCGGCGTCGGCGCCGTCATGGGCGCAAAGCGACTGAAGGCCGTCGTCGCGCGTGGCGACGCGCCGGAAATCCCGGACGCCATCGCCGACCTGCGCGAGCGAACCGACGCCGAGTACGCCGACCACGCGACCGGGCGCTGGCAGGCCGCCAGCGCCACGTTAGAGTCCGTGGAGTTCGCCGACGAGGTCGGCGCGCTCGCGACCGAAGGCTGGCAGGCCGGCCGGTTCGAAGGCAGTGAGGGCGTCGGTATCGACGCCGCACGCGACGCCGCGGTCGAGCGCGAACGCGAAGACGACCGCGTGCCCGGCGGCTTCCGGGTCGACACCGACGAGGGCGAGAGCGTCCCGCGCGGCGCAACCCCCATCAGCCTCGGCGCGGGGCTGGGAATCGACGACTTCGACGCGGTGGCGGCGCTCGGCGCCGCCTGCGACCGCCTCGGCGTCGACGTGATCGAGTCCGGGAGTGCTGTCTCCTGGACCGTGCTCGCGTCGGAGGCGGGCGTCGTCGACGAGTCTGTCTCGTTCGGCGACGAGGACGCGGCCCGGGAACTACTCGAACGGATCGCGGCCCGAGAGGACCCGCTTGCGGACGCGCTGGCCGACGGCGTTTCCGCGGCCGCAGCGGCCGTCGAGCGCGGCGACGGCGCAGTCTCCGACACCGCGGCTGCCGACGCCGACGTTTCGGGTGATGACCTCGTCCCCACGGTGAAGGCGATGGCGCTGCCGGGCTACGACCCGCGCGGCGCCGAGGGGATGGCGCTGGCCTACGCCACCAGCGACCGCGGCGGCTGTCACCGCCGGGCCCGACCCGTCGAGGAGGAGGTGTTTCAGGACCGCGCCCGGGCGGAGACGGTCCGGGCGGTGGCGGAGGCCCAGACCGCCCGCTCGGTGCTCTGGAGCCTCGTCGCCGACGACTTCCTCGGCGACGTGCTCCGCGCGGATCTGGGCGCCACGTGGCTCCGTGCGGTCGGCATCGACCACGACGCCGACTCGCTGGCCCGCGCCGGCGAGCGCATCTGGACGCTGGTCCGCCTGTTCAATGCCCGCGAGGGGTTCGACCGCGCGGACGACGAACTGCCGGCCAAACTTCGGGAGGCCCGCGCGGACGGCGCCGCCATCGACCCCGAGGCGTTCGAACGCACGCTCGAGGCGTACTACGACTACCGCGGCTGGGGGCGTGACGGCCTCCCCACCCGCGAACTGGTGGACGCGCTCGGTCTGGGGGCGGTCGTCGACGACGCGACGCCGCTCTCTGAGCACCCGCCAGTCACGGCGGGCGCCAGCACCGACCTGACTGCCGCTGTCACAGACGACCCCCAAGAATGACCGACAGGATCGACCTCGACGACGTCGTACAGCCGGACGAGGAGACTGCGGAGGACCAGCCGAACCCCGGCGACTGGCTCTGGCGCGGCGAAGGATCGCCCGACGAGGAGCCAGACGCCCCCGAGCGGAGCGTCGACATCGGCGCCGACGACTTCGCCGACGACGGCGCGGCGACCCCGCGGATCCCCCGCGAAAACGACGACCGACCGGTCGGCGTTCCCGTCGAGGGCGGCGGCGCCGGCGGCGCGGCCGCAGGCTCGGGGAGTGCTCCCACCGGCGGCGTCCCGCCGAGCGACGGCGAGGCCAGCGAGGGTGGGGACAGCGGCAGCGAGACGCGCGAGGACCCCGCCGACACCGGTGACACACCGAGTCGCGCCTGGGGCGAGGCGGCCCGCGAACACGGCGACTCGGCCGACGCCGACGGCCCGAACCCGGGGACGCCCTCGGGCGGCGGCGGCGCGACGCCGAGCGCGAGCCGAACGGCCGAGGGCCACTCCCGCGGCGAGGAGTGGGAGGACGCCCAACCGGTCCAGCAGTCCGACTCGACGCCGGGCGCGGCCTCGCACGGCTCCGCGCCGACGCGGACCTCGGACATGACGATGGCGCTCTCCTACCGCGCGATCCGGCGGCTGAAGACCGTTCACGCCGCGCTGGCCGACGCGGAGAACTGGACCGACTATCTCGGCATCGTCGGCGACGTGGACGCGACGGTGATCAACAAGTACCAGCGCGAGAACGTGCTGGATCTGGACTTCTTCAACGGCTCCGGCACTGGCCCGGCCGAGCGACTCGCCGCCGTCGGTCCGAACTCGATGTTCTACGCCGAGCGGATGGTGCTCGTCGGCGTCGACGAGCGCGAGCAGGCGTGGGCCCAAGAAGCGGATTGGGAGTTCGTCCCGCTGGAGACCGCCGCCGAGGAGGCGGGCTGGGAGTTAGGCGAGAACTGAGTCGGCGGCGACCCATGGGTTTTTGCCCCGACGGGTCTATGTTTGGCCCATGAGTTTCAGAGACGCGTTCGAGCAGTCCCGACTGCTGACGCTGGTGGTGCTCGCCGCCATCGGCTGGACGGTGTTCTCCGCGGCACGCGTGCTGGGCCAGTTCGACTACTGGAACCCCGAGGCGTACGGGATGACCCCCGGCGCGGGGATCGTCGGCCTGCTCGTGATGGCCGCCGGCGTCGTGCTCGCGTTGGCGCTACTGGGCGCGTTCGAGCACGACGAGCCCGCACCCGAGACGTGGCCGCCCGAGAACGCCAACTGATGCAGTACGTCTGCACCGAGTGCGACACCATGGCGCGGTTCGGCGCCGAGACGGGGCCGGTAACCACCGAGTGCATCGTCTGTGAGGCAGTCACCCGCTGGGAGCCCGCCTTCGAGGGTGAGGCCAAGGGGGTGTCGTTCTGATGGCACTCGAAGTCTCTATCGGCGACCGACTCGTCGACGCCGCCGCCGAGTGGGCCGATCAGCGCATGCTCGACGAGGACGACGCGCTGGAACAGAAACTCGAACAGGCGCTGCTGGAGGTCGAACATCTCGCTTCGGGCACGACCGAACTCGAGTTCGAACTCGACGACCGGACGCTGCAGTACGCGCCGAGTGACGAACTCGACGAACTGCTCGAAGAGCAGGCCGAGCGCATCGACGGCGACCCCGCCGCGGTGCTCGAACTCCACCTGGAACTGTTCGCACGAACGTTCCTCCCCGACGACACGGTCCAGCCCGGTGCCGGCCCGGGCGCCCCAGTCGACGACTGGTGAGGGACAACGGCTAAGTTGCGTCGGGCCGAGGCTCTCCCCATGGCTCACAAGGACACTGGCTGGCGCCCCGACGGCGCGATGGACGCGTACGGTGGCTACGAAGTCTGGGAGTACAACATCGGCCCCCACGAGATCAACGACGGGGTCGTCGACGGCGACATCGACTTCGGGGAGTACGCAGAGGGCGAGAAGGATCCGTTCGCCACCTCGGTCGACGACATCGACGACGACGAAAAGTAGCGCCGTCAGTTCCGTTCTGCGGTTTTCCGCGTTACAGTAGCTGTGCGACGATCTCGTCCTCGAAGGCAGCCGTGCCGGCGGCGATCTGGGCGCCCGCGATGAACAGCTCCTCGTCGGTCTCCTCGGCGATGTGGTCGGTGAACGCCTCCAGCCACGTCAGCAGGTGTTCGTCGAGGAACACGCGCTCGAAGCCGACGGTCTCGTCGGCGCCGGCGCGCTGGCGCTGGATCAGGTTCCGGAGGAACGCGAACTCCACGGCGATATGGTCGTTCTCCTCGCCGTACTCCTCGGGCGGGTTCCAGCCGGCGGCCCCGTAGCTGGCTTCCACGTCTGCCAGCCCCTCGCCGATGAAGTCGGTGTCCTCGCGGTAGAACGTCTCGTGGGGGAGCACGTCCGGTCGCGGGCCAACCATGATCCGGGTGTACTCGATAGCGAGGTCGTTGGCGACCGCCTCGGGGTCCCGCCCCTCGTTCTCCTCGACGAACCGTTCGAGCGCCGCGAAGCCGGCGTCGAGGTAGTCGTTGACCTCGTCGCCGGGCGTCTCGATCTCGCCGTTCAGCAGCCGTTCGATGAACGCCTCGTCGGGCGTGTCGTGAAAGACCTCGATGACGAAGTCGACCAGTTCGATGCGTGCGTCGTAGACAGCGTTGTCGTCCATGTTTAGCCCTGGAAAACCACTTTCGCGCGGCACTCGTCGCAGTACTCGAAGATGCTGTGTTCGGTGTCGCCGGCGACGCCCTCGACGAGGCCGCCCACCTCGTCGCGAACCGTCTCCATCGACCCGCGGCTGGTGAAGGGAGTGCCACAGCGGACACATTCGATCATCTCGCCCTCGAACACCGGCTCCCACTCCTCGCCGTCGCGGTTCTCGGGGAGCCGCGAGCGGTCGAGGCCGGCCTCCATCGTGATGGCGCCCTCCGGACAGCCGCTCTCACAGAGCCCGCAGTTTACACAGTCCGCGTGGTTGAACTGGAGCTCCCCGTCGTTGGTGCGCTGGATCGCGTCGGTCGGACAGAGCGTCGAACACGTCGGCGTGAGGTTACACGCGTCGGAGACCTCCATCCGCCCGAACGTGTCCAGCCCGCGGATCACGTCGCGGTCGGGGTCGACCTCCCCGATGATGGTTCGGAGCGACTCCAGCGCCCAGTCGTGGGTGCTGAACGGCTCGCGAGCCGAGTCCGGCCGGCCCGTCCCGGTCGCTTCGTGCTCCCCGGTCGGGAGCGGCGAGGCGTCGAGGCCCGAGACGAACGTGCCGAGGTCGTCGGCGAAGCTTGCGGGGTCGTCGCCCTCGGGCGCGAAAAAGGCGGTCCGCGCGCCGAGTTCGAGGTTGTTCGTGGCGATGTTCAGGCGCTCGACCAGTTCGGCCTTCGGGTCGGGGCCGGAGTGGAGACACGCGTCCCCACAGCCGACGATGGCGACGCCGTCGGCGCCGGCCGCGAGCGCGTGGAGCACGTGGGCCTCGCCCACGGTGTCGGTACAGTTCACGCGAACGGGGAGGATCGGGTCGTAGCCCGCGTCCTCGCCGCGGCCGGCCTGCCGGCCGTATCGCTCCAGCGCGTCGGCGGCCCGCTCCGAGCAGACGAACGCGACTACCGGGGACTCGATGCCGCTATCCTCGCCGAGGAACTGCGAGAGGCGGCCGCCCTCGTCGATGTCGACCAGCGATTCGACCTCGCGGGCCAGTCGCTTGTTCGTCGGTTCACGGAGTTCGACCGCGCCGGTCGGACAAGCCGAGGTACATGCTCCGCAGTCCATGCAGGCGGTCTCGTCGAACGCCACCTCGTCCACGGCGGGCCGGGTGACGGCCTCGTGGGGACAGGCATCCGTACAGCGCGTACAGCCCTCGACGCCCGAGTCACCCGAGGCACAGATGTCCATGTCGATATCGAGGTGCTGGGGTTTGGTGATGCCGCCGAGTTGGCTCTCGACGGCCGCGGCGACGCCGCCGTCGAAGTGGGTAAAGTAGCCCAGCAGGCCGCCCCGGGCCTTCGACGGGCCGCCGGGGTAGATCACCTGATCGGCTTCGATAGTGCGCTCGACGCCCTCGGGTTCGATGGCGTCGACCGGACAGCAGTCGAGATAGTCGCCGTCGGGGGCGTCGGGCGCGATGTCGACGGGGTAGCTGGTGACGCCCTCGTCGGGGCCCTGCTTGACACACTCCATGCAGCCGATACACTCCTCGCTGACCCGGGCCTCGACGGCGAGTTCGAACTCGCCGAACGACCCCGAGACCGTCTGCACGCGTCCCCGCTCAACGCTCACGTCGTCGAGATCGAGGGTCGGGTCGCCGAACTCCCGGCCGTTCGCCAGGAGCGTCACGTCGGCGCGGCCCGCCAGTGACTCCGCGGCGGCGGCGTCGCCGACGACGACGACGTGGTCGCCGGCCTCCTTCGACACCGAGCGCGCGGGCGACTCCTCGCGCAGGCCGGCGACGGTGGCGTCGATGGTGCGAGCGGTCTTCTCGGTGGCTGCGGCGGTGTCGTGGACCCACCCTGAGCCCTCCCGGTGGTCGACGAACGCCGTCGCGTCGGGGTGGAGGCCCTGGGATTCGGCCATCTCGCGGATCCGTTGCTGGCAGCCGGCGTCGGGTGCGGTGGCCACCACGTGATCCAGATCGTACTCGTCGACGACGGCGGCAGCTTTCCCGAGACCGTCGCCACAGAGATGGCTCGCGCTCGCGACCACCTCCACGTCGTCGTCGGCGACCCCCTCCCTGACGCCGTCGGCGTCGATGGCGTCGGGGGCGCCGCAGTCGCAAACGAACGCGCCTACCTTCATCGTCCAAGTGGTTGCCTACCACCGACAATAGGACTTGCGACACGCACAATCTCTCCGGGCGACGGCAGTCGATTTCTCGGACGTTCGGGGTATCGGTTTCGCTGTGTGAGTATCCTTCCTGTACGTTCATGAATATGGTTTCACTTTTCGGGGAATTCGGGCCTTAGGCAGCCCTAAAACCGCCGTACAGCCGTGCGATGGATTGAAGGTGAGCCCGTTCCTGTCTCCGCTAATTCGCGGCTGGCGTTTCCAGGCGCGACTGTACCAACCAATGAGCTCAGAACCAGTCTCCCTTGACCTGGATCGCAGGTCGTTCCTCAAGGCCAGTGCGCTCGCGGGCGCGGTGGCACTCGGGGGCGGCGGCGCGGGCCAGGCGCTCGCAGCGGGCGACGGGGAGGTCGACGGAACCGACGAAGAGGGTGAACTCACGAAGACGGTATGTAACTTCTGTGCCGTCGGGTGTGGGTTCCGGGGCGAACGCCAGGGCAACGCCTTCGTCGGGCAGGAGCCGTGGCACGAGAACCCGATCAACAACGGCTCGCTCTGTTCGAAGGGCGCGGCGATCTTCGGCAGCGAGCACTCCGAACGTCGTCTGAAGCATCCGCTGATCAAGGACGGCGATAGCTGGCGCAAGGCTGGCTGGCAGGAGGCGCTCGACAAAGTCGGGAGCGAGATCAACGAGATCCGGGAGCAGCACGGCCCGGACTCGGTCATGTGGATGGGTTCGGCCCACTTCTCCAACGAGGAGTCCTACGCGTTCCGAAAGCTGAGCAGCCTGTTCGGAACCAACAACGTGGACCACCAGGCCCGGATCTGTCACTCCACCACCGTCGCCGGCCTCGCGAACACGTGGGGCTACGGGGCGATGACCAACACGATCAACGACTACCGGAACTTCGACCTCAACATCATCATCGGCCAGAACCCGGCCGAGGCCCACCCGATCGCGATGCAGCACATCCTCGAGGGCCAGAAGCGCGGCGGCGAGATCGCGGTCGTCGACCCGCGGTTCACCAAGACCGCGGCCAAGAGCGACTACTACTACCGGATGCGGCCCGGTACCGACGTCGCCCTGATGATGGGGATCATGAAGTATCTCCGGGACGAGCAGAACCTCGACCAGGAGATGCTCCAAGAGCGGGTCATGGGCTGGCCCGACGTCGAGGCCGAACTCGATCAGTACGACCTCGAGACCGTCGAGGACATCACCTGGGTCAGCCAGGAGCAGATCCAGCAGCTCGGTGACCTGATCGCCGAGAACGCGCCCAACGTCCAGATCGAGTGGGCGATGGGTGGGACCCAGCACAACAACGGGACCCAGAACATCCGGTCCTACGCGCTGACCTCGCTGGCCTCCGGGAGCGCCGCCCACTCGGGCGGTGGCCTGCAGGTCATGCGTGGCCACGCGAACGTGCAGGGGGCAACCGACCTCGCGGTCGCGAGCCACATTCTGCCGGGCTACTACTCGGTCGGGTCGCCGGGATCCTGGCGCTACTGGACCGACGTGTGGAGCAAAAGCCCGTACACGAGCGGGGAGATCGGGTTCGAGGAGCTGTACAACGAGTACGACCTGATGCCGGAGGACAAGTACGACCGGCAGTCGGGTGACGGGGAGGTCGACGAGTCCTTCCCGAACGACCGGTCGATGATGTTCCAGAAGGGGATGACCGTCGCGCGATGGTTCGACGGCGGCCTCCCCCAGGAGGAGCGACTCAACCAGACGCCGCTCTACCAGCCCGACGAGCTGAAGGCGGTCGTCATCTGGGGCCACTCCATCAACTCCATCTCGGAGATGCAGAAGATGAAAGACGCGATGGACCGGATGGACCTCGTCGTCGTCGTCGACGTGTTCCCCTCGGTGGCCTCGGTGCTTTCCGATCAGGACAACGTCGTGATCCTCTCGGCGGCGTCCCAGTACGAGCACCACCGCTCGCTGACGAACTCCCACCGCTCGGTCCAGTGGTCCGAGCCGGTGCGACCGCCCTCGCACAACACGAAGCCCGACCTCGAGATCATGCAGGAGCTGGCTCGCCGCTTCGGCTTCGGCGACCACTTCGACTGGGGTTCGGGCTCCGGCCTCTACAACGGCAAGAGTACCTACGAGGAGGTGCTCCGCGAGGTCAACCTCGGCGTCCGAACGATCGGCTATCAGCAGGACCCGTCGCGACTCCAGGAGCAACAGGAGTACGACTGGGCGTTCTCCACGGACAACCTCCGCGCCGAGGAGGAAGGGCTCCCCGTCTCCGGGGAGTTCTGGCAGCTTCCGTGGCCCTGCTGGGGCGAGGGACACCCCGGCACGCCGATCATCTGGAACGACGACCTCGACCCGCGAAACGGCGGGCAGGACTTCCGCGCCCGGTGGGGGGTTCAGGCCCCGACGCCGGACGACTGGGAGCAGATGGACGTCGGCGACAAGGAGTACCCGATGCAGGAGACGTACGACCAGCAGGGCGAGGAGGGCTTGAACCTCCTGCGTGATCCGTACACGCCCGACTGGGAGTCCGACTTCGATCAGGAGGTCCAGGGCGTTCCGCAGTACCCCGGCTTCGCGACCACGCTGCCGGAGGACTACACGAACCCGGACCAGCTTTCGCTGCCGTACGCGTACGCACTCGACCCGACGAAGTCCGTCTACGACACGGCCGTCGCGATGAACGAGCGCTACGGGACGGAGTTCGACGAGGAGTTCTACGAGCAGTACGACTTCGCACAGCCGGACGCGCCGACCGGACGTGGCCGTGCGCGTGCGGTCGTCTGGGGCTTCCTTGACACGGTTCCGGTTCACCGCGAACCCGTCGAGAGCCCGCGTCCCGATCTGGTGGAAGACTGGCCCGCGAACGGCCAGCAGACCAACTTCTACCGGCTCGACCAGAACAACGAGGCAGTGCAGGAGCGGGCGACCGCCGCCGCGAACGATCCCGGCGACGAGAGCGCGTTCAGCACGGTCATGACCACCGGGCGGCAGGTCGAACACCAGGGTGGGGGCGCGGAGTCGCGCTCCAACGAGTACCTGGCTGACCTCCAGCCCCACATGTACGTGGAGATCCACCCGAACATGGCCGATGAGATGGGGATCGACGGCGGCGACCTCGTCGTCGTCTCCACCACCGACCGCGGGTCGGTGCTGGTCAAGTCCCGCGTCACCCCCCGACCCGGCCACGGGCCGGAGGAAGAGGAGATCTTCCTTCCGTACCACTGGGGCGGCATCGCGAAAGGTGAGAGCCTACTCGAGAAGTACCCCGACGGCAACGAGCCGTTCGCCATCGGCGACTCGGTGAACTTCATCACCTCGCGCGGGTACGACGTGGAGACCCAGATGCAGGAGACCAAGGCGGCGCTGGCGAAGGTCCGACCGGCCACCCAGGAGCTCGTCGACGAGCTCAACATGGACATCGACCTCGACTCCTTCACGTTCCCACAGGACGAGGCCGGCTTCGGCCAGCAGAAGGACTTCGACACCCGCGACAACACGACGACTCAGTAAAATGTCCACTAACGAAGCAGACACCGAAATGATGAGCCAAGGGGTGATGAGCACCGGCGACGACACGCGCATCTTCCCCGACGTGGCTGCGTGTATCGACTGTGGCGGCTGCGTCGTCGCCTGTAACCGAACGTGGGACATGCCCCGCGACGAACAGCGCATCAGCATCTCCACGATGCTGGAAGGCGAGGAGGGCGCGACGGAGGCCGCCGACGTCGGCGGAACGCGCCGGATCAACGACCCCTCCGGGGCAGTGGCCAACGGGCAGCAGCCCGGCGAGACCAGCGTCCCGATGCAGTGTTACCACTGCGACAACGCGCCGTGTGTGACGGTCTGTCCGGTCGACGCCCTCGTCAAGAAAGACGACGGGTTCGTCGACGTGCGCGACGACGTCTGTATCGGCTGCCAGTACTGCCTCTCGGCCTGTCCGTTCGGCGCCCCGCAGTTCCCGGGCTCCAACGACGGCGCCGCGGAGATCTTCGGTACCGGCGGCACGATGGACAAGTGTACGATGTGTCAGGACCGACAGGACGTGGGCAAGGGCCCCGCCTGTGCCGAGGAGTGTGCGACCGACGCCATCCTCGTTGGCTCGACCGAGCAGATCGCCGACGAACTCGAGAAGCGTGACTCTGGAACGTTCTTCAACGACGAGGCGATGAAAGTCGTCTTCGGCGAGGACGAGGCCAAGGAGGCGTTCGGCGTATGAGCAACCCGACCGCAGAGAGCGGCGCCAGCAGCTACTCGGGGACCGTCGTCGCGGTCAACGCCGTGATCTCGGTGGTTGTCGCGCTCGGGCTGGTCTGGGTCGTCAACGGGTTCAACGTGTTCTACGAGCGCCTGGACCGCGTCTCGCCGACCGTCGAGGGCGGCGCGATCGGCAGCGCGTTCGTGAAGGGCAACGAGATGGAGCTTCTGGTGTTCATGGTCGAAGCGATCCACGTGATCGACGTGATCGCCGGCCTGGGGATCCTGTTGATCATGTTCATCCACTGGGGGGCGTTCCGTCGCATTGCCGGTCGGATGCGCCAGCCCGGCGACTCGCGAGCCGTGACCGACGGCGGCGAGGCCGCCGACGAGGGGGGTGAGACGCAATGACGAACCTCGACCACGGGAAGTTCACGCGCATGACGACAGTGTTCCACTCGCTGCTCGCCATGGACGTGTTCTTCCTGTTTTTCACGGGCTACGCCATCATGTTCAACGACGAACTCTGGTGGATGCTCACCCTGATGGGCGGCTCGGGCTCCGTCGCGGCGCTCCACCGCGTGTTCGGCGTGGGGTTGCTCGCGCTGGTCACGTTCTGGGTGCTGATGATGGTAACCACCGACACCGGGCGTTCGAACTTCCGTGAGCTCATGCCGACGCCCGAAGACGCGAAGGCGTTCGTCCAGGACATCCAGTTCGTGCTGGGCAACGCCGAGGAGCGCCACCCCAACGCCCGCCAGTTCGCCGGCGGCACCGCCGACGAGATCCCGCTGCTGAGCTACGTCGGCAAGGGCGTGATCTTCATCTTCGCGGCGGAGCTGACAATGCTGTCAGTCTCGGGGCTGCTCATCTGGAGCAAGGCTGGGCTGATGCAGTACTTCGCCACCCAGACGGCGGCGATGGCCTTCGTCGTCTTCCACGGCCTGCTCGGGGTCGTGATGATCATGGGTGTGATGTTCCACATCTTCGAGCACGGGTTCCACCCGGCGTTCTTCCCGGTGGAGACGAAGGCGTTCATCCCGCGCTCGATGATCCCCGAGGACCACGAGGACGACACCGAGGGGACCGGGATCGAGCAGCTCGAACTCTCGCCCGCGTGGGCGAGCGCGACCAACCTCGCCGGCGCGGCGACGGTGATCGGCATCGTCAGCGTGATGGTGGCCAGCATCTACGACACCGGCTTCCCGGTGTCGACGGAGCTGATCATCGGCGGCGGCCCGAGCAACCTGCTGTTGACGGTGGGCGTCAACATGGGCGTGCTCGTGCTGTTCCTCGGCATGGTGCTGTCGGTGTACGGCAACCTCGTGCGCATCCGCTGGGAACAGCGCATGCAGGAGGAGGCCGACGCCGAGAGCGTCGACGTCGAGACAGCCGACTGAGGCCGTTCGCGGTTTTTCGTTCTTTTTCGACCGGCCAGCGGCGCCGCTGGCACGTCGATGATCGGCGAAAAAGCCACAGGCGGCGTTACGAGATGAGTTCCGCGCTCTCGGTGGAGAGCGAGACGGTCACGTCCTCGGTCGCGTGCTGCTGGATCTGGTCGATGTTCCGGGTCAGCACCTCGAGGACGTCCTCGGGTTCGGGGTAGACCAGCATGTTGCCGTCGTCGTCCTCCATCACCAGTTGGGTGTCCGACAGCTGGATCTGGCCGTCCTCGATGGAGGCGACGATGGCCTTCAGCGCCTCCGAGCCGCCGGGTTCGCCCTCCTTGACCTTCGTGATGTAGAGGCTGTCCATCCCGATCAGGTCCTTGTACTCCCGGACACGCTCCGCACAGCGAACCATGTCCTTGGTCACCGCCGTCTTCTCGGGGTTTCCGTGTTCGCCCTCGTAGCAGTGTTTGCAGACCCGCAGTTCCATTCGCATACTCCCGCGTGGGGCGTGGCCGCGGATATAGCTGTCCACCTCGGCCCGCCGTGCCGGGGAGTTATAGTGGAGGCGCTGCAACGCCCGCGTATGGCTGGAGCACTACTCAACATGGGGTACGCCTGGGCGGCGGCGATTGTCGCAGTCCTCGGCGTCATCACGACGATGCTGGTCACCGACGACCCGGCAGGCAACAGTACGGCTTCGAACGTAACAGCGATCGCGGTCACCGTGTTCACCGTCGCCGTCGTGGCGTCGGTCGCGCTCTGAGCGCGAGCACAGCGATTTTCGACGGGGCGATTTTCCACAGACGTGCAGCACCTGCCACCGAGATCTGTGAGTCCAGATTGGCGGGGAGCGACCCCACGAACCGGACGCTTAGGGCTCGCCGTTCCAGCGTCGCTCCGCCAGCCTGTCGAGCAGTTCCTGCACCTCCTCTTGGCCGGCCTCCACAGTCTGGGACTCCTGATGGGCCCCGACGGTCGTGACCGCCGCAGTCACGTCCGTCGGCCCCTGTCGCTCCAGCAGCCACGCGTACGTCGCGGCCTGTAGCTCGTAGCGCTCCTGTAGCTCCGGCTCCGGTGGTCGCAGGCCGATTTTGAGTTCGTCGACGTGCCAGTCCCCGCCCGCGTCGACCGAGACCACGTCCGCTCGGCCACCGACCTCGACCGCGAAGCCGTGGATCCGGACGACCGCGTCCAGTGGCTCCTCGACGAACCGACGCTCGCTCTCGGCGAGGCGTTCGTAGGCCGCCGAGTCGGCCAACTGCGGACAGAGCGTCCCAGAGAGGTAGCGCCGCAGTTCCTCGCGCTCCTCGGGCGCCACGCCCCGAGCATGCCTGTCGACCGCGCGGTCCAGCGCTGCCGGGAGCGGCCCCGAACACTCACGGAGCGCTGCGGCGTCGACCCCCGCCGAGAGGGCCGTCGTGAACAGGTCGTGAGCCACGTCGCCGACCACCTCCGGGCCCATCGTCTCGAAGGAGAGCGGCACCGTCACCCCGTCTTGGTCGGCGTGCAGCGGCTGGCCGCTCAGGTGCGCGAGCACGCCCTCCTCGGGCGCCGCAGCGAGTTCGTAGACGGTGCTCGGGTTCACGAACCGCGGCGTCCAGCCGCGGTCGGGGACCGCAGGTGACTCCGGCGGCCCCTCGCCCAAGCCCTCCGACTCGACTGCCGTCGTGAGTTCTTCCGTGAGTCGGTTGACTGCGACAGTCAGGGGATCGTGATCCCCCGGCGTGTCGATGCTGTACTCACCGCGCCGGCGCTCGTCGAAGTCGAACGCCTCGCACAGCGTGTCGACCCAGCGGTCCCGCGGTGTCGGCGCCGAGCGGCGGTCCGGCAACGGAATCACCAGATGGTCCCGCGCCCGCGAGAGCGCGACGTACAGCAGGCGCCAGCGCTCGGCGCGCGCGGCCGCGACGGGCGGCCCCAGCGGCGGCGGGCCGGCGATCCGCGGCTGCTCGTCCTCCGCCCAGCGTTCGCTCGCCCAGCGCAGGCCGGCGTCGCCGTCACCAGGCGAGGCGTCCGGGTCGTAGGGACCGTTCGCGAGTACCGTCCCGTCCAGATTCGGGTAGTCGTCGCCCGTGTCGATGTTCGTCGGCGGCGCGAGCGCGACGTGGCTCCCGTGGGCGATCAACTGGTCGAGGTAGGCGCCGTAGCGGCCCAACCCCGTCCCGAGGTCCGCAACTGCGATCACGTCGTCCTCGTCGCCTTTCGCGCCGTGGATCGTGCGGAACGTCACGTCGGCCTCGGCGGCGGTCGGCAGGCTCGGCCCACCACGGGGGTTGCGCCGCGCGTGGTTCAGCGCGGCCGAGAGCTCCGCGAGCGAGTAGCTGTCCTCGCCCTCCCAGTCGCCGACGATGCCGACGAGGCGGTCCAGCACGGCCGAGTTGTCGTCAGACGGAGTCTGACTGCCCGAGGGACGCAGCCCCTCGACGTCGACGGCCGTGGCGCTCTGATCGAGCGGGTCGTCCGTGAGCGAGAGCGTCTCGATTACGTCGGCCACGATGTCGGCCCCAGCCGCTGCAAGGATCTCTGCCCGGCGCTCGGCCAAGTCGGCGAGTCCGTCGACCAGATCAGCCTCGGCGCCGCGCATCGCACCCGACTCAGCGACGGCGCTGATCGACCAGTCCGCACGCATCAGGCGGTCAACGAGCCCCGTGATCGGCAGGTCGTCGTCGTTCGTCAGGTCGAGGGTCGCCGACTGGCTGGTCGGCGCCTGGAGCCAGTCGACCACCGCACAGACGGCACCGACGAGCGGGTGGTCGAACAGCGCACGGCTGGTGTCCCGGACCGAGAGCCCAGCGTCCGCGAACGCGTCGACGTAGGTGTCCATGTGGGTCCGGCGGTGGAACAACACCGTGACGCCCGGTTTGTCCGCGTCTCCACCTTCGTTCCCGTCCTCCACTACGAACCGACCCTCCGCCAACCCAGTCGCGACGCAGTCCGCTAGCGCCTCGGCCTCGCCGACGCCGTCCGTTGGATCGACCCAGGTCGGCGACCCGGGGCGGCCGTGCTCCGGGAACGCGGCGACGTGGACGCTCGGATCCGGTGTCGGGTCGCGAACAGCCGAGAGCAGGTCGTACTCCGTGATTTCGTCCCCGTCAGTGAAGTCGTCGATGGCATCCCGAGTGGGGTCCGTAAACACCGGCCCGAACACGGTGTCGATAGCTGCGGCGACCGCTGGCCGGGAGCGGTACGTCCGGGTCGCGGTCCGGCGCTCGTGGGTGTCCCAGTCGACGCCGAAGTAGCGCCCCTCGGTGGCCGCGGCGGCGAACAGGCTCGGCTGGGCGTTGCGCCAGGCGTAGATGCACTGCTCGCGGTCGCCCACGAGCAGCACGCGCGTCTCGGCGTCGATCAGCGGCGCCAGCGCGTCGTGCTGGGCGCGGGAGACGTCCTGGGCCTCGTCGACGATCACCGTCGAGAGCCGGCCGGTCCAGCGCTCACGGAGGCGTTCCCGGAACGCGCTTTCGTAGGCCGGCTCCTCGAAGAACGTCGCGATCCAGTGGGCCACGTCGACGTGGGCGACGACGCCCGCGCGCCGGCAGGCCTCGTCGTAGGCGTCGAGATAGGCCGGGAGCACCGTACAGAGCGCCTCGACGGCCTCGCCCCACGCGTCGTGGCAGTTCCGGTCGGCGCCGACGATAGCTTCCTGATTCCCTTCGCCTGCGGCGTCGAGGCCGCGTTCGACCGCGGCCCGCTCTTCGGCGCCGAAGAACCGTTCCGTGTCCCGGAGCACGTCCGCGAGCGAGTCCGGTGGGCCGTCGGGGTAGCTCCCGGAAACGACTGCAGTCAGGCGCTCCCGCAACTCTCCGACCGAGAGCCGACGCTCGCGGCAGGCGCTCCGGGCCGCCGCGAGCAGGTCGGCGGCGTCGGCGTCGTAGCGTCCGCCGGGGTAGGCGTCGTCGAGCGTCGAGAGCGGTTCGGAAAGCGCCGAAGTCTCGCGGACGACCTCGAGCGCGTCGCCGTGGACCTGTGCGAGGGCGGCGCTGTCGCCGGCTTCAGGGGTGCCGTCGAAGCCGACCTCTTCCGCGACGGCGTCGAACACCGAGCCCAGCACGCTGTCGATGGTGCCGACCCGGTCGCTCCCCCGGAGTGCGGTCCCCAGTTCAGCGGCCGTCTCCTTATCAAGCGAGACAGGCGCGTCCGGGTCCTCGACGAATCCCCGGAGTGCCGCCTCGACGCCCGGGAGGATGCTCGCGGCGTCGTCCCGGGAGAAGGAGGTGAGACAGAGCGTCTCCGCCGGGCTGTCGCCCCCCGAGCGCGCCTTGCGCGCGAGGTCCTCGGCCGCGATGCTGTCGGCGGTGACCGATTTGCCCGCGCCCGGCCCGCAGTCGAGGACGAACAGCCCCGACTCCGCGGCGAAGAAGGCATCCCGGATCTCGGCCTGTGCGCCCTCAAGCCGGCGATAGCCGTCCACTCGCCCGCCGATAGGCCGTTCCTTTTCAGTCATCGCGAGCCACCCCCGTCGGCGGTGGCGGTTGTCATCACCGTCCACCCCCATCGGCGGCGAGGGCGTCCGGGAGCGTCCCAGCCGTCAGGAGCGACTGCGCCGCCGACTCGTCGATGCGCTGGGTCGACACCAGATCCAGCAGCGCGGACCGCTCCATCGCGGTCCCTTCGCGGTCACGGCGGTAGCGGGTGCAGGCCAGCGTCTCGCTCGCGGCGCTGAGGCCGGCGGCGAGGTGGTCGGCCTCGCGGGCGGCGGTCCACCGGCCGGGGACCGCCAGCCGACGAGCGGCAGCGCTGTCACCCGAAACGACGGCCTGCCGGAACGCCTCCGGGAAGACGCTCTCGACCCGGCGCGGCCAGACGCCGTCGACCAGCCCCACTGCGACGACGTGGGGTACCTCGCGGAGCCACGCGTCGGTCGCGTCGATCACGTCGACAGCCGCCGCGTTGGCGTGCTCGCGGCGCCCCGGCCTGGTCGTGACCACGCGTTCGGCCAGATCGGCGACGGCCAGCCACGACCGCGGAACGTCGCCGGTGTCGAGCCACTCGCCGTACTTCGCGCGGGTGTCGGTGAGTAGCTCCTCGATCCGGGAGAGCGCCCGGGCGTAGCGTGAGGTCCGGGAGAGATCCGTGGCGTCGTCGGCGAACACCGCCGGGAGTGCCACCTCCCGGCCGGCCTCGATCACCGGCTCAAAGGTCCGGTGGAGCGCGCTCGGGTCGGGAGTCCCGGGCTGGTCGCGGGCCCAGCCGAGGAGCGTCCGGAGCGGTTCGGCGTCCGCGGTCGGGAGGGCACCATCGTCGACGGCCGCATCGAGATGGTCGGCCCACCCGGCGACCGAGCGCGCCGAATCGGCGTCGAGCGTCTGCCGAAGGGCACCGATCTCGACGGTCGGCAGTGGCCACGCTGTCGACTCCTCGCGCTTCGCGGCGGGTGGAACCCACCGGAACTCGAGCGGCGCGAGTAACCCATCGAGGTCGACCGTATCGGCGCCCAACAGCTTACAGACCGCGTCGAACTGCCGGTACGGGATCGTTCGCTCGACCGGGAGCTGTGCCCAGACAGCGAGGCTGATCCCGTGGCGGCGGGCGGCACGGCGCAGGGGACGCTCGTACTCGGCGGCGTCGCGGGCCACGACCAGCATGTCGCTCGGCGACACGCCGCTCCGGAGGTGGCCGGCGACGACGACGGCCGCGAGCCGTGCCTCCGCCTCGGGGGTGTCGGCGACGAACTCCGCGGCGGAGAGGTCCGGAGCGACGCCGGCCCCGCCTTCGGCGTCGATCTCCGAGCCGGTGAGTCGATGGCGCAGCCGGTCGACGATGGCCGGGCCGGTTCCTGGCCGGAGCGAGAGTGTCACGTCGACGCCCGCACTGGCTGCGGCGTCGAGTAGATCGAGTAGCGGCGCGTCGACGGCACTTACGCCGGCGACCGAAAGCCGTTCGACCGAGGGGAACGCCTCGCGCCAGAGATCCGGGTCGGTCTGGAGGCGTTCGGCGGCAGCGGGCAGGAGCGTTTCACGGGAGTGGACGGGGGCGACGCGCTCGGCGAGCCCCTGTTCCAGCGCGCGAACGCCGGCAATCACGTCGGCAGTGTCCCGCGGAGCGACGCCCGGGAGCGACGATGCGACTGCCGAGAGCGCGTCGAGGCGACCCTCGGCCCAGCCGGTCATCTCGCCGACCCGGCTGTGGGCCGCGGCGATGGTCTCGGCGCGCGCGGTCAGATCGCTACCGAACGCGGCTCGAAGCCGGTCGTTCGCCTCGGTGTCGTGGTCGAGCAGCGTGTCGAGGTGTTTGAGCCGGTCGATCCGGTCGATAGTCTCGGTCTGGGTGCCTGCGGCGTCGAGCAGGTCGCCGGCGACGACTGTCGCGTCGATGAGTCGCAGGCTGCTTCTCGGGGCGGCCCGCTCGGCCAGCCGTCGCTTGAGGTTCCGTCGGTGGAGCCGTTCGGGGGTGACGACGAACTCGGTCGGAGTCGGCGCGCGCGCCGCCCGGTCGAGCAGCGCGTCGGCCTCGCCGACCGTCGCTCGGAACGTGCCCCTGTCGTGAGCGTCGGTCATGTGGGGAAGTGGATAGCTCGGAGGAGGGTCCGGACCGGGAAGAATCCGTGGGGCGGCGCCGCAGTCGCGGCAATCGGTTCCGGAAGCAGCCGGCGTATCGCCCGTCGGTGTGGACTCTCGGTATGCACGTCACGGTTCTGAGCACGGGCGGCACCATCGCGAGCACCGGCGGCGACAGCAAGACGCCGACGAAGGCCGGCGAGGAGCTACTCGACGCCGTTCCGGGGCTCTCGGAGTTGGCGTCGTTCTCCGTCGACCGAGTCGCGAGCGTCTCCGGCTTCGACGTGACCTGGGAGCGCGCGGCGGCGCTCCGCGCGGCGACCGAGCGCGCGGCCGCGGAATCGGACGGCATCGTCGTCACCCACGGCACCGACACGATGGCCGAGTCGGCGTACCTGCTCGACCTGACAACCGACCTCGATGTGCCGGTGGCGTTCACCGGCGCCCAGCGGCCGTTCGATCAGGTCGGGACCGACGGCCCGCCGAACCTCCTCTCGGCGGTCCGGACAGTCTCCCACGAGCGCGTCGACGACGGCACCTACCTCGTGTTCGACGACGAGGTCCACGCAGCCTGGGACGTGGTGAAGCGCCACACCAGCGCGCTCTCGACGTTCGACTCGCCCGAGCGGGGGCCTGTCGGGGAGTTCACGCCCGCGGGATTTCGGCTGTTCCGGGAGACCCGGAGCTACTCGGGGTCGGCGCCGGACGTCGACGAGATCGAGGCGGAGGTACCGGTACTGACCTCGGGGCTGGGTGTCGGCGGCGACGCGCTCTGCCGGGTGGTCGACCTTGACGACGGTCCGTTCGTGGATGGGGTGGTCGTCGCCGGCACAGGATTGGGGAACACCACGGGCGCGCTCTGTGGGGCCATCGAGGAGGTCCGAAAGGCGGGGATCCCGGTCGTCATCGCCTCACGCTGTCACGAGGGGGCGACCGCGCCGCTGTACGGCGGCGACGGCGGCGGGACGACGCTGGAGGAGTTCGGCGTGCTCTGGGCCGGCGACCTGCCGGCGTGGAAAGCCCGGATCAAGTTGGCCGTCGCACTCGCGCGAGAGGGGGAGGGGGTCGACGAGGCGTTCTTCGAGGCCGGCCTCCGTGAGCCGGGACAGTAGGGCTGCACAGCCGCTTTTGTCGTCGGGCGTGTAGAGAGTGTATGAGCGAGGGATCGGCTGAGGGATCGGCGGCGGCGCGGGTGGCTCTTTCCCTCTCGCCGAGCGACGACCGGACCGTCGACGCCGTCGACAGCGAGCGATACCGGGCGTACATCCGGCGTGCGCACGCGGGCCCGGTCGCGGTCGGCGAGGAGTGGGCCGAGTTCGTGAGCCGTGGCTGTGGTACGACTCGGGACGTGGAACTCAGAGTCGAGTCGGTCGAGGGCGGGGAGGAAATCGGCGAGGGGACCGAGTTCGCGTTCCTGTCGCGCGGTTAGGCCTCGGGGACGGCGTCGACGGTCGGCACCGAAACGCTGTCCAGCACGTCGCCGACGACCGTCGACTTCTCGATGCCGTCGACCTGAGCCTCGGGGGTGAGTACGAGGCGGTGGGCCAGCGCCGGGCCGGCGACGGCTTTCACGTCGTCGGGGGTGAGGAACTCACGGGAGCGCAGCGTCGCGTGGGAACGACTGATCTCGAACAGCCGCTGGGTCCCGCGCGGGGAGACGCCGACCTCGACGCGACGGTCCTCACGGGTCGCCCGGGCGATGTCGGCGACGTAGTCCAGCAGGTCCGGGTCGGCGTGGACGTTCTCGGGGACCTGCTGGAGCGCCTCGACCATCCCGTCCTCGAGCACGCGCTCGACGGCGGGAACCTGCTCGGTCCGGCCGGCGCGGCGCCGGAGCAGTTCGATCTCGCCGTCGCGGTCGGGGTAGCCCATCGAGTCCTTCACCGCGAAGCGGTCGACTTGGGCCTCCGGCAGCGGGAACGTCCCCTCGCTCTCGACGGGGTTCTGGGTCGCGATGACGATGAACGGTTCGGGGAGCTTCCGGGTCTCGCCCTCGACTGTCACCTGGCCTTCGGCCATCGCTTCCAGCAGCGCGGCCTGCGTTTTCGGCGGCGCGCGGTTGATCTCGTCGGCCAGCACGACGTTCGCGAACACGGGCCCGGGCTGGAACTCGAAGTCGCCCTCGCTCTCGTGGAACACGTTCGTCCCGGTGATGTCCGCGGGCAGAAGGTCGGGAGTGAACTGGATCCGGGAGAAGGAGAGCCCCAGCGCGGTGGAGACGCTCTGGGCGGTCAGGGTCTTGCCCGTGCCGGGCACGTCCTCGAGGAGGACGTGGCCGCGGGCGAGCACGCCCACGAGGACCGTTTCGAGGAACTCTCGGCGGACGATCACGCCGCCTTCGATGGCGTCGAGCACCGCCTCGCAGCGCTCGCCGGCCGCCGAGACGGAGGGTGGGTCTGTCGTCATTCGACTGGGGCTTACGCCGCGGGGGCCTAAGTTCCTCGGCTCGCGTTACCGCGGGGCATCGACGCCCGTGGACGGCTCGGCCGCTTGGCTGGTCGATTCGGCGGTCTACCGGCCGAGTTCCGTACCGCACTCGGGACACTCGGTGCCCATCTCGCCGCCCTCGAAGGTGAGCGCCAGCGAGTCGTTCTCGCACTCCGGGCACGGGCCGGGGACGCGCACGTCGGTCGTCTCCTTGGGCGCGCCGAACGCCAGCGCCTCGACGGCCTCGTCGCCCTCGTTCTGGCCGGTCTGGTACTCGCCGGGGGCGAATCGGACGACTTCGCCGGCCTCGACCTCGACGGTCTCGAGGTCGTCGAGGGGTTCCTCGGCGACGTCGAACGTCGCGGTACCCGAGAGGACGTAGAACAGTTCCTCCTGATCGAGGTGGGTGTGGAGGCCACCCGAGAACTCCTCGCCTGGTGCGAGTTCGTAGTGATTGATCGCGAAGTCGGTGGTTCCGAGTGCGCCGGTCAGATCGCGGCGGTCCATCTCCTCGTGCGTGTCGACGTCGTCGACGGTGACGTGTTCCATCATCTCACTGACCGGTCGCCCGGGCGAAGAAGCTTCGGCTCCCGGCGGGCGAAACAACACCGACTTCACCCCCCGTCTACCAGCCTTGTACACGAATGGCAACACGTGACACGTGGGTGTCGAATCTCGGATTCGTCCTCGCCGCCGTCGGGAGCGCGGCCGGACTGGGGAACATCTGGCGCTTCCCGTGGCTGACCGCCGGCAACGGCGGTAGCGCGTTTCTCGCCGTCTATCTGGCTATCGTCGTAAGCGTCGGCGTCCCCGGCCTGCTCGCTGAGTTCGTGCTCGGGCGTCGCGGCCGCCAGACGCCGATGGGGGCGCTGCGCTCGCTGACTGGCTCACGCTGGGGGTCGGTGCTGGGCGCGTTCAACGTGCTGACTACGCTCCTGATCCTCTCGTTTTACTCGGTTGTCGGGGGCTGGATCCTGCGCTACACGCTCGTCTCGCCGACTGGGGCCTACTTCGCACAGCCCCAGCAGTACTTCGGCGCCATCGGCTACGGGTTCGAGGCGGTCGGCTTCCACCTCCTCTTCCTGGGGATCGTCGCGGGAATCGTCTTCTTCGGCGTCAACCGCGGCATCGAGCGCGTTTCGAAGGTGATGCTCCCGGCGGTGGTCGTGCTGCTGGTGGGGCTGGCGGCGTGGACCGCGACCCAGCCGGGGACGGCAGCGGGCTACGCGTTCTACCTCGGGTTCGACGGCGAGTACCTGTTCGCGAACTTCGCGAGCGTGCTGGGGCCGGCAGCGGGACAGGCGCTGTTCACCCTCTCTGTCGGTGCTGGGACGATGTTGACCTACGCCTCCTACATCGACGAGGATAGCTCGCTCCCGCGGGACACCATCGTCATCGCCGTCTCGAACACGTTCATCGGCGTGCTCGCGGGACTGGTCGTCATCCCGCTGCTGTTCTCGCAGGGCGTCGATCCGGGACAGGGTGGCCCGGGTGCGCTGTTCGTCGGCCTCGCGGCCGCGTTCGAGTCGCTCCCCGGCGGGCGCGTCGTCGCGACGGCCTTCTTCGCGGCGGTGCTGATGGCCGCGGTGACCAGCGCGATCAGCCTGCTGGAGACGCCCGTGGCGACGCTCGTCGACGCTGTGGGGATGCCGCGCCGTCGGGCGACGCTGCTGATCTCCGGCGTGCTCGCGCTCACCGGCACCGGGCTCTCGCTCTCGGCACCGATCTTCCAGTTCGTCTCCGGCACGGTGGCCGACCTGATGCTCTCGGTCGGCCTGTTCGCGTTCCTCGTCATCGTCGGCTGGATGCTGCGCGAGGACGCCATCGCGGAGTTCCGCGCCGGCGCGGGCCGCATGGGCGTGCTCGCGCCCTCGTGGCTGTTCACGGTTAGCTGGCTGCTCCCGGTCGTCGTACTGTTCTCGCTGTCAAGCACCCTCGGCTCGCTGGTCGGCGTCTCGCTCGATCTGGGTAGTCGTGTGGCCGTCGCCGTGGTCCTCACGTTCGTCTGTCGGGCGGTCGTCGCCGTCGCCGTCGACGGCTGAGGTCGGTGTTGATGGGTGATCGGATCGGCGCCGGTCGACGCCGACTTCCGGCGACTGCGGGCCGAAATAGCCCCATGCCTGCGGGCGGTCGCCCTCGCCGTCGATCCAGCGCTCGCCGATGTCGTCGCGGTAGTAGCGGTTCGGCATCGCGATGTTCTCGACCCGGCTGTAGCACTGCTCCGGTGTGTCCTGTATCGTCTCGCCTTTTCCGGTGACGACGACGGGCATCCCGTTCTCCCTGGGACATGTCACTGGCCGCCGACGCGTTCGGTGTCCTCGAGGTGGACTCCTCTCGGTTTCGAAGACGCCGGTGTGGCCCCCCGACGGCTTTTTGGCCCGTCGGGTAATACTGTCGGGTATGAGAGAACGAATTAAGCGAGTCATCCGACGCGCACAGTTCGCCGCCGCGGGCGCCGCCATCGGCGGCGGTCTCGGTGGGCTGGTCGGCCGAAACGCGGCGAGTACCGGCGCCGGCTTCGGCGCCCTCATCGGGGCAACCGTCGCAGAGAAGATGGGACCGGTCGACGCGATGAAGGAACGATTCGACCGCGGCGGCGACGACGCCGACGCCGAAGCCGTCGCCGAGTAACGCGGTCAGCGTTTTTCAGTCGTCGCCGGCTGTTCGCCTCGGCGACCTCTTTAGTCGTCGGCCGGCTGTTCGCCTCGGCGACCTCTTTAGTCGTCGGCCGGCTGCTCGCGTCGGCGACCTCTTTAGTCGTCGGCCGGCTGCTCGCGTCGGCGACCCCGTTAGTCGTCGGCCGGCGCCGCGCCGCCCGACGAGACACCCGTTCCCGGACCGATCTCGATCCCGAGATCGTCGAGTTTCTCGTCCGGGACGACGCCGTCGACCCAGCCGCGGTGCTCGTAGTACTCCTCTTTCATCGCGTCGAGTTCACAGAGTTCGCCCTCGATCCCGCCGCCGGCGGGGACGGCGTCCTCGTCGCCCTTCACGAACCGGCCCGGGAGCGAGTCGTCGTCGCCGTCGAAGCCCGCGAGGTTGTTGTAGTAGCGCTCGAGGTTGTAGACGCGCTCGCCGGCCTCCATCAGCGCCTCCTCGCCCACGCTGCGGCCGGTCATCCCGTTGTACTGGTCGATGTACTCCTCGACGCCCTCCGCAAACGCGTTGAACTTGCAGATGTCGAAGGAGTCCGAGATGGCGTGGAGGTCCTGGAACGTCGCTGTGAGTTCGCCTTTGCCCTCCCACTCGGTCGGGTCGATTTTCTCCGGAATGCCGAGGATCTCGGCGGCCGGGGTGTAGCCCCGGAGGTGGCAGCCACCGCGGTTGGAGGTGGCGTAGGCGATGCCCATCCCCTTCAGGCCCCGTGGGTCGTAGGCGGCGATGGACTGGCCCTTCACGTCGAGGCGGCAGTCGTGGGCGTCGAGGGTCTCGGCGGCCCGTTTCTGGCCCTCCGCAAGCACGTCCGCGAGGTCCGTTTCGCGGTGGGCGACCTTCTCGAGCATCTCGACCATGGCGTCGACGTCGCCCCAGTCGAGGGTTTCGTCGAACTCCGCGAGGTAGCCCTTCTCGGCGGCCTCCATCGCGAACGCCAGCATGTTGCCACCGTCGATGGTGTCGATTCCGTAGTCGTTACAGCGGTCCATCAGCAGCGCGGTCCTGTCCCGGTCGTCGTTCATCGAGTTCGGGCCCAGCGCCCACGCCGACTCGTACTCGAAGGACTCCATCCTGACGTTCAGGTCCTGGCCCTTGTGGTTGACGTCGACCTCGACTTCCTTCTTGCAGGCGACGGGACAGGAGTGACACGTCGGGTCGTTGATCAGGATGTTCTGCTCGACGTTCTCCCCCGAGACCTTCTCGGAGTCGATGTTGGGTTCGCTCGGGTCGTTCTCGGCCTCGGTGCTCGTCGACGTGAACCGCCCGTTCCGGGTGGGGAGACCGTCCATCTCCTCGGCGAGGTTCATCAGCACGTTCGTCCCGTACACCGAGAGGCCGCCCTCGTTGGGCGCGGTCACGTCGGACTCCTGAATCGCCTGCATCGCGGCCTTGTGGCCGTCCATGAACGTCTCGCGGTCGGCGGGCTTGGGCATCTCCGTCCCGGACTTGATCACGACCGCTTTGAGGTTCTTCGACCCCATCACTGCGCCCGTGCCACCCCGTCCCGAGGCCCGGTCGTCCTCGTTGATGATGCAGGCGTAGCGCACCTGGTTCTCCCCGCCGGGACCGATAGCCATCGTCGAGAGGTCCTTGCCGTACTCGCCCTCGACTTCGTCCTCGATGGCGTCGACCGTGTCGTGGACGCCGTGGCCCCAGAGATGACTCGCGTCACGGAGTTCCACCTCGCCGTCCTCGACGACGGCGTAGACGGGGTCCTCGGCACGCCCTTCGAACAGGAGGCCGTCGAAACCGGCCCACTTGAGGCGCGCGCCGCTCCACCCGCCGTGGTGGGAGTCGGTCACCGTGTCCGTCAGCGGTGATTTGGTACAGACGGCGATCCGGCCGCTCATCGGCGTCTGGGTCCCCGTGAGCGGGCCGTTCATGAACGCCAGCAGGTTCTCGTCGCTGAGCGGTTCGACGTCGGGGCCGTTGTCGAACACGTACTTCACGCCGAGGCCGCGCGCGCCGATGTACTTGCGCGCGTCCTCGTCGTCGATGCTCTCGTAGTCGGTGTCGCCGGCCGTGAGGTCGACACGGGCGACCCGGTCTCTGAATCCGCCGAGGTCGGTCATGGGTAATGTACGACCGTTACATACGGTGCGTTACCTGTTAGTCGTTCCCACAGTGAGGTAGCCGAATTCGGTTACGTCGACGGCACTCGCGGGCCGCTCGAACGCGGCGTTTCCCGCTCCCCTCGGGCGGTTCCACGGGCGGGAACTTTATGCGGGTCGGTGTGCCATAGGGGCCCATGGAGCCGGTCTCTCTCGGCGTACCCGAACCGATTCTCGACTCGCTGCCGGGCGACGACGACGCCCGCACGGACATGCGCGAAGCCGTCGCCGGGTGGGAGCGCCGCCTCAACGGCGCCATCGAGGCCGCCGAGGACGACGGTGAGGCCGCGGGCGACGTGGTCGACGCCCTCGAACGCTTCGAGAACCGGATGGAGCGCTTCGACGAGTTCGTCCCCGAACTCCGGGCGTGGGGCCAGTCCCCCATCTACGCCATCGCGTGGCGAAATCTCTACGCCGAACTGATCGCCCAACTGTACGACCACGACGAACTCGGACCGGCGCTGGACCGCGAGCGCAACCAGCGGCTGGTCGAGGACGGCATCCGGTTCGGGGGCCGATGAACGTCCAACTCCGGTTTTTCGCGACGTTTCGCCAGGCCGTCGGCAGCAAGGTGGTCGAACGGGAGTACCCCGAGGGAACCACTATCGGCGAAGTACTCCGGGATCTGGAGGCCGAGTACGAGGGGCTGGCGGGCCAACTCATCGAGGACGGCGACCTGCGCCCGCACATCAACGTCCTCAAGAGCGGGCGCGAGGCGCTGCATCTCGACGGGATGGAGACGGAACTGGAAGACGGCGACACGCTGAGCGTGTTCCCGCCGGTGGCAGGTGGGTAGATGCGCCGCGAGAAGGCGTTCCGCGGCATCTCGGTCCGGTTGGCCCGGAACTATCTCGAGAGCCTCGGCGGCACGGCCGTCGATGACGCTACCGTCGAGGCTGCGGAGTGGCGCGCGACGCTCTCCGCGGAGAAAGTGGCTATCGGCGCGTCGCTCGAACTCACCGAGGTCACCGTCGTCTTCGAGGCCGACGAGTCGTTCGGTGAGGAGGCCTTCGAGACGCTGATCGAGGAGTTCTCGCGGAAGGCAATGCGGGCCGGCGGCTGACTCACTCGGTGAGGCTGTCGATCACTCGGGCGGAGAACGCCACCTCGTCCAGTTCGCCGGCATCGAGTGCATCCAGCCAGTCGACGTCGACGCGCCAGCGACCTATCTCGCCCCCGTCGAGATCAGTGACCGTCGCCTCGATGTCGCGGACCGGCCAGTCGCGTTCCTCGGAGAGCGTTCGGAACACGTTCACGATATCGCCCACCTGCTGGTGGGGAATCTCGCCGTGCTGGTCGGCGGCAGCGGATTCGTAGGCGAACCGGTAGGTGTCGTCCTCGACGGCGACCGACCGGAGGTAGCAGCCGTGGTTCGTGAGCCGTGACTCGAGCGCGAACGCGCGGTCGTCGTCCATCGGCGGGTGGAGGCGGCGACGGGGAATAGGTGTTTTCCCAGGGCGGCAGCGCTGACCACCCACACCCCGGGAAGCTTTAACAGACTACGTGTATATGAACAGCACATGTCCCCCGAGGTAGCCGCCGTTCGCGAGGATTTTCCCGTTCTCGACCGAACTGTCGATGGCCAGCCGCTGACCTACCTCGACAACGCCGCGACGACCCAGACCCCGCGACAGGTGTACGAGACCTTCGAGGCGTTCTACGCCGGCTACAACGCCAACGTCCACCGCGGGATCCACACGCTGAGCCACGAGGCGTCGCTGGCCTACGAGGCGGCCCACGACCGCGTCGCGGAGTTCGTCGGCGCCAGCGGCGGCCGCGAGGAGATGGTGTTCACCCGCAACACTACCGAGAGCATCAACCTCGTGGCCCACGGCCTCGCGCTGCCCGAGTTCGGTCCGGGCGACGCCATCGTCACCACGGAGATGGAGCACCACGCTTCGCTGGTCACCTGGCAGCAGGTGGCCAAGCGCACCGGTGCGGAACTACGGTTCGTCGAAGTCACCGACGATGGCCACGTCGACCTCGACCACGCGAAATCACTGATCGACGACGACGTGGAGCTGGTGTCGATCCCGCACGTCTCGAACGTGCTGGGGACGATCAACCCCGTTCGGGCGTTTGCGGACCTCGCCCACGACGCCGGCGCGGTGCTGCTGGTCGACGGCGCCCAGTCGGCGCCGACGCGGCCCGTCGATGTCGAGGCCATGGGCGCTGACTTCTTCGCCTTCTCGGGGCACAAGATGGCCGGCCCGACGGGCATCGGCGGTCTCTACGGGCGGAAAGAGCTACTCGAGGGGATGGAGCCGTTCCTCTACGGCGGCGAGATGATCCAGCACGTGACGTTCGACCGCTCGACGTGGAACGGCCTGCCCTGGAAGTTCGAGGCCGGCACGCCCCCAATCGCGGAGGGTATCGCGCTCGCGGCCGCCGTCGACTACCTCGACGACCTCGGGATGGAGTGGGTGCGCGAGCACGAGAACCGCCTCGCGCAGTACGCGCTCGAGCGGCTGGAGGCCCGCGACGACGTGGAGACGTACGGCCCGGGTCCGGGCGAGGAACGAACGGGGCTGGTGAGCTTCAACGTCGACGGCGTCCACGGCCACGACCTCTCCTCGATCCTGAACGACCGGGGGATCGCGGTCCGCGCGGGCGACCACTGCACTCAGCCACTCCACGACCGCATGGACGTGCCCGGGTCCGTGCGCGCGTCGTTCTACGTGTACAACACCACCGAGGAGGTCGACCGCCTGCTCGACGCCATCGACGACGCCGGGGCCAAACTCGACGCCTACCTCTCTTCCGACCGGTACAGCGAGCGCCTATACGACCACCACCGCAACCCCCGGAACGGGGGTAGCCTCACGAACCCCTCGCTGGTGAAGTCCTCCGAGGAGACATCCTGCGGCGACGAAGGTGAGTTCCACGTCGAGATTGCCGGGGACGGCACCATCGAGCGCCTCGCGTTCGAGAGCCGGTCCTGCGCGGTGAGTCGCGCCGTCGCGAGCCTCATCACCGAGTATCTGGAGGGGCGGACGGTCGCCGAGGCCGCCGAGATGGAGGGCGAGGTAGTGTCGATGCTCGACGGGCAGTTCCCAGACCTCCGCAAGGAGTGCGTCGTCGGCCCGGAGGACGTGATCCGGGAGGCCGCACGGGAGTATCTGGATGGGGAGGTCGGCGAGGCGGTCTCGACGGCGTAGCCTGCGGCATCTCGTCGCGCCTCGGTCCGGGGTCTGGCGCTCATTCCTTTGGCTAACTTGACATATCTCCGTAACGTTATGCCGTTCCGGGTTCACGGATAAGGGGAACACCGGATGGAGCACACCGGCGACGCGATCCGCGTTCTGCACGTCGACGACGATCCGGCGTTCGCGGATCTCACCGTGAGGTTCCTCGAACGCGAGAACGAGCGCTTCGAGGTCACGACGGCGAGAAGCGCCAGCGCCGGCCTCGAACGCCTCGTCGCCGAGCGGTTCGACTGCGTGGTCTCGGACCACGATATGCCCAGGACGACGGGTATCGAGTTCTTGGAAACGGTCCGGGCCGAGCAGCCAGGTCTCCCCTTCATCCTCTTCACTGGGAAGGGGAGTGAGGAAGTCGCCAGCGAGGCGATCTCCCGCGGCGTCACCGACTACCTCCAGAAGGCGCGGGGAACTGAACACTACGCGATCCTCGCCAACCGGATCGGCAACGCCGTCGGGAGCTACCGGGCCGAGCGCATGGTCGAGCGGACCCGCTCGCAGTTCGAAGCCATCGCGGAACACACGCTGGACGCCATCGTGACTATCGACGCCGACAGCCGCGTCCGGTTCGCGAACCCGGCCGTCGAGGACCTGTTCGGCTACGCGCCCGATGAACTCGAGGGAGAGCCGTTGCTGGCGATCATGTCGGAGCGCTACCACGCCTCGCATCTCTCGGCAATCGACCGATACGTCGACACCGACGAGCGGACTATCGGCTGGTCGAACGTGGAGTTCCCGGCGAAACACCGTGATGGGACGGAGGTCCCGGTCTCGATCTCCTTCGGGGAGTTCGAACACGACGGCGAGAAGCGGTTCATCGGCATCATGCGGGAGGTCTCCGGCACGCCACAGTACGGCGGGCAGGACCCCGCGTTCCTCGAGGCGTTGGTCGAGACCATCGGTGTCGGCGTCGCCGCATACGACGAGAGCGGCACGCTTAGCTACGTGAACGAGCGGTTCGCCGAAAACCTCGGCACCGATAAGGAACACCTCGAGGGGACAGCGATCTGGGAGATCAACCCCGTTCTCGACCGCGAGCAGTTCGATGCCTACTGGGCGTCGTTCGAACCCGGCGAGACCCGGACCGCGGAGACGACCCACTCCTTCGAGGGCACGGAACTCCCCGTCGAGGCGGTGACGACCTGTGCGGATATCGCCGGTCCCACGTACCACTTCGGAACCGTTCGGGACATCAGCGAGGACCTGGGCTAAGAGGAGCGCTTCCGGGCGTTCGTCGAGCAGTCCAACGGCATCCTCACCGTGCTCAACGGGTTTGGGGGTTTCAGCGGCGTTTGTGTGTGGGTTATTTTCTGGTCTAACAGCTGCTCAAAAGGCTGTACCATCCGATATTAGCCAATTCGAAAAGAAAGAAAAAATTCGCGTCGAACTGAACGGTTAGGCCGGGACGTCGATGGTCTTGTCCATGAGGACCGACTCAGACGGTCCATGGATGACCCGGACACGGACTTCCCCGCCGGAATTCGATCCGACAGTGTCCGAGTTAAGCCCGTTGCCGTCAGTGAACGTCGCACTGTCGCCAACGGTGAACTCGTCACTGGAACTGTACCCATCAGCATCACTGAAGTTGAATGAAGTGCTGCCGATATTGATCTGGAGGTCACTTACCGTCATCCCGTCGCCACCGTCGTGGGAGATCGTGACCGAACTATTGTTGCCAGCATCAGCACTGAGCGTCGACTGTGGCGCCTGATTCAGGCTGTCGCCGAGACCGAGGACGAACGTGCCGATCACGGCCGCGAGAATCACGGTGATGGCGACCATCAGGATTACGCCTATGACAGGGCTAACGGCCCGATCATCGTCGGAAAATCCGTTTTTATTATCTTTCATTGGTGGTTTTGAATCTTAAACAGTAGTTACTGGACATCAACTTCCGTGTTGAGCAGGATCGACTGCGACGGGTCATGGATAACCTTGACTGTATAGGTATTTTCACTACTAATGTTTCCGCCACTAACCGTTAGAGTCCCGCCAACAGAGAGTTCGCTATCGGTCCACCCACTGACACTAGTGGTCAGTTCGGAACCAGAGCTATTCGTGACGGTGATCGAAATATCGCTCTTGGGGAGGGGGTCGCCGCCGTTGTGGTTAATCGTAATGTTACCGCTATCACTGCTTGCATCGAGCGTCGACTGTGGCGCCTGATTCAGGCTATCTCCGAGCCCCAGGACGAACGTCCCGATCACCGCTGCCAGAATCACGGTAATGGCGACCATCAGGATGACGCCAATAACCGGGCTTACGCCCCTTTCCTCGTCGAGTAACGCTTTGATCTGCTGTTTCATGTATAGCCTACGACACGGATCGTTCGCGAACGAAACCGCGTCTACTACTCAAAACTGAGCGGGGACCCATAAATACCGTGGCCAGATTATCAGTTGCGAGAGTGACGCCCTCCGCCACTTTCAGGATGATTGGCAGAAACCCGGCGCCGGTGTGGCCGCCACCGGATCTCCGCGTCGTAGGATTTGCCCCATGCTGGGGCTACTCAATCTGGGGGACCCAGAAGCATAACCCCTCCGGCGTAGGGCTGGCCACTGATTATGGCCTCTCCGAATTATCCTTTTTCGCCTCGGCCTGCCTACCCCCAGTGACGGCTCCTCTGGAGCCACCGCAGTCGTAGGAATGAGGTATCGCTCGGATCAATCCCGGCTCACAGGGTGGTTGATAGACGCGCATCGTCTCCCGGGGGCGTCGCCGGCCGGTTGCGACAGTCACGCGTACGCCCGATCAAACACTAGAGCATCACGAGTTCCAACACCACTGCGAAGATACTTTTGAGGGGCGTCGACGCATGCCGGCGATGCTCTGCCCGCAAAGAGACCAGGAGGGCGTCTGAAAGCATGAGTTGAAAGTACCCTACTACTGAGTAGAAAGAGCCCCACTAACCGAGAATGCGTGTGGACTCGCGGGGGTCTCGCGAGCGAAGCCGAAGGCTGAGCGAGTGAGGCCTAGCGAGTCCACGACTGGAGGGAACGAAGTGACCGAAAGGAGTGGACTCGCGGGGATGTTGAACCAGAGCCAGACGTGCTCGCTTCGCTGCGCGCGACTGGTAGGGTTCAAATCCCCGCTCGTGACAGTTTTGCGCCGCTCGCGACCGTTGCTCGCGACGCAAAAACATGGACTCGCGGGGGTCGGCACCCTTTCGGGGATGCTGACTGTCCCGGGGGAGTCCCGATGCGATGCGCTCTTCTTCTGGACTGGTGTTGTGAATCATACGTCGGGAACGAACTCGCGGCGGATCTCCATCCGCTCGCGTGAGGTTGTCTCGTCGTAATGACGCTCGAGAACGTCCTGAGTGACGTTCATCCTGTCAGAAACCACGTCCCGCGGCGCTCCTTCGCGGAGATGTTTGGTAATGGATCCGCGACGGATGCCGTGGGGCGATCGTGACGACGGGCAATCGGGCCGATTATCCTTCCGACGCCACTCGCAGGTCGTCGGGTCTTCGTCGTGTGGGCACTCGCCGATCTCGCACGGGAGCGTCCACTTGTAGCAGATGCGCCGGATCGGCGACTCGGTCAGCCGGCCCTGCGCGCTGGTGATCAACGGCCGGCGCCCGTAGTCGTCGACCACGTCGTGGCGGTTGTTCTCGATGTAGGCCTCGAGCATCTCGACGTGGTACTCGCCGACTGCGATCGAGCGCTCAGCCGCGTGCTTGTTCTTCAACGGCGTCTCGGACTCCGGCCGGTGGCAGAGATCGAGGCATTTCGCATCGAAGTCGAAGTCGTCGACGTCCAGGGCTCGAAGCGACCCGAGACGCATCCCCGTGTGCCACAGCAGCGAGAGGATGACGTGCGGGCGCGATGCGTAGCGGAACCGGTCGAGATGATCCAGGATCTCATGAGCCCGGTCCTCGTCGAGCATGACGTCCTTCGAGATCTCTTCGTCCTCGAGTTCGGGGATCAGCACGCGCTCGCGCATCCCCTGCTCGACGCCGTCGATGCTCGCGCAGAACTCCAGGAACTTCCGGAGCGTCTGGAGGTTCCCGTTCAGCGTGACCTTCGAGATCTCCGAATAGCGCTCGCCGTCACCGTTCCGGCGCCAGACTCGGTACTTGTGGAGGTCGCGACCGGTCAGCGCGTTCAGGTTCTCGATGCCCTCCTCTTCGCAGAAGGAGACGAACGAGCGCAGCCGGTAGCGGTGGTTCTCCAAGGTCTTCGCACTTAGCTCCGGCTCGCGATGATCCAGGTAGAGCTCCATCGCCTCCGCCGGGCCGATCGGCTCGAGGTCGTCGCTCACTGCGATCCCTCCTGCCGGAAGGGGTTACGCAGGAACCCCGACACGAGCCGGCTGTCTCGGCTTTCGCCGTCGCCTGGATCATCGTTCTCGGGCGACCGACGGCTCCCTGCGCGGCTGAGCGGGATGCCCTCGGCCTCGGCGATCGCGTGGTAGCTGTTCCGGATAGCGACCGTCGAGACGCCGGTCGCCGCGGCGACTGTGCTCTGGTTCCGCTTCGCGTTGTGGATCAGGCAGGCGAGGTAGATCGACCCGGCCGCGAGCGACGACGGCGACGGGTCGAAGTCCTCGAGGGGCTCCTCGAGACCGTACTGAGTCGCGAGCCGCTGAACGTCCTCCCAGAGGTCGGATCCCTCGCTGATATCGAGGTCACGCATCGCCTCCTCGGCGTGCTCCGGCGCCGTCTTCCAAGGGATCTGATCGACATCGGCGGTAGGTGTGTCACCCATCTGCCCACACCTCCTCCAGTATCTCGCCGTCTCTCCAGACCTTCGCGAGACCTACAACGGCCCCTTTCTCGTACTCTACTGTGTCGAATCGCTCATCGGCCCGGTCCGATAGGTCCCACAGCGCATCCCTGTGCCACTTTTCAAACCCCCACCGTGGATGCGGGATGTATGGGCCTGTAGCGTGCGCCCGCCATTGCAGAGTTCCGTCGCTAACCGGGGTGAGTTTCACCCGGACATTCGGTTCCCAGTCTCCGGTGTGTTCGACAGCCACCGTAGACTCCGCGTCGGAGTCAGGCACCGTCCGACACCTCCGAAAGAGCGTCTTCTACTGCTTCCTGAGCATCCGGGTTCTCAACTGGACCCATCGACATCCACCATGCCGTGAACGAGATGTGGTGGCGCTCGCAGAGACCGCGGCTAACTGTTTCACCAGTCTCCAGCTCCTCGAACTCTGCGGCGTAATCGGCCTCGGCTGGACAGAGGGAACATTGTTCGACAGCGCTCTCGGATTCCTCATCCTCGTCCGTGTTTCCGGACTTCCGCAGGTAGCTACGGAGATGGGACTTAGCGTCTTCAATGCGGGAGGCCTTCAGCAGCCGGAGCGCACGACGAACGTGGTCCTCTGGAGAACGACGGTCGCTCACGTCGACTCACCCCCGAGCATGGCATCACGGGCCTGCTTCACGCGCTCGAACTCCGCGGTGTCGCCGCCCTGATCAGGGTGCGCCGACTCCATCTTCTGCCGGAACGCCGCCTTCACCACCTCATCTCCGGCGTCCGGAGCGACCTCGAGGACCTCGTGCGGCGGCGCCGTCGCGACCACGGTCTCCTCGTCGCCGGAGGGTAGACGCGCGGCCGCGAACTCGGAGTCGCCAGTCTGCACGGGGCGCTGCGACCGCATCCGGGTTTCATTAACCCAGAGGTAGATCGAGCGGGCGTTATCCCGGAGGTCGGAGTAGTGATCGCAGGCGACGGCGAACTGCTGGCCGTCGTCGCTCCATCGCAGCACGAATCCCGGATCGTCCGGGTTGGCGCTGTGCTTGGGGAGGCCGTTCGAACGGACGTGCGAGCCGCCCGATCCCGTCGACGCACGGTAATCGTCGACGCCCATCCTGCCCATCTCGGTCGCGATGGCTTGGCAGGTCTCCGCGAGCGTCGCGCCGAACTTCGTCGTTCGCTCTCGATCGGCCGGTGGCGTCCGCGGACAGCCGGCGGGCCACTCGATCTCGCTCATCGGTCACCTCCGTCGAACTCAGTCAGATGGCGCTGCCGGATGTCCATGCGGGCCTCCGCGGTGCGACGCTCGCCGACCGCCTCGAGCCTCGCGAGTTCGGCGTCGGTGTAAGCGCTCGCCATCAGGCGTCACCTCCTTCAGACTCTTCGACAAGGTCATGCCACCAATCGAACTTGCTGTAGGCCGTCTCGACGAACTGGGCGACCTCGTTCGGAAGCTCTCGTCCATCGACCTTCCGGAGCGCGTCGCGCGCATCTGCGATATGTTCGTACTGTTCGCGGGGAATCGACTCCCCACCGTCGGTCACCAGCTTCGCACCGCCGTCGATGCGCCCGTCGTCGACGTTGTGGCCGGTCTCCTCCTCGTGGGTCTCGACCGTCTCGTCGGCGTCGGCGTCGTCGACGAGCGCCTCGAACGGGCAGTCGCGGCAGACGACGTGGGTCGTCATCGGTCCACCTCGCCCCCGTCAGGGATGACCACTCGCGACAGGTCCAGATCGACCCATGCCTCGCGCTGCTCGCGAAGCATCTCGCGCCCCGGCTCGCTCAGCTCGTAGCTGTTCGTCCGCTTGTCGATCTCGCCCTTCTCGATCAGGCCGGCGCCGGCGAGGTCGTCGAGATTGGGGTACAACAGGCCGTGGTTGATCGACTCGTCGTAGCGATCCTCGAGGCGGCTCTTGATCTCGACCCCAGCCATCCGCGCGCGTTCCGACTCCATCGTGGCGACGACGCGCAGGATGTCGCGCTTGAAGCCGGTCAGGTCGTACCAGGAGACGCTGCTCTCGGGACTGTTACTGTTGGTAGACTGTTCGCTGTCGGTACGTTTTTCGCTCTCAGAAACGTTGGTACTCATGGTCTCGTGAAGTCTGGAGATGACCCTCTCCGAGGGTGATCTGCGGGCGGTTCGAGGCCGTGGTGCTCGCGTCGACGCCTAGAACTCTGCCAGGAGGTGAGGCGTCGTCGCGAGACACACCATTCTGCGGAGCAGAAGGTGGCGGACCGGTCAGAGCCGGGGTTTCAAGCCCCGGCGCATCTACGTTGTACATGGCTTTCGTGGCCAGATCACGAAGGCCCGCGCGGGCCCGTGTCACCAGCACGGGGTCCGCTTCGGTTTTCGAGTAGGGACCCATCGGCGACCGACGGGTCCGCGTGAGACCTTCGTTAGTCAACTCATACTGTTCGGCCCACTTAGTTGTTTGGACTAAACTGTTGAACTGCTCTAAGCCAACTGAAAACAGTAAGGCAATTGTGTTCAGGCAGCTAATTTTCGTGTGAAAATATGTACGGGGAGCACAGAGATAGGGCAAATGCCGGGTGGACGGGAGGAGACCGTGGACGATAAGCAGATTCTGGAGATCTTCCAAGAGGAGGGCGATCCCGTTCTGTTTACTGGTGAAGTCGCCGACAGAATCGGCTTCTCGAACCAAGGTGCACTCCCGAGACTCAAGGATTTGGAGGAAGAAGGACTCCTGAAGTCCAAACGCGGCGGAAAGGTTCTCGTGTGGTGGCTCTCGGAAGAGGGGCGCGAGTATCTCGAGAGGGAGGCGTGAATGGCCTCGTGCTCGGTCTGTGGTGACGACGACCGCTTTCTCCACACCTGCAACCACTGCGGGAAGAAGCACTGCCCCGATCATCAGCTTCCGGAGAACCACGTCTGCATCCCGAAAAAGTCGGAGCTGAGCGACGCCGATGGGTCGTCGGATCGATGGTTCAGCGAGAAGCACGAGCGGAGCAACGTCATGGCTGACGAGAGCCGTGGGGAACGGAAAATAATCGAGGACCCAGATCCTCACCTCGAGGAGACTGAGACCAAGCGCCCGCTCGACGAGGACGAGATCGACGCCGACACTTCCTCCTCGCCCCACGAGTGGGTCCGCGACGTCCAAGAAAACCGTGAGGAGCTGAACCGGCGTCTTCAGGAGCGCCACCGAGCGTGGGAAAGCGAGAACTCCAGTACGTCCGACGAAGAGACGTCGTCGTCGCATCCCGCTTCCCAGCGCGACTACAGCGCGTCGACGCCGCCGTCGCCGATGACGGGCTCCAGCAGCACAGAGTCGAACACCGACACGCCCCAGCGCATCCCGAGCGCGCTCTGGATCATCGCACTGCTCGTGCTGCTGGTAATCGCGTACGTCGCGATCGGGGCGATTTGATCGACTCATCTACGGACTACCACTCGAGGCGGACGCCGATCCGGTCGGCGACAGCTTCGACCCATTCTGCGGGATCGCGGTCGCCGACGACCTCGCCGACGCCGTCGCCGACGACCTCGCCGACGCCGTCGCCGACGACCTCGCCGACGCCGTCGTCGACGCGGATCTCGACGACCTCGTCGTCGTAGTTCTCCAGCCGGAGAACCTTCTCGCATCCGGCGCCGTCTCGCATCTTCATCTCCACGCGGTTCTCTTCGCTACCCATCTGTTCGACGATCCAGTCGTCTTGGCTCATGGCCATACGCGACGGTGAGGGGAGTAGGGACCAAATAGCCCGAAGGGGGGGTGTATCGCGATACACCCCCCTCCCGCCCTTTATTACCCCACGTCGCATCAGGGGTGGAGTATGTTCAGCAGGAGAGAGGTATTCACCGAGAGCTTCCTGCCGAGAGACCTCCCCGGGCGGGAGATGCAACTTGACGACCTTTCTGGCGTTCTGGAGCCAGCGACTGGAGGAGAGCCAGCCCAGTCGTGCTGGGTTATCGGACCGAGCGGCTCGGGCAAGACTTCGACCTCGCGCTTCCTCCTCGAGGAACTCCACGTCGATTTCGGCGTCCCGTGGGTCCGCGTTGAGTGTGTCGGCGCCTCGCGTTGGGAGCTGCTCCGCGACATCGCCGCGGAGCACCCGAAGGTAGCCCAGCACAACGGAATGGGGACGGCGCAACTGCTGACCAAGCTCGATGACGCCGACTCGGATCCATTTCTGATCGTGCTGGACGAGTTCGACGGCCTCGAGGTGCCGGAGGTCCTGATCGATCTCGACAGAATCGACAACGTCTCGATGATCTGCATCGGCCACGACGAAGCCGAGGCCATCGCGAGCGTTCCGAACTCCGTGGATGACCTCCGAAACGGTCCGACGGTCAGGTTCGAGCCCTACACGACAAAGGCCATGGTGAAGATCCTCCAAGCCCGGGCCGACACCGGACTTCAACCGGGGGTCGTCGACGACGATCAACTGGAGCGAATCGCCGACGAGGTCGCAGGATCGGCGCGCTACGGAGTCCAGTCGCTCCGTAGCGCCGTCGAACTCGGCGAGGAGCGTGGCCATACGTCGGTCACTGACGAGGACGTGGCGGACTCCTTCGAGCACGCGAAGGCGCGCATCCGTGAGCAGCTACTCGCGAGCCTCTCCCGACAGTATCACGTCGTCTACCGGGTGATCAGGGAGGCCGGCGAGGACGGGATCCGCCCGGCCGATCTCTTGGAGCGCTATCGAGAACAGTCAGACGATCCTCGAGGGCGACAGGCGGTAATGAAGTACAGGAAGAAGCTCAAGCGCTACGGCCTGATCGACTGCGAGGGCGACGGATCCTCCCGGTGGCACCGCTGGTGGGCCGTTGACGATACGCTGAAGGCGCCGCTTCGGGAGCCGGTTCTCTGATTGCTACTTTGTCCCGGCGAAATAACTATACTCTCACCGACACCGTAAGATAGCAGACAAACACCATGATCATATTCGGCCGCAAGGTTCGCGACAAGGACTACGGCGAAGCGTACCCGATACACTGCCCGAACTGCGACAACGACGTCTACTACCACGCGTTCAAGTGGCGGTCGTGGTTCCACATATTCTGGATTCCGCTGATCCCGTGGACGGCGAATCGCGAGGTCGTCTGTCCGATCTGTAATGCTGGATTCGAGGTCTCCAAGAGCGCCTTCAAAGAAGCGAAGGAACTCGTGGATCCCACGGAGTCCTACCGCCGCGGAAATTTGTCCGATAAAGAGTATGCGTACGACGTTCGCGAATTCGAGAAGGAGGCCCCGTTCATCAATCAACCGTTGAATCCTGAGAACTTCGAAGGATCTGCCGAAGTAGATCTGCCGGAAGACGAACTTGACGATACGGAACTCGAAGAACCTGAAGACTAGTTCGGCGTCCCGCCTGATGGTAGAAGCCCTCAGCAGGGTTGTGTGACTACAGTTCCTGCTTCATCTGTTCGGCATCGTCGTCGGTGAACTCACGAGGCGGGAGGTTCCGACCACGAACCGCTGGAGGTAGTCGCTCGAAGTCGCTCGGACTGATCGGTGGGTCTGTACCGGGATCGTGGGTCCTGAAACGACGTATCTTGATCTCCGGATCACCGTGTTCCAAACGTTCGTCGGATCTGATTTCCTCCAGAGGAATGTCCTCAAACTCAACGTGCTCCCCGGTTCGGTTTGCGAGGAGCTTCGCCTTCTCCCCGTCAGGAGAGACGAGGAAGAGGAATGGACACTCGTCAAGCGGACGATCGCCACCGCCGGTGTCGATTGCCCACATCTCCAAGTGCTCCTTGCTGGTCTGGGGCAGACGCGGTCGAAGTGATCGAAGGGTATCGAAGACTCCCATGCCGGGTCGATAGAACCGAGAACGTAAACCACTATCTACGGACTGGCCCCTTACTGGTAGCAGGAGCCCTCAGCAGAAGTTCTGGGTGACGTAGACTGCGGTGTTACCGTTCTGCTCGGTGATGTTGATCCCGATCCCTTGCGCCCGCCAGACGTCGTCGACGAGGTTCTCCCGGTGCTCCGGGGAGTTGATCAACTGTTGGGCGATGCCCTCCGCTAGCTCCTCGGGAGTGCTGTAGTAGTCGCCGTTCGTGAGTTCTTCCTGGTACCACGTCTGGGCGACGTTCTCGCCGCTGGTCCGATACCGGCCATCGCCCTCCGGGACGCGACAATCGTAGCCGAACCGCTCGTACCGATCCTCCACGGTCTCACCGCTGGGAGAGGTGTGGTAGATGTCCCCATCTTCGGCCATCTGCGCCGAGTGGTAGTCGGCGATCTCGGCTAGATCGTCATCGTACTCGAGCCTGCCGACGCTCTGGTTAGCTCGGTAGTCGTTGATCTCCTCGTGGAGTAGCTGCTCGACGTTCTCCTCGTCGAGTTCATCGTCGCCACCGAAGCTGAGGTCCATCGAGGGGACCGTCCCGGGGTTGGCGGCGACGAATCCGACAGCGCCGGCGACGAGCACGGCAACGATGACGACGCTGAGCAGCTTCCTCCACACCGAACCCTGCGACGACGACTCGGCTGCGCCGGATCGATCCGGGAACCATGCGCCACCGTCGTTTCCGCGGCGGAGCCCTGGACAGTTGTGGTTCTCAGGAAGCCGGTGGTCGGGACAGAACGTCCCTCCGCAGCGCTCACACTCGTACGGGAACCGGTCGTCTCCCTTGCAACCCGCCGCGGTGCACGACATCGTCTACGGAACACTCGCGCGTTGTCTTAATGATTGGCCACCCATCAGATGCCGCAGGTCTGCCGGAATCCACGAGATAAGCTTAATCGTGGGGGTGTTTGGAGAAAGCGGCCAGATAGACGCTCATGACGCGGTATAACGTCATGCCCACGGGACCACAGGAAGCGTACGACTGGAAGGTGGAGGCGAACGGCCGAAAGACCAGCTCCCACCGAACCCAGGAGAACGCGGTCGCGGCCGCTCGCGAACGTGCGCGGCCGGGCGACGAGGTGAAGGTGCACGTTCGCGAGCGGCCAAGTGCGGAAGTCGTTCACGGTGAGAGCATGAACGTCGACGTTCGCCTTTCGCCGACTGGTCGCGAGGTCGTCGATGACGTCGGGAGTGAACGCGCACGGGAACACGGAGAGAGGTACTACCAGGTGAGGGAGGCTATCGAGAACGTCCTCGAGGTCCGAACCCGTCGCAAGCGCGTAAAGCACGTCGTCAAGACGTCCCCGAGAGGCAGAGTGGGAACCGTCGAAGCCTTACTCGGGCCCTCCCGACGAGGATCGGAGCTATCCGGGGGGAGTCTGCCGGGTAGCCTGTCCACCGAGAAGGTTCCGGTCGGCGACGTGACTTCGGAAACGACCCTCGATGTCGGCCTCGAAGAACTCTGCGACGAGTTGCTCGAGGCCGTTCTCGACGAACTGGACACGGAGGACGGAAGCGCGTAATCATGTGCCACTGTAGCCCTGCGCCTCCAAACTGCCCCGAGAACATGGTCTACAACGCGATGTGCCTGCCCGGGGGCGAGATGGCGGCACTCGGTGTCGGGCTGCTGGTCACCGCCATCCTGATCTCCATCATCTATGTCCGGAACGAGTGACGATCTCGATCCCGAGACGGACAGTCGAGAGCTCATCGCCGACTGGTCGGAGGCGATCGTCGAACGACTCGGACCCGAAGGCTACCTGCTCACGACCCTACTCAGCGGGGTGGCCTCGTTCTCCGAGTTCTCGAACGGCGCCGCGCTGATGGGGGCGTTGTGGCTGTCTCTGGCTCTTCTCCAAGCCATCGCGTTCGTCCGGGTCCTCGGTACCTTCGAGCACGGGCTCAAGCGAGGGATCCTCTGCGACCGGTTCGCGTGGCACGATGGAGAGCTACGAGAGTTCGACAACAGCGAGATCGCGGTCCTCCAGTGCAAGCGGTGCGGGAAGTTCCACCGCGTCCTCGTCCGCCAGAAGTACGACGTCTAGCCTCAGCCCTCGCACGCGATGATGTGGGCCTCCCACTCCTCCCGTGACGCGAACGACTCTCGCTCGCAGTTCGGACATCCGTTCTCGGGTTCCTCCTCGTCGGCGCCCGGCCGGCCCATGTTGCCCTGGAGCAGTGCTTCGAGCTGATCGACACGCGCCTCGAGGTCGCCGGCGTCGTCGACGTCCGGATCCGAAAGCGGCCGAACCTCATCGAGCGCCTCGTCGACGCGGTCGTCGTCGGCCTCCCCGTAGAAGTAGAGATCACGTCGATCGTCGCGAAGGTGCCGGAGTGTGGAGTTCGCGATCCCCGTATCGTCGGAGACCTCGGAGATGGGCTCACCGCTTCCGATTCGCTCTAGCGCACGACGTGTGGCTAAGAACTCCGCGGGTTCGACCCGGAGGACGCCGTTGTCGTCAACTCGGAAGCCCTTCGGGGGCCTCCCGGTCCACTTCCCTGCATCCTGCGCTGCTCGGATGCCGGAGTTGATCCGGCGGAGCTTCTGCTTGTGCTCGACCCGGGCGAGGTCTCCCATCAGCCCGGCGATCATCTGCTTCACCGCGTTCGTGACGGGCGAGTCGTCGAGATTGACCTCGAGACCGACCTCCAGATCTTTGACCGAGGTGTCGTTCGCGAGTGAGTGCTCCAAGAGTTCGTGGATAGCACCGGCGCCGAGGCGGGAGACCCGAGATAGCTCGTGTACGACGACCAGGTCTAGGTCGCCGGCGTCGATGTCGTTCCAGAGGCGTTCGTACTCTTCGCCACGTCCCTCATCGACGCCGGAGATCACGTCGGGGTACAGCCGAATGTCCGGATCGTCGAATTCGTTGGTCGCGTACTCGCGGGCTTCGTTGATCTGCCGTTCGACGTCCTGCTCCTCGGTCGAGACGCGAGCGTAGAGCCCAACTTGTGCCATAGTTCTTGCGCGGCGGTGGCAACGGATAAAGGAGGGCGCTTAATGTGGTCCCCCAATAACGACTACCTTCTTGCGGTCGAGAACGCCGAGATAAGGTTATTCTCCGCGGTTTATGGAATCCCGAAGAGAACGGTCTGAGTGTGGTTACAGCCACACCGGGTGATCTCGCGATGCAGGAAACTGTCTCAGGCCTCAGTCCAGCCGGCTACGTGCTCCTGGCCATCTTCGGCCTCGCGCTGGGGTGGTCGTTCGCACGTCTCGCCGCTGGAGCCGACGAACCTCGAGAGTTCTTCGCGCCGCCGACGGTGGTCGACCGCCTCGCCGTCAGCCTCGGCGACCGGTTCGGCACGCGGATCCTCGGCGAGGAGCCGACCGACGACGACTTCGAGCGCGTCGTCAAGAACGGCCTCGCCGCGGCAGGGTTCGCCGGCGCGCTGGGACTGCTGGCCCTGATGGCGGCACCCGCGCACAAGCTGCTCGCTGCCGCGGCGTGCATCGTCGTCGTGCTCCTGGAGCTCGGTGAGGTGCTCGTCGCCTACGGCGTGTCGGACAAACCGATCCTGTTCACAGAACCATGACCGTAACTCACTACGACGTCGTCGAAGGACGAATCGCACTCGCACTACTGATCGGGCTGCTCTCGCTCGCTCTGTTCGCACACCTGGTGATCGGGCAGCCCAGTTCGATGATGCCCGCGCTGATCGCCCTCGGTGGGCTCATGATCCTCACGTTCCAGAACGTGCTGATCTACCTCAGCCAACTCGGCGCCGGCGAGGAAGAGGAGGAGGCAGAGGGCGCCAACGCGGCATGAGCGTCCGCGGAGATCTACTTCTTCAGCGCTGATCGAGTGTCGCGTCCAGTTCTAGCTGGTCTAGGTAGGCACCGACGAGTGCGCGCGGGAGGTCCTGAACGTCGACATGCCGATAGCCGCCAGTGCCGAACATCTCCTCGAGCGTCTTCTCGTTGACGCTGCCGAAGCCGAATCCGACGACTGCGGTCCCGTAGGTCCGGAGGTCCTCCACGAGTTCCGCGATCTCCTCGGCACGCCGCGGCCGGCCGTCGGTGATCGCGAACAGTACGCGCTCGCGGCCACCGAGCGGACGCATGAGCCGAGTCACGTCCCGCAGCGCCGGGAGCATCGGCGTGCCGCCGCCGGGCTTCGTCGCATCGAGATGCTTCCAGCGCCATGTCTCGTAGGGGCCGGTGATCAGGGCGCTCTTGCGCTTGCCCTGCGGGAACGCGGTGATCACGATATCGTCGTCGACGGCGTCCGCCGCGAGCGACAGTGCACCGACGGCGGCCTTCGCGGGCCCCTCGGCGCTGCGCATACTCCCGCTCATGTCCAGCGCGATCCCGACGACACGGTCGGCCGGGTCCTCGGTCTCGCTGCGGGTCCAGAGGTCGTCGATGACGGTGTCGTCGCCGGCGAGCAGCCGGATCGCGTTCCGGACATCGAGCCGCTCGCCGACACGGTCGGTGACGCGGATCTCCTCTGAGACCAGGCGCTTGAACTCCCGCACCACCGCCGCCGCGGTGCCGCCGGCGCGGAGCGCATCCCGCACGTCGGCCGCGGGCGCGGCCCCGGAGTAGTTGTCGGCGCGGTGGTTCCGGGCGCTCTGTCGGTCGGGGAGGCTCGAGGTCGCCTTACCACCTCGGTGGGTCCCGCCGACCTCCGATAGCTCGGCGGAGAGATCCTGCGCGTCGTTCGGCGTCTCCTCCCCATCGTCCACTCGGGCGATGTCCTGATCGTCGTCTGGCGGTTCAACGTCGATCGACCGGAGCTCCCCGAGTTCGACGCTCGCGCTCGTGCGTACGGGCGCGGTCACCCACTCGGTGAGGCCGTCGCCGGCCATACGCTTCCGCGCCGCGAGGTGGTAGTGCGTCCCGCCGTTGTCGACGACCAGGGCTCGGTGGCCGTCGTTCTCCTCGGGCTCGAGGACGTCGACGAGCGCCCCGGAGACGTTGAGCGACTCGGTGGTGAACGAGACGTCTGACTCGTCGACGTAGTGCTCGGGAACCGCCGCGATCACGTCGCCTATTTCACTCACTGTTGGTCACCTTCTCCGTAATCACCGCTGCCAGAGATCGCGGCCACGGACCTCTTCGAAGCACGCCTCGCAAATCGGTAGAGCACCGAGTTCCTGACCGAACGTGAGCCGCTTCGGATCCTCGACCTCTTCGTCGCAGCGGATACAACTAGGAGTACGCCCACCCTCCTCACCAGTCATATCGGAGGACCTCCTGTTACGGGCATTACCAGTTCCAAGAGCAGTAGCACGGCGATCGTGAAGAAGATGCCAACGAGGAAGCCACTCAGGAAGTAGTACATGCGGCCATAGTGCCCGAAAGCTCCTCCGTACGCATCGTTCTCGGTCATGCTTTGGCTTCCTCCGTGTTCGATAGCTCTGGCTCCTGGTCGGCCTGCTTCAGCGCCGAGTGGATCTTCCCGGCCACGTCGCCGGCGACCTCGTCGTAGACGGGCTTCACCACCGCGGACTGCATGGCCCGGCCGACCGGATCGTCGATGCCTCGCTCCGCGAACGCGTAGGCGGTCTGCGCCCACGAGATGACGGCGGGGGTAGGGACTCCCCGCGTGAGCGCGGGCTCCGACTCGTCCTCGGCAGCGTCGCGGACCACGTTCGCGGCGTCGACGAGCACGCGGGCGTCGGCGCTCTCCATCGGCGTCTTGTCCGCGACCAGGTCGGCCTCGAGGCCGGGCGAGTGCTGACCAAGGTACGGGAGTTCCCACTTCAACCCGAGCCGGCGCTCTTCGGCGGCGTCGAGCGACTCGGTCTCGTAGTCCTGCCCTTCGTTCATCGTCGCCACCGTGATCAGGTTCGACGCGTCGCCGGCGATCAACTCGTTCCCGCGCGGCTTGATTTTCACCTCGGCGCGGTGATCCAGCGCTGGGAACAACGTTCCTTTACTCCGCGCGGTCGCACGCGTGACCTCGTCGATCAGCACGACGACCTCGCGTTCCCTCGAGGCGAGGAGTGCGCGAGTGAGCGGACCGTCGACCCACATCACGTCGCCGCCGACGATCTGCGGCGTGCCGAGCAGTTCGGCGCCGCGGAGCGCGTAGTTGCACTGGATCGTGATCATGGGCGCGCCGCGGTCGGCCGCCAGGAACTCGGCGAGCGTCGTCTTCCCGCAGCCCGTCGGGCCACTGATCTGGAACCGCGGAAGCTGACCGGTCGACTCGCGCGCCTCGAGGACGGCCTCGATCTCGTCGAGCTCCTGGTCGGCCTGCCGGTACGCGGGGACGTCATCGACCTCGGGCACGAACCGATCCCAGTCGTAGTTCCGGGAGCCGAGGATCGGCAGGTCCTCCGCGTCGTCGACGGCGTCCTCCGCCGGGATCGTGTAGACGTAACCGCCGGCATCGCCGTGGTTCCAGTGACGATCGAGGCGGACGTCCTCGTTCTCGACCCACTCCTTCAGCTTCCGGTTCGTGTTGGACGGCGACTTGCCGACGTGCTCGGCGATCTCGTTCTTCGTTCCGGCGCCGTTCTCGATCGCGTCGTGAACGTCGTCGATCTTTAAGTGAGAGCTCACGGCGATCGACCTCCTCGCGCTGCGCGCTCCGGCGTGGGTGCAACCCCGGTATCATGGTGTTGCCATCGTTGCGACGCCGAACTGCCGCGTGATCTAACACGCGTAATACTATCTGACCAATAAGGGGGGTGGGGGGGAGTCCCCTTCGCATATCCTCCCTGTGGATCACATGACGTCAAGGTCGAACCTCCGTTTCATCAGGCTCTTGGCGGTCTTACTCTCGTTCTCGGTCAGTCCGTAGTCCACCTTGAGGAGGTTCCGGTTGATGTACTGCCCTCCGGGTGAGTCCTCGAGGTACGCGTCGATGGCGTCGCGCGACTCGATCTCGTCGACAGCCTCGCGGGGCGTGTACTCGTCCTCCTCCTCCTCGGGTGCGACGGCCTCCTTGGCGCCTCGGTTGAGCGAGTCGGTGAACTCCTCCTTGCGCTCCTCGTAGGCCTCGCGGAGTTCCTCCGAGGGAAGTCCGAAGGTGAGGCCCTTGTACATCCGCTTGGTGCCGTCCCACCGGAGCCGCGGGTACCGGAAGTAGTTCTCGCCGGTCCGTGGGTTCGTCTTGATGTTCTTGTACTGGGCCCGACTCCACTGCTCGTCGTGGTTGATCCGGATCATCTCGAAGTAGCCGTGAAGCCGAGAGCGGGCGACCGGGTCCAGCTTGTCGAGTTCGGGCAGCGTGAGGATCGCGATCCGGTTCTGGTGGCGCCAGGTCTGAAGGACGTAGTTGAGGTGCTGGTGGGCGTCGTCGTACCAGTCCCGGTGGGAGGCGCCGACGCCGGCCTCGTCGAGCACGATCACCGAGCCCTCGGGCTGGTCCTCCTCCACGAGGGAGAAGAACTCCTCGAGGGTGAACGCGATGTTGTCGACGCTGAAGTTGGGGTCGAGCGCCTCGGCGATGCGGAGCGCCGCGTAGGACTTCCCCTTGCCCGTCTCGCCGACGAAGGTGCCCATGAAGTTCTGGTTCCACTCGTGGACCCGCCTCCAGATCACCTTGCGGAGGATCGGGGAGTGCCGGACGGGCTCGGGGATGAGTTCGGTCGTGGTCTGGGTATTTGCTTTCGCCATGGATTCTGGTTATATCGGCTCCTTCTCCCACTCCTCGGGGACGTCCCCCTCGGGTCCGAACCCGAGCTTCGACGCCGCCTGGTCGAGTACGGTGTGCACGCGGATGGTGTGCTTCCGCGGGAGGTACTGGGGGAGTTCGCGATCGACAGCGGTGCGCCCCTCAAGGACGTCGTCGTACACCTGCCGCTCGCGCGTAGTCCGGGATCGCCACGCCTGGAGCGATCGCAGGCCGTGCATGATCCCTTCGTCATCCCGGGCCTCGATGGGGTAGTTCGGGTCCTGCTCCATCCACTTGAGGCAGTCGAGCGCGGACTCAGCGTCGACGTTGTAGTAGTCCATGAGCGCGTCGACCACCTGATTCCGGTCGGACCCGACTGGGTTCGGGAAGAGGGACACCTGTTCCCAGTAGTGCGGCCGCTGGGGAAGATGAGGTTCGAGCCGGCTGTAGTACTCGATCACACTGGCGAAGTACTCTGCCTCCGCGATGCTCGTGCTGACAACGCGGTCGGGCACGAACGGCGCGAGTTCGGCGCGCTCGCGGTGCTCCGCGGCAGACTCGTAGGCGTTGAAGATCAGACGATCCGATCCGGTTCGGTCGTCGTCTCGAGAACTAGGCCCGCTCATGACTCTTTGGCGATCTCGTAGGGCTTGATCAGGATGGCCTCCTCACGCACTTCGACCTCGAGGAGTTGGCCTTTCTCGATGCCGTGGTAGTCCTTTCCGAATCTCGTGAGGTTCACCTGGAGGCAGTTCTCCGAGTTCCCGTTCGCTTGGGCTTGCCTCGTCTTCGTGTCGTCGTGAACTTTCTGCCCCGCATCAAGAGAGGATTCCCCCGAATCCGGCTGTTCTGAGCCGTGACTGCGGGGATTGGTACGTGACATACGAAACGGTTGAAGGTATGCTTACAAAAACAGTGGTCCTTAACCTTACCAAAAACCAGTATTTTGCACTTAACTACCGGGTAGTAAGCGGATCCCTGATTATCGGGTGTTTATGGAGGGTCATCCAACCCCCAGCGCTGGCCTCGGCCGGCGTGGCAACGGTGAAGCACAGATCGACATGAGTGAGAACCTCGAAGCCGAACTCGAGGAACTGGACGAAGCCGACGGGCTCACCGCCGAGCAGCGGGCGGGGCTCGTCTCGGCCGGCCAGGCCGCGATCGTCAACGGCGTGAACGACGTTCGTGAGCGTCTCGGGAACGGCCTCGAGGACGTCCGAACTGCTGCCGTGATGCAGCAGGAGATGGCCGACGCCTACGCGTGGAAGCAGTGGGAGAAGGTCGACGAGGAGCTCGGCCTCGCCGAGGAACTCGGTGAGGACTCCAAGGTCTACGCCGCCATCGAGGGGACGTTCACCCGCATGGTGAGCGCGGCCGTGACGCTGATCGTCGGCATCTACGTGTTCGCGCAGATCGGCAACACGATGCCGGCTCCGGACAATCCGGAGTTGGCGAACGCGTCCGACACGGTCATGTCGACGACAGGGAACGCGTTCACCCTCGGCGCCGTGGCGATCATCGTGCTCGTCGCATCGGTGATTCTCGGGCTCGTCGGTGGCTTCGGCGGTCGTGGCCGAGGTCGCCGCTAACTGCCACTCGCCCCTCAAACACTATTCATGAGCAACGGAGGTGAGAATCGTGGAGGACGCGTTTAATCAAGTGGTGACCGTCGCGGTGATGCTGCTGGTCGGGGTGTTCGTCGTAGCCTCGATCTTCAGCACGCTGCCAGCGACGTCTGTCGTCGCCGTTTCTGGCGAGTCGGTGACTATCGACTACGGGAACACGACGACAGTCGACGACACCACTGGCGAGTCCTACTACGATAACGAGACGATCACGTACAGCGGTGCTAACCTGACCGAGGGTACCGACTACGAGTGGTACCCGAGCAACCAGTCGGTGAGGTGGTACAATTCGACCAACACAGACGACGGTGCGACCGCGGAGATCGACTACGCCTACGACGCGAAACCAGAGATGGCGCGCAACTCGATCGGCACGATCGGGAGCGCGTTCACTCTCGGGGCGGTGGCCATCATCGTGCTCGTCGCGAGCCTGATCCTCGGGCTCGTGGGTGGGTTCGGTGGCGGTGGCCGCCGTGGGCGGAGGTGATCTCCGTTGCTCGTACCTGTTTACCTCGCGCTTTTTCTAGGCGCGCTCGGGGCGGCGAAGTACGCGCTGATCGACCGTCGAGCGCCGCTGACGACCATGCCCGCGAGCATGGTGTTCTTCGCGGCGTTCGCGATTGGCTCGTTCTCGGTTGAGCCCCTCACCGGGGGCGACCCGAGATCACTGATCGGGATGTTCGCTCTCGGCTTGGGCGGCGTTCTGTTCATGGTCGCGATGCTGATCCTCGAGGCGCTAGACAAGCTGCCGGATCATCCGGTAGAGGCTGTCTTCGGCAACGACAACCCGGCGGTCCGAAGCGGGCCGCCCGGTCCCGAACAGCGCGAGAACCCGAAACGAGGTGACTAATCGTGGATCAACAGACGAACGGACACGCTGAGAACGGACACGCACAGCCGGCCAAGAACCCCGCGAACGGCCAGAGCACATCCCGAACGGAGGACTGGCAGCCGCGGACGTGGGACCGGAACGCAGCGCAGGGTGGGATGAACTACGGCGACCACCCAGCGGGGGATCTCCTCTCGACGCTCGCCAGGAGCGGTGCCCCGCCGGATGCAGCGAAGTTGTTCGCGTCGGAGCTCAACCAGGACCACCTCCTCAGTAAGCTCGACGAGGCCGAACTCTGGTACCGCCGCCACGAACTCAACATCAACCTGGATCTGCTCCTCGCGAGCGCGCCTCCGTCCGAGTCGATCTGGCAGGGGCCACGCCGTGATGCGGCTGGCCTCGAGGGCAAGCCGTGGGCGTTCACGCCCAAGGAGATCCACGAAGCACGCGACACTCGCGACGCGGCCTACGAGCGCAACGCGCGCTCGCGGGACGGGTGGCAGCAGAAGCTCCTCGCGGAGCAGCAGTCGGAGCGCCGTATCGTCGAAGAGCGCGACGACAACAGCGACGGCCTCCTCTCGAAGCTAGTTGGATGACCATGTTCACGACTACAACCACGAACGTCCGGTCCGGCGAATCGCCTGCGAACAGCGCTGCCAACGGGGGTGACGCCTGATGGCGATCATGCCGTGGATCGGCGTCTTCATCCAGATCCTCTGGCAGCAGGTCATGCCGATCGTCGGGGCGATCTCCGTTGTGGTCCTCGTAGTGTACAAGATGGGCCACAAGATCCCGGTGGCTACTGTTCGAGACAAACTCGGTCGGATGCTGATCGGCCGAGGTTCGCGTATCCTCGGCCGTACGCTGATCGCGGTCAAGGACGAAGACGGCCTCTGGAGCCTCAAGCCGGCGACCTACGACGGCCAGAACAACGGCTACTGGGTCCCGACGGCGGACGGCCGCGAGTTCTACGACGCGGCCGGTGTCGGCGGTGACCCTGGTGGCTGGTACGGCGGTACTGCGCTCGCGGTCGCCTACGACGGCCTCGGTGCGCTCGCCGAACCCGCGTCGGGCGAGGTCGGCCGGCAGGCGCGGATCAAGATGCAGCACTACGCCGAGGACCTCTCGACGATCGACTACGCGGAGTGGAAGGCAAAGGAAGACGGTCCGCCCCTAATCGCCGCTGCTGGGGACCAGATCGCGAGCAGCCTCGCGGGTGGCGGGCGAGCGGTCGCCGATGGGGGCCGTCGTGTCCGCAATAAGTTCGGAAAGGGAGCCAACGTTGCTCGCGATCGTGTCGGAGACGGCGTCGAGTCCGCACGTGGCCGTATCGGTGACGACGACGACGGCGACGCGGAGGACGACGAGGACGAGGACGGGGATCTCCCAGTTCGCACCGACGGTGGCCAGGTCACGGACGAGGCCGACGACGGCAAGACCGTGATCGACGAGTGGGAGGTCCAGCTCCCGAAGCGGAAGGTCGTCGACCTACGCGACACGATCCACGCGGCGCCGTTCAACGTCAAGCCCCAGCAGTTCCACCGCGTCGCGGAGAACGCGAAGAAGGGCCAGCAGGGCTTCGCCTCGCTCGGTCCGCTCGGGCAGGCGGGCATCATCATGGGCGCGTTCATGATGGGTGCGATCGTCGCCTACATCGGCTTCTCCGCGGCCGGCAGCGGTGGTGGCGGGATCTCGATGCCCATGACCATCGCGGCAACGGGGGTGCTACCGTAGATGGCCCGCCAGCCCGTCGACATGGGTGGCGGAGGCGGTGGCGGCGGTGGCAGCGATGGCGGTGACTCCTCCGGTAGTGATACCGATGGGCCCGACATCCCCGACGGAGTTCAGCAAAGCGGCCCCGGCCCGGCCGATAGCTCGAGTGACCCTGAGCCCACCGAGCCGCCGGACGACGCACTGCGTGGCGCGCGGACTGATACTGCAACGACGCCCGTCGACGACACGGGCGATGGCGGAGACCAACCCGCGGCGACCGAACCAACGGACCAGTTCGATCGCAGCGATCCAGTTCGCGACGGCTCAACCGCACGCGAGGACGCCCTCGAGCCCGAATCGGGGTCGAATGACACCGGTAGGTCGGAGACCGATTCAGGGGGTGATACGCAGGCTACCCGCGACGCCAATCTTGACGAAACGGGCAGCGGGAACCTAACTCGCGGATCAGCTTCGACACCGGACGGTGTTCCAGAGACCGTGAAAGGTGCCGAGACGCTGACTAGTGACGACAACCGGATTGACCGGATGCTCGGTGACTTCGACGAACGGGTCAGTAGAGGTGCCATCGACGCGATCGACGCAGTGTTCCAAAACCCTGAGGAGATTGGACTTCCCGATCAGGGCAGTATCGATGTATCGGGCCCCAGCGTGGGAGGCCGGTCAGGTAATGGTGGTAAGCTCGACCGCGATGTCACCGACGACCTCACCAGCGGCAAAGGCCTAATCCCAGAGAAATCGGAGGGGGCCGACGACTCGTTCTTCAGAACGTCTGAGGCGGAACTCCAGAAACGAGTCGAAAAACGCCGCGAAGCCCTTTCTCCGCTGGCGGAAGGTGCGGGTGATGTCGTCACCGATGTCACCGGAAGTGACAAAGCCGGAAATATCGCGGAGGGCGCAGCGAACGCCCCCGTCGGCCTTGCGTCGCAAGGCGGTGCGGGGCTGCTACTCGCAGCCGACACAGCTACTGAAGTGGCTGGCAACACACCTGGCGCAGTCAGGGAATATGGGGCGGGAGAAGTGGCATACGCGGGCGCAGAGGTCGGTGGCCGAGTCACAGAAGCGATACTCAATCAGGCGCAGAACAATCCATACAAAACTACCGGTGAGCTTGTAGGGGGATTCGCTACCGGCGCGGCCGGGTTCAAAGCGATCGAGAAGGCCGGCGATGTCGGGAGGCAAGCCAGTCTATCTACCAAAGACACGGTCAAGTTCGAGGATATCACCTCGGACCGAGCAGCAGAGACAGGTGAGTTGCCCGGTTTCGATGACCCAGGGGCGAGTACATCGAAGGCAGTTGAAGAAGTTCGGGAGAAGGCAGCTGATAACCCCGACGCTGTGACGGAGAAGACCGGTGGCGAAACGCTCTATCACGGAACGCAGGACGACTTCGGTACTGACATCGACGTAGGCGAGGGTGCGTCGGAGCTTCCCGGGTTGTTCACATCGCCTGATGCCTCGACGATAGCGCTTTCCGGGAAGGGATCATCGCTTTCACTGTCGTCGATTAAGCCCCGTCTACCCGACCCGGCAGGGAACTCTGACCGATTTGTTGGGCTTCCCGGGGACCGTGTTGACTCTATTCCGGAGGGAAGAGCCGCGCAGGGCTACGAGTTGCGAGATCCGGACACGAGTGAACAGGTCACGGGCGGGCTAGGACGTGGCGAGGCCAAGGCGGCTGCCGACGGAAACGACGGTGTTGAGGTCCGTCCTGACCAGACTACGAGCGGGTACGAATACCTCACGGAGGATGCTGAGGTGGGGACCGGCTACGTGAAGCCTTCTAGCACGCGATCTCCTGAGCTTGAGGCTGTCTTCCCACCGGACTCGAAGTTCGAGAAAACGGGCCAAGTTAGCGTAAAAGTGGGGCAGAAGAAGGTCCCCGGGACCGATACCGAGATCCCGCTCACGGGCCGTAGCGTTCCCCTAGATACGTACAGACGTATCGACGCTGATCGAGATCCGGACACCGATCTTGGCGACACGCCGTCCACTGGCGGGAACGGCGAAGTAGTCGATTATGACGAGCTAACCAGTGAAACCATGGATTCTCGGGGATCACCTGAAGGGTCCCCCACTGTTGGTGGCGGTGTCACAGGGGCAACCTTGGGGGGAATCAGCGGTGGTACAGCTGGGACTACCAGCCCAAGCGAGTCGAGTGGTACCCCCAAGACAGTTCCCACGGCTACGATCCCGCCGACCGATCCAACAGTTCCCGAGTACCCAACGGACCCACCTACCCTTCCACCGAGCACACAGCCGCCAACGGATCCACCGTCCACGCAGCCACCGACGGATCCACCGTCGAGTCTGCCGCCGTCAAGCCCCCCGGCGTCACCGCCGGGATCAAGTCCGCCAACATCCGGAGACCCGACCTCCGTGGGCCCTGGCTCTGGTTCGCCGGGATCGGGCTCTCCGACAGGTTCGCCAGGTGGTTCTGGTGGTGGTCCTCCAACGCCGTATGGTGGCGGTGGTGGCGGTTCGAGTCGTCGCTGGGACTTCGATGACGAGGAGGACGAGTTTGACCACATGGGCCGCTTCGATGGCTACGGTGACGACTGGACGAACCCGGTTGCGTCCGCCCAAGAGGCACTCGATGCGACGCTCGGAGGCGTCGATGATACGGTGGCGCCGCTGGACCGTTCGCTTGACGACGCCGACGCCGCCCTCGAGGAGACGCTGGAGGGCGTCGACGACCAGTTCGGGGGTGGGGGCTGGTGATACCCTCACCCCGGCTTGAAGAGGACGTGAGCACCCACGCGAGCTTCGCGTGGTTCTTCCTGATGCTGTTCGGGGTGCTCTTCCTCGCCGTGCTGATCTGGTCGTTCCTCGACGGTCCCGTGCACACGATGCTCGGTCTCGGCAACGACCTCTCGGACTCGAGTCGGGGTGAGGAAACCGTGCGACGAACTAGGCTGCTCTGGGAGTACTGGCCCCTGTGGGGCGCAGCGCTCGCCGGCCTGCTGATCTCGCTCCGGAGAGCCGTGAACGAGACGGGGAGGAGGTGATCAGGATGCGACCAGCACAACGAGGTGGGAGCTACCTCACGGCGTTCGTGATCGTCGTCTTCCTGGTCTTCATGCTCGTGCTGTTCGTCGTTGCCGGGATTCCGACGATCGACGGCACCAGCGACGCCGTTCAGCAGGCCGACGACGGCGCGATCGAGAAGATGGGGTACAGCGGCAACATGAGCTTCGTGCTCGACGTGAGCCTCGTAATCGCGCCTGCGATGCTCATGATCGGGATCGTCGTGTACCTCTACGCCGTGGTCGCGGGCAAGGGCTCGTTCCGCGGAGGTGGTCCCCGATGATCGACCTCAAGGGACGCTCTCGACGGGTTGCGTTCCTCTCGGCCGTGTTCTTCGCGGTCTACCTCGTCGTGAGTGCTCCACCTGTCGCGGCAGCGAACGTGGCGATGGTGAGCTCGCACACGACCGCGAGCGAACTGAAAAACGGGACGATAAAAAACGCTGAGGTAGCCCGAAGCGGCGAGGCAGGAGTCGTTAGCCATGACGTATCGAGATCGAGTGCACTTGCGCGCTACACGTTTGATTCCGGGAGCGGGTCGACAATATACGACTCCGTCGGATCGAACGACGCGACATGGGCCGGTTCGTGGGTGAGTACCGAGTACGGATCTGGTGTTTACCTCGACGGCTCATCGAGTGCCGACCTCGGGAATATCGTCGATCTGGGATCGGAAAACTGGACGATTAGTGTTCGCGCAAGTTACGACGGGACATCTGGCACGGTGTGGTCATCGTCCGATGGCGACATCAATTGGGAGTCCGGCGAGAAACGTCTGGACCTGACTAATGACCGGGTCGTTTTTGCGGCCTACGGCTTCCAAACGACCGAAGTTACGGGAATCGATACCTCGAAAACGCACACCTACACTGTCTCTTACAACGGGTCAGCAATCCGGGTGTATGTCGACGGCGAGCTAAGAGCCGTTGAGTCGGGGACGATGCCGTCGGACAACACGGGTGAACCGCTACGATTAGGCAGCGGATCGAAACCAGATCTTAATGCCGTCATTGACGAGTTCAGGGTCTATCAGGAGTCGCTTAGTCCCGGGCTCGTGCATCGGTTATCCGACTCTCCGGTCGCGAAACTCACGCCACAAGCTAATGAGCGGTGGGCAATGGATGCCAGTCAGGGAAATGTGGCGTATTCGGATACCGGAACCCGCCCGGCGACGCTGAACGGGACGTCGTGGACATCCGGCATCTCCGCTTCCGCACTCCAGTTCAACGCCAGCTCGGGCGACTACGCACACGTGACGAACTCTGGAGGGTGGGACCAGGCGATAACACTCAGCGCTTGGATCAACCCGAACCAGACGACGACAGAGCACACCGTTGTTGATTCCCGGTCGAACGGCGGTGTCAACCTCCGTGTCGATAACAGTCAGTTCGAGTGGGTTATTCGGGACGATTCAGGGAACGAATACTTCACAGTTGGAGGAAACGTCAATCCTGACGAGTGGACCCATGTCATGGCGGTGTACAATGGGTCCTCGCTGATCGTTTATCAGGATGGAACCCAAGTAGCGTCGAAGGAAATCGGTTCGATCACGATATCGTCTGGTGGTGATCTCTATATTGGCAACTTCGAGGGGCTGGGAACGCAGTACGCTTGGGACGGAAAAATAGACGAGGTGCGGATGTATAATTCGGCGCTGACGGATGCTCATGCGAACTGGATCGCCGATAACCCGGCTGCTGCAATTGAAGAAAAATCGGAGTACGAGGGTGTCCACAGCGTTACGAATTCCGTTAGTGGCTTTACTGACCTCTCTCTTCGGAACGCGACGGCGACCGTCACTTGGAAGACGGCCAGCGGGAGGGTGCTGAATCAGACGACGATCTCGTCGAGCGGGAACCACACTCTCACTTGGTCGACATCGAGCTCCGATACCGTTGAGGTCAAAATCGAGTTCGATCCGACGCACCCCGACCACACGGCGAGGCTCTTAGGAGAGGGAGTCTACGCGGAAAATCGGCAGCCCACTGTAGATGATTCGACTGCCTCGCCCAACGACACGGATCGGACAGTCGATTCTCCACCGATCACGCTATCAGTTGATGTGTCTGACCCCGAATTTGGAACCGCACAAGGGGATCAGGTCGCAGTAGAGTTCTACCTTGACGGTTCGATAGTAGGGACCAGAACGACGACGTCGAACGGTACTGTCTCATACGACGTTGATTCGATAGAGGGAGGTGAACACTCCTGGCGTGTCGAAGTCCAGGACCAGTACGGATCTAACTCAACGAGTGGATCGTACTCGTTCTTAGTCCCGGGTTCGCTACACGTTCGGCCGATCGCGAACACGAGCGCGTTGATCGAAGGTCAGAACGTCACCGTCACGGGCCGGTTCTTCTCCGGGGAGCTCGTCTTCGAGAAACAGACGAACAACGGCGAGATCGACATGACGAACCTCCCGGCCGATAAGACCTACGTCCTCGTTCTCGAGGCCGACGGGTACTACCGGAGGACGGTGATCGTCAAGTCCCTGTTCGATCAAGACTCGGTTTACCTACTCAATAGCTCTAAAACGGCGTACTACACCGAGTTCGTCCTCAACGACATGACCGGCGAGTACACCGATGCTGACGATCAAACCCAACTCTACATCGAGCGACCGATCAACACGTCCGACGGCTTGGAGTGGGTCACGGTGGCCGGCGACTTCTTCGGCGCCGAAGGGCGCTTCGAGGCAGATCTCGAGCAGAACGCTCGGTATCGGATCCGGCTGGTCAACCAAGACGACACTCGCATCCTCGGTGGCTACTCGGCCACTCGCGAGGGCACTGTAACGCTCAACGTCGGGGAGGTCTCTTGGGAGGTCGACGACTCCTCCGGAACCCGCCGGCACTCGGCGTCCTACATCGACCTCACCGACGATGGGGAGATCCAGAATGGCGTCGTGCACTTCCAGTACAACGATCCGACTCAGAACACCTCGAGGATCCGCGTGGTGATCCACGAGTCGGGCAACCACAGTAACGAGATCATGAACTCAACGTTCAACGACGGCTACGGCACGCTGAGCCTCAATCACTCAGTAACGGGCAATCTCACAGATGTAGACTGGCAGGTGAGTTGGACGGCCTACAACGCCTCCGGCGCGATGATCGCCAGCTCGGCTGACGTCGCGGGCGGGAAGCGCTACGTCGTCGACAACCCGATGGGCGAGAAGATGACGCCCGTCGCACTGACGGTGCTGTTCCTGTTCGTGGGAACGCTCTTCGGCGGTCGACTCTCGTCGATCGGCTCGGTCGCAGTGGTCGGCGTTGCCGCCGTGATGTGGTGGCTCGGTTGGTACACGGCCTCCGGCGGCGTGGTGGTGTTCGCCGGGATCGTGGCTGTCGCGATGGCAGTCGGTGGGGGTGGTCGACGGTGAGGCACCCCACGACGGTCCTGCTGTTCATCGTCTGTGTCGCCGCTGTCGCTGGCGCGATGGCAGCGTCCGGGACCGCCGGGTGGCTCGGCGTCGACGACCCGAGCGTCGGCGTTGAAGATCAGGTGAACCAGAGCGAGGGCGAACTCCACGACTACTCTGCTTCGAGGCAGGGCGGGGACACGTCGTTCATCGGTGCGACGATCTCCGGAACGGACGAGGTAATCTCCTCGTTCGTGGTGATCTTCGCCCTCTCAGATATGATGGTGAACGCTGGCCTGCCTGTCTGGTCAGCAGTGATGCTTTCCTCGCCTCTGGCGTGGTGCTTCGGCCTGTTCATCATCTACATGTTCTCCGGCCGATCAGAGGTGCGTCCGCGATGACCTCGCTCCTCGAGGCGGCGTGGACGCTCTCGCTACTCCTCCAGTACGACAGCGAGTACGACGACCCGTGGAAGGAGGGAAACGTCTGGGAGGGCTTCACGCTGCCGTTCACGGAGCTGCTGGGTCCGGTCGCTCCGGCGATCCTCGGGATCGGTATCGCGTCGATCCTCTACATCCTCACAGAGGGCCGGCCTGGGCTCCCGGCGGTCGTGTCCATCTTAATCGGCGGGTTCCTGATGCCGTTCCTCCCGCCGACCGCGAAGGTGGGCGCGTTCATGTCGATCTTGTTCGGCGCCACCCTCGCGCTCTACGCGCTCTGGAACGGTGGAGGTGCTCGCCCGCGATGACGACAACCACTGACGCCGGCGTCGACGACGCCGTCAACGAAGGGAGCGATACCGGGATCGTCGATCTCCTCGGTGCGGTGATCATGTTCCCGGCCGTCCTCGCACACGAACTCACCCACGCACTGGTCGCGTGGCACTGGATCGACGCGTCGACGCCTTCGGACATCGTCGATCGCTTCGTTCCACCGCGTCTTGAGCTTCGCTACCCGGCCGGGACGCCCGTGGTCGTCGTGGTTGTCGCGAACCTCGCACCGACGTTGGTCGGCGCCGCGCTTGCGCCGTTCCTCCTCCCGTGGGTGTTCTCCTTTGAGGTGCCGCTTCTCGCGTACGTGTTCGGCTCGTGGGCGCTCTACACCTTCCCGTCCGCCGACGACCTCGCGGTTATTTCCGATGTCTTCTGAGGCTCTTACCCTTCGTCCCCAAATTTCTCCTTGCCGTCTTTCACAAGCTCTGCTAGAATTTTGAGGTAGTATTTCAGATCGTCCTCTGCGTCTGTAATATCTCCATATACCGGGTCCCCATCCTCTAAATCTGGGAAAAACAGTCCAGACTCCACAGAGACATCCTCGAATTCCATATAGAACTTCACCTCTTCACCATCATCTGTCTCAACAGTAAATCCAGAACCCCCCCATTCGTCACCAATAAAAATCGAGTCTGACCAGCTAGGTACCTGTCTCTGCAACTCTGAGGGACTTCCGGAGAAGGAGGCGTAACTTGCGACTCCCGATGCGCCTTCTTTCTCCATTTTGTTACGAAGGTCCTTCATGTGTCGGCAAACGGGGTCTTCCTTGAGAACCTCAACGCGATCTGCGTACCACGCGTCGAACTCCTCATCCTGAGATGTTGCCTTCTGTAGCGCGAAGGTCAGATTTCTCCCGAACGAAACTGCGTTGTAGACACCGAGATACTTCTCCTCGCCGGAGCCGGACTCAAATTGCTTAAGTCCAGAATACGCCCCTTTGAGCATCCGCTCAGCACGTTCAACCGCCTCCGTTGGCTCAAGTCCCATACCCAACCTATGAAGCTAGCCCTTCAAGAACGTCTGGTTCAGATTACAGATGCTTGATTAGGCGGTGCGGAGAGGCGCCCGAGTCAGGGCGCCGACCTGCGTTGCGGGTGGAGTCCGCGACCGAAGGGAGCGGTGTTTTGGTCGAGTAAGTCCTTACTCACACGACACGGATGTGGATTAGCTCAGATACCGTGGCGATCACGGTGGAGAATGTGATTAGGTAGTAAACTAGGAGACTATAGGTGAGTGCAGCCACAATATCTATACCCCTTATTGAGACCCCGAATTCGGGAAATAGCTTGAATATGCCTCCAAGTGTAAGGGTGATTATCCCTATGCTAAGGGTGTGTATGGAAATGTACAGGCACTTCTTGTAAAGGATCTCAAGCTCCGTTTCATCCTGAGAATCCCCCTCGTTTTGGCTGTCCTCGTCCGCTTGGATGTAGTACTCTGATGAGTTCCCCAGCATTACGACAGCGTTTATTGTAAATCCGAAAAGAACCGCTGTGACTGTTAAGATCGGAAGCGTGGATGCTCTGTCACTACTCGCAAGGAGAACCCCGATGACAAGGCTGCAGACTACATAAAAAGGTAGACGGATAGGATACTCTACCCGGTCTGAATAGCCCTTGATTTGAATAGCAGTACGAAATAGGTTCAGTATCATTCTCCCTGAGTATCTTCTTCTACTTCCAACTTATTGAGTGCGTTCCTGACAGCAACTCTTCCTGCTGAGCTCACTTCGACTGTTTCTCGGATGGCCCGATCTCCACCTTCACCGAGTCTAACGATACCTTGTGTAGGAGTTTCGATCTTAATAGTGGATACGATGTCGGATTGTATGATACCTTCAAAAGTACCTACATTATCCATCCACTCCGACTGCGGAATTTCAACCGTGATCTGATGTGTTCGTGAGACATTCATCATTGATAGAATATCATTTAGGGGGTCAGTCAGTCCAAATCCTTCCTCCTCTCGAAGATCCCCGTCTTGCGGTGGACGGGCAAGCGATGCGGTCAAATCATAATCCTCGGAGAAGTCAAATGTTGTCTCACCTATCTGATCTGAGTTCTGTATTGCTCTTATTGCCTCTGATGAGTACCGTGGATGTAGGTCCATCCCTAAGGAAGCTCCTGCAAAATATGATCCAAACGTATTCTCAACAGCTAGAAAGAGGGTGCCATCAATCTCTTTGACACCCATAAGCCCCCGCTGAAATGCTTCTTCATCTTCAGAAAGAACTTCTTCGATCGTCACTTCGTCCCCTTCTCGGCTGAATTGGTGGAGGGCACGGCCCTGATTTGTATCCTTGTAAATATCTGCGTGCACAACCTCCGGATCTCCTTCATAGCGAATATCGTCTACAAGAAGTCTCGTCGATTGGTTTTCAAGAACACGCTCCAAACTCATATCCTCAAGGATGTCCATCATCCTACCCAGGCTCTGATTGATATCTTCATCAACCCTACTGAGCGACGCAGTCTTGACCTTCGGATCTGCAGTATAGATTAGAAATTTCATTGGCTGTGGTGTTGACCCTATGAACAATATATCTTACGCGCCAGTCATCAATAGTAACTCTCTCGACGAGGTGGCCAGAAAACACCGTTCACCCATTCAAAATGGTTCGAACCTCTATTTCCCGTGCATCAACTGGAGATTTCTGCGGGAGGTGGGGGGCGGTGCGGTGTATTTTGCTGTCCATGTCCCGTTAGGGACAGCGGACAACTTGGAAAATCACTCGTCGACGTACTGATACGCTGACTGATCATATACCAGCTCGTATAGCTTATCCAGGATGGTGGGGATGTCGTTTATCCTGTCTAAATCCTCAAGGGGTGACAGAGTAAATCGTTCCTCAACATCATGTACCAAGTCTCGCCGAATTTCTCGTATATGCCGGACTCCATTCCGAGTTTCATCGTCGATTATACCAGCTTTTGCCAAGAGATCAGCACGCCCCGGGTACGATTGAATCTGGCTCACGAGAACGTTCCCTGTCCCATCATCCACATCGTCGCTCAGCACCTCTGGAAGGAGGTGCTCCAGCATGTCGTCAACAAATTCGTAAGCCATTGAATACACCAAGGTGACGTTATTACCGATGGTGAACCTCCCCGCGCTTTCAGCTACCTGTTTTGCGGCTTCATCATCAAGTAAATCCGCGGGAATAGAGGAAAGGAATTCTTCCGCTTGCTCTTGGAACTTGTCCTCACCTGCCCCGATCATGGTAGCAATTCTGACCGCCGTGATGTAGTGATACTCGTAATCCTCAATCTCACTAGCATCGGTGAAGACTATGTAGTCAGATGCGGCCTTCTCGATCAAATCAGAAGCCTCTCTCGGGTGATCGCTCGTATTCAGACCTTCTCGATCCAGGCGTGATCTCACGTATCCATGCACATCGGGAGGATATTCGCTATCGCTATCATCCTCCTGACGATCGTCGTCCATACTCTGGAGTAAGCTTTCAACCTCAAACCATTTTCGCAGATCCATCTATAGCATCTGCGGAAGAAGAGAAAGGTACGTTTCTCGTGGATCAACTGGAGACTGAGGAAGGTGTGGGGCCGTGATTCCGGAACCGCTCCTTATGGACACAGGCTAAGAGGGATCGACCCACCTTCCGGGACGGCGGGGGCGCTCGGGAGGGGGAGTCGGGAGTCATCGCGATGGCGTCGACGACGATCGAGCGCCGGATCGGGGCCAGCGCGCGGGATTGCTTATAAAGAATCAGAACGAACGCGAGTGTTGCCACTGATCTGTCGTGCGCTAGCGGAGGGCCTTGTAGGGGGCTCCGGAGATGACGACCTTGTCCTGGGTTCCGTCGTGGCGTACGAAGTTGTCGTCGGAGACGCGGTGCCCGTCGACGTTCCGGTAGACGACCGTGGCGGTCTTCGCGAGCTCCCGCGCGGTGTGGCTGCCGGTGGCCTCGGCCGCGTCGAAGCCGTCGCGCATCATCGTCCAGAGGTCGTACCAAGAGAGACGGCGGCCGTCGATGCGGAACGTGAAGCCGTCCTGACCTCGGTCGACGTCGACGCCGTGGCGACGGGCCCACGAGAGCAGCGGTGTGTCCTCGAGGCGGCTGTCGTCGACGGCGGTCTCGAGAGAGGTGACCTGCCCGCGGACCCAATCGGCGACGTCGTCGAAGACCGAGAGGGCGCCGCGAAGCTGGTCGCGAACAGCGCGATCCTCCAGCGACAGGCGGCCGTTCTCGAGATTGAGCAGGTCGGGGAACGCCCGTGCAGCGCGGTAGATCGTGCTCTTCGAGACGTCGACGGACTCCCGGATCTGCTCCCAGTGCTTGCCGTCCGGACTGTCGACCAGGTCGGCGAGGACGGCGCGCTCGCTCTCGGAGTGGTCGCCACTGGAGACGTGCTGGCGGACGAGGTCGCGCTCGGCGTTCTCGATCTCCTGCGTAGGATCGGCGACGAAGTCGACGTCGCGCTGCTCCTCTTCGACCGGGAAGTACGGATCGGCAGTGAAGACGTCCTCGTCGGCGCGCGTGGGCAAGCCGGCCCACTCGAGGAAGTTGTAGAGCGTGCTGTCGATCTCGTCGACGAGGTCGAACAGGTCGAACTCCTGGTCCGAACGAACGGGAACAGGATCCGAGCCCTCCCACGGCGTCTCGTCGTCGAGAAGCGAGGGAGAGGCGTGCTGGAGTTCGATCTTCGGGTCGCGGAGCTCGTCCTCGTCGGCGGAGGTATCGGCACTCCGTGCGTTCAGCGGGTGGTAGCTCTTCAGCCGCTTCGAGTGAGTGCTGTCGGGGATGAGCTTCAACCACCCGGGCGCGTCCATCGCGATGGACTCGTAGTGGCCGGTGACGTCCTCATCGTCCCAGATGTGGGCACCCTTGCCACCGAGGCGGGGAGCAAGCTGGGAGAGGCGCTCGATCAGGCCGCCGGAGCCGACGATGTGCTGTTCGGAGAGTTCGCGAGTGACGCGAAGATAGCGGGCGAGTTGGGTACAGCGGCTCCACTCGTGAACTGCCTCGAGGCCGAAGGGCTCGGGATCGAGGCCGAGTTCGGCGACGAAGCGCTGTAGGAGCTGGTAGACCTGTCTCGGGTGGAGGTTCGAAGAGTTCGACTCCACGCGAACGCCCTTGGGATGGTCGGCAGGAAAGCCACGAGCACGCGAGCCGTCGGGCTTGCGGGGCTCGGGGAAACCGGGCCGGACGGTGAAGACTGCCTCTTTCTCGCCGACGTCGTCGACGGCGACGAGAGCGAACTGGAACTCGAGGAAGCGGCCGTCCTCCAGGTCGGAGGCGGTGGCGTAGTCGCGTTGGGCATCGGGGATCGCCCAACCGTCACGCCAGCACTTCGTCGTCTCGTGGTTCACAACCCACTTGTCGCCGTCGAACTCGAAGCCGTCGACGTCGTCGGCGACGGCTGTCGGATCGTCGTCGAACGTCCGCCGCAGCTGCCAGAACGGCTCGATGCCGTGCTCTGCGAAGAGGCTCTGGATCCTGAGTTCGTGGGTGTTCGGGCAGACGACCGGGAAGAGGCCGTCCTGATCAGCGCCGGCGAGCTGATCACGACCCGGACAGGAGTGAACACGCTCGGCGCTGCGGACGGAGAACTCGGCGTCGCAGAAGCGACACTCCGCGAGGATCTCGTCCTCGTCGAGCCGATCGGCACCAGTCTGGGCGTCGTCGACGGCGCCTGCCTCGGCGCCGTGGGTCTCCTCGGAGTGGCGCTCGGCGGCGGCCTGATAGTCGTCGACGTCGCTCTCGACGCTATCCTCTGCGGAAGACCGCACCTCCTCGGCCTGATCGAGGGCGTCCCACTCGGAGCTCAAGCCGACTCACCTCCGTCGAAGTCGTCGAGAGCGACCTGTGGATCCTGCTCGCTCTCCGGCGGCTCGTAGATCTCGCTGAAGTGCGCTGGCTCCTCGTCGACAACTCGGGCAGCGAGGAGTCGCCGGTGGCAGAAGGCCTCGTTGGCCTCGAGGCAGACGAGCCACACGACGCGCCCGTTGTCGAGTCGATCCCGGAGGGTTTCGAGGACCTCCTGGGGACCGGCGCGATCGAGGTAGTTCAGGTAGCGCTCACGGAAAGAGACGCCGTCCCACGCGACACGGCGGGCCTCGTCGTCGGTGTCCGGGACAGACTCGTCCTTCGCTGCGGCCTCTCGCACCGCGTTGTAGGCGTCGAGAAGCTCCTCCGGGGGAGCGAGCGCCGGAACGTTCCGGTCGACGGAGCGATCGAGGAAGTCGTACTCGTAGCGAACAACGCCGAGCACGAGGTCCTCGTCGGCGACGTCAGCGCTGGCGAGCCCGCCGACGTAGGTCGTGCGGATCTCGCCCTCGCGATCGGCGCTCAAGCTGCCTCACCTCCTGACGCCTTGGAAACCGCAGCGGGCAGGCTGGCGAGGCAGTCGCCGCAGTAGGGGCGATCGCTGGGAACGCCGTCGGCGCCGCAGGGACAGCGACTCGAGGGGAAGATGCCGGTCAAGGCGCCTCACCCCAGAAGTTGGTGATCTGGGCCGGGCGGATCCACGGCCGGACCCACGCGTCGCCGACCCAGTTCGCTTGGACCGTGGCGCCGTAGACGCGCTCCTTCGGGCCGGGGCTCCACGAAGTCAAGGCTCACCACCTCCGTAGAGCGCCGCCAGCGCATCGTCGGCCCACTCGTGCACGCCGCGGGCTTCTTCGACCCAGGTGAGAAGGTCGCCCGCGAGGCTGCGCGGGATCTCCTCGCGGCTGTCGATCTCGAGGGACCGATCGACGGTGAGGTAGACGACGGTCTCGTCGGGATCGTCCTCCTCGTAGAGCGCGCGGCCGGTCGCGAGCAGCGCGACCGCGACGAACTGCTCGTCGAACAGCGTCTCGGGAACCTCGTCGAACGTGAGGAACCGATCACCGCGCGTCGCGTACGCGGTGAGGTCCTCGTCGACGGCCTCCTGGAGGCGCTCCCAGAGCTCGGGATGGCGCGCGCGGTACCGAGCGAGGTGATAGCCGCAGTACGCGACGTCACCCCCGACGGAGGGCCACGGGACGCGGTAGACGGCGTCCGAGTCGCACGGACCGACTGCGCACGGCTCGTCGTCGACGGCCCCGATCTCGACCTCGAGGGCGGCGCCGACGCCGCTGGTGAACCGCGCAAAGTCCTGCCCGCGGCTCATGGTTCACACCGTCCGTCGTCGAGCGCGGCGCACTCCTGCTCCGGATCGAGGATCGGGAACCCGCAGAACTCGCAGATGAGCGTCTCTTCCTCGGAGAGCGCGCTCATGCGGACCACCCCCGTCCCCTGAAGCCAGGCCCAGACGGCGTCGACCCGCCCTCCTTTGGGGAGGCTAATCTCTCTGAGAAGGGGTGATTTCGGGAACCCTCAAAGCCGGAAAACGGAACGCAAGAGGCTTCTAGCGTTGAAACTAGGAACCCTTGCCACGACAGTAAATTTCGAGTGGACTCGCGGGGATTTGAACCCCGGGCCTTCCCCGTGCCAGGGGGATGATCTACCACTGATCTACGAGCCCGCTTCGCATCAAACCGTATCGCCGTCCGGTTATTAAGGCCTTCGATGCGACCGCACTCCGGCACCGAGTACCATCGACGCCACATCGACGCCACGCGGGATGGAAAGCCATTAAGCCCCTCGACGGTCACTCTCCGTTGGGAACAGCACGGCCGCAAATCTGACTTCGCCCACTGGGGGCTTGGGATTGCGGAAGTGTCCGACGCACAGTCGGTCTTTTCGCGGTCAGTGCCGTTCCAACTCAACCAATGGCACGAATGCACACACGTCGCCGCGGGTCGTCCGGTTCGGACGCCCCCGCGGCAGAGGAGCCGCCGGAGTGGAGCGACGTCGACGCCGAGGACATCGAGTCCCGCGTCGTCGAACTCGCAGAGCAGGGCCACGACCCGAGTCAGATTGGCCTGAAACTGCGCGACGAGGGCGTGAAGGGCACGCCCATCCCGGACGTCAAGCTGGCGACCGGGAAGAAAGTCACCGAGATCCTCGAGGAGAACGACGCCACCGACGACCTCCCCGAGGACCTCCGGAACCTGATGGAGCGCGCAGTCCGCCTGCGCAAGCATATGGGCCGGAACCCGCAGGACGCCCAGAACAAGCGCGCCCTGCAGAACACCGAGTCCAAGATCCGTCGCCTGGTGAACTACTACCAGGGCGACAAACTCGACGCCGACTTCGAGTACGAGTACGAAACCGCCGAAGAGATCCTCAAAGGCTAGATGTCCAGCGCGCGCCCAGTCGAGGAGCCACTCGCCGAAACGCTGTCGGCGGCCCCGTTCGTCCGGGTCGCCGCCGCCAGCGACGGTGACAGCCTCGCGGCTGCCGGCCTCCTCGCCCGGGCGTGTGCCGAACGCGCGATCCCGTTCCAACTCCGCCTCGACGACGAGGCGGCCGCAGCGACCGAGGACGCCGTCACCGTCTCCGTCGGCCCCACGGCCGTCGACGGTGACGCGAGCCTCGACCACCCGGCGAGTCCGACCGCGTTTACGGTCGCTCGCCGACTCGGCGCCGACCACGACCCGGTCCTCGCCCTCGCCGGCACAATCGCCGCGGGCGAGACGGTTCGGGCCGCCGAGGACGCACTCGAGGCCGCACAGGAGGCCGGTCTGATCGACCGGGAGCCCGGACTGGCGCTCCCGACCGACGAGATCCCGGCCGACCTCGCGGCGTCGACGCTGCTGCACGGCCCGGCCTCGGGCGACGAGGCCGCGGCGGCCGCGGTGGTCACCGAACTCGAATCCGAGGAGGAATTCAGCCGCCGACTCGCCTCGCTGGTCACCATCGACGCGGTGGCCGCCGAGGACGCGACCGAACGCGCCGCCCGAGGGATCGAGCGCGCGCTCCGGCCCTACCGCACGCCCGACGCGCCGTTTGCCACGCTCGGCGGCTACGCCGACGTGCTCAACGCCGCCGCTCGCAGTTCCCCCGCCGCCGGCATCGCGCTGGCGCTGGGCGAACACGACGGCGCCGACGAAACGGCGCTCGCGGCGTGGCGGGAGTACGGCCGCGCGGTCCACGAGGGCCTCCGCACCGCGGAGACCCGCCGACACCACGGCGTCTGGGTCCTCGAAACGGACGCAGACCCCGCGGTCCTGCCGGCAGTCGCCCGCCTCGGGCGGGATTTCCGCTCGCCCGAACCGGTCGCGCTGGCGCTCACCGAGGGCGCCGCGGCCGCCGCGGGCGAGTCCGGAGTCGGCGACGCCGTTTCGACGGCCGCCGACGCGGTCGGCGGGACCGGTCTCGGCACCGACGCTACTGGACGGGCGCGCTTCGACACGGACACCGAACAGTTCACAGAGACGTTCCGGGAGACAGTATGAGCGAGGCCACAGAGTCGAGCCACGAGGCGACGCTGACCACCACCCACGAGGATTCGCGGGCGGTGGCCGCCGCGCTCGCTCCCGACAACACCGATGCGATGACGACGAGCGTCGACGGCGAGCAGGTCCGGACCACCATCGTCCGCGAGGACGCGGGTGGGCTGGCCGCGTCCGTCGACGACTACCTCGTCAATCTGACCGTCGCCGACGCCGTCTGCGAGACGGCACGCGACACCACTCAACCATGAGCGAGAAATCCACCACGATCGAAGGCAAGCGATGGTACACCGTGCTCGCGCCCGAGCAGTTCGACCGGGCCGAGATCGGCGAGACCGTCGCTGAGGAACCGAACCAGGTCGTCGGCCGCACCATCGAGACCACGCTGGGCGAGATGGAGGGCGACCAGGGACAGAACAACAACAAGCTGACGTTCAAGATCAACGACGTCGGTAGCGACGCCGCCTACACCGAGTTCATCAAGTACGAACTCACGCGGGACTACCTGCGCTCGCTGGTCCGACGTGGCGCCTCGAAGGTCGCCGCCAACATCACGGTGCTGACGACGGACGACTACCGCGTCCAGATCCAGCCCGTGGCGCTGACGACCCAGAAGGCCGACCGCTCCCAGGAGAAGGCGATCCGTGCGGAGATGGTCGACATCGTCGAGGAGGCCGCCGAGGAACGCAGCTTCGAGCAGCTGGTCGACAGCGTCGTCGAGGGCCGGATCTCCTCGGCCATCTACGGCGAGGCCAAGACCATCTACCCGCTGCGCCGCGTCGAGGTCCAGAAGCTCACTCTCGAGGCCCGACCCGAAGAGGTCGCCGCCGAGGAGGAAGCCGCTGTGGACGTCGACGAGAGCGCCGAGTAGGCGCTCTCGTCTGCCAACCAGAAATCTCCGATTTCTGGTGACGTCGACGAGGACTAACGGAGTCAGTTCTCGTCAACGCCGAGTAACGACGCCGACTGTCGGCCGTCCCAGACGGGATCGGCCGCGGATTCACGCGCTTTTCGCCTTTTTCACGCCGGATAGCGGCGGCGCCAGTGGCGTCGCCAACGATGGAGGCCGGCGACGGCGGCCAGCGACTTCGTCAGCGTCGGGGTCTGCGACGCTGCCGACTACTCCTCGGGCGTCGCCGTCGGCGTCCGATCCTCGACGATCACGGTGCCCATCATTCCGCCGCTCTCGTGAGGGATGCAGAAGTACTCGTACTCGCCGGGGATCTGGAACGTGTAGGAGAAGCGGTCGCCGTTGCTCAGCGCGCCGCCGGAGCCGTTGGCCCAGGCGTCGCGGGCGGCCTGCTCGTCGTCGTAGTCGCCCGAGGCGAAGAACTCGGCGCCGTCCGGCAGCGAGTTCTCGTAGGCCGTCACCGTGTGGTCGCGGGTGCCCGTGTTCTCCCAGACGACCGCCTCGCCTTTCGCGACGGTTATCGTCGCGGGATCGAATGCGGTGGGACGCATCCCGATGTCGTAGTCCACGTTCTCGTCCGGCGTCAGGCCGAGACAGCCCCCGAGACTCAGCACGGCGGTCGTTCCCGCAGCGACGAGATAGCGTCGGCGGTCCATGGTTCGCCGTTGGTCACGGAGCGATTTAGGCGGTGTGATTCAGTCATGGTCGGCGGGACACCTCGCCGCCTGCGCGCGGATGTAAACACGTAAACCGTGGCCGTTCCTCGCGTGGGGCATGCGCTTGCGGTTCCTCGGCCGTCTCGGACCAGCCGACGCCGTTACCGTCGGGAACGCCGCGCTGGGCTTTCTCGCGGTGGTCGCCGCCACCGTCGACATCGGCCTCGCGGCACGGCTGGTGCTGCTCGGCGCCATCGCCGACGGCCTCGACGGCGTCGTCGCCCGGAAGTACGGCGGCACCGAGGCCGGCCCCTACCTCGACTCGCTCGCGGACGTAGCGACGTTCGGCGTCGCCCCAGCCTTCCTCGTCGCCGTCGTGACTCGGCGAGAGTGGGGTACCCCGGCGTCGCTGCTTTCGGGGATCTCCCCCGACGGCCTGCTCGCGCTTGCGGGCCTACTCGTCCCCGCGCTCTACGTCGCCGCCGCAGTGGCCCGGCTCGGCCTCTACACCGCCTACGACACCAAGAGCGACGAGACGGTCGGCGTCCCCACGACACTCGCGGCGACCATCTTCGGCGCCATCGTGCTCACGGGCTACCGGAGCACCGAGACGGTGTTGATCGGCTTCCACGACGCTGGCTTCCTGCTGGCGCTCGCGGCCGTGCTCACGCCGCTGATGGTCTGTGACGTGGTCTATCCGGATCTCCACGCCCAGGACGCGCTGGTGATGGGGGTCGTGCAGGCTGGCGCCGTCCTCCTGCCGGGCATCTACGGCCGGGGCTTCGCGTTCGGCCTGCTCTATCTCGCGCTGGCGTATCTCGTGCTCGGGCCGGTGGTCTACTGGCGTCGATAAAGAGAGAACTGCCGTTCTGAGTCTTTAAGCTTCGACAGCAGCAGCGTCGAGCGCGTCGCCGGCTTTCTTGGCCTCAGCCTGCAGCGTGTACGCCTCGGCGTCGTCGTACTCGGCGGCGGCTTCGAGTGCCTCACGAGTGCCGATCTGCCGGAGCGCCCACGCCGCGGCGGTGCGGACGTTCCGGTCCTCGTCCTCCGCGACCGTCTCGGCCAGCGGCTCGATGGCTCGCGTGTCGCCGATCATGCCGAGCGCGCGGGCCGCGAGCGGCCGGACGTTATCGTTGTCCATCTCGAGTTTGTCCGCGAGCGCCTGCGTGGCCTCCTCGCTGCCGATCTCGCCCAGCGCGCGGAACGTGACCTTCTGGAGCTGTGGGTCGGAGTCGGTGTCGACGTATTCGACGAGCGTCTCGACGGCGTCCTCGGCGTCGGGGCCCATCTTGCCCAGCGCCTCGACCCCGGGCTGGTCACGGCGGCTGGCGCGGTCGTGCATCTCCTCGAACGCCTCGGCGTCGCCCATCCGGGTCAGCGCCTCCAGGCAGTGCCGTTCCATGAACTCCGAATCGAGCGCGTCGAGCGCGCGCAGGATCTGATCGACGTTGCCCTGCTGTTCGTGCTCCTTCAGCGCGGCCCACTCGACGGGGTAGTCCTTGTAGTGGCCGAGCACGTCGTAGAACCCCTCGGCGAGGAGCTGTTCGTTGGTCTGGAGGTCGTCCCACTCCTCGGCGGCGTCGAGGCCGGTCTCCAGCCCCTCGGTCGCCTCGACCAGCGCAGCGACGGTCTCTGCGTCCGCGTCGGCGTCGAGGTCCGCAGCCTCGATGGCGTCCTCGACGGCGTCGAGTTCGTGGGCCAGCGCCTCGGGGCTCTCGTCCTCGGCGGTGCCGAAGTCGGTATTGAGCGCGTCGCCCGCGGCGTCGAGGTAGTCGTCGACGGCGTCGCGGGTCTCGGACGTGCCGGCCTCGGTCCAGCGCGTCTCGGTCAGTTTGGTTCGGAGGTCGTCGAGGTCAGCGCACACGTCCTCGGCGTAGGGGCCACGCTGGGCCTCGATCTCGTCGCGGAGCTCCTCGATCCGGGACTCGACTGCCTCGTCCGGGGACTCCTCGTCGTCGGGCTCTGAGAACTCGGCGGCCTCGAGTGCCTCGGCGACGGCGTCGACGGTCGCTTCGACGTCGTCGAGGTCGGCCTCGGTTTCGGCGGCCTCGAGCGCCTCGCTCGACTCGTCGAGACGCGACTCCATCTCGTCGGCGGTGAGCTGGAGCGCGTCACCCTCGGTCGGCTCCTCGTCGTCGGTCATAGCTCGGAATGGGGGCGAAACTGATTAAGGCGTTTCCCTTCCGGGCGCGCCCTCGACGCCGTGGAACGCAATGTGCGCGCCGCCGGCCTCGCTCTCGCCTACCTCGACGGTCCAGCCGTGGGCCCGCGCGATCTCGGCGACGATGGCCAGCCCCAGTCCGGTTCCACCCTCGTTGGTGGTGTACCCCCGCTCGAGCACCGCCTCGCGCTCGCTCTCGGGGATCCCTGTGCCGTCGTCGGCGACCGCGAACCCGTCCGAGATCCCCTCGACACGGACCGTGAGGTCGCCGCTATCGTTGTGCTCCACGCTGTCGCCGGACCCCGTCCGGCTGCTCGTGGAGCTATGCTCCACACTGTTGCGGAAGAGGTTCTCGAACAGACGGACCAGCCGACCTCGGTCCGCGGGCACGGTGCAGTCGACCGTCACCGTGAGCGTGGCATCGCCCGTCGGGACGGTCTTCCATGCCTCCTCGGCGATGGCGGCGAGGTCGACTGACTCGGGATCGGTGACCGCCGACGCCTCGCGCGCGAGCGCCAGCGTGTCGTCGATCATCGTGTCCATCCGGTCGAGCGCCGACTCGACGCGGTCGACGTACTCGTCGTCGGCGTCGTCCTGCTCGATCAGGTCGGCGTAGCCCTGCGCGACGTTGAGCGGGTTCCGGAGATCGTGTGAGAGCACGCTCGCGAACCGTTCGAGCCGTTCGTTCTGCCGCTCCAACTGCTCGGCCTGCCGGTGCTGCTCGGTCACGTCCGTGAGCAGCACCACCCGGCCGCGCCCGGGGAGCGCCGAGCGTTCCACGTCGAACACGCGTTCGCCGCCGTCGATGGCCAGCGAAAGCGTCTCCGCCCCGTCGGCTTCGCGACAGGCTGCCGCAAGCGCGGCCGGTGCGACATCATCGACAGAGTGGCCGACGACATCGTCGTTGGCAGTCGTCAGGAGCCGCCGGGCCGCGGGGTTGGCGTCGACGACGCGGTCCTCCTCGTCCAGCACGATCACGGCTCCCTGCATCGCCTCGACGACGGTGTCGCGGGCGATAGGGGCCAGATCGAGGAACTGGAAGCGGAACACGGCGACGCCGATACAGAGTCCCGTGATCGTGAACACGATGGGCCCGAGGTCGATCGGCGAGTCCGAAAGACCGGAGATCTCTATCAGGTTCCCCAGCCACGGCGCCGAGATGCCGATAAGGATGTACTGGGCCTGTCGCCGGTAGGGCCCCTCGGCGTCGACGCCCCAGCGGACGAACAGCACGACCGCGAGCACGATCAGCACCTGGGTGTACGCGAAGTAGATCCAGAACCACGGCCGGTAGGTCACCTCGTACACCGAGAACGGCGGCACCGACACCATCATCCCCTCGATCCAGACGAACCCGTGTTCAGGGTTGGTCGCCACCAGGCCGACGGTCACGGCGGGGATCACACAGAGCAGGCCCACCGTATCCGAGGAGACGTACTCCTCGCGGTCGGTGTACTGCAGCGCGATGACCAGCACCGTAACGGGGATGAACGGGACGAACACGAACCGGAGCCGTCGCGCGACTGCCGCGACCGACGGCTCTGCGGTGACGAGTTCGACGATCTCGGTCAGCGCCCAGAGCAGCAAAATACCGACGAGCGTCCCGAACGTCCGCGCACCCCGCCGGTCGCTGTTGGCGATGGCGAGATAGCCCATGAACCCACAGACGGCGGCCGACACCAGCAGCGCCGCCAGGTAGAGGATCCCCGGTTCGACGTGGAGCGTCACGGTACCTTCCCCGCACGTCGGGGGGCCTTTTCGGTGTTGTGGCTGATGCCGCTACCGATCACGCAGACCTGGGTTCGTAACCGCGCCGTCAGCCGCGGAACCGAACTGTGCGCCGTATTTCCCGAGCACGCCGTCGGTGTAGGCGCTCTCGGGTCGCTCGCGCTCGTCGAGGCGCTCCTCGATCTCCGCGTCGGGGAGGTCGACCTCAAGCCTGCGCTCGGGGATGTCGATAGTGACGTGGTCGCCGTCCTCCAGCGCGCCCAGCGGCCCGCCGACGTAGGATTCGGGGGCGACGTGGCCGATCATCGGCCCACGCGTCGCGCCGGAGAAGCGCCCGTCGGTGACCATCGCCACGTCGTCCTCGTGGCCCTGCCCGACGACGGCGGCGGTGACGCCCAGCATCTCGCGCATTCCGGGGCCGCCGCGGGGGCCCTCGTTGCGGATCACGATCACGTCACCAGACTGGACGCCAGTCTGGTTGCCCGACGAGGTTCCCTCGTCGACGTCACCGGATTCGATGCCGCCCTCCTGGACGTACTTCATCGCGTCCTCCTCGCTCTCGAAGACTCGGGCGGGCCCCTCGTGGTGGAACTGATCCTCGCCCGTGACTTTGAGCACGGCGCCGTCGGGCGCGAGGTTCCCCCTCAGGATCTTGATCGCGCCCTCTTCGTGGAACGGGTCGTCGACGCGCGCGAGGAAGTCCGTATCGTCGAGGGTCTCGTCGGCCGGCAGGTCGAGTTCCGCGAGTTCCTCCGAAATCGTCCGGCCCGTGATCGTCGCGGCGTCGCCGTGGAACAGGCCCGCCTCGACCAGTCGGCGGATCACGACCGGGACGCCGCCCGCGTCGTGGAGGTCCTTCATCACCCGCGAGCCACCCGGCTGGAGGTTCGCGATCTTCGGCGTCCGGCGGGCGATCTCGTCGAAGTCGTCGATGGTGAGGTCGACGCCGGCCTCGGCGGCCAGCGCGAGCAGGTGGAGCACCGCGTTGGTCGAGCCACCCATCGCAACCTGCACCGCGATGGCGTTCTCGAAGGATTTCCGGGAGAGGATGTCCGAGGGTCGGCGGTCGTTCTCGACGGCGTCGAGGGCGAGTTCGCCCGCGCGCTCGGCGACCGTTGTCCGGCCCTCGCTCTCGGCCGGCGGCGACGCGCTGCCAAGCGGCGCCAGTCCCAGCGCCTCGGTGATGGAGGCCATCGTGTTCGCGGTGAACATGCCGCCACAGGAGCCAGCGCCCGGGCAGGCGTTGCGCTCCAGTTCGTCCAGTTCCTCGCGGCTCATGTCGCCCTGCGCGTGGGTGCCGACGCCCTCGAACACGTTCTGGACGGTCACCTCGCGACCCTCGTGCTGGCCCGGGAGGATGGAGCCACCGTAGAGGAACACGCTGGGCAGGTCCGTCCGGATCGCGGCCATCAACATGCCGGGGAGGTTCTTGTCACAGCCGGCGACCGTCACCAGCGCGTCGAGGCGCTCGCCGAACGCGACCAGTTCGACGGAGTCGGCGATGACCTCCCGCGAGACCAGCGACGCGCGCATCCCCTCGGTCCCCATCGAGATGGCGTCGGAGATGGTGATGGTGCCGAACTCGATGGGCATGCCGCCGGCGTCGTCCACCCCCGCGATGGCGCCGTCGGCCACGTCGTCGAGGTGGACGTTACAGGGCGTCACGTCCGCGGCGGGGTTGGCGACGCCGACCATCGGCGACGCGAGGTCGTCGTCGTCGAACCCCATCGCGCGGAACATCGAGCGGTGTGGGGCCCGCTCCGGTCCCTCCGTCACTTCCCGGCTCCGCAGGTGGGCTGGCTTCCCACCGTCCTCGGGTGTGTCCTGTTTACTCATACCGACCCACGCGGCCGGGCGCACTTAACTCCGTTCCGACCATGTGGGTGATTCCCCCCCTAATCAGGGATTCCGCGTTATTAACCGTGATGGTTTCAGCCGACACGCTTAACAGGTGGTACCCTGTATCGTGGGGTACAATGTCTCACGACAACGAGGGTACGTCGGCATCCCCGGCGGATCGAGTTCTCCCAGGGCACGCTGAAAACTGATTCCGAGTTCGCCACGGCTCGGATCTTCGACACCACCCTGCGAGACGGTGAACAGTCGCCCCGAACTTCGTTCTCCTACGACGACAAGCGCGAGATAGCCGCCGCACTGGACAGTGCCGGCGTCGACACGATCGAGGCGGGCTTCCCCGTGAACTCCGACGCGGAGTTCGCGGCGGTCCGTGACATCGCGTCGGCGGCCGACGCGACGGTGTGTGGGCTGGCTCGCGTCGTCGACAAGGACATCGAGACCGCACTCGACGCCGGCGTCGATCTGGTCCACGTGTTCGCGTCGACCAGCGACGTTCAGATCGAGGACTCCATGCACGCCAGCCGCGAGGCCGTGCTGGAGCGCTCCGTCGAGAGCGTCGAGCGCGCCACGGAGGCCGGGGCAGAAGTGATGTTCTCCCCGATGGACGCCACCCGGACCGACCCCGACTACCTGCGCGAGGTTGTCGAGGCCGTCTCCGCGGTCGGCGTCGATTGGATCAACGTCCCGGACACTTGCGGGGTCGCCACTCCCGGACGGTTCGCGGACCTGATCGAGACCATCGGCGGCTACACGGACGCCAAAATCGACGTCCACACCCACGACGACTTCGGGCTGGCGAGCGCCAACGCGCTGGCCGGCTTCGAGGCCGGCGCCGACCGCGCACAGGTCTCGGTGGGCGGTATCGGCGAGCGCGCCGGCAACGCCGCCTTCGAGCAGGTCGTCATGGCCGCCGAGAGCGTCTACGGCGCCGACACCGGGATCGACACCACCCAGATCACCGAACTGGCTCGGCTGGTGGAGGAACGCAGCGACGTTCCGACCGCGCCGAACACGCCCATCGTCGGCGACAACGCGTTCGCCCACGAGTCCGGCATCCACGCCGCGGGCGTCATCGAGAACTCGGCGACGTTCGAGCCGGGGGTCATGACCCCGGAGATGGTCGGCGCCGAGCGCGAGTTGGTGCTGGGCAAGCACACCGGCACCCACTCCGTCCGCCAGCGCCTGGAGGACGCGGGCTACGACCCGTCCGACGAGCAGGTACGCGCGGTCACCCGCGAGGTGAAAGATCGCGGCGCCGACGGCGACGAGATCACCACCGACACGCTGGCGGCCGTCGCCGAGGCCCACGACGTGACTCGCGGATCCGAACAGATCAGGGAGGGGCCGGCCCGATGAGCCCCGTCGACGACGCCCCGCGGCAGCCGCAGCGCACGCGGTCATGCCACAATGTGACATGCCTCGGAAAGGATTATGACGGGGGACGCCGTTCCATCACCCATGACGCGCCGACGCCACACGGGTTCGCCCGGCGTCAGCGTCTCGCTCGCGATTGTAGGGGCTGCCTAACCCCTACACCCAACTCTCCTCACCCGACCGTCGCATCAGCCGACAACCGAGCCTGCAGTCACATCAGCACATGAGCGAGCGAGCACGCACCGCGGCCCGGCCCACCGAGGAGGCGGCCGAGCCGCGAGACGACGACCGACCCGAATCGAGCGACGACCAGCCAGCCGAACCGGCCACCGGCGCCGACGCAGCCATCGCCGCCCTCACGGCCGCGGACGTGGAGCACGTCTTCGGCGTACAGGGCGGGGCCATCATGCCCGTCTACGACGCGCTGGCGAACGCCGAGGCCGGCCCGAGTCACGTCACGATGGCCCACGAGCAGGCAGCGGCCCACGCCGCCGACGCCTACGGGCAAGTGACGGGGACTCCGGGCGTCTGCATGGCCACCTCCGGCCCGGGGGCGACGAACCTCGTCACGGGCATCGCCGACGCCGACATGGACTCGGACCCGTTCGTCGCGCTGACCGGACAGGTGCCAACGGAGTTCTTGGGCAACGACGCGTTTCAGGAGACCGACACCGTCGGCGTCACCCGACCGATCACGAAGGAGAACTACTTCGCGGGCGACGCCGACCGCATCGGCGCCACCGTCAGCGAGGCAGTCGAACTCGCGGGCACGGGTCGCCCGGGCCCGACGCTTGTCGACCTGCCGAAGGACGCGACGACGACCGAGACCGACGCCGGCCCCGAACCGGGGCGGCTGCCGACCTACTACGACGCACCCGAGAAGGCCGACGAGGCGGCCGTGGAAGCGGCCGCAGAGGCGTTCGCGCGCGCCGAGCGCCCGGTCGTGCTCGCGGGCGGCGGCGTGGTGAAAGCCGACGCCGCCCCGGAACTGCGGGCGTTCGTCGACGCGTTCGACGTGCCCGTGGTGACGACGATGCCCGGCATCGGGAGCGTCCCAGAGGACCACGAGCGCTGTCTCTCGTGGGCCGGGATGCACGGCACCGGTGCCGCGAACATGGCCATCTCGCATACGGACTGCCTGTTCGCCATCGGGACGCGCTTCGACGACCGTCTGACCGGCGGCGTCGAGACGTTCGCGCCCGGCGCCGAGGTCATCCACGCCGACATCGACGCCGCCGAGATCTCGAAGAACGTCGAGGCCGACCACGCGCTGGTCGGTGACGCGGCGGCGGTGATCGAGCAGGTCCACGAGAAACTCGACTCGCGCGTTGAGGCCGCCGACACCAGCAGTGACCGCCACGCGGACTGGCGCGAGCAGTGTCGCGAGTGGGAGGCCGAGTACCCGATGACCTACGCGGCGCCGAAAGACGAGCCTGTGAAACCGCAGTTCGTCGTCGAAGTCGCCGACGAAGCGACGCCCGACGACGCCATCGTCACTACCGGCGTCGGCCAGCACCAGATGTGGGCCGCCCAGTACTGGACGTACCGCGACCCGCGCTGCTGGGTCTCCAGCCACGGGCTGGGAACGATGGGTTACGGCCTGCCCGCCGCTATCGGCGCCAAAGTCGCCGCGCCGGACCGCGAAGTGGTCTGTTTCGAGGGCGACGGATCGTTCCTGATGACGGTCCAGGAGCTCTCGGTTGCGGCCCGGGAGAATCTGGACATCACCGTCGTCGTGCTGAACAACGAGGCCATCGGGATGGTGCGCCAGTGGCAGGACGCGTTCTTCGAGGGACGGCACACCGCCTCGGAGTACGGCTGGGTCCCGGAGTTCGAACCCATCGCCGAGGCGTTCGGCGCGAAAGGGTTCACGCTGGACCACTACGACGAGGTGGCTGACACCCTCGAGGCGGCGTTCGACTACGACGGCCCCTCGGTCGTCGACGCCCAGATCGACCCGCGGGAGAACGTCTACCCGATGGTGCCAAGCGGCGGCGACAACAGCGGCTTCGCCCTCTCGGAGGAGCAGCTATGAGCCGGCGCAACGGCGAGGCCGCCGAGGCCGAAGATGCTGCCGACGCCGACGACGCCGACGACGCCGAAGACGGCGCCAACTCCCAGTTCGCCGACCCGAGCGAGCGCCGCGAGGGTCTGACTGGCCCCGGTCCAGACGACCGCCCGCGACCGGCCGAGCGACGGTCGAAACAGGGCGTCCGGATCGACCCCGAGGCCGAAGCGAGCCACCCCGCGCGCCGGACCACCATCTCGGCGCTGGTGAAACACGAACCGGGCGTGCTGGCGGAGGTTGCCGGACTCGTGAGTCGGCGCCAGTTCGACATTGACTCGCTGACCGTCGGCCCGACGACCAACCCCGAGACGGCCCGGATGACGCTGACCATCGAGGAGCCGGAGCCGGGCGTCCGGCAGGTCGAGAAGCAGTTAGAGAAGCTGGTTCCGGTGATCTCGGTCCGTGAACTGGGCCGGGACGCGGTCCGGCGAGAGCTGGCGGTCCTGAAAGTCCACGACGACCGCCCCGCCGCCGTCGAGTCCGTCGTCGAGATGTTCGACGGCGAAGTGCTCGACGCCCAGCCCGGAACCGTGACCGTCGAGGTGACGGGCAGTTCCGCGGAGGTCGACCGGGCCGTCGAGGCGTTCCAGCGCTTCGGCGTCCGGGAACTGACACGCACGGGCACGGCCGCGCTGGCCCGCGGGAACGAGTGGACTACCCACGCGGAGGAGGAGCGCTACGAGCGCCAGCGGATCGACCCGAGGACGAATCGCGCGACCGACCAATCGACGACAGAGACGGCGCCGGGAGCGCCGACAGACGATGACTGAGAACACTATCTACCACGACGACGACGCGACGCACAGCCACATCGAGGAGAAGACGGTCGCCGTACTCGGCTACGGCAGTCAGGGCCACGCCCACGCCCAGAACCTCGCCGAAAGCGGCGTCGACGTCATCGTCGGCCTGCGCGAGGGCTCGGCCTCCCGGAAAGCGGCCCGACAGGACGGCCTCACCGTCGCGACGCCCGTCGAGGCCGCGGCAGCCGCCGACGTGGTCTCCGTTCTGGTGCCGGACAACGTCCAGCCGGACGTGTACGAGGCTATCGAGCCGGAGCTGGAGGCCGGCGACACGCTCCAGTTCGCCCACGGCTTCAACATCCACTACGACCAGATCGAACCGCCCGAGGACGTGGACGTGACGATGGTCGCGCCCAAGGGTCCGGGTCACATCGTCCGCCGGCAGTACGCCGCGGGCGAGGGGACGCCCGGCCTGATCGCGGTCTACCGCGACGCCACCGGCGATGCCCACGACCAGGCGCTGGCTTACGCCGCGGCCATCGGCTGCACCCGCGCGGGCGTCATCGAGACGACGTTCCGCGAGGAGACCGAGACCGACCTGTTCGGCGAGCAGGCGGTGCTCTGTGGCGGCGTCACCGAACTGGTGAAGGCCGGCTACGAGACGCTGACCGACGCGGGCTACAGCGAGGAGATGGCCTACTTCGAGTGTCTGAACGAGCTGAAGCTGATCGTCGACCTGCTGTACGAGGGCGGCATGAGCGAGATGTGGGATTCGGTCTCCGACACCGCGGAGTACGGCGGCCTCACCCGCGGTGAAGTGGTCGTCGACGACCACACCCGCGAGCAGATGGAGACCGTGCTGGAGGAGGTCCAGAACGGGGAATTCGCCCGCGAGTGGATCACCGAGAATCAGGCCGGCCGGCCGTCCTACGGCCAGCGTCGTGACGCGGAGAAGGCCCACGACATCGAGGAGGTAGGCGAGGAGCTACGCAGCCTGTTCGCGTGGAGCGACGAGGAAGGGAACCGGGAGAAAGCAAACGCGCCGGCGGACGACTGACACAAATGAGCCGACACACCACCGACGACCGAGAGAACCGACGTGAGACCAGCCAGCGGACGATGGGCGGGGTGAACCACACCAACCCCATGACCGGCGAGACGTTCGGCGACTCGCAGGTGTTCGAGCGCGGCAAAGTCGCCGTCGTCGATGGCGGTACCTCGGACCGCCATCCCTCCGCCGACGGCGGGGAGGCTGGCGAGGCCGCAAACGGCGCCGATGAAGACGACCACGACGACGAACCGATGGGCGAGATCGACCACACGCCCCGCGAGGACGCGCCGAGCGCCGAAGCGGTGTACACTCGCGGTGAAGAGGATCCAGCCGTGGAGTCCGCCGACGTAGAGGAGGAAGACGAGGGCGCCGTATGAGCGAGGGGACGCTCTACGATGCGGTCTGGGACCGCCACCGCGTCCGACGGCTGCCGAGCGGGCAGGACCAACTGTTCGTCGGCCTCCACCTGATCCACGAGGTCACGAGCCCACAGGCGTTCGGGATGCTGCGCGAGCGCGGACTGGAGGTCGCCTATCCCGAACGGACCCACGCGACCGCCGACCACATCGTCCCGACCGACGACCGCGAGCGCCCCTACGACGACGACGCCGCGGAAGCGATGATGCAGAAGTTGGAGGAGAACGTCGAGGACGTGGGGCTCACGTTCGACCACCCCGACACTGGCCGGCAGGGAATCGTCCACGTCGTCGGGCCGGAGCAGGGGCTGACCCAGCCCGGAATGACTATCGTCTGTGGCGACTCCCACACCGCGACCCACGGCGCCTTCGGCGCGCTGGCGTTCGGTATCGGCACCTCCCAGATCCGGGACGTGCTGGCGACCGGCACCGTCGCGATGGAGAAGCAAGCAGTCCGAAGAATCGAGGTCACGGGCGAACTCGGCGAGGGCGTCACGGCGAAGGACCTGATCCTGACGATCATCGGCGAACTCGGCACCGACGGCGGTGTCGGCTACGTCTACGAGTACGGCGGCTCGGCCGTCGACGCGCTGTCGATGCCCGGCCGGATGACCATCTGCAACATGTCCATCGAGGGCGGTGCCCGCGCGGGCTACGTGAACCCCGACCAGACAACCTACGACTGGCTCCGCGACACGGACGCCTTCGAGGACAACGAGGAGCGAAGCTCCTCGAGCAGCCGGACGCAGTCCGGCGACGACCCCGAGAAGTTCGCCGAGCGCAAGGAGTACTGGGAGTCGATCCGCTCGGGCGACGACGCGACGTACGACGACGTTGTCACCATCGACGGCTCGGCCATCGAGCCGACAGTCACCTGGGGTACCACGCCCGGACAGACCGTCGGCATCTCCGAGCCAGTCCCGCACCCGGACGACTTGGCGCCGGAGGACCGCGCTGTCGCCGAGCGCGCACAGGAGCACATGGGCGTCGAACCAGGGGAGCCGATGGACGGCTACCCCGTCGACGTGGCGTTCCTCGGCTCCTGTACGAACGCGCGGCTCTCGGACCTGCGCGCGGCCGCAGAGGTCGTCGAGGGCCGCGAGGTCGCCGACGACGTGCGAGGGCTCGTCGTTCCCGGCAGCCAGCGCGTGAAAGCCGCCGCGGAGCGGGAAGGACTGGACGAAACCTTCCGCGACGCCGGCTTCGAGTGGCGCGGTGCGGGCTGCTCGATGTGCTTGGGGATGAACGACGACCAGCTCGTCGGCGACGAGGTCTGTGCCTCCTCCTCGAACCGGAACTTCGTCGGCCGGCAAGGCAGCGCCGAGGGGAAGACGGTGCTGATGAGCCCCGAGATGGTCGCCGCCGCCGCGGTGACGGGCGAGGTGACCGACGTGCGCGAACTGGACGCGGCCCCGGAGGTGGCGCGATGAGCGCCGACGACGGCCCCGTCGACGTACCGGCTATCGAGACGGTTCGCGGTGCCGGTATCCCCGTCCGCGGCAACGACATCGACACGGACCAGATCATCCCCGCGCGGTTCCTGAAGGTGCTCACCTTCGAGGGACTGGGAGAGTTCGCCTTTTTCGATCAGCGCTACGAGACGGCTGGCCCGGACGGCGAGGGCGGGCAGGTCGCGGAGAACCCCACCGACCACCCGTTCAACGACGAGCGCTTCCGGGACGCGAACGTGCTCGTGGTCAACGCCAACTTCGGCTGTGGCTCCTCCCGTGAGCACGCCCCACAGGCCCTCCAGCGCTGGGGCATCGACGCTATCGTCGGCGAGTCGTTCGCGGAGATCTTCGCGGGTAACTGTCTCGCGCTGGGGATCCCGACGATCACCGCCGACAGCGAAGCGGTCGAGGCGCTGCAGGATCACGTCGACGAGCATCCGGACACCGAGATCACCGTCGACGTGGGCGACGAGCAGGTCCGATACGACGGCACGGAAATCGACGCCGCGGTCGACTCGGCCCAGCGCCAGTCGCTCGTGGCCGGCGAGTGGGACACCACCGCGCTGCTCGGCGCCAACCCCGAGGAGGTCGCCGCGACGGCAGAATCCCTCCCCTACACCGAGCTATGACGGCGGAGATCGCGGTCGTTCCCGGCGACGGGATCGGCCAGGAGGTCGTCCCCGCGGCGGTGCGGGTGCTGGAGGCGGTGGATCCCGGGTTCTCGTTCGTCGAAGCCGATGCCGGTGACGCCATCGCCGAGGCGCAGGGGACGCCGCTCCCCGAATCGACGGTTGAGACCGTTCAGGCGGCGGATGCGACGCTGTTCGGCGCCGCGGGCGAGTCAGCCGCCGACGTGATCCTGCCGCTCCGTGAAGCGGTGGGGAGTTTCGCGAACGTTCGGCCCGCGCGGGCATACCCGGGCGTCGATGCACTCCGACCCGAGACGGATCTCGTGTTCGTTCGGGAGAACACCGAGGGCGTCTACTCGGGCATCGAGAGCGACCTCGGCGAGGGTGTGACGACGCTCACTCGCGTCGTCACCGAGTCGGCCTCCCGGCGGATCGCGGAGTTCGGCTTCGACTACGCCGCCGAGCGCGGCGCCGACGTGACCGTCGCGCACAAGGCGAACGTGATGCGGGTCACCGACGGGACGTTCCTCGACTCGGTCGACGCCGTCGCCGACGAGCGCGGTGCCGACTACGACACGGAACTGATGGACGCGCTGGCGACGAAACTCGCGCTCGACCCCGAGCAGTACGACGTGATCGTCTGTCCGAACCTCGCTGGCGACGTGCTCTCGGATCTCGCCGCGGGGCTGGTCGGCGGCCTCGGCCTGCTCCCCTCGGCGAACGTCGGCGCCGAGAACGGCCTGTTCGAGCCAGTTCACGGCACCGCGCCGGACATCGCCGGCGAGGGCGTCGCCAACCCCACCGCGGCCATCCTGAGCGCCGCGATGCTGCTGGAGCACTTGGGCCACGACGAATCGGCGAAAGGGGTGCGCGCTGCGGTCGAGGGCGTGCTCGAAGACGGCCCGCGAACGCCGGATCTCGGTGGCTCGGCGACGACCAGCGAGGTCGCCGACGCCGTGATTTCCCGGCTCTAAGCCGACTCCGTTTCCAGTTTCTCGATCCTGGTCGCGAGCGTCAGGAACGTCGCCGTCACCGTGAGCGTCACTGCACCCGCGGCCGCGAGGCTGTGGATCTCCGTCGGGTGCGTGAGAAAGCCGTCGACGCCGAGGGTCTGACCGGGGATGAGCGTGTGGTGGGGCGTGCCCACCAGCGGGACGAAGTAGTCCACGAGGTCGTTCAGGCCGTACCAGAGTAGTGCGACGCCGACCGCGCGGACCGGGAACTCCGAGATCCGGTGGAGGACGAACGCCTGCACCACCATCGCGAGGTGGCTGAACAGGAGGAAGAGGTACATCGGCAGCGGCGTCGTCGCGAGGAAGTTCTCCGAGAAGACCGTCAGGACGAACGGCGTCCAGAAGCCGAGTTTCCAGCAGCCGAAGAAGGCCAGTGCGTTCAGGTACTCGCTGGAGCGATCCAGCGCCCACGCCCCCAGCGCGAGCGCGATGAACAGCGTCGCCACGGGGCTGTCGGGGATCAGCGGCCAGAGAATCGCTGGCTCCATCGCGAACTGGCCGGTGATCAGCGGGTCCGAGAGCGGGATCGGGTGGAAGCCGTAGTACCAGAAGCCAAAGACGGTGCCCACGAGGTTGGTGAGGACGACGAGCCACACCGCCCGGAGGCCGAAATCCTCGACGGCCCGCGGGAGAGGGGCGAGCCAGCGCGCGAGCGCGTCGCGGTCGGGCAGGCGCGAGCGGGGGAGCAAGCCCGGCAGGGTCATGGGTTTTGGCAGCAGCGGGGAGGGCAAAGGGCTGCCGGTGGCGGTGCGCGATTGATTTTGGGGTGCCGACGGATGGCGAACCAGCCGGCAGGGAGGGACTGAAAGGGGCTTTCACGGTGTTGCTGTTCACGGAACTGTCGCAGTAGTGGAAGAGGAATCCCGGCCGAACGGGCCGAAGCCACCTCCCTTAAGACCCGTCCGCTGCAAGGGCGCGTATGGACGAAGTGGACGACATCGAGGAGCTCAAACGGGGCACCGACCTCGTGAAGCGCGGCTTCGCGAAGATGCAGAAAGGCGGCGTCATCATGGACGTCGTGAACCGCGAGCAGGCCCGGATCGCCGAGGACGCCGGCGCCGTCGCGGTGATGCACCTCGAAGCCGTCCCGGCGGACATCCGCAAGCGCGGCGGCGTCGCGCGGATGGCCAACCCCGGCGAGATCGCCGAGGTCACCGACGAAGTCTCCATCCCGGTGATGGGGAAGGTCCGGATCGGCCACCACAAGGAAGCCGAGATCATGCAGGCCGCGGGCGCGGACATGGTCGACGAGAGCGAGGTGCTCACCCCGGCGGAAGAGGAGTACCACATCGACAAGCGCGACTTCACCGCGCCGTTCGTTTGTGGCGCGCGCAACCTCGGCGAGGCGCTCCGGCGCATCGACGAGGGCGCGGCGATGATCCGGACCAAGGGCGAGGCCGGCACCGGCGACGTGAACCAGGCGGTCCACCACCAGCGCAACATCAAGAGCGCGATCCGGAAGCTCTCGGGCATGAACTACGAGGAACGCGAGATGTGGGCCCGCGAGAACGAGGCGCCCCGCGAACTGGTCCACGAGACGGCGGATCTCGGCCGGCTTCCGGTCGTCAACTTCGCGGCCGGCGGCATCGCGACGCCCGCCGACGCCGCGCTGATGATGTATCACGGCTGTGACGGCATCTTCGTGGGATCGGGGATCTTCGGCGCAGAGAACCCCGAGAAGATGGGCTCGGCTATCGTCGAAGCGGTCAACAACTGGGACGACCCCGAAGCGCTGATGGAGATCGCCTCCGATGTCGGCGGCGGCATGAAGGGCGACGCGAACGTCGACCTGCCCGAGGAAGAGAAGCTCCAGGGCCGCGGCAACTAACCCGGCGACTCGGCGGTGTTTTTTCGGCTCGGCTCCCGGACGATTTGGTGCGCTATCGCTAGCCGGGGATGGCTGATCACGGGGAGAAACCGGCTACAGTTCGACGCCCGGGGGGATCAGGCTCTCCTCGCGGAGGAACTCGCCGTCGGCGTCGTAGACGAGGAACGTTCCCTTCTCGTACTCGACCAACTGCTCACCCTCGATGGAGACGATCACGCGGTAGCCGCCGCCCTCGTCTGTCTCGCCGAACGCTCGGGCGGCGTCGATGAACCGGAGCACGTCGTCGGCCGCCTCGTTGAGTTCGAGCACGTACTCCCCGGTCACGCGGTTGGTGACGGCGACGACGCCCGGCGTCGGCCCGTCGCCGTCGCGTGGCTCCTGCAGGCGGAACGCGACATCGACGTCCTCGCCCGCGAGCAGGTCGCCGTCGGCGTCGCTGAGGCGCTCCCGGAGCATCTCGGCCGGGCCGCTGAACTCGATTTCGACCAGCGGCTGGGCGGGCGTCCCCCCCTCCGTCGCCCGATCGACGTTCGTCACGTCAAGTTCGAAGTAGTCACGCCTCATTCGATGCTGAAGGGTTAGCGATGGGAACCTAAAACCGTGACGCCCGTCCGCGGTGATGTCGGCGGGCTTCGACACCCCGTCACCCCCGCACAGTGCGCACATATTTATGGTGGGCCCGCTGGTACCTCAGACAACTACTGCATGTCCGGGGAACGCACCGAGGGGTCCGGCGTCGAGGACACGCTATCGGCGCTCAAGCGACGGATCTCCCGAACCGTGGAGATGCTTCGAGGCTCGGAGCTGGAGCTCCGCCCGTTCCGCCCCGGCGAGGACGGCCCGCTGGCCTCTTTCGACGTGCCGCCGGGCCACGAAGAGGTCGACCGCTACTGGGTGAACGCGCCCTACGCCTACGTCGTCATCACCTACGACCCGGAGGCGAGCGAGCACCAGTACCACGCGGTCGAACCCGACCTCGACGAGTTCGAGACGCTGCTGCTCCGGCGGATCGTCGAGGACATCCGCGACCCGCTGCTCTACCGCGCGGCCCGGACCGAGGCCGACGAGGAGACGCTGCGCGAGGAGCTTTCGGGCCTGCTCGAACAGTACGGCGTCGAGGCCGAGATGGACACGTTCTACTCGCTACTGTACTACCTGGTCCGGGACTTTCGGGGGTACGGGAAGGTCGATCCGCTGCTCAACGATCGCCACATCGAGGACATCTCGTGTGACGGCTACGACCTCCCGATCTTCGTCTACCACGACGACTACACCGACATCGAGACGAACGTCATCTTCGAGGAGGAGGCGCTTGACAACTACGTCATCCGACTCGCCCAGCAGTCCGGGCGCCACATATCCGTCGGCGACCCCATCGTCGAGACGACGCTGCCCGACGGCTCCCGCGCGGAGTTGGCGCTGGGCGAGGAGGTCACTCCCCGGGGCTCGGCGTTCACTATCCGCCAGTACGCCGAGGAGCCGTTCACCCCTATCGACCTGATCAACTACGAGACGTTCACTATCGGCCAGATGGCGTACTTCTGGCTCTGCATCGAGCACAACAAGAGCCTCATCTTCGCCGGCGGCACCGCCTCGGGGAAGACCACGTCGATGAACGCCGTCTCGATGTTCATCCCGCCGCGGGCGAAGGTGCTCACAATCGAGGACACCCGCGAACTCTCGCTGTATCACGACAACTGGCTCTCCTCGATCACCCGGGAACGGCTGGACGAGGGGACCGATATCGACATGTACGACCTGCTGCGCTCCGCGCTGCGCCACCGGCCGGAGTACATCGTCGTCGGCGAGGTGCGCGGGGCGGAGGCGGTGACGCTGTTCCAAGCGATGAACACCGGCCACACGACGTTCTCGACGATGCACGCCGACTCCATCGAGACGGTGATCAATCGGCTGGAGAACGAACCGATCAACGTCCCGCGCGCTATGGTCCAGAGCCTCGACATGATCTCGATCCAGGTGCTGACCCGGAAGGGCGAGGAGCGCGTGCGCCGGGCCAAGACCATCGGCGAGATCGGCGGTATCGACCAGCGCACCGGCGAACTCGACTACTCCTCGGCGTTCCGGTGGGACGCCGAGTCCGACACCGTCAGGCGACAGGACTCGGACCTGCTCGACGAGATTCAGGACGAACGCGGCTGGGGCCGGTCCGAACTGCTCCAGGAGATCCGCAACCGCGAGCGGTTCCTCGAGTTCCTCCAGAAGCGCGGCATCACCGACTACCGGGCGTTCACCGCGCTGATCAACGAGTACTACGCCCACCCCGAGCGCGTGATGGAACGTGTCGAGGCCGCCGACATCGACCTCTCGGCGGGCGAGGAACTCGCCGACGCGGTGGAGTAGCGATGCTCTGGGCGCTGCCGCTGCTGCTGGCCGTCGCGATCCTGCTCCCCCTCGGAATCGAGCGGTTCAGCCGACGGCCACGACTGCTGGTCTCCCGAACCGCGCTCTCGCTGTTCGGCGACTACGTCGCCAACGAGAGCCCGCGCAAGCAGGACCAGCAGTCACGGCTGCGGGCTGCCCACGTCGAGATCACCCACCGTGTTTACGCTGCCCGGACGCTGCTGTACAGCCTGCTGTTCGGCCTGAGCGGGAGCATCGTCGGCGTCTACGCCGCCGCAGCGCTGCTCTGGCTGCTCCGGATCAGCGGCGACGCTGTCCGGGCAAGCCTCCCGCCCGCACTCGCCTTCCTCGCGGATCTCACCCGGGTCACCCAGCTCTCCGTTTCGGAGCTGTTCGTGCTGCTGTTCGTCTCCAGTGCGACGGTCGGTACCTTACTCGCCTTGGGCACCTACTACGTCCGGTGGGCGCTGTTGGAGGAGCGCGCCGACCGCCGTGCCGGCCAGATCGAGGCGACCCAGCCTCGGACTATCGCGTTCATCTACGCGCTCTCGCGCTCGGGGATGGCGTTCCCGGCGATCCTTGATACGCTGACCCGGAACCGCGACGTGTACGGCGAGGCGGCCGTCGAGATCGGCGTCGCCGTCCGGGACATGAACACGTTCGGCACCGACGTACTGAGCGCGCTCGACCGGATGGCCAACCGCACCCCCGGTTCGAGCCTCGAGGAGTTCGGCGAGAACCTCGCCTCGGTGCTGGGGTCGGGCCAGTCGCTCTCGAACTTCCTCAAGGACCAGTACGACCGCTATCAGGAGCAGGCCGAGGCCCAGCAGCGCCAGTATCTCGATCTGCTGTCGACGTTCGCCGAGGCGTACGTGACGGTGTTCGTCGCGGGCCCGCTCTTTTTCATCACCATCCTCGTCGTCATCGGCCTCGTCCTGCAGGACACGCTGGGGCTACTACGCGCGGTCGTCTACCTCGGCGTCCCGCTGGCGAGCCTGCTGTTTATCGGCTATATCAGCAGCACGACCAGCCGGGTCAGCGGCACACTGGGCGGCGAGCGCGAGGTGATCCCGGAAGTCGGCATTAGCGGCATCACGGACGTAGAAACCGAGGTGCTCCCCGATGGTGGGGTCGGTGCCGTCGACGACGACTGGGCCGTGAGCCGCGAGCGCCTGAACGCGTACGTCCAGTTCGAGTCGACGCTCGGCTGGCTCCGAAGCCCCGGGCAGACGGTGCTGCGGAACCCCGAGTACAGCTTCTTCCTCACCGTCCCGCTCGGCCTCTGGTGGATCGGGATGCGCTCGGGGGCGGTCCCGCTCTCGCCGTTGGCGGCGCTCCGGACCGTCGACACGCCGGTCGTCGAGGCGATCCTGTTCGGCGCGGCCGTGTTCGCGCTGCTGTACGAGATCAACAAGCGCCGAGTACGGGCAATCGAGCGGGTGATCCCGGACTTCCTCGAACGACTCGCAAGCATCAACGACGCCGGCGTGAGCGTCGTCCAGAGTTTGGAGCGACTCACCCGCTCGGATCTGGACGCGCTGAGCCCCGAACTCCAGCGGGCGTGGGAGGACGTGCGCTGGGGCGCCGACGTGCGCGCCGCGTTCCGACGGATGGAGCGCCGGATCGATTCGCCGATGATGACCCGCGCGACGGTGCTGGTCACCAACGCGATGACCGCCAGCGGCGAGATCGCGCCCGTCCTCGAAATCGCGGCCGACGAGGCCCGTGCGAGCCGACGGCTCCAGCGCGAGCGCCGTCAGGAGATGCTAACCTACCTGATGGTCATCTACATCTCCTTTTTCGTGTTCATCGGCATCGTGTTCGCGCTCTCCTCGTCGTTCATCCCGGCCATCGAGAGCGCGAATCTCGGCGCCAGCGGGGGCGGGAACCTTCCAGGCGGCGTCACCAGCGGCGTGTTCAGCGGCCTCGGGAGCGTCAACACCCACGCGTACACGCTGATCTTCTTCCACGCCGCGGTGATGCAGGCGGTGTTCTCGGGCCTCGTCGCCGGCCAACTCGGCGAGGGGTCGCTCGCCGACGGCGCGAAACACGTCGTCGTCCTGCTGACTCTGACCGTAATCGCGTTCATCTTCCTGTAGCCCGCCCTCACCCCGACCATGTCCCATGCCGGCCACACCTACGACCGCATCGCCGCCCACTTCTCGAAGACCCGCGAGTACGCCTGGCCCGAGATCGAGTCGTTCCTCGAGGACCGAACGGGCGAGATCGGGCTGGATCTGGGTTGTGGCAACGGCCGCCACGCGGAGGTGCTCGCCGACCACGCCGACCGCGTCGTCGGTGTCGACGCCAGCACGGGACTGCTTGCGGAAGCCGCGGCCCGGGCCACAGAGCGCGGCTTCGACGCCGACCTCGTCGCCGGCGACGCCGCCGAAATCCCGCTGCAAACTGATACGGTCGATCTGGGGGTGTACATCGCCACACTCCACCATCTCCGGCCCCGGGAGCGTCGCCTCGCCAGCCTCGACGAACTGGCTCGCGTGCTCGCACCGGGGGGCCGCGCGCTGGTGAGCGCGTGGAGCACCGAACACAGCCGGTTCGAGGACGGGGAGACCGACGGTTCGGGGCTCGATACCGAGGTCGACTGGACGCTTCCCGGCGGCGAGACGGTCGGGCGTTTCTACCACGTCTACGACCCCGCGGAGTTCGAGGCGGATATCGAGGCGAGCGATCTGGAACTGCTGGAGTGGGAGCTTTCGAGCGGGAACTGCTACGCGGTCGTCGGCACCGAGTAGGCGCCCCTGCCGTCGTCCTTTTCAGTCGTTCGCGCCTATCGCCGGCAAATGGACGCCGCTATCGTGACCGTCGGCGACGAACTGCTCACTGGCGACACCGAGAACACCAACGCGACGTGGCTCTGTGCCCGCCTCGACGACCGGGGCGTCGACGTGGAGCGGGTCACCACCCTCCCGGACCGCGTCGCCGACATCGCCCGCGTCGTGAACGAGTACCACGCCGAGTACGACGCGGTCGTCGTCACCGGCGGATTGGGGCCGACCCACGACGACGTGACGATGGCGGGCGTCGCCGCGGCGTTCGGGCGCGACGTGGAACTGAACGACGAAGCCGTCGCGTGGCTGGAAGAGGAGGGCGGCTACGCGGCCGACGACCTCGCGACGGGCACCGCAGAACTCCCCGTCGGCGCCCGAGCGCTGCACAACGCCGAGGGCGTGGCGCCGGGCGCCGTCGTGGAGTCCTGCTACGTGCTCCCCGGGGTGCCCGGCGAGATGAAGGTCATGTTCGCCGGCGTCGCCGAGGAGTTCACAGGCGAACAGACCTACAGTGAGACCGTCGAGACGAGCGAACCGGAGAGCGCGCTACTGGATCGGCTTTCGGAGGTGCAGGATCGGTTCGACGCCTCTGTCGGCTCCTACCCCGGTGAGACAGTCCGGCTGAAAGTGACCGCAACGGAGCCCGCCGAAGCCCGCCGGGCGGCCGACTGGCTGGCCGAGCGAGTCGAGAGCGTCGCGGCGTAGCTACCGGTAGAACGCCAGCGTCCACGCCGCCGTGAGACCGATAGCGAGCACCAGCGCGACGCCGCCGGTCACTGCGGGATCGAGCGAGACGCCTTCGACGGAGGTCTGAAGCATACGCCGGCGTTGGGCCGACCGGCGCTTAGCTCTGGTGGTCCACGGTATCGGCGCCATTTCCGGATCAGCCGTCGCCGCGTCCGCGGTCGTTTTCCGCTCGCCCCGCCAAGGGTGGGTATGCACGTAGGCTTCGTCCTCAACCCCATCGCGGGCATGGGTGGCCGCGTCGGGCTGAAGGGGACCGACGAGAAGGTCACCGAGGCCCGCGAACGCGGCGCCGAACCCCGCGCCCCCCAGCGCGCCGAGCGCGCGCTCGCGGAACTCGCCGAGCGACGCCCGGATGCCGAGGTTTCGACGTGGGGCGACCCGATGGGCGAGCAGGAAGCCCGCGCGGCGGGCTACGACCCTGACGTTCTCGGCGCGCCGGCGGGGGAGGAGACTGGCTCCGAGGATACCCAAGCGGCCGTCTCCACGTTCGTCGACGCGGGCGTGGATCTGGTCCTGTTCGTCGGCGGCGACGGGACGGCGGCGGACGTGGCCGAAGCCCTCGAAGGAACGGACACGCCGATGCTCGGGATTCCCGCGGGCGTGAAGGTCTACTCCTCGGTATTCGCCGTCTCGCCGGAGGACGCCGCCTACATCGTTGCCTCCTACGAGCGCACGGAGCGCCGCGAGGTGATGGACATCGACGAGGACGAGTACCGAGAAGGTGAGGTGAACCCCGAACTCCGCGCCGTCGCGCAGGTGCCCGTCGCCGAGGCGATGCAGTCCTCCAAGCAGTTAGGCGGGGGGACCGTCGAGGCGCTCGCGGAGGGTGTCGCGAACGACATCCGGGCCGAGCCGGGGAAAACGTACGTGCTCGGGCCCGGATCGACGGTCGGGACGGTCAAGGCGGAACTCGACTTCGAGGGATCGTCAATCGGCGTCGATATCTGGCGCGACGGCGAGGTGATCGTGAAAGACGCCACCGAGGAGGAGATCCTCGACGAACTGGGCGAGGAGAACGTCATCGTCGTCTCGCCCATCGGCGGGCAGGGGTTCGTGTTCGGCCGCGGGAACCCACAGCTCTCGCCGGCCGTGATCCGGCAGTGTGACGTGACTATCGTCGCCTCGCGGGCGAAGTTGGACGGCGTGAGCGTGCTGCGCGCCGATACCGACGACCCCGAACTCGACGAGGGGCTACAGGGCTGGTGGAAAGTTCGGGTCGGGAAGTTCGAGACCCGGATGATGAAGTTGGTCTGAGCCAGCAACGGTCGGGTAGACACAACCACGGCATGGGCTCCGATACTGCGAGACGAGACTCGCAGTCGGTCACGCGCCGTGGTTGGCTAGAACAGACTCTCGCTCCCGTCCAGCACCTCTGCCGGCCCGCCGACCTCCCAGACCTCCGTCTCGACGCCCGTCTCGGCGACCTTCTCTTCGACCACGTCGGCGTAGTCCGCGGTCGTGTTCACGTACACCGACGCGCCGGTGTCCGTCGAGAAGTAGACCGGGACGCCCGTCTCCCGAAGCTCTCGAACGGCGTTGAACACGGCGATAGTCTCGGGCTTCCAGTACACCCAGCCCGATGGCCCGGTCATCGTCGTCGCGGTCAGCGAGAGCGAGTCGTGCTCGGCGGTGCCGAAGATGCGGTGGAACTCGCCCTCGCGGAGCGCGTCGCGCATCTCGACCAACTGATCCTGCACGTGCGCCAGTCGCGCGTCGAACATGTGGCTCGCCTCGGCCTCCTTGTGGGCCTCCTCGGTCTCCTTGTACGCCGGGACGAGCGCGGTGATGATCCGGAGATCCTCCTCCGGGTCGAAGCCGTCGTCGCCGGTGCCGGTCGAGAGTCGGTGTGAGCGGCAGTCCTCGTCGTTCAGTCCCGCAGAGAGGTCCGAGTAGGCGCCCGTCACCGCGCGGGCCGCGGACGAGGAGCCGCGGCGTGCGATGGTCGAGATTTCGGGTCGGGTGAGGTCCATCCCCGCGGCCTCCGTGGCCGCCATCGCCAGTGCGGCGAATCCCGAGGAGGAGGAGCCAAAGCCGACGTTCGAGGGGAAAGAGTTCTCGCTCTCCATCCGGACCGCGTCGTCGGTGTCAGCGAGGTCCCGGACGTGGTCGAGCACGTGGCGGATGCGCTCGGCGCCGCGGCCGTCGACGGCCTCGCCGTCGATGATGTACGTGTCGTCGCCGGCGTCGGGGACGAACTCGACAGTGGTGGTGGTGTTCGACGGCGCGGTACAGACGCTGATCGAGTCGTGGTAGGGGAGGCGCAGATCCGTATCGCGCATCCCGTGGTACTTCACGAGCCCCTGAATGGGGTGGGCTCGCGCGGTGGCCTTGCGAGGCATCTCTGTCGGGAGTCCTCGGCGGCCCGGGTTAGACGTGTCGGTGCGCGGCGAAGGGAGGCGTCGAGGACCGCCGCCGGGTTCTTTGCTCCGCAGTCGAGAGCAGCAACTTCCGGAGTAGCTCCATCGTCCCGCGGTCGCTCTCCTCGGTCAGGGAGTCGACGGTGGCTTCGCCCGCAGTGGGTTCGACCAGCCCCGAGAGCATCTTCAGCGTCGCCGTCTTGCCGGCGCCGTTGGGGCCGACGATGCCGAAAATCCCCCCCATGGCGGCTTCGAACTCGCCGCCCTCGACGGCGACGGACTCGCCGTACGTTTTGCGGAGCCCGGCGGCACGGATCATGCTCGGGTCTCGCCCTCGCGTGCGAAAAGGCTCGCGTCGGTCACCCTCAGCCCGACCCGGCGTCGACCCACTGGCACCTCGATCTAGTGAGGGTGTCGTCGATGCGAGCGCTACCGCTCTGGAAGCGGTCGTGGGTGGTAAAAACGGGAAAACCGGGGCTCTGCTACCGGCTCAGAACAGGCCGACGTTCAGCGCGAGCGGCCAGTCGGCGCCGCCGAGCGCGAGGAAGGCAAGCGAACCACCGAGCAGCGCGGCGTTCTTCAGGAAGTGAGTCATCTCGCCCTGCGTGTCCTCGGCGTTCCAGAAGTCGTGGATCGTCGGCGTCGAGACGACGAAGAACACGGCGATGGCGCCCGCGGCAAGCACGGGGAAGGCGCCGGCGGCGATACCGAGGCCGCCCAGGATCAGCATGACACCGGAGGCGATGACGCCGAACGTCGGCGCCGGGATGTTCTTGGCGGCGGCGTAGCCCGACAGCGACTCGACGCTCTGGAAGTGGTTCAGCCCCATGAACGCGAGCACGAGGCCGAACAGCAGGCGCGCGGCCAGGAAGATGATCCCGGCGGCGCCGTCGAACGCGGCGGCCTGCAGCAGGCTCATCGGCGATCCCCCGTGGTCGGTTCGGTTGCGAACAGTGCTGTGTGGGTGCGTAGTTGCATCACACTACCTGCTACGAGAGCGAACCACTTGAGGGCTCGCGAACCCCGGAGTCACCGGGTTACAACGGTGTTACCGGTCGTTCGTGTCGAGGGGAGTTGCACCCCCAGGGGTGCACATAGAGCGCCGGCCGCCTTGCCAGACACGTTCGGCCGATGGCCCGGAGGCGCGGAACCCCGGCGCTTAAACAGCCCCACCCGCTAGGAATCAGTCAATGAAGTTCTGCGACGAGTGCGGCTCGATGATGAAAGCCGAAGGCGACGAGTGGGTCTGCGGGAGTTGTGGCGCCACCGAGGCCCGCAACGAGGCCGAGGAGGCCGGCATGACCACCGAGCAGGAACAGGAGGAGAGCGACATCGTCGACATGTCCGACGTGGGTGAGGAGGCGATGGGACCGACCACCAAAACCCGCTGTCCCGAGTGTGGCCACGACCGCGCCAGCTACGAAATGAAGCAGATCCGCGCGGCTGACGAGTCCGAGACGCGCTTTTTCACCTGTACGGAGTGTGGCCACAAGTGGCGCGAGGACGACCACTGAGGACCGACGCGTAGCTAGCGACTTTTTGCAAAAACGGGAAACAGTGGGCAGCGCCGCCTATTCCTTCCGCGCACGGTCGCGGCATCGAGTTCCGTCACTGTGACACGACGGTCACAGTCGCTCACTCGCTGCGACCGGCTCTCGCGAACGTCAGATAGCCCGTATGGCCGACGCCGGCCGTCGACGGCCGGGTGCCGCGTTCGCCCACGTCCATCCGGCGCTGGATCGTCTCGAACGTCCGGATGTCGGTGAGGTCGCCGCTGGCAGCCGCGACCGTCTCCTTGATCGACTCCACGAACGGCGAGTAGACGGCGATGAAGCCGCCGGAAGCCAGTAGCTCCGAGGCCCGCTCGACGACGGCCGGCGAGTCGCCGGTGTCGAGCGTGAGCACGTCGAAGGGCCCCTCCTCGACCAAGTCGTCGAGGTGTTCGGTCACATCGCCGGTGCGCACGTCGACGCGGTCGTCGACGCCGCCCAACTCCATGTTGCCGCGAGCCACCTCGGCGAACTCCTCGTCGGTCTCGTAGGTGGTGACCTCGGCGCCAGCGCGGGCGAGGTAGGCTGCGAGCACGCCCGTGCCCGTGCCCGCGTCGAGCACGCGGTCGCCGCCGCCCGCGCCAGTGTGTCCCATCACGAGGCCGGCGTCGCGGGGCATCATCGGCGCGCCGGTGCGCTCGAAGTGGTCGAACAGGTCCGGGCCGCGGAGTTCGCGGACGCTGAACGGCTCGCCGAGGTGGGTCTCCAGTTGGTCGCCGTGGCTCACGTCCTCCGGGACGTCGAGCACCCCGAGGTCGGTCTGGAGCTCCTCGCCGGGACGGCGTACGTACTCACGGTCGCCATGAACTAGGAGAAATGCACCCACCGGACTACTCCAGCTGAGAGACGGCGGCCGCGAGGTCACCGTCGTTCTCCTCGAGCACCGCCCGGGCCGTGGACTCCGTGACGCCCGCTCGCTGGGCCACGATCTCCACGTCGGCGTCGGGGATGCCGCCTTCGTCGGCTTCCTCGGACTCCGCCTCGCCGGCCTCGATGGCCTCGGCCTCGCCCGTCTCGCGGACGTTGGGCTCGCCGACGATCTGGTAGGTCTCCTGGCCCTGCGCGTCCATCTTGGTGACCTGGGCGCCGTCGAAGTAGAGCTCCTCGTCGGCGGTCCGGATGATCACTTCCTCGGCATCGAGCTCCTCGACGTCGATGCCCATCTGCTTCATCATCTGTTGCATCTTGCGCGGGTTGAGACCGCCGCCTCCAAACATAGTCAATCGTGGGGTGGCAGGCGTCAAAAGCGTGGCGAAGCCCGCGCTGGCACCCGGAGCGCCACGCTCCGACGAAGCAGGGTTTAGGACCCCGCGACTCCTCAGCCGGCCCATGTACCTCGCCGACCAGACCTGGCCCGACGTCGCGACGGCCGACCTCGGCCCCGTGGCGTTCGTGCCGCTCGGCTCGACCGAACAGCACGGCCCCCACCTCCCGCTCTCGACGGATCACGTCATCGCTGAAGGTCTCGCCCGCGCGGCCGCCGAGCGCACGGGCTTTCTCTGTACGCCCACCGTCAAGATCGGCGTCAGCGAACACCACCGACAGTTCCACGGGACGATGTGGGTCTCGCCCGACTCCTTCCGTGATTACGTCGAGGATCTCACGCGGAACCTCACGTATCACGGCATCGACCGTGTCGTGTTCGTGAACGCCCACGGCGGCAACGACCAGCATCTCCAGGAGGTCGGCCGCCGTGTACGCGCCGACGAGACGGCGTTCGCGACGCCGTGGATGTGGGACAACTCGATCCCGGAGTTGGTGAACGAGATTTTCGAGACCAACGGCCCCCACGCCGGGCCGAAGGAAACGTCGATGCTGCTGCATCTCGCTCCGGAGACGGTGAAGGAAGGCGAGTTCGAGAACGCCCGCGACGGCGGGCTACAGGACCTCGGGAGCGCCGGCCACAGCCGCCACGGCGCTCGGATCCACTACGACGCCATCGACAACGCCGAAAACGGCGCCTTCGGCGACCCGACCGACGCCAGTGCCGAGAAGGGCCAACGCATCTTCGAGGCCGCCTGCGACGAACTGGTCCAGTTGGCCGAGTGGCTCGCCGACCAGCGGTTCGCAGACCTGATGCCCCGCGAGCACGTCGGAAGTGGCGAGGCTCACGGAACCGAGATGTAGGCCGGGCGTCGGCGTCGAGGCGGTCAGTCCTCTCGCGGCGCGATCCGCGTACTCATGCAGAGCCCCGACCCGACCGGGAGGATGAAGGACTCGAACGCCGGGTCCGCCCGGACGTGTTCGACGTACTCGACGATACCCGCCATCGGGTCGCCGACGTCGTCGGGGAGGGGTTCGCCCTCGGCAAAGTAGTCCGCGAGCACCTCGATATCTACCGGGCCTTTGGTCATGTTGTCGGCGACGACGACGCCACCCTCTGGAACCTTCTCCCGGGCGAGATCGAACCCCTTCGCGTAGCGCGCTTTGTCATGGTCGATCAGCACCACGTCGAACGGGCCGTCGTAGTCCGCTACGGCGTCGAGCGCGTCGCCGTGTTCGAACTGCGCCCGGTCGGCGGTGCCCTCCCGGTCGAGGAAATCCCGGGCCATCTCGAGTTCGTCGGCGTCGATTTCGGTCAGCACCACCTCGTCGGCGCCGCCGGCGAGGAACCACGAAGCGCTGTAGCCGAAGCCGGACCCGAACTCGAAGACCCGCTCGGCGTCGGTCAGGCGCGCGAGCAGGCGCAGCACCGCGCCGGCGTCGGGACCGATGATGGGGAAGCCGTGTTCGTCGGCGTGGTCAGCCATCTCGGCCTGAACGTCGCTGTGGTCGGCACCGGTCGCCCGGACGTAGCGCTGGAGAGCATCGGAGTGCATGCCCAGAAGGTGTGCGAGCGGGGGCCTAAACGTTCCCCCGTCGAATCAGCCTCAGACCAGCGGCTGGGCGAGATAGCCGCCGAGCAGCAGCAGAACGACCGAGAACGTCGCGGCGACGCGGATCAGCGTCTCGTTCTCGTGGCCGGCGGTCTGGATCTTCCCCTCGCCGAGTGCGGTCTGGATCTTGCCGATGGCGGCCTCGAGCAGCCCCGTAACGACCAGCCAGAGCACGAGCATCCCCAGAACCGCGTGGCCCATCGGGTCGCTGAACAGGCGGCCGTCGGCGTAGCCAGTCCCGGCCATGTGGCCGCCGGTGGCGACGAAGACGACGGCCCCGATACGGGTCAGCCAGCGGAGACCAGTAGTGATGGCCATCGCCGGCGTCACGCCGATGTCGCCGTCGACGAGCAGGGGGTGGATCCGCCAGGCGTAGAAGACGGTCGCACCGGTCCAAAGCCCGGCGAACAGCACGTGCAGCATACTGAACGCAGTGTCGAGGAGTGCCATAGCGGGCGTTGGATCCGCCCCCCGATAAAGGCGGGTGACTCCGGCCCTCCTCAGCCGGTCCCGGCGCCCGTTCCCGTCCCCTCTACGTTTAAGTCCGAACCGCCCGGATTTGGGGGCATGTTCGACGAGGCGGACCTCGCGGCGATCCGCGAGGGGAAAGAGCGCTGGGAGGAGGAGACCTACGGCCCGACCGTCGACCGCTTCGGGGAGCGCGAGGAACAGTTCACCACCGACACCGGGGGTCAGGAGGTCGACCCGCTCTACACCCCGGCGGACGTCGAGGATCTCGACTACGACGAGGATCTGGGGTTCCCGGGCGAGGAGCCCTACACCCGCGGCGTCTACTCGACGATGCACCGCGGTCGGCTCTGGACGATGCGCCAGTACGCCGGAATGGGGACGGCCAGCGAGACCAACGAGCGCTTCCACTATCTGCTCGATCAGGGCCAGACGGGCCTCTCGATGGCGTTCGACCTGCCGACACAGATGGGCCACGACTCCGACGCCGCGATGGCCCGCGGCGAGGTGGGTCGCTCGGGCGTCGCCATCGACTCCATCGAGGACATGCGGACCGTCTTCGAGGAGATCCCGCTGGACGAAGTCTCCACGTCGATGACGATCAACGCGCCCGCGAGCGTGCTGCTGGCGCTGTATATCGCCGTCGGCGACGAGCAGGGCGTCGACCGCGAGGAACTCCGCGGGACCATCCAGAACGACGTGCTCAAAGAGTACGCCGCGCGCAACACCTACATCTACCCGCCGGAGGCATCGATGCGGCTGATCACGGACATCTTCGAGTTCTGTGCCGACGAGGTGCCGAACTTCAACACCATCTCCATCTCGGGCTACCACATCCGCGAAGCCGGGTCGACCGCGGCCCAGGAGGTCGCGTTCACCCTCGGCAACGGCATCGAGTACGTCGAAGCCGCCATCAACGCCGGCCTCGACGTCGACGAGTTCGCCCCCCAACTCAGCTTCTTCTTCAACGCCCACAACAACGTGTTCGAGGAGGCCGCGAAGTTCCGGGCCGCCCGGCGGATGTGGGCCACGATCATGGAGGAGCGCTTCGACGCCGAGAACCCCAAATCCAAACAGCTGAAGTTCCACACCCAGACCGGCGGTTCCACCCTGACAGCCCAGCAGATCGACAACAACGTCGTCCGAGTGGCGTATCAGGCGATGGCCGCCGTCCTCGGCGGCACCCAGAGCCTCCACACCAACGGGAAGGACGAAGCGCTCGCGCTGCCGACTGAGAAATCCGTCCGGACGGCGCTGCGAACCCAGCAGATCCTCGCCCACGAGTCCGGCGCCGCCGACACCATCGACCCCCTGGCGGGGAGCTACTACGTCGAGAACCTCACCGACGGGATCGAGGAAGACGCCTTCGACATCCTCGACGACGTGGACGAGCGCGGCGGCATGCGCGGCGCCATCGAGGACCAGTGGGTCCAACGCCAGATCCAGGAGGTCGCCTTCCAGCGACAGGAGGAGATCGAGGAGGGCGAGCGCATCATCGTCGGCGTCAACGAGTTCGAGGTCGAGGATTCGGAGCCGGAGATGGATCTCGAGTCCATCGACGAGGAGGACGAGCAGCGACAGATCGACCAGCTCGAGGAGCTACGCGAGAAGCGCGACGACGAGGCCGTCGAGGCGGCGCTCGAGGCTCTCGCCGATGCCGCCGATGGCGAGGAGAACGTGATGCCGTACATCGTCGACGCCGTGAAGGCGAAGGCGACGGTCGGCGAGGTCTGTAACGTCTTTCGCGACGCGTTCGGCGAGTACCAACAGGGCGTATCTGTATAGAGCCACTGGGGAACAAATTCGAGCTTACTGTCCAATGTGACAAAACGCGTTAGAGTGCGCTAGCATTTAATTACTATTATTAATTATATATTTCTAAATCAAATTATTTATGAATGTAGATATGCATCCTTGTTTGTAGTCAAAAGCAATAGTCCGAAATCAAGAAGAGAGATTCTAAAAACAGCCGGTATCGCAGTTGCATCTTCAACTGCGTTCTCATCTGTGTCTTCCGCAACGAGCGGCTCGAAATATACAGGAGTCGCGTATGACCTGAATACTCATGAAATTGTGGGAGAGGCGTCAGGACAACTCAATGGGATTCATGGCGAATTGACGGGGAATCTTAGAGTTAATGGGATGAAAAAGAATATGAATAAGGTAAATAATAGAAAATCGGTTGTGAAGAACGGAATGAAACAATCGAAGCATATTGATTCCGGAAATCAAAGTGATGGCAAGGATCCTGCAAAAATGGGGAACCTATCGACGATGACCACAGTCGGGGATGGAGGAATTGGAGGTTATCTGCAAAAGGACGGAAATAAGACTGGATTCTCACTTACACCAAAGAGGATAGACACAAACTGGGAACAATTTTTGGCTATGTCCCGGATTGGAGGTGAGAAATAATGGGCTACGAAGTAATGACTTACTTCCAAGACTATGGTTCACCGCCGTCAGACAGTAACACGTCTGATTGGGAATTCGTCGGATTTCTATCCGGGAATGAAGATAGTTCAGGAAGTAGGCCTGGAGAACTAGAAACTCAGACCTCAAATCGATATATCCTACAAGGATTCTTTGAAAATCCACCAACAGTAACTGATGATTCGGTCGGGTGCCCGACGTACAACGGAGGGAATGTGTTTATTGAAGGGACCGAGTCAAACTTTAGTCTCGAATATCCGAATAAGCCTGATACACAGAATTCTCTCAAAAGCACCGCTCACACACCTCAGACAAACTACGATCCAAGCAGTATCCAGTATACTGTCTCTGCTGGCGTTAGTAGTGGCCCTATCTCTGCGGAGGCTTCAAAGGCGTATTACGAGGGACCGATACTGAATAATACTCCATATCAGAATGCAAATTGGACGCTTGACTATGGTACTGGGACACAGGATCTTCCCACCTCCCAAGATGACGGAGTTGGTGTAATGTTTGACTTTGCAGCACAAAGTACAGAAGACTTTGTTAACGTTAAATTTAACCAGGGGTACCTGTTCCAAACGCAATATCAATGCCAGACTGTGCCTACAGTCTTGTATAGTGGTACCGGAACGGTTGACCTATATGACGACATCTCAATAGTCTCTCCGTAAAATAATGAATAGGAGAACATTCTCGAAACTCGCGGTCGTCGGGAGTCTGGGCTGTTCGGGTTGTCTATCGATTGAACAGCCCGCTAATGCCGATATTCAATGGGCAAACGGGACCGATAAAGAGCTCCGCGTTCGACTTGTCCTCCGTACGGACGGACCGCTTCCAAACCAGCAGGATACGGTCCTTAACGAAACGATCGAACTTGACCCGACAGGAGCGACTCGCCGGGTGCAAGAGGACGTTGTGCCGACGCAAAAGTACAGCATCTCACTTCGAATCCTCTCAGGCCCCGACCCACCGTACGTCCACGACGATCAACAGTGGCTCCCGAAGGGATGTAAGGAACAGACGCTGATAATCGAGATCGATACACCTTCAGAAGTGAAGTTCCTTCAATCAAGGTGTGGGAAGTAGCACGGGTCGCTTACGCCAGTTTCACGGCCGTCCCGTAGGCCAGCATCTCCGCACCCGTCCCCGCGATCTCGGAGGTCTCGAAGCGCACGCACACAACCGCGTCGGCGCCCAGCCCCTCTGCCTCTGTGAGCATCCGCTCTTCAGCCTCCTCCCGGGAGTCCGACAGCAGCTCCGTGTACGCCTTCATCTCGCCGCCGACGATGTTCCGGAGACTCTGCGTGAAGTCCCGGCCGACGTTCCGGGCCCGAACGGTGTTTCCCCTGACGGTTCCCAGCGTCTCGGCGATCTCTTCGCCCGCGATCGACTCGGTAGTGGAGGTCTGCACGGCCGTATCTGGGCGCGACGACGGCATAATCGTGTCGCCGATCGGGCCACGAGACTCGGGAGCCGGAACTGCACGCCACGAACGGCGCCGGAAACGGCTCACGTTTTTGCTCCCCCCGGTCCCACGGCCGGTATGGAGTTCGACCACGCTGGCGTCGCAACCGACGACGCCGCCGAGACCGCCGCGCTGTTCGCCGACCTGCTGGACGCCGAGATCGTCCACGAGGAGACCGACGAGGAGCGCGGGATGCGCTTCGTCTTCGTCGATCTGGGCAACGGCTACGTCGAGGTGATCGAGCCCCTCGACGACGGGGGCACCATCGCCGACTACGTCGACAGCGAGGGTGGAGGGCTGCATCACGTCGCCTTCGCCACCGACGACGCCGCGGCGGCGCTTTCCCGCGCCCGGGATCTCGGGGTCGAGACCATCGACGACGAACCACGGCCGGGCGCGTGGGGCCACGATATCGCCTTCCTCCACCCCCGGGACACCGCAGGAGTCCTCGTCGAGTTCGTGGAACACTGACGGCTATATAGCGTCTGTATTCCTCAGTAGTGTATATATCCATGCGATTATCGGGTGATTTATACACGACCGTTCGTCATGACAGACCGCATGCGACGACGGTCCTTCCTCCGGACGGCGGCGGCCGGTGTACTGCTCGGTAGTGTCGGCGTCAGCGCAGGCGGGACGGCGCTGGCGGCGACCGACGAGATCGATCCGCTCATGTTCGACTCGACGGCGAGCCTACTGAACGCCAACGGCGAACCGTTGACCGACGACTCGCTGGTGGCGGTCTGGGCGGGTACGGCGGCGACAAGTACGGACGCGGACGGCAAGGGCGATTCGGTCGACTACCCCGCCGACACGGACATCCCGTTGGTCGCGAGCGAGGGTGGCGTCGTCGGCTTCGGCGCCCCTGTCGCCCAGGACGACACCAACTTCGGCTACGGCAACGAGGAGTTCGTGCTGAACGTCCTCGACGCCGAAGTCGGCGGCGGAACGGTCGCGTTCGACGAGGGGCACGGGCAGTACTACGGGACGTGGGAGCACGACCAGTTTATCGAATACGCCGAAGAGAACGGCTACAGTGTCGAGGCGAGGACCGATATCGCGGCGACGCTGGGTGACGCCGACGCCGTGATCATCACCACCCCCTCGGACGCGTTCTCGCAGGAGGAACTCGACGCGCTTTCGACGTTCGTCGACGACGGCGGCAGCGTCCTGCTGTTCCACCAGTCCGACTTCCGCAACTTCGACGAGACGGCCAATCTCGACGCCATCGCGGCAGCCCTCGACGTCGGCTTCCGGTTCAACGACGATCAGGTCCTCGACGAGGAATCCAACGATGGCATCGGCTTCGTCCCGGTCACCGACCGCTTCAACGACGACGAGTTCGACTACTTCAGCGAGCGCCCGGGTCTCGGCCCGCCCGAACTGGAGAAGGGCCAGCGCTACGAGGTGGACGTGATTTCGGTCACCGACGGCGACACCATCGACGTGCGCTTCCCCAACGACTACGAGGACACCGTCCGGGTGCTCGGCCTCGACACCCCCGAAACCGGGGACACTGAAGAGCGAACCGAGGAGTGGGAAGGGCTGAGCGACGAGGCGTATCTCAAAGCGGAGGGCGACGACGCCACTGCGTTCGCAGAGGAGAAACTGGCCGGCGAGACGGTCTCGATCCGGTTCGACGACGAGGAGCCACTGCGCGGGGACTTCGGCCGCCTGCTGGCGTACGTCGACTACGACGCCGACGGAACCGAGGGGTACAACATGCCCTACAACCGGCTGGCAGTCCGCGAAGGCTACGCTCGCGTCTACGACTCCGGGTTCGGCCAGCACGATAGCTTCCTGCAAGAGGAGTTCGCGGCCCGCGAGGACGGCGCCGGCGTCTGGGCCGAGAGCGCGCCGAACGAGTCGTCGACGATCCGGAACGGCGCAGTCGAAGAACTCTACGCGCCCTACGCCGCCAGCGTGCGGACCACCGACGGCCGCATCGACCGGAAGCGCGTTCCCGTCTCGGCAGCCAAGACAGCGTACCAGCAGGACGCCGCGGTCGAGTACGACGCTGCCGCGCCGCTCGTGGGTATCGATCAGCACGCCCGCGTCGCGCTGAGCGGTACGTCGTTCATCGACGAGTCGTTCGAGCAGGGAGAGGGGTTCCCGGAGAGCGTCTCGGGGTACGGCAACTACTCCTTCCTCACCAGCCTGCTCGACCGTCTCTCTGAGCGCGAGGGCGAGGTGCTCATCGACGGCGGCCACGGCCAGTTCGGCACCGAACGCTCGGTCGGCGCGGAGGACGCGGCCTACTACATGCGCTATCTCGAGGGCGTCGACCTCGGCTTCGAGCAGGTGAACGACCTCACTGGCGACCTGCTGGAGCGCGGCCGCGCGCTCCTCATCTCGGCGCCCGCAGAGCCACTCAGCGACGCCGAACTCGACTCGCTCCGCTCGTTCGTCGCCGACGGCGGCGGCGTGGTGCTGCTGGGCGGCGACGTGCCGACCGCCCACCGCGAGAACCTCAACGCCGTCGCCGAGGCGCTGACGACCGACCTCCGCCTGAACAGCGGACGCGTGCTCGACGAGGAAGCGAACCTCGACGGCCGCGCCAGCCTCCCGACGACCGGGAACCTCGACGAGTGGTTCCGCCTGTTCGGTGGCTACGACGCCGACACGAACTACAAAGGTGCCCGCGGCGGCCCCGGCAGTCCGGGCGCGAACGGGAAGGGCCACGGCAAAGGCAACGGAAAGGGCCACAGCAAGGGGAAGGGCAAGGGCCACGGTGACTGAGCCCCCGAACGGGCTTTTTTTGCTGACGCTCGCGTGTGTCGCTGAAGCGAACGGTTAAGCCGGCCGGTTCATAACTCCGGCCCATGCTGCGGGAACTCTTCACTATCGCGCTCGTCGGCACGGTCCTTGTCGCCGGCGGTGCCGGCGGGTGGCTGGTGGCCGGGGGTCCCCTCCAGGGTACCGCGTCGGCGCCGGTGACCGTCGACGCGGGGACGGCAGCCGAGCACGGCTTCGAGGAGCCGACGGCCGAACAGATCGCGTTCGACGAGCGCGTCGCTGTTCAGGGCGTCGAGAAACGCATCGACGTCGCCGCGTACGTGATGACGGCGACGAACCCCGACGCGGGCGCGGCGGTGACCACCATCAGCCTCCCCGGCTGGACCGTCGGGGGTGTCTCACTGAACCCGCTTACCTACGTGCCGCTGAAGCAGGCGGTGACCCACATTCTGCCGAACCTCCCGATGGAGACCCCCGAGGTGCGCTACGAGGACGAGAGCACCGTCGCGTTCGCCGGCGAGAACGTGACCGCCGGCGAGTACGCTGTCGAGGGCGAAGGGCCTCGGCTGGTCGTCGCGAGGCGGACGATGGGCGGCGACACGGTGTTCGGCGTCGGTCTCTACGACCCGTCGGCCCCCGAGAGCCGCGACGCCGTCGACGCGTTGTTCGCCGATCTGTCCCATGGCTGATCGCCGTCGGTGCGAAGAGGCAAGTACCAGCAGCCACCTTCGGTGACCATGCACGACTGGCTGGCCCACCGGGCACGGACGACGCCCGACCGGGAGGCCCTCGTCAACGCGAGTTCGGGCAACGCGTGGACGTACGCGACGCTCGACGAGACCGTCGAGGAGATGGCCGGACGGCTCGCCGCGCTGGGCGTCGACGAGGGGGACCACCTCGGGGCCGCGCTGGAGACCGGCGTCGAGGAGGTCTGTCTGATTCACGCCGCGATGCGGCTGGGTGCCGTCTTGGTGCCGCTGCCGCCGGAGTTCACCCCGCCCGAGTTGGCCGAGCGCTTCGACCGCGCGGACGTCGACGCCGTCCTCTGTGACGAGACCACCGAGTCGCAGGTGCGGGGCGCTGCCGAGCGCGTCGACCCCTGGCTCGACGTGTTCACCATCGACGACGCCGAATGGAGCGAGGCGACGCCGTTGGCGACCGCCGACCCCGCGCCGGTCGACCCAACGGACTGGGAGCGCTCGGACACGCAACTGCTGCTGTTTACCTCCGGAACCACCGGGACGCCGAAGGCCGTCCGGCTGACGATGGGGAACCTGCTTTCGAGCGCCGTCGCCAGCGCGTTCCGGCTCGGCATCGACCCGACGGACCGCTGGCTCGTCCCGCTCTCCTTGCACCACATGGGCGGTATCGCGCCCATCCTCCGCTCGACGCTGTACGGCACGACCGTCATCGTGCGCGAGAGCTTCGACCCCGGCGGCACCGTCGACGACATCCGTGAGCACGAGGCCACTTGCATCTCGCTGGTGCCGACGATGCTGCGCCGGATGCTCTCGGCCCGGGGCACCCTGCCCGGCAGCCTGCGGTTCGCGCTCGTCGGCGGCGCCCCCTGCCCGGCGGAACTGATCGAGCGCTGCCGGGACTACTCGGTGCCGATCTGTCCGACCTACGGGATGACCGAAACGGCCTCGCAAGTCGCCACGGCCCGGCACACGAAGGCGTACGACCACCCGGAATCGGTCGGTCGGCCGCTGCTCCGGACGACCGTCACGGTGGTCGACTCCACTGGAGCCCCTGTCGAACCGGGCGAGAAGGGGGAACTGGTGGTCAGCGGTCACACCGTCACCCCGGGCTACTACGACGATCCGGCGGCGACGGGTGAGGCGATGGGCCCCTACGGCTTCCACACCGGCGACGTAGGGCGGTTCGACGAGGACGGGCGGCTCTACGTACTGAACCGCCTCGACGACCGGATCCTCTCGGGCGGCGAGAACGTCGACCCCGGCGAGGTGGTCGACGCGCTCCGCCAGTACCCGACTGTCGAGGACGCTGCCGTCGTCGGCCTCGACGACGAGGAGTGGGGCGAGCGCGTGGCCGCGCTGGTGGTCCCGGCCGCGGGAACAGACGAGGACGAGACGACCGAAATCAGCGTTGGCGACCTCGAACCGTTCCTCCGGGACCGGCTGGCGGGGTTCAAACTCCCGCGAACGGTCGGCGTCACCGACGAACTCCCGCGGACCGTCTCGGGCACCGTCGAGCGTGAGGCGGTCCGGGAACGGCTGACTGAGTGCGAAACCCGGTCGATTGGCCGGGACCAGCCGAACGCCCGCGCGGTCGCCGACGAGGAGAGCGTCCGGGCTATCGCACGCGACGAGGAGGAGCCGTCCGACTCGGTCGGCGGACTCTCCGAGGCTGAGGAGGACACGGACGAGGAAGACCGCCGCGGCGCCGCAGCGCTCTCGAGCGAGGATGTGAGTCGGGCGCTGTCGGACTCCGAGAGCGACCGACTCACGGGAATCGGCGGGGAGGGAAACGACGCAGACGAGGGCGCCGACGAATGGCTGCCCGGCGAGTCCATCGACGGCAGCGATGACGGAAGCGACGACGAGGACGAGGAGTAGCCGACAACGGCTCACCACGGAGGGGAAGTTCTAGGGGGATTTTTGCGACCCCCGGCCGAGCCCCGGGGTATGAACCTACTCGACGAAGCGGTCGTTCCTGAGCACGCACGCGAGGCGAAAGCCGAGGCCCGGGCGTTCGCCGCCGACGAGATCGAACCCGTCGCCGCCGAGGCGTTCGCGGCCGGCGAGTACCCGTGGGACGTGCTGGAGGCAGCCATGGAGGCCGGCCTCGTCGCCGCCGACCTGCCCGAGGAACTCGGCGGCCGCGGCTTCGACATCCACCAGATCCTCGCCATCGCTGAGGAGTTCTACCGCGCCGACGCCGGGATCGGCCTGACGCTGATGCTGGCCTCCTTCGGCTGTGAACTGGTCGAACAGTACGGCACCGAGGCGCAACACGAGAAATACCTCCGACCCGTGGCTCAGAACGAGCAGATTTCGGGGCTCGCGGTCTCGGAGCCCGAAACCGGGTCGGATCTGGCGGGCATGACCACTTCCGCAGAAAAGGACGGCGACGAGTGGGTGCTCAACGGCGAGAAGTACTGGGTCGGCAACGCCGTCGAGGCCGACTGGCTCACCGTCTACGCCAAGACCGGCGACCGCGACGACCGCTACAGCAACTACTCGCTGTTTATCGTTCCCACCGACGCGCCGGGCTACGAGGCCGAACACATCCCCGAGAAGATGGGGATGCGCGCGTCCAAGCAGGGCCACATCGTCTTCGACGACTGCCGGATCCCCGAGGAGAACCTCGTGGGCACGGAGGGCGGCGGCTTCTACGCGCTCGCGGACTTCTTCAACCACGGCCGCGTCGTCGTCGCCGGCCACGGTCTGGGAATGGCCGCCGCCGCCATCGAGGAGGCAGAAGCGTTCGTCCACGAGCGTGAAGGGTTCGGGCGCAACATCAGCGAGTTTCAGGCAGTCCAGCATATCCTCGCGGATATGCAGACTGAGTTCCGGGCGGCGCGCTCGCTGACCTGGCGCGCCGCCGAGCAGGTCGCGAACCACGACAACCCCGGCTATTGGGCGGCGATGGCCAAGACGAAGGCGACCGAGACGGCCGTCGACGTGGCAGAGCGCGGGATGCAGCTCCACGGCGGCCGCTCCATCTTCACGGACCGCCGGATCGCCCGGGTGTACCGCGACGTGCGCATCCCCGTCATCTACGAGGGTGCAAACGAGATCCAGCGAAACCTGATCTACCGACAGACGCCGCGGTAAGCGGCAAGGGAACCAATGTGCGGTTCCTTCCCCACCGCGAAACTCGACGAGTTCGACACCGAGTAGGCGAAACACACAAGTCATTATCGCAGTAATCATTACTTAGATAATGACCTTCTACGACAGGGAGGCGGAACTCGAGGCGCTCGAGACCGCCTACGCGTCGGCGGAGGCCGAGTACTTCGTCGTCTACGGGCGTCGACGGATCGGGAAGACGGCGCTGCTGAAGGAGTTCTGCGAGGACCGGCCGCACATCTACTTCCTCGCGGCGCAGGAGTCCGAACAGCGACAGCGAGAGAAGTTCGTTGAGCAGATCGCCGGCCACGTCGACGAGCGCCCGCCGAGGATTGCGGACTGGGAGGACGCACTCGGCTACCTCGCCGAGAAGCTTCAGGACGAGCAGCTCCTCGTCGTCATCGACGAGTTCCCCTACCTGGTGGAGGAGAACGACTCGCTTCCCTCGTACTTCCAGTCGTTCATCGACGAACAGCTTTCAGGAACCGACTCGATGCTCGTGCTCTGTGGATCCAGCGTGAGTACGATGGAGTCGGAGGTTCTCGGCCACGAAAGCCCGTTGCACGGCCGGCGGACTGGCCAGATCGATCTCCAGCCGTTCTCGTTCCGAGATGCCCGTGAGGTAATCACCTACGAGTTCGAGGACGCCGTGCAGTCATTCAGTGTCACCGGTGGGACGGCGATGTACTTGACGCAGTTCGACTACGACCGCTCGCTGGCCGAGAACATCCAGCAGGAGATCCTGTCGCCGACGGCGATGCTGTACAACGAACCGGAGTTCCTGCTCCGGACCGAACTACGGAGTCCCGCACGCTATCTAAGTATCCTCGAAGCGATCGCGACCGGCCACACAACGCCAAACGGGATCGCCGGTGCGACTGGGGTCGGGTCGGGGCCACTCTCGAAGTACCTTCAGACGTTGCGACGACTCCGCCTGATCTCGCGGGAAACGCCAGTCACGGCGTCGGCGAAGCAGTCAAAGCGGTCTCGGTATGTCGTCGCCGACGAGTTCCTCCGGTTCTGGTTCCGGTTCGTCGAACCGAATCGGTCGAGCATCGAGGAAGCACCGGAGATGGTGTATGAGGGAACGATAGAGCCCGGACTGCCGGACCACGTCTCGTCGACGTTCGAAGATATCTGTCAGGAAGCCGTTTGGGAAGCGATCAGGCAGGGAGAGTTGGGCCCGTACGCTGACCTTGGCCGATGGTGGTACGGGGAGCAGGAGATCGACATCGTCGGTCTATCACCGAGTGACGACCGCATCCTCTTTGGTGAATGTAAATGGACTGCTGACCCGGTCGGCTACGGGCTCGTCGGTTCACTAACCGAGAAGGCAGATGATGTCCGCTGGGGACCCGCTGATCGGACTGAAGAGTTCGCGCTGTTCTCCCGAAGCGGGTTCGTCGACGGACTCGCCGAGGACGTCGACGAGAACTGGTCGTTGTTCGGACCGGACGAACTGAACGCGCTTCTCTGAGTGGTATCGACTGAGCGATATCCGCTGGACGGAATCCCTTCTTGGGCTGATCCGCGCCCCCCGCCGCTGCGTCTAACCCCGCCTCAGCCCTCCACCGGCGCCCCGTTCTCCCGCGGCGAGAGCGTCCGTTCGAACGTCAGCAGCCCCACTGCCAACAGCACACAGAGCCCGATTAGCGTCGGCCAGAGCCACGCCGCCAGCCCGTAGTCGAAAAAGAGGCCACCCGCGAAGGAGCCGACGCCCATCCCGCCGCGCTTGGCGACCTCGAGAACCGAAAGCTGGGCGCCGCGTTCGCCGTCGCTGCCCAGCGCGCTCATCAGCGAGGTCGAAATCGGCGAGTGCAGCACCTCGCCGATGGTCCGGGTCACGAGGTGGGCACCGACGAGAACGACGCCGAGCGCGAGCAGGGAATGCCGACCCACCGGCGCCGGTCCGAGGTCGAGCAGGTAGATCAGCCAGACCACCAGCATCGAGACGGCCCAGAACCCCGTCGAGAGCGTCAGCCCGCGGGTGCGGCGCCAGTCCGTGACCGCGGCGACCAGCGGGATCTGGAGCAGCACGAGCGTGAGGGGGTTCAGCACGTACAGCGTGCCGATCTCCGCCGAGGAGAGCCCCAGCCGTGCCTCGGCGACGATGGGGACGGTGGTCTGCATCTGGGCGTACAGCACCGAGAAGCCGCCGTTCAGCGCCGCCAACGCGAGCACGCGCCGCTTCGTGACCGCCCCGGTCCAGTCACCGACGGAGTCCCGGAACGCCACGCCCGGCTGACCCGCGTGGATCCGGGGAACGAGCACGACGAGCAGTACAGCGACGACCGCCGAGGTGAAGCCGTCGGCGAGGAAGACTGCCACTTCGGCCCACTCGTACAGCAGGCCACCGACGACAAAGCCCATCCCGAACCCGACGTTGTTCCCGACTTTCAGCAGCGAGTAGGCGCGGTCGCGCTCCGCACCCTCGGTGAGGTCGGCGATGTACGCCTGTCCGGCCGGGGTGTAGAGGCCGTTCGTGGCGCCCGAGAGCGCGGAGACGCCGATGAACGCACCAGCGGCGTCGAGCGGCGTCGCGGCGGCGATGGCGGGGACGAACGCGTAGCCCGCCAGCGTGACCGCGTTGCCGGCCATCGCCGCCACCATCACCGGTTTGCGGCCGATTCGGTCCGCGAGATAGCCGCCGACGGTGGTGGCGACGGCGGTGCCGACGCTCTTCACGAGCAGCCCCAGCCCCACAAGCGAGAGCGCGATACCGATCTCGAGGTGGAAGTGGATGGTCGCGAACGGGTAGACCAACCCGGAGCCGAAGACGTTCAGCAACTGCCCGGCGGCGACGATGTAGACCGCGCGGTCGAAGCCCCGGACGGCGTCGAGCGATGGACGGCGCACGGCAGAGCGTCGCCAGCCGGGGGCTTATCGGTGGGGGTTCCGGCGAATGCGGTCGTCCGTCGGCGGCGCACGGGTCCGCGACGTTCAAACCGCCCGGGCGCCGAGAACCGGTAATGCCGCTCGATTTCGCGACGCTGTTCCCCAACGGCGTCGATCACTACCTGCTCGGCGGGATCCTGATCGGCCTCGCCACCGCCCTGATCTACCGCGGGACGGGCATCGCGGCGGGCGCGAGCACCTTCCTCGAGTCGACGCTCTCGTACGTCTCGGACCGCCCGCGCTTCCAGCAGTTCCGGTTCGTCCAGTCCCGGGACTGGCGGCTGGTGTTCACCGTCGGCATCGTGCTGGGGGGATTTGCCTACACCGCCCTCTCGGCGGACCCGTGGTTCGTCACCGACGTGTCGCCAACGCGGCTGTTCGTCGGCGGGGTTCTCGTCGGCGTCGGCACCCGGGTCGGGAAGGGCTGTACCTCGGGCCACGGGATCTGTGGCGTCGGGTCGCTCGCTGACGCCTCGTTCGTGAACGTCGCGACGTTCGTGCTCGTGGCGGCCGGGACCGCACAGCTACTGTTCGCGATGGGGGTCCGGCCATGAGCGGCGAGAACTCGGCTGGTGACGAGCGCCACCCGCTGTTCATGCCGCTCGTGCTGCTCGGCGGCTTCGTCTTCGGCGTCGGCCTCGCCGTCTCGCGGATGGCCCGGCCGGAGGTCGTCCTCGACTTCCTCCAGTTCGACGACTTCGGCCTGCTGTTCGTGATGGGCGGCGCGGCGCTGGTCGCCGGCCCCGTCTTCCACCTCTCGACCCGGAGCGGGAAGCGCGCGCCGCTGACCGACCGCGCCTACGAGCTCCGGCGGAAAACGCTGGACAGCAACGTCATGATCGGCGGCGTCGTCTTCGGCGTCGGCTGGGGCATCTCGGGTATCTGTCCGGGCGCGGCCTACGCCAGCGTCGGCATCGGGAACTGGCCGATCCTCGCGGGTATCGCGGGTATGTTCGTCGGCGCGTACGCGCAGGGCGTCGCGCGGGACGTGCTCAGCGGCTAGGCATCGAGCGTCGCCCGGACGATGTCGATGCCGTCCTCGACGGCGACCATCGACACGTCCTGATCTCGCTCGACGGAGAACAGACAGCCCCGTTTCGGGCCATCGGTGACTTGGACGACCCACGAGCGCTCGAACGTCCGGACCAGCGCCTCCTGGGTCCCGAGTCGGAACGACTGCTCGATAGTCGAGGCGTCGATCTGCTGGTCGATACTGGTGTCGACGAGCGCCCGGATGCCGTCCTCGGGGTACTGGGCCGCCACGTCCTGTCGCATCGAGTGGTCGATGTCGGCGCCGTCGTACCGCACCACGGCGCGGAGCGCGGTGCCGAGTCGATCCGCCAGTGCGGTGTGGATCGTCTCAGCGTCGATGTCGCCCATATCGGTGTTTCCGTCTCGGGGGCAAAAAACGTCCCCGTCGGGAGACTAAACCATCAAGAGCCCCCGGCCGCATCACCACCCATGCGACTGCAGGAGTACTGGGGGGTCGGCCCGAAGACGGCCGACCTGCTCGAAACCGAGTTGGGTGTCGAGCGTGCCGTTCGCGCCATCGAGTCCGCCGACGTGGGGACGCTGGTCGACGCCGGCCTCCCGCGCGGGCGAGCGACGCGGATCCTCCGCCGGGCGACCGGCGCGGCGGGGCTCGACACGCTGGGTACCGGCGACGCCCGGGACGTGTACGGCGACCTGCTGGGGCTGGCGGCCCAGGACGCGCTAACTGACGGTGCCGCCGACCGGATCCGGGTGCTCACGCCGCTGGAAACACAGGAGGCCGCGGCGGAGCGACTCGACCGCGTCGATGCCGCGACCGAGGTCTGGGCCGGCCTCGATGACGCCGAGCGCGCGGCCGTGATTTCGGCGTTCGAGCAGTACGACGAGGCCGGGGCGGGCCGACGGGCCGCCGTCGAGGCCGTTCTCGACCTCCGAGCGGTCGGGAGCGACGGGGGCGGGCCGTTCGCCCGTCTCGCGGACCTCGACGCCGAGGCGCTAGCTGATGCCGTCGACGCGCTCGGTGCCGTCGAGGGGGAGTTCGCGGCCGGCGGCGACGAACCGCTCTCGGTCGGAGAGGGCGCCGACGACCGCCTCGACGAACTCCGGACCCAGCTAACCGCGGCGAGACGGTTGAACGACGCCGCGCTGGACGTACTGGAGACGGTCCGGAGCCAGGGCGTGCGCTCGCTGGAGGCGTTCCAGAGCGCCGTCATCTCCTACGTCGCCGAGGAAACCGGCGCCACGGCCGGCGAGATCCGGGCGGTCGCGCCCGACGAGGCCCGCGACGAGAGCGACTTCGTCTCCGCGACGCTGCGCGCGCTGGTCGAGGATCTGGAGGAGCAGGTCGCCGACCGGGAGACCACTGTTGCGGCCGACCTGCGGGAGACCCTCGGCGCCGCGGGCGAGGAGATAGCGGCAGCCGTTGACGCCGTCGACGCGCTCGCCTTCGACCTCTCGCTCGCCCGATTCGCGGCGAAACATGACCTCACGCGACCGGAACTCGTGGCCGACGGGCTGGCTGTTCGGGGCGCACGCAACCTCTTTCTCGACGGCGAGATCCAGCCGATCACCTACGGCGTCGGCGAGCACGCGGTCGCCGGGCACGGCAGACCTTCTCCGCCGTCGGGCGACCGCGTGACGGTGCTCACTGGGGCGAACTCCGGCGGGAAGACGACGCTGCTGGAGACGCTCTGTGCCGTCGCGCTGCTGGCGGCGATGGGGCTGCCCGTCCCTGCGGAGGAGGCAGAGGTCGGCCGCTTCGACACCGTCGTGTTCCACCGCCGGCACGCCTCGTTCAACGCCGGCGTACTGGAGTCGACGCTGCGCTCGGTCGTGCCGCCGCTGACGGGCGAGGGCCGGGCGCTGATGCTCGTCGACGAGTTCGAGGCGATCACTGAGCCGGGTCGTGCGGCGGACCTGCTGAACGGGCTGGTGGACCTGACCGTCGACCGTGACGCACTCGGTGTGTTCGTCACCCATCTCGCGGAGGACCTCTCGCCGCTGCCAGACACCGCCCGCATCGACGGCATCTTCGCCGAGGGGTTGACCGACGACCTGGATCTGCGGGTGGACTACCAGCCCCGCTTCGGTACGGTCGGGCGCTCGACGCCGGAGTTCATCGTCTCGCGGCTGGTCGCGAACGCCCGCGACCGCGACGAGCGCGCGGCGTTCCGCTCCATCGCCGCCGCGGTCGGCGAGGAGGCCGTCCAGCGCACGCTCTCGGACGCGGAGTGGGAGGGCTGACCGGCCCGACCGGACGCTACGAGATTCGTAACCACCCGCGCCCGCGCCCACATCGGCGTGCACAGTCGTGGACACTGCCGATCCGCGGGATTCAAGGTCGTGCCCATCCCGCTCTCTGATGATGCGTCAGGACCACCTCGTCGCCGCGGGGCAGCTATCTCGGGCGGACGTCGAACGGGTGCTGGACCGCGCGGCCGAGTTCGACGCGGCGCTGTCTGCGGGTGGCGGCGAGGCGTTGCCCGCCCGCTACCCCGAGACGGTGCTCGCGCTCTGTTTCTACGAACCGAGTACGCGGACCAAGATGTCCTTCGAGACGGCGATGAAGCGTCTCGGCGGGCAGGTCGTCGACATGGGCGGCGTCGACGCCTCGTCGGTGAGCAAAGGCGAGAGCCTCGCGGACACCGTGCGCGTGGTCGAGGGGTACGCCGACGGCGTCGTGCTCCGCCATCCCCGCGAGGGCGCCGCGAAGATGGCCGCTGAGTTCGTCGACGCGCCGGTGATCAACGCCGGCGACGGCGCGGGCCAACACCCCAGCCAGACCCTGCTCGACCTCTACACCATCCGGGAGGCTGCGGGGCTGGACGACCTCACCATCGGGATCGTGGGCGACCTGAAGTACGGCCGGACGGTCCATTCGCTGGCGACCGCGCTGACGGAGTTCGACGCCCACATGCATTTCGTCAGCCCCGAGTCGCTGCGCCTCCCCCGGTCGGTCCGGTTCGACCTCCACGAGGCCGGCGCCGAACTCCGGGAACACACCGAGATCGACGACGTGCTCCCCGATCTGGACGTGCTCTACGTCACCCGGATCCAGCGCGAGCGCTTCCCCGACGAGGACGAGTACCAGAAAGTCGCCGGGGAGTTCCAGATCGACGCCGAGACGCTGGCGGCCGCCAAGGAGGATCTGACGGTGATGCACCCGCTGCCCCGGGTCGACGAGATCGATCCCGACATCGACGACACCGACCACGCGAGCTACTTCGAGCAGGCCCACAACGGCGTCCCGGTCCGGATGGCGCTGCTCGATCTGCTGTTCCAGAACCATGAGTGACCACGAACTCCGCGTTTCGAAGATCCGCGACGGTACCGTGCTCGACCACCTCCCGGGCGGGAGCGCGCTGAACGTGCTCGCGATGCTGGACATCGACGGCAGCGAGGGAACCGGCGTCAGCGTCGCGATGAACGTCCCCTCCGAACGCCTCGGAACGAAGGACGTGGTGAAAGTCGAGGAGCGCGAACTCTCACAGGCCGAGGTCGACGTGCTCTCGCTGATCGCGCCGCGGGCGACGGTCAACATCGTCCGGGAGTACGCGGTCCGGGAGAAGAAACAGGCCGAGCGCCCGGAGTCGGTCCGGGGGGTGCTCGCCTGCCCGAACAGCTCCTGTATCACGAACGCCGAGGAGCCAGTACAGACCCGCTTCGACGTGCTCGAGGACGGCGTGCGCTGTGGCTACTGTGAGGAGATCATCCGGGAAGGGATCGCGGACCATCTCGACGTGGCCTGAGGCGTCGAACTGAGAACCGCCCTACGCGGGCGGGTCGGCGTCGTCGCCGAACCCGCTCCCGTACGAGTCGAGGATTTCCGTGACGGTGACTTCGTACGCGTCGTACCACTCCGTCCACCGCTGTTTCGCCTCCTCGTGTTCGGAGTACGCGCCGAACGTCTCGAGTGTGTCTAGCGACTCCCAGTAGTAGACCACGAGAACCTCCTCGCTCTCCGGGGCGTGCCATGTCCGCTTGCCGAGATAGCCGTCCGTCCCCTCGGCGGCCGCCTGTATCGCGTCGTTCAGGTCGTGGAACTCCGCGTCGTACTCCCCCGGATCGAGGCGAAACGTGACGAGATACACGGTAGGGGTTTGGGTGCCCGGGTGACTAAGAACCTCCTCCTTCAGGTACACCTGTACCGCCACGAACGTGGCAAAGAGTGTGAATCACTAATGACACGAAACACCAACCGATCCCTCGGAAACCGGTTCGCGACTGTCGCTGTTGGCTCCGTGGGGAACGACTCCAGAGGCGGAACGAACGATGTCGTCCCACCGATCCACCTCTCCACTACGTTCGGGTGGGCCAGCGGGGCGGAATCGAACGAACACGACTACTCCCGCGAGAGCAACCCCACGCGGGCAGCGCTCGAAGAGCAGTTAGCCCGTCTGGACGGTGGCGACCATGGACTCGTGTTCGCCTCGGGGATGGCCGCCATCTCCACGACGATGCTGACGCTGGTTCCGCCGGGTGGGCATCTCGTCTCTTCGGACTCCATCTACGGCGGCACCGAAAAACTGCTCACGGAACTCGCTGCTGATCACTTCGGCATCGACGTCGACTTCGTCGACGCCCGCGACCCCGGGCGGGTCTCCGCAGTAGTGGATTCGGACACCGACTTGATCTGGGTGGAGACGCCGACCAACCCCCTGATGCGGCTATGCGACATCGAGGCGATAGCCGACATCGCCGACGACGACGGCGTCCCGTTCGCGGTGGACAGCACCTTCGCGAGTCCCTACTGTCAAGCCCCGCTCGAACTGGGCGCCGACATCGTGGTCCACAGCACGACCAAGTATCTCAACGGCCACTCCGACTCGACTGGTGGGGCGGTCATCACGAACGACGACCGAATCGCCGAGCGGTTGGGGTTCGCCCAGCAGACCGGCCTCGGAAACGTCCTGGCGCCCTTCGACTGCTATCTAGTGTCTCGAGGCGTGAAGACGTTACCGGCACGGATGGAACATCACGAGGAAAACGCGATGGCGGTTGCACAGTTCCTCGAGAGCCACGACCGGGTTTCCAGCGTCTACTATCCGGGTCTCGCGAGCCATCCACAACACGGTCTGGCGAACCAGCAGATGTCGGGGTACAGCGGAATGCTGTCCTTCGAGTTCGACGGTACGCCGCTCGAACTCGAAGCGTTCCTGGAGGGCCTCGACGTGTTCACCCCAGGCGCCAGCCTCGGTGGGGCAGAGAGCCTCGTCGAACTGCCGTCGTTGATGATCCCCGACGAGGCGAGTCATGGCGAGGCGACCGCTGCGATCCCCGAGACGTTGGTTCGGGTATCGGTCGGCCTGGAAGACGCCGACGACCTCCGGGAGGATCTCCGGACGGCGCTACCGTAACCGCCTCACCGCAGCGACCCGAACGACGGCCGCCACGAGAGCAGTGCGACCGTTACCAGAAAGACCACGGTCGAGACGTCGTAGGCGTACGTCGTCGTCGCCACCGCGACGAACGACCCGCCGCCGAACACCGCCGTGCCGATGGAGGCGACGATGGGCCACGAACAGGAGAGACAGGAGAACAGTCCCAGCAGCCCCGGTGCTGCCGATCCGGCGGCGTCGATGACGGTGACGTAGATCAGGTACGCGAGCGCGAGGTAGCCCACGACCCGGGCGGGCATCAGGATGAGTCGGACGAACTCGCTTTTGAAGATGAGTGCCGGCCCCCACCCCGGCGGGAGCCAGAGCACCGAGAAGCCGGCGACGTAGTCGAAGCTTTCGGGGATGCCGCCGGCGACGAGGCCACCGGTGTACGCCAGCAGGGCAAAGTAGCCCACCGCGACTGCCGCCGCGCGGCGCTTGGTGGAACGGCCCGCCGCTGGAACGTCTGTTCGGAAGAACACCCAGAGCGCGGCGTTGATCCAGAGCAGGCCGTAGAGAGCGAATCGCGGGCTGTCGACCGTGCTCGTGTGGCCGAACAGCCAGTAGCCGGTCAGCGCCATCACTTCGGCGTAGAGCACGCCGGTCCAGAGCAGGATCGTCCGTGGCGCCGGGAGGTCCTCGGCGTCCGGGAAGGAGCGCGTCGCCATCGTCAGAGCGCGAGCGTGTCGAGCACGACCGCGAGCAGTACGCCGCCCAGATAGGCGTTCGAGGCGTGGAACGCGCGGAACGCCGCGGCCTCGGTGCGCTCGAAGTGGAGGCGGACGACCGTCCAGAGGAACAGCGCCGCCAGCGCGACGCCGAAGGCGACGAACAGCCAGTCCAGCCGGACCATCAGCGCGAGCGCGGCCGTCGCCGCCAGCGTGGCGCCGAGGTACCAGAGGATATGCCGGCGGGTGGTGGTCTCACCGCGCACGACGGGCATCATCGGGAAGCCGCCGGCCGCGTAGTCGTCCTTGTACGCCAGCGCGAGGTTGTAGAAGTGTGCGGGCGTCCAGAGGAAGACGATGGTCGCGAGGCCGAGGCCGCCCCAGCCGATCTCGCCGGTGACCGCCGCCCATCCGATCAGCGCGGGAAGCGCGCCGGCGGCGCCGCCGATGACGGTGTTCTGGACGGTGTTGGGCTTGAGGATCAGCGTGTAAACCACACTGTAGAACGCGATGGCGGTCAGGCCCAGTACGCCCGCCAGGAGGTTGATCGAGGCGAACAGGCCGACCGAGATGGCTGCGAGCGTCAGGCCGAAGGCGACGGCGTTGCGGACGGGCACCAGATCAACCGCCAGCGGGCGGTCGCTGGTGCGCTGCATCCGGCGGTCCACGTCGCGTTCGAGCACGTGGTTGAACGTGCCCGAGGCGCCGATGGAGAGCGCGCCGGCGACGAGCGTCTTGGCGACGACGGGAACGGTGAAGTTCTCGCCGCCGGCCAGCGCCATCGCCGCCGAGGCGACCAGACAGAGCAGCCACATCAGCCGGGGCTTGGTCAGGCGGGCGTACGCCTGCAGTTTTGCCTTCGTTCGGGGCCAGCCCGGTTCGGGCATCGCCGCCGAGGGAGCGTCGTCGATCGGCGGCAGTTCGTCGTCGAGCGGGTCGGTCGGCTCGTCGTCGGGGTCGCCGGTCGCATCCTCCAGCGCCCACGCCAGCGCCGCGAGCACGCCGCCGAAGATGGCGACGCCGAGCGCGAGGTGGATCGTGGAGACGTTCGCGGTCGGCGTGACGGCGGTGGTGGCGATGACGGCGCCGACGCCGGACTGGAGCGGGAAGAGGGCAAGCGCGAACAGCAGCGCGCCCTTCACGCGACGGGACTCCTCACGGCGCCACGCGACCACGGTGGCAGCGATGAGCAGCAGGCCGGCGCCGAGTGCGCCGATCCGGTGGCCCATCGCGAACCAGCCGTCGGCGGAGGTCGGGAGGGCGAGACCGCCACCGCAGGCGGGCCAGCCACTACAGGCGGCTGCTGCGTCGGTTATCGCCGTCGTCGCGCCGACGGCGACGAGGAGGTACACCCCCATCGCCGCCGCCGCGAGCAGGCCGGCGAACTGGCGGTCGGAACTCACTACCAGAGGTTGCGCGCCGCGCTACTTATCGGCTTCGCGTCGGGCGCGCTCGTGGGAACCGAGCCAGCCTATTTAGGTGTCGAGGAAGTCGGTGAACGAATCCGGCTACTGGGTCTGTAGGCGGTACCCACTGATCCTTCCGCTACGTGCCTTCGCGCCGTCGCCGTTGGCTCCGGCGACGACCAGCCCTACCCACGGCGTTCGAGAATCCGGTCGACGATGTGACCGGTCGAGAGCAGTTCTTCCTCGTACTTGGGCTCCCGCGGGCCGGCGCGGGTCACCTCGCAGTCGATGCCCCGTTCGTCGAGCGCCGCCTGCACCGCCTCCTCGTCGTGGTGTTGGTCGTAGCCCAGCACGATGGTGTCCGGGCTGATGCGCTCGATTGGGACGAAGATGTCCGACTCGTGGCCGAGGTGGGCCTCGTCGACGGCGTCGATGGCGTCGACGACGTCCCGGCGCTGGCGCGCCGGCAGGACGGGCGACTCCTTGTGAGAGACGTTCGAACTCCGGGCGACGATGACGTGGAGTTCGTCGCCGAACTCGGCCGCCTCCCGGAGATAGTGGACGTGGCCCGGGTGGAGGATGTCGAAGGTTCCCTGTGCGACCGCGCGGGTGGGTTCGCTGTCGGAGGACTCGTCGGGGTCGTCGAGGGTCTCATCGCCATCGCCGCGGTTCATGACTCGTCCCCGTCGAGGCCGAGTTCGGCGTCGATGTCCTCCTGCGTGAAGTGGAAGAACTCCTCGCCGTCGTCCATCTCCACGTCGTACACCGGGAGGCTGCGGCGCTTGCCCTCGCGGTCGAGGGCAACCCAGTCCTCGCGACCGTAGGGGTGGCCGATGATGATGTGGACCTGCCCTTTGCCGAACGTCGCGAGGTCGGCCTGTGAGGGCTGGAGCACGCCGTTTGGGTGGGAGTGAACCGACCCGACCGAGGAGAAATCGTTGGGGATCATGTTGGTCTTGACCGTCGCGCTGACGGGGTTGGACTCGGTTCCGGGGACGATCAGCACGTCAGTCACGAGCAGGCCGTCGTGGTCGAGGCCGAACTCGGAGGCGGGTTCGCCCCGCAGCAGCCCCATGTACTCGTCGGGGTGAGTCTCGCGGGAGGCTTCGAGCGCGAACGTGAGCGCGTCGTCGGCGATGCCGATCACATCGCCCGACCGGAACAGTCCCATCTCTCCGGTACTCGGTGGTCCCGGCAACTAAGGATTCCGGGACGGGCCTGCCGGGGTCGCGGGCGCAAGCGAGCGCTCGGACGAGGGCAGAACTGGAAGACTTAACACTCGCGACGGCCGACTTTTCGGTATGAGCGATAACTCCGCCGGCGAGGACGCCGGCACCACCGAGGGCGGTTCGCCCTCGGACCGTCGGGATGTTCCCGACGACGCGACACTCGTCTACGACCTCGACGACGACTGCACCATCGACGACGTGGCCGAGGGGACCCGCTACCTCGTCACGGTCAACGGCGTCGTCGACTACGGCGTGTTCGTTGACGTCTCGGACACCGTCTCCGGGCTGGTCCACGAGTCCAGCCTGCAGGGCGACTACTCGGAGGGCGACGAACTGGTCGTCCGCCTGACCGAGATCCGGGAGAACGGCGACATCGCGTTCGAGGAGGTCGACCCGGCCGAGAACCAGGTTGTCAGCGTCGAACACGAACCGGAGATCACTCCCGTCGACGACCTCCGCCGCGGCGAGGACGCCACCGTCGAGGGCGAACTCACTCAGATCAAACAGACCGGCGGCCCGACCATCTTCCACGTCGGCGACGAGACCGGCGTCGTTGCCGCCGCGGCGTTCGAGGAAGCCGGCGTGCGCGCCTACCCCGAGGCCGAGATCGGCGACATCGTCCGTATGAGCGGCGAGGTCGGCCTCCACGAGGGCGTCCGCCAACTGGAGGTCGACGACGTGACCGTCCTTGAAGCCGAGAAAGCCGAGGCCGCCCGCGAGCGCCTCGACGAGGCCCGCACCGAGCGCGCCGGCCCCGAGTCGGTCGAGCCGATGGTCGAGTGGGACGCCTTCGAGAAGCTCCGACCCGACCTCGAGGATCTCGCGCGCTTGCTCCGCCGGACGGTACTGGAGGGGCGCCCGATCCGCGTGCGCCATCACGCCGACGGCGACGGCATGTGTGCCGCCGTCCCGGTCCAGCGCGCCCTGGAGAACTTCATCGAGGAGGTCCACGCCGACCCCGACGCCGGCCGCCACCTCCTCAAGCGGCTGCCTGCGAAGGCGCCGTTCTACGAGATGGAGGACGTGACCCGCGACCTCAACTTCGCGCTGGAGGGCCGGGCCCGTCACGGCCAACAGCTCCCCTTCCTGCTGATGCTGGACAACGGGAGCACCGAGGAGGACACGCCCGCGTACCGTAACCTCGCACACTACGACATGCCCATCGCGGTGGTCGACCACCACCACCCCGACCCGGAGGCCGTCAATCCCCTGCTCGACGCCCACGTCAACCCCTACCTCTACGACGAGGACTACAGCATCACCACGGGGATGATGTGTGTCGAACTCGCGCGGATGATCGACCCCGAAATCACCGACGACCTCCGGCACGTCCCGGCGGTTGCGGGCGTCTCGGACCGTTCACGGGCCGACGCGATGAGCGATTACGTCGCGCTGGCCGAGGAGGAGGGCTACGACCGCGACGATCTCGACGACGTGGGCGAGGCGCTGGACTACGCCGCCCACTGGCTGCGCTACTCCAGCGGCCACTCGGTCGTCAACGACGTGCTCAACGTCGGCTGTGACGACCAGCAGCGCCACGAGGAACTGGTCGAGTTCCTCTCTACCCGCGCCGAGCGCGACGTGGAGCAACAGCTCGAGGCCGTCGAGGAGAACGTCGAACACGAGACCCTCGAGAGCGACGCCCACCTCTACCGGATCGACCTGGATCAGTGGGCCAAGCGCTTCACCTACCCCGCGCCGGGGAAGACTACCGGCGAACTCCACGACGTGAAGGTCCAAGAGACGGGCGACCCCGTCATCACCATCGGCTACGGGCCGGACTTCGCCGTCCTCCGGAGCGACGGCGTGCGGCTGGACATCCCGCGGATGGTCGAGGAACTCAACGAGGAGCTGCCCGGCGCCGGCGTCTCCGGCGGCGGCCACCTCGTCGTCGGCTCGATCAAGTTCGTGAAGGGCCGGCGCGAGCAGGTGATCGACGCGCTGGTCGAGAAGATGGCCGACGCCGAGATCGACGAGGAACTCTCCTCGACGGCGGCGGCGCTGGACGACTGATCGAGGAATCGCTCCTCACTTCTCCCACTTTTCGACTGTCGCGAAGCTGAGCGACCGCTTCGCCACGAGGCCGGCGACGCCGACCGACGCCGCGGCCCCAGCGGCGAACAGCCACGTTCCCCCACCACCACTGCCACCTTCCCAATCCGCCGCGAAGCTCTCGCGGTAGAACGCGACCGGCTCGGGCCCGTGGAGCGCGAGCGCCACCTCGCGGTTCCGGGTCGCGCTGTTCTCGTTCCAGTTGAGCGAGCCGACGACCGCGAGGTCGTCGTCGACCAGCAGCCCCTTCGCGTGGATCTTCTCGTAGCGGTCGCCGGGTTCGGCGATTCGGGCGGTGAGCGGGGCGTTGTTGCGGTCAGCCCAGTCGTTCAGCCACGAGACGAGCGCCGCGTTCTCCTCGGCGGAGTACCACGCGCCGGAGAGCAGGACCCGCACCTCGACGCCACGCTGGGCGGCCCGGAGCGTCGCTCGCACAAGCGCGTTGTCCTGCCGGCCGAGCGTCGGCTGGAGTACGTCGACGCGGAACTCGGCGTCGTCGATGGCACGGACCAGCGCCGACTCGGCGTTGCCGGGCGCAGTCAGGAGTGTGGCGTTCCGCGCGTGAACGCGCTCGGGGGAGAACTCGGCCGGGTAGCTCCCGTTCGCGCTCGGAATTGGTTCGAACCGGCGGCCATCCCGGAACGACGACCAGGTCCGGCTGTCGGGCGCGGCGGCGTCCTCCCGGAACAGCGCGGCGAGCGCATCGGCTGTCGAGCCGTTTTCGGTGCGGACGCCCCAGCCGCGGCTCGACCGACCGCCGATGCCGGAGGGCTTCCAGTTCTCGGTAAGTACTAGTGCCCGGTCGTCAGCGACTGCGTATTTCGGATGGTGGTAGTTGAACCGCGAGGCACCGACGCCGACGACGCGCACGTCGACACCTGCAGCGACGAGTTGATCGAGCAGCCGGGCCTGCTGGGCGGAGATGCCGTCGACCGGCCCTGACTCGACCAATAGCCGGATGTCGACGCCACGCTCGCTTGCGTCGATCAGTGCGTTCGCGACGCGCTTGGAGGTGAACGTGTAGCCCGCGACAAGTAGTCGCTGATGTGCGCTGCGGAGCGTTTCGAGGGGAATGCCCGGCGAGTCCGGGAGGAGGAACGCGGTCGCGTTCGTCGGCCCGATAGTGACGGGATCGCGTGGATCGAGCCCGACGGGGCGCCACTTGTCCGTCGCTGGGCGGTATCGCTTGCCCTCCTCAGTCTCGCCATAGCGGACGCGGTGGACGACCGCGCCGTCGCGTCGTAGCACGACTGCCTCGCCGGAGTTGGACAACTCGAGACCTTCGCCGACGATTCTCGGGCGTGTGCCTTCGGGGCCAGTACCGGTGCCGTTCCGGATCTGTTCAGGGTCGTCCGTGACCAGCACGCGACCTGTGCGGTTCCTGAGACGGACGGTCGATTCACCGTCCGAGATACTCCAGTTCCCGGGTTCGGGAAGTCCGAGGAGTACGTACTCGCCCGCATCACCATCGCGGGCCGGGTCGGGATATATCTCGAGGATGGCCGCGGAACTGCTCGCGCCCTCATCGCTGGCGGCGACATCGGCGGCTCCCGGGCCTGCGACGGCAACGCCCGGGAGAAGCGAGAGAATCAGGAGCCCGCAGACGACGGCCCGCGCCGTGGCTACGGCGCTCGGCGTGAGCCGATCGGTCGGCGGCTGTTCTCGCGCCACGGGTTGGCTGGTCCCGTCATCACTTAAGAAGGCTCGGGCGTGCTACATCCCCATGTCTTCGGCCGGTTCGGGGACCGGGAGGTCGTCGACGCCGACCCCGAGCAGTTCGGCGGCGTGATCGAGCGCCATGTCGAAGCCGTAGTAGCGTTCGAGTTCGTCGCCGTCCGGGCCGGTTCGGACTTTCAACATGGCGTAGCCCTCGATGTTCTGGGCGATGGAGGCGGTCCGGCCCTCGCGTTGGATGTCGAGTCGGCGCTCGCCGGCTTCCTCGGTGTAGCGGGCGGTCACGTCCCCCGCCGTGCGCTCGGTTGCGCCCTCGTGGTCGCTCATGAATCGGGGTTTGCCCGCCCCGGAGTAAGTCCCATCGGTGTCGACGGCGCCGCGGTGCAGGCTTATACGCCGGGCGCCCCAAGCGCGAGTCATGACCGACCGCCGCGACCCCGAGGCGGAGGAGCTCCGGAGCCGCATCGCCGACCTCGAATCGACGCTGGTGGAACTCCGCAGGGAGTTGGACGGGGAGGGAACCGAGCAGCCGACGATTCCCCGGGGACTCCCCGGTGGCGGCCGACCCGCACCCCGGCCGCCGCGGCTCCGGGAGGTGCTCCGGTTCACCGAGGAGTACACCATCCCGACGCTCATCTCGGTGCTGGAGACGAACATCCGGCTCCTCCGCCTCGGCGGCGCGGCGCTGCGCGCGCTCGACCCCGAGCGCTCGGCCGTGCGGGAGGGCGGCGATAGTGCGGTGGGTCGCGCTATCGACGCCGGCCGTGGCTTCTCGACCGATCGGCTGGCCGACGGGCTTTCGGAGTTGAACGACGCCGTCGCGGGCACCGAGGCCCCGGATCCGGAGGCCCGGGAACTGCTCTCGGAGGCCGAGGAACTCTCCGCGGAGATTCAGGACCGACTGCGTGAGACTGGCCGGGAGCCGAGCAGGTCCGAGCGCTCCGAGGGGTCAAGCTCCGAGGACGATGCGGTCCATATCGACGTGACGCGTGGTACCGACGATACGGACGCGGGCGAGGACACGGACGAGAACGGGGAATCCGCCGACGCTCCGGAACCGGACGTGGACGCCGAACTCGACTCGATACGGGAGGAGGTACGGGGTGCTGCGGAAGATGAGGGAGGGGAGCCAGAAGACGACGCCGTCGAGAGCGGCGACGACGCCGACGGAACCGCGCCGGAGTAGCTACTCGACGGGCCGGAACCGGAAGCCGTCCCAGTCCTGACTCTCAGGCTCGCGGATACCCGTCTCCGGGTCCCGGAGTTCCTCGACGTGGAACGGCTCCACGGTGTCGCCGATGTCGACGTTCTCCTTCTCGAGTTGGCCCAGCGCGCGGACCGGTACCCCGTCCACGTCGAACTCCACGATGGCGAGGTGGTTCGGCTGTCGGACGCCGGGCGGCGTCGCCGTCGAGGTGGTCCAGGTTACGACCTCGGCGGTGTGTTCGCTGAGGTCGACGGTCCCGACTGGCTCCTCGCCGCCCGGGCCATAGGGGTGACCGGGGTAGGTGATGCTGCCGTCGGGGTAGCGGTACGCCGTCATCTCGGGGTCGGATTGCTGGTCGCTCATTCTGCCTCCGGGGTTTCGAGAATCGTGGTTGTCACGCAGTTGCCGAAGCCGCCGACGTTGCATGCGAGCCCGATTTCGGGGTCGTCGAGCTGTCTGTCGCCGGCCTCGCCCAGTAGTTGTTCATACACTTCGACGGCCTGTGCGACGCCGGAGGCGCCGAGGGGGTGGCCCTTCGACTTCAAGCCGCCGGAGGTGTTGATCGGCAGGTCGCCGTCGCGTTCGGTGCGGCCCTCCTCGATGGCCTTCCAGCCCTCACCCTTCTCGGCGAAGCCGAGGTCCTCGAACTGCAGGAACTCGAGGATGGTGAACATGTCGTGGAGTTCGGCGAACTCGATGTCTTCCGGCTCCCGGTCGGCCATCTCGTAGGCCTGCCGGCTGGACTCCACGACGCCGCGCATCGTCGTCGGGTCGGGGCGCTCGTGGACGACATGTGTGTCCGTCGCGCCCGCGACGCCCGAGACGACGACGTACTCGTCGGTGATCTCCCGGGCGACGGACTCGGGGCAGAACAGCATCGCCGCCGAGCCGTCCGTGATCGGACAGAAGTCGTACAGTCGCAGCGGGTCGGCGACGATGGGCGACTCCAGTACGGTGTCGAGGTCGACCGCCTTCCGGAACTGGGCCTTGGGGTTGTCGACGCCGTTCTCGTGGTTCTTCACGGCGACCTTGCCCAGGCTCTCCCGTGGCGCGTCGTACTCGTCGAGGTAGAGCCGCGCGGTCAAGCCGGCGAAGGAGGGGAGCGTGACGCCGTGTTTGTACTCCGCCGGGTGGGTCAGGGAGGCGATGACGTCCGTCGCCTCGCCCGTGGTCTTGTGGGTCATCTTCTCCCCGCCGACGAGGAGTGTGGTCTCGCTCGCGCCGGAGGCGACCGACTGCCACGCGGCGTAGATGCCGGCGCCACCCGAGGAGGAGGTCTGGTCGATCCGGGCTGTGTAGGCTGGCTGGGCGGCCAGATCGTGGGCGAGCATGTTCGGGACCCCGGTCTGGCCCTCCAGTTCGCCGCTGGCCATGTTCGAAACGTACAGGTGGTCGACGGCGTCGGCGTCGACGCCGGCGTCGTCGAGACAGTCCGCGCCGGCCTCCGCGAGCAGGTCGCGGAGCCACTCCCCCTCCCGGTCGCCGAAGGGGGTCATCGACGCGCCGACGATGGCGACTCGTTCCATATCGGGTGGCCGGCCGCGGGTCGCTTACGCGTTTCCCTTCGCGGAACACGAGCGATTTATGGCCGCCCCGGCGCCATCCCTGGACATGAACCCTCGAGAGCCTGCGGACGCCGGCAAGGCGGTCGCAGTCGTCGCCGCGCTGCTCGCCGTGGTGGTGTTCGCGCCGCTGCTGGTCGTCTCCGGCACGGGGAGCACGCTCGGCGCTTACTACTCGGCCGGCCCGTTCGGCCTCACCGCGGTCGGCCTGCTGGCCGTCGTCGCCGCCGTGGTCTTCCTCTCGGTCGGTCAGCCCCACACCGACGAAACGATGCTCTCGGGGGTCGGCGTCGTCGTCGCCCTCGGTGTGCTCCTGACGGCGGTGGCGTGGCTGCTCACCCTGGACTCGACGGTGCTGTTCAGTTTCCCCGCGGAGTACTCGTGGATCGAGAACCACCGCTGGGTCGTGCTCGTGGGCGCGCTCGCGCTGGCCGCGGCCTCGGGCCTGCAGGGCCGGACGGCGCTCTGACCTGACCGCGAGCGTTTTCTCCCCGTCGCGTCTACGACACCTGTGACCGACTGGCCGCCGGTAGATCCCACGGACGTAGAAGCCGTTGCTGAGCAGCGCGACGACGTCGTCGCCGCCGTCGCCGACCACGCCGGCGACATCGCCTACCAACTCGCGCTGCTGCAGGGCGGCGACTACGGCCGGACGACGTTCGACACGCCCGGCGGCGAGTGGACGGTGAAACACGAGGCGGGCGCCCTGGAGTTCCTGCTGTTCGACCCCAAGAGCGGCTCTGAAGTGTACGTCGTCTCCACGAAGCGCCAGCCGGACCCCGAGGACCTCGCCACCGCGCTCACTGACTACGCGGCGTTCGTCGAGGCCTACAACGACCACGTTGAGGAGGCCGAAGAGACGCTCGTTGACGTGCCCAACGAGTTTCCCGAGGCCAAAACCACCGAGACGGCCGTCGCGGAGCGTCGCCGCGTGCTCGGCCGCGTCGAGGAGGTCTGTAACCGCATCGCCGGCGAACTCCACCGCTTTGAGGGCGGGGAGTACGGCACCTACGCCGAGCGCATCGACGGCCTGCGCTGGGAACTCAACTGGGACCGCGACGGCGTCTCCTACCTCCGCGTCGGCGGCAGCGACGGCGTCTATCTGGTCTCACAGTACCAGCCACCCGCGGCCGCGGACGTGCGTCGGTTCGTCCCGAAGTTTTCGGCGTTCGTCGACACGTACAACGAACACGTCGACGAACTGGAGGCGACGCTCGAACCGGTCGAACTCTGAGGGTCGGCGAGGCGTCGTCGCCGTCGTCTCACAGTGCTGCGTGTGGGGATCTCTGTCCCGAAAGGGCCTTATGTCCCACCCCGCTATCCTGAGGTGGACTAGGTCGGGCGGTTAGGCCCCGCTCGTCACCCCCGAGATAGTCTTCAGGGGGGACCGAACCCCGGGTTCGTCCGGTCAGACCGGCACGGGCCTCGGGAGCCGACGTCGAAGCCTCGTCCTACGGGGACAGCGGTCCACGACGCTCGCCTGCAGGGGCGATCCGTCGTGGTTGATCGACGGTACCGGGTCAGGCGCGGAAGCGAGCAGCCCATCGTCGGACGCCCGTCGCTCGTAGGGCCGCGGGGTGGAGGAGGCAACCGAGACTACCCGCGTCGGAACGCCGGGCAACCCCGGGCGTCCGCCATTCATTTCGTTCTCTCACTGTCGAGCGACCGCCTCGGCGGGATCTATCGGTCCGACTCGTACTTGCTCGATAGGTAGGCGATCAACGGCGTGCCGACGATTGTCGGCCAGACCCACGCCAACACACCCAGCGTCGGCGTGAGGTTCACCGCCGAAACCGCACTGACGGTCGCGATGAACGCCCCGAGCATCCGCTGAAGGTGGCTGACGAGCCACGCCCCGCCCTCGCTGTGGTAAAACGACCGGAGGTCCTGTCCGCCGAACGTGACGCCGATAGCGCCGAAAACGACCATCACGACGCCGAAGGAACTGCCGCCCAGAAACCAGACCACGCCCCACACGCCGAGGGCCAGACACGCGGCGACCACGGAACCGGCGGCCAGCCAATCGGCCGCGTGTGCGGTGTCGCTCGGCCGCTTCCGCGAGAGCGCCCGGTAGCCGGAGAACGCGAGATAGCCGCTGAACACGGCGACGAGCGTGAGGACGATCCGGAACGAAGTGGGTACGAGGACGACGAGTACGAACACCGTCGCCACGGTAACGGCCATGGCGGCGAGAAAGAGCCTTCCAGCCTGTCGATGGCGCCGGCCACCCTTCGTCGTCGCCAGCGCGGCGACGCCGGCAGCCACCGCGACGGTGCCGGCGGCGATGTGGAGCCACAGCGACCAGGCTTCGATGGCGCCCATGGGTAGTCATGGGTGACATCCAGCTTAAGCTTTCGTGCGGAAATTCCTCCCGTCCGGTCCTCTTCGGGTTCAGGCCCGCTTGTACTGGTCGGGCCACTCCGGCGCGTTCTCGGCGTCGAGTTCCCGGCCGGCGTGCAGCGAGAAGTACGGGTCACGCAGGTGTTCGCGAGCGAGCAGCACCGCGTCCGCGCGCTCGTTGCCGACTAGCGCCTCGGCGTGCTGGGCCTCGGTGATGCCGCCGACGGTGCCGACGGCGATTTCGTCGCTGCCGGCCGCAATCGTGTCGCCGGTGAGCGTCTGGCCCTCGCTCTCCAGGGTCTCGCGGATGGTCTCGGCGTACTGGGCCTGATAGCCCGGGCCGCTGCGGGGGATCTGCTGGTCGGGGTGGATGCCGCCCGAGGAGACGTCGAGGAAGTCGACGCCGAGATCCCCTAGTTCGCTCGCGAGGCGGGCCGACTGGGCCACGTCCCACGACTCGCGGTCAGGGAGCCAGTCGGTCGCGGAGATCCGGACGAAGATGGGCTTCTCTTCGGGCCAGACCTCGCGGACGCCTTCACAGACCTCCCGGAGCAGTTTCGTCCGGCCCTCGAAGTCGCCGCCGTACTCGTCGTCGCGGTCGTTGGTGACCGGCGAGAGGAACTCGTGGAGCAGGTAGCCGTGAGCGGCGTGGATCTCCGGCACCTCGAAGCCGGCGTCCAGCGCGTACTCGGCGGCGTCGACGAAGGAGTCGACGATATCCCGCACGTCGTCCGTGTCCATGCGCTCGGTCGGCGCCGTGTTCTCCTCGTCGCGGGGGTATGGCTCGTCGGAGGGACCCTTCGGCGTCCACCCGCCCTCGTCCGGTTTGACGAGGCGGGGAGAATCCTCCCACGGGCGCCGGGTGCTGGCTTTCCGGCCGGCGTGGGCGAGTTGGATCGCCGGGACGCTGCCCTGGCTCTTGATGAACTCGGCGGTCGGTGCCAGCGCGTCGGCGTGTTCCTGACTCCAGATACCGAGGTCCTCCGGCGAGATGCGCCCGCGTGGTTCGACGGCCGTCGCTTCCGCGATGACGACGCCGGCGCCGCCGACGGCACGGCTGCCGAGGTGGACGTGGTGCCACTCAGTGGCCAGTCCGTCGCGGTCCTCACAGGAGTACTGACACATCGGCGACACCATCACGCGGTTCGGGATCTCCGTCTCGCGCAGCGTGAGTGGTTCGAACAGTGAAGCGTGCACACTGCGGTTTCGGCCGGCCGGGAGAAGGCGCTGTCGGCTCGTGTCTCGTTTGCCGATTTCGGGGAGATGACTCGCCGTCACGTCATCTGCCGGATTCGGGAGCTTTTCAGCCTCGCCGCGGGGAGAGAGCGTATGGCACTCTCGACGGAGGAGATCATGCAGATCAGTCTCGACCTCGTCGGCTGGGACGAGGTGCCGGCAGACAGCGGGGTTCACGTCCCCGCCGACGCCGTGGAAACCGCACTCGTGGGCATCGACCTCGAGTCCCCGGAGATCCAGCTTGCCGAGCGCGAAGGGTACGACCTCGTGCTGGCCCACCACCCGCCGGGGGGCGACCCGCGGGTCAACTTCGCGCCCGTACTGGACAAGCAGGTGGAGTTCATGACCGCCCACGGCGTCCCCGAGGAGCGCGCCGAGGAGGCCGCCGCAGACATCATCTCCGGCATGGAGCACTCGGGCCACAGCACGAACTACCGCCACGACCCCTCCATCGCCGAGCATCTGGATCAGCCGTACATGAACGTCCACCTCGCGCCGGACGAACTCGGGCGCCGCCGCTTCCAGGAAGTCGCTGACGATCTCGACGACGACGCCACAGTCGGGGCGTTCGCCGACGCGCTGGGCGAGATCCCCGAGATCGAGGAGGCGATCACCGACGTGGAACTCCGCCTCGGCGAGCGAGACAACGACCTCGGTGAGGTGGCTATCCACCACGCCGCCGGCACGAACGGCGGCAGCGACGTGGCCAGTGCGTACTTCGACCATGGCGTCGACACGGTGCTGTACATCCACATCGGCGCCGGCGACACCGCGGAACTCACCGAGGAGTACGGCGACACTGAGAAGAACCTCGTCGTCACCGGCCACATCGCCAGTGACGCCATCGGGATGAACGAGTTCATCGACGCGCTGGAGGAAGAAGGGCTGGAGTGTGACACGGTCTCTGGCTGCGGGATCGGCCGGTAAGACCTGAACCGGAAGCGTCGTTTTCGACCAGTAGAGGCCGCTATCGACCGACTGGCGACTCGTCCTCGAGATAGTTTCGACGTGGTGGGTGTCCTCCTCGACCGTCTCCAGTACATTCCGCAGGATCTCCTCGGTCGTGTAGTCGCCGAGGATGTTCGCGAGTTTTACGTGCTCGCACATCCCGGTGATGATCTCGCTGTAGATCGCATGGATGTTCCCGAGTGACTTACGCACGTCATACACGTCGTCGTCTTCGGGTTCGACCGTCGCGTGCTCGGTCAGGGATGTCATCCGAGCGACCGGTATGCTGCCGATGCTGCCTTTCTGGGTGCTCATCTCGCCCGAAAATCGGCTCCCCGGACAAGAAGCCGTCATTGCCACCCGATTCGGGGCGATGTCTGACGCTCAGGCGTAACGTTATAGGCCCGGCTGGAGTAGCACCTGACGTGATGGGGGAATGAACGGCACCGAACAACTCAGTCTGAAGGACATGACGTTCCTGCGGGCGATCCGGGACATCAACGGCTCGCCCGAGCGGTACGCGTCGACGGCGCAGGGGGAAACTCCGGCGACGGCCACTGCGATCACGGCGGCCACCTCGCTGAGCGAGCAGGAGGTCACGTACCGTCTCGAGCATCCGAGACTCGGACAGAGCGGGCTGGTGACGGTGTACGAGGCGGGTACGGCCGGCGACGATTCTGCCAGCCTCACCAGCGCCGAACTCACCGAGGCGGGCGTCCGCGCCATCGCGGCGGCGGACGACCGGACCGATACCGACGACGGCCACAGCCGCCGGCCCGACGACGACCACGAACAGATCGCCGAAATGCAGGAGTGGGAACCCGCGGATATCGACGATGACGGCACCTCGACGACGGAGCGCACCGCCGCCGGCGCCGCCACAGCCGCGACACAGCCCGGCGCGGAGCCGCCGGAAGCATCCCGGAAAGCGGCTGCCAGCCGAGCGACGGCGGCCACCGAATCATCTCCCACGGACGAGCCCGACGGCGACCGACTCGCCGCGCTCGAGTCCCGGATCGAGGCGCTCGAAGCTGCACAGACCGGGAGCGAGCAAGAGACGAGCGAAGCGGCCGAACCCGAGCGCGTCGACGACATCGCTTCCGAGGTCGCGTCGCTCCGGGAGTCCACCGACCGACTCGCCTCGCGGCTCGACGACGCCCTCGACGAACTCGACGCGATCAAGGAGTCCGAGTACGGCGCACTCGCCGAGAAGCGCGAGCGACAGTTCGAGACCGCGGTCAAGTCGATGGTCGCGTTCCACCAGCTCGCGACCGAGGTGCTCGACGTGCGCGTCGAGAACTACGAGCCCGAAGCCGGCCGCGCCGACCCGGAGCGCGTTGCCGTCACGCGCAACCGGATCGGCGACGCGCTCGGCGTCGGCAAGCAGCGTGGTGGCGCCGACATTACCCTCGAACGTGACGAGACCGACTGGCCCGACCCGGAGGAGGCTGCCCGCGGCGAGCAGGTGTTCGGCGAGGACGAGACCAACGAACTTGACCCCGAACCCGAGTCGGCAGCGCCGGACACGGGCGTCTACCCGCCCATCGCCGGGGACGACGACGATGGCCCTGAAACGGCCGCCACTGAGGAAGCCAGCGAGGCGGATCCAGAGTCCGACGCCCCCGACACGGGCGTCTACCCGCCAATCGGTGGGAATCGGGAGGAGGACGAGGAGGCGGAGCCCACAGAAGCAGAGACAAAAGAGGGCGGCGCCGATTCAGGGGTTCCCGATACGGGTGTCTACCCACCGATTGGGGGCGACCAGGATGAAGAGCCGGAAGACGACCCTGAGGGCTCGCTCCCGGCGAGCATACGCCCCGGCAATGACGACGATGGCGGGATCTCCGAGACCGCGGCCGAGGAAAGTCACGTCGTCGATCCGATCCGGAGCACTGACCACCACAGAGCCGGGCCCCGACTCGACATCGACGCCGAACTACAGGGGACGGTTCGGACGGCGATAACCGAGGTACGGGCCGCGGCAGACGACCCTTATCCCGCCGGCGAGGCCTACGCCCGAATCATCGGCGAGGCGCCCGTTGGAGATGGCCCCGCCGCAGCGAGCGACCGGTCGGCGACCGGCGCCGCGGCCGACGTGGCGCTGGACGATGACGACGACTGACTCCCGCTTCCGTTCTGCTTAACTCCGCGGGCGCGCAAGCCAGCGTGTGGATCCGTTCGAAGTGCTCGGAGTCGATCCCGACGCCGACGAGTCGGCGGTCGCCCGAGCCTACCGCGACCGGGTGAAAGAGACGCACCCGGACCAAGGCGGTTCTCGTGACGCGTTCATGCGGCTCCAGCGGGCCTACACGGCGATCCGGAACGGCGAGGCGTTGATCCAGGAGGAGAACCCCGATGACGACTCGGTGACTGCCTCGTCCGCCGCCGCGGCGTCGACACCCGGCGAGCCACCGGGTCCCCCGCCGGGAACGGCTCGGATGGAGTATCTCGACTACGAGGTGCTGGCCGACCACGGCTGGGAAGTCGACGACGAGGACCTGTTCGAGGCGGCCGCAGCGGCCGATCTGGGGCCCGAATCCTACGGCCGACTGCTCGTCGAGCGCGAGGAGACGTTACTCGAAGCCGCCGAACGGGCGGGGTTCGCGTGGCCGTTCGCCTGCCGCGGCGGCGCGTGTGCGAACTGCGCGGTACTCCTCCGCGAGGGGGAGGTGGAGATGGCCCAGAGCCACGTGCTCCCCAACGGGATGGTCGAGGAGGGGATCCGGCTCTCCTGTCTCTGTCGGCCGCGAAGCGACACGCTCCAGGTGGTCTACAACGTCAAACACCTCCCGGGACTGGACGAACTTCGCCTGCCGTCGCAGCGCTTCTAGTCGAGTCGTGGGTTCGTCCACGCCAGTTCGCTGTCGACGTGTTCGAGCGCGCGCTCGGGGTCGTCGACGGCCTGGCCCAGCGGTCGCGCGCTGCCCAGATCCGGGCCCACATCGGTGATTCTGACTGCGGCGACACAGCGTGTTCGTGTCGAGTGATACACAGCTTCCTCCGCGCCGGCGAGCACCCCGACCAGCGTCCGGTTGCCGATGTCGGCGTCGTAGAGCCTGTCGGCGGTTCGCTCTCGGAGCGCCGCGTCGGGCGTTCGCGGGCGCAGCGCTTGGACGAGCGCGTCGAACGGCCGCAGGGTGCGCGTTCGAGTAGCCATACTTCCCGCTCCACACGGGAGGGTAAAGGGAGTGAGCCATGCCCGGAGTGAAAGTGAAGGATACGGCGAAAGTGAACCGTGCGGCCGAACGCGGGGGGGTCGGCGCCGACCACCGGCGACGCCCGCCGGACGCACAACAGTGATGTGGACCCCCGCCCACCGCCCGGGTATGGAGTACGTGGCGTTCGACGAGGCCGAGACGTACGAACCCGACGAGGGCTGGCAGCGACGGGCCCTCGCCGGCAGCGACCGGTTCACCTTTGAGTGGTTCGAGAAGCCGCCGGGCCACTCCTCGCCGATGCACGACCACGAGAACGAACAGGTCTGTCTCTGTCTGGAGGGCGAACTCACCGTCCACACCGAGGGGGATTCGGTGACGCTCTCGAAGAACGACTCTGTCCACCTCGCGGCCTGGGAATCCCACCGCGTCGAGAACGAGTCCGGCGAGCGCGCGGTCGGTCTGGACGTGTTCGCGCCCGGCCGTGGTTTCGACTTCTGGACCGACCGCGACTGATCTCCCAGTGCGCGCTTGGCGACCGCGCGCCACGGATGTGGTGACCGAAACGCTCTCCATCCGTAGTGCCCTATTTGGACGCATGGCACAGGATATTGCCGTCGAAGGCATGGCCTGCGGTAGCTGTGAAGAGGCAGTCGAAACGGCGGTCGCCGCGCTCGAGGGCACCGAGTCCGTCGAGGCCGACAACACCACCGACACCGTCGAGATCGAGGGCGAGGTCGACTCCGACTCAGTGGCCGACGCCATCGAGGACGCCGGCTACACTGTCCTGGGCTGAGTCGGTCTAGTCGCCGTTTTCCGATTGTCCGCGTTCGAGTAGCGACATGACCCGCTCGGGTCGGTTCATCCCGGCACAGACCGACAGCACCGTCAGGTCGAGACCGTCCTCCACTGGTGTGTCGCCGCCGCGAACTGCGCCACCCCCGATAGCCTCGTCGAGGCTCCGACGCGCGTCGACGATGGCCTCACGGTTGAGCCACTCCGGCGGCCCCATCGTGACCAGCAGCGCTCGCGTCGCCAGCGAGAGGTCCGTATCGGCGGAGCGCTGGCGGAACAGCGAGCGCCGGACCGAGGTTTCGATGGTGCTGTAGCTCTCGATCCCGTCGGGCGACTCGGATTTCGAGCGCAGGCGGTCGAGGAAGGAGGGTTCCTCCCGGACCTGCTCGCGCCAGTAGCCGACGGTCGCGTAGCCACCCTCTCCCAGCGTGGCGATGATCTCGCTGGCATCGACGACGCTCTCACCGACTGCGGCGGCGTCAGCGGCCTCGCCCGCGCCAAACAGCGCGGCGACCCACTCGGCGATAGTCGCGTTCACGTCAGCATAGGCGTCGGCGGCGTCCGCCTCGGCCGGCCGCTCCTCAGGGGCGTCGAGGCGGCCGTTATCGAACAGTAGCTGTGTGTCGGCGGTGGCTTCGAGCCCCAGCAGCCCCGCGCGGGCGTTCGCGACGACGCCGGCTGCCTCTTCTTCGGTCGGTTCCGGGAGGACTGTCAGCGCGTACACCGGGATGTCGATGACGTTCCGGAGCGTGTCGATCAGGACCGGCGCGGCCCCGGCGCCGGTCGCGCCGCCGACGCCGACGGGGACGAGCACGCCGTCGGCGGCCGCGGGGACGGCGTCGGTCGCCGACCGGCTGAGTTCCCGCGCGTTCCCCTCGGCTGCGGTGCGGACGGCCGTCGCGTCGGCCGAGCGGGCGGTGGTACCGAACGCGTGGCGGTGCTCCCGGGGGAGATCGAGGTCGGCGAGCGCCTCGGGATCGGTGTCGAAGGCGGCGACGGCGGCGACCGAGGGGCGGTCGTCGGGGTCGGCCGCCGCGAGGCGTGCCGCCAGCCGACCACCCGCGCCACCGACGCCGAGGACGGCGAGTTTCACGGTTCGGCGTTGCCCCCCGGCGGCAAAGGTGCTTCGTCGCGCGCCGGGCAAGCGCATTTCCGACTGCCCGCTGTAGCCGGGCTTATGACTGCGAGCCCCCCGGCCGTCGACGAGACCCGAATCGGCCGGACGCCGCTGCTCGAACTCGCGCTCGATGTGGCGCCGACGGTGTACGCCAAAGCCGAGTGGTACAATCTCCCTAGTCTCGGCTACGGCGGCGGGTCAGTGAAGACCCGGATCGCCCGCGAGATGCTCGACGGCGCCGAGGAACGCGGCGACCTCGACCCCGGCATGCGGATCGTCGAACCCACCAGCGGCAACACTGGCAGCGAAATCGCCCGGCTCGGCGTCGCTCGAGGGTACGACGTGACCATCGTGATGCCAGACGACGCCGCCGCGGGGAAGGTCGGTGCGGTCCGCGACGCCGGCGCCGAGATCGAGTTCGTCGCCGCGGAAGCGGGCTACGACGCCTGTATCGAGCGCTGCGACGAGATCGTTGCCGACGACTCCGAGGGAATCTACGAGCCCAACCAGTACGAGAACCCCGACAACCCGGGCGCCCACGAGCGTACGACAGCCGCCGAGATCTGGGAACAGACCGACGGCGGCCTCACCCACTTCGTCGCCGGCGTCGGGACTGGGGGGACCGTCACGGGGGCGGGAAGAGGACTACACGACCGCGGGGACGTCGAGGTCGTGGGGTTCGAGCCGGTAAATCCGACCCACGCCATCGGCGGCCTGAAGTATCTCCGTTCGGACAGTTCGATCCACCCCGGGACGTACGACGAGTCGGTGCTCGACCGCAAGCTGTACGTCGAGACCGCCGACGCCGACGACGACGCCCGGGACCTGCGCGAGCGCTACGCCGATAGACCGGTCGAAGTCGCTGACCTGGGTCAGTATGACGAGGCGACGGTCCGAGAAAATCTGCGCGTCGACGACCAGTTCCTCGTCGGGCCCTCCAGCGGCGCTGGGGTAGCGGCGATCCGCCAACTCGACGCCGCTGGCGAACTGGACGGCGACGACGTGGTGGTCACGATGCTCCCCGACCGCGGCGACAAGTACGCCGACGGCCTCTGGGAGGGGTACGTCGACAGCGCTGACTGACCGTCGGCTGGCGCGGCGATCAGGCCCCCTGCGTCAGAAGCACTATATCGGCTCGTCCCTGTAGTCTTGCCCGAGAGATGCGTCCGAACCGACCACGGGACCGACTGGGAGGCGGCTGTTGACCATGCTCGACAGCCTGCTCACCGACGCCCGGTCGAGCGACCACCAGTTCGTTATCCACTCCGACGACCCCGAGACGGCGGCGGCGGACTGGTTCCGGAACCACAACGTCGACGTGACCCACCGCCCGCTGCCGGAGGGGATCCCGCGCCCGTTCCTCGTCGTCGAGCGTGACGGGGAGTTCGTGGGGGTGCTGGACCTCGAGGAGGTCGAACGCCTCCTCGAACCGCCGGTCGAGCCGCCGGCCCCTCGCGAGGAGCTCTCCGAGGGCCATCGGGGGTTCTTCGAGGCGCTGTCCGACACCGTGTTCACCTCGATCAGTCGCCGGGAACTACTGGCCGTGAGCCGGGAGATCGAGGACCGCGCCCACCGCGTCGGCGACGGCACCCTGCACGTGAGCTTCCAGCGCCTCTCGGCGTTCCAGTCCCAGCGGCGGGTGTACGAGCAGATCGCCGCGGAGACGACGCTGGACATCCACATCCATGGCGTCGACGACTGGACGCCGCCGGAGAGTCAGGCGATCAGCTACCACGCCCACCAGGACGGGCGACTGGAGCCCTACTGGGTACTGGCGTTCGACGGCGGCCCCGAGGAGATGCAGCCCTCCGGCCTCGTCGCCGAGGAACGGCCCGGCGAGGGGTTCACCGGCTTCTGGACCGACGACGGGGAGACGGTCGAACGGGTTCTCTCGAGCGTCGCGTCCGTAACCGTGTAGCTGTCGGGAGCCGTCGAACAGCTGACACGCGAGCTGACAAGCGGACCGACGCGCCGGATGGGGCCCCCGCCCGACACAACCGATAACGCGAACGTGTTCGGGAAACTGATACCGGTTTCGCAACGGGTTGGCCGAACCCTTCTCACCGGAAAGACTGATACGGGAGTCGTTCCAGAACCGTAGTAGTGGGCGAACTACGGATCTCCTCCAGGGTCGACTCCGTTTCGTTCACCAGGCGCGAGCTGACCGGCGCGTTAGGGGATTCGGTTACGGTGCTCCCCATCGTCGTCGCCGTCGGCGCGCTGACGGAGCTCTCGCTCGCCCGGATGCTGCTGGGGTTCGGGGCGTTCCAGATCATCTGGGGGCTCTGGTACGGGCTCCCGGTTTCCGTCGAGCCGATGAAGGCGCTGGCGGCGCTGGCGATCGGCGGCACCCTCGGGGCCGCTGAGTTGGCGGTCGCGGGCCTGTTGGCCGGCGTCGCGCTGGTGGCCATCGGCGCCACGGGCTCGCTTGACCGGATCGCTCGGTACGTCGGCGAGCCAGTCACCCGCGGGGTCCAGTTGGCCGTCGCGCTGATCCTGCTCCGAACCGGCGTCGGCCTCGGCGTCGGCGACCCCGCGCTGGCGCTCGCGGGGGTCGTCGCCGCCGGCGCCGTCGTCCTCGCGGGCTACCGCCGGGCGAGCGCGCTGGTCGTGCTCGCACTGGGGCTCGCGCTGGCGCTCCGGAGCACGGGCGTGCCTGCTCTCGCGCTCCCCTCGCTGACGCTCTCCCTCCCCGACCCCGCCGGACTCACCGCCGGCGCCGCCGAGGCCACCGCGGCGCAGTTGGCGATGACCGTGGGGAACGCCGCCGTCGCGACCGCGTTGCTGCTTTCGGAGTACTACGACGCCGACGTGACCCCGGACGACCTGGCGACCAGCATGGGCGCGATGAACCTCGCGGCCGTGCCACTGGGCGCGCTGCCGATGTGCCACGGCTCCGGCGGCGTCGCGGGCAAGCACGCCTTCGGTGCCCGGACCGCCGGCGCGAACGTGCTGCTGGGCGGGCTCTACGGCCTCGCCGCGCTCGGCACGGCGGCGGTGACGGCGTTCCCGACGACGGTGCTGGGTGTCGTGCTGGCACTGGTCGCCCTGGAGTTGGGTCGCTCCGCATTCAGTACTGATGATCTGGCGACGACGGTTGCGGTTGGTGCGCTGGGGCTGGTGACGAACGTCGGTGTGGCGTTCGTCGTCGGCGTTGGATGGTGGGTTGTTCGTGATCGGTTCAGTTTGTAGGTGGGTTTGAGGAGAGCGGTTGATTGGCGATTAGGGTTGTCAGCGACAGCACCAGCAGCCTCTATCGTTGGCAACTGAGAGACCACAGGGCGCTGGACACAGAGTCCGGCGCTGCGCCGATTCCCCACTCCTCCCCCGCGGGGGTCAACGACCGACGTCCGCGAGGCGTCCACCGCCCCACGAACGCGGCGGCGGTGGTGCGAAGCGGTCGCGCCTCCGTGCGCGACCCGAGCGCGAGGGTCCCGCGAGCGAAGCGAGTGGGACCACGAGGGAGCTTGCTCCCTCGGAGGACGAGCGAGGGTTAAGCCCGAGCGAGTCGGCTGGGGAGGCTGTGGCCGATGAACGGTCAGCGGTGCGGTCACAAGTGGTCAAGCATCGAGATGCTGTCGGTGCAGCTGACAGCAGTCGTTGCACCTCAAGAACCGGCCAATACCTCAAAAACAGAATATCGACCGAATAAGCGTCCTAATCGTCGTCAATCGTCCCAGTCGGCTCCGGCCCGAGCGGCGGCTCCTCGGCCTCGTCGAACAGCGGACTCGCCTCGCCGGGCGCCACCGCGTTCAGCACGAGCGCCGAGAGCGCCGTCAGGATCACCGGCTGGGTCACGAACGTCTCCAGCGCCGCCGGCAGACCGCTCGCGGCCTCGGGCCGAGTGGCGATCCCGAGCCCCAGGCCCAGCGAGACGGCGATGACGACCATGTTCCGGCGGTTGAACTGCGCGTTCTGCTCGATCAGTCGCACACCGCTGGCGGCGACCATCCCCGCCATCAGCAGCACCGCGCCGCCGAACACCGCCGACGGAATGGTGGTCACGAGCGCGCCGATCTTGGGGCTCAGCCCCAGCAGCGCGAGGATCCCGCCCGCGATGGCGACGACGTAGCGGCTCAGCACGCCGGTGAAGTTCACGATCCCGACGTTCTGCGAGAACGAGGTGACGGGGAACGCACCGAACGCGGCGCCAATCGAGGAGAGCAGGCCGTCAGTGAACAGGCCGCCGCGGAACTCCTCGTCGGTGGGGTTCCGTCCCTCAGCCGCGGTCACGCCGGACATGTCGCCGACGGTCTCCATCGCCGAGACGAGAAAGAGGAACGCGAACGTGACAATCGCCACGGGGTCGAACTCCGGCGTGCCAAAGCGCGTCGGGTTCGGGAGCGCCACCCACGCCGCGGCGCCGACGGGCGCGAAGTTGACGACGCCCAGCGCGATGGCGGCGACGTAGCCCGCGGCGATCCCGACGAGCGTGCTCAGGAGGCGCGTCACGCCCTCTCCGTAGAGGTTCAGCCCCACGGAGATGGCGAGCACGAGGCCCGCAAGTCCGATGTTCTGCATGGAGCCGTAGTCGGCGGCGCCGACGCCGCCGGCCGCGTAATCCATCGCCACCGGGACGAGGTAGAGGCCGATGATCACGACCACCAGCCCCGTCACCAGCGGCGGGAAGAAGGGTTTGATGCGGTCGAACTGCCAGCCGATCAGCCCTTCGACGATGACGCCGGCGACGAGCACCGCGCCGAACACCGTCGCCAAGCCGGATTCGGCGCCGATGGCCGACGCCGCCCCCACGAACGTGAAACTCGTGCCCATCACGATGGGGAGCTTCGAGCCGACGGGACCGGCGCCGAGCGTCTGGACCAGCGTCGCGATCCCCGAAAAGAGCAGCACCATCTGGACCAGATACGCCACGTCGGCCCCGGAGGCGCCGACCTCGCCGGCGACGATGTACGCCACCGCGGTGGCGGGCACCACCATCACTGCGACGTGTTGGATCCCCAGCAGCGCGGCCTTCACCGCCGGGGGTCGGTCGTCGAGGCCGTACTCGATGTCGATTGCGCCATCCTCGGGCATCTATGCTCCCGACGAACGACCCAGGGGGCATAATCGTTCCGCATCGGTGCGCATCTCACGGGTCGTTCCCCGCCGAGATATGCACACCTGTGCTCAGTCGTGGATCGTGACGCCCTCGTCGTCGACGGTGATGTCGAGCAGGCTGGTGGCCTCGTAATCGGTGTCTTCGAGCGCGGAGTCGCCGACCTTCCGGAGCGCGACAACGATGTCGGTGATCTCGGCGCCGATGTCGTCCAGCGCGTCGCAGATGGCCGCGAGCGTCCCGCCGGTCGAGAGCAGGTCGTCGACGATCAGCACGCGGTCGCCGTCCTCGATGTCGTTGATGTACATCTCGGACTCCGAGTAGCCCGTCTCCTGGTGGAGTGCCACTTCGCCCTCCAGCCCGTAGGCGCGCTTGCGGATCACGACCAGCGGGATGTCCGTCTGGAGCGAGACGGCGGTGGCGATGTGGATACCCATCGCTTCCGGGGCGACGATCTTGTCAACGTCAGCGAGATCCGCGGCGCGCATGACGCCGACGGTGACCTCCCGCAGGAGTTCCGGATCCAGTGAGGGGACGCCGTTCGAAATCGGGTGAACGAGGTAGTCGTAGCCGTCCTTGTCGATGATCGGCGCGTCGTGGAGCGACTCGCGCAGGCGTTCCATGCCGTCGGTATCCGCGAAGGTCCCAAAAACCGTTCGCTCCCGGCCCGCGCCGAAAGCCGGATGGGCGTCCGTGTCGTACGGGCCAGCAATGGTCGTGGAGATCTCCCCCGAGGAACTGGCCCGAAAGCTCGACGACGACGCCCCACAGCTAATCGACATTCGGCCGCCCGGCGCGTTCGCACAGGAGCACGTGCCGGGCGCGCTGAACGTCCCGATGACCGAACTCACCAGCCGCGTCGACGATATCGAGTTCGGCGACGAGGTCGTCGTCGCCTGCCAGATCGGCCAGTCCTCGAAGCAAGCGGTGAAGCTCCTGTCGAGCTTCGAGGGTACCGGTGATACCGACCTCCAGAGCCTGTCTGGCGGCCTCGACGCGTGGGACGGCCCCGTCGAAACGGGTCCCGCAGAGAACTGACGTGCTCTCGCTCCCACGCGCGGCCTACGACGAGATTCTCGCACACGCCGCCGGGAGCGACGGGGAAATCTGCGGGATTCTGGCCGGGGAGCGCGGCGGCGACGACCCCGGCGGCGAGTCCCGCGTCGAGGCAGTCCACCGCGCCACGAACGTCGCCGACAACCCAGAGACGCGCTACGTTATCGACCCGGAGGAACAGCTACGGATCATCGAGGCAATCGAGGACGGCGGCCGCGAGGTGGTCGGCTTCTACCACAGCCACCCCGAAGGGCCACCCGTCCCTAGCGAAACCGACGCCGAGCGCGCGGCATGGCCGGGGTACAGCTACGCCATCTGCGTACCCGGCGAGCACCCGTATCTCGGCTCGTGGCGCTGGACCGGCGAGCGCTTCGAGCGCGAAGCGGTCGCGCTCCGGCCCTAGTACTCGTAGAGCGAGACCACGAACGGCAGTTTGTTGTACATCATCACGGCGACGGGGATGCCGACGATGCTCACCGTGAAGGCGTAGGCGACGCTCATCCAGAGGCCGCTGGCCCACCAGCCGACGAACACGAACCAGATCCCGCGGACGAGCAGGCCGTAGCGCTGCTGGCCGGCGCCTCCTTCCTCATCGTCGGGCGAAGCCCGACTGCCTGAGGGACGGCGTCCCTCGCTGTCGACGAGATCCCGCTCCTTCAGCGAGAGCACTTTCGGCGTGACGTTGATCATCTTGATCCCCAGCGGGAGGCCGACGATGGTGACGTTCAGGAACCACGCGACGCCGAGCCAGATGCCCGTCGCCCACCAGCCCACGAGCAGGAACCAGACCGCACGCACTGCGAGTGAGGGGGCGGCGCTGTCGGATCGGGACATAGTCGAGAGAAGGGTCGTCGCCGGGATAGCCCTGACGGCTAGTCAGTCCCGGGTCAGGTAGTCGCTGGCCTGCGGTTCCGTCGGGTCGGTCGGCACCTCCACCAGCCGTGGCTCGTCGGCGTCGACGGCCGCCGAAACCGCATCGCGCACCTCCTCAGGCGTCTCGGCCCGAGTCGCGTCGACGCCCATCGACTCCGCGAGCGCGATGAAGTCGATGGGTGTGTCGCCCCACGCGTACGACCCGCGCGGGAGGCCGTGCTCGCGCTCGGCGCCCTCGCTGATGATCGCGTAGTCGTTGTTCCGGAACACGACGGTCGTCACCGGCAGCCCCTCGGCCGCGGCGGTATGGAGTTCGTGAACCGCCATCATCAGGCCGCCGTCGCCGGTCAGCGCAACCACGTCGGCGTCCGGGTCGGCGGCCTGCGCACCCAGCGCGGAGGGGAGACCGCTGCCCATCGTCGCCCACGATCCGGGGTTGACGTACGAGCGCGGGCCCATCGCGGGGAACGTTGCGAGCGCCCAGATCCGGAACCCCCCCGCGTCGGCGGCGACGACCGCTTCGTCCGGAACTGCTTCGCGGACTGCTTGGAGCGCACCGGGGGAGGTCAGCGGGACCTCGCCGTCGACCAGTTCCTCGACGCGCCGCGAGACCGACTCGCGCAGGCGGTCGGCGATGGTCTCGGCGTCGTGGTCTGACTCGGGCACGTCGGCGGACAGTGCGGCCAGTGTCGGCTTGGCGTCGGCGACGATGCCCACCGCTGGGTCGTAGTTCGTCCCCAGATCGTCGGGGGAGAGCGTGACGTGGACCAGCGCGTCGGGCACCACGAGCGTGCGCCCGCGGGTGACCAGTTCGTCGAAGTCCGTCCCCACCGCGAGCGCGGCGTCGGCCTCGGCGACGTAGTCGTCTATCTCCGGCGTCGTCGCCCCGCAGAGCACGCCCGCCGAGAGCGGGTGGTCCTCGGGGATGACGCCTTTCCCCTTGTACGTCGTGAGGACGGGAGCGTCGTATCGCTCGGCGAAGGCTCGAAGCTCATCTGTCGCCTCGGCACTCCGGACGCCGCCACCGGCGATGATGACGGGTGCGTCGGCGTCGTTCAGGATCGCTGCGGCGTCGGCGACGGTGTCTACGGGTGGCTGCCGCGGTTCGGTGGCCTCGATTTCGGCGACGCCGCCCTCGGGCTTCGGGGCCGGGAGGTAGGATTTGGGTATCCCGAGTCGGACCGGGCCTTTCGGCGCTGTCGTCGCCGTCTCGACGGCTCGCTCGACCTCGGCGAGCACGCCGTCGGGGTTCTTCACGACGCGGTTGGCTTTGGTGACGGTGTCGTACGTCTCCGGCGGCGTCTCGTGGATGCCGTCGCGGCCCCGGATCTCGGGGTCAGTCTCGACGGCGATGTGGACCAGCGGCGTGTTGTCGTTGTCGGCGTTTTTCAGCCCGTTCATCGCGTTCATGTCGCCCGGGCCGGGGACGACGACGGTGGCTGCGGGCCGGCCAGTGGTTTCGGCGTAGCCCCACGCCTCCTGCGAGACGGCGGTCTCGTGGCGCGCCATCACGAACTGTACGTCGTTGCGGCCGTCGATGGCCTCGTTCAGCGGCAGCGTCTGTTTGCCGGGGATCCCGAACACCGTGTCGATGCCGTGTTCGACCAGTCGGTCGACGACGGCGGCGGCGAGCGTCATACGCGGAGGTGGCGACCGGCGACGGGAAAACTGTATCTCACTCGGGCGGCGCGGTTGAGGGAGACAGGAAACGCTCTCCAAGTGGGCGATTTGTGAGTCGGCACGAACGAGAGGACTAGTTAGCTTCCCGAAGACACTTATCGGTTGGTTGAAAACTGCCAGCCAGTAGCCTCCCGGAATGACTCGCCCTCCATCTGCGGCACCCGCCACGAGAGTGACGGAACTGCGAGACTCGTGCCGGCGGTATCTCCAGTTACGTCTCGGCATCGACGCGAGAGCGGTGGCCGCGTTCCGAATGGGGCTAGGCCTCGTCGTCCTCTTCGACCTCGTCTGTTCCCGGATTCCGGGGCTCAGAACGTTCTACACGGACAGCGGGATCTTGCCCCGGTCGGCCCTCAGGGAGATCTCCCCCACGCTCGCACAGTGGTCGCTGCACGCGATCAGTGGCTCCATCTGGGCCCAGGTGCTGCTGGTCGGCGTGACAGGCGTTGCTGCAGCGTGTCTGCTTGTCGGCTATCGACCGCGGCCTGCGGCAGTCGCTTCAGCGCTCCTGCTCACGTCGCTCCACGCCCGGAACCCGTATCTGGTCAACGGCGGCGACACGATACTCATCTCGGTGCTGTTTCTCGCGGCGTTTCTGCCACTCGATACACAGTGGGCGCTCCGGAGTTGCGACCGAACCGATGGGAAGAAGATCCGCTCAGTCGCGACGGCGACGATCCTCCTCCATGTCGAAAGTATCTACGCGGTGAACGCGTTGCTCAAGGTCCAGAGCGAGGCGTGGATGGGTGGGATCGCCGTCCAGCGGATCTTCCAACTGCAGGACTTCGTCTACTTGCTGGGGCCGACCGTCGCGGACTACCCGGCGTTACTCACCGCGATCAACTGGCTGTGGGTTGCACTGCTGTTTGCGTCGGTACTGCTCGTGTTCGCGACTGATCGGCTTCGGGCCGTCACCGTCGTCGCGTTCATGGGCGCGCACCTCGGGATGGCGGCGACGATGCGCTTGGGTGTCTTTCCGTTCGTCATGATCAGCGCCCTACTGCTGTTTCTCCCCCAGCGAGTGTGGAACGGCGTTGATCGACGCATCGACGAGAGCGGACCACGCTCCTCGCTCACGTCGCTGATCGGCCAAGAAAACGGCGTGACGCCGAAATCGCGACTGGCTGCTCGTTCGCCCGCTGTCCGACGGGGAGTTCGGATCACGCTGTCGGTGATTCTCGTCTGTTTCCTCATCACCACCGTAAGCTGGCAGGTCGTCTCGGCTGACCTCGTCGACACGCCGTCGACGGAAGCGAACGGGATGCTCGAAACCGCGAGTTGGGGGTTTTTCGCGCCGAACCCGCCAGATACGTACAGTTGGTACGTCGTCGCAGCCACCCGAAAGTCCGGTGAGCGGCTCGATCTCGTCGATGGGGGCGCTGTGGGGTTCGACCGACCGCCGAACGCGATGGACCGATATCCAACGACGCTCTGGAAACGCTACGCGACGAAAGGGCGAGATGCTGGAGGCGGCCTCGCGGAGCCAGCAGCGGCGTACTTCTGTCAGCGGAGCGCCGACGACATCCAGTCGATCACGATCTATCGGGTGGACCAGTCCGTCGACAGGGACGGGCCCGTCGGTGAGCCGACTCGGCACAAACTGGCCTCCACCACCTGCGACTGACGAGCGTGAGCAGCGAGGGCCAAACGTCGGACCGGGAGATACAGGTCCGTACGGCTGGTACTGATCGCATGGCTCCCACTGTTGCCGAGCAACGAAACGAGATCCGGGTCGCGGTCGGTCGGTACAAGCGGAAAGTGTCCTCGGGATTCACGAAGGAAGCGTTGGCAGCGATCTGTGACTCGCTCGACGCGGACGTGGAGATCGACGTCCTCCCGAAGAAGGGGGTGATGCGCGCGGCCATCGCTGAAGAGGTCGAGGGCGTCGACGGCAGCCGGGATCAGGGCAGCGCGTTCCGGAAAGCAGAACTGACGGCGATCACGGCGGCGGTCAGTTCGGACTGACTTCTCTATCGACGAGCAGCGAACGCCCGCTTACTGGTTCCACGCCGCGGCGTCGGGGTCGATCAGCCGTTCCTCGTCCTCGATGCCGTCGATGGTCGCGACGTCCTCCTCGGTCAGTTCGAGGTCCGTGGCTTCGCGGTTCGCGCGGATGTGGTCCGCGTCGGTGGACTGCGGAATCGGGACGACGCCCTTCTCGACGGCCCACGCGATGCAGACCGCGGCGACGGTGGTGTCGTGGCGCTCGGCGACTTCCCGCAGTTCGGGCGTGTCGAAGATTTCGCCCTGTCCGAGCGGGCAGTAGCCGACGAGCGTGTGGCCGTGTTCGTCGGCATACGCCCGGAGTTCGTCCTGCGGGAACAGCGGGTGGCACTCGACCTGGTGAGCCGCGATATCGATGTCGAGGATCTCGCGAGCCTCGTCCAGTAGTTCGGGCGTGAAGTTCGAGACGCCGACGTTCCGGGCGACGCCCTCCTCGTGGAGCTCCTGCAGCGCGCGCAGGCTCTCCTCGGGGTCGTACGCGCCGGTCGGCCAGTGGACGTACAGCAGGTCGACGGCGTCGACGTCGCCAGAACGCGACGCGTTCTGGCTGGCTGACGAATCGCTACGCGATTCGGCAACGCCGAGGCGTTCGAGACTCTCCTCGCTGGAGCGCTTGGCGTCCTCGTAGCCGAGGTTGTCCGGCAGTATCTTGCTCGCCAGCACGATGTCTTCGCGGGCCACTTCGGAGAGACGGATGCCCGCACCCACCGCGGGCTCGTTGTCGTACATCTGGGCGGTGTCGACGAGGCGGTAGCCGGCGTCCAGCGCGGTCCAGACCGCGTCAGCGCACTCGTGGCCCTTGGCGCCGGAGGTGCCGAAGCCGATGTCGGGAAGGTCGAGACTCATGTGGGCGAGTGGTAGGGTCCGGGGAGTAAAGAACTCCGCTTCGCGGCGGTTCGCGCACGGGAGAGCGACTAAGTGCGCCGCGCTCCAACGTTGAGGAATATGCTCTCCACCAATACGGACGCAGGAACGCTGAGTCGGGGTCTCGCCGGGGGCGCGGTGCTTGCCGCGCTGCTCGCGTCGGCCGTGCTGTTGTTCCCCCAGCCACCCGCAGACGTGTTCTTCACGGGAATCGTGCTGCTGTGCCCGCTGTTCGCCGTCGTCGGCGCCGCCGGCGCGTGGACCGGCCACACGGCGCTGGTCTGGGTGGCCGCGCTGCTCTCTGTCGGGCTCACGCTGGCGGGCGCGATGTCGGTCGGCCTCCTGTTCGCGCCGGCCGCCCTCCTCTTGCTCGGGAGCGCCGTCGCCGCGCAGGCTGCTGGTCCCGATACGGCGGCCCAAGAGAGCCTCCTCGCCGATCCGCCCGAGGCTCGTGAACGGGCTCAGAAAGCGCTCCTCGGCGTCGCCGGCATCGTCGTCGGCGCCGCCGCGGTCGACGCCGCCGCGTTGGACCGGGACCTGTTCGGCTCCTGTGCGCAGGAGACACTGGGCTGTGTGCTGCAGACGACGAACTGGGGGCTGGTCGGCCTGACGCTGCTCGGCTTCGGCGCCGTCGCTGGGGGTGGGTAGCTGCTCTGGAGACAGGTGTACGTCACGCGAGTGCTCGCCGGAACGCGGGCGGGCTGACTACTCCAGCGCGCTCGCGGCCCGGACGATGGTCTCCTCGCCGTACTTCGGCCCGATTAGCTGCATCCCGACCGGCAGGCCGTCGGCCTCGCCGGCGGGCACGGAGATGGCGGGCAGGTCCGCGAGGTTCACGGGGACGGTGTTCGCGTCCGCGAGGTACATCGTCCGCGGGTCGTCGAGGCTCTCGCCGAGTTCGAACGGCGGGACCGGCATCGTCGGCGACGCGAGGACGTCCGCTTCCTCGAGGGACTCGTCGAAGTCCTGCTTGATCCACGCACGGGCGTCCTGTGCCTTCCCGTAGTAGCGGTCGTGGTAGCCCGCAGAGAGCGCGAACGTGCCCAGCAGGATCCGACGTTTGACCTCGGGGCCGAACCCTTCCTCGCGGGCCGTCGCGAACGCCTCGTTCCAGTTGCCGGCCTCGTCGAGGTCGTCGAAATCACCCGCCTCCACGGCGTTGAGGCCGTAGCGCGTGCCGTCGAAGCGCGCGAGGTTCGAGGAGGCCTCGGACATCGCGATGACGTAGTAGGCCGCGACGGCTTTCTCGACGGAGGGCATCGAGACTTCGACGTACTCGGCGCCCTGGTCCTCGAGGTCCGCGATGGCGTCCCAGAACGTCTCGACGACGCCCTCGTCCGCCCCCTCGATCAGTTCGACGGGGACGCCGATGGTCATCCCCTCCACGTCGCCGTCGGCGGCCGCGGCGTAGTTCGAGTCGTCGCCGTTCTCGACGGTCGTCGCGTCTCGCTCGTCGGAACCGGCGATCACGTCCAGCAGGCCCGCAGCCTCCTCGACGGTCGGCGCTATCGGGCCGATCTGTTCCAGCGAGTTCGCGTAGGCCACGAGACCGTACCGACTGACGAGGCCGTACGTCGGCTTGATCCCGACGACGCCACAGAACGCGGCGGGGGCACGGACCGATCCACCCGTGTCGCTCCCGAGTGCGAGGTCGGCCTCGCCGGCGGCGACTGCGGCGGCCGAGCCACCCGAGGAGCCACCCGGCACGCGGTCGGTGTCGACCGGATTCAGGGTCGCGCCGAAGTGCGACGTCTCGGTCGTCGACCCCATCCCGAACTCGTCCATGTTGGCCTTGCCGTTGATCGTCGCGCCGGCCTCTTTGAGGTGCTCGACGACCGTGGCGTCGTAGGGCGGGACGTAGCCCTCCAGCATCTTCGACCCGCAGGTGGTCTCGACGCCTTCGGTGGAGATGTTGTCCTTGACGGCGACCGTCTTGCCGGTGAGCGGGCCATCGTCGGCGCCCTCGATGCGCTCTTCGGTGATGTAGGCGTTTAGCTCGGCCATCTACGACACCCGGGGTCCCTTGAAGTAGCCGTCCTCGGTCTCGCTGGCGTTGCTGAGTGCCTCCTCCTGGGTGAGTCCCTCCTCGATCTCGTCGGCGCGCATCACGTTCACGAGGTCGGGTTCGCTCTCGACTTCGGGCACCTCGTCGAGGGTTTCGAAGTCCGCGAGCACCGCTTCGAACTGCTCGGCGAACTGTTCGACCTCGTCGTCGCTCAGATCCACCCGCGCGAGATCCGCAACCTCCCGGACCTCCTCGCCGGTGACCGCTGGCTCGTTCCCGTCGCTCATACTCTCCGGTCGCTCCGGATTGGGAGTAAGGGTTTCGGTGGGGCCCGAGACCGCCGTCGGAACGCCTTCGGGCGGACCAATCGGCCGGCCGAGCGTAAGCGTCGAGTTCGGCACGGACCCGCCGAAAGACGACCGGTGGCTCTGGGTTTGGGCTGCCGGCTACGCGGCCGTCGGCGGTCTCCCGCTCAGATCCCGATCTCGCGGCCGATCACGAGATGCTGGATCTCGCTGGTCCCCTCGCCGATCTCCATCAGTTTCGCGTCGCGGTAGAAGCGCTGCGGGGCGAAGTCCTCGGTGTAGCCGTAGCCGCCGAGGGTCTGGACCGCCTCCTCGGCGACCTCGCGGGCGGCCTCACTGGCGTCGAGTTTGGCGAGGGCGGACTCGCGGGTAACCTCCTCGCCCTGATCGTACGTCCACGCCGCCTTGTGGGTCAGCAGCCGAGCACGCTCGATCTTTCGGTGCATGTCCACGACCTTGTCCCGGATGGCGTCGAACTCCGAGATCGGCTGGCCGAACTGCTCGCGCTCGGTGGAGTAGTCACGCGCGGCCTCGTAGGCGCCCTGTGCGAGCCCTGTCGAGAGCGCGGCGATGCTGACGCGCCCGCCATCGAGGGTCTTTTTGGTCTGCTCCCAGCCCTCGCCCTCCTCGCCGAGCAGGCGGTCCTCGGGAATGCGTACGTCGTCGAGTTGGATCTCGCAGGTGGGCGAGGAGTTCAGGCCCATCTTGTCCCAGACCGTCGAGATCTCGAAGCCGTCGTCGTTCTCGGGGTCGACGATGAACGTCGAGATGCCGCCGTAGCCCGCGTCGGGGTCGGTGACGGCCTTCACGAGCACGCTGTTGGCGACGTTGGCGTTGGTGATGAACTGCTTCGTCCCGTTGAGCACGTACTCGTCGCCCTCTTTCACGGCCATCGTGTCCATGTCCGATGCGTCGGAGCCGCTCCCGGGTTCGGTGAGCGCCCACGCACCCATTCCCTCGCCCGTGGCGAGCGGTTTCAGCCACTCTTCTTTCTGTTCCTCGGTGCCGAACAGCTCGATGGGCTTGGAGCCAAGCGAGACGTGCGCGGCGTAGGAGAGCCCGATCCCGCCGGAGATCCGGCCGAGTTCCTCGGCGACGAGTGCGTACATGAACTGGTCGCCCCCGAGGCCGCCGTACTCCATCGAGACGGGCACGCCCATCATGTCCAGTTCGCCCAACTGCTCGAAGATCTCCTCGGGGAACCGGTGGTCGTTCTCGATCTCCTGGGCGATGGGTTCGATCTCCTCCTCGCAGAACTCCCGGACGGTGTCGCGGATCATCCGGTGTTCCTCGCTGTCGATCACGTCAAGCAGGCCAGGCTCGCTCATGCGCGGCCGTTCGTGGGAAGACGGCAAAAACCCCGCCGGTCCGCGGGCGTCGACGCCGACCGCCACCGGTGCGGTCGCTGGACGTACTCAGCGGCGCGTGGTCGGCGTAACCGACCAAAACAACGTGGGGAGAAACCAAACAGCGGTGTTCCGAAAAGTGGTGCTACCTGCCCGTTTCAGGGCATGTGGATGCTCTCTTCGGCTTCCAAGAGCTCGTGGTAGCGGTTGCGGATGGTGACTTCGCTGATGTTCGCGACTTCGCTGACCTCGGACTGGGTCACCTTCTCGTTGGTCAGGAGCGATGCGGCGTAGACGGCGGCGGCCGCGAGGCCGACCGGCGACTTGCCCGAGTGGACCTCCTGTTCCTTCGCGGTTTGGAGGAGCTGACGGGCGCGGCGCTCAGCCTCGTCGGAGAGACCGAGGTCGCTGGCAAACCGCGGGACGTACTGCTCGGGGTCGGCGGGCTGGATCTCGAGTTTGAGCTCGCGTACCACGTAGCGGTACGTCCGGGCGATCTCGTCCTTCTCGACGCGGGAGACCGCCGAAATCTCGTCGAGGCTACGCGGCGTGCCGGCCTTTCGGGCGGCGGCATAGAGGCTGGCCGTCGAGACGCCCTCGATGGAGCGGCCCGGCAGGAGGTCTTCGCCGAGTGCGCGTCGGTAGATCACGGAGGCAGTTTCGCGGACGTTCTCGGGGAGACCGAGCGCGGAGGCCATCCGGTCGATCTCGCCGAGTGCCTGCTTGAGGTTTCGTTCCTTGGAGTCCCGGGTCCGGAACCGCTCGTTCCAGGTTCGCAGGCGCTGCATCTTCTGGCGCTGGCTGGCCGATAGCTGGTTGCCGTAGGCGTCCTTGTCCTGCCAGCCGATGTTGGTCGACAGCCCCTTGTCGTGCATCATGTTCGTCGTGGGGGCGCCGACGCGGGACTTCTCGTCTTTCTCGCGGGAGTCGAACGCGCGCCACTCGGGGCCGCGGTCGATGCTGTCCTCGTCGACGACGAGGCCACAGTCCTGACAGACCGTCTCGCCGTGTTCGGTGTCGGTCGCGAGGCTGCCGCCGCACTCGGGACACTGCAGTTCGTCGACGGACTCCTGCTCCTCTTCGCTCTCTTCTTCGCTCTGTGCGGACTTGGCACGCTCGCTGGTGTACGCTTGGACTTTATCGCTCATTGGGTGTATTGGGGGAGAGACAGATGGGTCTGGACTGCGGATCGTCTCACGTCTGGGTAACACGCCACCCTACTTAACTCTGCTGGCTATTTTCCCGGTAAGTAGCTCAGACAGAAAGCCCTGTGTGGGCGTGACACGCCGTAATTCGGCAGTGTCAGCGATGCGTTTCGTTCGGCCGTGGGACCACCTACGGACTACTTGAGCGTTTCGTCGCGGTGAACCAGGGTGTTTATTGAGCGTTTCGCTCGGCAAACTCCCCGAAACGGTAGACTTTCAGCGCTCCCGTCGGGAGCGAACGGTATGTACGTCGTCGTCGTCGGGGCGGGGGATATCGGTCGCCCGCTCATCGAGATTGCCACGGCAGCGGGGAACGAAGTCGTCGTCGTCGAACGCGACGAAGCCAAGGCCGAAGCAGTCGCCAGCACCTACGACTGCCTCACGATCAACGACGACGCCACCGTGAAGGACACGCTCGAGGACGCGGGCGCGGGACGCGCCGACGCACTCATCTCGACGACCGACCGCGACGCGACCAACGTGATGGTCTGCCTGCTCGCCCAGGAACTGGCGGTACCTGCGGTGGTCTCGGTGGTCCACGACCCCGAACACATGTCGCTGTTCGAGCGCATCGGCGTCAACACGATGGAGAACCCCAGCCGACTGATCGCCGAACATCTCTTCCGAGCGGTCGAGCGCCCCTCCATCATCGACTACATGCGCGTCGGCGACGAGGCCGAGGTGTTCGAAATCGAGGTCACTCACGGCGCCCCCATCGCCGGCGAAACGCTCTCGGAAGCTGACGCGGCTGGCCACCTCCCGGATGATCTACTGGTCGTCGCCATCGAGCGCGGGGAGGTTGGCGAGGTGATCACCCCCCGCGGCGACACCGTCCTACAGGCCGGCGATCAGGTGACGGTGTTCGCCGCCCGCGGGATCACACCCGAGGTCACCAGCGTGTTCGGCCACGACGGGGGCGAGTAATGCCCGGGCGATACGGACGACTCGGGACCGATATCGCCACCATCGCCCGGGACGTCGGGTCGTTGGTCGCCATGGAGTCCGCGCTGATGGCCGGATCGGCGCTGGTCGCCGCGGTGTTCCGCGAGTGGCACGTCGCCGGCGCGTTCCTGCTCGCCGCGGCGGTCACCGGCGTCGTCGGCGTCGCGGGGCGTCGACGGTTCAGCGGAGCACCCCAGCCCAAGATGAAACACGGGATGGTGATCGCGGCCGGGGGCTGGTTCACCACCGCGCTGTTCGGCGCGCTCCCGTTCCTGCTCGCCGCCCATCTCACCCCGCCGGCGGCCGTCGCCGCCTACGTCCCCGCGGGCGCCGACTACAGCTCCAGCCTCTACTACTTCCGCGACCCGCTCCACGCGCTGTTCGAGAGCATGAGCGGCTGGACCGGCTCGGGGCTCACGATGGCGGTCCACGAACCCAGCCTCCCGCGGGCGATCCAGTGGTGGCGCTCGCTGATCCAGTGGGTCGGCGGCGTCGGCGTGGTGGTGCTGACGGTGTCGATTCTCGCACGCCCGGGATCTGGGAGCTACGCGCTCTACCGCTCGGAGGCCCGCGAGAAGAAGATCCACCCGAGCGTGGTCTCGACGGTCCGGACGGTCTGGAAGATCTTCCTGCTGTACACCGCGCTCTCGGTTGCGACGCTGTTCGCGGCGATCCTCGCCACCGAACGCGGGGCGAGCCTCTCCCTCGCGGCGGCGTTCTGGGAGGCGCTGAACCACGCCATGACCGGGCTCTCGACGGGTGGGTTCTCGATCACGGACAACTCTATTGCGACGTACAACTCGCCGCTGATCGAGGGTGTGCTGCTCCCGATGATGGCGCTGGGCGCCATCGCGTTCCCGGTCCACTACGCGATGCTGCAGGAGCGTGACCCCAGCCACCTCTGGGAGGACCTCCAGACGCGTTGGCTGTTCGTGCTGTTCGTGCTCGGGACGGCCGTGCTGATCGCTCAGAACGTCCTCACGCTCCCACAGGCAGCGGGGGCCTTCGTCGCCGAGGACTGGCTGGGGCTGTCGACGCTGGCCGAGACGGCCGGCCTCGGGCTGTCGCCGATGGCGGCCGATGCGAGCCGCGACGCCGTGTTCCAGTTCGTCTCGGCGCTCTCGTGTACGGGGTTCCAGTCGGCGCCGATCGGCGACTGGTCGGACGGCGGGAAGCTGATCCTCTCGGGGGCGATGGTCGTCGGCGGCGCCGCGGGGTCGACGGTTGGTGGGATCAAGATCATCCGCCTCTACACCATCGGTCGGGGGATCGCGTGGCAGTTCGGCCGGGTGTTCCTCCCGACCAACGCGGTCGTGACCGCAAAGATGGGCGACCGGACGCTGAACCGACAGGAGATGGAGGCGGAGTTCAGCGAGGCGGCCATCGTGAGCCTGCTCTGGGTCGTGTTGCTCGTCGTCGGGAGTCTGCTGATGGTGAACCTCGCGCCCGTGGAGTTCGGCTACGCCGACGCGCTGTTCGAGGTCGCGAGCGCCCAGGGGAACGTCGGGCTCTCGACGGGAATCGTCGGGCCGTCGATGGATCCGCGGCTGGAGGGGATGTTGCTGTTCAACATGTGGGTCGGGCGCCTGGAGATCATTCCCGTGCTCGCGCTGTTTCGGTCGTTGGTGTACGGGATGGAGCCGTAACCAGCCACGGCACACGACTGGCTCCGGCCTCCGTGCCGGAGCCACGGAGCTACGCCGTGGCTGTGGTAGACCAATCGCGGCGAGCGACCTGTCGAGTGCTCCGTCGCGCGACGGCGGAGCCCATGCCGCGGCTGTACGTAAGCCACCCACGGCACACGACTGGCTCCGGCCTCCGTGCCGGGGCCACGGAGCTACGCCGTGGCTGTGTGTAAGCCAACCGCGGCGAGCGACCTGTCGCGCGCTCCGTCACTCAACGGCGGAGCTAATCCTGTGTGCCATCGCTCCAGCCACCCTGGAAAGCGTGGTCTCGCGCTACGCCTTCGCAGTCAGCGCGGTCGTGAGTCGGTGCTCGACCGTGTCGATGCGGTCGAGCACGCGCGCGCCGTCAGCCAGCACGGGGTAGGTGGCATCGAGATCCCGGTAGAGGTAGCGATACACTGACTCGGTGTCGCGGCGCTGCCAGCCGAACGTCACGCCCTCGTGGAGCTGTTCCTGGCGTCTCTCGAGGGTCGTTTTCACCGACTGCCGTGCGTCCTCGAGGCAACTGTAGCGTTCCTGTAGCTCCTCGAACGACCGGCGTCGCAGGCGATCCCCGTCCAGTTCGCTCGCGTGGTCGGCCGTCCGTTCCAGCGCGTCGCCGGCCGACTCGAGACGGCGGCGCTCCCGGTCGAGCGTATCGAGATACTGATTTCGCTGCTTGCGGCTCTCCTCGGCGCTCGACAGTACCGCACGTTTGACCTGAGGTGAAAGCCCGTCGTTGACCACCACGGCGCCGGCGACGCCGTCGCCGAACTCGTTGGCGAGATGCTCCGGGAACGACTCCCCGTAATCGCGCTCGTAGTGGTCGACGGCCATCACCGTCTCGCGATAGCGTTTCCGGAGCGTCGCCATCTCGCCGGACTGGCTGTTGGCGCTGACGACGCCCGCGCCGCCGGCTTCGACGCTCGGCGTCGGGCCGGGTGCGGGGATCGACTCCACGTCGGCCGCGAACGTCGAGAGCGCCTCTCGCTCGTCGATGACTGCCTCGCGCTCACGCCCGAGCGCCGCCAGCGCGGCGCGTACGTTCACCCGCGGCGCGAACAGCAGCCCCGCTGACAGCCCGGACCACAGCAGGAACGCGATCATCGCGCCCGCGACAGCCGCTGCACAGCCAAAGGCGCCGCTGCACGTGGCAACCCCCCCTTCCACCTCCGGTCCGAGACTGTAGGATGCGGGCATCTGTTGAATGTATCACTCGTGGCAACCCACTTCAAACAATCGGGGGTTGTAAGAATCCGGTAACGCACCCCCATCGACAGAGCGAAGCAGCCTCCGTCACTAGAGCCGATATGGTGAAAATGGTCGTGCTGCTGGTCCGCAAGGAATCACTCAGCTACGAGGCGTTCCGTCGCTACTGGGAGGACGAACACGTCCCGATGGTCGAGGCGCTGCCGGGGGTCCAGCGCTACGTAACCTCCCACCCGACCGACCCCGAGAAATCCGCTTACGCCGGCGTCGCCGAGGTGTACTTCGAGGAGATGGACGACCTCGGTGCGGCCTTCGAGTCCGAGGCCGGCCAGGCGCTCCAGGAAGACGCCGCCGAGTTCTCGGATCAGGAGGCCGGCGAAGTGATGTTCATGGAGGAGACCGAGCAGTTCGTCGCGGAGTAACTCACAGGACTCCGTCTTCTTGCAGTGCCGCGATCCGTTCCTCGCTGTACCCCAACTCCGCCAGCACCTCGTCGGTGTGCTCGCCCAGCAGGGGCGGGTGACGGCGAGCAGTCGCCGCGTACTCCCGGAACTGCATCGGCGACCCCGGTAGCTGAACCTCGCCAGCGGTGGGGTGTGAGACCTCCTGCAGCATCCCACGGGCGTCGACCTGCGGGTCGTCGAACGCCTCCAGCACGTTCCGGATCCGGCCGACCGGCACGTCGTTTTCCCGGAGCAGATCAACCACCTCGTCCACCGTGCTGTCGGTGAACGTGTCGGTGAGGATCGCTTCCAGTGCCTCCCGGTTCTTGACACGCTTTTCGTTGCTCTCGAAACGCGGGTCGTCGACGAGGTCGGGACGGTCGAGTGCCTCACAGAGTCGGTACCAGATCGCCTCGCTCGCACAGGCGACGACGACGTAGCCGTCGGCGGTCTCGAACGCCTGATACGGCGCGATGTTGGGGTGGCGCGAACCCATCCGTTCGGGCGCCTCGCCGGAGGCGAACGCGTCGGTCGCCATGTAGGAGAGCCACGCCAGCAGCGAGTCGAACAGCGAGATGTCGATTCGCTCGCCGCCCTCATCAGCGAATTCGCGGCGGAACAGCGCCGCGAGGATCGATTGGGTGGCGTACATCCCGGCCGCGAGGTCGGCGACGGCGACGCCGACGCGCACTGGCGGGCGCCCCTCCTCGCCGGTGATGCTCATCATCCCCGCCTCGGCCTGCATCATCAGGTCGTAGGCGGGGCGCTCTGCCAGCGGGCCAGTCTGTCCGTACCCCGTGATGGAGCAGAACACCAGTCCGGGGTTCTCCGCCCGCAAGGACTCGTAGTCGATCCCCCACTCCGCGGCCTTGCCGACGCGGAAGTTCTCGAGCACTACGTCCGCCTCGGCGGCGAGGTCCCGGAACGTCTCCCGTCCCGCCTCGGTGGCCATGTTGATCGTGATCGAGCGCTTGTTGCGGTTGATGCTGGCGTAGTAGGAACCGGCGCCCTCGCCGAAACTCGGCGGCGTCCAGCCGCGGGTCTGGTCGCCCACGTCCGGGCGTTCGACCTTGATCACGTCGGCGCCGAGGTCACCCAACTGCATCCCGCAGAACGGGCCGGCGAGCACGCGCGAGGCGTCGAGTACGGTCACGCCGTCGAGCGGGCCGGTCTGGTCGTCGGTCATGCACCGACCCCGGCGGGCCAGCGTCTTAGTGGTTCCCACGCGGGACGCTCGATCACCGCTCCCGCTCACCCACCGTCGATGGGCCGCGCCGCCGTCGACGCCGGTAGGAACAGGAGGTGGTCGAACGACGCCGGAAGATTCGTCCGGGCGTACCCTTCCTCAGCGTCAGCCTTCGGATCGAACACCGAGCCCACGTAGCGCGTCCGACGTTCCGTGGCGAGCCACGGTTCGAGTCGCCCGTCTACGGCTGCTGCGCGGAGGTCAAGCAGGTACGGCGCCCCATCGACTGCCGCGAACGTCGCTGACGCGCTCTCTTCGATGGGTGTACCCACCGAGAACGTCTCCACCTCGCCGCTCCCGGCGCCGGCAGCGCGGAACGACCCGCGAGCGAAGTCGAACCCGACGGGCCGGTAGTCGTCGCCGAGTTCGCGGTCCAGCCGCTCGCCCATCGTCGTCGCGTCGGCCCACGGCGTGCCGTCGTCGAACGTCCCCCGCTGGACGTGGCCGTCGTGGGCCCAGAGCGCGACGCCAGCCCCGGCGTCCTGCGCCAGCGTCCAGCGCGCGTTCTCCGCCATGAACCGGTCGCGGGCCGCCATCCCCGCCTCGTGCGGCCCGGGCTGTTCGTGTCTGACTCGTGCCCACTCGCAGGCCTGTTCGACCACGCGACAGAGGTGCCGCGCGGTTTCCCACGAGACGGGCGTCGATGTCGTCTCGGCGTTGTCGCGCGTCGCCGCCACGTGGTCGGTGAGCGTCTCGGCGGCCGCGGCTACCGCGTCGAGCGCCTGCGCTCGCTCGTGTGGGCCGTCCGGAACTGTGGCGTCGGCGACGGTGCGGAGCGCCTCGCTGTCGAGGATCCTGTGGTCGACTGCCTCGAAATACGGCCGGAGCGGCGCCGCGGGTGCCGACGGCGTGGAGAGGTCGACGCCCCGGATCCGAACACGGTCGCTGGAGGACCGCTCATCGTTGAACGTCCGGAGCCACGCCAACAACTTCCCCACGGACTCGGTTTGCCACTGCCACATCTCCAGATCCGCGAGCGCCGAGGCGGGGGCGTTGGATCCAAAGTCGCGGACGAACGAATCAAGCGCCGTCGCTGCCGCCGCGTCGGCCTCGAACGCCACAGTCCGGTAGCCGTGCTCGGCGACTAGCGTCTTGATCAGCCGCGCTTTGTGGCGGAAACACTCCCGCGTCCCGTGGGTCGCCTCGCCGAGGCCGATGATCCGGGCCTCGTCAGGCGCCAGCGAGTGCGTCGGCGGGTCGTCGACGCCGGAACCGGCCGCCGGTATCAAGGTCGCGTGCTCGCTGATCGCCGCGAGTCGATCGGGTGGCGGGCACATGTGGGTAGGCTGTCGCTCCGGTGTGAAGAACGCTCCCAGTTCGGTTCACATACCGTGCGAACTTTTACCAATATGGAACGCATCAACATCACCCGATGGTCGGGCCACAGTTCGCCTGTCAGGAGTGTGCTCGAACGGTGAGTAACCTCTCGTACCGGGCCGTCTGCCCGGACTGTGGCGGCGAACTCGGGCGCCAACGGGCCTGACCGGCCGCTCTCGCGGAGGTGTGCTGACTCACCGACGGGCGCGGCGCTCGTCGACGCCGGACGCTCCGGAAAACGAGGCGACCGCGTTCAGAACAGTTTCAGGTTTTCACGGAACCCTTGTCGGCCTGTTCGATGCCGAACTCCGTCCCTGGCTCCCCCCAGATCGGGCCGCCGATGTCCTCGAGGAGGAAGCATTTCTCGAGAGAACTGTGGGTGAAATATTCCCGCGGATGGTGGCTCGTGTGAACACGTAACAACACTCAAGTGGGCTCCCAGCCACTCTCGCGTCGTGTACCGCGCGAAGATATATCTCAGACTTGACGCCAACTGTGTCCTGAGTCGGGTAACCGACGAGTGGGACATCTCCTTCCCGGTCAGTACTGAGGAGGTCATCGGCGGCGACCAGGTGCGGTTCGTCCTCGACGCTGGCGACCGGATCGACGAGATCGCGACGGCACTTTCGGCGTCGGCGGAAGTGGTCGATCTCGATCGCGTCGAGGAGGGGCGTCTCGCCGTCACCAAGCATGCCTGTGGTGCGCTCCCGATCATCCGCGAGAACCACGGGATGCTACAGGGCCGGGACCGCGTCAGTGGCGACCAGCGCGTGTTCGACGTGGTAGTCTACCGCCGCGCGGACCTCCGCAATATGATGGAGGAGCTATCGGCGATCAGCACGGTCCGACTGGGACGGCTCTCGCCGTACCTCGAACCCGACAGCATGCTCTCGGAGCGCCAGTCGGAGGTCGTCACGACAGCACTCGAACGGGGGTACTACGAGTGGCCCCGCGAGGTTGACGCCGAAACCCTGGCCGAGGAGTTGGATATCGCCCACTCGACGTTCCTCGAACACCTTCGAAAGGCCGAGCGTGCCCTTCTCGAAGACGCACTCAGCCGCGGCGACCGCAGCGGCGTCCCCGGCCCGGATGAGGCGGCGTTCATGCGTGAGTCCGACCCGGCCCCCGGTCCATCGAGAACTTAAAGAGCCGACGAGTGTAGGCGGGAAGGCCAACCATCCGAAACTATGGTGATAGAAGACATGGCACGCAAACGGTTCACACGCCGGCGGTTCGTCGGCGCCGCTGGGACGACAGCGACGCTAGGGATCACCGGCTGCCTCGGCGGTGGCGGCGGCGGTGGAGACACGATCCGGTACCTCTCGGACCGCGGGGACTCCAGCGACGTGATCGACGAGATCATCGCTGAGTTCGAGGGGGAATACGACTACACGGTCGACGTAACGTACACGTCCCGAGGGACGTCGACGGACGAGGAGCTCCAGCAGATGCTGGCGGCGGGCAATCCGCCGGACATCGTATTCGACACCTCGACGGACGCGTACCGCTACCAGCGAAACGGCAACCTCGCGCCGGTTTCCGACGCGGTGCAGGGGACCGGCCTCCCCGACCCGGTCAACGTCGACGGCGAGTCCTACTTCGCGCCGACCATCGTCGAACCGCTGATGGGGTGGTACCGGAACGATATCTACGAGGAGAAGCCGACCACGTTTGAGACGTGGCGCAGCGAGGCCCAGCGGGTCACCGAGGAGGAGGACGACATCGACGGCTACATCGTCCAGTCCGGCCAGACCAACAACGCCGCGACTGCCACGACCCAGTACCTCTGGCAGAACGACGTGGAGATTTACGGCGGCCCGTCCGACAACATCGAGGTCACCATCGACCAGGGCGACAACCGGAACCGAGCCGTCGAGACGTACTCGTGGCTCCAGGAGATGAGCGAGTACTCACCCACCGGCTCTGGATGGGGATGGGGCGACGGGACCCAAGCGCTTCAGCAGGAGAACGCGGCGGGGCTGATGTCCGTCGGCGGCCTCCCCATCCTGACCATCCGCGAGAACCGACCAGATCTGGTCGAGAACCTCTCGCCGACTGGGTTCCCGATTCCGGAGGGAGGCCAGCAGGACAAGTGGTGGGCCTACATGGAAGGTCACGTTGTCCGGAACGACGGCGACGCTACCGAGGGCGCCCAGGAGTTCGCGCGGTTCTTCAGCGAGTCCGACCGCTTCCTCGACTTCGTGCTGTCGGCGCCGCTGTTCCAGTGGCCGCCCACGGAGGAGGGCCTCAACAGCGACGCGGTACAGGAAAACGAGGTTCTCGCGGAGCACCAGGACGCGGTGGACCTGATTCGGGACAACTGGGACGCGTTCACCACCGTTCTCGAAACGGGGGACGGGGGGGTGCCGAACATCGTCGCCGCCGACGCGTACGGCCAGCAGATGTTCGGCCAGTCGGCCGAGCAGATGCTCGTGGGGGGACGCTCGCCCGAGGAGACCGTCGACTGGATCGCCGAAGAGCTCCGCGGCCTGCAGGAGGAGTAGCGCTCCTCGATGTCCGCTGTCAGTACCCTGCAGGGAAGGCTCGCTGAGTTCGACGAGAAGCGACTGCTGTTGCTCGCGACGTTCGTCCCGTTCACGCTGTTTTTCGTCCTGGTCTGGGGCGTCCCCATCGGCTACGCGCTGGGGATGAGCCTGTTCTCGGACCCGACTGGGGCCGCGGAGTTCGCCGCGTTCGCGAACTACGCGGGCGTTCTCACCTCGGAGCTGTTCAGCACCGCGCTGTTCAACAGTGTCGTCTACGCGCTCTCCTCGACGATTCTCAGCCTGGTGCTGGGACTGGGGCTCGCGCTTGTGGTCAACCGGGAGATAACGGGCGGCAACGCCCTGCGGACGATGATGATCTTCCCGTACCTGCTACCGACGCTGGTGGTCATCTTCATGTGGACGTTCCTGCTCGACCCCAACGTCGGCGCGGTGAACCAGTTCCTGCTGGACTACGGGCTAGTACAGGAGCCGCTGGCCTTCTTCTCGTCGACGCAGTGGGCGATGCCTGCTGTCGTCGTCGCCAGCGTCTGGAAGTACGGCTCCTTCGCCTTCTTCATCCTGCTTGCGCGCTTGCAGGCCATCGACCCGAACCTCTATGAGCGCGCCCGCGTCGAGGGGGCGTCGACGTGGCAGGCCTTCCGTGACATCACGGTCCCGCACCTGCGTGGGGCGATCCTGATCATCATCCTCGTCAGAGGGATCTGGATGTTCAACAAGTTCGACATCATCTACCTCGCGACCCGCGGTGGACCGCTCGACGCCACGACCACGCTGCCGATCATGGTGTACGAACTGGCGTTCCGGGGCTCGCCCAACTTCGGCGGGGCGACGGCGCTTGCCGGAATCATGTTCATGCTGCTGGCGGCCGTCGCCGTCGTCTACTTCTGGGTCTTCGAGCCCGAACAGGAGGTGGCGAACTGATGCTGGGACTCGGAAAAGGCCCGGCCGGGAAGTACGTCAGTCAACGCACGCAGGAACGGGTGCGTCGGGTATCGGTCATCCTCACCGCGCTGCTGGTGGCTATCTTCGTCAGCATCCCGGTGTACGTGATGATCGCCATCGCGTTCCAGCCCGCGACCACGACGTTCCGTGGCGGCACGGTGAACCTGCTGTTCGACTCGTTCACGTTCGAGAACTTCGTGTTGCTGTTCACTGACACCGGCACGCCACGCTACCTGTTCAACAGCCTCATCGTCACGGCGTCGTCGACGCTGCTGGCGACGGCGCTGTCAGTGGCGGCGGGCTACGGGCTGACCCGCTTCGAGTTCCGCGGGAAGACGATGGCCGCACGCGCGGTGCTGTTCGCGTACATGTTCAGCCCCATCGTGCTCGCCATCCCGCTGTACGTCATCTTCTTCACGCTGGGACTGCTCGACAGCTACTTCGCGCTCACGCTGGCGCTGACGGGTATCTCCGCGCCGTTCGGTATCTGGCTGATGTGGCAGTACTTCCAGACGGTACCCATCGCACTCGAGGAGTCGGCGTGGATCCGCGGCGCGAGCCGAACCCGGACGCTCTGGGAGGTGGTCCTCCCGGTCGCGCGACCCGGCACCATCGCGACCGCGATATTCTCCTTTTCGGTCGCGTGGAACGACTTCACGATGGCCCGCGTGGTGATGAGTCAGGACGAGATGTACCCCATCACCGTCGGCGCCAGCCTGTTCCTCGACCGGGTGACCATCGGCTGGTCCGAAACCATGGCGGCAGCGGTGCTGATGTCGCTACCGCCGTTCGCGATAGCACTGTTCCTCCAGAACTACCTGCTGCAGGGCTTCAACGTCGGAGGCCTCGAATAACTATGGCACGACCGATACGACTCGACACCGTCTGTAAGGAGTACCACACCGCCGGCACGACCCACGTGGCCGTCGACGACCTCTCGCTGGAGATTCCGGAGGGGTCGTTCACAACCATCGTCGGCCCGTCCGGCTGCGGGAAGACCACCACGTTGCGGATGATCGCCGGCCTGGAGACGCCCACCTCGGGCACCATCCACTTCGGCGACCGCGACGTGACCGAGGTGCGCCCGCAGGACCGCAACGCCGCGATGGTGTTTCAGAGCATCGCACTCTACCCCCACATGACCGTGCGGGAGAACATCGCCTACGGGCTGAAAGTTGCCGGCGTCCCCAAGGCCGAGCGCGACGCCGCCGTCGACGAGGCCGCAGAGACGCTCCAGATCACCGAGCAGTTGGACAAGATGCCCGCCGAACTCTCCGGCGGCCAGCAACAGCGGGTTGCACTGGGCAGCGCGTTCGTTCAGGACCCCGACGTGCTCCTGCTCGACGAGCCGATGTCCGACCTCGACGCAAAACTCAAGGCCGAACTCCGGGTCGAAGTCCAGCGTCTCCACAAGGAGATGGACGCAACGATGGTGTACGTCACACACGACCAGACGGAGGCAATGACGATGAGCGACCACGTGCTCCTGCTGGAGGAGGGTCGCCTCGCGCAGTTCGCGCCGCCGGGGGACCTGTTCGACCGCCCGGTTTCCCAGTACGTCGCGGAGTTCATCGGCACGCCCTCGACCAACACGCTGCCCGCAACCGTCGAGGCCGCCGACGACGGCCCGACTATCGTCGGCGAGCAGTTCGAGATTCCGGCACCCGAGGACCGGTTCGCCGACCGCATCGGCGACTCGGTAACTGTCGGCATCCGGCCGCAGTATCTCTCGCCCGACGAGGGTGACCACCGAATCCGGGTCATCGTGAACGTGGTCGAACAGCTCGGCACCGAGTTCGTCGTCCACGGCACGAGCGTCAACGGCGCGCACGTCAACGTCGTCGACGAGAGCGTCGACGGCGCCGGCCCGGACGACGAACTTTCGGTTGGCTTCGAGGCCGCCGACGCGTTCGTGTTCGACGAACACGGCGAAACCATCTGTCACGGCGACGCGCTCGTCGCCGCCCGTTCTGCCTCTCCCTCCCAATGACGCGACACGACGATTCGAGCGACGACGCAGAGTACGGATCCGATCGACGCCCGCGAACTGACGGCGGCAACCGCGTCGCCCCGGACCTGCTCTCAGGCGCCGAGGGGCGACCGCTCTCGGACGTGACGGTTCTGGAGTTGGGCCACATCATCGCCGGCCCGTTCTGCTCGATGCTGTTGGCGGACCTCGGTGCCGAGGTGATCAAGGTGGAACACCCGAAGGGCGGCGACGCCGTCCGGGACTCCTCGGAAGTCGGCAACAGTTCGTTCAACTACGTCAACCGCAACAAACTCGGGATTACTCTCGACCTGAAGTCCGACGAGGGCAACGCGGTGTTCGAGGACTTGGTCGAGGAAGCGGACGTACTGATCGAGAACTTCGCGGCCGGCACGGCCGACCGCCTCGGCGTCGGCTACGACGACCTGAAGCCGGTCAACGAGGAACTGGTGTACTGCTCCATCAAGGGGTTCAACGAGGGCCCCTACGAGGATTACCCGGCGCTCGATCCCGTCGCCGAGGCGCTCTCGGGCGTGATGAGCGTCACGGGCCACCCCGGCCAGCCGCCGGTCCGCTGTGGGACCAGCCTCGCGGACATGGCGGCGTCACTGTACGGCGCCATCTCCGTACTCGGCGGCGTGCGCCAGCGCGACGCCAGCGGCGAGGGACAGCACGTCACCGTCCCGCTGTACGAGAGCACCGTCTCGCTGATGGGCTACTGGCTGGCGTACTCCCAGACAGCCGGCGAAGCGGCCGAACCCATCGGCGCTGGCCACCCCAACTGGGCGCCGTACAACGCCTACCAGTCCGCCGACGGCGAGTGGGTGTTCGTCGGCCCGTCCTCGCAGGCCCAGTGGGAGGCACTCTGTGAAGCCCTCGAAGCCGACCTCCACGAGGACGAGCGCTTCGCGACCCTCGACGACCGTCGCGAGCACCGCGAGGCACTCGACGAGGGCGTTGGCGCGGCCTGCGAGCAGTTCGAAGCTGAAGAGCTCATCGCCCGCCTGCGGGACGCCGGCGTTCCAGTCGCCCCCGTCAACGACACGCAGGATGTCGTCGACGACCCGCACCTCCGGCAGACCGACGCGCTCGGGACCATCCGCGCGACGGAGGGCGACGGCGGCGACATCGACGTGCCGCGCTACCCCGCTCGCTCGACCGGGTTCGAACGCGTCGAGAACACGGACCCGCCCGAACTCGGCGAGGACACCGACGCCGTGCTGGAAGCGCTGGGCTACGACGCGGAGGAGCGAAAGCGACTCCGGGAGGCCAACGCGGTATGAGCGGGATGAAGCTACTGGACCTCACACTCCGTGAGGGCGAACAGCGACCCGGCGTCGAGTACACCGTCGACGAGAAAGTCACGGCGGCCCGCGAACTCGACGAACTGGGGGCTGACTTCCTCCAGATCGGCTTCCCGGTCGCTGGTGAGCGCACTCGGCGAGTCTGTGAGCGCCTCGACATCGACGCCGACATCACCGGCCTCGCCAGAGCCATCCCGAGCGACGTGGAGGCCGCACTCGACGCCGGCGTCGACGTGGTGGACCTGTTCGCGCCGACCAGCGACCAGCAGCTCGACGCCGTCCTCGGCGCCTCCCGGGCGTCGATGGTCGAGTCAGTGCGGGAGGCCGCCAACATCGCCCGCAAGGGCGGTGCAGACGTGCAGTTCACCGCGATGGACGGCTTCCGCACCGATCCGGCCCACCTCGACGACCTGTTCGGCGCCGTCGACGCCGACTGGTACACTGTTGCGGACACTGTCGGCTCTCGAACGCCGGCAGGTGTCGAGCAGTTCCTCACTGGCCTCGACACGGACCTCGGCGATGTCGGGGTACACTTTCACAAAGATCTCGGCGTTGGCACCGCGAACGCGCTGGCGGCAGGCCGCGCGGGCGCCCGGAAAGTCGACGTCTCCATCGGCGGCATCGGCGAGCGCGCCGGCAACACCCCGACCGAGGAGTTCGTCGCGGCCGCCGCAGTCGGCGAGGAACCGATTGACCTCGCGGCCGACGAGGCGTCGCTGCTCCCCGTTGCCAGGCGCGTGCTGGACGCGCTGGGTGAGGACGTGGAGCCCACGAAGCCGCTGATCGGCGAGGCGGTGTTCTCTCACGAGTCCGGCCTCCACACGGCGGCGATGCTCGAGGAGCCATCGACGTTCGAGCCGTTCGATCCCGCACGGTTCGGCGGCGAGCGCCGACTCCTGTTCGGCGCCAGCACCGGCACGGGCGCGGCACGGAAACTCATCGAACGTGCCGGCCGGGAGCCAACGGACGCGCGGGTCGAAGCGCTGCTCTCGAACCTCGCGGACCTCGAGGAGGAGGTCGGCGTCGACGCGGCCGTCGAGATGGCTGAAAACATCGACTGAGAGCGCCACGCCATCGACCGGAGCTTTTTGCGCCCGCCAACCCACCACACGCCCGTGACCCGAGAGACCATCAGCGACGACACCCACGGCGTCGTCTACGAGTTCGCCCCCGAGATGGAGGCCGTCCGGACCGTCGAACCCGGCACGAGCCTCACGTTCGAGACCCGGGACAGCCTCGACGGCGTCATCCAGGAGGAAGACGACCTGCTCGACGAAATCCCCGACGAGGTCAACGCCGCCACGGGCCCGGTCGCTGTCGAGGGCGCCGAACCCGGCGACGTGCTGAGAGTCGAGATCGAGAACGTGCGCCTCGCGGAGGACCGCGGCCGGGTCGTCACCACGCCGGGGTTCGGCCTGCTGCAGGAGGGCCCGGAGATCGAGGCACCGTTCACCCGTATCACGCCGGTCGAACCCGGCGAGAACTACGACGACGGCCGGCCACGGATCCGGTTTGCCGAGCGCTCGATCCCCGCGGACCCCTGTATCGGCACCATCGGCGTCGCACCCGCAGAGGACGCCTACTCGACGCTCGTCCCGCACGACCACGGCGGCAACCTCGACACCAACGACGTGACGACGGGGTCGACGCTCTACCTCCCGGTCTATCAGCCCGGTGGGATGCTCGCGATGGGCGACTCGAAGGCCGTGATGGCCGACGGCGAGATGTGCGGCACGGGCGCCGAAATCGCGACCGACGTCGACGTGACCCTTGACCTCATCGAGGATCCGGAGTTCCCGCTGGTGCGACCGCTGATCGACACGGGAGATCACTGGAAAACCGTCGCCAGCGCCGAGACGATGGAGGAGGCCGCACGGCTGGCCCACCGGGACGCGGTCGACCTGCTCGTCGCCGAGCACGGGTTCGACCGGACCGAGTCCCACACGTTCGGCAGCCTCGTCGGCGGCCTCGAGATCTCGCAGGTCGTCGACCCGCTGGTGACCGTGCGGAACGCGATCCCGACAGAACACGTCTCCTCGCCGTTCTGAGCCGCTAGCGAGGGTATCTACTTCCCGAGCAGTTCCAGCAGCAACGCTTGCTCGGTCGGCATACGGTTGCCCGCCTGCTGCCAGACGACCGACTGCTCACCCTCCAGCGCGGCGTCGGACAGTTCCTCGCCGCGGTTGGCCGGCAGGCAGTGCATGAGTTTCGCGCCGGAGAGCAGCGCCTTGTCCACCTGGAACCCCTCGAACGCGGGCAGTTTCTCCTCGCGGCTCTCCGTCTCACCCATGCTCATCCATACGTCGGTGTAGACGGCGTCGGCGCCGTCGACGGCCGCCTCGGGGTCGTCGAACAGCGTGGGCTCGCCCCCCGCAGCGCGGGCCGCCACGATTGCGTCGTCGCCGACGCCGTAGCCCGGCGGCGTCGCCACGCGCAGGTCCACGCCCGCGAGCGCACAGCCGACTACGAGCGAGCGCGCGACGTTGTTACCGTCGCCGACCCAGGTGATGGTCATCTCGTCGAGCGCGTCGCCGCGCTCGGCGGCGAGCTCCTGCAGCGTCAGCAGATCGGCGAGCGTCTGGCAGGGGTGGGCCTGTTCAGTCAGCGCGTTCACGACCGGCACGTCGGCGTACTCGGCGAACGCCGCGAGGTCGTCGTGGCTGTTGAGGCGCGCGACCACGGCGTCGACGTACTGTGAGAGCGCGCGGGCGGTGTCCTTGATCGGCTCGCCGCTACCGAGGTGGATGTCGTCCTGCCCGAGGAAGCTGGGGTGGCCGCCCAACTCGGTGACGCCGGCCTCGAAGGAGGTCCGGGTGCGCGTCGAGGGCTTCTCGAACACCATCGCCACGGTCCGGTCGTCCAGCCGTGCCGTCTCCTCGCCGGCCTTGATCGCGGCTGCGCGGTCGAGCAGGTCTCGGAGCGCCGCCGGCGATAGCTGGTCGATTGTGAGCAGGTCCGTCGGGAACGTGGTAGTGGTGTCGTGCATCGGTCTGAGTGAGTTAGTCGCGTAGCTGTTCGCAGGCCGTCGTCAGCACCGCGACCGCGCGGTCGAACGCCGCGAGCGGGAGGCGCTCGTCAGGTGCATGATCGAGGCTGGCGTCACCGGGGCCGTAGGTGGCCACCGGCACGTCCCAGCCAGCCGCATAGAGGTTCGCGTCGGCGGTTCCGGTCTTGTGGAGGTGCGTCGGCTCCCCGCCAGCGTCGCGGATTCCCTTCCGCAGCGCAGCCGGGACTGACCCACGGGGCGAGGAGACCTGCGGCGGGATCGACTGGCCCCACTCGATTTCGCCCGCCTCCAGACTGTCCTCGACGAGCACACGAACCGAATCGGGCGTCTCACTGGGCGGCACGCGAAAGCGCGTCGCCATCGACGCCACGACCGCCGTGCCGTCGTCTGTGGGGCCGGCCTCCATGCCCGTCGCCCGGGGAGTGATCGTGTCGAAGCCGCCGGCTTCCTTCCCCTCGTTTTCCGCCGCCACCGCCGCGCGAACGCGCTCCCACCACGCGGTCGCGTGGTTGATGGCGTTCGCGTCGGGGCGGGCGCCGTGGCCTGCCGGCGTCGTAACCGTGTAGTCGCCGCCGACGATGCCGCGGTAGCCGAGCGTGATCGCGTCCCAGCCGGAGGGTTCGCCGTTGATCACGGCTTCGGGGGCCTCGCGGTCCTCGAGCAGATGGCGCGCGCCGCGGGAGTCGGTCTCCTCGCCGACGACGCCGACGAACGAGGCGCCGGTATCGACGGCCGCGACGGCCATCGCCGCCAGCGGACCGGTAGCGTCGACGCTCCCGCGACCCCAGAGCACGGGTCCTTCGGCGGCTAATTCGGGGTCACCGTCCTCGATACGGGCGGGAATCTCGCCGGGGACCGTGTCGATGTGGGAGGTCAGCAGCACTGAGTCGTCGCCGGGCGCACGGACGTTGCCGGCGTCGTCGATCCACGCCTCGCGGCCCTGTGCCTCGAAAAACGACGCGAGGTGAGCCGTGGCTTTGTCCTCTTTCCCGGAAGGCGAGGGGATCGAGACGAGATCCGCGAGTAACTGACGGCCGGGGGTGTCGAACACACCCTCCGCGCCCGGAATCTCGTCGGCAGGGACTGTTGCGATAGTCACGAGAGCACCTCCACCAGACTGTCGACGACGCTGTCGGCGTCGGCCTCGTCGATGGTGAGTGGCGGGAGCAGGCGCACCACCGAGCGCCCGGCGGGGAGCGCGAGCACCTGCTCCTCGATGGCCAGGTCGCGCAGCACGCGCATCGAGCCACGCTTGACCTCGATCCCGACCATCAGCCCCTGCCCGCGCACCTCGCGGACCGGGAGGTCGTGGCCATCGACGGCCGCACGGAGTGCCGAACGGAGGTACTCCCCGACCGCGGCGGCGTTCTGGGGCACGTCCTCGGCCTGTAGCTGGGTCAGCGTCGCGCTCGCGGCAGCGGCGACGACGGGGTTGCCGGCGAACGTCGAGCCGTGGTTCCCGGCATCCTCGGCGATCCAGTCCGCACAGAGCGTTACGCCGAGCGGGAGGCCCGAGGCGACGCCTTTTGCGGCCGTGAGAATGTCCGGAACCACGCCAGCCGACTGGCAGGCCCACATCGTCCCCGTACGGCCGAGGCCGGTCTGGATCTCGTCGAGGACGAGCGCCGCGCCCGCATCCGCAGTCGCCTCGCGAGCGGTCTGGAGGTACGCGTCGCCAGCGGGGTGGACGCCACCCTCGCCCTGAATCGGTTCGAGGAAGACGGCCGCCGTCTCGTCGTCGACGGCCTCCTTGAGGGCTTCCTCGTTGCCGTACGGGACGAACTCCACGCCGCCCGGGAGCGGCCCGAACGGGTCGCGGTAGTCGTCCTTCCAGGTCAGCGAGAGCGACCCCAGCGTACGGCCGTGGAAGGCGCGCTTGGCGGCGACGACTTTCTCGCGGCCGGTCGCCGAGCGCGCGAACTTCAGCGCAGCCTCGTTGGCCTCGGTGCCGGAGTTACAGAGCCAGACTTTCGAGAGGTCGTCCGGCGCGACTTCGGCCAGCTGCTCCTGCAGGGCCGTGCGGGCGGCGACGGGGTAGGAGCCCTGCACGTAGAGCAGGTCTTCGGCCTGCTCGCTGATCGCGTCGACGACCGCCGGCGGCGAGTGCCCCAGCGGCGTGCAGGCGTAGGAGGCACCGAAATCGAGGTACTCGGTGCCGTCGTCGGCGGTGAGGATGGCACCGGATCCGGACTCGATGGTGATCGGCTTCTCGGAGAAGACGAACCCCTCGCCGGTCATGCTTCACCCCCGATCTCGGCCACAGCGTCCTTTGCGATCCACGTCCCGTGGCCCTCCAGCGCCGCGAGTAGCGGCTTGCGGAGCGTGGCGTCGGAGACGATGACGCCCGCGGCGCCGCCGGTGAGTGCCTCCTTCGCGGCGTGGACCTTGCGGCTCATGAACCCCTCCGCGGCCGCTTCGAGCGCCTCGAACTCCGACGGCGTCGCGGCGGTGTCGATGAGCGTGTCCGGGTCGTCCGGATCCTCGTAGACGCCCGCCACATCGGTCAGGAGCACCAGTTCGGCGCCGAGTTCGGCGGCCAGCAGCGCGGCCACGCGGTCGGCGTCGGCGTTGGCGGCCGTGCCGTCGTCGGCCAGCATCGGCGGCGAGACGGTCGGGACGTAGCCGTCCGCGAGCAGGGAGGCCAGCAGGTCGACGTTGACCGACTCGGGCTTGCCTGCGTGGTCGCCGCGGCGGATCTTCTTCTTGCCGTCCTCCAGCACGCGAACCGCGGACTTGCGCGGCCCCGTAATCAGACCGCCGTCGATCCCAGAGAGGCCGACGGCGTTGACCCCGGCTGTGCGGAGGTCGGTGACGAGATCGGTGTTGAGTTTCCCCGGGAGCACCATCGAGAAGACCTCCATGGTCTCCTCGTCAGTGAAGCGCCCCGAGACGCCCGCGGGGGTCTCGACGTACTCAGGCTCCGTCCCCATCGCTTCCAGCGTGTCGTCGACGGCCGTGGATCCGCCGTGGACGACGACCACTTCGCGACCCGCGGCGGCGATGTGGGCCACGTCCTCGATCACGCCAGCCGGATCGACCGCGCGGGCGCCGCCGATCTTCACCACCACCGGGGGCTGGTCCGGGCCAACCGCGGCGTTGGACTCGCTCATGGCGATCCCACCGGGTGGAGCCCCGTCTGGTTCAGGCCGGCCGTCTCATCGAGGCCGAACGCGAGGTTTGCGCCGTGGACCGCCTGCCCCGCGGCGCCCTTCATCACGTTGTCGATGGCCGCGAAGGCAACGACGCGGTCGCCGTCGGCCGCGAAGCCGACCTCCGCGAGGTTGGTTCCGGCGACGGATTTGGGCTCGGGGTAGCGATAGACGCCGCCCCCGCCCGCGACGAGGCGGACGAACGGTTCGTCCCCGTAGGCCTCGCGGTAGGCGCCCCAGAGGTCGGCCGTCTCGACGCCGCCCTCGGCGCCCGGGCCGGTCGGGAACGTGTGGCAGGTCGCGGCTGCGCCGCGGACCATATCCACCGCGTGGACCGTGAAGGAAAGCGAGAGACCGAAATGCTCCTCGATTTCGGCCTCGTGGCGGTGCCCCGTGGGCGCGTACGGGCGGACGACGCCCGAACGCTCCGGATGCGACGACGCCGCGCCGCCGCCGGCGCCGCCCTCCGAGGAGCCGACTTTGAGGTCCGCGACGACCTGATCGTCGGGGGCCAACATTCCGGCGTCGACCAGCGGTTTGAGCGCGAGCATCGTCGCCGTGGCGTTACAGCCGCCGGAGGCGACGATGTCGGCGTCTTCGAGCCCTTCGCGCCCCAGTTCGGGGAGCGCGTAGGTCGCCTGCGAGAGGAACTGCGGCGCGCTGTGGCCGTCGTACCACTGGTCGTACGCCGCTTCGCTGTCGAGGCGGAAGTCAGCCGAGAGGTCGATCAGTTTCCCCGCAGCGTCGAGATACTCCTCGACGTGCTCCATCGAGACGCCGTGGGGCGTCGCCGCGAACAGCGCGTCGACGCTCTCGAGCTCCGCTGGGTCGGAGAAGCGCAGATCCAGTTCGCGGAGGTTCGGGTGGACGTGGCCCACCGTGCGGTTCTCGTACTCGCGGGAGGTCGCCTGCACGACCTCGAACTCCGGATGGCTTATGAGCAGGCGGAGTAGCTCCCCGCCCGCGAAGCCGGAGGCGCCGACGACGCTCGCGGTGAGGGTCACTGTCCCACCTCTGCGGGTGCGGTGTCGGCATCGGCGTCGTCGGCATCGGTGTCGTCGGCCTCGGCGTCGTCGGCCGCCTCAGCAGCGACTTTCGCTTCCAGCCAATCGACCACTTTCGCCGCCACGTTGACGTCGACGGCGGCGTTGAGTGCTTTAAACTCGACCGTGTGGTTGACCTCGTGGACGGTGTAGCCACCATTCTCGAGTTCCATCAGGTCGACGCCGAGCAGGCCGCCGCCGACCGCGTCGCTGGCTTGCTTGGCGAGCTTTTCGACCTCGGGATCGAGGTCGAACGACGCCGTCTCGGCGCCCGTCGCGGCGTTGGTGAGCCAGTGGTCGGAGGTACGGCTCATCGCCGCGATTGGCTCGCCGTCGACGGTCAGCACGCGCAGGTCGCGGCCGGGCTTCTGCACGAACTGCTGGACGTAGAAGACGCTGTGCTCGTAGTGGCCCAGCGTCTCCTTGTGTTCGAGCACGGCCTCGGCGGCCGAGCGCGACTCGAGTTTGGCCATCAGTCTGCCCCACGACCCCACCACCGGTTTCAGCACGCAGGGGTAGCCGAACGCCTCGATGGCGTCGAGCGCCGACTCCTTCGTGAACGCGACAGTGGTCTCCGGCGTCGGGATCCCCGCCTCCGCCAGCGCGAGGCTGGTCTCAACCTTGTCCGAGCACGTCTTCGCCGTCTCGGGGCTGTTGACGACCGGCACGTCGTAGTGAGCCATGAAGCGACTCGCGTACTTCGAGCGCGAGGTCGCCAGACAGCGGTCGAGCACCACGTCACAGTCGCCCAGCGGCTCCGGCGGCGCGTCGAGGCCGAACGTCGCCTTGCGCACGTCGACTTTGTGGACCTCGTGGCCGCGCTCGCGCAGCTCCGAGAGCAGGAGCTTCTCGTCCGGGCGGATGCGGGAGTAGAGCAGACCGACCTCCATCACTCCCCCCAGTCTTCCGCGAGGTCGGGCGCCTCCGCCAGTTCGGCGGGGTCGACGCCCACGACTTCGAGTTCTGTCCCACAGCCGCCACAGTCGACGATCTCGCCGACTTCGGCGTCGTCTGGCAGTGCAACGGCCGCGCCGCAGGTCACGCAGTCAGCTTCTGTCATCGTACTCCGAGGGAGGCGAGGGGAGTACTTTAATCCGTCTATTTATCTTATGGAAAATAAACGCGTAAGCGTCGCTAGTCGGCGAATTCGGACGAATCGGTGCCGCGCGGGACCGGCCGCGACGGCGCGAAATATGTGGTGGCCCGGAGGGGCCGCGGCCGCGGTCGCCGAAGCAGCGACCGAGGCGGACGCGGCCGCCGCGGGAGCCGTCGCCGGACTCCCTGCGGCGTTGGCCGTGGCTGTCGCCGCCGGACTGGCGAACTCGCTCCTGAAACGACCTCAGACATAGTCGCCTACCTCCGCCGCGAGGCGGTCCTCGGCGGCCGCGAGCGATTCTCGGTGGGCGTCGACGGCCGCCGCGTGGTTGGCGTGCGTCTCGCGCAGGCGGGTTAGCGATTCTTCGACGGCCGAGGCAGCGGGGCCGCCGCGGGAGTCACGCGCGGCGACGCTCCCCGCGGGGGAGAGCAGGTCTGCGAGCGCCTTCTCGTCGACGTACGCCGAAAGCGGGTCGTCGAGCACCGCGTCGGCGGCCGCCGCGAGTGCGTCGATCTGCTCGTCCACGCCAGTCTCGTCGTCGATGGCCGTCGTCGCCTCCGCGACGAGCTCGTGGGCGGTGCGGAACGGGAGGCCGGCGGCCGCGAGCGCGTCAGCGACGCCCGTTGCTGTCGAGAAGCCCTTGCCAGCGTCGGCCGCACAGGCCTCGGCGTCCCACTCCGCGGTAGCGACGGCGCCGGCGGTGACCTCGGTCGCCTCGCTGACGATGTCGACGGCGTCCCACGCGTGGGGTGTCGCGCGCTGGAGGTCGCGGTTGTACGCCCGGGGGAGCCCCTTCAGCGTCGTGAGCAGCCCCGTCAGGTCGCCGACGGCGTCGCCGGCGACAGCACGAACTAGCTCCAGCGAGTCGGGGTTCTTCTTCTGGGGCATGATCGAGGAGGTGGAGGCGTAGGCGTCGTCGATGTCGACGTGGCCGTCCTTCGCGGCCTCGATCAGGTCGGTCGCGAGCCCCGAGAGCGTCGCCGAGAGCGCCGCGAAGGCGCTACAGCCCTCGATCAGGAAATCACGCGCGGTGACCGCGTCGGCGGCGTTCTCGATAACGTCGTGAAAGCCCAGCAGCTCAGCAGTGCGCTCGCGGTCCACATCGAACGTGGTGCCGGCGAACGCCGCGGCGCCCAGCGGCGAGCGGTTCGTGCGCTCGAACGCGGCGAGTAGGCGCTCAGTGTCGCGCGCCACGGCGCCCGCGTAGGACGCGAGCAGGTGGGCGACGGTGGTCGGCTGGGCGTGCTGGCGGTGAGTAAAGCCCGGAACCACGGAGTCTGTCTCCCCGGCCGCGGCGTCGAGGAGCGCGGCACGGAGGTCCAGCGTGGCCTCGGCAGCGTCGAGCAGGTCCTGACGGAAACGGTAGCGGATGCAGGTCGCCACCTCGTCGTTGCGCGAGCGCGCGGTGTGCATCCGCCCGCCCGCGGGCCCGACCTCGGAGACGACGGCCGACTCGATGGCCTCGTGGACGTCCTCACCCTCGGGGAGGACCTCGTGGCCGGCCTCCTCGACGGTGTCCAGCGCGTCGAGGATGGCTGCGGCGTCGACGTCGCCGACGATGCCCTGTTCGGCCAGCATCACCGTGTGGGCGCGGTCGACCGCGAGGTCAGCCGCGAAGATGCGTTTGTCGGCGTCGAGACTCGACATGAACGAGCGTGCGGGCCCGCCGGCGAAGCGTTCGCGGCGGACGACGGTCTGGTCGTCGCTCGTGTCTCCGGACATCTACTCCCCGCCGTCCGTCGAGAGCGTGGTCGTCTCCTGTGCGTCCTCACGCTCGGCCTTCTCGGCCACGTCGTTGGCCAGACGCTCCTGGAAGCCGTGGTACTTCGCCACGCCAGTCGCGTCGGCCTGCTCGATGCCGTCTACCGTCTCGGTGTTGAACGAGGCGGCGTTCTCGGAGTAGACGCCATACTCGGACTCGCGGGCGACCGGACGGACGTGCCCGCCCTGGAGTTTGACCGTCACCGTGCCGGTGACTTTCTCCTGGGAGGCCTCGAGGTAGCCGTTCAGACTCTCCGTGAGCGGGGAAAACACCAGCCCGCGGTAGGCCTGTTCGGCCCACTGCTGCTCGATCTGGGGCTTGAAGTCGCGCTCGGTTTTCGTGAAGACGAGCTGTTCCAGCGCTTCGTGAGCGGTCAACAGGACCGTCGCGGCCGGGTGCTCGTAGTTCTCGCGGACCTTCAGCCCGAGCATGCGGTCCTCGAGCATGTCCGTGCGGCCGACGCCGTGGGCGCCCGCGAGGGCATTGAGGTTCTCGATCAGGTCGACTGGGTCGAGGAGTTCGCCGTTGAGGCCGACGGGGTAGCCGTTCTCGAACTCGATGTCGACCAGTTCCTCGCCGCTGCTGGGGGTCTTGGTCCACTCGTAGATGTCTTCGCTCGGGATATGGCTGGGGTCTTCGAGATCCCCACCCTCTACTGAACGGGACCAGAGGTTCGTGTCGATGCTCCACGTGCCCTCGTTGCCGGCCTCGACGGGCAGGTCGCGCTCCTCGGCGTAGTCGACCTCCCACTCGCGGGTCAGACCGAGTTCACGTACGGGCGCGATGACTTCGAGGTCCGAGCCGCGCCAGACGGTCTCGAAGCGGAGTTGGTCGTTGCCCTTCCCCGTACAGCCGTGGGCGATGGCGTCGCAGTCCTCGGCCTCGGCGACTTCGAGGATCTTTTCGGCGATCACGGGGCGGGCGAGCGCGGTGCCGAGCGGGTAGCCCTGATAGGTGGCGTTCGCGCGCACCGAGTCGAAGCAGAGCGACGCGAACTCGGCTTTGGCGTCGACGACGTGGATGTCCAGCCCCAGCGCGTCGGCGGTCTCTCGGGCCTCCGCGAACTCGGCCTCTGGCTGGCCGACGTCGACGGTGACGGCCAGCACGTCGTCGTAGCCGTACTCCTCTTTCAGTAGCGGGACACAGACGGTGGTGTCCAGTCCACCGCTGAACGCGAGCGCGACTTTACTCATACCTACGTCTGAAAGCCGCTATCCAATAAATACACCGCTTTAGAAGTTAAAAGGAAATGTGCTACGACACGCTACCCGGACGAAGAAGTGGTGGATTTCGGCGAAACGGTAACGAGGGGTAAAGTAGAGTTGGGCCTAGATGGCCCGCGGCCGGAACGCGACCCGCGGCTGTCGGACGGCAACGTCGACAGCGGTGGTCACGTGAGTCACATCGAATGGACTGTCGGGGAGGTACAAAACTGTTGTGGCGAAACGCGGCTCAGTCCTCCTCACCCGAACGATCCCGCGAGACGCCGAAATCTTCAGGCTGGGCGTCGGCGACCGACGGAAGTCGCCTGAGTCGCGGGCGACCCAGCACGTAGATGGCTGTGAAGCCGAAGCCGCCGGCGGCCAGCGCCATCGTCGTCGACGTACCAAGCGTCTCCGCGACGACGCCGCCGACGAGCGAGCCGAGCGGGAGCGTTGCGCCCGACGCAGTCCCCTTCGTGGCGGCGATACGGCCCAGTATCTCGGTCGGGAACAGTCGCTGATTCAACGTCGAGGTGAGCACGCCCGAGGCGGCCGCGGGCACCCACGCGAGGCCGAACAGCGCGACCGTCGCGGCTGGCGAGGAGACCACTACCGCTGCCAGCCAGCAGGCGGCGCCGAACCCCTGCGCGAGGAGAACCGTTCCGTACGGAACCCCCTCGAGGTACGGGCCGACGACGGAGCCGACGAGCCGTCCGACGCCGAGCGCGCCCAACATGAGGCCGTAGAGCGCTGGCCCGCCCAAGTCGGCGCCGAACGCCGGTAGGATAGCGAGCGTGACGCCGGTGGCGAAGTTCGCGACTGCGGTCGTGAGCACCAACTCGACGAACACCGTCCCGCGGAGCGCGTCGACGCCGGCCCGGAGATCGCTGGCGTAGGAGCGGAGTACGGAGCGAAGCGTGGGACCGGCCTCAGCCGAATCGTTGCCGTCGTCGGGTTCCGGGGCACGGATCGTGATGCCGACGAACAGCAGGGCGGCGACGCCGAATGTCGCCGAATCGAGGAGGAACAGCGTCGTCGCCCCGAAAACGGCGACCACGCCACCACCGACGGCGTCGAACACCATATCCAGCCCGAGCGTCACGGTCGCCAGCGCGGAGTTGGCGCCCGAGAGCCGGTCATCGTCGACGATTCGGGGCAGCAGCGCCGTCTCCATCGGTGCCATCAGCAGCGTCGCAAGCATCAGCACGGGAACGACGGCGAACAGGACGCCGACGCTCAGCCGTCCCGTCACGGCAGCCAGCGGCAGCGCGAGGACGACGACACCCTGAATCACCTGCGAGCCGACGAGCACGGGCTTGAGCGGCAAGCGATCCACGAGCGGCCCGGCGAGCACCTGCAGCAGCCACGGGAGCAGGAGGATGGCGTTCAGCGCGCCCGTGAGCACCGTCGAGCCGCTTAGCTGATAGGCTAGCCACAGCACGGCGACCGTGTAGAGGCTGTCGCCGGCGTTGGTGACGAACTGGCCGGCGAAGAACCGCCGGAAGTCGCGGTTGCGCCAGAGCGAGGGCTGGTCGGTCATCGACTCTCACCCCCGCGGGTGGGTGAGATGTTCGACGAGCGTGGTCGGCAGCGTGGTCGGTAAGGCGATACTCGCGATAGGGAGTCGAACGCGCCGCCGCAGTCTGCGGCGGGCGCTGGCGATGTCGGCATGTGCGTGTGTGGTCGGTGGGGAGAGTGCGGCTACCGGCGTAGCGAAGCGAACCCGAGTGCTGCAGCTATCGGGCCCGCGGCGCGGCCGGGGGCGAGAAGGGGTCGAACACCGGACGACACACGTGCCGGCGGTTCATTTGGCGCGTCGCTCAGGGTGTCGGTGAGTAGTGAAAAGAAACTGACGGTCGTGGTCGGCGCGCTACTCCAGATACGCCTCTGTCGCCCGCGCGAGCGCGGCGACGCCTTCCTCCAGTTCCTCGGGTGAGACGTGGCTGAACGAGATCCGGAGCGAGCGCGTCCCCACGCCGTCGTCACCGAGGTCGGCGGCACCCTGTCGGCCGCCGTCGTCAACGTAGAACCGCTCGCCGGGGAGGTACGTCACGCCCTCCTCGGCGGCCAGCGGGAGCATCTCCTCGGCGTCGACGCCCTCCGGGAGCGTGACCCAGAGGAAGAAGCCACCCTTCGGTTCGGTCCACGAGGATCCGGGCGGGAGGTGGCGCTCCAGCGCGTCAATCATCGCGTCGCGCCGGGTCTCGTACCCCTCCAGGAGGCCTTCGAGCGTTGGCTCGTAGTGGCCGGCGTCGAAGTAGCGCCCGAGCACGCTCTGGGTGAACGTGTTCGTGCCGCCCGCGGCCATGTGGCCGATCTGTTCGATCAGCGCCTCGTGGGCGACGATCCAGCCGGTTCGAACCCCCGGAGCGATGGTTTTCGAAACGGTTCCGAGCCGGATCACGCGGCCCGAATCGTCGAGTGCGGCCAGCGGCGGCGGCGACTCGCCCTCGAAGCGGAGTTCGCCGTAGGCGTCGTCGGCGACGACCAGGAAGTCGTACTGCTGGGCGAGTTCGAGCACGCGCTCGCGGCGCTCCCGCGTGAGCGTCGCTCCTGTTGGGTTCTGGAATGACGGGATGGTGTACAGCAGTTTGGGGACCGGTTGGCCAGCGGCCTCACGGCGTTCGAGGAGTTCCTCCAGCGCGTCCGGGTCGAGGCCGTTCTCGTCCAGATCGACGCCCGTGAGTTCGGCGCCGTGGTTGTCCAGCACCGCGAGGCTCCAGACGAACGAGGGCGACTCGACCAGTACCTCGTCCCCGGGGTCGAGGAACGTCGCGCCGATGGCGTCCAGCGCGTGGGTCGCGCCGTTAGTGACGAGCAGTTCGTCCCGGGTTGCGTCGACGCCGTTGACGGCCTCGTGAGCGAGGATGCCGTCGTTGAGGCGCTCGACGTACTCGCCGCCACCGTACTGGAGGACATCAGCCGCCTCCTCGTCGAGCACCGTCTCGACGGCGTCACGGAGGGCGGCAACGGGGAACGACTCGGGGTACGGGAACCCGTAGGTCAGTGGGACGGCGTCGGGCGCGGGCGGCGACGCGCCCCCGGCGTAGCCCGCGTCGTCGAGGCGTTCCCGAACCGTCGTGGCGAACAGGTGGTCGAACCGCCGTTCGCGGTCGGACTCGCTCATAGCGGCAGTCGTCGGCGTCGGGGGATAAAGCAATCCGTGTCGGAAACCGTGGCCGGATCGGCCGACTCTCCCGGTTCGGTTCTCCCGTGACCCCCCGTTGACGCCCTGACCCGCCACCCCTCGTGCCCCGTTGGAACTATTTGATACGAACGTGACACGGGAGTATGGACGACGATGTCGAGAGCCTCGCCGTCGTGACGGGCGACGGGGGTGAGCCGGTGGACAATCCGGGCCTCCGCCGGCGACTCGCGGCCGGCGCAATCAGTACGGTCGGCCTCGTGTTGCTCGGCGTGCCGGCGTACGACATCTGGGACGACGCAAGCAACCTCGGTTGGGGCATCGCCGATACGCTATTGGAGAACTCCGTGTTGATCGGGCTAGCGCTGCTGCTGATCGGCGGTGGCGTCTGGCTGTTCGGACAGGACTGGAGCGATGACGACGTCGTGCTGGCGGCGCGGTGGACTGTCGGCGGCGCCCTCGCCACCGCCGGCCTGTACGCGGTGGTGATTCTGCTCCAACTGCAGGTAATGGGCCGACTCAAACCGTACGTACTGGCTGCCGACGGCGTGCTGATGGGATCGGTTGCGGCGTTCGGCGCCGGGCTCTACGACGTGCAGCGCCGCCAGAGCCGCCGGGAGCTAACAGCCGAACGAGACCGGTTCCGAGCCTTCTTCGAGGGAACGAACGTCCCCATCGTCACGGTCGGCCATCGCGATGACGGTCTGGTGGCTGGCGAGGGCAACCCGGCGTACGAGGACGCGTTCGCCGTCGGTTTTGAAGCACTGCTCGCCACCGCCAAGCCGACGAGTGAGAGCGACTTCGACCGTGAGCAGTTCGTCCACGCGACGCTACGGGCGGAACCCTACCGCGATGAGATTCACGTCCCGCCGGAGAACTTGGACCCGAGCGCCCGTGCTGACGACGAGGACGACCGGCTAACGAAGGGCCGCTTCTACGACGTCCGGACGGTCCACGTCGCCGCCGACGAGACGTTCGTAGTGTTCACCGAGATCACCGCCGGCAAGGAACGGGAGCGCCTGCTGGCCGAGCGTACCGAGCGCCTCGCCCGCCAGAAGTCCGAGCGCGAACGGGAGCTGGAAGAGCGCACGAACCAACTCGAGTTCCTCCACTCGCTGCTGCGCCACGACGTGCAAAACGGGACGATGGTGATCGGCTCCCGGGCCGAGATACTGCGCGAGGAGCTATCGGGCCGCGAGGCGGAGTTCGCGACGACGATCCTCACTCGGGCCCGCGGGATATCCGACCAGATCGACCGGATCCGGACCGCGCTGAACACGCTGACTGAGGGGACCACCACCGAACCGGTCGACCTTTCGGAGTTGCTCGAACGGCGCGTCGAGACGTTCCGGGACAACTACCCCGACGTGCACGTCGAGACCGATATCGACGCCGGCCTCCGGGCCGAGGCCGACGACATCCTCGACGACGTGCTCGCGAACCTGCTGCGCAATGCTGTCGAACACAACGACAAGGAGCAGGTCGAAATCGAGGTGGTCGCGACTGAAGTCGACGACGGCATCCGAATCGGGATCGCCGACAACGGCCCGGGGGTCCCCGAGGAGGACCGCGATCAGGTGTTCCGCCGGGGCGTCTCGAATGCGCAGGCTGGCGGCCCCAGCGGCTCCGGATTCGGTCTCTTCTTCATCGACACGATTGTCGACGGCTACGGCGGCGAGGTCCACATCGAGGACAACCACCCTGAGGGCGCGCGGTTCGTCGTCTCGCTGCCGCCGAGCGACGCCAGTTTCGGCGGCGAGTGAGTTGGTACGTAAAAACCGGGGCACATCCTTTTCAGTCAGCCATTCGTCAGTCTTGCCTGCGATGGTGTCCATCGACCCCGCCGGCAGCCCGGTCGTTCTCGTCATCGACGACGACGAGGACGTGCGAAACACCTACGAGCTCTGGCTCGACCACGACTGGGAGACGTACACCGCCGAGGACGGACAGACGGCCCTCTCGATCCTCAGCCCCGCTGTCGACGTCGTCGTCCTCGACCGAATGATGCCGGGACTTTCGGGCGGGGACGTGCTCGACGCGATGCAGGACCGGGAGGCCGACCCGCGGGTCGTGCTGGTGACGGCGGTCAGCCCCGAACCCGAAATCGTCGAGACGCCGTTCGACGCCTACCTCCCCAAACCGGTCGACCGCGAGGAGCTCAACGAGACGGTCAGAAAACTCCTCGGCCGTGACAAGCAGGACGACCGGCTTCGGGAGTACTACCGCCTGGTGGAGAAACGCGCGACCCTGGAGACAGAAATCCCGGAGCACGTGCTGGTCGAAGACGAGCGCTACGAGCAGCTAACGTACCGGATCGCGGAGTTGGAGGAGGACCTCAACCAGGACCTCAACGACCTGGATTCCGACGAGTTCGTGGCGCTGATCGACGATGTGGTGTAGCTGCAAGCGTCCACGGAAGAAACGCGTGTACTTTCTTTCACGGTTCTTCCGGCAAGAAGTGTTTTGAACGGGGCGCCCGACTCTCGCGACATGGAACGGACCTCGCTTACCCGACGTGACACCCTCCGAGTCGGTGCGACCGCGGCACTCGCCGGCCTCGCCGGCTGTTCCGGCAGTATCGGTGGCAGCGCCACCGTCTACGGCCGGTGGACCCCGGCACAGGAGGGCAGCGGCGCCAACCAGAGCGGCGAGTCGATTCGGGCGATGGAGCCAGCCGACCTCGACGAAGGCCGGCACACGCTCGGCGACCGCTACGACCTGATGGCCGCGTTCCTCGAACCGCCGGTGCCGACCATGGAGTTCGGCGAACTCGACGCCGTCTACTACAACGGCGGCTGGACCACTTCGCTGTACGGCGTCGAAGCCGAGTTCGAGCAGTCCGCGATGGTCAGCGCCTACCAGAACGAACTCGACGCGGAAACGGTCAACAGCACGTACAGCGGCTACGAACTCTACCGCGTCGACGCCACGCTCACCTCCTACCTCGTCGGCGTCGCCGACGGGCGAATCGCCATCTCCTCGAACGGCGACCGGGACCGCGCGGCCATCGAGTCGCTCATCGACGCCCGCGAGGACGGCACGCGCCGGACGAACAACGACGGCCCGCTCTCCTCGCTCGAGTCCGCGGTGGGCCAGGAGTCCTCCACCGAGATCTCGGTCGGCGACGACGTGGGGGTACAGGTCGGCGAGACCACGCCCACGGCCGTCGCGATGGGGTTCAGCGTCACCGACACCGAGGAGGACCTCGTGAGTCTCACCAGCGGCTTCATCCTCCCGGACACCGTCACAGAGCCTGAGGCGGCCGTCGAGGCCCGGCTCAGCGCCGACGCCTCCGTCGGCGTGCTGAACTACTCGGAGGCCGAGATCAGCACCGACTCCGGCGTCGTCGTCGCGACGGAGGAGCGGCCCGTGGCTGACGGACTCGCCTTCTAGAGGCTCTCGAACAGTTCGATGCTGGTCCGGATCCCGCTCCGGAAGCAGGAAAGCGCGAGGTTCTCGTCGGGCGAGTGGTTGTTCTCGTCCTCGTTCGCGTAGGGCACCGTCACGCAGGGCAGTCCCAACTCTCGCTCGAACACCGCAGTCGGCAGCGACCCGCCGAGTGTCGGCTTCAGGATGGGGTCGGTGGGCCACGCCGCGCGAACGGCGTCCATCACCGGCTCACGGATCGGGTGGTCCAGCGAGGTGCGCTGGGGGCGCATCGCGCCCATTTCTGTCACTTCCACGTCACAGACCCCGGTCGCGTGCTCGTGGACGTGGGTCTCGAAGGCGTCGTAGATCTCCTTCGGGTCCTGATCGGCGACGAGGCGCATGTCCATCTTGAGCGTCGCCGTCGACGGCAGGACCGTCTTGCTCCCCTCGCCGCCGTAGCCCGAGGTGAACCCGCAGATGTTGCAGGTCGGGTAGTAGAGCAGTTTCTCGAGGTAGCTGTCACCCGGGCCCTCGGCGAACGCCTGTACGTCGAGGTCGGCCTTGATGGCGTCCTCGTCGAACGGCATCGCCGCCAGCGCTTCGCGGTCCCGGGCTTCGATCGGTCGCACGTCGTCGTAGAAGCCGTCGATGGCGACGCGGCCGGTTTCGTCCTTGAGCGAGGCGACGATGCGGACTAACTCCCACGCGGGGTTCGGGACGGGGCCGCCGTAGTTGCCGGAGTGGAGGTCGCGGTTCGGCCCAGTCACGTCGACCTGCACGTACTGCATCCCGCGGGCCCCCATCAGGACGTGCGGGCGGCCCGAGGCGTCGATGGGGCCGTCGGCGACGAAGGCGAGGTCTGCGTCGCCGGACTGCGTCCGGCTGCCAGAGGAGCTTCGCTCCTCGCTGTCCGCACCGAGCACGTCGGCGTACTCCCGGACCACGTCGTCGAGGTTGGGGCTGCCGCTCTCCTCTTCGCCCTCGAGCAGGAGGGTGACGTTGATCGGGAGCCCGGTCGTCTCGCGCAGCGCGCGTACGGCACAGAGATGCGAGAACCACTGGCCCTTGTTGTCGCCGGCGCCGCGCGCGTAGATGCGCTCGCGGCCGTCCGGGCCCTCGCGGATCGTCGGTTCGAACGGCGGCGTGGTCCACTCGTCGGGATCGGCTGGCTGCACGTCGTAGTGGCCGTAGACGAAGATTGTCGGTGCCTCCTCGCCCGGGACGGCCCGCTCGTCGGCGCCCGGCCGACCGTCGCCGGTCGCACCTGTGTCTGCCCCCGCTCGCGCGATCACGGCCGGCTGTCCGGGGGTCTCGACCCGCATCGCGTCGTCGAAGCCGTACTTCTCGCAGAGCGACTGGACCAGTTCCACACAGTCGGCGACGCCCTCGCCGGTCGCACTGATGGATGGCTGAGAGAGCAGGTCGAAGAGGTCCTCAAGCTGTTCGTCCTCGTGGTCGTCGACGTACTGTCTGGCCTCGGCACTCATCGGCGTTCACCGGTCATGGGTCCCCGTGGCACGGGCGCGGCTAAATCCCCATCGGATCCGGCGACGGGCAAATGGGCCACGGCGACCAACGAACTCTCACTCGATCCGCCCCAGCGCGATTTCGCGGGCGGTGTCAGCGGGCGGTTCGGCCGTGATCGCTATCGAGTCGACCCACTTGACGCTCTCCCAGCAGTCGCCGTCACCCGTGGGAATCAGGCGTGCAGGGCCGCCGTGTTCGGTCGGGAGTGGTTCGCCGTCGAGTTCGAGCGCCAGCACTGCGCTCTCGATCCGTTCGAGCGGGAAGGCACAGGCGTACTCGCCGTCCATCGCGTGGACGAGCGCGTACTGGCTCTCCGGCGTCGGTTCGACGCGCTCGAGCAGATCAGCGACGCGGACGTCGCGCCAGGAGAGCCCTGCAGCCGTCCAGCCGGCTTCACAGTCGAAGTCCTCGGCGAACGTCTCGTTCGGGAGCGCTGCGAGGTCCGCTGCGTCGAACGCCCGGGGCCGGCGGACGCTCCCGCGGATCGTCAGCGCCCAGTCGTCGGTCGTGACCTCGTCGGGAACGTCGTAGCGCGGGAGTCCGTCCATCGGTTGGAGTTTGGTTCAGAGAAGCAAGAAGGCCGGTGCGAACGAGTTCGGCTCGAGCCGTTCTCGAGTCAGAAGCGGGAGGCGGGTCCTCAGAGCGACAGCTGCGTCACGTCGATGATTCGGCTGTCGGCTTCCAGTTCCGACAGCGCCGCCTCGGGCACGTCGTCGTCGAGGCTGTACACCGTGAGCGCCTCGCCGCCGATGGTCCCGCGGGCGTTGTACATCCCGGCGATGTTCACGTCGTACTCACCTAGCACCGAGCCGATCAGGCCGATGACGCCCGGCACGTCCTTGTTCCATGCGACGAGCATGTGGCCGTGGGGCAGCGCGTCGACGCGGTAGCCGTCGATGGAGACCAGTCGCGGCTCGTCGCCGGTGAACAGCGTCCCCGACACCGAGAGTTCGTCCTCACCGTCGCCGGACTTCGTCCGGCTGCTAGAGGAGCTTTGCTCCTCCCTGTCGCCGACGGTGACGGTGAGCAGGCTCCGGAAGTCCGCCGAGGAGCGGGTTTTGCTCTCGGTCACGTCGACGCCGCGCTCCTCGGCGACGCGGGGGGCGTTGACCGAGTTGACCTGCCACTCCAGGGGCGCGAACGCGCCCTGCTGGGCGCTGGCGGTGACCAGTTCCACGTCCTCCTCGGCGATTTCGCCCTCGTAGCTCACTTCGATGTGCTCGATCCGGCCGTCGAACAGCTCTGCGGCGACGCGGCCGGCAGTCTGTGCGAGGCCGAGATACGGCTCGATGCGGGGGAACGCGCTCTCGTCGACGGAGGGCGCGTTGAGCGCGTTCATCACTGGCTCGCCGGCGAATGCCGCGAGCACCTGCTCGGCGGTGGCGACGGCGACGTGCTCCTGTGCCTCAGCCGTCGAGGCGCCGAGGTGCGGCGTGAGCACGATATCCTCCACGTCGCGGAGGGGAGAGTCCGCGGGGAGTGGCTCCTCGGCGAACACGTCAAGTGCCGCGCCGGCGACGACGCCGTCCTCGACGGCCTCGGCCAGCGCGCCCTCGTCGACAACGCCGCCGCGGGCGACGTTGATCACGTAGCCGTCCTCGAGTTGGGCGAGTTCGGCGTCAGAAATCAGCCCCTCGGTCTCGTCGGTCAGCGGCACGTGGACCGTGAGGAACTCCGCGCGGTCGATACACTCCTCGAGGTCGACCAACTCCGCGCCGATCTGTTCGGCACGCTCCTCGCTGATGTAGGGGTCGTAGGCGACCAGTTCCATCCCCAGCGAGCCCAGGCGCTTGGCGGCCTCCTGGCCGACCCGGCCGAGGCCGACGATGCCGAGCGTCTTGCCGTTGAGTTCGGTCCCGAGGAACTCGCCTTTGGCCCACGTGCCCCCGGCCATGCGGCCGTGGGCCTGCGGGATCGAGCGCGCGGCCGCGAACGCCATCCCGACGGTGTGTTCGGCCGCCGCGCGGACGTTCCCCTCCGGCGCGTTGGCGACGACGACGCCGTGGTCGGTGGCGGCGTCGATGTCGATGTTGTCGACGCCGATGCCCGCCCGGCCGACGATCTGGAGGTCCGGCGCCGCCTCGAACAGCGCGGCGTCGACCTCGGTCCCCGAGCGAACGATCAGCGCATCAGCGTCGGAGACGGCTTCGAGCAGCGCGTCTCCCTCGATGTCGTAGGCCGTCACAGCCTCGTGGCCCGCCTCGCGAAGCCGGTCGATCCCGGCGTCGGCGATCGGATCCGTGATGAGTACTCGCACGGGCGGAGCGAGTCACCCCCGGCGGTTAACGCTTTCTGCGGAATGCGACTGGTTGTCGAATATCTATACACGTGTATGGGTGTATAGAGTGGCTGAGGAGAATATAGGCACACAGATATGCTGTTCAACGACGGTAGTCGGGCGGCGACTCAACCCGGGTCTCGCCGCTCACGGTGAGATGTCGAGAAGCTCCGTCGAGCCGGTGATGTCCGACTGCACGTCGATGACCTCGGCAGACTCAGCTCGCCGGAGCAGTTCCTCGGCGAACTCCGCGTGGGTGCCGACCGCGCCGGTGGAGACGAACCCCGAGTGTTCGGCCTTGGGTTCGAGCACGAACTGGTAGCGCTGCCCGGGTTCGAGGTCGGACGACTCGACGAACACGGAGGAGCCACTGCCGTGTTTGAGCGCACAGACCCCCTCGATCTCCGCCCAGTTGAGATACGTCGTGTCGTCGTATCGGTCGGCCTCCGAGCGGCTCACCGAGAACGGGTCGTACAGCCCCAGTCGGCTCGGGAGCCCGAACAGCGCGCTGTCGAGCGTGTCGCCGACGAACGCCTCGACGCCGCCTGTCCGGGAGCTACCGAACACCAGCTGGTCGTCCTCCAGGAACACCGTCCCCTTGCCGCCGACATCCGAGCCCGAGAGCCCGTCGGCGACCGAGGCGTTGCGCTCGATCAGGTTTAGCTTGCATTGGTACGTCATAGCGTGCCAACCAGACGGCGGATACAGTAAAACTGTTGGGATCGTTGGAGAACCGGCCGTCGAAACATCTCGCGCGGTCACCGTGCCGGCTCTCGTGCGCTTTAAGCCTGGAGGGGTCACAGGGGGCGTATGACGCTGGTCGCTTTCGACTTCGACGGGACGCTCTCGGATGCGGAGATGCTGGTCGCACTGGGCGAGCGCTACGGCGTCGCCGAGGAGATCGGCGACATCACCGCCCGCGCGATGCGCGGCGAGATCTCCTACGCCGAGAGCCTGCGCGAGCGCGCGGCGATGCTCGAGGCGCTCTCGGAACACGAGGCCGCCGCAGCCTACGAGGAGACCGCGCTCCGGCGGGGGGCCGCCGACGTGATCGAGCGCCTCAACGACGCCGGCCACACGACCGCCATCCTGACTGGCGGCTTCACGCCGGGCGTCGAAGCCGCGCTGGAGCGCGACGGCGCCGAAGTGGACCGCATCGTCGCCAACGACCTCCCCATCGTCGACGGCGAACTCACCGGCGAGGTCGAGGGGTCGCTGATCGAGGGGACCAAGGACGACGCGCTGGCGGATCTCTGCGAGGAGTACGGTATCGACCTCGTGAACACCGTCGCGGTCGGCGACGGCGCGAACGACCTCCCGATGCTGAAAGCCGCGGGTCACGCGGTCGGCTTCGAACCCAAGGACGCTGTTTCCCCGCACTGCGAGGACGTGGTGACGACGATGGCGGCGCTGGGCGGCCTGTTCGAGCGAACCGGGCTGCTCGACTGAGTTTTACGCGTCCAGTTCGTTTCGCGCTTTCTTGACGCCGGCCTCGGTGTCGATGTCGACGCCGACCTGTTCGAACGCCTCCCCGATGGTCCGGATCCCGCGCAGAAGTTGGTCGCTCGTGAGATTCCCCATGTTGCTCACCCGGAAAACCTCGCCGCCGAGGTGGGCCTGCCCGCCCGAGATGGAGACGCCGCGCTCCGAGACGGCGTCGAAGAACGCTTCGCTGTCGTCACCGCGCGCGCCCTCGGGGAGGTCGATGGCTGTGAGGGTGTTCGAGTACGCCGTCGCCTCGTTCAGTTCGGGGAAGGACTCGAGCCCCATCGCCCACATCGCCTCGCGGAACGCAGTCGACTGCCGGCGGTGGCGGGCGATCCGGCCGCTCATCCCCTCAGCTTCGATCTCCTCGACGGCGACCGCGAGGCCGCGGAACAGCGGGACCGCGCTGGTGAAAGGCGTCTGGTGCTGGCCCGCCTTTCGGCTGTGCCAGTCCAGATCCTCGTAGAACGGCGCGTTCCCGCCGTCGATGTGGGCGTCGACGTCATCAGAACACGACGTGTTCTGGTTGTCACCGGAAGCCGACGGCTTCCGGTTGCCCGAGGGACTACGTCCCTCGCTGGCAGACGAGAGCCCCTGGCTCTCGTCGACGCCGTCAGCGACGTAGAGCGCCGAGACGCCCGGCGGCGCCGCGAGCGCCTTCTGGCCGTCCGTGACCGCGATGTCGACGTTCCAGTCGTCGATGCGGAACTCGTCGCCGCCGATGGAGGTGACGCCGTCGACGACGAACCGGGCGTCGGCCGCGGCGGCGATCTCGCCGATCTCTCTGACGGGGTTCAGCAGGCCCGTACTGGTCTCGTTGTGGACGACGGTGACGACTTCGGTGTCGTCGGAGACGGCGGCGTCGACGGCATCGAGGTCGACCGGGTCGCCCCAGTCGAACTCAACAGGGGTGACCTCGCAGTGGCGCTCGGCGATGCGCTTGAACCGCCGGCCGAACTTCCCGTTGACGACGGCGACGAGTTCGTCGTCCTCGTCGACGAGGTTGGCGACGGCGGCCTCCATGCCCATCGTGGCGGTGCCGTTGAGGATGAGTGCCTCCCCGCCCACGGACGTCGACGCCTCGCTCGGCGTCGAGCGCTCGAACACGTACTCCAGTCCGTCCTGTGCGCGCTCGTACACCGCCTCGAACGCCGCGGAGCGATGGGAGACCATCGGCTCGCTCATCGCCTCGCGGACGTCGGCACTCAGCGGTACGGGCCCCGGGTTGAGCAGGAGGAAATCCTCTCGCATGTGTGTGGCTAGTTCCTCCGGTGGGTGTTAAGCCCGCCGTTGGTGTGCGCCACTCTCACACGCCCACGGTGGTTCTCTGACTCGCCCATCACGCCCGAACCGAGCGCCGCAGCGCCAGATCGGCGATGTTGCCGCCACATTTCGCGGTCCGGACGAGGCTGTCCAGCAGGCGAGTTAGCACCGCCGCGTGTGCGGGCGAGATCTCGACGATCCGGGACTCTAGGCGGCGGCCCTCGGCCACGACGGCCTCACTCCGGTCGAGTGCGTCCTGGGCGGCCTTCCGCGGCGCGCCGTTGACGACGGCGTCCGACGCGTCCCGGACGACATCCCGGGCGGCGTCGCTCATCGCGCGGAACTCCCCAGCCACCGATTCAGGAACGGTGTATGTCTCGCGCGCGGCGGTGCCGGCGATCCGGGCGGCGTGGTCGGCGACGCGCTCGAGGTTGCGCGCGGTGCAGTAGTAGTCGAACAGTCGCGGGCGCCCCATCCGCAGGTCGTCGACCTCCGACAGACGTACCAGCGACCGGTTCAGGTGACGTTCGACTAGCCGGAACACGCGGTCGGCCTCGTCGTCGCGTTCGGCGACCTGCGCCGGGTCGGCGCGCTCGCCGACGAACGCCGCAATCGCTTCCTCGTGCATCGACAGCGCGGTGAACTGGAGTTGGAGCAGCGACTGCCGAACCGAGACGCCGTCGGCGTCCAACATCCCGCGGACGACGATTCGGTCGCCAGTCTCCTCGGCAATCTCGACGCCGGTCAACCCCCGGACGACGTTCTCGACTGCCCGGAGCTGCCCGTCGGTGAGTTCCTCGCGTCGGTGGAGCGTGATACGGTCGAACCCGGCCGTGTACGCCGCCATCAGCAGGTGGCGGGTGGCGGTCCCGTCGGCGTTCGCGAGGTCGATTTCGGTGGCTGCGAGGGCGTTCTCGTCGCGCTCGGCCCAGCGCACGACCAGCGAACCGTCGCGGTGTGTGTAGAGATACGCCGTCCCGCCGGCTTCGAGGCCGTGTTCCTCGGCCCACCCCACCGGGATCGAGACGGTGTACGTGCCGCCGCCGACCTGCTGGACTTTTCTGGTCTCCATCGGTCGTGATCAGCCGAACTTTCCGGTGATGTAGTCCTCGACACGCTGACTCTGGGGGTTCTCGAAGATCTGCTCGGTCTCGCCGTACTCGACGAGCTCACCCCCGGTCAGAAACACCGCCGTCTGGTCGCTGATTCGAGAGGCCTGCTGCATGTTGTGCGTGACGACGACGACCGAGTAGTCCTCGGCGAGTTCCTCGATCAAGTCCTCGATCTTCGCGGTGGCGATGGGGTCCAGCGCGCTCGCTGGCTCGTCCATCAAGATTACGTCGGGATCGACCGCGAGACAGCGGGCGATGCAGAGGCGCTGTTGCTGGCCCCCGGAGAGCCCGAGCGCGTTGTCGCCGAGTCGATCCTTGACCTCCTCCCAGAGAGCTGCGCGCCGGAGCGCGCGCTCGACCAGCGCCTGGGCTTCCTCGGCGTCGTCGGTGCCGAACAGCCGAGCCAGCAGCCCGGTGTCGAGGTCCCCGTGTTTCCGGGGGCCGTAGGAGATGTTGTCCTCGATGGACTTCGGGAACGGATTCGGCTCCTGAAACACCATGCCGACGCGCTTCCGGAGTTCGACGAGGTTCACGCCGTCGCTGTATATCTCCTGGCCGTCGAGCGCGACCGAGCCCTCGATGCGGGCGCTCTTGATCCGGTCGTTCATCCGGTTCAGACACCGCAAGAACGTCGACTTCCCACAGCCCGAGGGCCCGATGAGCGCCGTCACCGACTCGTCGGGCACGTCGAGGGAAACGCTCTGGAGTGCCTGTTCGTTGCCGTAGTAGACGTCGAGGGCCTCGACGGCGAGTTTGGCGTCGTCCTCGAACTGGAACTCCGTCCAGGCCGCTTGTGTCGTTTCGTCGGTCTCGCCGGTGGTTGTCAGTCGCTGTTCGGCCAGGTCGGTCCGTTGGGTTGGCTCAATCTCACTCATTGTGTAGCTTCCTCCGGAAGTAGAGTCGACTCCCGACGCCGATGGCGTAGAGGCCGACGACGACGAGCAGGAGCACGAGCGCGGTTCCCCAGCCGAACTCGGTGTTGGTGAAAATCTCCTTGGGGAACACGCCCGCGGTGATCGTCGAGTAGAGCTGATACGGCAGGGCGCTCGCGGGGGAGAGCAGTGCCTCGTTCGTCACGAACGGTGGCTGGGCGCTGAACCGGAAGCCGCCCAGCACGTTCGGGGTGGTACTCGGGTACGGCGAGCCACCGAACACCAACAGCAGAGGGGCGGTCTCGCCGGCGATGCGGCCGACGCCGAGGATGACGCCGGTGATGGTCCCGGGCATCGCCGCCGGGAGCACGACGCTTCTGATCGTCTGCCACTTCGTCACTCCCAGCGCGGCGCTCGCGTCGCGGCGCGCGTCGGGCACCGCAAGAATCGCCTCGCGGCTGGTGATGAGCACCAGCGGCAGCAGCATGAACCCGAGTACCAGTTGGCCGACGACGATGGAGTTCCCGCCGCTGATCCGCGGCACGAGAAAGGCTAGCCCGAACAGCCCGAACACGATGCTCGGCGTGCTCCAGAGCCCGTTCGTGGCGACTTCGACGACCTGCGTGAAGCGGCCGCGTTCCGCGTACTCGGTCAGGAACACTGCCGCCCCGATCCCAAGCGGTACTGCGAAGCTGACAGCACCGACGACGAGCCACAGGGTTCCGACGAGCGCCGGCAACACCCCCGGGATCTCGACGTACAGCCCGCCGGTCTGGTTCAGCAGGAACGGGAACTCCGGCCACGCGACCTGCAGACCGACGAAGGGTATCGTCTGCCGCCCGCCGAGCAGACTCGCGCCCGTGAGCGTAGTCTGGAGGCCGTTCGTGACGATGAACCCGATCAGGAGTCCGAGCACGCCCAGCATCGCGAACACGACCGAGCCGATGAGGTAGTACGCGCCCGCCTGTCGGCCCTCGGCGCCGAACCCTTCCTTTGCCTTCCCGGCGCTCCAGGCGCCGAGGAGGGTGCCGAAGACGACCAGAATCGGGACGAGTTCGCTTCCCGGGAACGACGCTGAGGACCAGTCCGGCGACCACGTCCAGCCGGCGTTGACGCCGCCGATGGCGACGACGACGCCGAGCAGGATCAGGATGGCCGCCACTGGAAGGGTCGATCCCACATCCTCCCCAGGAAGCACCGAGGCGAGGAACCCGACGACGCCGAAGACGACGGCGACTGGGAGCCACAGCACGACCGCATTTTCGAGCAGGAGTGTCGCCGCGAGACCGCCGAGGATCGCCCACAGTACGCCGAACACGACCCCGACCGGCGCGCCCGCCGAGGACGACGGCGTGGTGTCGATGTAGTCGAACCGTGAGCCGACGCCGATAACTACGAGGCCGCCGCCGATAACGGCCAACCCGACGCCGAGGAGTTTCAGCACGCTCAGGCCGGCAACTGTGGCCGTCTCGTCGACCCACTGGAGCAACAGCAGCCACGACGCGAGGAAGGTGAGCGTCGCGACGCCGATGACGCCCAGCGAGACGAGGTCACCGGTCGTCGAGTCGGCGGCGGCGAGTCGGTTCTCCGTGACGCTGCTCATTGCTCACCCCCGAGCTTCTGGTACATTCGCCACTCGACGTACTGTGAGGCGACGCTCAGCAGCATCACCATCACGAACAGGACCACGCCGGCCGCGAACAGCGCGCTCATGTGGACGCCGCTGGCGTTCCCGCCCTCGAACGCGATGACGGTCGTGAGCGTCTCGCCGTAGTTCGAGAACACGTCGAAGACGGGCGAGGGGAACCCCTTCGTGTGCGTGAGCATCACCGTCGCCGCCATCGTCTCGCCCATCGCTCGGCCGATGCCGAGCAGGACGCCCGCCGAGACCCCCGAGAGCCCGGCGGGGATGGTGACGCTCTTGGTCGTCTGCCATCGCGTCGACCCTATCGCGAGCGCGCCGCTCTTGATCGACTCCGGCACGGCGTTCAGCGCGTCCTCGGCCACGGTGACCACCGTCGGAAGCGCCATGATGCCGATCATCAGGCCGGCCGCGAAGTACGTCCCGATGGTCGGGGTGCCGAACTCCAGGTAGAAGTACTGGTTCACGATGGTGAGGCCGATGAACCCGTACGTGATCGAGGGGATCCCGGCCATCAGTTCGATGCCGGGCTTGACCACCTCACGGACGCGCCGGGGGGCGATCTCCGAGACGAACACGGCGCCGGCGATGCCGATTGGAGCCGCGATGAGGGTCGCGATGAGGGTCGTGACCGCGGTGCCGAGCATCATCGGCGTGAGCGACCAGACGTCGTTGCGCCCCCATAGGCCCTGCCCCAGCGCGGGGTCATCCATCGTCGGGTTCCGGATCTGGGTGAGCAGGTCCAGCCCCATGAGTCGGACTGCGGGCACCGACTCGATCACCAGGAACGCCACGATCAGCGTCAGGATCGAGACCGTGATCACGGTCGTCAGGAGCGTCGTGATCTTGGCGGCCTCCGCCTGATAGCGGTACCAGCCGACCCCCATCGACGCGAGGAACACCACGACGGGGATGACGGTCCATCTGGAGCCGGCGAGAAACGACAGGAACGTCACGATCACCGAGGCGAAGACGAGCCCGTCCATCGCGATGGCGCCGTCCTCGGTCCGCGAGCGATAGTCGCGGGCCCGCTGTTTCGTGCGCTCGACGCGCCGGCGGACGGCCGCGCGGAGCCGCCTCGGTACCTCTCGTGTCTGTGGGAGTCGCTGCGTCATGAATGCATGAGTACGGTATAAATGAATCGTGGGGGCCGTGCGCCAGGGGAGCCGTCGCCTTACTCGTAGTTCGACGGCGCGACCTTCTCGCGCTGGCTCTGGAGTCGGTCGTCGGGCAGCGCGAAGTAGTTCTCGGCGCGGACGAAGTGCTCCTGACCGAAGTCGCTCAGGATGAAGTTGATGAAGGCGGCCTCCTTTCGGGAGGTACCCGTCCACGTGTAGGCGTGGAGGTCACGCGACAGGGGGTAGTCCTGTGCGCCGAGGTTGTCGCCGTAGGAGTACGTGGTGCCGTCGATGACGAGGTCGACCGGCGGCGTCGCGCCGTCCGGTTCGACGAACGCGAGCGCGATGTAGGCGATGGCGTTGTTGGCCTGCGCGATGGCCGTCTGGAGCTGCTGGTTCTGGCCGAAGCGCTGGTCGGGGCTGATCGGCGCGTTGGGATCGCCGAACACGTTTGCGCGGAACGAGGTGTCGGTCCCGGAGCCCTCGGCGCGACCGAGTGCGAGGATCTCCCGGTCCGGACCGCCGACCTCGGACCAGTTGGTGATCTCCTGTCGGTAGATCTGGCGAAGCTCCTCGATGGTGATGCTCTCGACGCCGGCGTCGGCGATCTCGCGGCTGACCACAATCGGCTGACCGTCGACGCCGACGACGTGGTCGGTGAAGTTGTTCAGCGTCTCCTCGGAGGGGTCACTCCCCGCGAGTTCGGCCTCGGCGGAGGCACTGGAGTCGCCGATGTCGACGCGACCCTCCATCACGCCCTCGACACCCGTGCCGGAGTGGCTCAGTGCGATACTCACGCGGAACGGCGGCACGGAGCGCTGCTCGGTCGCTTCGTAGCCGTACTGGCTCGCGAAGTAGTCTGCGAGCCGCATGTCGGTGCCGTACTCCTCGGCTGCCTCGGCTGGCCAGTAGTCCTCGTCGCCCGCTTCGGGGTTGGAGTTCCAGTAGCTCGAGGCAGTGTTCGTGATCGGGAACACCGTCGAGGAGCCGTCCCCGGTCAGGACGGTAGTGTCCAGGCCGGACTGCTGGCCACCCGAGTCCGTCGATTCCCCGCCGGACTCGCCGTCCTCAGTGTCGGTCGAGTCGTCACCACCGCCCGAACAGCCGGCGACCCCGGTCACACCGGCAACGCCGGTGGCCGCGATGAACTTCCGCCGCGATACGTGTCCTGCCAAGCCCTCGGAACCAGGCGTCATCACCTCAACCGGGGAGTGATTACTGTAAAGCGGTTTATAATAGGAGTATTGGGTGCTGTGAGCACTCCGGACCGGACTGAGGAACGCAGAGCGATTGGGTCCGGAACAGAGTGCTATATATTGATCACATGCGTCCCACCGCAACCGAGATCATGCGGGGCACTGTCACTGCACCCGAAAACCCATTACCTGGGCGTGGAACGCCCGATATGGCCCTCGACTTCGACCGGGATCGGGAGGCGTTCTTCGAGAAGTGCCGGGAGAGCGACTCCGTCCCGGGAAACAGCGCGCTGAAACTGGTGGTGCTGGAGGAACTGCTCGACCGGGAGTTCGAGACCGGGGAAACGTACACCAAAACCGAGGTCACCGAGCGTATCGGCGAGCACTTCGCCGAGCCGATCCACCTGCGCCGGGAGTTGGTGAACTTCGGCTACGTCCACTACGACAACCGAGCAAACGAGTACGAGATTCTGACCCGCACCCTCTCGGAGGAGGACGTACGTGAGAACGGGCACCTCACGCGCCACGCGAAAGACCTCGGCGTCCTGAACTGACCCCGGTGCCGGAGCCGTCGGTAGAGCGAAGTTCCGGCGCGCCCAACACCCACCCATGACCGTCGTCGCATTCCTCTCGGTCGCACCGGCAACGGACGAGTCCATGCTCCTGAGGTGGCGAAAGCCGTCGACGCCCTCGATGCCTTCGACGTGTCCTACGAGACAACACCGATGGGGACCACCATCGAGGCCGACGAGATCGGCGAGCTGTTCGCGGCCGCGCAGGCCGCCCACGAGGCCGTCGACGGCGACCGCGTGAGTACGTTCCTCAAAATCGACGACAAGCGAACGAGTGACGCCGACGCCGCGTCGAAGGTCGCGGCCGTGGAGTCGGAACTGGGTCGGGAAGCGCAAAAAGAGCGGTAGGGGGCCGTCAGGGCGGGCACACGGCCAGAACGGTTATGTGGTTTTTCCGACTATAGATCCATGCCCGAGCAACGCGCCACGCTCGGGCGCGGACGGTGAGCGGCCACCTGACGACCGCACGACGCCGGTCGCGGACCATTCCCCTGTGGAAGCCGGGTCGCCGACCCCGTCAGTGCGGGCGGCAGTCCACCCCGGCGACCTGGCTTCTCACGCGGCGCGTATCAGTTGGCTCGTTTCTGGGGCGGCGCAGAACGTTTCGGGGACTCGAAAGGTCGCTCAGGCCGCCGAGAGCGACCCAGAGTCGGACGCGTCCACACGGGACTGAAAACCCTTTACGCGGTGGCGCGGGAGTACGTCGTATGGAGAGCATCAATCGGATGGCGGTCGAGCTGGTCGACGAGGCGCTCGACTTCGCCGACGAGCTCAACGTCGCGCCCTACGAACTCGACTCGGGCGCGACCGTGTTGGACTTCGGCGTCGACGTGGACGGCGGCGTCGAGGCGGGCGTGCTGCTCGCGGAGATTCAGACCGCGGGGCTGGCGACGATCACGACCCGGACCGGCCGGGTCGACGGCGCGCCGGTGCCCCACGTGGAACTGTCGACGGACCACCCCGGGATCGCCCTGCTCTGCTCGCAGAAGGCGGGCTGGGAGCTCGATTTCGAGTTCTACGACGGGCTCGGCTCCGGCCCCGCGCGGGCGCTGGTCGGCCGCGAGTCCGAGTTCGAGGCCGTGGGCTACTACGACGAGTTCGACCTGACGGTGCTTGCCGTCGAGAGCATCGACCTGCCGGACGACGAGATCGCGAGCCACGTCGCCGACCTCGCGGGCGTCGAGGAGAGCGGCGTGTTCCTGCCGACGTTCGCGCTGGGCTCCATCGCCGGCAGCGTCGCCGCCGGTGCCCGCGCGCCCGAATCGGCGGTCTGGCAGCTGTTCGAGGCCGGCTACGACCCCGACGACGTGCTCTCGGTCTCCGGGAGCGCCCCCGTCGCGCCGGTGGGCTACGACGAGAGCGAGGCGATGGCCCGCACCAACGACGCGCTGGCCTACGGCGGCGAGGTCCATCTCACCGTCGCCCGCGACGACCCAGAAGCGTTCGACGCGGTCACCTCCGACGCCGCCGCGGAGTACGACGCCACCTTCGCCGAGATCTTCGAGCAGCACGACTGGGACTTCGAGGCGCTTCCCGAGTCGGTGTTCGGCCCCGCATCCGCCACCGTCGACGTCGTCGACGGCCCGACCTACCGCTTCGGCGGCCGCGAGGAGGCGCTGCTGGCCGAGAGCTTCGGCTTCTAGGCCGTGCGACTCAAACCGCTCCCCGAACCGCCCGCGGACCGCGACGAGGACCGGGACGTGTTCGACGCGCTGGCGGACGCCCAGTCGGCAGTCCCGCTGGTCCCCGGATCCGAGAACGACTGCTGTGCCCGGCTGATGCGCCGGGAGGGGTTCGAGAGCCGCGACGTGGCCCGGAGTTGGCTCACGTTCCTCCGCGCGCTGGAGTTGGCCGAGGAGACTGACTCCGGCTTCAAACGAACCGACCGCGAGCCGACCCCCGAGAACGTCCGGGAGTCGTTCCGCGAGCGCGTGTTCGGCGCGCGCGAGACGCTCGACGTGCTCAGAGCGGCCGAGGAGCCACTCACCGCCGAGTCGGCGTTCGACCGGCTTCGCGACACTGTCCCGGGCTGGGAGCGCGAACGCCGCCGGACGTGGGTCGAGCACTGGGCGGCACGAACGTCGCGGCTGCTCGACTGGCTCGTCGTGCTGGATCTCGCGGAACGTGTCGACGGCGGCTACGTCGCCGCCGAGAACTGAGTCACGCGTCGTTTTCCCTCGGCCCGGAGTCCCGGCTCAACACCACCGCCCGAGCAGCGGTCGCGCCGAGATACGTCGATGCGGCGCCCCCGCCGACCGGCAGGAAGTTCGGGAGGGTCGGGGGAAGCAGGATCACCACGGCGAGCGCCCCGACGGCGATGCCGCCGCCGGCCTCCGCGAGCGCGAGGACGGCCCGCGTTCGACCTTCGACACCCTGCTGGGTGACCGGGTAGGCGCCGGCGAGAAACACCGGCATCGCGACGCCGAGGCCCACGACCACGGCGAACGGTTCGGCGGCGCCGACGCCCTCGCCCACGAGTACGAACCGTGCCAGCGTCGTCGCCACCGCGGCCAGCGCGACGCCGGTCGCGAGCAGCGCCAGCCGTCTTGCGGTGGCCTCGTCCATCCCGTTGACGGAGGCTGTCCGGCGCGAAAAGGGTTCGGGATCAGCGGGTGTCGAGGGATCTGACCGTGCCGACGCCCTTGCTCTGGCCCTCGCGGAACACGAACCGCTGGCCCTCTTCGACGAGGTAGGGCCGGAACTTGAACCGAACCGATGTCCGGCCGTTGTCACCCGGGAGCAGGCGCCCGCCCTCGGGCCTGAAGACGGCGGCCTCGCTCAGGGTCTCCAAGTGGACCACCGGCTCGTACCCCTCGCCGATCTTCGTCGGGTGGTTCAGCACGACGACCTCCGCCTCGAACTCCCGGACTGGCTCGGGGTCGGCCTCGCGGGGGAGCAGCGCCATCCCGCGCTCGATTTCGGACTCCTCGATGCCTTTCAGCGCGATGCCGACGATCCGGCCCGCCTGGGCCTTGTCGACGCGGTGGTAGTGCATCTCGATAGACCGGACCTCCACCTCCCGGAAGCTCCCGTCGCTCATCGGCCCGAGCAGGAGTTCGTCGCCCGCTTCGACAGTGCCGGCGTTGATCGTCCCCGAGGCGACGGCGCCGACGCCGGTGACGCTGTAGGAGCGGTCGATGTACATCCGGAACGGCGCTGCGGCGTCGGACTCGCGCTTGGGTAGCGCCTCGAACAGCGTGTCGAGGTCGTCGAGGCCGTCGCCGCCGACGGCGCTGGTGCGCAGGACCGGGACCGTCGTCCCGATCTCCTCGATGGCGGCATCGACGCCGTAGCGCTCCGTGGGGAGCGGGGTCTCGCCGACCTCGCGGAGCATCGCCTCGACCTCGGTCTCGACTTCCTCGACGCGCTCGGAGTTTACGGCGTCGGTTTTGGTGATCGCAACCATCGTCGGCAGTTCGGTGGCGAGCAGGATGCCGAGATGCTCGCGGGTCGTCTTGGTCGGGCCGTCGTCGGCCGCGACCGCGAGCAGGCCGTAGTCGAGTTTCTGGCCCACCAGCCCGCGGATCGTGGTGCGGAGCCACGGCTCGTGGCCCACGGTATCGACGAAACTGACGAGACGGTCGGCCTCGCGGACGACCCGCGCTCGGTCGGTCTTCCGGTGGGGGTTGTCCATCCGGACGGGCCCATCGTCGTCGAAGCCGTAGACGGCGTAGGAGAGGTCCGCCGAGAGCCCGCGCTCGACCTCGTGTGGCTGGACGTCGAGGAACGAGCGCGTTCCCCCTCGGCCGTCGTCTCGCTCGCCGGTGACGAGCGTCCCCACGAGCGTCGATTTCCCGTGGTCGACGTGACCCGCGGTGCCGACGACGACGTGTTCGTCGTCGTCCGTCTCGAGCATCGCGCCCTCGCGGACCGTCGCGACGCCGACCAGGCCGTCGCCGACCTCACCGGACGATGTCCGGTTGCCAGAGGAGCTCTGCTCCTCGATGCCCCACGTCTCGACGTCTTCGATATGGGCATCGGCGTCCTCCGCTAAGAGGGAGAGCACGTCCATCGACTCCGAGAAGGCGTCGGGGGAGATGCCCGCAATCGCGCCGTCGTCGTCGACGCCGACGACGTACGTCGCCTCACCGTCGCCAGAGAGCACGCGGTGCCGGAGTTGGGCAGCCAGCGACTCCATCCGCCCCTCCACGAGGTGGGTGTCGCGGGTGAGCCGAGTTTTGAACTCGATGGGACCGCCCTCCTCCTCGCCGCGTTCCAGAGCCCGCTGCAGGGGGGCCCGGTCTGCGCTCATGGGGCGGGGTAGGCGCCGCGGGCGATATATGCCTTTTCGTGTTGTGGCTCACCATGGCACAGTCGCGCTCCGGAGCGGTCACGAGCCGGGAGGGAAAGCGGTTATAGGTATCCGGACCGAACCGGGTAACAGATGTCCACCGAGATGGAGGAAGCCGGCGCAACAATCGAGAGTCGGGCCGACGAGGTCTGTCCCGTCGTCGACGCGGTCGAACAGATCGGCTCGCAGTGGCGCCTCGTCGTACTCCACGACCTGACCGAGGGGGAGAAACGCTTCAACGAACTCAAGCGGTCGACGGAGGCCAACGCTCGCACGCTCTCGCGCGTGCTGGACGACCTCCGGGAGACCGGGTTCGTCGAACGCCGCCTCGAAGAGGATGCGCCGGTGGCGACCTACTACTCGCTGACGCCGAAAGGCGAGTCGCTGGCTCCCGTCTTCGACGAGATCGAGTCGTGGGCCAACGAGTGGATGGAGAGCTGTCAGGCCTAGGTCCGGATCTCGACGCGCGCACCCTCCTCCCCGCCGGCGACGATCTCCCAGCCGTGGGCGTCGGCGATCCGCTCGACGATAGCCAGCCCCGAGCCTTGGCCGTCGCCAGTGGTGTACCCCCAGGTGAACGGGTTCTCCTCGCCGAACCCCGGCCCGTCGTCGACGACGGCGAAGCCGGCGTCGGTGTCGACCACGCGGATCGTCACGCCGCCGTCCTCGGCACCGTGTTCGGCCGCGTTTCGCACCAAATTCTCCAGTAACAGCGTCAGTAGCCCGCGGTCCGCCTGCACAGTCCCACTCGCATCGACGTGGATCGACGCCGCCGGCGCGCGGACGCGGTCGACCGCCTCGGCCCCGGCGTCGGCGAGCGACACCGACTCGGTGGTATCGACCTTGCCGGTCGCGACGGTTTCGGCCTCGTCGGCCAGTGCCTCCAGTCGATCCAGTGCCTCGCGGGCCTGCCCCATCGTCGGCCCCTCCAGCGAGTCGACCGCGAGGCGGGCGGCGTTGAGGTGGTTCCGGAGTTCGTGAGAGACCGTCCGGCCGTAGGTCGCCAGCGAGTCGTCCTCGACGGCTGGGGTAGCGTCGTCGGCGGCGGCCGCAAGCAAGCGCTGGCGGATCACTGATGCCGCGGCGTCGGCCCCCGCAGGCGCCTGTTCGACGCCCGGCGGCAGCGCGCGGCTCTTGGAGCCCACAAACACGCCCGGGAGACGGTGGCCTCGCCGGGCGGCAGCGCCGAACACGTCTGCGGGGCGGCCCGCCGCGCCGTCGACGACGACCAGCAGGTCAAGGTCGACGGCGTCGAGCGTCGCGATAGCGTCGGGCGCGGACTCGACCAGCGTGGCGTCTATCCCGTCGCGGCCGAGCGCGTTCACGAGCGCCGTCGCTCGGTCGTCGCTTCCGACGACGAGCACGCGGCGGCCCTCGAACGGGGAGTCCTGCGCCCTGCTCATAGACGCGCTTCTTCACCAACCCTCAATAATTGATCGCTCCGGCTACGAGATCTGATACTCGAGACGTGGCAAACCTCCGCATGGTTCCGGAAACCGTTTCACCGGAGCGCGTGAGCGTCGCCGCATGGACGAGCAGCGAACGACGGTTCAGTCGGGCTACGACGCGATGGCGGACAGTTACGACGACCAGCGGACGGCGGCGCCGTCGGCGAACGAGGGGCTGGTCGCCCTGCGTGAGTCGCTGTCCGAGCAGCCGCGCGTGCTGGATCTCGGTTGTGGTGCCGCCGAGGGGCCGCTACAGTTCTTCCCTGACGAGCGGGTAGTCGGCCTCGACTTCTCGACCGAACAGCTCAGACTCGCCCGCGAGCGCACCGAGGCGGGCCTCGTCGCCGGCGAACTGACGGCGCTTCCCTTCGCCGCCGACAGCTTCGACGCCGTCACCGCGTTCTACTCCGTGATCCACCTGCCCGTCGAGACCCACAGAGACTGCTACGAGGAAGTCGCGCGCGTGCTGGCGCCGGGTGGGGAGTTCCTGTTCAGCATCGGCGACGACTGGGCCGGCGAGAACGACGACTGGCTCGATTCCGACGAGCAGATGGCCTGGTCGTTCCCGCCGATGGCGGAGACCGAACGGCTGCTCGAGGCAGCCGGGCTCTCGGTGTTCGACCGCTACGGCGTCCGGAGCGAGATGGACGACGGCGAGTGGCCGTTCCTGCGCTGTCGAAACACGCCGTGAGGGCGGCGTCGACGGCCGCCCCGCCGCCGGTCCCTTTTTACTACCCGACCCGCTAGGTCGTGTATGGCCCAGTGTGAGATGTGCGGCGCGGAGAAGTCCTCGCTCACGACGACGAAAGTCGAGGGTGCCGAACTCGAACTCTGTGACGACTGCAGCGATTTCGGCACCGAGGTCAAGACGGAGTCCACGTCGACCACGTCGACGAAGTACTCCACCTCCTCCTCGGACGGGTCCGGCTCGTCCTCGTCGACGGGCAGCGGCGGGAGCGGCGGCAGTAGCAGCCGCCCCCGTCGGGACATGTTCGACCAGATGGACGAGATCGCCAGCGACTACGACGAGCGCATCCGGGCCGCCCGGGAGCGCGACGGACTGAGTCGCGAGGAGCTCGCCGGGGAGCTCAACGAGAAGGCCTCGCTGATCGGCAAACTCGAGCGCGGCGACATCCTCCCCAGCGACGACGTGAAGGAGAAACTCGAGAAGCGCCTCGAGATCTCGCTGTCGGAAGGCTCGGGCGACGACGACGCCAGTTGGGATTCGGACTCCTCGATGACCCAGACGCTCGGCGACGTCGTCGAACGCAAGAGCGAGTAAGACGAATCGCCCGGCATCGCGCCGAACCGCCTACCTATTTGCAGGTTGGGGCCCGCCTCCCGACGTGTTCATCCTCGTCAACCTCAAAGCGTACGACTGCAACCCCGTCGCCGTCGCGGCCGCCGCGGCCGACGTGGCAGAGGAGACCGGCGCCCGCATCGCGGTCGCCCCCCAAGCCGCCCGCATCAGCGCCGTTGCCGCCACCGGCGTCGAGACGTGGGCCCAGCACGTCAGCCCTGTCGAGCACGGCAGCCACACCGGGAGCACCCACGCCGCCGCCGTGGAGCGTACGGGCGCCGTCGGCACGCTGCTGAACCACTCCGAGAACCGCCAGAAATTGGCCGATATCGACGCCAGCCTCAACGGGGCCGAGTCGGAGGGCCTCGAAACGGTCGTCTGTGCGAACAACCCCGACCAGATAGCCGCCGCCACGGCGCTCGACCCCGACGCGGTGGCCGTCGAACCGCCGGAACTCATCGGCGGCGACGAGTCGGTCGCGACCGCCGATCCGGACATCGTCACCGACGCCGTCGAGGCTGCCGGCAGCGTCGACGAGGGCGTCGACGTGTTCTGTGGCGCCGGCATCGCGACTGGCGAGGACGTGGCCGCGGCCCGGGATCTGGGTGCCGACGGCGTGCTGCTCGCCTCCGGTGTTGCACTCGCGGACGACCCCGAGGCAGTGCTGCGGGATCTGGTTTCGCCGCTCTGAGCGGGGTTCAGTCGCGGTCAGCCGCGATCAGTCGCGCTTCTCGATCACGTAGTGGTCGTCGCCCTGTTCGACCAGCGTGCCCCCTGCCTCCAGCGTCACCGTGTAGCCGGTCGGCGTGCGTTCGAGTTCGTGCGGTGCGCGCACCCGGACGAGGTTCCCGATGAACTGCGCGGAGGGGGGCTTCTGGGCGGCACCGCAGTCGTAGACCGTGACCAGTTCGTCGCCGGCGTCGGCCTCGTAGACCACCAGCCGCGCGTGCCGGTCGAGGTGCCAGCGCCCCTCGCCCGTCTTGGGTAGGGCCCTCATTCGGCGAGCCCGGTTTCCGACTCGATGGCTTCCACGGTGTCGGTGATCGTCTCCGTGTCGGCGCTGCCGTCGAACGCTTCCGCGACGAGTGCGGGCAGCGCGTAGCGGTAGCGCCCGGCGCTGTCGTGTTCGATCACGCCGGCTTTCCGGAGCGTGCGGTTGCGCGCGTAGGCGTACTGGCGCTCGCCCGACCCCCCGGCGGCGACGTGGGCGTCGACGGGCGCGGCGTCGCCGGCCTCACGGTAGTGAGCCAGCATCTCCCGGGTCACGTCATCGAGCGCCTCGATCCCGCTGACAAACGTCTCGACGACCGCCGCCTCGTTCCGGATCTCCGCACGGCGGGCCAACAGGCTGAGGCGCTCGCCGCGGTCCGCGGTCGGGTCGGGCCGATCACCGTTGTCGCTTCCGGACTCCTCCTTTCGACCTGCACGCACGCCGTTCGCGGAACTCCTCAGCGAGCCACCGGTGAGGTTCGAGGAAGTCTGCATGGTGACGCCGAACTGCCGTTCCGTGGGTCGTTCGGCCGGCTCGTCGGTGGCAGACCCCGGTGACGTGTTCCGCGCGCCGGCATCTGCCGACCGGTTTCCCGCCGTGCGGACGGGCTTCAGTCCGGAGTCGTCGGCGGCAGTGCCGGGTTCGGTTTCGGTAGGATCGGCGTCTGCTGCGCTCGTTGGCGCTTCCGCGCTGACGCCGGCGTGGTCGCTGTTGCCTTCCACCGCGCCAGTGTCGTTCAGCGGGTCGGTCGCTGGCTCCCAGTCCTCGTGGGAGCGGGGTTCGTCGTCGCTCGCGTCGCTGTCGGCGCTTTCGGCGGCCGCTTCGGTCGGTTCAGCCTCGCCATCTGCCTCCTCCGCCGGCTCCAGATACTCCCGCTGGAGCTCGCTCTCGAGGCGCTCGATCCGGTCCTCCTTCGCGGCGAGTTCGCCCTTGAGCGCCGCGAACGTGTCGATCAGCGGGAGCGAGGCCGCGGGCGCTTCGTCCTCGCGTTCGGCGGTGTCAGTGTCGTCGGTCATAGTGATGGTCGCCGTCGCGCCGCCGGGTCGGCGGCCGAGGGCGCGTCGAGCGACCGAACGGTCGCTCGGGGTTGTCCTACCAGATCCACCGCGGCCACATAGGGTTTCCGACGAGTCACTCGAACTCGCCCAACGAGAACTGTCCGGAGCGGCTCTCCGCCGCCGTCGACTCCTCGTCGGCCGTCGGCTCGGCATCGGCAGCCGTCTCCGCATCGGCTGCCGGCTCTGCGTCGCCGCCACCGCCGTCGGCGACCGTTGCCGACTCAAACCCGTCGAGGCTCGCCTGATCGCCCGCTGCGAAGCTGAGTTTCGACACCCGGACGCCGAGCTTCCGGACCTCGCTGTCGGCGAACTCGGTCAGCAGCGAGAGCGCCACCTCCTCGACCAACTCGGGGTCGTCGACGGGCCCCGAGAGCGACTCGGCGCGCGTGTTCACGTCGTAGGGGGTGGTCACGGCCTTGATCCCGATAGTCCGGTAGAGTGCGTCCTTCGTGCGCGCGCGCTCGGCGACGGCCGCCGCGAGCGTGCGGACCTTCTCGCGCTTTTCCTCGGGGTCGGTCGTCGCCTCGGCGAACGCGGACTCCCGGGAGAGGCTCTTGGGCCGGCCGCGGGGCGTGATCTCCCGGTCGTCGACGCCGCGCGCACGGTCGTGGAGTTCGACCCCGCGGTCGCCGAAGCGGTCCTGCAGGGTTCGCGGGTCCGCGGACGCGAGGTCGCCAGCCGTCTCGATCCCCATCTCTCGAAGGTCGCCCGCTCGAACCGGGCCGACGCCGTGGATCTCCTCGATGGGCAGCGGTGCGAGGAAGTCGGCGACCTGCCCCGGCGGCACGACTGTCAGCCCGTCGGGTTTGTCGTGATCGCTGGCGATTTTCGCGGTCGCCATGTTGGGCGCGACGCCGACGCTCGCCGGCACGCCGACCTCCCGGGCGATTCGTTCCCGGACGTGCCGGGCGAGGCCCTCCGCGAGCGTGCGCTGCTCGGCCGCGCCCGACGCGTGTGGGGGCGCGTCGACGGCCTCCCACGAGGTCCGGTCGGTCACGTCGAGGTACGCCTCGTCGACGCTCACCTCCCGCACCGTGTCGGCGCAGTCGTGGAGAATGGCCTTGACCTCGCTCGCAACCGACTGGTAGAACTCCATATCGACCGGGCGGTAGTGGCCGCGGTCGGTGTTCCCTCCCGCCGCCCCTGCTCGGTCCGCGGCGTCTCCGCCGCCGAGATCCGGGCGCTCGACGGGCGGCAGTCGCTCGACAGCCTGCGAGATCGGCTGGGCGGAGTCGACGCCGTACTCCCGGGCCTCGTAGGAGGCCGTCGCGACGGCGCCGATGGTCTCGCCTTTCTCGTAGCCCATGCCGACCACGACCGGCTCACTGCGGAGTTCGGGCTCTCTGAGGCGCTCGCAGGAGGCGTAGAAGCAGTCCATATCGACGTGGAGCACCACTCGGTCGGGGGCGTCGTCGTCGCCGGTCCCCGGGAGGGTGCTCCCGCTCATGTTGGTACGTCCGGGCGGGACGGAAAAGAGGGTTTCCCGAGCGGGGTGGAACTGAAAATCACCACGTCAGCCGGCGCTGGAGCGCGGCGACGGCGCCGTACAGCGCCATCCCCAGGACGGCGAGGACGAACGCAGCGGCGTAAGTCAGCCGGGGGTTCGTGTCGGTCATCCCTTGGAGCAAAAGCACGCCGAGGCCGTCGCTGGTGAGGAACCACTCGGCGATCACGGTGGCGGTGAACCCCGCGACCACTGAGAGCTTACAGCCGGCGAATAGCTGCGGGAGGGCGTAGCGCGCCCGGACGGCGAGCACGCGGTGCCACGGCGCGCCGACCGAGCGGAGCACGTCGCGCTGACGCGCGGGCAGTCGCCCCGCTCCATCGGCGGCGCCGACGGCGACCGGGAAGAACGCCGCGACGGCGACCAGCAGCGCGGCCGTCGACGGGCCGACGCGGAACCAGACCAGGAAGAGCGGCACGATAGCCACGTCCGGCACCGAGCGCGCCGCGACGAACTGGCCGCCGAGCACCCCCCGCAGTCGGGGGAGGAGACCCACGACGGCACCCAGTGCGAGTCCCACAATCGCGCCGCCGCCCCAGCCGAGTGCGAACGTCCCCAGCGTCGTCGCGCCGGCGCCGACGAACAGCCCGGCGGTGTCGACGAGTGTCCCGAGCACCCCCAGCGGCGCCGGGAGGAAGACGGACAGATCCCGGGGGAAGACCGCGCTCACGGCCTGCCACGCCAGCGCGGCCGCGCCGAACGTCGCCGCCGCGGCGAGTGCGTTCGTCGTCGGGCGGCCGGGGAGGTCGGCGGCGACGGCGCCGCCCCCCTCGGCGACGCCGCTGTCGGGGTCGTCCCAGCGTACGGCCGCCTCGGCCGCCCGGATTGCGCCGAACAGGAGGAGGCTGAGCGCGATCAGCGTGAGCACGTAGGCGAACAGCAGCGGCGTCTCGAAGCGGGCGGCCGTCGCGCGCAGGGCCGCACCGATGCCGTGGTTGCCCACGAGATACTCCGCGAGCACGACGGTCTGGACCGCGATTGGCGCAGAGACGATCAGCCCGGAGAACACGGCCGGCAGCGCGTCCGGGAGCCGGACGTACCGGAGTCGCTGCCAGCGCGAGGCGCCGACGGTCGCAAGCACCGCCAGCCGCGCCTCGTCGACCGAGCGGAGCCCCTCGACGGTCGCGAGCACGACCGGGAAGAACGTCACGAGCACCGCGATAGCGGTCCGGGAAGCCAGCGTGGGCCCGAGCAGGAGGATCAGCAGCGGGAGGAACACGACGACGGGGACGAGCCGAACGACGACCAGCACGGGGTAGCCGACACGGCTCGCGGTCGGGGAGACGACGATGGCCACCGCCAGCGCGGCGCCGACGGCGACGCCGAGTCCCCAGCCGACCGCGACTTCCGCGGCGGTGTAGGCGACGTTCCCGGCGATGGTGTCAGCGTTCGCGGCGAACGCTTCGGCGACCGCGGCGGGGGAGGGAAACAGCAGAGCGGGGAGATCCAGCAACGCCGCGGCGCCTGTCCAGCCGGCGAGCGCGGCGACGAGCGATGCGAGGGTGAGCAGCCCTCGGTTCGTGGTCCGTCGGGTCACACACCTATGCGCGCCAGGAGTCCGCGTAGTCCGCCGATACCTGCGTGGCGAACGAGCCGACGAACTCGTCGTCGGTGTCCAGATACTCGTTCGACCAGGCGGCCTCGGCGTCGGCCTCGCCCGAGACGAAGTCGGCGGCCGCGAGGGTGTCCTGCACGGAGGACCACGCCGGGCCTGACTGCCAGCCCCAGCCGTGCTCCCGGACGGAGTCGGTCAGCAGGAGCTTCGAAACCGTCCCCTTGATCTTCTGAATCCCCAGTTCGCGGCCGCCCTCCAGCCGGGGTTCGGCGTCGATCATGAGGTCCATCGCGCCCTCGGGGTCGTTGGCGGCCCACGCCCAGCCGCGCGCGATGGCCCGGAGCGCGCCGCGGAGCGCATCACCGTTCTCCTCGGCGAAGCCGGGGTTGGCCGCGATCAGCCGGCCGGTGGAGTCGACGTGGTCGGAGAGCCAGAGCATCGAGGCGTCGTACCCCTCCTTCTCCATTGCGATGCCGTCGGGGAACGCGCCGAGCGCGGCGTCGGCGTCGCCCGAAAGTATCGAGGAGGTCAGCCCGCCCCAGCCAACGTTGAGGAACTCCACCGAGTCGAGCACGCCGGCGTCGTCGAGCAGTGCCTTCAACAGCGCGAGGTTCGACGACGCCGAGGCGGCGGCGACGGTCTTCCCCTGCAGGTCAGTCGGCTTCGAGAGCGTGCCGCCGAACTGCTCGGCGACGGTGTAGACGACGCTGTTGGGCCCCTGCTGGGCGGCCGCGTAGCTCCGCAGTGAAACGTCGCCGTTGCGCGCGCCGAGTACCGACGCCGCGCTGGTCAGACCGAGTTCGTACTTCCGGAGCCCCACCTGCTCGGCGGTCGTCGAGCCGCCGGAGCCGGACTCGATTTCGAGGGAGACGCCCTCCGCTTCGTCGAAGCCCCGCTCGGCGGCGACGAAGTTGCCGGCATGGGTCGCGTTGGCCTTCCAGTCGAGCAACAGCCGAACCGTGGTGGGTTCGGGCGTGCCGCCGACGACGTTGGTTGCCCCGTCGAGGCAGCCAGTCAGGGAGGCGCCGCCCGCCGCAGCGATGGTGCCGAGGAACGCCCGACGGCCCCGGGTCGATCGGTCGTCAGTCATCTGCCTGTTCGACCGCCGTTCGCTTTCCGGCGCGGTCGAGGAACCCCGTGATCGCCGGCGAGTCATCGAGATACTCCTCGGTCCAGAGTGACTCGGGATCGACCGCCTCGGCGAGCGCGTTCATCTCGCTCATGCGCTCGACCAGTTCGGCCCAGCGCTCGGCGTCGTGCTCGCCCCAGCGGTCCGAAAAGGCGGAGTAGTCGACGAACTCGTCGAGCATCCAGTCGAGTTTGCGTCGTTCGATCTCCCGGGTGTACTCGAGGTCGGCGTTGCGCTCGACCACGGCGTCGATGGCCGCCCCCGGGTCGGCGACGGCGTCGGCCCAACTCCGGGCGCTGGCTCGCAGGAACGCCTCGACGGTCTCGGGGTTCTCGGCCGCGTACTCGGGGTTCGTGACGATCCCCATCCCGTAGATGGGGAGTTCGAGCCCGATGGAGAGCTCCTGTGGGGTTCGGTCGTACTCGCGGGCCAACTCCTCGCCGTTTGTGACGACGCCGACTGCGGCGTCGATAGTCCCGTCGAGCAGTTTCCGCTGGGGGCGATGGTGGGTGTGCTGGTCGACGCCGAGCACCTGCACGTCGTCGCGGACGCCGGCCTCGCGTAGCAGCATCTGGGCCAGCAGCGACGTCTTGGTCGCCGTCGGCGCGATGGTCGTATCGGCGAGCTGTTCGGGGTCCTCCAGCGGCCCGCCGAACTCGTCTTCCAGCGTGAACACTGCTGCCGGCGTCCGGTGGGTGGCGCCGGCGACGACGACGATGTCGTTGCCGCGGCTCTTCGAGAGCACGGTGCCGGAGCCGCCGGCCCACGCGAACTCACACGAGCGGTCGGCCACGCGCTCGGTGGCGAACGGCGACCCCGTGCCGACGCCGCCGCCGCGTGCGCCCAGCATCCGCACATCGAGTCCTTCGTCCGCGTAGTAGCCCCGCTGAGCGCCGAGGAAAAAGGGCGCCTGGAACCCGGTTGGCTCCCAGTTGAGTTGGAAATCTACCTGCGTCGCCATATCCCTCCGATTGTGAGAGGGTGCACTTAGGGGTTTCTTTCGAACATTTATAAGTGAGTCCGGGCGTGCGCCCGCGGAGCGAGCCCTTATCCCGGTCCACGAAGTAGAGGCGGCTGATGGATACGGTCGAGTACCCGGCACTGAGCGAGGTAGACCGGCCGCTCGTCGACCGGTACGCCGTCGGCCTCGACGCCGACGCCGCGCGCGTACTGACGTACCTTCGGCTCCGGCGCGAGCATCCGGGCACGGAGACCGCGCCGGCGACACGCCTCGAGATCCGGATCGGCACCGGACTGAGCAGGGGTGCAGTCGGCGACGCGCTGGACACGCTGGAGTCACTTGACCTGGTGACGGCCACCTCGGTCCGCCGCCACGAGAGCGGCCGGCCGCCGCAGGCGTGGACGACCGATGCGTCGACGACGCCGCGCCGGGTGTACGAACGCCACGCCCACCGACTGTTCGACCGTGCTGGGCCCGATCATGCGGCTCGACCGAACCCCGACGGCGAGGGCAGCGACGATGGGAATCGCGACGACGGGGAGGACGACGATGACGGCGACCGAGAACCCGAATCGCTCACTGTCGCACTCAACTGGCACCCGAACGCGTTGCACGCGCCGCTGTACGCCGGTTCCGCACACGGCCACTACGCCGACGGCAGCCTCAACGTGACGTTCGACCCCCGAACCGGCTCCGCGGCGGCGCTCGACGCGCTATCGGCCGGTGAAGTCGATGTGGCACTCGTCGGCGCCGCGACGTTCGTCGCCAGCGACCGGGAGATGGTCCCGCTCGCACTGCTCTACGAGCGCGCGATGGCGGTCCTCTACACGACTCGTGAAGCGTTCGGCGGTCCCTTCGAGCGCGTCAGACAGCTACGGGATCGCCGCGTTGGGATGTCCGTCGGCTCCGAGACGGCGCGGCTCGCACGGCTGCTGCTCTCGCAGGTCGACAGCCTCGATGCCGTGGATATCGTCGACCTCGACGGCGAGGAGCGCGACGCGCTCCGCTCGGGCCGGGTCGACGCCGTCACGGGACAGGTCTCGGACCCGGACCGCATCGACGACGCGACTGTCGACACCGTCCCCGTCGCCAACCAGTTCCCGCTGTACGGCCCCGTACTGGTCACCAGCGAGGAGACGCTCGACCGGCACGTCGACGCGGTCCACGCGTTCCTCGTCGGGACGATGTGTGGCTGGGCGGACGCAACCGGAGACCCACTGGGGGCCGCGGCTGCTGTCCCGGACGGCGAGGACGACGAGCGAGCGCGGGAAACGATCGAGAAAGCGACCGAGGAGTTCGGCTTCGAGGCCGATCACGGCTGGGGCGAGCACACCGAGACTGGTTGGGAGCGGCTCCGGACCGCGCTGGCACACGTCGACGCACAGCGCTGATCTCGTGGCTGCTGGAGACACAGACGCGCTGCTGACGGACTTTTGAGCCCGAAATCGTGAACGGGGAACTCGGTTACTTCAGTCGTTCCTGCAGGAAGCAGGGGTGCGCGGCGGTCACGCCGTCGATTGTCAGTAGCTGCTCGTTGATCACTGTGCCGAGCGCGTCGCCGTCCTCGGCCCGGATCTCCGCCATCAGCATGTGGTCGCCCGAGGAGCTGTACAGCGACTCCACGGCGTCGAGCCGTTTCAGCGCGTTCGTGGCGTCGACGTACTGCTCGCTGTCGACGTCCATTCCCACCAGCGCGATGGACTGGCCGGTCAGCTTCTTGGGGTCGACCTCCGCGGAGTAGCCGACGATGACGCCGTCGTCTTCGAGTTGACGGACGTACTTCCGGACGGTAGGCTTGGAGACGTCGGCGCGCTCGGCGATCTCGGAGACCGACGCCTGCGCGTCCTCCTCTAAGATCTGCAGGATCCGGTCTTCCGTGGCCGACGCAGTCATGGAAGTCGATTGGGTGTGTGGGGAAAAATGCCTTGCGAAGCGGAAACCGACGCTCGGTCGAAACGAACTCCCGGTAGCGGAGGCGCTACCGAGCCGCGTTCGTCACTTGTGGTCGTCGATGAACATGTCCGCGGAGCGCTCCCACTCGTAGGAGTCGTCGAAGTAGCGCTCTGCCAGCGGTTCCTCGGGCATCTCGCCGATCTGCTGTTTCTCCTGCTGGTAGGACGGGCGATCCTCGTCGACGTAGTACTTGCCGGTCAGCACCTTGCCGTCGTGGAGCGCTTCCTCGGTCTCGCGCATCATCTCGGCCGCTTCGTCCCGGTTCGTCGGGTCGAAGTCGTAGTCGTCGGACTCGTTGACGTCGATGTAGGGCACGTACTGCTTCGCGTCCTTGTTCCAGGTCGGACACTGAGTCAGGAAGTCGATGTGGGCGAACCCGTCGTGCTCGATGGCTTCCTTGATCAGCTCCTTGGCCTGATTGGGGTTGACCGCAGCGGTCCGGGCCACGAACGACGCTCCCGAGGTGAGCGAGAGCGAGAGCGGGCGAACCGGCTCCTTGGCTGAACCGTGGGGCTGGGTCTTGGACTCGTGGCCCTTCGGGGAGGTGGGCGAGGTCTGGCCCTTGGTGAGGCCGAAGATCTCGTTGTTGAACACGATGTAGGTGAAGTCGTGGTTCTCCCGGGCGGTGTGCATGAAGTGGTTCCCGCCGATGCCGTAGCCGTCGCCGTCGCCGCCGGCGGCGATCACTTCCAGTCCGGGGTTCGCGAGCTTCGCGGCTCGCGCGACGGGCAGCGAGCGCCCGTGGATCGTGTGGAACCCGTAGCTGTTGAAGTAGGAGTTCAGCTTGCCCGAACAGCCGATCCCCGTCACCGTCAGGGTCTCGTCGGGCGTGCGGCCGACCTCCGGTAGGGCGCCTTTCAGCGCCTTCAGGACGCCGAAGTCACCACAGCCCGGACACCACGTCGGCTGGGGCTCGATGCCCGGCGTGTACTCCTCCTGCTCGATCTCTCGCTTGTCGCCGATTGCGCTGAATGCACTCATGGGTTAGTCACCTCCCGCAGGGACGAACGTCGTCTGGTGGTCGGTCTCGGACTCCCCTTTCAGGGTGTTGTGGAACCCTTCGATCACTTCTGCCGGCTCGAAGGGGTTGCCGTTGTACTTGAGCAGGCTCGACAGCTTCGGGCCGTACTCGCCGAGGTGTTTCTGGGTCAGGCCACGGAACTGCGCGGTGGAGTTCATCTCGACGACCATCACGCGGTCGACGCTCTCGATGAACGCACGGACCTGTTCCTTCGGATACGGCGCGAGTTCGCCGACGGAGAGCAGCTTCACGGACTCGCCGTCGTCGTTGAGTCGCTCGACGGCCTCCTCGACGGTGCCGACCATGCTGCCGAACGCGAGCACGCCGTAGTCGGCGTCCTCGGGGCCGTACGTCACGTTGAGGCCGTCGTCGTCGAGTTCCGCACGGATCGACTCCAGCTTGCGGTTCCGCCGGTCGACCTGCGCGACGCGGTTGTCCGGGTCCTCGCTGATGTGGCCGGCCTCGTTGTGCTCGTTACCGGACGCGAGGAAGCGCCCGCCCTTCTGGCCCGGCACCGAGCGCGGCGAGACGCCGTCCTCGGAGTCGTGGCGGAAGCGGTGGAACTTCCCACCGGGTTCGTGGGGTGCCTCCGCGATCTGTTCCTCATTGAGCACCTGCCCGATGTCGGGGTTGGGCTCGCGGTCGAAGTGGCTCGCCGGGACGTTGCGGTACTCCCCGGAGAGCTTCTGGTCGTAGAGGATGATCGACGGGATCTGGTACTCGTAGGCCATCTGGAACGCCTTGCGCGCGTGGTCGTACGCCTCGGCGGGATCTGCGGGCGCGAACACGACACGGTTGGAGTCGCCCTGCGACGTGTAGAGGACGTGCTCCAGGTCGGCCTGCTCGGGCTTGGTCGGCATCCCCGTCGACGGCCCCGCTCGCGCTGCTTCGAGCAGCACGATGGGCGTCTCGGAGATTTCCGCCAGCCCCAGCGGCTCGGACATCAGCGCGAAGCCGCCCCCGGACGAGCCGGACATGGCCTTCACGCCGGTGTGGGCGGCGCCGATTGCGAGCGCCGCCGCGGCGATTTCGTCCTCGACCTGCTCGGCGACCCCCCCGACCTTGGGGAGGTTCTTCGACATGATGGTGAACACTTCCGTCCACGGCGTCATGGGGTAGCCGGCGATGAACCGGCAGCCCTCGTCGAACGCGCCGTAGGCGATCCCCTCGGAGCCGTTGACGAGCACCTGCTCTTCCTCGTGCTCACCGTCGGGACAGGAGACCTCGATGCCGCTGAGGTCGTGCTCCTCTTTGACCTTCTCGTAGGCGGCGTTGAGGATCTCGAGGTTGGGCCCGAGGATCTTCTCCGGCATCGCGTCGGTCATCAGTTCCTCGATGGCCTCGACCGGGATGTCGGCGATGGCGCAGGTGACGCCGACGCCGGCGGTGTTGCGCATGACCTCGCGGCCCATGTCGCGGGCCATCCCGCGGAGGTCGATGGGGAACACGTGCCAGTTGTTCTCCTCGGCGCGCTGCTCGAAGTTCGGCACTTCGTCGGCATCAAGCAGGCCCGAGTCGTAGACGATCACGCCGCCCTCCCGGAGGTCGTCGAGGTTCTCCGAGAGCGGCTTGATCTCTTCAGTCCCGTAGTAGGCGTCCTCCTGCGGGTTCCGCGCGAAGGAGTCACCCAGCGCGAGCAGGAAGTCGTAGCCGTCGCCGCGGGAGGTCACGTCCTCGGGCGCGGCCCGTACCTCGGTGTACGTGTGGCCACCGCGGATGCGTGACGGGTAGTGGCGATGCGTGAACACGTCGAGCCCAGATCGCATCAGGGCTTTGGCGAAGTTCTGACTGGTCGAGGCGATCCCGTCGCCGGAACCCCCCGCGATTCGCCAGATGAGTTCGTCGTCAGTCATGAGTGGTAAGGCGACCCACGTTTGGTCGCGTCTTCATGGGTCTTCCGACGCCGAACTCAAAGCACTTGCTATGAGTTGTCAAGAAAAGACCGTTACAAACCTGCAGGAAGGGACAGAAAGAGAAACGGGACTGGACGGCGATCCGCCGCTCAGTGGCCGGCTTCTTCCTGGTCTGGGAGCCCTTCGAGGTAGCGCGCAAGCAGTAGGATGCCGAGGACGATGATGGCGCCGCCGGCCGCCTGAAGCGGCTGTGCCAGCGCCCCGTTGTGGATCCACATCTCGGTGCCGAGTTCGACGCCGGCGAGCAGCACACCCAGTCCGGCGGTCATCGCGCCCGTGATCAGGTAGGGCATCGAGGACTCGTTCTCGATCATACCCGTATTAGGGATGCGGAACGATAAATAACGCACGGACACCGGTCCGACAACCGACCGGATCGCCGGCGGCCGAATCTTTTCCGTCATCCAAGAATTTAAGCCTGATAGAGGGGTGAAGAAATCCAACGTCAGATGAAACTGCTTCCCCTCACGCTCGCGATGCTGCTGCTCACGTCCGGCCTGCCGGCGGGGGCGCTCGCCGCCGATGACGGTCGTCCGCTAGCTGACGCGGGCCTCGATCAGTCGGCAACGGTCGGCGACACCGTCTACCTCGACGGCGGCGGGAGCCTCGACCCCGACGGCGAAATACGCTCGTACAGTTGGTCGATCCGCACCCCGAGTGGCGACCAGATCACGCCCGCTGATCCTGAAGCGGTGACCACCCGGTTCGTCCCGGAGGAAGCGGGAAGGTACCACGTCCAACTCACCGTCACCGGCGACGACGGGCAGACGCAGAGCGATACGCTGTTCGTCGATGTCGACAGGGCCGCTGAAGAGAATCCCGGAGCGACACCGACCGCGAATGATCCCCCGACGTCGACGCCCGCTCCGACGCCGACGGACACACCAGAATCGCCGCCAGAGGCTGAGTCGACGCCAGCGGGTGGTCCGCCGGTCGGAACGTCGGACCCGGCACCAACCGGGAACCAACAGCCGTCGGGCGAGATTAGCGGGCCGTCGTCCGTGACCTCGGGCTCGCGAGTCACCTACACGCTCGACACAGCGGACGCCGATGGGACCGTGACCGACAGTTGGTGGCTTCCCACCACGCTCTCTACGAACCGTGTCTCCCGGTCAGAGCTGAACGACCGGGCACGGACCATCACCGTTGACGGGACACCCGGCACGACTGCCGAAATCGCCGCGGTCGTCATCGACGACGATGGGGCGACCACCACTGTAACGAAGGAAGTCAAAGTCAGGAACACGCCCCCGACCGCATCGATCAAAGGCGACGGTGCGGCGGTGGTCAACACGACCAAGGAGTACCGGTTGACCGCGACCGACCCGGACGGCGAGATCACGTCCGTCAGTCTGGGAAGTGGTTCCAGTGCCGTCGAGGCGACGGAGCCGATGCCCTGGAGCGGCCCCACCGCGAGCGGCGAGTGGGGTCGTTCGTTCCGCTTCACCGAGATCCCGGAAGACGACGGCACGGTGACGCTTGAGGCGACGGTGCGGGACGAACACGGTGGGGTGACGACCGTGGCGAAATCGGTGACGGTGGTTGGCGGTAGTGAAAGCAAGATGGCGAATCCTGTAGCACAATCACCGCCCGACATCCTCTCCATTGATGCATACTGGATTGGTGAGTCCGAAGCGATCAACGATGGCCAGGTCCGCTTCAGTGCGACTGCTCGCGACAACAGCTCCGGGCGACTGACCTTCACCTGGAAAATCGGCGAACAGGCGCTTCTCGAAACCGCCGCTGGCGGGGATCCGGCTCGAGGCAACGTCTCCTACGTGTTCGACAATGGCGATTTCGGTGACGGTGAGGTCCGCGTCACGGTTACGGTGACTGACCAGCACGGAAACAAACGAGAGGGGTCGACATCGGTCGAACTACACCGAACGAGAAGCGATGGCGGTACCTACGGACGAAGCCGTCCGGTGGAGGTAACGAGTACTCGAGGAAGAACGATATACGGCAAGTTCCAGACACACCAGAACAATCTCGGCAAGGAGATCGTCATTACGTATGGTGACGACTACAGGGAGACCGTCGAGATTACCAACCCAGACGAGATGAGGTTCTCCCACCAATACGAGGCATCTGGCCGGTACTTGATCGGAGTAAACCCCCGCTGGTCCGGCGATGTCTCGACCACGTTGGTGGACGTTGGGGCGATGCAGTACGAACTGTACACCTACGAACGGAAGGCGACAACTATCCACCGAACAAATGCTGCCGAAAGTCCAGGCGATAACTGGACGAGGAAAGGGGTTGAGCGTATCGAACGGGAACAGACAGGGACTGAGAAGATGCAGACACTCGCTGATGGGCCTACTGCAGTAGTCAGTCCTGGAGAGGAGTGGAAACACGTTGGAACGATAACGGAGTACCACACGGAGCGGCGGACGACAGAGTCAACAGAATCTCCCGGTAGCGACTGGTCGATTGCAGAGCGGAACGTGGACCAGAAGCAGGTGTTCGACGGCTGGCGCCACACGACCGTGCCACAACGTGGCCTCCTCGGTGGCGACTGGAACTACGTGGGCGCCGTTCAGACCACAGTAGAGCGAACGGAAACGGAACGGTCGGCCTATCGGCCAGCGGGGAGTGGATGGAGTCGTGATCGGCGCGTAGGTAGAACACAAACCGGATACCGGACACGGTGGGTGGACTACCGCTTCCACGCCGATGCGGACTGGCAGTACGTCAGGTCGGACCGCTACGTCAGCGGTTACGAAACGCGGACAGTCTGCACGGAGTACATTCGCCTCCGCTACGTGCGACACTGTGTCGACGAGCGAACCTATAGATATCCAGAGTACGACTACCGCTACGAATATCGCGTTCCGGAGTACGACCCGGTCTACGAGTGGGAACGGACCGTCGAGGAGACCGAGTACGAGTACAAGTACCGAACCGCGACCTACGAGATGGAAGCAGTCCACAAGTACGAGCGGGAGGTCCGTGTTGGGACTGAGTACGCCCAGTGGGAGCGCCCGACGTACAACGAAACCACCATCTATCGATGGACGAACACCGTCGAAACGTGGGAAGAGACGAAGTCGTTCAGCAAGCCAATCGGGGAGGTTCGGAACGTCGACAGACAACTCAAAGAGTGCGGCGCTGGCCGTGACACCAACGAACCTCCGAAGTGCGAAGGAGGTGGTGGATGATGCGTCTTCCCGCCATCGTCGTCTGTCTGCTACTGCTTTCCGCCGGTTGTGCCAGCGTAAGTGGCCCGACTCACACACCAACAGACGAAAATGGAGCAACTGAGACTGCGAACACGCCCGCACATCCCACGACGCCATCCCCAGACCGATTCTACGTCGATGTTGAACGGATCGAGAAGCTCATTCACGAGAAGATGAACAAGCATCGCGTAGAGAACGGCCTTGAGCCATTAACTCGGAACGAATCATTAGATGCCGTCGCCCGGTACAAATCGTGGGACATGGCTCAACGGGATTATTTCGACCACGACGGACCCAACGGAACGTTACATAGTGATCTACGGGATCGATACGGAACGACATGCGATGAGATTGGACAGAATATCTATAAGGATAAGAATCCGAAACTCTCGTCCGACCCTCAATCGGAATTGATGAATACTGAAAATATTTCTGAGGGGGCTGTTTCGTTAATACTCAACTCCTCGGGCCACCGCCAAAACGCCCTCTCTCCCAACTACGACTCTCAGGGAATCGGCGTCTTCGTGGACGAAAACGGCTCGGTCTACGTTACGCAGGAGCTCTGCGGCTAGTCGTTTCGCGGGCTACTCGGGTGGTACGGCGTGTCGTACTCGCCCGGGCGGTCGTCGAGCCGATCAGGATTGATCCGGCCACCGAGCAGCATGAAGTCGAGGATCGTCAGGTAGAGCATCGCCTCGACGACCGGGACCGCCCGCGGCGGAAGAACCGGATCGTGGCGACCGACGACCTGAATCTCCTTCTCCTCGCGGGTCTCCCAGTCGGCGGTCTGCTGAGTTTTCGGAATCGACGTCGGCGCGTGGAGCGTGAGTTCGCCGAAGATGGGCTGGCCGGTCGTGATGCCGCCCTGCAGCCCGCCGTGATCGTTGCCCACCGGCGTCGGGTCCGGGTCCTCCTCGCCCTCGGGGAACTCCCAGTCCTCGTTTCGCTCGCTGCCGGTGACCTCACGGGCCTCGCGGCCGAGGCCGTACTGGAACCCCGTCGTCGCCGGCACGGCGAGCAGCGCCTGCCCGAGTCGGGCCGGGAAGCTGTCGAACCGCGGCGCTCCGAGGCCGCGGGGGACACCCTGTGCCTCGAACTCCACGCTGCCGCCGATTGAGTCGCCGGCCTCTTGGTACTCGTCGATCAGGTCGCGCATCTCCGCAGCCGTCTCGGGGTCCGCACAGCGCACCTCGTTCTCCTCGCTGTGTTCAAGCATCTGCTCGAAGCTCACGTCGGGCGCCTCGATGTCGCCGATCTGGTTGACGTGAGCCTTGACCTGAATGTCGTACTCACTCTGGTCGAGTACCTGTTTGGCGACGGCGCCGGCGGCGACCCAGTTCACCGTCTCGCGGGCGCTGGAGCGGCCGCCGCCACCCCAGTTTCGCGTGCCGAACTTCGCCGAATAGGTGAAGTCGCCGTGGCTGGGCCGGGGTGCGGTGACGAACGGCTCGTACTTGCCCGAGCGGGCGTCCTTGTTCTGGATCGTCATCCCGATAGGGGTGCCCGTGGTGTAGCCGTCCTGCAGCCCCGACTGGATCGTGACTTCGTCCGGTTCACCGCGGCTGGTGGTGATCATCGACTGGCCGGGCTTGCGCCGGTCGAGGTCGCGCTGGATGACCTCCTCGTCGAGTTCGACGCCGGCGGGGACGCCGCTGACGGTACAGCCCATCCCCGGGCCGTGACTCTCGCCGTAGGTGGTCACCTGAAACAGGCGACCGAAGCGATTGCCGTTCATAGGCTGACGTAGAGAGCCGGGCTTATAAAGAGCAAGGGGAATACCCGCGCCTAAAGGCACGGGCTGAATCCGGCACTCAGACCGATAACCCACCGACAACACTCCAGCCGGATATTCTCTCCCCTCGCTCGTTGGTTTTAATACTCTGCTCTTTATAACATATTATGTACCGCAGAACGATGCTGGAGACAACCCGCACCTACGTCGCACGCATCACGAACCACGAACAGGTTCGTGACGACCTCGACCAGTGTGGGTTCTCCGCATCCAAACTGTGG
>NZ_JAGGLC010000004.1 GCF_017874235.1 Halolamina salifodinae
AATGCGGACGTGAACGGCGCGGTGAATATTCGGAGAAAGATAACTCAGAGTCCCCCGACGGGGGATATGAGTAACGGCTGGTTGGCACAGCCCGGGGTCTTCCTGTTCGACCGCGAGAGCGGGTCGTTCACAACGAGAGAGCAGGGGGACTGTAAACCCTAATATCCCAACGCTTGGGATTCCTCCGGCTTTAGCTGGAGGAGGATGTCAACCGGGGCTGTCGGGGTTAGAAAACCCTAAGCCCGCGCCGGCGGAGCACACTGGGTATGGAGTTCAGCCTCGACGCCGAGCAGCGCCAGATCCGCGACACCGTCGCCGAGTTCGTCGACGAGGAGGTGGTCCCCCGGGCCTCGGAGATCGACGAGAGCGACGAGCACCCGGATGACCTGGTCGACCAGATGGCCGAGTTGGGGCTGATGGGGATGCCGTTCCCGACCGAGTACGGCGGCGCCGGCCTCGACTACCACTCCTACGCCATCGGGATCGAGGAGATTTCGCGGGGCTCGGGCGGTCTCGGCACCATCGTCGCCGCCCACACCTCGCTCGCGGGCAACATGCTCTACGAGTTCGGCGACGAACGGCAGAAAGAAGAGTACCTCACGCCGCTCGCGCGCGGCGACGACCTCGGCGCGTTCGCGCTCTCGGAGGCGGGCGCGGGCAGCGACGTGCCGGCGATGACCACCTCGGCCGAGAAGGACGGCGACGAGTACGTTCTCAACGGCGGCAAACTCTGGACCTCCAACGGCTCTGTCGCCGACACGGTAACGGTGTTCGCGAAAACGGACCCCGACGCCGGCAACCGGGGAATCAGCTCCTTCGTCGTCCGACCCGAGGAAGACGACGGCTTCATCGTGGAGAACACCGAGCACAAACTCGGCGACAAGGGCTGTCAGACCGCGGAACTCCGGTTCGACGACCTGCGCCTTTCCGCGGACCGCGTCATCGGCGACGAGGGCGACGGGTTCGTACAGGCGCTCAAGACGCTCAACGGCGGCCGCATCTCCATCGCCGCCCGCGGTGTCGGCATCGCCCGCGCGGCCAAGGAAGCGGCGACGGCGTACGCCACCGACCGCGAGCAGTTCGATCAGCCCATTTCGGAGTTTCAGGCGATCCAGCACAAACTCGCGGATATGGACACGAAGGTGCAGGCCGCGAAACTGCTGATGCACAAGGCCGCGGACCTCAAGATGCGCGACGAGGAGTATATCAAGGAGGCCGCGCAGGCGAAACTCTACGCCAGCGAAGTCAGCCGCGAGGTGGCCAACGAGTCGATCCAGGTCCACGGCGGCTACGGCTACACGAAGGATTTCCCGGTCGAGCGCTACTACCGCGACGCCAAACTCAACGAGATCTACGAGGGCACCAGCGAGGTGCTGCGCAACACTATCGCCGACCGGATGCTGTAGCGCGGGCGCTCTTTTTCCGTCGGAAAATTGACCGCGAGCCGCGAAACTACTGCTGGACGTGTTCGGGCGGCAGTTCGATCTGGCCCGAGAGATCCCGCTGGGGGAACGGGATCTCGATCCCGGCCTCGTCGAAGCGGGCCTTCACGTTCTTGACGTACTCAGAGCGGATCTTCACGAAGTCCGCCCGCGAGGGGTTGTCGATCCAGATGCGCGAGCGCAGGCCGACGTAGGAGTCGGCAAGTTCCGTCAGGCGCACGCTCGGGGCCGGATCCGTAAGGATCTCGGGGTGGCGTTCGGCCTCATCGACGATGATGTCGGTCGCCGTCTCGACGTCGTCCTCGTAGCCGATGCCGAACGTGAACTGGAGCCGCAGCGTGTCCTTCGCGACGGGGTTCTTGATCACGCCGTCGGTTAGCTGGGAGTTCGGCACGGTGAGCAGTTCGTTGTCGAACGTGCGCACGCGGGTCACGCGGAAGGAGATGTCCTCGACGATGCCGGAGTTGCCCTCCCACTCGATCCAGTCGCCGATGCGGAACGGGCGGTCGGTGAAGATGAACAGGCCGGCAACGAAGTTGGCGATCACGTCCTGCATCGCGAAGCCGATAGCCAGCGTCGCGGCGGCGGCGATGGTCGCCAGCGACTGGAGGAAGTTGCCGAAGCCGGCGAAGCCGAACGCGACCGCGATGCCGACGAACACGATCAGGACGCTCGTCAGCTTCTGGACCGGCAGTCGCGCGTGTTTCTCGAGGCCGCGGGCGTCGAGCACGCGGTCGACCAGCGGGACGACCATCGCCTGCCCGACGAGGTACACGGCGGCGAGTACCCCGACGAAGACGATGGCGGCGCCGACGGCGTTGGCGAGCACCGTCGGGACCCCGAGCCCTTCGAGGAACGCGGCGGCGACGTGGTTCGCGCCCATCGTCGAGTCCATCCCCGCGGTCGGGGTCGCAGTCGTCTGCAGCAGCGCCATCAGTGGAACACCGCCGTATGCCCGCGCGTGTCGATCACCTCGGCGTTGACACGGTCCGCGAGGTCAGCCGCCAACTCTTCGGTATCGTCGGTCCCCCGCGCCGAGCGGAGGAACTTGGCCTTGACTAGCTCCTCGCTTTCGAGCTGATCCGATAGCTCGTCGACGACTGCGTCGACGCCCTTTTTCCCCACCCACACCGTAACCTCGAGTTCGTGTGCCTGCTTTCGGAACTCCTCGGACATTCTTACCGAATACTCACCCCCCTGAAGCTTTGAAGCTTCGGTCTGGGGACCCGTCAGTCGGTGTACGGGTAGCGCGCCGTCGCGCCACAGTCACACCGGCGGATCACGCGCCCGCGCTGGGCCCGCACCCGGACGTTGACGCCGGGGCGCTGGTAGACATCACACCGGCCGCACGCCGCGCGGGCGAACGACCGCGGGAGCGAGAGCCGGTGGCGCTCGGCCAGCCGTCGGGCCAGCCGCACGTACTCCCGCGAGCGGTCGAACTCCCCGTCGGCGACGGCCGCCTCGGCCAGCGCCGCGAGGCGTTCGATCCGCTCGGCGGCGATATCCGCACTCATACGTAATCGAACGCCGGCAGCGTGGTTATCGCTTTCGGGCCTGCGCTTCCGGGCCGGCACCGGTCAGCCGGGACGTTGGAAATCGGTCCGGCACCGGTCAGCCGGGACGTTGGAAATCGGTCCGGCACCGGCCAGCCGGAACGTTGATCAATCCGTCCTCCAAAGAACGACGAAAGCCGTGCGCGTTCTCGACTATCTCGAACTGGAAGGCCGGATCCGCGGCGGCATCGCCACCGCGACACGTCAGCAGCGCAAAGCCCTCGACGCCGCCGGCGTCGACGTGGTTGAGTCGCCGTGGGTCGGCGACGACCCCCTCGACGCCGGCAAATCACGGCTGACGGGCGGGTCGGCATTCATGGAGTACGACGTGGCCCACTGCAACCTCGTCGGCCCCGGGAGCGTCGCCGTCGCCCGGCACGCCAAACGCAACGACATCCCCCTCGTCCTGCACGCTCACGTGACCGCGGAGGACTTCGGCGAGTCGTTCCGCTTCACGAGTCAGGTCGCACCCGCACTCCGCCCGTACCTCCGGTGGTTCTACTCGCAGGCGGACCTGGTGCTCTGCCCCAGCGAGTACACGAAGGGGGTGCTCCGGGAGTACCCGGTCACGACGCCCATCGAGCCAGTGACCAACGGCGTCGACACCGAGTCGCTTTCGGGGTTCGAGTCGTTCCGGGAGGAGACCCGCGAGCGCTTCGACCTCGACGGGATGGTGGTGTTCTGCGTCGGCGAAGTGTTCGAGCGTAAGGGGCTGACGACGTTCTGCCGGGTCGCCCGAGGGACCGACTACGACTTCGCGTGGTTTGGCCACTACGAGGAGGGCCCCGCGGCCAGCGAGACGGTGCGCCGGTGGACGACGGACCCGCCGGAGAACGTCACGTTCACCGGCTGGATGGACGACAAGCGCGCCGCGTTCGGCGCCGGCGACGTCTACCTGTTCCCGACGAAAGACGAGAATCAGGGCATCGCGGCGCTGGAAGCGATGGCGTGCGGCAAAGCGGTCGTGGTCCGGGACATCCCGGTGTTCGAGGAGTTCTTCACCCACGGCGAGGACTGCCTGAAGTGCGAGACGGAGGCGGAGTTCGTCGACGCGCTGGACCGACTGGCCGAGAACCCCGACCTCCGGGAGCGACTGGGCGAGAACGCCGAGGAGACGGCCGCCGAACACTCGCTCGAACGCGTCGGCGACCGACTGGTCGAGCAGTACGAGCGCCTGCTCGAGCGCCAATCCGGAACCGCTTAAGGGCCGTCGGCCGATCCTGCCACCATGGAGTCGGTCGCGGCGTTTACAGACACCTACCTCCCCACAGTCAACGGCGTCACCTACACCGTCCAAGGCTGGCGCGACCGTTGGGAACAGCGGGGTGGCCGCATGGACGTGGTCTACCCCGGCGCGCCCGACCGCGACCCGGAACCCGGCGAACACCCGGTTCGGTCGCTGCCGTTGCCCATCTACGCGGGCTATCGGCTTGGGCTGCCGCGGGTGCCCGACGCCGTCACCGATGTCGACATCGTCCACGCGCACACACCGTTCTCGCTGGGGCTCGCTGGCTTCAGGCTGGCCCGCAGTCAGGACCTTCCGCTAGTGGCGACCTACCACACGCCCGCCTCGGAGTACGCCACCTACCTCTCCTCGTGGGCGCCGATCCGGAAGCGGACGGCGGCGCTCAGCCGTCGCTACGAGTCGTGGTTCCTCGGGCAGGCCGACGCGGTGATCGTCCCCTCCGAGAACACCGGGCAGTACGTCGCCGAGGAACTGGGCGTCGACGACCCACGGGTGGTCCCCAACGGTGTCGACACCGAGCGGTTCCGACCGGTCGATCCCTCTGGCTTCCGCGAGCGCCACGACCTCCCGGAGGACCGGACGCTCGTGGGCTACACCGGGCGGCACGGCCACGAGAAGTCGCTGCCTGAGATCCTCGTCGCCTGCGACCGCCTCGACCGCGAGGTAACGGTCGTGTTCGGCGGCGACGGCCCCGCACGCGAGGAGTTGGAGGCCGCCGCCCGCGCAAGGAACGTCGACGCGCGTTTCTTGGGTTTCCTCGACCGGGAGGAGCTGCCGGCGTTCTACGCCAGTCTCGACGCGTTCCTGTTCCCGAGCCCCGTGGAGACGCAGGGACTGGTGGCGCTGGAGTCGTTCGCTTGCGGCACGCCCGTGGTCGCCGTCGACAGCGGCGCGCTCTCGGACACCGTCGACGACGGCGAGACGGGCTATCACTTCCCGGAAGGCGACGTCGACGCGTTCGCCGGGGCGATTGCGCGGACGCTCGACGACCGCGAGCGACTCAGCGCGAACTGTCTGGACAAACGGGAGGCGATCAGCGTCGAACACGCGGTGGATCTGCTGGCGGAGATATACGCCGACGTGCGGGCGTAGCTCTCGGCAGAATCACGGCGCTTAAACCGGTGCCTGCGGTACGGAGGCGTATGAGCTTCGAGAAGGGCGATGTAGTCGTTCTCCACGACGAGCACAGCGAGTTCGACGGCGAGGAAGGCGAAATCACGCAGGTCATGGAGACCATGTTCGGCGCGCCGAACTACACCATCGTCTTCGAGGAGGGCCAGGAGGCCGGCATCCCCGAGGACCAGCTGGAGCTGGTCGAGGAAGCCGGCGACGACGAAGAAGACGACGAGGAGTAAGCGATTCTGTCTCGGCGAGCGGTGGTCGCCGTCGAGGAAGCCTTTTGCGCGCGACCCACGAACGAACAGCCATGCCGAGCGTCCCGTTTCACTACGTCGACCTGCGGACCTTCTGCTACGCCACGGAGGACGAGAAGCGCGTCGAGCAGGCGCTCCGCCGGTTCCTGCCCGAGGAGTACGAGATCGAACGCGCCGTCAACAGCGGCCACCACGGCGACCGCATCGTCGTGTTCTCCGCGCGCGTGGACAACGCCGACGACGTGCGCCACGTGCTCCGGCAACTCAGCGAACTCTCCGACATCGAGACGGTGATCGCCGAACTCGACGAGCGCGTCGACGACAACTGTGCGTTCTTCCTCCGACTCGACAAACAGGACGCGTTCAAAGGGACGGTCGACCGCGGCCCCGGAATCACTCTGCGGGCGAAAGTCGAAGCCTACCCCGCCAAACAGCCCGCGGCCGTCGAGAACGCCCGCGAGGCGCTGGAACAGGCCCGGGAGCACGCCGGGAACTGATCGACGACGGGACGAGCGCGACCGTTAGTTCTCGGTCCACTTGATGCTGCAACCCCCGGACAGCCGGTCCGAGATGTCGACTTCCTCGCTATTCGCCCATGTACGACGCCTCCCGGGTGTTGCGCATCCCGCGGACGATCTCGAGGTACGCCTCGGTCGAGCGCTTGCCGGCTTTGGCCTCGCGGATCGCCTCGCGCTTCTCGGGGTCCGCAAGAATATCGACGACCATCGACGCCGTCACCTTCGCGGGCAGCAGGTAGGCCATCTCCTCGTCGGCGACGCCGAACTCCGTCGAGTGGGCCGAACCCTCGAACCCGCCAGTCCACGGGTGGACCGACGGGACGATCTGACTCACGTCGCCCATGTCGGTCGATCCGGTGACGTGCTGATGCTCGCCGAAGACGGCGTCCTCGCCGATCACCTCGCGGGCGTTGTCGTCGAACGCCGCCACCAGCGTCTCGTCGGTCCGGAGCGGGAGGTAGCCCGGGAAGTCCTCGATGGTGACGTTGGCCCCGACGGCCATCGCGCCGGACTCCAGCGCGCGATTGGTCGTCGCGTTGGCGTCCTCGATGGCGTCGACGCTCTTGGCCCGGACGTAAGACTCCATGCGCACGTCCGCGGGCACGACGTTCACGCCGTCGCCGCCCTTCGTGACGATGGGGTGGACCCGGACGTGCTCCTCGTCGGGGAACGTCTCCCGGTTGGCGTTGACGGCGTTCATCCCCGTCATCGCGGCGTTGAGCGCGTTCACGCCCTCCTCGGGTGCGCCGCCGGCGTGGGACTCCCGCCCCTCGTACTGGACGGTCTTCCCGACAAACCCGTTCGAGGAGAAGTCGCTGCTGACCTCGCGCTCAGGCGTCTCCGAGGCGGCATGGATCATCGCCGCGCAGTCGATATGATCGAAGTAGCCCTGACGGATCAGTTCCTGCTTGCCGCCGAAGAACTCGATCTCGCCCTCATCGAGCAGGCCGCGGCGGTACTCCAGATCGAGGTACTCCTCGGCCGGGACGGCGATGAACTCCACCGCGCCGGGCAGGTCGTCGACGACGCCTGACGCCACGAGACCGTAGGCCGCGCCGACGAGATTGGCCAACTGCGCCTCGTGACCGCAGGCGTGGCAGGCGCCGGTTTCCGGGTTCGCCGCTGGGTGGCCGGGGTTGACCAGCGCGTCGAGTTCGCCGAGGAGGGCGAAGACGAACTCGTCGCCTGTCTCGTCCTCGGCGTCTCCCTGGTCATCGCTGGTCCCACTGGCTCGCGCTCGCGCGCCAGTGACCGCCAGTTCGGTCTCTACATCGAGTCCCACTCCTCGGAACTCCGCGGCGACTTTCTTCGTCGTCTCGGTCTCCTTGTACCCCAACTCCGGCTCCGCGTGGACCGATTCCGCGAGCGAGCGGATCGCCTCGTCGTTCTCGTCGATTGCCTCCCGGACGCGCCGCTTGAGCGCCGCCGTGTCAGTCATCGACAGCCACGAAGCGCGGCGGGGTGATGAGTGTGGCGTCCCGACTCAGGCCACGTTTCGCTCCTGCAGGAGCTCGCCTTCCTCGAAGCGGTCGCTCCCGAGGGCGTCGATGTCGACTGTCGACGCCTCGCCGTCGAGGAGCAGCTCCGCGACCACCTGCCCGGTGGCGGGCGCGTGCTGGAACCCGTGACCCGAGAAGCCGATGGCCTGCACGAACCCGGGGCGTGACTCCTCGATGATCGGGTGGTGGTCGGGCGTGACCGCGTAGAGGCCGGCCCAGCCACGCTTGATCCGGGTTCCGTCGCCGAAGTAGTCACAGTAGATGCCGGCGCGCTCGACCGCCTGAGCGGCCCACGGCAGATCGTGCGTATCCGAGTAGTCGTCGGGCGAGGGTGTCTCCGGCTTGTCGGCGAAGTAGCCACCCACGACGGCCGCACCGTCGCGCTCCGGGCGGAAATGCGACCCCGTCTCGAGGTCGATGGTGAGCGGGTCGCTCTCGGGCACGGATCGCTCGGGGTCGACGACGACCGCCTGCCGGCGCTGTGGCCCGACCGGCACGTTGACGCCGGCCAGTTCGGCGATCCGGGCAGCCCACGGCCCCGTGGCGTTGACCACGGCGTCGGCGTCGATGATCCCGTTTCGTGGCGCGCCGTCGCCCTCGACCGCGACGCCGACGGCGCGGCCGTCGTCCACCTGTACGTCGGTGACCGCGGTGTTCGTCCGGATATTGACGCCCGCCTCCCGGGCGGCATCGGCGAACCCCTGGAGCGCGAGGTAGGGGTCGGCGAAGCCGTCGCGGGCGTTGAACGTCGCCGCCGTGATGGCGTCCGGGTCGACACCCACGCAATGCTTGGCTGCCTCCTCGGGGGTGAGGAGTTCGGTGCCGGCACCCTGCTCGCGCTGCATCTCGACCTGCCGCTCCAGCCCCGCTGCGGTCTCCTCGGTCCGCGCGAGCATGAGGTAGCCCGTCTGGCGGAACGCGATATCGACGCCGAAGCGCTCCTCGAAGGACTCCCAGACCGGCAGGCTGGCCAGCGTGAGGTCGACGTTCACCGCCGTCGAGAACTGGGCGCGGATCCCGCCGAGCGCGCGCGAGGTGCTGCCGTCCCCGAGCCGACCCTTCTCGCAGACGGTCACGTCGGCGCCGCGCTCCGCGAGCGCGTAGGCGCTCGACAGTCCGACGATCCCGCCGCCCACGACAACTGTTCGCATAAGTTCGACTGCGCGCGGCGCGGCCAAAACCGTTGTGCCGGCAGCCGTCGCTGTCGACGGCGACGGTGGCGAGCAGGCGGCGCGTGGGGATCTCGCGAGGGGCGCGCCACGCTCCCGCCTCGACTCCCTCGCGGCTGTTGGGGGCGCTGGTCGCCCGATCCGGTTTCAAACTCGGGGAAGAGCTTTCTCCCGTCGGCAGCAGGTCGGGGGTATGCGCGTGCTCTCGGACGACGACGTAGCGAGCCTGCTCGATCTGTCGGCGTTGCTGCCCGAAATCGAGCGAGCGTTCCGCAAGCAGGGGCGCGGCGAGGTCGAACGGCCCGAGCGACCCCACTTCCCCGTCGGCACAGGACTCGACGGCGACGACCCGCTCGGGACGGGGCTGACGATGCCGGCATACATCCACGGCGACCAACAATACGCCACCAAACTCGCCAGTGTCCACGAGGGGAACGCTGATCGGGGCCTGCCGACGGTGCAGGCACAGATCGCGCTGACCGACGCGCGGACTGGCGAACCGGTGGGGCTGCTCGCCGGGACCCGGATCACGAACGCGCGAACCGGCTGTATCGGCGGGCTGGCCGCGAAGCATCTAGCAGTCGGTGAGGGACCGGTGCGGGTGGGGGTCGTCGGCGCGGGGACGCAGGCGCGCTGGCAGACACGAGCCATCGACGCCGCGCGCGGTGTCCAGTCGGTTCGGATCTACTCCCCCAGCGAGTCGCGGGAGTCGTGTGCGGCTGACCTCCGGGAATCGGGGATCGACGCGGAAGCTGTCGACTCGGCGCGTGCGGCGATTTCGAACGCCGACGTGGTCGTGACGGCGACGACGGCCACCGAACCGGTCTTCCCCGGGGACGCGCTGGCCCCGGGGACGCTCGTGGTCGCCGTCGGCGCCTACACCGCCGAGATGCGGGAACTCGACGCCGAGACGGTCTCGCGGGCGGCACGGCTGTTCGGCGACGTGCCGGAGGAGGTCGCGGAGACCGGCGACTTCCCTGACCAGGGGCCGTCGGCGTTTACGCCGCTCTCGACGGTGTTCGTCAGGGGGACCGGGCGGGAGACGGACGACGAGATACTGGTGGTGGGTTCAGTGGGCTCGGCCGTGCTCGACGCCGCGGCGGCGACGGCGCTGTTCGAGCAGGCGGTCACGGAGAACGTCGGCGATCAGGTCGGGCTCTGAGCTACTCCTGCACGCCGCCGAAGGGGTCCTCGTCCTCGGAGCTGCCGCCGAACGGGTCGGACTCGTCCGCGGCGTCGGCGTCCTCGAACTCACGGAACAGCGAGTCGAACTCCCCCTGGGAGTCCATCGATTCGATGGTCGTGTCGAGTTCCTCGCGGAGCTCCGCGAGTCGGGCCTCCAGCTGCTGGTACTCCTCGTTCTCGGCGAGTTCGGCGTCGGTTTTCTCGGCCTCGAGCAACGCCTTCTTCGAGGCCAGCGAGAACAGCTCCTGGACGCCAGCGTCGTAGCTGCTGCGGCGTTCGAGGTCGCCCACGGTGTCGAGAAGCTCCTCGCGGGCGACCGGCTTGACGAGGTAGTCGTCGAACCCCATCTCCAGGACGTCGAAGTCCGGTTCGACCGCGGTGACCATCGCCACCTGACAGTCGATACCGCGCTGCTGTATCGCGTCGAGCACCTCGTCGCCGGAGAGACCCGGCATCCGCCGGTCGAGGAGGACGACATCGATGTCGGCATCGAGCTTCTCGAGCGCCTCGCGGCCGCCGTAGGCCGTGCGGACGCGATAGCTGTTGCCGAGCCACGCCGCGTAGAGATCGGCCAGGTCGGACTCGTCTTCGACGACGAGCACGAGGGGAAGGTCTTCGCTCATCGGATACAGGGAGCAGTTGGCTCTGTCGGAAGACGGACGCCCGACTATATCAAAATACCCCTTCCGGAGTCCCACGCGGAGAGCTGCCCGCGCTTACTCGTTGGGGCTGTAGTTGGGCGCCTCGTCGGTGATCATCACGTCGTGTGGGTGGCCCTCGGTCTGGCCGGCCGCGGAGACGCGGACGAACTCCGCGCGCCGCTTGAACCCGGGGATGGTCTCGGCGCCGACGTAGCCCATCCCGGACTGCATCCCACCGACGAGCTGGTGGAGCTCGGAGGCCAGCGTCCCCGTGTAGGGGGTTGCCGCCTCAACGCCCTCGGGGACGTAGTCCTCGTCGTTCTCCTCCTTGAGGTAGCGCTCGCCGCCGCCGGACTGCATCGCGCCGACGCTGCCCATCCCGCGGTACTGCTTGTACTTCTTGCCGTTCATCGTGATGACGCGGCCCGGCGCCTCGTCGGTGCCGGCGAAGTAGGAGCCGAGCATCACCGCGTCGGCGCCGGCGGCGATGGCCTTGATCGCGTCGCCGGAGTACCGAATCCCTCCGTCCGCGATGACGGGCACGTCCTGCTGGCTCGCCACGTCGGCCACCTCGGCGACGGCCGTGATCTGGGGCATCCCCGCGCCGGAGACGACTCGGGTTGTACAGATGCTGCCCGGCCCGATTCCGACCTTGATCCCGTCCGCGAAGTCGACGCAGGCCTCGGCGGCCTCCTTGGTGCCGACGTTCCCGACCACCACGTCGGCGTCGACGGACTCGGTGATGGCCTCCGCGGAGTCGAGAACGTTGAGGTTGTGCGCGTGGGCGCAGTCGATGAACAGCACGTCGGCGCCGGCCTCGTCGGCGGCGACCGCGCGCTCCTCCTCGAACGGGCCGACTGCGGCGCCGACGCGCAGGCGACCGTCCGCGTCACGGGCCGCGTTCTCGTTCTCGCGACGCGCGAGGATGCCCTGCATCGTCAGGAGGCCGACGAGGCGGTCCTCGTCGTCGACGATGGGGACGCGCTCGATCTTGTGGTCGTACATGAGTTCCAGTGCGTCGCGGGCGCTCACGTCCTCGGCGGCGGTGACGACTTCGTCGGTCATCGCCTCGCGGACTTCGTCGTTCTCGCCGACCTCGAGGTACGGCCGGATGTCGGTGCCGGAGATGATCCCCAGCACGGTGTCGTCGTCGTCGACGACCGGGGCGCCGGAGACGCCCTTCTGCTCCATCATCGCGTCCACGTCGTCGACGGTCTGGTCGGGCGAGGCGGTGACGACGTTCTCCCGCCGGATCACCAGTTCGTCGGCGCGCTTGACCTGGATGATCGAGGCCTCCATCGCGGCGGTGTCCATGTTGCGGTGGAGCACGCCGAGCCCGCCCTCGCGAGCCATGCCGATGGCCATCCCGGCCTCGGTGACGGTGTCCATCGCCGCCGAGAGGATGGGGATCTGCAGATCGACGTTCTTCGTGACCTTCGTCGACACGTCCGCCGCGTCGGGTTCGACACGGCTCTCTTTGGGTCGCAGCAGAACGTCGTCGAACGTCAGCGCTTCCGGTACTCGTAGCTTCTCCGAGAAGGGTTCCGACTCGTTGCTCTCCATGTAACAGGTGGTGAGCCTCGGCCCAAAAACGTTCCGAGTCCCGAAACCGTGTGCGCCGTCTCGCCACACCCGTCAGGCCCGGTATCGGGACATCGACCACGAGCAGCGGGTTGCCCCGCCGCGCTCGGCGGGCGTCGGCATATCTTCAGTTTTATGCCCGTATATCCGAGAGTTCGTAGACGTTTGGGCAGTTTCGCCGATGATGTGGCCGTGCATATGGGGGCCTTTCTCACGCAACGTTTATCGCCCTCTCGGGAGAACCAGTGGGTATGGACGTCGAAAGTCCCGCCGCATCGCGCATCGCCGGCCAGCCGACCGTCAGTGCCGCTGCGATCTTTAAACCGATGTGGCGAACACTTCGATGTCCGTTCCCGAAATTTACAGGATCCTCCCGCCACCGCGGCTATCCTGAATCGGGGTCACACCACCGTTTGGCCACGGGTGAGGCCGCTAGCTAGTCGTGAGTGTCTCCGATCACCCGATCGCGCTTCGCCTACAGCAGCGCGTCCGGGGCCCCACGAAGCTTCTCGCAACCGTCATGGGCCTGCCGCTGGTCGACGGCATCTTCCCCGCGCTGGTCATCGCCGGCGCGCTGACGACCGAAGCCGGCGCCCTCGACCCAGCCGGCATGCTCCAGACCGGCCTCCTCATCTTCGGCGGGTCGGCCACGGTGGCCGTCATCCTCGCGGAGATGGACGGCTCGCGCGCCGAGAAGGTCAGCTCCGTCCTGCTTCTGGGGCTGGTCCTGATCCCCGTCGCCGTCGTCGAGGCCGCGTTCGCCGAGACGCTCCGCTCGGTGCTCGACTTCGCGACCTTCCAGCGCTTTGCGGCCGTGGTGATCCTCGCCATCGCCGCCAAAACCGCGAGCGCCGAGATCGGCACCTACCTCCCCAGCCCCGGCACGGTCATCGCGCTCGGGCTCGTCGCGAGTGTCCGCCCGGCCGGCGCCGAACTCGTCGTCACCATCGAGCCGTCGACGCTGCTCGCGGCCGCCGGCGCCGCCGGCGCGGGCATCGCGTTCGCGCTGGGCGTCGCGCTCGCGGCGCCACAGCTCCGTGGCGTCGTCGACCTCGACCGCTTCCGCTTCGGGAGTTCGGTCGCGCTCGGGATGCTCGCCATCGAAGTGCTCGGCCTGATGCCGGTCCAACAGCCGGTCGCGCTGGCCGTGCTGGTCGTGAGCGCGGTGTTCGCCTACGACCCGGACGCCAGCATCGACGCCGCCGCGGCGCCGACGGAGCCAGCCATCGACTACACTGCCGACGCGGGGAGCGAGGACCGCCCCGTCGACCTCCCTGCGGAGCTAACCGCGCGGAGCTACCCGGAGGAGCGTGAGGAGACGGTGTTCGGCGCCGACGGCGGCACGAAGACCGAGGCCGAAGACGGCCCGGCCGAGAACGCCGAGACGGCCGAGCCCGAACGCCCGCCGTACCTCTAAATAGGTCCTTTTTCGGCTCAGCGCTGTCGGAGCCACCAGACCGCCACGACGCCGAGTAGCACCGCCGCCCCGCCGAGGAAAAAGAGCAGCCCCGGCGGCAGGCCGGTGGCGCTCTCGGCAGTCACCGTCGCCTCCGGCGCCTGCGTGGCGGTGGCCGCAGCCTGCTCCGTCGTCGTTTCAGTCACCTCGGCGACGCTCAGCCCCGTCTCTGTCGGCGTCGAGGTGGCTGTCGGCGTCGCCGTCGCGTCAGCGGCCGTGTCGTAGTCGCCGCCGCTCCCGGCCGTCCCGAACGGGAACGGCAGGTCGCCGACGTACGCCTGGACGAGCACGCTCCCCAGTCCCAGCGCCGCAACGGCGCCGATGAGCCGGGAGAGCGCGGCTTTGAGCCCGGTCGTGTCGTCCTCCGTGCCGGCGTAGACGATCAGCGGGGCGTCGGCGGGGCCGTACACCTGCATCTCGCGGCCCTTCTCGGAGTAGACCGTGTCGACTGGCTCGATCAGGCCGGCCTCTTCCAGATTGCCGATGTGGTACTGGGCGTTCTGCAGCGAGATGTCCTGTCGGTCGGCGATCCCCGAGGGGGTGTCGGGATCCCCGTGGAACGCGCGCAGCATGCCCCGAGCAGTGTCCGAGGAGAGCGCAGCGAGGGTTTCGCCCGCCTCGTCGCTGTCGACGCCGAGCACCCGTGGTTCGGGGTCGGGGTCGGCGTCCGGGGTGGAGGGTAACAGATCGACCATACAGTCCCGCTATCACCCCGGAGGTTGAAACGTTGTTCCCTCACGCCCCGCCCGGAACGACCAGCACCCGGAGGTCGTTGACGTTGGTCCCGGTCGCACCCGTCAGGAGCGCCGCGTCGAGCGAGTCGAGATAACCCAGCGAGTCGTTCTGGTCGAGTGCCGTGCGCGCCGCGGCCTGATCGTCGAGGGTGCCGGCGTCGACCAGCGCTCCCGCGGCCCCGGTGGCGCCGTCGTTGCCGTCCGTGTCGATGGCGCCGACGACGATTTCGTCGGGCGCGGCGTCGCTCTCCCCGAGCGACAGCGCCGCTGCGAGCGCGAACTCCGTGTTCGGGCCCCCCTCGCCCTCGCCGAGAACGTCGACGGTTGTCTCGCCCCCGGAGAGTAGGACTGCCGGCGGGTCGGCCGGGTCGCCGGCCGCGGCCACTTCCTCAGCGACGCCGACGTGGGTTGGCGCCGCGCCGCGGGCGCTCCCGCGCACCCTGGTCGAGAGCACGCAGGCGTCGTAGCCCCAGTCCTCGGCGGCCGCGGCGGCCGCGGCGATGGCGGTCCGGTTCCCAGTGACGACGTGCGTCGGCACGTCGACGACGGCCGGCTCGTCCGGACCGGGCGTCTCCGAGAACGCTCCCGCGTCGCCGGCCTCGAGATGGTCGCGAACCGCCGGCACGTCGATCCCGTAGCGCGCGAACACGTCGAGGGCCTCCTCGTAGGTCGTCTCGTCCGGCGCTGCCGGGCCGGAGCCGATCACGCCCGGCGGGTCGCCAACCACGTCGCTCACTGCGAGCGTGGCGACCGTCGCCGGATCGGCCGCTGTGGCGAGTCGGCCGCCCGTCACCCGCGAGGTGTGCTTCCGGACGGCGTTTATCTCCTCGATGCCGGCGCCGGCGGTGAGCAGCGCGCGCCCGGATCGACGGAGGTCCCCGACCGACAGATCACCCGCGGGCGCGGCGAGCAGCGCGCTCGCGCCGCCCGTGACGACCGCGAGCACGAGCGTCCGCTCGTCGGCGGACTCGGCCAGTTCGAGCAGTTCCTCGGTGGCGCGGGCGCCTTCGGGGGTCGGATCGGGGTGGCCGCCACCCGCGACGGCGACGGCGCCGATGGTGTCGCCGACCGCGGGGTCGGCCTCGGGGACGACGATCAGGCCGTCCGAGATCCGGTCGCCGAGGCAGGCCTCGATGGCGCGGGTGACGCCCGCGGCGGCCTTGCCGCCGCCGAGGACGAGGATTCGGTCGAAATCGGGGAGGTCGAGTGAGGTCCGATCGTCGGTGCTGATCTCGAGGCGGTCGTCGACGGCGGTGAGCGCGTCGCGGGTCGCGCGCTCGGGGTCGGCGCCGCGGATACCGGCCGCGAGACAGTGGAGTGCCGTCTCGTGGGCGGGCGAGCGGGCGTGGGTCTCGCGGTTCCGGAACACGTGAGAGAGCGCGGGCCCAGGGGGCAAAACGGTTCGGGCGGGCTTCGTCACGGTAAAGGCCCGCGGGCGCCCAAGCCGAGGAAATGAGTGAGTCGGAAGGCAGCGTGCGGGTCGTCGGGACCGCGCACGTCTCTGCCGAGAGCGTCCGGGAGGTCGAGGAGACCATCGAGGCCGAGCGCCCGGACGCGGTCGCCGTGGAGTTAGACGAGGGGCGCTACCACCAGATGCGCGGCGAGGAGCCGGAGGACCTCTCTGCGGGCGACCTGCTGGAGGGCAACACCGTCTTCCAGTTCCTCGCGTACTGGATGCTCTCCTACGTGCAGGCCCGGATGGGCGACCGTTTCGACATCCAACCCGGCGCCGAACTGCTGGCGGCCGTCGAGACGGCCGAGGATCTGGGCATCGACGTCTCGCTGGTCGACCGCGACATCCAGGAGACGGTCCGGCGCTTCTGGGACCGCATGACGCTGTTCGAGAAGCTGAGAGTGGTCGGCTCGCTGGCATTCGGGATCACCGACCCCCGGATCGGCGGTGTGATGTTCGGCCTGCTCGTTGGGGTCATGGTCGGGCCGATACTGGGCATCCTCGGCGGCGCCGTCGGCGTCACCCAGTCGCTGCTGGTGAGCCTCACCGGCGGCATGCTGCTGGCGCTGCTCTCGGGCTACCTGCTCTCAGAAGTCGCGTTCCGCGCGCTCGACGACGACGCACTGGCACTGGGTCTCGCGGGCGGCGGTGGGTTCGCCGTCGGCACAGTCGGTGCCAGCCTCGGTCTGACCGACTCGCTGGTGAGCCAGTATCTCGGCGACTTCGTGATCACCGCCGTGGGGTCGATGACGCTCGGCCTCGCAGCGGGGCTGGTCGTCGGGGCCGTCGTCGCCGTCACGATGAGCCTGTTCGTCGACGAGGGCGCCGAGGAGGGGATGGAGGAGGCGTTCGACCCCGCTGAGCTGACCGACACCGACGTGGTGACGGCGATGATGGAGGAGTTCCGGCAGTTCTCCCCCGGCGGCGCCGAGGCGCTGATCGACGAGCGCGACGCGTTCATCGCGCACAACCTCGTCGACCTGCGCGCACAGGGGAAGAACGTCGTCGCCATCGTCGGCGCGGGCCACCGTGAAGGAATCGAGAGCTACCTCAAGCACCCCGAGACGCTGCCGCCCAAGGAGACGCTGACGGGCGAGAAGGAGAGCCTGCTCCCGTGGGGGAAGATCCTCGCCGTCGCCATCACGGGCGCCTTCGTGGCCTTCTTCGTGCTCCTGGCGCTGGCTGGCGTCGAGGACCGCTTCCTGCTGGAGCTGTTCGGCGCGTGGTTCGTCGTCAACGGCGTGTTCGCGGCGGGACTCGCCCGCCTCGCGGGCGCACGCTGGCCCTCCGCACTCGTCGGCGGGTCGGTCGCGTGGCTCACCTCCGTGAATCCGCTGCTCGCCCCGGGGTGGTTCGCGGGTTACGTCGAACTGCGCTACACCACCGTCAACGTCGGCGACATCGAGACGCTGAACCGCCTGCTCGACGATCAGGAGACGCCGATTGCGGACCTGCTCGGGCAGATGTTCGAGGTGCCGCTGTTCAAACTGATCATGATCGTCGGCCTCACGAACGTCGGGAGCTTCGTCGCCTCCTTCCTGTTCGCGCTGTACGTGCTCCCGGCGTTCTTCGGCGACCTGGGTGGTGTCGGCGCAGTGCCTGACCTGCTGATCGACGGCGCCCAAAACGGCGCCCGGATCGTCTGGGGGTGGGTTGCATGAGCGCCCCGAACGGCGGCGGGCGGCGAGGGGGTCAGGGCGGCCCCGGTGGCCGATTCGACCCGGAGCCGTCGCTGCGCTTCTCCGCCCAGGAGATGCAGGACCTGCTGATCGCGTGGCTGGCGCTGGGCTTTGCGTTCGCCATCTTCTTCGAAGGCGGCGGGAATCAGGCTATCGCGCTGGTGACCGGGAGCCCCACGGCGTTCATCATCGCGCTGGTCGTTTCGCTGCTCACGGCCGGCGTGGGGTTCCTGCTTCACGAACTGGGCCACAAGGTGGCAGCGGTGCGCTACGGCAACATCGCCGCGTTCCGCGCGGACTACAACATGCTGTTCCTGGCGATCATGAGCGCCTTCCTGGGGTTCATCTTCGCGGCGCCCGGGGCGGTCCACCACCGCGGTCAGGTCACGGAGCGCCAGCACGGCCTTATCGCGCTCGCTGGCCCCGCAGTCAACCTCGCGCTGGCGGTGATCTTCGTCCCGATCTGGATCCTCGGCGTCGTCGGCGGCGTCGACGTGCTCGCGCTGCTGGGCAGTCGGGGACTCGCAGTGAACCTGTTTCTCGCGGCGTTCAACCTGATCCCCTTCGGCGCACTCGACGGGAAGACGGTGATCGGCTGGAGCAAGGCGGTCTGGGCAGCCGTGTTCCTGCCGAGCGTCGCCGTGACGGTGTACGTGGTGTTCGTGCTCGGGATCGGCTTCTGAGTCGGCTTGGATAGGCAGTGATGCTTCGTTTTTGCCGGAATGGGTTGCTTGGTCAGCGACCGCAACAGCATCTCGTTCGTTGGCAACTTGTGACCGCAGGGCGCCGGGCACGAGGCCCGGCGCAGCCCGTTTTCCCCACCCCTCCCCCCGCGGGCGCCGACCATGGGCGCCCGCGAGGCGTCCACCGCGACCGCCCCGCGGCCGGCGGGGGCGCGATGCGTTCGCGTCGACGGACGCGAACCGAGCGCGAGGGACGAGCGACTGTATTGGAGCGAGTCGGCTGGGGAGGCTGTGGCCGCGGTGCGGGGCGGTGCGGTCACAAGTGTCCTTGGGAACTCCGCGGTTGTGTCCGCGGTAGCAACAACGGCCTCCTCAGTAGTGTTGGCACAGACCCCGAACACTCACCCAGTGAAGAGTCGGAGCGGTGGACTTTTGCGCCGTCCTCCCGCCGCTTCAGCCATGACCGACGAGGAGGGGCTGACCTACGCCGACGCGGGCGTCGATATCGCCGACAGCGAGGCGGCGACGGCCGCCCTGGTCGGCGCCGCGGGCGCCGCGGGCGAGGGCACCGACAGCGACTACGCCGGGCTACTGGACATCGGCGACCGCTACCTCGCACTGGCGACCGACGGCGTCGGGACGAAACTGCTGGTCGCCGAGGCCATGCAGGACTACTCCACCATGGGCATCGACTGCATCGCGATGAACGCCAACGACCTCGTGGCTGCGGGCGTGCGCCCGGTGGCGTTCGTCGACTACCTCGCCGTCGACGAACCCGACGAGCGCTTCGCCGAACAGATCGGCGAGGGCCTCGCGGCCGGCGCCGAGGCCGCGAACCTCGAACTGGTCGGCGGCGAGACGGCGGTGATGCCGGAGGTCGTGAAGGGTCTCGACCTCGCGGGCACCTGCGCGGGGCTGGCAAAGAAGGACGCGGTGTTCCCCGGCAGCGCCGAACCGGGCGACGTACTCGTGGGCTGGGAGTCCTCAGGAATCCACTCGAACGGCCTGACGCTGGCCCGCAAGGCCGTCACCCGCGAGTACCAGTACACCGACCCCTACCCCGGCGAGCGCTACGACGCCGTCGGCGACGCCCTCCTCGAACCGACGCGACTGTACACCGACCTGCTGGACCCCATGCGCGAGCACGGCGTGCGCGCCGCCGCGCACGTGACCGGCGGCGGCTGGACCAACCTCGAACGGCTGGGCGACCACCGCTACGTCGTCGACGACCCGTGGCCCGCACAGGAAGTGTTCGACTTCGTGGAGGACCTCGGCGACGTGAGCGACGAGGAGATGCACCGGACGTTCAACATGGGCACCGGGTTCGTCGCCGCGCTGGATCCCGAGCAGGCGGATTCGCTGGTCGCCGAGACCGGCGGGCGCCTGATCGGGCAGGTCGAGGAAGGTGAGGGCGTGGCGATCCGCGGGCTGGAGCTGTAGATTCCCGAGAAAGTATTTATCCGCCGGGCGGGTCGTAGAAACATGCCCTCCAGACGCGAGTACCTCGTCGTGGCCGGGTCGCTCTCGCTCGGTGGCTGTCTCGACAACGGCGGAGCGTCGACGCTGTCAGGAACGACTACGACGACAGCCGGTACAGCCACGCCGGCGGCCACAGCCACTCCGGCCCAGGTCGGAGAAGCAGTGAACGTCAACGGCGCCGAGGTGACCCTCAACCGCGTCACCACCCAGTCGTCCTTCGTCTATCAGGAGAGCGCCGACACGAAAGGCGTCGCCACACGCGAGGGTGAGCGATTCCTCCTCGCGGAGTTCGGCATCAGCAGTGAATCGCGGCCCACTGTAACGCAGTTCTCGATCGTCGCCGACGGCGAGACGGTGAGCGAACCCATCCGGGATTACCGAACTCGACAGCCGTCGGGGCCATCGTTCGACAGGAGCCCATACGACGAAAACGGTGGCTGGCTACTGTTTCCTGTACCCGCCGAACTCGACGCCGAGTCGATCAGAATCGTCGTCGGTGACGTTGGCTGGGGGCTCTCTGATGCAGTGAGTACTCAACTCCGCCAGCCACTCCCGACGTTCGACATCGTCTCCTTCGAGCACCCAGAGACAGTCGAGACCGATGAGGAGTTTAGCGTATCCGTAACGGCAGAGAACATCGGGGAGACGACAGGGACGTTCCGCGGCGTGCTCAATGTCGCCGGGGTGGAGTACGCCGTCTACCCGTACCCCTTCGAACTCGAACTTGATCCGGGCGAGTCGGCGACGTGGACGAGGGAGTACGGGCCGGAATCAGGCCTGAACGAGGCAGGCGACACCGGCTCGCTTGACCTCCGCACGCCCGTGGGTGACCGGGGCGGCGAGATCGAGGTCGTAGACAAGACGTCGACGCCTTAGGAGAGGTGACTCGCGATGTCGGCTTCGGTGATGATCCCCACCGCCTCGCCGCCCTCGGTAACGATGACGGCTTTGTAGTGGTCGAGCAGGTTCCGCACCTCGTCGACAGTCGCGTCGGCGCTCACTGTCGGGAACGACTCACTCATCACGTCCGCGACGGGTAGGTCGCCGACGTTCTCGCCGGCGTGGACCACGTCGGACTGGGAGATAGAGCCGACGGGGACGCCGTTCTGGATCACCGGTAGCTGCGAGTACGCTTCCTCGTCCATCAGGTCGACCGCGTCGCTGACGGAGTCGTCCGGCCCGACGTTGACCACGTTCTCGTGCATCAGGTCCGCGGCCCGGACGACCTCGCCCTCGGCGGCGTCGAGCGCCTCGACGATTCGCCGGAGCGTCGAGAGTCGCGGGTCGACGTCGTCGTTCTCGACGCGGGCGATCAGCGGCTGGGAGACATCGGCGCGGTCGGCCAGCGCCGACTGGGTCAGCCCCACCGCGTTCCGCCGCTCGCGAAGGTCCTCGGGTGTCGGCAGTTCCATACGTGCTAATAACTAGGGGTAATTTGAAAGCGTTTCGGAGCGCGCCGGGACTCGGTCCATCGCGCCCCAAACTAGTCTTACTCCTCGCCTTCCTCGTCGCCTTCCCCGGTCTCGATGGCCTGGATGACCTCGAGGGGAACGTCTCGCAGCGCGCCCCCGACCTCGCTTTTCGCGATACGGGTGGCGTGCTCCTCGTTCTCGGCGTTGAAGATGTCGATCTCGAGGACCAGCCCCACCAGCGCGGTGCTGGCGGCAATAAAGGCCGAGTCGAACGGCTCGCCACAGGCCGGGCAGTCGGTCAGACCGACCTCGACGTCAACGTACTCCTTGTCGGCCTCGTTGAGTCGGCGACCCGACTCCGAGACGGCGACGCCGATGGCGTCGTCGATACCTTCGACGTCTCGCACGAGCCACGCAGCCTCCATCACGACGTGATAGTTGCTCATACAGGGAGAAGTGGCCTGTGCACGTTAACTCCAGCGAAGCGCGGACGACCGCTGAGTGGTTGGCGGCCCCCTGTGGATCGCCCTTATGCTGGAGGTCCGAAGGTCCCGCTCCTCGGTCGGCGTCGTCGGCTTCCGATGGCGCACGCGGGGTCAGGTCCGGCCCCAGGTCCACTTCACGTCCAGCACGTAGCGATAGACGCCGCTGAGCAGGATGGCGACGGCGTTGGCGATGAGGTACTGGATCCCCTGCCAGTCGACTAGCGCGTAGAGCACCCCCAACTGGATGGGGATGGCGGTCCCGCGCACGAGGTTGGTTTTGAGCAGGCCGACGAGGTAGTTCCGGCGGCCGGTGTTCTGGATCGACGCGAACGTCCAGGCGTTGTTGAGGACGTACGTCATCACGATGGTGATCTCGATGGCCACCGTGGCGCCGACGAGGTAGTTGAGGGCGGTGACATCGACGAACAGCCAGAGCAGCAGCATCTGTACCCCGGCGGTGGTGGTGCCGACCACCGTGTAGCGCCGGAGTTGGACGGCCACCGGCCCCGAAACGAGACTTCTGAGGTACGAGCGGAGCATCTATCGGTAGCCCAGCGCCTCCAGCCGGTTCTGGAGGTCCTCGTCGACCGCGCCAGCGGTCTCCTCGCCCTCGCTCGCGCGGAGCAGGTCGGCGTGGGCGTCGACGAGCGGTCGGAACGACTCGATCACGGCCTGCTCCTCCGGCGTCGGGTCCACAGCGAGGTTCTCCTGCTGGTCGGGGTCGTCGGGGCGGTAGTAGAGTTCCCGGCCGTCGGCAGCATCAGCCTCGGAGTCAGCATCGATGTCGTCAGACCGCGTCTGATTGTCCGGAGAGGGTCCCTCGCCGATGTTCTCGATGTAGGTCCAGTCCTTGTCGCGGACGCTGATCAGTAGCTCCCCGTCGTCGAGCGAGCGCGGGATGGGCTGGCTCGTGACCTCTTCGTCCCGGACCGTGACCGAGACCACTGGCTCGTCGGCGGGCGCCTCGCCGTCGAGTACGCTCGGCGCGACGCTTTTCCCCTGCCACGCCTCGGGCGTGTCGACGCCCAACAGGTCCGCCACCGTCGGGGGGATGGCGTCGAGGCCGACCTGCCCGGAGATCCGGCCGCCGTCGGCGCCGGGCGCGTCGACGATCAGGGGGACGTTGATCAGTTCGTCGTACAGTTTGGGGTAGTGCGCGAGGTGGCCGTGCTCCTGGAACTCCTCGCCGTGGTCGCCGGCGACGACGACGGCCGTCTCGTCGTCGACGCCCGCTGCTTCGAGCGAGTCGAGCACGCGGCCGACGCTGGCGTCGACCTGCCGGACGGCGGCCTGATAGAGCGTCCGGAGGTCCCCGAGCGTGCGCTCGCCGACGTTCCAGCCCAGCCCCGTCCGAGTGTGGGCATGGATCATCCGGTGGGTACCCAGCAGGCCGTCGGACACCTCGCGGATGTAGCGGGGCGCCGGGACGTACGGCGTGTGGGCGTCCATGTAGTGGATCCAGAGGAAGAACGGGTCGTCGGTGGACTCGACGAACTCCGTCGCGGCGTGTTCGACGTCGAACATCCGCGAGGTGTCGATGAACGGTCGGTCGTCGGTGCCCCCGCGGAGCCAGGAACTCAGGCGCCGGGCCGGCGAGGTAGCCAACTGGAGCCACGCCTCGACGGTCGGATGGGTCGCGAGATACTTGCTGTAGATGCTGGAGCCGACGCTGGCGACGAACGGTTCGAACTCGTCGAACCCGTCGTCGTAGCCCCAGTGGGAGGTGAGAAAGCCGTTGGCGGCGTTGAAGCCGGCCGTCGCGAAGCCCGCGTCGTCGAGCGTCTCGGCCAGCGTCGCCGCGCCGTCGACGCCGATGCGGCCGGTGTCGGCGAACACGGGGCGAGAGGCCATGATCGACGGGAACGAGAACGGGGTCCAGTTGCCGTTGGCGAACGCGTTGTCGAACGTCGTCCCGCGGTCCGCGAGGTCGTTGAGGACCGGCGAGTGCCGGTCGCCGTCGTAAGCGCCGAGCGCGTCCGCCCGGAGCGAATCGACCGTGACGAGCACGACGTTCGAGATGTCGGAGTCAGCCATGGATGTGTGGGTCCCCTCCGCCGACGGCGTGATCGGCTGCCTCGCGGTTCGACACCGCGAACACGTGCCGGCGTCAGGCTCGGAACGGGATCGACGTACCGCGTTCCCCCGTCCGAGCAAGGGGGGTTACTGCGTAGGTCGGGGGATTACGGGCTTTACTGTTTCGTTCCGACCGGATCGGCGTGGTAGCGACGACTGTTTCCCGCCGGGGTGAGAACGGCCGGGCGATGGCCCGCGAGTGGCTCCAGCGACGGCAGGTGGCGGTGTACGCCGGAGCGGTCGCGCTGGCGGTCGCCCTCGCGGTCGGTCGGCCGTCGACGGCGCCGGTCCTCGAAGGCCTGATCGACCCGACGCTCGCGGTGCTGCTCTACGTGACGTTCCTCGAGGTGCCGTTCGTTCGTCTGCGCCGGGCGTTCCGGAACCGCCGGTTCGTCGGCGCCGCGCTGGCGACGAACTTCCTCGTCGTTCCGGCGGTGGTCTGGCTGCTCACGCGCGCGCTCCCGAACCGCCCCGCGCTACTGCTCGGGGTGTTCATGGTGCTGTTGACGCCCTGTATCGACTACGTCATCACGTTCACCGGCCTCGCGGGCGGCGACGCCGAACAGGTGACGGCGACGACGCCCGCCCTCCTGCTCGCGCAACTGCTGGCGCTGCCAGCGTACCTCTGGCTGTTCCTCGGGCCGACAGCGGCCGCAGCGGTCGAGATCGGTCCGTTTCTGGAGGCGTTCCTGCTGATCATCGCGCTGCCGCTCTCGCTGGCGTGGCTGACTGAGGCGTGGGCCGAGCGCTCGCCCCGCGGCGCGTCGTGGCAGGCGGCGATGGGCTGGCTCCCTGTACCGATGCTGGCTGTGACGCTGCTGGTGGTCATCGCCTCTCAGCTCCCCCGGATCGGCGACTCGCTTGGGCAGGTCGCCGCGGCCGTCCCGGTGTACGTCGCGTTTTTGGTCGTGATGCCGCCGATAGCGCGGCTGGTGGGTGCTCGGCTGGATCTTCCGGTCGGCGAGCAGCGTGCGCTCGTGTTCACCTCGGTCACGCGGAACTCGCTGGTGGTGCTTCCGCTGGCGCTGGCGCTCCCGGCGGGCTACGAACTGGTGCCCGCAGTGGTGGTGACGCAGACGCTCGTGGAACTGGCGGGAATGGTCGCGCTGACTCGGGTCGTGCCGCGGTGGCTGGTGCCGGACCGATCGGCAGCCGAAAACTGAGGAGTTACACCCCCGGGATGCCGACGGCCTCGAACGCGCCGATGTTCATCAGGGCGAGCATGTAGAGGACCACGAGCGTCGCGATCCACGCGATCAGGGCGATGAGGGCGGCCGCGAACCAGCCGCCGGGGTAGCGATAGTGGATGACGCCGATGTACGCCAGCAAGACCAGCGCCGGACCGAGCAGCGGTATCCAGCCAAAGAGGAAGCCGGCGACGGCCCAGATGATCGCGCCGATCAGCGCGGTCACGATGGCGTACGTGTAGTCTTTCGAGCCGGTGACGAGTTGGGCGCCGACGTAGATACCCAACGCCCCGATGAGGAGGCTGACGATGAAGACGATGAGCGAGTCGAGTAGTGCCATACAGGTCACCCGGCCCGCCGGTGGATAGTTAGCCCCCGCTTATCGGAACCTCGTCCCGGGCCGGGACCCTACGGAGGAGTCCCCACCGCTCACTCGTAGACCTCGCCGCGTCCCTCGCGTGACTGCAGCCACGTCCCGAGCGAGAGGCCGAAGATGACGTGGCCAGTGTGGAACACCATCCGCTCGCCGTCGTCGAGTTCCTCGCCGAGGAGTCGTCGGAACACCACCCGCGTCCCGAACACTGAGAGCAGGAGACTGTAGCCGACAGCGAGCGTGACGGCGGTGAATCGACGGCTCCGCGCCGTCCGGACGTCGACGAGGCTGAACGCCAGCCCCAGCAGGCCGCCTGCGGCGCCGCCGTAGAGCAGGTGCAGCGCCAGCCCCTCGATTGGGTACTCTTCGGCCCTCCCTCCGGCGACGTACGTCGCCCAGAACTCGGCCGTCGGCGGCACCGCCCGAAAGGTCGGGAACCGGTAGAGTGTCATCAGGACAGTCGCGACGAGGCCACCGACGACCCCGCGACCCGCCGACCGGAGGACCCCGAGCGTGGTGAGCGTGTGCCGAGCGGACCGCTGCGCGGTGTCGGACTGTTGGCCAGTCATGCCGCCAGATGCGGGCGAAACGTGGAAAACAGTAGTTACGACGTGTGTACCAGAAACTCCGGCCATCCGGCCGTTCGACCGACGAGGGACCGTTACCGGCTCTCGCGCTGTTCGACCTTCTTGAATTTTTCGAATAGAGGGACAGATACAATAGAAAGTTCCCAGATCCCAAACTACTCCATCAACTCGGTTGGCTGGACTGCACCATGTTCCAGTAGTTCGCCATCGAACGTGACTAGAGTGGCGTCAACATCCTCGGCAAGGGCGAGGAGTATGCAGTCGAGCGTGTACAGTAGCGTGTCTTGCTGGAGACCGTACGCCGAAATTTGGTCGCTGATTTCCGGCGCATAGATATCGACGCGTCCGTAGATATCGGCTAGGAGTTCCTCAACTTGTTCTTGCTCAACACGCTTCTTTTTCGTCAACACCGACCGAATCTCCATAAGGTTGAGAATCGATGTGCAAAACTCGTAGTCCTCGTTTAGGAGGTCAGTCGCTATTTCGCCACGGCCCGGCTCATCAGTAATGCTGGCGATGAATACGTTCGTATCGATGAACAGCTTCATCGACGCTCTCGGGCTTCACGAACCGCCTCGACGGAGTCGACATCAACATCTTCCAGTCGGCCGGACAGTAGATCACCGAGCTTGACTGTCGATCCGTCGTCCGTATCAGAGCCACCGAGCGTAGTTGTCGGTTCGTCACTCCCCTCAGTCGACTTTGGCCAATCTGGCGGCCTCGCGTAGCTTCCCATATAGTATAATAGCGGAGCTAATAGTAAATCAGTTTGGCTGGTCATCCCCTATTCCCGATCCGGGAGAGTACACAAACGCATCTGACTGGTCGTACTACCGGCTCTCGCGCTGTTCGACCTTGTTCAGTTCAATAACTCACGTAACACGCTTTCGTGTACTTTACCGGTATCCCAGTAACCCGCTTGTAGCAGTGTGGTCAAAGCCGGCAATCTCACGTCGCTGATGCTGGAGGAAGCCCATGCCGTGTCGAGCCTGAAAGAACGTGTTCTAAAGTCGTACCCTTGGTCAGACGAGCCTTCTCGCGTTACAGGCTGATCTGCTCCCCGTCTTCAGGAACGTGTACGTCCTCCGTCTCCGCTCGCAGTTCCTCGCGCGACAGCAAGCAGTGGTTAATCGCCTCCATGTGGACGACGACGACGGTGGCATCGGTGGCCTCGCGGACAGCTGAGATGTCTTCGACGCCCATTGTGATGGGTTCGCCCTGCTCGAACTGTGCTTTGCCGCCGTTGAGGACGACCATGTCGGGCTCGAACTGGTCGAGGATCTCTTCGACCGGTTCGTACCAGATCGTGTCGCCAGCGACGTACACCGTCTCGTCGCCCTCGAAGACGAAGCCCGAGACCGGGCCCATCCCCTCGGCTAACTCGCCATGTCCGTGTTGGCCCGGCGTTCGGTAGATGGTGACACCGTCGAAGGAGGTCTCGTCGTCAACAGGCCGGACGTCGGCAAAGCCTTCATCGGTAAACGCCTCGGCCTCCTCGGGTTGACAGAACAGTGGCACGTCGGCGTCGAGTTCCTCTCTGGCCGCCTCGTCCCAGTGATCGGGGTGGCGATGCGTGACGACCACGGCGTCGTACGATAAACTCACGTCCGGCAATGGAACGAGTGGGTTCCGTTTCTGGTTCGCTGTCGTAAGGAACTCGGGAACGGCAGGGTTGTCCGTCACCGTCGGCATCTCGCCCTGCGGCGTGAACATCGGATCGACGAGGAACGTCGTGTCGCCAACGTCCACGAGAATCGTGGCGTTGCGAATCAGCTGCACGTTAGTACCAGTTGTTGGCATACAGGTACCATTGTGAGGGCCATCGGGGTAGGATTTATTTCGACATATTCCAACCGACGTGGCGTTCAGCCACTCGCTCACTGAATGAACTCGATATCCTCAGGATCCAGATCTACGTCGAGGTCGATGTCGAGTGAATCGGCGGCGAACTGCTGTGCCAGCCACGCCTCCGCTCGGTTGAGACGGTACTGGAACGTCGAACGCGACACGTCTACGTCGGCAGCAATTTCGGTGACCGACTGCTGCCGTGGCTCCTCGTAGTACCCGCGTTCGATTGCAGCCTCAAGTGCTGACTTCTGTTCGGGCGTGAGGGTTTGCTGGACGCGACCGTCTTCGAGCAAGCACGGCGGCGTGCCGAGGCGTTCGACAGTAAGCGACAGTCCCTCCCGAAGGTTCTCACGGACTTCCTCGTGAATCGCTGTGACAGGCTCGTCGATGAGCAAGCGCCATCGGAATTGGTCGCCACGACGCTCCGATCGCATTATCAACCCCTCGCCGATATGGTTCGCGGCGACGAGCGGGATCGATCGCGGGCCGTCGCCTTCCCGGCGAAGCGAGTGGATTTTCCGTGACTCCGGGTTCGACGAGAGGATCGTGTACTCGTACTCGGTCACGGGCGCACCACACATCCCAGTTGTATTCGGATCATTGGCGACGCGTTCTAGCCGGTCGTCAAGCTCGTCGAGAACAGTAGTTGGGCCGACGACTTTGTCGATTCCCCACACTGTCTCGCTGGTCGCATTGATCTCCATCGACCGGGCGTACAGCTCTGCATGTTCGATGAAGAGATCCATCACCTCGTCAGCCCCTGCCTCGTATTCGACTGTAAAGACGAACTCGCGCAAGATACTGTACGTTCTCGCTCAACGGGTAAAGCCTGTTAGGTGTATTCTCTATACTTAACGATAATCGGTCATTGTGTGACAAATCCGGCATATTGTATGAAACGGTCGTCGTGGCCGCGTGTGCAACGAGACTTGCGTCAAATCTTCCGGCTGCTCATCGAGTCTGAAAATTCGTAAGGTGGCGTCGTGAATCGACTCCTATCTCACTAATACGCAGTTAGAAGACCTGAAATAGTCGTTCTCTCGCTTATCGACTCTCTCGTTGCTCAACCTTGTTCAGTTCGATCAGTAGCCGGAAAATCGCCTTCACGAGGTTCGAGTCGACATCGAAGCGCTCGGCGTTCTCGCCCGCGCGGTCCATCACCGCCTGCTCCTGTGCCTCGTCGGTGGTCGGGAGCCCCTGTTCCTCCTTCACGTCGGCGATGGTGTCGGCGACGTAGGTGCGTTGGGCGATGAGTTCGACCAGTTCCTGATCGATCTGTTGGATCTCCTCGCGCAGTTCGTCCAGCGTCATGTCGTCGGGTGTGCGTTCACTCATAGATAGCGTCCTCCGGTGGTCCGCGTCTCGGTTCGCAGCGTCTCGCCCGGGTGCTCGCCCCAGATCTCCGCGACGGCGTCCAGTCCCGCGGCGTCGCCGACGGCGACGACGCTCGGTCCCGTGCCGGAAAGCGAGACGCCGTCGACGTGAGGCATCGCCTCGACAGCGGGGTCGGCCGAGAACCCCAACGCCGCCGAGAACGCGAGGCCGTTGACCGTCATCGCCTGACCGTACTTCCCAGCGAGCGCGAGGTCCTCGACCAACTCCGCCATCGGCGCCACCAACTCACAGCGGTCAGCGTCTGCGTCGGCCGAGTAGGCGCGCTCCGGCGGGGTCCAGATCAGCGCCTCCCAGTCGACCTCCTCGCGGGCGAGCAGTTCGTCCGCGGTGTTGTCGGTGACGGTGAGGCCGCCGAGCATCGACGCGCTGGCGTCGTCGAACGCGCCGGTGACGGTGACGCCCGCCTCGCGCGCGGCCTGCACGCCGACCCGGCAGGCCGCCTCGTGGTCGATGTCCCCGGCGAGGCCGAGTGCGTCGGCGGCCGCGAGTACCGTTGCGTTGGCGGCTGCCGAGGAACTCTTGAGGCCCGCAGCGGTCGGCACTTCGCTCTCGGTCCGGACCGTTCCTCCGGGGGCGTCCGGAACGTCGACGGGTGCGTCGTCGCGCCAGCGCTCGACCGCCAGGGTCACGCAGCGCTCGATCAGTTCGGTATCGGCGTCAGGCTGGCCGTCGATGGCTCCGGACATCCCGCCCGAGCCGTCGAGGTCGACGTGCGCGGCGGTCTCGATGTCGAGCGCGAACGCCGAACCCCGACCCGTCGCGAGCGCGTTGAGCACCGTGCCCGCACCGGGCGCGGCGGCGTGGCCGTCCATGCCCCTACCGGGGGCGTTCCGGGGCTTGAAGCTGGTGGTCCCGACAGTGTCGGGCGACCGACAGCAGTCGGGTGACCTACAGCAGCCGAGCGCCCGCAGGCGACACCCGCGTCCGGTTCGGGAGCACGCCCTCGCAGTCGACGGCAACGACCGTCTCGCCGAGCATCGCCATCGTCCCGACGCCGCCCTCGGCCTCGACGCGCGCCACGTCCTCGACCACGCGCTCGGTCGGGAGGCCCAGCGCCCGCGCGAACGGCCACGAGCGCTCGACGACCGCGCGAACCGTTGGCGGATCGGGCAGCGAGTCGAGCACCGCGCCGCCTTCCTCGCGAACGGTCGCCATCAGTTCCTCGTCGGCCAGCGCGTCCGCGGTCGGCAGGCCGCCGTAGGAGGCGTACTCGACTGGCTCGTCGGTTTCGACGCGCTGGCGGCCGTTCCCGACGTTGTAGACCAGTCCGCCGGCCTCCTGCACGAACACGTCGCCGAGGCCGGTGCCGGCGTCGACCTCGGCGTCGTGGGCGTGGCTGAGGAGTTCATCTCGGGAGTTTCCGAGGTCGAACTGTGCGTTCGCGGCCAGCGCGGTCGCGAGCGTGGCGGCGCCGCTGGCGCCGAACCCCGCGCCGATAGGGGTGTCTGGCTGGACGTCGACGGCGGCGGCGACGCCGAGGCGCTCGAGCACCCCCGCGACGGGTTCGAAGCTGGCTGGCTCGCCGTCGACGGTTACGGTCGTCTCCTCGGCGGCGGCGACGGAGACGGTCACGCCGTCCTCGAGGGCGACGCTGGCGCCGCGGGAGCCGGATTCGGTGTCGTCGGGGGCGAAGACGGCCGTCACGCTGGCCGGGGCGAACGCGTCCATACCGGCTGCTGGGGTTGGGCGTAGTTGAATCGGGGTGGTTCGGCCGGCACTTTGGCGTCATCGAGGCGTAACACTCAAACGCGGACCCCGACAATCCAGAGGCATGGAACTGCGGGTCATCGAAAAGACTGAGGAGGAACTCCGCATCGAGGTCGCCGGCGAAGGGCACACGTTCATGAACGTGCTCAAGGGGACCCTGCTGGAGAACGACGACGTGGCCGCCGCGACCTACGACGTGAACCCCGAGCAGTCGGGGGGTCAGACCGAGCCGATCCTCTCGATCACGACCGAGGGCGGCGCCGACCCCCTCGACGTGCTCGAGGAGGCCGCCGGCGGCGTGAGCACGAAAACCGAAGAACTGCGTACCGCGTTCGAAGACACCGCCGCCTGAACTTCTTTCGGCCATCTCCGCGGTTGGTCGGTGACTCTCTGCCGGCGTCGACTCATCGGCGCTCCGGCAGGCGGTGCCTGAATGGCGACAGCCCGCCGAAGCGTGCGCTGCGACTCAGATACGGACCGGGATGCCCCGCTCGGCGAGATACTGCTTGACCTCCTGGATCGTGTAGTCGTCGAAGTGCAGAATCGACGCCGCCAGCCCCGCGTCGGCGTCGGCCTCGGTGAACACCTCGTACATGTCCGCGGGCGAGCCACAGCCTGAGGAGGCGATGACGGGCGTCGAGACGGCGTCACAGACCGCGGAAGTCAGCGGGATGTCGTAGCCGTCCTGGGTGCCGTCCTTGTCGATGGAGTTGACGAACAGTTCGCCCGCGCCGCGCTGTGCAGCCTCCTCGGCCCACTCGACGGCGTCGAGGCCGGTCCCCTCGCGGCCACCCTTGACCGTGCACTCGAACCAGCAGGACTCGCCGTTGACGCGCTCGTAATGTTCGCCCTGCTCGTCGTAGCGCCGGCGCGCGTCGAGCGAGATGACGATACACTGGGAGCCGAACGCCTCGGCGCCACGGTTGATCAGGCTGGGGTCGGCAATGGCGCCGGAGTTGATGCTGACCTTGTCCGCGCCGGCCCGCAGCGTCTCCTTGATGTCGTCGGTGGTGCGGATCCCCCCGCCGACGGTCAGCGGGATGAACACCTCGTCGGCAACCGCCGAGACGGTGTCGAGCATCGTCTCGCGGCCCTCCGCGCTGGCGGTGATGTCGAGGAAGACGAACTCGTCGGCGCCGGCCTCGTTGTAGCGTTTGGCCATCTCCACCGGGTCGCCGGTGTACTCCAGGTCCTCGAAGTTGACGCCGGTGTACACTGCCGGCTCGCCGTTCTCGTCAACGTCCACGTCGATGCAGGGGATGACCCGTTTGGTGAGCGTCATTGTGTGGGCTGGGCGGGTTCGGTGAGCGCTCCGCGCATACCCGAGGCTGGGCGGTCCACCCATTTGCACGTTACGGAACTGGCGGTCCGGCGCCGAGAGAAAACCCCGAGACGGGAGCGTGCCACTCGCCGGAAGCGATTTACGGTGTCCGTCCCCACGTCCGGGCATGGTCGAAGCAACGGAGCGCGACGGCATGACGTGGTACCAGTGTGAGAGCTGTGGCCTCCTGTTCGACGACGAGGGCGACGCCAGCCAGCACGAGGACAACTGTGCGGGCGACGATCCCTCGTACTTGCAGTAGCCGCGCTCAACCGTCACCACTGGCGCGCTCAACCGTCACCACTGGCGCGCCCCGCCGTCGCTATCGCTGCGCCGACTCCCGTCGACGCCGTCGCCGTCAGTCGTCCCCTTCTCCGACGATTTCGAAGCTCTGCTCGCCCCAGTCGTCCTCGACGAACACGAACACGCGGCCGCGGGCGACTTCGGGGTCTGCCTCGACCTCGATCCGGCGGGCCTCGCCGTGGCGCACGGTGACGCCCGGGAACACCTCCTCGCTCTCCCCGGGGTCGAGCATCACCCGGCCGACGCCGGTGTCCTCGAGGATCTCGTCTTCGGTTTTCAGGTCGTTGATGTAGAGCATCACGCCCTCCGTCTCGGTCGGGTCGGTCACGAGCAGGTGACACTCCTTGCCGGGGCCGGTCCGGAGGGAGCCCTCCTTCACGGTGGGGACGCCCCGGTAGAGCGTCTCGCGGCCGTCGGCGTACTCGACGACCACGCCCTCCTCGCGGAGGTCGACGCCGACGGTTCCCGGGGGTACGTCGTTCCGGTTGGACATACTCGGACTACCGCCTGCGGGCGCAAAAGGGCCGCGACGCGCGGTCGTCAGCGGAGAAGCGAGGCGAGAGCGGCGGCGAAACGGTCAGCCCATCCCCGGTGGCGGGCCGTCGCCGTCGTCGTGCTCGATATCCACGTCGAGTCCGATCTCCTCCCGGCGTTCGCGGAGTTCCTTGATCTTCCGCCAGTAGTAGCCGCCGCCGGCGACGCCGACGCCGACCAGGCCGATTAGCAGGCCGCCGAACAGCTGCACGTCACGCGGGAGGTAGTAGCGCACGAGCAGCGTCTCGCCGGTGGCCTGGACCCAGACGATGTGGAGTCGGCCGTCCAGCGTGATCGTCGAGTCCGGCGCGGGGACGATGCGGCCGAACAGCGGCACGGACGTCTCGCGGTTCTCCGGAAGGACGACGGTGTAGGAGCCCTCCTCGACGGCAATCGGGTGGGAGAACTGCTTGGGCGTGCCGTCGCCCGAGTAGGCCATCTTGCCGTCGTCAGCCGGCGGTTCGATCACGAGCGCGTTGTCCTGCGTGCCCACGGAGCCGCCGTGCTCGTCGAACTTCGAGCCGTTGATAACCGTCCCGTTGGGGTAGCGATAGCGCAGCGACCGGATCGACACCGGCGTGTCGGTGCCGAGGAAGCCGCCCTCGGCGAGCCTGATGCTCTCGTTGAACGCCGAAACGTCGTACACCGCGCGGTAGGTGGTCTGGTTGGTGACGGTGATGGAGACGTCAGTGTTGGTGTCCCAGTCGTACGCCGTCTCGGGGGGCTGGTCGAGTTGGTCGTCGCTGGCCGGGCCGCCGCCGATGCCGCCGAGGCAGCCGCTCAGCACCAGCAGGCCCGCGAGCGCGAGCAGCGCGAGGCGTCGACGGCTCATCGGCTCAGGGGACGACGCACTTGAGCTCCGCCGGCAGGTACTCGCCGACGCTGGCGAGCAGGCCCGGCGGGTCGGTCCCTTCCGTACAGACGACGCTCTGTTCGAGCAGGCCGAGGCGCTCGACGGTCACGACGTCCCGGGCGTGGCCCGCGCGGTTGAGCGTGGCGCGCACTTCGCCCCGGGTCGCGGAGTTGACGTTTAGGCGCCCGCCGGTCTCGCCGTCCTCGTCGCGGGTCCAGCCGTAGAGCATGTCCTGCGTTTCGTCGGCGAGGCGGTGGTCGCCATCCTCGTCGTAGACGAACGCAAGCGGCGTGTGCTGGACGACGCCGAACCGGTCGCGGATCTGGGACGGGTCGCCCGGCCCGAGACCGAGGTCGTCCCGGGAGATGTCGATCTTCTGGCCGGCGTCGAGCACCCAGCCCTCGTCGTTCCAGTAGCGCAGCGTGCCGACGTACGTCTCGCCGTGGTCGAAGTGGTCGGTGACCTCCCCCCAGCGCTCCCGCAGGAGGTTCTGGGCGACCGTCTCGTCGTCTCCCTCGACGGTGACCGAGACGAACTCGTCGTCGAGGACGCCGATGGTCCAGTCGATGTCGAGTTCCGCGAGGTCGTTGGCGACCAGCGAGTCGAGCGAGTCGAGTGCGCGCTCGCGGGCGTCGCCCTCGACGTAACATTTGGTTGCGAGGACGACCATCAGGCGGCCTCGACGTTTAGCTCCTCGCGGAGTTGGTCGAGGCGCCACTCCATGGCCTCGATCATGCGGGAGTTCTCCATCGACTCTAGTTGGGTGCCACATTCGGGGCACTCGAAGCCGAACTCCATCGCCTCCTCGAACTCGAAGCGCAGCGAGCAGTTCTCACAGAGGTAGAACTGGTGTTCGGTCTCGTACTCCACACGCCCTTCGAGGGCGTCGATGAGCCGGTGCATCTCCTCCTCGAGGTTCTCCGGGATGTTCTCGTAGTGGAACGTCCAGAGATACGTGAGCCAGCCCGAATCCTCGTCGCGGACCCGTCGGTAGGCCGCCAGGTCGTTCTCGTAGAGGATGAACAGCGCACGGCGCACGTCGTTGAGTTCGAGGCCGAGTTCTTCGGCCAGTTCCTCGTCGGTCACTTCGCCGTCGGGGGGCGCCGCCGCCACGGGCATCCCCGTCGGGCCGACCAAGTCGTGGAGGTACTTCTGAATCACCGGGTCCTCCAAGAGTTCCTCAAAAGCCATTACGGTGACGTAAAAGGGGCACGCGCTTCAACGTTGTGGGTTATGGGCCTGATTAGTGGGGATTGCGGACAGAGAGGGATGGGTGGTGCTCGGTTGCTTCGTTGGAAACGAGACTGAGTGGGTCAGCAACACTGTGAAAGCCCCTGTTCGCTCGGCTCGGGCGTCTCGCTGCGCTCCTCACTTCGCTGCGGTGCTTACGTCGTCGTCCGTCGCCGAGCGAACAGCCCCTTTCAGCCCCACGCGAGACGCTTCGCGCCTCGCTGGCTCCCGTTCGCTTCGCTCACGGGAACACCCGACAGCACCACCCACAGACCTCCCCAGCCGACTCACTCGCTCACTCCGTTCGCTCCTTCGTCCCTCGCGCTCGCGTCGCGCACGGAGGCGTCGTGCGGGCGACCCGTGCGTCGCCCGCACTGCCTGCGAGAGCTCCGCTCTCGCTCTGCGAGCGCTTCGCGCCGCCGCAGAAAATGCGCTAGAAAACTACTGCTCGTCGACGGCGCCGGCCTCGTCGACTTCCTCGGGGTCGACGACGCGCTTCCCGGTCTCCATGGGGAGCACGCGCTGCTCGCCGCCCTCCCACTCGCGGTCGAGTTCGTCGCCGTCGAACAGACGGTCGAGGAAGACGGCGAGGCCGGCGACCTCCGAGTGGGGCTGGTTCGTGACGCCGACGTTCCAGTCGGCCTCGTCGTACACCTCGAAGGGCACCTTCTCGCCACCGACGACGATCAGAATCGGCTCCTCGGTATGGACTTCGCGGATCTCGTCTTGAACCGTTTGGACCTCCTCGCCGTACATCGTGAGGTGGACGACCGTCCCCTCCCAGTTCCGGATGGTGGCGCGCTGCTCGCCGTCGAGTTCCACCTCGAAGGGGCCGCCGAAGCGCCCGGTGATGTCCCGCACCGTCTCGGCGGACTGGCTGGCGTTGTCCGGGAAGATCACCCGGTCGGCGCCCAGCGCGCGCGCCGTCAGCCCGACGTGGGTGGTCATGCGGTCGTCCCGCCCGGGCCGATGGCCGAACCGTAGCACGCAGCACTCCGGCGATCCCTGCATACTCGGGCGAAATGGGGGCGGAAGGGTGGCGCTTTCGGTTCCCAGCCGTCGGCGCCGCCGCCCAACCAGAACGCACTTCCCCCGACCGGAACACCCCCGGATATGGACCTCAGCGGCAAGAACGTAGTCGTGACCGGCGGCGCGGGGCTGGTCGGCTCGCACCTCGCCGGCGTGCTGGCCGAGGAGAACGACGTGCTGGCCGTCGACGACCTCTCGAAGGGCGAACGCGAGGCGATCCCCAAGGATGTCGCCTTCGCGCAGGCGGACGTGCTGGACCCCGACGACGTGGCACAAGTCATCGACGAGGCGACGGACATCGTGTTCCACTTTGCGGCTCACACCGACGTGCGCGTCGACGACCCCGAGGACGAGCGCCGGGTGTTCGAGGAGAACACCGAGATGACGTACAACGTCCTCGAGCGCATGCGCGAGGTCGGCTGTGAGGCGTTCGCCTTTACCTCCTCCTCGACGGTGTACGGCGAGGCGCCGATGCCGACCGCGGAGGACTACGGTCCCCTCGAACCGATCAGCATCTACGGCGCCTCCAAACTCTCCGACGAGGGAGTCGTCTCCACCTTCGCGAACTCCTACGGCATCCAGTCGTGGGTGTTCCGCTTCGCCAACATCGTCGGCCCGCGCCAGCGCGGCAACGTGATCCCGGACTTCATCCAGAAACTGCAGGACGGCCCCGAGACGCTCACCATCCTCGGCGACGGCCGGCAGGAGAAGTCCTACCTCCACGTCTCGGACTGCGCGGCGGCGATCCGGGATGTCGTCGAGAATGCTGAGGACGACTACAACGTCTACAATCTCGGATCGAAGACGACCACCTCCGTCGTCGACATCGCCGACATCGTCGCCGACGTGATGGACCTCGACCCGGAGTACGAGTTCACCGGCGGGGACCGCGGCTGGACCGGCGACGTACCGAAGATGCGCCTCGACACGACGAAGCTCTCGGAACTGGGCCACGACGTGCCCGAGGACAGCGACGAAGCGGTCCGGCGCGCGACCGAACAGCTCTACGACGAACTCCGCCGATCAGGTCAGTAGCGTCTCCTCGTCCCGGATCTCTCGATCCTGGCAGGTGACTTCGCCGACCGCGAGGTACTCGCCCGGCTCAGGCTCCTTCCAGGCCGTCTCGAACGTGACGCTCTCTCCTGCGGGGACTGTCTCGGTTCCGACCACCTGTGCGAACATCCGGTCGGCGTCAGAGCGCCACACTGGGTCCGCGTCGTCGCCGCCGGCCGCGAGGGAGACCGTGACCCGGAGGCGCTGGGCGTCGGGGAAAGAGAGCTCGGCGGCCTCGTCGCCGTGGTTCTCGACACGGAGTTCGAACGCGAGCGAGTCGCCGCGGGGCTGGCTGGTGAGCGTGGCTTCGAGCACAGACGCCGTTCCCGCGACTCGCTGAAAAAGGTTCCCGCGTCAGGCCTCGTCGCGCATGTCCGGCGGGAGCAGGTTCGGGATACCGTCTTCGATGGGGTAGGACTCGCCGCAGTCGGTGCAAGTCAGCGTCCCCGAGATGATCTCCCCGTCCTCGCGCTCGTCGGCGTCGAGTTCGAGCTCGTGTTTGTCCATCGGGCAGCAGACGATCTCCATCAGCGACTCCTTCATGTGGTGCTGGTGGGGTCGGATGGGGCAAAAGGCTGCGGGTTCTCCCGGCCGAACCCTCAAGTAGGAACACGGGACCAGTCAGTCCGTGCGCTGACGGATGCCGCGGGCCGGCCCCGGCAGGAGCGTGACCATCCGGCTCGTGAAGCGATGTGGATCGGTCGCCTGTTCGCCACCCCGGTCGCTACCAGGGGGTCTGGCGCTCGACGGTCTGGTCGCGGTCGGGACCGACGCCGACGGCGTAGACGGGTGCGTCGAGTTCGGCCTCGAGGTACTCGAGGTAGTCACGGCAGGCCGCGGGCAGCGCCTCGTGCCCCTCGGCGGCGACGGCGCTCCAGTCCTGTTCGCTCCACGTCTCGAACTCGCGGAAGTTCGGCTCACAGCGCGCCCACTCCTCGGTCGTCGCGGGCATGGTCGTCCGCGTTTCGCCGTCGAGGTCGTAGCTGTGACAGACCTTCAGTTCCTCTAGCCCGGCGAGCACGTCGACGTGGTTCACCGCCAGCCCGGTGAACGTCGAGCGCCGCGCGGCGTGGCGAAGCATCGGCACGTCGAGCCAGCCGATGCGGCGCGGGCGGCCGGTGACGGTGCCGAACTCGCCGCCCTTCTCGCGGATCTCGTCGGCGAGATCTTCCTCGTCTTCGTTCATCTCGGTCGGGAGCGGTCCCTCGCCAACGCGCGAGAGGTACGCCTTCACGATACCGACGATTTCGCCGTCGCCGACGATGCCCGGCCCGACGCCGGAGCCGACGGCGGCGCCGCCGGCGGTCGGGTTCGAGGAAGTGACGTTGGGGTAGTTCCCGTGGTCGATGTCGATGCTCGTCCCCTGTGCGCCCTCGAACAGGAGGTTGCCACCCGATTCGTGCTGCTCGTAGAGGAAGTCGCCGGCCTCGACGAGCATCCCGTTCTCGCGGAGGCGCTGGCCGTAGTTGGCGTACTCCGCGACGAGCTGGTCGACATCGAACTCGACGCCGGTCTCGATGCCGAACACGTCCTCGGCGACCGCGCGCTTCTGCGGGACGGTGTACTCGAGTCGGCTCCGGAGCACGTCCATGTCGAGCAGGTCGCCGACCCGAACGCCGCGCCGGCCGGCTTTGTCCTCGTAGGTCGGGCCGATGCCACGCCCGGTGGTGCCGACCTTCATGTCGGTGTCCTCCTTGTCGGCCTCTTCCATGTTGTCGAACACGCGGTGGTACGGCATGATCACGTGAGCGCGCTTGGCCACGCGCACGTCGGGGTCGAGACCCTGCTCGCGCAGGGTCTCGATCTCGTCGAACAGCGTTCGGGGGTTGACGACACAGCCGTTCCCCAGCACGCCGGTCTTGCCGCGGACACAGCCGCTCGGGACCAGCGAGAGCTTGTACTCCTCGCCGCCCTCGACGACGGTGTGGCCAGCGTTGTCTCCGCCCTGATATCGCACGACAGTGTCGGCCTCCTCGCCCCAGCGGTCGACGAGGGCGCCCTTCCCTTCGTCGCCGAGTTGAGCCCCGACGATTGTAACGGTCATACGCGGGGGTTCAGTAGCCCCGGCTAAACCGATTACGATGCGTCAGTCGGTGCCCACCCCCGCGCCGCCGGTGACCGAACGGTTAACTGCGTCCCATGCGTACGCTACCCATCCGGCCCGACGCCGCCCGCCGCCGAGGGGAAGTTTTAAGCTCTCGCAAGAGAAGTTAACATACAGCATGATAGATCGACTGGAGAAAGAAGTGGACATGCTGGAGCGGCACCTCCAAGTCCTCCGCATGGTCATCGAGAACGAGCCGATCGGGATCGTGAAGATGTCGAACGAGACGGGCTACCCGCACCACAAGGTTCGCTACTCGCTGCGCGTGCTCGAGGAGGAGAACCTCATCGAGCCGTCGAGTCAGGGTGCGATCACCACCGACCACACCGCAGAGTTCGTCGAAGATCTCGACGAGAAGCTCGACAGCACCGTCGAGAAGCTCCGAGACATGCGGATCGAGTCGGCGCCGGAAGCCGAAAACTGACGCTTTAGCTGGTTTTCTGCGGCCTACAGTTCGGGGACGGTGACGTGGAACTCCCCGTCGCGGGTCTCCACCAGCGCGAGGTGGTAGCCGTCCTTTCGCGAGAGCCGCACGAAGCTCTTGTTCTTGCCGCGACTCAGGATGCCGCCGCCAGTGGCCTCCTCGGCGGTCTCGAGGGCACCCGGCTCGTAGTAGCTGCTCGTGACGTAGAACGCCGCCGACAGCCGTTCGCTCGCCTCGCCGACCGGCGTCGCGTTCCGAATCAGCGACTCCAGCATCGGCTCGGTCGCGGGCTCCCGGGAGTCGTTGAGGTCGGTCACGATCAGCGGCTGGCCCATCCGGTCCCGGAGCACCACGTCGAAGGCGGCGCTCTCGGAGCCGGCCCCCTCCTCGTTCTCGGCCACCTCGCCGAGGTCGACGCTGCCGCGGAACTCGATCCGGTCGATCTCCGGGATGGCGTCGAACAGCTTCCCGAGCGCGGTCTGGTTGCGCGTCTCCCGGATATCGTGGACGAACGTCCCGGTGAGCCAGTTGACGAAGCCGTACTCGATGGTGTCGCGCAGCCACTCGTCGAACGGCTCGCCGTCGACGAGCGCCCCCTCGTCCTCGAACTCCGTGTGGCGTTCGAGCCGGACGTTCCCGTTGACCGCGTCGCGGCCGGCGTCGCCGTTGTGGGCGTCCTCCAGCGTCGGCCCGCCCTCGCGCTCGTAGCGGACGAACAGGCTCGTCCCCTGCATCGCCTCCTCTGGCGAAATCTCGTGGTCCCCCTCGGGAATGTACTCCTGGGCGGCCGCGAGTTCGGTCTCGGCCGTCTCTAACTCCGCCTCCAGTCGGTCGACGGTGGCCCGGAGCTCCTCGAGTTCGTCCTCCAGCCCCTCGGCCGTCGACGCCGCCTCGTCGCGCTCGCGCTCCAGCCGGTCGCGTTCGCTGCCGAGTCGCTCGGTCTCGCCCTCCAGCGTCTCGACACGCTCACGCAGGCGGTCGCGCTCGTCCCGGAGCGCCTCGACCTCTTCCGCGGGAACGCCGGCGGTCGCGGCAGCGCCCGCTCCTGCTCCCGCAACCGCACCCCCGGCCTCCGCCGGTTCGGCGGGCGGGGTCTCGGACTCCATCGACACCGACTCCTCGGGGTCGAGCGCGGGGATCGTCGACGTTCCCTGCCACTCGGCCTCGGCAGCGAACTCGCTGCCCTCCGACGCCGCGGCGTCGGTCGCCGGCGTCGGCTCCGCCGTCGTGGACTCGGTCGTCGATTGCGTCGTGGAGGGAGTCGGCTCGTCGGGCGTCGACGCCGGCGCCGAATCCCTCGTCCGGCGTTCCCGCGAGGTCGTCGGCGTCGTCTCCCCCGTCGAGGACTCGCTCGGTATCGAGTCGGCTTCCGTGGCGTCGGTTTCCGTCGTTTTGGCCGCTTCCACGGGCTCGGCCGGTGTGGCCTCTTCGGGGTCGGGCTCCGGCTGCGTGGCCGTGGGAGTAGCCTCCTCGGTCGCCGTTGTCGCTTCAGTCGGGCTCGGCGTTTCGGTCCCGGTCGCCGTGTCAGTCGACGTCGTGGCCGGCTCGTCGGGTGTCGCGACAGGCTCGTCGGGTGTCGCGGTGGTCTCCTCGGCCGAGGAATCGCTCGCGGCGGCCGCGGCCGTCGTGGAGTCCGCGCCCGCCGGTTCGGGGATGTCGGTGATCTCGAGATCGACCGTCTTGACCCGATAGATCCCCACTTCGTCGGCGGCGCGCTCGAACGCCTCGTCGCCGGTGAGTCGGCGATCCTGGTTGCCGACGAACGCGACCGGCAGGCGCCGGCCGCCGTAGTAGACGAGGTAGTAGTCCCCCGAGAGGACGTTCTCGGATAGCTCCACGTAGCCCGTGAAGTTGCCCGACTGGAGGGTGCGGTCCACCTCCGAGAGCGGCGTCTCCTCGGTGTAGTACTCCCCGCGGACCTCGCCACCCGTCTCCTGCATGGCGAACAGGAGGGGGAGCGACTGATCGGGGGCGACGTAGGCCGTGCCATCGGCGTCGGAAAACCGGGAGAGGTCGCCGTCGAACACCCCAACAACCCGGCCGTTGAGCATGAACAGCCAGCCTGCGCCGTCAGTGACGGCGCCGGTGAAATCCCGGTCCGCGAACTCGTGTAGCCCGGCGTGCCCGCCGTTGAACGGCTCCGAGCCCCACTCGGTCACCCGCTCGACCGTATTACGCTCCATCGTTGGACGGTAGTCACCCTGTGTGGTCAAAATACTTTGTGGAGCCGCCGCCGCGAACAGAACAGCCGGTTGACGGGTCACGCCCGGTTCCTGATCGGTTCGCTCCGGGGGCCGATCAGAGACTCCACCAGCGACAGGAGCAACATAATCACACACCAGCGCGAGCAGTTTTCGGTCGGGAACTGTCGACCACGGTAGTCACACCACCTCGGGCCGTCGTCGGCTGCCGGTCAGGCCAGCGCCCGGATGGGCGTGGCGACAGTCGGGGGAACGAGCAGCGCCAGTACCACCGCCAGCAGCGGGTCAGCGACGATACTGGTAACAGGTCTCAGCCCAGCGCTGGCAGCCCACATTCCGACGCTGACGGGCCACGTGCCGACGACGGCGACCCACGTCGTGATGGCCGCGGCGACGACGATGCCGAAACTCGCGGCGCTCGCGAGCGCTCGCGCCGGCGACGGGGCCACGATCCCCAGCAAGAGGCCAGCAACGGCCAGCCCCGCCGGGTGAGCCACGGTCGTGGCGGCGCCGACGAGCCACGCGAGCGCAGTCACCGCGTCAGCATACCGGCCCTCACGGACGGACGTGAGCCGCGATCCGTCGGCGGCCAGCGTCATCGGACGATCCCTCGCACGCCCCCGAAACTGACGGGTCGTAGATCAATCCACTCACTCGTTCTCCGGTGGTGTTCCGTGGTACCCAATCGCTTTTGTGATGGTATCGCAAACGTCGGGGTCGTGCTACCTGACTCGCCCAAACTCGACCCGCTGTTCGACCCGGGCTCCGTCGCGGTCGTCGGTGCGAGCCCCGACTCGTTCTACGCCGGCAACCTCATCGATCACCTCCTCGACTACGGGTTCGACGGGGAGCTCTACCCCGTCAACCCCGGCCGCGAGGAGGTGTGGGGCCGGCACTGTTACGACGATATCGACGACGTGCCCGAGACGGTCGACCTCGTCGTCGTGAGCGTCCCCCGTGAGTACGTCGTCGATGTGGTCCGCGCCGCGGGGGAGCGGGGCGTGCCGGCCGCACTGGTCGTGACGGCGGGGTTCTCCGAAGCCGAGGAGGAGGGCGCCGAGATCGAGGCCGAAATCGCCGCGGCCGCCGACCAGACGGACATCGACGTGGTCGGCCCGAACTGCATCGGCGTCATGTCCGCCGCGGGTGCGACGCTGACGGCGACCTGCTCTCGCGAGCCGGAGCAGGGCTCCATCGCGCTGGTGAGCCAGTCGGGCGCGCTGGCGTTCACGACGTTCTTCGAGCGCGCGGCCGACCGGGATATCCACTTCAGCCACATCGTCTCGACGGGCAACGAGGCGGACCTGACCACCAGCGACTACGTCGCCTACCTCGCCGAACAGCCGGAGGTCGACGTGATCTGCACCTACGTCGAGGGGATCGCGGACCCCGAGCGGTTCATGCGCGTCGCGGACGCGGCCACGCGCGCGGGCACGCCGGTCGTCTCCGTAAAGGTCGGCTCCTCGGAGGTCGCCGAGGCGGCGACGCTCTCCCACACTGGCTCGCTGACCGGCGACGACGACGCGTGGAACGCCGCGTTCCGCCAGACCGGCGTCGAGCGCGCCCCGGACATCCCGGACCTACTCGCGCGCGGGAGCGCCCACGACGAGTACGACTCCCCCGACGGCGACAGAGTCTGTGTGGCCTCCACGAGCGGCGGGCTGGCGAGCCTGCTCGCGGACATGGCCGCCGAACGAGACCTCGAACTGCCCGACATCGCCGGCGAGACCGAGCAGACGTTACTCGACATGGAGCAGCTACTCACCTTCGGGGAGTTCCATAACCCCGCGGACATCCGGGGGTATGGCGCGGAGGTGCTCCCGGAAATCGCCGAGACGCTGTTCGCCGACGACAGCTTCGACGCCTACGTGTTCGCCATCGGGCTCTCGGGGATTGACGACCGCGCCGAAGAGGTCGCCGCGGATCTGAAGTCCATCGTCGCCGACGCCGACGACCCCGCAGTCGTGCTCTGGACCGGCCGAAAGGAGCCCGATGACCCGACCGAGACGCCGCCGTACGCGAAACTCCGTGAGCACGTACCCGTCTACGAGGACCCCGCCAAGTCCATGGACGCCGTCGCGTCGCTCATTGACTTCGCGGCGACCGTCGACCGACGGAAGGAGCACCCGACGCGCGAGGATCTCGAAGCCGCGACGCCCTCGCCGGAACTCGACCTCCCGGGCGACCGCGTGCTCGTCTGGGAGCGCCCGAAGGGCTAACTTCCAGGACACCAACCCTGTGACGTGTCCTCCACCCCCGACGCAGGTCTGTCGGGCCGGCAGGCCGCCCGGCTTACCGGCCCAGCGGCCGTCATCGTCTCACTCGGCGGCATCCTGCTCGCGACGGCGCTCTCCTCGACGTTCGACTGGCAAGCCAGCGCGCTCTCGGATCTGGGCGTGGCGCCGGCGACGGCGTGGCTGTTCAACGGTGTGCTCGTCGGCGGCGCCGTCGTTGGTATGCCGTACGCGTGGGCGTTGTGGAGTGCCGCGCCCGGCGTGCTGGGCCGGATCCGGGCCGCGAGCTACCTGCTCGCCATCGCGGCGATGGGCGGCGTCGGCCTCGCGCCGTCGGGTAATCCGCTCCACCTGCCGTTCGCGGTCACGTTCTTCCTGCTCGCCGCGCTGACGGCCGTCGTCGACGGCGTGGCGCGGTTCCGTCTCGCGAGCGGGAAGCTGTCGGTTGTAGTCGGCGTGCTCGCCGTGCTCGCGTGGCCAGTCTGGCTGCTCTGGCTCGACGGCGGCGGCATCGCCGTCCCGGAGTTCGTCGGGGCGGCGCTGTTCGGGCTCTGGGTGGTCGGCCTCAGTCCGGAACGTCCCGGGCGGCCGATGTAGGGCGGTTCGCTAGGCGACGAGCTCCGCGAACGCGTCGACGGCGTCGTCGTCGCCTGCCACGACCAGCGTGTCGCCCTCCCGGATCCGGAAGCCGGCGTCGACGCCCGTGATGGTCTGGCCGTCCCGCTCGACTGCGAGCACTGTACAGTCAGTCCGGGCGCGCACGTTCGCCTCCCCGAGCGTGCGCCCGACGAGCGCGGGCGCCTCGCGGCGGACCAACTCTACCTGCGTCTCGGGCGTGATCACCTCTTCGTCCAGCAGTTTCGAGGCGAGCATCCGACCACTCACGGTCGGGAGCGAGAGCACGTAGTCGGCGTCGGCCCGGTAGAGCTTCGGCGAGGAGTCGGCGTCGTTTGCGCGGGCGATGATCCCCGTCGCCGGGGCGACCTGCCGGGAGACGAGCGCAGCGAACAGCGCGGTGGTGTCCTCGCTCAGTGCGAGCACCAGCGCGTCGGCGTCCTCGATCTCGGCGTCCTCTAAGGTGATGGGATCGGTCACGTCACCCACCACGTCGACGCTCGGGCTGTCTTCCACGTCGACGATGGTGACCGAGAGCCCCCCGCTCGTGGCGGTCTCAGCGACCGCGGAGCCGGTGACGCCGTTGCCCGCGATGACGAGGTGGTCCTGGGGCGGCCGGTCGCCGTCGAGGCTGCGATCCTTCATCGCCTCGACGCCCGCTGCCGGCCCCGCCACCAGCAACACCGTATGGTCGTCGATGCGGCGGTTGGGGTCGGGCGCCGAGACGAACTCCCCGCGGAACCACGCACCCACGACGTGGGTCCCGGGCAGGTCGTCGGTCACAGCGTTCCCGACGGTGCGGCCTTCGAGGTCGGAGCCGCCCTGCACCAGGAGTTCAGCGATCTCGAAGTTCTCCGCGATCTCGACGGCGTCGTTGAGGCCGGAGTAGATCGCCGTCGACGCCTTGCCCGCCAGCGACTCGCCGAGCACCTGTCGGGGCTGGACTACCTCGTCGGCGCCGGCGTAGCGGTGGTAGTCGGCGTGGTTCTCGTCCTCGACCAGACTCAGCACGCGCGTCTCGGGGGCGACGTGCTGGGCCGCGAGAATCACGCTGGCGTTGGTCTCGTCGTCGTCGGCCGCGACGACCGCGTCGGCTTCGTCGACTGACACCGCCGCCATGGTCTCTACGTCCTCGGGGTTGCCCTGTACGATCTCCACGCCATCCGCCTCCAGCGTCTCGACAGTCTCGTCGTCGGACTCCACGACGACGTAGGGCTGCCCCCGGGCCTCGAGTTCGGTGATCAGCGTGTCGACGGTGGGCGAGAACGTACAGATCACCACGTGGTCCTCGCCGTCGTAGATCCGCGCCGGCCCCGAGGCCAGCGCCTCCGCGAACAGCGGCAGCACGAACGCCGGCAGCGTGAGGAAGATGAGCGCGACGCCGGTGAGCTGCATCGCGATGGAGAGCGCGAGCATCGCGGTGGAGTTCCAGCTTTCGGCCTGCTCGCCGTAGCCGACGGTCGTGAACGTCTCGACGACGACGTGGAGCGCCTCGATGAACCGCATCTCCACCCCCTCGAGACGGGCCATCCCGAGCTGGTAGAGCAGCGCGTACACCAGTATCACCCCCGCGGTGGCCAGGAGGTAGAGCCCCGCGCGGCGTGCCGGCTTCGCCATACGTCGGGCTTCCGGTGCGGGGGGCTAAAAGCCGCCGGCCGTGGCTCAGGCTGCCGTGCGTTCGACCGGCCGGACCGCGAACATGGCGAGGCCGGCCAGCGCCAGCAGCCCCGCCGCGAGCAGGAACGACTGTCCCCACCCGATTGCGGCGATGAGGGCGCTCGTCGCCGTGCCGCCGAGGACGCTCCCCCAGAGTTTGCCGGTGTACATCACCGCGTAGTTTTCCGACGAATGGCCAGTGCCGTAGTAGTCGCTGAGCAGCCCCGGAAACACCGCGAACACCGGGCTCCGGAAGAAGGCGGTGGCGCCGACAAGCAGGACGAACACCGTCCCGTACCCGTTGCCGCCGGCGACCACCGCGCCCGCGACGGCGAGGGACCCCAGCAGGAGCGCGACACCGACAGTCCGCGTCGGGTGTAGTCGGTCGGCGACGACGCCGCCGCTGACCACGCCGGCGCCGTCCCCGAAGGCGATGGTCGAGGCCGCGCCGGTCGCCACCGCCGCCGGGAGGCCGAGGCCGTCGGCGAACGCGATGACCTTCTCGATGAGCATCAGGCCGATGCCGTTGATGACGACGAAGACGGCGTAGAGCAGCCAGAACTGCCACGTCCGCATCGCCTCGCGCCAGCCATAGCTGGGCGCCTCACTGACGCCATCGCTGCTGTCGTCACTGATGCCCTCGTTCGCCTCACTCGTCGTGTCTTCCTGAGTACTGTCGTCGCTCGTCCCCTCCTCCGGGTCCCGGATGACGACGATGCCGACGAGACAGGCCACCAGGACCAATGCCGCCAGCGCGAACAGCGTCGATGCGAACGTGCCGCCGATCCCGCCGCGGACTGCCGGGATGAGGGCGACACTCAGGCCGCTGTAGGCCATCGTCACCAGCCCCGTCGCGAGGCCACGGTGTGTGGAGAACCACTTGACTGGGGTGTTCACCGTGACGCTGTAGACGGTCCCCGCGCCCGAACCGCCGACCAACACGGCGACGGCAGTGGCTATTGGCGTCGCCACGACCGAGAGCGCGCCGTACCCGCCGGCGAGCATGACCGTGCCCACGAGCATGGGCAGGCGTGGGCCGTAACGGTCCCGGACCCAGCCAGCGGGGAACTGCGAGAGCGTCTGGGCGACGATGAGCAGCGTGAACAGGCTGCCGAGCGTCTGCTCGGAGGCGCCGACCTGCGACCCGAGCGGCCCGCGGATCGACGACCAGACGAACTCGTAGCTCCCGGCAGCGCCCATCCCGAACGCGGCGGCGACGACCAACCACCACCGCGAGAACGGGAGCGCCCCCTCCGCGGCGGCCGAGTTTGTCGTTTGGCCGCCCATCTCAGACGGGGCAGGTGCGCCGGCCGCCAGACGGGGCCAGACCGGGGTTCAAACCCGATGCCGAGGCCGGAGGCGCGAGGCTCGATTCGCTGGCGACGCCGAGGCGGGCCGTGGACATGCTCCCAGCAACGATGGTGGTGTACTTAACACCCGAGACGTCGGCGTAGTGCCGTCCCCGTCGACCTGCCACATCGATACCGCCGGCGCCCAAGAGCTATCCACGCCGACGCCCACGTCTGGGTCATGACTCGCCACGTGACCCGGGAGGCCCACGGCCCGAAATATCTGGACGAGGAGGACATCGACCCCGAGAAGGGCGACATCGCGGTCTGTCGCTGCGGCCTCAGCGACGAGCACCCGTTCTGTGACGGCTCCCACCGGCGGACCGAGGACGAGGGCGACGGCGTCTACTGCTACGTCGACGGCGAGCGCCGCGAGATCGCGAGCGTCACGTTCGCCGACGGCGAGACCGTCGAGCACGGCGACGAAGAGGCTGAGTGACAGGTCGGCCGATCACTTTAGGGCGATGACGCGCGCAGTCTGGGTGTGTATCGGACCGGCCATCTCGGGGTATCGCTACTGGTGTTCGCCCCCATCGGCTACCTGTTGGTCGCCGCGGGCGAACCGCTCGCCGCGCTGGTCACCGGCGGCGCCATGCTCTGGCTGGCGATGCTGCCGGATCTGGATCACCGCATCCCGGGGATTCCCCATCGCGGGCCGACCCACTCGCTGCTGTTCGCCGCGCTCGTCGGCGGCGCCTTCGCCGGCGCGGGCGCGCTGCTGGCCAATGGCCTCGACATACTCGATCAGGCCAGACTCTCGGCGTTCGGCTTCTTCGTCGGCGCCGTGAGCGTCGGCGCCCACCTGTTCGGCGACGTGCTTACCCCCGCCGGTGTCAATCTGTTCTGGCCGTTGGGCCGGGAGTTCAGCCTCTATCTCACCCGCGCGGACAGCACCATTGCGAACTACGGCCTCCTCCTGCTGGGCGTGTTCGCCGTCGCCGTCGCGGGCGCGCTGGCGGTTCAGGGACTCCCGGTCTGACCCCGGTCGAGCACCAGCACCGCGCTCCGGGCCCAGCGCTCGAACCCCAGTGATTCGGCCAGCGAGAGCGACGCCGCCGCCGACGCCGGCGTGCGGTAGCGAACCACCGCGTCCGCGGTGGCGTCGAACGCCGCCGCGGTGATCGCTGAGACGACCGCGCGCCCGTAGCCACGCCCGCGGTGCTCGGGATCGACGACGACGCCGACGTCCGGAAGCGGGAGGTGCGTCAGCGTCGCGACCGCGACGAGTCGCTCGCTTTCGAACAGCCCTGCCGTCTGCCCCGGCCGGAACGTCGGCGACGCACGCGCCCAGTCGGCCTCGGGGACGCGCTCGCGCAGGCGTTCGAACGCGGACTCGTCCGCCCCCACGAGCAGACGGGCGTCCGACTCGACCGGCGAGAACGCGGGCTGGTCGACGTACCAGAGTACGTACGGGCCGTGAACCGCGTCGATTGCTGTATCAGTATCGGCCAGTGCGCGCTCGACCGCGTCAGTCCCTGGAAAGTCGGCATCGAAAACCGCCTCGCTGTGGCCCGCAGTCGCATCCCCGAGGTCCGCGGGCACGGCGACCACGAGCGCGTTCTGGCGACGGAGTAGGCGGATCGTCTCCTCGTTCGCGTGTCCGGTGACGGTAACGCCCGACTCCCGGAACGCCGCCGGCGAACAGCCCAGCCGCTCGGCCCAGTAGCGGGCGATCCGATCCTCGGTGTCGGGCGCGAGCGCCATCTGTCGACGTATTGGGGCCGAGCCGGAAAGCTTCGGGGCTCACACCGCCGGGCGGCGGCAGGCCGGCTCGACCGTTTCTCGGGTGTCTTGAAGTGGTCCCGCGCCGAACGACCGGCGATGACGGACCCCGAACTCGACGACGACGCGATGACCCGCTTCGACGTGCCGGACTTCGACGACCTCCCGGAGGACCTCCAGCAGCGCATCGGCGCCGAAACCGAGGAGGCCGGCTTCACACCCAACGTGTTCTCGGCGTTCGCCTACAAGCCGAGCCACTTCCGGGCCTTTTTCGCGTACCACGACGCGCTCGTCGACGACGCCGCACTCGACCGCGAGGAGATAGAGATGATCGTGGTCGCCGTCTCGGGCCGGAACCACTGCTACTACTGCAACGTCGCCCACGGCGCGCTCGCGCGGATCTACTCGGGCAACCCCGAACTCGCGGACCAACTGGTCGCGAACTACCGGCAGGCCGACGTGAGCGAGAAGCGCATGGCGATGCTCGACGTGGCGGTGAAGCTGACCGAGTACCCCGACCGCGTCACCGAGGCGGATCTGGAGCGACTGGCCGAGGTGGGCTACAGCCCGGAGGAGATGTGGGACATCGCCGCCGTCACCGCCTTTTTCAACCTCAGTAATCGGATGGCGATGTTCGCGGACATGCGGCCCAATTCGGAGTTCCACACGATGGGGCGCTAACGGACGGTGGGGCTCTGGTCGGGGCGCTCAGACCGCGATTGCGGCGTCGACGACCAGCAGCATCGACTGGGGCGGAGTCATGGTCGGACCGGCGGCGGCCGGGCGTAAATACGCCCGGCTCCGATATGAACGGAGCCATCTAGGATGTGTGGGGAATGTTGAAGTTACCGTATTGTGAATCGATACCAAGATGCGATTACGAGAACTGATCGACGAAGAATGGAACAGCTACGAAGAGAAACGCTTCAGGAAGGACGAGACGAAATCCGAAACCGACTCGTTCGATCCAGAATCGTTCAAGCACGACGGTTTCGACGATCGCGAGAAGTATACCGAGGAGTACGTTCCGGCACTAGCTTCAGACGAACGGCTCGAGGCCGAGCTCAACGGTTTCACGCCGCCGCGCCTACACGCGCTCAACGATTCGCCGTATCAGGCACTCGTGATCCGGTACGGCATTCTCCGCCAACTCATTCAGCGACCGGGCTACAGTATGCCGAAAAGCGAACTTCTCGAGAACGTTCAGGCGTGGCAGCGTCAGGTTATCGAGGAGTTCGGCGAGGATGATTTCTCTGAGTCCGATGACCTCCTCCATCTCGCGAAAGCGGGAGTCAGCTACAAGAACGACGTTGACGACTCGGAGCTACACATGGTGTACAGCTACTTCGAACTGCATAATCGCTCCCACGAGAGCAAACACGAGTACTACACGTGGCTGGACTTCTTCAAGCGGCTCTCAGCGATCGGCCGCTTCCCGAAAGTGAGGCGCTCCGACAGCCCCGAACACGCGATCGATACGATTGAGAAGGGGCTCTGGTCACTACAGGAGCAAGCGATCCTCTACGAAGTGAACACCGAGGAGACGAAGGAACTGGTCGGGATCCCCGAGGACTACGCCGATTACGTTCGGGACTGGCTCTACTACGAGATGTCCGAAGAGAACTATCTTCGGATGCTGGAGGCTATCGACCCGTTCGATCGCCAGTCCCTGCTCGTCGACGTTCGGGATCACTACGGTATCGAATCGAAGACTGGAGGGCGTAACGACCGACGCCGCAAGAGCATCGTCAAAGACGGCGTGTTCCCGAGCGAACTCCTTCGGTACGCACTCACGAAAGTGGAACTGAAAGCAGTCGTCGATCGATACGGCCTCGATGCCCACAAGCAGAAAACCGAGGAGATGATCTCGGCGATAATCGAGTACTTCGAACAGTCCCAGAAGTCCGTCGGGGACGATGATCCCGACGTCGACCTGTATCTGAGCGCCTTCGAGGATATCGCGGATGGGACCGTTCAGCAAGTCCCCCCACAGCTTCAGGATCTCGTTGACGCGGATAACCCGTCCGAGAAGCTTGACGTGCTCTTTGAGGACGCGACCGCGGAGATATTCAGCGAAGTATTCAACTTATCGGGGACTGAGCTGCTCGGACAGCAGGCAAGCGGCGTCGTCGCAGACGGCGAGATCGAACAGGAAGGAAAGTGGCTACTGTGGGACAACAAACGACGGGCACGGGAGTTCAAGATGGGGAGCACCACGCGGAGCAAGATCAAGAGCTACATCGACACGAAGGCAGAACAGCACGACGTTGAGTGGTTCCTCGTCATCGCTCCCGAGTTCAGCGAGAACGCCGAGACACACGCGGAACAGCTCGAGATGCAGGTCGGCGAAGACATTCGGCTCGTGAGCGCAGGCGACCTCAAAGCGTTGGCCGAGTGGTGGCGCGAACAATACGAAGACGACGGCCACGAACTGCCGCTTTCGATATTCTACGGTTCGGGGATGTTCGATCCTGAAGTCGCGATGAACGTACTGGATCAACAGTTCTCCTGAAACCAATCGTTCGTTATCTCGTTTCGGGAACGTCTATACAGATGTGACATCCTCCCCGCCGTAAACGGCGGGGCTTCCCCTACGAGGGGAATCCGGTTCGGCAGGTTTCAGCCCGAAAACCCCGAAAGCGTCATCTGTCCGGCTTTCGGACTCGTCTCTCGGTGGACTATGGTGCTGTCACAGGCGCTCCCATCCTGTGGCGAGTCATCGCATCCGCCTTCCCAACGGACGCTCTCTCCCCACGGGTCTACGCGACCGGCGATGTTCGCCGCCGCGTTAATATCTGCTTGGAACTCCGATACGTGGCAGTCGTCATGCGGACACACGAACTCCGCTTGCTGACTCCGCCGACCGAGTCTCCTTTAGGTGCGAGCGCCAAACGGGATACGTCCAGACCTCAGAAACGATGTCCCAGATACTACGACGCGGAAGCACGGTCCCGGACCACGGTTGTGGCAGCCCCGACCGCGGGCAGGGCCGGCGACGATGAACGTCGACGAGGGCGACACGGAGGGGAGCTGTGCGCTCTGTGGGCTCTCTCTCAGCCGAGGCCGCATCGAGGGGGAAGACGAGACGTTCTGTTGCGTGGGCTGTCGGGACGTGCACGATGCCCTCGGCGACGTTTCGGATATCGACGAGGACGATGTCCGGGAGGCAGCCGAGAGCGAGGACGCCGTCGACGACGAACCGCCAGAGGGCTACGAGCGAAGCTACTTCCACGTCAGCGGGATGCACTGTACGACCTGCGAAGCGTTTCTCGAATCGCTCGCGGCGCGGGAAGAGGGAGTCAGCGGCACGCAGGCGAGCTACGTCACCGAGACGGTCCGGGTGGACCACGATCCCGAGACCATCGACGAGACAGCAGTCGCCGAGAGTCTCACGACGGCAGGCTACGTCGCTGCCGACAGGGAGGACCACACCGCCGCCGACCGTGCGGAGGACTCGCTGCTCTGGCGGGTCGCCGCAGGCGCAATGCTCGGCATGTCGGTGATGATCCCCTACATAGTCTACATCTATCCGGTCCACTTCAACCTCTACCCGCCGTGGCTGGCCGAGATGGCCCGCGAGCAGCTGGCGGGCGGTAGCTACTTTTTCGTCGTCCTCGGCCTGCTGACCGCTCTCATCCTGTTCGGGGTCGGGCAGCCGATACTCCGGGGGGCGCTCGTGAGCCTACGGACACGCAAGCCGAACATGGACCTGCTGGTCGCGCTGGCGGCAGTCAGCGCGTTCTCCTACAGCGCGCTCGCGGCCGCACTCGGACGTATCGATGTCTACTTCGACGTGACTGTCGCGATCATCGTGGTCGTCACTGCGGGCAACTACTACGAGTCCTCGATCAAGCACCGGGCGATGGGGATGCTCTCGGAGTTACGCCGTGATCAGGTCTCCGACGCGACCCGTTACGAGCCGGACGACTCGACGATGACCGTCGACGTGGCGGAGTTGGAAGGGGGCGACCGCGTTCTCGTCCGAACGGGCGAGCGTGTTCCGGTCGACGGCGAGGTCATCGACGGCGACGGGACCGTCGACGAGGCAGTCGTCACTGGCGAATCGCTCCCGGTGTCGAAGCGTGCGGGCGATTCCGTGGTTGGCGGGTCAGTCCTCTCGAGTGGCTCGCTCGTCGTCCGTGTCGGCGAGGGTGCCACCAGCAGTGTCGACCGGGTGACGAGCCTGCTGTGGAACCTCCAGAGTGGTAACGGCGGGATTCAGAAGCTCGCAGACAAGCTCGCCGTCATCTTCGTCCCGACTGTGGTGCTGCTCGCTGCCGTCGCCGGCGTCAGCTACTTCCTGCTCGGGGCGGGGATCACCCAGTCGGTGCTCGTCTCGCTCACCGTGTTGCTGGTCTCCTGTCCCTGTGCGCTGGGACTGGCAACGCCGCTCGCGGTCGCAGCGGGTATCCGGGACGCAATCGAGCGCAACATCGTCGTGTTCGACGAGACCGTGTTCGAGCGTCTTCGCAGCGTCGACACGGTCGTCTTCGACAAGACGGGCACCCTCACGACCGGCCAACTGAAACTCCGTACGGCCGACGCGCCGGACGACTTACTCGCGGCTGCAGCCGCGCTGGAAGCGCGATCCTCGCACCCGGTCGCCGATGCCATTGCCGGGGCGTTCAGCGACGGGGCTAATGGTTCGGGGACTGGTGGGGCCCGCACGGACGGGGGGACGGTCGCGTCGGGTGGATCAGACAGCACGAACGTAGTCACGGAGTTCACCAACCACGCGAACGGGGTTTCGGGAACTGTCGATGGGCGATCGATCCTCGTCGGACACCCGGACCTGTTCCGCGAACGAGGCTGGACGCTCTCGGAAGGGCTCGTGGAACGAGCCGAGCACGCGCGCAACGCTGGCGACCTGCCTATCGTCGTCGGCCGCGACGGCACGGCCATGGGCACGGTCGTGTTAGGTGATCAGCCACGGGATGGCTGGAAGGAGACCGTCTCTGCGCTCGGCGACCGCGGTATCGAGGTCGTGTTGCTGACCGGTGACGAGGGTGAGGCGACGACGACGTTCCGGGACCACCCAGCTATCGACCGAGTGTTCGCTGGCGTTCCGCCGGAAGGGAAAGTCGAAACCGTCCGCCGGCTCGGCGCCGGGCGCAGTATCGCTATGGTCGGCGACGGGACGAACGACGGCCCGGCGCTCGCGGCCACAGACCTCGGTGTTGCACTCGGGAGCGGGACCGCGATTGCGGTCGACGCCGCCGACATGGCCATCGTTGACGACGATCTCGACTCACTCCAGACCGTCTTCGATCTGTCCACCGCTGCGGGGACCCGGGTGAAACAGAACATCGGCTGGGCGTTCCTCTACAACGCGGTCGCGATCCCACTCGCACTCTCCGGGATGCTCAACCCGCTGTTCGCGGCCGTCGCAATGGCCGCGAGCAGCCTACTGGTCGTCACCAACTCCTCGCGCCCACTACTCGACGAGGAAACGTGAAGATCACCCCCGTTCGTCAATCGAACCAGAACCCCGAAGCCGTGCCGCCCCGTACGTCGGGTATGCGGATTTCGAGCACTGTAACGGTAAGTTGGATGCCAGGCGCCACCGTTCCGCTGGGGGGCCGATGACCACGATATCGAGCGTCCTCACACTGCCGCTCCATACGGGGCTGCTCCCGACTCGGGACGTAGAGACGGTCGTGTTTCTCGTCGTCGGAGTGCTTGGCGGCGCCCATTGTCTCGGGATGTGCGGTCCGCTGGTGACGATGTACGCGGATCGCATGACCAGCGGCGGCGGCAGGGGTGCCCTCACGCTGTTCGAAGTGCGCCAACACGCACTATTCAACGCCGGCCGGACGGTGAGCTATGCGGTGTTGGGCAGTCTGTTCGGGCTTGCCGGGTCGCTGTTCTACGGCGCCGCGGGCGCCGTGACGACAGTCGGGAACGCCGTCCGAGCGGTCAGTGGCATCGTTGTCGGTCTCGCCATCCTCGCGGTCGGCCTCCAGTACGTCTCAGGCCGGTTCGGTGGCCATGGTCTGTTCGGCGGGGGCACGTTCGGGAAGGTGTACGGTCGCCTCGCAGGCCACGTCGAGCAGTGGGCGAACGGCCCCGGAATCATCGGTCTTGGGCTCGTTCACGGACTACTTCCCTGCCCGATCCTCTACCCGGCGTTCCTGTACGCGTTTGCTCAAGGATCACCAATGACTGGCGCCGTCTCGCTCGGGCTGCTCGGGCTGGGAACGTTCCCGACCCTGTTCCTCTACGGGACGATCATTCAGTCGATCGGCGACACCCATCGGGAGCGACTGCATCGCGCACTTGGTGTCGCGTTCCTGGTACTCGGATGGATGCCTCTCGCCCACGGCCTCGAACTGGTCGGCGTCTCGATCCCGCATATCGAGGTGCCGATATACAGTCCGTGGTGATCACGGTCGGTCTCTCGGGCCGCCCGTTCTCGTCGAACAGGTGTGGGAACAGCGCGGTGCCGGATCCTCCCCCTGCTCGTCCCTTCCCTTCGTCGGTGCTCGCTGAAGAAGGAGGCTTAGCTCCTACGTTCATCTAACTGCCCTACCCGTCTATATTCTCATAATTATCGAGCTGCGCTAGAGTCTACTAGCAGTTGACGGTTTCAACAACGCCGTTTTGAGACGTGTTTGGGGACTACTACACCGGGATGCATATACGAATTCGAGCCTACTGTCTTGTATATGACTGACGCCGGTGCCGACTCAGGTTGGTTTGAATCGGTTCCACCTGGCGATCTTGGAGCCGCCCGAAAAGCCATTGAAAACGGAACTGCAGAAACGCCAAAGGATTGGCCCACTAAGGCTGTTGAGTCAGGATTTGCAGAAGACAAGGAGGAGTATTACGAAAAACTCCACCAAGCAACGGTTTACGCTGCCCGAGAAGCCGCAGAAGAAGAAGAAAGGGCAGATGACCAACAGTTAAAGCATAGTATTCGTGCCATGGACGACACGGAACGCACGGCCAACGAACTCGCCGAGCGCCTCGAAGAGTGGGCCGGTGCGCTGCTCGACGTCGAGGCCGACGCGACCGGCCTCGACTTCGCGGCCGTCGTCGCCGACCGCGAACCGGAAGACGCGACCGAGGAGCGAGCTATCTCGCTGGCCCAGCGAGCAATCGACCTGCGCGACGAGCGCGACGACCTGCGGACGTTCATCGAGCGCCGCGCGCCCGAGGTGGCCCCGAACCTCGCGGAGATGGCCGGGGCCGTGCTCGCGGCGCGGCTGATCTCGCTGGCGGGCGGGCTTGAGTCGCTGGCAAAGATGCCCTCCGGCACCGTGCAGGTGCTGGGTGCCGAGGATGCGCTGTTCGCGCACCTGCGCGGGCACGCCCCCTCGCCCAAGCACGGCGTGATCTTCACCCACGAGTTCGTCAACGGCACGCCGCTCGAGGACCGCGGGTCGGCCTCGCGCGCGCTGGCGGGGAAACTCTCCATCGCCGCCCGCATCGACCACTACTCGGGCGACCGACGTGCGAGCGTTCACGAGGACCTACGGGAGCGAATGGCGACGATTCGCGCGCGTGCGGACGAGACCACGGAGGGCGACGATGAGTAAGCTCCCCGACGGCGTCGACCGTCGCAGCATCGCCGGCGAGGAGCGCCTGACCACGGAGGGAGAACCGGTGTACGGCGAGCCGACCGTCGACGGCCGGCGCGTCTGGGACGCCGGCCGGTCGAAACTCGGTGCGATGCTCGAACTCGGGATGGACACCCACCTCGCCGGCGGCGAGTCGATCCTGTACCTCGGCGCCGCCTCCGGGACGACCGTGAGCCACGTCGCCGACTTCTCGGGGCCGACGTACGCGGTGGAGTTCGCCCCGCGGCCCGTCCGGGATCTGGTGGACGTGGCCGAGTCGCGGCCCAATCTGTTCCCGCTGCTCGCCGACGCCCGGAAGCCAAGCGAGTACGCCGGGGTCGTGGAGTCGGGGCTCGACTCCATCGTGCAGGACGTAGCGACCCGCGGGCAGGCCGACGTGGCGAACCGCAACGCGCAGTTCCTCGCAGCGGACGGGATCCTGCTGGCGGCGATCAAGGCCCGCAGCGAGAACGTCGTCGCCGACCCCGACGAAGTCTTTGAAGACGTTCGGGAGACGCTCTCGGAGTCCTACGAGATCCTCGAAACCGAACGACTGGAGCCGTATCACGACGACCACCTCGGCGTCGTCGCCCGGAAGCGGTAATCGCTGCCGGGGGCTGGTACGCCGCGCGTTCCGGAGCCGGCACCCTATTTACGCGGGGGCCCTCAGTAGCGGGCAAATGGAGGAACTGGGCTCCCGGGCGAACTTCGACCGCATGGGTACCCTCGGGGTCGAGGAGGAGTTCTACGTCGTCGACGAGGAGGGACAGCCGGTGTCGGGCATCGACGAACTGGTGTACGGCGACAGCGACCCGCCGGAGCCGCTGGCGGGGAAACTGGATCACGAACTGTTCCAGTTCACCATCGAGACCCAGACGCCGCTGATCGAGGACGTTGCCGACGCCGAGGAACACCTGCTCGCCGTGCGGGAGGCGCTGGTCGAACACGCCGAGACCCACGACTACCGCATCGCCGCCGCGGGGCTCCACCCCGAGGCCCGCTGGCGCGAACTGGACCACGCCGAGAAGCCGCGCTACCGCTCCCAACTCGAACGGATCCAGTACCCACAACACCGCAACACCACCGCCGGTCTGCACGTCCACGTCGGCGTCGACGACCCGGAGAAGGCGGTCTGGATCGCGAACGAACTCCGGTGGGACCTCCCGCCGCTGCTCGCGCTGTCGGCGAACTCCCCGTTCTGGAACGGGTTCGACACCGGACTGGCCTCGGCGCGGGCGAAGATCTTCGAGAACCTCCCGAACACCGGGATGCCCACCCGCTTTGCGGACTACGAGGCGTTCGAGCGCTACGAGCGCCGGATGGTCGAGCAGGGGTCCGTCGAGGACCGCGGCGAACTCTGGTTCGACGTGCGTCCCCACACCGGCCACGGCACTGTCGAGATCCGGGCGCCCGACGCGCAGGCCGACCCCGCGGTCGTGCAGGCGTTCGTCGAGGGGATCCACGCGATGGTGATCGATCTCGCGGAGCGCTACGAGGACGGCGCCGAACGGCTCGGCCCGGGGCTGCGCCGCGAACTCCTCGACGAGAACAAGTGGCGCGCCACTCGGCACGGCCACGACGCGACGTTCGTCGACCGGGACGGCGAGTCGACGGTCACGCTCGCGGACGCCGTCGAGCGCACCTGCAACCGGATCGGCAACGACGCGCTCGCGAACCTCCTCGATCAGGAGAGCGGGAGTCGGCGCCAGCGGCGGATCCACGAGACCCGCGGCGCCGCGGAACTGCGGGAGTCGCTAATCCTGTAGCGGGGCGTCGACGGTTTCGACGCCGGTGATCTCGAAGCGCGCGCCACCAGCCTCGCTTTCGGTGATCTCGATCTCCCAGTCGTGGGCATCGACTGCCTGTTCGATGATGCTCAGGCCGAAACCGGTGCCGTCCGTCGACGTGGAGTAGCCCGCCTCGAACACCGATTCGCGCTCGTCGTCGGGGATCCCGGAGCCGTCGTCGGCGACGTAGAACCCATCGGGGAGGTCCCCGACCCTGACTGTCACGTCGGCAGCACCGTGTTCGACCGAGTTCCGCGTCAGGTTCTCGAACAGTTGGCGGAGGTGGCTCTCGTCGGCCCGGATCGTCAGGTCGGTCGTCGTTCGGAGTGTCGCGTCTTCAGTGTCGACGTTGCGCCAGCACTCCGTCGCGAGCGTCGCCACCTCGACCGGGCCGACCTCCGTCGCAGTGTCGCCCTCGCGGGCCAGTGTTAGCAGATCCGTTATCAGCGCGTCCATGCGCTCGTGGGCACGGCCGATGGCGTCGAGATGTTCGCTGTCACACTCCTCTCGGAGCAGTGCCAGCCGCCCATCGGCGACGTTGAGGGGGTTCCGCAGGTCGTGGGAGACGATGTTGGTGAACTGCTCGAGGCGCTCGTTCTGTCGTTCGAGCGTGTGCTCGCGCTTCTGGAGGTTCGTCTCCCGCTGGACTCGCTCGAGCGCGGTAGTCAGCGAGGTCGCCACGAGTTCGACGTAGGTCTTGTCCGAGGGGTCGAAGGCGTTGGGCTGGTTCGCCGTGACGATGAACACGCCGTACTCGCCGAGGGGGTGGATGATCGCACTCCGGGCCGGCGAGCGCTCGGTGAGGCCCTCGCGCTCCCGCACGTCGTCGATGACGACGACCTCGCCCGTCTCGAACGCCTCCCAGACGAGCCTCGATATCGGGTTGTCGTCGTCCCGGCGGTAGGTCGGCGGCTCGAACGCCTCGCGGTACGTGTCCACCACCGCGGTCGGGGGGAGCGCGCCGCCGTCCTCCGAGACGAGGTGGACGCCGCCGGAGGGTGAGTTGAGGATGTCGTGGGCCGCCTCGACGGCGGCCTTCGCCGTGTCCTCCTTCGTTGCGGTGTGCATCAACCGCTGGGTGCGCTCCTGGAGTTCGGTGAGGCGGCGTTCGCGCTCGATCTGATCGAGCGCGCTCGTGGCGTGGGCGGCCAGCGTCTGCATCAGCGAGACGTCCGTCTCGTCGAAGGTGCCGGTTTCCGGCGATCCGACGTGGAGCACGCCGTGGCCGGTCAGCGGGAGGATCAGTTCGCTGCGGGCGTTGGTCTCGTCGTTGAGTCGGCCTGGCTGGGTCGACACGTCGTCGAAATGCCGTGGCTCGCCGGTTTCGAACACCTGCCAGGCGAACCCCTCCCCGCGTTCGAACGTCGGGATCTCGCCGACGAACTCGGTCGCCCGGTCGGTCGCGGCGACCGGATACAGCGAGTCGTCGTCCTCGTCGTAGAGATGGACGGAGTTGATCGGCATGTCGAGGATGTCCCGGCCCGCGTCGACGACGGTCTCCGCGACGGCCTCGTGGGATTCGCTGTGCCAGATCTCCCGGGCGGTCTCGTGGAGCGCCTGGATCGCGCGCTCGCGTCGCGTGCGTTCGGTGATATCCCGAATGATGCCGACGATCCGCGTGACGGTGCCGTCGTCGAGGATCGGCTTGGCCTCGGCGTGAACCAGTCGCACGTCGCCGTCGCCGGCGACGATTCGGAACCCGATCTCCTCGGGCGTGCCCGCCGAGACAGCCCTCATCGTCCGGCGGACGGTCGACCGGTCCTCCGGGTGGACGTGCTGGAGAAACGCACAGGAGTCTCCCTCCAGCTCGGCGATAGAGCCGCCGAAGACCTCCTGATAGGCGGAGTTGATGAACAGGGTCTCCTCCCAGTCGGCGTCGAACATGAACAGGACGTCGTCGCTCTTCTCGGCGAGCTGGTGGAGCTTCCGTTCGGTGGCCTCGGCGACCTGCTCGGCGCGGTACTGGTCGACGGCAGTGGCGATTCGGTTGGCCAGCACGGTGTACTGGCTGGTGCCGGCCTGCTTCTGGAGATAGTCGGTGACGCCCGCAGAGATCGCCTCGCTGGCGACCTCCTCGCTGCCTTTCCCGGTGTAGAGGATGAAGGGGAGATCCGGATGGTCCTCGCGGACGGATCGGAGGAACTGGAGGCCGTTCTCGTCGGGTATCTCGTAGTCACAGACGATGCAGTCGACCGCGTCGCCGTCGAGTCGCTCCCGCGCGTCGCGCACGCTCTCGGCCGTGTGGACTGCGAACCGCTCGTGCTCGGCTTCGAGAACCGTCGCCGCAAGCTCCGCGAACGCCGGATCGTCGTCGACGTGGAGGATAGAGATCGTGTCAGACGAAACGGTCATCTATACAGCCTGATAGGTCGTCCGGGTATAAGTAAATGGGGCTCGGTTACGGGTGCCGTTCCAGCGATCAATAGCGGATCGGGTACTCCCGTATCGACTCGGGGACGGCGTCACCCCAGAACTTCTCCATCTCGTCGTCGTCCATCTCGCGCTCGGTCTCGAGCGCCGACTCGTAGGCCGCCCGGAGGTCAGCGATTGGCTGGCCGGGGCTGTCGACCCGGAGGTTGTGGTAGAGCTTCGAGGGGTCGGCCTGGACCAACACCGCGGCGCTGAGGTTGTCCCCGCGCGTGTCGCCGCCGGCGTCCTCGCTGGCCTCCAGCGCGGTCAGCAGGCGGTCGGTGAAGCGGCCAGTGGCCTGCTCGAACGCCGACTGGGTCGCCTCGGTCACGTCCGGGCTGGCGAGGAGGTCCCCCGCGACGGTGTAGTTCTCGCCGACGACGTGGCCGGCGTGCTCGACGCATTTCTCGCCGGTGTGGGCGTAGATGGTGCCGTCGGCGTCGATCCCGTGGAGTTGGACGCCTTGGGCACCCGGCCGGTCGTCGATCAGCGTCTGGGCCGCGGCCGGGAGCGAGAGCCCCTGATCGAGCAGCGAGAGGATCGGCTCGCCGTAGTCGGCGCCGGCGTCCCACGACTGCGTGGCGACGGCGCCGTCGGCGCTGACCCACGGGCAGACGGCGCCCACCGCCGGGAACGCCGAGGCCACCGCGACGCCGTACTGGTCGGTGTCGGGATCGCGGGCCGCGATGGAGATCGTCACGGTCGCCCCCCTCCGACCGTGGCACTGTTGAACACACCGAACGTGGGGTGGTTTTAGGCTTGAACGTTCCGGCCGTGACAGAACGCTTTTGCGCGACGGCGCCGCCATCGCTCACTATGTATCTCTCACATCCGGTGCGACGGATGCGGCGCGACCCCGGCCCGGAGACGGCTGGACTTGTCGTGGAACTCGACCCCGACGCCGACCCGGCGGCGCTCCAGGAGGCCGTCGACGACGCCGGCGGCGAGGTAGCCGCGGAGTTGCAGTTCGACTGCTGGCTGATTCGCGTACCCGAGGCGGCCCTCGACGACCTCTGTTCGCTCCCGGGGGTCGTGCGCATCGAAACCGAAGCGACGCTGGACCGTAGCGTCGACGAAACACTCGGCGACATCGACGACGAGGGTGATGCGACCCCTAATGGTGGCAACTGACGGCGGGGCCGAGGGCTTTCAGGAGTCGTCGCCGACGCTGGGTATTCGGCGTCGCCGCAAGCGATGACGGCCGCTCGTGAACCGCCTCGGGGTCAAGTGGTTCGAGACGCTTCGCGTCTCGTCTTGACCTCCTCCCGCGCCTAAAGTCGCGGGAATCCCACCATGGGATTTCAGGCCGAGCACGGCCCTAAGGTTTCAAGACGCATACGTTCCAAGCGTCTCTTGCTGGGTGTCAGCATCGGCTTGGCTGTCTTGTGGGACGGTCAAACGTCCCCCTTCCTCAGCCGAGTCATCGCCACTCGTGTGTTCTCTTGAATGGCTCTCTCCGCCGAGGTAGCGGTCTGCAATATTGAGCGCGGCGTTAACGTCTGCTTGGAACTCCGAAACCCAACACTCCGAGTTGGAACACTTGAACGTCGCCTGCTTCGGACGGTAGCCCTGTTTACCGCAACAGTGGCACGTCTTCGAGGTGTACGCGGGATTTACCGTCTCCACACGAATCCCTTTCGCAGCCGCTTTGTAGCGAATCTGAGCGTGCATCTTCGCAAATCCCCATCCGTGGAGTCGCCGGTTCATGAACGCGCCGTAGTCCATGTTCTCACGGATGTGCGACAAGTCTTCCAGAACCAGCACGGGGCTCTCGAATTGGTCGGCGTAGGTGACGGCCTCCGACGTGACCGTGTGGAGGATGTGGTCGATATGTCGCCACAACTCGTCACCGTAGATTTCAGCGATACGTTCGCTTCCACGTTTCTGAAGGCGTCGAGTCGCCGTGAAGTACGTCTCACGGAGTTGTCGAACCGTCTTGCCTTCGTCGTTCCAGAGGTTGGGAGCAGTCGGGGAGCCACGCTCGTCACGGTGACACACCGTTAACAAAGAGGCTTCCCCGATGTCTACCCCAATCGGCGTCTCCGCCGAACTGGTTTCTCGTTCCTCCACGTCCCGCGTAGCGACGATGTGGAAGTACCACTCACCGCCACGGTCGAACAGACGACACTCACCAATCGTCGCGTCTCCTGCGTGCAACGCTTCCAACCACTCCCGCTGTTCGGGGTTCGGTTGTGCGGGCAACCAGAGGTGGTAGTCGTCGTGGTGCGGGATTTTGACGTACCACTCGATGGCGTTCTGTGGCTTGTGGTCGAGCTTCGGCCCTTCGTTCGTGAACCGTACAGGGTGGTCGTCGTGAATCTCTTTCGCGTCGTAGCTTCCGCCACACAGTTGCGGGACGTACTTCTTGAGCGCGTTCTTCGCGTAGCCGCTCAGGTCGTAGTTGACCACCACGTCGTTGGCCGCCGACTGCGTGGTACAGTTGGCGGTGAACGCCGCTTCGAGCGCGTCTTGGTACGCCTGTTTCGTCTTGCAGAGTTTCCGATGCTTGTGTGCATTCGGTTCCACAAGCTTCAGTTCCAACGTCTCGGTGAGTTCGGTCACTGTTCGTCCTCCTCGTGACGCTGGATGTACTTCTCGACAGTCTCGCTCGAAACGTGTCCTGCTGTTCCTGCGTAGTAGCCGCGTGCCCACTTGATTTTCTCGCCATCGTGGTCGGCGTAGCGGTGATTGTATTTCCGCGAACTGATGCCTTTGAACCAGTTGGCGAGAAGTGACGGGGCGTGTTTCGGCGGGCTACTGACGAACAGGTGGATGTGGTCGGGCTGAACGGTGAGGTCGATAATTTCCAAGCCCTTGTCGTCGGCGATTTCGTGGAGGATGGTTCGCACACGGTCGGCGACCTCGTTGACGAGTACCGAGTTGCGGTACTTCGGCAACCACACTATGTGATAGTTGAGGTTGTAGGTCGCGTGCCGTGTGGTCTTCATCTGTGTTGCACACTATGGTTCGTCAGCGTCTTAACACCTTCGGTGAAGCGTGGGAAATCCAGTAATGGCGGGACTCGCGGATTGACGCACTATGCCTACCGCTTGACCTCCGCCTGAAGACGGAGGTATGCGCTATTGGTCTCCATCAGGGGTCCGTGTGCTTTCGGTGTCGCTATTGGCAGTGCCAAACCCGTTCAGGAAGAGATGTAGCCGATCAACTGGTTTGCCACATCCTCGGTTCGGTCGTCGACCAGAGAGGCCAGATAGTGCTCGACGTCTGCAGCACAGTTGAGGGTCGCGAGCGATCAGGGGAGGACGTGGCTTTGTTCGCCGAGTGGATCGCCCTCGTACTCGTCGTCCCGGAGTGGGAGTGATTCTTCGTGATAGGAATCGGTCGTTCGCTACTCGTCGACTTCGGTTTTCACGACCGTCGCTGGGCGAGTCGTCAGGCGGAGGACGCGGTCGGTGACACTTCCAAGCAGCGCACGATACTCATCCGGCCGCCGCTTCGTTCCGAGCACGAGCAGATCCGCGTCGTGATCGTCAGCATGCCCCACGATAGTCTCGGCAGGCCGGCCATGCTGCATCGCCGTCTCAACGTCGACGCCGGCGTCCGATGCGCGGCTTCGAAGCTCCGAGAGCGTCTCCTCGCCGTGTTCTTCGAGGCCGTGTTCGGGGCCTTCAGCTTCGTCGACGTACTCGTCGCCGCTGTACGCAGTCACGACGTCCTCATCGATGACGTAGAGTACGTGAAGGACAGCATCGTGAGCAGCCGCAAGATCAAGGGAGTGCGTTTCCGCCTCTTCAGACGCAACTGTCCCATCTGTCGACAGTAAAATCCGGTCGTACATTCAGCCGAATTTCGAAGGCACCCACAATAAAACCGACTTCCGATTCCCATCGTGCGGAGGGCCGAGGGGCTTCAGACGGGTCTTCGCACAGATGAGGCGATACCGATCTCTGTACAGCCGAAGCGAATCCCGAGAGCGTAGTTCAGTGGTCGTGGCCGTCCATCACCTTCGGATGTCCGGTGGCGTATTCATCCGGCTCTGTTTCGAACGTCTGCTTGCAGTTCTTCGAGCAGAAGTAGTACGTCTCGCCGTCGTGAGTCGCCGCCGGCCCGCTGTCGTCGGTCCGCATGCCACACACCGGGTCGCGGTACTGACCCGGCGCACCGAGGCCGCGACGATACACGTACAGGAGAAAGCCGGAGAGAGCAAAGGCCAGAAGGTTGAGGTAGAAGGTGTAGTTCAGCTCGAAGTACGTCTGTTCGGTCGCGGTCTCCCCACTCGCGAGGTCCGGAACGATACCCAACGCGTCGAACAGTAGCTCCATGAGGAAGCCTGTGAACGCCATCGTGACGAAGAAGACGCCAAGGATGTACAGCATGATCTTCCAGCCGTAGTACTTCCGGTAGACGTTCAACACGGGGATCGTGATCAGGTCGGCGTAGACGAACGCGATGACGCCGGCGAAGCTGATGCCGCCGCCCCAGAGCGCGACGGCGAACGGGACGTTGCCCATGCTCCCGACGAAGCTGATGACGGCGATGGCGACGCCCATGATCGCGTTCTCGGCAGTTACGAGGAGGCCGTCGCCCTGGATGAACAGGGTGTTCCAGACCCACTGGGGGACGAAGACGATGACGAACCCCGAGATGAGGAAGCCGGCGATGACGTCCTTGTAGATCATCGACCACTCCTTGCGGTACTGGTTCCCGACCTTGTACCAGCCGCCCCACGACAGCAACTCCTCGCGCCAGCCACCACGGCTGGACGCCTCCTGCAGGTACGTCTCCATACACCCCTCCGAGCAGAACTCCAGTGTCTCGCCGCCGTCAGTGGTGAGGGTGTACTCGTCTTTCCCCTCCATCCCACAGGTGGGGTCTTCCATGACGCCCATTTCCCGGTCGCGCTCGTTGAGCGTTTCTCGGACCTCGTCGAACAGGTTCTCGGGGAGCGTGAGGTGGACGATGACGGCCATGACGGCGATGAGGATGAGGCCACCGAGCAGTTCCGCGACGAGGAACTCCCAGCCCAGCAGGATGAGGATCATCAACCCGAGTTCGACGATGAGGTTCGTCGACGCGAACATGAAGGCGAGAAAGTTCACCGCGTGGGCTCCCTTCTTGAACAGCCCCTTCCCGATAGCGACGGCGCCGAAACTACACCCGCTGCTCGCCGCTCCGAACGCGGTCGCCTTGGTGAGACCGCTCAGGTCACCATCACCCAGCACCTGTGCCATTCGCTCCTTCGAGACGTAAACCTGGACGAGACTCGTGACCGTGAGGCCCATGATGATCGCCCAGGCCGCCGTCCACAGGAAGCCGACCCCGATGCGAAGGGCTTCGAGGATACCATCGATCATCGTCTCCACCATAGGTGTCATTTCGAAGGGACCATCTTTTAGAGTTGTCCTTCAGGTAGGCAGTCAAAAGGAACGAGACCGCGACCCGCGCCGACGTGGGCACGTCGACCGGGAAGGGGTCGAAATCGCGGGTCCCGACGGCGAGGGGGACGTCGAGATGGTGGAGTGGACGCCGGTCGAGGCTGAGTAGTCAGCCGGCCGTTTTGATCTCCATCCGGTAGCCGAACGGGTCGCGAACGTAGAGCGCGGGGGCAGTTCCTGTTGCGCCTTTCAGGTCGCGAGCGCCGCGCTCGATCTCGACGCCCGCGTCGCGGAGCTGCTGCTCGATGGCGCCGATGGAGTCCTCGACGACGACCGCGACGTGATCGAAGTTCGCCTCCGCGGGCGGGTCGAACTGCTCGCTCGGGCTGAGGTGGATCAGGCTGGTCTCGGACAGGCGGATCGAGAAGATCGGTCGCTCGCCGGCGCGGTAGGCGTCGAGGTCCTCCAACACGAAGCCGAGCGTGTCGCGATAGAACGCGACGGCGTCGTCGACGCGGTCCGCGGGGATCCGGAGGTTGACGTGGTCGAGGTGGGCGGCGTTCATACGCGGGGGTCGGTGGCGAGGCTACTAAGCAATGTGGGCAGGGATCGTTACGGGGTGTCGACGCCGACTCGCGGCTCACAAAGCTCGCCGCTCGAACAGTGGCGTCGATAGAAATGCGCTGGCTGGGATTTGAACCACGGTCGTTCCGCTTCGCTCCACTCCCTGCTTCAGAATCCCAGCGACACGCAGACACGCGTCGCCAGTATCTGGGCCGAGACGAGACTCGGCCCTCAGTAGTTGGCGACGCGGAAAAGTATGCGCTGGCTGGGATTTGAACCCAGGTTGTGACCATGGCAAGGTCACGTGATACCACTACACTACCAGCGCGTTCTTCGCATTCTCACCAAGTGGGGTTTCGTTATTAAGCCTTCCGAAACGCTTCCAATCGACTGCCGGCGTCGGGGTACCGTTGACGACTGTCACGGCTCGGCGGCGTCGACGCCCCCGCCGGCGTCAAACCCCGACAGCGGGCGTCTCCGTGAGTGTGACGGCCTCACAGGCGGGCCACGAGTCGCTACCCTTTTACGGTGGCGTTCGGTAGTTCGGATACAGTCCAGTGGCGAGGCACATGACGGACGGCACAACACTCGTCGTTCCGTCGTCGCTCGTCCGAGAGGCCGAGGACAAGCGGGAGGCGACACGGAAGATCGGATACGTCGCCCGCGCCGCGGCTATCTACCGGGTCGAGCGAATCCTCGTCTTCCCCGACCGGGAAGCCGAGGGCCGCTGGGGCGGGACGTTCGTTCGCACGGTGCTGGCCTACGCGGCCACACCCCCCTACCTCCGGAAGGCGGTCTGGGACCAACGCGACGAACTGCGCTATGCAGGCGTTCTCCCCCCCATGCGTGTCTCTCCACGGACCGGCTCCGAGGGTGAAAGCTCGGAGTCGAGAGAAGGAATCGTGACCGAGGTCGGACCTGACGACCGCGTCCGGGTCAATTGCGGACTGCAACACCCGATCTCTCTGCTCGTCCCGCCGTCGATGGCGGTCGAGGAGGGGGAGCGCGTCACAGTCAGGGTCTCTTCGAGAGAACCCGTCCGCGCACGCCTCGTCGACGAGGACCCTTCGGGGTTCACCGTCGAGGCCTGCGGGGACATCAAGGAAGCCCTCGCCCGCGAGAACGCGGGCGTCTGCATCGGCACGTCGCGACACGGTGAGGAGTTCACCCGATCACGACTGGCCGACATCGCCCCGCGCTACCGGGACGGCGCGACCGTCGTCTTCGGCTCGCCGGGCCGCGGGCTTCCGGAGATCATGGGGGTATCCCCCGATGATCTCCCCGTCGAACCCGACTCGAACGGGTTCGACCTCTGGCTGAATACGGTTCCGAATCAGGGCAGCGAGGTGGTGCGCACCGAAGAAGCGGTGTTTGCCACACTCGCCCCGCTCGCGCTCAGGGACTGAGCGCGGAGGAAAACGAACATGCCACAACCAAGCAGACCACGAAAAGGCTCGCTGGGCTTCGGCCCGCGAACGCGTGCGGCGTCGGAAGTGCCGCGTATTCGCTCGTGGCCGGAAGACGAGGGTTCCCCTGCACTGCAGGGCTTCGCTGGCTACAAAGCCGGCATGACCCACGTCGTGATGGTCAACGACGAGGAGGACTCGCCGCGGAACGGGATGGAGGAGTCCGTCCCCGTTACCGTCGTCGAGACCCCCCCGATGCACGCAATCGCCGTGCGAGCCTACGAAGATACGGCGTACGGATCGAAGCCGGCTACCGAGGTTTGGACGTCCGAGTTCCACGACGAACTCGACCGCGCGCTGGACCTGCCGGCCGAAAACGACTTCGAGGGCGACGCTGAGGAACTGCGAGCGCTCGTCGAGGAGGGAAAGGTCGATGACCTCCGCGTCATCACCCACACCACTCCCGCGACGCTGCAGAACGTCCCCAAGAAGGAACCCGACGTGATGGAGACGCGAGTCGGCGGTGGCTCCCTGCAGGAGCGCGCCGAGTTCGCGCTCGACCTGGTCGAGGACGGCGGCGAACACGAGTTCGGCGACGTCTTCCGAGCGGGCGAGTATCTCGACGCCTCGGGTATCACGAAAGGGAAAGGGACGCAGGGTCCCGTCAAGCGCTGGGGCGTCCAGAAGCGGAAGGGCAAGCACGCCCGTCAGGGCTGGCGGCGCCGCATCGGTAACCTCGGCCCGTGGAACCCGAGCCGCGTTCGCTCGACGGTTCCTCAGCAGGGCCAGACCGGCTACCACCAGCGGACGGAACTCAACAAGCGCCTGATCGACTTCGGCGAGGGCGACGACGCCTCCGTCGACGGCGGCTTCGTCAACTACGGCGAGGTCGACGGGCACTACGCGCTCGTGAAGGGCTCGCTGCCGGGCCCCGATCAGCGCCTGATTCGCTTCCGTCCCTCGATTCGGCCGAACGACCAACCGCGCCTCGACCCCGAGGTGCGCTACGTCTCGACGGCCTCCAACCAAGGGTAACACACAATGCAAGCAACTATCCGAAACCTGGACGGCTCGGACGGCGACTCCCTCGAGCTCCCGGCGGTCTTCGAGACGACGTTCCGCCCGGACCTCATCAAGGGCGCCGTGCACGCCGCCCAGGCCAACCGAAAGCAGGCCTACGGCGCCGACGAGTTCGCCGGCCTCCGCACCCCCGCCGAGTCGATGGGGTCGGGCCGCGGCATGGCGCACGTGCCACAGGAGAACGGACAGGCCCGTCGGGTCCCGCAGGCCGTCGGTGGCCGCGCGGCACACCCGCCGAAAGCCGAGAAGGACCAGGGCAAGAAGGTCAACGACAAGGAGCGAAAGCTCGCGACCCGCTCTGCCATCGCCGCCACGACCGACGCAGAGCGCGTCGCCGAGCGCGGGCACGCCTTCGACGACGACCTCGACCTCCCGCTCGTCGTGAGCGACGAGTTCGAGGACCTCAACAAGACCCAGGAGGCCGTCGAGGCCTTCGAGGCGCTGGGCATCCACGACGACGTCGTGCGTGCCGACGAGGGCAAGTCCATCCGCGCCGGCCGCGGGACGACCCGTGGCCGGAAGTACGACGAGCCCAACTCGGTGCTCGTCGTCACCAGCGAGGAGCCTTCGCGTGCCGCCCGCAACCTCGCGGGCGTCGACATCGCCACCGCGACTGATGTCAACACCGAGGACCTCGCGCCCGGGACCCACGCCGGCCGACTCACGCTCTGGACCGAGAGCGCCGTCGAGGAGGTGGCTGACCGATGAGCGGTGTCATCGAGCACCCGCTGGTCACCGAGAAGGCGATGGACCAGATGGACTTCGACAACAAGCTCCAGTTCATCGTCCACATCGACGCCGACAAGGGTACCGTCAAAGAGGAGATCGAGTCCCGCTACGACGTGGGCGTCGTGTCGATCAACACGATGGTCACGCCACGCGGTGAGAAGAAAGCCATCGTGCGTCTGTCCGAGGACGACGACGCAGAGGAGATCGCCTCGCGGATCGGGGTGTTCTGATAATGGGACGACGAATTCAGGGGCAGCGACGTGGTCGCGGCTCGCCCACGTTCCGGGCGCCGTCGCACCGCTACAAGGCTGACCTCGAACACAAGAAAAGCGAGGAGGAAGACACGATCTCCGGCGAGATCGTCGGCATCGAACACGACCCCGCCCGCAGCGCACCGCTGGCGGACGTCGAGTTCGAGGACGGCGACCGCCGTCTCGTGCTTGCTCCCGAAGGTATCACCGTCGGCGACAGCCTGCAGGTGGGTGTCTCCGCCGAGATCAAGCCCGGTAACACGATGCCACTCGCGGAGATCCCGGAAGGGGTCCCGATCTGTAACGTCGAGAGCCAGGTGGGCGACGGCGGGAAGTTCGCCCGCGCCTCCGGCGTCTCGGCACAGCTGATGAGCCACGACCGCGACGTCGCGGTCGTCCAGCTCCCCAGCGGCGAAGTCCGACGCCTGCCGCCGGAGTGTCGTGCCACCATCGGCGTCGTCGCCGGCGGTGGGCGAACGGAGAAGCCGTTCGTCAAAGCCGGCAACAAACACCACAAGATGAAGGCCCGCGGGACCAAATACCCGCGTGTCCGTGGGGTCGCCATGAACGCCGTCGACCACCCGTTCGGTGGCGGTGGCCGCCAGCACCCCGGTCAGCCCAAGTCCGTCTCGCGGGACGCCCCGCCGGGACGGAAGGTGGGCGACATCGCCTCCAAGCGCACCGGCCGCGGCGGTGGCAAGGGAGGGAACTAACCAATGAGCTCGGAATACCGAACCGGCCGCGAGGGTGAGTTCACCTACCGCGGTCACACGCTCGAGGACCTCCAAGAGATGGATCTCGACGAGGTCGCGGAACTGCTTCCCGCCCGTGCGCGGCGAACTATCAACCGGGGTCTCGGCATCGACCACCGGAAGCTGGCCGAGGAGGCCCGCGACGCGGGCGAGGAGGAGACGGCCAACGATCCGCTCCGCACGCATCTGCGTGACATGCCGATCCTCCCGTCGTTCGTCGGCGTCACCTTCGAGGTGTACAACGGCCACAGCTTCGACCGCGTGAAGGTCGAGCCCGAGATGATCGGCCACTACCTCGGTGAGTTCCACCTCACCCGATCCACCGTCGAACACGGTCAGGCCGGCATCGGCGCGACCCGGTCCTCGAAGTTCGTGCCACTCAAGTAACCTATGGGAATCAGCTACAGCGTCGACGCCGACCCGGAGGAGACGGCGAAAGCCATGCTTCGAGAGCGTCAGATCAGCCTGAAGCACAGCAAGGCCATCTCGAAGGCCATCAAAGGCAAGACGGTCACCGAGGCCGAGTCGTACCTCGACGACGTGATCGAGGGCGACCAGTCGGTGCCGTTCAAGCAGCACAACAGCGGCGTCGGACACCGATCCGACATCGACGGCTGGGACGCCGGCCGTTACCCCGAGAAGGCCAGCAAGGACTTCCTCAAGCTGCTGACCAACGCCAAGAACAACGCCGACCACCAGGGCTTCGACGGTGCGGAGATGGTTATCTCCCACGTCGCCGCCCACAAGGTCGGCGAGCAGGTCGGCCGCAACCCCCGTGCGTTCGGGAACGCCGACCCGTGGAACACCGTCGAAGTGGACGTGGAAATGATCCTCGAGGAGGCCGATAACTGATGGCCGACGAACAGCAGTTCATCGAGAACGGGCTCCAGCGGAGCCAGATCGACGAGTTCTTCGCGGACGAACTCAGCCGCGCCGGCTACGGCGGCATGGACATCGCGAAGACGCCGATGGGGACCCAGATCGTCCTCAAAGCCGAGAAGCCCGGTATGGTGATCGGCAAGGGCGGGAAGAACATCCGCAAGGTCACCACCGAGCTCGAAGACCGCTTCGACATGGAGGACCCGCAGATCGACGTGCAGGAGGTCGACGAGCCGGACCTCAACGCACAGATCGTCGCGGACCGACTGGCCAACGCCCTCGAGCGTGGCTGGTACTTCCGCAAGGCGGGCCACACCACCATCGACCGCATGATGGAGGCTGGCGCGCTCGGCGCGGAGATCGTCCTCAGCGGGAAGGTCACGGGTGCACGCTCGCGCGTGGAGAAGTTCAACCGTGGCTACATCAAGCACAACGGCGAGCCAGCCCAGACCGTCGTCGACGAGGGTCAGGGCGTCGCCGTGATGAAGCTCGGCACTATCGGCGTCACCGTGAAGGTGATCGGGCCGGACGCCGAGCTTCCCGACGACTTCGAGATCACCGAGACCTCAGAGCCCCCGGAGGTCGAGCAGGCAGAGACCGGCGAGGGCGTCGAGGAACTGCTCGCGGATGTCGAGGAGGGCGAAGCGCCCGAGGCTCCCCAGCACGAGGAGCCCGAACTCCCCGACGAGGACCCCGCAGAGGTCATCGACGAGGAGGTCGTCGAGGAAGTCGTCGAGGAGGCCGCCGAGACCGACTCCTCGCGTGAGACCGCCGAGCCCGGCTCCCCCGAGGAGGAGGACGTCGGCGTCGCTTCCGAGGAGGCCGTCGAGGTCGCCGAGGAGGAGGACCTCGACGAAGTAGTCGAAGAGGAGGCCGCCGACCTCGTCTCCGAGATGGAGGAGGAGGCCGAATCCGAAGAAGCGGAAACGGAGGAGTAATACATGGCGATTCTCTACACCGAAGAGATCCGAGACATGACACCCGCCGAGCGGGACGCCGAGCTCGAGGAGCTCGAAACCGAGCTGCTCAACGCTCGTGCCGTCCAGGCGGCGGGTGGCGCGCCGGAGAACCCCGGCCGCGTCGGCGAGCTTCGCCGCACGATCGCGCGGATCAAGACGATCCAGCACGAGGAAGGCGACGAAGCCGCCGAAGACGCGGAGTAACGCACGATGGCACTCACACCCGACACCCTCACGCGACACGAACTCAACGGCCTGCCCGTCCGGGTAGCCGACGCCGCCAACCCCGATCTCGTCGGGATCAGCGGCCGTGTCGTGGTCGAGACGATGAAGACGTTTCACGTCGACGACGGGCGTCGGGTGCGGCAGATCCCCAAGGAGGGGAGCCGATTCGAGTTCGCTATCACGAACGCGGAGGACGCTCAGAGAGCGAGCGTCACTCCCGCTGCAGATGAAGCCGCGGACGCCCGAGAGGCGTCCGGGTCCGTATCTCAACTCGGGACGGAAACTGCCGGGGTCCGCCCCGGCAAGTCTGGCCCGTCCGCCGCGCCCCGGAGTCAGGGTCGCGCCACGAGCCAGCACGACGGGGAGTGTTCCCCGGACGCGGGCGAGTGCCAGGATACGGTCTACGTAACGGTGGATGGCGCGAGACTGCTCTCACGACCCGCCGCGCGAACCGAGCGCGGGGGTGATTCGACATGGCAATAGGACTGAACGTAGCAGAACCGGAGGAGGCCTGCTCCGACGAGAACTGTCCGTTCCACGGGGATCTCTCCGTGCGGGGACAGACGCTCGAGGGTGAAGTCGCTTCCACCGACATGGACAAGACCGTCGTCGTGGAGCGGGAGTACGACGTTCGTGTACCGAAGTACGACCGGTACATGAAACGCCGATCCCGCGTCCCGGCCCACCTGCCGCCGTGTGTCGACACGGAAGAGGGTGACACGGTCCGTATCGCAGAGACACGACCGCTCTCGAAGACCAAATCACACGTCGTCGTCGACGTCGTCGACGACGGGGGTGACTGATGGAGGCACTGAAAGCCGACGTCACGCAGGGTCTCGAGAAGGGCTCGAAGATCACGTGCGCCGACAACACCGGCGCCCGCGAGCTCAAGGTCATTAGCACCGCCGGCTACTCGGGGACGAAGAACCGTCACCCGAAAGCCGGTATCGGCGACAAGATCACCGTCTCGGTCACCAAGGGCACGCCCGAAATGCGCCGCCAAGTGCTCGAGGCAGTGGTCGTTCGCCAGCGCAAGTCGATCCGCCGACCGAACGGCGAGCGCCTCAAGTTCGAGGACAACGCCGCCGTCATCATCGACGAGAACGAGGAGCCCCGCGGCACGGAGATCAAGGGGCCCGTCGCTCGTGAGGTCGCAGAGCGGTTCGGCACCATCGCCAGCACGGCGACGATGATCGTCTAAGTATGACACGACAGCCACGCAAACAACGAAACCAGAAGCGAGACGCCCCCCTGCACCAGAAGCAAAAGCAGGTTCGGGCCACGCTCACGGCCGACCTCCGCGAGGAGTACGGCCAGCGGAACGTCCGCGTCAACGCGGGCGACACCGTCGAGGTGCTTCGCGGCGACCACGCCGGCACGGAGGGTGAAGTCCTGGAGGTCGACCTCCGGGAGGAAGTCATCCACGTCGAGGAGGTTACCGTGGAGAAGACGGACGGGGAGGAGGTTCCCCGGCCGCTCGACGCCTCGAACGTGCGCGTGACCGACCTGGACCTCGAGGACGAGGTCCGGCAGGAACGTCTCGAGGAGGACAACGAATGACGAACCACCAGAAGCGACTCTCGGTACCGAACTCCTGGCCGGTCGAACGCAAAGAGGAGACGTTCACGGTCAAGGCCGACGCGGGTCCGCACGGCGAGAAGGGGGTTCCCCTGCTCATCGTCCTGCGCGACGTGCTCGGCTACGTGGACTCCCGCAAGGAGGCCCGCTACGCACTGAACAACGACGCGGTGCTCGTCAACGGCGACGCTGTCGCCGACGAGGCCCGGCCTATCGGGATGTTCGACATCCTGGCGTTCCCGGCCCGTGACGAGTACTTCCGTGTGTTCCCCGGCGAGGGCGGCCGCCTCGCGCTCACCCCGATCGACGAGGAGAGCGCGGCGTCCCGTCTCGGCAAGATCACCGGCAAGCGTCAGGTCAGCGGCGGAGCGTTCCAGCTCTCGCTGCACGACGGTTCGACCATCCAGATCGAGGACGCCGACGACTACAGTGTCGGCGACTCGCTGGTCGTTGGCAACGAGGACAAGGAGATCGTTGCCCACTTCGAGTACGGCGAGGACGCGCTCGTCACCGCCGTCGACGGCCAACACGCCGGCGAGATCGGCGAGGTCGAGGATATCCTCGTCACCCCCGGCTCCGGCAGTAACGCCGTGACCGTCTCGACCGACGACGACTCCTTCGAGACCGTCGAGGAGTACGTCGTCACCATCGACGAGAACTTCGTGGGTGATGAGGATGAGTGAGGCAGAGTCCGAGTTCCACCCGATGCGCGAACCGAGCATCGAGAAGGTCGTCGTCCACATGGGCGTCGGCCAGGGTGGCCGCGACCTCGGGAACGCCGAGGAGATCATCGGGGAGATCACGGGCCAGCAGTCGGTCCGAACGAGCGCCAAGCGCACCGTGCAGGCGTTCGACATCCGCGAGGGCGACCCCATCGGCACGAAGGTCACGCTGCGTGACGAGAACGCCGAGGAGTTCCTTGCGACCGCGCTCCCCCTCGCAGACATCTCGGCTTCGCAGTTCGACAACGCCGGCAACGTCAGCTTCGGCGTCGACGAACACACCGCGTTCCCGAGTCAGGAGTACGACCCCCAGACGGGTATCTACGGGCTCGACGTGACCGTCACGCTGGTCCGACCGGGCTACCGCGTCGCCAAGCGCGACCAGGTTTCCCGCTCGATCCCCGATGGGCACCGCATGACCGCCGAGGACGCAATCGCGTTCCTCGAGACCGAATTCGACGTGGAGATCGACGAATGAGTGAGCTAGACGGCGAACACACCGGCAACGAAGAAACCGGCGAGCACGCCACCCAGGGTAGCACGCAGGAGCGGGAGTGCCGACGCTGCGAGCGCACCGAGGGTCTGGTGAGCAAGTACGGCGTCTTCGTCTGCCGACAGTGTTTCCGAGAGATTGCCCGCAGCATGGGCTTCCGGAAGTATCGATAACTATGGCAGGAAACGACCCACTGGTGAGTGCCCTCTCCGGCATCGACAACGCCGAGAGCGTCGGGCACCTCGACCACACGGTAGCACCCGCCTCGAACGTGATCGGCCAGATTCTCGAGGTCTTCTACGACCGCGGGTATATCGGCGGCTTCGAGTTCGTCGAAGACGGCCGAGCAGGCAAGTTCGAGGTCGAACTGAGTGGCGCCATCAACGACTGCGGGGCGGTCAAGCCCCGCTACTCGGTCGGCGCTGACGAGTACGAGCAGTGGGAGAAGCGGTTCCTCCCGGCCCGGGACTACGGGTCGCTCATCGTCACGACCAGCCACGGCGTCATGAGCCACTACGAGGCCCGCGAACAGGGCATCGGTGGCCAAGTCATCGCATACGTCTACTGATGAGTAGAACAGAACTCACTATCCCGGACGACGTCTCCGCGGAGATCGACCACCTCGACCTCACCGTCGAGGGCCCCAACGGAACCGTCACGCGACGGCTCTGGTACCCCGACGTGACCGTTAGCGTCGCGGAGGGCAGCGTGGCTATCGAGGCGCCCGATGAGTCGGACGCCAAGACCCGCGCCACAGTCGGTACCTTCGAGAGTCACATCCGGAACATGTTCCACGGCGTAACCGAGGGATGGACCTACGAGATGGAGGTCTTCTACGCCCACTTCCCGATGCAGGTGGAAGTGCAGGGCGAGGAGATCGTCATCGAGAACTTCCTCGGCGAGCGCGCCCCGCGGCGGACGCCCATCCGGGGCGACACGCAGGTCGAGATCGACGGCGAGGAGCTCACGCTTTCGGGCTCCGACAAGGAGGCCGTCGGTCAGACCGCAGCGGACATCGAACAGCTCACGCGGGTCAGCGACAAGGACAACCGCGTGTTCCAGGACGGCGTCTACATCACGCAGAAACCCACGGGTGATGCCTGATGGCTGACGACGCACCTGACAACATCGAGGACATCAGCGGTGTCGGCCCGTCGAAGGCCGAGACCCTAAGCGAGGCCGGCTACGACTCCGTCGAGGACCTCAAGGCCGCTTCGCAGTCCGAACTGGCGGAAGTCGAGGGCATCGGCAACGCGCTGGCTGCCCGTATCAAGGCCGACGTCGGTGGCCTCGAAGTCGAAGAGGAGACCGAGGCCGAGATCGAGGAAGAGGTCGAGGAGGAGGCCGAGGAGGAAGAGGAAGAAGTGGAGACGGAGCTCCAGCCTCGCGGCCACGCCGACAAGACCCCGGACCTCGACGACGAAACTGCGGCCGCACTCGCCCAGAAGCACCGCGAGGGCAAGCCGCAGTTCAACCGACAGGACTACCACAAGAAAAAGCGCGTTCCCACCTCGTGGCGACGCCCGCGCGGCACCCTCTCGAAGCAGCGCCGCGGCATCAAGGGGAAGGGCGACACGGTGCAGGCGGGCTTCCGCTCGCCGAAGGCGGCCCGTGGGCTCCACCCCAGCGGCTTCGAGGAGGTTCGCGTCCACAACGTCGACGACCTCGACGGCGTCGACGGCGACACGCAGGCGGTCCGCATCTCCTCGAAGGTCGGTGCTCGCAAGCGCGAGCGCATCGAGGACGAATGTGAGGACGCCGAGATTCGCGTGCTCAACCCCACCTACGTCGAAGTGGAGGTAGAGGAATGACGGATCTGAGCGCACAGAAGCGACTCGCCGCCGAGGAGCTCGATGTCGGCGAGAACCGCATCTGGTTCGACCCGGAGGAACAGGACGAGCTCGCGGAAGCGATCACCCGCGAGGACATCCGCGATCTGATCGCGGACGGAACGATCCGCACGGAAGAGCCCAAGTCCAACTCCCGTGGCCGCGCCCGCGAACGCGAGGAGAAGCGCGACTACGGCCACCGCACCGGCGCCGGCTCCCGCAAAGGGAAAGCCGGCGCGCGGCGCAGTGAGAAAGACGAGTGGGTCAGTCGGATCCGCGCACAGCGCGCCCGACTGAAGGAGCTTCGCGACGACGAGGAGGTCCTCGACCGGACCCAGTACCGCGAGCTCTACAACAAGGCCAGTGGCGGCGAGTTCGACAGCGTCGCCCGACTCGAGGCCTTCGCGGAGAACAACTACGACGTCGACATCGGAGGCGACGACTAATGGCAACAGGACCACGATACAAAGTGCCGATGCGTCGTCGCCGTGAAGTTCGGACGGACTACCATCAGCGGTTGCGCCTGCTGAAATCCGGCAAGCCTCGCCTGGTCGCCCGGGTGAGCAACAAGCACGTCAGGGCGCAGCTGGCCAGTCCCGGACCGGACGGCGACGAGATCCACGCCGCAGCGTCCAGCGAGGACCTGGCGGAGTATGGCTGGGAGGCCCCCACGGGCAATCTCCCGAGCGCGTACCTCACCGGGTTCCTGGCGGGTCTGCGAGCCGTCGACGCCGGCCTCTCGGAGGCCGTGCTCGACATCGGTCTCAACACGGCGACGCCCGGCAACAAGGTGTTTGCAGTACAGGAAGGTGCAATCGACGCAGGGCTCGAAATCCCCCACAGCGACAGCGTGCTGGCGGACTGGTCGCGTAACCGCGGCGAGCATATCGCCGACTACGCCGAGCAGGTAGAGGGTGACCTCTACAGCGGGGAGTTCGACGCCGCGGAGCTACCCGCACACTTCGACGACGTGCGCGAGGCGCTCCAGGAGGACTACGAATGAGCCACAACGACGGCTGGGAGCCGGTAACCCGGCTCGGAAAGAAGGTACAGGAAGGCGAGATCACCTCGATGCAGGAGGCCCTGGAGTCGGGGCTCCCCCTGAAGGAACACGAGATCGTGGACCAGCTCCTCCCCGGCATGGAGGACGAGGTCCTCGACATCAACATGGTCCAGCGCATGACCGACTCGGGCCGGCGGGTGAAGTTCCGCTGTGTCTGTGTGGTCGGCAACCGCGACGGCTACCTCGGCTACGCCGAGGGTCGTGACGACCAGGTCGGCGGTGCGATCCAGAAGGCCATCGAGGTCGCCAAGATGAACATCATCAGCGTGGACCGCGGCTCGGGCTCCTGGGAGGACCAGGCCGGCGGCGTGAACTCGCTGACCCGGAAGGCCGAGGGGAAGGCCGGTTCGGTCGAAGTCGAAGTCATCCCGGCCCCGCAGGGGCTCGGGCTGGCCGGCGCCGAGACCGTCCGGAACATCCTCGAGCTTGCGGGCATCCAGGACGCGTGGACCCGTTCGGACGGCAACACGCGCACCACGGTCAACCTCGCGAAAGCGACGTTCAACGCACTCGAGAACGCCTCGCAGGCACGCACCCCGCGGCGCGCGCGGCGCGTCCAGCGCGAGGCAGAAGGTGAGGTGGGCAACTGATGCGGGCGATCATCCAGCTCCGCGGCGAGGTCGACATGACCGCGGGCCAGCGAGACACCCTCGAGATGCTCAACCTCGGTCGCGTCAACCACGCCACCCTCGTCCCCGAGGCCGACACGTACGACGGGATGGTGGCGAAGGTCAACGACTTCGTCGCCTTCGGCGAGCCGTCCGTGGAGACGCTGGCGCTCGTCCTCGAGAAGCGTGCGGACGTCCTCGAGAGCGACGCCGCCGTCGACGAGGCGTTCGTCGCCGAGGAGACCGAGTACGACAGCTTCGAGGCGCTTGCCGAAGCGCTGCTCGACGAGGAGACGACCCTGCGAGAGCAGGGTATCTCCCCGACGCTCCGTCTGCACCCGCCGCGTGGCGGCCACGACGGGATCAAGCACCCCGACAGCACGGGCGGTGAACTCGGTCCGCACGAGGACATCGACCCGCTCCTGGAGGCGATGCGATAATGACCAGTAAGAAACGACGCCAGCGCGGATCCCGCACCCACAGCGGCGGTAGCCACAAGAACCGGCGCGGCGCCGGACACCGTGGCGGCCGCGGCAAGGCCGGGAGCCGCAAACACGAGATGCACCACTACGGGCCCTGGGCGAAGCACGGCTTCACCCAGCCCGAGGAGGTACAGGACAACGTCGCCGAAGTGCGCGTCCAGAAGATCGACGAGGACGCCGCGCTACTGGCGGCGGAGGGCGTCGCCGAGAACGACGACGGCGCCTACACCATCGACGCACGCGACGTCGCCGAGGACGGCTGGGAGGTCGACGTGGTGAAGGTGCTCGGCAACGGGCAGGTCCGACAGGAGCTGCACGTCACCGCCGACGACTTCAGCGACTCAGCGACGGGGCTCATCGAGGCAGCTGGTGGCTCGACGACCGTCTCCGAGCGCGCCGAGGAGCGCGCCGAGCGGGAGGCCGAGCAGGCCGCCGAGTCAGAAGAAGCCAGCGAGGACTGACAGATGGGTTGGAAGGAGACCGCCGAACCGGTGCTCACGCGGATGCCCACGGTCGCGCGGCCGGAGGGCCACGTCCCGTTCAAGCGCAAGCTAACGTGGACCGCCGGCATCCTCGTGATGTACTTCTTCCTGACGAACGTCACGCTCTACGGGCTCCAGACCGGCGGGACTGACTTCTACGGGCAGTTCCGGTCGATCCTCGCCGGCGCATCCGGATCGATCCTACAGCTCGGGATCGGGCCAATCGTCACCGCGTCGATTGTCCTCCAGCTACTGGGCGGGGCCGACCTGCTCGGGCTGGACACCGAGAACGACCCGCGTGATCAGGTGCTCTACCAGGGGCTCCAGAAGCTGCTGGTCGTCGTGATGTGTATCCTGACCGGCGCACCGATGGTGTTCGCGAGCCCGCTGCTCAACGCCGACCCGATGGTCGCACAGTCCCTCGGGATCGGCCAGCGAGGCGTCGAAGGGCTGCTGTTCGCCCAGATCTTCGTCGGGGGGATCCTCCTCCTGTTCATGGACGAGATCGTGAGCAAGTGGGGGGTCGGCTCCGGGGTGGGCCTGTTCATCATCGCTGGTGTGAGCCAGCGGCTGGTGGGCGGGCTGTTCTCCTGGAGCGGGCTGACCGCCAACTCCACGGACGGCTTCCTCGCCGTCTGGATCGGGATCATCACCGGGAGCACCGATCTTCCGGGTTCGCCGCTGACCAGCGAAGGGCTCTCGGCGATCTTCCTCGGCCAGGGGATGATCCTCGCGATGATCACGACGGTGCTGATCTTCGTCGTGGTCGTCTACGCCGAGAGCGTCCGGATCGAGATCCCGCTCTCGCACGCCCGCGTCAAGGGTGCTCGCGGGAAGTTCCCCGTGAAGCTCATCTACGCGAGCGTCCTGCCGATGATCCTCGTTCGGGCGCTGCAGGCGAACCTGCAGTTCCTTGGACAGATCCTCCACAGCCAGTGGACCGGTATGCCCACCTGGCTCGGGGAGTACAGCGATCAGGGGCAGGTGACTGAGGGGCTGTTCTGGTACCTCAAGCCGATCCAGAGCCCCCAGGAGTGGATGTGGTTCGCGGGCGCGACCGTCACCCAGGACTGGTGGCAGGTGCTCGCCCGGATCGGCGTCGACCTGACGTTCATGATCGTCGGGGGCGCCGTGTTCGCGATCTTCTGGGTCGAGACCACCGGGATGGGCCCGGAGGCGACCGCCCAGCAGATCCAGAACTCGGGGATGCAGATCCCCGGGTTCCGACGGAACCCGCAGGTGATCGAGAAGGTGATGGAGCGGTACATCCCGCAGGTCACCGTCATCGGCGGCGCCCTCGTTGGGCTGCTGGCGGTGATGGCGAACATGCTCGGCACCATCGGGCAGGTCTCCGGAACGGGGCTGCTGCTGACGGTCTCCATTACGTACAAGCTGTACGAGGAGATCGCCGAGGAGCAGCTGATGGAGATGCATCCGATGATGCGCCAGATGTTCGGCTCGGAGTAGCCGAGCGACCCGCGGCTCCTTCTACATTCGTTTCTCGACGGCGAGTGCCGACAGCGTCGACGCCAGCGTGGCGTCAGCTGCGGCCACACTCCGTGAGTCATGGTACACCGGCTCAGAGTAAGGTTATAACCCTCCAGCCGATACAGTCGTTGTCCTATGAAAAAGCAGGAGCTCATCCACCTGCACGGCCTTCTCGCCGAACTACAGTCCCAGTTCGACGCTGCGGGTGAGACCGTCTCCGAGGAGTATCGAGAGCTCGGCGTCCAGCCGACGTCGATTCACCGGTCGAAAACTGACCACAAGGCAGCCGTGTTCGCGCTGATCCACGGTGTCACTGACGAACTCGAAAGCGGCGACGGCGACGCGGAGGCCGAGACCGTCTCGGCCACCGCCGACTGACTCCGCTACGGCAGTTCGGTTCCTGACCAGAATCCCCGAGCGACGGCGTCGCCGTCCCGGCAACGAATCAGTTCATCGACTGAAGCGTTTATCCCTCTCGCACTCGTAGTTGAATTATGGCGCGCCGGGTAACCGCGCCGGTGAGATCATGAGTGTACGACAGTCACAATCGGGCGACCTGCTGGCATCGTACCCCGACTTCGGGCTTAGCTGTCTGTACGACGACGAAGACGACCCCGCGGAGGTGACCGTCTTCCCGGGCGAGGAGCGCTCGACGACGGAGTGGCTCACCGCCGATGTGGAGAGCGCGGTCGCCCTCGAAGACGTGCGGTAACGGTGCGGTCCCAGTTTTTCGGCTACGTCGACGACCACCCAGAGTAGTCAGGGGAGAGTCCCCGGTTCTGAGCCAACACCACGGAGGTAGCGTTAAACGAGCGGCGCCAGTACGCCGACCCATGACCGACGACCCGACAGCATCGCTTCTCTCACACCTGCTCGTTCCGGTGGCAACCGAGACCGACGCCCGTGAGACGGCAGTCGCGCTCGCTCCCTACGCCCCCGACCGCGTGACGGTCGTTCACGTCGTCGAGAAAGGCGAGGGCGTGCCCGACGAGACGCCGGTCGAACAGTCCGAGTCCGTCGCCGAAGCGGCGTTCACGGCGTTCCGCGAGCAGTTCCCCGAGGCCGAAACGGAGACAGCCTACCGCCGCGATGTCGTTGCGGGCGTCATCGACGTCGCCGCCACGCTCGGGGTGAGCGCCATCGCGTTCCAGCCCCGGGAGGGGAGCCGACTCAAACAGTTCCTCGCGGGGGACCGAACCCTCCGGCTCGTGACCGAGGCCGACCGCCCCGTGATCACGCTGCCGGGGCGCACCGATTGAGGGGAGAGCTCACGGCGGGCTTCGACGGCCGCTCGGCCGATAGCTACGCCGCGAGCAGTTCTGTCTCGACGACCGTCACGTCCTCGTCGATGACCAGGCGGAGCACGTCGTCGTCGATCCGACAGCGCACTTCGACACGCCACGGGTCGCGTGAGAGCACCTCGTCCTCGGCGTACTGATAGATCGACCAGGGGTAGCGCTCGAAGATAGCGATCCCGTGGTCGTGGAAGAAGCTGATCACCGCCGGCTCGATGTTCATCGCGAACGGGACGCCCGAATGCATCGACCAGCCACACCGTTTGCAGACGAACTTCGCCACCGAGGAGTACACCCGTTCGTTGAACTCCTCCAACTCCCCGCCCTCCTCGATCAGGTCGCGGTCGACCGTCCCCGCACAGTAGGGACAGATCCCCTGGCGCATGGATAGCTGATCCCTAAAGATGTACGTCCCGCCCGCCCGGAGCAGCGACTCGGGCTTCTCACGGTCGAAGCTTGCCGGCGGGATGGCATACCGGATGACGAGGTTGTCACAGACGCTACAGCCGAGGTGGAACCGGCTGTCCCCGTACCACGCCGCCGCCTCCGCGCCACAGTACGGGCAGTGCTCGTCCTCGACGGGCACGGGGTCGGTCCCCTCGTCGGCGGTGTACGCCCCCGAGACGATGGCCTGGTAGATGTTGCTCCCGGGGGGGTTCAGTTCGTATCCCTCCTCCTGTTTGGCGACTAGCCGACCGGTCAGCTCCGAGAGGTGGTAGTTGAACCGTCCGTTGTCCTCGACGCCGACGCGGCGCTGGAGGCCGGTGAAGGAGACGGGCATCTCCTCGCCGGCCGCCTCCGCCTCCCCGAGTGCTCGCAGGATGTCGAGTCGGACCTCGGTCGAAAGGAGGTCGAACGCCTCGATTGACCCGTCGACGTCGTCACGCATCCCTCCGGACTGGAACCCCAAGATGCTTATAATTTCTGCGCTGTCAGCAGTGAACGGGAGCCGCGAAACGCGTGTCGATCCCGGTGGACTGTCGCGATTTCTCTCACCACAGGAAGTGAAACGTCGTTCACCGAGCGTTTTTGAGAGGGTAGGACGAAAAGGGCCACGCGTGCGAGAGGATGGATCTGCCTCTGACACACGGTCGCCTCCGCACGAGACCGGCTCCTCACCCACCTTCCGGTGAGGAGCGTTTCGGATTACGGGAACGCTTTACTCCCCGCCAGCGCAAGCGCCCGCATGCACCGACTCCGTCCTGACTGCCCTGCCTGGCCCAGCGAGCAGCCGTGACCGGGGGGTACGCCCGCCGCGAGAAGCCGAGTCGCTACGCGTTCTCCACCCGCGAGATCACGTTCGACGACCGGCAGGGCCACCTCTTCGTCCCCGACCGCCCGGAGACGCCGCCGGTCGTCGTCCTCGCACCCGGCGCGGGCCTGCGCTGGCGCGCGGCGCTCGAACCGACCGCCGAGCGACTCGCGGCCCGGGGCTACGCCGTCTTCGCATTCGACCACCGCGGCTTTGGCGGCAGCGAGGAGCCACGCTCCTCGAGCAACCGGGCAAATCCCGGTGAAGTCGACGAGGAACGACTGCTCTCGCCCGCGCGCCAGCGCGCTGACCTCGACGCCGCCATCGAGGCGATGCAGGACGACCCGGCAGTCGATGGCGACCGCCTCGCGCTCTGGGGGATGGACCTCTCTGCTGGCACCGCACTCGCGGCCGCCGCCGATTCGTTCCGCGTCGACGCCGTCGTCGCCCGGTTCCCCGTGCTCGCAGGGAAAACGCTGCTTCCCGGCTGGGTCCGCCCCCGACTCCGCGGGCTGGTCCGCGGGGTCGCCGATTACCCCATCTCCGCGCTGGGGCGCCTGCGTGGCGTCGAGGCAAGTGAGCGAGGGCACCACGTCCCACTGTTCGGCGAACCGGGGGAGACCGCAGCCATCGTCGCCCCCGGCGCCGAACGCAGTGTGCGGACCGCGCTCGGGCGCGATCCGGGGACGACGCCCGCACGCTCGTTCGTGACGCTTCAACGTCACGACTGCCGAGACGTGCTCGCCGATCTCTCCTGCCCGGCGCTGTTCGTCGCCGGCGCCCACGACGAGGTGGCGCCCGCCGAGCGCGTCGCCGCCGCCAGCGAGGAGGCCCCCGACGCCTCGCTCGTCCGGGTGCCGGCCGACCATTACAGCGCCCTCGACGGCGAGGGGCTGGAGCGCACGCTGAACCACGAACTCGCCTTTCTCGACGCCGAACTCCGCCGAGATGCCAGCACAAAGCACTTGTAGGCTAGCAGCGACCGATACGGTATGGACAGCAAACGCGTCCTCGCCGCCGGCGCCATCGTGGTCGTCGTCGGCACCCTCCTCGCCGCGGCAGCGGTGCCCGCGGCGATCTCCGACCCCGGCGACGACGGGCCGATCCGCCCCGGACCGGTGCGGGTCGTCGACGCCGACATCGCGACAGGGGAGATCACGGGACAGACCGCCGACCTCAGACTGTACGCCACGCTCGACCACCGCGGCAACCCCGCGGAGAACGTCTCGGTTCACTTCAAAGCGACCGACGCCGAGTCCGGCCTGCTCGTCGCCGAGCGGGAACTCTCGGTCGGGAACCTCACCGCCGAGGGCGAGCGCCGCGTCTCCACGGTGCTCTCGGTGCCCCGTGAGGGCGGCTACGTACTGGAAGGGATCGTCTACCGGAACGGCACGCGCGTCGACGAGTTCAGCCGCGAAGTCAGCGGCGTCGAGGCGCTGACGCCCAACTACGCCCGCTCGAACGTGAGCTTCGTCGAGGACCCCGTGCTCGAACCGGTGACCGTCTCCATCGCCGACGCCGGCGAGAACCGCACCACGCTCGAACTCGGCGGCTGGCTCACCGCCACCGGGCCCAGCGAGGCCGACTCGCTCTCGGTGACGTTCATCGTCCGGCAGGCCGAGTCGAACGTCGTCGCCGCCCGGACCACCGTCGACGCCGGCGGCCTGCGTGAGGGGCGCAGTGAGACGGCCACCGCCGACGTGACGGTGCCCAGCGAGTACAACTACTACGTCGACGCGGTGCTCTCTCGGGACGGCGTCATCATCGACACCGCCGCCGGCGTGGTCAACCTGGACCCGACGGAGACCATCGAGCGCAACCAGACCAGACGCGAGGTCGAGTTCGACGCCAGCGACTTCGACAGCGACGACGGCGAGGGCCAACCGCCCGAGCGGACCGAGGCCGCCCAGACGGTGACCCAGACGCCCGGCTTCGGGCCCGGCGTCGCCGCCGTGGCGCTGCTCGGGGCTGGCCTGCTGGCACGGAGGCGACGATGAGCGACGACCAGTCGAGCGACGACCAACCGAGAGACAAGCGGCCACAGACGGAGGATCCCATGACCGACACCACCGACACCGACATCGAACCGGCAGGCGGGAGCGAATCGGCTACCGGAACCGACCCAGCCGAGAACCGCACCGACGAGGGGAGCGACGACCGCAGCGACCTGCGGCGCACGCTCAACTACGCGCTGCTGGGTGGGCTGTCGCTGCTGGCGCTGATCGCGACGATCCAACTGTACCTCAACGTCTCGTCGGCGATCAACCAGTGGGTTACCTACGAGTACCGCTCGCTGTTCCAGGCGGCGTTCAACCTCACGGTGCTACTGCTGGTGAGCACGGGGATGGTCTGGCAGGTCCGCCGACTCCGGGAATAGCTACGCGGTCGCCAGCCACCAGGCGGCGACCACCGCAAGCCCGCCGACTGCCGTCGACGCGACGGCGTGCAGCCGCAGGCGGTCGAGCATCGCGTGGGCGTCGTCGTCGACGCTCAGCGCGTCGTGCACGTCGCTCCCTAACTCACAGCGCGGGAGGAAGTCCATCGCGACGTGGAGGAACACCCCGGTCGCGAAGCCGAACACCAGAGCGTTGAACCGCGGGTCCGCGGGGAGCGTGACCGAACTCGCCAGCACCGCCACGACCCCGACGCCGGCCGCCGGGAGCAGTACCGGGTGCCAGGAGCGCCCGTTTCGGGTGAGTCGCCCGGCGGCCGCATAGCCCGCGGGCCCCTTGTGCGAGACGATAGCCACCCCGAGTAGCCGCCCCAACTCCGGCATGTTGCCGTAGACGATACCGATGATCGCGCCAGCGGCAGCCGCGTGAGCGGTTAACTGTGCGACCGTCGAGTCCATCGGGAGGTTCACGTGTGAGAGTCGGTGGCCGACCGTGTGGGCGCCGAAGCCGACGATGACGCCGGCCGCGACGCCGAGGCCGCCAAAGCGGAGGTGGTGGCCGAGCGCGTCGGGTAAAAGGAACACCCCGACGCTGACGACCATCGCGCCGCTGGCGAGCCCCGAGCCCCAGACGAGGGTACGCGGGCGCTCGTTGCCGGCCCGGAGCGACAACCACACGCCGCCGACCATGGCCACGAACGCGACCCAGCCGATCTGTATCGGTTTCCACGCGCCCGTCGCGGCCGCCAGCGCCGTCGCCGCGAGCAGGAGCAGGACGCCGGCGACGCCGAGGGCACGCTCCCCCCGCAGTTCACGATCCGCTGTATCCATCTACTGGGACTCATGCCGTTCCCGTTGAAAAGTGCTGGTAGTCGGCCGGCTCAGCGCGGGAGTTTCTCGAGGTCGCCGTCGTGGCGGATGTACTCGACCGCGATACCCGTGATCGGCGCGTTCGAGGCCGCTGCGGCGTCGCGGGCGGCGTCGAGGTACGACTCAGCGATGGCGACGACCTCCCCGTAGGCCTCGGAATCACTGTCGGCGAGCAGGTACTCCGCGGTGACGGGGGTGAGCTGGCCCTCGCGCACGTCGGCCGCGAAGTCGTCGACATCGTCGAGCCAGATCTGGGCGCCGATGATCGAGAGCACGACCGCGCGCTCGAACTCCGGCGAGAGGTCGATGCCGGCCTCGCGGAACATCTCCACCATCCCGTGGTAGATGACGCCGACACGGCCGTACTGGGTGACGAGATACGGCAGATCGAGTTCGGCTTCCTCGAACAGCGCGGGCGGGTCGTCGAAGGCGGGGTGTTTGTACTCCTCGCGAAGCGCCTCGCGGGCGGCCGCGGCGTCGAGATCGTCGCGGTCGCTCTCGTCGGTTTCGATGGCGGCCTCCTCGACCGCCTCTGTCTCGGCCGCTGCGACGTCACCAGAACTCGCAGAGTTCTGGTTGGCAGCCGAGAACCATCGGTTCTCGGCGAGGGCGTCGGCCATTAACTCTCGGAAATGCGGGTCCCGGTCCTGATGGGCTTCCGATCGGTCGACGGCGGCGTCGTACGCCGCCCGTACTTCGTCGGGGAACGCCGCGAACTGCTCCTGCACGGCGGCTTGCAGCACTTCTTGGGCGATGCTGGCGACGCGGGCGCGGTCCTCCGGCGCCAACTCGAAGTCGACGCCGAAGTCCTCGTACTCGCCGTCGTTGATCGCGTCGCGCATGTCGCCGTCGAGCAGGGCGACGACGACCAACTCCGCCACCTCGCGGGCGCGGCGGGTCTCGCGAACCAGTTCTACCGGGTCGGCCTCGGCGTCGGCGCGGCGCCGACGGAACTTCGAGATGGGGTCGGTCGCGCGCCGGCCCGAGACGGGGTCGATTCCGGGCGGCGCCGCGGCCGTCGCCCGCCGGTAGACGTGTGCCAACGTGAGTTCGACCGGGAGGGTGAGCTTGGTGTCGTAGGAGAACGCGACCGATTCGCGGCCGAACTCGTCGGCGAGTGCAGCCTCAACGTCGGCGTAGGCGTCCTCGACGATGCGTTCGATCTCGTCTTCGACGCGCTGTTGGAGACGGATCGCGGCGAGTTCGAGCGATCCGCCCGCCGCGTAGTGACTGAACACCGCGCGGGCGGGCGTCGGTAGCGCGTCGACGCCCGCGAGGCTGTCTGCGAGCCCACGGAGCGGTCCGGACATGCGTTTCCGTGGGCCGACCAGCGGTTTGAAGCTGTCCATCCCCGAACCGACCGGGTTTTTGCCGCCCGCGGGCGAGACGCAGTATATGCGACGGCATCTCGCGGCGCGGGGCGAGCGGGTCGCGGACCTCGCTCGGCTGCTCGCCCGGAGTGCGCTCGACACCAACCCGGTGCCCGACTGGGACCACGTCACGAAGGTCGACCCCGAGGCGGCCAAGAAGCTCCCGCTGCTCTACCCGCTCTGGCTCTCGGAGACCGACGCCGTCTCCGTCGGCGGATCGGCGGACGTGACGCCGGAAAACACCGCGGCGGCCTTTGACCTGCTCACGCCGCTCTCGACGCCGGTCTGTCACGAACCCAGCGGCGCCGACCACGTCACCAAGCAGAGCCACGAGGCTGCGGACCTGCTGCTCGTTCCGGAAGTGCTGAACGGCGATAGCGAGGCGCTCGTTGGCACCCTCGGCGCCGCCGTCGAGAGCGTTCGCGAGGACCTCGCGCCCGCCCTGATCGACGAGAAGGCGCCGTGGCTGCCGGGCAGCGTCGCCGACTGGCTGGCTAACGTCGCCACGTCGGCGCTGCTCGCGGACGCCGCCTTCGAGGCGTACATCGTCCAGAACCCCGACAGCGCGGCGGCCCGCGAGGCCGGCGTCGGTTCCGAGGACGTGCTCTCGCCGGGCGAGGCCAAGCGCCGGGCGATGGCCGCGGACCGGCATCTGGAGTCGGAAATCCTCTATCTCGAGTACTCGGGCACGTTCGGCGACGACGAGGCCGTCGAGGCGCTCTCCCGGATGGACGACGCGCTGGTGCGCTCGCGGGTCTGGTACGGCGGCGGCCTCTCGAACGGCGAGGACGTGCAGGCGGTACGAGAAGCCGGCGCCGACACCGTCGTCGTCGGCGACGCGTTCCACCGCGTGGCCGAGCGCGAGGCCGAAATTCTACAAGCCGCTGAGGAGCGCCTCGACGCCGGCGCCGATCCCGAGACGATCCGCGAATGGGTCGACGACCGCGTGGCCCCGGACGGGCCGGGTGCGCGCTTCCTCTCGACGGTGCCGGGCGTCGACGACCCGCTTGCGCTGGCTTGCGAGTACACCGGCGCGACCGTCCGCGCGTGGCTCGAACTCCGTGATCGGCGGGAGCGAGCCAGCGAGCGCGACGAAGGGATTCCCGTCATCGACATCCAGCGCACCGCGCTCCGGGCCGCGCTGGCACCGGTCGTCGACGACCCCGACCGGCTAGCGGCGACGGTCGCCCGCGCGGCGCTCTCCGGGCGTGAGGAGGGAGTGGGCGACGGCTCTCGGGGGAGCGAACAGCTCAGCCTCTCGCTGTTCGACGGCGGAGCGTCACACTAACGTACTCGCGGCTACCCACCAGCGAGTATGGTCGAACCAGCGGAAGCCGGATTCGTGCTCGGGTCGGGACTGCTCGCGTGGGTCGCGGTCGTCACGGCGACCGACGGCTGGAGCGAGCCAGTGATCGCTGTCTGGGCCGCGTTCATCAGCCTCGGCGTCGCCGGCGCGTTCCTGGCGGCCGAGGCGTTCGAACTGCCGGTCTGAGCCCGCAGCAGCGCGGCGGAAACAGCAGTTTGAAACGCGACGCTCACTTCGGATCGGTCGATGACTATCCCCTCGTTCGTGGTCGGCATCGCCGGCGGCACCGGCGCCGGCAAGACCACGGTCTCCCGACTCATCACCGAGAGCGTCGGGGAGTCCGTGACACGGATCCCACTCGACAACTACTACGAGGATCTGAGCCACCTCGACATGGAAGCGCGCCAGGAGGTCAACTACGACCACCCGGAGGCGTTCGAGTGGGAGCTACTCCGTGACCATCTGCGCGCGCTCTCGGAGGGGCAGGCAGTGGAGATGCCCCAGTACGACTTCGAGATCCACAACCGCAAGGACGAGCGCGTGACGGTGCTCCCGACCGACGTGATCATCGTCGAAGGAATTCTTTCCCTGTACGACGAGGCGATCAACGACATGCTCGATCTGCGGCTCTACGTCGAGACGGACGCCGACGTGCGGATCCTCCGACGGATCAAGCGCGACGTGATCCAACGCGGCCGCGAACTGGAGGACGTGATCGACCAGTATCTCTCGACGGTGAAGCCGATGCACGAGCAGTTCATCGAACCGACGAAGAAACACGCCGACCTGATCATCCCCGAGGGGGCCAACTCCGTGGCGGTGAACCTGCTCGAGGAGAAGATCCAGGCCGAAATCGAGGGCGAGGGGACCCGGACGTGGGAGCGCGGGTCAATCGAACAGCAGTTGGGCGAGCGGATGTCCTTAGAGGAGGAGTAACGTAGTCGCGGCGCCGGTCCGGTCAGCGGTTTCTCACACCCGATGCGTCAGGCGATCCCGGACCGCGCGCTGACAGTCAGCCAGCAGGTCGTAGAGCCGCGTGAGCGTCGACAGCACCGGGTAGACGACCGGGAACGGCTGGTAGAGATAACGCACCAGCGAACGGTGGCTCACGTCGGCGGCCGCGTTCCGGCCAGTCGTTCGGTGCAGGAGCGCCTGTCGCTCGGCGAGCAGGCGCTCACACCGTTCCCGGTACTCTGTGAGGCGGTCGTGGCGCTCGTGCAGCGTCTCGAACCCAAACGACGACAGCGGCGTCTCCTCGGCCATCGTCATCCAGTCGGTGATCGCACCCACTGTCTCGCCGACAGCCTCGAGCGACTTAGCCTCGCTTTCGAGCGAGTCAGTCGTCGCGTCGATGCCGCACCGGCGGTCGTGGACCGCCGAGAGCACTGCCCGCTTGGTCCGGGGCGTGAACACTGGGTCGGTCGTCGGCGCCACCGCCAGCGCGACCCCGTCCCCGAGCTCCTCGCGGATCGTCTCCAGTAACGGCTCGTCGTTGCCGATGTCGTCGACGCTGTAGGGCCGAACTGTCTCCGCGAACGCCTCCCGGACCTTCGCGCATGCCGAATCACCCGTGTCGCCGCCGGTCCGGGCTGCCACAGCGCCGAGCGCAGTCCCGCTGCCTCCCATCGCCGGGCGAGCCTCGGTCGCCGACAGCGACTCGACGCGGCGGCGGAACCGCCCGTAGGCCGCACGCTCCTCCGCGAGCGCTTCGCGTTCCCGCTCGACGGTCTCCAGGGCGCTGTCGACGTGAGTCTCGATCACCGGCCCACCCCGGGTTTCGACCCGTCGGCGCCCGGCGAACTGTCCACGCCCCCAGTCCCGGGCGTCTGTGAGACGACGATGTCGTACTGCGGAAGGGCGGGGTCGTAGTTCCGGAGCGCCGCGCGGTACTCCTCGGTCACGCGCGCTGCTCGACGGGCCGCCGTACGGCTCTCGAACCGACAGGTGTCGGCCGGCACGGGTCGGTCGCCGTAGCGCCCACAGATCAGGTAGTACTCCCCGCGGTCGCTCGCGAGCGCCTCGATACGCTCCCGAAGGCGACAGAGCCGTCTTTCGGTCATCGGCCCACCTCGCGCCGACACCGGACCGGCTCCCCGGCCGAGTCACGTCGGGGGCGGCCGCCCCGGGACCCGGTTCCGCGCCACGATCCGTTTCGGCTGTCTGTGGTTCGCATACTATTTAGGCTGGCCTAAACCCATATAGTCGTTATGGCTTTTCGGCCAGCCTAAAACTGAGCAATCGCGAGGGGCGGGGCTCCGAGCCAAGCGTCGACGGGGAGAGAGCTGATCAGGCGTCGACGAACTGCTCGGCGCCCTCGTAGAACCAGTAGCCGTTCTCGCGCATCGTCTCGCCGAGCGTCTGGTGGAACTCGACGAAGTCCTCGAACTCGTCTTGTCCGACGTGTTCGAAGATCTCCGCGACCGAGACGACCTGCTCGTGGCTGATCCGGACCGGGTCGTCGCCGAACTCCTCGACGTACTCCGCGGCCGAGAGCGGGAAGTCCTCCTCCTCGTCGATCTTCTTTGCGAGCACCGCGTGCCCGTACTTGCGCCGGCCTTCGCTGCCCTGTTCGCCGTCCGGGTCGTGGGGCCAGTCGTCGACGTCGCTCATTAGTCGAGCGTTCGCCCGACCGGCCCAAAGCCTTTGCGTTCGACGCGGTGTGCTCGCTACTCGTCCTGCCGGAGCGTGAGCAGCGCCAACAGGAGCAACAGCACCGCCAGCAGCGAGCCGACGACGGAACTCGGAGTGCCGAGCGTGGTCCGGCGCTCTGCCACCGTTGCTTCCTCGTCCGCGGTCCGGGTCGGCCGCGGCGTCGCCCGGGCCGTGACGGTCGCCGTCGCGGTGTCGGTCGGCGTGACCGTCGGCGTCTGCGTCACCTCACCGGTGTCACTGCCCGGCGGGGTAGCGGTCTCCTCGGACGTGTTCGGGGTAGCCGTCGGGGTGGCAGTGGGTGTTGCGGTCGGCGTCGATGACGGCGACAATGCCGGGACAGAACCGGGGTTCGACGTTGGCGTCGAGGTGGGAGCCGGGGTTGCTGTTGGGGTCGGCGTTGGGGTTGCTGTCGGGGTTGCTGTCGGGGTCGGCGTCGGGGTTGCTGTCGGGGTTGCTGTCGGGGTCGGCGTCGGGGTTGGCGTCGGGGTTGCTGTCGGGGTCGGCGTCGGGGTTGGAGTCGGGGTTGCTGCCGGGGTTGGAGTCGGGGTTGGCGTCGGCGTCGTCTTCGTCGACTCTTCGACAGTCACGTTCACCGTCTCACTCTCCGTGTTGCCCGCCGCGTCGGTGGCGGCGTATTGGATCGCGTACTCGCCGGGGGTGTCGTAGCTCCCACTCCAACTGTCGCCGGTGCTGTCCGGCGCGCCCTCGGCGGTCCAGCGCTGTGACACCACCCGCGTCACGTTGTCGCTCGCGTCGGCCGAGAGCGTGACCGTCGTCCCGGTTGTGACGGTCATATCGTCGCTGACCGTGACGGCCGGGGGCGCAGTGTCGAGCGTGATTTCGTTCGTCGTCGCGGTATCGTCGTTCCCCTGGCCGTCGATAGCCGTCACCGTGACCGCGTGGGGACCCTGGCTGCCGTTTCCCACATCGACGGTCGCCGCGTAGTCGGCGTCGTCGCCCGCCGCGAGGTCGACGGTGCCGGCGCCGAACGCCGAGAGATCCGCCCGGACCGCGTTCACGTCGCCGGAGACGTTCGCGGCCACGCGCAGGCGGTCGGACTCGTTGACCACGGCGTTGCCGTCGGTCGCGTCGGTCAGCGTGGCGTTAAGCAGCGTTGGCGTCCGGTCGTCCAGCGTCGCGTTGGCCGTGAGGTTCTCGTCGTCGACGCGGCCGTCCGCCGCGGTCGCGCTGTCGAGGGTGAGCGTCCAGTTCCCGTCGGTGCTCACGTTCAGCGTGGTCTCGTAGCGGTACGGATCGGTTCCGACCTCGTCGAACGCGCTGAAGGAGACCGACTCGTTGCTCGGGCCGGAGAGCGAGAGGGAGGCGCCCGTCACGTCGTGGGTCGCCGAGAACCCGGCCGAGAGGTTCCCGTCCGCGGTCGTCGACAACGTGAGGTTGTACGCGTCGAACGGCGGGACGTACGCGTCGTCGGTCAGGTTTTCGTCGTCGACGCGCCCGTCCTCGGCGGTCGCGCTGTCGAGCGTGACGGTGTAGTTACCGCCCGTCGCGTTCTCGGCGGTGGCGGTGTAGACGTACGGCGCCGAGGAGTCGTTCGTGGTGAAGTCGCTCCCGTCGAGCGTGACGTCGCCCGACCCATTGACGACCATGTCGACGCCGTCTGTCGGGTGGGTCGCGTTGAACTGTACCTGGAGTGCGCCGGGGTCGGCGGTGGCGTTCAGCGCGGTGACGTTGTACGGCTCTTTCACCGTGGCGTTGTCCGTCTTGTCGCTCGTGGTTTCGTCGCCGTCGACTGAGCGTGCGTGGTCGACGCTCGCGGTGTACTCGCCCGTCTCGTTGGGCCGGTAGGTCGTGGTGTAGTTCCACGAGCCCCCGGACTCGGTCGCGTTGAACGCCGAGAGCGTGAAGTTTCGCGAGTCGGGCCCGGAGACGGTGACTGATAGTTCCTCGGCCTGCTCGCTTAGCTGTACCGTGAGGGTGAGGTTCCGTGGGTCGCTCTGGAGGTCGACCGTCTCTACGACGAGCGGCTCGTCGGGGGGGTTTATCCACGCGACGCCCGCTTCGTCTGTCGTATGGAGGTTTTGGCCGTCTTCGTCCGTCAGTGTGACGAGGTTCCCGCCGCCCATCGTTGCGTACTTCAGGGTTTTACTGTCGGCGTAGACGAACTCTAAGCCGTCCGTGGTATCGAGTTCGACGCCCGCGACGGGACTCTTGTCTATCCCCCCGCTTGCGATGGTCTCGGTCGTTCCGTCGGCGTTGACCAGCACCATGTTGCTGCCGTCGGTAATTGGCGTCTCGGCGACGCTGTCGCCGTCGAAGTCACGCGGCGCGCCCACGCCGAGACCGCCGCTGTTGGAGCCGATATCGCTGGTGTAAAACAGCTGTACGTCGCCCCCGGACTCGTTGTAATAACGTAGCCCCGTCGAGGTACCGACGAACACGAGTTCGTCGACGCCGTCGCCAGTCACATCAGCGACACCGAGCGCGGCCGTCGCGTCAGCGCCGTTCGCAACGCCGCCCGTCGTGCCGCTGGCGTTTACCCACCGGAGTTTGTTGTTTGAGTCGGCGTAGTACAAGCGCGACGTGCCGTCGCCGTCGAGGTCACCGATGGCCATCTTCGTCGTCGTCGAACTGGCGCTGTTGCTTAGAACCGTCTTCTCGCCCGTCCGGTCGACCACGCCAAGGGTCCCGTCGCTGGTCACGTACGGCACCTCGACGGCCCCGTCGCCGTCGAACTCGGCGCCATGCCCGACGATCTTCGCCGAGACGCCCGTGTCGATCTGGCTGCCGTTGGCCGTCGACAGCATGACAGTGCCCGAGTTTTGGCCGACGTAGCCGAAAGTCACAGTCGCGTTGGCGGGCCTGTCGGCGCCCGATGGCGCTGTGGCTGTTTCGAACCCTGTCTCCCCCGTCTCGCCGACGGCGCCACCCACCGCCCCCGCGGTGATGACGGCTAGCGCCATGGCTACCGCTACGGACGTTGACAGCTTACCGTGTCCCATATCCCGTATTGAAGAACGCGACAGCGACGGATAAAAATCGGGCCCGATTAACGCTGTTCGAAAATCCCACAGTAGCGAGCTACCGGGAGCCGTCGCTTCTCACTATCGTTCGAAGACGACGGTGGGACTGGGATTCGAACCCAGGAGGCTTGCGCCACCGGTTTTCAAGACCGGCGCAATAGGCCACTCTGCCATCCCACCGCGACGACCCAGGTTTCTCGCCCCGATGGGTTGAAGCTACCGCTCTCGGGCGGTCACCCGTGTCGGACCAGTTCGCCGTCCTCGTCGACGAGCAGGCCGTACTCCTCGATCAGTTCGGTGGTGAACGCCGGCACCACACGCTCGGCAGCGACGCGGGCGCGGATCTCCGCGACCACGCTCGCGAGTTCCTCGCCGGTCCGGACTGTCGGCTGGGTCGGGATGAACTCGGTATCGTGGCCGGCGCCGCGGGCCAACTCCGCGAGCGTGTTCAGCACCGGTGGCGTCATCGACTCCGAGAAGTCGACAGTGTCGGTGAAGCCGGCGTAGTACACCGAGCCACCGGTGCCGGGGCCGAGCACGACCTCGTTCGCCCGGAGCTTCATCGCCGAGGAGTCGATCACCGTGCGGGTGACAAAGGGGGTGTTGCCGGGGAGTACCGCGACGGAGCCGACTTCCTCCTCATCGCGGAGCAGATGGGTGACCGTGTTGCCGACGCGGGCGCTGGCCGTCGAACCGACCTGTGGCTCGAAGCGGACGTTTCCCACGTCCTCCAGCGCCTCGGCAGCGAGCGCGCGGATCTCTGCCTCGGTCGGGACCTCGGTCTGGTGCTCCTCGTCGAGCAGTTCGCCCGGGAGGTAGTTCACCAGCAGGTCGGCGCCGGAGCGCTCGACGGCCCGCATGGCGTCCTTGTCCATCGCGGCCGCGAGTTCGGCGACCTCCTCTGCGTTCAGCGGGCTTGTCGCAGCGAGGTCCGGGAAGCGAACCCCGGGCCGTGGCGGATCGGCGAGTAGCGCGACGACAGTCATGGGCGACTGTCGGCCGGCGACCCGCTTCAATCCGGCGGGTCCCGGACGACGACCAGCGCCGCGTTTAAGCGCCCGCCCGCCGACCCTGACAGCATGTTCGGCTCCCGCAGCGCGTTGCTCGTCGCCGGCGCCGTCTCGGCGCTGTCGCTCGGCGGACTCGCGACGTTCCTCCGACTGCTCCCCGACTCGGCGTCGACGCTCCCCAGCGCGGCGACGTTCGCGCTGGTCGTCGTCGCCGTCGCGACGGGTGTCGTCGTCGGCAGTCGTGGCGTACCCGACGAAACAAGCTACTGGTAGCTGGGGCGGCACGACACAGCCGCGGCATCACGCTCCGTGGCCGGAGCACGGCGGCTCCGGCGGGTCGCGTCGCGGCTGAGTTATACAGAGCAAGGAGAATACCCGCGCCTTTAGGCGCGGGATGAATCCGACAATGCTCGCCACGTCCCACCGTGCGATTGCACGGCTGGATATTCCACGCTCTCACGAAAATAAGTAGGGCACTGTCTAGTTAAGCACGGCTTCAGCTGGCGTTCGTCCGTCAAGTGATTGGTGCGGTCTCTGGCGGTTGTAGTAGTGCATGAACTGTTCAAACCATTCGCGTGCGCTCGCCCGACTGCCGACCCACGAGTTGTGGAAACGGTCGATACGCATTTTGAGGGTGTGAAACCACTTTTCGATGAGGTTTCGGTCTGTATAGTCAACCCGACCGTTGAGTCCTAAGCGAGAGAGGGCAGTCCGATAGCCGAACTGGTCAACGAGAAACACAGCGTCTGAGAGGTCGTGTTTCTCACGGAGTCCGTGAATGAACGCAGCCGCTGGATCGGTACCGTGCCGTCCGAACAGCTCCACGTCAAGGATCAACTTTGTATCGAGGTCTATTGCAGCGTACAGCCAAGACCATTCGCCGTTAATCTTGATAGCGGTCTCGTCAACCGCGACCCGCGACGGCTGCGCTGTCGGCGGGTCGCCGACGTTATCAGCGACTCGGTGAACCCACTGGCAAATTGCTTGATGTGAACGTTCAACGCCGAATAATCGGAGAATTTCTTTCGTTTCTCGAAGCGAACAGCCGGTCGCGTGGAGCCGGACGGCGAACGCCCTGACGGGCGTCGCCGTCCGCTCTCGCTCCCAACATTCAAGATTCGCTGTGTTCAACGTCTCTTTGAGCAGTTCTTGGTCGAGCATAAACACCGAAACCAACGAACTGCTCACTTCTCAAACTGGCTTAACTAGACAATGCCATAAGTAGTATTATGTAAGCCTGACAGCATACGTTATGTATGGCGATAGAGGTCGTGGACAGGACCGTCGTTGCTTCCATTCAGAACCAGCAACAAGTCCAACCTGACCTCGACGCGCTCGGATTCGCCGCCAGCAAACTCTGGAACGTCGGTCGCTGGACCTGCGACCGCGTTTGGAACGAAACTGGCCACATCCCCGAAGAAGACGACTTGAAATCCTACCTGAAAGCCCACGAACGCTACGCCGACTTGCACTCGCAATCGAGTCAGCGCGTTCTCGAAGAACTCGCTGAAGCGTTCGACGGCTGGACCAGCAAACGCCAAAACGGGGACTCGAAAGCGAACCCGCCCGGCTACCGCAAACACAACGACGACCACCCGCGTTCGACGGTCACGTTCAAACAGAAAGGCTTCAAAGTCGATACCAAGTTCGGCAGGGTCCGCCTCTCCAAAGGCCGAAACCTGAAAGAACACTACTCCGACTTCATCCTCTGCGACATCAAGACACGACCAGACGTGGACTTAGAAGACGTACAAAGCGTCCAACAAGTCCGCGCCGTCTGGAACACGGTGAGGAACGAGTGGAAACTCCACCTCGTCTGCAAAATCGAGGTTGAAGTCCCCGAATCGCCCGGCGAGAAAACCGTGGGGATTGACCTCGGCGTGAACAACTTCGCCGCACTCGCCTACGAGGACGGCTTCGCGGAGTTGTACCCGTTGGACTGCTTGAAACAGGACGATTACTATTACAGCAAGCATATCGCTCGCTGTGACGACTCATCCTCTGAACGGGCCACGCGATTGAACGAGAAGAAAGCCAATCGTCGTACCCATTACTTCCACGCGCTCTCCAAACATATTGTCGAACGATGTGTCGAAGAGGACGTTGGAACGATTGCCATCGGTGAACTTGGTGGCGTTCGTGAGGATAAGAACGGGAATGTGAAGGATTGGGGCAAGCATGGGAACCTCGACTTGCACTCGTGGGCGTTTGACCGATTCACGTCACTGCTTGAATACAAGGCTGAAGCCGAGGGCATCACGGTTGAGCGTGTTTCAGAGCGCGATACGTCGAAATCGTGTTCGGGTTGTGGTCGTTCTCGCAAAGCGAATCGTGTGGAGCGAGGACTGTACGTGTGCGATTCGTGTGAACTGGTGGCTAACGCGGACGTGAATGGAGCGGAGAACATTAGACGGAAAGTACCTCCGAGTCTCGCCTGTGATGGGGGAGATAGGAGTAACGGCTGGTTGGCACAGCCATCGACTTTCGTGTTCGATTCAGAGAGCGGTTCGTTTGAACCGCGAGAACACGAAGGCTCGTAAACCCTAATATCCCAAACCAGCGGCGCGATACCGTGGGATTCCCGCGTGTTCACGCGCGGGAGGATGTCAACGGCTCTGCCGTCCCTTTGTCTGCCGATAGTCCCGCGAGAAGACGTTCTCTTTCACGTGCTCGACGAACTCGGCTTCCTGGGCGTCGGTCTGCTCGGCGGGCGGGATCATCGGCACCAACTCGAACCCCCGGCCCCGCACCGTCGTCGCGTGTTCCGCGGCGGCGTCGAAGCTGTCGGGCGCGCGGGTGGTGTACTCGACGGCCAACTCCCGCAGCACTCGGTCGCCGATGGGGACGATGATCTCGGGGTTGATCATCCGGAGTTCCGCGTTCAGGAACGGCTCGCAGTTCCGGACCTCGTCGTCGCTGGCCGTCCGCTCTGGGTGGCGACAGCGCGAGAGATAGGTCAGGTAGGCGTTCTGAATATCCGGTTCGGAGACGTCACCAGAACTCGGAGAGTTCTGGTTGCCCGCAGAGCTTCGCTCTGCGACATCGGGCGCCGAGCGCGAGAAGCCGAGTTCGCCGAGAATTCGTTGGATGCGCTCGCCCGCCGCGTCGCCGGTGAAGGGGACGCCCGTGGCTTCGGCGCCCGCCGAGGGAGCCTCGCCGAGGAAGACGAACTCCCCGCCGGCGTCGCCGTAGCCGTGGACCACGTGCTCGCGGCAGTCAGCCAGCGCCGGGCAGTTCCGGCAGTCCTCGTCCATGCTGAACGGGTTTGCGAGGGTGTCCTGGTGGGCGTCCACGATTCGATGTGAGGTGTGGCGACCGAAAAACGGTTCGCTAATTCGGTGGCTGATTGCTCGGTGGGTGTAATATCGCGTTTGAGGCTACGGAGGACGCCGATTCAGCGACCGCGAACATCACCGCGGAGTTCCCTTGGCAAATTGGACCGCGCCGCAACCGCTGCCGGCGGTGGCGCGCGAAGCGTTCGCGTCAACGGGCGCGAACCAAGCGCGAGGGTCCCGCGAGCGGTAGCGAGTGGGGCCACGAGGGAGCTTGCTCCCTCGGAGGGTGAGCGAGGGGTAAGCCCGAGCGAGTCGGCTGGGGAGGCTGTGGCCTGTGCGGGGCAGTGCGGTCACAAGTGGTCAACGATAGTCCTGCTGTTGCTGGTAGTGTTGCCAGACGCACCCACCAAAACACCCCTCAAAACCGCTCTACTCGTCATCACGACCGCGATCCAGCCCACCCTGCGCCTTGATGTCCATGATGTGGCGCATGTTCAGGTAGATCTCGGCCGGCGACGTCTCCTCGCCCTCCTTGTACAGATCCGACACCCGGTACAGGAACGCCGACACCTGCGACGCCTCCGAGGAGTCGTCGCGGGCGCGGATCTCGTCGGCGACCTCCCGGAGCACCTCCCGCTTTTCGGTGTCCTCCGGGAACGTCGACTCGGAGTCGGGCGCCATCTGCCAGTCTGGCTCGTCGCCGTCCGTTTCGCCGTTCTCACCAGCCATGCTGCTGCACGCTCTGCCGGCGGATCACGCCGACGTTGTTGGCGACGTTCTCGGTCAGCACGCGGAACGCGTCGGCGGTCTCGCCCTCCCGCAGCACGACCGGCTTCCCCTCGTCGCCGCCCTGGCGGATCGACGGGTCCAGCGGGATGCCGCCGAGGAACGGCAGGTCGTTCTCCTCGGCGAGTTCGCGGCCGCCACCCTCGCCGAAGATCTGGTGCTGGCTGCCACAGTCCGGGCAGTGGAACGAGGACATGTTCTCGGCGATGCCGAGCACCGGCGTCTCGTGCTTGCCGAACATCCGCAGCCCCTTCCGCGCGTCGTCGACGGCGACGCCCTGCGGCGTCGTGACGACGACGGAGCCAGTCAGCGGCAGCGTCTGGAGGATGGTCAGCTGCGTGTCACCCGTGCCCGGCGGCAGGTCGAGCACCATGTAGTCCAGTTCGCCCCACTCCACGTCCTCGACCAGTTGGGTCAGGAGCTTATGCACCATCGGGCCACGCCAGATGACGGGGTCGTCCTCGCCGGAGAGGAACGCCATCGACATCAGCTTCACACCGAACTTCTCGGGCGGGATGATGGTGTCCGAGTCCGTGGCACGGGGCGCCTCGTCGGCGTCGAGCATCCGGGGGACGTTCGGGCCGTAGACGTCGGCGTCGAACAGGCCCACGTTGGCGCCGAGTTTCGAGAGGCCGGCGGCGATGTTGACCGCCATCGTCGACTTGCCGACCCCACCTTTCCCGGAGGCGACGGCGATGATGTTCTTCACGCCCGGGAGCACCTGATCCTCCTCGGCAGTGTCGTCCGGGATGTTCGCCGAGAGTTCGACCTCGAGGCCGGCGTCCTGAAGCGTCTCCCGGACCTCGGCGGCGATGGCCGACTCGTGGGGGGCGTACGGCGCACCCAGCGCGAGCGATATCTTCGCGGTTCCCTCTTCGACCTCGATGGCGTTGACGAGTCCCAGCGAGACGAGGTCGTCGCCCAGCGCCGGGTCCTCGACCTCCGCGAGCAGGTCGCGTACGGCGGCTTCGTCCATAGCTGAGGGAGGTGCGGTCCGCTAATGAGGGTTTTGAAGCCGGCTCCCCGAACCGAACCGCGTCTGGAACGATTTCGTACCCATCGACGCCGCCACCGCGAGCGAGATGTAACCATAAGCAGTCACATTTTCGATGCCAGCACCCGGAGGCTTAAGCCCATCCGGGCGCTTCCTCTAGCAATGCCGCTCTCGGACGAGTTCGGTCGTGAGGTCACGGGGGTCCGTGTGTCACTCACCGACCGGTGTAACTTCGACTGTGTCTACTGTCACAACGAGGGGCTGGGCGACACGCGCGGACCGATGGAGCCGGGCGACGACGAGATGGACACCGACGACGTGGTTCGCTTTCTCGAAGTCGTCGCGGAGTACGGCGTCGACTCGGTGAAACTCACCGGCGGCGAACCGATGCTCCGACAGGACTTAGAGGAGATCATCCGGCGCACGCCAGACTCGATGGAGGTCTCCATGACCACCAACGGCACGTTCCTCCCCGGGCGCGCCGAGGACCTGAAAGAGGCGGGCCTCGACCGCGTGAACGTCTCCCAGGACGCGCTCGACCCCGACGAGTTCGCCGAGATCACGAAGTCCGGCGCCTACGACAAGGTGATGGAGGGCGTCCAGGCCGCCGTCGACGCCGACCTCGCACCCGTGAAGCTGAACATGGTCGTGTTCGAACACACCGCGGGCTTCGTCGAGGGGATGGTCGAACACGTCGCCGAGAACGAGGGGCTCCAGCTCCAGCTCATCGAGTACATGCCCGAACTCACGGGCCGGCCGGAGTGGAACATCGACATCCAGCGCGTCCACGACTGGCTCGCGGACATCGCCGAGCACGTCGAACACCGCGAGATGCACGACCGCAAGCGCTACTTCGTCAACCCCGAGACCGCCGACTCCGTGGCGGCCGCGCCCGAGCCGTCCGACCTCGACGGCTTTCAGGGCGGGATGGTCGAAATCGTCGACCCAGTCGAGAACGCGAACTTCTGTGCCAACTGCGGCCGGGTCCGGGTGACCCACGAGGGCTACCTCAAGGGCTGTCTCAACCGCAACGACGACCTGCAGTCGATGGGCGAGATGAGCCGCGAGGAGATCCGCGAGGCGTTCGAGCAGGTCGTCGCCGAACGGGTCCCCTACTACGGCGAGTATCTCGTGGAGAACGACCGCGGCGAGTACGAGATCAACGAGAAGTACATCTCGACCGGCGCCGCGGACTGAGCCGACCGTTAGCTAGTTTTCGGAACCGTCGTCGGCTCCCTCCGCGATCTCTGCTGCCACGTCTTGGACGTACTGCTTGTGTGCTGCCGAGGTCTGGACGTTCTGTGCGGATTCGAGTTGGTCGTTAACGACGGCGTTCTGCTGGGGCCCCCATTTCTCCGGTGGTTCGGACTTGATGTACGCCACCCATCGCTTAACCGCCCCAATGCGCTGCTCTCGGTTCCGCTCGTGTTTCTCGCGCAGGTCGTCAGGCTCGTTTGAGTCGGTCATACTCGCTCTCGACGCCGAGTCGGCGTACCCACTCTTCGAGCCGTGCGACACTAAGGCTTTGCTCGAAAAGGGTGTACAGATGGACCGCGTCTTCGAGGTCTTTCTGGGCTCCCAAGTAGAGCTTGTAGGCAATCTGGAGTTCCAACGGGCCGATGGGGATGCTGTGACCGCCAATCTTCGCGGTAATCGCGTTTGCGAGGGACGCACGGTCGAACTCGTCGCCCACGAACTTCACTTCGAGATGCGGCGTGACCTGATCCTGTGGCGCCACCCAGAGATTATCGCCGTGTGAGAGCATTTCGTACATCGACGAAAGCGGCATAGCTGCACCCCAGAACCTCTCCTCGTCGAGTCTGGTAGCGAGTCGCTCGATTCTCGTCTCGTCGGTTTTCTCGATGAGGACAACGACGTCCTCGGTCGAGCGAGCACGTCCTGCAAGAATCGAGACGTATCCAGCGACGTACACGTGTTCGATATCGAACTCGTACAGGATCTCGGAGAACTCCATCGCCAGTTCGTCGAGGTGGTTCGGCTCGCGGTCAACGAGTAGCGTGCCCCCTCGAAGCTCGATCCCGCCCATATACGCCTCTCGGTTGTCGGGTGGATAAATCGGTCGGGCGACAGTCTGAGAGGGTTCAACGTATCGAGACGAGAGGCTGGCCGATATCCTACCAACCCGGAACCAGCTCCCCGTAGCGCTCGGCCAGCGTCGACGCCAGCCGGCGCTCCACCGGCGTGAACCCCAGCACTCGGAGCGTCGCCGCGAACGCCGCCAGCCCCAGCACCGTCCCGACGACGGCGCCGACGACACCCGGCGCAAGCGCGCGGGCCATGAGCGCGACGGCTGCGAACGGCACCGCCGCGATGACCGGGAAGCTGTGCCGTTTCGTGAACGGCTGGAGGCCCTCCAGGTGGTAGAGTACTGCCACCTCGACGCCGTTGTTCAGCGTGAGCATCAGCAGGTAGCTCCAGACGACGCCCACGAGGCCGAACTCGATGGTGAGCGGGATGGCGACCACCGCCAACACGGCCGTAATCGCGACGTTCGTGACCAGCAGCGCCTGCTGGTGGTCGGTCATGCGCAGCAGGATCCCCACGCTCCCGGCCGCGCAGGCAGCGATCTGGGCGAACACGAACAGCACCAGCAGCGGCGCGTACGCGGTGAACGTCGGGCCGAACGCCGCCATCACCGTCTGACGGTAGATCACCACCGGGACCGCGGCGGCGACGACGCCGACGAGCACGAGGCGGCTGGTGACGTGGTAGAGCCGCGAGAGCGCCGCCTCGTGGCCCTGCTCGTTGAGCGCGGCCGCGACCGGGGGGATGAACTGATTGATCGCCATGAGGGGGAGCCGGACGAGCTGTGAAACCAGTACGCCGACGGAGAACACGCCGCCCGCGACGCCCGTGAGGAGCACGGCGATCAGGGGGTAGAACCCCAGTCGCTGGGTCGTGGTGGCGATTCCCCCGAAAAAGAGCGGGATCGTGTAGTCGAGATAGCGACGGCGCAGTGCGGCGAGGCCGGGGCCCCTGAGTCGGGGGCGGAACCCGCGCGCTCGGACGATCCAGACTGCGGCGCCGACGCCGGTGAGCCCCATCACCGCCAGCACGCCGCCGGCGACGAAGGCGATGTCGCCGACGACGAACGCGCCGACGACGCCGACGAGTAACTGGGCCGCGGGGTAGAGCAGCCGGAGCGTGAGGTTCAGCGGCGCGACTTCCTCGATCCCCCGCAGGACTTCAGTGACCGTAAAGAGCCAGACGCTCGCGGGCATCCCCAGCGCGAACACGCGGAGCAGCAGTTCGAACTGCTGGCTCTGGCCGGCCATCGAGGTGGCCCGCGGCGCCACGAGAAACAGGCCCGTCCCGAAGACCGCAGAGACCCCGAGCAACAGCAACGCGGCGAACGTCGCCAGCGCGTTGCGCTCCTCCTGATCGGCGGTCGGGAGGAAGCGACTCAGGCCGTTGCGAAAGCCCAGCACGATCCGCGAGAGGAAGCGCTGGCTGCGGCGCGCGAGCGCGAACAGGCCGTACGGCGCCGCGCCGAGGCCGTTCGTGAGCGCGGCGGTGAACGCAACCGTGAGGCCGCGCTGGAGGAGGATGCTCGGCACGGAGACGGCGGCGCCGTGGGCGACTCGCTCCAGCGCATCGTCGAGTCGACGAGTCACGTCGTCGACGGCTTCGTCCTCGGGTGACTCGTCGGAAGGCACGCCGCCGGCTACTGGAAACGCCCGAATAAGCCCGGCGGTCCGTCGCGGATCGTTTCGGCTGCGTGTCAGTCCAGCGTTCGGTCAGTCCAGCGTTCGGTCAGTCCAGCGTTCGGTCCACGAGCCGCCCCGCGAGCCCCGTGTAGTCGGTCGGATCGGTGAGTCGGTCGATTTCGGCGTCAGAGAGGTGCTCGATTACGCGTTCGTCGGCCCTGAGCAGCGCCGCGAACGACTCCTCGCCCTGCATCGCCGCGGTCGCGATCTCGTGGACGATATGGTGAGCATCTGCCTTCCCGACGCGTTCGGCCAGCGCCATCGCGACCGCCTCGGAGGCGACGAGGCCGCCGTGGTGCCGGAGGTTCCGTTCGGCGGCGTCGGCGTCGGTATCCAAGCCTTCGACGACCTCGCGGCCGTTCCGCACGAGGCGGCCGAACGCCATGCAGGCCTCCGGGACGACGGCGAACTCCGGGAGCCACGTCGCGTAGTCGCGCTCGTCGTAGCCGGCCTGCAGGCCCGTCATCTCGTGGGCGGCACGCCGGACGCGGCCCGCGAGGCCGACCGCGGCTTGGGAGCGCACGGGGTTGCGCTTGTGGGGCATCGTGCTGCTACCGACGGCGCCCTCCGGGATCGGCTCTCGGAGTTCGCCGACCTCGGAACGGTTCCGGAGGAGGACGTTCCGAGCGATGCGGGCGAGCGTCCCCGCGGCCGTCGCGAGCGCGTTCGTGACCTCGGTGATCCGGTCGCGGGCAGCGAACCACGCCACGTCCGGCACCGAGAGATCGAGGCGGTCGGCGAGGTTCTGCTGGACTGCGAGGCCATCGCCGCCGAGCGAGGCGAGGGTCCCGGTGGCGCCGAAACACTCGACGACCGAGACCTGCTCCCGGACGGCGTCGAGGCGGGCGATCCGGCGGTCGATCTCGTCGACCCAGGAGGCGAACTGGAGGCCCATCGTCACGGGTGTTGCATGGACGTGGTGCGTGCGCCCGACCGCGGGCGTGTCGCGGTGCTCGCGCGCGAGGGCGGCCGCGGCGTCGCGGATTCCGAGCAGGTCATCGAGGAACAGGTCGATGGCCTCGCGGAGTTGGAGGACCAGCGCGGTGTCGGAGATGTCCTGCGTGGTCGCCCCCCAGTGGACGTAGCGCGCGGCGTCGTCGGGCAGCGTCTCGCGCCACGCGTCGAGGATCACGACGCTGAAAATCTTTCCCGGGCCGGTGTGGGCCGCGAGGTCGTCGTCGGTCAGATCGGCGTCGAATCCGTCGGCGATGGTCTCGGCGGCGTCGGCCGGGATCACTCCTGCCTCGGCCTGTGCGAGCGCGAGTTCGGCCTCGACGCGGAGGAATCGCTCGACGAAGCCGGACTGGGAGAAGATGTCACGGGTCTCAGGCGTGGCGAACGCGTCGCCGAACAGCGCGCCGTCGAGATGGGTGGGCATGGGCGTCGACTCCCGGGCGAGCGGCGTAAATCCACCCCTGCCGGCCAGGGTGCGTGGTGAAGGCCGCGACCGCCGGCCGATCAGGGCATCGACGCCCCGTCGGCGGGTCGGCCCGCCGCCGTCGTCGGTGTTGGTCCCTCCCACACCCTCCCCCGTTCCGTGATGTTTAAGTAGATAGTCCGGAAAGCGAAGGGTGTAGTGAACTGTAGGGGCGCCGGGTCCCGAGTCCGACGACGGGCGACGATACCAGCACGCGGGTTGCGGTAGCCTAGCCTGGCCCAAGGCGCAGGGTTGCTAACTCTGTGGCGCACAGCCTCCGGGGTTCAAATCCCCGCCGCAACGCTCGCACCGACAACAACCAGATATGAGTGCAGAAGAACCAGCGGACGGCGAGACGGAGGATGAGGACCTCCAGTACTTCGTCCGGATCGGGCAGACCGACCTGGATGGTACTAAATCCGTCGAGCGGTCCCTCAGTGAACTCAAAGGAATCGGCAAGCGCATGGCGCGCATCGTCGCCGACAAGGCCGAAGTCAATCGGCAGGCGACGTTCGGGCGCCTCGACGACGACGAGATCGACAGCGTCGTCGAGGTCGTCGAGAGCCTCGATGAGTACGTTCCCACGTGGATGGCCAACCGGCAGAAGGACTTCTTCTCCGGCGAGACCACCCACGAGACCGGGAGCGACCTCGAGGAATCCCGGCGCCATGACATCAACCGAATGCAGATGATTAGCTCCTACAAGGGCATCCGCCACGAGCGCGGCAAGAAGGTCCGCGGCCAGCGGACCAAGTCCACGGGTCGAACCGAGGGGACCATCGGGGTCAACATCGAGGAGATCCGCGAGGAGATGGAAGAAGAAGGCGGTGAGGAAGAATGACGACCGGAAACGCAACCAAACGCTACGAGACCCCGAACCACCCGTTCCAGGGCGAGCGCATCGCCGAGGAGTCCGGGCTGGTCGACCGCTACGGCCTCGAGAGCAAGGAAGAGCTCTGGCGCGCACAGTCGCGTCTGCGCGACTTCCGCCGTGAGGCTCGACGCCTGCTCGGCGCCGCACAGGGCGACGTCGAGGAAGCGAACGAGCAGGGCGCGGAGTTCGTCGCCCGTCTCAAGAAGATCGGCATTCTCAACGAGGCAGACGACATCTCCGAGGTGTTGACCCTCGACGAGACCGACGTGCTCGAGCGTCGTATCCAGACTGTCGTCTACCGAAAGGGGCTGGCGTCGACGCCCCAGCAGGCCCGTCAGTTCCTCGTCCACGGCCACGTCACCGTCGACGGTGCCCGCGTTACGGCACCCTCGAAGTTCGTGACCGTCGCCGAGGAGGACAGCATCGAGTTCGACGAGAACTCCGTGCTGGCTGACGAACTCCACCCCGCACGCGCGGAGGAACAAGAATGAGCGAGAGCGAGACCACAGCAGACGGCGAGAAGTGGGGCATCGCACACGTGTTCGCGTCGTTCAACAACACGCTGATCACCGTGACGGACGCGACGGGCGCAGAAACCGTCGCCAAGTCCTCCGGTGGGAAGGTCGTGAAGCAGAACCGCGACGAGGCGTCGCCGTACGCGGCCATGCAGATGGCCGAAGCGGTCGTCGACGACGTGAAGGCCGCCGGCATCGGCGGCGTCCACGTTCGCGTTCGCGGTCCTGGCGGCAATGACACGAAGTCCCCCGGTCCGGGCGCGCAGGCGACGATTCGCGCGCTCGCCCGGGCAGGGCTGGAGATCGGCCGTATCGAGGACGTCACTCCGCTCCCGCACGACGGGACGCGCGCACCCAAGAAGAACCGACTGTAACACATGGCAGACGAATTCGACGTCGAGTTCATCCAGGGCGACGATCGCGAGGCGCGGATCCTCGTGCGTGGGCTGACCCCGGCATTCGCCAACGGGCTTCGCCGGGCGATGGTCGCGGACGTGCCGACGCTCTCGATCGACACCGTCCGGATGGTCGAGAACTCCTCGGTGATGTTCGACGAGATGATCGGGCTCCGACTCGGGCTTGTCCCGCTGGCGACGCCCGACGACTTCGAGTACGGTGACACCGTCACCCTCGCGCTCGACGTCGAGGGACCCGGCACGGCGTACTCCGGGGACATCGAGTCCTCGGACCCTGACGTGCAGCCGGCCGACGAGAACATCCCAATCATCGAACTCAAGGAGAACCCCGGCGGCGAGAACCAGCGCATCGAGCTGGAAGCCGACGCGGTGCTCGACGACGCCAAGAGCCACGCCAAGCAGTCCGGCGGCGTGGCAGTCGGCTACCGCCACCTGCAGAAGGTGTCGGTCGTCGGCGACCGTGGCGAGTTCGACGACGAGGAGACCAACATCCTCCGCGGGGTCATCGAGACCGAGGAGGGTGAGCTGGTCCACACCGACGAGTTCGACAACGACCTGACCGAGCGCTACCCCGGCAAGGAACTCGAAGTCGAGGACGTTCCCGGGGCGTTCGTCTTCCACGTGGAGACGGACGGCTCCATGACGGTCGAGGAACTGGTGCTCCGCGGGATCGACTCCATCGAGGAGCGCGCGGACGAACTACAAGAGAAAGTCGCAGTCTGATGACCCGACACCCACGACACCCCGACGCCAGCCCCCGAACCGGGAGCCCCGGCGCCGACAGTTCGTGGGGGCGGACCGAAACCGCTTTCAAGGGACATCCAGTAACTGAGAGTGCAGGCAGGGATAGCCAAGTCAGGCCAACGGCGCAGCGTTCAGGGCGCTGTCCTGTAGAGGTCCGCAGGTTCAAATCCTGCTCCCTGCATTTCTCGGCTCGACCGAACGGGAGAGCCGTGGCAATGCACGGGGACGGATTCGAACCCTGTGAGACCGAGCGTAGCGAGGTCTCGCTCCGGTTCAAATCCTGCTCCCTGCATTCTCAGTTTTCCGGAGGCAACTCCACGCTAGAGGTTAATCCATGAGTAGCAACAAGACGAACCCGAGACTAGGGAGCCTCATCGCTGAGCTCAAGTCGGTCTCGCGTGACGTCGGCGCCAACGTGTGGGCCGACGTAGCAGAGCGGCTCGAGAAGCCGCGTCGCACGCACGCCGAGGTCAACCTGGGCCGCATCGAGCGCTATGCGCAGGAAGACGAGACCGTCATCGTGCCGGGCAAAGTGCTCGGCAGCGGTGTGCTCCAGAAGGACGTCACCGTCGCCGCCGTCAGCTTCTCCGGGACCGCCCGGAAGAAGATCGATCAGGTCGGCGAGGCGGTGCAGCTCGAACAGATACTCGAAGACAACCCCGAAGGTAGCAACGTGCGGGTGATCCGATGAGCGTCGCCGAGTGGGAGGCCGACGTCGTCGTCGATGCCCGTGACTGCATCATGGGACGTGTCGCCAGCGAGGTCGCACAGCGCGCCCTCGACGGCAACCGCGTCGCCATCATCAACGCCGAGGAGGCCGTCATCACAGGCAACGAGGACGCCACGATGGAGACCTACCGCACCCGCGTGAACCTCGGCTCGGACTCGGGGCCCTACTACCCCAAGCGTCCGGACCGCATCTTCAAGCGGGCCGTGCGCGGGATGCTGCCGTACAAGCAGGACCGTGGCCGCGAGGCCTTCGAGAGCGTGCGCGTCTACGTGGGCAACCCCCACGACCGCGACGGTGAGGTGCTCGAGGGTACCTCGCTGAACCGACTCTCGAACATCAAGTTCACCTCGCTCGGTGAGATCTCCGAGAACCTCGGCGCCAACAAGACATGGTAACGAACACGTCCGGTAAGAAGAAGACGGCCGTCGCCCGCGCCACCGTGAGCGAGGGCGAGGGTCGCGTTCGCATCAACTCCCAGCCCGTCGAGCTGGTCGAACCCGAACTCTCGCAGCTGAAGATGCTGGAGCCGTTCCGCATCGCCGGCGACGACCTCCGCACGCAGGTCGACATCGACGTGTCGATCTCCGGCGGCGGCTTCGCCGGGCAGGCTGACGCCGCCCGCACCGCCATCGCGCGTGGGCTGGTCCAGCACCTGCAGGACGCCGAACTCCGCGACGCCTACATGGAGTTCGACCGCTCGCTGCTGGTCAACGACTCCCGGCAGTCCGAGCCGAAGAAGTGGGGCGGGCCCGGTGCGCGTGCCCGTTACCAGAAGTCCTACCGCTGAGGTGATCCACCCATGATGATACCAGTCCGGTGTTTCACGTGCGGCAACGTCATCGGTGAACACTGGGAAGAGTTCAAAGAGCGCGGTCGCGAAGGCGACGAGGACCCCGCAAAGGTCCTCGACGAGCTGGGCGTCGACCGGCACTGCTGCCGGCGCATGATGGTCAGCCACCGCGACCTCGTCGACGTGGTCTCACCCTACCAATGAGCACCGAGTTCAACCGGTACGAGAAGGCCCGCATCATCGGCGCCCGAGCGCTGCAGCTATCGTACGGCGCTCCGGTGCTGGTGGAGACAGGACGAACCGAGCCGTACCTCATCGCCGCTGAGGAGTACGACGCCGGTGTCCTGCCCTTCACCGTCCGACGGGAGGGCAAATGACGCGTATCAGCGGCGTCTCGCTCCGGCGCGTGCTCGACTCCCGTGGCAACCCCACGGTCGAGGCCGACGTGCTCACGGTGTCTGGCGGCTTCGGCCGCGCGACGGCTCCCTCGGGAGCCAGCACCGGCGAGCACGAGGCAATCGAGCTCCCGCCGAACGAGGCCATCGCCGCGGCCCGCAAGCACGCGGTCCCCCGTCTCGTGGAGACGGTCCACGCGGGGAACCAGCGTGAGGTCGACGCCGCGCTGCGTGGCGCCGACGGCACCGAGGAGTTCTCGGAGATCGGCGCCAACAGCGCGGTCGCCATCTCGATGGCGGCCGCGAAGGCCGGCGCCGACGTGCTCGGGGCGCCGCTGTACCAGCATCTCGGCGGCGCGTTCCGGGGCGACCAGTTCCCGGTGCCGCTGGGTAACGTCGTGGGCGGCGGCGAGCACGCCGCCGACGCGACCCACATTCAGGAGTTCCTCGCCGCCCCTGTCGGGGCGCCCTCCGTCGCGGAGGCCGCCTTCGCCAACGCCGCGGTCCACGAGACCGTCGGCGACCTGCTCACCGAGCGCGGCATCCCCGCCGCCAAAGGTGACGAGGGTGCGTGGGCGCCCGCAATCGACGACTCGGAAGCGTTCGAGATCGTCGCGGCGGCCTGTGACCAGGTCGCCGAGGAGGTCGGGTTCGACATCAGCTTCGGCCTCGACATCGCCGCCTCGGAGCTCTGGGACGGCGACGCCTACCAGTACGGCGAGACCAGCCGGAGTCCCGAGGAGCAGATCGACTACGTGGCTGAGTTGGTCCACGAGTACGATCTGGCCTACGTCGAGGACCCGCTGGAGGAGAACGACTACGAGGGCTTCGCGGCACTCACCGAGCGAGTGGGTAGCGAGGCGCTCATCTGCGGTGACGATCTGTTCGTCACCAACACCGAGCGCCTCCAGCAGGGCATCGAGCAGGGGGCTGGCAACAGCATCCTGATCAAGCCCAACCAGATCGGGACGCTCTCGCTGGCGGTCGACGCCATCGAGACCGCGACCCGCAACGGGTTCACGCCCGTGATCTCCCACCGCTCGGGAGAGACCGAGGACACGACCATCGCACACCTCGCCGTGGCGACGGGCGCCCCGTTCATCAAGACGGGCACCGTCGGTGGCGAGCGAACCGCCAAACTCAACGAACTCATCCGCATCGCGGAGGACGCTGTATGAGCGAAAGCGAGAACGACGAGACAGAACCCGCCGAGGAGGACGTGACCGACGAGGTCACCGAGTCCGAAGCGGCGGCAGAGACCGCCTCGGACGCCGAGGCAGAAACAGCAACGGCCGACGAGGCCGACGAGGAGTCCCGGTTCGACGAGAACGTCATGCCGGAGGGCGAGGAGGCCGACCTCCTCATTCCGGTCGAGGACTACCTCTCCGCTGGGGTCCACATCGGGACCCAGCAGAAGACCAAGGACATGGAGCGGTTCATCCACCGCGTCCGTGACGACGGTCTGTACGTGCTCGACGTGAGCCAGACCGACGGGCGCATCCGCACCGCCGCGGAGTTCCTGTCCAACTACAACCCCGAGCAGGTGCTCGTCACCTCCTCGCGGCAGTACGGCCGGTTCCCGGCCGAGAAGTTCGCGGACGCCATCGGCGCCCGCGCACGCACGGGTCGGTTCATCCCGGGCACCCTGACGAACCCGAAGTACGACGGCTACATCGAGCCGGACGTCGTGGTCGTCACCGACCCGATCGGTGACGCCCAGGCGGTGAAGGAGGCCATCACGGTCGGCATCCCCGTCATCGCCATGTGTGACTCGAACAACGCCGTCTCGAACGTCGACCTGGTCATCCCGACCAACAACAAGGGTCGACGCGCGCTGTCGGTCGTCTACTGGCTGCTGGCCAACGAGACGCTCGACCGACGCGGCGCGGAGCCCGGCTACGCCCTCGAAGACTTCGAGGCCGGGCTCTAGACCCGCTGTACCCCTTCTGCAACTGTTTCGCCAACCGCGTAGCGACAGCGCTCGCTTTCGAGATAGCTACGAACAGTTTGAAAGACGGATGGGAATGCCGGCCGAGGGGGGCTCGACCGGCGGTAGTGGGGCCGTCGAGCGCGTTGGGGGAGGTAGCGCTCGGCGACGACGCGACGGGGATGTCGCGTCCGGCACGCCGTGGGGCGCGCCGCCACCGCCCTAGCCGTTCGCAATGGGGCATAAATCTCCCGCCGCATCTTTCAGCGCTGATATCGGTTCCCCCGACGGGCTTTTGCGGGCGCTGGTCAAGGAGAGAGCATGGGCTATCGAACCGTCGGTACCGACGAGATGGAGCCAGCACCGGACCGACCCTGCGAGCTTCGACGACTCACCGAGGCCGCGGGGCTGGAACACGTGGCGCTGAACCGCTACAGCGCCGACCCCGGCGAGGAACTCCCGCTGACGTACCACTACCACGAGGAGCAGGAGGAGGCCTTTTTCGTGATCGCCGGCGAGATCGAGGTCGAGACACCCGAGCGGACGTTCGAACTCGGCGCCGACGAACTGTTCGCCGTCGATGCCGAGAGTCCCCACCGCGCGTACTGCCCGGAGGACGCCGACGAGACCGCCGAGGTGCTGGCGCTCGGCGCCCCACCCGTCGACGGCGACGCGCGAGCGTACGATCCCGAGGCGTAGCGCTCGGCCCCAGTCGGAACTACTGTAACGACCGAGGGCGAGCGTTCGGACATGACGACTTCGAGCGCCCCCGGGAAGGTGTACCTGTTCGGGGAGCACGCCGTGGTGTACGGCGAGCCTGCGGTCCCGTGTGCCATCGAGCGCCGGGCGTGGGTGACCGCCGACCCGCGCGCTGACGACCGCGTGCGCGTCGAGGCCGAAGACCTCACGCTGAACGGCTTCACCGTCGAGTGGGGCACCGAGACCGACGACCATCCGGATGTCGACGTGCCCTCGAACCTCGTGGAGGCCGCGACGGGCTACCTCGACGAGGCAGTTGCGCAGGCCCGCGACGCCATCGGCGACCCCGATGCCGGCTTCGAGATTACCGTCGACAGCGACATCCCCCTCGGCGGGGGGCTGGGCTCCTCGGCCGCCGTTGTCGTCGCCGCCATCGACGCCGCAGTCCGCTCCCGCGGCGAACAGATCGACCCCGAGGAACTGGCCGACCGCGCGTACCAGGCCGAATCAGCCGTACAGGGCGGCGAAGCCTCCCGCGCGGACACGTACTGCTCGGCGATGGGCGGCGCCGTCCGCGTCGAGGGCGACAATACCCGACCCATCGAGGCGCCCGAACTCCCCCTGGTCATCGGCTACGACGGCGGGGCGGGTGACACAGGAAAACTGGTCGCTGGCGTGCGCGCGCTCAAGGAGGAGTACGAGTTCGCCGCCGACACCGTCGAGACCATCGGCGACCTCACCCGAAGAGGCGAGGAACTGTTGGCCGCGGCCGACCCCGACGAGGATCCGAGCCCCGTGCTGCTCGACGAACTCGGCGACCTGATGGACTTCAACCACGGACTGCTGTCGGCGCTGGGCGTCTCCTCACGCTCACTCGACCGGATGGTCTGGAGCGCACGTGAGGCCGACGCGTTGGGGGCGAAACTCACCGGCGCGGGTGGTGGCGGCTGTATCGTCGCCCTCGACGAGGGGCAGGCCACCCGGCGCGCGCTGGAGTACTCGCCGGGCTGTGAGCAGAGCTTCCGGGCCGAACTCGCGACCGAGGGGGTGCGAGCGGAGCGATGAGCCCGACGATTCTCAAACTCGGCGGCTCAGTCATCACCGAGAAGGACCGCGCGGAGACTCTGGACGGCGAAGCGCTCGACGCCGCCGCCGACGCCATCGCCGAGAACTTTCAGTTCTCGGCTGGCAACCAGAACGCTCCGCGTTCTGGTGACATCGCCGACGCGCTGAAGCGCGGCGACGTCTCGGGGCTGGTCGTGGTCCACGGCGGCGGGAGCTTCGGCCACCACCACGCAAGCGAGGCGGGCGTGACGACGACCGACGGCAGCGCCGACGCCGGGGACGCCATCGCGATCCACGGCGCGATGAAGACGCTCAATCAGTTCGTGCTCTCGCGCCTCCACGACCGCGGCGTGCCGGCGCTCCCGGTCCACCCGCTTTCGGCGGGATCCCGGGACGCTGACGGGGGCCTCGACCTGCCGATGAACCAGACGGCGACGATGCTGAACGAGGGTTTCGTCCCGGTGCTCCACGGCGACGTGATCGCCACCGAGGGCGAGGGCGTGACGGTGCTCTCGGGCGACGAGATCGTCACGACCGCCGCGGAGCACCTCTCCGCGGATCGCGTCGGCCTCTGTTCGACGGTGCCGGGCGTGCTCGACACCGAGGACGAAGTGATCCCGGAGATCACGGCGTTCGATGACGCTGCGGACGCGCTCGGCGGCAGTGATGCCGACGCCGACGTGACTGGCGGGATGGCGGCGAAGGTGCGTGAACTACTGGACCTCGGCGCGCCGGCGTCGGTGTTCGGCCCCGACGACATCGGGGCGTTTCTGGCCGGTGAGAACCCGGGGACGACGATTCGGAGCGACGACTGACAGTCGCCCCGGGACGACGATCCGCGGGCGATGAGGGGGCTGGCCCGATAGTTAAGTGTCTTAGCGCCCAACTCCGCACAATGGCTGCTGATCTCACAGAGCGCGTCCAAGAGATCGCCGAGGCGCGCGGCGTTCCGGAGTCTGAGGTGTTCGAACAGGCGCTGGAGCGGGGGGTCGAGGATATGTGGCTCGATCTCACAACCACGCGGTACCTGAACGGGGAGCTATCCCGTTCGGAAGCAGTGGAGTCCGTCGGCGAAGAGCGACTCCGCCGTGCGGAGCGAGAGGCCGAGGCCGTCGAGGAGGACGTGCGCTGGGGCTCGACGGCGTGATCGTCGCCGTCACCGATGCCGGACCGCTCATTCATCTCGGAGAGATCGACTCGCTCGAACTTCCGGAGGTCATAGACGAACTGGTGGTTCCGGAGTCCGTGCGTCGCGAACTGGAGGCCGGCGGCGCTCCTGGAGGGTTCGACGACCGTTCCGTCGAAGTAGCAACAGCCGGCGGGGACGAATCTTGGGTCGAAGCCGGGTTAGACGCCGGGGAAGCGGCTGCCTTGGCGGTGGCAGCAGATCGAGACGCCATCCTTCTGACAGACGACTTGGCGGCGAGGGATGCCGCGACGGAGACAGGCGTCGAGGTTCACGGCTCTATCGGAATCATCGCACTCGCGTCAGGGCGCGGTGGACTGACTGAGGACGAAGCCGCTCAGTTGATGCGGTCGCTGCAGACCGATACGAGCCTGTTCGTCACCGACGCGGTTGTCGAGCACGGTATCGAGATCCTTCGCGAAGATTCCGACGGGTAGCAACCGGTTCTCAGTACGACACCACTCCGGTCGGTAACGCTTCGGCAATCCTTTAGCCGCGCACTTCCCGGGTTCGACCATGCACGAGATCACCGGGAGCGGCTTCGTCGAGGTGGTCACCGGATCCATGTTCTCGGGGAAGACCGAGGAGCTACTCCGGCGGCTTCGGCGCGCGGAGATCGCGGGCCAGGACGTCGCGGCGTTCACTCCCGCCGTCGACGACCGCTACGGCGAGACGACCATCGGCTCCCACGAGGGCCGCCAGTGGGACGCACGCGTGATCGACAACGAGGGCGACGGCGTCTGGGAGATTCAGGACTACCTCAACGGCGAGGAGGTCGTCGCCATCGACGAGTCGAACTTCTTCGACACCGATCTGGTGAACGTCTGCAACGTCCTCGCCAACGACGGGCGCCGGGTGATCGTCTCCGGCACCGACATCACGTTCCGCGGCGAGCCGTTCAGCCCGCTGCCGGAACTGATGGCCATCGCCGAGTACGTCGACAAGCTACAGGCCATCTGCACCGTCTGCGGGGAGCCGGCCACTCGGAACCAGCGACTCGTCGACGGCGAGCCAGCCCACATCGACGACCCGACCATCGTCGTCGGCGCCGAGGAGTCCTACGAGGCACGGTGTCGCAACTGCCACACGCTCCGGACCGACTGATGCACCTGATCGACGAGGTGGACCGATGACCACCTGGGTCGAGGACCCAGAGGGCGGGCGTGACCGCGGGCCGCGAGCGCTCGCTCGCGCGTGGGCGGAGGTCATGATCCGGCCCCGGCGGTTCTTCCGGAACGGCGTCGCCCCCGCGGATCAGGCGCCGGGACTGATCTTCGGCGTGCTCGTGGCGCTGGGCGCCGTCGGTGGACGGCTAGCGACTGGAGATTTGCCGAACTTCCAGACCGTCGACGCCATCCCGCCGTTCGTCCCCGAGGCCGGCGCAGTGCGGGTCCTGCTGGTTCTCATGGGCGTCGGCCTCTTTCTGGCGCCGGCGACGTTCCACTTCGCGGCCGCCATCGAGACGGTCGGGCTGACGCTCGTCGCGCCGGATCGGGCGGGCGTGAGCGAGACCGTTCAGCTGATCGCCTACGCGACGGCACCGTGTCTGCTGACCGCCATCCCGTGGGCGCCGCTGCGGGTGGCGTGCTGTCTGTACGGCGCTGGGCTACTCGTCGTGGGCACCGCGGTCCGGCACCGGACCACGATCCCCCGTGCGGCGCTGGCGGCCGCGCTACCGGCGGCCATCGTCTTTGGCTACGGCTTCGGCGGGTTCGCGGCCGCAGGGCTCTGAGCGAGTTGCAGGCGTTTCGACAACACCTTTAGGGCGGACCGCGTTTGTTCTCACAAATGGGTAACTGCATTATCTGTGGCGCCGATACCCAGGGCCACATCTGTCAGTCGCACGAGGAAGACGCGGTGTTCGAGTTCCGGGGCGACAGCGCCGATCAGCTGGTCGAGAACCGTTTCTACCGCGGCGTCGTCGACGGCTACGCCGACTTCGGCGTGTTCATCGACCTTTCGCCCAGCGTCACTGGGCTGCTGCACCGTTCGGAGCTCGACGGCCGTCTCGAGAGCCTCGACTGGGAGGCCGGCGACAGCGTGTTCGTCCAAGTGAAGAACGTCCGGGACAACGGCAACATCGACCTCACCTCCTCCATCCGGCAGGCCGACCGCGAGTTCCGCGGGACGCTCATCCAGGAGGGGACCGAGGAGAAGCTTCCCGAGGAGGGTGAAGAGGGAAACGGGAGTGAGGAGGCCGACGCGGGAAACGGACATGAGGAGGCCGACGCGGGAAACGGACGTGAGCGGGACGGCGAGTCCGTGACCGAGGCGTCGACCTCCGACGAGACCCCCGAGGCCGAGGAAGCGACTGAAGAGGAAGCCGAGGCTGCGGAAGCAGCCGAGGCCGAAGAAGCGGAGTCCGAGGAGGCGGCTGCTGCGGCCGAACCCGAGGAATCCGAGTCCGAGGAGTCCGCGGAGACCACGGAAGCGCCCGGCGCCGAAGCGCGCGAGGCTGCCGCCGAGGAGACCGAGGAGACGCCCGTCGAAGCGTCCGAGGAGCCGACTCGCCGAAACATCGGCGAACTCTCGGACCGGGTCGGCGAGGCGGTCCGCATCGATGGCGAAGTCGTCGGTGCCCGTCAGACCGGCGGCCCCACCGTCTTCGAACTCCGCGACGAGACCGGCATCGTCGACTGTGCCGCGTTCATCGAGGCCGGCGTGCGCGCCTACCCCGAGATCGAGGTGGGCGACATCGTCCGACTCGACGGCGAGGTCGAGGTCCGCCGCGAGGAGCTACAGGTCGAAACCGAGGCGCTGGTCGAACTCGAGGGCGACGAGGCTGCCACTGTCGAGCGCCGCCTCGCCGACGCCATGACCGAGCGCGCCCGGCCCGACGAACTGACGCTGGTCGCCGAGGACGCGGCCGTCGACGCCGCGAGCGAGGAACTGCTCGACGCCGCGGAGTCGATCCGCCGCGCAGTCCTCGAATCGCGACCAATCGTCGTCCGACACGCCGCGACCGCCGACGGCTACGTCGCCGGCGTGGCGCTGGAGCGCGCGGTGCTCCCGATGGTCCGCGAGGAACACGCCGAGAGCGACGCCGAGTACCACTACGTCACCCGGCGCCCGCTCGAGGAGTCGGTATACGGGATGAACGACGCGACCAACGACGTGACCCGGATGCTGCAGGACCGGGAGCGTCACGACGAGAAACTGCCGCTCGTGGTGCTTGCGGGCACCGCCTCCACCGTCGAGAGCGAGGACGGTCTGGAGATGCTGGGCATCTACGGCGCCGACCGCGTCGTCGTCGACGCCGCGCCTGCGGACCCCGAAATCGCCGACGCTGCCGAGGTGCTGGTGAACCCGACCGCCGACGACCTCTCGACGGGCGCGCTCGCCGCGTCGCTGGCGTCGACGGTCACCCCCGGGGTGCGCGAGGAGATCGCCCACCTGCCGGCGGTTAGCTACTGGGAGGAGACCCCCGAGTCCTACCTCGCGGCCGCCCGCGAGGCCGGCTTCGACGTCGAGGACGTGACCGAACTGCGCGAGGCCATCGCGCTGGAGGCGTTCTACCAGTCCTACGACGAGAAGCGCGAACTGGTCGGCGACCTGCTCTTTGGCGAGTCCGTCGAGGCTATCTCCGCGGGCGCGCCGGAGGACGCCGCCGAGAGCGAGACGCTGGCGGGCCATATCGCCACCCAGTTCCGCGAGAAGATGGACACGGAGGTCGAGACGGCCGAAGCCAACCTCGAGACCAGCGAGGCCGAGGGGATCGAGGTCGCGGTGCTCGACACCGAGGACTACACCCACAAGTACGACTTCCCGCCGAATTCGCTGCTGATGGACGAACTCCACCGCCGCGGCGACGCGGGCGTGACCGTCGGCGTCGCGATGGACGAACTCTGGGTCCGCGCGGACGCGGATCCGGACCTGCGTGAGGTCGCACGGGAGGCAGCGTCGAACGCCCCCGGCGCGGGTATCACCGCTGCGGGGCTTCGTGAGGGTCGGATCGAGTTCCTCTCCGGGGCGCGTGAGGAAGTCGAGATCGCGGTCGTCGGCGCCGTCGTCGAGCAGTTCGACTGATTCTCGGTATTCGTTTTTGAGGTTCGTTCTGGGTTCCGGGACAGCGACGGCGTCGGCGTCTTGATCGTTGACTACTGGGACAGCAACAGCATCTCGATCGTTGGCAACTGAGGCAGCAACCGCGACGGCAACAGCATCTCGAAGCATGACCACTTGCGACCGCAGAGCGCTGGGCACGAGGCCCAGCGCAGCACCGGTTCCCCACCCCTCCCCCCGCGCTCGCCGCCGATGGCGAGCGCGAGGCGTCCACCCCTCAGCAGCCGGCGGGGGCGCGAAGCGTTCGCGTCGACGGACGCGAACCGAGCGCGAGGGTCCCGCGAGCGAAGCGAGTGGGACCACGAGGGAGCTTCGCTCCCTCGGAGGACGAGCGAGGGTTAAGCCCGAGCGAGTCGGCTGGGGAGGCTGTGGCCGCGGTGCGGCGCTGTGCGGTCACAAGTTGCCAAGGGGAACTCCGCGGTGGTGTTCGCGGTGACGGTAGTCGTCGACGAGAACCCAAATAACGAATCGACTAGCTCACGGCTCACTCCGTTCGCCGTTCGCGTAACGAGGTGGTTTGCCGTTCGGTCGTTCCACTCGCGACGTTTCCCTGTCTCGCTCGCAACCCTTAACCCCGAAAACCACCCAACCAACACCAATGAGCACGGACGCCGCCACCGACGGCGACCCACCTGCCTTCGCCGACGCCTGTGAGGAGCTCTGCCGCCGCATCATCGAGGAGGGCCTCGAACGCGACGACCTCGAGGCCGCCAAACGCGAGGTCTGCAGCGACACCGGCGCGCCGAAGGTCCCCACCAACGGCGACATCCTCAGCTACGCGCCCGACGAGTGGCGCGAGGAGGTCAAGTCCGTCGTCCGGCGCAAGCCCGTCCGGACGGCGTCGGGCGTCTCGCCAATCGCCATCATGACCTCGCCGCACATGTGCCCCCACGGGAAGTGTCTCTACTGCCCCGGCGGGCCCGCCTCCGAGTTCTCCTCGGCGCAGTCCTACACCGGCCACGAGCCAGCAGCGGCCCGCGGCGAGCAGAACGACTACGACCCGTATGGGCAGGTCCGACTCCGTCTGGAACAGCTACGGGCCATCGGCCACCCCGTCGACAAGGCCGAACTGATCCTGATGGGCGGCACCATGACCGCCCGCAGCCACGACTACCAGGAGTGGTTCGTCAAGCGCGCGCTGCAGGCGATGAACGAGTACGACCTCGATTCGGATCCGAACCCCAGCCAGTCCGAGAGCTTCGCCGAGCCACCGGAGAAGCAGGAGTTCGAATACCTCGAGGACGTCATCGCCCGGAACGAGACCGGCGACATCCGCGTGACGGGCATCACGTTCGAGACCAAACCCGACTGGTGCGATCCCGAGCAGATCAACCGCATGCTGGATCTGGGCGGCACGAAGGTCGAAGTGGGCGTTCAGACCACCTACGAGCGCATCAACCGCGAGATGCACCGCGGGCACGGCACACAGGCCTCCATCGACGCCAATCGGCGCCTCCGGGACTCGGCGTTCAAGGTCGGCTTCCACATGATGCCCGGCCAGCCCGGGATGAGTCAGGAGATGTGCCGCGAGGACTTCCGACGGCTCTTCGACTCGCCGCAGTGGCGCCCGGACTATCTCAAGATCTACCCCACGCTCGTCGTCGAGGGCACGCGGGTCTACGACATGTGGAAACGGGGGGACTTCGACCCGCTGGACAACGAGACGGCCGCCGACGTCGTCGCCGACGCGATGAACGAGATCCCGAAGTACTGCCGGCTCCAGCGCGTCCAGCGGGACATCCCCGCGGACTTCATCGAGGGCGGCGTCTGGAAGTCGAACCTCCGCCAACTGGCCCAGCAGCGCGCCGAGGAAAAGGGCTACCAGATCCGGGACATCCGCGCCCGCGAAGTCGGCCACAACGACGCCGATCCGGACCCTGCCGAAATCACGCTGGACACGATGGAGTACGAGGCCGGCGGCGGCACGGAGCGGTTCATCTCCTTCGAGGACCCCGTCCGGGACCTGCTGATCGGCTTCTGTCGGCTGCGGTTCCCGAACGACCCCGTCCGGCGCGAACTGGCGGACGCCGCGCTCGTGCGCGAACTCCACGTCTACGGCTCCGAAGCCTCCTTCGACGGCTCCGACTCGGGGGACGCAGAGTGGCAGCACCGCGGCTACGGGAAGCGTCTCGTCCGCGAGGCTGAGAAACAGGCCCGCGAGGCCGGCTACGGGAAGCTGAGCATCATCTCGGGCATCGGCGTCCGGGAGTACTACCGCGAAAAGCTCGGCTACCACCAGGACGGTCCGTACGTCTCGAAGCGCATCTAGGGAGGGTGATGTTTTTGTCGGTGTCGTCCAACGGACAGCTATGAGCGACGCGAGCGGCGAGTCGGACTCGGTCGGCCAACGGCTCCGGGAGAACGCGACGGGCATCGTGAGTACGCTCGTCACCGGCATCTGGCTGGGCGCGATGTTCTCCGGGCAGGACTGGTGGCTGGCGGCGATGCTCGTGGGCTACGTGGCCGTGGTCCCCATTACGGCGATGCTGTTCGGCGACAACGAGGAGAGCGAAGTCGCCAAGCGAGCCAAGGAACGGGCCAGTGAGAAGCGGGAGCGCCGTCGGGAGAAGCGAACCGATGACGAGGAGGAGACCGCTCTCGAAGCCCTCCGCCGGCGCTACGCCGAGGGCGAACTCACCGACGAGCAGTTCGAACGAAAACTGGAGGCGCTACTGGAGACCGAGACAGTCGAGGACGTTGAGGACCGCGCCAGATCCAAATCGGTCGAGCGGGAGCGCTGAGCTGTCGCTCCGAAACGCCTAACCGCCGGCCGGCCGCAGTCGCCGACGATGGAACCCCGCGACGAGGCCGACGTGCTACTGTTCGGCCGGAACCCTGCACTCTCGGCCCAGTTTGCCCGCCTCGCCGGGGGGCTGTTCGTGCTGTCGCTGCTCGCGTACCTCCCGGTTCGCTACATCGGGAGCGTCTCGCCGACCGATGGGGCGGTCACGACCGTGCTGGCGCTCGCGATGGTGACGGTGGCCGCCGTCGCCGCCTACTCGAACGACGGGCTGTTGCCCGCCGTGGCGCTCGCGGCCGGCGTCGGCGTCGGCTTCTACGCGCCGGCGATCCTGTTCGAACTCCGTAACCCCGGCGAGGCGGCGCTGTGGATCCTGGCCGGCGGGTCGCTCTCCTCGCTCATGTTCGGCGCGCTCGGCTTCGCCATCGGCGCCGGGGCGTGGCGGCTGCGTTCGTAGGACCGTCAACCGCCGAGCGAGAACGGATCGGCGGCACCGGCCAGCCGCCGAGCGAGAACGGTTCGGCGGTGATTGTCAACCGCCGAGCGAGAACGGATCGGCGGCACCGGCCAGCCGCCGAGCGAGAACGGATCGGCGGCACCGGCCAGCCGCCGAGCGAGAACGGATCGGCGGTGATCGTCAACCGCCGAGCGGAACGCCCTTCCCGGTCGCCCGAGAAATTCGGCGTATGGAGCCGAAACGTGAACTGTCGAGCGTCGACCTCGCGGCGCTCGCAACCGAGCTCTCCCGCTACGAGGGAGCGAAGCTCGACAAGGCGTACATCTACGACGAGGATCTGCTGCGACTCAAACTCCGGGACTTCGACCGGGGCCGTATCGAACTCCTGATCGAGGTGGGCGAGTACAAACAGGCCCACGTCGCCGACCCCAAACGCGTCCCCGACGCGCCCGGGCGGCCACCGGAGTTCGCGATGATGCTGCGCGGGCGCATCGAGAGCGCGGATCTCGTCTCGGTCGAGCAGTACGAGTTCGACCGGATCCTCGTGTTCGAGTTCGAGCGCCCCGACCAGAACACCACCCTCGTCGTGGAACTGTTCGGCGACGGCAACGTCGCCGTGCTGGACGAGAACGGCGAGGTCGTGCGGTCGATGGAGACGGTCCGGCTCAAGTCCCGCACCGTTGCGCCCGGCAGCCAGTACGAGTTCCCCCAGTCCCGGCTGAACCCGCTCGAGGTCGACTACGACACCCTCGAAGCCCGGATGGAGCAGTCCGACACCGACGTGGTGCGCACCATCGCCACCCAACTCAACCTCGGGGGCTTCTGGGGCGAGGAACTCTGTCAGCGCGCCGGAATCGAGAAGGCGATGGCCATCGACGACGCCGGCGAGGCGGAGTACCGCGCGATCCACCGCGAACTCGAGTCGCTCTCGGAGGCGCTCAAGAGCGGCCAGTTCGACCCGCGCATCTACGTCGAACCTGACAGCGACGAGGCAACCGAGGAGGAGAGCGACCAGCCACTCACGGCCCGCGAGAAAGTCGTCGACGTGAGCCCGGTCGCCCTGGAGGAGCGCGCGGACCTCCCCAGTCGCGCGTTCGACTCGTTCAACCCCGCGCTGGAGGAGTACTTCTACCGCCTCAAGGAGCAGCAGCGCCGCGAGGAGGAGGGTGCCGGCCGCGAGCGCCCGGACTTCGAGGCCGAAATCGAGAAGGAGAAACGCATCATCGAACAGCAGGAGCAGGCCATCGAGGGGTTCGAGGAGGAGGCCGAGCACCTGCGCCGGAAGGCCGAACTCTGCTACGAGCGCTACGACCTCATCGACGAGATGCTCTCGACGATCCAGGAGGCCCGCGAGGCGGGCACCTCGTGGGCCGACATTCAGGAGACCCTCGAAGCCGGCGCCGAACAGGGCGTCCCCGCCGCCGAGGCCGTCGTCGACATCGACGGCGCCGAGGGGACGGTCACGGTCGACGTGGACAATGAACGTATCACGCTCCACGCCCTGACCGGCGTCGAGAAGAACGCCGACCGCCTCTACCGGGAGGCAAAGCGCGTCGAGGGCAAGAAGGAGGGCGCCCACGAGGCCATCGAGGACACCCGCGAACGCCTCGAAGCCGTCAAGCAGCGCCGCGAAGCGTGGGAGGAAGAGCCCGAACCCGAGCCAGAACCCGAAGAGGGCGAACACGAGGAAATCGACTGGCTCGCCCGGGAGAACATCCCCGTCCGTCAGCCCGAGCACTGGTACGAGGAGTTCCGGTGGTTCCGCACCAGCGACGGCTACCTCGTGATCGGCGGGCGCAACGCCGACCAGAACGAGGATCTGGTGAAGAAGTATCTCGACAAGCACGACCGCTTCTTCCACACGCAGGCCCACGGCGGCCCGGTGACGATTCTGAAAGCCAGCGCGCCCTCCGAGCCGTCCAGCCCCGTCGACTGGCCCGACTCCAGTCTGGAGGAGGCCGCGCAGTTCGCCGTCGCCTACTCCTCGGTCTGGAAGGACGGCCGCGGCGCCGGCGACGCCTACATGGTCGAACCGGATCAGGTGAGCAAGACCCCCGAGTCCGGCGAGTATCTCGAGAAGGGCGGCTTCGCCATCCGCGGCGACCGCGAGTACTTCCGGGATATGGCCTGCCGGGTCGCGGTCGGCATCACCTGCGAGGACGAGACCCGCGTCATCGGCGGCCCGCCGAGCGCTATCGTCCCGAAAGCCGAGACGACCATCACGCTCGAACCCGGGAAGTTCGCCCAGAACGACGCCGCGGTGAAGTGCTACCGGGAGTTCAAGAGCCGCTTCGCCGACGAGTCGTTCGTCCGGAAGATCGCCAGCGCGGACAAGATCCAGGAGTTCCTCCCGCCGGGCGGGAGCGACCTGCAGGGGGTGTAGATGTCCGTCCCGCCGCCGACCGACGACGAACTGGCCGACGTGCCCGAGGACGCCGAGTTCGACGAGGGGTTCTGGCGTGACTACGCCGTCTTGGTTGCCGGCTATCGGGAGCAGTGGGTCGAGGACCTGATCGACGATCAGGGCGTCGCCGCGCTGGTCGCTGAACTGAACCCCGACGCGTAGCTCACTCGGTCGGCAGCACCAGATCCTCGCGCCGGCCGTCGAGCACCCCGAACCGCTCCCCACGACGGCTCTCAAGCCAGTAGAGCAGGCGCTCGGCCCAGCCGAGCTTTTTCGCCTTCATCTCGCCAAGAGAGGGGTCATCGAACCCCCAGCCGACGAACCGGAGGCGCTCGGCGCCCAGCGCGTCCGCGAGAAACGCCGCACGGTCGCCGTCGGTGAAGCCGCCGAAGTTCCGCACGGGGCCAGCAGGTTCGGCCTGCGTGGTCGCGAGCAGGCGGTGGTCGGCGAACTCCGGCACCCAGCGCTCGAGGGCGTCGACGTTGTCGCCGTGGGCGTGGACAGCGACTGGGGTCCCGCCGTGGCTCATGCCGGCGAGTCGTTCGGGAGCGCCGTCGAGGTCCGTCACCGCGAGATCCACCTCGATCCCGGCGTCCCGGAGCGTCGTCGCCGCCGAGGAGGCCGCGACGACCCGGTCGGCAGCGGCGGCGGCCGCGGCCTCGCCAGCGAGAGTCGGCCCGGCGCCGGCGACGGCGACGGTGGCGCCCTCGAACCCCGAGAGGGCGTCGAGGTCGAACGGCGAGGTCATCGACGCCAGCCGGTCGCGGGCGCGCTCGTCGGCGGCCCGGCCGAAGCCGAAATCGGCGAGGATACGCTCGTACACCGGCTCCCAGACGTGGAACTCCATGGTGGATAGGCGTGGCTCCCGAACGTGAATACTGCGAAGATGAGTGGGCCGGCCTGGTACCAAAGTACCCCTACCCGGGCACCGTGCCGGCGTCCACCTGCTCGTACCTGCGGGTCCGGTATAAGCTTTCTTGTCGCCCACCACGGATCCGGAAGCCCCGCCCTCCCGCGGTGGCCGCTGCGTAACCTTGATGCGCCCGCTGGCTGTGGGTTGCCCATGAACCTCTATCGGACCAGCGAGTCGGGGCTCGTGCCGGTACAGCCGCTGGGAACCGACGAGACCGACGGACTCGCCGGCGCGCTGCTGCGCGGCCGCGGGGGCCCGCTCGGCGCCGAGAACGTGCTGTTCGTGGAGACGACTGTCGAGGACGACATCGCCGCGGCGCTGGCCGTCGACGCCGCCGGGACCGCGGTGGTCGTCGGCGCGGCCGACGGCGAGGTGGGCAGCGACGTGGTGACCGACGCGCTCCAGCGCGCCAGCGCCGTCGCCGACAGCGGCTACGAGGCGCTCGCAGAGCGCTTCGAGGGCGACGAGGAGCTACGGGCCGCCCACGCGGCCTACTTCAATCGCGAGCCGCTGGCCCCCGCGGCGTTCAACGACGACCAGCGCGTCCGCCTGCTGGGTACCGCGTTCGCCGAGGACGCCCTCGAACTGGCGTCGTTCCTCAGCGACCGCGAACTCGCCGTCGACGCCGTCCCCGTCGAGGCGTTCGGCGACCCCGCCAGCGACCAGTACCTCGCCCGGTTCGACGTAGACGAGGAGACGGCTGACGCCGGGGCGGGGGCAGACAGCACCGACGGCAGCGAGCAGTGGGTCGCCGGCGGGAGCGCCGTGTCCGCGAGCGAGGACGGCAACGCGGGCGCCGAGGGTACAGACGAACCGGTGAGCGAGGAATCGACGTCAGCGAAGGGAGCGACCGGGACCGAACAGTCGAGCGACGAGCCACTCGACCTCCCGGTGCTGCTCGACGCCGTCGCCGAGGGCGTGAAAGAGCGCCTGCGGGGCACGTTCGACGCGGACCCCGAACGGCTGGCCTCCCTCGAGCGCGGAAACGAACTGCTGGTCCGGCCCAACGCACCAGCCTACGCCGGCGGCGTGCTGCGCTACCGGATGCAGACCGAGCGTGACGGCACCGTCGAGTTCGGCGTCTCCATCTACGGCGGCAGCGAGGCCGAGAAAGAACAGATGCGCGCGCTGATCCGCGACCACGAGGCGGCCATCGAGGAGGAGTTGGGCTACGAGGTGTCGGACCGCTACGACGGCTTTCACGCCGAACGCGAGTTCCCGACGCTCGATCAGGTGGCCGCCTCGGAGATCGTCGACGAGTTCGACCGCCTCGTGCGCTTTTTCCACCCGCGTGTGATGCGGACCTGACGGGGCTGGAGGGAAAGGCACGTCACCCCGGCGCCCCGAGAGTCGGCCATGCGAATCGTTCAGCGCGGTCACGGCGCGGAGGGTCGTGACCGGGTGACGCTCGTCCCCGAGACCGTCGACGACCTCTGGCATCTCTCGCACGTCCTCGAACCCGGCGACATGGTCGAGGGCGACACCACCCGCCGGATCCAGCGCAACGACGACCAGATGCGCGACACCGGCGGCGAGCGCGAACACATCCACGTCACCCTGGAAGTCGAGGACGTGGAGTTCGCGCGCTTCGCCAACCGCCTGCGGGTCGGCGGCGTCATCGAGTACTGCTCGCGGGAGGACCAGATCGGCCTCCACCACACCATCAACGTCGAGACCCACGAGGAACTCACCATCGAGAAGTTCCTCAAACCTGACCAGCGCGACCGGATCGAGGAGGCCGCCGAGGCCACCGACGCCCCCGACGTGGCCATCGCCACCGTCGAGGAGGGCGAGGCGTACGTCCACACCGTCCAGCAGTACGGCACCGACGAGTACGTCTCGCTGACGGCGCCGACCGGGAAAGGCGAGTACGCCCAGCCCCGGACCCGCCTGTTCGAGGAGTTGGGCTCGGCGCTCCAGCACGTCGACGCCGAGGCAATCATCATGGCCGGCCCGGGGTTCACGAAACGCGACGCGAAGGACTACCTCGAAGAGGAGTACCCCGACGCCGCCGAGCGGATCACGACCACCGTCGACACCTCCGCGGCGGGCGACCGCGGGGTCCACGAGGTGCTCAAGCGCGGCGCCGTCGAGGAGGTACAGGACCAGACCCGGATCGCCCGCGAGAGCGAACTCATCGACGAACTCACCGAGCGCATCGCGACCGGCGAGCAGGCGACCTACGGCGTCGAGCAAACCGCCGAGGCCGCCGAGTTCGGCGCCGTCGAGACGCTGCTCGTCGTCGACGAGCGCCTGCGCTCCGAGCGCCAGGACGAGGGAGACTGGGACCGGGACGCCAACGACATCATCGAGACCGTCGAGCAGAAGGGCGGCGAGGTGGTGGTGTTCTCCTCGGAGTTCGCGCCGGGCGAGCAGCTATCGAACCTCGGCGGCATCGCGGCGCTGCTGCGCTACCGGATCCAGTAGGCGCGGTGCGTTTATCTGAATCCGCCACCATGCCGAACCATGAGCGACACTGTCCCCGATGCCGAGGACAGTACCGCGCTCGTCGACGCGCTGGGCGACGGTATTTATCGCCTCGACGCCGACGGGCGGGTTCTCCGGATCAACGACGCCTTACTCGATCTCACCGGCTATAGCCGCGAGGCCCTCGAGGGCGCCCACGTTTCGATGCTGTTCGGTGCGGCGACACGCGACCGTCTGGGCGACGCCGACGGCACGGCCGTCGACGTGGTGATCGAGACATCCGACAGCGGACAGATCCCCTGCGAAGTTCGCGTGAACGCGGTGAGCGAGGGCCGCGTCGGCGTCGTCCGGGAGCGATCCACTGCCGACGACGAGGACGACGTGCGGACGCCGCCGAACTCAGTCTCGGCCGTGATCGAGGAGGCCGATATCGGCGTGTTCGTCCTCGACGCGGACCGCCGCGTGGTGTGGGCCGACACCACCGTCGAACGCTACTTCGGCCTCGGCCGCTGTGCCGTCGTCGGCCGCGACAAGCGCGAGGTGATCGAGGAACAGATCACTGACCATGTCGCGGACGGCGAGCGGTTCGCCGAGACGCTGCTCGCGGCCTACGCCGACGGACGCTACCCCAACCAGTTCGAGTGCCACGTCACCCCTGGCGAGGACCGTGAGGAACGCTGGCTGGAGCAGCACAGCGAACCCATCGAGTCCGGCGAGTACGCCGGCGGCCGGATCGAACTCTACTACGACGTGACCGACCGCAAGCGCTCGGAGGGGAGCCTGCGGGACGCCGAGGAGCGGTTCCGGTCGCTCGTCGACGCCGTCGAGGAGTACGCCATTTTTCGACTCGACACCGACGGGACGGTGATTAGCTGGAACGAGGGCGCCCGGTCGATCAAGGGGTACGACGCCGACGAGATCCTCGGCCGGCATTTCTCGGCGTTCTACACCGAGGCGGACCGCGCCGACGGGGTGCCACAGGCCAACCTCGACGCCGCCTACCGGAACGGCTCCGTAGAGGACGAGGGCTGGCGGGTACGACAGGACGGGAGTCAGTTCTGGGCCACCGTGACGATCACGGCTGTCTACGACGACGGGAGCCACAAGGGGTATCTGAAAGTCACCCGGGACCTGACCGACCGCCATCTCCGGGAGCGGGAACTGGAGAGCGAACTCGAACAGATGCTCGGGCGCATCTCCGACGCGTTCTACGCCGTCGACGACGAGTTCCGGTTCACCCACGTCAACGAGCGCGCCGAACAGCTACTGGGCTACTCGCAGGAGGAGTTAGAGGGGACGGTGATGTGGAAAGCGCTCCCGGAGGGGCCGGGACTCTACGGGGAGTTCCAGCACGCACTGACCAGACAGGAGTCGACATCGTTCGAGCGCTACTTCGAGCCACTCGGGATCTGGGCGGAGGTGAACGTCTACCCCTCCGAAACCGGGCTGTCGGTGTATCTCCGCGACGTGACCGAGCGCAAGGAGCGCGAACGCGAGCTCGAACTGTTCAAGAACCTGCTCGATCAGTCAAACGACGCGCTGCTGATCAGCAACCCCGAGACCGGGGCGATCCACGACGTGAACGATACCGCCGTCGAACGGCTGGGCTACACCCGCGCGGAACTGCTCGACATGGGGATCCCCGATGTCGAGACGGAGCTAAGCGGCCGGGAGGAGTGGCGGACGTTCGTCGAAGAGCTACGGGCCGAAGGCCAGACCACGTTCAACGGCCTCCACCAGCGAAAGGACGGCTCGACGTTCCCGGTGGAGGTCGAGGTGTCCCACGCCGAGTTCGATCAGGAGTACGTCCTCTCCATCGCGCGTGACGTGACCGAGCGCCGGGAGTACGAGCGCAAACTCGAGGCGTCGAACGAACGCTTAGAGCAGTTCGCCTACTCGGTCTCCCACGACCTGCAGGAGCCCCTGCGGATGGTTTCGAGCTATCTCCAGTTGATCGAGGAGCGCTACGGCGACGTGCTCGACGAGGACGGTCAGGAGTTCCTCGCGTTCGCCGTCGACGGCGCCGACCGGATGAAGGCGATGATCGAGGGGCTGCTCGCCTACTCCCGGGTCGAGACCCGCGGGGATCCCCTGGAGCCGACGGATCTCGATTCGGTGCTCGCCGACGTGTGCACGGACCTCCAACTCCGGATCGAGGAGAGCGGCGCCGAGATCACGGCCGACTCGCTGCCGACGGTCGTCGGCGACGAGAACCAACTCCGGCAGGTGTTCCAGAACCTCGTGGAAAACGCCATCGAGTACAGCGGCGAGGCCCCTCCAGCGATACGGATCGACGCCGAGCGCGACGGCCAGCAGTGGCGGATCGACGTCCACGACGAGGGGGTCGGGATCGAGGCTGCGGATCAGGAGCGCATCTTCGAGGTGTTCGAGCGCCTACACACGCAGCGGGACCACGACGGCACCGGGATCGGCCTCTCGCTGGTCGAACGGATCGTCGAGCGCCACGGCGGCGAGATCTGGGTCGACTGCGAACCCGGCGAGGGGACGACGTTCTCCTTTACCCTGCCGGCCGCCGAGGAGTGAGCCGGCCCGAACTGTCCCTTTTTACCACGCGCCGCCCCAGCCACGGGTATGGGCACCCACATCGTTCCCGTGGGCTTCGACTACGACCGGCTGATCGCGCCGCTGATCCGCGACCAGTTCGACGTGGACCGCGTGGTGCTGCTGGAGGGCGCCGTCGGCAGCGAGGCCAACGTCGAGTACTCCCGGAACCTCGCGGGCAAGCTGGAACAGGACTTCCGGAGCCTGCTGGGCGCCGAGACCGAACGTGTCGCACTCACGGACGTGTACGACTACGACGCCGCCTTCGAGCGGGCCTACGACCTGATCAACGCCCACCTCGATACGGGCAGCGAGGTCTGGGTCAACATCTCCTCGATGCCCCGCCCGGTGAGCTTCGCGTTCGCGACTGCTGCTCACTCGATCACGCTCGAACGGCAGGCGGACCGCCACCGCATCCACACCTACTACACCGCCCCGGAGAAGTATCTGGAGACCGAGCTGGCCGAGGAGCTCCGGGAGACGAAGGAACTGCTCTCGGCGATGGAGGCCGGCGATGAAGCCGGCGGAGGAAACGGTGACGAGGGCGACGACACAAGCGAGGTCGCCGAGCGCCTCGCCAGCATCGAGAGCCTGCTCTCGGAGTTCGACGAGCGCGGGACCACCATCGGCGCCAAGCAGATCGGCGACAACCACATCGTCGAACTCCCGGTGGCAGCGTTCTCGAACGTCAAACCGTTCGAGGAGGTGATCCTGTTCACGCTGGGCGAGTACGGCGAGTTCGAGAGCGTGAGCGAACTCGCGAAGACGCTCGCGGCCGACATGGGCGAGGAGTACACCGACAGCTTCCGGTCGAAAGTCATCTACACGGTCGACCGGCTTGGCCCCGGCGGGAAGGCGTACGTCGAACAGGAGGAACACGGCAACTCACACCGGACTTCGCTCTCGCGGATCGGCGAACTCTGGGTTCGGGCCCACGCCGACGACGAACCGACAGAACTCGCCTAATCGCGGCTCTCGTTCGCGCTCGCACGGAGCCACGGCGGCCGCGTCGTCTGCACCGACGACGCCGGCGCCACCGCCCGGACCGCACTCGCAGTGTCGAGGTAGAGTCGGCCGTCGACCCGGATGGCGGCGTCTCGAAGCACGCGCTGGGCCTCTGTCGGGGTGAGACTCTCGTCCTCGGCGAGCATCAGCGTTAGCGTTCCCCCCACCAGCGGCGCGGCCGCGGAACTCCCGTAGAACTCCCCCGCCGCGTTCGTGGCGGTGCCGTCTGGCGCCGAGATGTCCAGTGCCGGCCCGGTCGAACTGTACGGCTGGGGCTCGCCGGTCACGCTATCGACGGCGCCGACGGCAACGACACCCTCGGCCGTCGCGGGCGCGACCATCCCGCCGGCGTCGCTGGATATCGCGAGGTCGTGGTGCGAGGCGAACAGTTCGACCGTGCCGTTGGCGTCCGGCCCGCCGCGGACCGCGACGTAGTACTGGCCTACCGGCAGCGTGGCATCAATAGCCTCGGTGTGGCGCCCGTCGGCGCTCTCGTCGGCCGCCGACTTCGCGACCAACTGGTCCTCGCCGTCGACGGCCCGGTAGAGATAGAGGTCGTAGCTGTCGGTCCCCGACCAGTGGAGTCGGAGCGAGACCGACCCCGAAACCGCGCCGTCGCCGAGGCTGTTGTACCGGGTGTCGTTCGCGAAGCCGATCCAGCCCTCGCTCCCCTCGCCGATCCAGTGGCGGTCGGCGTAGTTGCCCGCGGAAGTGACGAACGCGGTACCGTTCTCGGTGGCAGCGGCGGCAACGGCGTTCAGCCGCTCCCGCCCCTCGGCGGTCGCGGGGAAGTAGCTCCCGGCGTCGACGATTACGTCCACGCCGCGCGTGCGGAGCCACGCGACCGCGTCGGCGTACTCCTCGGGCCCGCCGTCGCGGCCGATGCTGGCAAGGTAGAGATCGGCGCCGGGCGCGGTCCGACTCACGATTTCGGCGACCGCGGTGTCGTGGCTGGTGTCGGCGATCAGCCCGGGCGCTCCCGCGGCGAAGCGCCGGCGGTCAGTCACGTCGTCGGCCAGACGGCCGCCCCCCGTCGCGAACGCCGAGCCGACGACGCCGACGCGGACGTCCTCGCCGGTGATTCCTGCGTCGTGAACCCGGGCGAACCCGGCGAGCGTGTCTGGGTTGGGGGCGGGATCAGCGGGCGCGGAAGATCTGACGGGGTCATCGCCGAACGCGCCCACCGGGCGGTCCCGAGCCAGTCCCTCGGTGTCGACGGCGCTGCTCGACCCGACGGGGACGACGAACGAGACGCTGCTGACCACGAGCACGAGCACGAACAGGACGACGGCGGATTCGGCTCTCACGATGGGTTCCGGGGCAGCCCTTAGCTGGTGTATCGGTACTGGATCGCGACGGCCGCGAGCGCGACGAGGCCGCCCGCGACGAACAGCAGCGCCGGCGGGACGGCGCCGAACAGCGCATCCGTGCCGACGGAGTCGGCGACTCGTGGCCCGCTCGGCCCGGACACCGTGGGCGTCCAGCCTGAAACGGTGGCCTGGACCAGCAGCGCGCCGACGACCAGCGCCGCGGCGGCGCCGACGTAGTTCCGGATCGAGTCGAGCAGCCCCGAGCGCTCGGCCTCGTCGCCGACACAGACGACGAGCGAGTCGTCGGCGGGGGCGTACACCTTCATCTCGCGACCCTTGACCGAGTAGCGCGTCTCCGCGATCTCCACCAGATCGGCGTCCTGGAGGTTGCCGAGGTGGTGGCGGACGTTCTGGAGCGACGTGTCGACCGCCTCGGCGAGTTCCGAGGCCGTGCGCCGCTCCTCGTGGAGCGCCGTCAACAGCGAGCGGGCGGTGGCCGAGGAGAGCGACCCGATCAGCGGGTCGACCTCCTCGTCGTCGAGCCAGAGCAGCCGCGTCCCGTCGTCGTCCTCGGCCTCGTTCGCGGCGACACCGTCTGACTCGGACGGCAGCAGGCCGGACATGGGCACTGGTACCACACCCAGTAACTAAACCCTTCGGTACCGACAGCTCAGCGGAGCCGCCCCAGTAGCGGGGTCGACGCCGCCACCAGCGCGTCCGCGGCGTCGACGGCCTCGTCGGCCGCCGCCTCGTCGGCGTCGCCGCCGTGGTGGGCGCGCTCGTACAGCGCCGCCACCGTCCGGACCCGCGAGTCGGTCGCGCGGATGGCGTCGAGGTACGCCCCGACCGTCTCGTTCGGCCGCCGGGGGCGGTTTTTGGCTGCGAGCAGCGTCTCCACGCGGTCGTACGCCCGTTCCACGTCGGCGACCGGGTCGGTCCGTGGCTGGTAGCGCAGCCAGACGAACCGGTAGAGTCGGGTGTCGAGACCGATCCGACGCCCGGCAGCGACACCGCCGAGCAGGATCACCAGCCCGTAGCCCACCTCCTCGGGCGTCGGGAGCGAGGGGTCGCCGTCGTTCTCGCTGCCGCCGGGGGAGAACGTCCCCACGTCGCCCGGCGCCGCGGTGCGCCGGCCCTCCGCGATGTCGGCGAGATCCGGCGTCTCCGTGGAGCCGTTGGTGCTATCCTGGCCCTCGGTCGGTTCGGGCGTCGGCGCGGGCGTCGGCGTCCACTCCCCCGACCCCGAGCGGCCGGTGTCGACACCGGACTCACCGGCCTCGCGGGCCTGGGAGACGCGGGACTCGCTCGTTTCCTCGCGGGCCGCCGACGGCGTCGGGTCGAACGTGACCCAGCCAGTCTCCGGGAAGTACACCTCGACCCAGGCGTGGGCGTTCAGCCCGCGGACCACCCACTCGTCCTCGCCGACGCGTTCGCCGGGGGTGTAGCCCGTCGCCATCCGGGCCGGGATCCCCTGGGTGCGGAGCATCACGGCCATCGTCGTCGCGTAGTAGGTGCAGTAGCCGGCGTCCATCTCGAAGAGGAACGCGTCGGCGACGTTGCCCCGCGGGCGCTCGACGTTCAGCGAGTAGGACTTGGTCGACTCCAGATACTGTTCGACCGCGACCGCGGTGCCGTAGGGCGTCGTCGCGTTCGCCCGGTCGGCGATGGCCGCAGTTCGCTCCCCGACGCGGTCGGGCGTGCTGTCGGGCAGGCCGAGATAACGCTCACGGATCGGCGCGGGGTAGTCGGTGCCGGCCTCGCGGAGGTCACGCCGAGTGTAGACGGGGCGCCGGCTAGTGACCGAGTAGGACTCGCCCGGCGAAATCGACGCCACGGCGCGCAGGCCGTTCTCGGCGGTCACCTGCGTCGCTCGCTCGACGTTGCCGCTGACGCCCACGGGCTTCCAGAGCGCCGGCATGGAGTTGAGCGTGGTCTCGGCGGTGATCGTCTGCTCGACGGTGATGCTGCCACCCGGCGGCGGGTCGAGGGAGCCGTCGTAGGCCCGCGCCTCGCCAGTCCTGACCCACGAGCCGCCGGTGTAGCGGTCGTAGGCGCCGACGCGCCAGTAGCCCTCACGCTCGGACTGGACGGTGAAGCGCACCTCCGGGGAGAGCCGGATGGCGCCGACGATGCCCACGCTGTCGCCGTTGGCAACGACGTTCCCCTCCAGCGTCGGCTGGCCGGTGCCGGCGAGCATCGGCCGGGCGTCGCCGCCGGGCACCAGCGAGACGGTCGTCGAGAGCACCACCATCAGGGTGAGCACGAGGACGACGGTGTCCCAGCGCGCCGCGAGCGCGCGTCGGGGCGCGAGTTCACCCAGCGCGACCGCGAGTGCGGCGCCGACGACGCCCGTGAGCGTGGTGAGGAAGCCGGCGTCGCCAGTGAGGACGAACAGGCCGAGCGCGCTCCCGCCGACCGCGGCACTCAGCGGGAACTCCCCGCGGAGCGCGAGCAGCCACGAGCCAAACAGCGGCGCCGGCAGCACCGCCAGCGCCCAGATCTCCGCCTGGATCAGCCGGAACACTGAGAGCCCGCTCAGGAGCGCGAACAGGTCCCGGAGCACGACGCCGAGGTCGATCAGCGCCCGCTGGCTCGCCGGGATGGCGGAGTAGTAGCCGAGCAGCCCCCCGACGAGCACCGCGCCGGTGCCCAGCAGCGCCGTCCGGGCGTCGACACGCGAGGCCAGCGCCGCGCCGACGAGCAGCACCACGACCACCTCCGCGACCAGCGCGCCCGTCCCCCCGACCACGTCGGTGACGTGGACCAACACTCGGAGATACGACGCTGTCAGGAGCGCAAAACCGAGCATCGCCGGCCGGGCGAGCGCCTCGCGGAGCGACCACGCCTGGTCGGGGGCAAGCAGCCTCGCGAGTCGGCCGGGCTCCCGGCCGGCGTCAGAGCCCGCATCGGGGCCGGCGCCTCTGGTGCTCATGCTGCCACCCCCGCGGGCGCGCCGGCCGAGTCGCCGTCGACCATCTCGCTGAACTGGTGGCTCGCCCCGCGCACGTCGACGCTGGCGTCGTCGGCGCGGCCCTTGATCACCACGTCGGCGTCACCGTCCGGAACCGGACCGGCAGCCACTGTCGCCAGGGTCCGGAGCATCGCGCGCTCGCCGCCGTACTCCGGGCCGACCCGGAGGTCGCCGCGTGGGAGCGAGAGGTCGACCGGGACGCCGCTCGCGACCAGCGAGGAGACGACGCTCGCGGTCGCCTCGGCCATCGCGTCGGCGCCGTCGGCGTTGGCGCCCGCGGCGACCGACACCGACTCGGCCTCCGTTTCGGCGGCGAACTCCGTGACGATCAGTTCGTCGCGTTTGGCCGTCGTCTTCCAGTTGATGTCCCGCAGCGGGTCGCCGGGGACGTACTCCCGGAGTTCGGCGAACTCGCCGCGCTGGTCGCTGTGGCCGAACTCCTCCAGCCGACCGAGCGAGCGTCGGCCCACTCTCCCAAGCCGTCGGACCCGGGGGTAGACCAGCGTCGGTTCGGAGCCCGTGAGTTCGGTCTCGCGGGCGAACAGGCCGAACGCGTCGGTCGCGGTCACCGTCGCCGGCCCTAGTTCGTGCCGGCCCCGGGACTCGTAGCGCACGTCGTAACGGAGCGTTCCGGCGCCGACGGCCGTCTCGAACGTGATTTCGGCGTCACCAGAAATCTCCGATTTCTGGTTGGCAGACGAGAGCCTCCGGCTCTCGTCGACGTCACCAGAACGCGGCGCGTTCTGGTTGGCAGGCGAGAATCTTCGATTCTCGTCGACATCGCCGTCGGCGCGCTCACGGACGTTCCCGCCGTCGTTGGGCGGAATTGGCGCGAGGCCGGCAGCCAGTCGTTCGGTCACGTCGCCCGGGAACGGGCGGGCGATCATCTCGCCGTCCCGGCGGGCGAGCGTGAGTTCGGCGGTTCGAGTCTCGCCAACGTGGGCGTCCCCGGGCGGCGTGCGCTCGACGGTCACGTCGGGCGTCGTCGACAGCTGGACGTAGCCGGCCGAAAGCGCCACGGCTGCGGGGACGACGACGGCGTTGAGCGAGCGCGCGCCGAACCAGAGCGCGAGCAGGACCGCGACGCCGGCGACGCCGACGACGGCGCGGCCACGACGGGTCAGCATCACTCGACGGCGACCGACGAGAGCGCCGCCGACACCACGTCGTCGCCGGTCTCGCTGCCGGTTCGCGGGCGGATCCGGTGGGAAAGCACCGTCGGCGCCTCGGCCTGCACGTCGTCGGGCGTGACGTACTCCCGGCCGGCGAGCAGCGCCCGGACCTGTGCAGTGCGGGCCAGCGCGATGCTGCCACGGGGGCTCACGCCGAGTTGGGCGTGGTTCCGGGTGTACTCGGCCAGCCGACTGATGTAGTTCCGGACTGGCTCACCCAGCCGAACCTCGGCCACGGTCTCGCGGGCGCGCCGGAGCGCGTGGCCGTCGGTGACTGGCGCTAACTCCTCGATGGGGTGGTGGCCGGCGGTGCGGCCGATGATCTCGGCCTCCTGATCGCTCTCGGGGTAGCCCAGCCGGAGTTTCTTCGCGAACCGGTCGATTTCGGCCATCGGGAGTTCGTAGGTGCGGCCGGTCTCCACGTCGTTCTGGGTCGCGATCACCGCGAACGGTTCGGGCAGCGGCCGGGTGTCGCCGTCGACGGTTACCTGCCGCTCTTCCATCGCCTCCAGCAGCGCGCTCTGGGTTTTCGGCGGCGCGCGGTTGATCTCGTCGGCGAGCACGACGTTCGCGAACACGGGACCGGGCTGGAACTCGAACTCCTGGGTCTTCTGGTTGTAGACGTTCACGCCCGTCACGTCGGCCGGGAGGAGGTCGGGCGTGAACTGCACGCGCCGGAACGAGGCGTCGACGGAGGTGGCCACCGACCGCGCGAGCATCGTCTTCCCGGTGCCGGGCACGTCCTCCAGCAGCACGTGGCCGCCGGCGAGGACGGCGACGACGATGTGTTCGACGGCCTCACGCTTGCCGACGATGACGCGCTCGACGTTGTCGACCACGTCCTCGATCAGATCGCCGGCGGCGTCGACCGACAGCGGTTCGAACGTGGGAGGGCTGGCGTCGCCGCCTGGATCGACCGCGGCGTCGCCGCCGTCGCTACGGGGGTCGTCGGGACTCATCGGCCCCGACCACCCGTTCGGGGTACGGAACGGTCGTACACGGAAGGTATGTGTGTCTGTGCCTACCTAACTCTGCCGCCAGCGGCGGACCGTCGCCGGCGCCCGAACGACCCGCGAGATTAAGGCACTCGGCCGCGTGGGACCCACAAGCCTTGGCGAGGACATGACGGGAACACGAACGCGCGGCGGGTTCGTCTTCCAGGCGGTCGAGGGGGTCCGAACCCTCTTCGAGAACCCGCCCACGGGGACGGCCGCCGACTACGTGCCGGCACTCACCCGCCGGCTGTTCGACGGCGTCCTCGGCTACGACGATATCGCCTACAGCCAGCGCAACGACTGGGAGTCGGTCACGTTCGTCGACGACGACGGCCAGCCGGCGGTCGTGCTCACCGCGACGGGGGTCGGCGAGGATATCCGCGGCGCCCGCCGGCGGGCGGTCGCCGCGCTCGAAACGGAGCCGAGCGCCCGCTACGCCGTCGCCACCAACCGCGACGAGATGGTCGTGCTCGCCCGCTGTTCGCCCGACCACCCCGACGCCACCGAACGCGACGGGATCGCGATCCGGACTCTCACCGAGATCGGCGTGCGCGCGGCCGTCGAGCGCTCCGCCGGGCGCTCGCTGGCAGAGGCGCTCACGCCGGACCAACAGCTCTCCTTCGCGAAACTCACCGCGCTCCAGCGCGACGCCGTCTCGGCCGCGCGAGACGACCCGGATGCCGACGACCCCGAACCCACGCTGGGCGACCTGACGGCGTCGTCGCCCAGCCACGAAACCACCCCTGAGACGCTCGCCGATACCCTGACCGAGACGCTGGAAGACGTGCTGCGACCGGCCGTCTCGGACGCGTTCGGCCGGCTCTCCCACCGGATTCAGGCGTTCGCTGACCGGGAATCCACCCTCGAGGAGCGTATCGAGGAGGCGAAAGCCGCCGGCGACGAGGTGGCGGTCACGGACCTGCGGGCGGACCTGTTCGACCTGCGCGAGCAGTACGCGACCGCCCGACGGCTCGAAGCGGGGTTCGCCCGCTGGCGCCGCGTCGCTGCCGACGGCAGCGAGGCCGAGGCCGCGGAGGCGTTCGTGGCCGAGTCCGCCGCCGTCGCACTCGACACCTTACTGCTCGCCCGCGTCGCCGCCGACCGCGGGCTGGCGGGGGATCTGGGCGCCTACCGGGAGTTCTGGGCTGACGAGGCCGAGCACGCCCATCGCGACGCCGCCGACATGGTCCAGGTCGTCCGTGAGGAGCTATCCGGCGTCAGCGAGGACGCCACCGACGACGGAACCTTCGCGTGGGTGTTCGAGGCCGGCATCGCCGACGCGTTCGCCGACGCCGTCGCCGCCCTGGAGGCCGTCGACGTGGGCGATCTCGACGCCCGGGAGCTAACCGAGGCGTTCGACGGCCATCTCGGCGCCGACGCCCGGCCCGTCCGCGGCGCCACGCGGCCCTCCACGGCCGGCCTCCTCCTCGACCGCGCGGGCTACACGCCCGACGCCGCCATCGACGACGCCGGCTCTGACCTGCTCGACCCGGCGTGTGGCGACGGCAGCCTGCTCGTGGGGGCGGCCGACCGCCTGCTCGCGCGACTCGACCGGACCGATGCGACCCCCGCAGAGACGCTCGAAGCCGTCCGGGACCGCCTCCACGGCTTCGACGTCCACCCCTACGCAGTCCACCTCGCGGAGAGTCGGCTGCTGCTCCGGACCGTCGACGTGCACGCCGACGCCGCGGTGGCCGACGGGAGCTTCTCGCTCGGGCGGTTCGGGGTTCACCGAACCGACGCGCTGCGCGACGAGCGCGGTGGCCGCTTCGCTGGCACTGCCGGCGGACGGCGCGCCCGCCGGCGCGAGCAGGCCGCCGACGTGAAAGCCCGCGACGGGTTCGGGTTCGTCGTCAGCGATCCCCCGAACGGCCCGGTCGAGGAGCCACCCGAAACCGACTGGAACGCCGCCGCGGGCGCCGACTGGTCCGCGTTGTTTCTGGAGCGGACGGGCCACTGGCTGGCCGACGGCGGCCGGCTCTCGATGGCCGTCGACGGCAGCCTGCTCGACGACGAGGCCGCCGCGGGCACGCGCTCGCGGCTGGCAACGGGGTTCCGGATGCGGGAACTGATCGAGTTCGACACCGGCGGCGGCGCCGCACCGCTGTTCGTCGCCGCCGAGCGCGTCGATTCCGGTGCCGAGAGCGACTCGTTCACCTACGCCCGGGTGACGCCAACCTTCCTCGACCTGGTGCGCGAGGGGCTGATCCGCCCGGGCAGCGGCGAGGAGACGACGCCCGCCGAGTTGGTCTCGCGCTGTCTCCCCGGAAGCGCTGGCGGGGACCCGCCGTCAATGGAGACCGTGCTGGTCGAACTCGGCCTCGTCTGTGACGCCACCGTCGATGGGCCAATGCCCGTCGAGGTGCAGTCGGTCGACGGCGACCGACTCGCCGAGGGCGCGTGGGCGTTCGGCGCCGATTCCGCGGCGGCCGCCGAGGAGTCGATCTCGCCACTCGACGGGCAGACGACCGACGAACCCGATATCGGCAGCCCTCGCTCGCGCGTCGAGAAGTGAGGCGGGGTTTGCCGGATCGCACAAGCCATTAGCCGTGGCGCTCGCAGGCCCGGGCATGGAGACCACGGAGGCGTTCGTCGGCCTCGACTGTATCGACTGTGGCGAGCGGTTCGATGCCGAAACGGCGACCCACCGCTGCCCGGACTGTGGCGGCATTCTCGACCCGGCCTACGACTACGACCAGATCGACGTGTCTCGGGAGACGTTCGAGTCCGAGCCGTTCGACTCGCTGTGGCGCTACGACGCGCTGCTGCCGTTCCCCCGCGAGTCGGCCGTCTCGATGGGCGAGGGCGCGACGCCGCTCGTCGAATGTCCCAACCTCGCAGACGCGATGGGTGTCGGCGAAGTGTACCTCAAGGACGAGGGGATGAACCCCACGGGGACGTTCAAGGACCGCGGGCAGACCGGCGCGCTGACCGCCGCGGCCCAGCACGGCGCCGAGACGGTCGCGCTCAACACCGCCGGCAACGCCGGGCAGTCCTCGGCGGCCTACGCGGCCCGCACGGGCATGGACGCGCACGTCTGGATGGCCGAGCGCGCGGGCTACACCCAGAAGGCGATGGTGGAGGTCCACGGCGGCGAACTCCACATCGTGGAGGGGGAGATCACCGACGCCGGCGCGGCCTACGCCGAACGGATGGACGAGGAGGACTGGTACTCCACCAAGACGTTCGTCACGCCGTACCGCCACGAGACCAAGAAGACGATGCTGTACGAGACGGTCGAACAGCTCGACTGGGAGGTCCCTGACGCCGTGGTCTACCCGACCGGCGGCGGCGTCGGTCTCGTCGGGATGCACAAGGGCGCCAAAGAGCTCCGCGATCTGGGCCTCATCGACGGCCTGCCGGGCATGTACGCCGCGCAGGCCGCCGGCTGTGCCCCGGTCGTCGAGGCGTGGGAGCAGGGCGAGTCGATCCACGAGGCGTGGGGCGACGAGGAGATCACGACCATTCTCAACGGCATCGCCGTCCCCGACCCGGGCGCGAGTCCGATGATCCTCGACGCACTCGAAGAGAGCGACGGCGGCGCCGTCGCCGCCGCCGACGAGGCGATCCTCGACGCCGCCGTGGAGATTGCCCAGACTGAGGGGCTGGAGATGGGCGCGACCTGCGCCGCCGCGGCCGCCGGCGCGTTCGACCTGGCCGAGGAGGACGAACTCGGCGAGGACGACACGGTCGTCCTGCTGAACACTGGCGCCGGCAACAAGGACGTGGACACGCTGCGAAGTCACCTCGGGGAGCGGGAGTTCGAGAGCGGGGAGTAGACGAGTCTGGCTCTGTTGAAACCCTATTTATCAGACACTATCTGCGGTGAAAGAGCTGGCAAGTGGGGTTGCCTACTTAACTGACGTTCCAGAGGGTCTCCTGAATTAAGAATCCGTACTTTGATCTATATTTAACCAACTCAGCCGAGACTGCTTCTTTAGGTTGGTTAAGAATGTGGGCTATGGAGCCTGTATATCTCGAACCGGCTTTACGGTGAACTACTCTGGATCGCTAGCTGACATTTTTCGCGTATCTGGCAGAAAGTTGCTGTTGTTCATTTCACAATCTAGGATAGAATTGTAAGTTAATTAGATGCGCTAATATATCGGTGAACCCCTCTCCCAACAATACCGAGGGCGAGACCGACGAAATAGGCAAAAATGCCGTATTCAATCCACGTAATGCTACGACGAAGAGGAAATAGCGTCCCCCCAAGTTGAGTGCCCGTCCCCGCCGCTATGAGGATAAAGTATCCTTGTGAAAGGAATGCGAGCGAAATCAGCCACGGGAAAAGTGTTGAGACGGCTACCCCCTCAATAAAGGATCGAACACCAAAGGATCGCTGTAATACTCCCCAGCCGAGAGGTGGGGTATACATCAGCACGTGAAGTAGGAGATTGTTCAGCGTTGGTCCATCTAAAGCAAGTGTTCTCGTGGGCTCAAATGGGTGGCGTTGATCAACCACGCAGATGAGATAGCCGAGACAGACAGCGGCTAGGATGGGTGCGTACCATTCAATATCACGGCCCAAAACGGACACTGACATTATTCTACTATGGGCTTACTGCTCCTCCGCCAATAGAGAAGGGATTGTTTTCGATCACTCTCCATATTGGATATGAAACCGGTTGAGGCATTTTAAGCATATCTCCGCCGTTACATCCCGGATATGTGTCTGTGCTATCATAGTTCTTCCCAGCTGAGATTAAAGAGAGCAAAGCTGCGTCCTCACCCAGATCATACCAAATGGGGCCACCAGAATCGCCCTGTGCACCTCGCGTGTCGGTTTGAATCGCGCTGAGATAATAATCGATACAGCCCTTCCTGAATAGTTTCCCCCTTTCAATTACTTGTCCATCTGAATACCCTGTTGTTGCCCCAAACTTCGTTACTGTCCTGTTCTCACTAGCTACGGTACCAATACCTTCATCTGTTAGATAGCCGCTTACAGTTGTGAGATTCTCGTCTATTGATTCGCCGTCCTCTCTTATTCCAGTAACTATTTTCCCGCTGATATTCACCCCCGTTTCGGGCTCCGCTAATATCCAGTCATGGCTGATGTTATTCATATCTGTCCCAGTTGCAATCGGCTCTCCGTTGACGTCTGTTACTGTTCCTCCATTGCCCGAGACACACTCCCCTTGTGCTGGGTCCTTCGATGTGAATCCGTGATTTACACTATACATATATGATTTGTATTTTTTATTATGGTAGATCCGGACGCCAGACGTCATATATCCACCTGGTGAGTTCACGTATAATCCGCCCGGGAAGGGATTCGGACTATATTCGCCACGACACATCATCTCCTTTGTTCCACCTTCTACGACTGTCTTTATTCTATTCGTTTTTAGGTTGTTACTGGGATTGATTCCCAACTCTTCCACAGTTTCCGGAATGTCATCTGGACCAACTATATCTATTGTTTCGTTCGAAGGTGCTTGGCTCTCAGCAGGTTGCATATGAACTGTAATTTCTGGGTAGGATACACCATCGGAGGCCTTGTCTGAATTCGTCAGAGATATACCATTATATCTATCATATTTTGATAGAATCATATGAACCTGCTCTTCTATAGATTTCACTTCTTCTCTATGATTAAGCCACTCTTTCGGGACTTTCTCCGTCGCAATAGGTTCATCCTGAAGTCCACCACGGGCAATCACGACTCGCTTGGTTCTGTTGACTTTCCCCGCTACTGGAATTGAGAGTCCCGGTATACTACTGATCCCGACGCTTGCACCTAGCCCTTTGATTACTCCTCGCCGACTTACTCTGTTAAGGTCCGTCATTTCGAAACCAAAATCTACCTGTATAGATATAATACTTTCGGACTATAGTTATTCATACGATATAAATATCGAGTTCAGAGCCATTGCTGCAACACCCAATCAGTAAATGAGCTGTACTTACCGATCACCCCAAATCTGTCACGAGTTGACGATTTCAACAGAACCACAAGAGCCCCCTTGGGGGTGCTTTCTTGTATACGGGGCCGTATACATGGCGTATGAGCAAGAGTATCCGCGTCGACGAGGAGACGCATGCGGCGCTGTCGGCGCTCAAGCGGGAGGACGAGACGTACGACGACATCCTCTCGCGCCTGCTTGAAGAGCGTCGCGAGGCCGTCGTCGAGGGTGCGGGGCTGTGGGAAGAGAGCGACGCCGCCACGGCCGCACGCGAGGCCCGCGAGCGCTCGAAGCGGAGCATCGGGCAGTGACGCTCTACGACAGCAGTGTCCTCATCGACTACCTCGCCGGAGACTCAACAGCAGTTCAGTACGTCGAAAGTCGGTTAGACGAGCGAGCGGTCGCTCCACCGCTCGTGCTGTTCGAGGTGTACCAGGGGGAGGTGTTCAAGTCCGGCGTGGCCGACTTCGAGGCTGTCGACGACGCGCTGGCGTGGGTAACAGTCGTGGAGACGGATCGGGAAGTGGCTCGAACTGCTGCGATGGTCCAGAACGAACTACACAACGCCGGGACAGCGCTTGCACCACGCGACGCCTTCGTCGCCGGTACCGCTGTCGCGCTGGACGAAACGCTTGCAGTCGCGGACGACGACTTCGACGTGGCGTCGCTGGCCGACGTAGTCGATATCGACCTCCTGTAGGGTCCTTCATCTACGGTCCTTTTTACCCGATGCCGCCGAAACCCGGCGTATGACCACGATCAAGGACTCCGTCCACGACCACATCGAGGTGGAGGGGGTCGCCGCCGACCTGCTGGACACCCCCGCAGTCCAGCGGCTTCGCCACATCAAGCAGTTGGGGACGGTGCAGTTGGCCTACCCCTCGGCCAACCACACGCGCTTCGAGCACTCGCTGGGCGTCTACCACCTCGCCGAGCAGGCGCTGGAACACATGGATGTCGACGGCATCGACGCCGAACGCGTCCGCGCGGCGGCGATGCTCCACGATGTCGGTCACGGCCCCTTTTCACACAACATCGAGTCGCTGACCCACCGCGAGACGGGGAAGTACCACGACGACGTCGACGAACTGCTCGCGCAGGGGCAGGTCGGCGACGTGCTCCGGAGAAACGGCCTCGATCCCTCCCGCGTCGCCGGTCTCGTCGCCGGCGAGGGGAAGTACGGCCAACTCGTCTCCGGGGAACTGGACGTGGACCGGATGGACTACCTCGTTCGGGATGCCCACCACACCGGCGTCCCCTACGGTACTATCGACCCCGGGCGACTCGTCCGGGCGCTGCAGTTCGTCGATGGCGAACTCGTGCTCGCGCCGGGGAACGTCCAGAGCGCCGAGTCGCTGCTGGTCGCGCGGGCGCTGATGAACCCTACCGTCTACTCCCACCACGTCGCCCGGATCAGTAAGGCGATGCTGCGGCAGGCCGCCGAGCGACTGCTTCGGAGCGACCCCGACCTGACCGCCGAGGAACTCCGGCGGATGGACGACCACGGCCTCATCGTCGCGATGCGGCTCTGTGCGGAGACCGCGGCGTTCGCCCGCCGATACGCCGAACGGGACCTGTACAAACGCGCGGTCTGGGCGGAGTTGGGCGGCGTCCCCGACTGGCTGCTCGACGCGGATCACGAGGACCTGCGCGAACTGGAGGCCGAGATCGCGGGGGCCTGTGACCTCGACCCGCGGGAGGTGATCGTCGACGTGGCCAGCGATCCGGCGATGACCGAGTCCACGAGTCGGGTGATGGTCGGCGACGAGATCCGGGAACTCGGCCGGCAGTCGCCGCTGGTGAAGGCGCTCCGGACCGCCCAGTACCAGCAGTGGCGGCTGGGCGTCTACACCGTCGAGGAAGCGTCCGAACGCGTCGGCCGCGTGGCCGTCGATATCCTCGGTCTCGAGGTCGACGGCGCGCTGGTGAGCGAGCGCCGCGGCCGGCCGGCGACGCTCGACGAGTTCGCTGACGCGACGTAGACGGAACGAGCCGCGCGCCTGAGGTGCAACCGGTTTCGGCTTTCCGCGCGTTTATGAGTCGGCGGTGCGGATGCGAGGCCATGACCGGTACCGTCGAGTACGTCCACGTCGCCGGCGAGGCGGGCGCCCCACCCCAGCAGCGCGAATCCGTCGAGGCCGTCGTCGGGAAGGGCCTGCAGGGCGACCGCTACTTCGAGAAGGAGGGGACGTTCTCCACCGACGAGGAGGACCGCACCCGCGACCTGACCCTGATCGAGGCCGAGGCCATCGAGCAGGCCGAAGCCGACTACGACGTGGAGTTCGAACCCGGGATCCACCGCCGGAACCTCACCGTCCGCGGCGTGGGGCTGAACCGCCTGCTGGGCGAGCGCTTCCGCGTCGGCGACGCCGTCGTCGAGGGGGCGGAGCTCTGCGAGCCCTGCACCTACCTCGAACGGAAACTCGAGGAAAAGGGGATCCGAGAAGCGCTCGTCCACCGTGGCGGCCTGCGGTGTGAGATCGTCGAGACCGGCGAGATTGCTGTCGGCGACGACATCGGGACGGGCGACACATGAGCGACAGCGAGTTCGGCCTCAACCGCGAACTCCGGGTTCGTCTGGCGTTCGCCGCCGTCGCCGCCATCCTCGGCGTCGGCGCGGCGACGTTCACCGACGTCTCGGAGTGGATCGCGTTCGCCATCGTCGTCCTGCTGGGGATCGTGGCGCCGCGGCTCTACCTCTACGTCGAGTAGCTCAGAGGCGCTCTGAGCGGCCCGCCGCGCTCCAGGCGTCCGTGGGCGTGCCGTCGCGCACGCGGACGGTTCGGGACTGGAGCGACTCCACGCGGCCGGCGAAGCCCCACTGCTTCCCTTGCCAGCTTGCTCCCTCGCTCTCTTCGGCGGCGGCCGCTGCGGCCGCAGCCTCCTGATCCCGGATGTGTGCCGAGACGGCGGCGACGATGGCTGCCGCCTCGGTAGGGTCGGCGTCGTCCGGGAGCGTGAGCCGATCTGCGAGGCCGGTCGGCGACGCCGCAGCCGTCTCGCCTGCCGCGTCCGCGTCGGTCATATCGGGATGTTGCCGTGCTTCTTCTGGGGTTTCTGCTCGCGCTTGCCCTGCAGCATCTCCAGATCCGAGATCAGCCGCTTGCGGGTCTCTGGCGGCTCGATCACGTCGTCGAGGTAACCCCGGTCGGCCGCAGTGTAGGGGTTCGCGAACTCCTCGCGGTACTCGTCGATGAGTTCCTGCCGGCGGGCCTCGGGGTCGTCAGCTTCGGCGAGTTCGTCGCGGTAGAGGATGTTGACCGCGCCCTTCGGCCCCATCACGGCGATCTCGGCACTGGGCCACGCGTAGTTCACGTCGGCGCCGACGTGGCTGGAGGCCATCACGTCGTAGGCGCCGCCGTAGGCCTTCCGGGTGATAACGGTGAGGAGGGGGACCGACGCTTCACAGTAGGCGTAGAGCAGTTTCGCGCCGTGGCGGATGATCCCCTCGTGCTCCTGATCCGTGCCGGGCATGAAGCCGGGCACGTCGACGAAGGTGAGGACAGGGATGTTGAACGCGTCGCAGGTGCGGATGAAGCGTGCGCCCTTCTCGCTGGCCTCGATGTCCAGCGTGCCGGCGTTGACCCGGGGCTGGTTCGCGAGCACGCCGACCGAGCGGCCGTCCATCCGGGCGAAGCCGACCACGAGGTTCTTCGCGAACTCCTCGTGGACCTCGAAGAAGGAGCCCTCGTCGACGACGGAGTCGAGCACGTCGTGCATGTCGTAGGGTTTCCGGGGTTCGTCCGGGACCGTCTGGTTCAGCGACTCGTCGGCGCGCTCGGGGTCGTCCCACGGTTCGACACGCGGCGGGTCCTCGACGTTGTTCTGCGGGAGGTAGGAGAGCAGGCGCGCGATGTTGTCCAGCGCGTCCTCCTCGCTCTCTTCCGCGAAGTGGGCGACCCCGGAGGTGGAGGCGTGGGTGACGGCGCCGCCGAGTTCCTCGAAGGAGACTTCTTCGCCGGTGACCGTTTCGACGACATCGGGCCCGGTGATGAACATGTGGCTGGTGTCTTTCACCATGAACGTGAAGTCCGTCAGCGCGGGGGAGTACACCGCGCCGCCGGCACAGGGGCCCATGATCGCCGAGATCTGCGGAACGACGCCCGAGGCCTCGGTGTTGCGCCGGAAGATCTCCGCGAAGCCCCCCAGCGCGTCGACGCCCTCCTGAATCCGGGCGCCCGCCGAGTCGTTGAGGCCGACGACGGGTGCGCCGACCTGCGTGGCCTTGTCCATCACCTTGCTGACCTTCTCGGCGAACACCTCGCCCAGCGACCCGCCGAAGACGGTGAAGTCGTGGGCGAACACGAACACCTTCCGGCCGTTGACCTCGCCGTAGCCCGTGACGACGCCGTCGCCGTACAGCTGTTCTTCCTCCATCCCGAACTTGTGGTTGCGGTGGGTCCGGAACTGGTCGAACTCCGTGAACGTGCCATCGTCGAGGAAGTAGTCGATGCGCTCGCGGGCGGTCATCTTCCCCTTCTCGTGCTGGCGCTCGATGCGCTCCTCGCCGCCGCCCTTCAGGGCCTCGGCGCGGCGTTCACGGAGTTCCTCGATGCGGTCCTCCATCGTCACTGTGGACCACCTGCAGTCATTGTTGGAGCCTCGCCCACATGCCGCAAAAGGATTCCGAACACGCGAGGCTGGAAAACGCCGACTGAAAGGAGGCGGCAAACGGCCTCGTCACGCGAACGAGGGGCGAACGCGACTCGTGAGCGGGGGACGAACGAGAGTCGATACGTTGTCCGTCGAACAGTGTCGCGGACCGCGACCGATTTACCCCCGCCGAACCGATCCACCTCCATGACCGACACGCGCCGCGCGCTGCTTACCGCGCTGGAGGACGGCCCCGTCGCCGGCCCGGAACTGGCCGACCGACTCGGCGTCTCCCGGGCCGCGGTCTGGAAGCAGGTCGAGAGCCTCCGCGAGGCGGGGTGGGGCATCGAGAGCATCGACGACGGCTACCGCGTGACCGATGTCCCGGAGTTCGGCGGCGCCGCCATCGAGTTCGGCCTCGACGCTCCCTTCGACGTCGAGTACCACGACAGCATCGGCTCGACGAACGAGCGCGCCCGCGAACTGGCAAGCGAGGGCCGCGAGGACGTGGCTGTCGTCGCCGACGAGCAGACCGCCGGCCGGGGACGGCTGGATCGGGGCTGGACCGGCCCCGCTGGCGGTATCTACAGTTCACTGCTGCTCCGCCCGGACGTGCCGCCGGCCCACGCGCCCGTCTACACGCTCGCGGCCGCGGTGGCCGTGACGCGCGCCGCGCGGGAGGTCGGCATCGACGCGTCGATCAAGTGGCCAAATGATGTGCTAGTGGGGCAATCGGGCGAACGCGGCGGGAAGAAGCTCTGTGGCATCCTCACGGAGATGGAGGGCGAGGCGGACCGCGTCGCGTGGCTGATCGTCGGTATCGGGATCAACGCCAACGTCCACGCGGAGGTGCTCCCTGAGGGTGCGACATCGTTACAGGAAGAGCGCGGTGAGCCAGTCGACCGCCGCGTCTTCACCCAGCGCCTGCTGGAGACGTTCGACGAACTCAGGGCCGATCCCGACTCCATCCTCGACGCCTGGCGCGAGCACGCGGCGACGCTCGGCCAGCGCGTGCGGGTGGATACGCCCGGCGGCGAAGTCGTCGGGGAGGCCGTCGACGTGGAGTTCCCCGGCGCGCTGATCGTTGAGACCGACGACGGCGAGCGCGAGCGAGTGACGGCCGGGGACTGTGAGCACCTGCGGCCGGTGTGAACCGAGACACTGCGTCTGCAGCGCCGCGAGTCACGGGCGCTGCCGTGTGTGGGAAGCCACGTCTCCATCCCGCGGGACGTCACCTCCGTCTCCCGGGACGTTCCCGGTGTTACCGGACCGGTGTGAGTGAAAGTCCGGAAGCGTCGTTCTCGGTTCCCGCCGGTCGCTAGTTGGACGGTTTCTCCCCCCGGAACAGGCTGTCGAGTCGTCGATACAGAGAGGGTTCTGCGAGGCACTACCCCAAGATGGCTCTCTACTCGTCTTCGCTTCGGTTCTTCCCCAATCGGACTGCGACCAGAACGAAGGCAAGTCCTTCGAGCCTCGCGACGCTGTACAGCCACGGCTTGAACTCGTAGGTGGTGTCCCCCGTCGTCGTCAGTTCCAGTATAAGCTGCTCGGGTCGTCACTCGGGAGGAACGACTCCCCGAGTCAGAGGGTCGGTGGCCCGGACAGTGCTCCCATCTCTGTAGGAAACCCCACGGGTTCGGTGTGGGGGTGACTATGCGACGGCGATTGCTGCGCCAGCAACGAACACGGCGGCGGCGATCAGAAGCGGGACTGCGGAAGGTCGGCCGCCTCCTTTCGGTTCGCGTTCGAACGAGTCCCACTGACGGAGGATTCCGAGGCCGATGACGATAGCGGTGCAGCCACCGACGAACCCCGGAACCGACCAGAGCGAAGGCCCGTTTTGAACGATTGCTGCTCCCGAGTCGAACGCGAGCAGTATTCCGGTGATCAGCGGCGCAGCGCCGACTGTCTTTGTGGAGGACATACGACAGAGATGTGAAACGCGTACCCGATAATGTTTCCCCTCATCGATTGCCGATAGTGGGTACTCAGTACGCACTCCGTCTCGCGGGTTTCGCTTGGCAGTCTGCACACGGCGGCTGCCCACCGAGCGACCGTTGCCGAAACGGAAACGCACTAACCTCGACCCGCCGAAACGACGAACCATGACCGATCCACTTCTCGTCCGCGCCGCCCGCGGCGAGCGCACCGAGCGCCCGCCGGTCTGGCTGATGCGGCAGGCCGGCCGCCACCTGCCGGAGTACCGCGAACTCCGCGAGCAGTACTCGTTCCGCGAGGCCATCGAGACCCCCGAGGTCGCCGAGGAGATCACTCTCCAGCCCTACGAGCGCTACGGCGTCGACGGCGTCGTCATGTTCTCGGACATCCTCACCTGCCTCGAACCGCTCGGGTTCGACTACCACATCGAGTCCGGCGTCGGCCCGGTGATCGAGAACCCCGTCGAGGGGTCCGACGACGTTGCCCGCCGCCGCGGCGACGTGCGCGAGGAACTCGGCTTCGTCGCCGACCTGCTGGACCGCCTGAGCGAGAGCGTCGCCGACGAGGACGCCGTGCTGGGCTTCGCCGGCGGGCCGTTCACGCTTGCGTCGTACGTCGTCGCCGGCGGGCCGGATAAGGGGCGCAAGGAAGTCCGGAAGTTCCGCGCCAGACACCCCGAGGCGTTCCTCGAACTGATGGAGCGCTTCGCGGACGTCGTCTCGGAGTACCTCCAGATGCAGGCCGACCACGGCGCCGACGCCGTGCAGCTGTTCGACACCTACGCCGGCGTGCTGCCGCCGGAGGATTACGAGCGCTACGTGCTGCCGCTCCACCGCGAAATCATCGACAGCGTCGACTTGCCGACCGTGGAGTTCGTCCGGAACATGGGCGGGCGACTGGAGAGCCTCGACGCCACCGGCGCCGACGTGGTCGCGCTGGACTGGACCGTCGACATGGCCACTGCGCGGGCGGAACTGGGCGAGCGACCCGTGCAGGGGAACCTCGACCCGACGCTGCTCTACGCGGATCCGGAGACGGTTCGGGAGCGAACCGAAGAGATCATCGAGGCTGCGGGGCCGAAGGGCCACATCCTGAATCTGGGCCACGGCGTCAACCGAGACACCCCCATCGAGGGTGTCGAGGCGTTCGTCGAAACCGCCAAAAACTGGGAGTGGTAGGCTACTCGCCGCGGGATAGCTCCCCGGCCAGCCGGCGCCCCTCGCGAACCCGGGAGGGGAGGCCCATCCGGCCAGCGTAGTTCGTCGCGAGCGTCAGCCCCTCGGGGAGATTCACGCGCTCGCTGGCGTCCCAGGACTCGTCCCACGCGGGGAACGCCTGGGGGATGCGCTCGACGTTGAGCACCTCGGCGTCAGTGCCCATTACGCGCCGGAACTCGGAAACGGCCGTCTCGCCGATCGTCTCGGCGTCGCGCTCGACCGCCTCGGGGTCGTGCATTCCGCCCATGAAGACGGTGTAGACGCCCTCGCGGTCGAACAGGCTCGTGTTCCACGTCACGCCCAACGTGCGCATCGGCTCAGTCCGGCGCACCTGATAGCCGAACCCGTCCGCGCGGGCGGGGCTCTCCAGATGCACCAGCACGAGCGGGTTGTAGTTGAACTCCCGGAGCGCCGCGGCGCTCTCGGCGTCGACGCCCTCGACGATGTCAGCGGTGGCCTCGGCGGGCGTCGTGAACACCACGTGCTCGACGCGCTGGCTTCCGTTCTCGGTGTGAACGAGCCACGGCGGATCGTCGCCCGTACCGGCACGCTCGACGTTCGTCACCGGTGTCTCCCGGTGGATGCTGTCGGCGTGTTCCTCGGCCAGCGCCTCGGGTAGGCGCTGGAGCCCGGACTCGAAACTGGCCGGCGGCGGCGTCTCGTCGGCCGAAAAGACCAGCCGATCCAGCCCGGCCCGGAGCAGACTCCCCTTCTTCGCCTCCAGCCCCATCAGCGGCTCGAGGGCGTGCTTGGCGGGCATCCTCGCGGGGTCCGAGCCGTACGTGCCGCCGAAGATGGGCGCGATCAGGCTCGTGTACGCCTCGCGCCCGAACTTCCGGACGAACGCGTCCTGGGCGGACTCCGCGGGGTCGATGGAGTCGCTCAGGGGCTCCGCGAGCAGGCGGAGTTTCCCTCGCGTCGAGAGTAGATCCGTGCGCCGGAACGCCGACAGCGAACGCGGGACCTCCCGGAGTTTGCCGTCGGCGTAGACGAACAGCGGCAGGTCGTCGTCGGCCGTGATCACCTCGTCGGCGAGGTCCAGATCCGTCACCATCGCCCGGATGGCGTCGGTCAGGCGCAGGCGCTGGGGGCCGACCTCGAGGAGTTTCCCCTCGATTTCGCGGCTGCGGACGACGCCGCCGACCTCGTCGCTCGTCTCGTAGACGACCGAGTCGACGCCGCGCTCTTCCAGCGCGTGGAGCGTCGAGAGGCCGGTGAACCCCGCGCCGACGATGGCGACGCGAGGCTCGTCACTGGACGCCGTGTCGGTCTCGGCTCCCGCATCGGTGTTAGCTCCCGTGTCGGCGTCGCTCATTCGTTGCGCCGAGCGTTCAGACACATCGCGTTCGACTCCGGCCGGCACTTACACTGCTGTAGCCCGTAGAGGTCCGGGTCGAAGTCGGCGATGAACGGCTCGGTGAGATCCGCCAGCAGGCCGACGAACCGGTCGTCGTCGTAGGGGACGGGAACGCGGGTGAACCCGAGCCCCTCCTCCTCGGCCTCCTCGCGGAGTTCCACGTCGAGTTCCGAGAGCGTCTCGCTCTGTTCGTGCATGAAGCTCGTGGGGTCGACGACGACGCGCTCGGCGTCGACGTTCTCGACGACCGCCTCGACGTCGGGCTGGGTCCACTCCACGTCGCGGTTGGCGTGGTTCTGGTAGCCCAGTTCGTACTCGGAGATGCCGAGCATCCCCGCAACCATGTCGCAGTGCTCCTCGACGTACTGGACGTAGCGGCTCCCCTCGTCGAGGTAGTAGGTCGGGGTCCCGTGGGCCGAGAAGACCAGTCGGGTGTCCTCGTCGAGTTCCATCCCCTCGCGGTCGAGGGTCCGTCGGATGTTGTCCGCGCGGAGGCGGGCGTAGGCGGAGTGGGTGTGGTAGCCCGTGATCTCGGTGTAGTCGACGTCCCAGTCGAGGTCGTCGACGGCCGCCGAGAGCTTTTCGAGGGATTGCACCGTCGTCGAGGGGCCACACAGCGGGTAGACGGGGAGCCCGATCAGCCGGTCGACGCCGTCCGCGTGGGCGGCCTCGGCGGCGTCGCCGATGAACGGCTCCATGAACTGGTAGCCGGTGTAGGTCTTCACGTCGTAGCCCCGTTCCTGCAGCTCGGTCTCGATGAGGTCGGCCTGGCGCTGTGCGTGGGCATTCAGCGGCGAGCCGCCGATCTCGCCGTACTCCTCCATCAGGCCGGGGGCGCGGCGCTCGGCCAGCGAGCGGGCGCGCTCGCGGGCGGCCTCCTCGGTGGTCTCGCCCTCGATGTCCATGTTGGCGAGGAAGATGCGTTCGAGGTAGTCCACGACGACGTCGCGGTCGGCCGCTGCCGGCTCTCCGAAGTTGAGCACGGCGATCCCTGTGGTCATACTCGGCGGTTGGAGCCTGTCGGTGCAAAAGCTGTCGGTCGCGACGCGCGCCCGCGCGATTCAGCGGTCGGTGTCGGCGTCCGCACCCCCGTCGGTCCCGTCGCCATCACCGGCTTCTCCGCTGGATTCTGCCCCGGATCGGTCGCTGAGCGCCGCCGACTCGACGGCCTCGCGCTCCCCGCCCTCGCGGGTCGCGACCCGCGCCTCGCCGCTGGTGTCGTCGAACACCAGATGGCGGTGCGGGTAGGCCATCTCCACGTCGACGTCTTTCTCCTGCAGGCGCTCCCAGATGGCCGTCTGGACGCGCGAGCGGGCCGTCATCAGCTTGTACGGCCGGTCGACCCAGTAGCGAAGCGTCAGGATCACCGCGCTGTCGCCGTACTCGTCGATGTAGCAGGTCGGCCGCGCCGGGTAGCGTGCGGAACCGATGCGGATGTCCGGGCCGCCCTCGATGACCCCGTCGGCGGTGACCGCTGCGGACTCGAACAGGCTCCGGGCTGTGGCGATGTCGCTCTCGTAAGATATCGACACCGACACCGAGAGGCGGGTGCGCTCGTCCTCCGCCGAGAGGTTCGTCACCTTGTCCTGTCGGATCACGTCGTTCGGGATGACGAGGAACGTGTTGTCGAGCGTGAATATCTTCGTGTAGCGGATCGTGATGTCGTCGATGAACCCCCGGGTCCCGTCGGGGAGTTCGACCATATCGCCGATCTCGTAAGGCTCGTCAGCCAGCAGGAACAGGCCGTTGATCACCGATCCCACCAGCGGCGCCAGCACAATACCGACCACGGCGGAGAACACCGTGACCGAGAGGACGATGTTGCTCAGTTTGAGGCCCACCAGCCCCGCGCCGATGAGGACGAAAAACAGCGTGATCGTCGCGCGGATCGCCCGCAGCACGATCTGGGCGACGCTCTGGCGGCGGAACCGCTTGGCGACGGACCGGCCCAGCAGGCGCACGACGTACCGCGAGAGGATGTAGCCGACGGACCCGACCACCACCAGAAGCAGGAAGCTCAGCGCGGGCGAACTCCCCCAGTTGGGAGACAGCGTCGTGAGCCGGTCGATTACCCCATCGACCGACTGTATCGGGAGTGCTGGGCCCAAGCTCACAGCGGCCTATCCCGCCCCCTCAGAAAAAGCGTTGCCGTCGGTCCCGTCGCCGGCCAGTGCCGTCTCGAACGCCGGGAGTATCCACTTGGCCTGCGCGCCGTCCTCCACGAACACGATGGTCTGCGGGGGGTGGGCCGCCTTCGGACGGGCCCGGAGGCCCTCCGCCTCGGCTGTCTCGGCGACGGCCGCCGGGGCCACGCTGAACTCCACGTGGGCGCGGTCCGGTTGGACGTAGACGGCCGCGATCTCCTCGTCTGCCGCCGTGTCCCGGACGCGGTACGCCAGCGCCCCCTCGGGGACCGGCTCCACTTCGGGGTCGGCGTCGATCACCGCCAGCGCGTCGGGGCTGGCGCCGCTCTCCAACTCGGAGGCCAGCAGTTCGGCGATCCGGTGGCCGTCCCGCACGCGGTCGGCGCTCATTCGCCCACCACCGACCGGCGGGCCGCGGGCGCGACGTCCGCCACGTCGACGCCCTCGCGGCGGGCGTAGACGACCGCCGCGGCCTCGATTGTCAGCCCCAGTTCGCGCTGGAGTTCGTTGATCCCCGCGACCGCGGCCTGTTTCTCGACGCCGGCGTCGGTAACGCGGTCGAGTACCTTCTCGAAGGCGCTCTGCTCGCGCAGGATCGACGCGTCCGGGACGAACTCCTCGGGCACGTCGACGGCCTCGGGGTCGAACTGCGCGACCAACTCCCCCTCGTCGCGCGCGAGCAGCCCTCGGCCGAGCGCCACGTCGACCACGCGCTTTGCCTGGTCGGGGGAGAACCAGTCCCGGTCCAGCGAGAGCGCGACGACGAACTCGCCGTCGCCGAGCCGTTCCCGGCCCTCCTGCCGGAACGGGACGGCGACGGTGGCCTCCAAACTCATGCTCGTGAGGCGGGCGCGGGCGGGCCTAAGCGTTGCGGAGCGGCCACTCGGTCGCCAACCGTGTCCTCGCTGGCTCGACTCCGGCCGTGCGCCTCGCCGTCGCTCGGCGCTGGGCCGAGAGTCGAACGCTTCAAGTATTCCCTCGTCGTTTTCGCACGTATGCAGGACCAGGGACCCTCCCGACGCAAGCGCACCGGGGGTCGACTCGTTCGATCGCAGAAGAAGAAGCGACACCAGCTCGGCAACGAGCCCACCGAGACGACTGTCGGCGAGCCGCGGTTCCGCGTCGTCGACGCCCGTGGTGACAACCGCAAGATCCGCGCGCTCTCGACCAACACGGCCCAGGTCGCCGACGGCGAGGAGACCGTCGAGGCCGAGATCGAGGACGTGAGCGAGAACCCGGCGAACGTCAACTACGTTCGACGGAACATCATCACCAAGGGCGCCGTCATCGAGACCAGCGCCGGCACGGCCCGCGTGACCTCGCGACCCGGCCAGACCGGCCAGGTCAGCGCCGTCGTCATCGAAGAGTAATCGCGACTCGCGTTCTCCCGTTCTCCATACCTATCAGCGACTGCACCGGCGACGAGCTACGACTACGCCCGGCTCCCACCCTACGAGTGACAGTTGGTGAGGGGTCGGTGACGACTGTCGCCGCAGCGGTGACGGACACGGTCTTGAGTTTCGACGCCGCCGCCGACCTCACTGGCTGGAACGGCGCCGCCGTCGAGCACGGCGGGGCGGAGATAACCGGCGGCGAGTTCGCTTAAGGCGTCGGCGCCGCGTTCTGGAGCGCAGTCTCGGCGACGTTGCCGCCGTAGTCCGCCGAGCGGGAGAGCGAGTCGACGATCAGGCCCAGTAGCTGTGCCCGCGCGGGGTCGAGATCCCGGAGCAGTTCGTCGATCTCGCGGGCGTTGCTGTCGATCTCCTGGACGCGCTCGCGGGCACCGTTGGCCAGCCGGATCGCGTCGTCGTTCTCCGCGGCGAACAGCGCGGCCATCCCGTCGTCGATGACCGCGTCGGCGGCCTCGTGGAGTTCGCCGAGCGACTCGACGACTTCCGCGGGCGGGGTCTCTTCCAGTTCGAGCGAGAGGTGGGCGATCTTGGTCGCGTGGTCCGCGACGCGCTCGAGCTGTCGGGCGCTGGAATGGTAGTCGAAACAGGTCTCGCGGGGGAGGCCCAACTCCTCGGCGGCGGTGGGGCTGCGGAGCGTCGCCCGGAAGATCCGGGAGACGACCATGTAGAGGCGATCCACGTCGTCGTCGCGCTGGATCACGTCGTGGGCCAGGTCCGCGTCGGCGGTCGAAAGCGCCTCGACGGCGTCCGCGAGCATCGACGCGGCGATCAGCCGCATGCGGTCGACGGCGTTGTGGATCGATAGCTCCGAAGAGTCGAGCAGGTCCCGCACGACCACGCGGTCGCCCGTCTCCTCTAACACCTCCAGGCCGACCAGGCTCTGGGTCGCCTCACGGATCGTCCGGCGCTGGCCGGTCGTGATCCGGTCGGCCGTCAGCGTGATCACGTCGAATCCGGAGACGTACATAGTCATCACCGCGCGTCGAAGCTCTTCGCCCGCCAGTCCCGCGACGTCGAGGCTCCCTTCGGTCCGCTCCTCGTCGGAGACGGGAGTCAGAATCAACGAGTCGCCCTCGGGGTTGAACACGACACGGCTCCCGGCTTCCACGTCGTTGTCGGTCGCCCAGTCTTTGGGAATGGAGACTGTGAACGTGGAACCACCGGTCACCTGCACCTTCCGGGTCTCGGCCATGGGAGTACGTAGTCCCGGAACGGGTGATAAACGTTTCCCGAGTCTATATACTCCGAACGAGATCGGCGTATACGGTGGTCGTCGACGACCTTCGCCACGATCACTACCGAGCCCGATCAGTACGCCGCTCCTGTCGGCTGTCGAAGGAACCGCCCCAGGGGAGTCGGTACACTTCGGTTGGGGCCGGTGTCTACGTGCAGCTGGGTTTGTGGACTATGCTCATATATTGCACTATATAGATTTCATAGTAGTGTATTTACCTACGAGCGTGTTCCGGCTGAGTGATGGCAAAGAAGACCAACGGTGTCTCCCGACGTTCGTTCATGGCCGGTGTCGCTACCACGGGCGCCGTAGCGGCCGCGGGCTGTACGAGTAACACGGGTACCGAGACCGCTAGCGGGCTCTCCGGCAACATCGACATCTCGGGGAGTTCGACGGTGTTCCCCCTCGCGGTGGCGATGCGCGGGGAGTTCACCGCGGAGGAGATGCACCCGAACGTCGACATCTCGATCAACTCCACGGGGAGCGGCGGCGGCTTCACGAACTACTTCTGTACCGGCGACACGGACTTCAACAACGCCTCCCGCCCGATCTCCGAGACCGAGCAGGAGCAGTGTACGAACAACGACGTGACGCCGGTCGAACTCAAGGTCGCGACCGACGCGCTGACCGTCGTCGTCAACAACGACGCGAGCTGGTTCGGCGAGGACGGCGAGGAGTGCATCACCGTCGAGGATCTCGCGGAGGTCTGGGCGGCGGACTCGAAGCCGACGACCTGGAGCGACGTGAACAGCGACTGGCCCGACGAGGAGATCCAGCTCTACGGGCCCACTGACGCCTCCGGGACGTTCGACTACTTCCACGAGGAGATCCTCGGCGAGGAGACCGGCCACCGGACGGACTATCAGTCGACCGAACAGGACAACCAGATCATCAACGGCGTCGCCAACAGCGAGTACGCCATCGGCTACATGGGCTTTGCCTACTACTCCGAGAACACGGACCGCGTGACCGCGCTGGGCATCGACAACGGCGACGGCTGCGTGAAACCGACCCTCGAAACCGCAAGCAGCGGCGAGTACCAGCCGCTCTCGCGACCGCTGTTTACCTACCCCGCGCGGTCGGCGCTGGCCGAGGACCACGTCGCCGAGTTCGCGCGCTTCTGGCTCGAGAACAGCACCAACAAGGCCATCGTGGCCGACGAGGTCGGCTACGTGCCCAACACCGAGGCCGAACGCGACGAGAACCTCGACCGTCTCGACTCCGCAATCGAGGCCGAGTCGGAGTAGTCGTCGCGGTGAGCCGCACAACGAAGCGCTTTTTCGGGGATACACCGATGATTGATCCACATGAGCGGTGACTCGTCGACGGAGGCGCTGACCCGCCGGACACAGAACTCCTCCCGGGAGCTACTGGCGAAGGGGTTTTTCTTCGGCTGTGCGGCGCTCTCGGTCGCGACGACGCTGAGTATCATCGGCCTCCTGACGTTCGAGGCCGCGAAGTTCTTCAGTATCACCGCGCCGCTCGTGGGCATCGACGGCCCCACCGCGACGCTGACTGAGTTCTTTACGGGCAGCGAGTGGGGGCTGCAGGGCCCGAACCTCGGCGTCATGCCGCTGGTAGCGGTGACGCTGATGGTGACCATCGGCTCGGGGCTGATCGCCATCCCGCTCGGGGTGGCGACCGCGCTCTACCTCAGCGAGTACGCGAGCGAGCGCGCGCGCTCGTACCTCAAGCCCGCGCTCGAAGTGCTCGCGGGTGTGCCGTCGATCATCTACGGCATCTTCGCGGTAGCGTACATCACGCCCGCCCTCGACGCGCTGTTCGGCGTCGACGGCCTGTTCAACGTCGCCTCGGCCTGTATCGTCGTCGGCATCATGATCCTCCCGATGGTCGCCTCCGTCTCCGAGGACGCGATGCAGGCGGTGCCCGACGACCTGCGGCAGGCCGGCTACGGGATGGGCGCGACCAAGTACGACGTCTCCACGGGCGTCGTCGTCCCCGCGGCGGCGTCGGGAATCTTCTCCTCGTTCATCCTCGCGCTCTCGCGTGCCATCGGCGAGACCATGGCCGTGACGCTCGCGGGTGGCTCGCTCGCCCGGGAGTTCGACCCGACGAGCCTCTCCTCGTATCTCTCCTTGTTCGACCCCGAGTCGTATCTCGAACCCGGGATGACGATGACGGCGGCGATGATCCAACTCCTGACCGGCGACGTGACCGGCGGGGGGCTGGCCTACCGCAGCCTGTTCGCGGTGGGACTGGTGCTGTTCGTCATCACGCTGGGGATGAACGTACTGAGTGACCTGATCGCCCGACGCTACCAGGAGGACTACCAATGAGTGACACCGACGAGTTCGGCCGTGTCAGCCGCCGTGTCGGACAGCTGTTCCGTGGCGTGCTGCTGGCGTCGACGCTCGCGGGTATCCTGACACTCGCGGTGCTGCTGGTGTACGTCGCCAACGACGCGTTCCGGCCGCTGACGGCCGATCCCGGCTGGCATCTGACCTTCCTGCTCACGTTCGTCCTCCCGACGCTCGGCGTGGGCTGGTGGAGCTACCAGCGGAGCTACGGCACGCTGACGACGGGGCTGCTCGGCATCATGCTCCCGACTATCGCGGCGCTGTACGCCGGCGGCCTCGCCGCGCTGTTCATCGACGTGATCCCGACGCTGGTCTGGCTCTCCTTCGTCGTCGCGTTCGCGATCCCCGTGGGCGTCGTCGTCGCACTGGACCGCACCGAGCGCGACATCCCGTTCCTCGCGGAGATCACGGCCGTGCTGGCCGTGACCGCGGGATCGCTCCTGTTCGTACCGGATCTCGTGCAGGGGCTCCCGACGGTGCCCGCCGACTGGATGGTGCTCGTGCTGACCATCGGGATTCCGGAAGCACTACTGCTGGGCCGCTGGACACGCGGGCGCTGGGGCCGGCGTGCAGGGCTGACCACCGGCGCCGGTATCGTCGTCGGCAGCGCCGTCGCGGGCGTCCTCGGCACCGTCACCGGGGTCGGCGCGATCCCCGGCGTCGCACTCGCCCTGTTCGCGGGCGTGCCGACCGCGCTCTACCTCTCGGTCGTCGCTATCGAGCGACCCGAGCGCCGCGCCGGCCTGCTGCTCCCGGCGGTGATCGTCGGGGGTGCGCTCGTTGGCGAACTGTTCGTCGGCGCGCTCGGCTTCGCCGGCCCCGAGTCGTGGGTCGACTGGGGGTTCCTGACTAGCACCGTCCAGCGCGGGGCCGACCCCGGCGCGGTCGGGATCTACTCCGGAATCGTCGGCACGATCCTGCTGATGTTCACCGTGGCGGCCATCGCCATCCCGGCCGGCGTCGGCGCCGCGGTGTATCTCGAGGAGTACGCGCCCGACACGACGGTCACCCGCATCATCGACGTGAACATCAGCAACCTCGCCGGCGTCCCCAGCGTGGTGTACGGCCTGCTGGGGCTGGGGCTGTTCGTCCGCTACGGCGGGGCACAGACCGGGACGCTGCTGGTCGGCGGCGCGACGCTCGCACTGCTCGTGTTCCCCATCGTGATCATCTCCGCCCGCGAGGCGATCCGGGCGGTGCCCGACTCCGCGCGGCAGGCGTCCTACGGTATGGGCGCGACGCGCTGGCAGACCGTCAAGAACGTCGTGCTCCCGCGGGCGTTCCCGGGGATCCTCACTGGGACGATCCTCGCGCTCTCGCGAGCCATCGGCGAGACGGCGCCGCTGCTGGTGATCGGCGCGGCACAGGTGTTCGGAGTCCCCGACTCGTGGAACTCCACGGTCGGCGCGATGCCGCTCCAACTGTACGTCTGGGCGTCGACGTACGCCAGCCCGGCGTTCTACACCACCGTGCTCGCGGCGGGTATCGTGGTGCTGTTGACCGCGATGCTGAGCATGAACTCCATCGCCATCTACGTACGCAACCACTATGAGCAACGGTAACCAGGCATCGGACATGAGCGAGGGATCGAGCGGCGACGAGTACGCGGTCAGCGTCCCCGAGGGTCGGGGGCGGGATCGCGACGCCGACGGCGAGGCGTCGACGATCATCGAGAGCCGCGATCTGAGCGTCTGGTACAACGACGAACAGGCGCTCCAGTCGGTGAGCATGGAGATCCCCGAAAAGCGGGTGACCGCGATGGTCGGCCCCTCCGGCTGTGGGAAATCCACGTATCTCCGGAGCATCAACCGGATGAACGACCTGATCGACGCCGCGCGCGTCGAGGGCGAGATGCTGTTCAACGGGAAGAACGTCTACGACGACGACGTCGACCCGGTTGCGCTCCGGCGCCGCATCGGGATGGTGTTCCAGCAGCCAAACCCCTTCCCCAAGAGCATCTACGACAACGTCGCCTACGGCCTGCGCCTGCAGGACCGCACCGAGAACCTCGACGAGAAAGTCGAGGAGGCGCTGCGAAAGGCCGCGCTCTGGGACGAGGTGAAAGATCAGCTCGACCAGTCCGGCCTCGACCTCTCGGGCGGACAGCAGCAGCGACTCTGCATCGCCCGGGCCATCGCCGTCGACCCCGAGGTGGTGCTGATGGACGAGCCAGCGTCGGCGCTCGACCCCGTCGCCACCTCGAAGATCGAGGACCTGATCGACGAGATGGCCGAGGAGTTCACGGTCATCATCGTTACACACAACATGCAGCAGGCCGCCCGTATTTCCGACAAGACCGCCGTGTTCCTGACCGGCGGGGAGTTGGTGGAGTTCGACGACACCGACAAGGTGTTCGAGAACCCCGAGAACGACCGGGTTGAAGACTACATCACGGGGAAGTTCGGATAATGCCACGAGACGACTACCAACGACAGCTCGAATCGCTCCGCGAGGACGTGCTCTACATGGGGGAGGTCGTCGCCGAACGCCTCCGCATGGGGCTCGACGCCCTCGAACAGCAGGACGAGGCGCTCGGCCGCGAGGTCATCGACCGCGACGACGAGGTGAATCAGCTCTACCTCGACCTCGAACAGGACTGCATCGACCTGCTGGCGCTCCAGCAGCCAGTCGCGGGCGACCTGCGCTTTATCGCCTCCTCCTTTAAGATCATCACCGACCTCGAACGCATCGCGGATCTGGCGACCAACCTCGGGGGGTACGCCGAGGAGGCCCGCTACGAGGTGTTCCCGGACGTCGACGTCCAGCGCATCGGCGACGAGACCCTCGAGATGCTCGCGATGGCGATGGCGGCCTACGAGGACGAGGAACCAGAGGGCTGCTTCGGGGTCGCGGAGCGCGACGACGAACTCGACGCGCTCTGTGAGAACGCCTCGGAGATCATCGTCCGGGACCTGATCGAGAAGGAAACCGAGGACCGCGAGGAGGTCGAGGACCTGATGGCCGACGTGTCGCGGCTCCTCCTCACCGTGCGGGACTTAGAGCGCGTGGGCGACCACGCGGTCAACGTCGCCGCCCGCACGCTCTACATGGTCGAGAACTCCGACGAACTGATCTACTGATTGGCTGGCGGACTTTTGCTTTGAGCCGGAGTTGAGACAGTACGGCGATTGGGTGCGTTGAACAGCAGGAACAGCACCGCGGAGTTCCCAGGGCCACTTGTGACCGCACAGCGACCACACCGCGACCACGGCCTCCCCAGCCGACTCGCTCCCTCCGGCAGAGCAAGCTCTGCCGTGCTCTCGTTCGCTTCGTCGCCGGCGGCGTCGCCGCCGGCTGTCACCGAAAGCCGCTGGCTTTCGGTTGCCCGAGGGGCTTCGCTCCTCCCTGCTAGCGGAACCTTCGGTTCCGCCCCGCTCACGAGAACATACAGTCGCTCGTCCCTCGCGCTTGCTCACGCACATCGGCGCTCGCGCTTCGCGCCACCGCAGCCGGCGGTGACGACCGCAAGTGGCCAACTCTCGAGACGCTGGCACGGCCGGCGCAGGACGGGGAAAAACTCCTAATCGACGCCGCTACTCGCTCAACCGCGCGATCTCGCCCTCACGCAGGTCGATTTCGCTGGCGGCGACGTTCTCCCGCAGGTGCTCGACGCTCGACGTTCCCGGAATCGGGAGCGTCACGTCCGAACTCCCGAGCAGCCACGCCAGCGCGATCTGGTAGCGCGAGGCGTCGTGGGCCTCGGCGACGTCGTCGACGACCTCGGCTTTCTCGTCGAGATCGCCCGCGCCGATGGGGAAGTACGGGATGAAGCCGATGCCGGCATCCTCACAGGCGTCGAGCACGTCCTGATGCTCGCGGTTCGTGAGGTTGTACTCGTTCTGGACCGTCGCCACCTCGACGTGGTCGCGAGCGGTCTCCAACTGCTCGACGGAGACGTTGCTCACGCCGACGTTCTCGATCAGCCCGTCGTCTTTGAGTTCGCCGAGCGCGGCGACCGACGCCGCGAAGTCGGTGTCCGGGTCGGGCCGGTGGAACTGGTAGAGGTCGATACTGTCGACGCCGAGTCGGTCCAGCGACGCCAGCGCGGCGTTCTTGAGGTAGTCTGGGTCGCCGTTCGGGAGCCAGTCGCCGTCGGGGCTCCGGAGGAGGCCACCCTTCGTCGCGACGAGGGCGTCGTCGGCGTCCGGCCGACCGTCGCCGGTCGCACCCGTACCGACGACACCGGCCTCCCGGAGCAGGCGCTCGCTGGTTCCGGGGCCGTAGGAGTCCGCCGTGTCGATGAAGTCGACGCCGAGGTCGACTGCCTCTCTGGCGACTTCACGGGACGCCGCTTCGTCGTCGGGTGCCCCGATGATGTTCTCGCCACAGAGCCGCATCGCACCGAACCCCAGTCGGTGGACAGTGTACTCGCCGATGTCGAACGTGTCGCTCTGGTTCGTAGTCATACATGAACGAAACAGCCTCGCCGGGTTGGGCGTTGTGCTACCGGCAGCGCTACTCCATCCCCGATGCCGATAGCTCGTAGGCCTGCCCGTCGACACGGACGCGCCGAGTCGACCCGTCGTAGCCAATCGGCCCGTGGGCGTACCGTTCGAGCGTTCGGAGCCGGACCTCCTCGACGTCCTCCTCGACGAACGCGAGCGTGTTCCGGAGGCCGCGGTGCCACCGGCGCATCACCTGCTCGCGGATCAGCGTCTCCTCGGCCGAGTCGGCGCGAGTGAGCGTGAGCGTCACCGCATCCTCGCCGTCTTCGGACCACTCGGGGTTCGTCAAGGTGACAGTACTCCCGTCGCGTTCACTCGCCACGTCCTCGGTGGGAACGATCTCGATGGGGTCGCCCGTGAGTTCCACCATCGCGGCACTCGACGACGACTCGTCGCCGTAGCCAACACTCACTGCATAGCGCCCGCCGCCGAGGAAGGGGTACGCGCGGCCGTCCTCGGGCGGGAGGCTCCCGCCGCCGCCGTAGGCGTGGAGCGTCCACGACTTCGTCCCCGCGGGCGGAACCATCCGACAGTCGGCGGTCCGGACGTACGGGCCGAGGTCGAACCACTCGCCGTCGTGGAGTTTGTACACGTACCAGTGGCCACAGCCAAGCGCCTCCCGAGTGTGGTTGACGAACTGGAACGTAATACCCGCCGGGAGGTCGGTCTTCTCGGTCTCCGGCCAGAGGTACGCGGCCGTGGACTCGTCTGCCTCGTGGAACCACGTCACCCCACCCGCGTCGTCGTCCCCGTCGTCGCCTTCGTCACCCGCGAGCGAGGGGACCGACTCGCCGGCGAACCGCGACTCTTCGTCCGGACCCGGCGCGTCCGTCTCCCAGACGGTGATGCTGGTGTCGTTGTCGTCCCCAGCGCGGAGGAACTCGTAGACGCCCGTCGGTCGACCAGAGCCCTCGGGGTGGCCGACGACGGCGTACTCGCCGCGGACGGCCTCCCCGGCGTCGAGCGTGATCGTCTCGGGGAGCCAACGGTCGGTCTCGCCCGCCAGCCGCCAGATGCCGTCCGCGTCGCGTTCGACTTCGGGCGGGTCGTCGACGAGGTCGTGGTTCTCGGTCGGTGCGAGTACGAGGCTTCCTTGGTCACGGAGCCCTGCCCCCATCAGTCGCTCGTGGTGCTCACGTGGGGGTTCACTGGTCGAACGGCCAAAGGGCGGGAACCAGTCGAGGTCGAACTGCTCGGGGTACTTGTCGGTGTTCTGGATCGAGGCGATCAGTCGAGCGGGGGAGTCGGCGGTTGCGGTGGCGTCGAAGCGCATCCGGACTTCCGCGCCGTCTTCGGTGCGGTATCGCATCGGCGAGAGCGCGTACGTCCGGTCGACAGTTTCGAGGTCGACGATGCTTGCGCCCCAGAGTTGGTTCCCGTCCAGTCGGACCACCTCGTCGGGCGTGCTGTTCGACTCGGTTCCGTCGGGCGTCGACTGGTTGGTGTCGGTCTCGGTCGGGTCGCTCGCGCTACAGCCAGCGAGCAGGGCAGTCCCGCTGGCCAGCGTCGCGAGGAGGGCGCGTCGGCGCATACCTACAGGTGGGACTGGCAACTAAAAGGTCGTTGTGTAAGGAAAAAGCGCGTTTTGTGCCTACTGGAACCCGAGGCGGTTCCCGGTGCGCTCGCGGCCCGCGTTGGCGTTGCCCCGGAACTCCTCCTCGACGCCCTCGTAGTAGTCCATCAGGTCCTCGGTAATGGTCGGCCGCACCGACTCGATGGCCTGCCGGAAGTGACTCATCGCTACTTCCTCGGCATCGTCGGCGTCACGCAGCGCCTCGATGGCGGCCTCGCGACAGATCGACTCGAGGTCGGAGCCGACGTAGCCGTCGGTGATCTCCGCGATCTCCTTCAGGCTCACATCGGGGGCCAGCGGCGTGTCCTGGGTGTGGATCTCGAGGATCTTCTCGCGACCCGCCTGATCGGGCGCGCCGACCATCACGAGGCGGTCGAACCGGCCCGAGCGGATCAGCGCGGGGTCGATCATGTCCGGGCGGTTGGTGGCGGCGATCACCATCACCTCGCCCATCTCTTCGAGCCCGTCGAGTTCGGTCAGGAGCTGATTCACGACGCGCTCGGAGACGTTCGTCCCCGCCTCCTGGCCCCGACTCGGCGCGAGCGAGTCGAGTTCGTCGAAGAAGATGACGGTGGGCGAGACCTGCTGGGCCTTCCGGAACGTCTGCCGGATCGCCTTCTCGGACTCGCCGACCCACTTCGAGAGCAGCTGCGGCCCGCGCACCGAGATGAAGTTGGCGTTGGTCTCGTTGGCGACGGCTTTCGCCATCAGCGTCTTCCCGGTCCCGGGCGGGCCGTACAGCAGTACGCCCTTCGGGGCTTCGACGCCCATCCGGTCGAACTTCTCGGGACTGGAGAGGGGCCACTCGACGGCCTCCTTGATCTGCTGTTTGGGCTGCTCGAGGCCGCCAACGTCGTCCCACGTGATCTTGGGGAGTTCGACCAGTACCTCCCGCATCGCGCTGGGTTCGACCTCGTTGAGCGCGCCGCGGAAGTCTCCCTTCTTGACGATCATCCGGTCGATCAGGCTGGGCGGGACCTCCTCCTCGTCGAGGTCGATCTCGGGGAGGTAGCGCCGCAGCGCCTTCATCGCCGCCTCCTTGCTCAGACTCTCGATGTCGGCGCCGACGAAGCCGTGGGTCTCGTCGGCGAGGTGGTTGAGGTCGACATCGTCCGAGAGCGGCATCCCGCGGCTGTGGATCTGTAGGATCTCCTTGCGTCCGGTCTCGTCGGGGACACCGATCTCGATCTCACGGTCGAACCGGCCGGGACGGCGGAGCGCGGGGTCGACGCTGTCGACGCGGTTGGTGGCGCCGATGACGATGACCTGCCCGCGCGAGTCGAGGCCGTCCATCATCGTCAGCAGTTGGGCGACGACGCGGCGCTCGACCTCGCCGGTCACGTCCTCGCGCTTGGGTGCGATGGAGTCGAGTTCGTCGATGAAGACGATGGAGGGGCTGTCGTCTTTGGCGTCCTCGAAGATCTCCCGCAACTGCTGTTCGGACTCACCGTAGTACTTCGAGATGATCTCCGGGCCGGCGATGGAGAAGAAACTCGCGGAGGTCTCGTTGGCGACGGCCTTCGCGAGCAGCGTCTTCCCGGTGCCGGGCGGGCCGTGGAGCAGCACCCCCTGGGGTGGCTCGATGCCGAGTTTGTTGAAGATCTGGGGGTGCTTCATCGGCAGTTCGACCATCTCCCGGACGCGCTGGATCTCGTCCTCGAGGCCGCCGATGTCCTCGTAGGTGATCCCGCCGCCGGTCTTGTCGAAGCCCGAAATCGGCTCCTCGCGGAGTTCGACCTCGGTCTCCTCGGTGACCAGACAGACGCCGTCGGGTTCGGTCTCGACGGCGATCAGCGGGATCGCCTGCCCGGGAGAGCGCATGAACGGGTGGTTCGTGCTGGACATCACGGGGACGATGTCGCGCTCGACCACCGGGCGCTTGAGGATCTGCCGTTTGACCATGCCGGCGGCTTCCGAGCCGAACTGCACCGACGCCTCCTCCGGCGGCGCGAGGGTGAGCTTCTCGGCGGTCTCGGCCTCGGCCTTCCGGATGGTGACGCGTTCGCCGATGCTCACGTCGGCGTTCTGCCGGGTGAAGCCGTCGATGCGCACCGTGTCGGTGTTCCAGTCCTGTCGATCGGCGCGCCAGACCTTCGCGGCCGTGGTCTCGGCGCCCTCGATCTCGATGATGTCCCCGGGGGAGAGCTTCAAGTGGAGGAGCGTGTCGGGGTCGAGCCGAGCGATGCCACGGCCCGAGTCGTTCGGGTACGCTTTCGCGACTTCCAGTTGGACTTCGTTCATGAGTAACCCGGAATGAGTTGTCTGGAAGTAGTTCGCCTCCGCGCATAAGTGTGGCGTTAGGGTGAGGGGGTTTCGCATGGATTGGAGTACTTTCGTGAGGCGGGGACGTGGCGGGGATTCGGGGTTGGTGTTGGCTTGGTCCGGGCTGGTGGGGACCGCGACAGCGACAGCAGCTCTATCGTTGGCAAATTGTGACCGCCGGGCGCCGGGGATGAACCCCGGTCACCAGAAATCTCCGATTTCTGGTTGGCAGCCGAGAATCGCAGATTCTCGGCGACGGCGCAGTACCGAGTCCCCACCCCTCCCCCCGCGCTCGCGGCAGGCGCGAGCGCGAGGCGTCCACCGCTCCGCAGCCGCGGCGGCTGCGGCGCGAAGCGTTCGCGTCGACGGACGCGAACCAAGCGCGAGGGATGAAGGAGCGAAGCGACTGAATCGGCTGGGGAGGCGGTGGCTGCAGTGCGGCGCCGTGCGGTCACAAGTGGCCATGGGAACTCCGCGGTCGTGTTCGCGGTTGCTGTCGCTAAGCCCACCGGAACATCCATCGAACGCGATCCGAAACGTGAACCACATCCGACTAACTCCCGAGCCCTTTCGTACCACCCCGCGTTACCACCCCCAATGAGCGATCCCGTCCCCACCGGCTGTGCGCCCCTCGACGACCTGCTCGGCGGCGGCTTCGAGCGTGGCACCGTCACGCAGGTGTACGGCGAACCGGCGGCGGGGAAAACGAACGTCGCGCTCTCGGCGGCCGTCGAAGCCGCGGTCGGCGGCGGCCGCGCGCTGTACATCGACACCGAAGGCCTCTCCATCGACCGCTTCCGTCAGATCGTCGAGGGCAAAACCGACGCCGAGGAGTTCGAGGAGGTCGCCGGCCGCATCGTCGTCTCCGAAGCGTACGACTTCGACGAGCAGGCCGAGGCAGTCCGGGACGCAGAAGAGTTCGCCGACTCCGTCGACCTGATCGTCCTCGACTCCGCGACGGGGTTCTACCGCCTCGAACGCGCCGGCGACGACGCCAGCGGCCAGTCCCTCCGAAAAGTCGCCAGCCAGGTCACCCACCTGCTCTCGCTGGCCCGGAAACACGACCTCGCGGTCGTCATCACCAACCAGGTGTTCCGCGACCCCGACGCCGACCGAACCCGGGGGCTGGGCGGGAACACGCTGGAGCACTGGACCGGCGTGGTGCTACGGCTAGAGCGGTTCCGCGGCGGTAACCGCCGCGCGGCGCTGGAGAAGCACCGTTCGAAAGCAGCAGGACAGACGGCGACGTTCCGAATCACCGAGGACGGGCTCGGCGCCGCCGAGGACTTCTGAGTCAAGCCGACTCTTTCTTGCCGAACCCGACGGTACCCGAATAGCAGAACCCGGAAGTCGCGCGATTCAGCCGGAGATGTGCTGTCGGGAGAGTAGTACTGCGAACGAGCGAAGCGAGTGAGCAGGCCAAGAGCCGACCGGAGTTCCCGCGAGCATCGCGAGCGGGAGCACGGGAGAGCTTCGCTCTCCCGGAGGGAGGCTCGCAGGCTTTTGGTCGAGCTTTTGCAAGGGCCCTCCGGGGCCCGCAGCAAAAGGTCGTTTTAGAGCTCGTTCAGCTTCCGGAGGAGCTGGCCGCGGTACTCCTCGTCGGCCTTCACACCCTTCAGTTCGAGCACGTTCCGCTCCAGGCGGTCGAGCGCGACGTGGAACGCGTGGTCGGCGCCGTAGCCCTCGCCGGAGCCGGCGACCTGCCCCTGCGTGGTTCGCAGGCGGATCTGACACCGGATCAGCGGCGTGCCACGGAGCTTCTCCTTGTGCTGGGTGAAGCGCACGTGGGCGTGGAGCACGTTCATCTCCTGGAACTTGTCGACGACCTGCGTGACGTCCTCGACCAGCGCCTCGCGGGTGAGGTCGTCCAGGAGGTTGATGTTCGTGATCTGGACGTTCATCGACTCCTGCTCGGTGAGCGAGAGCGCGCGCAGCACGTCGGTCTTCGTGATCACGCCGGCCACGTCGGCGCCGTCGGGCGTCGCCGTCACGACCAGCCCCGAGATGCCGTTGTCGAACATCACCGACACCGCGTCCTCGACGGTCTCGCCCGGCGTGATCGTGTTGACTGGACTCGACATCAGGTCGTAGACGGGGATGTCGAGCATGCGGTCGATCTCGCCACGACGGTCTTTCGACCCCTGGCGCTCCTCGTCGCGGACCGCGAACTCCACGATGTCGTTGGTCGTGAGGATCCCCGTCAGTTCGGCAGACTCGTTGACGACCGGGATCCGGGAGATACCGTGCTCGCGCAGGCGGTTGATCGCCTTGCCGACGTGGTCGTCCTCGGTGATCGTGACGACCGAGGTGGTCGCGATGTCGCCGACGGTGATGGCCTCGAGGTTCTCGTGGACCGCGCGCAGGATGTCGTCGGCGGCGACGATACCCCAGAGGTTCTCACCCTCGTAGACGGGCGCGACCTTCACGTCGCCCTCGACGAGAACGCGACAGACCTCGCGCACGTCGTCGTGGCGGCCGACTTTCGGAGGGCTCCCGCCACTCCGGGAGGAGCGCACGATGGCCGACACCTTGGTGTCGTCCTCGACGTGTGACTGAATCAGCTGTTTCTCCCGCAGCACGCCGATGCAGTCACCGTTCTCCATCACGACGATCCCTTTCAGGTTCTCCCGTTCGAACAACGACCGGACCTTCGCGACACGCGTGTCGGCGTCGACCTCGGCGAACTCCTCGACGGCAATATCGGAGATATCCATAAGCAGTTCGAAGTTCCCCCGGAGAGCCCTTGAAACTTGTCGCCCCCATGTGAGTCGTCACCGCGCACCAGTACCGCCCGCCGACGCCGACCCGAGCCCCCGGCAGGCGTGGCCGTGTTGGCGGTCGAGCCAGATCTGGGGCGGCTCCGAACCCGGAGCGTTCTTTGGGCTGGCCGTCCCAGCCGATGAACCATGCACGATCACGGAGCGACCGGGCGCGCGGCGCTAGCCCGCCGTGCAGCGGTCGCGGGCGGCGACGTCGCGGCAGAGTTCTTCCGTACCGGCGTCGCCGTCGAGACGAAAGCCGGGAAGACCGACGTGGTGACGGAGGCCGACCGCGCCGCCCAGCGCGAGGTCGAGGAGATCATCCGCGAGGAGCGCCCGGCGGAACCGATTGTCGGCGAGGAGGGCGACGCGCTGAAAGCCGTCCCCGAGACGGGCCCGGCGTGGATCATCGACCCCATCGACGGCACCAACAGCTTCGTCCGGGAACTGACGACGTGGGTCACCTCGGTGGCCTGCGTCGTCGACGGCCTGCCGGTCGCGGCCTGTAACGTCCTACCCGCACTCGACGACGTGTACACCGCCGATAGCGAGGCCGCCTACCGCAACGGCACCGAGATTTCGGTCTCGACGGTTTCGGACCCCGAGCGCGCGGCCGTTGTCCCGACAGTCTGGTGGCCCCGCGAGCGTCGCGACGAGTACGCTCGCGCGTGTGAAGCCATCGTCCGCCGCTTCGCGGACCTCCGGCGCCCGGGCAGCGCGCAGGCCGCGCTGTCGATGGTCGCCGCCGGCGCCGTCGAGGGTGTGATCACCAACGTCCACACGAAGCCGTGGGACACCATCGCCGGCGTCCACCTGATCCGGCAGGCCGGCGGGCAGGTGACCGACCTCCGGGGGGAGCGCTGGCACCACGACGCTCGGGGGCTGGTCGCCTCGAACGGGGAACTCCACGAGGAGATGGTGGCTGGGGCCCAAGAGATCGATGGATAGCTGGACTCGGTAGCCGCAACCCCAAAGGACCCCCACCTCCCACCTCGGGTATGGAACTCGACGAGACGGACCGGCAGATCCTCCGGATCCTGCAGGAGGACGCCCGGACGCCGTTCAGCGAGGTCGCTCGCCGGATCGATATGTCCAGTGCGACCGTCCACGACCGGGTGAGCCGGATGGAGGAGGCGGGCGTGATCAAGGGCTACCACGCCGACATCGACGCCCGGGAGGTGGGCTACGGCGTCAGCGCGTTCGTCGGCCTGCGAACCGATCAGGGGCGCGAGGACGAGGCGCTCGCCCATCTCGCCGGCCTGCCGGAGGTGAAGGAGGTCCACCTGACCACCGGCGAGTGGGACGTGATGGTGCGCGTCTACGCCGAGGACACCGACGCGCTCCGGGAACTGATGTTCGACCACATCGCTGGCACGGAGGGGTTCGCGCGCTCCCAGACGATGGTCGTCCTCGGCACCGACTACGAGGCCGACGGCCTCCCGATCTAACCGACGTACTGGGCCTCGGCGGAGTTGCGGTCGGGGCCGAACGCGACGATTTCGGCGTCGATCACGTCGCCAACGTCGACGCCATCCGGGACGCCGTCGACGAAGATGACGAACCCCTGCTTCTTGCAGACCCCGGCACGCTCGCCGGAGTGGTGGGCCCGGAACTCCTTGACCGCCAGCGAGACGCTGTCCCCGATGTCGACCGGCGGGGCGCGCTCGGTCGCCTGCTCGTGGGCCTCGTGTGACGCCGCGCGCTGGGCCTGCTCGATCCCGTCGGCCTTCCCCTTCCGGTAGCTCCCGAAGACGACGAGCACCACCGCGACGGCGGCGCCCGCGAGCACCTGCAGCGAAACTGTGACCATGGCTGCTGTCCGGGTGGGGAAAGGGTAACAGTAGTGGCTACGTGCGGTGCCCGAGACCGCAACCCTGAAGCCCCATGCTGTGCCCTTTCGAGGTATGTTCTCCCTCCGCGAGCGCCTCGACGCCGAGCCCCAGCAGCTGTGGGCAGCCGTCGTCGGGGCGCTGGTGCTGGTGCTGGGCGGGGGTTCGCTGCTGTTCCCCGAGACGGTGTACGACAGTTTCCTCTGGCACTACTTCTGGGGGCCAGTGCAGGCCGACGCCCACAACGCCACCTGCGCGATCCGGCCCGGAAGCACCATCGAGTATCTCTACAGCAAGTCGGCGTGTGCGGGCGCCGCCGAACCCGTCGCGGAGCCGGGCTACACCATCGTGAGCGAGGTCGGCTACATGATCGCGCTGCTGCTGACGGTCTCGGGCGTGGTGTTCCTGCTCGAACGCCTCGAGATCGGCGAGGAGCGCGGGCTGTTCTGGGCCATGGTCCCGTTCATGCTGCTGGGCGGCGCGCTCCGGACCGTCGAGGACGCCCACAACGCTATCGGCGATAGCTGGTTCGACTACCCGCTCAACACGCTGCTGATCAGCCCCGTCATCTACTTCACCGTGTTCGGGGTGGCGCTTGCCTGCATCGTGGCGTCGATCTGGCTGGCCCGCCGGGAGGTCGTCGACCGCTATGACTACGCGCTGGGGACGATGGGCACCGCCGGCTTCCTGCTCTCGGTGGCCTATCTCGCCGTGCTCGCGGTCATCGAGTCCGCGGTGACGTTCTACCCGCTGGTCCTCGTCGCGATGGTGGGACTTGCCGCGGCGGCGGCGCTGGCGACGTGGGTCGCTATCGAACGGTTCGCGCCGGAAGTCAACGAGGGGACGGGGCTGGCCGGCGGGATGGTGCTCGTCGCCCACGCTGTCGACGGCGCCGCGAACGTGATCGGTCTCGACTACCTGATGGCGCTTGGCGTGCCGTACAACCTCAGCCCGAAACACCCCGCGAACCGCTTCATCGTCGACCTGTTCGGCGCGGCGTGGCCGTTCCTCGTGGTGAAGATGGTCGCGGCGACGTTCGTGGTCTGGGTGTTCGACGGCCAACTCGCCGAGGAGAGCCCGCGCTACACCATCCTGCTGCTCGTCGCCGTCGCCGCCGTCGGCCTCGGCCCGGGCACGCGGGACCTCCTGCGGTCGGTGTTCGGGGTCTGAGGCGGTCCCCGACCCCCACGGCCGCCGACCCGCGCCATTTTTACCCTCGGGCGGAGAAGGGACGGTAAGAACACCCGCGGGTAAGCGCCAGTGTGGCGTTGCGGGGATCGGTGACCGACGCGCTGTAAGACGCCGGGGTCCACGGCCCCCAGAACTCGCGGCTGTTTCAGTACGCACACCGCCACGAACGTGGCTTTGAGTGCACCCAACCATGGAAGTCGAAATCGCAACAATCGGCGGCTACGAAGAAGTCGGCAGACAGTGTACAGCAGTCCGTGCGGGACAGGACGTGGTCATCTTCGACATGGGTCTGAACCTGAGTAAGGTCCTGATCCACGACAACGTCGAGACCGAGCAGATGCACAGCCTCGACCTCATCGACATGGGCGCGATCCCCGACGACCGCGTCATGTCCGAGATCGAGGGCGACGTGCAGGCCATCGTCCCGACCCACGGCCACCTCGACCACATCGGCGCCATCTCGAAGCTAGCACACCGCTACGACGCCCCCATCGTCTCGGCGCCGTTCACCATCGAACTCGTCAAACAGCAGATCCAGAGCGAGTCGAAGTTCCAGGTCGACAACGACCTGATCAAGATGGATCCGGGCGAGACGATGCAGATCGGCGACGAGACCGAACTCGAGTTCGTCAACATCACCCACTCCATCATCGACGCCATCAACCCCGTCCTCCACACGCCGGAGGGCGCCGTGGTGTACGGCCTCGACAAGCGGATGGACCACACGCCCGTCATCGGCGACCCAATCGACATGGAGCGGTTCCGTGAGATCGGTCGCGAGGATGAGGGCGTGCTGGCCTACATCGAGGACTGTACGAACGCGGGCCGCAAGGGCCGAACTCCCTCCGAGCGGGTCGCCCGCGAGCACCTGCGTGACGTGATGCAGAGCATCAAGGACTACGACGGGGGGATCGTCGCCACCACGTTCTCGAGCCACATCGCTCGGGTCAAGAGCCTCGTCGAGTTCGCCGAGGAGATCGGCCGCGAACCCGTGCTCCTCGGTCGCTCGATGGAGAAGTACTCCGGCACCGCCGAACGCCTCGGCTTCGTCGACTTCCCGGACGACCTCGGGATGTACGGCCACCGGAAGTCCGTCGACCGCACGTTCAAGCGGATCATGAAGGAGGGCAAGGAGAACTACCTCCCCATCGTGACCGGCCACCAGGGCGAGCCGCGCGCGATGCTCACCCGTATGGGTAAGGGCGAGACCCCCTACGACCTGGAGGAAGGCGACAAGGTCATCTTCAGCGCCCGGGTCATCCCGGAGCCCACCAACGAGGGCCAGCGCTACCAGTCCGAACAGCTCCTCAAGATGCAGGGCGCCCACATCTACGACGACATCCACGTGTCGGGCCACCTGCGCACCGAGGGCCACCACCAGATGCTGGAGGCGCTCCAGCCCAAGAACATCGTCCCCGCCCACCAGAGCCTGAAGCACCTCGCCGACTACGTCGAACTCTGCGAGTCCGAGGGGTACAACCTGGGCGACGACATCCACCTCTCGCGTAACGGCAACGTGATCTCGCTCACGGAGTGATCATGAGCGAGGACGCGACGGTCGAACGGCTGCTCGCTGCGGTGACCGAGCGCCGCGAGCGGGTCAACGACGCCATCGCGGCGGAGCTCCCGGTTCAGGAGCCCGAGCGCCTCTACGAGGCCTCGCGCTACCTGCTCGACGCGGGCGGGAAGCGCCTGCGACCGACGGTCTGTCTGCTCGTCGGCGAGGCGCTCGCCGACGTGGCGCCCGGAAGCGCGGACTACCGGGAGTTCCCCGCGCTGTTCGGCGACGACATCGACCTGCTGCGGGCCGCAGTCAGCATCGAGGTCATCCAGTCGTTCACGCTGATCCACGACGACATCATGGACGACGACGACCTGCGCCGGGGCGTGCCGGCGGTCCACCGCGAGTACGACGAGGAGACGGCGATCCTCGCGGGCGACACGCTGTACGCCAAGGCGTTCGAGTTCATGACCGACACCGGCAGTCAGCCGGAGCTCTCCGTCGCCGCGACGAACCGCCTCGCACGGACCTGCACCCAGATCTGCGAGGGGCAGGCCCTGGACGTGGAGTTCGAGAACCGCCACGGGGTACTGCCCGAGGAGTATCTGGAGATGGTCGAACTCAAGACCGCCGTGCTCTACGGCGCGTCCGCGGCCATCCCCGCCATCCTGCTCGGCGCCGACGACGACACCGTCGAAGCGCTGCGCCAGTACGGCATCGACTCGGGCCGCGCGTTCCAGATTCAGGACGACGTGCTCGACCTGACAGTCCCGAGCGAGGAGCTGGGCAAGCAGCGCGGCTCGGACCTCGTGGGCGAGAAGGAGACGCTGATCACGCTCCACGCCCGCCAGCAGGGCGTCGACGTGGACAACCTCGTCGACGCCGAGACGGCCGACGACCTCACCGAGCGGGAGGTCGCCGACGCCGTCGCGACGCTCGAGGAGGCTGGCAGCATCGAGTACGCCCGCTCGAAGGCCCAGGAGCTGACCGCCCGCTCGAAGGAGCATCTCGACGTGCTCCCGGACAACGAGGCGAGCCACCTGCTGGCTGATCTGGCGGACTACCTGATCACCCGGGGCTACTGAGCGGCGCCCCGTTTCGGCCGTATCGCCTTTACTCCACCCCTGAGAGTCGTCGCCGTATGGAGTCCACGCCCAGCGACCGCCGCCGCCGCTCCGTGCGCCAACTGCTGTTCGTCATCGCCGGCGCCCACACCGGGGCGTTCGCCGGGTCGGCGCTCCCTCGCTTTGGCCTGCCGGGGGAGGTGGTCAGCGCCATCACGGTGCTCGTCCTGTTCACGCTACCCTTCGTCGTCGACGAGAATCAGAGATTCTCGTCTGCACACGAGAGCTTCGCTCTCGTGAACGTCGACGCCAAGTGGGAGTACGTCGACCCGCTGTTCGAGAAGGTGATGCAGTAGGGGCATCACGGGCCACGATGGACACGCTCAAGCCGCCGCCGGCTCACCATCCGACGTGTCTCGCTACCAGGACGCCGCGCTGTTCGCGCTGCTCGCCGTCGCATGGGGAGCGGGCTTCTCGGCCATCGAGGTCGGCCTCCGGACGCTCGATCCGGTCCTGTTCGCCGGCTACCGCTTCGATGTCGGCGCCGCCGTCACGCTGACCGCGCTGGCGGCGCTGGGTCGGCTGGAGGTCCCGCAGGTACGGGCCGACTGGGAAGCCATCTTCGCGGCCGCCGCGCTGCTCGTGTTCGGCAACGTGTTCTTCCTGTTCGTCGGCCAACTGTACACCTCCGGCTCCATCGCCTCGGTCGTCTACAGCCTCAACCCCGTCCTCACGGTCGGGTTCGCCGCCGTCCTCCTCTCCGGGGCGGGACTGGCCGCCCGTGACGCCGTGGGCATCGTGCTGGGCCTGATCGGCGTCGTACTGATCGCTCGCCCCGATCCGACGGCGACCGCGGCCGCGCCAGCGAACGCGCCGGAGTTCCTCTCGCCCGTGTTCGCGGTGCTCGGGCCCGACGGCGTGGGCGCGGCGCTGGTGTTCGGCGCCGTCATCTCGGTTGCGGCGGGGAGCGTGCTCCTGCGCCGCATCGAGGCGCCGATGGCCAGCCTTCCGACGACCGGGTGGGCGATGGCCGTCGGCGCGGTGATGCTCCACGCCGCCAGCCTCGCGATGGGGGAGACGGTGACGGTCCCCAGCGGTACCGACACGCTGCTGGCCGTGGCGTACGTCGGCGTCGTTGCGAGTTCGGTGGGCTACGGCGCCTACTTCACGCTGATGCGCCGTCGCGGGCCGTTCACGGCGAACCTCGTCAGCTACGCCGTGCCGGTGGTCGCGTCGCTCACTGGCTGGGCGCTGCTTGGCGAACAGTTGCCGCCGGTCGCTATCGCCGGCTTCGGCTTCATCCTCCTTGGCTTCCTCGTGCTCAACCGCGAGGTCGTCGCCGAGGAACTCCACCGCTTTGGCGTCTGATCAGGCCAGCCCGAGATCCGCGAGGATCTCGTCGGCGTGGTTCTCGGGGTCGACGCCCTCGTAGGCTTCGACGATCTCGCCGTCGTCGTCGACGACGAACGTGTTCCGGAACACGCCCATCACTTCGTTGCCGAAGACGTTCTTCTCGCCGTAGGAACTGTACGCCGCCGACACATCGCCGTCCTCGTCCGAGAGCAGGTCGAAGGGCAGGTCGTACTTCTCGCGGAAGTCCTCGAGATCCTCGACGGGGTCGTCGCTGATGCCGACGACGGAGACGCCGGCCGCCTCGTAGGCGTCCCAGTCGTCCCGGAACGAGCAAGCCTCCGTCGTACAGCCGGGGGTATCGGCCCGCGGATAGAAGTAGACGACCGTGTACTCGCCGGGAGTCTCGTCGAGCGAGAGTTCCTCGCCGTCCTGGTTCGGGAGTGAGAACTGTGGTGCGTCATCGCCGGGTTCGAGCATGCCTCGACCTGTGGCCGGTGGGGACTAACGCTTTCCGCTCCCAGCGGGTGTCCACAACGCCCGTCCGATCACCAGAGCCGTTCGGCAGCCTCACGCTGGAGCAGCGCGTCGGCGTTGTCCTCGGGCAGCGAGACCACGTCGTCGCGCTTGAGTTCGTACTCGCGGTCGTCGACGCCGAGTAGCCGACCCACGTCCTCGGTGACGCGGACCGTCGTTCGGGCCGCGTCCTCATCGGCGCCCGTCGCGTCCTCCGCTGGGCCGGCGGGCACCGGCGAGCCGTCCCCGCCAGCCACTGCTTCGGCCGCGACGCCGCCATCAGATCGTGGGTCCATCCCCTCCTCTGGCGGGGCGGGCGGTGTTTTCGACTCATCCAACTCCTCCGGCGGGACCTCCGACGGCGCGTCCGATGGACTCTCGGATGCCGGTTCGGTCGATCCGGTGCCGACTGCCGGCTCCGTGCGGGCGGGCGCGCTGTCGTCGGTATCGGCCGTCGACGGTTCGGGCTCCGGGTCCGGCTCCGGGCTGGGCGAGCGCTCAGGGGCGGATGTTTCCTCCGTCGGTGCGGGCTGAGCCCCCGGCGCGCCGCCGGGCGAGGTGGGCATGCTGTCGCCCTCACCCGCGAGGATGTCGAGCACCCGCGAGCGGTTCTCGCCGATGCGGCCGACCATGTCCTCGAACAGGTCCCGCTCCTGTGTGGTCAGCCCCTCCTCCTCGACCGGCATATCCGCGGCGGCGAAGGAGGCCATCTTCACGACCTTGCCGACCCGGCGCTCGTAGATTGCCTCCACGACGTCCTCCCCGCGCTCGATGTCGTCGGAAAGCTGGGAGACCTCCGGGTCCGAGAACGGGTCGTCAGTCTCGTCGGCGACGCGGTCGCGTTCGGCTTTCAGCTCCTCGATGTAGGCCGCCACGTCCTCGTAGAAGGAGTCCCGCAGATGCTGGAGGCTGTCCTTCTGGCGCTCCTTGCTCTGGACCGTCTGTAGTTCGTCGATATCCATGCTGTGGTCTGGGTCGCGAGTGGCGCGACGGCGGGCTGGGGGTCTCTCTATCTACTCTGTGGCTTTCTCGGCGCGTCCCCGGGCCATGAGGAACACGCCGACGTACTCCTCCACTGATTGCGGACCAGCCGTGATAGTCGTTTCGGCGCCTACGTCGATAGGCCCGGGATCAGTGACGTTCACCATGATCCGCTGGCCGCGGAAGCGGTCGGCGACGGCGTCGGTCAGCGGGTCGAACTCGTCGAGTTCGTCCGGCGCGATGGGTTTCACGACGAACCCCGTGCCGCCGTGGAGCGTCCCGGGGAGTCGGATCAGTCGGCGAACGTCCGTAGTGACTGGCTCGTCGATGGGCGCCGTCTCGTTCTGGACGACCTGTGCGGTCAGCGCTTCGACCAGCTTTCGCAACCCGGGGCCGCCGGCCTCGACGTTCCCCTCCCGGATGGCGCCGGGGTTGCGCTCGGCGGCGTCGAGGATGGTGCCGGCCCGGCCGTCGCCGATGCCGTCGAACGCCGTGAGTTCCTCGAGGGCGTCCTCGCGCTCCATCTCCCGGATGTCGGCGAGGAACTCCACTAGTTCGCGGTGGACGCGTCGGCCCCACCCACCGCGGGTCTTGAGTTCGCGGCGGGTCGTGCCGCCGTGGGAGACCGTCCGGATCAGCCCCTCGCGGTCCAGATCGACCGCGCGCACGTAGTCGACGATTTCGCGGCGCGCCTCGCTGTCGAGTTCGAGCAGCGCGTCGTTCCGGACGTGGACGTGGTAGCCACGGCCCCCCGAGAACACGATCAGCAGGTCCTCCTCCGCGAAGCCGAAGTCCTCCCGGAGCAGGTCGAGGAGGCGCTGGAGGGCGTCCTTACAGGCCTCGAGCATCTCGGCGTAGCTCGCTTCCGCCTCGTCGACGCCGGGGAGGTGGTCGGCGTCCAGGTCGAACACGAGGTCCGCGCCGCGCCAGCCCTTCTCGACCATGGTGCGGTTCCGGGGGTCGTCGTAGCGCGCCGCCGAGAAGTAGGCGTGACGGGGGGCCGACCGCTCGAGGAACTCCTGGACCGACTGGGCGTCCCCGCCCATGTCGAGTAACGTGCGGTGGCGGACCATCGTCGTTCCCTCGCTCTCGGTGTAGGGGATGTGCCCCCACTCGCGGGCGTCGGGGGCGGGCGGGACCGAGAGGTCCGCGTCGGCGTAGTAGTCGCCGAAGCGGCCCTCGAGGTAGCTTCGCGTACGGTCCTCCATCTCTGTGCCCGCTTGGACAGTTCGGGGTTTAGGCCTTGCCCTCGGCGGCCCGGAACTCTGCCACGGCCGCCACGCACGGGACGCCGCCACACGTCACGAGGCGGCGCCCTCTGCCGGTTTTACGGTTTCTCGAGTTCGACGGGTTTAAGTCTCGCATCGCCGTCGTCTCGGATGAGACAGGCGTGGCCTGTTTCACTCACCCGTAGGAGCTACCTACGCGTACTACGGAGGTGAAAGATGGCAGATTCAATAGAGGAAGCAGTATCCCGCGCACTCGAGGACGCGCCGCCCCGGAACTTCACCGAGACGGTCGACCTCGCAGTCAACCTGCGCGACATCGACTTGAATGACCCGTCCAACCGGGTCGACGAGAGCGTCGTGCTCCCGTCAGGTACCGGACAAGAGACACGTATCGTCGTCTTCGCGACCGGCGAGACCGCCGTCCGTGCAGAAGAGGTCGCCGACGACGTCCTCGGCCCCGACGAGCTCGAAGAGCTCGGGGACGACGACGACGAGGCCAAGGACCTCGCCGACGATACGGACTTCTTCATCGCGGAAGCCGCGATGATGCAGGACATCGGCCGCTACCTCGGGACCGTGCTCGGTCCCCGAGGGAAGATGCCGACCCCGCTCCAGCCCGACGACGACGTGGTGGAGACCGTCGAACGGATGAAAAACACCGTTCAGCTGCGGTCGCGTGACCGCCGGACGTTCCACACCCGCGTCGGCGCCCAGGACATGGAGCCCGGAGAGGTTTCGGACAACATCGACGTCATCATCCGACGACTCGAAGCTGACCTCGAGAAGGGTCCGCTCAACATCGACTCAGTCTGGGTGAAGACGACGATGGGCCCGGCCGTGGAGGTGCCCGCATGAGCGAAGCCGAGAGCGTTCGGAAGACCGAGACCGTCCCCGAGTGGAAGCAGGCGGAGGTCGACGAGCTCGTCGACTTCCTCGAGCGCTACGACGCCGTCGGCGTCGTCGGCGTGACCGGCATTCCCTCGCGACAGCTCCAGAGCATGCGACGCGGGCTTCACGGCACCGCCGAGGTGCGCATGAGCCGCAACACGCTCATGACCCGCGCCGTCGAGCAGGTCGACGAGGGGCTCGAGCAGCTCGCCACCGAGATCAACGGCGAGGTCGCCTTCGTCGGTTCGAACGACAACCCGTTCGGCCTGTTCAAGGAGCTCGAAGCCTCGAAGACCCCGGCGCCCATCGGCGCCGGCGAGGTCGCCCCCAACGACATCGTCATCCCCGAGGGTGACACCGGAGTCGACCCGGGCCCGTTCGTGGGCGAGCTACAGACCGTCGGCGCCTCCGCCCGCATTATGGAGGGGTCGATCAAGGTCACCGAGGATTCGAAAGTGCTCGAAGCCGGCGAGACCGTCGACCAGGATCTGGCCGACGTGCTCTCCGAGATGGGCATCGAGCCCAAGGAAGTGGGTCTCGACCTGCGCGCCGTCTACGCCGACGGCGTGCTGTTCGAGCCCGACGAGCTCGAAATCGACGTCGAAGAGTACCGCGCAGACGTGCAGGCCGCCGCCTCGGCTGCCCGCAATCTGTCGGTCAACTCGGCCTACCCGACTGCCCAGACCGTGGGCACCCTGCTCGGGAAGGCCGCCGGCGAGGCCAAGTCCGTCGGCCTCGAGGCGACGATCGTCAACGAGGAGCTCGCTCCCGACCTGATCGGCACGGCCGACGCACAGCTTCGTGCGCTCGCCGCGCAGATCGAGGACGAGGAGGCGCTCCCCGAGGAGCTGCAGGGCGTGGAAGCGCCGGCAGCCACCACGGAGAGCGCCGAGGAGGACGAACAGGACGACGAAACGACTGATGCCGAGGACGCCGACGAGTCCGAGCCGGAGGACGACTCCGACGACGACAGCGACGGCGGCGAAGGTCTCGGCGAGATGTTCGGGTAACTACAATGGAATACGTCTACGCTGCACTCACGCTGAACGAATCGGGCGAGGAGATCAACGAGGAGAACATCACGGCCGTGCTCGAAGCCGCGGGCGTCGATGTCGAGGAGTCGCGTGTGAAGGCCCTCGTGGCCGCCCTCGAGGACGTCGATATCGAGGAGGCCATCGAGACGGCCGCCGCCGCGCCCGCCGCGGGCGCCGCAGCCGGCGGCGCCGCCGGTGGCGCCGAGGAGAGCGAGGAAGCCGAGGAGGAAGAGGCTGAGGAAGCGGCCGAGGCCGAGGAAGAAGAGGAAGACGAGGAAGAAGAAGAAGAGGACGGCGGCGAGGGTCTCGGCGAGCTGTTCGGTTAACCGGCCGACCCTCCTTCCGACTGCTTCCCGCAGTGCTGATTTCTTTCGACGCCAGTTCCGGAGTGGCGACGCTCGCCGACGCGCTACCGAAGTCGGCTGACCACGGCCAGCACCACGCAGGCGACGCCGAGGGCGACGGGGACAGGTCCACTCGGCGCACCGAACTCCCAGCCCAGTAGCGTCGTTCCCACAAGAGCGACGGCGGCAACGACGAGTCCGATCAGGAACAGCCCGGTGGAGTCGGTGGATCGTCCGGACATAGTCGACGCTACGGGTTGAGAACTGATAGGTGACAGGACGGCGTAACCGCTCAGAGTGTAGCGTTCGGAAGGATATGCGTGGGTGCTGTCCAGAGGACGAGCACCTGCATCGTGTTCGGCGGGTGGTTGCCCGCCTCGCGTCCGCCGACCGCGGCCTCGGCGACTTCGTCGCCTCGGTTTCGCGACCTTCGGTCGCGTATGCGATGCGTGGGACCGGATTTGAACCGGCGGACCTCTACAGGACAGCGCCCTCAACGCTGCGCCGTTGGCCTAGCTTGGCTACCCACGCTCGCGCCGTTCTCTGCACTCCATCGTTGGCCGTGGGCTAGTAAAAGGGCTTCCCTTTGCCGTCGCCGTCGGGCGACGACGATGGCCCGCGCTCGGCGGTCGGGTGGGCGGCATCCGGCGATCCGCGTGCCGGTCGCCATACGTTTATTCCCCACCGCACCCACTCGTCGGTATGAACGTGCGCACAACCGTCCGCGAGCACACGCTCGCCGTCGCGGCAGTGCTGTCGGCCGTCTCGCTCGCGCTGGTGTTCGCCGCCGCGCTGCGGGTCGTCCCGCCCGAACTCCTCCCACGGGCACCGACAGCCGTCGTCGACGCCATCCCCCACGTGAACGCGCTCGTCAGCGCCGTCGCGTTCGTCGTCGTCGTTCTCGGCGTCCGCGCGATCAAGGACGGCGATGTCGACCGCCACCGGAAGCTGATGGGGTCGGCGTTCGGCCTGTTCGCGCTCTTTCTCGTCGGCTACCTCTACCGGGTCGCGCTCGTTGGGCCGACGGAGTTTTCGGCCGCGCCGGCCGTCGAGACCGCCTACGCCGTGATCCTCGGGATCCACGTCACGCTCGCGGTGGTCTGCGTGCCGCTGCTGTTCTACACGCTCCTACTGGCGTGGAGCCATCCCGTGAGCGAGATCCCGCGGACGAACCACCGCAGGGTAGGGACGGTCGCGGCGCCGCTCTGGGCCATCTCGTTCGCGCTGGGTGTCGTCGTGTATCTGATGGTGTACGTGGTCGTCTGAGGATCAGTCGTCCTGCCCGCCGGACCGCGTGCCGGGCACCTCAGTCGTCCTGCCCGCCTGACCGCGTGCCGGGCAGCTCAGTCGTCCGCGACGGCGCCCTCGATCTCCGGTCGACTCACGTCCCGATCCGTCGTCTCGCCGTCGATCTCGTAGGGGTACTCGCCGGTCACGCAGCCCAGACAGAGGTCCGCGCGGGACTCGCCGAGCACCTCGGCGACGCCGTCGACGCTCAGATACGAGAGCGAGTCGCCGCCGACGACCTCGCGGATGTCGTCGGTGTCCTGCCCGGCAGCAATTAGCTCCTCGCGGGAGGCCATGTCGATCCCCATGTAGCAGGGTGCGACGATCTCGGGAGCGCCGATCCGGAGGTGAACCTCCGCGGCGCCGGCGTCCTCGAGCAGCGAGACCAGTTGGGTCGAGGTGGTGCCGCGGACGATGCTGTCGTCGATGAGGGTGACGGTCTTCCCCTCGACAGTCGAGCGAATGGGGTTGAGCTTCAGGCGGACCGCCTGCTCGCGCTGGTCCTGGGTGGGCATGATGAACGTCCGACCCACGTAGCGGTTCTTCATCAGCCCCTCCGCGAACTCCGGGGCGTCGTCGCCGAGTTCCTCGGTCGCGGCCTCGGCGTAGCCCGTGGCGAACGCGCGCCCGGAGTCGGGCACGGGCATCACCACGTCGCTCTCGACGCCCGACTCCTCCCAGAGGCGCGCCCCCAGGCCGCGCCGGGTGTCGTAGACGAGTTCGTCGTCGATGACCGAGTCCGGGCGCGCGAAGTAGACGTGCTCGAAGAAGCAGTGGGCGGTGTTTTCCTGCTCGATTAGCTGGTAGCTCTCGTAGCCCGAGCCGTCGGGTTCGAGCAGCACCAGTTCGCCCGGTTTCACGTCCCGGATCAATTCGCCGCCCAGCGTGTCGATGGCCGCCGACTCGCTGGCGAGCACGTAGCCGTCGTCGACCTTGCCGAGACAGAGCGGGCGGTTCCCCTGCGGGTCCCGGATCCCGATGACGGTCTCGTCGTGCATCACCGTCAGCGCGTAGGAGCCGTGGATGCGGTCCATCGTGCGCTTGACCGCGCGCACGAGATCCGCGTCGAGCAGGTTGCGCGCGAGATCGTGGGCGATGACCTCGGTGTCGCCGTCGGAGGTAAAGGCGTGACCCTCGCCCGCCAGTTCCTCGCGGATCTCGCCGGCGTTGACCAGATTGCCGTTGTGTGAGAGCGCGAGCGACCCCGACCGGAACGAGACCGTAAACGGCTGTGCGCAGGCCTTGTCGACGCTGCCGGCGGTGGGGTAGCGGACGTGGCCCACGCCGTTCTCGCCCTGGAGGCCGTCGAGGTCGTCCTCGGTGAACGCCTCGCCGACCAGCCCCATCTTGACGTGGTCGTGCTGCTGGAACCCGTCGTGGGTGACGATGCCCGCGGACTCCTGCCCGCGGTGCTGGAGCGCGTAGAGCCCGTAGTAACAGGGGCGAGCAGCCCCCCGTTCTTCGAGTGCGACGCCGACGACGCCGCACTTGTCGCGCATCCCGTCGTCGGCCGGCCCCGCAGCCGAACCCTCGTGCATACGCGTAGCTGAGGGATGGGAGACCAAAAACCCCCGCTATCGTGCCCTATCTCTGCCGGAAGCTCCCAGAGTTATACAGCTACGTGCATACCCGTCGCCGTCGACGAGACAGGATCCGTAGCGACGCTGTCGCTCCCGGGAGGCGTCGACGGCGGAGAACGAAGCGACGGCTGTGAGGAGAGCGCCGTCGCTGACGGGTGGAGAAAGCGGCCGCAGAGAGCGCCGTCGCTGACGGGTGGAGAAAGCGGCCGCAGAGAGAACCGTCAGTTGTCGCCGTTTTTCGACTGCCACGAGTAGCCACGACGCTTGGCGGACTTCCCGAAGCCACACGACGAACACTGCTTTTTCTTCGTGTGGTAGGATTTCTCCCCGCAGCGGCGGCATTTCGTGTGAGTCGTGTTGTTCTTCTTCCCCTGGCTGGGTGTTCCTGCGCCGGTCATAGAGTTACCGAAACGACGTTGTCGCCACGGATAATCGTTGTGTTGTCCACTTCCTCGACGTCGAGTTCGCCCAGCACAGCGTCGCTGGCGTCGGCGGGGTCGAGAACTACGTTCATGTGCTGGTCGTAGCCCGAGAGCGTCCCGTAGAAGGACTTGCCGTCCTTCAGGTGGACCGTCACCGGCTCCGAGAGCGACTCTTCGAGCACGTCGAGCGGGCGTCCACTCATGGTCACTCAAACCCCGGTCGTGGAAATAAACGTACCGAACCGCCGACGAGGGTCTCACAGGCCCAGATCTACTCCAGCGTGCCGACCTCCTCTGCCGCGTAGCCGAAGATGTCGTCGTACCCCTCAGCGGAGAGGAGCACCGGGTAGAACGGCTCGTCGGCCGTCAGCGCCTCGCCATCGGCCAGCGCGAACCGCTCGCCAGCCTCGACTTTCTCGAAGTTGGGCACCACCACGTCGTACTCCTTCCCCGGCGGCTTGGGGATCGGGCCATCGAGGCGGAACACGCGGACGTCGTCGCGCTCCGGCAGTCCTTCGTGGTCGTCGCCGACCGGCGCCGACATCGCGTTCGAGGCGGTGAGGAACGCCCGGACCAGCCAGTAGGCGTTTTCGGCGGCCCCGTCGCTGCCCTGGAGGCCACACTCCATCTCGATGGTGTGGGCGTGCTCGATCAGGCGGCCGTCGGTGTGTTCGTCGGTCTCGATCAGCACGTCGACGGGCAGCAGCGGCGCGAGCGAGCGCGCGATCTCGTCGACGGTGTCGATCACCGCGATGGGTTCGGCGTAGGACTGCGTGGAGTGCAGCGCCAGCACCGTACAGCCCTGTACCTCGCGGGCGAGTTCGTGTGCCAGCCGGGACTCGTGAGTGGGGCCATCGGGGTCGCCCGGGAACGCGCGGTTGAGGTCTTCTTCGAGGAACCGCACGCCCTGCTCGAGGGCCTCCTCGTTGGCGACGATGAGCTTCACCGGGCGGTCGACGTCGGGGTCCTCGGCGACGAGGCGCTCGACGGCCTCGACGCCGCAGGGCTCGTCTCCGTGGATGCCGGCGACGACTGCCAGCTCGGGCTGCCCCTCGCCCAACTGGTGGATTCGCATACACTGAGGGATGGGACCGATAGGCAAGAAGGGATCGCTCCGGATCAGTCCACCAGTTCGCCGGTCCGCGCCAGCGCCGCCGCCAGCAGATCGACCGTCGCCGTCAGGTCCTCGCGATGCGCTGTCTCGACCGGCGAGTGGTGGTAGCGCACCGGCACCGAGAGCGCGCCGGAGCGCACCGCGCCGCCGGCGTTCTGGAGCGCGCCGGTGTCGGTGCCGATGTTCCACGCTACCTCGTGCTGGTGCTCGATGTCCTCGTCCTCGGCAACGTCGGTGAACCAGTCCACCACTTCGGGGCTGGGGATGACGGAGGCGTCCTTGCGCTTGATGCCGACGCCGTCGCCGAGCGTGGTGATCCGGTCGGCCGCCTCGACGCCCGAGACGCTCCGTTCCAGCGTGCCGTCGAGCGCGATGACGAGATCCGGGTCGAACTCGTCGCTGGTCGCCACTACGCGAGCACCGCGCAGGCCGACCTCCTCTTGGACCGTCGCGCAGAAGTGGACCGTCGCGTCGGGGTCGGCTGCGCGCGCGGCCGCGAGCATCGCGTAGACGCCCGCGCGGTCGTCCAGCGCCTTGCCGGTCACGCAGTCACCCAGCACGCGTGGGTCGGTATCGAGCGTGACCACGTCGCCGACCGAGACGGCGTCGGCGGCATCGTCGCCGTCGAGACCGAGGTCCACCGCGAGGTCGTCGATGTCCCCCACGTCGTCCTCGTCGCGGGTGTGGGCCGGTTCGGCGCCGATGACGCCCGCCACCTCGCCGTCGTCGGTGTGGACCGTCACTGGTTGGGCGCGGAGGATCTGGGCGTTCCAGCCGCCGAGCGAGTCGAGTTTCAGGAACCCCTCGTCGTCGACCCGGGAGACCATAAACCCGATTTCGTCCATGTGGGCCGCGACGACGACTTCGCGGTCGCTGTCGCCCTCCGCCGTTCCCACCACGTTCCCCATCGCGTCAGTCTCCATGCGGTCGACTTCAGGACCGAGCGCTTCGCGGACCACCTCGCGGACGCCGTCCTCGTAACCAACGGGGCCCGCGGCGCCCGAAAGGTCGAACAGTAGATCGCGGTCGTGCATACCCGAGGCTGTTCCGGGTCCGCCAAAGGCGCTCCGGTCGGGGTGACCGTCGCCGGCTCAGGGGAGCCGTGCGAACCGCCAGAGGGAGGCCTCTTGATCGAACCCCAGCGACTCGTAGAATCCGACGTGCTCGCTCGTGGCGCAGACGACCATTCGTTCCGCGGGGACCGAGCACCGATCCACGACTGTCCGGACCAGTTCGGCGCCGACGCCCTCATCCTGCGCGTCGGGCCGGACGCCGACGTGGGTGAACCGGGCGACTGGCTCGTCGCCGGCCCCGCCGTCGTGGACGTACCAGCCGGCGGCACCGACTGGCTCTCCCCCGCGGGAGACGACGACCTCGCGCCCGTCGAGCGCGCTCGCAACCGCGGCTGCGTAGTCGATGCCGGCCGGATCGCGTCCGACCGACTCGTGGACGGCCTGCGCCTCGTCACTCCCGTGCTGGTGGGTCGCGAACCGGAGGCCTGTGTCGTCGCTCGGCAGGTCGATGGAGTCCGGGGCGAGCGCCCGGTAGTCCTCGCGCTCGTAGCCGTGATCCCTGAGGACAGGGTCGAGTCGGACCGCCGTCTCGGTGTCGTAGCCGGCGACGACGCGGTGGGGGAGGCCGTGGCGCTCGTAGAGGGCGTCGAGTTGGTCGAGCAGCGACTGTGCGGCCTCGTCTTCCCCCACTGTCGCCGGTGGCTCCGCCGCGGACGGAAGCCGCGTGTCGAGTAGCTGTGTCGCCGCCGCCCGGTCGTCGTGGGTGGTATCGTGGACGAACGTCCCGAACCACGTCTCAGTCACGTCGGCGAGGACACGCCGCTTGGCGTACTCCGCGGCGGCGATGCGGCTGGTGGAGAGCATCTCACCCCAGCCCCGCGGCGTACTCGTAGTCGGCGGGGTACGCGTCGGGCGTATGGTCGTCGATGGCGATGCGCCAGGGGTCGATGAGGTGGGGTTCGAACGTCGCCAGCAGCAGGCGACGCCGGACATCGGCGACGTCGATGCCGTAGAAATCGCCGGGGACGCCGCGGAGATACTCGAGGGCGGTGGAGAACAGCGAGCGCATCCCGGCGTCGCCGGCCTCGGCGCCCCGGCCGGCCTCGGCGGCGTGTTTGTGCGTGCCGGCGGCGACCTGCTGCATCCCGTGGCAGAACGCCGACTCGGCGGTGCCGCGGCCGTAGTTGTACCACTCGAACTTGAAGCAGTCGTAGCTCTCGGTGTAGGCGCCGTCGTTGTAGAGACGGACGCCGTGTTCGGCCGCGCGGCGGAGCGTCGCGTGCTCCCACCGGCGGTCCTCGCGCCACCCGGTCGGGTTCCCCAGCGGCGGGGCAACGCCGGGGTCACGGGTGTGTTCGTCCATCGTCGGGGCGATAGGCCGGTAGGAGTGTGAAACTATCGGCGAGCGAGCGGCCCTGATCGGCGCCGAATCGACGCGAACGGCTCGCTGGAGGCGATGAGTCGGCGCTGGGGCGACGACGGATCGACGGCGCCCTGCCGCCGAAATCAGGGCGCGGCAGTGGCTTCACGACTGAGAAGGTTTTAAGACCGGCAGGGGGCAATCTGTCGCCGGCGAGCGCCAGTGACTGCGTGCGAGGGTAGCCAAGCTCGGAAACGGCGGCGGACTCAAGATTAGCCGGGCAAGCCGGCTATCCACCGCATCCGCAAAAGTGGAGGTCTAAGGCCCCAAGCCTCCCTTCTACTCGGTTTTCGGGAGATGTAGACTAAATGGAAGATAATCCACTTAACGAATCAGGGCTTATCGGCTCGCGGTCAGTTGAGGTCGAGTTCCCTCTTGTCCCGGAGGAGAATCGCTCGATGCTGGCCCACAAACAGGAGTTCGACTACGAGAACACACGCAAGGAATTTGCAGAATGGCTTCTGCTGGAAGGGAAGGACCCTCGTGACGTAGTCGGCTACACGCAAGGAACAGCCAAGCGAACAGTCTATCGTGTCGCCTTCTGTGAGCGGTGGGTCTGGGGTGAGGAAGATGAATACGTCCCTACTCTGACGACAAGCCATGCTGACGACTTCATCGAGGCGATGGCCTACTCGGACTACTCGAACTCTCATAAGCATAGCTGTCTCCACTCCCTCAAACGCTACTTCAACTGGCGACACCACGAGTTCGGAGGAGACGAGTGGGAACCTGACCGTTCGTTCTCTACCGGCAACGGACAACAGCCGCAGGACTACCTAAGTACAACCGAACGAGCAGAACTCCGCCACACAGCTCTCGAACATGGAGACATACCCGCGTACAAGACAGTGAAGTGCAAGGAAAAACGTCGGGAACGTCTCAAGCCCTACGTGGCTGAGCGCGTGAACAAACCCATTGAGGCGTTGGGCGTCGATGATTGGGGAGACATTGGCTCTTGGAAGTTGACCTCTCTCGTGTGGGTGAGTCTCGACGCAGGACTACGTCCAACCGAAGTAGAACGGGCAAAGACCTCGTGGGTTGACGTTGAAAACTCTCTGCTCCGTATCCCGAAGGAGGAATCAGCGAAAAACGTCGAGAACTGGAACGTCAGTCTCCGTGACCGAACAGCCGACGCTCTGGAAAAGTGGATTCACGAGCGAACACACTACCCGAAGTACGACGACAACGACTCTCTCTGGTTGACAACTCATGGGAATCCTTACGGCTCGAAATCGCTTCGCCGGCTCCTGTTGAAGTTGTGTGAGAAAGCCGGTGTTCCCCACGAGTCTCGGAAGATGAGTTGGTACTCAATTCGCCACTCGGTTGGCACGTATATGACTCGTGCCGAAGACCTCGCAGCAACACAAGAACAACTCCGCCACAAACGCCCTGAGACAACTATGAAGTACGACGGGACACCGCCAGAAGACCGACGAGATGCGCTTGACAAGATGGGGTAGGACAAACCTTTCCCCCTCGATGCTGTGAATCCTTTTCGGAACTCTCCCTATTGGGTACTATAGCCGCCCTTCCGAAAGAAGTGGAACAACACATCGAGGAGTTGAGAACCAACCACCCTTGTAGAGTTCCTTCGGCTTCTACTGATGAGTGTTGGTTTCGGAGAGTGTGTGACGGAATAGGCGAGAAGTAGGCCTGCGAACGGTCGAATCAGGAATTTGACTGGAATGTCATCAGTAGCTCCATCAATGCGTAGACGACCGCCAAGCTTCCAAAGAAAATCCCTATCGTACTCAGTAGTCGGTTTCGTGGGACAACAGTCGTTTGAGCTACTACCAACAAGGCTATCAGGATGACCAGAACAGCGAGGAGTCTCTCGATACGGTCGGTCATACAACCACGTTATCTGCCCTTGATGTGAATCGTTCGGTTCTCCCTCTGTACTTACCGAAGACCGAGAGAACAACGTAGTCGTCGCCGGCTCAATGGAGTGAGTACACGGAGTGATTCTCTTTATAAGTACTAACACGCTTCTGTTACCACCACCCCGGTGCAGTCCTCCGATTCTTGCACAATAACTTAGTGGAGGCCGTGTGGTTGTTGTGTGTAGTAGGTATGATGGGGGAGGGAGTGTTCCCTGCTTTGGTCGAAGGGAATCAACTCATTGAGGGAGTGGATTCCAACCAGCTGGTCTGGAGTGAAACAGCCGGTAAGTGGGATTGCATAGGTATCGAGACAGGCCCTATCAGACATCAATGATGTGAGCGGTGGCGTGCTGAATACGGGCACGCAGACAACATCAGAGAGGCTTGGAGGGTTCAATTGACACGACGTTGTATATCGAACTGTACCTCTTCGAGTGGTATCCGCATCTTGTATCGACTAACGTCGAATCCCAGTTTCTCGTAGTAGGCGAGCGCACGGTCATTGTCGGCGTCCACTTCGAGGGTGAGTTCTACGGCACCCTCCTCGTGTGCCTGCTGAATCGCGCGGGCAACTAACTCGTCCGCAAGACCAGTGCTACGGTACTCAGGGTCGACGTAGATGTTTCCGAGAATAAGCTGGTCTACCGTCTCGAACTTCGAAGGGGGCGTCTGGAGCGACGTGCCGAGAAAGCCAGCGAACGTGGCGTCGATATCCGCGAGAGGCCCAGTTGGGTCGTCGGCATCGTCGAGCGCGACCCAGAGTCATTTGGTCGGGTCGTCGAACCACTGAGTGCGGAACTCGACGATTTCATCGATGTCAATCTCTTCGGCCATCACATGCGACTCGACCAACTCTTCGAGGGCACGCTGGTACGGTAACCACAATTCTTCGACGAATCGACGCATCGAGTCCTCTTCGTTCCGAACGCGACGAATTTGCATGCCACATCGGAAGCTTGTATCACGGATAACAGTTATGTCTCACACGAATTAGTGCGGTTGTTGATAGGAGTGTGCGGATGTTCGGTCAATGCCCGTTCTGATGTCTCCAGTGATGTCCTCGATTAGTCGAACAAGTCAATATGAATAGAACCAATTTACTGTGCTGAAACCAACTTCTGATTCAGCACGCCGGTCTTGACAGAAACCGGGAGATGTCACAACGGCGTATTACTTTGTTCCTCTATACTTACCGAAGACTGAGAGAACAACGTAGCCGTCGCCGGCTCGATGAAGTGAATCCTCGGAGTGTTCCCACTCACCGAAACCGCCGAAATTCATGAGGTACACTATCCAGGACCTGCCCGAATGGATGCTTTCAGTCCCGATATATAGACGGCGCTCAAGCCATCAGTTTGCTTGCTGTTCATCTTCTCGATGATTGATCGGGGATTCATCACGGGACGACTGGACTACGTAAGAGGCCTGATACTCCCTCAGGGGAACAATGCATTGAGTGGGAGAGGAGTCCAACTCCCTCAATGAAGAGTTTCGTCCAGCTAAAGAACGGCGGTCCGCTTCGCTCCCCGCCCAAGTTCTCTCCCCCCTCAATGAACTGGAACATTGGCGTTCCAACCCACTCAATGTATTGAATCTCAAGAAGTGGAACAGCGTGTATATCTATTCAGGTAGATGCCTTCATGTCCCGACACCCTCAATCATAATAATACAAAGTATCTTATAAACCGGGGGGTTTAACTCAACCATCGTCAACCCATGCGGGGAGTTCGGTGCGAACTTTCTCCAGGCACGAGCGAATCTCTCCCTCTGAGAAGTCGAGACTCTCGGCACACCGCTCTACGGCTTGATGCCTATCGACCAAGTCGTCCTCCACTTGCTGTACTTCGAATCGTGCTTTGGGTGAGTTGTACCGCTCAATCTTCTCCCCGGATTCTGTCCCGGGGTAGTACATCCAGCGGTTATCTGACTGTCCAGCGTTGTACACAAGCGCACCAACACAGAACGCACCGAGATACTGCTTCATCGTAGTCTTGGAGTCATCCGACTCAGTGCCGCGATACGTACGCATGTCCATCGGTTTGAACAGCCTCAATGTCAACAACCATTCATAGTCTGAAAGCCCCATCTGTGCGGTCAGGGATTCGCAGAAGTACCAGTCATCTTGATCGTGAAGTTGTGTCTGGTCAACTCGGCCCTGTCTGGTATGGGTTCCTCGATTGTAGAGTTCAAGCCGCTCGTATTTCTTGATTTGTTTCCAGCTGGCTTTACTTTGATATTCATCCTCATGGACGCCGATATACGTCGCGTTGTTTAGGGCCGGGGCTGAACTGTTACCTGCCAGACGTTCATCAGCGAACTCATCAGAACGAGCGTAGGGCGACGCAGATGAATTATCCCCCTCAACGTCGCCCGACAATTCGCGGTTTGTAGGGATACCGCTCGTAGTTGTGAATGATTTCGTCGTCATTGTTAGGTTGGCCGCAGAAGTCTCTCGACGTACTCCCCTCCTCAATGCGGAGAACCCGCAAAGTGGAACTCAATAGTTGCGACTCGTCGGTTGAGAGTCCCGCGAGAATTTGCCTTCTATAAAGGTTCGCAGGGTGCAAAAAGATACCGGAATAATTGCGTGACAGCGTTGGGGTTGTGCGATTCTTGAAAGAAGTCTTGGGTAGTCAAACCCCCGGAGTTGCCCCCGGAGATGAGTCCAAGAACGTGGTGCTACTCCATTCCGAACTCCTGTGGCGAGGGTTTGGATTCCTCTCTGGTAGACGAACCTCTGATGCTTGACCTCCCTCTATAGTGGGTTCCATAGTGGCTTTTTAAGCAAAATCACACTCCATCCGGGTTGAAGTCCCGGTTTATTCCGACCGATTCCGTCTCATCCGAGATTTTGCACCATCAACATCAGCCGACGTATTCAGTTTTTGTCTGATTTCTTACTATGTTGTGGGCTACTTTCTATCCCCGTCTCTCGATTCCCAAAACTGACAGATGAAGTCGCAAAACGGGAAGTGGATAGTGTCCGACACCTCGCAAGCTTTTTGTTAGCCAAGGCGGAAAACGTAATCACGAAGACCGAGGGAGGGGAAACCGGTGCCTTAAACCTCTACGAAGGCTTCTGCCTGAGTGCGTGCGAGGGTAGCCAAGCTCGGAAACGGCGGCGGACTCAAGATCCGCTCCTGTAGAGGTCCAAGGGTTCAAATCCCTTCCCTCGCATCGCCGGGGCAACCACCCCGAGATGCAGGAAGACGCTCTCGGAGCGCTCTTCCCTCGCAAAATTCGGTACTACTCCCGAACAGCGGCGGCGATAGCCAAGAGCGGCGGCGGACGCGAGATCCGCTCCTGTAGCGTCCACACGAGCGAAGCGAGTGTGGGCACGGAAGTCGGTCCGTGAGTGGAACGAACGGACCGTCTTCCGGTGGTCCAAGGGTTCAAATCCCTTCCCTCGCATCGCCGGGGCAACCACCCCGAGATGCAGGAAGACGCTCTCGGAGCGCTCTTCCCTCGCAAAACCTTCTGAAGCCTACTCGATCTGTCCAGCCGACGGCTTCCCACAGAGCATGAACCGCGTCAGCCGCAGGATCGACAGCGTCTCGAACGGGTAGGACTCCTGTCGAACCTCCTCGGGGACGAAGCCGGCGTCGCGAGCCAACTCCTCAACCTCCTCGTAGCCCGCCAGCGAGGAGACCAGCAGCAGCGCCTGCCCGCCCGGGGCGAGCACTCTGCCGAGGTCCTCGAGGAACGGCTCGATCAGCTCCCGGCCGCTCTCGCCGCCCGAGAGCGCCTGCTCCATCCAGTCGTCCCACTCGTTCTCGGGGTCCGTCGGGAGGTACGGCGGGTTGAACAGCACCGTCTCGAAGCTCCCGTCGGCGAACGCGTCGAACAGGTTCGTCCGCACCGCCTCGATGCCGCGCTCCCGGGCCTGCTGGCAGGCGTGGGGGTTCACGTCCGCGGCGATCATCTCCGAAACGTGCGGAGCGGTCTGCTCGGCGACCCAGCCCGAGCCGGTGCCCACCTCCAACGTTCGCCCGCGGGCGAACTCCTCGGCAGCGTCGGCGAGCAGCCCGGAGTCCTCCGCCGGCTGATAGACGTTTGTCTCCTCGCCACGGCGCTCGGCCAGCCCCGCGGCCGACGATCCCTCGTCGGCGTCGCTCGGGTCGGAGTCAGTCATTCCTCGCCCTCCGTGTCGTCAGTGTCCGTCGTGTCCTCAGCCTCGACGGCGTCCTCGCGTTCGACGCGGTCATCGTCGATTTCCGCGTCTTCGCCATCGTCGCCGTCGGACTCCGCATCGTCGGCGCCGTCGGCGTCGTCGTCGCCGTCAGTCACCTCACTCGCCCGCACGCCCGAAACCGCGAGGCCGCCCGCTTCGGGCCGCCCGGAGAGTTCCCGCTGTGGGAACGGGATCTTGATCCCCTCCGCAGCGAACGCGTCCTTCACCGCCGAGATGACCTCCGTCCGGGCCTTCCACATCTTCCGGGCGCTGGGGTTGTCGATGTAGTAGCGGAGCTTCAACACGACGCTGGAGCCGCCGAACTCCGAGAGCACGACGTTTGGGTCCGGACGCTCCATCGGCGTCTCCGTCTCGTCCATCGCCGCCGCGGCGATTTCCATCGCGTGCTCCACATCGGTCTCGTAGTCGACGCCTACGTCGGTCTCGAGGCGCAGACGCCCCTTCCGGGATCGGTTCCGGATCTCAGTGTCCGTGACGATGTCGTTGGGGATCATCACGTACTCGTCGTCGAACGTCCGAAGCTGGGTGTTGAACACGCTGATGTCGGTGACGATCCCCTCCTCGTCGCCGACCACGACCCAGTCGCCCAGATCGAACGGGCGGGAGAACAGCACCACGAACCCCGCCAGCACCGCGCCGAGCGTCTGCCGGGCCGCGAGGCCGAACACGACCGTCGCGGCGCCGGCCCCGAGCAGCAGGTCGCCGGGTTCGACGTTCCAGATGCCCAGCACCACGAGGATCCCCAGCCCGAAGATGAACAGCTGGACGACGTGGTGGGCGACCTCCTGTTGGTGGTTGGTGATCGCCCCGCGCTCCTTCGAAAGCCGCCGGATACTGTTCTTGGAAATTCTGGTCACCGTGTAGGCGGCCGCGAAGACGGCGACGCTTAGCACGACCGCGACCACGTCGACCCTGCTCGGGTCGATCTGGTCGAACCCGCGTTCGATCAGCCAGCCGGCCCGCCAGACCGAGATCAGGAACAGCGAGGTCGCCGCCGCGAACAGCGCGATGAAGCCCGCCTGCAGCGACTCGGCGACGGCATCGTCGACGTACTCTTTCAGCCGCGGCCCGACCGAGCGCACGGCAACCACGACGATTGCGAGCAGGACGAGCGCGGCAACCGTGACCAGGATCTGCGCTTCGGTGGAGACGACGGTCCGCCAGATCGCGTTGCGGATCTCCTGGTAGCCGGGCATCACTCACCCCCGACGCCGGGATCGACTCGGATCGCCAGTCGGGCCAGCGCTGCGAACTCCGCGGGCGTGACGTTGCCGGCCCGCTTGCTCATCAGCGACTCGTCGGCCGCCGCGACGACGGCGTCGGGGTCCTCCAGTCCGGAGATGTGGCCCGTGTTGCGCACCGCGTTGCGCATCGTCTTCCGGCGCTGGGTGAACAGCGCCTTCACGAACCGCAGGAAGAACGCCTCGTCGGAAACTTCGTACTCGGGGTCGCGAGGGGTACAGCGCACAACGGCACTCTCGACGCGTGGCTGCGGGTCGAACGCCTCCGCAGGCACGTGCTCGACCAGTTCCACGTCGGCGTAATGCCGGGCCGACACCGAGAGCCGGCCGTAGTCGTCGTCGCCGGCCTCGGCGACCATCCGCTCGGCGAACTCACGCTGGAACATCAACACGAGCGGGCGCTTCCGCGGGAGCAGGTCGAACGCGATCTCCGAGGAGGCGCCGTAGGGGAGGTTCGACACCGAGGCGGTGAACGCCGGGAGGTCGACCTCCAGCGCGTCGCCGGCGATCACGGTCAGGTCGCCGGCCTCGATCTCGTCGGCGAACTCCTTGCGCAGGAACGAGACGAGATCTGGGTCGCGTTCGACGACGCTCACATGGCCGTCCTCGGGAACCGCATCGAGCAGGCGGTCGGTGAGCGCGCCGGTTCCGCCACCGATCTCCAGCAGATGCGAGCGGTCGGCCCCCTCGGGGAGGTAGTTCGGGATGCGGTCGAGCACCCGGTCGTCGACGAGGAAGTGTTGGTCGAACTCCGGGTTCCCCCGCTTGGCTCGGCGGATGAGGCCGTCGGGGTCCCGCGACTCGTCGGGAGCAGTCATTACCCGCTCTATCGCCCCGCCGGCGTTAAAAGCCCCGTTCCGGCGTTTCGGGCCGTCGACATTAGGCCGCGTGGGCCCGCGGTCCCGTCAGTTCTCGGCGACGAACGCGCGGTACTTCACGTCCTCGGTGAGCTCTTCCACGATGCGGTCGACGACGGTGCCTTTCGCGTCGTGGAGGCCGTCGATGCGCTCCTCCAGGTCGTCGAAGCTCTCGAAGGGGCCCTGGCGCTTGCGGCTCTCGAGGATGTCGTCCCGGAGCGTATCGCCGATGCCGGGCAGGACGTTGAGTTGGTGGAGCCGCAGGGTCAGCGGCTGGGCCTCGTTGAAGTAGTCGAGGAACGGCTGGGGGTGGCGCTCGACGATCTCCTCGGTCACGTACTCGAGTTCCTGTTCGGCGCCCCGCGAGAGGTCCTCGTGGTCGATCTCGCGGTAGCGCTGGATCAGGTCCCGGTCGGCGTCGGGCACGACGACGACGCGGTCGCCGATGCTCACGTCGGCGCCCTCCGCCAGCGTGAGTTCGAACAGGTCGAACTCCGCCTCGCCGACGGCGTAGGCGATCTCGGGTTTCTGGTGCTGGGGCCGGTCGTCGTCGGGGCGCCCGTAAGGCAGGTGGTCGAGCACGACTGCGCGTTCGACCGACTCCTCGTCGTCGGAGGAGCGTGGCTCCTCCCCGTCGGCGTCGCTCGCGGCAGCGTCGGACTCGTGGGCGTCGCTCATGGCCCGCGTACGTCACGCCCACGGATAAACTGTCGGCCGGTGTGAGAAGTCGTCGTCCGGCCTCAGGCGTACTCGGCGACGACGTTGAGGATCGCGTCGAGTTCGTCGCCGGACAGCGAGTAGCGCTCCTGTGCGTACACCGTCCGGAGTTCGTCCCGGTCGCGGGGCAGTAGGTCCGCGATCTTGTGGGCGGTCGGCTCGTCGACCTTCTCGAGTTCCTCGAGGCGGCCGACCAGTTCCCGGGACTCCTTGGCGTCGAGCAGCGCGAAGCGGTTCACGTGCTCGATGGCGCGCGCGAGCTCGTAGCGGAGCTCCCGATCCTCCTCGGCGGCGCGCTTCTCCTCGACTTCCTGGAGTTCCGCTTTGACCTCGGAGGCGGTGAGGTACTCCTCATCGAGCTTCTCTTTGAAGATCGTCATTACTCCTCCTGCGCGCGGAGATGGGCGGCGCCGGCGATCAGGACCTTCTCCTTGCCGCCGTCGGTGATCTGGACCTTGAACGCGTCGCCCTGCTGGCCGACGACTTCGCCGGTGTGACCGCTGAAGCGCGCGTGGAAGCGGCCGCCCTCGACGGACGGGTCGAGCACGAGGTGGACCTTCTGGCCCTCGTCGTACTCCGCGATGGCGCGCTGGGGCGGCGAGGTGCCGCGTTCTCGGGGGTGGTTCGACATCTTGTTCCGAGTTCCGGTGTTGGGCCCGTTGGAGCTAGGCATGGTCTTGTCGTCGCTTATTCGCGGTCGGCGTATAAACGATGCGTTCTCGGGCCGTCGTGAGCGGCCGCCACGCGCGCGACGACCGAGACACCCCGCCAGCCGCGCCGGAAGCGCAACAATCAGGCCCCCACCGCCCCCAGCAGGGGTATGAGCGACGACAGCGACGACGCCACCGAGGAGCGCATCGAGACCCGCGCCATCCACGCCGGCCAGGAGCCCGACGAGGGGACCGGCGCTCTGATGACGCCCATCTACGCCAACTCCACGTACAAACAGGACGCCCCGGGCGACCACCGCGGCTACGAGTACTCCCGGACGGGCAACCCCACCCGCACGGACCTCGAGGAGAACCTCGCCGCCCTCGAAGGCGGCGAGTTCGGCCGCTGTTTCTCCTCCGGAATGGGATCGATCAACACCGTCCTGAACCTCCTCGAGTCCGGCGATCACGTCGTCGCCGGCGACGACGTGTACGGCGGCACCCACCGCATCTTCACGCAGGTGTACGAGGACTACGACCTCGAGTTCGACTTCGTCGACACCACCGACCACGACGCCGTGCGCGACGCGATGCAGGAGAACACGGAACTCCTCTGGGTCGAGACGCCGACCAACCCCCTGCTCAACGTCAACGACATCGACGCGCTGACCGACATCGCCGACGAGTACGGCGCGCTCTCGGCGGTCGACAACACGTTCGCGACGCCGATGATCCAGCGACCCCTCGAGCACGGCGCCGACATCGTGAGCCACTCGCTGACGAAGTATCTCGGCGGCCACTCCGACGTGGTCGGCGGCGCGCTGATCACCGACGACGCCAAACTCGACGACCGTATCGCGTTCTACCAGAACTCCGTGGGCGCGACGCCGTCGCCCTTTGACTGCTTCCTCGTGCTCCGCGGGACGAAGACCCTACCCGTCCGGATGGACCGCCACTGCGAGAACGCCAGCAAACTGGCCCACTGGCTGCAGGACCACGACGCCGTGGACCGCGTCTACTACCCCGGCCTCGAGAACCACCCGGACCACGACCTCGCGAGCGAGCAGATGGACGACTTCGGCGGGATGCTCAGCTTCGAACTCGACGGCACGCTGGAGCAGGCCCGAACGGTCGCTGCCGAGACCGAGGTGTTCACCCTCGCCGAGTCGCTCGGCGGCGTCGAGAGCCTGATCGAACAGCCGGCGACGATGACCCACGCCGCGATTCCGAAGGCAGAGCGCGAGGCGGCGGGGCTGAAAGACGGCCTGATCCGGGTCAGCGTCGGTGTCGAACACGTCGACGACCTGAAGCACGATCTGGAGACGGCGTTCGAGGCAGCGCTGAACTAACCGCAAACGAGCGAAACGAGTAGGTCAATCGATGGTCGAGCCTTCGCGAGAGCCCGTCGGGACCCACAGCAAAAGGCCGGCGCTGTCGACCGCTCCCGATAGGTTCGGAGGCGGTCGGTAAGTACAGGACACCTATCTGAGATATGTTTCACCCCCTTCGCTGTCTAACTAATAGATGTTTAACAAGGCCGCCACTTTCTCACGCCACTAGTTCGGAGAATATTTGGAATTACAGCAGTTCAATCGTGAACCCCCACGTAAAGGATTCTGTCTCAACTTTGGAGGGGTCTTTAGGTGTCGGGCCGTTCCCCGCGAGAACGACAGCGGTTTCCCACGTATAGCTGCCCGGTGTAAGATACCCCATTGTATTGCTGTTGTCGAGCAAATAGTACTGCTCCGAAATAGTATCGTTTGCATTGAAGTCCCCAAGCGTGCAGACCCCCAGCGGAATTTGATCCGGATTTACCTCCGTGTCAACTTGCCATCGTTTTTCGTTATCTTCTGAGATCTCTACTTGATTCGGATGGCAGAGCCAGAGTGATGCATCGAGGCTCGCTTGTTCGCTTTTGACGAATGGAGCGCAGTTGGATATCCGTCTGTCTGTCCCAATATTCGTGTACGACACCTTCAACTGAACAGGTGAATCCTCGGAGTACCTGCTGTTCGTCATCTCCAGTTCACAATCAATATTGTATTCGCTCGGTGCAGTCTGTTCGTTCTTGACTTTGGCCTCCGACGCCGGGTCAGACAGCGCTGCACACCCACTCAAAGAGGCGAGTGTTGTGGTGCTTCCTACAGTAATCGTTCTCAAGTAACTCCGGCGGTTCATAATCCGATATTATACTGGATTCTTATATACCTTCTACACTTACAGAACTTTTATGTTTGTGTGTAGTTATTCGGACAAATGGTGGGGATAGCGCTGCGATTGTCACAATAACATCATACGGTGAGAAGACCAATAGAACGGCCGACTGTGGTAGCGGACGAACTATTGCAAGGAATATTAAAGGTATGCAGAGTGATCGTTATATTGATTACGGGATAGAGTTCGGACAGTAATAGCCGTACGGGAATGTCTTTGGAAGGGCATATTAAATCCGGTCCACGAATGGCTTACAGGGGGTGTGGGAGCTATAGGTCCCAATAGTGATATAATAGTTAATAGTCTACCCCAGTTTTTCCATGTTGCTCATCTTTCGGGCACCGTGACATCTCCAACCCCACTTACCGGTTGTTTCACCACAGGGATCTGCTCAAGTCGTGCGTTAGCGCCGAACGAACTCCGACAGTTTCTCCGAGAGCGACCGGTCCTGCCCGAGTTTGAGGTAGTAGGCGTCGCCGCCGTCCTCGTAGTAGCCGTCGATACGGCGGATCGTCTCGAAGCCGAGGTGGCGGTAGAACCCCAGCGCGTCCTCGTTGGTCGCGCGGGCGTGACAGCTCACCGACTCGTGGTCCCGGGCCACGTCGGCGACCAGTCGCTCGCCGAACCCCTCGCCGCGGTACTCCGGCGCGACGGCCAGAAAGAGAATGTAGCCGTCACGCCGGGTGGAGACGAAGCCCGCGAGGTCGTCGTCGACGAACAGGAGCCGGCAGTCCGCGCGGCGGTAGGCGTCCCTGAAGAAACTGCGCCGCTGTTTCAGGATGGCTTCCTCCCGCCGGATCTGCTCTTTGCGTTCCCACGCCCGGGCCTCGTGGGTCGCGTCGCCGCGAGGGTCCCGGCGTGTCTCGACCGTCGCGCTCACTGTTGGCGATAGGTAGTCGTGATGGGGATTTAACTCCGTCGTCGGTGGCCAGTTCGCGGAGTTGCATGGGCGGCGTCGGCGACGGAGCGCGCGACGGACGAGCGCCGTTGCTGGTCGACACACGTCGACGGCATCGAGTTCCCTGCAGCGACCCGACGGTCGCTGCCGGTCACGCGCCGTCGACGGTTAGAACACGCTGTCAGCGGTCGCGGCCCCAACAACCGCGAAGACGGCGCCGATGCTCACCGCCTTCGCGGTCCGAAACATTCCGGCCTCGAACGTCTCCGGCGCGGCGAAACTGAGTGCGAGCAGCAACACCGACCCGAAGGAGACGAACATCAGCGTCACGAACCGGTAGGGGATGCCGGCCACCTCGGTCTCGTCGTCGGTGTCGCGGCCGCTGTCGGCGCGGTAGAGCGCTCCCCAGCCGATGGCGAACACCATCGCGACCACGACGGCCCACTGGAACGCGCTCATGTGGCCCGCGAGCACCCAGACCTCCTCGGTGACGACGAACGGGCCCGCGAGCAGGAACCCCCCGACCAACTGCTGGGCCACGTCGGCCGGCCGGAACTCGCGGTTGAACAGCCGTTGGAGTATTCCGCGGGCGAAACTGGCCATACGCAACCGTCGCCGGGAGCGTTCTTTACTCCGGCGGGTGCGGGACGGCGACGACGACGACCCCGCCGTTCACATGGCCGCGGTTGGCCGTCACCGCGGCCGAGTTTCGCACTCCCGCGGTTGGCCGTCACCGCGGCCGAGTTTCGCACTCCCGCGGTTGGCCGTCACCGCGGGAGAGCTTCAGAAGATGTTCGCCTGCCGGTACACCGAGATCCCTTCGTTGGTGATCTCGTACGGTTTGGTCTCGCGGGAGTGGTTCGCGTCCCGGATCTTCTGAATCTCGACGGCCAGTCTGGTCTCCCGGAAGTCCGACGGCCGGACGTACTGGAGGATGAACACCGCGTCCACGAGGTACTCGATGATCCCGTACCGCGAGGTGTAAGCGTCGTCGCTGCTGGCCTCGGAGGTGAGCATCGTCGTCACCCCGGCGCGCTTGAGCGAGCGCGCGAAGTCGAACACCTCCGAGCGGCGCTCGGCCGGGTGGTCGTACATCATCTCCAGCAGCGAGACCGAGTCGAGCACCAGTCGGTCGGCGTCGAACGCCTCGACCAGCCGCGAGATGTCGCTCCGGATCGACGCCAGCGAGTTCGCCATCTCGATGGGGTCCATCGCGACGATGGCCAGCCGTCCCTCGTCGCGCCACTCCCGGAACGGCCAGCCCTTCTCCTCGGCCGTCGAGAGGATCGCCTCCCGGGACTCCTCCAGCGTGATGTAGATCGCTCGCTCGTCGTTCTCGAGGCTCTCGGTCAGGAACTGGAGCCCGACCGTGGTTTTCCCGGTCCCGGCGGCGCCGATGGACACCATCAGCGAGCGTTCGGGAACTCCGCCGAGGATCATCTCGTCGAGACCCTCGATCCCGACGTTGACCCGGTCGATGTCGGAGTCGAGTTCGGCCTCGTCGAACGACTCGGCCTCGTCGCCGAACCCCTCCTCGCCACCGAATCCTTCGTCCCCGCCAAAGCCGCCGCCGAACCCACCCTGGTCGCCGCCTGTCTCACGACCGCCGGCGCGGCCGCCGAATCCGTCCTGCTCGCCGCCGAAGCCATCTCCCTCACCGAACGAGTTCTGCCCCTCCGCCGCTTCACCGCGGGATCCGCCGAACGGGTCGCTCTGGTCGCCCCCACCGCGGGACCCACCGAACGGGTCCGCCTGCTCCTCACCCGGCCCCCCGGCACCGCCGAAGGGGTCTGCCTCCTCTTCGTCACCGAATCCACCGAACGAATCAGTCGGCGTCTCCTCGGACTCGGCAGTCTCGCTTTCCGCTTCCGCGGTCTGCTCCGGCTCTTCGCCAGCCTCCTCCTCGGCGTCCGCAGCCGCGCTCGGAGAACCGCTCTCGCCTTCGCTTTCGCCCTCGCGCATCGCTTGCTCGAACCAGTCTTCCTCCTCCTCGTCACTCATCTCGACCTCACCTCCGCGATGCGCACAGTCATTACGCGATTGTCGGCGCCCCCGCAAATGAAGCTTGTCCGTCCAGGGGCGGATCCGCGCGCTTTTGCCGGCGGCGGTGGAACCGCCGACCATGCTGGTCGGTATCGTCGCCAAGCGGGACAACAAGCGGGCGTCGTTCCTCGCGGCGGAGATCCGTGACCGCCTTCGGGAGGACGATGTCGACGTGTGGCTCGACGAAGCCACCGCGAGCGACCACGACGACGCCGGTCACCCCGTCGCCGAGATGGACGCTTGCGACCTCGTGGTCGCCATCGGCGGCGACGGGACGTTCCTGTTCGCAGCCCGCGGCGTCGGCGGCACGCCGATCCTCGGCGTCAACCTGGGCGAGGTCGGCTTCCTCAACGCCATCGGGCCCGAAACGGCCATCCACGAAGTGGTGCTGGCCGTCGACGGCCTCCGCGAGGACGATCTCTCGGTTCGCGAGGCGCCCCGACTCGTCGCCGCCGGCGAGGGCTGGGAGAGCCCCACCGCCGTTAACGAAATCGTGCTGCAGGGGCCCCAGCGCGGCCGCGCGGGCGGCGTCGATCTGGAAATCCGGGTCGACGGCTCGCTGTTCTCCTCGGGCCATGCCGACGGCGCGCTGGTCGCGACGCCGACCGGCTCGACCGCGTACAACCTTTCTGAGGGCGGGCCGCTGGTCCACCCCGACGTGAGCGCGATGGTCGTCAACGAGATGTGTGCCGACGAGGGGATGCCGCCACTGGCGGTCGGACCCGACAGCGAGGTCACTGTCCGACTCACCGGCAGAGAGACGGCCCACGTCGTTGTTGACGGCCGGGTGACCCGGAGCCCCGACCTACCGACGATGGTGACGGTTCGAACCGCCGACACTCCGATCCGGATCGCCGGCCCGGATGCCGAGTTCTTCGAGGCGCTGAACAAGCTAGAGTAGCGGCTATCCGGGTGGCGTCGCGTCGGTCTCGGAAGTGATCGAAAAACAGCGCGATCAGCGCATTCGCGGTCGACGGGCCCATCGTCGACGGATAGCCGAACTGACGGCGGCCCGAACGGCGTCCGGGTTCAGCCCCAGTTCTCTTCGCTCGTCGGACGGTCCGACAGCGCGGCCACGTCGACGCCGGCGAGCGGCCCATCGGTGGCCTCACTGGCTTCCAGCGCCTCCAGCGCCGCACGGGCCGCGGCCTCCGTCGAGAGGTAGGGAACCTCCTCGTCGACGGCCGTGCGGAGGCTGTCACGCTCCGTCGAGAGCAGCAGGTCGATCCTGTCCTCCATCAGCGCCGTTTCGAGGTCCTCGGGCTCCACCAGGTCGAGATGCTGGCCGAACGTGAGACGCACGTCCGCGGGCCAGTCGCCGTCGATGGCGACGGTTCCATCCTCGGGAATCTCGTTGCCGGCGGCGATCTGTGCCTTGCCGTAGGCGGCGCCGAAGCTTCCGGCGGTGCCCATGACCTCGCCCGTCGACTTCATCTCCGGGCCGAGGCGGGGGTCCGAGTCCAGCAGGCGGTCGAACGGCAGCACGACCTCCTTCACGCTCGGCTGCTCGGGGATCTGCTCGGTGGCGTCGATCTCCGCCAGCGACTCGCCGGCCATCGCGCGGGCGGCGAGTTTGGCGATCGGGACACCGGTCGCCTTCGAGACGAACGGGACGGTACGCGAGGAACGCGGGTTCGCTTCGAGCACGTACACGTCGCCGTCCTTGACGGCGAGCTGGACGTTCAGCAGGCCCACCGTCGAGAGCGCGTCGGCGATCTCCTCGACGACCTCGCGCACGCGCCCCAGCGTCTCCTCGGGGAGCGAGCGCGGCGGGATCACGCAGGCGGAGTCCCCAGAGTGGACGCCCGCGCTCTCGACGTGCTCCATCACGCCGCCGATGAGGACATCGTCGCCGTCGGAGACGGCGTCGACGTCGAGTTCGACCGCGTCCTCGAGGAACGAGTCGATCAGGATCGGCTTCTCGGGGGAGACGCGGACTGCCTCCTCGACGTACTCGCGGAGTTCGTCGTCGCTGTAGACGATCTCCATCGCGCGGCCGCCGAGCACGTAGGACGGGCGCACGAGCACGGGGTAGCCGACCTCGTGGGCCAGTTCGAGGGCTTCCTCCTCATTGGTCGCTGAGCCACCCGCGGGCTGCTTGATCCCGCGCTCGGTCATCAGGCGGTTGAAGCGGTCGCGGTCCTCCGCGAGGTCCATCGCGTCGACGCTGGTGCCGAGGATCTCGCAGTCGAGGCCGCGGCGCTCGAGTTCCGCCTCCAGCGGTTCACCCACGTCGACGGAGGTCTGGCCGCCGAACTGGACCATCACGCCGTCGGCGTCGGTCGCCTCGACGGCGTCGGCGACCTCCTCGGCGGTGATCGGCTCGAAGAACAGGCCGTCGGAGGTGTCGTAGTCCGTCGACACCGTCTCGGGGTTGTTGTTCAGCACGTGGGCGTCGATGCCCAGTTCCGAGAGCGCGCGGACCGCGTGGACCGCACAGTAGTCGAACTCCACGCCCTGCCCGATACGGATCGGGCCGCCGCCGACCACGACGACGCTCTCGGCGTCGCGGTCGACCTGCAGTTCACCCGCGGCGGCGTCACCCTCGAACGGCCCGGTGAACGTCGCGGGCTTGCGCGAGGAGTAGTAGTACGGCGTCGACGCCGCGAACTCGCCGGCACAGGTGTCGACCTGGTTGTACGTGCGACCGGGAACGGTGGCCTCCACCTCGCCGACGCCGGCGCGCTCGGCGGAGACGGGCAGGCCCTCGCCTTCAGCAGCGCCAGCGGCGGCCGCTTCGGCTGCAGGGTCGGCTGCCGGCTCGGCGGCCTCGCGCCACGCGCCGCGGGTCTCGGGCAGCCACGTCAGGCTGCTGTCCTCGAAGACGTTGCCCGCCAGCGCGGAGATTTCGGCGTTCGTGAACCCCGCGACCGCCGCGGGCGTGAACTCGCCGTCGACGACCTCCTTGCTGGCTTCGACGATGCGGGCGAAGCGCTCGACGTACCACTCGTAGATCCCGGTCGCTTCGACGACTTCCTCCACGGAGAAGCCGCGCTCGAACGCCTCGAACATGGCGTAGGGGCGGTCGGGGCTCGGGCGCTCGAGGTACTCCTCGCGGAGCTGTTCGTCCTCCAGCGCGTCGAGGTCGACCGCGGGGTCGTACTCGGAGCTACGGAGCGCCTTCAAGAGGGATTCCTCGAAGGTGCGGCCGATGGACATCGCCTCGCCGGTCGACTTCATCGCCGTCGAGAGCGTGAAGTCGGTGTCCTCGAACTTGTCGATGGGCCAGCGCGGCACTTTCGTCACGACGTAGTCGATCGCTGGCTCGAAGGCCGCGGTCGTCTCGCCGGTGATCTCGTTGTCGATCTCGTGGAGGCGCTTGCCCAGCGCGACCTTCGCCGTGACGCGGGCGATGGGGTAGCCCGTCGCCTTCGACGCCAGCGCCGAGGAACGCGAGACGCGGGGGTTGACCTCGACGACGCGGTACTCGCCGCCGGGGGTGCCGTCGTCGCGCCACGCGAACTGGATGTTACAGCCGCCCTGAATCCCCAGATCACGGATCACTTCGAGTGCGGCGTCGCGCATCTCCTGGTGGCCGTCGTCGGGGATCACCTGCGAGGGCGTGACGACCGTCGACTCGCCCGTGTGGATCCCCATCGGGTCGAGGTTCTCCATGTTGCAGATGATGATGCAGGAGTCGCCCGCGTCGCGCATCACCTCGTACTCCAGTTCGACCCAGCCCGAAATCGATTCGGTGAGCAGCACTTCGTCGTTGCGCGAGAGGCGCAGGCCCTTGCGCGTACGTTCGAGCAGTTCGTCCATCTCGTGGACGACGCCCGATCCCGAGCCACCCAGCGTGTAGGTGGTGCGGGCGATCACGGGCAGGCCGCCGACTGCCTCGACGCCGGCCTCGACGCGTTCCTTGAGCGCGGCCTCGTCGAGTTCGGTCGCGGACTCGTCGTCGTCCAGCGTGATCGTCGTCGACGCCGGGACTGGCTGGCCCAGATCCTCCATGCGCTGGCGGAACAGGTCGCGGTCCTCGGTCGCGTAGATGGTGGAAAGCGGCGTGCCCATGATCTCCACGTCGTGCTCCTCGAGCACGCCCTGTTCGGCGAGTTCGGCGGTGACGTTCAGCCCGGTCTGGCCGCCGAGGCCGGCGATGACGCCGTCTGGCTGCTCTTTGCGGATGACCTCCGCGATGGCGTCGGGGGTGATGGGTTCGACGTACACCCGGTCGGCCGTCTCGGGGTCGGTCATGATCGTCGCCGGGTTGGAGTTGACGAGCACCACTTCGGCGCCCTCCTCCTGCAGCGCCCGGCAGGCCTGTGCGCCCGAGTAGTCGAACTCGGCGGCCTGTCCGATCTGGATGGGACCGCTGCCGATCAGCAGGATGGTCCGGCCCTCGCCGGCGCCGCCCGCGTTCTCGGTCCCTGCCTCGACGACCACGCCGTCTTCCGTGGTCGTCTCAGTCGTTCCTCCATCGACGACCACGCCGTCGCTGCCGGTCTCCGTCATTACTCCACCCGAATACGTGAATCGTAATAAGCTCGGCGAATAGCTACGAGGTCCGAAGCAGGATTACGAATTTCGTAACACGGTCCGGTTCGACACACACCGTCGAAACCAAAATGCCGCCCCCGGCCGTGGCGCCGAGCGTGTCCCGCGAGTACGACAAACTGGTCCGCGACGACATCCCCGCGGTCATCGAGGCCGACGGCGAGACACCCGTCACTCACGTCGTCGACGGCGACGCTTACGAGGAACGGCTGTTCGAGAAGCTAGCGGAGGAGACCGCAGAACTGCGGGCCGAGCCCAGCGCTGACGAACTGGCGGACGTCCTCGAAGTGCTCGACGCGCTGCGGCGTCAGCTCGGCGTCGACGAGGACGAACTCGAAGCGGTACGGGAGAAGAAAGCAGCCGAGCGGGGGCGCTTCGACGACGGCGTCGTGCTGGAGCGCGTCGAGGACTAGACGTACGGCTCAGGGTCGAGGTCGCGCTCGTCGCGGTACTGCTCGACGAACGCGCTCACGTCGAACTCCAGCATCTTCTCCTCGAACTCGGTCATCGCGCGCTCGCTCTCGGCGTGGGAGACGGCGTGCTCCATCAGTTCGACCACGAGTTCCACGATGACCTCGTGGAGTCGCCGCGAGTCGAAGCCGGCGATCCAGACCATCGCGAACCCCACGTCGCCCTCGTCGCTGGCGTCGGCGACCGCGACCTGCTCGGGGAACTCCTCGATCACCATCCCCATCAGGTGCGGGGTGCCGAAGTCCGGCATCTCCTCGCTGGTGGTCTCGACGGCCTCCTCCAGCGTGTCGACGAGGAACTCCGGGAAGAAGCGCGTCGGCGGGTGCATGTCCATGACCACCGCGTGCGAGTCGCCGCAGTCACAGTCGAGTTCGCGCATCCCGAGGTCGAGCGACGTGAGTGAGACCGTCTCGCCACAGGGTAGCTCCAGCCGCTCGCCGCCTGCTTTGGACATGGTCGTGAGAGGGGGCTGGCGGGCAAAAAGGCCGCCGCTCCCGTCCTCCAAGCGGCCGCGGCAGGCCGTGGTCGGTTACACACGGCCCGAGAACACGCTCCGGGCAGCGACCCCGAGGTCGCTGCTGATCACGAGCCGTAGTCGGTTACTCCTCGTCCTCGGGGGAGCCAACCTCGAACGTCTCGCCCTCCGCGCCCTCCTCCTCGGCGGTCGTGACGTGCTCCTCGTCGACGACTGGCGTCTCGTCTTCCGGTTCTTCGGACTCCTCAGCCTCGGCTTCCTCCTCCACTTCTTCCTCCGCCTCTTCGGCGTCGACGCCCTCGATTTCGAGTTCGAGTTCGACCTCGATCCCGTCGGTCTCGAGTTCGGCCTCTATCTCGCGTTCGTCGCCCGCCTCGATCCCCAGTTCCTCGCTGTCGACTTCGACCTCGACCTCCACGTCGATGGACACGTCGGTCTCTTCGGACATAGGCGACGGTATGGCCGGGTGCGTGTTAGTTCGCTCGGCCGGGTGGATCGTGGGGGGCTCTGTTTCGTTGCGCGTGCGAGTCTATTCGTCGCCGGCTGCAAACGAGCGGGACTCCCTCTCCGTTCGCGTATCGAGGCTGTTTACCGCCTCACGGTTGCTTTGCTGCGTTTCCGGGTCTTCTCGCTCGCGGGTCGCTGCGCTCCCCGCTCGCCTATCGAGGCTGTTTGCCGCCTCCTTTCAGTCGGCGTTTACCAGCCTCGCCTCCGACACGCTTTACCCCCAAACACCCCCACCGAGACCCATGCAAGAAGAGACCCGCGTCGAGTGGCGCCAGTGGGGTCAGGACGCCTTCGACGAGGCCCGCGAGCGGTCGGTCCCCGTACTGCTCTCGCTCTCGACGACGTGGTGTGTCGACTGCCACGAGATGGACGCGACCACCTACGCGGACCCGAACATCGCGGCCAACATCAACGACCGCTACGTCCCGATCCGCGTTGATGCCGACCGCGAGCCCCGGATCCGAGAGCGCTACGCCGCGGGTGGGTTCCCCTCGACGGTCTTCCTCACCCCCGACGGCGAGGTCATCTCCACTGCGACCGCGCTCGCGCCCGACGGGATGCGACAGGTGCTCGACCGCGTGGGCGAGACCTACGCCGAGAAGGGCGACGACGCCGGGCGCGTCCCGCGCGCGCTTGCCGGCGACCTCCCGCCCGCGGGCGAGGTCGGGTCCGCTATCGAGGAACAGATCGCCGGCCAACTCGGCGAGAAGTTCGATGGGCGATTCGCCGGGTGGGGCCAGAGCGCGAAGTTCCCGCTGGCCCGGACGGTGGAGTTCGCGCTCAAACGCGAGCGTGATCAGGCCCTGCGCACCCTCGACGCCGTCCGGGACCACCTCCTCGACGACGTCGCCGGCGGCTTCTTCCGCTACGCCGGCCGGCAGGACTGGGGCGACGTCCACCACGCGAAACTGCTGGACACCAATGCGACCCTGCTGCGCGCGTTCGCCCACGCCTACGTCTATACGGGCGAGGAGGCCTACCGCGAGCCAGCCGAATCGACCATCGAGTTCCTCACCGACGACCTCTGGTCGGGCGTCGCCGTCGGTGGCAGCGTCGGCCCGGGCGAAGGGGCGGAGTACTGGCGGAAGAACACCGAGGAGCGCGCGAACGCCCGTCAGCCCCGGACCGACCTCACGGCCTACGCTGGGGGCAACGCCCTCGCTGCCGACGCCCTCCTCACCTACTACGGCTACACTGACGACGAGCGCGCTCGCGAGTACGGGGAGCGCGTGCTGGACTACCTCGAACGCGACCTGATCGAGCACGGCTCGGTCGTTCACTTCCGCGAGCGCGGCCAGACCGGCCCGCGGGACGTGCTCTCGGACCTTGCGGCCGTCGTCGGCGCGTTCACCCGCGCTGAGCAGACTATCGGCTACGGCGCCGACGTGGCCGCGACCGTCGCCGACCACGCCATCGAGACGCTCCACGAGGACGGCTCGTTCCGCGACGGGCCCGCGGAGGGTGTCGGGCTCCTGGACCACCCGCTGCGCCCGCTGGACGGCAACGCCGCGCTCGCGAACTCGCTAGTCGACCTCGCGACGCTGACCGGCGAGGAGGAGTACCACGAGATCGCCCACGAGACCGTCGGCGCCTTCGCCGGCGCGTCCCACCGTATCGGCGTGCAGGTCGCGGAGTACGGCACCGCCGCCAGCCGACTCGTCCACGATCCCCTCACGGTCGCCGTCGCCGACGACCCGGGCAGCGATCTCCACCGCGCTGCGCTCCGGGTGGCCGACCACGAGAAAGTGGTCGTGCCGAACGCCGACGAGTCGGTCGCGCCGGATCTCGAGCGAGGCACTGCGCGCGTCGTCGGCGTCGATGCCCCCGCGGCCGATCCCGAGACGCTGATGGAACGAGTCGCGGCCCGCAACGAGTAGGGAACCACCGCGGACAACGGAATCAACGGGTAAACCTCCGGTGAGTTTTTCACGGCCGGGGTAGAGACCGCTACGCATGGCAAATCTACGCGACCTGGGGCTTTCGGAGTACGAAGCGCGAGCCTATCGGGCGCTGCTCGACGACTCGCCGAGCACCGCAAAGGAGCTCTCACGGTCGAGTGACGTGCCCATGGGCCGGGTGTACGACGTACTGAAGGATCTGGAACAGCGGGGGTTGGTTCGGAGTCAGGCCGCCAGCCGCCCCAAGAAGTACGTCGCCGTCGAACCCGAGGCGGCGCTGGATCGACTGTTGGAGGCCAAACGCGATGAGTTAGCGGAGCAGGAGTCCCAGTACGAGTCCGCCGTCAACGAACTGGAGGCAGACCTCGAGGCTGGCGTCCCCACCGAAGAGGGGTTCTGGACCGCCGTCGTCGGCCCGGAGGAGAGCGCGGACCTCCTGATCGAACGCCTCGACACCGCCGACGAGCGCGTCATCGCCGTCGCCGGCGGGCCGACGCCGCAGTTCGACGTCGGCGAGTACGGCGACGAGGTGGCCGCGGCGTTCCAGCGCGCCCTCGAGCGCGGCGCCGAGGTGTCGGTGTTGCTCGGCCCGGACCTGATCAGCACGCTCCCCGCTACAGTGCTCGAGCGCTACGAGTCGGAGTTGGCCGATCACCCCGGGTTCGAGGTACGGACCACCGACCGCGTGACCGGATCGTTCCACCTCATCGACGGCGTCGAGGCCTGTATCGAGGTTCCCAACCCCCTCACGCCCCGTGAACCGTTCGCGATGCTCGACCTGAAAGATCGGGAGTTCAGCGCCGACGTACGCGAGACGTTCGACCCGCGGTGGGACGAAGCCGAACTCCTCACTGCGGGGGAGTAGCTACCCGCCGATCTCCTGCCGGAGACGGGCCATCGTCACTTCCCGCTCGGCGACGGCGTCGTGCTGGTGGATCGACTCGTCGTTCTCCTGTTTCACGTACACCGTCGCGTCGTCGTCCAGATCGGGGTAGGTCTCGATGACGCCGCTGACCAGCGAGCGCACGCAGTCCTCGACGAACTTCGCGTTGGCGTGGGCCGCGTAGGTCATGTGGTCCTCGTCGGGGCGCTTGGCCATGTTGTAGATGCGCGCGCTCATCGAGTCCCGCGCGATCTCGATCAGGTCCATCAGATCCACGTCGGGTTCGGTGTCCTGCGTGATCGTCAGCGTGGCGTGGCCGCGCTGGGAGTGCCCCGGCTGAGGTACCTCATTGAGGAACGCCTCGGCGGTCTCCTCGTCGACGCCCAGGTCGTCGAGGGTCTCGCGGGCGCGGGACTCGGACATCCCCTGTGAGCAGGGACAGACCGTCATCCCCGTAACCCGGCAGCCGATCTCCTCTCTGGTCTCCTCCTCAGTGGCGACGGCGGAGGCGACGATGTCGACCGTGCTCTGGGTCGGCCGGCCGCTGGCGGGCGTCTCCTCTTTGAGCATCCACTCGGCCTCCATGTTGACCTCGGCGGTGGTGGTGTACTCGTGTTTGGCCAGCAGTCGCTCGGCGGCATCGCCACAGAGCGCCTCGACGCGGTCGGTCTCGCCGTCGACGGCCGCCTCGAGCACCTCGTCGATGACCTCCATGTTCCGGCTCATGTCGATCCCCTTCCGGCCGCTGGGGAGGTCGACGAACACGGAGAACTCGGCGGTCAGCACGTACGGTCGGTCCTCGCCTTCGAGTTCGACGAGCTTCTCGACGCCCGTGACGCCGACCTGACTCAGCCCGACGCTCACGTCGGGTTCGCCGGCCTGCACGTCCGGAAGCTGGTGACTCATTACCCGATCCTGCGGCCCCCTGGGGGATTACTGTGTTGAAAGCGGCACGCGCGCTGGCGCACGCGCGGGCGTAAGCTCGACCGTCGGCGAACGAGAAATCAGGCCGCGAGACGCGGCTGGCTACGGCACAGCCACGGCGCAGTCTCCGTGACCGCGACACGGAGGTCGCGGTGGGTCGTTAGCCGTCGCCGGACTACGTCCGGCTGGCAGGCGAGAATCGGAGATTCTCGTCGACGTCGTTGGCTACGGCACAGCGACGGCGTCAAGCTCTGTGGCTGCGAGCCGGAGCTCGCAGCAGTTCGCTCGCCGTCGCTGGCTATGGCCAGTCGTCGCGCTGCTCTCCTTCCTCGAAGTGATCAGCCTCGTCTTCCTCGTCGGCGAGTTCCCAGTCGGCCGCCTCGGCGGCGTTCTCGAGCGGGAGATACTCCCAGTCGACCGCCTCGGCCTGCTCGCGGTGGTCTTCCGAGACGCCGATGAGCACGTGGCGCTCGGTGTCGAACTGCTTTTTCACGTTCTCGAGGCTCTCCTCGACGCCGCGCGGGCCCGAGAAGAAGTCCTGTCGGATGCGCTCTTTGCGTGTGAAGTTGGTGACCACGTAGGTCGGTTCGTCGCTGACCACGCCGACGTAGCTCGTCCACCCGCGGGCGTCGTTGAACACCTCATTGGGGTCGGCGAGCGACTTCAGCGCGTCCAGTTCGAACGCGAGCGTCATGTCCGAGGAGCCGCCGGAGTCCATACGGTCTCTGAGAGCGGTCTCCGCAAAACGACTTCGGTGTTGCTGGCTTAGTCGCCCAGCCCGGCCGACTACCGCCGGTCAGATCAGTCGCCCAGCCCGGCCGGCCGTCGCCGGTCAGATCAGTCGCCCAGCCCGGCCGGCCGTCGCCGGTCAGATCAGTCGCCCAGCCCGGCCGGCCGTCGCCGGTCAGATCAGTCGTCCGCGACCGGGGCCTCGAGGTCGTCGACGCTGAAGGACTGCTGCATCAATGTCTCCTTCTCGGTGTCGACGCGAGTGCCCTCACGCATCAACTGCTTGTACGCCGACTGGGGCGCCAAGTCGCCGATCAGGACGCCGCCGACGATACGGCCGTCCTTCAGGGCGAGGCGGCGCCACTCCGTGTCGGAGTACTTCTGATCGACGCTGTCGTCGCCCATCGTCGGGTGGCCAAAGGAGAGGAACGGGAAGTCGAAGTGCGTGATCGAGTACGAGGAGACCCAGCGGAACTCGTCGGTGCCGTAGTCGAGCATGTTGTTGGCCGCACACTCGCCCTGTGCCTTCGCGGAGCCCCACGCGCCGTTCTGGGCCTGATCGCCGAGGATCAGGTCGTCGAACTTCGTGCAGTCCCCGGCCGCGTACACGTCCTCGAGGTTGGACTGCATGTACTCGTCGACGACGATGCCCTCGCCGTCGTACTCGATCCCCGTTCCGCGGAGGATCTCGGTGTTGATGTCCAGCCCGATGGCGACGCCGGCGAAGTCGGCGTCGTACTCGTTGCCGTCGGGGTCGACCGCCGACTCGATGCGGCCGTCGTCGTCGACTTCGAAGTGATCGATGCCGGAGTCGAACACGGGGGTGACCCCGCGCTCGCGCAGCGCGTCGTGGATGATCTCGGCGCCCTCCTCGCTGAGCGCGTAGCGCCACCACGCGTTACCACGCATCAGGTAGTTGGCCTCGACGTCCTGGGCGCCACAGATGGCCGCGAAGTCGATGCCCAGCAGGCCGGCGCCGACGATGACGCCGGTGTCGGCCTCCTCCACGTCGGCCTTGATCTTGCGGGCGTCCTCGAACGTCCAGAAGTGGTGGACCCCCTCCGCGTCGGAGTTGTCGACCGGAAGCTGTGCGGGCGTCCCGCCGGTGGCGATCAGCAGTTTGTCGTACTCGTAGCTGTCGCCTTCGTGGCTCGTGACCTCGTGGGCGTCCGTGTTGATGTCGACGACGAGGGTGTTGAGCTGGAGGTCGATATCCCGCTCCGCATACCACGACTCGTCGTGGATGGAGATAGGCGCCTCGGGAAGCTTCCCCTTCGCGAACTCCTTGATCAGAATACGGTTATAGAGGGCCTCCCCCTCGTCGGTGATGACGGTGATGTCGGCGTCGGGGGCGTTCTCGCGCAGCGTCTCCGCCGCGGAACTCCCCGCGACACCGTCCCCGATGATCACGAACGACTGACTCATGCCATGGCGTTTGGATTCGGGGGTTAATGTGGGTTGCCATACGGCTCTCGCCACGCGTTTCGGGCGTAGATGCCGCGCTCGCTGGGTTCAAGGCTGTCGCGGTGCTACGGCCAGACAGATGAAGCTCCGCCAGAACGTCCGTCATTTCGCGGCGAAGCAGGCACTCACGATGCCGGTCGTGGGCGAGAAAATGAACGACAAACTCGTCGACCTCCACACACGCGTGTTCGGCGAGCGCGCCGCCGACGGGCGCCGTGCGGAGCGCGAGCCCCACCTCGAGACCTTCTTCGACTGCACGATGGCGACGTATCTCGCCGCGCTGGAGGCGGGCTACCCGGAGGCGGAGGCCCGTGAGATCACCCACCTGCAGGCGAACTTCGACTTCTACAACCACGGCTGGACGGAGATGATGGAGTTCCCCGTCGACGAGGTGGAGGCTCACTACGACCGCTACGCGGACTTTTTCGAAAGCCACGGCATCACCATCGACGACCCGCTGGGGGAGTTCCGCGAGGGTGAGATACCCGAGGCGCCGTCGACGCCGGAGAACCTCGACGACCCCGAGCACCCCCACGCCGCGGAGGGGTTCGCCGATGACGTGTACGTGGAGACGGAGGACGGCGTGGTGGTCGGGGATCGGAGCGACGAGATCGACGAGCCGGGTGAGTGAGGCTGGGGATTTTGTAGAGTAGACGGAGTTTTGGGCGGTTTCTGGTAGGGTTCCGCGACCGCGAACAGTACCGCGGAGTTCCCTTGAGTACTTGTGACCGCACCGCGCCGCATCCACGCCCTCCCCATCCGATTCAGTCGCTTTGCTCCTTCATCCCTCGCGCTGGGTCGCCGATGGCGCGGCGACCGCTTCGCGCCACCGCCGGCCGCGGGTGCGGTGGATGCCTCGCGCTCGCCAGCGGTCGGCGAGCGCGGGGGGAGGGGTGGGGACTCGACGCTGCGCCGGGGTTCATCCCCGGCGCCCTGCGGTCATAAGTTGCCAACGAACGAGCTGCTGGTGCTGTCGCTGACTCGGTAGACAATAGTCGAGAAAACGGCCACCGCACCATCCGCCAAGCAAAACTCCTACTCAGCTTTCCGATCGATCAAATTCGCACACTCGAAGCCGGCGACGATGCCGCCGTCGAGACTCCGCTCGGGGTACTGCGACTCGCTGGCCATCCCGGCGTAGTAGAGGCCGTCGGCGACCTCCGCCTCCAGATCGTACGGAACGACCATGTCCAGATACCCGCGCTCGTAGATCGGCGCCGCACGCGGGGCCTTCGCCAGCCGGAACTGCTCGACGTGCTCGCGGTCGAACTCTGGGTGCATCCCCTCGATGGCGCCGAGCCAGCGGTTCTCGATTTCCTCATCGTCGGCTGTCGCCAGCCACTCGTCGTCGCTCTGGACGTAGGAGGCGACGTAGAGCAGGTGGTCGCCGCCGTAGCGCTCCGGCGGCACGAAGTTCGTGTGCTCGATCAGGGCGCCGAAGGGCACGTCGTCGGCGATGTTGAGCCAGTAGGTGTCCGTCAGTGGGCGGTCCATCGTAACCACCGCACAGACCGCGCCCTGGAAGTCGATCTCGCAGGTGTAGCCCGTCAGCCCTTCGAGCACGTTGGGCATCGTCGCCACGACGACGCCGTCGGTGTCGTGAGTCTCCGTCTCCTCGCCCTGCTCGGTAGTGATCGTCGCCACTTCGCCGTCCTCGGTCCCGAGGTCGGTGACGCGGGTGTTCGTCTGGACCGTGTCCCGGCCCACTTCCTCGATCAGGGGCTCCAGCAGCGCGTCGAAGCCGCCGTCCGGGTAGCCCAGGATCTCGCCGCGCAGCAGGTCGCGCTCGCCGCGGAACTTGATCCGGCCCAGCAGCCACGCCGCGCTTACCTCCTCCTTCCGGTCGCCGAACTTCGCGTCAAGCAGGGGTTCGAAGAAGTTCTCGTACACCCCGCGGGTGGTGTGCTCGACGAGGAACTGCTTGATCGGGACGTCCTCGAACGCCGTGAGGTCCTCGTACGTGTCGAAGGAGGGGATCCCGCCGCGGACGTCGACCTCCATCGTAAGCATCCCCAGCCGGAAGATGTCGTAGAGGTTCATGTGCGGGTACGCGAGGATCTCCCAGGGCGTGTCCATCGGGTACGCCTCGCCGTCGACGAAGTAGGCGTTCTTCCCCAGTCGCCAGTCGATCCGGTCGCCGACGCCGAGTTCGTCGGCGAGGCCGACGATGGTCTGCTCGGACTTCGAGAGGTGGTGGTAGAACTTCTCGATGGGGTCGCCGGCGGTCTCGTAGCTGGCCGCGAGCCCGCCGAGCTGCTCGCTCCCCTCGAAGATGCGGACCTCGTGGCCGCGCTGTTTCAGGCTGTAGGCGGCCGCGAGTCCGGCGATCCCGCCGCCGACGACGTGGTACATGGGTCGAATACGGCGGGAGAGCGGTAAGTTGCTTGTGGAACACGAGCCGTCGGCGCCCGACGCCGCCGACATCGGCGGCGCCCGCACAGGACCCTTTTAGTGGAGCGCGCGGGACTGGCCGGTATGGACGCCTCGCACACGAACGTCGTCGGCCGCCGACCGTGCCGATGGTAGACGTCGCGCTCTCGCTCGGGCGGCTGCTGGTCGCACTCCTCCTCGTCGGGCTGAACGGCTTCTTCGTCGCCGCCGAGTTCGCCTTCGTCAGAGTCCGTGCCACCTCCGTCGAGCAGCTCGCCGAGGAGGGCCGGGCCGGCGCAGGCGCGCTGCAGGACGTGATGACGGACCTCGACAACTACCTCGCGACCACCCAACTCGGCATCACCCTCGCCTCGCTGGGACTGGGGTGGGCCGGCGAACCCGCCATCGCGTCGCTGCTCGAACCGGTTCTGGGCTCGCTACTGCCGCCAACGCTGGTCCACCTCATCGCCATCGGCATCGGCTTCTCCATCATCACGTTCCTCCACGTGGTGTTCGGCGAACTCGCGCCCAAGACGTTCGCCATCGCCCAGACCGAACGCTTCTCGCTGTACCTCGCACCGCCGATGAAGCTGTTCTACCTCCTGTTCTACCCGGGCATCGTCGTGTTCAACGGGACCGCCAACGCGTTCACTCACGCACTCGGCGTCCCGCCGGCCTCCGAGTCCGACGAGACCCTCGGCGAGCGAGAGATTCGCCGGGTACTCGCCCGCTCGGGCGAGGAGGGCGACGTGGACGTGGCCGAAGTGGCGATGATCGAACGCGTGTTCGAACTCGACGACACCGTCGTCCGGGAGGTGATGGTCCCGCTCCCGGACGTTGTGAGTCTGCCCGCCGACGCGTCGCTCGCGGAGGTTCGGTCGGTCGTCTTCGAGGAGGAACACACCCGCTATCCGGTCGTCGAGGCCGACGATCCAACGCAGGTCGTCGGCGTCCTCGACGTGAAGGACCTGCTGCGGGCGGGCGAGGACCCCGACGCCGACGCGACGACTGCGGGCGACTTGGCACGGGAGATTCTGGTCGTCCCCGAGACGACAGCGATCAGCGACCTGCTGTTGCAGTTCCGCAGCGACCGCCGCCAGATGGCCGCAGTCATCGACGAGTGGGGTGCCTTCGAGGGCCTGGCGACCGTCGAGGACGTCGTCGAAGCCATCGTCGGCGACCTCCGGGATCGGTTCGACGCCGCGGAAGGACCGTCGATCCGCCAGCGCGGCGACGGGGGGTTCGACGTGGACGGCAGCGTCAGGATCGCGGCGGTCAACGACGCCCTCGACACCGAGTTCGCTCACGAGGCGGTCGAAACCGTCGGCGGGTTAGTGCTCAGTCGCCTCGACCGCGCCCCGGAACCCGGCGATACCGTCGACCTCGACGGCTACGTCGCCGAGGTCACCGCCGTGGACGGGAGCCGGATCTCGACGGTCCGGATTGATCCCGAAGACGGCGCGGCCGAAGGTGTGGAGTCAAAGCGGGACTGAACTGCTCAGGCACGCGCGACCAGCAGTGTCGTGCCGCCCGCATCCAGCAGGCGAACGTCGCCGAACCCGGCCTCGTCGGCCGCCGCACGCATCGCGTCGGCGTCGTGGACCGGCACCGTGATCGTCTCGCTGGTCGTCGCAGACTCGCCCTCCGCCACGTCGGTCGCGCGGTAGCCCATCCGGAGGTCGATCCCTGCCCCGGTCGGGAAGTCCGTCACCGAACGCTCGAGGCGGTAGCCGCTGCCCGTGAACACGCCGACCGACTCCACGCCCGCCCGGATCACGTCACCGTCGGTGACCGCGCGGTAGAGCAGCGTTCCGTCCTCTGTCAGTCGCTCGGCGGCCGTCTGGATCAGTTCGGCGGGGTCGGCGACGGCCGGCGACGCCGCGGGACCGGCCATCGCGACGACGGCGCCGAACTGCAGATCCGTGGGCGGATCCAGCGGGTCAGCACGGGCGACGTCCGCCGCGGGCGCGCGGTGGTGCGTGAACCGCAAGAGTTCGTGGTGGGCGTCGACGCCGAACGCGCGGTCGTAGCGCTTCGAGAGATGCGAAAGCAGCGCGCCGACGCCGCAGCCGAGTTCCAGCGCGTTGCCGGATTCGGGGGCGAACGCCTGCACGGCCTCGAAGTCGCCCTTCACGCGCTCCTCGTCGGTCAGCCGGTCGAAGACGGGGGCGAGCGTGGTGTACAGCGAGTGCTCGCCGCCGGGGTCCCGGAGGATGCGCTCGCAGGCGTCGGCGAACGTGGGCGGGGCAGGTCGGGGCATCAGGCCGCGTCGCCGTCGCCGGCGTCCTTGCCGTCCTCGCCGCCTTTTCTACTCTCCTCGCCCTCATTCCCCTCACGCAGCCGAACCCGGACGCTCTCGGCGTGGGCCGCCAGCCCCTCGGCCTCGGCGAGTGTGGTCACGGTGTCCGAGAGCGAGTCGAGCGCGTCCCGGTCGAGTCGCTGGACCGTCGAGGAGCGCAGGAACTCGTCGACAGAGAGGCCGCCGTGGACCTTCGCGCCGCCGCCGGTCGGCAGCACGTGGTTCGTCCCGGTGCCGTAGTCGCCGGCGGCGACGGGGGCATACGGACCGAGGAACACGCTGCCGGCGTTGGTGATCCGGTCGAGTAGCGCCTCGTCGTCGTCGGCCTGAATCGAGAGGTGTTCGGCGGCATACTCCTCCGCGAACAGCACCGCCTCGGGCATCGAGCGCGCGACCAGCACGCCCGAGACGTCGGCGTCGAGCACCTCGCGGATCGTCTCCTCGCGCTCTCGCTCGCTGGCCTGTCGGTCGACTTCCTCGGCGATCTTCTCGGCCAGCGCGGCGTCGTCGGTGACGGCGACGACGCTGGCCTCGGGGTCGTGTTCGGCCTGCGCGACGAGGTCGCTGGCGACGAACTCGGGGTTCGCCGTCTCGTCGGCGAGAACGAGAATCTCGCTCGGGCCGGCGAGGAAGTCGATTTCGACCTCTCCCCGAACCTCGGCTTTCGCGGCGGTGACCCACGGGTTGCCCGGGCCGACCACCTTCTGGACGGCGTCGACGGTCTCGGTGCCGTAGGCTAGCGCGCCGATGGCCTGTGCGCCGCCGACGGAGTAGACGGCATCGGCGCCGGCCTCGTGGATCGCCGCCAGCGTGACGGGGTTCATCTCCTCGGCGGGCGGGGTCGCGACGGCGACGTGTTCGACGCCGGCGACTTTCGCGGGCACGACGCCCATGATGGCGCTGGAGGGGTAGGCCGCGGTGCCGCCGGGGACGTAGACGCCGGCGCGCTCGATGGGCCGGAAGCGGCGGCCGAGTTCGCGACCCTCGAACGCCTCACGCCAGTCGGTCGGGAGTTGGCGCTCGTGGAACGCACGGACGTTCTCGATAGCGTCGCGGATGGCCGCGAGGGTGTCGTCGTCGACGTCCTCGACGGCGCGCTCTGCCTCGGCGGTCACGTCGACGTTGGCGACCTCCACGTCGTCGAACTCCTTGGAGAACTCCCGAAGCGCGACGTCACCCTCGTCGCGTACCCGCGGGAGGATCTCCCGGACGTCCTCGCGGGCGCGCTCGACGCCGGCGTCCCGGTCGAAGAAGGCCCGGCGCTCGGCCGTCGAGAGGTCCGCGATGGCTCGTGGTTGCATGGCTCGGCGTTGCGCCGCGCGGCCTAAGGCGGTTGCGGATGGCCGTCGCTCGAGGAAAGTACGTTCGGCGGCGGGGCCGGAAACCGCGTGGCTGCCGCTCGGAACTGTTGAAGTCAGGGGTCCGCTTCCACGGACGCCCGAGTAGTTTGGAGTAGTGCGTCGAGAAACTGGAGCCGACTTACAGTCGGGTCAGGTTCGTCGCGCGGGGGCCCTTGTCGGCCTGCTCGATGTCGAACTCGACCTCCTGGCCCTCCTCCAGGTCGGGACCGCCGACGTCTTCCATGTGGAAGAACACGTCGTCGTCCGCGTCCTCAGTCTCGATGAATCCGTAACCGCCCGTGTCGTTGAAGAAATCAACCGTACCAGTCGCCATTACGTGTCTACGAATGGGGTTTTGCATCTTAACCCCTTCGGTCCGTCCCCGTCAGCGCGCAGCCGCCGATCCCGGCATCGTCGACGGTGCGACGAGCCTTTACTCGCCGCGGCCCGACCCCCACACAGTGAATCCAGAGGACGTCCGCGAGGACTGGGCCGAGCGAACCGGCGAGTTCTCGCCGGAGTACTACGCCCACAAGGGACCCAACGAGGCGAGCGAGCAGATCCGGGAGCTACTCGAGCACTATCTCGACCGCGAGGCGCGCGTGCTGGAGATCGGCTGTAGCTCCGGGCGCCACCTCGCGCATCTCCACGACGAGGGGTTCCGGAACCTCCACGGGATCGAGATCAACGCCGACGCCATCGAGGTGCTCCGCGAGGAGTACCCCGCCCTCGCTGCCGACGCGACGTTCCACGTCGGCGACGCCGGGGAGATCCTGTCGGAGTTCGAGGACGACGCCTTCGACGCCGTCTACACCATCGAGACGCTCCAGCACATCCACCCCGACGTGGCCGACGATGTCTTCGACGAGGTGGCTCGCGTGACGGGCGACCTGCTGCTCACCATCGAGAACGAGTCCGCACGCGGCGCGGGCGCGAGCGAGGACGCCGACGTCTCCTACGTCAACGACGAGTTCCCGCTCTACCACCGCGACTGGAAGAGCATCTTCGCGGATCGGGGGTTCGCCCAACTGCTCTCGGAGTCGAGCAAGCGCCGGGATCGGATGCGGGCGTTCCGGCGGCCATAAGGAAAGAATCCGGAGGGTGTCTACGGCTCAGCGTAGACGATCTCCATCCGGATCTCTTCTTGATCTCGTTCCGGCTCATTCGGCAGCGTGCGAAGTTGGCCGGTCAGATCACTCGCAGTCACAGCCAAGGCGAACGCGTCGAGCAAGTCGTCGTTCGAACACTCCGGACTGTCCCACTCCCTGATCGTGTCCCCTGCGTCCTCTAAAGAGTCGAGAACGCTACTGTCGGCGGTTTCGAGTGCGTCGACGCGCTCCCAGAACGCCGCCGCAGGCTGTCCAGTCTTCGAGAACTGCATCGGGTCCCCGCCGTTGAGTTTGCAGAAGCACACCTCCGGATGTGACTCGCGGATCGTCTCGTTTCGCGTGTCGTTATCCCGGAGTAATTCATCCAGTTCCCGTATTTTGGGAGTGATTGCGTGAGACTGAGTGCCTAAACTCCCGTCAGTACACTCTTCCTGTTTTAACTTCGCCTCCTCGTAGGACTCCTCCATCGCCGCAGAGCGAATCGGGACCGGGAAAACGCTACTGTGGCGTTCTGGACTGAGCAGATCCCGTGCTTCCGTATCGCACTCGCGGGGATCCGCAGACGCTTCACGCATCCCGATAGGGATATCGACCAGAATTGTCTCGGCTCCCTCGTTATCGTGCCAGAGCTGGTCTGCCTCGCCGTACCGTTTGACGTCGACGTATCCGTCTTGGTCATATCGAACGGCGATCCAACCGTCCGGCGCAGCATCGACGCCCACGTACCGTGGGTTTGTGGAGGCCATAGTTATCCCCAATCAGGTCACGCAAAAACGTTAGCGGTCCGACTCGGTCTAAACGAACACTTGGCGGATCAGCGCCGTCAGCACCCGCGCAAACCCCGTCCCGTCGCTCCAGAACGCCGACTCGTCGCCGACGTTGGGCATCTCCGCGGTGGGCTGGACGCTCAGTAGTACCGTGTCGTCGTCGACCAGCAACACGCGCCCGACGCTGAGTTCGGGCGCGGCCTCTTCGACCGCTACGACCGACAGGCCGGCCTCGCGGGCGGCCTCGCGAACCTCGGCGTCGACGCTCGCGACCGTCACGTCGACGCCCGAGTCGGCTGCCTCCACGAGCGCCTCCGCCACGGCACCAGTCAGCAGCGTCGGCTCCGAGGTGGCGAACAGCACCTCGGCGTCGGCGCCCGATACCAGCGAGGTGATCCGGGTGGTGACGTTCTCGTTGCCCTCGGTCAGCCAGATGGCCTCCCGGTCCTCCGTGGGCGGACGCTCGTTCCGGACCTCCTCGAGATAGTCGAACGCGCCATCGGCGGTCGACTTGAGACGGTCGTACAGCAGCGAGCGCGCCTCGTCGACGCCGACCGGGCGGTAGCGCGTGGGTGAGCCCCCCTGTACGTCGATCAGGCCGAGCGACTCCAGTTCGTCGGCGGCGCCGTACACCTGCGACCGGGGCACGTCCGTCACGCCCGCCACCTCGCTGGCGCTGGCGACCCCCAGCTTCTGCAGGCCGAGGAACGTCCGGGCCGCGTACGTCGAGAGCCCGAGTTCCGTCAGTGCCTCGGCAGCGTCGGCCTCGTTCATCACTCCTCCTCGCGGGTCCAGGCTTGGTTGATCCGGCTCAGCTGTGCTTCGGTCATCTCGCGCTCCTCGAAGCCGGCGTAGGCGTCCCGGAGATCCGCCGCCGAGACGCTGCCGGAGGCGGTCACCCGCTCGAACACGTCGGCCACGACCTCGATGGTCGTCTCGCCGCCGGTGTCCGTGAGGTTCCCGTCGACCACGAGCGCGCCGTTGACGCTGAACTGGTCGCCGTCGGCGGCGCTCTCGGGCACCGTGACGGTGTAGCGCAGCGTCGGGTTCTCCCCGTCGAACGCCGCCGAGACCACACTCTCGCCCGCGGTGGTCCGGACCGGCTCGGGTGTCGCCGACTCGACGGTCGGCCCGCCGCCCGCCCGCTCGTAGATCACCGCGCGGCCGTCGGCGTTCGCCGTCTCGACGGTTACGGTGACGGTGCCGCCGGGCGCGACCACCGCGCGGTCGAACGTCCGCTCGGCGCGCGGCCTCGCCTCGGCGTCGCCGTCCGCCCCGCTGGCGATTGCCGGCGTCTCCGCCGTGGCGTCCTCGTCGGTTTCCGTCTCGTCGCCAGCATCCGGGTCGTCATCGTCGTCCGCGTCCGGTGCGGGGAACACGCCGTCGGGGCCGGCGTACTTCGTCCAGACTGCGAGCAGCGAGGGCAGCACCAACACGCTCGCGAGGAACGCGTAGATGATGGTGAGCCCGGTGATGATCCCGAACTGCTGGAGCGGCGGCAGGATGGCGAACACCAGCACGCCGAAGCCGCCGACGGTGGTGGCCGCCGAGCCGAGCAACGCGCCGCCGGTACCGGTGACCGCGCGCTCCATCGCCTCCCAGATGTCGCCCGTGCGGGCCAGTTCCTGGTTGTAGCGCTCCGAGAGGTGGATGCTGTAAGCCACCCCAAGCCCGACAGTGAGGCTCGTGATCATCCCCGTGATGACGTTGAACGATATCCCCAACTGCCACATCGTGCCGAGGATCCACGTCACGCTGAACGCCACCGGGAGCAGCGTCACCGCCCCCAGCGTCGCACTGCCTTCGGTGATCCGGTAGGCAGCCATCAGGAACACGAACGTCGCGACGAGCGTGATGATCAGGCTCTCGACGACGGTCCGGAGGAGCTGATCCTGCACGATCTTGTTCAGCACCGCGCTGCCCGTCGCCGTCGCCGTCAGCCCGTCACCCTCGAGTTCGTCGGCGACGTCACGCATCGCGCTGGTGACTTCCTCGCCGCTCGCGTCACCCTGCACCGCGACCACCATCCGCATCGCGACGTACTCGCCGTCGGCGCGGTAGATCACGCCCGCCGCGCGGTCCGGCGCGACCTCGAACAGGTCGTCATAGAGCGCTTCGAGGTTCTGGTCGGGCACGCCGTCGCCGTTCTGGTCGGCCGCGGTGAAGCTCTCGTTGAACGACTCGTTTTCGGCGGCGACGGCCGTCATCACCGTCAGCGGCGTCTCGATCCGGGCCTCCCCGTTCGAGAGCGTCTGGGTCACGTCCGACTTGTCGGCGGCCGAGCGCTCGGCGGCGTCGATGCGTTCGAGCGTGTCGGCCTGGGTGATCCCGCCGCCGCCGTCGTTGCGTATCAGGATCTGGGCCTGTGAGTCCTGCCGGACGAAGTTGTCGTTGACGTACTCGAGGTTCGCCTTCGCGGTGTAGGTCCCCGGCGCGAACGGTTCGGGGAGGTCGTTCATCCAGTCGGCGGGGTCCTCGGCGATGAAGTCGCTCTGCTCGAAGGAGGTGTCGACCTTCGTGGCGCCGTACCCCCCACCGGCGCTGATCAGCAGCGCGAGCACGATGACGAGATACGGGCTCTTGCGGGCGGCGGCCGCGCCGACCGAGAGCGCTCGGGAGAACGCGCCGCCGCCGGTGCCGAACGCCCGCTTCCGGCGGTCGAAGCCGTAGCCCTCGAGCAGTTCATCGAGTTCCACCTTGATCGCCGGCATCAGCAGGCCGAAGACCAGCAGCGCCGCGGTGATCCCTGCGGAGCTCACGATGCCGAACTCACGGATCGGCGGCACCGGGCTGGTGAGGTTCGAGAGGAAGCCGATCACCGTGGTCGCGGTGACGTACAGCAGCGCGATGCCGACGCCGACCAGCGCGGTCCGCATCGAGCCACGCGGGCCCGCGTCCGCGTCCTGCATGCGCTCCTCGCGGTGGCGCATGAAGATGTGGATCGCGTAGTCGATGCTCAGCCCGATCAACAGCACCGGAACGGCGATGAAGATCTGGTTGAAGTTGATCCCCGTCCAGCCCATGAAGCCGAACGTCCAGGCGAGCACCGCGCCGATGCCGAACAGCCCCAGCAGGATGTCCAGCGGGTCGCGGTAGGCGACCACCAGCGCGATCAGCACGAACACGATGGCCAGCGGCCCGACGATCAGCAGGCTGTCGGTCATCGAGTTGGTGATCTCTTCGGAGATGATCCCCGCGCCGAAGATCAGATACTCCCCGCCTTCGGCGTCGGCACCGAGGTCCTGCATCTGCAGTTGCGCGTCGATCACGTCCTCGCCCGCAGTGCCCTGCGAGGCTGACCCGGCGCCCTCCATCGTGACCACGAGCATCGTCGCCTCAGCGTCGGTGGAGCCGGACTCGTAGTCGGTGGGCATCAGCCCGAACGCGCCGATCTGGTCGCCGCTCCCGCCGCTCCCGCCGGTGCCGGCGTCCTCGCCGAGCACGAGCAGGATGGCGTCGTTGAGTTCGGACTCGTTCAGCGACTGGAGCTGTTCGCGCTGCTCGGTCAGCGTCGCGTTGGAGGCGTTCTGGTACTCCTGCTGTTCGGTTTCGAGTTGGTTCGAAAGCGCCTCCAGTCGCTCGACGTCCGAGCGAAGCTGTTCGACGCGGTCCTGCAGTGCGGTGTACTCGTCTTCGAGCACGCCCTGCGTGCCGAGGCGGTAGGCCTGCTGAGCCTCCTCCTCGGAGCTCGCGTTCCGGAGCTGTTGGGCCGCAGTCCGGAACGTCTCGGCGTCCTCGGCGTCGAACTCAACGGCCGTGTCCTCCCGCACCGCCTCGAACTCCGCGTCGATGCTCGCGTTGGGGTTCTGCCGCAGCGTCGTCAGCCCCTCGCTGAGCCGCTCACTTGTCGCCGTGAGCGTCTCGTTGCGGCGCTCGATGGCCGCCTGCTCCTCGGCGACGCTCCGGTTCAGCGTCCGGAGCTCCGCGGCGACCTGCTGGACGTCCTCGCCCTCCTCGGCACTGATCGAGGCGATAGCGATGGCGTTGGCGATACTCGCCGTCGGGCGGTCGCCCGCGAGCGTGGGCTCGACCGTCTCGTCGTCGTTGAGCGTCTGTTGGTAGCTGATGATCCCGACGAGGGACCCCCTGTCGAGCACGTCGCCGCCCTCGTCACGGACGATCACCTGCGCGGTCGTCGTGTCCTCGTCACCCGTGGAGAAGTTCTCCTGGGCGTAGTCGAGCGCGTCGCCCTCCGCGGAGTCGGTCTGGAACTGATCGAGCGAGGACGTCTGCTCGACCATCGTGGCGCCGCTGCCGAGGACGACGGTCAACACCAGCATCACCGCGATCACCGCGCGGCTGTGGTCCATCACGCCGTCGACGACCGCATCGACGCCCCTCATCCGGCCGCTCCCTCCGATGTCGTCGGTGGTGCCTGGAGCTGCATCTGTGTGTACTCTCGTACTAACAGCCGATGGATAACCTTTTCGAACTCGTTGAACGCTCGTTCAACCCCGCCAGACGGAAGCGCTTTTGCTGACCAGACGTTCAGTAGCGGTATGTCGCTTGTTCCGGAGCGCTATCGGCCGTATCTGGCCGGGCTGTTGGGGACGCTCGCCACCGGGTTCGGCCATCTCTACCTCCGGCGCTGGCTGCGCGGCTTCGGCTGGATCGCGCTGGCGTTCGCGGTCACTGTCGCCTTCGTCCCCGAGTCGGCACTCGAGACGATGGCGGCCGGCGGGACGCTCTCCTCGCAGTCGGAGTTCTACCCGCCCATGTTCGTCCAGTTGGCCGCCGCGCTGGACGCGTTCCTGCTGGCGTATCGGAGCGATTCCGGCGCCCAGTCGGACGTCAACGCCCCCACGCCGGCGGCCGCCGACGTCGACGCCGGCACGGTTGCCTGCCCCAACTGCGGGAAGGAGGTCGACGCCGATCTCGGGTTCTGTCACTGGTGTACGACGGAGTTCGCCACCGACGCGAACTGATCGGGCGGGGTCGTCGGACCGACACGCCTATGGCCGCTTACTGAATATTCAATCAGTATGGGGGAGACACCACCGTTCCTCTCGGACCCCGAGACCACCCGGGAGTCGATCATGCACGCGACGTATCTCGCGCTGTGTGAGCACGGCTACGCCGGCCTGACGATCCAGCGCATCGGCGAGCAGTTCGAGAAGAGCAAGTCGCTGCTGTACCACCACTACGACGACAAGGACGAACTACTGCTGTCGTTTCTGCAGTTCATGCTCGAGGAACACCAGTCGTCGGTGCCCGAAACCGTCGACGACGGCGCCGACGAGCGACTCGACGCGATGCTGGACGTACTGCTCCCGCCGACGCTGGACGAGGAGGAGCAGGGGTTCACCGCCGCGATGGTCGAACTCCGGGCGCAGGCCGCCCACGACCAGCGCTACCGCGAGCAGTACGCCGAACACGCCCACGCGTTCCACGAGCACCTCGTCTCGGTCATCGAGGACGGGATCGAGGAGGGGGTGTTCCGAGACGTGGACCCGGACCAGGTCGCACAGTTCCTCGGCACACTGACTAACGGCGCGATGACCCGGCGAGTCACCGGCGGCGGCGACGAATCAGTGACCGCGACCCGCGCGGAGGTCAACGCGTACATCGACCGCGTGCTGCGGGCCGGAACGGAGGGCGGCGAGTGACCGACGCCGCGGTCGACCTTCACGACGTCCGCAAGACCTACCAGATGGGTGATCAGACCGTCCACGCGCTGGACGGCGTCTCGCTCACCATCCCGCAGGGCTCCTACACCGCCGTCATGGGCCCCAGCGGGTCGGGGAAATCGACCCTGATGAACGTCGTCGGCTGTCTCGACACCCCGACCGAGGGCGTCGTCGAAGTCGACGGCGTCGACGTGACCACGCTCTCGGACGCCGAGCGCACCGCGCTCCGGGGCGACGAGATCGGGTTCGTGTTTCAGACGTTCAACCTGATGCCCCAGCAGACCGCCCGCGAGAACGTCGAACTCCCGATGACGTTCCAGGGCGTCGGCCGCACGGAGCGCCGTGAGCGCGCCGACGACCTGCTCGAACGCGTCGGCCTCGCTGACCGACTGGACCACAAGCCCAACGAACTCTCGGGCGGCCAGCGCCAGCGGGTCGCCATCGCCCGCGCGCTCGCGAACGACCCCGCGATCATCCTCGCCGACGAGCCGACCGGGAACCTCGATAGCGAGACGGAGGCCGAAATCCTCGAACTGTTCGAGGAACTCAACGCCGCCGGCAACACGCTGCTCGTGGTGACCCACGAGCGCGTCGTCGCCGAACACGCCGAGCGCATCGTCCACCTGTTCGACGGCGAACTCGAGGATATCGAGCGGATCGATCAGCGCCGGATCGCCGGGGAGGGAACGCGATGAAACTCGGTGAAAGCGTCCGGATGAGCTGGCGCGCGATCACGGGCCACAAGCTCCGGTCGGTGCTGACGGTGCTGGGCGTCGTCATCGGCGTCGGCTCGGTGATCACGTTCGTCACGCTGGGCGCGAGCCTGCAGGCCGCCATCGTCGGCGACGTGGCCACCTCCAGCCCGGAGATCGCCGTCACGGTCGGGCCCGAGAGTCAGGGTGGCCCCGGTGGCGGTGGCGGCGGCGAGGCCGTCCCGGTGTTCACTGAACACGACATGGCGCAGCTACGGGAAATCGAGCACGTCGAGGCGGTGGTGCCGACCGGACAGGTCGGGATCGCGGCTCTCGGACACGGGAACGACACGGTCCGATGGCCGTCGATGACGGCGACGACTCGCGACTCCTTCGCGGGCGACTCGTTCCAGTCCGGCGGCCCGTTCGAGGTCGGCGCCAACGAGGCGGTGCTCAATCCCGCCGCGGCGACGATGTTCGCCGAGAACGTCTCGGCTGGCGAGGAGATAACCGTCGAGTTCGCCGAGAACGACACGCGGGCGCTCGTCGTCGCGGGCGTGTTGAACGAGTCGAGCGGCTTCGCGGCCGTCGCGGCCAGCGGGACGCCCGCGGTGTACGTCCCGACGGACCCGTTCTACACCACGACCGCCGAAAGCCCCGCGACCGGCGAGCGCGAGCGCGCCTACCCACAGCTCACGATCCGGGCGAGTAGCTACGAGCGGGTCGACGACGTGGAGCCGCTGGCGCGTGACTACCTCGAAAACGAGTCCGACGCCAGCCAACTCAAACCGGACTCCTACGAGATCAGCCTGACCACCAACGACGCGCTGGTCGAGCAGATCCAGGGCATCCTGAGTACGTTCACCAACTTCATCACCGGCGTCGCGGTGATCTCGCTGCTCGTCGGCGCCATCGGCATCGCGAACATGATGCTCGTGAGCGTCACCGAGCGCACCCGCGAGATCGGGATCATGAAGGCCATCGGCGCCACCCGCCGGGACATCGTCCAACTGTTCCTGGTGGAGTCGGTGATACTGGGGGTGATCGGCTCCGTGATCGGGACGCTGGTCGGTCTCGCGGGCGGCTACGCGGCCGCGACGTTGATCGACCTCCCGGTCGCGTTCGCGCCCGAGTGGTTCGCTATCGCCGTCGCGGTCGGCATCGGTGTCGGCATGCTCGCCGGGATCTACCCCGCGTGGGACGCTGCCCGAACCGACCCTATCGACGCGCTGCGACACGAGTAGTCCCTGCTGATGTCCCTTCCCCCACTGGCGCTTCCCCCTCCACTTCGCCGGTCGCTCGCTGCTTCGGCCCTCCATCCCGCTGACGTTGCCTTCCATCCCTCTCCACCCCGCTGGCGCCCCTCCATCGCCGGTCGTCCGCGGCTTCGGCCCTCCCTCGATTCTCGTTTGCGGACCTGCTCAGACGCCCAGTCGGTCCGCCAGATCGTGGATGTCCTCGACCGTGAGGTCCGGGTCGCCGGCGAAGCCGTCCCACGGCGTTCCCTTCCGGTCGATCCACACCGACTGCATCCCGGCGTGGCGGGCGCCGAGCACGTCGAACCACCCCGCCGAGACGTGGGCGATCTCGTCGATGGGCGTCCCCGTCCGGGCGGCAGCGTGGCGGTAGAGTTCGGCGGCCGGCTTGAACGTCCCAATCTCGTCGGCGCTGATCGTGTCCGCGATCAGGTCGCCGATATCGGCGTGTTCGACCATCGAGGCGAGCATCTCGGGGTTGCCGTTGGAGACGACGTACGTGTCGTAGCCGCCGTCGTGGAGGCGCTCGATCCCCTCGCGCACGTCGGCGAACACGTCGAGTTCGTGGTAGACCGCGAGGATCTCGTCGCGTTCTTCCGGGGTGATGTCGACGCCGTTCGCGTCGAGTGCGTACTGGAGGGCGTCGCGGTTCATCTCGTAGAACGGCTGGTAGGCGTCGACCTGGTTGGCGACGAACGTGTACGCCAGCGAGCGTGAGCGCCAGAGCGCCGAGACGGGTCCGGGCTCGGGCACCCGGTCGGCCAGCGCGGCCTCGGCGGCGTCGACGTCGACCAGCGTGCTGTACGAGTCGAACGTGACCGTCGAGACGCGGTCAGGGTCGAACGACATACGCCCGGCGATGGGGCCGGGCCGGAGTTAGGGCTGCCGACGGCGACACGGCCACCGCGCGCTCTTGTACCGGGCGCCCCAAGGGGAGCCATGCCCCTGTTAACGATCACCACGAGCGCCGACCCGCCGGAGACGCGGTCCTTTCTCGCCGGCGTCGCCGACCGATACGCCGACGTGATGGACAGCGAGACGCGCTTTCTCACCGTGAACCTCCGGCGGAGCGACCGGGAGGACCTGTGGCTCGGCCGGGCGGATCCGGAGGAGCCCATCGTCCTGCTCGAAGCCGACATCCGGGAGGGTCGGCCCGCGGACCAGCGACGGACGTTCGCCCTCGCGTTCATGCAGGAAGTTCGCGACGCGTGGGGCGTCCCGGAGGCGAACATGAAGGTCGTGTTCACCGAACACGAGGGGTCCCACCTGATGGGCTACGACCGTATCGGCGGCGACTGGGAGCCGTGAGCCGGCGAAGCCGGGTTTAAGCACTCGCCCGCCCAACCGGCGCGCATGGTCTCTGATACGCGACTGTACGGTGGCGCCATCGGCGTCGTCTCCGGTGGCTACTCGCTGTGGAGCGCGTCGATGGCGACAGCGATGGGTCTCGGCGGCTGGCTGATGGCCGTGCTGGGGGTCGTCGTCCTCGTTCACGGCGCGCTACTGCTCACGGAGTTCGCCGACCGGATCGGCGACGCCAGCGGGCCGCTGATGATCGCCTATTCGGTGCTGATGCTGCTGAATCAGGCGCTCGTCGGGTTCGGAATGATGGACGGCGCGGGGATGATGGACGGCGCGGCGATGGATCAGCGAATGATGGACGGCAGCACGATGGCCGGCATGGGCTGGGACCCCGGGATGGTCGCGCTCGCGACGCTGATGCTCGTCAGCGGCGTCATCATGGCTCGTGACGGCGACTCCGCAGGAGGAATGTGAGTCGGTCACGGGACCCGAACGCGGTTACTCTCAGGCCAGCCTAACGCGGTCAATATCGACCCGGGCCCGGATCGACGAGGTAGCGCAGCAGATTCCCTTCGCGACGGGGTCGTTCCTGAATCGGCCGGGTTCGTTGCTCGAGCACCTTCGGTGAGGGGGCTTTTCGTCGAGCGTTTTGCAAGCGAGCAGCACGGTACCCCCGGCGTCCCGCTCGCCGTACGGGCGACTTGCGGGTCGCCCGTGCGACGTAGCGGGAGCTGCCAAGGTCGAATGTCGCCCGGAACACTAACTGCCAGCCTCATCCCTGGGCTGCGTGCCGTGTCGGCTGGCTAACCCTCGTGCCGGGCGGCCGGGTACGCCCCGGCGAGCGGTCGCTCTCGCGACGAATGTACCGCGCCCGGGTTCGCCACTCGGTCATCGCTCCCGTCTGGGAGTACTCGGGTGGGGACTAAAGGCGCGGTGTGGTTCTATCGGGTGCAGCCGGTTAAAAGGAGCGTCGGGGCGGCTCAGTCGTCACCGGCTGTTCGCCTCGGTGACACCCTCAGTCGTCACCGGCTGTTCGCCTCGGTGACACCCTCAGTCGTCACCGGCTGTTCGCGTCGGCGACACTTTCAGTCGTCGCTCGGCTCCGAACTCTCCTGTGGCGCGTCGACGAAGGCCGGGTCGATCCCCTTGCGGTTGGCGTCGAACTCGGAGAGGCCGTACACGATACCGACGAGCAGGCCGGCACCAACCACGAGCAGTGCAATCGGCGAGATCCGGGTGAGCCCCCACACGAGCAGCAACAGGGCGGCGACGATCCCGACCGTGAGTGCGTAGTAGAGCTGTGTACGGACGTGATCGATGAGGTCGGCCCCGGTGAACGTCGAGGAGAGCACCGTGGTATCCGAGATGGGGGAGCTGTGGTCACCGAAGATGGCGCCGGAGAAGATGACGCCGACCATCGCGGCGATGATGGTGTGGTCGCCGGCGAGGTTCCATGCGACCGGGATGACGATGGGCGTCAGGATCCCCATCGTGCCCCAGGAGGAGCCAGTCGAGAAGGCGATGAACGCCGCGAGCACCAGTACGAGCGCCGGCAGGACGGCGACCGGGAACGAATCGCCGACGACGCCGGCGACGTACTCGCCGGTCCCGAGCGCGCCCACGACTTCGCCGATGCCCCACGCGAGCACGAGGATCGAGACCGCAGTGAGCATGAGGCCGAACCCCTCGATGGTCGTGTCGGTCGCCTCGCCCAGCGAGAGGATACCGTACACCTTCCCGAGGACGAACCCGGTGAGGACCATCGCGAACGAACCATAGATGAGCGCCGACGCGAAGTCGGCCTCGGTCACCATATCCATGAGGCTCGCGCCGGGCGAGTAGCCGGTCCAGAGCGCGCTTGCAAGCGTGACGACGATGAGGACGGCAATCGGTCCGAAGAAGTTGATCAGCCGGGGGTTCTTCGTGCTCGGTTCGCCGAGGTCAGCCTGCACGTCCTGCATCGGGCGGGCGCTCTCGCGGCTGACCTGGCCCGTGGTCCGCGAGCGGTGCTCGGCGTCGAGCATCTCGCCGTAGTCGCGGCCGGAGAACACGATGATGGCGACCATCACGATGGCGAGGATGGAGTACATGTTGAACGGGATGGAGTTGAGGAACACCTCGAACGCCGGCGGATGGTCGGCGACGCCGGCCGCCGCGTAGCCGTCGGAGATGAGCGACAGTTGGAACGCCACCCACGAGGAGATGCCCAGCGTCGCCACCGGCGCCGCCGTCGAGTCGACGATGTAGGAGAGCTTCTCCCGGGAGATACGCAGGTGGTCGGAGACGTCCTTCATCGCCGAGCCGACGATGGCCGTGTTGGCGTAGTCGTCGAAAAAGAGGACGACCCCGAGCAGCCACGCGACGGCGCCGGCTTTCCGCTGGGTGTCCAGCTTCGCGATGGCCCAGTCGCGGACGGCGTACGAGCCGCCGAGGTTCCAGATCATCGCGACGCCCGACCCCAGCAAGAGGGTGAACACGAGGATACGGACGTGGAATTCCCCGGCGACTGCAGCAACGATCCAATCGAACGTCTGGACGATCCCCAGGCCGCCGGTGTAGATCACTGCCCCCGACCAGATGCCGAGAAACAGCGACAACACCGCCTTCCGCGTCAGGATCGCTAGCCCGATTGCGAGCAGCGGCGGAACGATAGCCAACACACCGAACTCTGAGGCCATTTTCCTGCGAGTATACCCCGGGCGCGTATAAAACTAGTCTGCCCTCCGCTGCGACGTGAGTCGTCGATACCGGCTCGGCTGACAGGACTTCCCGAGGAGGAGGCCACGCGTTCCCCCGGGATGTCCGTAGCGTCGACGGCCGCCCGCAGGAGGGGCAAGTGACGATCCCTCGGCAGCGACCCCTGCCGGCCGACGATCCGTGTCCGTTCGCCGCGGGTCGGTCGAAAACCTTCGATAGACGGCCGCTACGGTGCCCATGCGACCGCTACCCGAACGCACTTAGGGGCGCCTCTCCCAGAGCAGATAATGTCCGTTCGTGTCGGCCTCCTCGGCGCCACCGGCGCCGTGGGCCAACGGTTCGTACAGCTACTCGACGACCACCCGACGTTCGACATCGCGGCGGTCACCGCCAGCCCCCGCAGCGCCGGCGAGTCCTACCGCGACGCCGCCAAGTGGCGCGTCGACACCCCGATCCCCGAGGATATCGCCGAGATGACCGTCCGCGAGACCGATCCCGACGCGCTGCCCGACGATCTGGACCTGCTGTTCTCCTCGCTGCCCTCCACGGTCGGCGCCGAGATCGAGCCGGAGCTCTGTCGCGCGGGCTACGTCGTCTCCTCGAACTCCTCGAACGAGCGCATGGCCGAGGACGTCCCCCTCACCATCCCCGAGGTCAACCCCGACCACCTCGCCCTGATCGAAACCCAGCGCGAGGAGCGTGGCTGGGACGGCGCGCTCGTGAAGAACCCCAACTGCTCGACGATCACCATGACGCCGACGCTCGCCGCGCTGGATCAGTTCGGCCTCTCGCGGATCCACGTCGCGACCCTGCAGGCGGTTTCGGGCGCCGGCTACTCCGGCGTCACGTCGATGGAGATCATCGACAACGTCCTCCCGCACATCGGCGGCGAGGAGGCGAAGATGGAGGCCGAGTCCCGGAAGCTACTGGGCGACGTAACCGACGGCGAACTCTCGCTGCACGACGTCGACGTGGCGGCCTCCTGCAACCGCGTCCCCTCGCTCGACGGCCACCTCGAGAACGTCTTCGCCGAACTCGAGGAGGACCCGAGTGCCGCCGAGGTCCACGAGGCCCTCGAAGGCCTCGACGCCGCCGACCTGCCGTCGGCGCCCGAGCAGCCGATCCACGTGTTCGACGACCCCGAGCGCCCGCAGCCACGGCTGGACCGGATGCGCGGCAAGGGGATGCAGATCTCCGCCGGTGGGTTGCGCGAGACCCCCGACGGGATCCAGTACAACTGCCTCGCGCACAACACCATCCGCGGCGCCGCCGGCGCGTCGGTGCTCAACGGCGAACTGCTGGTTGAGGCTGGCATCGTATAACAGAGTAAGTGAAAAAATATATTGCCATATAGAGATATCGTCTGAATATGAATAGAAGAGACATCATCAAAGTGACAACTCCAACGGTACTAGGTATGTCAGGATGTCTGAGTAGAGGAGGGGAATCATTTCCAGAATTGGGGGGAATGAAAGTTTGGAATCGAAGGGAGTCAAAGCAAAAATTCACATATATATTGAAAGGAAAAGATAACGAAACAATACACAAAGATGAAATCACTGTTGAGGGGGCAGACCCGTCAGCGAACTCAACGGGATACAAACACATCTCTCCTGATATTGAAGAGAGCAGGGAAATTTCAGAGGTGGTTGTTCAAGGAAGTTCACAGACCAACAAAAGTAGGTTATCTTTTGATGACCTTGATGAATATAAATGTGTTGAAATAACTATTATGATTGAAGAAAGTATAGAAATATTAGTCAAGAGAGGATGCGAAGGCTAGCTAATTATCGGCAGGCTCGGTGTTGATCTCTAAATCGATGAGCTTCACACTTTTATTATTGGTCGATTTATAAATGGGGCCCCCATCAAACTTTTCTAGAGAAATATTCATACTATCAACTTCATTTTCAGATAGTTTAGTATATTGACTATTTTCCTCCAGGTTTACATCCTGTGTTTGAGTCAGGTTTCCACAATCTTCAACAGAATCGATTCGATAAGTCCCCTTAATTCCGATTCTACCTGCACTGTAGCTTCCAAAGGATCCAGTCACATAGAACTGTACCGGTTCACAGTTATCATGAGGGCCGACGTTAAATTCAGCATATTGGGAAGGAACGCTGGGCTGTGCGGTGGGCCCATAATTCCAAGTACTCTCATATAATTCACTATCGTCGGAACTCGTGTCACCGGGATCATCAGTTAAGAGTTCCTGAATTTGAGCGACAGTAACCCCGAGAGTATAAGCGGGATGCATCTCCCCTAATGCTGTCTGAATAATACCCTTAGCTGCATTAAGATCATCTGACGATAGAGAGTCATCAGATGCCGGTTTGGCGCCATACATCAAATTATCCTGTTGTCCGACATATAGATAGGTGTTTGCGTTCTCAGTTCCGATCTTCATAGTTTGTCCGCTAACAGATTCAGTACTTCCTGTTAGTTCCCAATTATCATCACTTATTGTTTTAGAGTTCACAGCAATAGAGTTATATCCAATTTTATGCTCTACTATGGTATTATCAGAGTTTGAAAGTTCAGCTATGTACTCCACACCGTGACCCATCTCTAAATGATACGTAGTGCCTGCATCGGCACTCTCTACTGATCCCCTGTTCCCGATAGAATCACCCTCCTCAATCGTATCACGGGCAGATACATTCTCTGAGGAAAATCTAACCCCTGCACTTCCAAGAGTGCCTGCAGCAATTGTTTTCAATGCAAACCTTCGAGGGATATCCTTATCTCCCATAGTTCAAACTGAACTTGCCCCCGTATAATACTTTCTGTATGATAGATAGAGCCCTATACAATAGTTTAATAGAGTTAAATAGTATATTCGGTAGTATTCAGATCAGCGGGTTACGTCAGTAGAATTGATGACTACAACCGAAATCCCTCAACTCCCACAGCTCGCTGCGTGCGTTCGCTCCTGTTGCTCGCTCTCGTACTTACTTCGCCAGCGTTCGTCGAAATCGCTCGTGTTTTCAATCCAGCAATATTTCTGGCAGTAACGACGAGTGGGGCTGGCTATTTCTAGTCCTTATCTGAACACCGCCTATATTCAGACAGTACTTTCATCCACGATATTCTCGATCTCGCCGCTCTCCTGCAGCGCCTCGTAGTTGCCCGCGACGATCTCGGTCAGTCGGTCGAAGTACTTCGGCGTGTGGCCGGCGTTGTGTGGCGTGATTTGGACGTTGTCGAACGCCCAGAGCGGGTGGTCCGCCGGGAGGGGTTCGGGGTCAGTCACGTCGAGGAACGCGGCGCCGATGGCGTTGCCCCGGAGCGCGCCCACCAGCGCCTCGGTGTCGATGACGCCCCCGCGGGCGATGTTGACCAGCGTGGCCTCCGGCGACAGCGTCTTGAACGCCTCCTCGTCGATCAACTGGGCGGTCGCGTCCGTGAGCGGGCAGGCGAGCACGAGCGAGTCCGTGCGGGCCAGCGCGTCGTGGATCTCGTTGAACCCCAGCACCTCGTCGGTCGGGCCGCCCTTCTCGGGGCTGTAGCGCACGCCGATGGTGTCGACGCCGAACGCGTCGAGTCGCTCGACGACCGCCTGCCCGATGGCGCCCATGCCGACCACGGTGACCGTCGAGCCTTGCAGTTCACTGGTGCCGAACGACTGCCAGACTCTCTGTTCCTGCTGGCGGGTCGCCCGCGGGAAGTCCCGGGCCATCGAGAGCAGCGCACCCATGACGTACTCCGAGATGTTCGGCCCGTGGACGCCCGAGGCGTTGGTGACGGCGACGCCCGCCTCCTCCAGTGCGTCCAGCGGGAGGTGGCCGGTGCCGGCGTAGGAGCAGGCGAACAGTTCGAGGTTCTCGGCACGTTCGAGCATCTCCGGATCGATGTTGAAGCCGGCGACGACCCGGGCATGAGGGATCAGATCCCGCTCTTCCGCGGGCGTCTCGGCGACGGCCACGTCGGCGTCGGGGAGCCGTTCGCGCATCGATTCGGCGTAGTCGTCGACGGAGATGCCGTGGATCTTCTGGCGCAGCAGTAGGACGTCTGGTTCGCTCATGACCGCGACGTTGGCGCGGGGCGAAAAGAGTGTACCCTTCTCGGCAGGACTCGGGGGCGGCGGGGCACAACACTCAACGGGGCGGCCGACCCACAGCCCCTATGAGCGAACAGATCGCACGCCGTTACTACGAACTGGTCGACGCCGGCGACTACGACGAACTGGTCGCGCTGTTCACCGAGGACGTGGTGTACGAACGCCCCGGTCAGTCGACCATCGAGGGGGAGGAGGAACTCCGAGCGTTCTACGAGGAGGGTCGCCCGCTCTCGAACGGCGAGCACGAACTGCACGCGGTTGTCGCTGAGGGAGACACCGTCGCGGTCCGCGGGACGTTCCGCGGCGAACAGGACGGCGACGCGGTGGAACTCGGCTTCGCGGACTTCCACGAGTTCGAGGGCGAGCGGATCGCCCGCCGTTACACGTACACGGATCGGGATACAGTATAAACTTCGTTCAGCGGCTCGAACGGAGTGGTGACGCTACCGGTGCTCGTCGATCCACTCGCACCACGCGTGGAAATCGTCGGCACCACACTGCTCGGCGATGCTCTGCAGCGTCCCAGTTCGAACTCGGTCGTGGAGTGGGACAGTGACGGTCCGTTTCTCGCCTGTGTCGGGATTGGTGTACTTCAGAATCGCGTGGTCACCGCGAGTTCGGTCGTGCCGGTAGCCGAACTTCTGTAGCACCCTCACGATATCCCGGCCGGAGAAGTCACGGGAGCCCATTCAACCCTCGAACCACGGCGCGTCGGGCTCGGTCGATGGGGTGTCGGCCTCGCGTGCCTCCGCAGTCGCCGATAGCGCCTCGTCGAGGTTCTCGAGAGCCTCTTCACGAGTCTCTCCCTGACTGGCGACCCCCGTCTCCTCGTCGATCGCGGACCACCAGCCGTCGTCTTCTTCGATCAACCGAATCTCTCGACCGGTGCTCATAGACGTGTGTAGGGCGCTCTCCGGCATAAACCTTCGACCGGGGATCGAAGCCGTCCGTAATCAGGGCTCGCCGATTCCTTCGTCGGTGATCAGCGTATCGACCAACTCCACCGGCGTCGCGTCGTAGGCGGGGTTCTCGATGTCGACGCCAGCGACCGGTTCGCGCATCACCTCGCTGGGCGAGCGGAACTCGTTTTCGAAGCGGAACTCGTCGATCACCTTCGTCGAGGAGCCGACAACCGTCACGGGCACCTCCTCGCGGTCGGCGACCGCGGCGATGGGGTAGGTGCCGATGCGGTTGTACAGCGTCCCCTCGACGATGCAGTCCATGCCGACGACGACGCGGTCGACCTCGCTCATCACGTGGCCGGCGGCGCTGTCGACCAGCAGGTGAGGCTCGATCCGGTCGATCCCCGCGAGCGTACGGGCGGTCTTGCGCCCGAGGTAGCGCGGGCGGGCCTCGGTGACGTAGGCGGTCAGGTGCGTCCCCTCCGCACAGGCCGTCTCGATGGCCTCCAGCACCGTCGAGGAGTAGTCGTGGGTGAGGATCGTCTCGCCGTCCTCGAACGTCTCCGCGGCGTGGGCGGCCGCGCGGCGCTTCCCCGCCTCGACGCGTTCGATGGCCTCCTCGGTGGCGTTTTTCAGGAGCGACTTGGCCTCCTCGGGGGTGTCGGCTTCGCCGACGACGGCGTCGGTGATGCTGCGCATCGCGGTGTGCAGCGAGGCGTGGGAGGGGTTGGCCCGCCGGAGCGCGCCCGCGTTGTGTTCGAGGTCCCGGTCGAACGCGTCGGCGGAGACGTACTCCCGGTCCAGCAGTTCGCGGAGCGCCGTCGCGGCCTTCACGGCGACCGCTGAGGAGGAGTGGCTCCGCATCTCCCGGATCTCGGCGACCGTCTCGTCGATCATGCTCACGGCGTGGGGCGCTCGCCCGATAGGTGTTGCTACTCGGCAGATCCGAGAACGGGCGAAGGGAGCCCCGAGCGGGAAACTTATCTCCCTCACCCCGCGCAGTGTCACATGATGACGGGCGACGGCGCCGATCCGACACGCACGCCGACCGAGTCCATCGACCCGCCCTCGTGGTTCCGCGAGCGCGCGGCGGTCTCGGACCCCGGGATCTACGAGACGTTCGACCGGGAGTGGCCCGACTGCTGGGCGCGCGCCGCCGACCTGCTCGACTGGGAGACCGAGTACGAGACCGCCTTCCGCGGCGGCGACGCCCCGCCGTTCGAGTGGTTCCCCGGCGGCGAACTCAACGCCTCGGTCAACTGCCTCGACCGGCACCTCCCGGAGCGCAAGAACCAGCGCGCGCTGGTCTGGGAGGGCCAACTCGACGAGCGCCGAAGCTACACCTACCTCGAACTCTCCCGCGAGGTGAACGCGCTCGCGGCCGGACTCCGAGACCTCGGCATCGACGAGGGCGACGTGGTGACGCTCTACCTCCCGATGGTGCCGGAACTGCCGGCAACCATGCTCGCCTGCGCCCGCCTCGGCGCGGTCCACAACGTCGTCTTTGCCGGCTTCTCCGCGGACGCGCTCGCCGAACGGATGGAGCGCGCCGACTCCGAGTTCCTGCTGACCTGCGACGGCTACTACCGCCGCGGCGACGCCATCGCCCAGAAGAACAAAGCCGACAACGCCCGCCTCGCCGTCGACCGGGACGTGGACGTCGTCGTCCTCGACCACCTCGGCGAGGGTGTTCACCTCGGCGAGGGCTACCACGACTACGGGGCTCTCGTCAAGGATCACGAAGGCGAAGAAGTCGACCCCGTCCCCAGAGCCGCTTCCGACCCCCTGTTCCGCATCTACACCTCCGGGACTACGGGCGAGCCCCGTGGCGTGACCCACACAACCGGCGGCTACCTCGCGCACGTCGCGTGGACCGCCCAATCTGTCCTCGACATCCGCCCGGAGGACACCCACTGGTGTGCGGCCGACATCGGCTGGATCACGGGCCACTCCTACGTCGTCTACGGCCCGCTGGCGCTCGGCGCGACGACGGTGCTGTCGGCAGGGACCGCCGACCACCCCGAACGCGACCGGCTCTGGAAGCTGATCGACCGCCACGCAGTCGACGTGTTCTACACCGCACCCACGGCGATCCGGGCGTTCATGAAGTGGGGTGCCGAGCATCCCGAGCGCCACGACCTCTCCAGCCTCCGCCTGCTGGGCACCGTCGGCGAACCCATCGACCAGCGCGCGTGGCACTGGTACCGCGAGCATATCGGCGGCGGGGACTGCCCCGTCGTCGACACCTGGTGGCAGACCGAAACGGGCGCCATCCTCGTCTCGACGCTGCCGGGCGTCGACGCGATGAAGCCCGGATCGGCCGGCAAACCCCTGCCCGGGATCGAGACCGAGGTGGTCGGACCGACGGGCGATCCGGTCGCCACCGGCGAGCGCGGCGAACTGGTCGTCACGCGCCCGTGGCCGGGGATGCCGGTCGCGCTGGCCGAGGGAACCGGCTGGGGCGAGCACGCCGTCTCCGAGCGGCACGGCTGGCGCTACCACCCCGAGGACGCGGCGACCGTCGACGACGACGGCTACGTGACGTTCCTCGGGCGCGCCGACGAGGCGGTCAACGTCGCCGGCCGCCGGTTCAGCACGATGGAGTTGGAGTCGGCCATCGTCGGCGTCCCCGGCGTCGCGGAGGCCGCGGTGGTCGGCGCCGACCACGAAACCACCGGAACCGCCATCTACGCCTACGTCGCCCCCGAGCACGGCGTCGACGAGGCCGACCTGCGGGAGCGCGTCCGCGGGGCCGTCGAGGACGCCGTCGGCGCCGTCGCGGTTCCCGAGGCCATCGTGTTCACGCCGGATCTGCCCAAAACGCGCTCGGGGAAGATCATGCGCCGCCTGCTGGAGGACGTTGCCAACCGCGAGTCCCTCGGCGACACCTCGGCGCTGCGGAACCCCGAAATCGTCGGCGAACTCCAGTCCCGCACCCCGGACGAGGACTGAGCTGGCTGTTTCGGTTATACGCGAATTTCGAAACTGTTCGAAGCTGCGCGATGAACCGTTTGCCGCCCAGTTCCAGTTCGACCGGCGACAGCTTCGGTGCGCTTATTTCGGATGCACGAACAGTTAGAAGGAGATGTCGCTCGACCGCGAGGCCTACCAACGTGTTCGGCGGGCCGCCCGCACCCACCGGGAGGAGTTGGTCGTGCGCCTCTGCGGGGAGGCCGGACTGCGTCCCGCCGAGCAGGCCCGCGTCCGGCCCGGCGACCTGTTCGAGCACCACAGCGGCCACCTGCTTGCGGTGTTCGATACGGGTCGGGCGGGCGAGAACAGCCCGGAGCCGGCCCGCGAAACCGCGCTCCCGGCCGAGGTAGCCCGCGATTTGCGCCAGTACGCCGCGAGCAACGGGCTCGGCGACGACGAGCCGCTGTTCTCGGTGTCGGCCCGCCGGCTGTCGATGCTGCTCGGGGAGGTGGTGGACCGGACCGCCGGCGTCGACGCCTCCGCCACGGATCTCCGCCGGCAGTTCGCCGCGCGACTACTCGACGACGGCGTCCCCCCGGAGACCGTCGTTGAACTCGGCGGCTGGGAGCGACTGGACAGTTTGGCCCCCCTTCTCGCGGATCCCGAGCGAGATGACCTGATCGCAGCGGTATCCGGCGCCGGCGGCGCCGACTCGGAGCCGCAGGGAGGCGTGACAGCCGGGCTGACGACCGCCCTCCTCGACGCGACGGCTGACCTCGCCGATACGCTCGGCGACGCCGACCGGCAGGAAGCGGTGGCAACGACGGCCTGTGAACGCCTCGCGGGCGTCGACGGCGTCCGGTTCGCGTGGGCCGCCGAGCGAGTCGGCGATACGGTCACGCTTCAGGCGGTCGCGGGCGCCGCCGAACGCACCGTCCGCCGGCAGTTGGACAACCACCGCGAGGCCGTCGAGGCGGCCGTCGGTGAGGGAGAAACCCGGACGGTAGAGGGTGCTAACGGGACGATGACGCTCGCGCCGATCGGGGCCGGCGACGCCGCGGGCCTGCTGGCGCTCGGGACCGCCCTCCCAGACGACACCGCGGCTGACGCCGTGGCCGCGGTGGCCGGGCAGGTCGGGCACGCGCTGACTGCCGTCGAGCGCAAACGCCTGCTGCTTGCGGACGCCGTCGTCGAACTCGACTTCCGGTGTCCGGCGAGCGCGTCGGTCGTCGCTGACCTCTCCGCGGCGCTCGACTGCCGGGTCGAACTCTCGGGCGTCGTGCCTGTCGACGACGGCTCGCTGCTCTACTACCTCGACGTGGAGGGGTCGGGCGCCGAGGCGGTGGTGACCCGGGCCGACGCCGCCGACGGCGTCGACGACGCCCGAGTGCTGGCGGAGTACGGCGACGGCGCGACTGTCGAGGTGGTGGTGACCGATACCCCCGCGATAGCGCTGCTCGACGCCGGCGGGCGGATCCACTCGCTGGTCGCGACGGACGGGACAGCGACGCTCACTGGAGAACTCGCCGGCGACGCGGACGTGCGCGCGGCCGTCGGCGCCGTGACCGAGATCCACCCCGCCGTCGACCTGCTCGCGAAGCGTCGGACCGACCACCCCGCCGAGACTGCCACCGGGTTCCGGGAGCGGCTCTCGGGCCGGCTTTCGGACCGACAGGCGACCGTGCTCCGGGCGGCCTACCGCGCCGGCTACTTCGAGTGGCCCCGGGACTCGACCGCCGAGGAGTTGGCCGACTCCGTCGGCGTCTCCTCGCCCACGCTCCACAACCACCTCCGGAAGGCGGAGGGGAAACTGCTCACCGCGTTCTTCGAGCAACTCCCCTCGCGCGAGGCCGACCGCTGATCGCTGCGGGATGATTTTACTCGCCGAGTTTGCATAATTAGCTCGTCCGTTTATGGTGGGTGGTGGGTGATCCTTGATGGTAGATCATGGGAGACGAAGACACGGAACTCGAAGCGCGACTCGAAGCACAGGACGTGTTCGAGCCGCCGGAATCGTTCGTCGAGCAGGCTAACGTCTCCGACCCGGGGATCCACGACGAGTTCGCGGCGAACTGGCCGGACTGTTGGGACCGGGCCGCCGAGATGCTCGACTGGAACACCGAGTACGACCAGACGTTCGACGGCTCGAACCCACCCTTTTTCGAGTGGTTCACCGGCGGGGAACTCAACGCCTCCGCGAACTGCGTCGACCGCCATCTCGAGGAGCGCGCCGACGAGGCCGCCATCGAGTGGGTCGGCGAGCCAACCGACGAAGCCAACCGCACCTACACGTACGCGGACCTCCATCGGGAGGTGAACGAGGCCGCCGCAGCACTCCGCGAGATGGGCGTCGGCGAGGACGACGTGGTCACGCTCTACATGCCGATGATCCCGGAGCTCGCGATTGCGATGCTCGCGTGTGCCCGCATCGGCGCCCCGCACTCGGTCGTGTTCGCGGGGTTCTCCGCGGACGCCCTCGCAACGCGGATGAACGCCGCTGATTCAGAGTACCTCATCACCGCCGACGGCTACTACCGACGCGGCGACCCCCTCGACCATCTCGAAAAAGCGAACGAAGGACTCGCCGGCGTCGAGCACGACACCGACACCGTCGTCGTCGGTCGACTCGCCGCCAACGGCGACGGGTTCGGCCACGACCTGACCGAGACACAGCACGACTACGACGACCTGCTCGCCGGCCACGAGGGCGCCGAGGTCGAACCGGTCGCTCGGGACGCCGAGGACATGCTGTTTCTCATGTACACCTCCGGGACGACGGGGGAGCCGAAGGGCGTAAAACACACGACCGGCGGCTATCTCGCGTGGTCCGCGTGGACCTCGCATTCAGTATTGGACATCAAACCCGAGGACACCTACTTCTGCAGCGCCGATATCGGCTGGATCACCGGACACTCCTACATCGTCTACGGCCCGCTCGCACTCGGGACGACGACGATGATGTACGAGGGCACGCCCGATTACCCCGAGCGGGACCGCCTCTGGGAGATCGTCGAGGAGTACGAGGCCACGCAGCTCTACACCGCGCCCACGGCAATTCGCGCGTTCATGAAGTGGGGCACGGAGTACCCCGACCGGCACGACCTTTCGAGCCTGCGCCTGCTCGGGACAGTGGGCGAGCCGATCAATCCGCGGGCGTGGAAGTGGTACTACAAACACATCGGCGACGAGTCCTGCCCGGTCGTCGACACGTGGTGGCAGACCGAGACCGGTGGGCAGATGATCACCACCCTACCTGGGGTGAACGACATGAAGCCCGGCTCCGCAGGGCCGCCGATCCCGGGCATCGACGCCGAGATCCTCGACACGAACGGGAAGCAGGTCGATCCGGGCCGTGCGGGCTACCTGACGATCCAGAAGCCGTGGCCGGGGATGCTCCGAACCTTGTACAAGAACGACGAGCGGTTCGTCGACGAGTATTGGCGCGAATACTCGGATACGGACAGCGACGACTGGCGCGACTGGACCTACTTCCCCGAAGACGGCGCGAAGATCGACGAGGACGGCTACATCACCGTTCTGGGCCGTGTCGACGACGTGCTCAACGTCTCCGGGCACCGGCTGGGGACGATGGAGATCGAGTCGGCCATCGTCGGCGTCGAAGGCGTCGCCGAGGCAGCGGTCGTCGGCGGCGACCACGACGTGAAGGGCGAAGCTGTCTACGCCTACGTCATCACCGAGGACGGCTACGAGGAGGACGAAGAACTCCGGCAGGCGATCATCGCGGGCGTCGAGGACGCCATCGGGCCCATCGCGCGGCCCGAGCAGGTGATCTTCACGCCCGAACTGCCCAAAACGCGCTCGGGCAAGATCATGCGCCGCCTGCTCGAGGACATCGCCAACGGCGAGGACCTCGGCGACACGTCGACGCTTCGGAACCCCGATATCGTCGAGGACATCCGGGTCAGCGTGCAGGGCTGACCTCACGAGTATCGTTTTTCCAGATCAACCAGACCACAATCCACACACGCACGACCTATGACACACAATAACTCACACGAACCGGACGAAGAACCGGTCGCCGCCGATGGCGGCCGACCGTCGCCGCCATCCGCCGAGACCGACGGCGGCCGACCATCGCCGCCGTCCGCAAAAACCGACGGCGGTGTCGCCGACCGCGAGGCCGAAGTCGACTACCTCGAGACCGAGATCAACATTCTGAAGCCGACCACCCCGTTCATGCGGGACCACCTGAAGCTGGTGTGGGCGGGGTTTCTCGCCTGGACGCTGCTCACCTGGGGGCCGGTGACCGCGACGTTCCTCGCGCCGGAGCTGATGACCCAGGAGATTCCGGTGCTCCAGTTCCCGGCTCACTACTTCACGGTCGCGTTCCTCGCCCCCACGAGTTCGCTCGTGCTGGCGTTCATCTACTCGCGTCGCCGGGACAAACTCGACGAGAAGTATGGCATCGACCACTCCGAGACCGTCGACGCCGGCTCCGGCGGCGGAGCGGAGCCGGAGGGGGGCGTCGCCGCCGACGGGGGTGAGGACGTATGAGCGCACTCGCGGGAGCAGTGCTCCAGTCGAGCGACCTCCTGCCGGAGGCCCTCGACATCTCCTTCAAACCGGTGCCGGCCGTGCTGGTCGTCGCGATGCTCGCGCTGTTCCTCGTCGTCGGCTACCTGTTCAAAGTCGCCGACACCGAGGGGATGTGGGTCGCCGGCCGCTCCATCGGGAACGTCGAGAACGGGATGGCCATCGGCGCTAACTGGATGTCCGCGGCGTCGTTCCTCGGTCTTGCCGGCCTCGTCGCCCTCTCGGGGTTCTACGGGCTGGCGTTCATCATCGGCTGGACCGCGGGCTACTTCGTGTTGCTCATCTTCCTCGCCGCCCAGATGCGGCGGTTCGGGAAGTACACCGCGCCGGACTTCGTCGGCGACCGCTTCAACTCAGACACCGCCCGCGCGATGGGCGCGCTGACGACGATCCTGATCGGCTTTGTCTACTCGGTCGGGCAGGCCCGCGGGATGGGGCTGGTCGGCCTCTACGTGTTCGGTACCGACTACGTGACGATGGTGGTCATCATGATGGCCATCACCGTCGCCTACCTGAGTCTCTCGGGGATGATGGGCGCGACCAAGAACATGGCCGTCCAGTACGTCATCCTCATCGTCGCGTTCCTCGCGGCGGTGTACGTCGTCGGCTTCACCGGCGACTACGCCACGATCCTGCCACAGATCGAGTACGGGGCGCTGATCAACGACCTGAACAGCGAGTTCTCCGAACCGTTCGCGAACTCCTCGTACTTCCTCTGGATGGCGACGGCGTTCTCGCTGGTGTTCGGGACCTGCGGCCTCCCGCACGTGCTCGTGCGGTTCTACACCGTCGAGAACGAGAAGACCGCCCGCCACTCCACGGTCTGGGGACTCTTCTTCATCATGCTGCTCTACTGGGGCGCGCCCGCGCTGGCCGCGTTCGGCGTCGACCTCTATGACGCCTCCCAGTACGGCCCGACCTACGCCGCCAGCGGCGGGATGTCCGGCGGCGAGGGTGACCTGATCGTCGTGCTGGCCGCTCAGCTATCGAACCTCCCGACGTGGTTCGTCGGCCTGGTCGCCGCCGGCGGCATCGCCGCCGCCATCGCGACGACCGCGGGGCTGTTCATCACCGCCTCCTCGGCGGTCTCTCACGACATATACACCAACATCATCAACCCCGACGCGACCCAGCGCGAGCAGGTGCTTGTCGGCCGCGGTACCATCGTCGCGCTTGGCGCCATCGTGACCATCACCGCGCTCGACCCGCCCGCGTTGGTCGGCGAACTGGTCGCGCTGGCGTTCTCACTTGCGGCTATCGTGCTGTTCCCGATGTTCTTCCTCGGTCTCTGGTGGGAGAACACCAACCGACAGGGCGCGCTCGCGGGCATGAGCGTCGGCCTGCTGATCTGGATCGCCGCGGTGGTCAACGACCTGATCGTGCCGTTCAGCGACCTCTACGGGCAGGTGTTCCCGGCCATCGGCGCCGCACTGGTTGGGACGCCCATCGTGTTCGCCATCACCATCGGCGTCTCCCACCTCACCGCGGAGCCACCCGAGGAGACCAAACGCATGGTCCGGCAGTGTCACAGCCCGGAGCCGATGTCGAAGAACCAGAGCGCCGAAGACGTCGCAACCGACGGGGGCGATACCCCCGCGGACGACTGAACCATGTACGACAACATCCTCGTTCCGACCGACGGAAGCGACACCGCCGAGGCCGCCGTCGACCGCGCGGTCGACCTCGCCGCGAAGTACGACGGTCACGAATCGCGTAGCGATTCGTTAGCCAACCAGAACGCCTCGCGTTCTGGTGACGCCACCATCCACGCGCTGTACGTCGTCGACATCGACGCGGTGAACTACTCGCTGGGCACCGAGCAGGTCGACCGCATCCGGCAGGGAAAGCTCGACGACATGCCCGAGGTTCGGGATGCCGCCGACGACGCGACGGGCTACGTCGCCGGCGCGGCCGCGGCCATGGGCGTCGACGCCCGGGAGCACGTCCGGGCCGGCCAGCCGGTACGGGTCATCCAGAACGCCATCGACGAACTCGACGCCGACCTAGTGGTGATGGGGAGCCACGGTCGCTCGGGCATCTCGCGGGCGCTGCTAGGTAGCGTCGCCGAGAAGGTGCTCCGGAAGACGAAGATTCCCGTGCTCGTCGTCGACGCACACGGGGAGGAAGCGGAAGAAGCGTAACCGCCGCCGAAACCCACGTATCGCTCGGGCACGTACGCCGACCGTGCCCTACCCCGTCACCTACTACTGCCCGCGCTGTGGTGCCATCCACGAACTCGAGCGCGAGGGCTATCTCGCGGACAAAACCGTCACCCCGTACCCGCTAGAGGGCTGGACCTACGTCGACCCGGACGAACCGTTCGAGGACGAGGACGACGTCGACGGCGTCCGGATCGTTTGTGGTGTCACCGGACTGCGTCCGGGTGGCGAACGAATCGCGCAGCGATTCGTTAACGACGACGACCTGCTGCTCTCCGGTGACGACCTCCCAGAAGCCGCCGACGCCCCGGATTCGGGCTGTGGCGAGCCGTTCTACCTCTCCTTCGTCCGGTTCGAGGACGGCGTCGAAGTCGAACCCGAACCGGAGGGCGACCGCGTCACCATCGGCGTCGGCCCGGGCGGGCCGCGCGGTCCCGACAGTCCCGGCGGTCCACCCGGCCCCGGCGGCGACTGAGCATCGGCGCCGGAGACACAAACGCCGATTTGTGTTTCGATTAGGTTTACAACAAGTACGCGTCTACAGTGAAGCGAGCAGATGGTCCCCGCTGATACGGTCTACCCCCTCGCCCTCGGCGCCGTCAACGTCGCCGCCGGCTGGCTGCTGTACGCCCTTCTCGAACTCCGCCTCGGCGCGCCGGTGGGCGTGCTCGGCGGCCTCGTGCTGGTGGCGGTGCTGTCCCAGACCGGCAACCGAGTTCGGCCGGCACCGGCGGTCGAGAGCTGAGTACTGCAGCGTCGGCGAGTCGTCGCCGCCCGCGGCCGATCACTCCCCGCGTTCGCGCATCCAGAGATAGATGGTCGGGTGGCTGAGCAGGTACGCTGTCGGGAGCACGAACACGAGCAGCGAGCCAGTGACGACTGCCTGGGTGTACGGGCCCGGCGGAGTCAGCAACACCGTCAACGGGAACGCGACGACGAGGATGGCGAGCGCTATCGTCATGAACCGGCCCAGTCGCGAGTCGAGCATGGCCTTCCTAGCGCCCGGGCGGAGGATAAAAATCCCCGGTCGAAACGTGTTGCGTGTCCACAGACACCACGTTGGTATCGAAAGAATGACGGTCGGGACGGGTTGATAGTTAAACAACGTGGTTTTCACCATTGGACGACGACAGACGAAACCACACGGATGTCGCCGATCGGTCTCCGGCGGCGTCGACTCCCCATATGCTCTCGCTTGACTCCGTTCTCGACGACTCGCAGGTTGCCATCGTCGGCGACACTGACTGGACGGCTGCCGTCGCCGACGCGCTCGAGCACCGGAGTGACAGCGCCGTCGACAGCGTCGATACGGCGGCGGCCGCACTCGATCTCGTTCGTGCGGGCGCCGTCGACGCCGTCCTCACCGCCTACGAGATCGGCGACGCGACCGGGATCGACCTCGTCCGCGAGATCCGGGAGGCGACGACGACCCTCCCGATCCTCCTCGGAGCCGCCGGCGGCAGCGAATCGCTGGCCAGCGAGGCGATCGAGGCAGGTGTCACGGACTACGTCGTCGTCGACGGCCATCTCGATGAGACAGTCGAGGAGACGCGCCGACGGACGGAGACGGCGATTCGGGACGCACAGCGCATGCGGACCCAGCGCGACCGCGCCCGGCAGTTCGACGCCACGTTCGATGACGCCCGAACCGCGACCTGGGTCCTCGACCCCGACGGGATACTCACACGAGTCAACGAGGTCGCGCGGGAGATGGTCGACGTGGACACCGACGCGCTCGTCGGGCGGCCGTTCTGGACGCTCCCGTGGTGGCCAGAGGACGAGACCGCCGCGGCCGACGTTCGACGGCTCGTCGAAACGGCCAGCGACGGCGAGTTCGGACAGGCGGTCATCACTCGGGGCGGCGTCACGAGCGACCGCGTGTTCGAGCTCTCGGTCCGGCCCGTGAAAGACGAGCGCGGGCGGCTGGTATCTATCGTCGTCGACGCCGTCGACATCGGCGGCCGCGTCGACCTCGAACGCGAACTCCGGCAGTCCGAGGAGCTCCACCGCGTCACGCTCAACAACATGACCGATACCGTCCTCATGACCGACGAGGACGGCGAGTACAGCTACGTCTGTCCGAACGTCCACTTCATCTTCGGCTACACCGCCGACGAGATCCGCGAACTGGGGACGATCGACGAACTGCTCGGCGACGATCTGTTCGACCGCGAGACACTCGCCGAAGAAGGCATCCTGAAGAACATCGAGATCACCGCGACCGACAAGGCCGGGCGCGAGCATACGCTCCTCGTCAACGTCCGCGAAGTGTCGATCCAGGACGGGACGCTGCTGTACAGCTGTCGCGACATCACCAAGCGCAAGCAGCGCGAACAGGCGCTGGCCACGCTCCAGGAGACCGCGCGGGACTTCCTCTACGCCGAAACCCACCAGGAGATCGCCCAGCACGTCGTCGACGATACGGCGTCCGTACTCGACCTCGACGCCAGCGCCGTCTACCTGTTCGACGCCGACGACAACCACCTGCAGCCCGCCGCCCAATCACCGGGGATGCGGGAGGCTAACGGCCCCCTGCCGACCGTCCACGCCGACGGACGCGACCTGACGAGCCACAGCTTCGTCGAGGACGAGGCGCTCTTCTTCGACGACGTACACGCCGACGACCGCCTCCAGAACCCGGCGACCGACATCCGGGGTGCGGCGTACATCCCGCTCGGCAACCACGGCGTGTTCATCGCCGGCTCGACCGAGGTCGGTGCGTTCGACGACGTGACCCGGGAACTGGCCGACCTGCTAGCCGCGACGGCCGAGGCCGCGCTCGACCGCGTTAGCCGCGAGTCCCAGCTCCGCGAGCAGGATCGAGAACTCCAGCACCGGAACGAGCAGCTCACCACGCTCAACCGCATCAACGAAACGATCCGGGAGATCGACAGCGCGCTCGTCCGCTCGGAGACCAGAGAGGAGATCGATCACACCGTCTGCGAGCAGCTTACTGCCGACGACCGCTTCCGGTTCGCGTGGATCGGCACCGTCGACGCCGCCACCGACACCGTCAACCCACAGGTGTGGGCCGGCGCCGAGCAGGGGTACATCGACAGCCAGTCGTTCCCGGTCGCCGCCGACGGTGTCGAACCGGCGGGGCGGGCCGCCGCGACCGGCGAAGTGACGCGGGTGTCGAACGTCGCCGCCGACCTCCGGGCGGCGCCATGGCGGAAGGACGCCATCTCCCGGGACTTCCTCTCCGTGCTGAGCATCCCGCTGGTGTACAACGACCTCACCTACGGCGTCCTTACAGTGTACGCCGAGACGCCGGACGCGTTCGACGACCCGGTGCGGACGGTGCTGGGTGAACTCGGGGAGACGATCGCCTCAGCGATCAGCGCCAGCGAACGGAAGCGCGCGCTCCTCACCACCTCGATGACCCGCGTCGACTATGCGGTCTCCGACCGCTCGTTCGTCCTCACGCAGTTGGCCGACGCCGCGAACTGCACACTCAGCTACGAGGGCGGCGTCCAGCAGACGGCAAGCGGGAACTACGTGTTCGTCACCGTCGAGGACGCCCCCGTCGACAGCGTCGTCGACGCCGCCGCGGGACTGGTAGTGATCGACGACGTCCAGAAGATCCGCGGCGGGGAGACCGGCGGGGTGGTCCGGCTCCAGCTCTCGCGACCGTTTCTCGCGACCGAACTGGCCGACCACGGCGCCATCCTCCAGACCGCATCGGCAACCGAAACGGGGACGGAACTCACCATCGACGTGCCCGGCAGCGTCGACACCAGACACGTCACGCAGTTCCTGCGCGAACGCTTCGGCGAGGTGAAACTCACCGCCAAACAGACCAGAGAGCAGGCCTCCGAACACGGGTTCTACGCATCGGTGCTCGAGCGCCTGACCGACCGCCAACTGGAGGTACTGGAGACGGCATACTACAGCGGCTTCTTCGAGACGCCCCGGCGTGTCACCGGCGAGGAGGTAGCCGACTCGCTCGACATCTCGCCACAGGCGTTCTACCAGCACGTGCGAACCGTCCAGCGCAAACTGTTCGCCGCGCTGATCGACGACCACACACCGGTTGCGACCGCACACGCCGATTGACGGCGGGAGCGCCGGGCTCTCGGCCGTTCTACCGTATCGTGAGAGGGCGACACACTGTTGAATGATCAACCCAGCCGTCTCAGGGCGGTTCGGTAGTCAACGTGAGAATACTCCCCGCTCACCGGGGTAGTAGATGCGAGTCCCCGCCACAGGCTGTTGGGGCTCGTCACTATGAGAGACGTCGACCAGAACCCGAACGAGGAGACGCCCTACGAGTGTTTCCAGTGTGGCAACGTGATCGTCGCGGAAGACAACCCCGGGCAGTGTCCGGACTGCGCCGGTTCGATGCGGAATCGACGCACACCGATCGAGTAACCATGGCATCTACATCCACAACAGAGACCGAGCAGGCGACAGAGGAGTCAACCGAGCCCGAATCAGCACTGGAGACCGCGCGTCGCCAGCTCCAGCACGCTGCCGACCACCTCGACATCGACCCGAACATCGTCGAGCGGCTCAAACACCCCAAGAGCGTCCACGAGGTCACGGTCCCGATCGAGCGCGACGACGGCGGCGTCGACGTGTTCACGGGCTATCGCGCCCAGCACGACAGTGTTCGCGGCCCCCACAAGGGCGGCCTCCGCTACCACCCCGAAGTCACGCGCGACGAGTGTGTGGGCCTCGGGATGTGGATGACCTGGAAATGCGCCGTGATGGATCTCCCCTTCGGCGGCGCCAAGGGCGGGATCTCGGTCAACCCGAAGGAGCTCAGCGAGCGTGAGAAAGAGCAGCTGACGCGCCGCTTCACCGAGGAGATCCGCGACGTGATCGGGCCGACGGTCGACATCCCCGCACCCGACATGGGGACCGACCCGCAGACGATGGCGTGGCTGATGGACGCCTACTCGATGCAGGAGGGCGAGACGATCCCCGGCGTCGTCACCGGGAAACCGCCAGTTGTCGGAGGCAGCAAGGGCCGCGACAGCGCGCCCGGCCGCAGCGTCGCCATCATCGCCCGCGAGGCGATCGACTACTACGACATGGAGATCCAGCAGACCTCGGTCGGGATCCAGGGGTACGGCAGCGTCGGCGCCAACGCCGCCCGCCTACTGGACGAGTGGGGCGCCAACGTCGTCGCACTCAGCGACGTGAACGGCGGCATCTACGACACCAACGGGCTCGACACCCACTCGATCCCGACTCACCACGAGGAGCCGGAGGCGGTGATGACCCACGACGCCCCCCAGACGGTCTCCAACGAGGAACTGCTCGAACTCGACGTGGACGTGCTGATTCCGGCCGCCATCGGCAACGTACTGACCGACGGGAACGCCAGCGCCGTCCAGGCCGACATCATCGTCGAGGGCGCCAACGGCCCCACGACGACGACGGCCAGCGAGATCTTCGCCGAGCGGGGAATTCCGGTGATCCCGGACATCCTCGCCAACGCCGGCGGCGTGACTGTGAGCTACTTCGAGTGGCTCCAGGACATCAACCGTCGCGCGTGGTCGCTCGAACGCGTCAACGACGAACTCGAGACCGAGATGCTCACGGCGTGGAACGACGTTCGCGAGGAGTTCGAGAGCCGCGACGTGACCTGGCGCGACGCCGCCTACATCGTCGCGCTCTCCCGCGTCGCCGAGGCCCACGACGCGCGCGGGCTCTGGCCCTGATCACGGCGGCGGACTCGGCCGCCGTCCCACGCTGACGGTTCGGGACGGACTTACCCCTTGATGTTGCAGACCGGGAACGTCCGGGCGACCCGGTCGCCGATGTCCAGCGCGTCGCTGACCCGGACCACTTCGTCGACGTCCTTGTAGACGCCGGGCGCCTCCTCGGCGACAGTGGCCCCGGAGTTGGCCTTCACGTAGATATGCTCCTGTTCGGCCAGGTCGTCCTGCACGTCACCGCCCCAGAACTCCTGTTTGGCCTGCGTGCGGGACATGAGCCGGCCGGCGCCGTGGGCCGTCGAGCCGAACGTCTCCTGTAAGGATCGCTCGCCACCCTTCAGGACGTAGCTCCCGGCGCCCATCGATCCGGGGATGATCACCGGCTGGCCCACGTCGCGGTAGGTCTCGGGGACCTCCTCGCGGCCGGGCGGGAACGCGCGCGTGGCGCCCTTCCGGTGGACGAACAGCTCTCGGTTCTCGCCCTCGACCTCGTGAGTCTCACGCTTGGCGATGTTGTGAGCCACGTCGTACAGCAGCTCCACGTCGCCGGTCTCGACGCCGTCGAAGGCCTCGGCGAGCGTCTCGCGGGTCCGGTGGGTGATCAGCTGCCGGTTCACCCACGCGAAGTTGACTGCGGCGCACATCGCGCCGTAGTACTCCTCGGCCAGTTCGGAGCCGGCGGGCGCCGCCGCGAGGTCCTTGTCCGGCAACTGATCGAGCAGGTCGCCGTGTTCCTGCTCGATCCGGCGGACGTAGTCCGAGCAGAGCTGGTGGCCCAGCCCGCGGCTGCCACAGTGGATGAGGACGACGATCTGGTCCTCCTCGAGGCCGTAGGCGTCGGCGACGCCGTCGTCGTACGTGTCGGTGACGCGCTGGACCTCGAGGAAGTGGTTGCCCGAGCCGAGACTGCCCATCTGGTTCATCCCGCGGTCCTTGGCCTTCTTCGAGACGTACTCGGGCTTGGCGTCGGGGCGCCGCCCCTCGTCCTCGCAGTGAGCGAGGTCGTCCTCGGTGGCGTACCCCTGCTCCACGGCCCACTCGACGCCGCGTTCGAGCGCCCCCTCGACAGCGTCCCGGCCGGTCTGGACGATGCCGCCGCCGCCGAGGCCGGACGGAATCGCGTCGAACAGCGCGTCGACCAGTTCCTCCTCGCGGCCGCGCACGTCGTCGTACGTGAGCGGCGTGCGGAGCATCCGGACGCCGCAGTTCGAGACGACTACGCCGTTGGCGACGAAGTTGTGGGCGTCGTGGGAGACGCCGATGTCGTATACCGGCTTCTTCCCGATTCGGTCAATCGACTCGATCTCTACCGGAACTGTCAGGTCGTCACCGACGGCCGTGTTCTCACGGAACTCCTCGTAGTCCGGGAACGACATCGGCGGGCGCGGCCGCCCTTTCCGTTGCTCGTAGATGCTCCGCTCGATGAACCGATCGTTCACGGCGTCGAACCGGTCCTTTATCTCCCGAGTCGCGACGCCCCCGTCCGCGAGAGCCTGCGCCTTCTCGGCGATCCGAGCCCGTTCGTCGATCGTCCGCTCTTTGAGCTTGAGGTACTGCGCCGCGAGGGCTGCTTTCCGCCGTTTCTCCTCGTTGTATCGGTAGCCGACGGTCGTGAAGAACTCGATGAGCGTCTCGGAGTCGTTCTTGATACCGAACCTGAACCGCTTGGTGTCGTGTTCCTCGTAGTCCTCGACGTGTTCGAGGCTGTTCGTTGCGATTCCGATCTCATTGAGGTGACGCATCAAGTCCTGCATGAATTCCTCTCCAACCTCGGAAACGTCGCTGCGACGGTTGTGGGACACCGATGGGCAGTAGAGGTTCTTGGCCGTCATCGCTGCGGGGGCGCTCATCTCCGCCCCGAAGAACGTCGAGAGGTACAGCGCACGCTGCCAGTCGGGGAGGCGATCGAGGTAGTCGGGCGCCGTGAACTCGGAGTCGACCTTCGGGCTGTCCGGGGCACCGAGACGCAGGAGTAGCTCGCGGAGTGACCTCGCCCCGGACTTCACGCTGTATTCAGTGTGCTCGAAGCTGTTTCCGCGGATCTCGTGATCCCGGTCACGCTCGTACACCGGGGACGGCGAGAACCCGAGCGCGGCAATGTCCTCGCGAATCGTTTGGAGATCCTCTTCGTCACCGTAGAACCAGGTCTGGTCGCCACGGAACGTCCCGTCACCAGTGTGGAAGCCGACGAGCTTCAGAAGCCGTGAGAACGCATCGTCCGTAGGACGTAGCGGCAGAAGCTCTCGGTCGTTCAATGCCTCCACGATCTGTGGATCCTCGTCCTCAAAGTCATCCTCTGTGAGTAGATCGAACTCGGGGGGCTGCTCGTCCGGAAGCCCCTCGAACGGATGAGCGAGGACCTCCTCTCCTTCACCAAGGTCGTCAACTTCCACCATCCCGTTCGGAGTTCCGACAGGGTGGTCGGCAGTCGCCTCGATCGTATCACCAGTCTCCGTCGTCAGTTCATAGACCGTCTCTGGTGCGGACTGAGTAAACAACCGAACCTGAGAAAGTACCTCGCCGTCGTCGCCCGCCGCGACGACCGCGTCCTGCTCGTCGAAATCCCGCCAGAGGTTCTTGATCTTCCGTTTCCGCCCGTACGAGAGGGACACCTCCGAACTCCCCGTAAGGCAATTGATGTCGAACCCCACCGCGCCCGGCGAGATACAGCCGTCCTCGGCGTCGATGGCGCCGACGCCGCCGACCGGGAAGCCGTAGCCCTGGTGGGCGTCGGGCATCGCCAGCGCGTGCTTCGTCATCCCGGGAAGGTGGGCGGCGTTTTTCAACTGTTGGAGGCTGTCGTCGTCGCCGATGTCCTCGAGCAGCGCCTCGCTCGCGAGCACGCGGCCGGGGACCTCCATGTCGCCCTCCTGTGGGATCTCCCAGACGTGCTCGCGGACGCGTTCGAGCGTGATGCCGTCGAACTCCCTCGTGGTCATAGTCAGAGATCGGGGCCCAGCGGAAAGACCGTTCCGTCCCGCGTCAGTCGGCCGTCGGCGCCGCCTCGTCGCCGCCCCATTCGAGCCGACCCTCGGTGCCGAACCGCTCGTCCAGCCAGCGGTCGACCGAGTAGGCGCCGCCGCCGGTGATCACCAGCACGGAGACGAGGCCGAACAGCGAGACGTGGGCCATCACGGGGTCATCGGGCAGGCCGAACAGCGTGGTCGTGAACATCAGGATGGCGACGCCACAGCCGGCACGGGTGAACAGCCCGATGGCGAGCGCGATCCCCAGCGCGGTCTCGGTCAGCGCGGCGCCGACGACCCACAGCTCCGGCGAGACGGGGACCACCGCGGTCAGATCGTACTTCGCGACGACGCCCAGCGCCTGCCCGGGGTTGAACAGCTTCTGGACGATGCCGAGGTAGACGAAGGAGAGCCCGAGGCCGACCCTGACGACGACGGGCACGAGGTCGTCCCGCTCGGCGAGGCGCTCGCCGATGGGGGCCAGTGTCTCCCGAATCGGGTCGAAGCGCTGGTACAGCGTTCCCTCGGCGGTCGCCATCCGCGCGAAGACGTGGTCGGCGCTCGGGCGCCCGCCGCCCAGCAGCAGAATGGCGAGCAAGCCCGGCACGAACTCGATGGCCAGCAGCAGCGTCGGTGAGAGTGCGAGGCCGACGACGTAGCCCAGCAGCCCCAGCGCGGCCATGAGCCGCGTCGCGAAGCCGAACACGACGAGGAAGCCGACGCCGATGCCGAACAGCCGGATCGCGGGGGCGGGCAGCCCCAGCACCTCGGCGGTCGCTGCGGGCGAGAACAGGTAGCCCGTGAAGCCCGCGCCAATCGTCGGCAGCCCGATGGCAAGGCGCGCGAGCCACGGCAGCAGGTCGTCGTAGCTCCGGAGCGTCCCCCGGAGGACGGCGAGGTCGGTCCGGAACGGCCTGAGCCGCAGCCACACGAGGCCGGCGACGACGGCGCCGACACCGCCGCCGCCCAGCAGCGCGAGCGCAAGCGGGTCCGACGCGACCGCCGAGAACAACTCCGCGACCCGTTCGCCGCTGTTGCCCGGGGTGACGTACCGAACGTGTGCGAGCGCCCGGCCCGAGAACAGGAGGACGGCGAGGAATCCGGCGGCGAACACCGATCGAGTTTTACCCATAACCGTGATTACCGGCCTGCCCTCAAAAGCGTCACCGACCGCGGAGTGTTAGTTTTTACTCGATGCCGGGAGATACGGCGATATGGACGATCTACCGGGGAGCGATGGGGAACACGCCGAGCAGGTCGAACTCGGCTCCCGGGAGCGTGCCCGCAGCTTCTACGACGAGAGCCACTACGACCACCTCACGTCGCGAATGCGCTCGTTCGTGGAAGCCCGCATCATGTTTTTCCTCTCAACGGCCGACAGCGACGGCCACACGGACTGCTCGCCTCGCATCGGCCCCGAGGGGTTCGTCACGGTGCTCGACGAGGAGACGCTCGCCTATCCGGAGTACCGTGGTAACGGCGTCCACGCCTCGCTGGGGAACATCCGGGAGAACCCTCACGCCAGCCTCCTGTTCGTCGACTGGTGGGAGACTGGCGTCGGTCTTCACGTCAACGGCCGGGCAACGGTCCACGACGACCTCGACGGTGCCGTCGATCCGACCGGCGGCGACCGACGCAAACGCTGGGTGGAGCTGGCAGTGGACGAAGCCTACATCCAGTGTGCGAAACACATGCCCACACTCTCCATCGAGGAGTTCGACCCACCGTGGGGCACCGACGACGACGACGCCAAGCGTTCGGGGTTCTTCGACGTGCGCTGAGTCGGTCCCGCCACCTCACACGTCGAACACCACGTACGCCTCCCACCCCCCGTCGACGCGCTCGACCCGCATCTCCGAGTAGGTCACCGCCTTCACCTCCCTGGCAGTCACTGCCGACAGCGGCACCCCCCGGTAGCTGGCGTCGACGACCCACTCGTCGGCGACAGTCGCCTCGTTGTCGACGGGAAGCACGCCCTTCACGTCGCGCTCGTAGATGAGCTGGTCGAGATAGTCGTACAGCGCCGCCTCCGGGCTCTCGCTCTCGACCCGGAGGTCGTGGCGGTCACCGCCGTCGGGGTCGGTGGCCGCGGGCCAGTCGTCGCACATCGCCGCCGCGAGGCCGTCGGCGACCGCCGCGAACGTGGCGCCGAGGTCCCCGCCCTGCGCCTCGACGGCCACGTCGGCGGTGTGCTCGCGGAGCGTGAACCCCGCCATCAGTTCCGGCCACCCCGGTCCACGTTCGACTCCTCGGCGGGGCGGTGCTCGGTGTCGTCGCGGTCGGTCTCTTCCCGATCCGCGACCGCCGCAGGCTCCTGGTCGGTCGACTCGCGCTCGGACTCGTCGCGGTCGGCCATCTCCGCCGGCCGGCGCTCGGTCGATTCGCGCTCCTCGGCCGCGCGGTCGGCCATCTCCGCCGGCCGGCGCTCGGTCGATTCGCGCTCCTCGGCCGCGCGATCAGCCATCTCCGCCGGCCGGCGCTCCGTCTCGTCGGCCTCGTTGGCGTAGCGGCCGGCCTGCTCCGCCGGCGTGACGGTGGCGTCCTGCGTATCGATGCCGTGGGCCCGCTCCGCGGGGATATCGGCGTCCGCGGCGGGGCCCGTAGCCTCGGAGCGCTCGCGCCGGGCGATGTCGTCGGGCGTCGTCGCCCGTGCGGGTTCGACCGACTCGTCGTAGGTGTTCGGACGCTCGGTACTGACTGGCTCGGACCGGCGGACCGACGGCGACCCCTCGTCGGGGTCGAACTGCTGGTCGGCGTGTTCGACGCCGGCGAGGTCCCGGAGGCGTTCCGCCGAGAGGCCGTCGTTCGTGGCGCCGCGGCCGCCGCCGACGGCGACGCCGCTGGTGACGATGGCACGGATCCCCTCCTCGACGGTCATGTCGACGTCCATCACGCGATCCACGGGCATATGGACCAGATGGCCGCCCATCACGGGGTTGGGCGCCAGCGGGAGGAACAGCGTGAGCATCTCGCTGTGGCCCGCGGGGTCCGAGAGCGTCTCCGGCGTCTCGGTGGTGACGAAACCCAGCGTGTACGCGCCCTCGTGGGGGAACTCCACGAGTTTCACCTCGCGGAAGCTCTGGGTGTCGGACTCCAGCATCACGTCGCTCATCTGCCGGAACGACTCGTAGACGCCGCCCACCGCCGGGATCTGGGAGATGAAGTAGTCGAAGTAGTCGACCGCGCGCTCGCCCCAGTGGGTGGTGTTGGTGAAGACGCCGACCACCATGATGACCACGAACAGGATCACCGGCGTGATCAGCTGGATCACCACGACGCCGACCGGGATGTCGCCGTAGATAGGCAGGGCGATCTCGTCGTCGGCGGCCAGCACCCCCTGTGCGAACACCGAGAGGGAGCTCGAGACGTACTGGAACGCGATGGCCAGCACGATCACGGTGACCAACATCGGCACGACGACCGCGAGGCCGGTGACGAACGACTTCCGGAGCGTCTCCCGGGTCGACTTCCGGACGCGCTGGTCCATCCGCAGATCCGACTCGTCCATTCGTCACGACAGACGCAGTGGGTCCCGCTAAAGCCTTCGGCCCCGCGGGATGCGCAATTTTGCCGCTGTGGCTATCAGGATGCCCACTACCCTTTCCCGTTGGCCAGCGCGCTCGGGGTCCCGGGTGTCTGACCGGCGAACCGCCCTCAGTATTTTTGCCGTCCTGTCCCTTGCGGGCGTATGTACGAACGAATCCTCGTCCCGACCGACGGGAGCGACTACAGCGACCGCGCCGCCGACCACGCGATGGAACTCGCCGCGCAGTTCGGCGCGGCCGTCGACGCGCTGTTCGTCGTCGAAGAGGCCGGCCCGAACGGTCACTGGGACCTCGCGGTCGAAAAGCAGGAAGCCGCCGGCGAGCAGGCCCTGGACAGCGTGGCCGCGATGGGCGACGAGCGCGGCCTGCAGATCGAGCGGCACCTCCGCCGCGGGAAGCCTGCGGCGGAGGTCGTCGACGCCGCAGCCGACTACGGGGTCGACCTGATCGTGATGGGCACACAAGGCCGAACGGGCTTCTCGCGCATCGCCAGCGCCGGCAGCACGACCGAACGGGTGGTTCGGCTGACCGAGATCCCGACGCTGGTGGTTGGCGGTGCGGGCGCACGAAAAGAGTGAGGCGCGATTGACTACTGTACGATCACGGTATCACGCTCCGTGCGAGCGACACGATGGTCGCTGCAGTTCGCTCGCCGCGATTGGCTACTGCACGATCACGGTATCACGCTCCGTGGCAGCGGCACGATGGTCGCTAGCCGTCGCCGGTACGTCCGGCTGGCGGACGAGAGCTTCGCTCTCGTCAACGTGATTGGCTATTGCGTCGCGTAGCTCTCGGTCAGGACCTCGTCCTCGAGTTCGGCCTCGGTCGGGTCGAACTCCTCGCGGTGGACGATGTCGTCGACGGTGCGGCGGAACTTCCGCGGCGTGTTCGTGTCGGCGGCGTTGGGCGCGGCGTGGCCCATCGTCACCAGCATCACCGGCTCGTACTGGTCGTCGATGTCGAACTCCGCCTGCAGCGCGTCGCCGTCGAAGCCACCGACGGGACACGTCGAGAGCCCCTCGGCGCGGGCGGCGTGCATCAGCGTCATCCCCGCCAGCGCGGTGCTGCGGGTGGTCCAGACGCGGTTCTCGGTCTCGTCGCGCTCGGCCATCCCGTCGATGGTCTCGAGCAGGCCCTCCTTTGCCTCCTCGTCGGGGAGGTAGCCCTTCCGCAGCTGGTCCTCGGCGACGGCCTCGGCGTGCGCGCTCGGATCGGTGTTGCCCAGCACCGCGACGGCGACGGGTGCGTCGGCGACGTGCTCCTGCCCGTAGGCGACCTCCTGCAGGCGCTCGCGGTTCCCGTCCTCGGTCAGCACGAGGAACTCCCACGGCTGAAGGTTGTAGCTGGAGGGGCTGTAGCGGACGCGCTCGAAGACGGCCTCGATGGTCCCCTCGTCGACCGCCTCGTCGCTGTACTCGTGGACACTGCGCCGCGTTCGGACGGCGTCGTCGAACTCCATACCCGAGATTCGCGGTTCGCGGTTTAATGCCTATCGTGTCTCGCGTAATTAGGTCACACTGAAGCTATCGGGTAACGCCCGTGTCACCGTCGTGTCGCCGGGATTATCGGACGACCGTCACCGGGACCGGCGACTCGCGGACGACTTTCTCGGCGACGCTGCCAAGCAGCATGCGCGAGACGCCGGTGCGGCCGTGACTCCCGATGACGAGGTGGTCGAACGCCGGGGCGTCGACGTCCTCGCTCTCGCCGCCGGCGACTTCGACGATGGTCTGTGGCGGGCGCCCGACCGCGGTGGCGCTCTCGAAGCCGCCCTCGTACTCGGCGTTGGCCTCCGTGAACAGCTCCTCGGCGTCGGATTTGGCCTGCTCGAACCACTCCTCGCCGCCGCTGGGGATGCCGACGCCGGCGCTGTAGCCCGCCTCGACGGGGTTGATCACGTACAGCAGCGTGATGTCGTGGTCGCCCCACTCGTCGACTGCGAACTCCAGCGCTGCCTCAGCCTGTGGCGTGCCGTCGTACGCGACGAGTATTCGTTTCGTCATGGCTGGGGGTTTGGGGGCAACTGTGAAAAGCGAGGTGGCGGATTCGGCGTCGATTCAGGCGTCGCGTCTGGTCAGACGCTCACTCTCCGTGTCTGGTCACACACAGACACGGCATCCGCTTCCGTGGGCGCACCACAGAGGGTGCGGCAGGTCAGTCGCCGTGTCTGGTGACACACTCACTCAGTCCGATCAACTCCACCGGCTCGGAGTTGTCGGGCGAGTACACCACCATCTGCCCTTTCTCCATGTACGGCACCTTCTGGGCCAACTCGCTCGGGATGTTCACCGACGAAATCGCCTCCTCGTCGCCGAGGTTCAGCACCACCTTGGTGTTCACCTGCTTGAACACCGGATCGGCGATGTCCTGTGGGTCCTGCGTGATCAGGAACAGCCCCAGCCGCTCCTTCCGACCCTGTTTGGCGGCCTCGGTGAACTTCTGGACCACCTTCTGGGCCTGCACGTTGTCGGCGTTCGAGAGGAAGTTGTGGGCCTCGTCCATACCCAGCACCAGCGGCGTCTCCTTGATGCGCTGGCTGTTCGGGGAGTTCGACAGTTTGTCGTCGACGAGCAACGACGACACGGCGAGGACGAACATCTCCTTCGCCCGCGAGGTGGAGAGGTGGTACGTCGGCACCACCGTCAGCCCGCCGGGTCGGACCAGTTCGTGGTCCAGTTCCGTGATTGGGCGGGCGTCTTGGTCGAAGATGCCGTTGGGAATCCCACGAACCCGGCGCTTGACGGCGTCGAACGTGGCCTCGTGGACCCGGCCGGACTCGTGGAGCTCCTCCTGCAGTCCGGGGTCGTCGAGGTACGAGAGGAACTGCTGGTAGGTGCCGCTCTGCCCGTAGTCGCTGAAGAACCGATTCAGCAGCGTGAGCAGCGCGGGATACTGGTTCTCGTTCAGCCCACCGCCCGCGACGAGCCACGGCATGTCGTACTCGTCGACGACGGAGAACGGGATGGTGAAGCGCACCTGCTCGGCGCGGTGGTTCTCGCCGCCGTAGGTCACGCCCTCCTCGACGGGCACCAGCGCGATGGTGTCGTCGTGGCCGCCGTGAGCGATACCCTCCCGGTCGAGCTTTCGGGCGAACCCGTCGCCCATCTCGGGGTTGTCGTCGTGCATCTGGGCGTACTCGTCCTGCGGGTCGAACTGGACCACCGCGGGCTGGACCTCCCGGCCGTCGTCCATCGGGTACGTGCGCTCGTCGGCGAGGTACTGCCGGAGGACGTTCTTGGAGGCATGGGTCTTCCCCGACCCGGTTCCGCCGGCGACGAGCGTGTGGCGGAACACGAGCGGGTCGCCCTCGGCGTAGTCGTCCTTCACGCGGTAGTCGACCGTCGGTGGCTCCGCGGCGGTCCGGACCTTCTCGCCCCCGACGGAGAGGTGGCCGAGGAAGACGCCGTCGCCCGGGATCTTGAGGCCGGTCTTGATCTGCTCCTCGTCGGATGCCTCGCGGGCCAGCGCGCCCGGCTTGGGCACGCGGTCGGTCATCCGCCGTTTGAGGTCGCCGCCCTCCTCGTAGATGACGGCGACAGGCTCCAACTCGGCCATGAACTTGTAGTCGCGCTCCTCGAACTCCTCGCGGCGCATCTGCCGGCGCGCGTGGATCTCGGTGGCGTCGTCGGACTGGAACTCTTGAGCGTACTCCAGCGCGGCGATGGAGCAAAACAGCGTCTCGCCGTCGGGGTAGGGGACGAGCAGGTAGCTCCCCAGCCGCACCGAGTCGCGGTTCCCGGTGGTGATGAACGCCCGCAGCGTCGTCTCGTCGCCGTCCTGCGAGACCCGCAGCCCCTGCGATACGGAGACGGTCCCGAGGCCGGCGTCGGCGCCGGAGGGCTCCGCGTCGTAGCGCTCGAAGTCGTCTTCGGCCTCGGCGTCGTCGGCGCGCTCGGCCGTCGCGGCGCCCGAGCCGTCGGTCTGCTCGCGCGCCGGCGGGTCGTCGTCGCCCCCGTCGTCGCCGACGTAGTCGGTGAAGTCGCCAAGGTCACCCGAATCGCTCATGTCCCGGAGGTGGGCGGCTCCCGGCATACGCCTTTCCCTGCGGGCGCCGAGACGGGGTGAACCGGCGGCACCACCCCTAAGAGCGCCCACCGACTACGGGCGGTATGATCCAGGTCCACGGCCGCGGCGGCGGGACGGCCCTCACCGGCACGGTGTTCGAGCGCGGGGAGGAGCCGCCGTCCTACAAGGGCGCGCCCGACGAAGGCGCGCCCTACGTATGGGTCTGTGACGCCTTCTACGAGGTCGAGAGCGGCGGCTCGCCGATCCTGATCGGGGGCGAGCAGATCCGGGTCGCCTTCGAGTCGCCGATGGCCCGCGGGTTCGACACGCGCGAGGCCGCCCTCGACGCCGCGCGCGAGCACATCCGCACGCAGTTCGCCCGTATTGGGGTTGAGGAGGTGGCAATTGACGTTGAGGAGGAGATTGCGGAGGGGAAAGGGCCGTCTGCTGAGTAGTCGGTATTCGTTTTGTTCGATCGAGGGTCGTAACCGCGAACACGACCGCGGAGTTCCCAGGGACACTTGTGACCGCACAGCGACGCACCGCAGCCACAGCCTCCCCAACCGACTCGCTCCCGTACAGTCGCTCGTCCCTCGCGCTCGGCTCGCGTCCGTCGACGCTCACGTCGCGCGCCACCGCCGGCGGCGGATGCGGTGGACGCCTCGCGCCGGCGACGAGTCGCCGGCGTCACCAGAACGCGCAGCGTTCTGGTTGGCGAACGAGAGCCGCAGGCTCTCGTTAACGCGGGGGGAGGGGTGGGGACTCGGCGCTGCGCCGGGGTTCATCCCTGGCGCCCTGAGGTCCCAATTTGCCAACGAACGAGATGCTGTTGCGGTCGCTGTTCCAGTAACCGACGCCCACTAAATCAACACTCCTGTCTAATCCTCGACGTCCCACCGCAGCCGATCGTACGTCATCCGCGCATCACTGTCGAACGTCTCCTCGAACTTCCGCCGGATCGCGGTCTTCTCGCCGGCGCCGATCTTCGCCAGTTCGTCGGCTTTCCCGATAGCCTCGGGCGGCCCGCGCTCGGTCGCCACCTCGCTCAGTAGCTGGGTCGTCAGCGCCTCCCGGGTCTCCGGGTCGCGGGTGACGGCGTACGGCGCCTCGATCTTGTAGGTCACGTCGGTTCTGGGGTCGTAGAGGTAGCAGAACGTCACCTCGTAGCACTCGGGGTCGAGTCGGCGCTCGATCCCCATCGCGTCGCCGTCGACGGACATCGGCTCGTCCGAGGAGCCGCGGGAACGGAACCACGAGGTGAACGTCAGGTCCGACTCGTCGCGGCTGGCAGGGCCCTCACCGCCGTCGTCGCGCTGTTCCAGCAGGCGGGTAAAGAGCGCCGAGTCGTCGGCCCACGGCGTCGGCGTCTTCCCCGAGAGCGTCCGGACGAGAAAGCGCGAGGTCGGGTTCTTCACGAAGCCGGCGATGGGGACGCCGCGCTCGACAAACTCCTCGACGAGGCGGACGTAGTTCTCGACGATGGCCTGCGGGGCCGCCTCGCGCGTGGCCTCAGCCAGCGCGGGGTCGCGTGACTCCCAGTTGAACAGCCGTTTCGGGTAGAGCGGGCCGTCGAGGAGGAGCAGTTCCTCGACCTTATCGGCGTGTTCGAGCGCGTGGGAGGATTCCGCGAGGTAGAGCGCGAGTTCGTGGGTCACCTCGTCGGCGAACTCCCCCACTTCGGGGACGTGGAGCACGCGCTGCCGGCTGTAGCCGTGGTCGTACTGCTGCCAGTCCTCGCTGTACTCGCGGGTGGCGTCGTTAGCGTGGACCGTCGTGACCAGCGTGCGCGAGCGGTGGAGTTCCAGATCCGTCGGCGCCGCCGCCATCGCGGCCTGTGCCACGTCAAGCAGCAGGCCGTTCTTGAAGCCGGTGGGGTTCAGCGTGCCTGCGTCGAGACCGTGGGTGACCGAGAACGGGCGATCCGCGAGCGCCACGTCGTCGACGGCCGCGGCCCGGAGGGCCGGCTCGTCGAGCGGTTCGACCACGACCCGGCCGTTCTCCCGAAGCGGGTCGAGCAGCTCCCACGCGTCCCGTGCGTGCTCGTCGTGGTCGGTGTCGTCGACGGTGCCCGCGATGGAGGCGGCGATGCGGGCGATGGTGTCGACGTGGATAGGGTCGAGCGTCACTGGCGACTGCTCCGGCGCGGCCGGGGAAAACTCTCCCGGCGCGCGGCGGCGTGGGTGGCCGTCCGCCGGTACTCGGAAAAGCGAAGTGGCCCCCGGTCGAACGGCGAGCCATGGCTACGCTTCAGGAGTTCGTGACCCGCATCGTCACCGACCTGCCCGAGTTGGTCGACCTGTTCGAGACGCCCGCGACGCAGGACCCGCTCTCGGCAGTCTCGCTCGTCATGGGTGCGCTGTTGGTGGTCGGTGCCAGCGGCGTGCTGGGCTACCTCGCGTTCGGGAGCCTGCTCGACCTGCTCGGCGCCAGCGCGACGCGGTAGCGGGCTACTCGTTTTCGGCCCGATTCTCGGCCTGCTGCTCCGCCTGCGCCAGCGCCTCGCTCGCCAGTCCAATCGCCGTGTCCAGATCCGGCCCCAGCGGCGACCCGCAGACGACGCCGTCAGCGTGTTCCAGCACGCCAGCCAGTCGGTCGGCCACCTCGTCGACGGTCCCGGCGGCCGCGAAGGCGTCGATCATCCCGGGCGTCACCGCCTCGAACGCCGCGCCGAACGCTCCTTCGCTGATCTGCTCACCGACCTCTGACGCCCGCTCGGCGTCGATACCGTGTCGACGGAGGACTGGCTCAGGCGCCCCGGCGGCGATGAACGCCACCGGCGGGCGCGCGGCCTCGCGGGCGGCCTCGCGCTCGGCGGCGACGCTCACGCTCGCGTACGCGAGGAAGTCGAACGCGCCGCGGTGGTCGGGGCGCTGGTCCAGCCCCTCCGCCACGCGGTCGGCCGCCCACGCCAGATCCCGCGGGTGCGAGCCGTTGAACAGCAGCCCCTCGGCGTGTTTCGCGGCCATCCGGCACATGTGCGGGCCCTCGCCGCCGACGTAGACGGGGATCTCGCCCGGCGGTTCGTAGTTGAGGCCGGCGTCGTCGGCCGCGAACGTGCCGTCGTGGTCCACACGCTCGCCGGCCCAGAGCCGTTTGGCGACTTTGAATGCCTCCAAGACCGACCTGAGGCCCCGGTCGTCGCCGTCGACGCCCAGATTCCGGAGCGTCGAGGGGTCGCCCGGGCCGATACCGAACACGCCGCGACCGCCCGAGTGCTCGTCGAGCGTCGCCATCCGGGAGGCCAGCGCGACGGGGTGGCTCTCGTGGGGGTTGGCGACGCCGGGGCCGAGTCGGAGCGAGTCGGTGCGCTCGGCGGCGACCGTGAGTGCCTGAAACGGGTCGCGGTTGTTGTAGTGCGAGGAGACGAAGCCGGCATCGAAGCCCGCGTCCTCGGCCGTCTCCGCGAGGTCGGCGATGCGTGAGACGGGATGCTCGGGCGTGAGTTCCACGCCGCGACGGATCGGGTCGCTCATTGGTCGAACTCCCACACCCGCAGTGCTTGGCGGACGAAGTCGCCGCGCATCTCCCGGAAGAGGTTGTCGCTGCCGTCGTGGTCGCCGAACTCCCAGTCCCGGACGATCACCACGGGATCGCCCCCGTCGCCCTCGCCGGAGACGAGGTTCGCGGCGCCCGCGAGTTCGTCGACGACCGACTGGACGGTGACCTGCAGTTCGTGGCCGTCGCGGTCGGTCTCGCCGCGCCAGTCCCGTGAGGCGGGCATCCCGGCCCAGCCGATGGTGAGCGCGCGCTGGCCGTGCCGGAACGACCGCCCGGCGGTGTCGGTCACGAGCACCGGCGGCGACTCGGGGAGGCTCTCGTGGACGTGCCCGGCGGATTCGCTGGGGCGCTCGGGGAGCAACAGCAGGTCGTGATCCGGCACGTTCGAGCGGTCGATGCCGGCGTTGACGCTGACGTGGCCGAAGGGCGCCTCGGTGAGGATGAACGGCTCCGCCATCACCACGTCGGTGCAGTTCTCCAGTACGGCCTGCGCGAACCGGGGGTCCTTCTCGTCGCCGGAAATCTCCTCGAGGTTGCGGGCGATCTCCGTGGCTCGCGGGCCGGGCGGGAAGTCATCGAGGTCTGCGGTCCGGCCCTCGGCCTTCGAGACGACAGTCGAAGCGACACAGACCACGTCGTCCTCCCGCAGGTCGACCCGGTCGGCGATCATCGCCGCCAGATCGTCGCCCTCGCGGATCTCCGGTAAGTCAGGCACGGCGAACAGTTCCATACCCTCCCCACCACCCGGCCGCGCAAAAGTCGTGTGGAAGGGTTCCGGAAAAGCAACAAGAATACGTAGAGTCGGTCTGAACGTCGGGGTAATTGATGCGGGATCAGGATTTCCTCGGCGCCGACTGGGACTACTGTCTGGTGCTCGATGCCTGCCGCTACGACGTGTTCAGCGAGATCTACGACGAGTATCTCGACGGTGATCTCGAGAAACGCCGCAGCGTTGGGTCGTCGACGCCGGAGTGGGCCTCCCGGAACTTCACGGGACGACACGACATCGCCTACTTCTCGGGGAACCCCTTCATCAACGATCTGGGGATCCCGCTGAACGAGCTCAAGTGGGGCGCCAGCTGTGACTACGAGTGGACCGCCGCGGACCACATCAGCCAGGTGTTCGACGTGTGGAAGACCGGCTGGGACGAGGAGCTCGGGACCGTCCCGCCCGAGGGGATCACCCAAGCCTTCCGCGAGAACCGCGAGGCCGCCGAGCGCGCCGAGCGCGCCGTCCTGCACTACATGCAGCCACACGCGCCCTACCTCTCCCGCGGGAAAGGCCAGAAGCTCAAACAGATCCAGAAGGGGATCCGCAAGCAGGAGGAAGCCGAGAACGGGGCGGTCGAGGCCGACGGCGGCACGCTGGCCTCGGTCGGCGACCGCCTCCGGACGAACGTCGAGAGCGTGCTCGACGGCAGCGAACTCGCCCAGAAGGCGGGGCTCTGGCTCGAACTCGACCCCGCTGACGTGGTGCGAAACGGCACCCAGCAGGCCGCGCTGGGGCTCTACGAGGAGAACCTCCGGATCGTGCTGGAGCACGTCGCCGAGTTCGTCGACGAACTCGACGGCGACGTGGTGGTCACCGCCGACCACGGCGAGGCGTTCGGCGAGGAGGGCGTCTGGGAGCACCACATCGAGACCTACATTCCGGCGCTGGTCGAGGTCCCGTGGCTGGAACTCGAGTGACGACGGCAACGGTGAGCCGTCGTCGATGAAGAACACCGAGAAGACGAACGACTGATACAGGCCCACCGCCAACGTTCCGCCGGGCGGCAGTGACGAGGGTTACCCCCACCGAGCCCCTTGTGACGATGGATTCACCCGAGCCGCCCACTCTACACTCGCAAGCGCCGCCTATCGCCGCACGCGGTCCGGGAGCCCCAGCACGTCGACGGCCGCCGACGCAACCGCCTCGCGCTCGCTCTCGGGCGCGAACACGCCGAGCCGCCAGCCGTCGCGCTGGGCCGCCCGAATGGCGCCGACGAGCCCCGAGGCCTCCTCCAGTCGCTGGACGACGCCGTCGACGACCACGCGGGCGTTCGACTCCTTCATCGACGGGCGCCGGGGGACGTCGACGATGACCTCCGACTCGTCGACGCCCGCACGGTCCGCGATGTCGCGCTCGGCGGCGCGCTCGTCCTCGTGTTCGAGTCCGAGGAGGTGCGCTGGCGTATCCGAGAGCCCCGCCCAGACCGCCCGCTTGTAGAGGTCGCGGCGCTCGATCCGCCCGCCGAGATCCGGCACGTGCTCACCCAGCGCGACCAGCAGGTCGTGGTCGGCCATGCGAGCGAACTGCTCGATACCCACGTCGTTCTCCCGGTCGAGCAGGGATTCGGCGGCGCGTTCGAGCATTGATCCCGCGATCCGGGAGACGTGGTGGCGGTAGACGATACCGTTCATCAGCCCGCGAGCGAGGAGCAGGGACTCGGCGGTCCGGACGTTCCCCGCCGCGAGCACCAGTTCGCCGTCGCGGTAGCCCAGCGAGCGCACGAGGCGACCGTGGTCGATGGAGCCGTACGGAACGCCGGTGTGGTGGGCGTCCCGGACGAGGTAGTCCATCCGATCAACGTCCAGCTCCCCGGAAACGAGTTGGCCGAGTTCGCCCTCGCCCCGAACGAGTTTGGCGACGCGGGACGGCGAGAGGTCGTGATCGCGCAGGGTGTCGGCGATGCCGGTGTCCTCGATGACGCCGCCGATCTCGTCGTGATGGCGGCCCGCGCGGCGCATGATGATCTCCTCGGTCTGATGGCCGTAGGGGCCGTGGCCCACGTCGTGCAGCAGCGCGGCCGCGCGGACGTGATCGGCGCGCTCGCCGTCGACGCGCAGGTGCGAGAGCGCCTCGCTGGCGAGGTGGTACACCCCGAGCGAGTGCTCGAAGCGCGTGTGGGAGGCCGAGGGGTAGACCAGCCGGACCGTCGACAGCTGCTTGATGTGCCGAAGCCGCTGGAAGGCGGGGGTATCCAGCAGATCCGCCGCGACCGGGGAGAGGGTGATCCAGTCGTGGACGGAGTCCTTGATCGCGTTCATACGGGATCCCCGGGTGCGAGCCTCAAAGTCGCCCCGGTGTTCCCGAAGGGGACAGCTTCAACCCCGCCGGCCCGAAACGCCGTTCATGGTCACGTTCCTCGCCGGGGGCACCGGAACCCCCAAACTGCTGTCCACGGAGGAGCGAAGCTCCTCTAGCAGTCGGACGAAGTCCGACGACACCGACGACCCCGTCTTCGCCCGTGAATCCGTCTCCGTCGTCGGCAACACCGGCGACGACGTGGAGTTGGGCGGCCTGCTGGTCTCGCCGGATCTCGACACCGTGCTGTTCGACGGCGGCGGCGTCCTCGACCGCGAGACGTGGTGGGGGATCGAGGGCGACACCCACGACACTGACGACGAACTGTTCCGCATCGCCGACGCCGCCGACCTCGAGAAGGGGCCGCGCTACCTCCCCGAGTCGGCCCAGACTGCGGGCCGCGAGATCGCCCGCTGGCGCCGCTTCTCGGGCGTCGCGGAGTTCATGACTATCGGCGACCGGGACCGCGCGGTCCACGTCACTCGCACCTCCCTGATCGACGAGGGCCACACACTCACCGAAGCGACCCGGGTGCTCGCCGACGCGTTCGACCTCGATATCGACCTCCTGCCGATGAGCGACGACCCCGTCGCCACCATCATCCACACGCCTGAGGGCGAGATGCATTTCCAGGAGTACTGGGTGGCGAACCGCGCCGAACCCCGCGTCGAGGACGTGGAGTTCCGCGGCGCGCTGCAGGCCGAGCCGACCCCCGAAGTCCGAGACGCACTCTCCGATCCCGTCATCGTCGGCCCGTCGAACCCCGTCACCTCCGTCGGGCCGATCCGTGCGCTCCCGGGCGTCGACCGCGCACTCCACCGGACGCCGGTCGTCGCCGTCTCGCCGTTCGTGGGCGAGCAGGCCTTCTCCGGGCCCGCGCCGGCCCTGATGCGCGGCGTCGGCGCCGATCCCTCGACGGCGGGCGTCGCCGACGTGTACGGCTTCGCGGACGCGTTCGTGCTCGACGACGAGGACGACACCGAACTGGATCGCCCGGTCGTCCAAACTGATACGGCCATCGACGGCCCCGCGGACGCCGAGCGCGTCGCCCGGGCCTGCGCGCTGGCGCTGGCGGCCGTCGGCGCGCCCGCGTCGGGTCTCGGTCTCGCGAGCGTCGACGGCCCCGCGGCGCTGGCCGGCGACGACATCGACGCCAGCGCCCTCCCGGTGATCCCGGACGGCGGGGTGGTCTGAGTGTTCAGCCCCCGGCTCGCACTGGCGTCGCTCTCCGGCGAGGCCGACGCCGAGTGGGCCCGACAAGGGTCTGAGTGGGCCGGCACGGCGTTCCTCGGCGGCGTCTGCCTCGACGGATCGACCCGCGCGGCGGCCCGGGAGATGGTCGCGGATCGCGACCGGACGGAGTTCCTGCCCGACGACCCGATCCCGTTCGTCGACGACCAACTCGCCGCGCTCTCGGACATCGACGTGCGGCCGGGGATCAACGTCCGGTCCACCACGGCCGAGCCAGTCCGGGAGGTCGCCAAAGTAGCAGCCGAGCACGACGCCATCCTCGAGATCAACGCCCACTGCCGGCAGGACGAACTCTGCGCGGCCGGGGCGGGCGAAACGCTGCTCCGCGAGCCCGACCGGCTCGAACCGCTGGTCGAGGCCGCGAGCGGGCCGGGCGCCGACGTGAGTGTGAAAGTTCGGGCCGAACTCGCGGGCGTCGACCTCGTGAACGTCGCCCAGCGGGTCGAGTCCGCCGGCGCCGACGCGATCCACGTCGACGCGATGGACAGCGAATCGGTCGTCGCCAACCTCGCCGACGCCACCGACCTGTTCCTGATCGCCAACAACGGCGTCCGGGACCGTGAGACCGTGCGCGAGTACCTCGACTACGGCGCGGACGCGGTCAGCGTGGGTCGGCCAAGCGACAACCCCGAGGTACTGGGCCGCGTCGCCGACGCGGTGGACGAGTGGGCGGCGCCCGACGAGCCAGCGGAGGCGCCGAGATGACTCGCGAGAGCCCTCGATCCCCCGCGGAGAACGCCGAACTCGCGCTGCTGCTGGAGGTGGCGGGCACGCCCAAGCCGGGGAACGTCGACCGCCGGCGGGATCTGGGCGACCTGCGCTTCGAGCAGTTCCTCGCGGGGAGCGTCGGGAGCGCCGGCGGCCTGCGGATGGCCGCCGCGGGCGCGCCGGTCGGGCGGGCGTTCAAACGTGCGGTCCGGGGGATGAGCCGCCAGTCCGGCGGCAACACCCAGTTCGGCTGCCTGCTGCTGCTGACCCCTCTCGTCGGCGCCGCCGCGCAGGGGGACCTCACCTCCGAAGGCGTCGAGGAACGCTGCCGCGCGACGACTGTCGACGACGCCGTGGCGTTCTACCGCGCGTTCGAGCACGTCGATGTGGCCGTCGGCGACCCGCCGGAGAGCGCTGCCGGCCTCGATGCGCGCCGCGGGAGCGACGCCGAACCGGCGCTCCGGGAGCGGGAACTGACGCTCCGGGACGTGATGGAACTCTCCGCGGACCCGGACGAGGGCGTTCCGGACACGAACGCACAGGAGTGGATCGAGGGGTTCTCCCGCACCTTCGACGCCGCGGCGGCGATTCTGGCCGACGACGGCCCCGTGCTGGACCGGGCGGCGCGCTGCTTCCTCCGGCAGTTGGCCGCGGAGCCGGACACGTTGGTGGCGACGAAGCACGGTGAAGGGGCCGCACGCGACGTGCAGGAGCGGGCCGAGGCGACGCTTGACGCCGTCGAGCGAACCGGCTCGCTCGCGCCGTCCGAGGATCTGGCCGAGGCGTTCGTCGCGGAGGGGATCAACCCCGGGACGACCGCCGACCGCGTGGCCGCGGCGCTGTTCGTCGCGCTCGAACGGGGGTTGGCGGTATGACTGGAGGATCTGATGGGTGGAGGCCTGAGGACGACGCGCCCGAGGGCTGGCCGGTCCCGCTTCGGGGTGTGACCGAGTCCGTCATCGCGACGAAGGGGCCCAACGACCTGTGGAACGTCGCCGCGCTGGGGCTCCACGCGAGAGAGTCCGTCGTCGCGCGGACGTACGGCAACACCCGGACGCGGCGGAACTTCGAGCGCCGCGGGGGCGGGGTCGTCCAGTTCGTCGCCGACCCGCGAGCGTTCGTCGACGCCGCGCTCTCGATCCGGGAGGAAGCGGAGCCGGTCCTCCCGAGCGCGGATGCGTGGATCGAAGTGGATGCGACGCTGGTCAGTTCCCGGGAAGAGGACGGGACGACGATCCGGGAGTGGGAACTGGATCCGGGTGAGAGTGAGGTGATCCGGGAGGGGCCGACGACCATCAACCGCGGCTTCGGCGCCGTGGTCGAGGCGACTGTCGCCGCATCACGACTGGGGGTTTCGGGGTTCGACGACGCCGACCTGCGGGACCGACTCGACTTCCTCGCGAGCGTGACCGAGCGCTGCGGCGGCGCACGCGAGCGCGAGGCGATGGCACGGGTCGCCGAGTACGTCGACTGGGACCGCCGCGAACCCGAGAACTGAGGGCGCTGCCGACGACTTTCGATGCATGCGCCGGTAGCGACGAGGGCCACCGCTTGGCCGTCGAGGGGTCCAAGCGCCAAAGGGGGGCGCCGCTGTGTGGGTTCCCCAGTCACGGCCTCACCGGGCGTCGGCGCCGAGGCCGCCGGGCGCCCCGAGTCAGTAGCTTTAACGCGCCGAGTACGTACCTGTTCAGTTATGGAACGCGTAGACGTCGCCATCGTCGGCGGGGGGCCAGCGGGGACGGCCGCCGCCCACGCCGCGGCCGAACACGGCGCCGACGCACTCGTACTGGAGAAGGGGGTCCCGCGCGAGGACCGCGAGAGGCTGGGCCCCGACTCCACCGACGCGGCCGGCATCCTCGACTACTGGGTCGACATCATGGGGATCCACCCCGACGAGATGCCCGACGGGGTGGTCCAGAACGTGCTCGACCGCGCGGAGTTCCGCGGGCCGAACGCGGCCTGTAACCTCCGCTCGACCGGGATCGACTCGTCCTACGACGAGTTCGGCTACACCTTCCACCGCGCGCGTTTCGACGACTTCCTGCGCTCGCGGGCGGAAGAGGCCGGCGCGACCTATCGCGTCGACGCGTCGGTGAAGGGCGTTCTGACCGAGGCTCGCGACCACCCGCGCCACACTATCGCGCTCGCGAACGGCGAGGAGATCGGCGCCGACTACCTGCTGCTCTGTGACGGCCCCCAGCGCACCATCACGATGGGTGTGCTGGACGACTACCTCCCCGATCACCGGAAGGCCAGCGAGGTGCTCTCACCGCCGACGGCCAACCACATCGCGTATCAGGAGTACCGGAAGTTCCCCGAGGAGATCTACGAGGAGGTCAAGGACGCCATCGTGTTCTGGTGGGGACTGATGCCCGGCCACACCGCCTACCCGTGGATTTTCCCGAATCAGGACCGAGTCTGTCGCGTGGGGCTGACGATGCCCATCGGGATGGACATCGACGAGGTGGCGGACCGCGAGAAGTACGACCTGCTGCGCCCTGAGGACGAGCGCATCCCGCAGGGCGCGACGTACATCGAGCGCCTGCTCGAACGCGAGTACGGCGACGAGTACGACCTGAGCGACTTCCCCATCGTCGAGGACGCGGGAAAGAACCGCGGGACGGAGACCTACCCCATCTCCTCGACCCGACCCATCGACTCGCCCGTCGACGCCGGCATCGCCGTCTGTGGCGGCGCGATGGGGACCACGTCGGCGTTCCACGAGGGCGGCGACCACCTCGCGGTCCGGACCGGCGCCATCGCCGGCCGACTGGCCGCGGAGGGGAAACTCGGCCGCTACAACCACGAGTGGCGCGAGGCCATCGGCGACGAGGTGCTGCGGAACGTCTCGCTCGCGGAGTTGGTCCGCGACTGGGGCCCCGACCAGTGGGACAAGGTGTTCCGCGTCGGCGAGGAGATGCTAACCGAGGGGGGCGCGAGCGAGATGCTTTCCTGGAGCCCGCGGGCGGGCCTGACGGGCGCGAAGCTACTCGGGGAATACAAACTGGTCAAGTTCCGGAACCGGAACCGCCACGTCCAGCTAACCGCCGACGAGTACAGCTACTGAGGAAAAATCGCCGGCTCAGGCTTCGGCCGCCTGCGCCGCGGCGCCGGCTTCCTTCCGCGTGATGTAGCCCGCGATGCGGTTGCGGACTTCCTTGGACTCGACGTTGGTGAGCGCGGTGACGCTCTCCTTGTTCGTCTCGAAGCTCTGGTTGAACGACTCGGGGTACTTCTCGAGCAGGATCCGCCCGAGCTGCTTGACGTACTTCGGCTTGATTGCCATACCGTCAGATTTCGCGGAGAGCCACTAAAGCGATTCGTTCCGCACCAAACGCGCTGGCCGCCCGTCCCGGTGCAATTATGCCCGGCCCGTCCTCCCTTCCGAGTACGATGGAGGTCGAACTGCTGGAGGCCACGGAGGATCCGGAGGAACTGATCTGTCGCGCCGCGCGCAACGACTACGCCTCGGCGTTCGTCGGCGAACAGGAGTTCGACGAGGTGATGGCGACCGTCGACGGCGACGACATCGAGGAGAAACAGGCCACCCTGATCGGCCATCTGCTGAGCCACGGCCACTTCGGCCCGTTCGAGCACCCGCAGGCGACGTTCGCCATCGAGGGGATGTCCCGTTCCTGTATGGCCCAACTCACGCGCCACCGCCACGTCTCCTTCGACGTGCAGAGCATGCGCTACGTCGCGTTCGACGACGTCGATCCCGAGGACGTGGGCGACGGCGAGATGGTCGTCACGCCGCCCTCGGCGACCGATCCGGACTGGATCGGCCGCAACCAGCAGAGCGGGACCGTCGACGAGGAGACCGTCGAGAAACGCGAGGAGGTGTTCCAGAACTCGGTACAGCGCTCCGTCGAGGAGTACCAGCGCCTGCTGGAACTGGGCATGCCGCCGGAGGACGCACGGTTCGTGCTCCCCATCGGCACCGAGGTGAACGTCGTGATGAGCATGAACGTCCGGACGCTGATGCACGTCGCCGACATGCGCGCGGCCGCCGACGCCCAATGGGAGATCCGCGGCCTGACCGAGGAGGTGCTCGATTTCGCCGCCGAGTGGTGTCCGATCACCTTCGACTACTACGAGGAGCACATGAAGAACCGGAAGAACCGACTCGCGCCCTGAGCGCCAACGCCTTTCTCCCTCCCGGCCGTCGACCCGGCCATGCGGCAGTCGACGCGCTCACTCGCGCTATGTCTGCTCCTCGTACTCGCCGGCTGTGCCGGTAGTCCCGTACCCACCGATAGCGGAGTGAGCATCGACGGCACGCCGTCGCCGACAGCGGCCGCCGCAGGAACCGTCGACGCCCCGCCCGCCGCAACGCCCGACCCCAACGGACTGACGGCTGAGGTGACCCGCGTCGTCGACGGCGACACGATAGAGATCCGTTACCCGAACGGCACTGTCGACACCGTGCGCCTGCTCGGCGTCGACACGCCGGAGGTCCACACCGAGAACGACCCCGCGGAGTTCCCCGGCGTCCCCGACACAGTCGCGGGCCACGACTGCCTGCGCCAGTGGGGTGAGCGCGCCAGCGAGCACGCAAAGGAGGAACTCATGGGCCAGACGGTGACGCTCTCCTTCGACGCCAACGAGCCCCGCCGAGGCTACTACGGCCGCCTGCTGGCGTACGTCCACGTCGACGGCGCGGAGTTCAACTACGGCCTGATCACCAGTGGCCTCGCGCGGCGCTACGACGACTCGCAGTTCCAGTACCGCGAGCGCTACGGGACCGCCGAGGACGCCGCCCACGCGAGCGGCGCGGGGCTCTGGGGCGCCTGCACGGACGGCGCAGCCGTGACGGCTACTGAGACGCCCATCGCCGTCGCCGACGGCGGGACGCCGCTCCGGATCGCCACGGTTCATCCCGACGCCGAGGGTGACGACCGCGCGAACCTGAACGACGAGTACGTTTCCTTCTCGAACGCCGGCACGGAGACGCTCGACATTTCCGGCTGGACGGTCCGCGACGAGGCCGACCACGTGTACACGTTCCCCGAGGCCGCCGAAATCGGGCCGAACGAGACGGTCACGCTCCACACCGGCAGCGGCGAGGACGGGAGCGGTGACTACTACTGGGGCCGCGGCAGCCCCGTCTGGAACAACGACGGCGACACGGTGATCGTCCGGAACGCGAGCGGCGGGACGGTGATCGAGCGGTCCTACGACGGCTGAGCCGGCACCGCAAACGACTTTCGGCGGAGTCGCCTCCCTCCGGGCATGCACTCGGCCGTGATCATCGCCGGCGGGCGCTCGACCCGGTTCGGCGACGACGACAAGGCGGTCGCCCCGCTGGCGGGGACGCCGATGATCCGCCGCGTGGCGGACCGACTCGAACCGGTCGTCGACGAACTGGTGGTGAACTGCCGCGCGGACCAGCGCGAGGCGATAGAGAACGCGATGGAGGGCTACCCGCTCCCGACCACCTACGCCCTCGACCCAGAAACGGATCAGGGGCCGATGGCCGGGATCCGGAACGGCTGCCGGGCCGCCGAGGGGGAGTACGTCGCCGTCGTCGCCTGCGACATGCCCTTCGTCGACCCCGAGACGATCTCCTACCTGTTCGACCGCGCGAGCGGCGAGGTGCCGCCGCCGGAGGACGCCGACGACGGTAGCTCATCACCGTCGTCCGCGATCGCCGACGACGAGGGGGAGCCACCGTTCGATGGCGCGGTCCCGCGACTCGGCGACGGGTGGTACCAGACGACGCAAGCCGTCTACCGGCCGGACGCGATGGCCGCGGCCTGCGACGCCGCGCTGGAGCGGGGCGACCGGAAGATTCTGGCCCCCTTGGAGGACCTCTCCTACGCCGTCGTGAGCGAGCAAGAGCTGGAAGCCGTGACCGATCTCTCGTCGTTCGAGAACCTCAACACGCAGGCGGAGTTCGAGGAAGCGGCCGAACGGCTCTCGTAGCTACTCGCGGATCTCACGGATCTCGGCTTCGCCCATCCGCGCGAGCACCACGCGCGGGACGACGGAACGGTCGGCGTGTTCAAGGATCGTGTCGGCGATCTCTCGTGCCACTTCGAGGTCCTCGTCGTCGTCGACTTTGTTCACCAGCGGGACCGCCGTCGCACCTGCGGGGACGCCCCGCAGGCCGCCGTCGGGGCTGGCAAGCGTGCGGCCGACGACCTCGGGCGTGATCTCGTCACCGACGTCGACGCCCGCCACGTCAGCGACGCGCTCGGGGCGGTGGACCATCTCCTCGTCCAGTGGTTCGCCGACGGCGTGGGCGCTGGCGATTGGGACCACTGTGTCGGCCGTCTCGGGGATCCGGGGTTCGTTCACGCCGGGCGCTTTGAAGTCGCGCATCCGGGCGCCGTCGGCTTTGACGAGGACGGGCCCGTCGTGGGATCGAGCGAGGTCCGTGACGGTGTCGGGGTCGTACCCCCGGTAGCGGTCCTCGAACTCCTGTTCGGGGACGAGGCCGAGCGGGAACTCGTCGGTGGTGATCAGCGTCGAGATCGGGTCCTCGGTGACCTCGACGTGGGCGACGTGCGGGTCGAAGATGGGGATGCGGACGGTGGCGGTGACGACGGCGCGCTCGGTCGCGTTCGCCAGCGCGTACATGGTGGTCTTCTTGCCGCCGGCGCCGACGAAGCAGGTCAGGCCGTCGGCGTCGAAGGCGGCCGCGAGATCGGTCATGGCTCGCTGTCGGGACCCGAGCGCCCAAACGGTTTCGACACCGACTCAGACAACATCGCTGACTCGGGCGAACTCCACGCCCGGCTTCGCGGCCATATGTTCGATCAGTTCCCGGAGCATCCCCGGGCGGGGGCTTCGGCCGCTGACCTGCGGGTGGAGCGTGATGACGTAGATCCCGCCGTCTTCGCCGGACTGCGTCCGGCTTTCCGAGGAGCGTGGCTCCTCGCATTGTTCATACATCCAGTCGAACTGTCGTCGCCAGTGGTCGAACACTGCCGCCTCGTCGCTGAACGCCCGATTCCCGGAGAACGCCAGCGCGGGGTAGTCGTCGCGCTGCCACGACACCGGCACCTCGGTGATGCCGACGGGGTCGCCCAGTTCGTAGGGGTCGTCGACGGGCGCGTGCTCCTCGCGGAGTTCGTAGGGTTCGAACTCCCGGGCCATCCCGCTCGAGGACCACTCGAAGCCGAACTCCTGCAGGATCGAGACGGTGTTCGGCGAGAAGTCCCACGAGGGCGAGCGGTAGCCGGCGGGCGCGGAGCCAGTGAGATCCTCGATGCTCTCGATGCCGCGAGCGACGTCCGCGCGCTCGGCCTCGCGGCTCTCGTACTCGCCGGGCGGGGTGTGGCTCCAGCCGTGGTGGCCGACCTCGTGGCCCTCGTCGACGACGCGCTGGCACGGTTCCGGGAACGAGTCGATGGTGTGGCCGGGGATGAACCACGTCGACGGTACGTCGAGGCGGTCGAACAGGCCGAGCAAGCGCGGGGCGCCGACCTCGGCGCCGAAGCGGCCGCGGGAGCGCTGGACGGGCGAGTCGCCGAACTCGCCGGCGTGGAGCCAGGGCGAGACGGCGTCGAAGTCGACGGTGAGACAGACGGTGGCACGGGTCATAGAGTGGGCCGGGGCTCGGCGCCACAAATCAGTACCGGCGAGCCGGAGGAGTCCAGTGTGGTTCTCTCCGGACCCCCGTCAGGCCCGCCGTGACGCGTCACCGGTTTCGGCCGCGAGCGGCCGCGACATCGCCAGCAGCGAACGGGGGAGGAATAGCCCGCTTAGGCAGGGTTTTTCAGTCGGGGGGGCGTAGCAGTAGTCGATGAACGACAGCGAAGCCGTCCCCGTGACGGAGGATCTCCAATGAGAGGGAACGACCAGCAGGCCTACGACCGCGGTACGTCGCTGTTCTCGCCCGACGGCCGCATCTACCAGGTAGAGTACGCTCGTGAGGCAGTGTCGCGAGGGGCGCCCAGCGTGGGCGTTCGAACCGAGGAAGGCGTCGTCCTGGCCGCACAGGCACAGGCGAGCTCCGAGCTGATGGAGTCCGAAAGCATCGAGAAGATCCACAAGCTCGACGACCACATCGGCGCCGCCTCCGCCGGCCACGTCGCCGACGCCCGACAGCTGATCGACTTCGCGCGCCAGATGGCCCAGAGCAACCACCTGCGCTACGGCGAGGCCGTCGGCGTGGAAACGCTCACGAAGTACATCACCGACCACATCCAGGAGAACACCCAGATGGGCGGGACGCGCCCGTACGGCGCCGCGCTCCTGATCGGTGGGATCGAGGGCGGCGTCGACGGCGAGAGCGGGACGCCGCGCCTGTTCAGCGCCGACCCCTCGGGGACGCCCCACGAGTGGAAGGCCACCATCATCGGCGGCGGCCGCGAGGAGATCCAGGGCGTGCTCGAGGACGGCTGGTCGGCGGACCTCACCCTCGAGGAGGGGCTGAAGCTGGTCCTCCGTAGCATCCGCGAGCACGAAGAGGAGATCGAGGCCGACGCGCTGTCGGTCTCGGCGATCACCGTCGAGGACGGCTACGAGGGCTACGAGACCGAGGAGGTCGCGGAGCTACTCGACGCCCTCGAAGCGGAGTCCGACGACGCCGACGAGTAACTCCCGCCCTCTCTTCTCGCCGCCACCCGACGCTTTAGGTAGTCGGCCCGTCCACGCAGAGTCATGCGACTACTCGAAGGCGGCACGGTTGTCGACGCCGACGGCGTTCTCGACGCTGACGTACTGATCGACGGCGACACCATCGAACTGGTCGGTGACGCGAGCGACGCGACCGTCGACGAACGCGTCGACGTGTCGGGACAGTTCGTCGTCCCGGGGATGATCGACACCCACGTCCACCTGATGATGGACGCCCGCCCCGACGCCGAGAGCCTACAGGGCGACAGCGAGGCGACGATGGCCTACCGCGCGGCCGAGAACCTCCGGAAGCAGGCGAAGGCCGGCGTCACCACCACCCGGGATCTGGGCGCCGCCGAGACCCTCGCCATCGACGCTCGCGAGGCCGTCGCCGACGGGCAGATCCTCGGCCCGCGCGTGCAGTCCGCGGGCAAGAACGTCGTGATGACCGGCGGCCACGGCCACTGGTTCGGCCGCGAGGCCGACGGTCCTCACGAGGTCCGGAAGGCCGTTCGCGAACAGCTGAAAGCCGGCGCGGACGCGATCAAGTGCATGGCCACCGGCGGGGTACTGACGACGGGCGCCCAGACCGGCGCGCCCGAACTCACCCCCGAGGAACTGGAGGCGCTGGTCGACACCGCCGACGCCGCGGGCGTTCCCACCGCGGCCCACTGCCACGGCACGCAGGGGATCAAAAACGCCGTGCTCGCCGGCATCGACAGCGTCGAGCACGGGACGTTCATGGACGAGCAGGCCGCCGAACTGATGGCCGACCGCGACACCTACTGGGTGCCGACGCTCTCGGCGCTGAAGGGTATCGTCGAGAACCGCGACGCCGGCATCCCCGAGCAGGCCGTCGAGAAGGGCGAGGACGCCGCCCAGCGCATGGCTGCCGCGTGGGAGTACGCGCTCGACGCGGGCGTCCCCATCGCGATGGGGACCGACGCCGGGACGCCGTTCAACCGCCACGAGGACGCGGCCCACGAACTCGCGTACATGGTCGAGTACGGCCTCGACGCCGAGGGCGCGCTGGAGGCGGCAACGGTCAACGCCGCGGATCTGCTGGGCCTCGACGACACCGGCCTGATCGAGAAAGGCCACCGTTCGGACCTGCTGGTGCTCCCCGAGAACCCCCTCGAGGACGTGCTGGCGTGGCAGTCCCCCGAGCAGGTGTACGTCGCCGGCGAGCAGGTTCGGTAGGCTGAGCCCCCCGCGTCAGGGCACGCTCGTACGGGCGCGAGGTCTGCGAATTCGCCCCACGGCGCCGAGGAAACACAACGGTTTTACGTTCCTCCCGATTACCGTTGGATGCGAAGCGCTCTGGTGGTGTAGTCCGGCCAATCATATCACCCTCTCACGGTGATGACCTGGGTTCGAATCCCAGCCGGAGCATTTCTGTCGACGCCACTGTTCGAGCGGTGAGCGTCGCGAACCGCGAGTCGGCGTCGACGCAATCGACGTGTGGGATTCGAAGCCTGTGAGTCGCAGCCCGGAAGCGCAACGGAGTGAGCATCCCGGACTGTCTTACTCCGGTTCGAATCCCAGCCGGAGCATTTCTACGGCTCGCAACGGTCGCGAGCCGTTGCCATCGATATCTGGGATTCCGAAGCAGGGAGTGGGAGGTGAGTGAGCGATAGCGAACGAACGGGAACGACCGTGGTTCGAATCCCAGCCGGAGCATTTCTGTCGAAGCAAACTTCCCAGCGATGCGTGTGCTTGACCGCGAGTCGACGACCGCCGCCGCTCAGTTGAGGTTGTAGTAGAACGTTCCGCCACACTCCTTACAGGAGGATTTGTACTCGCGCCTACTGCTCGTTCCGAGCTTCTTGATCTCGTCGGATTTCGAGTTCACGGTCGCGTTCGCGACTTCCCCACAGCGTGGACAGGCTACCTTGACAACGGCCATACGCGACACTGTGGCGCGGCGTGACAAAAGCTCACTCCTCGTACCCCTCCTCGTAGTCATCGACGTAGCCTTCCTCGTAGCCCTCGACGTAGCTGTCGTGGCCGTCGTCGTCGCTCGACCCGGAACCGCCCGTCGATCCCGAACCGACTGGGATGTCGTCGGTCACTACCTCCTCTTCCAGTGGGGGCAGGTCCTCGATCAGGTCCAGCGCGTCGTCGCTGAGCGCGTCGATGGTGTCGTCGCCAAGGGTGTCCAGCGGGTCCAGCGGATCCTCGCCCAGTTCGTGGTCCTCCAGCGGGATCGGCTCCCGGCTCTGCTGTTCGCGGCGGATCTCCCGGATCACCTCCAGATCGGTGGCCTGCCGCTCCGCCGCCTGTAGCACGAGGTCCGAGGCGTACCTGAGGTCGCGCTGGAACTCGGGACTGTGCGGATCGGTCGGCTGCTGGCGCTCCCGCGGCGCGCGCTTTCCCAGCGGATCGTGTGGGTTGTTCGGATCCAGTCCCATATCCCGCGATAAGGTGTGGCACCCCTTAGAGATTTGGTGCGTCGGGGACTTTGGCCGAAATTCCCCCTCGATACCCCCGGAGTTCCGCGCCATTTGTGTCAGAATTCGGAAAATACGTAAGAGGTGGTGGTGCGTTGAACCGAGTGACGATGTTCGACAGTAACTCCGGCGGCGACGACGACAGTACGCGAAGCAGCCGACGCCGGTTCGTCGGCGCAGTGGCGGCGCTCTCGGCGACGGGGCTCGCCGGCTGTTCCGGCAACGGCGGCACCGACACGCCCACGGACGAGTCGATGGGGATGGACACGCCCACCGCGACGGCCACCGACGAGCCGACGGAGGAGCCCACGGCGACGCCCCAGCCCCCGGCAGCCGACGTGCCGGTGCTGAACTACGCGCTGACCCTGGAGCACCTCGAGAACGTGTTCTACCGCGACGGCCTCGAGACGTTCAGCGACGACGAGATCATGAACGCCGACGCGCTCTCGGGGTTCAACGAGACCGTCCGGATGCAGGTGCCCGAGTACCTCCGGACCGTCGGCGCCCACGAGCAGGCCCACGTCGACGCGCTGACCGCGACCATCGAGGACCTCAACGGCGACCCCATCGGCGAGGGCGAGTACGACTTCGGCTACTCGACGCCCTCGGAGTTCTTCGCGGTCGGTGCCGCCCTGGAGAACACCGGCGTCGCCGCCTACGCCGGCGCCGCACCGAAGGTCGTGAACAACGACCTGCTGACGGTGGCGGCGGGCATCCACTCCAACGAGGCGCGCCACGCGGCGTTCCTGAACCTGATCAACGACGAGGCGCCGTTCCCGAACGCCGTCGATCAGGCGATGAGCGTCGACGAGGTGCTGGAGGTGGCGGGCCAGTTCGTCACCAGCGAGGTCGACCCGAGCGCCTACGAACTGGGCGACGAGCGCCCGAGCCATGACCGGAAGGCCGACAACGACACCAGCGACGTGGAAGTGCTGAACTACGCGCTCACCCTGGAACACCTCGAGAACGCGTTCTACCGCGACGGCCTCGCGGGGTTCAGCGACGAGGAGCTGATGAACGCCGACGTGCTGAGCGACTACGGAACGGCGGTGCAGGAGAAGGTCCCGGGTCACCTCGCGATGGTCGGCGACCACGAAGCCGCCCACGTGAGCGCGCTCACGGATACCGTCGAACAGCTCGGCGGCACGCCCGTCGAGGAGGCGAACTACGACTTCGGCTACTCGACGCCCTCGGAGTTCCTCGGCGTGGCGAAGGCCCTGGAGAACACCGGCGTCGCCGCCTACAAGGGCGCTGCGGGGACCGTCTCCGCCGACGCGGTGTTCGAGGCGGCCATCAGCATCCACTCGGTCGAGGCACGGCACGCGAGCTTCCTGAACGAACTCAACGTCGAATCGCCGTTCCCCGACGCCGTCGACGAGCCGATGTCGATGGCGGAGGTCCGCGAGGTTGCCGGCCAGTTCATCGTTGAGTAGGCTCGTTCGCCGACCGTTGGAAGGGCGGTCGGTGGGCTTAGGTAGGTCGGGCGGCTCGGGTGCACACGATGGAGGCGGCCCTCTGGTACGTGCTGTCGGGCACCCGCGGCGGCCCCAACCGGGCGCGTGTCCTCCGGGCCGTCGACGAGCGGCCGCGGAACCCGAACCAGCTCGCGGAGGCGCTCGACCTCAACTACGACACCGTCCGGCACCACCTCGACGTGCTGGCGGAGAACGACGTCGTCCAGTCGAGCGGCGACGAGTACGGCGCGGTCTACCTGCCGACCGACCGCGCCCGCGAACACTGGGACGTCGTCGAGGAGATCACCAGCGGACTGGAGCAACCATGAGCCCGAACACACGAACCGAGCCACGCTCGACGGGGGACCGATGAACGCGCTAGCGACCGCCGCACAGATCGCGGTCGGGCTGAACCTCCTCTTTCTCGGGAGTCTGATCTGGGTCTGGGGGCGCAACTACCTCACGCTCCGGTCGAAGCACACGCTGGGGATGCTGGTGTTCGCGAGCCTGCTGTTCGCCGAGAACGGGTTCGCGCTCTACTACTACCTCATCGACCCGGATCTCTCGGTCTGGTTCAGCACGCAGGTGCCCGACATCGCGTGGTACGCGATGCTGTCGTTCCACGTGCTCGAGGCTGCCGCGCTCGCGTTCCTGACGTGGGTCACCCTCGACTGACCACGGGGCCGCCCATGCCGGGACGAGAAACGAATCTTTATACCTTCTCCACGGCCATTCTTCCCTAACGGAGCGCATCATGGTATCGACGATCTACCTCGTGAGTGCGGCGCTGATGGCTCTCCTCCTCGTCGCCGTCGTGGCGGCGGTGGTGGGTCGGAACTGGAAAGCATACACACCGAAACTGGGGAGCGACAAGTCGGTCTGGAGCGCGCTCGCGGGCAGCGAGTCGGTCTGGACCCTGGCGTTCGTCGTCGTCGCGCTGGCGATGGGCGCGGGCGCGACGCTGTTCGTCAGTGGCGACACCTACTCCGCGTCGCTCGTGAGCCTCGGGGGCGCCGTCGTCGCCATCGCACTGGCACTGGCGTTCCTCTTCTACCTCTTCTACGGCACCTACGCGGCCGCGAAGGCCCGTGGGTTCCAGCGCGCGGCGGCCGTGATGGCCGGCTCGTGGGTGCTGGCCCTGCTGGTCGTCGGTGTCATCACGGTGCAGCTCGTCACCGCCTGAGCCGTTTGCGAAACGTTTCTGTCGCTTCCGCCCCGAGTTGGGAGTCACGTGAGCGTCCATCGACAGGGAGCGACAGCGGTCGCACGGCTGCGCGAGTACGCGGGGCGGCTGGCCGGACGGTACGGCCCCAGCACCGGCCGCCGCGGCCTGCTGACCCTCGCTGCGCTCGTCGTTCTCACGGCGCCGGCCCGGGCCCACGGCGGCCCCGGTATCTCGTCGGGCAACGTCGACACGCCGACGTGGCTGTTCCTGATGACCGGCGGCGGCGTCATCGCCGTCTCCTTCCTGCTCACGAGCTTCGTCACCGACCGAGAGCTCATCAGCGACTACCACGAGCGCCGCGTCCCCGTGCCGAACGGCGAGGCGGTCCGGCGCTGGGGCGGGCGGATCGGCGGCGCACTCGGCCTGCTCGGCCTCGTCGCCGTGCTCGTCGTCGGCGTTGCCGGCCCACCACAGGCCGGCCGGAACTTCGCGGTGCTGTTCGTCTGGGTCGTCTGGTGGGCCGGCTTCACCGCAAGCACCTACCTCGTGGGCAACGGCTGGCCCGCGCTCGACCCGTTCGGCCGACTCGCGGCACTCCTGCCGGACCGGTCGGGCGTCGACGTCCCCGACTGGGTGGGGCGCTGGCCCGCCGTGGCCGGACTCCTGCTGCTGGTCTGGCTCGAAGTGGTCACAGAAGTCGCCTCCGACCCCCGACAGCTCACGGCAGTCGTCGCCGTCTACGCCGTCGCGACGGTCGCCGGCGGCGCGCTGCTGGGCCACGAGACGTGGCGCCGGCAGTTCGACCCCGTCGCGGGCGTGTTCGACCTCTACGGCCGCGTGGCGCCGATCCAGCGCACCGACGACGGGCTGGAACTAGTGATCCCGGGCGCCGCGCTCACGGAGGTCGAGGCCGGCAGAACCACCCGCGAGAGCGAGGTCGGGTTCGTCATCGCGCTGCTGTGGGTGACGACGTTCGACGGCTTCGTCGCCACGCCGACGTGGCAGGCGATTGCGGCGCCGATTGTGCGGCTGGGACTCCCGGGTGAGTTGGCCTACTTCGCGGCGATGCTCGTGGGCTACGCACTCTTCTTCGGCGTGTTCTGGGGCGCCTCCAAGCGCGTCCGGACGAGCGGCCCGACCTACCGCGCGGCGCCGCACGTCGCCGCCGCGTTCGCGCCCGCGCTGGTGCCCATTGCGGCGGGCTATCACTTCGGGCACTACCTGCCGTACCTGCTCCAACAGCTTCCGGCAGCGGCCGTCACCGCTGCGGCGCCGCTCTCCCCGCCGATCACGCCGCCCGTGCTCGGGCTTCCGGGGTGGATAACCTGGGTCGGGCCGATTTCGGTGCTCGCGGGGCACCTGCTCGCCGTCTGGGTCTCACACTCCCGGGCGTTCGACCTGTTCACCGGGAAGCTACAGCCGATCCGGAGCCAGTACCCCTACGTGTTCGTGATGGTGCTGTACACCATCACGGGGCTCTGGCTGCTCGCACAGCCGACCATCGACGCACCCTTCATCTGATCATGACCGACACCACCACCGACGCGGCGTTCGACATCGACGGCGACGCCGAGCGCTGCCCGTACTGTGGCCGCCCGTTCGCCACCGACCACCTCCGCACGCTCCACGTCGGGGAGGCCCACGGCGAGACGATGACCGAGGAGGAGGCCGAACGCTACGCCGACGCCGAAGACCAGGAGAGCGACGACCTGTTCGTGTTCCACCTGAAGGTGCTGGGCGCGCTTTCGTTCATCATGTTCCTGTTCGTCTACAGCTACTCGTTCGTCTGGTCGGGATAGTCCCCGACCCCTCCGGTTCCGTTCTCCGGTCGACTGTCTCGCCGAGACATGTCTCAACGACGCCCGCGCTGGGCACCGTCGACGCCGAAACGGCTACCGTGCGTGCGTCGACGCCGCTACGGCAGTCGTCGATGCGGCGTCGTGTGTGAGAAGGGTATCGCGATAGCCGTCGCTGACCGACGAAGCGTGCCGAAAGAATCCGCACTGCGACGGCGCCTTACTGGATCGAGTACGACGCCGCGACCGTCAGTGCCAGGAAGCCGACGAAGCCCAGCATCATGACGTAGGTCAGCGAGCGGGGCTCCCAGACCAGATGCTGGAAGTATCCCGCGACGATCACCGCCTTGATCACCGAGAACGCGGTGATGAGCGCGAGCGCGAGCACATAGCTCTCCTCGAGCAGGCCGATCTGCTCGATGCCGACCTGCATCGTCGCGATGACGAACAGTGCCACGTAGATTCCGGTGTAAAGTTTTGTTCGTGCCATTGGTCTAGACGATGTAGAACAGCGGGAACAGGAACAGCCACACGATGTCCACGAAGTGCCAGTACAGGCCGAAGTACTCGAGCGTCTCGCCGCTGCCCTCCGAGTACGCGCCGTTCCAGGCCCGCCAGATGAGGTAGGCCGTGATCAGCAGCCCCGCGATCACGTGGCCCATGTGCAGGCCCGTGGTGAGGAAGTAGGTGGACGCACGCACACCCGAGTCCAGCCAGACGCCCTCGTGGAACAGTTCGAGCCACTCGATCCCCTTGTTCACGAGGAAGCCGAGACCGAGCACGAACGTGATCACGAGGCTCGCGACGATCCCCTTCCGGCTGTGTTTCTTCGCGGCGACCAGCGCGAGGATCACCGAGAACGAACTGCTCAACAGCAGGTAGGTGTTGACCAACCCCGGGATCGGGTTGTGCGGCACTGGGTGCCAGTTGGTCCAGCCGTAGGCCACACGGAGGAAGATGGATGCGCCGATGAACGCCCCGAACAGTACCACGTCGGAGGCCAGGAACACCCACATGCCCATCTTCGTGTTCTCGACGCCGCCAAAGGGCCACGTCTCGCCGAAGCCGCCCTCGTGGGCCGTGAAGTTCTCGTAGCCCATCGCCGAGATGGCGCTGATCAAGCCGACGACGCCGACGACCGAGGTCGCCTGGTAGAACAGACCCTCGAGGCCCGCGGGGTAGCTCCCGACCTGCAGGCCGGAGAGACCGATGACGGTGACGAAGGAGAACACGCCGGTCACGAACGGCCAGACGCTCGCATGGTCGACGTGAACCTCCTCGTGCTCCGTTGCGTGGCCGCCGTCGGTGGCGGCTGCGGCGCCGGAACCGTCGTCGTCGCTACCCAGGAACTCCAGTGCGCCGCTCGCGTAGCTGGGGGTCCCGGGGAAGTTCTCCAGCGGCGGCGGCGAGGAGACCGCCCACTCGGCGGTCGTCGAGTAGGGCCACGGGTTCGCCGCGGCGTCGTCGCCGCTGATGAGGCTCTTGGTGAGGTTGTAGATGATCAGCAGGAACGAGATCCCGAGGATCACCGCGCCCACCGACGCGATCCGGTGCCAGACCAGATACTCCGGCCGGTAGGCGAACACGCGCCGGGGCGTCCCCCACGCGAGGAACATCGGGAAGTAGAGCAGGTTGAACCCGGTAAAGAACACCGCGAAGCTCACCTTCCCGAGGAACTCGTTGTACGTCTTCCCGGTTATCTTCGGGAACCAGTAGAACAGGGCGCCGATCAGCGCCGTCGCCCCGCTCACCATCACGTAGTGGAAGTGCGCGACGACCCAGTAGGTGCCGCGGAACTCGTAGTCCAGCACGACCGCACCGAGGAACACGCCGGTGATCCCGCCGACGATGAACAGCACCAGCGCGCCGAACGCGTAGAGCATCGGCGTGTCCCAGCGGATCCGCCCCTTGATCAGGGTGTAGATCAGCGCGAACACCATCAGGTCAAAGGGCAGCGAGATCCCGATAGTGGTCGCCATGAACAGCGTCTTCACCTCGAGGTTGATCGAGGTGAGGAACATGTGGTGCATCCAGACGATAAAGGACTGGAGCGCCACCAGCACCATCGAGACGATGAACCACTTCCGGCCGACGATCCGGTTCCCCGAGAACGTCTGGAAGATCTCCGCCATCGCGCCCAACGCGGGGAAGAACACGATGTACACCTCCGGGTGGCCGAAGAACCAGAACAGGTGGGTCCACAGCACCGACCCCCCGTCCGTGGTCATCGCGAAGTAGGTCGTTCCCAGCAGGCGGTCCGACAGCAGGATCATACACGCGGCCAGCAGCGCCGCGAACGCGAGCAGCATCATCCAGACAGTGAGCAGCCACGACCACGTGAACAGCGGGAGGCTGCGCATCGTGAGCCCCGGCGCACGCATGCGGTGGATCGTGGTGATGAAGTTCACCCCACCGACGGTGACCGAGGCACAGAACGTGACGATGGCGAACACCGTCGTCGTCGCCCCGATGCTCGGCATGAACGCCGGGATGTTCAGCGGCGCGTACAGCGTCCATCCACCCGCGAACGTCGATCCCTGGAAGAACGAGGCAAACACCATCAGCCCCGAGGCCAAGTAGAGCCAGTAGGAGAGCGCGTTCAACCGCGGGAACGCGAGGTCCTCGGCCCCGATCTGGAGCGGGACGATGTAGTTCCCGAACCCGGTCGCGATCGGCGAGAGGAACCAGAACACCATGATCAGCCCGTGCAGCGAGACGGCCTGGTTGTACGCCATCGCCGAGAGGATCCCTTCACCCGGCGCGCGCGGCGCCCACATCTGGGCGCGGATCAGCAGCGCCAGCATGCCCCCGAAGACGAGGAAGAACATCGCCGTCACGATATAGAGGATGCCGACGTCCTTGTGGTTGGTCGTGATCAGCCAGCGCTTGATCGACCAGCGCGGCGGGAGGTGGCTCCCGTCGTCGTGGCTGTCACCCGGCAGTGCCGTGGCCGTGCCGCCGTCAGTTCGTGGTTGTGTTTCGTCAGTCATGCGTTACACCCCCGCTGCAGCGATGTTCCCGGCGGAGTCGTTCTCCGCGGACGCGCGCTGCTCCGCGTACCAGTCGTTGTAGGCTTCCTCCTCCATGACGATTACCCCCGCCTCCATGTAGGAGTGACCCTGCCCACAGAGCTCGTAACAGTGAGCCGTGTAGTTCTTGGCCTCGGTGGCTTTGAACCACGTTTCGGTGGTCTCACCGGGGATCGCGTCGCCCTTCACCGAGAGCGCCGGGATCCCGAAGTTGTGGAACACGTCGTCCGATGTTATCTGTAAGTTCACCTGCGTGTCCACGGGGACACGGAGCGTTCCAGTCGTGTTCACCCCCGAGTACTCGCCGTCATCGTTGAGGTAGTGGAAGTTCCAGCCGAACTGGTAGCCCTCGACCTCGACGTCGACGCCCTGATCACCGGTCTGGCCCTCGACGAACAACAGCGTGCCGTAGGTCCAGGCGATCAGCGAGATGACGATGATCGCGCTGAGGCTAAGCGAGAGGAACAGCTTCTTGCCTTTCCCCCCGCCGGTCGGCATCTCGCCGAGTTTGGGGCGCTCCTTCTCGTCGGCGCCGCCCCGGTCGCTGTACTTGTACGCATTTTTCAACATGTAGCCGATAACGACGGCTCCTACCAGGGTTCCGAGCCCCAGGAACACCCAGTAGATCTCGCTGAACACTTGCACCCGAGTTCCGCGGGGAATGAGCCCGCTTTGGAGCACGGATGCGGCTATGGCATCAGGTATCATCGGCGGCCTTGATACAGGTACTCGCCACGCTCCGACCTTAGTGGTTTCGAACGCTCACGCACGCGCGCGAGATGGCTCCGCCGGACTGGGATTCGCTCGTTGAGAGATAGGCATAAGTCGTGTGAAACCGAACCAATGGAGTATGCTTCACGCAGAGGGCCCGATGCTCACCATCGATGTCGGCGACCGAAGCGCCACCGCCGTCGACATCGACGACGTGCTCGAAAACACCATCGGCGGCCGTGCGACCGCGACCGCACTCGCCCATGATCGCATCCCGTACGACGCCGACCCGTTCGGCCCGGAGAACCGTGCGTACCTCTCGACCGGGCCGATGCAGATGAGCCGGATGTCCTTCACCGGCCGGATGAACATGACCGGCCTCTCGCCGCTGACTGACGGCCTCGTCTCGACGAACGCCGGCGGCTACCTCTCGCGGAACTTCACGGGCGCCGGCCTCTCGGTGCTCGAACTCACCGGCCAGAGCGACGAGCTGCTCGCGATCCACGTCACCGACGGCCCCAACGGCCCGGAAGTCGAGTTCGAGGAAGTGCCCGAACTGGAGGGCGCCGAAACCAGCCGGGTCTCGGGATACATGGACACCCACCACGACCTCGGGCCGGAGAACTGCATCACCATCGGCCCCGCCGGCGAGAACCTCGTGCGCTTTGCTTCGGTGATGACGTTCGACTCCCGGGCGTTCGGCCGCGGCGGCATCGGCGCCGTCCTCGGGTCGAAGAACGTCAAGTGCGTCACGTTCGAGGGCGACTCCAGCCCCGAGATCGAGATCCCGGACCCGCCGGCGATGGACGTCCACCGCGAGGCCGCGACCAGTGACGACCTGATGCGGCGACAGGGGACCACGGGCAACACCGAGTTCATCAACGACAACTTCTCGATCCCGACGCGCTACTTCGACGACTACGAGTTCGAGAGCATCGCGAACATCGGCGGCAACGCCGTCGAGGAGAAGAAGTACAAGAAAGGCGCCTGCTCGCAGTGTGCCTACGCCTGCAAGCTTCCCACGAAAGACGAGGAGCGCGGCGTCGAAACCGAGGGGCCGGAGTTCGAGACGGTGTACTCCTTTGGCACCTGCCAGGGCGTCGACGACATCGTTGACGTGATGATCTCGAACGAACTCTGTGACGAACTCGGCATGGACACCATCTCCGCGGGCGTCACCGTCGCGGCCTATCTCAAGAGCGAAGACGCGTTCGGGAACGCCGATCTCGCTCACGAGACCTTAGAGAAGATCGCCCACCGCGAAGGGATCGGCGACGTGCTCGCGGAGGGGACTGCCCGCGCCCACGAGGAGTTGGGGGTCAACAACTACACCGTGAAGGGGATGGAGTTCGCCGCCCACGACGGCCGCACGCTCCACGGACAGGGGCTCTCCTACGCCGTCGCTAACCGCGGCGCCGACCACATGTACGGCGGGATGCTCGGCCTGGAGTACTCGGGCGAGGTCGATCCGGAGGGGACGCTCGGCAAGGCCGAGACGCTCGTCGGCCTCGAGAACCACAACGTCGTCCGGGACTCCGGGGTCGTCTGTGCGTTCGGCGGCGACTACCTCACCGACGAGCGCCTCGAACAGCTGCTCGACGCCGACTACGAGGACCTGCAGGCTCTCGGCGCCAGAACCATCGAGCGCGAGCGCCACTTCAACAACAAGCGCGGCAAGGACGTCGAGGACGACGACCTCCCCTACGACATCCCGGATCTCGCCGACGCCGTCCAGGAGTACTACGAAGCGCGCGGCTGGAACGAGGACGGCACTGTCCCGGACGCGTCGGTCGATTCGGTCGCCCCGGCGCCGGCCGACGACTGAGCGTTAACGAGGGCGAATCCCTCGTTCGCCAACCAGAACGCGAAGCGTTCTGGTGACGCTGACGAGCGATGCTCGTCTGCCAGCAGGAAGGCAGCGCCGTCCTGCGACGTTGCCGAGAATCCGTGATTCTCGGCTACCTCCCGGACGTAGTCCGGCAACGGCGACAGCCAGCCGCGACGGTGGGACGACTAAGCGGCGACAGCCAGCCGCGACGGTGTGACGACTAAGCAGTCGCTACTCGCCCCCTCGACTACCCGCCGTACACCGAGGGGACGATTCGGACCACGTCGCTCGCTTCGAGTTCTGTCGCGAGACCGTCGAGGTGAGTGATGTTCTTCTCGTTGACCGAGACCACTGTCGAACCCACAGTGCCGTCGCTGTCCGGGTCGACGATCCGTCCCTCGAGGGACGGGTAGTCGGCTTCCAGCTCCCGGAGCAGTTCGCCTACTGTCGTCCCCGGGTCGTACTCGCCGCCGACATCCTCGGCGCCGGCGTCGTCGCGGAACGGGCCGAACAGTTTAGACTCGACTTGCACGGGCCGACGAAGGGCCGGCGGCGAAAAGTAGCCAGCGATCAGCCGGTGGTGACGATCTCGATCACGTCGCGGTGGGCGAGACCGTGGTCGGAGCCGACCTGCCGGCCCGAGCGGCAGTCGATGCCGTGGAGTAGGCCGTCGCCGACGTCGGAGTGGATGGTGTAGGCGAAGTCTTCGACGGTGCCACTCTCGGGGAGAATGAAGCAGTCACGGAAGACGCCCTTCTCGTCCTTCGACCCGTTGGCGCTGCCCGGGAACACGCCCATGCAGCCAAGCGTGTCGAACAGGGCCGTCTCGAGGGCCTTCTGCACGCCGGCGCCGTCGTACTCGGTCGTGAACGCCCGGATCTGTTCGAGGCCCGCCTCCTGTTCAGCGCTGATGTCGCCGACGATGTCGAAGTCGGCGTCGCCGGCCGTGTAGTCGACGACGCCCCCCTCGCTCGCCTTCTTCAGGGACTTCTCGGCGTGGGCGCTCACGGGCACGAAGTCGAGGTGGTCGTACTGTTCCTCCTCGGTGATCTCGGCCCAGTTCTCCTGGGCCGCGGGCATGTCCATCTTGTTGGCCGCGATGACGATGGGTTTGGTGCGCTTGCGGATCTCGCGAGCCAGTTCCTCGCGCTGCTCGTCGTCCCACTCCTCGGGATCGAAGCCGATCCCCTGCCCGAGGATGATCTGCTTGATCTCCTCGGCGATGATGCCGAAGGCGTCCATCTGCTCGCCGAGTGCCTCCTCCACGTCGCCCTCGCCGCCGTGGTAGCCCGTGAGGTGGCGCTCGATCCCCTTGTTCAGCACGTCGAGATACCACATGTCGATCTCGTTTTCGAGGAACGCGATGTCTTCGCGCGGGTCGTGGCCTTCGGTGGCCTCGCCCTCGATGTCGGTCTCGCCCGAGAAGTCGACGACGTGAACCAGTACGTCGGTCTCGTTGAGGTCCGCGAGGAACTGGTTGCCCAGCCCCTTGCCCTCGTGGGCGCCGGGGATGAGGCCGGCAACGTCGACGAGTTTGACCGGGACGAACCGGGTACCGTCGTCGCAGTAGCCGACGCTGGGGGTGCAGGTCTCGTCGAACTCCGGGGCCGCACAGTCCACGCGCACGTACGCCTCACCCATGCTCGGGTCGATTGTCGTGAACGGGTAGGCCCCCTCGGGCACGTCGTTCATCGTCGCCGCGTTGAACAGCGTCGACTTGCCCACCGAGGGCTTGCCGACGAGTCCGATCCGGTAGCTCATTGCAACGGCCGATGTGGTTGCCGGACAAAAGCACGCCCATCGGGGGGCGCAGCGGCTGACAACATCACACATGGCGAGCCGGAGGGGATTTGCCGACGCGGACCCGACGGTCGGTATGAGCGACGACGAAGCCGGCGATACGTTCGGCGTCGGCATCCGCGTGACCAAGACGGAACTGCGCGTGGTCGTGCAGGTCCCCTCCGACATCGACTCGGGATGGACCGATCCGGAGTCGTTCCAGCGGCTGGTCGAAGAACGGCTCTGGGATCAGCTCGACCAGGAAGAAACGTTGCAGGCCGTCGCGACGACCACTGATCCGGGCGAGACGGCGATGCTCGGGACAGTGACGCTCCAGCCGGACGGGACTGTGGTAACGAGCGACCTCGCCGTGCCGGCGTAGCTACTCGGGAAGCGCGTCGACAGCGAGTCCGAGTTCCGCGGCGCGGTCGGGGTCGTAGCTGCGCAGGTCGTACCGGTTCGGGCCGTTGGTGTCCGCACGCAACGACAGTGCATCGAGTCTGGCGAACGCTGACAGCGTCGCGCCGAGCATCCGCGAGGAGATGTCGGTGCCAGCATCGAGTTGGCCTGCCTGGACGAACGACCGGTCGGCCCGTTCGAGCGCCGCGAGCGCGTCACGCCAGTAACTCCGGAAGTAGCCGAACGTTGTCGGATCGGCCATTCTGAGCCGGCGGACGGCGGTGGGGGCGTCGGTGTCGTACGTAGGCTGGCCGGCAGTCTCCTCGAGGATGCTCCCGAACGCAGCGGTCGCGCGCGGTGGACAGTCCGCGTCGGCCGTCGCGACGAGCCCTGACTCCTCAGTGGCGGTGCGGCCCCGGAGCCACCTGAGAAGTTCCTCGATGGCTTCTCGGTCCGCGTCCGCGAGCAGTTCACCCAGTGAGTCGATGTAGACGACGGTGCCGTTCTGGCCCGACTCCCAGCCGCCAAGATATCGTTCGAGGAGCGGACGGAGTTGGTCCGGCTCTATCGGTCGTTCGAGGGTCGAAACGGCGAGGTCGTCGTTGACCACCGTCGTCTGGGTGGCCGCTGCCCCGCGGGAGAACTCGAAGCAGTCGACGATACCGGTCTGTTCAGCGCGGTCGTCGGATCGCTGCCACCGGCGATGCCACTCGTCGGCGGTCGAATCGGTGAGAACCGCGAGCACGTTCCGGCCCGCCGCGTGCTCGCGGAGTTCGCGCATCGCTCGCTTGGCGCCGAAGGCGAGTCGTTCCGGGCCGTCGACGCCGAGCGTCATTATGTCGGTTACAACAACTGATCGGGCATAAAAATATGGGTCGCGGAAGGATACTGGATCCTCGCGGCGTATCGAAACTGATCGCTCTGGATTACGTATGTGAGCGGTCGCGAACGCTACCGCTCGAACGGGTTGGGAATGCCGCAATGAATAGAGAGACAGCGAGTCGTGTTTTCCAGCGGGTCGCCCACGCCAGTACTCCACCACACGTGGGTGAGCTTAACTTCCGTGTTCGGGATGGGTACGGG
>NZ_JAGGLC010000005.1 GCF_017874235.1 Halolamina salifodinae
GAGGGGAGAATATCCGGCTGGAGTGTTGTCGGTAGGTTGCCGGTCCGAGTGTCGGATTCATCCCGCGCCTAAAGGCGCAGGTATTCTCCTTGTTCTTTATAAACAGGATCCGGAGAGTGTACGTCGAAAAGCACAGCACCGACAGTGGCGATAACGATTCCGGCGAAGACAGTCGAGAGGACCATCCTCAGCGTCCCCTTGTCGTATCGCTTCGCCAGAATCCCTGCTCCGGTAATGGCGCCCCCGAGCAACAAGAGAGCGATACCGTGCCAATGTGAAAGCCCACCCGTAGTTGTTCCATGCGCAGCGACTGTTCCAGGGAGAACACCCAGTAGGAGCCAGACGGTGGCGAAGGATAGTACTGACGAGAGCACGTCCAACGTTGCGCTCCGACCGGAATCGTTCATCACCACGGGTTGCCCCGCTAGTCAATTAGTCGTTCCGTTCGACGGTCATTCTCCCGCCGAACGGGAACAAAATGTAGTGCTCCGAAGGAATCCCACCACTGGGAGGGTTGACCTGCTCAGGGGTAGACGAGAACGGAAGTGGGTTAATTCCACGGCAGATGGTCGCATTCGATACCGGCACGTTTGCAGGCTACCGAACTGCCTGTCGGTTCCCGCCGCCTCGGTTCGGTGTGACGCTTTTCGACTCGTACACGCTGGGGGAGGTAGAGCTGAACAACCGCGTCGGGCTGGCGCCGATGACGCGAGTGAGCGCGACCGAGGACGGCCGCGCGACCGCGGCGATGGCCCACTACTACCGGAAGTTCGCGGCGGGGGACTTCGGCTTCGTCGTCACCGAAGGCGTCTACCCCGACGACGCCTACGCACAGGGCTACCTCAACCAGCCCGGACTGGCGACCGACGAACAGGCCGAGTCGTGGGAGCAGGTCGTCGATGCCGTCCACGAGGCCGGCGCGCCGATCTTCGCACAGCTGATGCACGCCGGCGCCCAGACGCAGGGCAACCCCCACACCGACGGCGAGACACTGGGCCCCTCCGCAGTCGCCCCGAAGGGCGAGATGGCCGAAGCCTACGGCGGCAGCGGCGAGTTCGCGACGCCGACGGCAGCCACCGACGCGGACCTCGAGGAGGCCCGCGAGGGGTTCGTCGCCGCGGCCGAGCGCGCCCGCGATGCCGGCTTCGACGGCGTCGAGATCCACGGCGCCAACGGCTACCTGCTCAACGAGTTCCTCTCGACGTACTTCAACGAGCGCGACGACGAGTACGGCGGCGCCCCCGAGAACCGGGTCCGATTCCCGGCCGAAGTCGTCGCGGCCGTCGACGAGGCGACCCCCGAGGGGTTCGTCGTGGGGATCCGCGTCTCACAGACCGCCGTCTCCGACGACGAGTACGCGTGGCCGGAGGGTGAGGACGCCGCGGCGGTGTTCTTCGAGGAACTGTCGGCGGCGGGCGCGGACTACCTCCACGTCACCGAGGGCGACGCGACGGCGCCGACGTTCGACAGCGGCCTGACGCTCGCGGGCGCAGCAGCGGAGTACGCCGACGATGGGACGACCGTGATCGACAACGGCGGCCTCGGCGACCCGGCGGCGGCCGAGGAGAAACTGGACGCCGGTGCGGACCTGGTCACGCTCGGCACGAGCGCGCTGGCCAACCCCGACTGGCCCGCACGCGTCCGCGAGGACGAGGACCTGACGGCGTTCGACCCCGTCGAGTTCCTCGTCCCGACCGCCGAACACGCCGACCACGAGGTGCCCGCGGCTGACGCCGCCAGCGACGACTGAGGCTACTCGCGGTAGGCGATGCCGTCGGGGTGGGTCCCGGCGTTCGGGCGAAGGGGTTCATCACTCGGGTCACGGAACCGTCGGCGTCGCCGCCCGAACGTTTACTCGATCAGAAATGTCGGCTAAAGCAGTTAAGGATGATGCGAGTCAAAACACCGCCGGGATGTCCGAGTATGAACTTCTCGACCTGGCCTGCGAGTCGAAGGCGTTCGAGTCGAAAGAGGCGGCGGACCGAACGATCACCGCGACGCTTTCGGCGCTGGGGGCGTCGGTCTCCCCCGGCAACCGTCGCGATATCGCGAAGTACCTGCCCGAGCACTATGCGGCGAACATCCGGGAGGCCGAGGGGGAGGCAACGACGCCACTCGACCTCGAGGCGTTCCTCGACCGGGTGCAGACCGAGGCCGACATCGAGCACCCGAAGCCGAAAGTTCGGGTCGTGCTCGCCAGCCTGATCGAGGTGGTCGGCGAGGACGTGATCAGTGATGTCCGCGACCAACTCCCGCCCGAGTACGGGACGCTGTTCGAGCCAGCGACCGTCGAACCCGGCCGGTCGTTCGTCGACGTGGTCGCCGAGAAGGGCGAGTTCGACGACGAGACGGCCGAATCGGCCGCCCGCGAGACGCTCGCGGTGCTCGGCCACCGGCTCTCCGAGGGCGAAGCGCTCGACATCACCCCGTACCTCCGGGGTGAGGCGTCGTCGTGGCTCTCGGTCCGGGCGACCCACAACGCCGAGGCGTTCTCCCCCGAGGAGTTCATCGAACGGATCGCCGCCCGCGCGGACGTCTCCGAGGACCGCGCCCGCGAGTACGCCGGCGCCGTCGCCGACGCCCTCGTCGAGACCGTTCCGGAAGCCGAACGCGAGCACGCCGCGGCCCAACTCCCCGACCAGTACGCCTCGGTCATCGCTCTCGACGGGTAGCCACGATGCCCGACCAGAACCAACGCGGCTCGTTCCGCGGCCCGGCCGAGACGGACCGCGCCATCGCTGCGGTGAACCAACATGCCCACGCGGTCGACGGGCCCCGCGACCTCGACGTGCTCGTCGACCGACTCGTTGACGCCGACTGCGTGCTGCTGGGCGAGTCGTCCCACGGCACCTCGGAGTTCTACCGCTGGCGCGCACAGCTCACCGCCCGGCTGCTCCGGGACTACGGCTTCGACTTCGTCGCCGTCGAGGGCGACTGGACGAGCTGTTATGCGGCCAACCGGTTCGTGAAGGACTACCCCGACGCGAACGACGACGCCCACGAGACCCTCTCGGCGTTCGACCGGTGGCCGACGTGGATGTGGGGCAACTGGGAGATGGAGGGGTTCTTCCGCTGGCTGCGCACCCACAACGACGGCCGGCCCGACGAGGAGCAGGCGGGGTTCTACGGACTGGACGTGTACGGCCTCTACGAGTCGCTGGAGGCCGTCGTCGACTATCTCGAGGGGGTCGACCCCGAGGCCGCCGAGGCGGCCCGGGAGGCCGCCCGGTGTTTCGAGCCGTACGGCCGCGACGCCCAGCGCTACGCCCGGGCGCTGCGGACGGTGCCCGAGTCCTGCCAGGAGGAGGTGATCGACCTGCTGCTCGACGTGCGCGAGCGCGCGCCGGCGTACGGCGAGGGGACTCCAGACGACCGCTTCAACGCCGAGCAGAACGCGCTGGTGGCCCACAACGCGGAGGCGTACTACCGCGCGACGGTCACCGGCGAGGAGAACTCCTGGAACGTCCGGGACCGGCACATGACCGAGACGCTGAACCGCCTGTTCGATCACCACGGCGACGACGCCAAGGGCATCGTCTGGGCCCACAACACCCACGTCGGCGACGCCCGGGCGACGGACATGCCCCAGCAGGACCGGATCAACATCGGTCAACTGGTCCGCGAGCAGGAGACCACCGGCGACACGTACGTCGTCGGCTTCGGCACCCACCGCGGCGAGGTCATCGCCGCGAACTCCTGGGGCTCGGAGATGCGGACCAAGGACGTGCCGCCGGGCCGCGAGGGGAGCTACGAGCACGTGTTCCATCGCGCCGACCCGGAGAACGCGCTGCTGTTCAGCGACGACCTACCCGAGGACGGCCCGCTGGCCGAGCCACGGGGCCACCGCGCCATCGGCGTCGTCTACCACCCGAACCACGAATCGGGCAACTACGTGCCGACGGTGCTGCCCGACCGCTACGACGCGTTCGTCCACATCGACGAGACCGAGGCGCTCCACGCGGTCGAACTCCACCCCGACCGCGAACGCGTCCCCGAACTGTACCCACACGGACTCTGAGACCGGCGAACACCCAAATCGGCCGCCGCTTTTTCGAGGCAGCCGGCCGAGCTGCCGGTATGACGCGTTTCCAACAGCTCGTCGAGATTTCGCTGGGCGAGGTGGCGCTGGAGGGTGAACTGATCGTCCCCGAGGAGCCACAAGGAATCGTCCTGTTCGCCCACGGGAGCGGCAGCAGCCGGCACAGCCCACGGAACAACGCGGTGGCCGACCGCCTGCGCGAGGACGGCCTGGCGACGCTGCTGTTCGACCTGCTGACCGAGGAGGAGGACGTGGTCCGCCAGACGCGGTTCGACATCCCGCTGCTCACCGAGCGCCTCGCCGGCGCGACTGAGTGGGTCGAGGACCACCCCGAGACGGCCGACCTTCCAGTGGGCTACTTCGGTGCGAGTACCGGCGCCGCCGCGGCGTTACGGGCGGCCAGCAAGGAGGAACCCGACATCGACGCCGTCGTCTCCCGGGGCGGCCGGGTCGATATGGCCGGCGACGCCGCGATGGACATCGACGCCCCGTGTCTGTTCATCGTCGGCAGCGAGGACACGGACGTGCTGGAACTCAACGAGGAGACGCTGGCCGAGCTAACGGGCGAGAAGCGCCTCGAAATCGTCGAGGGGGCGGGCCACCTGTTCGAGGGGCCGGGCCAACTGGAGGAAGTCGCCGACCACGCGGCCGGCTGGTTCGTCGACCACCTCGGCTAGCTACCGTCCGGCTCCCAGTCGAGGTAGTCGGCCGCCTCCTCGTCGGACACCTGCCCGAACTCCCGGTAGTGGGCGCCGACCGCGCCGAAGCGTTCCGGCTCCTCGACAACGACTACCTCGTCGGCTTCGCGCTCCAGATCGGCCAGCGACTCGGACGGCCCGACTGGCACCGCGAGGACCACTCGTTCGGCGCCGGCCTCGGTGACCTGTCGAAGGCAGGCCCGTGCGGTGGCGCCAGTCGCGACGCCGTCGTCGACGATGACGACGGTTTTGCCCGCTATCTCGGGTTCTTCGCGGCCCTCGCGGTAGGTCTCGATCTTTTCTTTGGCGGTCTCGGCCGCCCGCTCGCGTTCGTTCTCGATGTACTCCTCGTCGATGTCGTAGCGCTCGACCACCTCGTCGTCGACCCACGCGCTCCCGTCGCTCGCGGCGGCGCCGATGGCGAACTCCGGGTTGCCGGGCATCCCCATCTTCTTCGCCGCGATGATGTCCAGCGGGACGTTCAGCCGTTCGGCGACGGGCCGGGCGACTGGCAGCCCACCCCGTGGAATCCCGAGCACGAGGTCGGCCTCCGGGACGCGTTCGGCGACCAGATCCGCGAGCTGTTGGCCCGCGTCGTGACGGTCCTGAAACATGATCCCAGATTCGGCCGCGATCGGCATAAAGTCCGGGCGCGGCCGGCCCACACTTATCCGCACGAGCGCCCAACGACCCAGTATGGCACCGTCCGAGGCGGCGGACGACGGGCCGCCAGCGCTCTCGCCGGCGCGGCTGAACCTCCTCGTAGACTGCGAGCGCTGCTTCTGGGTCCGGATGCAGCGAGGGGAGACCCGGCCGGAGGAGGCGTTCCCGTCGGTCGTCTCGGGCGTCGAACGCGAGGTGCGGGCGGCGTTCGAACGACATCGCGAAGCAGGAACCCTCCCGCCGGCGCTGCGGACCGCCCGCCTCGATGCGACGCTGGTGGACGACGACGCGTTTCTGTCGGCCTGCCGAACGTGGCAGCGAGACCCGACCGTTACGGACCCCGACACCGGCGCGGTGCTCCGTGGCGCGATGGACGACCTGCTCGAACTGGCCGACGGCGCGTTCGTCCCACTCGACTACAAGACCCACGGCACGCCGCCCGAGACGGTGTATCCAGGCTACCAGCGCCAACTGGAGTGTTACGGCCACCTGCTGGCGGAGAACGGCCACCGGACGGCGCCGTTCGGACTGCTGCTGTACGTCTACCCGACGGGCGACGGGCCGATCACGTTCGACACGGAACTCCGCTGGGTTCGGTTGCGACCCGGCCGGCCACGGGCGCTGATGCGGCGGGCGGTGCGGGTGCTCGCGGGGTCGGTCCCGGAGTACTCTGAGGACTGTGAGTTCTGCTCGTGGGCAGAAACGGCGTGAGCGGCCGGGCGTCGACGCCTACCGGACTTTCCCGCGGGCCTGCACCTCCCAGAGGTCCGCCACCTCGGCCTCGCGGACGCCGACGATCAGGTCGTGGAGGTTGATCGTCGTACAGACGTGCGGCACGATGAACTCCAGTCGGTCGCCGACCTCGAACGTCTCGTCGGCCTCGCTGGTGTCGATCCAGCCGTGCTCCTCGCTGGCGTTGACGTACTCGATGTCGTCGCGGTGTTTGGGCACCGGCATCTGGGGCTTGTCCAGCGAGAACGTCTTGCTGCCGCCGTCGACGACCAGCCGGTCGTCGTCGGGAACCGCGATCACGGTCGTCAGGACGGTTGCGGTGCAGTCGGCCTCACTCACTTCCCACGACCGGAGTTCGAGTTCGCCCACGTCGTTGAACGGGTACATCCCGGGGTTGATCTCAGTGACGACGGGGTGCCGAGCGCTGTAGCGCGAGGTCGCGGTGCCGCCGACTTTCACCTCCTCGACGGGGACGCCGGTGGCCTCGATGTCGTCGACGACTTCCTGCGCCAACTCCATCGCCGCCCACGCTTCCTCTTCGAACTCTGCCTCGGTCGACGCCCGACTCTTGACGTGGGCGTCGTAGGCGAGGATGCCGTCGAAGGCGAGCGAATCGGCGTCGGCGATGCGCTGGGCGAGCGCGGGTGCGTCCCCGGGCGCGACGCCGGTCCGATTGAGCCCCATGTCGACCTCGAGAACGGTGTGGAGCGTACGGTCGTTGCGCTCGGCGGCCGCGTGGAGCATATCGACCGTCGCGTCGGAGTCGACAGTGGTCGCCAGCGCGTCGACTTTCCCGTCGATCCAGCAGAGGCGGTCGAGTTTCGACTCGCCGACCACCTGGTAGGAGAGGTAGATGTCGTCGAGACCGTTGCGGGCCATCGTCTCCGCCTCGCCGAGGGTTTGACAGCAGATGCCGGCGTCGCCGGTGAGGTCGTTCTCCATCGCCGCCAACTCCGCGTTCTTGTGGGTCTTGACGTGCGAGCGCAGGTCCACGTCGTGTTGGTCGGCGACGGCGGCGTACTCGCGGATGTTTCGCTCCATCGCGTCGACGTGTGCGAGCAGCACGGGCGTCTCGAGGGCGTCGACGGACTCGCCGAGGCGGGGGCCCATCTGGTCGCTGGTCCACGTGGTCATACAGGAGAGGCCGCCGGGAAGGGCAAAAACGGGACGGAAGGGGAAAGGCGCCGACCGACTAGCCGAGCAGCCGCGAGCAGGAGCCACAGAGGTTCTCCTCTTTCACGTCGACCTCACGCACCGTCGGGGAGAAGGACATCACGCATTTGCTGTTGTCGCAGTGCTCGAGGCCGAAGTTGTGGCCCATCTCGTGGACCACCTCCTTCCGAACGCGGTCGGCGAACACCTCCGAGGTGGGTTTCGTGGAGATACCGCCGTCAGAGGAGGTGTTGAGTCGGTGGGTCGAGATGACCGACCCGCGGCCGTTGAGGTACGCCAGCCCGAACACGTAGTTGCGCTGGCGGTAGTAGAGGTCCTCGGTGGTGATGGCGATGTTCTTCTCGCCGGTGCCGGTGTCGCTGGCTACCTCGATGAACCGCTCGGCGCGGTACTGGTTCCGGCCGCGGTCGAGCGCGTCCTCGGGGATCGGCTGTTCGCTCCGAACGCCGACCTCGCAGCCGTAGACGGACCGCAGCGCCTCTGAGGCCTCCCGCTTGGCGCGACTTGGGACCGCCCCCACCGGAACGATGTCGACGTGCATATGGCGAGTCACGCCGAGAAAGAGTATAAACCCTCGGCATGGAACGCGCAACTGACCTCCTGATCGTCCGACGGCTCCGGGATGCCGACCGACTGCTGGAGGTCGGCATCGGTGATCGAACCGGCGTCGCTGCCGGCCTCGCTGCTGCCGGCGCGGACGTACGTGCGACCGACGTGGTCGAGATTTCGGTCCCCGAAGGCGTCCAGTTCCGCGTCGAGGACGTGACGACCGTCGACGACCCCGACGCGTTCCACCAGGTGGACACGATCTACGCGCTCAACTGTCCGCCGGACCTCCACCGACCGATCCGGGACCTGGCCGAGCGCGTGGGTGCGACGTTCTGTTTCACGACCCTGGGGTTCGACGAGCCAGCGATCCCCGTCCGCCGCGAGTCGCTGCTGGAGGGAGACATTAGAACGACGTTCTACACCGCAGAACCCGTACGGAACCGGGAAAGGAGCCGGTAGCAGCCCCGCAGGAGCACCCACCCTATCACCACGAAGGCACCCAGCGCGGTGAGCAGCCCCGAAAGCTCCGCGAGCGGGATCCCGTCCAAGCCATCGTTCGTCCCGGAGAACCGCTGCTCCGCGCCAGGGGTCCCCGTCGACGCCGACGACCCCGCAGCGTCGTCCAGCCCTGCCGAGCTACCGGCATGCTCCTGGAGCCACGTCGCCGTCGCCTCGTTGCTGGCGGCGGTGACGGCCGCATGGAGCCTCTCGGAGTCGATTCGCTTGCTCGCCGAGAGGGCTGCCAACACCGTCGATACCGAGCGCTCGCCGTCGGTCGCTCGACGGATGCGCTCATCGAGATGTGCGATCACCGCTGCCCCCTTGCGGTAGGCGACGCTGGCGCCGCCCCACGTCTCACGGTCCGCGAGCACGGCGTCTGGCTGGGTCACCCGTGCGGTGAGCACCCCGACGGTATCTTCGGGGCCGGCGACGCGGTAGGCGACGTACTCGGCGCTCGCTTCGCCCAGCCACCGGGTTCGGTCGGTCGTCCTGAGCGCAAGCGCAGTGTGGCCGAACTCGTGGGCGACGGTACGCTTGCCCGCGTCGGCCCGGACCCAGAGATCGGTGCTGCTGGCCGCACCGCCGGCCCGAACCGCCCGTGGGAGGACGAACGCCGTCACTGGCCCGTCGGGGTCGCTGCCGACCACGCCATAGCTCTGGTCGGCCAGCGAGAGCGCTCGGTCGACGCCGACGGCGAAACGAGCCCGCTCGGGGAGGATCAGGCGCACGTCGCCGGATTCGTGGACACGGTGGGCGCCGATGAAGACGAACCGCTTGCCGACGCTGACGTTCGCCTCGTCGGCAGCGGCGCCCGGCCCGAACCGCTGGTCGAGGATACGGCCGTCCTCCCGCCACGAGAGGTGGAACCGCGGCGAAGGAGCGAACGCCCAGCCCTCGCCCGCCTGGAACGGGCCGTTCTGGCCGATTTTGCCCAGGGGCGTCTGGCGGGAGTTGCTCAGGTCGATGGCGGCGACGAGCGTTCCCTGCTCGCGGCCCTCGCGGAGGCGGTAGCTCCCGTCTACCTTCCGGAAGCCGTCGCTCTCGGAGACTGTCAACAGCCCGAACGCACTGTCGAGGCGGACGTCTTCGGCGGCGTCGGCGGCGTCGACGCTCGCCCGGAACCGAACCGTCTCGCTGTCGCGTTCAACGGCGACCGAAAGCGACGCTGCCCCGTTCGTGGTCGTGGGCGAAGTGGCGTCGGCGCCGCCTGACGCGACGGCCGCGCTGACACCCCCAGCAGGCGCTGAAACGCCAGCGAGCAGCACGCAGAAGACCAACACGGCGGTTGCCGCCCGCCTGCCCGGGGCGGGGCGTATGCCCGAAGTCACGATTTATGCTTCCCCTAGCCGAGGATAAGCCTGATGAGCCAGTTATTAACTTTGAGAGTTGTCGGCCGTGGTGGCGCTCCGGCGGCCGTCGCGAGCCGCAAACGCCTTTCACCCCGGTCCCGGAGAGCCGGGTATGCACGCGGACGCGGTCGTCCTCGACGTCGACGGGGTGCTCGTCGACGTGGCCGACTCCTACCGGCGGGCGATCATCGAGACGGTCGAGCGACGCCACGGCGGGACAATCGAGCGCGCGACGATCCAGCGCTTCAAGGACGCCGGCGGCTTCAACAACGACTGGGAACTCACCGACGCGGCGGCGCTGTTCGTGCTCGCCCGGGAGGCGGGCTACGCCGGCGATACTGCGGAGTTCACCGACGCCATCGCCGCCCACGAGGAGAGCGGGCTCGCGGGCGGCCGTGCAGTCCTGCGCGAGGCGGCCGAGCGCGACGGCTTCGATGCCGATGCCATCGAGGCCGAGTGGGACCCGGAGGGCGTCAGGGAGACGTTCCAGGCGCTCTACCTCGGCGCCGATCTCTACCGCGAGATCGAGGGCGGCGAGCCACCGTTCGACGCGCCGGGCTACATCCACGACGAGCCAGTGATCCTCGAACCCAGTACGGTCGAGGCGCTCCAGTCCCGCTTCTCGGTGGGTGTGCTCACTGGGCGGCCCGAGGCGGAGGCCGAGATCGCGCTGGAGCGGGCGGGGCTCTCGGTTCCCGAGGACCACCGCTTCACGATGGACGACTGGGACGAGGGCAAACCCCACCCGCACGCGCTGGTCACGCTGGCCGAGCGCTTCGGGGCCGAGTCGGCCGCGTTCGTCGGCGACACGCTGGACGACGTGCGGACCGCCGTGAACGCCGCCGAGGCGGACGACTCGCGGACGTACCACGGCGTCGGCGTCCTCACGGGCGGCCTCACGGGCGAATCCGGGCGCCGGAAGTACGAGGCCGAGGGCGCCGCGGCGGTGGTGGACTCCGTGAACGACCTGCCGCCCCTGCTGGACTGACGGCGGCGCGCTGTTGGTGACGGAACGCTTACCACCGAACCGGACGGACGCGTAGCCATGGATATCGCGCTGCTGGGCGGCACCGGCGACATCGGCGAGGGGCTGGCCCTCCGGTTCGCCTACCACACGACCCACGACGTACTGATCGGCTCCCGGGACGCCGGGAAGGCCGAGACCAAAGCCGAGGAGTACGAAGTCGAACTCGACTCCCGCGGCGTCGAGACGACCGTCGAGGGTGGCACCAACGCCGACATGGCGGCGCTCGCGAACGTGGTCGTCGTCGCCGTCCCGCCGTACTACGTCGACGACACCATCGAGGCCGTCGCCGACGAACTCGACGAGGGCGACATCGTCGTCTCGCCCGCGACGGGGATGGACCGCGACGAGGACGGCTTCCACTACTCGCCCCCGCCCGCCGGCAGCGTCACCGAACACGCCGCCAGCGCGGTGCCCGACCGCGTCGAACTGGTCGGCGCGTTCCACAACCTCGCGGCCGGGCGGCTGGCGAACTTAGACGCGCCGCTGGACATCGACACGTTCGTCGTCGGCGAGGACGCCGACGCCAAATCCATCGTGACCGACCTCGCGGAGGGCATCGACGACCTGCGGGCACTCGACGCCGGCGGCCTCGCGAACGCCGCCGAGGTGGAGTCGTTGACGCCGCTGCTGGTCAACGTCGCGATGCACAACGAGGGGCTGCACGATCTGGGGCTGGAGCTGAAGTAGTCGGGGGTAGCGGGATTCTCGGCTGGTGATTCGTCTGGAAGGGAGATCAGCAAGTACAGACGAACTACTGACTGACGTAATGCTTATTCGTACACAATGTCAACACAAAGTATGGCAGAAGCGGAGTCTCCCCCTGATAAGACGACGGTGAATATCCGGATGACAGAGATGTTCCTCGAAGATGTCGATGCGACGTGGGAGGAACAGGGGTTCAACAGTCGAAGCGAATTCATCCGATTTGTGCTTCGGGACGCACTCAAACATCCCGAATTCAACCGTGCGGATCTGAAGGCGATGCTCACCAGTGAAGCCGAAATTCGAGAAGGCCGCACCCACAGTAGCGACGATGTGAAGGCTGACTACGGGCTCGAGACGCCGGCACGCGACAGCGATGAGTGAGTGGGACTGGGAACTCACTGACACCGCACGGCGTGATTTTGACGGCCTCGACGAGCACGCACGTGACCGTATCGCCAGCAAACTCAACGAAATTGTGACCGACGAATGGCGAGATCCGCCTGATCATCTCGAACCGCTGCAGGGGACACCTCACCAAAAGCTTCGTGTTGGGCCGTTCCGACTCGGATGTCGTACCGACCGAACCGAGCACGTCCTCTACGTCCTACGGATCCGAAAACGCGGTGGCGATGCGTATCGCAGTGACGACGATTGATGATACAGACGAACCTCTTTTCGCCTCGGGTGCGCTTCGCGCACCGCTCGACGAAAACCCGTTCATGCCAAAAAGCCGGTCTCGCTACGCTCGACCGGGGAATCGCGCTCACTACCGGGTCCTTCGGACCCCTCGTTCGCGCGAACGCTCGTGGTTACTGCACATACCTACTTACTGCACATACCTACTTACCGGCTGTTTCACTACAGCCCGTTTCGTACGAATAGGGGTCAAGAGGGCCGAACAGTCTAAAACCGCGACTCCAGCTCCTCCCGCAGGTCGTCGGGATCCATCTCCTTCATCGAGAGCAGGACGAGCAGGTGGTAGATGAAGTCGGCGCTCTCGGCGGCCAGTTCCTCGTGGTCGTCGTCTTTCGCCGCGAGGATCAGTTCCGTCGACTCCTCGCCGAGTTTCTCCAGTACTGCGTTCTCGCCTTTCTCGTGGGTGAACAGCGAGGCCGTGTAGCTGTCCTCGGGCAGGTCCCGTTTCCGGTCCTCGATGGTCTCGAACAGGTCGTCGACGACCGACTCGAAATCGGCGTCCTCGACCGAATCACCGTCGCTCACTGGCCGCTCACCTCCACGGTGTCGAAAAAGGCCAGATCGTGGATCCGGGAGTCCGACGTGAGTTCGGGGTGGAACGAGGTGCCGACAACGGGACCCTGCCGGACCGCGACGGGGTCGCCGTCCCAGCGCGCGAGCACCTCGACTGACTCGCCGTCGTTGACCGGCGTGCCCTCACCGTCGCCGGTGCTCGCGGGTTGTTCCTCCCCACTCGCTTCCGGGGCGCTCCGCGCCTCGCCCACCTCGTCGATCAGGGGCGCGCGGATGAACACCGCCGGGAACGGCGAGTCGAGGCCGCTCACGTCGAGTGGCGCCTCGAAGGAGTCCTTCTGCCGGCCGAACGCGTTGCGGTCGACGGTCACGTCCAGCAGATCCAGTGTCTCCACGCGTTCGTCTTTCGCGTCGGTGGCGGCGACGATGAGGCCGGCACACGTCGCGAGCACGGGCTTGCCCGCGGCGACGTGGTCGCGGATCTCCTCGTCGATCCCCTCACGCCGGAGCAGTCGGGAGATGGCCGTCGACTCGCCGCCGGGCATGAGGAGCACGTCGCAGTCGGGCACGGTGCCGGACTGCCGGATCTCGACCACGTCGGCCGCCTCGCCGTGGGCGCGTGCGGCGCGCTCGATGGCGGCGGCGTGTTCGCTCACGTCGCCCTGGACCGCGATGACGCCTGCTTGCATGGCTGTCGGTGGGCGGGCGGCGCGCAAAAAGGGTGCGTTCGGCCCGGCTCAGAGCGCCCGGAGCACGAGGACGACGACGCCGAACAGCATCCCCGCGGCGACGACGGTGCGGGGGTCCAGTCGGATGGCGTTGCGGTCCTCGGCGTCGAAGTAGCGGACCAGCCCCGCGCTGGACATCAGTCCGCCGCTGTCGCTTCCGCTCATACTGCTAAATCGCTCGGTCAACGGCCTAAACCTTCCGGAAGCGAAGCGGGGGAGTAGCGGGCGTCTCGACGCGGTACTGCGTCGCCGACGAACACGTGGGAAACCCTTATGCGCGGTCATGGCCAATTTCGAACCACGCTATGACCGTTCGACTCAAGGACTTCTACGCCGACTGGTGTGGCCCGTGTAAGACCCAGGACCCGATCCTCGAAGAGCTCGAATCGGAGTACGAGGACGTGGTCTTCGAGAAGATCGACGTGGATCAGGACCAGGAGACCGCCAACGAGTACTCGGTCCGCTCGCTGCCGACGCTGGTGATCGAGAACGACGACGGCGTCGTCGAGCGCTTCGTCGGCGTCACCCAGCGCGACCAGCTCGAGGACGCGCTGAACCAGGCCGCGTAATCCGGCAGCGCCACTTCCCCCGTTTTCACCGACCGACCAGCCGTGGCGCCCGCGGCCAGCGGCGCGCTCGGCCCGAGGAGGCCGATGGTTTCGCCTCGCAAGCGTTAAACGCCCGCCGACAGAACTCGCACGTATGGCCAAGTCCGACGAAGCGGCGAAACGCATCCTCGACAAGCAGATCTGCATGCGCTGTAACGCCCGCAACTCCCCGCGCGCCGAGGAATGCCGGAAGTGCGGCTACGGGAACCTCCGCCCGAAGGCGAAAGAGCCCCGCTCGGCCTGACACTCCCCGCTTTTCCCGTTCTCCACCCGCTCCAGCGGCGCCGCCGCGCTACGCCTCGGGGTACTTCGGCTCCCGGCGCTCGGCCCGCTCGAGCGCTCGCTCGATCACGTCCCGCACCGTCTCCCCCTCGGTCGCCTCGAAGGTGTCGCCGTGGCCGGCGTAGAGCCCCTCCACGGTGTCCGGGAGCCGATCCAGAATCGTCCGCAGGCTCTCGATCAGTCGCTCGCGATCCCCCGCAGCGTGATCCGTCCGGCCGAAGCTCCCGTTCTCGAACGCGCCGTCGTTGTACACCACCACGTCGCCGCTGAACAGCGTCGTCTCGCCGACGAACGCGACGTGGTCGTCGGCGTGGCCGGGCGTGTAGACGACCTCGTGAACCTCGTCGCCGATCTGGACCTCGTCGCCGTCCTCGATTTCGTGGGTCCGGTGCGGGTGGTCGTCGTAGGCGAACAGGTCCGCATCGAACGCGTCGAGCACGGCATCCAGTTGCTCGACGTGGTCGCCGTGCTGGTGGGTCAGCACCACGCGGTCCACGTCGTCGACGTGCTCCCGGATCTCGTCGACGACACCGGGCATCGCGCCGGCGTCGACCAGCGTGGTGACCTCGCCGTCGACGAGGTAAGCGTTGCAGGTGAACTGGTCGGCGTCGGCAGTGACGTTGATCGGTTCCATACCTGGGCTTCGGGCGGCCGGAGTAAAACGGCGGCGTCGACGGCGGACAGCGACCGACTGCCGTCGGCGCGTCAGCGGTGGCCTGCCGACTCACTCGCTCGTCGGCCCCCGCGCCGGATCGAGCAGTTCCACGGGATGGGTCGCCGGCCGGTCGAGGAGGTCGGTCAACTGCTCCTCGCAGGAGGTCCCGCTGGCGACGACCCGGCGGTCAGTATCGTCGTTGGCGCCTTCGCCGGCGCCGTCAGCCGCCTCGACCTCCGCGGCCAGCGACTCGCCGACGGCGACGCTGAGGTCGTAGTAGTCGGCCTTGTAGCCGAAACTGCCGGCCATCCCGCAACACTCCGCCTCGGTCGTCGCCACGTCGTAGCCGAGTCGGCCCAGCACCGCCTCGGTGTGGGCGTCGAGGCCCAGCGTGCGCTGCTGGCAGTGGGCGTGGTAGGTCAGTTCCTCGCCGTCGCCCCGCGTGAGCGGAGCCGGGTCGACGCCGTTCTCGAGCAGGCCGTAGACGTACTCCAGCACCTCGAAGCTCCCGTCGGCAAGGTTCTCGGCCTGCTCCGCGGGGAGCAGTTTGTCGTACTCTGCGCGGACCATCGCGAGGTCCGAGGGTTCGACGAAGACGAGGTCTCGACCGGCGTTGACGGAAGCTTCGCTCCCGTCCGCCAACCGGAACCGCTCTCCAGCGGTTCCGGTGACGTTGAGGTGCGGGGCGAGCGCGTCGGCGACGGCCTCTGCCTTCTCGCGGGCGGTCGCGATCATCCCCTGCGAGAACGGGGCACGGCCGGTACCGGTCACGTCAGCGACCCGGACCGGCACACCCAGTGCTTCGAGCGTCCGGACCGCCGCCTTACCCCGGTCCACGTCGACGTGGTTGGTGAACACGTCCGGGACGAGCACCGCCTCGCGGTCGGTCAGGGGCGATGCGACCCCGGGGGTTCGGCGCTGGTCCCAGTCCCGGAGCGTCTCGCGCCGGAACTCCGGGAGGTCGCGCCGGGCGTCGATACCGAGACCACGTTCCAGCAGCGCCCGGGCCGGGGCGCTGTCGGCCAGCCAGTTCGAAACCGGCGCGGTCGCGCTTCCGAGACGCGCGAGCGTGTCGATGTTGCCGAACGCGCGCTTGCCCCAGTCCATCCCCGCCGACTCGGAATCGGGGACGAGGCCGTCGGCGAGGCTCTCGATCCCGCTTGGGTCGGCGCCGCGGTTGCGGCGGTCCCGGACGACGGTGTTGATCCACGGCACGTCGATCTTCACGGGGCAGGCGTTCACACAGCGCGAACAGCCGGTACAGAGATCGTTGAACTCGACGGACGCCGGCGATATCGAGCCGGCGTCGGTGCCGTCCGACGCCTCGCCGCCGGTTCCGGCCTCCCACCCCGTCGCGATGCCGCCGGTGTAGGTTTCGCCGCCGAACGCGTGGCCGCCGACGTGCTGGAAGTTCGCACAGGAGTTGCTGCAGGCGCCACAGCGCACGCAGTAGAGCGTCTCCTTGAGGTCCTCGTCCTCGCGCATCTCGAAGCGGCCGTTGTCGACGAGCACGAGGTGGAACTCGCGGTCCTCGGCGCCGCCGCCGATTGGCTCCTCGGAGTCGAAGTCGATGGTCGGGGAGTCCGTCGGCGGCGTGAGGAGGGAGACGTACTGGGCGATGTCCTGGCCCGTCGCGCTGCGGGCCAGCAGTTCGATCATCGGTCCGAGTTCGTCGACGGAGGGGATGAGTTTCTCCACGCCCGCGACGGCGACGTGCGTGTCGGGCGTGACCGCACACTTGCGGGCGTTGCCCTCGTTGGTCACCAGCGCGAGCGTCCCGCTCTCGGCCAGCACGAAGTTCGCGCCGGTCATCCCCACGTCAGCGTCCCGGATGCGCTCGCCGAGGTGGTCGCGAGCGAACGCGGTGAGTCCCTCCGGTGTTTCGAGCGGTTCCGCGGGGTCGAACCGGGCGTTGAACAGGTCGGCGATCTCGTCGGTCGACTTGTGGAACCCCGGCGCGATCAGGTGGGAGGGCGCCTCGTCGGCCACCTGCAGGACGAACTCCCCGAGGTCGGTCTCGGTCACGTCGATGCCCCGCGCGGCGAGGTGTTCGTTGACGTCGAGTTCCTCGGTCGTCATCGACTTCGACTTCACGAGGCTGTCGGCGTCGCCACAGACCTCGGCGATGTGCTCGTTCGCGTCGGCGGCGTCGTCGGCGAGGGAGACCGTGCCGCCGTTCGCCTCGACGCACTCGCGGACCGTCTCGATCAGTTCCGGCAGGCGCTCGATGGCGTCCTCCTTGATCTCGCGGGCCTCGGTTCGGAGGCGCTCGCCGTCCACGTCGGCCATCGCGGCGTAGCGCCCCTCGTTGAACCCCTGCGCGTTCTGCTTGACCGTGGGGCCCTCGGTTTCAAGCAGCCGTCGGATGCGCTCGGCACGGCTCTCGTTGTCGGCGCTCATCTGTCCGAAAGCACGATGACGCGTACCTCGCGCGGGCCGTGGACGCCCTCGACGGTGGCGCCCATGTCCGCCGTCGCGCTGACACCCGTCGCGAGCACTGCGCTGTCCCGGCCGGCCTCGAACCGCTCCCGGAGGTAGTCGGTCGCATCATCGACGCCGGCGACGAGGTCGCTCTCCCGCAGGACCGCTACGTGGCGCTCGGGGTAGAGCGCGACCAGTTCATCACCTTCAGGACGGGATTCGACCACGACAGAGCCGTACTCGGCGATGCCGCCGAAGACTGGCGTGACGCCTGTTTTCGCGGTCCGGAGTTGGTCCGGCGTCGGCGGCACGGCCACGTCGGCGCCGTCGAGCGAAACGCCGTCAAAGGGGAGCGGCGTCCCGACCGCAGGTCCCTCGACTGTTGCCGCCAGCGCATCCGGGAACCCTGCTGCCGTCGTGCGCGTCGATTCAACGCCGAGGCCATCCAGAGCGTCGGTGAACGTCGCGGCGAGCGTACTCATGCGCGAGGGGTGGGCTGGTCGGCGCATAAAGCCTCCCAAGGTCGTGTGGTATGGTACCAACCCGTATCTCCCAAGCGTTTATCCACCCACACCCACAAAGTTTAGATGTAATGGGCTTCGGGAGCTACGATGAATCCGAGCAGGAGAATCAGCAGCTCGACATGAACGACGGCGACGACGCGGTTGACGCCGACGGCGGCACCCACGAAGGGACCGTCGAGTTCGACAACGGAGCCTCCAACGACGAGCTCCTGGATCGGCTACAGGACATCAAGGACGATTAAGGCGGGCCGTCGCGCGCTCGGCGTGGCGTTCTCCGACGCCGAGTCCGTCGCCACCTGTGCCGGCGCCGTGGTACGCGCCGACCGGGTGGTCGACGGACTCGCGTACGGGCGCTGTGCCGTCGGCGGCGACGACGCCACCGATACCGTCCGCGACCTGATCGAACGCATCGACAGGCCAGACGTCTCAGCCCTCCTGCTCGCGGGCGTCGCGCCCGCGTGGTTCAACTTCCTCGACCCGGAACTGCTGTTCGAGGAAACTGGACTCCCGACCCTCTCACTTTCCTTCGAGGCCAGTCCCGGCCTCGAACCCGCCATCCGCGAGCAGTTCGACGGCGACGCCCGCGAGTGGCGACTCGACGCCTACCGATCCCTGCCGCCGCGGCGCTCGCTGACGGTCAACGACGAACAGGTGTTCGTCCGCGCCATCGGCGTCGACGCGCCGGTGGAGGATGGGGCCGAAAGTGGCGACAGCCCTGTCCCGCCGCTGGCCCCGAACTGCGAGGCCGCACGGATCGTTCGCGGCTTCACGCCCGAAGGTGGCCGTCCCGAACCACTCCGGGTGGCGCGACTGGCCGCCCGGGCCGGGCGTGAACTGGGCGACCGACTGACCACGGAGCGACGCCGATAAGCCCCGCCACACCCAACGGCCCTCGATGAGCGAGGAGCCACCCGAAACCTCGGTCGCGCCGCTGCTCGAGGCGCTGTCGGTGCGGCGCAACGCCACCATCGGCGCCGTGGCGGGCGTCGTGCTGGCGGTGCTGGCCTACGTGTTCCGCCTCGGCCGGGCCGCCGGCCCCTTTGCCGGCACCCGACAGTTCCCTGTCCTCGGGGAGACCGGTTGGTTCCTCCTGCTGTCGTTCGTCCTCGCGAGCGCCGCCGCGCTCTTGGTGGCGACGCTGCTGACCCTGGTCTCGCTCGTCCTGTTGCTCCGAGAAGAAGCGTAGCTACGTGTCGAACGCCAGGGGGTCGCCCGCCAACGCAGAGAGCCGTTCGCCGCCCGCGCGGGTCCCCTTCGCGACGAGCACGTCGCCGGCCGCGATGTCGGTGCTCGCGTCGGGCGAGATCACCCACGACGTCTCGTCGCCCGGCCGCCGGATGGCGATGACGCGCATCCCCGTCTCGGTGCCGAGTTCCAGTTCGCCGAGCGTGTGGCCCGCGATTTCGGCGTCCGCGTCGACGGTGAGCCGAACGATCACCTCGTCGCTCTCCTCGACGGCGGCGGCGACGACGGGGTGGGCGTCGAGGCCGCGGAGCACCCCCTCGCTGATCTCCAGGGCGGCGTCGCTGATCACCTCCGTCGCGGAGGCGAGGTGGACCAGCCCCCGGAGCTCCACGGGATCCTCGACGCGGCTGGCGGCCTGCAGCGTCCACGCCTCGAACCGGGACTTGAGTGCGTCGACCTCCGCTTCGAGTTCGGCCACCTCCTCGGCGACGCCCTCGCTGTTGAACAGCATCGAGCCGTACGCGAGGTCGACCGCGAGTTCGCTCATGTCCTTCATCGTGACGATGGAGTCGACCGCGCGCTCGAGGTCCTCGATTGGCTGGTCGGCCGGCGCCGGCAGCTCGTAGGGTTCGCCGGTGGCGGTCTCGTACACCGTCTCCAGCCCCTCGTCGAGCCCCCGGAGCAGGAGCACGTCGCCCGCGGTGATCTCGGTATCCTTGTCGGGGTTGGTGATCCAGGCGCGCTTGCCCGTCTGGCTGGCCCGGCGCACCGCGATCACGCGGACGCCGTTCTCGGTCTCCATGTTGATCCCGCCCAGCGTCCGCCCGACGTACTCCGAGTCGGCGTCGACAACCACGCGCACCAGCGCCTCGGTGGCCTCGGGGATCGCCGCGCGCATCGCGTCCGGGAGGCCGATGTCCTCCAGGACGACTTTCGCGATGTCGCCAGCCGCGTCCGCGATCTTCTCGGCGGCGCCGACGACGCCCAATACGGGCGCCAACTGCTCGGCGTCCTCCGGGCTGCGGGCGGCCATCAGGAGGCTCATCCGGGCCTGTAGCTGGAGCACGTCCATGCGCTCCTCGAGAGCGAGCACCTCCTGGGCCACCTCGTCGCTGCCCGACAGCACCGCCGAGTACGAGAGGTCGATGAGGAGCTCCGCGGTGTCTTTCATCTCGGACAGCACGTCCTTGACGCTGACCGGCTCGTACGCCACGTCGGGCTCCATACACACCGCTTCAGCGGGATGGCGGATAAGGGTTGTCGGCGCGAGCGCGGGTTCGGGTCGAAACTACCGGATCGTTCGTGCGGAACGGCAACGCTTTTTCGTCGACCGATCTAATCGCTAGCCTATGTCAGGTGACGTTCAGAAAGGGTTGGAGGGCGTCGTCGTCGCGGAGTCGAACCTCAGCTACATCGACGGTGACGAAGGTCGGCTGATCTATCGGGGCCACGACATCGAGACGCTGGCCGCGGAGGCGACCTACGAGGAAGTGCTGTATCTGCTCTGGTACGGCTCGCTCCCCACCGCGGAAGAGCTCTCCTCGTTCAGCGACACCATGGCCGCCGAGCGCGACATCGACGACCGCGTGCGCTCGGCGCTGGCCGACCTCGCGGCCGCCGACGAGGCGCCGATGGCCGCGCTCCGGACCGCGGTGTCGATGCTCTCGGCCAGCGACCCCGAACCCGACGCGGACCCCGTCGAGCCGGCGTCGACGCTGCGGAAGGGCCGCCGCATTACGGCCAAGATTCCGACGATCCTCGCGACCTATCAGCGGCTCCGCGACGGCGAGGAGCCAGTCGGCCCACGCGAGGACCTGAGCCACGCCGGCAACTTCCTCTACATGCTCACCGGCGCCGAACCGGACGACGTGGCCGAGGAGACACTGGACATGGCGCTGATCCTCCACGCCGACCACGGCCTGAACGCCTCGACGTTCGCGTCGATGGTCGTCGCCTCCACGCTCGCGGACACGTACGCCTCCGTCACCGCGGGCGTCGGCGCGCTCTCGGGGTCGCTCCACGGCGGCGCGAACCAGGACGTGATGGAGACGCTCATCGAAGTCGACGAGTCCGCGAAGGACCCGATCCAGTGGGTCAAAGATGCCATCGACGACGGCCGCAAGATCCCCGGGTTCGGCCACCGCGTCTACAACGTGAAGGACCCACGGGCGGTGATTCTCGAGGAGAAGTCCCGCCAACTCGGCGGCGCCTCCGGCGAGCGGAAGTGGTACGACCACGCCAACACCATCGAGGCGTATCTCGTCGACGACGCCGGCTTCACGGAGAAGGGGCTGGCGCCAAACGTCGACTTCTACTCCGGCACGGTGTACTACCAACTGGGCATCCCCGTCGACATGTTCACCCCCATCTTCGCGATGAGCCGCGTCGGTGGCTGGGTCGCCCACGTCCTCGAACAGGTCGAGGACAACCGCATCTTCCGCCCGCGGGCGAAGTACACCGGCGAGACGGAGGCGGAGTGGACGCCGATCGAGGAGCGATAGTTCGGAGCTGAGTGCGTTTTTGAGCGGGTCGAAGGAGTGTTTCGTGGTCGAGAGTGGGAACACGGTGGCGACGGAAGGGCCTTCACGAAAACCGCGAACAGCACCGCGGAGTTCCCTTGACTACTTGTGACCGCACCGCCCCGCACAGCTACTGCGCCGCAGCCACGTCCTCCCCAGCCGACTCGCTCGGGCTTAACCCTCGCTCGTCCCTCGCACGCTCGTTCGCGCACGGAGGCGCTCACGTCGCGCGCCACCGCGGCTCGGGTCACAATTTGCCAACGACAGAGACGCCGTTGCTGTCGCGGGAGCAGTACCAGTAACCAACGACCAAGTTCCCAACGAACACCCCGCGACCTCAATACCCCAATCAGTCACTCCCGGCCGCGCAGCACGATCACCGTACTACTGATCAGCAGACAGCCCACCAGCCCCACGAACGCGGTGTCGTAGTCGACGTACTGGGCGACGACGCCGACGTAGGTGGCGCCCAGCGAGCCGATACCGATGTAGACGCTGCGCATCGCCCCCAGATCGCCGCCCATGCTGTCGCCCGGGAACGAGTCCATCAGGTATGCTTGCATCACCGGCGGGTAGGCCATCAGCCCCGCCGCGAAGACGGCGATGCCGCCCAGCGCGATGGCGGGCGTCGTGGAGACGACCACCACGACCAGCGCGCCGGCGGCGACGACCAGCACACCCGGCGCGAGCAGCCCTCGCGGCACGCGGTCGCCGAGCGTCCCAGCCAGCGGCTTCACCACGGCGCCGACGACGAACAGCACCGCCAGCCCCGCGTTGGCGACCGCCGGCGAGAGCTCCTTGGCCCGGAGATACGTCGGCAGGAAGCCGGTCGCGGACTGCCACGTGAACGCGTACAGCGCGTAGGCAACGAGCAGCCAGCGCAGGCGCGGCACGCCCAGAATCCGGCGGAACGTGTCGCCGATGGCGAGATCCACCGAGCCGAGTTCGTACCCCTCGTTGCTCCAGCCGTGGAGCAGCAGCGCGATCAACAGCAGCGCGGCGGCGACGGGGGCGAACGCCGCGCGCCACGTCGCCACCACGAGCACGACCGTCCCGATGCCGGCCGCGAGGATGCCGCCCACGTCGCCCGAGGCGGTGTGGAGGCCGAACGCGCGGCCCCGCTTGGTCACGAACAGGTCCGAGACCAGCCCCCGTGCGGGGGTCGGGTAGAGGCCGACTCCGACGCCGATCACGACCGCGCCGAACAGGAACAGTGGGTACGTCGGCGCCGCCGAGAGCGTGAGGAAGCCGACAGCCGCGAGCGAGAGGCCGCCGACCAGCAGCGTCGTGCGCGAGAGGCGATCCGAGAGCCGGCCGCTGGGGTACTGGAGGATGGCGTACGTGCCCCAGACGACCGTGATGGCGAACCCCGCGGCGCCGCTGGAGATCTGTAGCTCCGCGCCGATGGCGGGCAACAGCGGCGAGATGCTCAGCCGGCCCGCCTGCAGCAGCGCCCACCCCAGCGAAATCACCAGCAACAGGCGGCCGGAGTAGCCACGGAACAGGCGCTCCTCGTCGGTCTCGTGACTCACGGTTCAGTCGCCGCCGCGGACGCACTTGAACGCGGTCGTTCCGGCCGTTCTCCCCCCTATCGCCCTACGACGGCTCGTACCGGTAGCGCCGGGTCGTCTCGCCGCGGAATCGGGGTCCGGGACCCGCCTCCGTGAACCCCACGGCCTCAACGGCCTCGCGCATCGCGTCGTCGCCGGCTGTTCGCGTCGGCGACCCTTCGTCGTCGCCGGCTGTTCGCGTCGGCGACCCTTCGTCGTCGGCGTCCCGGAGCAGCATCTCGACGGGGAACGCTTCTCGCTCCGCGAACCGAAGGGGTTCGGCGAGCAGGCGCTCGCAGGCCGCGCGGTCGCCGCCGAACTCGGTGACGTGGACGGCGTCCTCGCGGGCGTCGAAGCTCACGAACCCGAGGACTTCGTCGTTCTCCTCCTCGTCTGCCCCACCGCCCTCCTCGACCAGCACGCGCACGCTCCGGTCGTGGACGAGGTTCCGGAGCACCGACTCGGGGGCGTCGCCGAGGCTCGCCATCGCCGGCGCGTCGCGCTCGACTGCGTCGCGGACCTGCATTCGCCCAGGGTTTCCGGCCGACGGGGCATAAACGCCCGGCCCGGGATTCATGTCGCCCGCGACCAAGGGTCGGCTCATGTCGGGCCCTCCCAGCCGGCCGGTCGCGCTCGTCGTTGCACTCACGCTCGCTATCGGCGGCCTCGTCATCAGCGGCATCAGTGGTTTCGTCGGTGGATTCGTCGGCGCGCTCCTCACCGTCGGCGCCGGTGCCGGCGAGTCGACTGTCGCGACAGCGCTGCTCGTCGCGGTGCTGTTGGCGGCCACCGAAGCAGGGTTCATCGTCGTCGGCTACGCGTTCCGCCAGACCGACGACGGCGCCGGGATCCGGGTCGACTGGCTCCCGTCGAACGGGCCGACCACCCGCGACGCCACGCTGATCGTCGGCGCCACCGCGGCGCTGGTCGCCGTCAATCGGCTGAGCTTCTGGGCGGGGTCGCTGGTCGGTATCGACCCCGTGACCGCCGTCACGACACCCGAGCAGTTCTCTGCGACGCTGCTGGCGCTGCTGGTGCCGACGATGCTGCTCGCGGTCGGGCCCGCAGAGGAGTACCTGTTCCGGGGCGTGGTGCAGGGCTACCTCGAGCGGACGTTCCCGGCCCGGCGCGCGCTGGGGCTGAGCGCGGGGCTGTTCACGCTGGTGCACCTGCCGAACCTCATCTCGAACCCTGAGGCCGGGACCGTCTCGGTGCCGCTCTGGCTTGTGATCGGCGTCGTACTCGGCTGGCTCTATCAGCGAACCGAAGCGCTGCTGGTGCCGGTGCTGGTCCACGGCTGCTACAACGTCGCGGCGCTCTCGCTGCTGTTCGCGGAGTTAGGCGCGGTGTAGAAGGGGACCGGGAGTCAGTCGAGCAGTTCGTCGAGCCCCCGGGCGGGGTAGCCGACGATCTGATCGACGCCGACACCGTGGAGGCTGTCGACGCGCGCCTCGACGGTCTCCTCGTCGCCGACGATAGCGAAGTCCTTGCTCGCGGCGAGCAGTACGTCGCGGGCCCGGCCCGTCGCCGCGGAGTCGGTCTCGCAGCCGTCGGGCAGCGCGCGACGAACGGGTGCGCGCCGGGAGACGTACGCGCCGACGGCGTCGAGGATCGCGTCCTCGTCGTCGCTCAGCACGGTGGGTGCGTACACCGCGATTTCGCCCTCGAAGCCGGCGGCCCGCAACGCGCGCACGTCGCGCTCGGTCGAGCGCGAGAGGAGTTCGAACTGGGTCGCGCCGGTCGCGAGCGCGGCGCGTTCGACGCCCTCGGTGCCGACCCAGGCGTCGGGGTACTGCTCGCTCCCCTCGCCAAACCGGGGCGCGACGGCGCGTTGGCTCTCCGCCTCGGAGAGGTAGGCGCCGTGGCCCGCGACGAGCACACGCCCGACTTCCGCGGGGATCGACTGCGCAAGCGAGTCGTCGCCCATCGGGTCGAGGCCGTCGGCGCGGACGGGCGTGGTGACCCGGACCTCGGCCGTCTCGGCCAGCGCGCGGAGCGTCCCGTCGTCGGGGAACGCCTCGCGGCCCTCGTAGTCGATGACGAGTGTCGACGCCGCCAGGTCGGTGGCTCGCGAGAGATCGACCTCGGTGGGTTTGAGCGCGACGGCGTCGATTCCGACACGCGGGAACGGCCCGATGCTATCGCTCGTGGTTCGCTGGGCGGTGCTGTCGGGCGTGATGGTGTCGGGCGTGTTCATAGCTGAAGCTCGTGGGTACTGCGGTAGCTGTACGAGAACTGCGCGGATTTAGAATCGCGGAATGCGATCCATCGCCTGTGCGGCCATGCAGGCTTCGGTAGCCCGGTCAACGGCATAAGCGTGTCGTCGTGATCACTCCAGCAGCAGCGTGAACCCCCCGTCGACCGACTGCTCGCCAGCGCTGAGGTCGTCGGGGCCCGAGTCCCGGGAGATCATGGTCTCGAACCGGTGCTCGCCGACCGGCAAACAGGCGTCGGCCCCGACGCCGGCGGCGGAGAGCGCGAGGGCGGCGTCGAGGGATGTGCCGGGCGCGAGCGTCGGTCCGGTACTCCATCGTCGTCGCCACCGGTGCGTCGAGTCGCCAGCAGCCCGGGTCGGTGGGTGGGAATACCCCCGATTGGGCGGCAGGGAGCATGAAAACAGTGTAGGCAGAAACCCCGGCTTGTCCTACACCGGGAACTCGGCGCCGGCCGGCACGACGCGGTCGACAGACTCGGGGGCGCACCAGTCGGTCGTGAGTTCGAGCAGTTGGACGAGCATCCGGCCGGTCGCGCCCCAGACGGTGTAGTCGCCGACGTGGAAGTAGTGGACGCGCGTGTCGCCGACCTCCGGGCGCTCGCGGCGCTCGGACTCGTAGTTCGCGAGATCGGTGAGATCCGCCACGGGGAGGGTGGTCACCTCGGCGACCTCGCGCTCGTCGGGGTCGTAGGTGCGGTCGGGCACCTGCGCGACGTAGGGCCGGATGGCGTAGCCGGAGGTGGTCGTGGTGTCGTCGAGTTGGCCGACGATGGACGGTTCGGATCGGTCGAGGCCGATCTCCTCGAACGCCTCCCGTCGGGCGGTCTCCTCCAGATCGAGGTCGAACGGCTCGTGACCGCCGCCGGGGAACGCCATCTGGCCGGGGTGCGAGCCCAGATGCTCCGCGCGCTTGATGAACAGGATCGAGGGCTCGCCGTCGCGCTCGACGACCGGCGCGAGCACGCTGGCCCAGCGCTCCGCGTCGGCGACGGTGATCGGCTCGTGGCCCAGTAACCCCGACAGCTCCATACTCGAGAGAGGGCGCCAGCCGGCTAAAAACGCTTCGTCGGCCTCAGTCCACGAGGCCGAGCAGCCGCTCCCGTGTTTCCGCGAGATCGACCGAGCCCCACGCCTCCGCGTCGTAGGTCACGTCGACGAGCATGGATGCGCGGTCCTCGTTTCCCTCCGCGACAGCCGTCTCGGCCTCCTCGCGCAGGCGCTCGGCCACGTGCTCGGCCGCGGCGGCGTGGTCGACAGCGCGATCAGAAATATCGAGGATGTGGGGCAGGTCTTCCCCCTCGGCGGGCAGCATCGGGAACGCGACGGGGCCGACGACCAGCGCCTCCTCCGCATCGACGTCGCCATCGACTGCCGACGCCGGGAGCGCCACGAGGTAGTACTCCCGGACCGCCTCCGCGACGGCCTCGGCGACGACCTCGTCGCGCACGTCGGCGCCGCGACGATAGGCGAGTTCGACCAGCGCCTGCTTCAGTTCCTCGCGGGTCAGCGCCTCGAACAGGTCGACGACGCCGGCGAGTTCGTCGTGGGTGGCCTCCTCCATGCCCCGGAGTGGGACGCCGGCCGGCAAAAGCGCGCGGGGTCTCTGCTCAGGCCGACTCGTTGCCGCTGGAGGAGTCGGACTCGATGGTGACCGAGACCGATCCCTGCCCAGCGGGGGTTCGGATGCCGTAGTCGATCTCCTGCCCCGGATCAGCATCCTCCGTCGACGCCTCGACGCTCTCGGTGCCCGATTCGCCGGGATCGAGGGCGATATCGAACCCTTTCGGCCTGTAGAGCGGGTACGAGAAGTTCACCGCGCCGCGGAAGGTGCCGGGCCCGTCGCCGACGTTCTCGGCAGTGATCGCGATGTCGAACGTCGTGTCCGGCGCAACCGTCTCGGGAGTGTCGACGGACCACTCCCACGCGGGCGGGGGCGACGTTGCGAGGTCGACGTCGAGGGCCCACTCTGCCGGCGCGGGGTCGCGGTCGAGCCGAAGCGTCGGCGCCGAATCGAGTTCGGCGGGTATCCCGAAGACGAGCCAACCTCGGGGTTCCGCGTCCTCGTTCTCGGGCCAGTACTGGCTGCCGGGGACGGCGAGGTCGACAAGGTAGCCGTACTCGGGTTCGATTGGCGCGTACGACTCTCCATCGGCGACGAGCGTGAACGCGGACTTCGCGGGCGCCGAGTCCGCCGGCCGGGCCTCACCAGAACGCGTTGCGTTCTGGTTGCCCGCAGAGCGTGGCTCTGCGACGTCGACGGTGACGAACACGAACTGGCCGTCCGCGGCCCGGATGCCGTTCCAGTCGACCTGCTCGATGTGGCGGTAGGCGTACTGGACGGCGGCGGCCTCGACGATGACGTTCGACGGGGCCGCGGTTCCGGGTGCGGTGGTCGTCGGCGGCGATTCCGAGTCGGTTCCCGTTCCGGGCGTCTCGCCGACACAGCCGGCGAGCCCCGCGGCTGCGAGGGTCGCGAGATACGTTCGTCTGGAGGGCATCAGTCGACGTTCGGTCGTTCGGGGTAAGTGCTTTCTGCGGACCGACCTTTTGCTGCGGGCCCCGGAGGGCCCTTGCAAAAGCTCGACCATCACCGGAACGCTTCGCGTTCCGGTTGGTAGACGAGAGCTTGCTCTCGTCGACATCACCAGAAGCCGGAGGCTTCTGGTTAGCAGCCAGAAATCTTCGATTTCTGGCGACAAAAGCCTGCGTCGGCCCCTCCGAGAGAGCGAAGCTCTCTCGTGCTCCCGCTCACTCCGTTCGCGGGAACTATCGGGGCCTCCTTGGCCCGCTCACTTCGTCGCACGGGCGACCCGTGCGTCGCCCGTGCTGCCTGCGGGGCCTTCGGCCCCGCTCTGTTCGCGGTGAGAAAACCCTTGAGCAGTATCCGCGAGCGAAGCGAACGGCTACCGGGAACGAAAAACGGGAGAATCGGCAGTCAACGGAGCGGTTCGTGGGGCGGTGGGGACGGCTGTGAAGTTAGTCTCCTAACTCCATCTCGCGGGTCGCGCGAAGCGCTCCCCGCTCGATATCGAGGCGGTTTGCCTCGTCGGAGGCGAGTTTTCCCGCCTCGCTTACATCGCGCCGCCCATGCCACCCATACCGCCCATGCCGCCGGCGCCGCCCTGCTCCTCGTCGCCCGAGGTCGACAGGTCGCCGGCCGCGATGATGTCGTCGATTTTGAGCACGAGGTTCGCGGCCTCGGTGGCGCTGGAGAGCGCCTGCTCCTTCGAGTGGGCCGGCTCGACGACGCCAGCCTCGTAGGTGTCCTCGACCTCGCTGCTGAACACGTTCAGCCCCGCGGTCTCGTCGCCGGCCTCGTGGGCCGCGCGCAGGTCGACCAGCGTGTCGATGGAGTCCAGCCCGGCGTTCTCGGCGAGCACGCGGGGGACGAGTTCGAGCGAGTCCGCAAACGCCTCGACGGCCAGCTGCTCGCGGCCGGAGACGCTGTCGGCGAACTCGCGCAGGCGGCTGGCGAGTTCGACCTCGATGGCGCCGCCGCCGGCGACCACGCGGCCGTCCGAGACGGTAGTCGCGACGACATCGAGCGCGTCGGAGACGCCGCGCTCGAGCTCGTCGACGACGTGGTCGGTGGAGCCGCGCAGCAGGAGCGTCACGCCGTGGGAGTCCTCGCCCTCGACGTAGAACAGCTCGTCGCCCTCGTCACGGCGGATGGAGCCGTGGCCGAGGTCGGCGCTGGAGAGGTCCTCGAAGTTGGAAGCGACGGAGCCGCCGAGCACGTTCTTCAGGAAGCCGATATCCGAGGACTTCACGCGGCGGACCGCGAGGATGCCCTCCTTGGCGAGGTAGTGCTGGGCGAGGTCGTCGATACCCTTCTGGCAGAACACCACGTCCGCGCCGGTGGCGGCGATGGCGTCGACCTTCTCGCGAAGCTCCTGCTCCTCCTGGTCGAGGAACGACTGGAGCTGATCCGGCGAGTCGATGGAGACGTTGGTGTCGACGCCGGCCTCCTCGACCTCGATGGCGGCGTCGAGGAGGAGCGTGTCGGCGTCCTCGAGTTCGCTGGGCATGTTGTCGTGGACCGGGTCCTTCGAGACGACCGCGCCGTTGAGCAGGTCGCTCTCGGAGACCGCACGGCCCTTCTGGGTCTCGATCTTGAGGTTCGCGAGGTCGACGACGTGGCTGCCGTCCTCGGCCTCGACGGTGACGGCCTCGACGGCCTCGATGATGAGCTCGGCGAGATGCTCCTTGTCGAACTCCGCGCCCTTGCCGGTCATCGACGTCTCGGCGACGCTCGCCAGCAGGTCGGTGTCGCTCGGGTCGACGTCACGCGAGATGTCCGCGACCTCCTCGCGGGCCTGCTCGCTTGCGAGGTGGAACCCCTTGATCACGGCCGTGGGGTGGATGTCCTGCTCGAGCAGGTCCTCGGCGTTTTTCAGCAGCTCGCCAGCGATGGCGACAGCGGTGGTCGTCCCGTCGCCGGCCTCCTCCTCCTGGGTCTCGGCGACTTCGACGATCATCTCGGCCGTCGGGTTGTCGATGTCCATCTCCTCGAGGATGGTGACGCCGTCGTTCGTGATGGTGACGTCGCCCATCGAGTCGACGAGCATCTTGTCCATCCCTTTCGGGCCGAGCGTGGATCGGACGGCTTCGGCCACTGCGCGGGCCGCGGAGATGTTGTACTCCTGTGCGTCCTTGTCCTTGACTCGCTGGGAGTCCTCCCCCATGATGATCATGGGCTGGCCGCCGCTTCGCTGTCGTTGACTCATGTGTACTCAAAGATTGTCCGTGGTTCTATATAAATCTGTCGCTGGCGCCGGTCGGCCCGGAGACCATCGATTGCCGGTGGAATCATGAAAACCGATGGATGGAGCACCGATTCCGCAAAACCATGTGCTTGTGTAACGTGGCACAAAACAGTCGGGGCTGCAGTCCTTTATGTGCGAACGGACCAGCGACGCGACGTCGACGACTACCCCAGCGAGGTGTCGTCAACGGCGTGCGGACTCGCCCGCGAGCGCAATCGCTGGCGAGTGGTGGGAGAAAGAGGAGAAAGAAAGGTCGGTCGTTCGGCTGGTGGTCAGTTTTCGGTGGGCTCACCTCCCTCCGGGTCGAGATACTCGGCATCGGCCGCGTCGGGCTCGGGGAGCTCCCCGGACTCGCCGCGGACTTCCACATCGCGGGAGGCGAGCCGGGTTTCCAGCTGCCGGCGTTTGTTCCGCCCTTTCCGTTCGCGACCACTTTTCGTATCTGGCATCTCCAACCATGGCAAGCCCCCACATACCTATGAACGTTTCGGGGGTATGCGGGTCGCTACGGCGGTTCTTCACGAAAGTTCGGGGTGCTACGAGGGACAGAGTAATAAACTGTGGGTTGTTCGCATGATACAACCATGACAAAGCTTGTCACGGACGATCATCACGGGCTCGGTGACCCCAGCGACACGCGGGCGAACTGCGGGGTCGGCGCGGTCGTCGACCTCGAGAGCGGCGCGTCGCATCGGACCGTCGCGGACGCACTGGAGCTACTGGGCAACCTCGAACACCGCGGCGCGACCGGCGCCGATCCCGATACGGGGGATGGCGCGGGCATCATGATCCAGCGCCCGGACGCCTTCTTCGACGCCGTCGTCGACGCCGACCTGCCGGAGACGTACGCGGTCGGGACCGTGTTCATGCCCGACGACGCCGACGCCCGCGCGGGCCTGATGGAGCGCTTCGAGGCCGGACTCGCGGCCAACGACATCGAGACGCTCGCGTGGCGCGACGTCCCCACCGACAACAGCGAACTAGGCGAGACGGCGCTCGAAGCCGAACCCGACGTCTGGCAGGTGTTCGTCGCGCCGGACGGCCTCGACACCGAGGCGTTCGACCGCGCGCTCTACGTCGCGCGCAAGGAGGTCGAACACGCCGTCGAGGACGACGACCCCGCCGGCGCCGAGCGCTTCTACATCCCCTCGCTCGACCGCAAGCGCGTCGTCTACAAGGGTCTCCTCACTAGCGAACAGCTCCCCGGCTACTACCCGGATCTGCAGGACGAGCGCATCGAGTCCGCCATCGCGCTCGTGCACGCGCGCTTCTCGACCAACACGCTCGGCGCGTGGCATCTCGCCCACCCCTACAGGGGGATCATCCACAACGGCGAGTTCAACACGATTCAGGGGAACGTCAACTGGATGCGCGCCCGCGAGACCGACCTCGCGGACCCCGCGTTCGGCGACGACCTCGAGCGCCTGAAGCCCATCGTCGACGACCCCGAGCAGTCAGACACCGCGAGCGTCGACAACACGCTCGAACTGCTCACCAGCATGGGTCGCAGTGTCGAACACGCGCTCCGGATGCTCATCCCCGAAGCCTACCGCGGCGACGAGGAGATGAGCCCGGAACGCACCGCGTTCTACGACTACCACGCCAGCCTGATCGAGCCGTGGGACGGCCCCGCACTCGTCGTCGCCACCGACGGCGAGAAGGTCGCCGCCGCGCTGGATCGCAACGGTCTCCGCCCCTGTCGCTACGACGTGACCAGCGAGGGACGGCTGATCATGTCCTCGGAGGTCGGCGCGCTGGACACCGATCCCGCCGACATCGAGCAGCGCGAACGCCTCTCGCCGGGCCAACTGCTCGTCGCCGACCCCGAGGAGGGCCGCGTCGTCCCCGACGACGAGGTGTTCGCGGACCTCGCCGACGAGAAGTACGCCGAGTGGGTCGAACAGGAGCAGCGCCGCCTGCCCGAGCGCGACGCCTTCGACCCCCGGAGCGACGCCGACCCGCTCCGCCCCCGACAGGCCGCGTTCGGCTACACCCACGACAGTATCGACCACATGATCGAGCCGATGGCCCGCGACGGCAAGGATCCCGTCGGATCGATGGGCGACGACACGCCCATCTCGGTGCTCTCGGACCACGAGCGCCCGCTCTTTAGCTACTTCAAACAGCTGTTCGCGCAGGTCTCGAACCCGCCGATCGACTACATCCGCGAGGAGCTCGTGACCTCGCTCGAGACTCGAGTCGGCCACCAGCGCAATCTGCTGGACGAGACGCCCGAACACGCCCGCCAACTGGTGCTCGACTCGCCGGTCCTGACTGACGACACTACTCAGCGTATCCGGGACCTCGGCGGCGGCGAGAGCGGCGATGGCGGCGAGGGCGGCGAGGGCGGCGACGGCGGCGACGGCGGCGACGGCGACGACGAGGGGCTCACGAGCACCATCGTCGACACCACGTTCGACCCCGAAATCGACCTCGAAACGGCCGTCGAAGACCTCCGGGCCGACGCGACCGCAGCCATCGAGAACGGCGCCGACATCGTCGTGCTCTCGGACCGCCTCGTGGGCTCGGATCGGCTGGCGATTCCGGGCCTGCTCGCGACCGGCGCGGTCCACCACTCGCTGGTCCGGAACGGCCTGCGGAACCACGCCGGCCTCGTCGTCGAGTCGGGCGATCCGCGCGAGGTCCACCATCTCGCGACGCTGGTCGGCTACGGCGCGGACGCGGTGAACCCCTACCTCGCCTACGAGACCATCGAGGACGTCGTCGCCGGCCCCGACGGCGCCGAGGTCGACGAAGCCGTCGCGGCCTACATCGAGGCGCTGGAGGACGGCCTGCTCAAGACGATGGCCAAGATGGGCATCTCGACGGTCGAGAGCTACCAGGGCGCCCAGGTGTTCGAGGCCGTGGGGCTCGACGACGACCTGATCGCCGAGTACTTCGAGAGCACCCGCATCCGGACCGGCGGGATCACGCTCGACCAGATCGAGGACGACCTCCGCGGGCGCCACGCGGGCGGCTTCGGCGACGGCGGCGACGGTCCGGGCCTCGAGCGCCAAGGCGAGTACGAGAGCCGGACGGGCGGGATTCGCCACGGCTGGAACCGCAAGACGGTCGGGACGATCCAGCAGGCGGTGCGGCAGGGCGACTACGGGATCTACGAGGAGTTCGTCGACCTCGTCGAGGGCGGCGACGACCCGCCCGAGAGCCTGCGCGGCCTGCTGGAGTTCGACAGCGACCGCGACCCCGTCGATATCGAGGACGTGGAGTCCATCGAGTCCATCGTCGAGCGCTTCTCGACGGCCGCGATGAGCCTCGGCAGCCTCTCGCCCGAGGCCCACGAGAACAACGCCAAAGCGATGAACCGCGTCGGCGGGAAAGCGAACACGGGCGAGGGCGGCGAGCCACCCGAACGGTTCGACACTGAGCGCTCCTGCTCGGTCAAGCAGGTCGCCTCGGGCCGCTTCGGGGTCACCGCCGACTACCTGCGGGACGCCGACGAGATCCAGATCAAGATGGCCCAAGGCTCCAAGCCCGGCGAGGGCGGCCACCTTCCGGGGAGCAAGGTCAACGAGATGATCGCCCACGTGCGCTACGCGACGCCCGGGGTGGGCCTCATCTCGCCGCCGCCGCTGCACGACATCTACTCCATCGAGGACCTGAAACAGCTGATCTTCGACCTGAAGTCGGCCAACCCCGACGCCGACGTGAACGTGAAACTGGTCTCGGAGGACGGCATCGGCACCATCGCCGCCGGCGTCGCCAAAGCCAACGCCGACGTGCTCCACATCTCGGGCCACGACGGCGGCACCGGCGCGTCGCCGAAAACCTCGATCAAGAACGCCGGCCTGCCGTGGGAGTTGGGGCTCGCCGAAGCCAATCAGTTCCTCCGGCAGACCGGGATGCGCGACCGCATCCGGGTCAGCGTTGACGGCGGCTTCAAGACCGGCCGCGATGTCGCCGTCGCCGCCGCGCTGGGCGCGGAGGAGTACGTGTTCGGCACCGCCTCGCTCGTCACCTCCGGCTGCGTGATGGCTCGCCAGTGCCACGAGAACACCTGTCCGGTCGGCGTCGCGACGCAGGATCCGGACCTCCGGGATCGCTTCCCGGGCGAACCCGAGCACGTGGTGAACTACGTGACGTTCATCGCCAAACAGCTTCGGGAGATCATGGCCGAGTTGGGGTTCACCGAGGTCGACGAGATGGTCGGCCGCCCGGAGATCCTGAGCCAGCGCGAGACCGACCATCCGCGGGCCAGCCAGCTCGATCTGTCGCCGATCCTCGCCGATCCGGGCCCGGGCCCGCGCCGCAAGGTACGCGAGCAGTCCCATCCGGGCGTCGAGAACCACTACGACCGCGACCTGATCGACGCCGCCGAGCCAGCACTCGAGAACGGCCGAGCGGTCCACCTCGACCGCGAGGTGACCAACGCCGACCGCGCGGTCGGGACGTTGCTCTCCAGCGAAATCGTCGAGCGGGCCGGGCTGGAGGGGCTCCCGGAGGACTCGATCCGAGCCGAACTCACGGGCACCGCGGGCCAGTCGTTCGGCGCGTTCGCCAAGCAGGGGGTCACGCTGGGGCTGACCGGCGCCGCCAACGACTACGTCGGCAAGGGGCTCTCCGGCGGCCGACTCGTGGTCCGGACGCCCGACGACGCCGGGTTCGTCCCCTCGGAGAACGTGCTCGCGGGGAACGTCGCGCTGTACGGCGCGACCGACGGCGAACTGTACGTCGAGGGGATGGCCGGCGAGCGCTTCGCGGTGCGGAACTCCGGCGCCACCGCCGTCGTCGAGGGTGTCGGCGACCACGGCTGTGAGTACATGACCGGCGGCATCGTCGCCGTGCTGGGCGAGACGGGGACGAACTTCGCCGCGGGGATGTCCGGCGGCGTCGCCTACGTCCACGACCCGGACGGCGATCTCGAGCGCCGGGCGAACACCGGAATGGTGACGCTCTCGGGCCTGAGCGAGAAGGACGAGCGCGTGCTCCGCCGCCTCGTGGAGAATCACGTCGCCCACACCGACAGCGCGCGCGGCCGCGAACTGCTCGCTGACTGGGAGGCGACGCTGACGGAGTTCACGAAGGTGATGCCCGACGCCTACAGCCGGGTGATCCGGGAGGAGGGTCGCGAGGACGCACGCGACAGCCCGCCGGCAGCCACCGACGGGGAGGTTCCCGCTGAACCGCCGCGTTCGGCGTCGACGGGCGATTGACGGTGTCGTTCTAAGCCTTATACGGGAGTAGCGTTGGAGGGGGTTACGGCACCCGAACGTACTCACCTTCAGCCACTACGTCAGATTGCGGGTTTCAACAGAGCCCGGGTTTTACCACGATGTATTCCTAATAGGAATAGTATGCCCAATAGGAACGAGAGGACGAAAATTGCTCTGGAGTATCCGTTTCCGGAGGAGCGTGTCTTCCGGTATCAGGCGATGCAAGACGTTCTCGCCCTCCTCGTTGAGGAACCCTACAAGGAGTTTACCGTCAACCAACTTGCAGAGATGATCGATGCGAATCAGGCAACCGTCTCGAAAGCCGTTTCGCTCTTGAAAAAACTCGGGCCGATTCAGACTCGGAGAGACGGACGAAAACAGTACGTTAGTGTCAATCGTGGCCGGCTGCGGAAATCAGATCCAGTGCTTTCGATCCCGCAGACAGAGTTTCAGAAACCGGTTCGTGCATTCGTTGAACGGGCCGAGAACGAGATCTCGGAGTTAATCGGGATCGTTCTCTTCGGCAGCGTTGCCCGTGGTGAGGCCGACCGGGCGAGCGACATCGACCTCCTCCTGTTCGTTACTGCCGACCGGACGCAGGCACGCAGTACCGTCCAAGATATTGTGAGCGATCTGGAAGAGACGAAGTTCGACGGCGACCGGTTCGAGTTCGAGACACTGGTCGAATCAACGGATAGCGCGAAACGGATCGGTGACCGACTCCGCGAACAGTTCGAAGACGGCATCACCATCATGGGATCGGACGAACTGTCCGACATTCGTGCGGGGGTGTTCTCTGATGGAGAGCAGTGACGCTGGAGATGCGTTGGACGCAGCCGAGCGCAGCTTTGAGCGATCACCGGAGAACATCGAAGCGGGGCTCGATGTCGAAGAAGCTGAACTAGTCCAACTCCGCCGGGCCTGTCGGCTGTTGGCGGCTGCTTCTCGCTTGCTCGACGACGGCTACTTCACCGTCGTCATTGAATCGTCGTTCGTCGCAGTAGAACGGTCGATCCAGTTCCGACTTATTCACGATGGCGCAATGGAACCCTCCGAGGTGATTAGTAGTCACCGGCGACTGTACCAGCGGGGCTCCGAAGTTGGCCTGTATAACGAGGCGTTCGGTACGCGACTCGCTGAACTGTGGAACCAGAACCGAACAAAGACGTACTACAGACTCGGGACTGCCACCGAAGCACAAGCGAAGGCGATGCACGAACTTGCCTCGAAGATCCATCATACCCTGGTCAACAGAAGTCAGGTACGACACGAGTGTATCTGCTGATCAGTTCGTTTAGACCCCTTCTCCGGTTTGTTAGCAGGCGTTACCTTGTAGCCGAGTTCAACGACACGAGTGAATTGCCCGACTCGGAACGACCATAGCCGGAGGAGCTGCGCCACCCACTTCTCGTCCGTATCGGAACACAACCGTGGTAACTCCCCACACACTTAACACGGTTGCCACCCATTGCTCACGTGCATGGCGCGCACGGTTCCACCGAACGACGAAGCACGGAGCGTCTTCGAACGCCTCGGCTACGCGATCTCCGGCGACGGGCCGGAGTTCATCGCCCAGCGGAAGTGGCGATCCGTCCGGGTACGCACACTCTGCGCGGAGGATGCGGCCCGGCCGGGATCGCTCGACGGGGAGTATGGCCTCGAATGCCTCGTGACGTGGACCGACTGCGTGGACGAACTCGACGAACGGCTCAGCGAACAGTCGCCCGAGGGCGAGTGGGCGATCATCGGCGTCGACGACGACGGGAATCACGAAGTTCACAGAGCAGCATAGCCGATCACGGCTCGCGACCTGTCGGGCCCTCCGTGGCCCGACATCGGACCCTATTGCCGTGATCGTGCGTAAGCAGATTCGCGACCTGCCGCCGCTGCCACCTTTTTACGACTGAGGATCGACGCTTCGCGTATGCAACCGCTCCAGTTCGGCGTCGTCGAGGAGGGGATCGACCAGTTCGTCGGCAACATCGCCGCCGCGATCCCCAAGCTTCTCTCGGGGCTGATCTTCCTCGTCCTCGCCGCGATCTTCGCGAAGATCGTCATGCTGCTCGTCGGCGTCGCCCTCAAACGGGCGTTCTCCGACGAGTCGACGGTCTACCGCCGGTTCATCGGCGCCATCGTCGCCGCGTTCCTCTGGTTCGGGATCGCGCTTTCGTTCCTCTCGATCATCGGTCTCGACGAGATCGCGACCTCGATGGGCACCGCGGCCGGCTTCCTCGCGCTGGGGGTCTCCTACTCGCTGTCGAGCATGATCGCCGACGCCGTCGCCGGCGTCTACCTCCTGCGCGACCCCGATTTCATGCCGGGTGACCGCGTGAAAGCCGGCGACGTAACGGGGACGGTCGAGTCAATCGAACTCCGCAAGACCCGGTTCGTCGACGAGAGCGACGACACCGTCGTCCGGGGCAACGCCGAAATCGAGAAGAAGTGGACCAAACTCGAAGAAGGGGCGGCGGAACCCGCCCGGGAGCCTACGGGCGAGAGCGAGGACTGAGCCGGGGCGTGCGAGCCCGGCGCACGGCCGGGCGAGAGACTTATGACCGGCAGTCGCGAAGTTCTGGCAATGTTCGTCGGCCACGCGATGCTCGCGTTCGCGCTCGTCGGTGGCGGAGCCGCGCTGCTCCGCGACCGCGAGGCAGGCCTCAAACTGGGCCTGGTCGCCGCAGCGTTCGCCACCGTGCCCGATGTGGACATGGTGTACGCGCTGGTCGGCCTCGCGAGCGCCACCGGCGGCGTGATGGGCACCGTGAGTTCGTTCTGGGCGGCCAGCACGGCCGTCCACCGCACCATCACCCACTCGCTGGTCGTCGCGCCCGTCGCCGCCGCGCTCGCGGCCGCGTGGCTCCACGGCCGGCAGACCGACGCTCGGGGGTGGCTCGCCGTCGCCGCCCTGCTCGGCGCTGGGCTCGGCGTGGTCGCGACAGTCGTCAGCGGCGCGCTCGGCGGCGTCGTGATGGCCGTCTTCATCGTCGCCGCCGTCGCCGTCGCCGAGGGGGCGGACCGCTACGCCCCCGCCGATTCCCGGGCGACGTTCGCCGTCGCCCTCGTCGGCCTCGTTTCGCACCCCTTCGGCGACCTCGCGACAGGTGAGCCGCCAGCCTTCCTCTACCCGTTCTCGGCGCCGCTGGTGACCGAGCGCGTCGCGCTCTCCGCTGACCCGACGCTCCACCTGCTGGGCGCCTTCGGCGTCGAACTCGTCGCTATCTGGGCCGGCCTGCTCGTCGCCGTCTACTTGCTGGAGCGGTCGGTCCGGGCCGCTATCGACCTCCGGGCGGTCGTCGGCGTCGGCTACGCGCTGGCCGCGCTGGCCATCCCCGCGCCGACGCTCGAGTTCTCCTACCCGTTCGTGCTCTCGGTGCTCGCCGTGGGGATGGTCGGGGCTGTCCCGCGGTTCCGCCTCCTCGACGCACGGATCGAACGCCCCGGCGCCGTCGGCGCCGCGCTGACGGGACTCGCGGCCGTGACTGTCGCCGGCATCGCCTACGCCGCCGCGTACGTGTCGCTCTAGAGCCCCAACGCTAGTGGGCCGAGCAACACCCCCATGAGGTAGACGCGCCGCGCGCCGATCCTGACCGCGATCAACCCGACCAGCGTCGCCAGCGCGAACACCGCAATTCCTGCGAGGCCGGCGAACAGGGCCGAGAGAACGATCAGGAGTCCCAGCACCGCGAGCGCCAGCCGTCGCTGATCGAGTCGGGAAACTGTCCGGAACGCGGCGTCACCGAGGACGCCGACCAGGACGAACCCGACTGCCGCGGCGACGATCACTGCGGGGAGCAGCACCGTGAGCGCCAGCGGCGTCCCGGCGTCGTCGACGGCCACGAGCACGCCCGAGCGGGGTGATCCGAGCGCCACGAGCGCGAACAGCGCGAAGATGGCGGTCGAACTGTTCGCACCGCTGGTGGCGACGACGAACCCCCGGAGGTCGCTCCGGGCCGGGACCGCGGGGAGCGAGACGGTGGCCGCGACACCGGCCGAGACGCCCGGGAGATAGCCCACCGCGGCGCCAGAGAGCCCGCCCGCCGCGGCCGAGATACCCAAGTCGAGGGGTGGGATCGCCAGTTTCGCGTCGGCCTGCTCGGGCACGCCGCCGCCGTCGAGGGCGTCGAGGAGCACGGGCGCGCCGAACAGGCCGCCGAACAGCGGTGCGAGCACCCCGCCCGCGAGCGGGCCCGAGAGCGAGAGGCCGAGGACGGCGGCGCCCAGCGCAGTTGCGAGTGCGAACGCGAGCAGGCCGGCGATCCGGGCGCTGTGGGACGGTTCAGTCAGGAGCAGGAGCGCGAGCACCGCGGCAGCCACGAGCGGGAACCACGCCGTCAGCGTGGGTGCGAGCCGGCGCATCGCCACCGTGGCCGGGAACGCGAGCGGCGTGGCGATAGCGACTGCGGCGCCCGAGCCGAGTGCGGAGAGTCGGAGTGCTTCGCGGCCCCTCCCGCGGAGGACGAGTCGATGCCCGGGGAGCGCGGCGGCCGCCATTGCGCCGTCGGGGACGCCCAGCGCGAGCGAGGGAACGATGTCGAGGAACGTATGGACGACGCCGGCCGCGAGCATCGCCGCGCCGAGGACGAGCGGGTCGACAGCGACGTGGGGCGCGGCGCCGGCGAGCAGGAGCGCGAAGTTGTTGGCGTGGAGGCCGGGCACCAGCCCCGAGCAGGTGCCGAGCAGACAGCCAGCGAGCGTCGCGGCGGCGACCGGGAGAAGCAGTTCTGGGTCGACCTGCGGGCCGAGCGGGACGCCGGCGACCGACTCGAGCGTCGCCATTTCGGCAGGGAACCGAGTCGGGCTGGGCCACATCCGGGCCGGACTGGTCCCGGTTTCCTACTTCAACTCTCGGTCTCGGCCTCAGCCTCGTTCCCGCTCTCGCCCTCCGCGGAGACGGTGATGACGGTGCAGTCGAGTTTGTCCTCCAGATACTGGCCCACGTCGGGCGACTGGAACAGTTTGTTGAGCATCTTCCGCCAGCGGCCGGCCTGCTTCGAGCCGATGACGACCACGTCGGCGTTCTCGGCGGCGACCTCCTCCATGATCGTCTCCTCGACGAGGAACCCCTGCCGGACGACGTAGCGCGCGCGGTCGATCCGGCCGAGTTCGGACTCGACCTCGCGTTTGAGTTGGACGCGGCTCACGTTGCGGTTGTCCTGAAACAGGTCGACGTGGAGCACCGTGAGTTCGGCGTCGCGCTCCTCGGCGATGCGGATCGCCTCCTGCAGCGTCGCCTCGGAGTGCTTCGAGAGCGGGTAGCGAACCGGGACGACGACAAGCGTCATGGAGGAAACTGCGACGCCGGCCGACAAATGCGTACCCCTTCCAGCCACTCAGGGCTCGAACGCGAGACGTCCCTCGAGGTCGATATCGAGGCCGCCGTTCCGGGCGTGGTCGGCCAGCACGTCGTGCTGGATCCCGACCTCGCCCGCGCGGTGGCGCTCCCCGATAGTCGGGAACTCGTGGTCGGAGTGCAGCAAGTACTCGGCAGTCGCGACGCGGTAGAGTCGGTCCGGATCGATTGGATCGCCGTCGACGCGGGCGTCGAGCAGTTCGCCCGCCTCGTCGTCCCAGCGCAGGCTGGCGCCGCTGAGGTGGGCGTGCCACCAGTCCGGTTCGCCGAAGTCGAGTTCGCCGCCGTCGGCCTCGCTGAACACCTCCAGTAGCTCTCTCCCGGTGACTTCGACGACGACCACCGGCTCCTCGAAGGGGAGCACGCTCACCATGTCCGCGAGGGTCACCTCGCCCGCGAGTGGCTCGCCCTCGCGGATGCCGCCGCCGTTCTGGAGCCCCACGTCGGCGTCGCCGGCGGCGCGGTAGGCGTCGGCGACGAAGTTCCCGATCCGGGACTCGCCGCCGAACGTGGTCTCGTCAGTCCGGTAGAGCGGCTCGTCGACGGTGGCGACCGTCTCGTTCAGCCCCGCGGCTTCGCGCCGGCGACGGAGCGCCTCGGTCAGCCCCTCGTGTATCGGGCCGTCGCTCGGGTCGAGCACGCGTGCGCTGGCACGGGTGCCGCCGTCGCCGCGGGCTGTCGAGGCTCCACCGCCGTCCGCTCCCAGTTCGACCTCGACGAACTGGTGGCCGTTGACGCCCGTCCGGGTGCAGAGCGTCCCGTCGACGTAGTCGGTGCGGACGCTGTGGACGTGGCCGCCGAGGATGGCGTCTACGTCGACCCGGCGCGCGAGATCGTCGTCGCCGCCGCCGAGGTGCGAGAGCGCGACCACGTAGTCGACGCCCTCCTCGCGGAGTTCCGCGACGGCCTGCTCGGCGGCCTCGTAGGGATCGGTGAAGGTCAGCGGCGCGGCCGCCGGGTTGATCGAGTCGGTCGCGGGGTCCGTGAGACCGAAGAGGCCGACACGCTCGCCGTCGGCCTCCGCGATGATCCACGGCGCCGTGCCCTCGTCGGCAGCGAACCGTTCGCCGTCCTCGCCGCGGGCGTTGGCGGTGACCCAGGTGAACTCGCTGTCGGCGACGATTTCGCGGGTCGCATCCGGGCCGTAGTCGAAGTCGTGATTGCCGAACGTGTCGGCGACGGTGTCGACCGCGTCGGCGAAGTCGAGCACCTGCCGGCCGTTGGCGGCCAGCGAGACGACGCCCGGCGCGGTGGTGTCGCCGGTGCCGACGACGAGGGCGTCCGGGCCATCGAGTTCGCGGATCCGGCCCGCGAACCGCCCCGCCCGCTCGGCGTCGTCGTAGAGGTTCTCGATATCCGAGTAGTGGAGGAGACGAACCATTGAGTAGGTGTGAGAAGCCGGTCGGCAGGCAAGAAGCCGTCGGGAGCGGATCGACTGGCAACGCGTTTATGGATCCTTCCTGAGTAGAACCGCTGTGAAGAAGCGCCGTGCCTTCCTCGCGTCGGCGGCGGCCGTCGCCGGCGGCGGCTGTCTCGGCCGGATCACCGCCGACCCAATCTACACCCTCAGCGCGAAGACGGTGAAGCGGACCGAGAGTGCGCTCGTTCCGCGGGTGACTGTCGTCGACGAGGAGGTGACAACCGAGAGCCCGGCGACAATTCGGGTCGCGCTCTACAACCGGTCGTTCCATACCGTGAAAGTGACGGCTTGGAGCTCCGGAGGGGGAGGCCGCTGGGGAGAGATCGACTCCGCTGTCAGTAAGGATGGGCAGATGCGGCTAACTGAACCGGGGGTAGCAGAGCGAGTCGGGGAACCGCCGTGTTGGTTTGCACGGCTCCCCTTGAGCAGGGGAATGCATGGGGGAGTCCCGGTGCCGGCACTCCGAAGCCAGCGACGCACGTTCGCCGTCGGCGCAGCGAATCACGGCGGGTGTCTCGAACCGGGGAGCTACCGGTTCGAACACCGCTACGACACTGAAGACGGCGTCACCGACGTGGACTGGGCGTTCGAACTGATACTGTCCAAGCCGGATTCCTGAAAAACGTCGCGCGCTTAGCCCTGCAGTTCGAACGCGACTTCGACCTCGGCCTGATACTCCCGGCCGTCGGCGTTGGCGATTTCGACGCCGAACTCCTGTACCTCCGCCCACTTCACGTTGTCCAGCGTGTCCTCCGCACGGTCGATGGCGTCGTCGGCGGCGGCGTCGAAGCTCTCGGTACTCGATCCGATCAGCGTGATCTTCTTGTGAACCATCGCAGGGAAGTTGTACCAGCGGGCACATAAAGCAGGTGGCCGGTTCGAGCGTCGCGGGCGTCGACGCCGCCGCGATAGCCGACAGTTTTTGCCGCTCCTCGCCCGAACTGGGGGTATGGCGACCGACAATCTCTACGTCAACGCCCTCATCGGCGCCGCGGTGACCGTCGTCTTCTCGTTTCTCGGCGTCTCGCCGCTGCTGGGCGGCGCCGCCGCGGGCTACCTCGAACGCCGCGATGGCGGCCGCGTCGGCGCCATCGCGGGCGTGTTCGCGACGGTCCCGATGCTCGGCGTCCTCGCGCTGTTCGGAGTCCTGCTCAGCGTTCTCGGCCTCGGCGACCCGTTCAGCGCGTTCGGACTCCTCGTGATCGCGGCGCTTTTCGCTGCGGTCTACACCGTCGCGCTCTCGACAGTGGGCGGCGTCCTCGGTGTCTATCTCGCCGAGGAGTTCCGGGAGTAGGGCTGCTGGTGACACGGAGCGAAGCAGTCTCGAAATCGGCGGCTATGGGTTCGTGCTCTTCGCCGGCAGACGCCGATAGCGGACGTAGCGCTCCGTGAGGAGCCAAAGCCCGCCGACGAGTGTGCCGACGGTGTTCGCGAGCAGGTCAGCGAATCCGAAGTATCGGCCGGCGAGTTGACCCTGAACGAGTTCGATCCCGAGGCCGTAGGCGAAGACGGCGAGCAGGATCCCGAGGCCGCGTCGAACTGATCGACCCCGCCACTTGGCCGTCGCGTACACCGCTGCCGCGGAGAGGCCGGCATAGGCGAGGAGATGGAGCTGCTTGTCCCACCACGGGGACGGCGACGGCGCCGAAACGCTGTCGAGAAGGGAGAAGTAGAAGATCACCGCGACGACGGCGACGACGCCCACCAGCCGGATGGCTCGGGGGAGCAGCGGGATAGGGAGTTTCCGCATTGGCGGAAAGGATCGTCCCAGCTTGGAAAAATCACTCGGCTGCAAGCCGGCTGGAGTGGTGCCGTCCCTGTGAAAGGGAGGTTTATACCCGACGAACCAGACCGTTCATCCAATGAGCGACGTGTGGGAGGCGACAGATACCCTCCTGACGGACCGCCCTCCGGTCGAAGCCGACCTCCGGGCCGTACTCGATGTCGACGCCGATACCGAGACCTGGAGCTTCGAGGACGTCCCCCTCGATTCCGGGACGTTCGGCGAACTCGTCTCCCGCGGCATCGTGGAGAACGTCGACGGCGAGTACCGACTCGCGGATCCGGATGCAACTCGGGCGGCGCTCGAGGGTGAGGAGCCGGCGACGGCAGCGGCGAGTTCGCTGTCGTTCGAGGTCGATTTCGATCTCCCGCCCCGGCGTGTGACGCTCGCGTTACTTGGTGCGTTCGCACTGGTCGCCGCCTTCCGACTGTTCGCCTACCCATCCGTGTTCAGGGGTGAGCACGTGGTGTTCCTCGGGAACGATCCGTACTACTACCGCTATCTCCTCCTCGAGTCGCTGGAACAGGGGGCGACTGTCACCTCCCTTCCCGATTCAGTACTTCTGGGCGAACCGCTATTGACAGCGACGCTGCTTGCCGTGACCAAGCTATTCGGCGGGACTGTCGAGACGGCCGATCTCGTCCTCGCGTGGTACCCCGTCGTCGCCGGCCTCGTGACGGCCGGGCTGGTCTACATGCTCACCGTGAAGCTGACCGAGGAGCGACGGGTGGGGCTGGCGGCCGTCGTGGTACTCGCGGTGACGCCAGTCCACGCGTATCGGACCGCGGTCGGCTTTGCCGACCACCACGCGTTCGACTACGTCTGGCTCGCGGTCACGGCCGTCGCGGCCGTGACGCTGCTTCAACGGACGGATGACTTGGGGGGACGGTGGCTACGCGACCCATGGTTGCTCGGCTCGGGTGCCGTCGTCGCCGTCGGCGTCGCCGCACAGGTGCTCGCGTGGAACGCTGGGCCGATTCTCCTCCTGCCGCTGGCGCTCTACGGCGTGTTGCGCGTGACGGCCGCCGTCGACGCCGGCGAATCGGCGCTTCCCGATCTCCTGCTGGCTACGGGTATAGGGCTCGGCGGTGGGTTGGCTGTGGGGGTGCATTCAGCGCTCGGGTGGCAGGAGCTCTACATCGTCGCCACACCGCTCCTGCTTGCGGCCGGACTGGTGTCGGTGGTTCTGGTCGGAGAGGTCGCACAGCGACAGGGGGTTTCGGCCCGGGTGACTGCTGGGGGTGTTGCCGTGGCCGGTGCTGCCGTCTTCGCCATCGCGTACGTCGCCGTTCCAGGTTTTGCGACCGAGTTCAGTCAGGAGATCAATCGTCTGTTCATCGGCAGCTCTGTCGAAGGAGTCGCTGAATCAGCCTCGCTGTTCGGGACGCAATATGGGACCGTCACTGGACCCTTCTTTTTCTTCGGGTTGAGTCTCTTCTTTGCCCTCCCATACCTCGGTTGGTGTCTCGTCGTCGGATGGACCCGAAACCGTCCCGTCTGGCAGCTCCTCGGAAGCTATGGAGGAGCGCTGTTCGTCCTTTCGCTGCTAGAGGTCAGATTTGCGGGACAGCTCGCGTTGTTTGCCGCTGTGTTCGGAGGTATCGCACTCGTCCACCTTATCTCGGTTACAGGCGCCGCTGCGCGGCCCGTAATACTCTCCGAGAACGAATCGGTGCGCCCATGGCGCACTCAGGAGCGTGAGGAGTCGGATTTCTCGCTGACAGACCGCGAAACCGCAATCTCCATTGTCCTCATCTTCCTGCTCGTTGGGGGACTTGGTGCGGTGATGACGCCCGCTCGGACCAGCCTCCTTACGGTGAACGACGACAGCTACGAGGCCGCATCGTTCATGGCGGAATACTCAGCCGAGGAAGGGTGGGAGTATCCGCAGAACTACGTGTTCAGTGAGTGGGGCGATAGCCGTATGTACAACGCTATTGTGAACGGGGAGTCACGAGGTTACGGGTATGCGCAGTCGAACTATGAGGACTTCCTCGCGTCGACGAATGCTTCGGCGTGGTACCAACGGATCGATGGCCGAGTCGGGTTCATCGTCGTCGAACAGTACAGTGAACTGGAAACCGGGGCCGAGTCGGCGATCTACAATCGCCTACAGAACTGGGGCAAAGAAACTGGACACTATCGGGCGATCTGGGCCAGTGAGGATGGGTCAATCAAAGTGTTCACGCCCGTGCCGGGAGCGACTGTGAGTGGCTCGGCCGAACCAAACTCCACGTTCACTACGACGACGACGGTCAACGTCGCAGGCCAAGGGGTGACGTACTCCCGGACAGTTACCGTGAATGAATCCGGACGATACTCAACACTCGTTCCGTATCCCGGTACGTACGTATTTGCGGGAGAGGAGGTGACTGTTTCGGAGGAGGCCGTCAGGTCGGGCGGTAACGTTCGGGCCGGGAACGGGTCCAGTAGCAGTAGTCCGTGACAGATCTAGTCGGTATTCCGACCGGAGTAACGTAGTCCTTATACGAAGTCAACGACGTGTCTTGTGTAGATGACGACGGGATGGCGCTACCGGACGCTATCGATAGGCGGCGTAGCCGGACTTGCCGCCGTAGCCGTACTTATAGCAAATCACGCCATCCCACAGTATCTCTTCACGACGTACATTCCGTTTTTCAAGAATCTAGAGGCGACGGTGATGGAGGGGCGCTATCTTCGACAGGTCCTCCTACTGAGTGTGACTATCACTGTTGGAGCACTCATTCCGATGTACAAACCCCGCCCGCGGAGGATTCTCGATACGGTGCTGCTTACGCAGAAGCGGGTTCTCGTGAGTGGATTAGCGTTGGCAACCCTCGGGTTCTTTCAGTGGTCACATCGACTGCCGCGGGCAACACTAGTAATGTTCACTGGGGTGCTGATCGTCGTGTTACCCCCATGGTTCGTTGCAATACGGCGTCCGCCGAACGAATCCCAGAACCGGACGATTCTGATGGGCGATGACGTCAGTCAAATGCGGTCGATTCGTGGATCTATCGATGGAGAACTCGTCGGATATCTATGCCCAACTGCTGCGTTGCCCGTAGAAGATCCACGGCAGGTTATTGCCGATGGTGGCACTGTCGACGGTCTAGAGGACTTGAACTATCTCGGTGGGCTGTCACGGGTTGAAGATGCGCTCGTCAACCAAGACGTAGATACAGCAGTGCTGGCATTCAAAGATACAGATCGAGGGGAGTTCTTCGGAATACTAGACGCCTGCTACGAACACGGTGTCGCAACCAAGGTCCATCGCGACTACGCCGACTCTCTACTCACCGCCGACACCGAGGTTGGACCGCTGGTCAATGTACAGGTGGAGCCGTGGGACTGGCAGGATTACGTCCTCAAACGAGGGTTTGATCTGCTGTTCGCCGGTACTGCGCTATTAGCACTGTCTCCCGTTATTCTCTGTATCGTAGCTGCGATCAAACTGGAAGGGGAGGGCCCTGTACTGTTCAGTCAGAAGCGGACATATCTGTTCGGAGAGACGTTTACGGTATACAAGTTCCGGACACTGAAACCGAAAAAGGGCGGCGAGGTCGGGACGACAATCGAGGAAGACCGCCACACGCCGCTCGGACAGTTTCTCCGAACAACGCATCTGGACGAGATACCTCAACTCTGGTCGATTCTGGTCGGAGATATGAGTGTCGTTGGCCCACGACCAGCGCAAACAGAGCTCGAGGGGGAATTTGAAACAGCAGAACCGAAATGGCGTCAGCGGTGGTTCGTTAAGCCTGGACTCACCGGGCTGGCCCAAATCAACGACATGATGAGTACTGAACCTGCCGAGAAGTTCCGCTATGATCTCCAGTATATTCGGAATCAATCACTATGGCTAGACGTTAAGATCGTCATCCGGCAAGTGTTCAAAGTCTTCATCGACGTGGCGGGGTTGTTCAGCGACGACTGACTGGAGACTTCAGGGAACTCGACGAGACCTCACTATTCCCATCGCCAAGTCTGACAACCGGCGTGTCATTATATTCGGGTACTGCATTCTGTGCGTCAAAAATGAGATTTGAATCCTCAGCAATTTTGTCAGTGTCAAACTTATCGTGATTGACTAAGAAGAGAGCAATGTCAGCCGAGCGAAGAGTTCCTCTATCAATAGCCGATGCCGGCTCATACCGCTCATCCACGATTACGGCCTCATCGACGTGAGGGTCGACAGGGTGTATCGACGCCCCAGCGTTAATCAGCAATTCACAAATGTCGAGTGCCGGTGAGTTCCGAATATCGCCGACGTTCGGCTTGTACGACATTCCAAGAACGACTACTGACGCGTCGTCAAGATCGGTGCCATGAGCAGAAAGCGCGGTCTTAATTTGGCCAAATACGCGGCTAGGAACTGCCTCGTTGACCTCTATAGCGTTATCAACGAGTGAAAGCCCCGTTCCAGTTTGTTTTGCGCGCCAAGTGAGGTATTGCGGGTCAACCGGTATGCAGTGCCCACCAACCCCTGGACCAGGAGTAAATTTCTGGAAACCAAATGGCTTGGTCCCGGCGGCATCAATCGCCTCCCAAGCGTCAACTCCTGCGTTCTCCGCAAATTCTGCGAACTGATTGGCGAATGCAATATTAACCATTCGGTAGGTGTTCTCGATCATCTTCGCCGATTCAGCAGTAATTGTCTCCCCTACAGGGACTGTTTCAGCCACGACAGAGTCAAACAGCGCCTGAGCGGTTTCCCGTTCACGAACGCTGTCTGCGCCAACGACAAGCGGGATTTCCTCAAAGTCATACTCGCCACCGGGGTTAAGCCGCTCGGGAACAACAGAAACGAGAATATCGTCACCGGGTATTCGGCCGCTGTTTTCGAGCGCAGGGCGAATTACTTCATCTGCGGCACCGGGGTAGACGGTGCTCGAACAAACGAACAGGACATCACGGTCTGGAGCGTATTCTGCGACAGTTCGAGTTGCCTGACGGACGGCCCCCATATCAGGGGTTCCTGATTCGACTCCAGTAGGAACAGCCAGTACGAACGCATCACAGCCCGCGAGTTTTGCTGGATCTGCAGTTGGTCGGAAGCCTCGGGCTACAGTTTCGGTAAGAGTGTCGTCGTCGACGTCATCAACGTAGCTGTCACCCACTCGTAGCCGAGAAACCCGTTCTTCGTCCACGTCGAACCCGACAACATCGAATCCAGCATCGGTGAAGTGCTGGCTAAGCGGCAGCCCGACGTATCCAAGACCGATAACGCCGACTGTCGCAGTTCGATCGGCGATCTTGTTTTGAAGCGAACTCATTCCGGAACCACCGCCTGTTCGCGTTCCTCGATTATATCCAAGAGGATTCGATCGAGATCCGTCGATGGGTACCATCCAAGCGTCGCCTCAAGTTTGGACACGTCCGGCTCGCGTTGCTGGGGTTCCTCGAAATTCTCGTTATACGCCTCTTCGTAAGGAATGTGCGTGATATCGGAATCAGATCCAGTGAGTTCGATGATGCGCTCAGCAAGAGCATTAATTGAGGTTGGATCGGGGGCACCGATATTGATCACTTCGCCGTGGGCCTCGGGCGTCGTCAAGAGCTCATAGGTCGCCCTGACTGCGTCGGCGACGTGCGTGAAGCTCCGAGTCTGTGTCCCATCACCGTATACCGTAAGTGGCTCGTTTGCCAGGGCTTGCTCAACGAACCGGGGGATAACCATACCGTATTGACCAGTCTGCCGCGGTCCGACGATGTTGAAGTAACGGCCTATTGCCACTGGAAGGTCGTGGTCACGGTGATACGCGAGTGCAAGCGACTCGTCGATGGCTTTTGCTGACGCGTAACTCCAGCGCAGCGAGGATGTCGGGCCGAGTACACGGTCGTCTGATTCGGCGAAGGGTACATCCTCAGACTTGCCGTATAGTTCGGAGGAAGAGGCGATGAAGACCGGCGTCCGGTCGTCGACAGCCGCCTCGAGAACGTTCTCGGTTCCGACAAGATTGGTACGCATCGAACGGAGCGGCTCGTCGACGATGCGCTGGACGCCGACGGCAGCCGCGAGGTGGAAGACGCGGTCGGAGCGTTCGACGAGTGGTTCGATCGTCCCAGTCTCGATTACGTCGCCTTGGATGAGTTCGACCCGGTCGTGGTCGATGAGGTGGGACACGTTCTCCGGGTTCCCAGTCGAGAAATCGTCGAGGAGAAGAATATCGTCCTCTGTTTCGTCAAAGAGGTAGGTGGCAAGGTGGGAGCCGATGAATCCTCCACCACCGGTGATGAGCGTGAGCATTGGAGTATATGTAGGTTTGTAAGGTTAGTGCAGATAAGGTCACCGATGGATTCAAAATGTGACTTAAATAGGGTATAGCTGGTGAAGGGGTTGTTCTCTACGCCATCGAGTGGGAGACGCGCGCCGCACGTGTCGTCGAGCAGTGGACATCGACGCTCTACATCGCCGACTACCCGGACTACCCGAGTGACGGCTACCTCAGCGACCTGTTCGAACTGGCCGACGTCCAGTTCGACCTGACCGCACACATCACGCCGAAGAATCAGGAGCGGGCCCGGACCGAACTGCAGGAGATCGCCGACGACCTGCAGGTGGACGCCGACCTCGAACAGAGCGTCCGGAGCACGTATCTCCAAGAACGGGCGAACGAAGCGGCGGCGACGTACACGGCGGTCGAGAACGGGGCGAGCGTGTTCGACCAAGGCGTGTTCGTCACGGTGCGGGCAGACGATCCGGATATCCTGGAGGACAACGTGCAGCAGGTCAAGAGCACGCTCCGGGACGAGCCGGCAAACCTGACGCCGAGGACGGCGATCTGCCGGCAGGACGTGGCGCTGCAGTCCGCGGCGCCCATTGGCGCGAATGAGTTTGGGCGGGGGTCAATCGCGCTCGGCGGCGCCGTTGGGGCACTGCTGGCGTCGCCGCACAACGCGACGATCCTCGAGGAGGGCGGCATCGAGTTCGGAATGCACAAGGACACGCGGAGTCCCGTGGTGATCGATCCGTTCGCGCGGGACAACGGCTACGCGATGTTCACCGTCGGCGACACCGGATCGGGGAAGTCGTTCAGCTCGAAGCAGAACTTCATCCGCTCGATGGAGCAGGATCGCGACCGGATCGGCGTCATCCTCGAACCGCTGAACAACTGGGCTGGCGTCGCCGAAGCGCTGGATGCGAAGCGGATTACGGTCGGTGGGACGCTGGGACTGAATCCTCTAGAGATCCGCGAGACGCCCGAGCACGTGCAGCGCGCGATGGGGGAGGACGCCAGCCCGTTCAACGAGAAGCTCGACGACGCGATGAGTTTCCTCACCAACTTCTTCGCGCTGCGGGGGATCTCGCTTGGTGATCGGCGGACGACGCTGGAGCTCGGCCTCAAGCGGGCGTACAAGCGCCGGGGGATTACGGACGACATCTCGACGCACGGCAATCAGAGCCCGACGATCCGGGACATGCTGGACGTGTTCGAGGACATGATCGACGATCCCGAGGCGTTCGTCGTTCGTGCCGACGAGGAGGCGGGGAAGATCAAGGAGGACGCCACGTGGTTGCTCGATCAACTGCGACCATTCGAGGATGGTGGGCGATATGCGAATCTCGGGACGGAGTCGGCGTTCGACATCCGCGACGAGAAGGTGATCTACCTCGACCTCGCCCAGCAGGAGGGGAGCGTCGACAGCAGTACGGCGCTGACGATGCAGTTGCTAATTTCGTTGGTGTACGAGCGGGCAAAAGTCTCGGAGAAGGAGGTGGTGTTCTACATCGACGAAGCCCGGTACATCATGCAGGACGCCGCGAGCCTAGCGTTCCTCGAGACGGTGTTCCGGCACCACCGCCACCACGACCTTTCGATTCGGCTGGTTACGCAGACCGTCGACGAGTTCTTCGAGCACGCCGAGAGTGAGGCGATTCTGGATCAGTGTGCGGTGAAGCAGTTCCACCGGTTGGACGGGGTGGACGAGGAGTGGGCCGAGGAGTTCGGGCTCAACTACGCCCAGATGCGGTTTGTGCAGGATGCGGTGCCAGGGAACGAGGACGCCGGGTTTGCTGAGGCGCTCGTCGGCGTCGATGGGGAATGGCGCGGGATTACTGTTGAGGCGATGCACAAGGAGAAACAGGTGATCGATTTCGATCCGACGGCGGAGGGGCGGTCGTCGCTTCCCGGGGCGAGCGATGATGCGGTGGCTGGGGTGCAGACTGTTCGGGAGGCGCTTGCCGATCGGGATCGTGAGGATGGTTCTACCGACGAGTGATGCCGGTGAGGGTTCGATCAGCGGGCGGTTCGTGGCGGCGACGCCGGTCAGTACTGGCTCGATGAGTCGGGACGGAGTTCGGGATCTCGAGCGCGCGCAGTCTTCCCCGAGACTCCGCGCCTATCGTCGGGATCGGTATATTAATCTGCCTCCCCGTCGCTGGGAGCGCTCAATCGGGACTCCCGACGGTCGAGAGGGAAGAGAACCGGGCGGTCGGCGAAAGGTGTGCTAGTCTTGGCCGCCGATGACCGCTGTGCCACACTCGACGCAGACGTATGCGCCGTCGATGGTTTCTGCAGCGGGGGCGTTGCACGGGATACACTTCACACGGGACGATCGGACGGATCGTGGGTAGCGGCTCATCGGGAGTCAGTTCTCCGCGGACGCCGAGTCCTTGTACGGCTCACAGACACGCTTGACGCCTTCCTCAAAGTCGATCGTCGGCTCCCAGCCGGTCGCCTCGTGGAGTTTCGAGTAGTCGGCCATCGTGTCGTGGACGTACACCTCTAGGGGGTTCTCGATGTACGCCGGCTCAATATCGGTGCCGAGTTCGTCATTGATCATTGCGACCATCTCGTTGAACGTGTAGCTTTCCTCAGTTCCGACGTTGTAGATGCCCTGCAGTTCGTGCTCGGCAGCGAGTTCGCAGGCACGGACGACGTCGTCGACGTGCGTGAAGTCGCGCGTCTGGCTGCCGTCGCCGAACAGCTCCGGACGTTCGCCGTTCGCAATCTTGTCGGTGAACTGTGCGACGGTGTTGGCGAACTCGCCTTTGTGTTCCTCGGCACCGCCGAAGCCTTGGTAGACGGAGAAAAAGCGCAGACCGGCGAGAGTCATATCGTGGAAGTTGTGGAAATACTCCGCGTAGCGCTCCCGTGCAAGTTTTGAGGCTTCGTACCCGGTTCGGGCCTCCACATCCATGCTTTCGGGGGAGGGTTCCGTGCGGTCCCCGTAGATCGAAGAGGTGGTCGCGTAGACAACCGTATCACAGCCGTCCTTCCGGGCCTGTTCGATCGTGTTCACGAACCCTTCGACATTGACACGGGCGCCTTTCGCGGGGTCGTCCTCATGCATCTTGTACGAAGAGAGTGCGGCGAGGTGAAACACGATATCGACGTCGGTAGGGAGGTCCTCATCGACGACTGAGGCGTCGACGAACTCGACGTCGTCGTTGAGGTTGTCGGGGGTACCGAGGTACTGATCGTCGACTGCCACGACTTCATTCTGCTTTGCGAGGTGGTTCGCGAGGTTCGACCCGATGAAGCCGGCGCCACCGGTGACGAGGACGCGTTGGTTCTGCATGACTGTTCATGTTCGGGAGTTGGGGGAAAGCGTTGCGATCGGAAGCGGCAATCGTGCTACCGATTCAGGACTGTGAGTGAAAGGGCTGCATCTCGGTCGATCCGGAAGAGACACCATCGTTTCGCGTGATACTAGGAGGTTGAGCTGTGGTCAACCCAGAACTCTTCCACTACGGTCTGCCCGTCTGGACTGTCGAGATCGATTCCTCGCTGGACGAAGTTGGGGGCGTCCATATACCCACAAGACGAGGCATACGCTTCCCAGAAGTCGAAATCCTGCTCGGTGGCCCCCTCGTGTTTCTCTTCGACGGTTTTCTCGCGGTGCTCCCCGTTCGCGTCCTAGTAACCGCGCCATCGACGAGAGTTTGTACTGCTGCATCGCCGGGCGGCCGATCTGCTTCGTCTCCCATTCGATCTCGGTCGGGCTCCGGGTATCGGGGAACTTCGGTAGTTCGACGCCGTCAGCCACGAGCAGGTCGGAAGGTTATTACACAGATCAGCAGTATGCTTGTTTTGAATGGGGGAGTCTAGGGGAAGCAAAATAAAAGACGTTTTCCAACGGTTCTCACAAGATTTTGGGCTTTATTCGATCGCTGAGTTCGTTCCGGCGTTACTCGGTGTCGCTGCGCTGATGATCTTTACCCGTATCTTCCCGCCCGTTGCATACGGACAGTATGCGCTGGCGATGACGTTCGTCGCCGTGTTCAGTACGCTCACATTCGGCTGGTTGGAACAGGCAATCCTGCGCTTTGAGCCACAGATCGATACGGAGGAGTTGGTCGGAAATGTTGTCTCTATACTCGTCGGTTGTTGCCTGATTATAGCAGTCCTTGTTACTGCTGGATATGTGCTGTTCGGTGGTGCACTCGGCGAGTACCGAGCGTTCTATCTCGCAGCGGGAGCGCTGACGATCGCACAAGGATTGTTTAACACGTTCCGGTCCCTTTTCCAGGCACGGCTTCAGCCGGGATCAGTTGCGACATATAAAATACTCCGGTCGGTTGCGAAGCTGGCGTTCGCGTTTGTGCTCGCCGTAATAGTTTTTGATGACATCGTCGGATGGCTCTGGGGCGGCGCATTCGCAACGACCATCACTGTCGCCGTGATGGCGTACCGCTCGAACGTGATGCGGTTCTCGCCTCGCATCCAGTCTGCACTGGGGGCTCGTTTTCTCCGATACGGTTTTCCGATGATTGGCTGGCTACTCGGGTTGACGCTACTCAACTTCGCCGACCGTGTTCTCATCGAATTCATTCAGGGAAGTAGCGCCGTCGGGGTTTACTCCTCAAATTACAGCCTAGTCAATCGGGGGCTGCTTCTCGTGTTCACGCCGCTCATTCAAACCATCCATCCGATACTGATGAACAGATGGGACGGCGAAAACGTGAGCGAAGTAGAAGGCCTCATGACCGATTTCACGCGGTATTTCCTGATTATCGGTGTCGCTGCGACGATATTTGCTGGTGTCGTAAGCCGACCACTCAGTACGATCTTACTCGCTCCGGAGTACCGGGATGGCTACGTTCTCATTCCCATCGTCGCCGCCGGGCTGTTCCTCTGGAACATCTCGATGATCGGCCACAAAGGCCTGGAGATCCAAGAACGAACGCGGCTGATGTTTTTCGGCGTGAGTGGCGCTGTCGTCTTGAACGTCGCGTTGAACGTCCCGCTGATCAGGCTGTATGGCTATCTCGGGGCGGCGGTTGCGACGCTGGTAAGCTTCGGGGCCTACGCCGTATTTGCCTACGTGAGCTCGCTGTGGAGCATTCAGTGGCGATTCCCCCTTCGAACTGTTCGCAACACCGCTATCGGTGGTGTAGTCATGATCGCTCCAGGAGCGATACTCTATACGTCCTCGGCGTACACGGCACTCCGTGCCATCGTTGTGGCTGGCGTCGGCGTTGTCATGTATGGAGCAATACTCTATGCCCTGGGCGAACTCGAATCGAACGAATTAACAGCCGCAGCCGAGTTGGTTCGGAGGAACTGAATGTCCGAAACGAAACGGGTCGCGGTTGCTCATCACAATCTGATGGAAAAGGGAGGTGGTGAGGCCGTAGCGATGAATGTACTTGAGGCACTTCAGGATCATTACGCCGTTACACTGCTCACACTCACCGAGCCGGATCTCCCGGAGCTGAACTCGTACTACAACACGAACGTCAACAAGGAAGCGATAGAAATAAACCGGCTCAGCGCACTTTTCGAAAGAATATATGATCATTCAAAACGGTTTCATCTTTTCAAAAACGCTGTTTTATCCCGATTGGTGCAACGGGAGCAATACCGATTTGATCTCGTATTCAATACGTACAACGAGTTCAGTCTAGGGGACTGTTCTCTTCAATACATCCATATGCCGCAGTTTCGTCGATGGTTGACGGAAAATGAAAAGAGCGGCCCGCTGTTTGGGATCTATGATAAACTGTGCATGAGTATTGAAAACTTTGACCCGGCGCGTATCCAGTCTAGCGAACTACTCGCCAACTCCGAGTGGACGGCTGAAGTCGTTGCAGAGTCTTATCACACTACGCCCCGGGTGATCTATCCACCAATAGATACGGCTGAATTTTCCGGCACGGTGGCGGAGCAGCGGGAGTCCGGTTTCGTCACTATCGGTCGGTTGATGCCTCATAAGAACGTGTTACGAACCATACGAATAATCGACCAGCTTCATGATCGCGGTCATGATGTTCACGTCCACGTCATCGGACCGACAATCAATAGCGATTACGCGAAACGAATCGAAGCGGTTGCAGATTCCCGTGAGTTCGTTCACCTCGAAGGGGAAGTCAGTCGAAATCGATTAGTCGACCTGATATCGACACACAAATATGGGATTCATGGAATGGATCACGAACATTTCGGAATGGCGGTCGCGGAGTTAGCTGCTGGTGGAACGATTCCATTCGTTCCGAACGGGGGCGGCCAGCGCGAGATCGTCCACAAGCGCGAGGAGTTGTTATACGAGTCAGTGGAGGAAGCAGTCGAAAAAATCGATCGCGTTCTCTCTGATCCAGAACTCCGGCGGGAGCTCCGGGCACAACTGGGTGACATCGAGGAACGCTTCGGTCGGGAACGTTTCAAAACAACCATACGCGAAACAGTAGAACAAGCACTTTATGGATCTGTATAGCCGGATTGAGTTCCTTCCTCGGATTGAAACCGATTACTCGGATCACAGGGAAGCACTCTTGATAGCCACAGGGCTGATCGTCGGTCTCACGTTTCTCGCGCCGACTCTTTCGATCGTTCTCGGTGTTCCCGCACTCGTCTTCGTGATCGCCATCGGGGGAATCTACGGCGTCCTCATTCTCCTGCTACGGCGATTATTAGTCGGTTTGATCATCGGACTCGTTGTCACGTCGCCGTTCGCTGCGAACGTGCCACTAGCCGGCGAAGCCTATCTGAAGTCGTTTCCTGGCCATCTCGGCCCGGAGCTATGGTTGGTACAAGTTCCACTCGTATTGTCGGCGGTGCTTGTACTTGCGACGGGTCCACGGAAGCTATTGGCTGGGGCCACGCGAACTGAGGGGCTCTTTACGGTATTCGTCGGCTGGACAGTAGTCGCGGCGGTGTTCGGCGCAACAGCGCGACTCGATACGGCCCTGTATTTCTCGTTGCTGATGGCTCAAGCGCTCGCCGCCTTCATTTTGCTTCGGTATACGGTTCAACAACGGATACTGTCGTTCCGAACGGTTGTAGAGGTCTTCGTCGGAACGGTGCTGGCACAGAGTCTCCTCGCTGTTACACAATTCATTCACGGGGCGAATCTCGGAGTTACTACGCTTGGTGAGAGTGATAGTATCCCTCTCTCGACGCTCTCGTTTGGGCCGTTTGGGGAGTTCACTACTGGAACTTATGTCGCTGGGTTTACAGGAATGTCTTTTATTTTAGCAAGTCTTGTCATTTTGGCCGCACCAATGGTGATGATGATCGCCGTTCGGGTTAATGGGATCAGACGGGCGGGACTGTTGATGTCCACGCTCATTATGATAGGTGTTCTGCGTGCCACCGGAAGTGATGCGGCCCGAGGCGGATTAATTATCGCACTCCTCTTGCTAGGCGTTTTGTACCTCTATGCGTCACGAGAAGCGATTCGTGAGAAGATCTCAATAACAGGCACACGAGTTCTTTTCAATATAAGAAATAATATTAAATATTTTATATATAGAATAGGAATAACAGTTGCGACCGTTGTGGTACTGTTTTACCCCTCTTCAGCGTCAGGCTCGTCATCAGCGATTACCAATGTCGATCCGGAAACTGAATCCGGCGCAAGTAGCACGTCCGAAACGACCGCTATGAATAATACAAGTAGCACTGCGGGGACCCCCCAGGATATGGAAAAATTGTTGGGAGATCTATCAGTTCCGCATTTCGATCTAGCAAATCTTGGAGTTCGACTTCGGCAATACGTTGGTGGCCTTGATTTGTTCCTCCAACATCCAGTATTTGGTATCGGAGGCGCGAACTACGTTTACTACGCTACCCAGTATGATCCTTCCAGGCCTTATCCACTACATAATATCTATATCGGCCTACTGGCGGAGACTGGTTTTATAGGATTCCTACTCTATATTGTAGTGCTTGGATCGGTACTTTGGTACACGTGGAAAATTGTAGGCAGTTCTAACAGCGACGCCCTACTATTCCTCGGGATTTTTTGTGGAATGTTAGGTTACCTTGCATTTGGATTCTGGGATCACCTACCACTTACTAGAGTTACTTCACTCATCCCTTTCTGGCTACTGGCGGGGACCGTTGTTGGAGAATATATGAAAATAAAAAAGAACAATACAGCGTCAAATACACACTAATATCATGTCACACGCAAACCAAATTCCAGAGATGAACGATAGATTGACCGTACTAGTCGTGACAGATGTCTTTTGGCCCCAACGGACCGGTGGGATCAGCAAGTCGCTTCTCACAGAAGTCGAGGGACTCGTAGATAGGGGTCACGAAGTCGTCGTAATCACTCGAAAGGTTGATTCTGAATTGCCGGACCACGAGGAACGACCAGGATACGACCTGTTCAGATATGACAGTCCACCCAAAGACAGAATATACTATCAGTTATATCCGCTGTACAGCGTCTACCGATTGGGGTCGCTCGTCGAGGAGTTACATCGACAGTACGACTTCGATGTCGGATACGTCCATAATCCGTTTCAGGCAGCAGGTCTCTCGCGGGCAGCCGCCGACTTCCCCTACGCGAACGTATTCCACGCGCCGACCCCCCGAGAGATCGAACTCGACCTCGAACGGGGAAAGTACGGCTGGAAAGCGCCATTTGCCCAACTCGTCAACGGACTCATCGAACGAACCGAAGCCAATCAACTCGAAGAGGCGAATAGCGTCATAGTGCGAAGCGAATTCATGCAAACACAACTGTTCGATCGCTACGAGCGAATCGATAGATCGAAGGTAGAACGGATACCACTCTGTGTCGATACAGATCGGTTCGCTTTCAGAGAAGACCCTCGGAAAGTCCGGGAGGAGATCGGACTTCCGACCGACCGACCGATTGTTTTGACGGTACGCCGGTTGGTCGCACGAATGGGTATAGAGAACCTGATCAAAAGCATCGCGTCGGTGACTGAGCAGTATCCAGACGTACTCCTGGCGATCGGTGGGAAAGGGTATCTCCGTTCCAAGCTGGAATCAACCGCGCACTCACAGGGAGTTGCGAATAACGTGGAATTCCTTGGATTCATCCCTGAGGAAGATCTCCCGAAGTACTATGGTGCGGCGGATATATTCGCCATGCCGACGGAGCAACTTGAAGGGTTTGGCCTTTCGACTATCGAATCGCTTAGTTGTGGGACGCCTGTGGTCGGGACTCCCGTTGGTGCGAATCCCGAGGTCATCGGAGGACTCGACGATGAGTTGCTCTCTGCGGACGCTTCAGTAGAATCGCTCGCTCATTCGATCAGCCGATGGCTTCAAAACGCTTCTGTCGATCTCCGGCATCGTTGTCGGGCGTACGCTGAGTCAGAATTCGCGGTCGAAACCGTGGTTCCACGGATCACGAATCACTTCCAAGAGCTCGTCGAGGAACAATCTACTCGTCCGTCGGACGGTCCTCAGTCTCCCAGGTGACGATGTTATTCCGACGTAATACAGCGACTATCGCCTGAGCCATCCCGTAGTTCGAGACGAGAAAGTAGTACGGAACATGAAACAACAGAGAGGTCTCCATATCGAAGCGGTCACCCAAAGCGCCGACTACTGCACAGCAGTAAAACAGAATCTGAAACCCGACGAGAAGAGGATACAACGGTCCATGCGTCACTACTGCCAACGCGACGCTCGCAACAAACATGCAAGACAGGAAAACCGGCGAAAGCCACCTGAGGACTTTATGTGAAAGCAGTTTGAACCCGAACAAGGGGTACTGTAGTACATTCAATAACTCTAGGTGGTCAAACAGTGTATTCCACGAGCGAGTAACGATCCGAATTCGCCGCGACAGTTCCGATTCGGTGGATTCGCCGGTCTGTTCTCGGGCTATCGCACTCGAAACGTATGCAACGCGATGTCCGTTCTCGATAAGTGAAAGCGGTTCAGCGAAGTCGCTGATTGCCTCCCGAGCAAGCGGAACGTATGCCGACGCACGGACCGCATAAATCGATCCGTTGGCGGTGGTGACGGAACCAAACTGTGATTCAAAGCGTTTGATCAGGCGTTCATACTGCCAGTAGATCGATTCGCCTTCGACATTACCGTCATCTCCATACCGCAATTCCCCAACAACACACCCGACACCTGGCTCGAACGCTCGAATCAATTCTAAGATAGCGTCGGATTCGTACATACTGTTGGCATCGGAAAACACAACGATCTCACTGTCAAGCTCCCTAACGACAATATTTTGACATTCTGTTTTTCCGACCCGTCCCTCGATTCGGCGAAGTTTGACCCCATCCGTGCAATATGATGAGACGATCTCGTCAGTCTTGTCTGAGGACGCATCAGAAAATACTATGATTTCTAATTTTTCCGATGGGTAGTCAATATCGAGGCTGTTCTCTATTTTCTCAGCAATGATTTCTTCCTCGTTGTAGGCGGCAATAACCAACGAAACGGTCGGCAACTCGGATGGCAGATTGTTTTCCTGTACCCTGCTGAATTGCCCGATGACCGCAACCATCGCAGGATACAAGAAGTAGGTGTGGACAAGCAGGAACCCACTGATCCAGAGGATGAATGATAGTACTATATTTTCCACTGCCATTCTTGTGTAGTGCTCACTGGTTGATTATACCGAACGTATATCACTCTGTCCAAAAGGAATCCTTCTCTAGCTCAGGCCAAAACTTCGGCTACTGTATTGCGTCTCAGGTAAGCAGAGGGTCGGGCAACGAGGCTATGAGATCTAGTCTCGTCTCCATGATCCTGCCGATATCCGCCTCCGAAGGGTGGTATCCTTTCTGGCTGCTGCAAGGGGTAGTGTTCACAAAAGCAGTTTCCAGCAGTAGAGTTGGGAGGAACAGTTGAAAGCCCTCGGCTGTCTCGGCTTCTACTCGCGGGCCGAAGGCCCGCTCGTACGGCCCGAGGCGCTTAGCGCCTCGCTGCGCACGTTCGCTCCTTCCAGTCGCTCTCATGCTTGCGTCGCCGGAGTTCGCCGAGGCGCCTCGCCCTTTCAATCCAGCAGGAATACCGGCTGTACCAGAGTGCGACTAGCTAGTTTCAGCCCTTATCTGAACACCGCCCAGCGGGGGAAGTGTGGGCGCGCAACGGTTGTGGTGCCGAGTCCGACGTAAGATACGCACTCCACGCGGAGGGAGATGAAGCCCGCTATCTCGCGGGGGCCGCACTGGCACGGCCCACAACTCCACCGCGTCCGAGTGGAGAACCTCCAGTCGTGGGATACCCGATCTGTGACCGGAACCCCTACGGCTTTAGCCGTGGGAGGATATCACTCCACCGTCACACTCTTCGCCAGGTTCCGCGGCTTGTCGATACTCCGAGCCAGCTGCTTCGCGACGTGGTAGCTCACCAGCTGCAGTTGCACGTTCGCCAAAACAGGCCCCAACCGAGGATCTGCCGCCGGCACCTCCAACACCTCGTCGGCGTACCGTTCAACATCGGTCCGCCCATCCGTAACCGCAACCACGGGGGCGTTCCGCGCCTCGACTTCCTTCACATTCCCGACGGTCTTCTCCGAGCCCGTCTCACCGGTCACGACCGCGAACACAGGCGTATTCCCAGTAACCAACGCCAGCGGGCCGTGCTTGAGCTCGCCGGCCGCGAACCCCTCGGCGTGCTCGTAACTGATCTCCTTCATCTTCAGGGCTCCCTCTAACGCAACGGGGTAGTCGTACCCGCGGCCGATGAAGAAGAACGCGTCCGAATCGACGAACTGTCGAGCGACTGCCTCGGCGTTCGTCTCGTCGAGCACCTGCTGTACCTGTCCCGGGAGATCTCGGAGCGCACTCACGAACTCGTGTTTCGTATCGCCGTTCCCGAGAACGGCCGCAATCAGGTTCACGGCGACGACCTGCGCGGAGAACGTCTTCGTCGCGGCGACACCGATCTCCGGGCCCGAACGGATGTACAGCACGCCCTCACACTCCCGCGCAGCCGTGCTACCGACGACGTTCGTTACGGCGAGCGTCTCCACCCCGCGGCGCTGTGCGTCACGGAGCGCGCTTAGCGTGTCGGCGGTCTCCCCACTCTGGGTGATGCCGACGACGAGCGTGTCCTCACTGTGGGGCGGCGGCGACGTGACGTACTCGCTGGCGACGAACGCCTGCGCGGGCACGCCCTGAGAGCGGAACAGCTCCGCAGCATACAGCGCCGCGTGGTAGGAGGTTCCACATGCGACCAGTTGGATGGATCCCGCATTCCGAACGGCGTTCGCGATGTCGTCGCCGAGATCGACGCGCCCCGAGAGTTCGTCGACGCGCTCCTGCAGACACTGGCGGAGCGCCTGGGGCTGTTCGTGGATCTCCTTGAGCATGAAGTGCTCGTAGCCACTCTTCCCCGTGTCCTCGGACTCCCAGTCGACCGTATTGACCTCCTTATCCACAGCGACGCCGGCAAGCGTCGTCACCGTCCAGCCATCCGGGGTGAGTTCGGCGACTTCGCCGTCCTCGAGATACACCACGCGGTCGGTGTGCTCCAGGAACGCCGGCACGTCGCTCCCGAGGTACGTCGCCGTATCGTCGACGCCGAGGACGAGCGGCGAGTCATTCCGGGCAGCGAACACCGTGTCGGAGCCCTCTCGGACCGCGGCGACCGCATAACTCCCCTCGAGTCGACTCACTGCCTGCCGGAACGCCGTCTCGAACGACGCGCCCCCGGCCTGAATCGCCTCGATCAGGTGCGGAACGACCTCCGTGTCGGTCTCGCTTGCGAACTCGTGGCCCGCAGCCTCGAGCTCCTCGCGGAGTGACTCGTAGTTCTCGATGATCCCGTTGTGGACGACAGCGATGTCGCCCGTACAGTCCATGTGCGGGTGGGCGTTCTCGTCTGTTGGCGGGCCGTGGGTCGACCAACGCGTGTGGCCGATACCCGCGTTCCCCGTCAGCGACCACGGCTGGAGCGCGCCTTTGAGCACGTCCAGTTCGCCCGAGCGCTTACAGACCGAGAGTGACTCACCGGAAACCGCGACCCCGGCAGAATCGTACCCGCGATACTCGAGATTGGTGAGGCCGTCGACGAGGACGTCGAGCGTCTCGCTGCCTCGGCCGACGCTCCCGATGATCCCGCACATTATCGCACGACCTCCGTGCCCCGCAGTACGCGACCGGAGATGTGTGCGCCGACACCCAGCGCGGCAGCCGTCCCGACAATCGTCCCGGAGTCGAAGCTCACGCCACCGCCAACGGTTGCCCGGTCGGCGAGAACGGCTCCGACTTCCTGCCCTTCGATGACGTTCCCGGCGACAGGGATATCCGCGGGGCCGCTCGGTGCGATCACGCCGGCGCCGATGTCGACGGCTCGGCCGGCGACGACGTCGAGGAGCGACGAGTTCGGTCCGACTCGTGTATCGACGTCAAGGACAGACCGTCGAACGGTCGCGTTCGCCCCGATCGTGACGTTCCGACCGAGCGACGCGTACGGGCCGACAACAGCATTCGGCCCGATGACGGCGTCCGCACCGATCGCGACCGGCCCCTGTAGTACCGCAGATTCGTGCACCTGCGCGGAGTCGGCCAACCAGACACCGTCCTCGTGCCCATCAGCCTCGATCCACTCCTCGTGCAACAGTCGCTCGGCGACGGTGAGGAGGTCCCACGCGTACGTCGCGTCGACCCACAGGCCCTCAGTCTGCACCGCGTGGATCGACCCTACGTCGGCATCGTCGACCAGATACTGGAACGTCGCCGGGAGCGAGAATTCGCCTTCTTCTCGGGGCGTCTCTTCGATCGCGTCGAAGATCCGGTCGTCCACCGCATAGATGCCTGCGTTTAGCTGACGGTGCCCGTTCCCAGCCATCCCCTCGTACACCGCAGTCACCTCTCCGCCCTCGATTTCGACACTACCGTAGCGCGCGATGTCCTCGTGTTCGATGGCCCCGATGGCGCCGAACGGCTGGTCGGACTCGTAGGCGTCGACGACGTCCTGAACCATCTCTGGAGCGACGATCTGGTCGCCGTTCAGGACGAGGAACGGCCCCTCGACCTGCTCGCGAGCTTGGAGGAGGGCGTGACCGCTACCGAGCTGTTTCTCCTGCGTGACGTACTTGATTGGCGTGCCGGCGTAGCTGTTACCGAACTGGTCACGGATGTGGTCACGCTCGTAGCCGATCACGACGTGGATCTCCTCGACGTCGGCCGCGACGAGCGCGTCGAAGACGTAGGAAAGGATCGGTCGGTTCGCAGCGGGGAGCATCGGCTTGGGCCGCGTCTCGGTGAGCGGCGCCAGCCGTTCGCCTTCCCCGGCCGCGAGGACGACTGCCTTCATGATGCGGTGGTCTTTCGCGTCAGTACGGGTTACTGTTTCGATGCCTCTACTTTCCGGCACTGAAGCAGAACGGTCATACCTATCGCCCAACCCATCGGATGTATGGACCGAGAGCTGCTCGTCGCCCTTCTCGTCGGCGCCCTTCAGGGTGTGTTCGAGTGGCTCCCCATCTCCAGCGAGGGGAACATCACTATCGTGCTCTCGGCGCTCGGTCGCTCGCCCGACGAAGTCGTCGCGTTCGCGCTCTTCCTCCACCTCGGGACGGCCCTCTCTGCAACGGTGTACTACCGTGCAGACATCCGGGACGTCCTGCTGCTCCTCCCCGACTGGCGGCCCGGGAGCGCCTTCGAGGGGGAGCAGGCCACAGTCACCTTCCTCGCTATCGGGACGCTCGTCTCGGGCGTCGTCGGCGTCGCCGCCTACGTGACGCTCGTCGACGCGTTCTCGAAACTCACGGGCGGCGTGTTCGTCGCACTGGTCGGCGTCCTACTCCTGCTCACTGGTGGGTTCCAGTACCTCACGAAGGACCGCCTCGGCGAGCATCGAACGCCGACCGCGCTGGACGGTGTGCTCGTCGGTGCTGCACAGGGAATCGCCATCCTGCCCGGGATTTCGCGCTCGGGGATGACGACTGGGACGCTCCTCCTGCGTGGCCACGAGGGCCCGCAGGCGTTTCGCTTCTCGTTCTTGCTCGCTGTTCCAGCCTCTGTGGGTGGTGGGCTGCTTGCCTATCTCGATACGGGGCTGGACATCTCGCTGCTCGCTGCCGCGCTGGCGCTCGGCGCCGCGGCCGTCGTCGGCTACGCGACCATCGACGCGCTGATGCGCGTCGTTGACGAGCTCCCGTTCTGGAGCGTCTGTGTCGTGCTGGGCGCGCTCGCCGTCGCTGGCGGGCTACTGGTGGTGTGACGTCGAAAATCGCCTCGCAGAAATCAGTCCATCCGGTCCCGCGTCACGGTTTCGTTCGGTTTCGTCCGCGTCCCCACACCGAGCTTCACGCCCGCATTGAGGCTCGTGTCGATCCCGGTTTTCGTCCCGTCGCCGACGACGACGCCGAACTTCCGTCGCCCAGTATCGACTGATTCGCCCTTCACACGCACGCGAATCGTCTCGTCGTCGTGCCGGAGATTCGCGACGGTCGTCCCCGCGCCGAAGTTCACGTCGGCGCCGAGCACCGAGTCGCCGACGTAGGAGAGATGCCCGCAGGCGGTGTTGGCCATCAGGATCGAGTTCTTCACCTCGACAGCGTTCCCAACCCGAACGTCGGGACCGATCACCGTCGACCCGCGGACGTACGCATTCGGCCCCACGTCCGCGCCCGCCTGCACGACGACTGGCCCCTCGATGTATGCGCCGTTCCGGACGCGAGCGCCTTCCTCGACGACGACCGGGCCGTTGAGCGTCGCCTGCGGCTCAACGACGCCCTGAACGTCGCCCTCCAGATCAGCGAGCAGGTGCTCGTTCGCTTCGAGGAGTTCCCACGGGCGCCCGACGTCGAGCCACGGGCCCTCGTACTCGACGGCGGTCACGGCGCCGCCGACGTCGATGTAGCGCTGCAGCGACTCGGTGATCTCGTACTCCCCGCGCTCGCTGAGTTCGGTTGCCTCGATGTGCGCGAACGCCCCGGGTTCGAACGCGTAGATGCCGAGGTTTGCGAGGTCCGTGGGTGGGTCGGCGGGTTTCTCGACGACGTTCGTGACTGTCGTGCCGTCGAGCGAGACGACGCCGTAGTTCTGCGGATCGTCGACCGGCTTGACGGCCATCGCGCTGCCCTCGGTCTCGGCGAGTTCGCTGACCAGATTGGGGTCGATCACCACGTCGCCGTTGAGCACGAGGAAGCGCTCGTCGACGTACTCGCTCGCCTGCTCGACGGCGTGGGCCGTCCCGAGCTGTTCCTCTTGCGTGACGTAGTCGACTGGGTTGCCAGCGTACTCCTCGCCGATCCGTTCCCGAACCTGCTGGCCCTCGTACCCGACGACGACGACGTAGCGTTCGACTGCGTTGGCGCAGGCGTCGAGGACGTGTTCGAGCAGTGACTGGCCCGCGACCGGGAGCAGCGGCTTCGGGCGTGTCTCGGTGAGCGGGCGCATCCGCGTCCCCTGACCGGCGGCGACGACGACGGCGATAGTCATGGCCGGGAGGATGGCGACCAGCGTCTTTGGCGTTCCGTTCGAGAGAGGGAGAAGCGAGACAGCGCTGGCGCTAGCGACGAAGCAGCCCGCAAGAAGTCGGCGGCCCTAGAGGCGGCCGACGGAGTCGACGTCGATACTCTCGACGCCTTCGACGTCGCGGAACGCGTCCTCGACGGCTTCGGTACCACCGGCGTCGTCGGGCACGATCACCGTCGGCAGCAGCGCGACGAGGCCGAAGGCCACGTCCTCACGCTGGTATCCACGGATCTCGGCGCCCTCGGGGAGGGCAGCCTCGAGTCGGTCCTCGAGTTCGTCGAGGTCGACCTCGGGGCTCTGCGGCATGACCTTGATCTTGGCAGCGACGTCACCCATCGTCAGGGCCCCCTGAACCCGCAGTCCGGGCACTCGTAGAGGTTGCTCTGCTTCCGACACTTCGCACACCGGAAGATAACGGTGTCACACTCCGGGCACTTGAAGCGCGCCGCGTTGGTCCCCGTGACGGAGATCCCACAGGAGACACAGGAGCGCTCCCCAGTCGTTTCTGCTTCGCTCATGTACGGGAAGGCGGGCGCGCGACGTTTAACGGTTACTTTCCCCTCCCGAGCCCGCAGAATCCGCCGATCCATCGGCGTCGCCGCCGCCATCGGCCTCGCTCACACCGTCGCCGGGCCCCGGTCGCGCCAGCGCACCCGGCCCGCGTTCGCCCGCGGGCGTCGCCGGACGGAGCCGTCGAAGCTTCCCGAGCACGTCGACGAAGAACACCACTGTCCCGGCGATCAGCAGCGTGTCACCGGGGAAGCGCAACCAGAAGAACGTCTGCACCAGCGGGCGCTCATAGAACGCCAGACTCCGGGCGGCGTCGTAGCCCGCGGTGAACGCCGTCTCTAGCTGGAGGAAGCCGATCGGGAGCAGCGACGCGCCCACCATGATCGCCAGCCCGGCGTTCCAGAGCCAGAACGACCAGCGCAGGCGGCCCTCGGACCAGTCCGTGGTCGTCACCCGGAGGATGTAGATCCCGATCCCCAGCGCGAGCATGCCGAACGCACCGAACATCGCCGCGTGGGCGTGCGCAACCGTGAGGTAGGTGCCGTGCTCGTAGTAGTTGATCAGCGGGAGGTTGATGAAGAACCCCAGCACGCCCGCACCGACGAAGTTCCAGACGCCGGAGGCGACGATGAACGCGAACGGCAGGCGGTACGGGAACGTCTCGCCGCGGGCCACCAGCGCGCGGTACTCGGTGATGGCCTCGAACAGCACGATGACTAGCGGGATCAACTCCAGCGTCGAGAACACCGAGCCGATGGGCACCCAGATGTCCGGCAGGCCGATCCACCAGTAGTGGTGCGATACGCCGATGATCCCCGCGCCCATCACGAGTAGCGCCTCCAGCAGCACCGCTTTCGCCGCCGACTCGGGCTGGAGGAGGTTCATCCCGACCAGCGTCAGGCCGACGACGGCGACGATGAAGAACTCGAAGGCGCCCTCGACCCACATGTGGACGACCCACCAGCGCCAGAACTCCGTCACCACCATGTTCGTGTCCGGGGTGTAGAGCAAGCCGGCGACGAACAGCAGCGCGATGGAGCCACCCGAAATGAGGATAAGGTGCCCCAGTCCGTAGCGGTCCTCCGCGGCGAGCATCGGCTTGAGGCCGCGCCAGACGAGGACGGTCCAGCCAGCGAAGCCAGCCAACAGGCCGAACTTCCAGATCCGGCCCACCTCCAGATACTCCAGCCCCTCAGTGCCGAGCAGCCACCAGAGTTCCCCAGCAGGGTCGAAGAAGCCCCGCGTCCCGAGGAATACCCCGGCGAAGCCGCCGACGACCACGATCACCAGCGCGGCGAGCAGCGCGGCGGTTCCCTTTGCCTGCCCACCAGGTTCGTGAGCGGTCAGCAACGGCGGGAGGAACAGCCCCGCGGTGATCCAGAGCGTCGCCACCCAGAGGATGGCGAGGTCGACGTGGTAGGTGCGGGCCAGCAGGAACGGCGCCCACTCCAGCACGTCGACGCCCACGGCCTCGAACAGGCCGAAGAAGCCGTCGCGCTCGACGTAGTAGTGAGCCAACAGCGCCCCCAACAACGTCTGTGCCAGAAACAGCGCCGCGGCGACGGGGACGTAGAACGCGGCCACCCGCTGGGAGGGCAGCACGTCCACCTCGCTGGGGTGTGGCACGTCGATATCGGCGTCTGGCTCCGGGAGCGACACGGAACTGTACAGCCAAACACCCACTCCTGCGCCGCCCACGAGCAGGATCATCGACGCCACGCTCCAGAGCATCGCCGAGGCGGGTGCGGTGTTGCCGGAACCGGGCGCGGGCGGCCAGTCGTTCGTGTAGCTGTGGTCGGCGCCGGGCCGCGGCGTGTGGCTGAACCACGCCGTCCAGAGCGCGAAGTCGGCGAGTTGTCGGGCGGCGTCGGCGGAGTCGATGGTGCCCGCGGGGAGCCCCAGCGACGCGTTTCCTTCGTGGTAGCGGGCGACGTAGTCCTCGCGCACCTGCTCGTGGGCGTACGCCTCCGCGGCGGAGTAGGTCAGCGTGCCGTCGTCCTCGCCGCCTCCATGTGCCGGCGAGCCGTCGTCCTCGCCGCCTCCACGTGCCGGCGAGCCGTCGCCCGGGTCGTCGACGCGGCTCTGCAGGTCCTCCCGGGCCAGTTCGTCGACGGCCGCGCGTTCGGGGCCGCTGAGGGCATCGTACGCCTGGCCGTAGCGCTGCTCGGCGTAGTACTCCCGCATATACTTGGTTTTCAGGTCCAGCGCGTCGGCCGTGAGGTCGTTGCCGAAGTAGGCGCCGTTGCCCAATACGGAGCCGTGGTTCATCAGGCCGTTTCGCTGGAACACCCGCTTCCCCTCCCGGACCGACTCGGCGGTCGCGACCGTCTCACCGTCGGGTCCCTCGACGGTCTCGGGGATCGGCGGCGCCTGCTGGGCGGAGTACCACGCGCCAACGCCCATCACGACGAGGTTGACGACGAACACGACCGCCAGCAGTTTCGCGAGCGTTCGGCGCGTTACGCGCATCGCTCGGGGCGTCGGCCGGCGCCCGCTTGTAGGTCGGGGGTGACCGATAGGGCTATCTCCCGGGCAAGAAACACGTTGCCCGTATGCGGCGCCCTCCACGCAGTTCCAACAGTAGCACGCGACGACAGTTCCTCAGACGCGTCGGCGGCATCGCCGGCGCTGCCGGCCTCGGGAGCACTGCCGGCTGTCTCGGTCTCCGCGACGCGATCTCGTCGCCGCCGACGGCCATCGGCGGCACCAAAGCCGGCGACGTGAACGCGCTCTCCCGAGAGGCGTTCTCCGAGTTCGTCGACCGCCAGCGCGAGCAGTACGGCGACCACGGCGTTTGGGGGACGGACGGAACAGAACCGGACCACGGCGCCGAGTTCGCCGGCGCGTGGACGCGCACGGTCGGACTCGACAGCGACGGGAGCCCCGTGCCCCAGCCTGATTCCGGGAGCGATCTCCGCGCGATCACCGACGCCGCCGTCGTCGCCTACGGGATTCCCGAGCGGGACGAGGCTGGAAGGCAGCACTACCAACTCTGGCTCTGGGCCGCCGCACGCTTGCCCGGCGAACACGACGACGGCCTGCTCGCGGCGACGCCCGGACTCCGGCGCGTCGAAAATCGGCGTCGAACTCAGCGGGGCCGACGCCGAGATGGGGCCGTACAGCCCCGGCAGCGACCGTACTGAGGGACCAGTCACCGTCAGCGCCGCGTCACCAGACATTGACGGGCCGAGTGTATCGTTCCCGCTGGAGTCCGGGACGGTCCGTGTGGTGCCCGACCGGACCGGGTTCGACCAGAACGGCTACGCGGTCGAGTGGCGCGGCGACGCCACTAGCGCCCGGTCGGTCGCGGGCATCTGCGGGGCGTCGTGGGGTGGCAACGCCGCGCAATCGTTCGACCTCTCCGTCCGCGTCACGGCGGATCGGCGCCGATTCTGAGCGCCATGTGCCGAAACGTTTTGTCCGCGCCGACGAACAGTCCGGAGTATGGATAGCGCAGGGCTCGGCCTCGTCGAGGGACAGCGCGGCAACGCGCTGCTCGCGTGGGCGATCCTTCTCTTCTTGCTCGTGACCGCCGGGGTCGAACTGGTCACCGGCGAGATCGTCTGGGCGGGGTTCGTGCTGGCGGTAGTCGCGCTGGCGCTCGTACCCGCTGCCCGCTACCGCGACCGGCAGATGATGCTGCCGTGGGAACTGCTCGTACTGGCGGCGCTGCCCGTCGCGTCCCGGGTGTTCATCGCCGGCCGCACCATCGGCGAGGTGACGCTGACCGGGCGCGTGACAGCGTACATCGCCGTCGCCGCCGTCGCGCTGATCGTCGCCGTGTTGCTCGATCGGTTCACCCCGGTCCGGATGAACGACCAGTTCGCCACCGTCTTCGTCGTCGTTACCACCACCGCGGCCGCCGGCATCTGGGCGGTCGCCCAGTGGCTCTCGGACATCTACCTCGGCACGGGCTTTCTCGCCCGCCCGCACGCCGAGGAGGCGCTGATGTGGGACTTCGTCGCCGCCACGCTCGCGGGCGCGCTCTCGGGCGTGCTGTTCACCTACTACTTCCGGCGACGCGCCGGTGGGGGCGATGCCGGCGGCGACGATACCGGCGGCGCTGGCGGCTCGCGCCCCGCAAACGGGGGTGGGCACGCGTGAAGATCCGCGACGTCATCGGGCTGAGCGACCAACAGCAGCGACTCGCGGTCAACGCGATGCGCTACGCGCTGTTCGGCATGATCACGGTCGGCTTCTACGAGGGGAGCGCCGGCGTGATGATCAACGCCGGCGTCGGCTTCGTCGTCACCCACATCCCCGCGGTGCTGGAGCGGGACTACGACATCCCGATGGATCCGGCGCTGGTGCTCTGGATCACGCTCGCGGTGTTCCTCCACGCGTTCGGCACGCTGGGGCTGCCCGGCGACGTGCAGAACCCCTACCGGACGATCTGGTGGTGGGACCACCTCACCCACACGTTCTCGGCGAGCCTCGTCGCCGGCGCGGGCTACGTCACGGTCCGGGGGCTGGACGAGCACACCGACGCCGTCTCCTTTCCCTCCCGGTTCGTGTTCGTGTTCATCCTCCTGTTCACCATCGCGTTCGGGGTGTTCTGGGAGGTCATCGAGTTCGCCATCGGCCTGTTCGCCGCGGCGACGGGTACCCAGGGGATCCTGACCCAGTACGGCCTCGAGGACACGATGATCGACCTGCTGTTCGATACGCTGGGCGGCGTCGTCGTCGGCGTCTGGGGCACCGCCCATCTCTCGGACATCACCGAGGCGATGACCCAGCGACTCGACGGCGGCGAGGACCGACCGGAACGGTGATTCCGGGGGCGGCCTAGTCGTCAGTATGATCGACAGCGCACGCCTTTGGATCGGGCTGCTGGTCGGCGCGGCGGTCGTTCTCGGCGCCGTCGCGACCCGACGTTTCATCGCGACCGGGGAGCGACCGCTGGCGCCACTGGCCGGCGCTGCCACCGCGTTCGCGGGCGTGTTCGCGCTCGGTGAAGCGGCCGGCTACTTCCGGCCGGCCCGAGCGTCGGTGATGACCGTCCTCTCGCTGTTCGTTGCTGTGGGACTCGCTGTGCAGTGGTACCGCAAACAGTAGGAGAGACAGCGCTAATGGAGCGGGGAAAACGGAGAGAAAGACCGCGTTAGGCCTCGGCGAGCTGGTCGTCGTAGTCGCCGCCGTCGACGCGCTGCTTGAACGTTCGGCCGTCCTCGCCGTCGATGGTGACGCCGAGCGTGACACACGTGCCCGCGACCTCCTTGGCCGCGTTCTTGGTGTCGTAGGCGAGCAGGTCCGAGGACTTCTGCTCGGCGATCTTCTTGATCTGGTCGATGCTCAGATCGGCGACGAAGTTCTCCTGAGGCTCACCGGAGCCGGTGTCGAAGCCGGCCTCGTCCTTGATGAGTTCGGCCGTCGGCGGCACACCGACCTCGATGGTGAACGAGCCATCGTCCTCGTAGTCGATGGTGACGGGGACCTCCATCCCGTCGAACGCGTCGGTCTCCTCGTTGATCTCCTGTACGACCGCCTGCACGTCGACGGGCGTCGGACCCAGCTCGGGGCCGAGCGGCGGGCCAGGGTCGGCCTCGCCGCCCGCGACGAGCACTTCGATGGTTCCAGCCATACTCGAAACGTGCCCGGCGCACCGTAAAACGGTTTCTTTCCTGCCTCGGCCCGGAGCGACACCGGTTTGGCCCCACCCGCCCCAGCACCACCAATGCCGTTCCGCGCCCGAACCGTCGCGCTGGTCGCTACCGGCGGCGTCGCCGGCGCCCTCGCGCGCTGGGGGCTCGCCGTCGCCCTCCCGGAACTCGGCGGCACGCTCGCGGCCAACGTCCTCGGCGCGTTCGCGCTGGGCGCGGTGGTCGCGTACGGCGCCGACGGCCGCCTCTCGCCCGCCACGCGTGCCGCGGTCGCAACGGGCTTTCTCTCCGCCTTTACGACCTACTCGACGTTCGCCGTCGAGTCGGCACTCGCTAACTCCCCCGCGCTACTGGTCGGAAACGTCCTTGCTACCTACGCGTTGGGGTTCGCGGCCGCCGCCGCGGGGCTGGCAGCAGGTCGACGACTCCGAGGCACCGACAGAGGAGGTGAGCCGGCGTGATTCTCCCCGCGCCACTCCTCGTCGGCCTCGGCGGCGCCGTCGGTTCGACGCTGCGCTACGCCGTGGGGCAGGCGCTCGCGGACGCCGACGCGCCGTTTCCGGCGTCGACGCTCGCGGTGAACACCCTCGGGTCGTTCGCGCTGGGCCTGCTGACGTTCGCCGGCGTCGGCGACGGCGCGATGTTGCTGGTCGGAACGGGGGTCTGCGGCGCGTTTACGACGTTCTCGTCGTTCTCGGTGGAGACGGTGCAGGCGTGGGAGGACGGGGATCAGGGGCTGGCGGCCGGGTACGCCCTTGGAACCTTGGTGCTGGCCGGTGTCGCGCTCGGGATTGCGTGGGTACTCGTCGGGTGAAGGGAGATCGAACCCCTCAGATCTCGACCGAGAACGGCGCGTGCTCACCCGCCCGCTCGGCCATCCCGGCACAGAGGTCCGCAACCGCGTCCAGATCCTCCGTATCCACCACTTCCACCGGCGTGTGCATGTAGCGGTTCGGGATCCCGATGTTCAACGACGGCACGCCGCCGCGCTGCGTAAAGACCCCATCAGCATCGGTCCCGGTCCGACTCCCCGCAGCCTGTAGCTGGAAGTCCACGTCGTCGGCGTCGCCGGACTCCCGTGCCAGTTCGACGAGAGTCGGGTGGTTCGCGCTGCCGCGGCCGACGACCGGACCCTCGCTGAGTTCGACCGGGCCGCGGTTGCTGGTGGCCACGTCGGGGTTGTCAGTCGCGTGCGTCACGTCGACGGCGACGTAGGCGTCCGGATCAAGGTCAAAGCCGACCATCTGGGCGCCCTTCAGCCCCACCTCCTCCTGCACCGTCGAGACGGCGTAGACCGTCGCATCGGCGCCGGCGGCGGCCGCGCGGCGGAGCGCCTCGGCGGCGACCCATGTCCCCACCCGGTTGTCCATCCCGCGGGCGGCGACGCGGGTGTTCGCCAGCTCCTGAATCTCGGAGGAGAACGTCACCGGGTCGCCGACGGCGACCAGATCCTCGGCGTCGTCCTCGTCCTCGGCGCCGACGTCGACGAACTGCTCGCTGATGTCCTCGTACTCCTCGTCGCCCTCGCGCAGGTGGATCGCGGTCTGACCGATCACGCCCTGTACGGGCCCGTCGTCGGTGTGAACCGTGACGTGCTGGCCCTTCGAAACTGTGCGGTCTGAGCCGCCGACGCGGGCGATTCGGAGGAAGCCGTCGTCGACGATGTCCCGCACGATGAACCCGATCTCGTCGGCGTGGCCGCCGATGGCGAAGGAAGTGTCCACGGTGGGGTCGCCCTCGTGGACCGCGATTGCGTTGCCGTACGCGTCGGTTTCGACGCGGTCGGCGAACTGGGACACGTAGTCGACCCAGACCCGCTGGCCGCGCGTCTCGAAGCCCGAGGGACTCGGGGTGGTGAGCAGTTCGTCGAGGAACGCCCGCTGAGTGTCGTCCATGTCGGGCGTCTCGCAGGGGAAGCCCATGAGTCCGACGGTGGGGGCCAGCGTGGCGGGTTCGTGCGCCGGCCGAACGATCACTCCCAGACGGTCTCGTAGCCGGCGTCGCGGATGGCCCCGTCAGTCGTGAGAATCGCGTCCGTGTTCTGCGCGCGGTGGCTGGCGACGATCAGGCCGTCGTGGATGCTGAACTCGTCGACGAGCTGCGCGTACTCGACCAGCTCAGCGTCGTCGATCGGCGCGACCGAAACGGGACCGTTCCCGACCAGCGCCTGACGTGCGTCCTCCGGTGTCCCCGTGAGGGAGACGCCGCGGACGTCCTTGTCTCGCGAGACCGAGTACAGCACTTCAGCGAGCGCCGTACTCGGCGCCTGAATGACCGTTTCTCCCGCCTCGGCTTCGGCGAACGCCTGATCAGCCGCTCGCGGAAGCGCATCGACGAGATAGACCAAGAGTGAGACGGCGTCGGCGGTGTACGTCGCCATCTCAGGTTTCCTCGTAGTTACGGTCGCGGCGCTCGCGGACGCGTTGGCCCAACTCCTCGGCGATCTCTTCACGCTTCTCGTCGGAGGTGTCGTCAGGAACGAGCATCCCGCGTCCCCCGGTTCGGGTGCGCTTCTTCACAATAATGCCCTCGTCGGTGTCCATCCAGACGACCTCGTCGCCGGGCTCCAGGTCGTACTTCTCACGGAGCTCGTGCGGGATCGTCGCCTGTCCCTTCTCCGTAACACGAGTGGACTTGCTCATACGGGGTAATACCTCTCGTAATACCTTAGTCTTGCGGGGGTTGAACGGCCAGTAGAACCGATCGCCACCGAGGCAGGTGTCGCCCCACAACTGCTTTGCCGGGTGCGCCCGAACGAACGTGTATGGCCGACAAGCAGTTCACGTTCTTCGAGTTGCATTTCCACGACGACATCCAACTCGGCCCGCGCAGTCTGGGGTCCGGCAGTAGTAGCGAGGGCGACAGCGACGAGTCGACGACGATCCCCGAACTGTCCAGCGACGGCTCGACAACCGACGAGACCGAGGAGTCCGGATCGGGCGCGAGCGTCCTCGCACCGCTGTTCGCACTCGGACTGCTCGTGGCTGCGGGCTACTCCGTCAAGCGACTGCTCGCCGGCGAGAGCGCCGGGGGCCTCAACGCGCTGGACGACATCGAGGCCGATGCCGAGGAGACCGCCGAAGAGCTACAGGACGAGGCCGAGGACGCCGTGCCCATCGAGATCACTTCCCCGGAGAAGGAGGAGGGCGGCGGCATCGCCGTCGACGTGGCGGCTGCCGTCGTGCTGCTGCTCGTCCTCGGCGCCGTCGCCCGGAAGCTACTGGCCGGCAGTGAGGAAATCGTCGTCGAGGAGTAGTCGCGAACGAGGGTTTTTGCCGCCCGGTCGCCGTGTAGTGATATGGATCTCTTCCGCAGCGTCGAGGCCGTCGCCACCGCCTCCGGCGACGGCGTCGTCGACTGGGCGGCCGTCTCCGAGGCGGCGAAGGCGGGCACCGACCCCGGCTCGCTCGACCTCTCTCCGGCCGACCGCGAGGGGTACGCCGCCGACGTGCGCGACGCCCGCGACCGCATCCGCGAGGTGGGCGGCGTCGAGTTCGACGTGCCCGAGAAGATCGCCCTCCAGAACCGCCACCACTGGATCGACGCCAACGTCGACACGTTCCAGCGCCTGATCGAGCCGATGACCGAGGAACTGGACCAGCCGCTGTTCCCCGGTGCCTCACGCGTCGCGAACACGGGCTCGATGACGTTCTCGCTTGCCTTCCTCGCCCGGCACGTGCTCGGCCAGTACGACCCCCTGCTGCTCGCCGAGGCCGACGACGGCCGAACATCGCCGCCGTCCGCGTCTGCCGACGACGGCCGAACATCGCCGCCGTCCGCGTCTGCCGACGACGGCCGACCATCGCCGCCGTCCGCGTCTGCCGACGACGGCCGACCATCGCCGCCGTCCGCGTCTGCCGACGACGGCCCGGATCACGAACTCTACTTCGTCCACCCGAACATCGAGCGCACGGCCCGGGAGCTAAACGTCGACTTCCCGCGGTTTCGTCGCTGGATCGCGTTCCACGAGGTCACCCACGCCGCGGAGTTCGGCGCCGCCGACTGGCTGCCCGGCTATCTGGAGTCACGGATGCGCGACACTATCACCGAACTCTCCGCGGGCGGCCTGAACCGCGAGGCGTTCTCGGAACTCGATGTCGCGATGACCGCCGTCGAGGGGTACGCCGAACTGCTGATGGACCGCGCGTTCGACGAGGAGTACGACGACCTGCGCCGGAAAATCGACGCCCGACGGGGGGGCGGCGGGCCGGTAGATCAGCTGATTCGGCGGCTGCTCGGCCTCGGTCTCAAGCGCCGCCAGTACGAACGCGGCGCGGACTTTTTCAACGTCGTCGCCGACGCCGAGGGCCTCGAGACGGCCACAAAAGTGTGGGACACGCCCGAGAACCTCCCGACCGATGCGGAACTCGACGACCCGGGGCGCTGGCTCGCCCGGATCGAGTAGCTACCACTCCCGCTCTGACATGTCGGGCGTGTCCGGCATGACCTCGCGGAGGTTCCGGACGACGAACCACGTGACGACGATGCCGAGCACGAGGCCGCCGATCCCCGCCAAGAGGACGAACCGAGTGCCGGCGCCGGCCTGTAGCGAGACCAGCGCGACCGAGAGCCCGATCAGCAGGACGAAGCCGGCCTGTAGCGCCCGCGGGCCGAGGAATCGGTCGCCGCTCACCGCGCTCGCCTCCGTTGCATACTCAGCAAGTGGACGCTCGGGGGCTTGAACACGGCGGTTCGGTCGGGGTGGAGAAACAGTTAACAGCCAGCGACCAGCACCGGGGCGCATGGTTTCGACGTACACGCTGGCGATGGCCGGCTTCGCCGTCGTGGTCATCGTGCTCTGTCTCCTCGTCATCGTCCCGCCCAGTTCCGTGCGACTGGCGTTCCAGTCGTTCGAGCGCCGCACCGGAACCCCGCCGGCGGTGATGGCCGTCGCGTCCGTGTTCGCCCTCGTACTACTCACGCTCGGCATCGCGGGATCGAACACCGCCGGCGAGTTCGGCGTCGTCGACGGCCTGCTTTCGGTCGCGGGCGCCCTCGGCCCGCTCGGGGTCGTCGTCGGACTGACGGGACGTACGATGCGGAAGCGACTCAGCGCCGCCAGCGACTGCTCGACCGGGAACCCAGACACCGGCGTCGTGGCCGTCGACGGCGCGCTCAGAGCCGTCGACGGGACGTTCGACATCCCGGACACCGACGGCGGCGTCCTCTCCTGTGCGTACGCGCTCCAGAAGGATCGCGGGTTCGGCAGCAGGCCCGCGTGGGTCACCATCGCGGAGGGCGAGCGCACCCGCCCGCTCGCGCTCGACGACGGCAGCGGCGAACTCCGGGTCGACGAGGACGGCGTGTCGATCCACTCCGGCCAGCTTTCCCGCCGGAGCTACAGCGTCTCGCTCCCCGAGAGCGAGCCAGTTCCCGACGAGGTCGCGGCATTCCTCGCGATGATCGGCGTCGAGAGCCCGGACCGCCCCAGCGCGGACCACCGCCTCCGGCTCAGACCGCTGAATCCGGGCAACACCGTCACCGTCGTCGGCGAGTACGGCCGAGTGACCAAGGCTGGCGACGCGTTCTGGGGCGTCTCGGACGGCGACGGCCCGGCGTACCTGTTCCCGGGCGATCTGGACAGCGTGCGCTCGCGCCTCGCGCGCCGGAGCACCTGGCTGATTGGCGGCGGCACCGCCTTCACCCTCGTCGGCGTCGGCTACGTCGCCACGCTGTTCGTGCCGTGACCTGCCACGGGTCCACAAAGCACCTATACGCTCCCGCCACCCGACCGCTATGGGCGAACGCGCCGCCGTCGATGCAGTGGACGACCCCGTCACGGCCGACAGTATCGCCGCCGACCTCCGCGACCTGGGCGTCGAGGCGGGCGACACCCTCCTCGTGCACAGCGCACTCTCCGAACTCGGCTGGGTCGTCGGGGGCCCGCAGGCCGTCGTCGACGCGCTCCAGCGCGTGCTGACCGAGCAGGGAACACTCGTCATGCCGACCCACTCCACACAGTACAGCGACCCCTCAGTCTGGACGAGCCCTCCCGTGCCGGACGACTGGATCCCACAGATCCGCGAGTCGATGCCGCCCTTCCGGCCCGCGGTGACGCCGACGCGCGGGATGGGCGCGGTTCCGGAGTGTTTCCGGAACTATCCCGAGACCCGCCGAAGCCGCCACCCGCTCTACTCCTTCGCGGCGTGGGGCGCCGACGCCGAGGCGGTCGTCGAGGGGCACGAGTTCGAAAACGGGCTGGGCGAGCACTCCCCGCTTGCGCGGGTGACCGAGCAGGACGGCTCAGTCCTACTGCTCGGCGTCGGCCACGACTCGAACACGTCGCTCCACCTCGCGGAGTACCGCGCCGACATCGACCCCGACGAGACGACTGCGGGCGCGCCGGTGCTCCGGGACGGTGAGCGAACGTGGGTCGAGTGGACCGACATCGTCCACGACAGCAGCGACTTCACCGAGGTCGGCGCGGCGTTCGAACGTGAGGTCGGGGCGACGACGGGAACGGTCGGCGCCGCCGAGGCGACACTGCTCGATCAGTCGTCGCTGGTCGAGTTCGCGGTTGGGTGGCTCGAAGCCAATCGGTGAGTCTGGAGAAGACTACCCGGCGAGTCCGTACCGGGATCGGTTCCAGCGGAACCCCGTCAGCGGTTCCGTTCGATCCACGTACAGAAGGCGTCGAAATCGTCGGCGCCGCACTGGTCGGCGATGTTCCGGAGTGTATCACCACCGACCTCGTGACCCACCGGGACTGAGACGAGTCGCACCGCGGAGTCGTGTTGGTCCGGCGGATCCCAGCGCAGTCGGACGTGGCTCCCCTCGCGGCCAACCAAACGGTACCCGTGGCTGGTGAGGACTTTGACGATGGCACGGCCGGGAAAATGTCTCCGAACCACCGTTATCGCATGAACTCGGGCAGTTCAGCGTCTCTCTCGCGCGCCTCCTCGACGGCATCCGGGTCGATCCCGAGTTCCTCGAGTGCGTCCTGCTCCTCCTCCCGGGAGTCGATCGACTCACCTGCCTCGCCAGTGTGGAGCGCCACCGCCTCGTCGAGCATCGCCAGTGCCTCCTCACGCGTGTCGCCACACGAGGCGACGCCGAGATCCTCGTCGACGGCCGACCAGTTCCCCGCGTCGTCGTTCCACGATAGCGAGATGTTGCGTGACGCTGGGTCGTCGGCCGTCGAGTCGTTGTTCGGCGTGTCGGTGCTCATACCGCCATATCGGCGCCACTGCGGCAAAAGCGTTCGGCCGACGACTCGTCGATCAGCCTGACCGACACCGTTTACCCCGACGGACCACTGCCTCCCACAATGCGAATTCGGGGCCCCATCGTCGACGTCGGCGAGCCACGGACCGTCGGCGGCGGCACCGACCTCGTCGAGATCACGATCCGGCCCGAGCGCGGCGCCGCCGACCCCGTGCGGGTGACGCTCTGGAACAAGTGGAGCGAGACCGCCGACTACGCCGAGGCGGGGATGGAACTGCTGGTCACCGACGCCGAGGAGTCCGAGTTCCAGGGCGAGGTGGGCTACGAGACCACGCCCGACTCGTGGGTCGTCCTCGAACCGGAGTTCCTCGTCGACGTGACCGCCGTACGCTCGTGGGTGCAGTGCCCGCGGATGTACTACCTCAACAAACTCTCCGGGGTGCCGCTGAAGTACCCCGTCGTGAAGGGGACCGTCGTCCACGAGGTGTTCGGCGACCTGCTCCGCGGGCGGGACCTCGAGGACTCCATCGACCACCGCGTCGCCGAGGCCGGCCTCGAACTCGGGGCGCTGGGCTACGACCGCAAGGAAGTCGAGGACGAGGTACGCCGGAACGCCGCCGCCGTCGAGGGGTGGCTCCAGCAGGGCACCCTGACCGAGGAGGACACGTGGCGCTCGGAGTACACGCTCATCTCGCCGACGTTCGGGATCAAGGGCCGCGCCGACGCCCTCAGGCGCGGGATGCCCGTCGAACTCAAGACGGGGAAGAACACCAAACGCGAGCCGCGGTTCCAGGACAAGATGCAGGCGGCCTGCTACGCGCTGATGCTGGAGGAGCAGGGCGTCGACGTCGAGGGACACAGTCCCTCGGGCAGCCAGACGCAGTCTGGCAACGCCGACACAGCGACCCTCCTGTACACCAAAAACACCGCGCTCGAACGCGCCGAGGAGACTGGCGACCTCGCCCCGGCGAAGGAGTTCTCCGTGGGCCCGGGCCTGCTGAAGTTCGTCGTCCGCACCAGAAACGAACTGGCGGCGATGGAGTTCGACGCCGCCGTCCCCACGGGGTTCGAGGCCGACGCCCGCTGTCAGTACTGCTTCGAACAGGACACCTGCATGGTCGTCTCGGGGCGACTGGATCAGGAGTCGAAAGCCGGCCAGATCGGCAAGCCGCTGCCGGCCGCGGAGCGCGCGTACTTCGAGGGGTTCTACCAGGGCATCGAGGCCGAACGCCGCGAGGTCCACGCCGAGTACCGCAAACTCTGGGAGCAGACCGCCGGGGAGCGCGCCGAGGACGACCGGGCGCTGCTGGATCTCGAACCGCTCGACCGCGAGGAACTCCCGGGCGGTCGCTGGCGCCTGCGGGCCCGCAAGCCCGACGACGCCGTCTCGAAGCTCCGGCCGGGCGACGTGGCGCTCGCCAGCGACGGTGACCCCGTCTCCGGGCACGCGGAACTCTGCCGGATCCAGAGCCTTGGCACCGGGAAGGCCGGCGCCGAAATCGTCGTCGAGGCCGACGAGCCAGTCGACGTGTGCCGCCTCGATGTCTACCCCTCCGAACTCTCGGTCGACCGGATGCTGACCGCGCTCCACGACGGCGTCCTGAAGGGCGACCCCGGCCGGAAGGACGTGCTGTTCGGCCGGCGTGACCCCGAGTTTTCGGGGCCACAGCGCGAGTACGTCGGCAACAACGACGCCCAGAACGAAGCCGTGAACCTCGCAACCCGCGCCGAGGACTTCGCGCTGGTCCACGGGCCGCCCGGGACCGGGAAAACCTACACCATCGCTCAGACGGTGCAGGCGCTGATCGAGCAGGGCGAACGCGTGCTGCTCTCGGCGTTCACCAACCGCGCGGTCGACAACGCACTCGAAGCGGTGCGGGAGCAGGGCGTCGACGACGCGGAGATCGTCCGGTTCGGCACCGAGTCCGGGATCCGCGAGGACATGCAGGACGTGCGGCTGGAGCAGGCCGGCGACCCCGGCGAGCGTATCTCGGAACTCCGGGACGCCTCGCTGGTGGCGGCGACGACGGCCTCCTGTGGCTCGCGGATCATGCGCGAGGAGGCGTTCGACGTGGCGCTGGTCGACGAGGCCTCGCAGTTGACCGAACCGGCGACGCTGGCGGCGATCAACCTCGCCGAACGCTTCGTCCTCGTCGGCGACCACGAACAGCTACCCCCGGTGGTGCAGGCCGAGGGCGGGAAGCGATGGGCGCCCGAACACAGCGCGGCAACCGACGGCGGAACGGCCGCGGAGTCCGGCGGCGACGGGGCCACCGCCGACCGCCCGCCGCGACTCGATCTCTCCACGTCGCTGTTCGAACGCCTCCACGAGATGGCGCCCGAGGCGTCGGTCCTGCTGGACCGCCAGTACCGGATGGCCCAGCGGATTCAGGCGTTCTCCTCGCGGGAGTTCTACGACGGCGCGCTCCGGCCCGCGAACGGCGAGGTGGCCGCCCAGCGTATCGCGGACCTCCCGGGCGTCGACGTCGATGCGATCCCACGGAATCTGCGCGGTTCGGTCTCGTTCGTCGACCCCGACGGGGAGCGCGCGGGGAACACCAACCCGACGGAGGCCGACCGCGTGGCCGAGGTCGTCGACCAGTTCGTCGCCGCTGGTGTCGACGAAGAGGACATCGGGGTCATCGCGCCGTTCCGGGCCCAGGTCGCCGAAATCTCCCGGCGCGTCGACGCCACCGTCGACACGGTGGACCGCTTCCAGGGGTCGAGCGAGGAGGTGATCATCGTCTCCTTCGTGGCGACTGGAGAGCTCTCCGGGCCGATCTACGACGACCCGCGGCGGATGAACGTCGCGCTCACGCGGGCGAAGAAGTCGCTCGTCCTCGTCGGCGACGCGGGCGCGCTCTCGTCGGATCCGTTCTACGACCGGATGCTCGACTGGGCCCGTCGGGAACTTTAGACTCATGTCACGTAGTTGACATCCTCCTCCAGCTAAAGCCGGAGGAATCCCAAGCGTTGAGATATTAGGGTTTACAGTCTCCCTGCTCTCTCGTTGTGAACGACCCGCTCTCGCGGTCGAATAGGAAGACTCCGGGCTGTGCCAACCAGCCGTTACTCATATCCCCCGTCGGGGGACTCTGAGTTATCTTTCTCCGAATATTCACCGCGCCGTTCACGTCCGCATTCATCGTCGTCTCGCACGACGAGCAGACGTACAACCCACGTTCCACGCGGTTGCTATCACGAATCTGCCCGCAACACGAACACGTCTTCGACGTGTTCTCCTCGTCTACGCGATCAACGAGGACACCGTGCTCCTCAGCTTTGTATTCGAGTAGACGAGCGAATCGGTCAAACTCCCATCCGTGGAGTTTCTTGTTCCCCGACGCACCCCAGTCCCGCGAATTGCCGTCACCGTCTTCGCGGATGTCACTGAGGTCGCCAACCGCTATCTTCTCCACGCCTTCTTCGACACACCGCTCAACGATATGTTTCGAGAGGGTGTGAAGGAAGTGACCTTTGCGCCGGGAGAGTTTCTGCCGAGCCTTCCGCGCACGTTTCGACGGTCCGTTCTCGCCTTCAGTCTGGTACTCCTCGCGGGTGAAGTAGTGCTTGTCCTCTTTCAACACGTTCCCCGGATACAGTTCGCTCGTGCCATCCTCGTAGTCGATGGCGAGGTAGTTGCTGATTCCGAGGTCGATACCCGCCGTGTTGTCGCCGGGTGCGTCCTCGACAGGTATCTCTTTCTTGCAGACGAGGTGGAGTTCCCACTCATCCCCATTCCAGACGGCACGAACCTGCTGGATATTCTCGACTGCTACGTCGGGGCGGGTTTCGTACTCCGCGAGGATGAAGTCAGACCGGCTCTCTTTCAGGTTGAAGCCTTTCGAGAGACGGAGTTGACCGTGCTTGTCGTCGTGTTTGATGGCCTGTTTCTTCCAGGTGACGGTGGAGCGCGGGTGGTCGTCGCCACGTTTCCGGTAGCCCGGTGGGTTGTTGCCGTCGTCGGAGTTGTACCAGCCGATGAACGCCTCAGCAAGTTCTTCGAGAACTCGCTGACTTGACTGAGAATGTAGGTCACTGTAGCGTTCGTGGTCTTTCAACTCCGACTTCAACTCGGCTTCGTCGGGTATCTCATCGTCTTCATCCCACCGGCCTTGGATGTAGTAGCGTCCAACATTCCACAGTTTGGATGCGGAGAACCCACACTGGTCGAGGTCGTCACGAACCTGTTCGTGGTTCGTGATGCGTGCGACGTAGGTGCGGGTTGTCTCCATCATCGTTCTGCAGTACATAATATGTTATAAAGAGCAGACTATCAAAACCAACGAGCGAGGGTGGGGGGAGAATATCCGGCTGGAGTGTTATCGGTGGGTTGCCGGTCCGAGTGTCGGATTCATCCCGCGCCTAAAGGCGCAGGTATTCTCCTTGTTCTTTATAAACCGACCACGACGGGAGGGTCGGGTGAATATTGCGGCAAGCCGTGGGGCCGGCCCACAAGCCTTTTGTCCGGCATCCACGTGAGAGTTGCGTAATGACGAGGGGAGCGTCCGCATGAAGCTGGCAATGATCGGGTTCGGTCAGGCCGGCGGGAAGATCGTCGACAAGTTCGTCGGCTACGACGCCGAGCAAGGCTCGGACATCGTCCGGGCCGCCGTCGCCGTCAACACCGCCAAGGCCGACCTGATGGGGCTGAACAACATTCCGGAGAGCCAACGCGTGCTCATCGGGCAGTCGCGCGTGAAGGGCCACGGGGTCGGCGCCGACAACGAACTCGGCGCGGAGATCGCCGAGGAGGACATGGACGAAGTGCAGGGCGCCATCGACTCCATCCCGGTCCACGAGGTCGACGCGTTCCTCGTGATCGCCGGCCTCGGCGGCGGGACCGGGAGTGGCGGGGCACCCGTCATCTCGAAGCACCTCAAGCGGATCTACACCGAGCCCGTCTACGGGCTGGGGATCCTGCCGGGCTCCGACGAGGGTGGCATCTACACCCTCAACGCAGCGCGCTCGTTCCAGACGTTCGTCCGTGAGGTGGACAACCTCATGGTGTTCGACAACGACGCGTGGCGGAAAACTGGCGAGTCCGTGCAGGGCGGCTACGACCAGATCAACGACGAGATCGTCAAGCGCTTCGGCATCCTGTTCGGCGCCGGCGAGGTCGAACAGGGCGGGGAAGTGGCCGAAAGCGTCGTCGACTCCTCGGAGATCATCAACACGCTGGCCGGCGGCGGCGTCTCCACCGTGGGCTACGCCCGCGAGGAAGTGGACAACACCGGCGGCGGCAACGGCGGCCTGCTCTCGCGGCTCACCGGCGGCGAGGAGGAAGAGCAGCTCGACACCGCCCACACCACCAACCGCATCACCAGCCTCGTTCGGAAGGCCGCGCTCGGGCGGCTCACGCTGCCCTGCGAGATCGAGGGCACCGAACGCGCGCTGCTCGTGATGGCCGGCCCGCCGAAATACCTCAACCGGAAAGGCATCGAGCGCGGGCGGAAGTGGCTCGAGGAGCAGACCGGCTCCATGGAGGTCCGCGGTGGCGACTACCCCGTCCGCGGCGCGAACTTCGTGGCGGGCGTCATCCTGCTCTCGGGGGTCAGCAACGTCCCGCGGATCAAGGAGCTCCAGCAGGTCGCCATCGAGGCACAGGAGAACATCGAGGACATCCGCGAGGAGAGCGAGGACAACCTCGAAGAGCTCGTCAACGACGACGACGACGAGCTCGAGTCGCTGTTCTGAGCACGCTCCCCCCTCGTGCACGTCGTCGTTCCGTTTTCTGCCGACCGACCGAAGACCCGACTTGCCGACGAACTCAGCGCCGCCGAGCGACGCGACTTTTCGGAAGCGATGCTTTCGGACGTGCTCGACGCGCTCGACGGCGTCGACCGTGCGTTGGACGTGACGGTGCTCGCGACGGGCCCAGTCGACACCGCTGGCGACGCAACGGTCGAAATCGACGACCGCCCACTCACGACCGCGGTCAACGACCGCCTCGACACCGCGCCGACGGCGGTGGTGATGGCCGACCTCGCGCTCGCCACCCCCGAGCCACTCGCTGACCTGCTCGACTCCGAAGCCGACCTCGCTATCGCGGCCGGCCTCGGCGGCGGCACGAACGCCTTCCTCGCCCGCGACACGGCGTTCCGCGTCGACTACCACGGTGCCTCCTACCGAGACCACCTCGAAATCGCGGGGGAAGAAGACCTGTCGGTCAGAGAGGTCGATTCGCGGCTGCTCGCGGTCGATATCGACGAGCCAGCCGATCTCGCGGAGCTACTGCTCCACGGCGAGGGGGCGGCGACGGACTGGCTCGTCGACGCCGGCTTCGAACTGGACGTGGGCGGCGGGCGGGTGGAAGTGGTTCGATACTAACACAAACCGTTTTGGCGATTGGCTCACAACATACACACATGAGTTCGGGATCGACCGACAAACGGCGGGTACAGTTCCGAGCACCCGAGAGCTTGGTCGAACGAACAGACGCGCTCGCCGCAGTATTAGAGACGAACCGAACGGACGTGATCATCTCCGCACTCCGTGACCATCTCCGGAACGCGGCACACGACGACGAACTCAAACAGGAGATCGCGGGGGCGTACTACGACGGGGAGATCAGTTTCGAGGAATTACGGGAACTACTCGGCCACGAAGAGGCGGCAAACTTCCGTGTGCTCAAACAGCAGTTAGACGAGGAGTTCATCGAGGCCGTAGGCGAGGAGCTGGTCGAGTAGATGCGGGTCGTTGCAGATACCTCAGCGCTGGTCAGCCTCGAAACCGTCGCTGAGACCGATTCCCCTCCGCTCGACATCCTCCACGACCAGCACTCGGTGCTAGTTCCCCGACAGGTCTGGAACGAACTCGAAGAGACGGCGTCGTACGACGATACCTCCGGCCAGGCAGCGACAGCAGTTCTCGAAAGGCGTGAATCGTTCGACGTTCGGTCGGTGGATCTTGACGAATCGTTCCCGCTCGACGACGGCGAGAACGCTGCAGTGGCACTCGCGAACGACGTCGATGCCGTACAGCTACTCTGTGACGAATTTAACCGGCTCGCGCTCATTCACGCCTCATTAACCGCGACGCGACTCGTGACGACGCCGATCCTCCTCGCTGGCTTTGTGAGTGGTGGAACGCTATCGGCCGATAGCGCACAGGAGTTGCTAGCGACGATCAGTGAGGCTCGAAGTTGGTCGGGCAACAACTACGTGGAGCGGGCGAAGGAATCCATGTCGTCCGAGTAGGGTGAAAGCTTCTTGGCCGTCCCCCTGCCACCTCCGAGCGTGATCCCGGCCGCCGACGAGTACGACATCGACATCTCCATCGACGAGGGCGAGATCGAGCGCCTGCTCTCGGTCACGCCCGACGACGTGGCGGCCGCCAACGCGCTGACGTTCTCCCGGAACGTGTTCATCCCGCTCACCACCGCCTGTCGCTACACCTGCACCTACTGCACCTACTACGACGTCCCCGGCGAGGCGACGCTGATGAGCCCCGAGGAGATCCGTAAGGAGTGCCGCATCGGCGCCGACGCCGGCTGTACGGAGGCGCTGTTCACGTTCGGCGACGACCCCGACGAGCGCTACACCGCGATCCACGACCAACTCGCCGAGTGGGGCCACGACTCGATCCACGAGTATCTGCGCGAGGCCTGCGAAATCGCTCTCGAAGAAGGGCTGCTCCCCCACTCCAACCCCGGCGACCAGACCCGCGAGCAGATGGCTGAAGTCGCCGACGTGAACGCCTCGATGGGCGTGATGCTGGAGACGACCGCCGACGTGCGCGCCCACTCGGGCGGCCGGCGTAAGACCCCCGGCCAGCGCCTGAACACCATCCGGAACGCCGGCGAACTGGGGGTGCCGTTCACCACGGGCCTCCTCGTCGGCATCGGCGAGGACTGGCGCGACCGCGCGGAGAGCCTGTTGGCGATCCGCGCGCTCCACGAGCGCTACGACCACATTCAGGAGGTGATCGTCCAGAACGTCGTCCCGAACGAGCGCTCGGACTTCGAAAAGCCGGATCTCGAGACGATGCGCCGGGTGGTCGCGATGGCCCGCGCCGCACTCCCGGAGGAGATCTCCGTGCAGGTCCCGCCGAACCTCACACCCGCCCGCGACCTGCTGGACTGCGGCATCGACGACCTCGGCGGCGTCTCGCCGATCACGGACGACTACATCAACCCTGACTACGAGTGGCCCGCGCTCCGGGAACTCGGCGACATCGCCGACGCGGCGGGCGTACCGCTGTACGAGCGCCTGCCGACCTACGACCGCTATCTGCCCGACTCGATTCGGCGCGCGGGGTTCGACGGCCGGCCCGCCGACGACCCCGCGGCTGGCGGGGAGTGGCTCCCGCCCGATATCCGCGCGCGCATCGGCGACGACGACGCACACGGCGAGCGGTTCCGCGCCGTCGCGCGGCAGGCGGGGCCACTCTCGCCCCCGTGACCGCCGGAACCGCGACCGGGGGTTCGTTCGGCCGTGCGGGAACTGACTCACGCCGAGTCGGCGCCGTCGGCGCGCGGGAAGCCAAGGGTCGCGCGGGTGCCGCCCAGATCGGTTTCGGTGTCGAGCGTGAACGAGCCGTGGGATTTGCGCACGATCAGGTCGACCAGCCAGAGGCCGACGCCGGAGCCGTGGGTGAGCGACGTCTCGCTCCCCAGATCGAGCGCCGCCAGTTCGCTGTCGGCGATCCCCGGACCGTCGTCCTCGAGGACGAACATGCCCTCCCCGCCGTCGGCGTAGACCGACACCAGCAGTCGCGGCGCCGTCTCGCCGTGGTGATGGCGGACCGCGTTCTCGTACAGTTCGCGAATCCCCTCGGTGACCAGCGGGTTGCCGTCGATCACGACCTCCTCTTCGACGTCCATCGTCACCGTCGCTGCAGAGTCGTCGAGGACGCACTCGGCCTGCTCGCGGGCGACTGCGGCCAGGTCGATCCGTTCCTGCCGGCGGTCAGAGTCGACAAGCTTTCGGAGCTTGGTCGCCTTCTCGCTGTGTGCGAGTAGCTGTTCGCTGACCGCCCTGATCTGGTCGGTCTCGGTCGCGTATACTCCGCTTTCGTCCTGCGATTCTATTGCCGTTACGTGGCCGTTCAGCACGTTGAGCCGGTTGCGGAAGTTGTGTCGGAACAGGCGTGTGAAGATCTCCTTCAGCAGTTCGAGGTCCTGCTCGCGGTCCCGGAGCGCCGTCACTTCACGGAAGACGAGCAGCGATCCCGCCTGTGAGGAGCCACGGCTGACCGGCCTGACGGAGAGGATGAAGTGCTGTTTCTCGCCGTTGGCCGTGAGCGTCACGTCGGTGCTCTCCCGAGAGTCGCCCCGATAGCCCTCGTGAAGCTCCGGATACGCCCGTGAGAACTCCTCGAACGACCGGCCGATCAGGTCACTATTGGGCGCGAACAGCGCCTGTGCCGCCGGGTTCGCGTCGATCACGGAGCCGTCCTGATCGACGGTGATCACCGGGTCGGGCATCGTCTCGACGGCCTGCCGCCGGCTCACCGGCACCAGGCTGAACAGCTGATGTCGGTGCAGGGCGAACCCCCACAGCAGCGCGGTGATCAGGAACGTGACAGGGGTGAAATCGACGTATCTGGGGATCGCATCGACGTTCCGGAACAGGTGGGTCTGGAGCGTGCCGGGGAAGCCGACGACCCAGCCCGCGAGGAGGAACACCAGCTGTCGCCGGTGGATGCCGTGTGCATCCCGGTAGTCGACGAGGAGCAGCCCGATCGGGAGCATGGCGAGCACGATTGCGAACCCGATGTGGACGAAGTACCACGGCCCGGTCACGAGTTCGCTGATCCCGGCTGGGTTCGTCGGCGTCGCCGCGCGCAACACGAGATGGTGCCACGGGTTCGTCAGTGTGAGAAGCAGCGTGACGACCGAAAAGCCGAGGCCGGCGACGACCGCCGGATGGCGTATCGTGGGCGGCTCGCGGCCCAGATACTCCCAGATGAACAGCGGCCAGCCGAACGCGACGAGCAGCTGGAAGAAGAACCGGCCGGCGACGTTCGACGAGATCGGGAACACCCGCGTCGGCCACGTCACGAACAGCAACATCATCGACCAGCCGATCATGCCGAGCAGACACAGCAGGAACCCACGGCCGCCGGGCTCCGACCGATTGCGGTACGTGTAGATAGTGATACCGATGATCGGAACGGTCGAGATGAACATCAGCAGGGCCATCGACTGAGCGCCCTGACTCATTGAATCACGACCCAGTAGGGCGAGTGGCGCATTAACCCTTGTGAGTATCTACCAAACTGAGGGCGGAGGTACGAAACCGAGGCTGACACGAAAGCGCCGGTGGGACGGGCAACAGTTCTTTGCGCCGCCCGTGACAGGCACGTCCATGAGCATGACTGCGTTACAGTTCGGGCTGAGCGGCGAGCTGTTCGGCGTCTCGCTGAGCGCGCTGGCCGGGCGGGCGCTGGCGTTCGTCGCCGGCTTCCTGGTGACGCTGGTGATCGGCCGGGTCGTCCTGATCCCGCTCGTACTCCGCGTCCTGACGGCCCGCGGGTTCACCGAGGCGCTACGGAGCCTGACCAAGAGCGTCGCCAACGCGCTGGTGCTGTTCGCGGCCGTCGCCGTGGCGTTCATGGCGGCCGGCTACCCCAGCTTCCTCACCGCGGCTGCGACGCTCTCGGGGGCACTCGCGCTGGCGCTTGGCTTTGCCGCACAGGATCTCGTGGGCAACTTCGTCGCCGGCGTGTTCATCATCAAGGACGAGCCGTTCCAGGTCGGCGACTGGATCGAGTGGAACGACATATCGGGCCGCGTCGAGAACATCGACCTCCGGGTGTCGACGGTCCGAACCTTCGACAACGAGCAGATCACCGTCCCCAACGGCGAACTGGCGAACAACGCCATCACCAACCCCGTCGCCTACGAGAAACTCCGCCAGAAGTTCGTGTTCGGCATCGGCTACGACGACGACATCGACCTCGCGCGCGAGGCGATCATCGAGGAGATCAGCGCCGTCGACGGGGTGCTGACGGATCCCGCGCCGGACACCCGCGTCAGCGAACTCGGGGACTCGGCGGTCGGTATTCAGGCGCGCTTCTGGATCGACGACCCCGACCGCGGCGACTACGTCGCGGTCCGAAGCTCGGCGGTGCAGGCAGTCAAGGAGCGCTTCGACGCCGAAGGGATCGACATGCCGTACGTCTACCGACAGCTCGTCGGCGAAATCGACGTGAACGAGCGCCCGGCCGAGTAAGCCGGATTCAGTCGAGGAACCGCTCGATCCGGGCGGTCGCCTCGCGCAGGTCGTCCATCCCGGTCGCGTAGGAGACCCGGAGGTGGCCCTCGCCACCCTCGCCGAACACGCTGCCGGGAACGACGGCGACACCCTCCTCGGTCAGCAGATTCTCCGCGAACTGTTCGTCGTCGCCGGGGCACTCGGGGAACACGTAGAACGCCCCCTCCGCCTCGAAGCAGTCGAGGCCCATCTCCCGGAACCGCGAAAGCACGTAGCGGCGCCGCCGGTCGTACGCCTCGCGCATCTCCTCGACCGCGTCGTCACAGGACCGGATCGCTTCGAGACCAGCGAACTGTGCTGTCGTCGGCGCCGAAAGCATCGTGTACTGGTGGACGCGGTTCATCGCCTCGACGGCCTCCGGCGGCGCGAGCGCGTAGCCGAGCCGCAGGCCCGTCATCGCGAACGCCTTCGAGAAGCCGCCGATGACGACCGTGCGCTCGCCCATTCCCGGCAGCGTCGCGATGGAGTCGTGGTCGCCGCCGTAGGTGAGTGCAGCGTAGATCTCGTCGGCGAACACCGTCAGATCGTGCTCCCGGGCGAAGTTCGCGACCGGCCGGAGATCCGCCTCGTCCATCACCGCGCCGGTGGGGTTGTTCGGGTAGCAGTAGATCAGCGCGTCGGCGTCGGCGGCGCCCGCGGCCGCGAGCGCGTCGTCGGTGAGTTTGAAGCCGTTCTCGGCCCGGGTCGGCACCGGGAGCACCTCCGCGCCGGCGAACTTCGCGGTCGGCGCGTAGGAGATGTAGGAGGGCTGGGGGACCGCGACGGTGTCGCCGGGATCCACGAGCGCGCGCATCGACAGATCGACCGCCTCGCTGGCGCCGGCGGTGACGATGATCTCCGATTCCGGGTCGTAGTCGAGATCGTACTGGGTGACGTGCTCGGCGATGCCCTCCCGGAGGTCCGCCCGCCCGCGATTGGCGGTGTAGGAGGTCTGCCCGCGTTCGAGGGCGTCGATGGCGGCCGCGCGGGCGGCCCACGGCGCCGAGAAGTCGGGTTCGCCGACGCCCAGCGAGATCACGTCGTCGGCGGCTTCCGCGAGTTCGAAGAACTTCCGGATGCCCGAGGGCGGCGTGCGCTCGACGCGGTCGGCGACCTTCATGGCGAGACCGAGAGCCGATCATCGTCGTCGTGGTCGGCGAACTCCACGCCGCGGCGCTTGTAGGTGTCCATCACGAAGTGGGTCACCGTCTGGGTGACCTCCGGGATCGGGGCGATCTGGTCGGCGACGAACGCCGAGACGTCCCGCATCGACGTGCCGACGACGACCGCCGCGAAGTCGTAGTCACCGGAGACCAGCCGCAGCGTCTCGACCTCGGAGTAGTTCGCGATCCGGCCCGCGATGTCCTCGTACTTGGTCTCGCGGTCGAGTTCGACGTTGAGTTCGACGTGGCCCTCGACGCGCTCCTCGTCGGCGTTGGCCCAGTCGACGACCGCCTGATAGCCGTGGACGACGCCCGCGGCTTCGAGGTCGTCGATGGCCGCCTCGACCTCCGCCTCAGTGCGGTCGGTCTGGCGGGCGATGTCCGCGGTGGACTGGCGAGCGTCGGCGAGCAACAGATCGAGTACGTCGCGTTCGGCGTCCATACGTCGGTGTCGGGGGCGCCGCTGAAAGCCTTTGCTCGACCGTGGGAACAGTTCGGCGCGGGGCGGGCCCGCTCTCGACTCAGTCCAGCAGCGGCGTCCCGTCAGCCTGCGGGCCCAGTTTCGGGCCATACGGGCCCCCATCCATCTCCACCCGCCGTGTCTGCTCGTAGTCCGTTGAGCGCTCGGCCAGCGGCCGGCCGATGGCGCCCACCATCTCGACGTAGTCGGCGACGCTCCGGAACTCGCCGTACTGGCCGCCGGCGCGCTTGGTGATCTCCTCGGAGAGGATCGTCCCCATGAAGTCGTCGGCGCCGCAGTTGAGCAGTTTCAGCCCGTGTTCGTCGCCGGATTTGACCCACGAGGACTGGATGTGCTCGATGTTGTCGAGGAAGAGGCGCGCGACGGCGACGAGCAGTTCGTCCTCGTCCGTGCTCGCGCCGGAGTCGACGACGCCGGCCTCGTAGAGCGGCGTCTGCTGGTGGATGAAGGAGAGCGGGACGAACTCGTTGATGGCGCCCGTGCGGTCCTGCAGATCACGGATCACCTGCAGGTGTTTCGCGCGGTGCATCTCGTTCTCGACGTGGCCGTACATCATCGTCGAGGTGAGCGGGAGGCCCGCGGCGGCGGCGCCCTCCATCGCCGCCACCCACTCGCCGGTGTCCATCTTCCCCGGACAGATCACGTCCCGGACCTCGTCGACGAGAATCTCGGCGGCCGTGCCGGGCGCCGAGTCGAGCCCCGCATCGCGCAGGCGACCGTAGATCGACTCGTAGGATCGCTCAGTCCCGCGGCGGGCGTGGTAGGCCTCCTCGGGCGTCATCGAGTGGAGGTGGACGCCGCCGACGGACATGGCCTCCATCTGCTCGACGTACGTCCCGGGGTCGGTGTCGTAGCGCTCGGGCGGTTTGTAGTTCACCGTCCGGGCGGCGTCGTCGTACGTCTCGAGGATCTCTCGGTGCTCCTCGTCGAGGGCGAACGCAGGGTGGAGCCCGGAGACGGAGGTGACCTCGTAGATGCCGTGTTCGAGGCCGTCACGCACCGCCTCGCAGCTCTCGGCGGGCGTCTTGGTGAACCCCGTGTGGGCCACGTCCGACTCTGTCTCGAAGGCGCTGGAGCTGTTCTTGAAGTTGCAGAACAGACAGCCGGTGTTGCAGGCCGTGGTGACGTTGTTGTTGAGGTTCGCGACGAACGTCACCGTGTCGCCGACCATCTCGGCCCGCCGGCGGTCCGCGAGTTCGAGTACTCGCTCCTTTCGCTGGGCGTCGATGTCCGGCGACCCGGTGCCGGTGGTCAGCAGTTCGACGGCGTCGTCGACGGCGAGGCGTTTCCCGTCTGCGGCCTTCGCGAGTGCGTTCTCGAAGGACTGGTCGCTCTCGGGGACGTGCTCGAACTGGAGCGCCCCCTCGTCGAGGTCGGCCGCCGTGGTCATACAGGGAAGCGGCAGTCGAGCGTGAAAAACCGTCCGGTGGGTAGAACCCGATGGCCGCGGTGGCGCCGGCATCGTCGCCGCCACTGCTTCCGGCATCGACGCCGCGTCGACACCCGCGCCGGATATCCGAGAACGCGCATATCTCCACGCGAAACGGAGGGGTAGTGGCCACCGATGTGAAGATTCAAGGTGGCGCGAGCCACCCCTCCGGGTGTGACCAGCGTCAAGGAGTTCCGCGTCGACCGGGAGCCGACCGCCGACGACCTGGGGCGTGGCCGGTTCGTCTTCACCGACGACTACTCCGTGTTCGACTGGGGGCCGATGCCCGACCAGATCCCGGCGAAGGGGCGGAGCCTCTGCACGATGGGCGCGGACAACTTCGAGCGCCTCGCCGAGGCAGGAATCCCGACCCACTACCGCGGCGTCGTCGGCGACGACCCAGCCGAGGACCCCGACCCGCGCGCGCTCGACGCCGTCGAGGAGGCCCCGCGGCAGATGGCAATCGACCTCACGGTCGTCCCGGACCTCCCCCACGGCGCGGACGGGTACGAGTACGACCAGTTCCACGAAGCCGCCGGGAGCCACTACCTCGTCCCGCTGGAAATCGTCTTCCGGAACGAGGTGCCAATCGGCTCCAGCTTGCGGAGCCGAAAAGAGCCGGAAGATGTGGGCCTGGACCGCCATCGCTGGCCCGACGAGGCCGTCTCGCTGCCCGAACCGGTCGTCGAGTTCTCCACGAAGTTCGAAGAGCAGGACCGCTACCTTGGGGAGAGCGAGGCCGCCGAGATCGCGGGTCGCGCGGATCTCGACGCCCTCCGGGAGACCGCGCTGGCGGTGAACGAGGTCGTCACCGAGCGCGCGGCCGAGACGGGGTTCGTCCACGAGGACGGCAAGATCGAGTGTCTCTGGGTCGACGGCGAGATCCGGGTCGCCGACGTGGCCGGGACGTTCGACGAGAACCGCTTCGCCTACGACGGCCAAGAGCTATCCAAAGAGGTGCTGCGGCAGTTCTACAAGGCCTACGACCCCGACTGGGTCGCCGCCGTCGCCGACGCCAAAGCCCTCGCTGCCGAGGAGGGCGTCGCCGACTGGAAATCCTTCTGCGAGGAGTCGCCGGACCCACTCCCCGACGACGTACGCGAGACCGCCGGCGAGATGTACGCCGCCGGAACGAACGCCTACACCGGGCAGAACTGGTTCGACGCGCCGGATATCGACGACGCCGTCGACGCCGTTCGGAACCTGTAGGGCTTTTTCACGAATCCCCCACGAACCGGAACTATGCCGCCCTCCACCGACCTGCCGATCACCAGACGTGCCGCCCTCGCGGCCGGCGTCGCTGCCGCCTCCACGCTCGCTGGCTGTCTCAGTGTCGAGGACATCCGCGACACGATCAACCCCCGCACGCACCACAGCGACGCCGAACTCGGCGCCCCGCCGGAGCCGTGGCCGACCGCGGGCCACGACGCTCGACGGACTGGCTCACGAGAAACTGAGACAACCCTCCCCGAGTCACCAACCATCGAGCGCGTCGGCCCCGGCGGCGACTTCTACGAAGGGGCGCCGATGGTCGACGCAGAGGCCGTCTACGCGCCGATCTGGAAACAGGCCCAACCTGAGTACGTCCGGGCGTTCGTCGCGACGGGCCGCGACGGCGAATCTCGCTGGCGCCACGACTGGTCCGAGAGCAGCGGCGCCGCGGCGCCGACGCTCCACGGTGGGACCGCGTTCCTGACTCGGGCCGGGGAGACGATGGCCGTCGACCGCCTGACTGGGGAAATCCGATGGACGTACGCGGCTGGCACGACCGGGAGCACCCCGACGGCCGTCGACGATCACCTCTACCTCGGCGCGAACTCACTGCTGGCACTGGACGGCGCGACTGGCGAACGGCTGTGGCGTGCCGACGACGTCCCGGACCACGCCGGCGAACTCGCAGCCACCGCTGACACCGTCTTCGCCGAGAGCGACGGCACACTGTTCGCCATTGACGCCGCTGACGGTTCGGTTCGCTGGCAAACTGACCTCGAACAGGAGGCCTACGGCGGACCAGTCGTCGGCGAGAAGATGATCGCGTTCATGGGGAGCGATGGGCTGCTGCAGGTGATTTCCCGGTCGGATCAGAGCGACCGCTGGACGGTCCAGTTCGACCGCGCCGCGCAGGCCCCGCCCGCGATTGCTGACGGCGTGGTCTACGTCGTCGACGAATCACCCTACGCCTGCCGGGCCTACGACGCCGCGAGCGGCGAGGAACTGTGGGACACGGACCTCGGCGTCGGCAGCGAGGATCGGCCCGCGGTGGATCCCGAGACGGTGTACGTCCCGAGCGAGGACACACTCGACTTGCTCGACCGCGAGACCGGCGAGATCCGGCGACGGATCGCGCTCGATCTGGACACGTTCTCCCAGCACGCCATTGCACTGGCCGACGACGCCGTGTTCTTCGTCGGGATTCGAGAAGGCGAGAGCGGCGTTTACCGGGTCGGGTGAGTCGTTGGATCGCTGACTTGGCGCGTCAGAGCAGATCCGGGAGCAACAGGAGCGCGAGCAGCAGGTGCCAGCCGAGCAGCGCGTACGTCTGCTGAGCGGACTCCGGCGGCCGGGGTGGGTTCCGTAGCGTCGCGTCGTAGACGAACACCGTCGCGAGCAGCGCGCCGGCCAGCAGGGCGAGTCGGAAGTCAACGTCGGTGGCGACGCCAGCCAGCGATCCGCCACCGAGGCTGGCCGCGATGGCGATCAGAATTTTGTCGTAGTACTCCAGCGAGCGACGCTGCATCTCGCTCGGTCGTAGCCGCCTCAGCCTGAAAAACATTCGAGCGAGCCGTCGACGGTGGCGCTCACTCCGCGACGGCCGCCGCCAGCCAGACTGTCACGAGCGTCCCCGCGAGAGCGACGGCGCCGATTGCGCCGAACGCCGCACCCGGGCCGGTGACATCGACGATGTAGCCGAACGCGGGCGGTGCAATGGCGCTGCCGAGCATCACGCCGACGCTGACCACCGCGAAGTTCGTCCCGACGGTGTCGTCGGCCGAGAGCGCGTCAGTCAGGCCGTCTCTGGCCGGCCCGGCGAGGCTCCGGGCGGCGCCGACGCCCAGCAGGGCGCCGACGGCCACCATCGCCGGGACGAGACCGGAGGCCAGCAGCACGACGAACCCGGTGACCGCGGCGAAACTCGCGACCATCACGGGGCCCGGATCGATCCGGTCGGTCAGGTCGCCGCCGAGGATGATGGCGACGGCGCCGACGACGAACATCCCCGTGAGCGCGAGGTTCGCCGTCTCCGAGGGAACGTCGTACACTCTGTCGAGGAACACGACGGCGTAGGTGTTCACGCCCCACGACGCCGTCGAGGTCAGGAGTGCGAGCAGCGTGAGCCCCATAATCCCGGGGGAGTTCGCCAGCGCGCGGAGCGCGGCGACGGCGCGGGTCGAGAGCGATTCCTTCTCCCCCTCTGTCTCGATGCCGACGTTCGGCCCCGTCACGTCGTCAGCGACGACGAACCGGAGTATGGCCGTCGCGACGAACGCGTAGAGCAGGCCGACGATGCCGATGGCGCCGACGGCGTGGCGCCACGTCATGCCGGCGTTGGTGAACAGCGTGAACGTGACCGGCGGAGTGGCGAAGCCCAGCGCGCCCCCGACGCCGTACACCGAGAACGCCCGACCCCGGAGGCCGTCGGGTGTGGCATCCGAGAGCAACGGGTAGTGGGCGGGGTGGTGGCCACCGACGCCGACGCCGATAAGCACCTGACCGAGCACGAGTGCGGGGAAGTTCGGCGCCAGCGCGACGGCGAGCACGCCGAGCGCGCCCGCGACCGAGGAGAGGGCGAAGGCGATGGTCCGGTCGCGCGCGTCGGCGAGCCAGCCGAAGGGGAGCTGGAACACGGTGTTGGCCGCCCCCTGCACGCCGAGGGCGATGCCGAGCATCGCCAGCGACGCCTCGAACTCCGCGGAGAGCGTCGCGAGAATCGGCGGGAACAGGACGAGATACGCGTGGTTGACGTACTGCGAGCCGCTGACGAGGCCGACGACTGTCGCCGCCTCCCTCGACGCGTCGCGGGCTCGGGTCGCCATTACCCGAATTCAGGACCGCGCCACTCCCAACCCTACGGCTGGCGGCAATCCACGGGGGATTCTCAGCCCCCGGACAGCATCGGCGGTACGCACGACTGTGTATATCCGACCCCGACCACAATCCCTTTTACGCACGGACGAACATACCCAGTCGATGACCGCCTACACCGCGACGGTGACGGTGCGGCTGAAGCGCGGCGTACTCGACCCCGAGGCCGAGACGACCCAGAAGACGCTGGAACGGCTGGGGTTCGAGCTGGCTGACCTGCGCTCGGCCGACCAGTTCGAGGTGGATCTGGACGCCGACGACGCCGAGGCCGCGGCCGAGCGCGCCGACGAGATGGCCCAGCGGCTGCTGGCGAACCCGACGCTCCACGACTACGACGTGGTTGTGGAGGAGCAGGGCGCATGACCGTCTCCGTGGTTCAATTCGGTGGCTCGAACTGCGACCGCGACGCCGTGCGCGCGCTCGACCGCATCGGCGTCGACGCCGAACGCGTCTGGCACGAGGACGGCCTACCCGCCGATACAGAGGGTGTCGTCCTCCCCGGTGGCTTCTCCTACGGCGACTACCTCCGAGCGGGCGCGATGGCCGCGCACTCGCCGATCATGAACGAGGTCCGCGAGGCCGCCGAGGCAGGGATTCCCGTCCTCGGCGTCTGCAACGGCGCCCAGATCGGCAGCGAGAGCCGGCTCACCCCGGGTGCGTTCACGACGAACGCCAGCGCCCGGTTCCAGTGTGAGCACGTCCACCTGCGCGTCGAGAACGCCGACACGCCGTGGACCGCGGCGTACGAGGCGGGCGAGGTGGTTTCGCTCCCCATCGCCCACGGCGAGGGGCGCTTCGAAATCGAGGACGAGCGCTACGAGGCGCTGGTCGACGACGACCGCGTGCTGTTTCGCTACTGCGACGCCGACGGGGACGTGACTGACGCAGCGAACCCCAACGGATCCACGGGGAACGTCGCGGGTGTGCTGGGCGAGTCCAAGAACGTCGCCGTGTTGATGCCCCATCCCGAGCGGGCGTCGCTGGAGGAACTCGGCGGCGTCGACGGACAAGGCGTGCTTGAAGGCTTCGCGTAGTTCTGGTTTTCCGGCCTTGAGGTTTCTGTGGAGTGTTCTCGGAGCTACCGCGACAGCGACAGCAGCTCTATCGTTGGCAACTTGTGACCGCCCCGCAGCCAGCGGTGGCGCGCGACGCGAGCGCCTCTGTGCGCGAGCAAGCGCGAGGGACGAGCGACCTACGGGAGCGAGTCGGCTGGGGAGGATGTGGCCGCAGTGCTGGGCAGTGCGGTCACAAGTGGCCTTGGGAACTCCGCGGTCGTGTTAGCGGTCACACTACCAGAGAAAAGCGCAGAAACGAGGAATAAACGCCAGATCCGAACTAGCGAGAGAGCGGCGTGTTGTAGCCTCGCTCCTCCTCCAGCACCAACTCCCACGTGAACTCACACTCACACTCGACCTGCTCGAACACCGACGGATCTTGCCGCAGGTCGAAGTCCTTGATCGCGCGCTGGACGCGGTCGTCACACTCGCCGCAGTTGTGAGCGCCGCGCTCGCTCCCGTGGCCCACCGGGTCCGAGACGACGATGGCGTCGACGTCCGTCGTCGTCCGGAGCACCTCGGCGACCGACCAGAGCCACGGCGGCCGGTAGCCGCCCTCGTAGAACAGCTCGTCCACCATCGTGTAGCGCTGGACGTTACAGGGGTTCATCGAGACGGTGTGACAGCCCTCGACCGCCCCGCAACGACGAACGCTGTCCTGCATATCCGCCAGCGCCTCCTGCTCCGAGAGGAAGGGCGGCTTCATCAGCAGGTACGCCTTCACGCCGCCGTCGGCCGCCCGCGCTTCTGCACAGGCGTCCTCGAAGTCCGCGAAGTCGAAGTACTTGTTCACGCAGTCGTGGCGCACGCGGTCGGTCGCCGTCTCCAGCCCCACCGCGACGTCGGTCTCCAAACCGCGGTCGGTGAACTCCGCGACCTTCTCGCGGTCGACGAAGTCCGGCAGGGACTCGACGACGATGCGGTCCCGGTCCGCGAACGTGTCGGCGATGGCCTGCCGGGTCTCGGCGGGCACCTCACGCTCGTCGAGGAACGATCCGGAGGTGTAGATCTTGATCAGGCCGGACTCGGCGTCGGCCTCCTCGGCCTCGTGGTCGAGACAGACCTGGATCTGCTCCATCAGGGCGTCGTGGCTCACGCTGCCGCCCTCGACGGACTCGGCGACGTAGCCACACATCGTACAGCCACCGGCGCGGGCCCAGCGACAGCCACCCGTGTTGAGGATGATCGTGAGGCTCTGGTACACCCCGTCGGGGGTGTTGTCCTCGTCGATCCACACGCGGGTCGGCTCTCGCGGGTCGTAGCTCTGATCGTTCTCGGCTCGGATGTCGCGCATCACCTGGTTGTGCGCGTCCATCCCCCGCCCGCGTTCGTACACTTCGGGCGTCGGCTCGCTGCTCATGGGCGAACTCCGCCGGGCACGGGGAAAACGGCTTCGACAGGCCCGCCAGCCACCCCTCGACGACACTGACCGGTCGTCACGTCAGTCCGGTCCCGGGCGTGCAGAGTCGTCGACGCCGCCGAACAGCCACCACGCGGCCCCACCGGCCAGCGCACCCACAGCGTCGGCCACCAGATCAAGCGCGGAGACGTGCCGGCCGGGAACAGGTCCCTGCAGGAGTTCGACGACGCCACCGAACACTGTCACGGCGACGACGACGGCGAGGAAGACCCGCGCCATCCGGGCCCGGCGCGCGAACAGCGTCGCCGCGGCGAGGGCGGCGTACCCCGCGCCGTGGAGGAGTTTGTCGACGCCCACGGGGCCGATGGTGGCGCCACCACCCCCGCCCGGGACGAGCGAAGCGGCGAGGATGACGGCGCCGACGGCGACGGGGAGCCAGTTGCGCGAAGCCACGGCCGAGGGTCGGCAGGCAGCGGGAAAACCGTTGTGTGGCAGGTGGGTTTATGCTGGCCGGGGCAGAACGGCCGGTCATGTCCGGAGCCGACTCCTCCACCGGCCTCTCGGGGTATCGTGGACTGCTACTCGCCGTCGCCGCGGGTGTGCTGATCGTCCTGCTCGTACTGGGGCTGCTCGGGTTCGGCGGCGTTGGCGGTGTCGTCGGCCTCCTCGGCTTCCTCGTCTACGGCGTCATCTGGCTGGCGCTACTGGCGTTCGTGCTGTGGCTGTTCTACCGCCTCGTCGTCGCCGTCGAGCGCATCGCGGGGGCGCAGGAACGGATCGCCGCCGCACAGAACCCCCGGTCACGGAGCGACGAAAACTGACTACTCCAGACTCACGACGACGGCGGTCCGGATGTCCAGTGCGGCGTCGAACTCGGCGCCACGGCGGGTTTCGGCGCCGATCCGGAGCAGTTGGCGCTCGTGAGCGCGGCGGACGGACTCCTTCTCCTCGGGCGACAGCGAGAGCACGGAGGCGACGCCCTCCCAGTAGTCCGGCGGGACGAAGAACAGTTCCCGCTGGTCGTCGCGGTGGGCGCGCTCGAACTTCCGGCGCAGCGACTCCCGACAGCCGGTGAGGTGGGTCTCGACGCGACTCAGTAGCTCCGGGAGCGCCTGGACGCCGACGCCGTCCGAGTGGGCCGCCTGCTGGAGCACCGCGGCGTCGAAGGGCACCCCGTCGGCGTCCGGCACGGGCGGCGCGTCCCGCGGGTCCGGCGCGTCGAAGGAGGTCATCGAGCCACCCGCGATGGTCGGCTCCCGTCCGCGGGCCCAGGAACGTGCGTCGAGCGAAGCATACCCGTCCTTTGTGCGTTCTCGGGGATAAGGAGCGTGGAGGCGGCTACTGGTTCCACGGCGCCGCGTCGAAGTCGACGATGCGGCGCCGTTCGTCGATTCCGTCGATGGCGGCGACGTCTTCCTCGTCCAGCTCCAGTTCCTGTGCGCCCCAGTTGTCCCGGATGTGGGCCTCGCTCGTGGCCTTGGGGATGGCGACGAGGTTCTCCTTTTCGAGCAGCCACGCGAGGCTCACCTGCGCGGGCGAGGCGTCGTGTTTCGCGGCGATATCCTGAATCGTCTCGATCTCGGCGACCTGGTTCCGAGCGATGGGGCAGTACGCCACCAGCGCGTAGTCGTGGTCGACGGCGTGGGCCCGGAGGTCTTCCTGGGGCAGCATCGGGTGACACTCCACCTGATGGGCCGCGAGCGGCGGGTCCAGTCGCTCGATGGCGGCGTCGAGTTGATCGATCCGGAAGTTCGACAGCCCCACGGCCTCGATGACGCCGTCCTCGTAGAGGTCGTTCAGCGCCTCGATAGTGCCCTCGGGGTCGTAGCTGTTGATCGGCCAGTGGACATACAGCAGGTCGATGCTGTCAACGCCCAGTCGCTCGACGCTCTCGTGGGCCGTCTCGACGGCGTCCTCGTACGCGAGGTTCCCCGTCGCGAGTTTGGTGGCGACGAACACGTCCTCGGCATCGACGTCGCTCGCGGCGATGCCGTCGCCGACGGCGCTCTCGTTGCCGTAGCTCTGAGCGGTGTCGACGTGCCGGTAGCCCACCTCGAGGGCGGTCCGGACGCTCTCGGCGCACTGCTCGGGGTCGTCGTTCTCGTAGGTGCCGAAGCCGAGTCGGGGGATCCCCTGCATGGGCGGATCGCGGGCGCGGGGGCCCCTCAACCCACCGGTACCGGCGGCCTCAGATATCGAGGGTCGTCGGTTCGACGCCGAGGTCGTCGAGGTGGCTCTCCAGGGCGTCGACCCGGCGGCCGAGTTCCTCGGGCGAGTGCGCGTCGCTGCCAACGACGAACTCGACGCCGTGGTCCCGGAGCGTCGTGAGCAGGTCCGGGGCGGGGTGGAACTCGCCGTAGTCACCCAGCGCGCGTCCGGCGTTGATCTCCGGCACGGTGTCTGACTCGGCCAGCGCGGCCGCCAGCCGGTCGTAGTGGGCCTGCGTCGAGAAGCCACGCAACGACGGCGTGCGCTCCACCAGATCGACGTGGGCGGCGATGTCGAACAGCCCGGAGTCGACCAACTGGACCAGCGTGTCGTAGTAGTCGTCGACGACCGCCTCCCGTTCGCGCTCCGAGTCGTCGCGGAACGCGGCGTCGCGCTGGACGTTCCGGCCGTTCACCTGATGGACGCTCCCGACCGCGTAGTCGAAATTCGCGTCGTCGAGGAAGGCGGCCTGCTGGTCCTCAGCGGCGGGGAGGTAGTCCATCTCCACCGCATCGAACACCCGAATATCTCGGCCGGCGGCGATCTGTTCGATCCCGCGGCGCCGACGCTCGTAGGTGAGGTCGAGCGAGAAGCCGAGGCTGTCGCGGTTCGCCCGCAGGCGCTCGTCATCCGAGATGTGGCAGTGGTCGGCGATGCCGACCCCCTCAAGCCCGGCGCGTTCTGCGGCCTCGATCATCCCGAACAGGAACCCGCCGTCGGAGTAGTTCGAGTGGGTGTGGTAGTCGAACCGGACCATCAGGGAAGCGGCGCGAGTGTCGCCGTGAAGACGGCGGTGTCGTCCGTTTCGTTGCGGGCGCCGTGGGCGACGCCACGCTCGTGGACGACGACGCCGGGCGCGTCGATGGCTTCCTCGTCGCCGTCCTGAATCACGGTGACGGCGCCGGCGAGCACGTGGAACACGTTCAGGCTCTCGGGGTGGTCGTGGCTGTCGAGTTCGGCGCCCGGGCCGAGGAAGAAGGCCTTGACGAGAGCATCGTCATCGACGACCAGTTCACGCGTCTCGATCTCGCCCTCGGCAGGCGTCACGTCGGGTAGTCGGTCCATACGCCCCCGTGGGGCGGCGGGAAGAAAAAGCCGGCTTCGGTGGCGGGCTACTCCTCGCCGTCGATCCCGTCCTCGTCGAGGAAGCCGTGGTACGGGCAGACGTACTCGTCACGGATGATCTGCTCGTCGACGATTTCGAGGCCGAGCGCGTCCAGATCCTCGCTGATCCGGTTGAGGTCGTCGTGATCCCGGCCGATGGTGTTGACGTAGACGTTGCGCTCGCCGGTCATGATCTCCCGGACGGCGGTCACCCCGCGGATCTGGCGGGCCTCGTTGGCCAGTTCGTCGCGCTCCGGGATCGGCGCGGTACAGATGATCTTCGTGTACAGCGGGTAGCCCGCGAGGTCGTAGTCGATGTCGAGGTGGTAGCCGCGGATGACACCGCGCTCCTCGAGTTTGTTGATCCGGGTGCGGACGGTGCTCGCCGAGAGATCGAGCTTTTCCGCGATCTCGCTGGAGGAGGTGCCACGGGCGTCCTGCTGGAGGTAGTAGAGGATGTGTCTGTCCACTCGGTCCAGCTCTCCGTCTTTCATCGCTACGGCGATATCACCGGGGAGCCGCCTTAGTCCCCGCGGTTTCGCCGAGAACAGCGGCGGCACGACCGCCGACAAACGAATGTTCAGCAGACAGATCGGGTTTTTCTGCCAGTTTCTTCGACGGAACCGTAAATAGAACCATCAATTTATGCGGTTACGTCTCCAAGACAGAGTGCAAGCTTGGAGAAAGCGGGTAGATCGCCTCCCATGAGTCACAACTACACCGAATCGGCCGATGACGAATCGACAACCGAGCCCGGCGGGGCCGACTACTACGTGCTGGGCGGTGGCGTGCTCGGCGTAGCGGTCGCCAGACGGCTCCGCGAGAGAGAACACACCGCAGTCGTCGTCGACGACACCGTCAGCACAGCGGACGTGCCCGTCGTCGACGCCGCGCCGACCGACACGGACGCACTGCGTGACGCCGGACTCTCGGCGGCCTCGACCGCTATCGTCGCGACCTGCTCTGACGAACGGAACCTCCTCGTCGCCCAGTTGATCCGTGCCCGCTTCGACGGACTGCGGGTGGTCGTGCTGGCCAACGCTGACGGCCGGGTTGGGGTGTTTGCCGACGCTGGCCACGAGCCGGTCTGTGTGACGAGCGCCATCTCCGACGCCGTCGCCGAGCACGTATGAAGGAGCTCGAACGCGACCTCGGCCTGCCGTCGGTGCTGGCGATCAGCATCGGCGCCATGATCGGCAGCGGCATCTTCATCCTCCCCGCCCTGGCGCTGAAAATCGCCGGCCCCGCGGTGATCCTCGCCTACCTGCTCGCGGGCGTGCTCGTCGTACCCGCGGCGCTCTCGAAATCCGAGATGGCGACCGCGATGCCCGAAGCCGGCGGCACCTACATCTACATCGAGCGCGGGATGGGGCCGCTGCTGGGCACCATCGCCGGCGTCGGCACGTGGTTCTCGCTCTCCTTTAAGGGCGCCCTCGCGCTGGTCGGCGGCGTCCCCTACCTGCTGATCCTGTTCGATCTCCCGCTCAAACCCGTCGCGCTCGCGCTGGCGACGGTCCTGATCCTCGTGAACGTCCTCGGCGCGAAACAGACCGGGCGCCTCCAGGTCGGTATCGTCGTCGTGATGCTGGCGGCGCTCGGGTGGTTCGCCGCCGGGAGCGCCCCGCAGGTCCAGTCGGCGAACTACGCCAACTTCTTCGCGGACGGCATCGGCGGCCTGCTGGCGGCGACGGGGCTGGTCTTTGTCTCCTACGCCGGCGTGACGAAGGTCGCCAGCATCGCCGAGGAGGTCGAGGACCCCGGTCGGAACATCCCGCTGGGGATCCTCGGCTCGCTGGGCTTCACGACCGTGCTCTACGTCGCCATCGTCGCCGTCCTCGTCGGCGTCACCGACCCCGGCGCCGTCGCCGGCTCTGCCACCCCGGTCGCGGAGGCAGCCGCGGTCACGCTCGGGGGCGCCGGCGTCGTCGCCGTCATCGCCGCCGCCATCCTCGCGCTGGTGTCGACAGCCAACGCGGGGATCCTCTCCTCCTCGCGTTACCCGTTCGCGATGAGCCGCGACAGCCTCGCGCCGCCGTCGATGGCGTCGGTCAGCGAGCGGTTCGGCACGCCGGTCAACTCAATCACGCTCACCGGCGCGGTGCTGCTGGCGCTGATCGCGTTCGTCCCGATCCTGGACATCGCCAAACTCGCGAGCGCGTTCCAGATCATGGTGTTCGCGCTGATCAACCTCGCCGTGATCGCGTTCCGCGAGGGGACCACCGAGTACGAACCGGAGTTCGACTCGCCGCTCTACCCGTGGATGCAGGTGTTCGGCGCGGTCAGCAGCCTCGCGCTGCTGACCCAGATGGGGAAGATAGCCCTGATCGGCGCCGGCGTGATCACGGTCGGCAGCGTCCTCTGGTACCTGGGCTACGTTCGCCCGCGGGTCAGCCGCGAGGGTGCAGCGACCGGCGCGATCCGCCAGCAGGTCAGCGAGGACGTGCTCAGCGAGGTCGAGACCGCCGACGCCACCCACGAGGTGCTCGTCGCACTCACCAAGCGGATGGACCAGCGCCGCGAGCGCGCACTCATCGGTCTCGCGGCGGACCTGATCCGGGACGACGACGGCCGCGTGGTCGTCGTCCGGTTCGAGGAGGTGCCCGATCAGGCGCCGCTGACAGAGGACGCGACCGTGCAGTCGACTGCCGACCGCTCTTTCGAGCGCCGGGTCGAACGACTGGGCGAGGAGTTGGGCGTCGCCGTCGAGGCCGACGAGATCGTGAGCCACGACACGAAACACGCTATCGTCAACTTCGCGGACCGCCGCGGCGTCGACGCCATCGTGGCCGAACACGAGCCGCTGCGCCTGCGCTCGCGGCTGTTCGGCGACCCTATCGACTGGGTGGCTCGCCACGCACCCTGTGACGTACTGCTCGTCGACAGCGCCGACCCCGAGCGGCCCGAAGAGATCGCGGTGGCCGCCGAGTCCGGCCCGTTCCCGCCCTTGGCGGTGAACGCCGCCGAGGCCGTCGCCGACGCCCAAGAGGGCGAGGTGTCGCTCTGGTACCCAGCCGAACGGGCCGACTCGCTCGAGGAACACCGTACGGAACTCTCGGGGATGCTCGACGTGCCCGTGACCGCCGAACCGATCCGGACCGACCGGCGCCGCCCCGAAACGGACCTGCTGATCCGCCGCGGCCAAGACCACCGCGTCCGTGGCGCGCTGTTCGACGGGGAGCGACGATTTATCGGCGCCGCGGGGACGACGGTCACCGTCTATCCCCGGGAGAGCCGTCGACCGCCGCTGAGCCGACAGCTACTCGAGCGGTTCGTGGTCTGAGCGCCGCTGTCCGTTCCAGCGCTCGGAGAAATGGTGCCGCGTCGGAACCGCATGCACGACAGCGAACGATACGGACGAACCCATCCCGGATGGCCCGCCTCTGACAGAGGACACCCCCGCACCGTCCGAGACCGCTACCGTCGCGCCGTCATCGCCGTCTCCCGAACCAGGGGAGAATGGGCGGATCCGAAACCCACTACCGCTGATCAGCCGCGAGTGGCCGATCAGTTCTTGCCGTTACCGTTCCCGTTGCCGGCCTGCTCGTCGTCATCGTCGTCTTCCTCGTCGTCGTCAGCGTCCGCCTCGTCCTCAGCGTCGTCCGCCTCGGACTCCGTTTCCTCGTCGTCGCTGTCGCTCGCGGTTTCGGTCGCGTCGTCACCGTCCGGCGCGTTGCCGTTGTCGTTGCCGCGATCCGAGTCGTTCTCGGAGTTGCCCGGCGCCTCGTCGCTGTTACCGGGGCTGTCGTCGGAGCTGTTCGGGCCGGCGTCGGAGTCGTTCTCGGGCGTGTCCTCACCGTCGGGGCCCGCGTTCTCGGAGTTGCCCGGCGCCTCGTCGTTGGCGGTCGCGTTCTGGATCATCTGGCCGAGGTTCCCCTCGCCGTCACCGTTGAGCCAGTTCTGGACGACCGCGAACACGGAGTGGGCTCGCTCGGAGGCGTTCTCGTCGGGGCCCTTCTCCGCGTCCTCACCGTCTTCCTCGTCGTCGCTCTCGGCGACCAGTTCGCCGTTCTCGATCTCGTACTTGAGCTCGAGCTCCTGCTCGCCCGACTCGACTTCGATCTCGAGTTCCTCGCTCGCGTTCGTCTCGAACGTCAGCGTGCCGCTTGCGTCGGTCGTGCCGACCGTCTCGCCGTTGGCGACGACCGTCGCGTTCTCGACTGCGCTGTCGTTCTCGGTCACCGTCACGTCGACGGTGCCGTTATCGAACGTCACGTCGGCCGAGAGTTCGGTCTCGGTCTCGTTCTCCTCAGTCTCGTTCTCCTCTGTTTCCTCGTCCTCGACGAGTTCGAGTTCGCCGTCCTCGATCGCGTAGGTGCGCTCGAGGTCGACGTTGTCGCCGTCGAACGCGAGCGTCAGTTCCTCGCTCGCGTTCGTCTCGAAGGTGAGCGTGCCGTTCGCGTCGGTCGCGCCGACGGTCTCACCGTTGGCGGCGACGGTGACGTTCTCTGCAGCGCTGCCGTTGTGGGTCACCGTCACCGTGACGGCGCCCTCGTCGTAGTTTGCTTCGACGCTTGTCTCAGCGTCGGCCTGGACGGCCGTGGCGGCCCCCGCACCTGCGGAGACCACCAACGCTGCGAGCAGCATCGTGAGCAGTTTGGTGGAGTTCATCGCAGTCGATCCAACGACCTACACCCCCTTGAATGGGGGACGCCACAAACGGGGATTTGGGCGCTTCAGGCCGCTATAAGCCGAATTAAGCCGAATTAAGCGTCGATCTGTGGGCTCGACGGCCGACAAAATTAGCAGGCCGCCGCCCGAACGGCAACCGCATGACAGACACCGAGAGCGAGCGGGCGATACCCGACGACTGGGCGGAGGTCGAGCGCCCCGACTCCATCGTCGAGAAGTACGACCCGCGCGCGCCGGCGCTGTTCGAGTACGACGACCGCGACATCGGCGTCCACATCCTCCCCGCCGAACCCAACGTCGCCCACGCCGACACGCACCGCTGGCGGCTGGGGTTCGTCCGGGGGAACCGCGACAACTTGGAGGAAGCGGAACCGATACTCGTGGTTCACGGCCGGGAGAACGCGTACCACGCAGCGCACGTGTTCATGGAAGCGTACGACGAGTACGACGAGCACAGCCACGACGCGCGCGTCGAGATCGCGAAGGCGGCCGCGCGCGACGCGGTGGACGAGGCGTAGCTACAGTTCCGCGACCAACTCCTCGGCGACCGTTTCGGCGTCGAGCAGCGACGGATCGACGATCAGATCGACGACGCTGCCGACGGATTCCGGCAGCGTTCCCTCACCGTAACAGACCGCCCGCACGTCCTCATTTGCTTCCTTTGCGAGCGTAATCGAAATCCCCTCGCTCAGATCCGTCAGAACGAACAGGTCGGCGTCCTCGATGCCCGCTTCCGAGAGCGCGTCGGCGAACACGGGGCTGCCGACGCGCTGGATGTCGACGCCCAGCGCTTCGAGTTCCTCGCCGATCCCTTCCGGGTCGGCGCCGGCGACGATGGCCTTCATCACTCGTACTCGATGGTCGCGGGCGGTTTGTGGGTCACGTCGTAGACGACGCGGGCCACGTTCTCGTTCATCCCGGTGATCCGGCTCTGGATGCGCTGGAGCGTCTCCCAGGGCAGTTCCTGGGCGCGGGCGGTCATCCCGTCCCGGCTCTCGACGGAGCGGACGGCGACGACCCAGCCGTGGACGCGGTTGTCACCCTTCACGCCGGTCGCTTTGCCGAGGACGGCGCCAAAGGCCTGCCACGGCTCGTGTTCCTCGGTCTCCTCCTCGACGACGTGACAGGCGTCGCGGGCGACCTCGACTTTCTCCTTGGTGACCTCGCCGACGATGCGGACTGCCAGCCCCGGCCCGGGGAACGGCATCCGTTCGGCGATGACCTCCTCCAGATCGAGTTCGCGGGCGACCTCGCGGACCTCGTCCTTGTAGAGGTCCCGAACCGGTTCGACGATGCCCTCGAAGTCGACGACCTCCGGCAGGCCGCCGACGTTGTGGTGGGACTTGATGTTCCCCTCGCTCTCGATGCGGTCGGGGTAGATGGTCCCCTGCACGAGGTAGTCGGCGTCGGCCTCCGTCGCTTCGCGTTCGAACTCGCGGATGAACTGCTCGCCGATCACTTTGCGCTTCTCCTCGGGGTCGGTGACGCCCGCGAGTTCGGCGAGGAAGCGGTCCTCGGCCTCGACGACGGTGAGCGAGTGCATGAACGCGAACGTCTCGCGGATGCTCTCGGTCTCGCCTTTCCGCATCAGGCCGGTGTCGACGTACACGGGGATCAGGCGGTCGCCGATGGCCTCGTAGGCCAGCGCGGCCGCGACCGAGGAGTCGACGCCGCCCGAGAGCGCGATGACGGCTTTGCCGTCGCCGACCTGCTCGCGGATCTCTTCGATCTTCTCGTCGACGAATTCGGGGGCGTCGACCATCAGGCGCTCACCTCCTCGGTCGCCTCCTGCTCGTCCAGAATCGCGTCGAGCAGGCCGACGAAGGGCGGGCTCGCGCGGTCGGGACGGGAACGGAACTCCGGATGGAACTGGGTGCCGAGGAAGTACGGGTGGTCGGCACGTTCGACGATCTCCATACGGTTACCAGCGTCCCCCGAGAACGTCAGCCCGTCGGCTTCGAGCTGTGGGATGTACTCCGGGTTCACCTCGTAACGGTGGCGGTGGCGCTCGGTGCAGGAGGTGTCGCCGTACACCGCGGCCGCAAGCGTGCCCTCGTCGATATCGGTGTCGTGGGAGCCCAGCCGCATCGTGCCGCCCATCTCCTCGGTCTCGTACTGCTCGGGCAGCAGGTCGATCACGGAATGCTCGGTCTCGGGGTCGAGTTCGGCGCTGTGGGCGTCCTCGAGGCCGAGGACGTTGCGTGCGTGCTCGACGACCGCCATCTGGAAGCCCAGACAGAGGCCCAGGAAGGGGACGTCGTTCTCGCGGGCGTAGCGGATCGCCTCGATCTTCCCCTCGGTGCCCCGGGAGCCGAAGCCGCCCGGGACGACGATTGCGTCGGCGTCCTTCAGGCGCTCGGTGTGGTGCTCGGCCATCTCGTCGGCGTCGACCCACTCCACGTCGACCTCGACGCCGCGCTGGATGCCGGCGTGTTTCAGCGCCTCGTGAACCGACATGTAGGCGTCCTCGAGGTCGTACTTGCCGACGAGCGCCACGTCGACGGTCTCGGTGCGCTCGCGGGTGACGAGGTCGCGCCATTCCGTCGAGCGTTCCTCTTCGGGGAGCGCCTCCTCTTTGAGGTTCAGGCGCTCCATCACGTACTCGTCGAGCCCTTCGGCCTCGACCATCAGCGGGACGTGGTAGATGTCCTCGACGTCCGGGTTCGAGAACACCGCGTCGGTGGGCACGTCACAGAACAGCGCGATCTTCTCCTTCGTCTTCGGGTCGAGTTCGTCCGTGGCGCGGCCGACGAGGATGTCCGGCTGGAGCCCGATGGACCGGAGCTCCTTCACGGAGTGCTGGGTGGGCTTGGTCTTCTGCTCGCCGTTCTTCGAATAGGGGACGAGCGTCACGTGGGCGAAGAGCAGGTCCTCCTCGTCTTCCTCGTGGGCGAACTGGCGGAGAGCTTCGAGATACGGCATCCCCTCGATGTCGCCGACGGTGCCGCCGATCTCGATGAGGCAGACATCGCTGCCCTCGGCGGCCTCGCGGATGCGCCGCTTGATGTCGTCGGTGATGTGGGGGATGACCTGGACAGTCTCGCCGAGGTAGTCGCCGGCGCGCTCGCTCTCGATGACTTCCTGGTACACTTTCCCCGTGGTGACGTTGTGGTCGGAGGTCATGTCGACCCCGAGGAACCGCTCGTAGTTCCCGAGGTCGAGGTCCACCTCCCCACCGTCTTTCAGCACGTACACCTCGCCGTGCTGGTAGGGGTTCATCGTGCCGGCGTCGACGTTGAGGTAGGGGTCGATCTTGACGGCGGTCACGTCGAAGCCGGCGTTTTTGAGCAGGCGACCGGTGCTCGCGGCGGTGATGCCCTTGCCGAGTCCGGACATCACCCCGCCGGTGACGAACACGAACTTCCGGCCGAGGTCGGGGTCGTAGCGCTGCGGGTCCGTCGGCATACCGACCATCCCCGTCCACCCGGGAAAACGATTTCGGAGGGGCCCCGGGGTGGGGATCACTCCCGTTCGATACGGCGTCGGTCGCGTCAGTTCTCGGGGGACACGTCAGATCTCGGCGAACAGCTCCTCGGCGTAGGCCTGCGCGCGCTCCCGGACTGCGGCGGCGTCGACGCCGATATGCTCACCGTCCTCGTAGCGCACCTGTCCGTCGACCATCGTGAACTGCACGTCGTCGCCGTGTGCGGCGAACACGAGATGGGAGACGGGGTCGTGGATCGGCGTCGCGCGTTCGTTGTCGGTGGTGAGACCCACGATGTCGGCTTTCCAGCCCTCGCGGAGCGCGCCCACGCGCTCGAAGCCGGCCGCGTCGGCGCCGTTGAGCGTCGCCATCTCGAAGGCCATCTCGGCGGCGATGGCGGTCGGATCGCGGTCGTCGACTTTCGCGAGCAGGCTAGCCTGCCGCATCTCGGTGAACGCATCCAGCGTGTTGTTGCACGGCGGGCCGTCGTTGCCCAGCGCGACGTTGATCCCGCGGCTGACGTAGTCCTCGACCGGCGCGATGCCGGATGCGAGCTTCATGTTCGAGGACGGGCAGTGGGTGACGTGGGTGTCCGTGTCCGCGAGCACCTCGCGTTCGGCCTCGTCGGTGTGGACGCAGTGGGCCAGCACCACGTCGTCGCCGGTGAGGCCGACTTCGTCCAGCCAGTGGACGTTCCGCATCCCGGTCTCGGTTTCGACGGCCGCGATCTCGTCCTCGTTCTCGCTGGCGTGGGTGTGAATCCGGACGCCGTCGTAGCGGTCGGCGAGGTCGCGAGCGCCGCGCAGGCACTCCTCGGTACAGGAGACGGCGAACCGGGGCGTCACGGCGTACTGGATCCGGCCGTTCTCGGTGTCGTGATGCCGGCGAATGAGGGCCTCACTATCCGTGAGCGCCTGCTCGGTCGCCTCTTCGAGGCCGTCGGGGGACTCCTTGTCCATCAGCACCTTCCCCATCCGGGCGCGGATGCCGCGCTCGCGGGCGGCCTCGAAGGCGGCGTCGGCGTGGTGGACCGAGAGGTGGTCGATGACGGTGGTCGTGCCGGAGGCCAGACACTCGAGATAGCCGAGTTCGGCGGCGAGGCGCATGCCTTCGGCGTCGAGGCCGGCCTCCATCGGGAGGACGTAGTCGAACAGCCAGTCGAGCAGTTCCGCGTCGTCGGCGACGCCGCGGCCCAGCGACTGGACGGAGTGGACGTGCGCGCCCACGAGACCCGGGGCGACGATGTCGAACTCGCGGTGGTCGTGCGCCGGGAACCGCTCGCGGAGGTCGGAAGCGGGGCCGACGGCTTCGATACGGTCGCCGTCGCCGGACTCCGTCCGGCTGCTAGAGGTGCTTCGCTCCTCGCTGGCGACGACGACGGCGCCGTCCTCTACGACGGTGTCGGCGTCGACGACGACGGTTCCGGTGAGTAGCATCCTCCACGGGCGAAGGTTTCGGTGCTTAAGAGTATGGCTATGCGAAGCGGTGGTCGGCGCGAAGCGATCGCGCCGTCGTGCGCGAGCAAGCGCGAGGGACGAGTGAGCGACTGAAAGGAGCGAACGAGTCGGCTGGGGAGGCTGTGGACTGTGTGGTCGGGCGGGACTGAAAGGGGCTGCGGCGTCGGCGAACCCGGACGACGTAAGGACCGCAACGAAGTGAGGACCGCAGCGAGTCCCGGGAGCCGACGCCGCAGGGGCTTTCTCTTGTTACCAATCTAGACGGATCGGCACACGATTCACCCGGAAAGTACGAATCGTCAGAACCCCAGCGCCTCAAGCAGGTCGAACCCCCAGCCGAGACGCTCTATCCCGACGTAGCCCACGTAGATGCCGAGGATGGCGACGACGCCCGGGAGTTCCGGCGGCGCCGGCAGCGGGAGGCGGAGGAACGTGAACAGCGCACCAGTGGTGATGCCGACAGCGAGGGCGGCGACGACGGCGACGAGGTTCATAGCCTGCGAAACCACGGGGCCGGCGGCCGTAAAGGCGGCTATCGCCGGCGATTCTTTCCCTGCCCAGCCAAAGCGGTACTCACCCCTATGATTTAACAATCATTGGGAGAACATAAAGCGAATAGAATGGGCCCCGACTGAACGTGTTCGTAGACGAAAGTGGGAACCACAGTCGGCCAGACTGTTATATCGTGTCGTGTTGTTGGTGCGTTACTGAGTACGACGATCCGAATCGAGTGCTGCGGTCGACAAAGAACAAAATCTCGGACAATGTCATCTATCCTCGCGACGAACCGTCACCCGGACGGGAGCTCAAGGGGGCCGAAATAACGGATACAAAGCTCAATTCGGCCTTCGCTTACCTTCGAAAGATCGGTAAAGGCGACGGCACAATCGTTACGGCTGGTCTGCCATGGTCTGACCGGCAGCCGATACGATTCACTTCTTACGAGAGCGAGAGTGAACTTGGAAGTCGTATCAGTCAGGATTACCTCGGAGAAGGAAGATCAGAATTCCTTGATCAGATTGTTGGCCTCTCGTCGGCGATAACCCCGCTTTTCCGGCTATTGGCTCGACACGAACCGAATATTGAGATGGGTCACGTGCTACTAGACGCAGAAACTTGGAAAACACCGAGCGACAAGATCGAATCCCTCGTTACCCCTATCGAGTGGATCCCGGAGGTGAGGTTCAGCGTGCATAATAGCCAAGCTGTTCCAGGGATTCAATTAGCCGATATCGCAGCCCATATGCGTCGTAGTTTCATTATGGATGGCGACTGCAAAGAGGGGCAGAGCTATCTGAACGAGCTGAGGTTGTAGAGAGACGGAGGACGAACCATAACGGCTCCTCCTCCTGAAGACATCAATGTATTCCGCTTCCAGATATTTAAACATGGCATTATTTGGACCAACCCTGACCGGAAGGGTCTCATAGTCGTCGATGACCGCCGTGCCTATTACTGGGGAGCGTCGAACACCAGTATGAGCTACGAGGACGAAATGGAGAACCCCGAGAACCCGGTCGCGACGATTCAGACCACCCACGGCGACATCGTCGTCGAACTGTTCGAACAGCGCGCGCCGACGACCGTGCGGAACTTCATCACGCTGGCGACCAGCGCCGACGACTACGAGGACGCCGAGGTCGGCCCCGAGGGCGAGGCGTGGGAAGACCCCGAGTCCGGCGAGAAGCGCGTCGACCCGCTGTACGACGACGTCGCGTTCCACCGCATCATCTCCGAGTTCATGATTCAGGGCGGCGACCCCACCGAGACGGGTCGCGGCGGCCCCGGCTACGAGTTCGAGGACGAGTTCCACGACGAACTCAGCCACGACGGCCCGGGCGTCCTCTCGATGGCCAACTCCGGCCCCAACACGAACGGCTCGCAGTTCTTCATCACGCTGGACGCCCAGCCCCACCTGGACGGCAAGCACGCCGTCTTCGGGCGCGTCATCGACGGCATGGACGTGGTGAAAGAGCTCGGTTCGGTCCCGACCGACCGCAACGACCAGCCGCAGGTCGAGGCGAAGCTGGAGTCGGTCGCAATCGAACAGTAAACCGATCTCTGCGGCTCCGTTCTGCGCTTTTCACCCTCCCCAGCGACGCAACTACCGTGATTTCACTCCACATAAGCGTTGCCGGCAAGGCTTATCCGCGTCCGTGGTAGTTGTTCACATGCACAGTATGTTCGAGCAGTTCTCCAGCGGCTACTACCTGGGTGTGTTGTACGTCGAACCCGGCGAGGAGCGCGCCGCCCTCAACGTCGACGACCACGAGGCGGTCAACCGACAGCTCTACGCGGACAGCGAGGGGATCGAACGGCTCGACTCCCCGCTCGTGATGAAACTCGACGGCATCCACTTCCCGGTCCGGGGCGACGAGGGTGTCCCGTCGGGCACGCTGACGGTGCCCGCGTCGCTGGCCGACGGCGACCTGCCGGCGCGCCGCGAGGTGTTCCTCGCCCGTCCCGAGCGTGCCGGACAGCTACTGAAGTACGGCGGCTGGCGGCCGGCGGACGCCGCGTAGCAGCCGGAAACCACGGGGTAAGCATCCCGTTCGTTTAAAGAGAGATAGTTAGGTGGGGCCATGGGTAAGAGACAACGCAAGAACACGAATGGCGCGGGCGGGCTCCGCGCCGCCCTCGACGCCGCCGAGTGTGAGGGGGCCCGCCGCCACATCCGCGAGTCGATGCAGTTCCCCCACCTCGACAGCGAGTAAGGCCCGAAGCTACAAACCCCTCGCCGCCCGCGGGTTCGGTATGCTCGACCGCCTGCTGGGCCGCGCCCATCTGAAAGCGCGTATCGAGGAACTCGAGGAGGAGTGTGAGAGCCTGCAGGCCCAGGCCGAATCAGCAAAGCGGAGCCGTGCCGAGGCCGTCAGCGCCCGCCAGCAGGCCGAACACGAGATCAACCGACTCGAGGACCGGATCACCGAACTCGAGGATCGCCTCTCCCGGGCCGAAGGAGACGGCGAAGCCGACCTGACCTACCGCCACGAGGAGACCGCCCGCGGCGACCGAGTCGCCGCCGTCGCCGACCGCCTGCGCAGCGTCGACGCCGCCCGTGAGGGCGCGCTAACTGCGTTCGTTGCGGACGGCGACCTGCCCGACGCCGTCCGTGAGACGCTGGGCGACCGGGCGCCGTTGGTCTCGCGGGCCGCTCCCTGCCTCGTTTGTGTTGACGACGCCGGCCTCGTCGCGACGGCGCTCTCGCTTCCGGTCGAACCCGACCCCTTCAGCGAGTGGGACGACAGCTTCCGGGTCGAACCGGAGTGGGTCCGGCCAACCGGTCGGCTCTGTTTCGCGCTCGTGCGCTCCGATAAGTTCGCTCTCGGCATGTACGAGGACGGCGAGCGCGTCGAGTTCGCGGGGTTCGAGAGCGACGTGATGAACGAACACTCGAAGGGCGGCTTCTCCCAGGACCGCTTCGAGCGCCGGCGCGACGCCCAGATCGAGGAGCACCTGGAGAGGGCCGCCGAAGCCATCGAGAACCACACAGCCGACGCCGACCGCGTCATCGTCGTCGGCGAGAAGAGCGTGCTCGGCGACCTCCGGGACCTCGCGGACGTGACGGCGACCGTCGACGCCACCGGCGACCCCGAGGAAGCGCTGGCCCACGCGTTCTCGGATTTCTGGAGCGTGCGCGTCCGGGGGCTGTAGGCACCACGGCCGCGCCGACCGGCTTCCGCAGACCGCCGATTTATCTACCCCCTCGCCCATTCCCGAACCATGACCGAAAGCAGGCGCCTCGCGATCCTCGCCCACGAGAAGTTCCCGGACCGCGCGAAAACCGCCCTCGGCGTGATGCGCTACAGCGACGACGATACCGTCGCCGTCATCGACCGTGACACCGCCGGCAGCCGGGTCCACGACCACACCGAGACCGTCCCGGACGCGCCCATCGTCGGCGCGTTCGAGGACATCAACGAGGAGGTCGACACGCTGCTGATCGGTATCGCACCCATCGGCGGCGGCTTCGACGAGTCGTGGCGCCCGGACGTGCGCGCCGCGCTCGAAGCGGGCGTCGATGTCGTTGCCGGCCTCCACTACTTCCTGAACGAGGACGAGGAGTTCGCCACGCTCGCGGCCGAACACGGCGCCGACATCCACGACGTTCGCGAACCGCACGCCGGGATCGGCGTCGCGGAGGGGCGCTCCGACGAGATCGACGCCGAGGTCGTGCTCACGGTGGGCACCGACTGCTCGGTCGGCAAGATGACCGCCACCTGCGAACTGGTCACGGCCGCCCGGGAGGCCGGCATCGACGCCGGATTCATCCCGACGGGCCAGACCGGGATCATGATCGCCGGGTGGGGCAACCCCGTGGATCGCGTGGTCTCGGACTTCACGGCCGGCGCCGTCGGGGAGATGCTGCTGGAGAAAGGCGACGAACACGACGTACTGTTTGTCGAGGGGCAGGGGAGCATCGTCCACCCGGCCTACTCCGCGGTCACCTGCGGCATTCTCCACGGCTCGATGGCCGACAAACTCGTACTCTGTCACGAGGCCGGCCGCGAGGTCGTCCACGGCTACGAGGACACCGAACTCCCACCCGTTTCGGAGTACGTGGACCTCTACGAATCGCTCGCGAACCCCGTCCACGAGACGGAGGTCGTCGCCGGCGCGCTCAACACGAAGGATATCGAGGACGACGCGGCGGCCCGCGAGGCCGTCGGGGCGTTCAGCGAACAGATCGGCGCCCCCGCGACCGACGTGGTCCGGTTCGACGCCGCCGAGATCGTGGAGGAGCTATGAGCCTCGACACCGAGTTCGAGCGCGTCTCGCTCCCGCTAGCGGACGCGTTCACCATCTCCCGCGGGACACAGGAGACCGCCGAGAACGTGATCGTCGAGATCACTGACGAGGGCGGGATGACCGGCATCGGCGGCGCCGCCCCTTCCGCACACTACGGCGAGACCGCCGACACGGTCGAGGCGGTGCTACCGGACCTGCTCGATGTCGTCGAGGAGGTCGGTGACCCCCACGCACTCACCGAGATCGAGGCACGGATGCGCGAGACGGTCGAGCGCAACCCCGCCGCCCGCTGTGCGGTCTCCATCGCGCTGCACGACCTCGCGGCCAAGCGCACGGGGCTGCCGCTCTACCGGATGTGGGGGCTGGACGCCGACGAGACGCCAACCAGTTCGTTCACCATCGGCCTCGACACGACCGAGCGCATCCGCGAGAAGACCGAAGAGGCCGTCGAGGAGGGCTACGAGGTGCTGAAGGTCAAACTCGGCACCGACCGCGACCGGGAGATCATCGAGGCCATCCGCGACGCCGCGCCCGACGCGACGCTGCGCGTCGACGCCAACGAGGCGTGGACGCCCCGCGAGACCGTCGAGAACTCCCGCTGGCTCGCCGACCACGGCGTGGAGTTCATCGAACAGCCGGTACCCGCCGAGGACCCGGGGGGCCTGCAGTTCGCCTACGAACGCAGCGAACTCCCAATCGCGGCCGACGAGTCCTGCGTGACGCTGTCGGACATCCCCGAAATCGCCGACAAGTGTGACATCGCGAACCTCAAACTGATGAAGTGCGGCGGCCTGCTGGAGGCCAAACGGATGGTCCACGCCGCCCGCGCGGAGGGGCTGGAGGTGATGCTCGGCTGCATGATCGAGAGCAACGCCAGCATCGCCGCCGGCGCCCACCTCGGGCCGCTGCTGGACTACGCGGACCTCGACGGCTCGCTGCTGCTGGAGTCGGATCCCTACGACGGCGTCGACCTCGCGAAAGGGGAACTTCGGCTCGCGGAACTCGGCCTGCCCGGGACCGGCGCGCGCAAAGCGTAGCTACTCCGTCTCGAGCGCCACGTTCCGGTCGGTTTCTCGGAGGATGAACGGACCGATGGAGAGCGTGCGCTTGGTGACAGTGACGATCCGGAGGATGTACGCCAGCAGCACCGCGAACGGCAGCAGCGCGATGGCGACGATGGCGGCGGCCTGCAGCAGCGCGAACGGGACGCCGGCGACGCCGCCCGGCGCCGGATCGAAGAACAGCAGCGCCCACGTCGACACCAGCAGCGACGGCAGCGACGCCCAGAGGATCGTCCGCGAGAGGTCGATTAGCTCCCACTGGAAGTAGAGCGTCTTGAAGTGCTCGCGGGCGGGCCCGAACAGTTCGAGCACGGTCGCGAGTGCGTCCAGTCGGTCGGTCGCCCCGTCGCTCAAACTGTCGGCGTGTTCGGCCCGGAGCCGCTTCGCGGTGTAGAGCTTCCAGGAGTAGTTGAAGTCAAGCGCCGCCGTGATCACCTCGAACTCGCCGAACCGGGCGCCCTCGAGGTCCGCGCGCACCCCCTCGCTGTTCTCCCGGATGGCGTCGACGAACTCGGTAATTCGTTCGCGGAGGTCGGCGTCGTCGAGATCCTCGACGGCCGACGCCACTTCCTCGGCGCGCTGCTCGGTCGCGCCCACGAGCGCCCGGAGGAACGCCGAGGGCTCGGTGGGGCTGACGGCCTCTTCGATCTCGTCGGCCACGTCCGACCGGAACGCGGTCGCCTCCTCCATACGCTCGCGTTGGTCGCCGACGGCTCCCTGCTCCTGTGAGAGCACCAACTGCGAGAGCGTCAACACGAGCGTCACGCCGGTGATCGTCGACCCCACGAGCGCCTGGGCCAGCGTCTCCATCGGGTCGCCGTCGGTGAGCAGCGGGTAGGCGGACTTCGGGTGGGCGAACCCGCCGGCGACGACGCCGAGAAAGAGGGCGCCGACGACCCCCAGCGCGACCAGCCGGCGGTCGGCGCCCATGTACAGCCAGAGTTTGGCGGTGCTCACGTCGGCACGCTCCCGGATGGTGTCCCGGGTTTCGCCCGGGGAGCCGTCAGCGTCGCTCACCGGTGCTCACCCCGTCGACGGGACACGGGGCTACTCCTCGTCGCCGCGGAGTTCCTCGAGTTCGCTTTCGATCTCGGCGTCTGCCACCTCGGTCTCGGGTTCGGTGGCGGACGATTCGCTCGACTCACTCTCGGTCTCGTCAGCACCGTCGGCCTCGGCACCCTCACCGAGTTCCCCCTTCAGCGTCGCGAGTTCGGACTCGACCTCGGTGTCGGCCCGGCCCTGTTCGAGTTCGCGGTCGATGCGGTCCTCCTCGGAGAGCGCGTTCTCGAAGGCGCCGGTGTCCTGGAGTTCGTCCATCGCCTCCGCGCGGGCCTCCATCTCCTCGGTCTGCTCCTCGGAGCGCTCGATAGCCCGGGTCACGTCGCTCATCTCGTCGCCGGCGCCGGTCATTGCCTCGGAGACGCGGGTCTCGGCCTCGGCGGCGTCGTGGCGGGCCTTGAGCGTCTCCTTCCGGGTGCGGAACTCCTCGATCTGACTCTGGAGGTCGTCTTTCTTCTCGACGAGGCGGTCCTGTGACTCCTGCAGGTCGGCGATCTGGGCCTCGAGGTCCTCGATCTCGTTCATCTTCGATTTCTTCTTCTCGAGGGCCTCGCGGGCGAGGTCGTCGCGGTCCTGCCGGACGGCCTCGCGGGCCTGTTCGTTGTGTTTCTCGACGTTCTCTTCCAGCCGGCGCTTCTGGATCTCCAGGCGTTTCTTCTGGGTCGTGAGGTCGGCGATACCCTGCTTGACCTCCTGAAGCTGATCACGCATCTGCTCGTAGGAGTAGTCGAGGGTCTCGTTCGGGTCTTCGGCCCGGTTGAGCACCGCGTTCAGCTTCGACCGGACGACGTAGGAGGCGCGCGAGAGGATTCCCATACCCATGCGTGGGGTCGTCAGCGCCTTAAACTTCCCGCGGAGATGACCAGTTCGGCGACCGGAAAGGGCTTGCAGCCGGGCGACCCACCCCCCGTCGTGAGCGACTCGATCAGGCTCCCCAGCGTTCGGGACGTGCGTGCGAGCCTCGATTCGGCGTCGACGGACGCGGACGAAGGTGCGCCCGGCGACGGTCGGCCGGGCGCCGACGCTTGCGTCGTCGCCTGCCCGCCCCACCCCCAGCAGCGCGGCCACCGCGGCGACGACCGCCTCGTCGCCATTTCGGAGCGCCTCGTCGACGGCGGCGTCGACTGCCTGCGCTTCGACTACGGCGACTGGGACGGGGGGTACGGCGAACTCGGCGACACGTACGACGCGCTCGCGTGGGCTGGCGAGAACTACGAGACAGTGGCCCTGACAGGGTTCAGTTTCGGCGGCTGTCTCACGCTGCTTGCGGCGGGCGGTATCGGCGTCGATGGAGAACCAGCAGCGACGCCGGACCTCGAGGCCGTCGCCGCACTCGCGCCGCCCGCGCGGCTGAACCAGGATCTGGATGCTGTGCCGGCGATGGAGCGCATCGACGCCCCCGCGACAGTGGTGTACGGCGAGCGCGACGATATCGCGGACTGGGAGCCAGTCGTCGAACGTGCGGAAGAACTCGGCTGGCCGACGACGGCGCTGTCGGCCGATCATTTCTTCGTCGGACGAACTGGCAAAGTCGGCGACATCGTCGGGGAGTTCCTGCTGGACGCGCTCTGACTACTCCGCTGCCTCGCGGTAGCCCGCGAGGACGTAGCTCCCGGTGAGGATCAGGACCATCGCGAGCACGAACGCCCAGAAGCCGACCTGGAGCGCGTCGGCGACCAGCGCGGCCGTGGAGGCCCGTTCGATCGGCTCCCAGACGAACACGACGGCGGCCGCGAGCGCGCCGACGACGAACGGCGCGAGAAAGCGCGGATCCCACAGCGAGCCGCCGGTCTCGGCGTAGCTACCCACGTAGTTCCGGAACGTCGAGACGAACACGTACACCGCGAACCCCCAGAGCACGCCGCTGACGGCGGCCGCAAGCAGCGCCGAGACGGTGAACGCCGCTGTGCCCGCGCCGGCCAGCGATCCGGCGGCGCCGACGAGGAAGGCAGCGACGACGAGGAGATGCCACGGTTCGAAGCGGTCCTGGAGGGCCATCGCCCGGAGATCAGTGCCGCGGGAGAAAAGCGTGCCGACGGCTCAGTTGTACTCGCGCCACGTGTTGTCGCACTCCTTGCAACGCAGGAACCGCGTCGGGGGCTCGTCGGCCGACGCCGTCTGTCGGATCTCGTACCACGCCTCGCCGTGGCCACACTCTTTGCAGGTCACGTCCGAGGCGGTGGGTTTGCCCTCGTACTCGGCGTCCTCGTCGGCCTCGATCAGGTCGCCGTGGGTCTGCTCCTCCGTCGAGACGAACGCCTCCTCGGCCTCGGCGTCGCGGGGCTGACTGGCGTCACAGTCGGTACAGACCATCCGGTCGCCCTCGGCGACCATCATCGAGCCGCAGTCGTCGCAGAACTGCATACCCGAACGAGGCGCTGGGCCCGGGAAAGCCTGTTCACTCCTCGCTGACGAACCCCGAGAGCGCCTCGTCGTCGGCGGCGACTTTCGGGCAGTTCCGCACCCGGAACTGGTCGCTGTCGAGCATCTCCACGATCTCGGTGCCCGCATTGGTGCAGGTGGCGTCCGGCGGCGCGGCGAAGAACTCACAGCGCTGGCAGTACTCCCGCTTGTTGATCACGTGCTCGTCGGGCGCCGGGGCCCGCTCGGTGTCGACGGCTGGCTCCTCCTCCAGCAGGTCCTCGGGGGGCTGTTCGCCCTCGACGACGGCGTCCCAGACCTCCTCGGTGTCGACGTCTGCCACGTCGACCTCCTCGAACAGCTCCCCTCCCTCGGCGCTGGCCTCGGTGTCGATTTCGGCGAACGGGCTCGCCTCCCCCGCCTCCCGCCGGGCCTCGACACGCTCGCGGAGCCCCGAGAGCGGGGTCTCCTCCTCGGCTTCGTCCGCCGGCGCCGTTGCTTCGTGGTCCGACTCCCGATCCTCGTCGCGCTCCGCGTCGGCGTCCTCAGTCATCGTCGACGAACACCTCCTCGGCCGTCTCGGGTTCGAACGACTCGCCGGTCAGCGCCGGGCGGTCGCCGATCACCAGCGTCGCTGACCCCAGGAACCAGCTTCCGGGCTCGATCCCCTCGAACGGCTCCTCGCAGTGGGGGCAGCGCGGCGCCGACAGCAGGCCGATCTGGACTTGCTTCCCACAGCCCTCGCAGTCGGCGGCCGCGACGTTGCGGCTGTTGGCCTCGCGCTGAATCGCCTCGACGGCGTCCCGGCGGGCGTCCGCCGCCTCGAGTTCGGCGACGCGGCGGCGCAGGCCGACGACGGCGCTGGCTAGTGTGTCGAGTTTCTCGTCGGTCCCGTCAGCGCGGTCCGCCAGCGTGGTCAGCACCGCCTCGTAGTTGTCGAACCCACTCTCGACCCGGCGGTCCAGGTGGGCGAGCGCGCGCCGGAGCGATTCGACGTCCTCGGCGCTCTCAGCCTCGAGTTCGTCGATGCGCTCGGCGAGTTCGGGGTGGTCGTGGTTCGCGTCGGCTTTCGCCTTCGCGACCTGCATCACCTGGACGATCCGGTCGCGCACGTCCTCGATCCGGTCGTCGGTGTCGGCGTCCAGTTCCTCGACGCGGTCGGCGAGATCCCCGACCTGCTGATCCAGGGGCGCCACGTCGGCCGCGTCCTCGGCCTCCGAGAGCAGTCGATACGTCGCAACCGCACGGACGAGCACCTCCTGTCGGTCCCGGCCGCTCTCGGCGGCCTGTTCGTCGAGCCACCCCTCGAGGTCGGCCGGGAGCGACTGAGGCTGCTCTTCTGCCATTGCCGATGGCTACTGTTCGGCAACATAAGTAACTCCGCACTACGGTGGCCCCGTTCGCGTAAGAATGTAGAGTCGTTCACCGCGGATCGAACGCCGAGTGATAGGCATCCGCTACCAATACGTTTATCAACTATCTCTCGGCAGAATTGGACATGTCCCTGAACATCGGAGAGGCCCTCTCGACGGGAGCGGAAAAGCTGACGACGACGGCGGGGATCCAACTCGGCGTTGCCTACGTCGTCCTCCAACTGATTACGGCGCTGGGTACCAACTCGGCCATCTCGACCATCGACACGGGTACCGGTGCTGGTGGCATGGGCACCCCGGCGCTCTCGCTGCCGATCGGGATCGCGGGCGGCGCGGCACTCGTTGCGCTCGGGATCATTCTCAACATCGCGTTGACCATCGTCGCCTTCCGGACGCTGGCACACAGTTCGAGCGAACTCGGCAGCATCCCGAGCGGCGTCGCCGACGGCCTGCTGAAGCCCGGCGTGTTCCTCGTGATCGCCAGCATCGTGCAGGGGATCGCGATCTTCCTCGGCTTCATCGCGCTGATCATCCCTGGGTTCTTCATCATGATCAGCCTGATCTTCACGCAGGTGTACATCGCCGTCGAGGACGAGGGACCCTTCGAGGCGCTCTCTTCCAGTTGGTCGCTCGCGAAGGGGGACCGCTTCCCGCTGTTCGGTCTCGGCGTGATCCTCTTCGTCGTCAGCCTGCTGGCGTCGATCCCGGCGGCCATCGTCTCGATCCTGAGCCCGCTCGCCGGATCGGTGCTGAACTACGTCGTCACGGGGTTCATCTCCATCTTCTCGTGGGGCGTGCTCGTCGCTGCCTACCAGCAGCTCAAGGGCGAGGCGGCGACGACGACGACCACGACCGAGGAGGAGGACGGCGTCGAGCACCTCGACGACGACTCGGGCTTCGACTACGCCTGATCCGGCTCGGGTCGGGCGACGGCGCCGCTGTCAGATGGTAACCCTTAACCTCGCTGGGGTCGTTTTCTCAAGTGCGGGCCGGTGGGGTAGCTTGGTATCCTTCGGCCTTCGGGTGGCCGTAACCGCGATTCGAATTCGCGCCGGCCCATTTTCACCCCACTTCGCAACGACGAGCACTAGCGAGGAGTCCGTAGTGCGTGTGTCAATTACGCCGCGCGAATTCGGGCACGGGAGACAAGCGAAGCGAGTCTCCCGGAGTTCGACATTCGCGCCGGCCCACTTCTCCCGCATTCTCACACTGTGAGCAACGGCCTTCGGGTGGCCGTAACCGCGTCCCCGTGAGCGAAGCGAACGGGGAACGACGAGTCGCATGCCCGGGAAGCGACCGAAGGGAGCGACCCGGAACGTCTTGTCTGTATTCGAATTCGCGCCGGCCCATTTTCACCCCACTTCGCAACGACGAGCACTAGCGATGAGTCCGTAGTGCGTGTGTCAATTACGCCGCGCGAATTCGGGCACGGGAGACGAGCGAAGCGAGTCTCCCGGAGTTCGACATTCGCGCCGGCCCACTTCTCCCGCATTCTTACACACCGAGCAACGGCTTTCGGGTGGCTGTGCCCGCATCTCGAGCGAACGGGGACTGGCTGTGGCCGCTCAGTACGTCATCACTTCCAGCCCCTCCACGTCCCGTAAGTCGGCGTCGTTCGACACCACCGGTTCAGCGAGGACCAGCCCGTGAGCGGCGACTGCAGAATCGGCACCATCGAGGTTCTTCAGCCGGTCCGACGCCTCGTGTTTCCCCGGAGTGTTCCGGCACGGCGAGCCCCCTTCTCATCCAGTTCGATGATCGTCGACGCCTCGAACAACGACTCGTAGTTCCGGCGGATCCGTGTGGCGCGACCGGCCGTGAGCTTCCCGAGGCCGTAGAAGATCTCCCAGACGACCGTCGACGGGATTCGCGTCGGTGCCTCGCTGGCGTCGATTTCCGCCGCTAGCGTTCGGGCATCCGATCCTGTTAGGCCAGCGCCCCGAGATACTGCGTATCGAGAATCACGAAAGCTGCTCCTCGATCTCTTCGCGGGCCCGCTCGTCGGAGTTCTCGATCGCCTGCTCAAGGTTTTCGACGGTCGGGTGCTCGTCGGCCACGTCGGCCATGTCGTCCGCAAAGTCCACCAGCCCGTAGTCGCCCAGCAGCCGCTCGAGCGTCTCCCCGAGGGTCTCCCCATCCTCTCGCTCCGCTTTGACGCGAGCGTGCAGGTCCTCGCTCACGCGGATCTGCTTCGTCCCCATACGGCTTCGTTGACACTGTCGACAGTTGAAGCTGACGCCGACTACCGTCGATTCGTCAGCAGGACCCGTCGTCGTAGCCGGGCATACCCCATCAAAACCGCCCCAAATAGCCGCCAATCGGACCAGAAACCACCAACACCCCTACTCAGCCGGCAGCGTGAACCGGAACGTCGACCCCTCGCCGGGCGCCGAATCGACGCCGATCGAGCCGCCGTGGTTCTCGACGATCTCCTGACACAGCGAGAGGCCGATCCCGGTGCCCTCGTACTCGTCGGCGTTGTGGAGTCGCTTGAACATCTCGAAGATGCGGTCGGTCCGGTCGGGGTCGATCCCGATCCCGTTGTCGGCGACGGCGAACGCCCAGTCGTCGCCGCGTCGCTCCGCGCTGATCTCCACCCGCGGCGTCTCGCTCTCGTTGTACTTGACCCCGTTCGAGACGAGGTTGCTGAACAGCTGCTGGAGCTGTTCGGAATCGCCGGAGAGCGTCGGCAGCGAGTCGGCGACGATCACCGCGTCGTTCTCCGCGATCTGGATCTGGAGGTCGTCGGTGACTCGGTCGACGACGGCCTCGCAGTCGACCGGCTCGAACGCGTTCTCGGCCTGTTCGACCCGCGAGAACGCGAGCAGGTCGTCCACCATCGCCCGCATCCGGTCGGCGCCGTCGACCGCGAAGTCGATGAACTCCTGTGCGTCCTGATCGAGGTCGTCGCGGTAGCGGTTCTCCAGTAGCTGGAGGTACGAGGAGACCATCCGAAGGCGCTCCTGCAGATCGTGGGAGGCCGCGTAGGCGAACTGCTTCAGTCAGTCGTTGGACTGCTCCAGTTGCTCGATGGTTTCCTCGAGGTCGGCCTTGTGCTGGCGGCGCTCGATCTCGTAGCCGACACACTGGCCCAGCAGGTCGAGGAACGCCTGCTCGGCCTCGGTGAACGCCTCGCGTGGCGCCGTGTTCGTGAAGAAGACGGTGCCGTACGTCTCGCCGCGGACGGTGATCCGCGTCCCGGCGTAGCACTCGAGGCCGAACTCGTGATAGAGCGCCTCCTTCCCCAGCCGACTGCGCCGGTGTCGCCGACGCTGATCGACTCGCCGCTCTCGACGACCTCGCGGCAGTAGTTCTCGGTCACCGTCGGCTCGGTCGCGGTTCCTCCATGCCGGAACAGCCGGCGAGGAACAGCATGCCGACGGCCGCGAGGGCCAGTATCGGTCGGGACATTCGTGCTGGGCGAGGCTCCCGGATCGGCCTGAAGCGCTGACTATTAGTACGACGCTACCTGCCCTCCGAGCGAATGCTCGTCCTCGTCTGCGGGCTCCCCGGGACCGGCAAATCGACGGTCGCCGAGCGCGTCGCCGACCTGCTCTCGGCGGAGCGCCTCCGGACCGACGTGGTCCGAAAGGAACTGTTTCCCGAGCCGACCTACGCGGCCGCGGAGTCCGCGACGGTGTACGACGAACTGTTCAGCCGCGCCCGCGAGACGCTCGCATCGAACGAGCACGTCGTCCTCGACGCCACGTTCCGCCGACGCGAACTCCGCGAGCGCGCCGCAGCCCTCGCCCACGAGGCCGACACCGAGTACCAACTGGTGCGGGTCGCCTGCGAGGAGTCGGTCGTGCGCGAGCGCATCCGCAAGCGCCAGACCGAGGAAGACGACGAGAGCGACGCCGACTTCGATATCTACACGGAACTCAAAGCGGAGTTCGAACCCATCGAGGGCGACGACCACATGGTCATCGACAACTCCGGCCCGCTCGTGGAGACGCTCGCGGCCGTCGACGACGCGTTCCGGGCCGTCGCAGCCGCCTGATTCTGTACCTCACAAAGGTTATGCCACACGCCCCACGCAAGCTACGGTAATGGACAGGAAGACGCGCGGGACCGTTCTCGTCGTCGGCGCCGTCGTACTGCTGGTCGCCACGCTCGGCGTCAGCGCGGCGCTGGCGCCCGACACGGCGGTCGCCGGCGACGACAGCGAGCGACGGACGCTCGTCGGGATTCAGGGCGGCGGGCCAGGGTGGCATGAATACGGCAGCATCGCCAACGTCGAGGGGACCGACGTGACCTGGCGCCTCGCGGACACTGACAGCTACTTCGACGTGACGCTGCTCGACAACGGCAGCGTGATGGCCGGGTTCATGCACGGCGGCTACGAGGACTGTGGCCCCTACGAGTCGCCGTGTACCCACACCGGCTTCCGCATCCTCGACCCCGACACCAAGGAGATCCAGTACGAGTACTCCTACCCCGTCCGATCCAGCAGCAACAGCGAGGTCCACGACGTGGAGCAACTGGAGAACGGTGAGTTCCTCCTCACCGACATGGACCGCGAGGGGCTGACCATCGTGAAAAACGACGAGGTCGTCTGGCAGTGGAACGCCAGTAGCTACTACGAGGCGCCGGCGGATCCGACCCGCGTCGACTGGCTCCACATCAACGACGTGGACGTGGTGGGCGAGGGGCAGTTCCTCGTCTCGGTCAGGAACGCCAACCAGATCCTCGTCGTCGACCGCCAGGAGGGCGTCGTCGAGACCATCAACGCCGACGAGGGAGGCTCCGACAACACCTGTACGCCCTCCGGCCGGAACCAACTCGAAGATCAGGACGGCGACGGCGACGTACGCTGTGGCGACCCCGCGGTGCTCAACCACCAGCACAACCCACAGTGGCTCGGCGGCGACCCGACCGGTGAGGGTGAGGCGGCCGTGCTGGTCGCCGACAGCGACAACGACCGCGTCGCGGAACTCCACCGCCAGAACGGCTCTTGGGAGGTCGCGTGGACGCTCGAACGCGCGGGCGGCATCGACCTGCGCTGGCCCCGCGACGCCGACCGTCTCGCGAACGGCAACACGCTGGTGACGGACACGCTCAACAAGCGCGTCTTCGAGGTCACCGAGAACGGGACGGTCGTCTGGTCGATCGGCTACAAAGCGCTCAACCATAAGGTCCCCTACGAGGCCGACCGCGAGCCACAGGGCGAACTGACCCAGGCCGAGTGGTACGTTGGCGAGTCGCCCAACGAGGGCCGGAGCGGCGAGATCCCGGTACTCACCGAGGCTGCGGCACTACTCCCCGGCGTGTTCCCGTGGCTGCCGTTCTGGTTCAACGGCGCCCAACTCGGCCTGACCATCGTCTCGGTCGCCGTCGCCGGTGTCGGCGCCCGCGACCTCTGGCGGACGCGGTAGGACCGACCCCTTTTCCTTCAGCCGGTCGCCACCCCCAGCCATGACCGACGACATCGATGCCGCGGGCGACGCAAGCGAAAGTGAGGCCGACGCCCACGCCGACGAACTCGCGTGGGAGACCCACGACACCGAAATCGACTACCGCTGCCCGGGCTTTTCGGTCCGGCAGGACGACGTGACCCTCCCCGACGGCACGGAGACCGACTACCACTACGTCGAGGAGGTCGAGACAGTCGTCGTCCTCCCGTTTCTCTCCGACGGCGACGAGGTGGTGATGATCGAAGAGTGGCGACAGGCGGTCGGCCGGGTCAACCGCGGCCTCCCGGCCGGCGGCGTCGAACCCGAGGAGGACGACCTCGAGCGTGCGGCCCGGCGTGAACTCCGGGAGGAGACCGGCTACACCGCCGAGACGGTCGAGCATCTCTGCACCACCGAACCGGTCAACGGCGTCGCGAACTCGATCCACCACACGCTCGTCGCGCGGGGCTGTGAGCCGGCCGCCGAGCAGGATCTCGACCACAACGAGAGCATCCGGGCGCTGACCGCGGACTACGACGACCTCGTGGCGGCGGTCCGGGACGGCGAGATCCGCGACGGCCGGACGACGCTGGCGGTGAGTCGCCACGAACTGGACTGATCGAGGACAACGGCTTTGACGGTCCGGGCCCGACTCCGGCGTATGGATTCACGGCTGCGAGCCGCCGGCGTCGGCCTCGGTGTCGGCGTCGCCGGCTTCATCGGCGGCAACGTGATCGCCCTCCTCATCGCGCTGTCACTGTCCGCGGCCGGCGTCGACATCACGCCGGTGCTGAACATCGTCGTTTCGCTGCTGTTCCTGACCGGCGTCGGGTTCATGGGCACCGCGGTCGCCTACCTCCGGTATCGGGGGATCCCGCTGCGCTCGCTGGGGATCAAGGTGCCCTCGATCAAGGAGTTCGGGCTGGTGATCGGGGCGCTCGTGGCGTCGATGGTCTACCTGATGGTGCTCGGATCGCTCCTGCAGGCGACCGGGACCGAGTCCGCGAACAACCAGATCGCCGATCTAGCGGTGCAGAACCCCGAAATCGTGCTCTATCTGTTGCCCGGCGCGTACCTCCTGATCGGGCCGGGCGAGGAACTGCTCTTCCGAGGCGTCGTCCAGAACCGTATCCGGGAGTCCTTCGGCGCGAAATCGGGCGTGTTCATCGCGAGCGTCGTCTTCGCCGCGATCCACGTCACCTCGCTGGTCGGGACCGACGCCTCGGCGGTCCTGGTGTCGCTGATCGGCCTGATGGGCCCGAGCCTGCTGCTGGGTGGCCTCTACGAGTACACCCGGAACCTCGTGGTGCCGATCCTGGTCCACGGCACCTACGACGCCCTCATCTTCCTCGCGCTGTACGCCGTCGCCACCGGCACCGTCGAGGAGTCAGGCAACGCCGCCGCGGCCATCGTCGCCGTTCTCCCCTGAACCGCCGAACGGAACCCCCTTAGGCCGGGGCACCGGAATCTCGCCCATGCGCGACGCCTTCGAGATCCGGGCGACCGACGGGATGGCCCGCGTCGGTCGGCTGACGGTGCCACGGGCGGGGGTCACCGTCGAGACGCCGGCGCTGATGCCGGTGGTCAACCCCAACCTCCAGACGATCCCCCCCCGCCGACTCCACGAGGAGTTCGGCGCCGACATCCTGATCACCAACTCCTACATCATCCGCAACACCGAGGACCTGCGGGAGCGCGCCGAGAAGGAGGGCCTCCACGAGATGCTCGACTTCCCCGGCGCCATCGTCACCGACTCCGGGTCGTTCCAGCTGGCGGAGTACGGCGAGATCGACACCACGACGACCGAGATCCTGAACTTCCAGCACGAGATCGGCTCCGACATCGGCACCCCAGTCGACATCCCGACGCCGCCGGACGTCTCCCGCGAGCAGGCCGAAGAAGAACTCGCCGCCACCGAGGAGGCGCTGTCGGATGCCGAGGCCGTCGATACGGGCGAGATGCTGGTCAACGCGCCCGTCCAAGGATCCACGTACCCCGCCCTCCGCGAGGAAGCGGGCGCCCACGCCGCGAGCACGGATCTGGACGTGTTCCCCGTCGGCGCCGTGGTCCCCCTGCTGAACAGCTACCGATACGACGACATGATCGACGTGACCGCCGCCGCCAAGCGCGGCCTCGGCGCGGACTGCCCGGTCCACCTGTTCGGCGCCGGCCACCCCATGATGTTCGCGATGGCCGCCGCCGTGGGCTGTGACCTGTTCGACTCCGCCGCGTACGCGCTGTACGCCCGCGACGGCCGGTATCTGACGGTTCGCGGGACCGAGCAGGTCGACGAACTCGCCTACCTCCCCTGTCCGTGCCCGATCTGTACGGAGCACGACCCCGAATCCCTGCGCGCACTCGACCAGCGCGACCGGGAGAACGCACTCGCCGAGCACAACCTCCACGTCACGTTCGCGGAGATCCGCCGCGTCCGGCAGGCGATCCGGGAGGGGAGCCTGCTGGAACTGGTCGAGGAGCGTGCCCGCGCCCACCCGGCGAGCGCCGACGGCTTCCGCGCGCTGCTGGATCATGCCGAGCAACTGGAGGAGAGCGACCGCGTCTCGAAGGGGACGTTCTTCTACACCTCGCCCGAGAGCGCCCGCCGGCCGGAAGTGCTCCGGCACCACGAGCGCCTCCAGCGACTGGAGACGCCCGGCAAACTGCTGCTGACAGAGTTCGGCGAGCCTGCGGACCACGACCACGACGCCGTCTGGCGCGTCGAACCGCCGTTCGGCCCGTTCCCGCCGTCGCTCTCCGAGACGTACCCGCTGCACGCCGAGACGCCGGATCGGCTGGAGGACGTTGCCTATGTCGCCGCTGCCGATGGGGTTGTGTCGCTCGCGGAGGCAAATCCGGAGACCGAGTTCACGCTCGGCCACGACGACTGGCCCGCCGCGGCGCTGGGGACGGTTCCTGACGACGTCGAAACTGAAGACCTCTCGGCGCTGGGTGAGTAGTACGCAGAGTCAGTTCCCGGGTTCGATCCGCTTTATCACGCCGTCGAAGTCGTCGTCGAAGCTCAACACTGCGTCGATATCTCGAGACTCACAGAGGTGAACCGTTGTCGCGTCCGTGAAGCGAAGCGACTGGTCGTCATACCGTCGAAACGTCTCCATCGACGCCTGCAGATCATCCGGCGCAACGTGGACCAGTTCGAACACCTTCGGGAACGTCCCGTTCCCGAGTATACGGTCCGCAACCGTTTCCGCCGCCTCGAAGGAGTCCGTCCGGACGCGGGTGAGCGTCACCGTCTCGTCGAACACGTAGTCGCTCGTGTACGGTTGGCCGTACTCTCCGGCAAGTAGCTTCTCGAGAGCGGCCACGGCGTCGTCGTGGCGCTCGGCGTCCGTGTCGTGGTGAGCAAACAACACACCAGTGTCTACGAGGACGCTCATCCGTACAGTAGATCGTCGATATCCTCCTCGCTCGTCGCCGTCCCCGACGAGATCATCCCCTCGTGGAACGCCCCCTGTTCGTCCGCAGAAACCGGAACGCGTTCCTCTCGGAAGGAGTCGATCAACTCCGCCTTCGATTCGATCGCGTTCTCGACGAGGCGAGCGAGCACCTCCTGTTGGGTGACGCGATTCCCCGTTTTCAGACGGATTTCGGCCTGAAGCCGTTCGAGACGGGTTTTAGTCTCATCATCCATCTTCACCGAGGTGGCCATACGGGGAGTAGAACGTACTACTGGGTAAACGTTGCTACGATCAGAAGCGGTTGCCAGCTCAGAGCGCCTCGATCCCGGCCATCACCCCGTAGCTCACGAGCAGCGAGAGCGCCAGCGAGCCGATCCACGCCAGCACCGTAAAGAGCATCTTCCGCCGACTCACGCCCGCGCCGCCGGCGGCGTAGCCCGACCCCACGATGGCCGAGACGATGATCTCGTTGAACGAGACGGGGATGCCGAACGCGACGGCGACCTGCGCGATGGCGAAACTGGGGATCAGCGCCGCAATCGAGCGCCGCGGCCCCAAACTGGAGTAGTCCTGTGAGAGCGCCTTGATCATCCGCGGCGCGCCGGTCCACGAGCCAGCGAGCAGGCCGACGCCGCCGCCGAACAGCAGCGCGAACACCGGGATCGACTGGAACGTGTCCAGCAGCGGCACGAGCGGGCCGATAGCCAGCCCCACCTGCGAACCGCCGGCGGAGAACGCCACCAGCCCACCCAGCGCGAGCAGGAACCGTCGCTGAGCGCCGTCCTCGTCGCGCCGGGCGTCAGCGGCGACGACGGCGACGACAACGGCCGCGAGCGCGAGGGTGGCCACCCCGCGCGAGGGGAGTCCGCCGCCGCCGAGCGCCTGTGCGGCCTCGCCGGCGATGGAGCCACCCTCGTCGGGCGGCCCGAGCAGCGCGAACTGGATGTTGGCGACGATGGCGCCGACCAGCCCCGCGAGCCCCGGGACGAGCAGCCGTTCGGGCGCCCGGTCGGAGCGGAGCAGGCGCGCGGTCGCGTAGGCGATGCCGCCGCCGATGAAGGGTGTGAGGACCCAGAGAGTGACGATCTGCTGGTACTTCCCCCACGCCGGCTCCCCGCCCATCGCGAGGCCGACGCCGACGACGGCGCCGGTGACGGTGAACGCGGTGGCGATGGGGTAGCCCTTGAACACGCCCAGCGCGACCAGTATCGCCGCCGTGAGCAGGCCGACCGTCGCCGCCATCGCGGAGATGGAGACGCCGACGATGAGGTCCGAGCCGACCGCCTCGGTGACGCTCTGGCCCTGCAACACCGCGCCGGCGAAGCCGAGCACGCCGACGATGAGGCCGGCCCGCATCACCGAGATGGCGTTGGCGCCGACTGCGGGGGCGAACGGCGTCGATCCGGACGAGCCGGCGCCGATGGCCCACGCCATGAACAGGCTCGCGAGCGCCGCCACGACGGCCGTTCCGAGGGTTGCCGGGTCTACCATCGTCGCTCAGTCATCGGTCCTTCCCGCTCTCGAACCCTTCACGGAGTCCGAGTACCGTCCGGCGTACGAGCAGATACATGAAGAAGACGAACCCCAGCATCCCCGCCAGCACCACGGTAAACAGGGGGTTCGAGACGAGGAAGTCGAGGGCCTCGCCGACGATGTTCGCTGGAGCAGCCATACCCGGCGTTCTGTCGGGTCTCGGTTAGGCGTTTCGGCGGCTACGCGACGTCGGACTCCGACGCCGTCCCCGCTTCGTCCGCGCTCCCGGACTCGGCCGGTTCCGTCTCCGGATCGGCCTCCGCCTCGACGACGCCCGCGCCGGCGGGGCCCTCGACATCGACGGCGTCCGGGTCCTGCACCCAGAGGTCGCCGAACAGGTCGTCCTGTGCCAGCCGCACGTCGCCCCGGTTCGAGAGGAACAGCAGGCCGAGATACGTCATGACCGGCCGGCCGCCGGCGTCGCGCACTTCCGCGAACAGCACCTCGTCGCGCCCGCGGTCGTACTGCTCGGCGAGCGCCGCCTCCACGTCGGCGATGACGACGTCGATGTCCTCGCTGTGGGTGGTGCCGGTGACCTCTTCCTCGGTCGGTTCGGCGTCGCGCCGCAGGTCGTCGCCGGCGTGGTAGTCGAGCGTCTGCGGCCCGCGGTCGTAGCCCGCTGGCGACTCGCTGGTGTCGTAGCTCCGGGACTCCTTCCACCACGTGCCGCGCTCGGCGTCCCGTAGCTCCCGGACCAGTTCGTCCAGCGTCTCGGGGGTGCCGCGGGTGGATTTGCGTTCGAGTCGGCGGTCCATCTCGTCCTCGAGCTGGTCGACCGGGTCGAATCCCGGCTCCTCGCCAGGCGGCGGCGCCTCGCCCTCCATCGCCAGCTCCCAGGGTTCGGGTTCGGGCTCCTCGGGTTCGTTCTCGCCGAGCATCGCGTCGGACTTCATCCGGAGCAGGACGGACGCGTAGAACAGCGCCCGGCCGGAGGCCCGGAGGTCAGCCGCATCGAGTTCTTCGAGGAACGCGTCCGTGACGGCGACGATGTCGATGTCCCACGGGTCGATCTCCCCGGCCTCGGCGAGGTTGACGAGGACTTCGACCGGCTCGACCTCGCCATCGTCGTCGGGTTCCTCCGGCGGCGCATCGTCGCTCAGCAGGCCGTCGTCGACGCCGGGGTCGCCGGTGTCGGGTCGGTCCGGCGAGAGGCTGAAGGAAAACTCCTCGTCCTCGCTCATCGCGTCGCCTCGGGCTCACGGCTCGCTTCACTCACCGTTCGACATACCGAGACGGTTTCCCGCTCGGTCGCGATGCTCCCTCCCGTTTTCCCGCCTCGCGCCTCACTAATCATCGTCTGTCACCACCTCCGTCTCGGACGTCTCGCCGCCCGCGAGGTCGATCCCCGTCACCGCCGAGACGTTGTTCTCCTGCATCGTGACGCCGATAGCGCGCTCCGAGCGGTCGAGCAGCGCCGAGCGGTGGCTGACGACGACGAACTGCGCGTCGCCCGCCAGGTCGTCGACCATCTCGCCGACGCGCTCGGCGTTGACCGCGTCGAGGAACGCGTCGATCTCGTCCAGCGCGTAGAACGGCGCGGGGTTGTGGCGCTGGATCGCGAAGATGAACGCCAGCGCGGTCAGGGATTTCTCGCCGCCGCTCATGGCGTCGAGGCGCTGGACCGGCTTGTCGCCGGGTTCGGCCTTCATCGTCAGCCCTTCCTCGAACGGGTCCTCGGGGTTCTCGAGCACCAGTTCCCCGGAACCATCAGAGAGCCGGGAGAAGATGCGCTGGAACTGCTCGTCGATGGCCTCGAACGCGTCCATGAACGTCTCGACCTTGCGCTGTTCGAAGCCAGCGATGCGCTCCTCGATCCCGTCGCGCTCGTCGACGAGCACGCCGCGCTGCTCGCGGAGTTCCTCGAGGTCGCTCTCGACCTCGTCGTACTCGTCGATGGCGAGCATGTTCACCGGCTCTAGCTCCTCCATCGCCGCGGTCAGGCGCTCGATCTCGGCCTCGACCTCGTCGTGGTCCGGGATCTCGTCGGCGTCGTACTCGCCGACCTGACTCTCGAGGTCGGCGATCTCCTCGCTGAGTGCGACGGCGCTGCGCTTGAGCGAGTCGAGTCGCGACTCGACGCGGTCGACCGCGTCCTTCTGTTCGTCGCGCTCGCTGCGAGCCTCGCGGACCTCGGCTTTGAGCTCCTCGCGCTCTTCCTTGAGCTCCGCGAGCTGCTCCTCGAGCTCCGCGACTTTCTCGTGTTTCTCCTCGAGTGTGGCCTCCTTCTCCTCGATCTGGGCCTCGAACTCCGCGATGTCGTCCTCGAGTTCGGCCTTCTTGTTCTGGGCGGACTCCACGGTGTCGTGGAGGTCCTCCAGTGACTCCTCGGCGTACTCCTTCTCGCGGCGGCGGTCGCCGAGGTCGGCGTCGAGGTCGTCGCTGCGGTCCTCGAGTTCGTCGATCTCTTCCTGAATCTCGTCGGCGCGGGCCGAGAGCTCCGGGATCTTGGAGTCGGCCATCTCGGCTTCCAACTCCTCGATGGTCGCCTCGGTCGCCTCGATCTCGCCGTCGAGGTCGGCGATCTCCGAATCGAGTTCGGTCATCTGCGCGTCGACCGCTTCTCGCTCCGCGCGGAGGTCGGCGAGTTCGTCCTCGATATCCCCGATTCGCTCCTCGGCCTCGGTCACGTCGTCTTCGGCGCTCTCGATGTCGGCCTCGATGGACCGGACCTTCTCCGAGGCCGCGCTCTTGCGCTCGCGGGCGTCCGTGAGGTCCGTTTCCACGCTGTCCAGGTCGTTCTGAATCGACCGGCGCTCGTCCTCGAGGTCGTGGATCTCCTCGGCCAGCCGTTCGAGTCGGCCGCCGCCGGATTTCGAGAACGAGTAGCGCGACCCGCCGCCCGAGCCACCGGTCATGGCGCCGGACTTCTCCACGAGGTCGCCGTCGAGCGTGACCATCCGGTACTGACCCATCAGGTGCTGTGCCGTGTCCATGTCCTCGACGACCAGCGTCGACCCCAGCACGTACGAGAAGATGCCCGAGTAGCGGTCGTCGTACTCCACGAGTTCCCGGGCGAAGCCGACGACGCCGGGGTCGTTCGGCTCGCGGGGGAGGCTGCGGTCGTCCATCTCCGTCATCGGGAGGAACGTCGCCCGCCCCGCGTTCCGGGACTTCAGGTAGTCGATACACTCAGACCCCACGCCGTCGTCGTCGACGACGACGTTCGCGAGGCGGCCGCCGGCGGCGGTCTCACACGCCTCGGCGTACTCCCGCGGGACGGACGCAAGTTCGCCCACGGGGCCGTGGACGCCGCGCTTGCCGGCGTTCTTGATCGACGTGACCGCGCGGGGCCACGACGTGTCGCCGGTGTCGCTGGCCTTCGCTTCCAGTTCCGCGTACTCGTTGCGGAGTTCGCGGAGTTCCTCGTCGATCTCCGAGAGGTCGCCGTTGAGCTCCTGTTTCCGGTCTTTGAGCTCCTCGACCATCTCGTCGGCGGTCGACTCGTTCTTCTCGGCTTTGTCCAACTCCGAGTGGAGGTTCGACACCCGCGCCCGGAGGTCCGGCAGCGAGTCACGAACCTTCTGCAGTTCGTCCTCGCGGTCGCTGACGCGGTTGGATCGACGCCGCGCCTCGTCGAGCAGGCGGTCCTTCTCCCGTTGCTTCTCGTTTTTCGCCTCGCGCAGGTCCTCTAACTGCTCTTTCTCGGCCTGCAGGTCGGCTTTGAGTTCGTCGAACGCGGTGTCGACGTTCTCGATCTCCGCTTCGACCTCGGCGAGTTCGCTCTCCTTCGAGACGATGTCGCTTTTGACGTTGGCTTTCTCGACTTTCAGGCTCCGGATCTGGTCGTCGAGCTCCTCGATCTCCTCTTCCTTCCGGTCGATGTCGACGAACGCGCTCCGGCGCTCGGCCTCGGCCTCGTCGATGCGCTCCTGATTGGCCTCGATACGGTCCTCGAGACGGGCGATCTCGCCTTTGACCGCCTCGATCTCGCTTTTGACCCGGAGCTGTTCGTCCTCGCCGGTGCGCTCGATCTCCGAGTCGAGGTCGTCGAGTTCGTCCTCGAGGCGGCTGAGTTTCCCCTCGGCCTCGTCGAGTTCGGTCTGTTTCTCCGCGAGGTCGGCCTCGGCGGACTCGATCTTGGCCTCGGTCCGCTCGAGGTCCTCGCGCTTCTCCTCCAGTTCGGCGGCACGGAGGTAGCCCTCGTACTCCTCACGCTCGTCGCGGAGTTCCTGGTACTCGAGGGCGGTCTCCCGTTCGTCGGCCAGCTGTTCGAGGCGGTCCTCCTTCTCCTCGATCCGGAGGTCGGCCTCGCCGATGCGCTCCTCGACGACCGCCAACTCCTCGCGGGCGGACTCCTTCTTGGCGTCGAACTCGGCGACGCCGGCGATCTCGTCGATGATCCCCCGTCGCTGGTAGGGGGTCATGTTGATGATCTCGGTCACGTCGCCCTGCATGACGACGTTGTACCCCTCCGGGGTGATCCCGGCCTGGGCCAGCAGGTCCTGGATGTCCGAGAGGTTCGTCGACCGACCGTTGAGGTAGTAGTAGGAATAGTAGTTGTCGTCGGTCTCCTTCACCCGGCGCTTGACGGTGATCTCGTCGACATCGCCGACCTTCTCGGTGCCGGCGGCGGTGGTCACCTGCGAGCGCGAGAGGGTGCCGTCAGAGTTGTCCAGCACGACCATCACCGACGCCTCCCGTGGCCCGGCGCGCTGGGTATCGTCGTCGCCGGGGTTGTAGATCAGGTCGGTGAGCTTCTCCGCGCGGATGCCCCGCGTCCGGGCCAGTCCCAGCGCGAACAGGACGCCGTCGATGATGTTCGACTTGCCCGACCCGTTTGGGCCGGTGATGACCGTGAAGTCCTCGTAGAACGGGATGTGGGTCTCGCGCCCGAAGCTCTTGAAGTCGTCCAGAACGAGTTCCTGAATGTGCATGCGGCCTCAGGCGACGATGATGTCGTCGCCGTCGTCGTCGGAGTCGTCCTCCTCTTCAGTGGCCGCCTCCGGCTCGGCCTGCTCCTCCTCGCTGTCGTCGCGGTTGGCCACGAACTCGGCGTCGCGGCGCTCGTCGGTCCCGCGGGCCTGCGCCTGCTCCTCGGCGGTGCTGCGCTCGCCCTGTTGCTGGCTGCGCTCCGTTCGGGCGGCGTCGGCCTCCTCGAGGGACTCGGTGGTCTCCTCGAGCTGGCGGACGCGCTCTTTGGTCTCCACGAGTTCCTCGGTCAACCCGTCGACCGTCGCCTGTAGGTCCGCGACCTGCGACTCGAGATCGTCGCCTCGGTTGGTCATGGGCGATTTACCGAGGCCACTAGTATAAACCCACGGACGGTGATCGCGGGATCGATAAACCGGATGCAGGGATATCGAACACCGAACGACGGCTCCCCAGAGATTCAGAAGGTGAGTAGCTACAAATCACAATGGTTCCAACTCAGAAGGTAGGATATTTAACCAGTCCAGTGGGAAACAGTCCGGCGTACCACGAACTTGACCGCTATTTACTCCAGTAGGGAGTAGAGAGGCTATTTCTGGGATCCCGCTGAACTTATCGAACAGGTCAAGAACTCGCTGTTCGATCTCATCGTGAATTTCACGCACGCGATCTAGATGTCCGTTGGGATCATCAAGCGCCCACTCACGTCAACGTCGCTCCCGTGTCTAACTATTGTGCTGAAGCGTGACTACGCGAATCCACCTCTTGACTGCGAGGCCAAACCTGTGCCACCACAACTTTCATATGAATCGGGAAAATACGATACGATAGAGATGGCACAGAGTACCCTCGACCGAATCTGGAACCGCCTCGTAAACCGTTACGGGCAGGATGAGGGGTCCGACTGTTGTGGAGCCACTATCGAAGAAGCCCAATCTGATTCGATAGAAACCGAATCCGAGAGCTGCTGCGAATAATTCGAACCGAGAAATTCAAATATGTCTGAGACAGATTCGCCACCCGACGAAGCCCACAGCGCACTCGAACGGCTGTACGACGATCCAGAGGAACGAATCGCCGCCTTACAGGACATCCGGCCTTCTGAACAAGCTGTCGCCGGTCAGGAAACCGTCTTCAAGGCCCTCGGGAATGCGGACCGCCTCCGCGTTCTCAGCGCACTCCGTGAATCGGAGTGCTGTGGGTGTGAGTTACAGATCGTGCTCGACGCCCCCCAATCGACGGTCGCAACCCACCTCCGGAAGCTGAAAGAGGCAGGACTGGTCAAATCCCGGAAGAAGGGCAAGTGGAGCTACTACCGCATCGCCGATACCGCGGTCTTCGAACTACTCGATCTCGCCCACGCTATGCAGGAGGACGCGTGAGATGCTTCCACCGGGCCTTCCCAACGCGCTCCTCGACTCGTGGAACTACTTCCTCCACCTCGCGTTCCTTCTCGTCCCGCTGTTCATCGGAGCGTCGTTCCTCGTCGGATTAACACAGGAGTATCTCCCACCGGAGCGAGTCGAGCAAAAACTCCGCGGCCACGATGAAGGCACTGGTAATGTCGCCGCCGCCGGACTAGGCGCGGTAACGCCGTTTTGCTCGTGCTCGACCGTCCCGGTTCTGGCCGGCCTTCTTCAAGCGGGTGCGCCGCTCGGGCTTGCCTTCTCGTTCCTCCTTGCTTCCCCACTCGTCAACGAGATCGCCGTGCTGCTGCTCATTGGGCTGTTTGGACTCGAAGTGACCGTCTGGTACGTCATCATAACGTTCATCGCATCCGTCGTCGGTGGGCTCGTTATCGGTCGGCTCGGGTTAGCCGACCACGTCAAGGAGGTCCGCATTACGGATGGTACAAGTCAGACCGTAGCGGACGGCGGGACAGTCGACTGCTGTGCTGGAGGAACGGCGAACACAGAGCAGACGCACCAACAGCATTTCGAATCAGCCGCGCGTGAAGCGTGGTCGTTTTTCGTCGACACACTTCCGTATCTTCTCCTCGGGATGGTCCTCGGAGCACTAATTCACGGGGTCGTCCCCGTCGACGTACTGCACACCGTGCTCGGCCCGGAGAACCCGCTCGCCGTGCCACTGGCCGCGCTCGCCGGCGCTCCTGTCTACGTCAGCCTCAGTGGAATGCTTCCGATCGCGGCCTCCCTCAGCGAACAGGGAATCGCCATCGGAACCGTCCTCGCGTTCGTCATCGGCGGAGCCGGTGTGAGCATTCCAAACCTAATTCTCCTGAACAAGCTGTTCCAGCGCCGGCTATTGCTCGTCTACGCCGGAACCGTCGTCACAATCGGTATTACCGTTGGCGTCGTGTTCAATCTCTTCATCGTCTGATTTCCAAAATACGAGAGCGCAACACTCAGACCCCGCTGGTGAAGGTCGCAAGCCCGTTTGACTGTAAACCGGGTCTTGGCCCGTCGAACCAACATTGACACAACCCCCGTAGCAGCAGATTCCGGAAAAACTGGCACCCAGCTATAAACAACAACGACTGAAAACACGACCCCTCGAGAAGAATCGACTTTCACTGACGATGAACAGCACGGGACAGTCCGCGACCGCTACGCGGAAGTGGCATCTGATGACACGGGCTGTTGCGAATCGAGTTCGGCCGCTGACTGCTGTAGTGGTACGGAACCACCGACAAGTGACGATACCGACACAGAGACGCTAACGGGGTGCTGTACGACCGATGAAACATCAGCAACTTATGGCCGACAGCGGGTTCGACGGCCGTGAGGTGCTCCACACGCTCGATAGCCACGACCTCACCTACCTTATCCCGAAACGGGAGTACGAGGCGGAGTTAGAGGGTATCGAGAAAGTTGAAGACCACTCGGTCGCGGACGTGGGTGTCGAACCCGACGTGGAGTTAGGCGTCGACGCCGAGCACGCCGCGTCGGGGCTACCTGACGCCCCGATACAGCGCGTAGCCGACGAACGCGACGAGATACGCGACGGCGAGCAGTTCGGTCGCGAGCGACCGCCCGAGCACGGCGATCAGCAGGATGAGGGGCGGGCCGAGCAGCAGCAGCGAGTCGAACACGCGGTCGTCGGCGCCCGACTCGAACACGTGGGCGACGAGCGGGAGCTCCCGGAACTTCATGCGTAGAGCCCTCCGCGCTTGAACAGCGTTCGCAGCGTCACCAGCACCGGGATGATCTCGAGGCGCCCGATCCACATGTGAAAGAGGAACGTGATCTTCCCGACCGCCGGGAGCGATTCGGGCCCCGTGATCCCCGCCGAGAGGCCGACGTTCCCCTGCGCGCTGGCGACCTCGAAGAGGATGTTGGGCAGCGAGTACGCAGACGCCGGGAGCGCAACCAGTAGCACGAAGCTTCCGACGATCAGGAACGCCGCCCAGAGCACGACGATGATCGCCGCCTCCATGAACTCGCGGCTGGCCTCCTCCTCGCTGAGTCGACGGCCATCGATCTCGAGTCGCCGGAGCGCGCTGTCGGGGTAGAACACGTCCGTGATCTGGTACCAGATCCCCTTCGCGAGGGTCAGCCCGCGGATGATCTTGATCCCGCCGACGGTCGACCCGGCGGCGCCGCCGACGAACATCCCGAACACGACGGTTAGCTGGGCCTGTGCCGGCCAGCGTCCCAGCGCGACGTTGGTGGCGTCGACGGCCGTCTGGAACCCCGTACAGGTGGCCGCCGAGACGAACTGGAACAGGCCGTAGCGCAGCGCCGCAAAGGGCGTCTGGTAGGTGCCGCTGGCGTAGAGGAACGCCCACAGCAGCGCCGACGCGGCGCCCATGTAGCCGAACACCCAGCGCGTCTGGAGGTCCGTGTAGAGGTTCTTCAGGTCACCCTGCAGGATCAGGTAGTGGACCGGGAACGCGATGCTCCCCAGCAGCATGATGGGGAGCAGCACGAAGTCGATCACCGTGCTGTCGTAGGTCGCGATGGAGTTGTCCGTGATCGAGAACCCCCCCGTCGCGAGCCCCGTCATCGCGTGGTTGATCGCGTCCCAGATCGGCATCCCCGCCAGCCAGAGCGCCAGGATCGACCCGAACGTAAAGAGGATGAAGATCCACCAGATCGTCCGGACCGTCGAGACGATGCTCGGGTGGATCTTCTCGGAGCGCGCCTCGCTCTCGTAGAGCGTCAGCGACCCGCTCCCGGGCCGCGAGAGGATCGCGGTCGTGAGGACGATCACGCCGACGCCGCCGATCCACTCGGTGAACGTGCGCCACCACTGGAGCGTCCGGGGGAGCACCGCCTCGTTGTCGGTCATCGTCAGCCCCGTGCCGGTGAAGCCGCTCATGCTCTCGAAGACGGCGTTGAGCGGGTCGGTGAACGCCGCGAGCGTCGCCGTCCCGCTCGGCGTCGCCAGCATCGGGACGCCGAGTTCGACGCTCCAGGCGGTGAACAGGAACGGGAGCGCGCCGAAGACGCCGACGGAGAACCACCCCGTCGCGGCGACGATCATTCCGTGGAGACGGCCGGGCGCCTCAGCGTTCCGGAACCGCCTGTACAGCACGCGACCGATCCCCAGCGGGATGGCGCCCGCGAGCAGAAGCCCCGGAAGCGCGTAGTACTCCCCCCAGACGACGGGGACGACCACCGAGACGAGCATCAGCGCGCCGAGCGCCTCCAGAATCCGGCCGAGGTCCCGGGCGACCGTCGCGGTCGCGCCGTTCATGCTGTCCTCCTGCGCGGCGCCGTGACGCCGAACGCGTCGGCGCCCGGGCCCGCGCTGTCAGTCGATCCGGTCCTCATAGTGGCCAAAGATGTCCGTGATCTCCGGGTCGGCGCCGACGGCGGAGTAGACCGTCAGCAGGTCGCCTTCTCGGATCACCGTGTCCCCGCGGGGCGTGATCGGCTGGGACTCCTCCTCGCGCTCGATGGCGACGACGAGCATGTCGTCGGTGAGGTCGCCCGACCGCGCGGCCTCCTGCAGGGTTTTCCCGGCAATCGGCGCGTTCTCGGTGACGGTGATCTCGAACACCTCCGCCTCATCGCCGATGCGCATGTAGTCGACGATGGCCGGGCGCGCGACCGCCCGGTAGAGATACTCGGCGATCAGCTGTTGGGGGTTCTCCATCGTGTTGACGCCGATCTGCTCGAACACACCCATATGCTCGGGGTTGTGGACGACCGAGAGGATCGACGGGATATCGAACTCCTTTGCCAGCAGGCAGACCATGATGTTGGTCGCGTCCTGATCGGTCGTCGAGATGATGGCGTCGGCGCGCTCGGCCCCGGCGTCGGCCAGCGTCTCCTTGGTCGTCGCGTCGGCGTCGATGACCAGACAGTCGTACGCGTCGGCCGCGCGGTTGGCGCGTTCGTCGTCCTGTTCGATCACGACGACTTCGTTCCCGGAGCGGGTCGCGATCTCGATGAGCGGCGACCCGATGTCGCCCGCCCCCACGATGATGATGTACATGGTCAGTGTTCCTCCGTGTGTTCGACGTCCTCACTGCCACAGTGCGGGCAGACGGCGACGGTCTCGTCGACGCTCCGGCCGCAGTTCTTACAGCGCACGCGGCCGGTGTTCCGGATGTCGCCCAGATACGCCCAGTGCAGCGACTCCTCGCCGTCCAGCCCCCGCTCCCGGCTGACGTGGTAGAGCGAGGCCGGTTCGGCCTCGGACACCTCGCCGTCGGGGCCCGGCGGGCGCATCCGTACGAGCGCGTACACGCCGTGGTTCTCGATCCCGAGCAGTTCGCCGGCCGCCTCGGCCTCGATCTCCTCGGACAGTGGCGTCCGGAGCGACTCGATCCGCTGTTCGACGTGGGACATGAGCGCCCGCAGTTCGGACATCCCCAACCTGTCGACCGCCTCGATCAGCGTGTCGGGCAGGCGATCCGACGGGGCCGGCCCTCCGACCGAGTCGCTCATGCACGCACCACCCCGGCGACAGCGACGACGCCGACGGAACCGTGTGAATCCATGGGCGAACCGACTACAGCGATCAATAAGTATTTGCCGAATACGCGAACGATAGCGTACTTTCCCAGAAAGTTTCTTTCTTTTCGTTCGATCTCTCCGAGAGACCCTCTACGGCCGATTGCGGCGGGAGTAGGGCGAGGTTACGCAGTTCTAGGACGGCCCCGAGACCCGGAGCGCAAACAGACGCGTACCAGTAACGTAAAAGGCGCCAGGGGACCAACCCGGGGTATAAATATGGGTCTTCAGATCGATGTAATCGACGAGCAGATCCTCTACTTCCTCACCGAGGAAGCCCGCCACACGTCCGCGCCGGACATCGCGGAGAGGGTGGACGTCTCGGCGCCGACAGTACGCAACCGGATCCGGCGCCTCGAGGAGGCGGGCGTCATCCGGGGGTATCACGCCGACATCGACTACGAGAAAGTGGACGGTCGGCTGACCAACCACTACATCTGCAGTACCGGGAACCGCAACCGACAGGAGATGGCCCAGCGAGTGCTCGACGTGCCCGGCGTGACCAACGTCCGGGAGATCATGTCCGGGAAGGGCGACCTCCGGATCACCGTCGTCGGCGACGACACTGACGACCTCACCCGGATCGCCCAGGACATCACGTCGCTGGGGATCGAAATCGACGACGAGGACCTGATCCACCGCGAGTACTTCCGCCCGTACGCGCCGTTCGGTCCGCGGGACGAGGTTGTCTCGCCGGTCACGGGCGTCGCGGGTCTCGCCGGCGACGCCGACGTGGTCGAAGTGATCGTCCGCGAGGGCGCACCGATGGCCGGGATGACGCTGCAGGAAGCGAACGAGGCGGGACTGGTCGGCTCAGACATCCTCGTCGTGCAGATCAACCGCGACGAGGAAGCCATCACGCCGACCGGGGAGACACAGATCCGCCCGGGCGATTTCGTCACGGTCCACTCGCGGTCGGGCGTGACCGACGAGACGCTCGAAGCGTTCACCGACTACTGAAAACGCCGCCGGCGCTCAGACCAGCAGCAGCGCCATCGCCGCCACCAGCGTCGCCAGCAGGAGGATCAGGCTCCGGTCGATGCCGGCTTTCGTGTCGACCTCCTCGCGGCCGGTCGCCCGGGCGATGGCCGCGTCCGGGTCCTTCGCCGTCCGGACCGAGAACTTCGCCAGCGCCACCGCGGCGTCGTCGACGCGGGCGTAGAGTTCGGTGACGCCGACGACGAGATAGCGCGTCCCGTAGAACGTCGCGGGGTTGTAGAGCCGGTCGATGTCGGGCACCCGCCCCAGCCCCGAGAGGGGCTTTTTCACGAGGCCGAAGCCGATCAGGCCGGCCACCGCGAGCGCGACGCCCTCGGCGACGTGGCTCACCGTGTAAGTGTGGTAGACGTGCGAGACGACCGCCTTGTCGGTCACGTCGAACGGCAGCAGGCTAAAGAGCGCGCCGTCGGCGACGCCGAAGAACACACAGAGCGCCGCGACGGTCACCATCGCGACCGACTGGCCGCGGTTGGCGTCTTTCACGCTCCCCTCGTACTCGCCGTGGAAGAAGGCGTAGTAGCCGAACTTGATGAACGACATGAACGTCCCGACGCCACCGATCAGCAGCAGCCACTCCAGTCCCGTGCGGCCGGCGATGTGGACCACGCCCTGGAAGTCGTAGTGGCTGGCGGCGATCACGATACCCTTGCTCACGAAGCCGTTGAAGCCGGGGAAGCCCGCGATGGAGAGCGCGGCGACGGTGAACGCCCCTGCGGTGATCGGCATCTCCCGGGCGAGGCCGCCGAGCTTTTTCAGGCTCTCCTCGCCGGTGCGGTAGATCACCACGCCGGCGGTCATGAACAGCAGCCCCTTGTAGAGGATGTGGTTGAACACGTGGGCGAACGCGCCGGCCTGGGCCAGCGCGGAGCCGATACCGACCCCCGCGACCATGTACCCCACCTGCGACTGGATGTGGTAGGAGAGCAGGCGGCGCATGTCGTTCTGGAACAGCGCCATCGTCGCCCCGAAGACGGCCATGATGCCGCCCATGTAGGCGACGGCGACGCTCCCGTGCTCCGGGAACACGCGGTACAGTCCGTACACACCGGTCTTGGTGGTGAAGACACAGAGGAACACGCTTGCCGCGATATGCGGGCGCGGGTACGTGTCGGGCAGCCACGCGTGCAGGCCCACGAAGCCGACGTTGACGCCGATGCCCAGCGCCGCGAGGACCGGCGCCACGGGGCCGGCCAGCCCCGCGCTCTCGGGGCCGCCGGGCACGCTCGCGAACAGGAAGGTTCCAGCCTCGGCGAAGTGCCAGATCACGGCGCCCAAAAAGAGCGTGCCGCCGATGCCGTGGAGTACGGCGTAGCGGAAGCCCGCGCGCACCGCCTTCCCGCCGTAGTGCCAGACCAGCAGCGTGCTGGTGACGGCCATCAGCTCCCAGAAGAAAACGAGCGTGAGCCAGTCGCCGCCGAAGACGGCGCCCAGACTGCTCGCGACGTAGGTCAGCGCGAACGCGGTCTGGATCGCCTCGGCGTCGCTGTAGTAAGAGTAGAGCACCCCCACGGCGCCGATGAAGGCGAATATCAGCCCCATCAGCGTCGAGAACGGGTCGACGTTGAAGATCACCGTCTCGAAGCCGAACAGGCCGAACTCGGTGAAGTGGGCGCCGGAGTCGACCAGCCAGACGTACGGCACCATCGCGAACGTCACGAGACCAGCAACGGCGTGGCCGAGTCGGCGACCGAGCAGCGGCAGCAACAGCGCCGCGACGAACACGGGCAGGAAGGGGGGAACGATCGGTTCCATCAGACACGCACCCCCGTGACCGCGAAGACGATCTCCCTGACGATCCGCAGGAACACTGCGGCGTCCGGGATCACGCCGAGCACGATGGAGCCGCCGGCCGCGAACAGGATCGGGCCGAGCATGAACCACGTCGACTCCTGGCCGCCCCAGCCACGGACGTCCCAGTCGCCGCCGTGGCCGTGATCACCCTCGTGGTCGTCACCGTGCCCGCCGTCGGTAGCCAGTTCGGCGTCGTCGCCGAAGAGGCGCCCCCCGAGGGGGCTCTCGATCAGCGGCTTCTCGTCGCTCCCCTCTTTCGACTCGAAGAAGGCGGCGTACACCACCGGCCAGAAGTACGCGATGTTGAGCACGCCCGAGAGCAGCAGCGCGCCCGTAAAGACGAGATAGCCCGCGGACACCGTCCCGATCAGCAGGAAGTACTTGCTGACGAAGCCGGCGACGAGGGGGATACCCGCCATCCCCAACGCGGCGATCCCGAAGGCGGTTATCGTCAGTGGCATCCGCTTGCCGATCCCCGCCATGTCGCTGATGTCGTCGGTGTGGGTCTCGACGTGGATCGCGCCCGCACAGAAAAACAGCGTGAGCTTCATGAACGCGTGAGCGGGGATGTGGAGCAGTCCGCCCACCAGCGCGTACGCCGAGGCTTGACTCGGCGCCGCCGCGGCGCCGACGGCCAGTCCGAGCACGATGTAGGATAGCTGGCTCACCGTCGAGAACGCGAGCCGGCGCTTGAGGTTGTCCTGCCGGAGCGCGATCACGCTCGCGACCACGAGCGTGAAGCCGGCGACGGCCGCCAGCGGGAGCCCCATCCCGATCTCGGCGACGGTTTCGGGGCCGTACACGTCGAGGACGACGCGGGCGATCCCGAAGATCCCGGACTTCACGACCGCGACCGCGTGGAGCAGGCCGGAGACGGGCGTCGGCGCCACCATCGCGTCGGGGAGCCAGGAGTGCAGCGGCATCAGCGCCGCCTTGACGCCGAAGCCGGTGATCAGCAGGCCGAAGGCGACGCGGGCGAGCGTGAGGTCGACGCCCGAGAGGCCGGCGATGCCGCCGGGCGTGAACGCGGTCGTCCCGGTCAGCCAGTAGATCAGTACCGCACCCGCGAGGACGGCGACGCCGCCGCCGAACGTGTAGGTGAGGTACTTGCGGCCGGCCGCGCGGGCCTCGTCGGTCTCGTCGTGGCTGACCAGCGGGTAGGTCGCCACCGTGAGCAGTTCGTAGAACACGAACAGCACGAGGAGGTTCCCGGCGAACGCGATGCCGACCGCGGAGGCGACGCTGCCCGCGAACGCCGCGAAGTAGCGCGTCTGGTCGCTCTCGTCGAGGCCGCGCATGTAGCCGATACTGTAGAAACTCGTGATCAGCCAGAGCAGGCTGGCCACCAGGCCGAACAGCACGCCGAGCGCGTCGGCCTGGAGCGTGAACTCGACGCCGGGCACGAGCGTGCCGACCGTGGTCTCGTAGGTCTGCCCGTCGAGCACGCCCGGCACCATGCTGCCGACGATAGCGAGGTTCGCTACTGCTGCGAGCAGCGTCCATCCCTCCCGGAGGTCCGGCCGCCCGCGGGAGGCCAGGATCGGGAGGATGGCGGCTGCCGTGACGAGCACTGCCGCGAGGGGTCTGAGTGATTCCATTATGCGAGTAGTTCCGCGACGGTTGGTTGTAGCATCTGTCCGTACTCGAAGGCGAGCATGCCGAGGCCGACCGCCGCGAGCGCGGCGACGACGATGGTCATCTGCATCCCCGTCGAGAGCGCGCTCACGTCGACGTCACCAGAACGCTCCGCGTTCTGGTTGGCAGACGAGTGCCTCTGGCTCTCGTCGACGCCGCTCCCGTCGGGGTCACGGAAGAAGATCCGTTCGAGCACCCGCGCGAAGTACGCCAGCGTGAGCAGCGTGCTCGCGAGGATCACGACCACGAGCGGCCACGCCTCGGCCTCGACGGCGCCCAACACGATGTACCACTTGCCGACGAAGCCGACCGCGGGCGGGACACCCACCATCGCCAGCGCGAGCACGCCGAACACGCCCGCGCCGAGCGGGAGCCGCTGGATCAGCCCCTCGTAGTCGTCGACGGCCCGGGCGCCCGTGGCGGTCGCGATCAGGCCGGCGGTGAGGAACAGGCCGCCCTTCATCACTGCGTGGCCCACGAGCTGGACCGTCGCGCCGATCATCGCCGTCTCGTTGGCGACGGCGACGGCGCCGACGACGAGGCCGAACTGCGACACCGAGGAGTACGCCAGCGTGCGCTTGATCTCGGTCTGGGCGACCGCGAGCACGCTACCGAACACGATGCTCACGACGGCGCCCGCCGCGAGCAGCGACTGGGCCGCCGGGTTCGCCTGCAGGAACTCGACGGTGAACACGGTGTAGACGATCCGGATCAGCGCGTAGGCCGCGACCGTCGACACCAGCGCCGAGATGAACGCGCTCACGGAGTCGGGCGCGCCGGCGTAGGCGTCGGGCTGCCAGGCGTGCAGTGGGAAGACGGCGACCTTGACGAACAGGCCGACCACCAGCAGCGCGAACGACGCCTGGACCAGCGGGTCGGTGTGGCCGACCTCGGCCAACTGCGCCGAGAGGTCGTTCATGTTCAGCGTCCCCGTCGCGATGTAGGCGTAGCCGATCCCGAGCAGGAACAGGCTGGCGCCGACAGTGCCCACGATCAGGTACTTGAGCGCGGCCAGCGCGGAGCGGCCGCCCTCGCCGCTGGCGACCAGCGCGTAGGCCGCCAGCCCCGTGATCTCGAGGAACACGTACATGTTGAAGATGTCGCCGGTGATGCTCATCCCCGTCAGGCCGCCGACCAGCAGCAGGTAGACGGCGTAGAACGCGTTGGTCCGGGGGCCGGCGACCCGCGAGTACGCGAGCACCGCAAGCGAGATGACCGCGACCAGCAGCGCCATCGTCGCCGAGAGCCCGTCGACCACGAGTTCGATGCCATACGGCGCGGTGAAGCCGCCGACGACGTAGGTGACCGTCTCCTCGAACGCGCGGTCCGCGAGCACGGCGGCGGCGACGACCTGGACGGCCGTGGCGACGACCGCCACCGGCCAGCCAGTGTCCTGCCGGACGAGGCCGGCCAGCAGTGCGACCACCGAGAACAGCATCGGGAACGCCACGAGCATGGCGGGCAGGTCACTCATCGCGGACCACCTCCCGGATCTCGCCCTCGCGAAGCGTGCCGTACGCGTCGTTGATGCGGACGATCAGCCCCAGCGCCACCGCGGTGAGGCTGACCCCGACGACGATGGCGGTCAGGATCAGCACGTGTGGCAGCGGGCTGACGTACGGTTCGGGCGCGGAGACCAGCGGGGGGCTCGCGCCGTCGACGAACGCCGACGCGATGAAAAAGAGGAAGATCCCCGTCTGGAACACGTTCATCCCGATCACCTTCTTGATCAGGTTGGCGTTGCCGATCAGCATGTACGTCCCGATCCCCGACAGCAGGAAGGCGACGAGGAAGTAGCTCCGGGACGCGAGCATGTCGATCATTCGCGCTCACCCCCGACTCCCGCGGCGATGCTGAAAAACAGGCCGGTGACGATGCCGGCGACGATGACGCCGATGGCGAGTTCCACGAACTCGATCCCGTACTTCGTGGCGTGCGGGATGCCGAGGTCGTGGTAGACCGAGTACTCGAGGAAGCCGGCGCCGAGCAGCACGCTCCCGAACCCGGTGAACAGGAACGCGAGCACGCCGATCCCGACCAGCGCGACCGGGAGTCGTGGCCCGATCCAGTCGCGGGTGGCGCCGATGCCGAAGGCGATGCCCAGCATCAGGACGACGGTGCCGACGATGACGCCGCCCTGGAAGCCGCCGCCGGAGGAGTCGGCGCCGTGGAACATCACGAACAGGCCGAACGTGAACACGAACGGCATCACCACGCGCACCGTGGCCATGATGATCGGGCTGCCGACGTACGACGAGACGCCGACCGTCTCGGGCGCGTCGCTCATCCGAACACCTCCCGGTTGAGCACGACGAGCAGTCCGACGCCCGCCGAGTAGACCACGACGGCCTCACCCATGGTGTCGAACCCACGGTACGCCGCGAGCACCGCGGTCACGACGTTCTCGACGTGGGTCTCCTCGTAGGCGCTGTCGAGGTAGTAGCTCGTTACGTCGTCGGTCGCGACCGGCGATCCGGCGTCGCCCACTGCGGGGAGGGCAAACACCGTCGACGACAGCGCGAGCACGAGTGCGAGCGCAACGGCGGCGGCCCGCAGGTCGATCTGTTCGAACGTCCGTTCGACGGTCGGTGAATCGGTTTTCACGATAGTGAGCAGGAACAGGACGGTCATCACGCCGGCACCCACGGCGGCCTCCGTGAGCCCCACGTCGGGGGCCCGGAGGAACACCCAGATGATGGCGATACTGAGGCTGTACGCGCCGAACGCGACCACGGCGCTGAGCACGCTGCGCAGCACGGCGGTCGCGGCGGCGGCGGCGACGACGAGCGCGAGCAGCGCGATCTGGAGCGCCGCCGTCATTGCTCGTCCTCCGTGGTCCAGGGCTCGATGCCCCGTTCGCGGGCCGCCCGCGTGATGGCGTGGGCGGCGGTCGGGTTCGTCAGGAACATGAACAGGAGCAGGAGCACGACTTTCAGCGTGTTGTGGCCGAGTCCGTAGCTCGTGGCGACGGCCGCCAGCGCCAGCACGGCGCCCAGCGTCTCGCTCTTGGAGGTGCTGTGGGCCCGGGCGTAGATGTCGGGGAGCCGGAGCAGCCCGACGGCGGCGACGATGGCGAAAAACACCGCGCCAAGCGAGAGCACCAGCACCGCGATCTCGCGGGGCGTCATAGCGCACCCCCGCGTTCGACCTGGAACTTCGAGATCGAGATGCTGAGCAGGAAGTTCAGCAGGGCGTACACCAGCGCGATGTCGAGCGCGCCGGGTTCGCCGATGGCGGCGGCGATCAGCGCGATCACGATCACGACGTTCGAGCCGATGAAGTTGATCGCGATCACCCGGTCGGGCACTGTCGGCCCGACGACGGCGCGGTAGATCCCCACCAGCGACGTGAGGACGAACACGGTCGCGGCGCCCAGCAGGATGGTCTCGATCATTCTTCACCCTCCTCGGACTCGCGGCGTTCGATGGGGCTGGGGATCCGGGCGGCCGCGCGGCCGTAGAAGACGAACCGGACCGCGCGTTCGAGCGTTCCGGCGAACAGGTCCTCGCGAGCGCTCGCAGTCAGGCTGTGGACGACCAGATGGCTGCGCTCCACGTCGACGGTGAGGGTCCCTGGCGTGAGCGTGATGCTGTTGGCCAGCGTCGTGACCGGGAGCGACGACCAGACGGCGGCGTCGAACTCCACGGTTTTGGGCTGGATCGGCAGGGCCGGGTGGAGCACGATGTACGCGATCTGGAAGTTCGCCTTCGCGATCTCCCAGAGCAGGAACGGGACGTACAGCACGAAGCGGGCCAGTCGCTTGACGGTCCGGAGCGGGTCGACCGACGATGTCAGCGAGACGCGCCACAGCGAGACGGCGACGATGCCGGCGCTGATGGCGCCGGTCGCGAGTTCGAACGCTTTGAGCGAGCCAGCGAGCACGAGGTAGAACAGGAACGAGGCGGCGAACAGCGTGAAAAACTGCGTGAGCGTCCCGCTGCGGACGAGTTGGGACTGCTGCTGTTCGGCCGACACCGGTGCCTCGTCGACATCGAGGCCCGCGCGGCGCACCTCCGCCTCCAGCGACGGGAGCAGCGGCGTCGACCCGATGGGGTCGTAGCGGGGGTCGAACATCGCACGGTCCAGCCCCTCCCGCTCGGCGTAGCGGACGAGCACGTCGGCGTAGTCGCCGGGCGTGGAGAGGTACACGTGGGTGGCGATCAGCGCCGTCTCGACGGTCAGGTCGGCGTCGCCGGCGTCCTCCTCGGCCCACGAGGCGACGCGATCCAGCAGCGACTCGGCCGCGTCCGTGCGGCCGGACCGGTCGACGTACGAGACGCGCTCGGGTAGGGGGTAGACGAAGTGGATCGACGCCGACGATCCGTCCTCGTCGGCGTGGTCGAGCGCGTGCTCGACCGCGTACGTAACCGTGTTCCGGAGGCTGGCCGACTCGGCCACGGGTACCAGCAGCCCCGACTCGGTCACGGCGACCACCCCACCGACGGACGGTCCTCCGAACGGATGGGATCGAGTGGCATCGGTAGTTCGCTTATTGGTTCGTCCACGCGGTTTAAAGGATTTCCCACTCGCCCCCGGCCCCGCATACGAGAAACGATAACGGATCGAGCATCAAACCCGGCAGTCACACAGCAACCCGTTAACGAACGCTCTCCAGATTCACGATCCGTCAGTCTATCTCGGTTACAGTCGGATCTACGGAGGGGAACGTTTTTGTCACACCAGCGTTATGCCGAGTACGATGCAACGCCGCAAGTTCCTACAGGGAGTCGGCCTCGCCGCCGTCGCGAGCACCGCTGGCTGTACCCAAATCACCGGATCGGAGTCAACCGAGGCCGCGGGCGTGAGCGGCGAGACGCTCACGCTCACGACGACGACGAGCACGTACGACACGGGACTGCTCGACGCGATTCACAGCGACTTCGAGGAGATGTACGGTGTCACCGTCGACGCCGTCGCCCAGGGGACCGGCGCCGCCCTGGAGTCGGCCCGGAACGGCGACTCGGACGTGGTGATGGTCCACGCACGCGGCCTCGAGGACGAGTTCATGCGCAACGGCTACGGGATCAACCGTCGGGACCTGATGTTCAACGACTTCGTGATCGTCGGGCCCACGAGCGACCCGGCCGGGATCGAGGGCTCGTCGTCGGCGACGGAGGCCCTCGCCACCATCGCCGAGACCCAGTCGGCGTTCGTCTCCCGCGGGGACAACTCGGGAACCCATACGAAGGAGAAGAACCTCTGGGAGGCCGCGGGCGTCGACCCCGGCGGCGACTGGTACCAGGAGATCGGCGCCGGGATGGGCGAGGCGCTGAACAACGCGAACCAGCAGGGCGCCTACACGCTCTCGGACCGCGGGACGTACATCTCCCAGCGCTCCGAGATCGACCTCACCATTCTGGTGCAGGGCCCAATCGAGGGCGGCCCGGAGATTCTCGCGAACCCCTACGGGATCATGGCGGTCAACCCCGGGGTCCACGACAACGCCAACTACGACCTCGCGATGGCGTACATCGGCTGGATCACGAGCCCCGGCGCGCAGGACGCCATCTCGAACTACGAGATGAACGGGGAACAGCTGTTCTACCCCGAGGCCGTCTCGGAGGAGCCCAACTTCCAGCAGTACGTTCCGGAAGGTTGGAGTAGCGACTCCGACAGCGAGTAAGCGTGCCAATCGAGTCGGCTGTCCCGCTGCTGCTCGACAACCCCTTCCAGCGGGGGTACGTCCCGAGCATCGTCTACGTCTCGCTGTACGTGAGCGTGATCGCGGTGACGCTGAGCACGCTGGTCAGCCTCCCCATCGGCCTCGTGATGGGGTTCACCCAGTTCCCGGGCAAGCAGTTCGTGAAGTCGGTGATCAACACCGGGATGGGGTTTCCCAGCGTCGTCGTCGGCCTCATGGTGCTGTTCGCGGTGTCGAACCAGGGGCCGCTGGGGGCGCTTGATCTGATCTTCACCAAGCAGGCGATGATCATCTCGCAGTTCGTGCTCGCGACGCCGCCGATCACCGCCATCAGCCTCGCAGCCATCACGGGCGTCGACGAGAACGTCCGCGACGCCGCCCGCGCACTCGGCGGCACACGCCTCGACGTGGCGCTGGTCGTCATCAAGGAGGCCCGCTACGGCATCGCGACAGCGGTCCTCGCCGGCTTCGGCCGCGCGATCAGCGAGGTCGGGTCGGTGCTCATCGTCGGCGGGAACATCACCAGCGCCGACGGCATCTCGAAGACCCGGACGCTGACCACTGCGATCCAACTTGAGGCCCGACAGGGCCGCTACGAGACGGCGATGGTGCTCGGCGCCGTCCTCGTGACTATCGTGCTGCTGGTCAACGCCATCGTGGTCCGCCTCGGCGAGACGGGGGCGATGAACCGATGATCCGGCTCTCGAACGTCTCGCACAGCTACGGCGTGGAGCAGGTCGTCGACGACGTCTCCCTCGACGTGGAACCGGGCGAAGTCGTCGCCGTCATCGGCCCCTCCGGCGTCGGGAAGACCACCCTGCTCCGGACGATGGCGCTGTTCCTCGAACCCGACGCGGGGACGGTCGCACTCGACGGCGACGCGGTGTGGGACGCCGCCGAGGACGAACGGCTGGCGCTCCGCCGCCGAATCGGGATGGTGTTTCAGGAGGCCAGCCTGTTCGACGCCTCCGTTGCCCGGAACGTCGAGTACGGCCTGCGGGTCAGGCAGGACTGGCGCGAACGGATCCGGGAGCAGCTTCGGTCGCTCGCCGGTTCGACCAACCCCGCAGCGGCCGTCGAGGACGCGCTGGAGGTCGTCGGCCTCGCCGACAAACTCGACCAGCAGGCCCGCTCGCTCTCGGGCGGCGAGGCCCAGCGCGTCTCGTTCGCGCGAGCGCTCGCGTACGAGCCGAGCTACCTCCTGCTCGACGAACCGACCTCCGACCTCGACCCGCGGAACACCGGACTGATCGAGGAGGCGGTGTTCGAGGCTCGCGACCGCGGCATCGGCGTCGTGGTCGCCACCCACGACATGCACCAAGCCGAGCGCGTCGCCGACCGCGTTGGCGTGCTGCTGGGCGACGGATTCACCGAGGTCGGCCCCACGGAGCGGATCTTCGATGACCCGAGCGACGAGCGCACCCGGAAGTTCATCTCCGGGGAACTGGTGTACTGAGCCGGCGCCGACGCCCCCGACGCCGCGGGTGACCGTTCCCGTGGCGATCTCCGACGCCGCGGGTGGCCGTTCCCGCGGAGATCTCCGACGCCGCGGGTGGCCGTTCCCGCGGAGATCTCCGACGCCGCGGGTGGCCGTTCCCGTGGCGACGCAAGCTTCCCGACACGCTTAACCACGAACCACGGGAACCGGAAACCAATGAGTCAGGCGCTCGCGGACCGGGAGCTCGCGGCCGTCATCGGGCTGGAGGTCCACGTTCAACTGGAGACGGACACGAAGATCTTCTGTAACTGCTCGACCGACGCCGCCGACGACGAGGAGTCGAACAGCCGCACCTGCCCCGTCTGTCTGGGGCTGCCGGGCGCGCTGCCCGTGCTGAACGAGGCCGCCGTCGAGTCGGCGGTCAAGATCGGCAAGGCCCTCGACGCCGACATCCCCGAGGGGACCACGTTCCACCGGAAGAACTACTTCTATCCCGACCTCCCCAAGGGGTTCCAGCTAACCCAGTACGACGCGCCGATCTGTGCCGACGGCGAACTCGACGTTCGGGTGGAGGGCGAGCGCTACCAGATCGGCGTCCGCCGCGCCCACCTAGAGGAGGACCCCGGCAGCCTCCAGCACGAGGGCGGGAACATCGACACCGCCGACTACACGCTGGTGAACTACAACCGCGCGGGCACGCCGCTGATGGAGATCGTCACCCGGCCGGACTTCCGCTCGCCCGCCGAGACCCGTGCGTTCCTCGCGAAACTGGAGGAGGTACTGGAGTACCTCGGCGTGTTCGACGCCACCCGCGACGGCAGCCTGCGCGTCGACGCCAACATCTCGCTGGTGCCCGCCGAGGAGATCGGTGAGGACCGCGAGATCAGCGAGGACGCCCTCGGGAACGCCAACCGCACCGAGGTCAAGAACATCTCCAGCCACAAGGGCGCCGAGCAGGCGCTGGCCTACGAGGTCACCCGGCAGAAGAACGCGGTCAAGCGCGGCCGCGAGGTCGAACAGGAGACCCGCCACTGGGACGAGAGCCGCGGCGTCACCGTCTCGATGCGCTCGAAGGAGGAGGAGAAGGACTACCGCTACTTCCGCGAGGCGGACCTGCCGCCGCTGCAGGTCGCCGACTGGAAGGAGCAGATCCCGATCCCGGAACTCCCGGACGACCGCCGCGAGCGCTTCCGCGAGGAGTACGGCCTGAGCGAGGAGGCCGCCTCGAAACTCACCTCCCGGAAGTCCGTCGCCGACCTCTACGAGGAGATGGCCGAGGAGTTCGAACCGGATCTGGCGGCGACGTGGGTCGCCGACAACCTGCTGGGCGAACTCAACTACCGCGACATGCAGATCGTCGACATCACCGACCGCCTCGACGAGATCGAGCACGTGATCCGGCTGGTCGCTGAGGACGAACTCACCGCGAAAAACGCCGAGGAGGTCGTCCTGCGCCGGATGCTCGACGAGGGCGAGCACCCCGAGGCGATCATCGAGGCGGAGGACCTCGGGAAAGCCAGCGGCGGCGAGGTCGAGCAGGCCGTCGAGGCGGCCATCGAGGAGAACCCCGACGCCGTCGCGGACTACGAGTCCGGCGACGAGGGCGCGCTGAACTTCCTCGTCGGGCAGGTGATGGGGAAGACCGGCGGCTCCGCGGATCCGGGGCAGGTGAATCAGCTACTGCGGGAAGAACTGGACGACTGACCGCGGTTTTTTCGGCTCTTCTTAGTCGTCGCCGGCGGCCACATCCGGCTCCGTGTCCACCACACCTTCCCGCCAGTTCCCGCGGTTGAACCACGCGGCGCCGATGACGAACGTCACGACGCCGGAGAAGACGATGGCCCACCAGAGGCCGGCGACCCCCCACGCCAGCGCGTACGCGAGCAGCCACGCGACCGGGATTCGGAACAGCCAGCGCGAGGCCAGCGAGAGCGCCATCGCCTGTGTCGTCTGGCCGGCACCGCGGAAGCCGCCCTGCACCACCATCAGCCCGCCCGTGAACGCCCAGAACGGGGACATGATCCGGAGCAGCACCACGCCCTCCTCGATCACGGCCTGCTCGTCGACGAAGATGCCGATGGCTCTCGCCGGGAAGACGAACGCGAGCGCGCCCACAGCAAAGAGGAACAGCATCGTCGCCGCCGTCGCCTTCCGAGCGACCTCTTCGGCGCGGTCGGGTGTGTCGGCGCCGAGGTTCTGCCCGACACCGGTCGCGGTCGCCTGCCCGACGGCGCCCGAGACGGTCCACGAGACCGACATCAGCCGGACGCCGATGCCGTACGCGGCAGTCGCAATCGGGCCAAAGCGGGCGACTAGCGCGGCGAAGAAGACTGCAGCGAACGAGCGCGCGAGGCCGTCGGCGGACCCTGGCGCGCCGATTCGCACCAGTTCGGTCAGCACCTCGCGGTCGGGGCGGAGGTCCGGAATGCGGAGCCGGACGCCCCAGCCACCGTTCAGCAGGACACCCAAGCCGATCAGCGCCGCGAGCACGCGGGAGATGAGGGTCGCGACGCCAGCGCCGCGGACACCCATCGCCGGAAAGCTGATCGTGCCGATCAGCGGTGCGCCCTCGACGAGCGTCCAGCCGAGGATCAGGAACGGGTCGAGGACGACGTTCACGCCGGCAGAGATGACGACCAGCCACATCGCCGTCCGCACGTCGCCAGCGGCCCGGAGGACCGCCCGGAACGCGAAGAAGAGGAAGGTGAACGGGATGGCCGCCAGAATCGGTTCGAGGTAGTCCATCGAGTAGATGAACACCTGCCCCTGCGCGCCGATCAGGGACACGAGGGGGTAGCGGATCGCGAAGCCGATGGAGGCGAGCGCCAGCCCCATCACGACCGTCAGCAGCACCGTCTGGCCCACGGCGTGGTCGGCCTGGCGCTGCTCGTCGGCGCCGACGTACTGCGAGACCAGCGCGACCGAGGCGGCGGTGATCCCCATGGCGACGGAGACGAACATCCACGAGGTGGGGAACATCAGCGAGACGGCGGCGACGGCCTCGGCGTTGACGCGGCCGACCCAGAACATGTCCGCGAGGTTGTAGAGTGTCTGGACGAGGTTGCCGAGCACCAGCGGCCAGGCCAGCGCGAACAGTTTGGGCGTGATCGCGCCGGTCGTCATGTCGACGCGGGCGTCGTCGCTCACGGCGAGGGCGTCGTGTCCGGGGGCGATAAATCCCGCCGTTGCGGTCGAACTGGTGGGGTTCTTGATTCCGGATCTGGGATGCGGTGGCGCGAAGCGTTCGCGTCGACGGACGCGAACCGAGCGCGAGGGATGAGCGAACGGAGTGAGCGAATCGGCTGGGGAGGGTGTGGGCTGTGTGGTGGGACTGAAAGGGGCCGGGTGCTCCGCGAACCCCGACGAAGCAAGCACCGCAGCGAAGTGAGGAGCGCAGCGAGTCGCGGGAGCGGAGCCCTCGGGGGCTTTCTCGGTGTTGCTGGCCCAATCAGCCACGACACACCTGAACCCACCACCAAATCCCCATAGCGGCACACACAGCCCGTGCCCGAACGCCTTTGGCCGAACCCCCACCACACATCCCCATGACCGACGACATAGCCCGCTATCTGGGCATCGACAGCACCGACACGCCGACGTTCACCGCCGGCGGCGACCTTGCCTTCCTCGCGGACACCACCGGCACGCCGCAGGTCTACCGCCTCAGCTCACCGGGTGCCTGGCCCGAGCGCCTGACCGCCCACGACGAGCGCGTCTCGTTCGTCGACGCCTCCCCCACCCGCGACGAACTCGTGTTCGGGATGGACGAGGGGAGCAACGAGCGCGACCAGCTCTACCGCTACGACCTCGAAACCGGCCACGAGCACCAACTCACCGACCAGCCCGAGGCCAAACACCTCTGGGGCGGCTGGGGGCCGGAGGGCGACCGATTCGCCTTCGCCGCGAACCGCCGGAAGGGCGACACCTTCGACGTGTACGTACAGGGTCGCAAGGGGGACACGGGCAACCTCGTCTGGGAGGGCCCGGGCGGCTTCGTCGGCGTCGCCGCGTGGCACCCCGACGGCGACGCGCTGGTCCTGCAGGGGTCGAACTCCAGTTCCGATCAGGTGCTCTACTGGCTCGACATCGACAGCGGGGAGACCGAGCGCCTCACCGACGCCGCCGAGGAGGCGCGCTACCACCACGTCACGTTCGGCCCCGACGGCGACCTCTATGCAGTCACGGATTACGGCGCCGAAACCGCCTATGTCGGGCGAATCGACCCCGCCGGACGGGGCGACCGCGGCGTCGATTCGGTCGGGACGGTGGAGGCGGGCGACGAGGACTGGAACGTCGACTCGCTCCAGATCGAGGGCGATTCCGTTGCGTACACGCTGAACGCCGACGGCTACTCGGAAACCTACGTCGGCGAACTCGCCGAGTCCGGCGACGCCATCGTCGACACCGCCTCACCCGACCTCCCGGAGGGCGTCGTCGCCGGCGTCGAACTCGGCCCCGAGGGCGAGCAGGCCGCGCTGGCGTTCAGCGCCGACGACCATCCACACTCCATCTACGTTGCCGACGTTGACTCCGGATCCGCCGAAACGGAGCGCTGGACGACTCCCGGCACGCTCGGCATCCCGGAAGATCGTTTCCTGCGCTCGGAGACGATCCGGTACGAGACGTTCGACGGGCGGGAGATTCCGGCCTACTGGACGCTCCCGGAGGGCGTCGACGCCGACGGGAGCGACGGTGAGGTGCCCGTAATGGTCGACATCCACGGCGGCCCCGAGCACCAGCGCCGGCCGTGGTTCTACCCGACCAAGCAGTACTTCCTGAACCAGGGCTACGCCGTGCTGGAGCCGAACGTCCGGGGCTCCTCGGGCTACGGGAAGGAGTACACCCACCTCGACGATCAGGAGAAGCGCCTCGACTCGGTGCAGGACATCGAGTACGCGGTGAACTGGCTGGAGCGCCAGCCGGCAGCCGACACCGACCGGCTGATCGCCTACGGGCGCTCCTACGGCGGCTTCATGGTGCTCTCGGCCATCACGCAGTACCCGGACCTCTGGGCCGCCGCAGTGGACTTCGTCGGCATCGCCGACTTCGAGACGTTCCTCGAGAACACGGGCGAGTGGCGCCGCAGCCACCGCGCGGCGGAGTACGGCAGCCTCGACGATCCGGAGCTACTCGAACGCATCTCGCCGATCCACGACGTGGACGAGATCCAGTGTCCGCTGTTCATCCAGCACGGCGCGAACGACCCGCGGGTGCCCGTGGGCGAGGCCGAACAGATCGCCGAGGCCGTCGAAGCGCGGGGGATTCCTGTCGAGACGTGCATCTTCGAGGACGAGGGCCACCACACGACCGACCGGGCGAACCTGATCGAGGAGTTCGAGCGGATCTCGGCGTTCGTGGACGAGCATGTCTGATTAGGCGCCGTTTTTGCTGAGAGAGTCGAGTGATCTGACGAGGTTTTTGAAGGAGTGGCCGACGACGCAGCAACCGCAAACACGACCGCGGAGTTCCCAGGGCCACTTGTGACCGCGCCGCCCCGCACCGCGGCCACAGCCTCCCCAGCCGACTCGCGCCGGCTCATCCACGGAGGGATTCGCGTTTCGCGCCACCGCCCGCTGCGGTCGCGGAGCGGTCCAATTTGTCAATCGCGGTGATGGTCGCGGCTGCGGCGCCGTACGTCGCCGCAGTCACCGAACCGTCCACTGCCTACCACCCAGCGTCGATGTCGTCTTTCAGCGCCTCGATGATCTGCTCGGTCCCGTGGTCGATCACCTCGGCGACAGCCTCCGGATCGGCGTTCGTCGGGTCGCCCATCCCCCCGAGGTCGGTCACGCGGTCGAAGTAGCCGTAGGTGGCGGTCTCAGGCATCTCCTCGGCGTTCTGGGGCTCCTTCTTCCCCTCCTTCACCAGCTCCGGGCGGTAGTGCTCGATCACGCTGGTCTCGTGGTCGCCGGCGTGGCCCCAGCCCTCGCCGAACACCTCCTGCAGGCGCTCGCGGGCGAAGTCCGTCCAGTGGACGAAGTGCGTCGAGAGGTCGTACTCCCGTACGAGTCGGTCCGCGGCCTGCGAGAGCGGTTCGCGGTTGCCGCCGTGGCAGTTGACGATCACGAACCGGTCGACGCCGTGGCGCGCGAGGCTGGCGCCGATGTCGACGATGGCGTCCTGATACGTCTGGGGGTGGAGGGTGATCGTTCCGGGGAAGTTCATGTGGTGCTCGCTCATCCCGTAGGGGAGCGTGGGCAGGCGGACGAACTGCAAGTCGTGCTCGTCGGCGGCGTCATCAGACTGCGTCTGATTGGCGGCCGAGCTTCGCTCGGTGGCGTCGACCAGTTCTTCGGTCAGGTGTTCGGCGCGGAGCGTGTCCACCGAGACCGGCAGGTGGACCGAGTGCTGTTCGATGCTCCCCGTTCCCAGCAGGGCCGCGTCGGCGTCCTCGAAGGCCGCTTCGGCGTCCTCCCACGTCATCTTGAACAGGTCGTCGTCAGTCTCGGGCATGGGCGCTCGTGTGAGTGGACGGGCCAAAGAACTACGGGAACGAGCGAACCGGGGACTCACCACTAGCTTCTTCGACGCGGGAGCCCGAGCCCCGTGCGTGACCATCGACGACGCCGCCGAACGGGGGGTCACCCGGCTCTGTCGCCGGGTCGTCCGCGACGAGGGGCTGCCGGGGCTGAGCGTCGCCGTGACCGACGGCGACGGCGTGCTGTTCGCCGACGGCTTCGGCTCGCGGGATCTGGCCGGGAACCGCCCGGCGACGCCCGACACGCTGTACGGCATCGCCTCCTGCACCAAATCGTTCGCGGGCGTCGCGCTGCTCCAGTTGGCCGAAAGCGGGATCTGCTCGGTCGACGACCCCGTCTCGGCGTACCTCCCCGTGGAGTTCGACGACCCTGAACCGACGCTGCACCACCTGCTGACCCACTCCTCCGGACTGCCCTCGCTGGGCGTGAGCGAGACGCTGCTCGCACGGCGGATGCGCCTCCCCGATCCGGGCGTCGCGCTGGGCGACATCGACGACTTCTACGCGCACGTCAACGGGGCCACCGACGAGCGCACTGACCCGCCGGGCGAGCGCTTCGCCTACTGCAACACGGGCTACGCGCTGCTGGGCGAGGTGGTCGAGTCGCTCACGGGCCGGCCGTTCGACGAGTACGTCGCCGAACACGTGTTCGAGCCGCTGGGGATGGAACGTTCGACGTTCGATGACCACGAGTTCTCGATGGCCGACGACCACATGACCCAGTACCGCCGGACCGAGGACGGCGACCTCGTGGCGTCGTCGCTCCCCACGCGGGATATCGGGAAAGCCACGGGCGGCATCCTCGCGCCCGTCTCGGAGTTGGCGACCTACCTCCGTCTGCACATGAACGGCGGCGAGGCGGCGGGGTCGCGCGTGCTCGACGCGAACACGCTCGCGCAGGCCCACGTCGGCCACGTCGACGTGCCCGGGCGCGCCGCTGGGGCTTCTGAACAGGCCGGCGACGACCGGACGTACGGCTACGGCTGGTTCCGCGACGAGTCGTTCCTCGGCGACCGCACGCTGCTGGGTCATTCGGGGTCGATCACCGTCTCCTCGGCGTATCTGGGCTTCCTCCCGGACGAGGACCTCGGCGTCGCGATAGCGTCGAACACCTCACCCGACTTCCCGCTGGGCGTCGTCGGCGAAGGGGTGCTAGCGGCCGCTCTCGGAGCGGATCCACACGAGTCAGTCCCGTTCTTCCGCCAGCAGCGACGCCACGCGCGGCTCTGCGGGGAGTACACGGCCTACGAGGGCGTGATGGACGCGACCGTCGAGCGCGAGGGGAACGTCCTGCAGGTCAGCTTCGACCACCCGCTGAACCGCAGTGCGCTGCCGCTGACTCCGAGCGATCCGGTCCGGGAGTCCGGGCCGCAGCAGGCTGACGTGGTGTATCGCTACGAGCACGTCGCCAGCGACGGCCGCCGGGAGCCAGCGGCGTTCCGGGTGAAGGACGGCGAGGTGTCGCTCCTGATCGACCGCTGGCGGCTCCGGCAGGTGTAGCAGCCTCAGAAGACCACCGCGAACAGGCTCCGGCGGAAGAGCAGCACGGCGAGGTTGTTCCAGAAGACGACGAAGCCGGCCGCGACCAGCAGGACCAGATACACCCGCGCGGCGCGGAGCATCACGTCGCCGAATCGCTCGGAGCGCCGGGAGAGCACCTCGTAGGCGGCGAAGCCCGCGACAGCAGTCATCCCGACGGCGACGTGGACCCCGATCAGCACCGACAGTGGCTGGGCCAACAGCCACGCCATCCACGGGTTCGCCTCGGCGTCGGCGCCGACGACCGCCGCACAGAGCAGCGTCGTGAGCAGGTCGACCGGCAGGAGGAGGAACAGCGCCGCCGCCACCCAGCCCCAGTAGGACTCCCGGTCGACCGCGCCGGGACGTGGGAGGCGACGGGGGAGCGTCATTCGACGACGATGTCGGCGACCATCCCCCTCCCCTCGTGGGGTTCACAGACGTAGTGGTACTGGCCGGGAACGTCGAAGGTGTACTCGTAGGTGTGGTCGGTGCGGTAGATGTCCGGTTCCCCGCCCCAGTCGGCGTCGGCTGGCTGGTCCCGGACGGCGATGTTGTGGTTGGCCGAGCGCCAGACCCAGCGGACGCTGGTGCCGGCCTCGATGCGCAGCGGGTCGGTGGTTCCGGGGGTGAAGACGTTCCGGGCGTCCGGGCCCACCTCGACGACCTCGCCGTCGAAGTTCTCGGTCTCGGTCGTGTCGCCGCCCGAACAGCCAGCGAGCGCCGTCGTCGCCGCGAGGGCGGCGCCGCCGCGGCGCAGCAGCGCGCGGCGGGAGTAGTGATCGCCCATGCGCCAGCGTGGGCGCACACGCGGGAACCGTTGTGCGGTCTCGGAGCGCGAAACGTTTAGGCCGGGGAGCGGCCTAGCTTCCGTACTGAATGGAACTCATCGTCACCGAGAAGGACAACGCGGCCCGTCGCATCGCCGACATCCTCAGCGACGGGACCGCCGACGCCGACCGGGTCAACGGCGTCAACGTCTACGGCTGGGGGGGCAAGCGGGTCATCGGCCTCTCGGGCCACGTCGTCGGCGTCGACTTCCCGCCGGAGTACGACGACTGGCGGGACGTCGAACCTCACGAACTCATCGACGCGCCGATCGACACCGAACCCACCCAGGAGGCCATCGTCGCCGCGCTGCGCCGTCTCTCCCGGGACGCCGGCCGCGTGATTATCGCGACAGACTACGACCGCGAGGGCGAACTCATCGGGAAGGAGGCGTTCGACATCGTGCGCGAGGTGGACGAACACGTCCCCATCGAGCGCGCCCGATTCTCCTCGATTACGGAGCGTGAGGTCACGGAGGCGTTCACCAACACCGGCGAACTCGACTTCGACCTCGCCGCGGCGGGGGAGGCCCGCCAGACCGTCGACCTCGTCTGGGGCGCCGCCCTCACGCGGTTCCTCTCGCTTTCGGCGGGCCAACTCGGCGAGGACTTCATCTCCGTCGGCCGGGTGCAGGGGCCGACGCTGAAGCTACTGGTCGACCGCGAGCGGGAAATCGAGGCGTTTGACCCCGACGACTACTGGGAGCTGTTCGCCGACCTCACGAAAGAGGCCGGCGCCGGCTTCGAGGCCCAGTACTTCTACCTCGACGAGGACGGCAACGAAGCCCGGCGCATCTGGGAGGAGGCCGCCGCCGACGACGCCCACGAGGCGCTCGCGGCGACCGAGTCTGCCGCCGTCGGGGAGGTCAATCGGCGCACACGCACCGACGACCCCCCGGCGCCGTTCAACACCACCCAGTTCATCCGCGCGGCGAGTTCGCTGGGCTACTCGGCTCAGCGCGCGATGAGCATGGCCGAGGACCTGTACACGGCTGGCTACATCACCTACCCCCGGACAGACAACACCGTCTACCCGGACGATCTGGACCCAGAAGAGCTACTCAAGTCGTTCTCGGAGACGTTCTTCGGCGAGAGCGTCGCGGAACTGCTGGAGCAGGACGAGATCGAACCCACCGAGGGAGACGAGGAGACTACCGACCACCCGCCGATCCACCCGACCGGCGAGATGCCGACGGATCTGGACGACGACGAGTGGGAGGTGTACGAACTGGTCGTGCGGCGGTTCTTCGCCACCTGTGCGCCCGCGGCGACGTGGGAGCACCTGCGCGTGGTGGCGGGCGTGGAGGGCGAGGTCGGCCTCCCCTCGGGCGGCGAGCGCGGCCTCTCGCTGAAGGCCAACGGGAAGCGCCTGCTGGAGGAGGGGTACCACTCAGTGTATCCGTACTCCTCGGCCGACGAGACGGTCGTTCCGGACGTGGAGCGCGGCGAGGAACTGGCCGTCAGCGACGTCCACCTCGACGCGAAGGAGACCCAGCCACCGCGGCGCTACGGCCAGTCGCGCCTCATCGAGACGATGGAGGAGATGGGCGTCGGGACAAAGTCCACGCGGCACAACACCATCGAGAAGCTCTACGACCGGAACTACGTCGAGAGCGACCCCCCCCGGCCGACGCAGTTGGCCCGCGCGGTCGTCGAGGCCGCCGAGGAGTTCGCCGACCGCATCGTCAGCGAGGAGATGACCGCCCAGCTGGAGGCGGACATGCGCGCCATCGCCGCCGGCGAGAAGGGGTTCCAGGAGGTCACTGAGGAGTCCCGCGAGATGCTCGATACGGTGTTCGAGGAGCTCCGAGAGTCCCGCGAGGAGGTCGGCGACCACCTGCGCACGTCGATGAAGGCCGACAAGATTCTGGGCCCATGTCCGGAGTGTGGCTCGGACCTGCTGGTGCGGAAATCCCGCTACGGCAGCTACTTCGTCGGCTGTGACGGCTACCCCGACTGCGAGTACACGCTGCCGCTGCCCTCCACGGGCAAGCCGCTGATCCTCGACGAGGAGTGCGAGGAGCACGGCCTCAACCACGTGAAGATGCTCGCCGGGCGCAAGACGTTCGTCCACGGCTGCCCGCTCTGCAAGGCCGAGGAAGCCGACGCCGAAGCCGACCGCATCATCGGCGCCTGCCCCGAGTGTGGCGACGAGGAGGGCGGCGAACTGGCGATCAAGCAACTCCGTTCGGGGTCGCGACTGGTCGGCTGTACGCGCTACCCGGACTGTGACTACTCGCTGCCGCTGCCCCGCCGCGGCGAGATCGAGGTCACCGACGAGGAGTGTGAGGAGCACGGCCTCCCGCATCTCGTGGTCCACGGCGACGACGACGAGCCCTGGGAACTGGGCTGTCCGATCTGCAACTACCGGGAGTTCCAGGCCCGCGAGGCTGGCTCGGAGTTAGAGACCGTCGAAGGGATCGGCGAGAAGACGGCCGAAAAGCTGGAGGAAGCGGGCGTCGAGAACGTCGAGGGACTGAAGGAAGCGGATCCGGACGACCTCGCGGCGAGCGTTGAGGGCGTTAGTGCGGGGTCCGTGCGGGACTGGCAGGCGAAGGCGGACTGACCGCGTTCGCACCGGTTTCGATAAAAAACCAGATTTCGTTCCGACTACTCAGATTCGTCTGCGAGGGCTCGGAGTCGGCGTTCGACCCACGACGAGACGCGCTGGGCGAACTGGGGGCTATGCGTCAGGGTTTCTCCCTCGAACGCTTCACCGTTTGTCGACAGTTCGCTCTTACTCATACACGGACTTCCCTCGGCCACGGTTATAATTGTATGGAATCATTCATCGTCCCGAGGGTCGTGACAAACTATTCACGGGCTGTTACGGCTCTTTTTCGCGGTTAGATGTGGGATTAGTACCACAGCGCGACGAGAGTCATGAGCGCGAGACTGAACGTGGAGCCGATAATCAACGAATCGCCGACTGCTGTCGGAAGCAGCGAGAGGATTCCCAAGACAGTGAATACGGTTCCGTAGACCAGTAACAGGATGGTCAACGTCACCAAGTCCGAATTGAGAGCGATCGTTCGGCGGTTCTGTTGGATCCAGCGCCGATAGCTGGTCATCAGTTTGTGGGTGTACTCCTCGTCGGAGAGGTCGCTTTGGTGCACGCTCTCGATGTCGTTACTGCTCATACCGACCTTCATCGAGGAAGCAGTGTAGGTCAGCGCAGCGAGACTGGTCGATCCGACGAGCGCCAGAACTCCCATGAGAAGGAACGGATCAGTGACTTCCTCGACACCGTCGATGATCCCGCGGTCGAGCAGGATGGAGACGCCGGACACCACGCCTCCGAGAATGAGTACGTTGAATCGAAGCGTCCGCATCGCTTTGTCGTCGATTCCGTTGACCCACGCGATCTGTTGGTCGATCGTCTCACGGGCTTCCCGCCGGACTGAATCCCGGACGTACCACGAAGCGGGGCGGGCGGGGGGAGATAACGACTCATCGTCGTCCTCGAAGAGTCCGAGGACACGGTCCTGGACCCGCTCACTGTACCAGAAGACGACGAGACCGACGGCGAGCAGCCCACCGACCGCCACGAAGATGAAGAGCGCGTACCGCTCCACCGCGCGACGGACCGCCGCGTGGAACCGCTGGTTCAACACCCAGAGAAGCCAACCGAGGACGGTCAGCGTGAACACCAAGAAGAGCCGCTGTCGCATACCCCTATCTGGTGGCACGGTAGTATTTATTTTCTCCGTTGCAACGGCGATACAGAACGGACGACTCCGGACCGCGGCCTACTCCCCGACGCTCTCCTCCACGATCTCGATTTCCTCGTCGGTCAGGCCGTAGAGGTCGTAGACGATCTCGTCGATCAGGTCGTCGGTGCGCTGGATCTTCTCGTCGAGTTCGTCGGCGCGCTCCTTGGTCTCGCGGTACTGCGCCAGCCCATCGGCCACGTCGTCGACGCGCGGGAGCGTCAGCGCGCGCAGGCGATCCACCAGCGAGTTAGCCCGTTCAGAGAACTTCTTCGAGCACTCGTATGAGCCGTTGCTCGACCTCGGAGGCCTGCAGGATCCGGATCGACTCCTGTTCGGCCAGACCCGCCGTCTCCTCACCGTCGAGGTCCTGAACCACGAGCACACCGTTCCACCCCGAACCGAACGGCCGGTCGTCGTCGAACACGAGGTCGCCGTCCTGCCGGAGGAAGGCGAGATACTCCAGTGTCTCCTTGATTCCCGAGCGGACGGTGTCGAAGTTGGTGGAGTTCTTCACCTCGGTCACGAGATACTCCCGGCGGCTCTCCTCGCGGATTTCGAGGACGATCACGTCGGGGCGTCCCGTCGACCGGCGGAGTTCGCGGTCTTGGAAGTACGTCTCCGCCACCGACTGGGCCTCGCGCTGGACGACGCCGGCCCGGGAGAGTTCCTCGCGCGGGCGCTCGAACTCCTCCGGGAGGAAGGAGAGCCCACGGCCCCGTGCGGAGCTATCGTGATAGAGCAGTAGCTCCCGGCTGTCATGCTCCAGTCGGGCGATTTCCTGAGATCCGGACTCGATGGTCCGGATCGTGAACGAGCCCTCATCGAGGGATTCGATGGCCGAGACGTACCGGAACAGCACGTACAGTTCCAGCAGCGTCTCCTCGTCGTCGGGCGTGACAGCGGTCTGTTCGAGTAGTTCGGCGATGGCGTCTTCCTCGGCCGCGAGGCTCCGTCGATAGGTCCGGAGCAGTCGGGCGGCCTCGCGGTAGATCTCGCTTCGAGAGTTCTCGGCGCGCTGGAGCATCCGGTCGGTCGGTTCGTACTCGGCAGGCTCCCGGATTCGGGTGACGTGGACGTTCCGCTCGACAATGTTGCGGAGCACGTCGACGAGTTCGAGGTTCTCGCGCCAGCGGTCGGTGACCCAGTCGTACTCCCGCTCGAACAGCGCCGCACAGTCCGCGAGCGTCTCGTGGATCAGCGCAAGCAGTCGCTTCAGGACGACGTTCTCGTCGATGTCGTAGTCCTCCGAGCGACTCTCACAGACGAACAGCGAGCGGTCGTTCGGGTTTTGGGAGTAGCGCGCTTGGATCGTCCGGTTCCAGTTGATCCGGCCGTCGACCTGCCCTCGGGAGGTCTTCGAGACGTTCTCGGTCTCGGTCCGGATGCTGCGGAGCCGTTTCGGCAGGTCCTCGACGAACGACACCACGTCCGGCCGGAGCACGAAGTGAAGCCGGATCAGGCTCTCGTAGTCGTCGAACCGGCCGTCGACGCCGTCGGGGCGGAGTTCCTCGACGATCTGTTGCTCGGGGAACGAGCCGTGCATGACGTACGCGAGGATGTCCCGCGACAGCCCCTCGACCAGTTGTTCGCGCCTCATCGACCGTCTGTCAGCCTGACTTGGAGCATATTCCGGGCCAGTGTCCCGAGCCGGGCAGCGTCGATGCAGTCCAACGCCAGCAGTTCCGAGACGATGGCCTCACCCCGGGCGACCCCCTCCAACTGCGGGAACACGTAGTCTGCGACGGCCCGCGTGAGCGCTGCCTTCCGGGGCATCCCCGAGTGCGAGACGTGCGCGAGGATGTCCTTCACGATGGCGGGGCCGAGCTTTCGCTCCTCGATGGTGGTGTTCGCGATGCGCCAGATCCGGCCCACGTCGGTCAGGAGGGCGTCGTCAGCGTCGATCCCCCAGACGGCCGCGTACGCCGCGACGAGCGCGCCGGGGTCGTCCTCCGGGATTTCGGGGGCGTCGACGTGGACGAACGCGAACCGGCGCATGAACGCGTAGGACATCTCGTAGAGCGCAGTCTTGTCGTAGCTGTTCATCGTCGCGAACAGCCGCCACGATTCGGGCATGACGTACTCGTTGGCCGCGAGGTCGCCGTCGAACTCGCTGCCGGGCTGGATCTCGATCTCCGCGCCGTCGCGGGTGAACGGGAGCGTGACGCCCTGTCCCGAGAGCAGCGTGAACAGTTGGCCGAACGACTTGTCGATGTCGGCACGATTGATCTCGTCGATCACCAGCGGTTCGTTGCGCTGGACGCCGTCGCGCTTGAAGCGCCGGAGCACCTGCCCTGGGACGAACGAGAGGTCGCCGTCGCCCTCCTCTTCGGGCATATAGCCGCCGACGGTCTCGAACGTCGACCAGTCAGCAGTCGCGGTCGTCATCTCGTAGCCCGAGTAGATCTCCCCGTGGGCGTCCGCGAGGTGTCGAGAGACACGGCGGGCGATCTCTGTCTTCCCGGTTCCCGGCGGCCCGGTGAAGATGACGTGTTTGCCTGCGTTGAGTGCCGCGTTCACCTGATCGACGATGTCGGCCGCCTGCTCATCCGGGAAGTAGAGGTCGTCGAGCACCGATTCCGGCACCTGAACGTCCGGGACCGCCCGCACGTCCACATCGGGCGTACCTTCGCCTTCCGGCGGTTCCTCCTGTTCCGAACCGTAGACGAACTCCTCGACGGAGCCCCAGCGCCCGCGGATACCGCCGATCCCCATCTCGTTGAGCGGGCTAAATCCCATCGTGTGGTCCATCTCGTAGCCCGCGAGGTCGTGGACCTCCGCGGAGTCGACGCCCAACTCGACTGGCTCCTCGAGGTAGATGATGCAGACCCACGGGGATCCCTCCTCGTGATTCGGCCAAATTTCGCGGCCCAGTTCCTCGTTTCGTTCGGTCTCGAGCACTTCGGCGGCGTACTCGTACTTCCCGTCGCGGTAGAAGATGAGGAAGTCACCCGGGTCGACTTTCTGCCACGAACTCTCGACAGTGGATTTCGTCCCCCACAGTCGGACAGTTCCCTGAAGCTCCCGCTCGGTCGACGCGTCGATATCGTCGGCGTCGACGCCCGAGAGCACGGTCCGCTCGAAGTTCTCGAGTGCAGCGTCGTTCCCGAACGGCGCCCGGTAGATCTCCGGCCCGTCGTAGCCCATTACCCACGCCTCTCGCTGGGGAGCACAAAAACCCACACGCTGACACGCCGCCCCGGAACTCAGGTAGGAAGCCGCGGGGAGGACCGACGACCGATGCAGATGGTTCGACACGACACCGCGACCTGCCCGGACTGCGACAGCCTGCTCTGGTTCGGGACTAAGTCGGAGGGGAACGGCTGGGCCGTCTACTACGAGTGTACGGCCTGTGGCTTCGAGCGCCGAGCGGGGAGAATCGCGATGGCCGACGTCGACGACCGGGACGCCGTCTGGGAGCGCGCCGAAGGGATGGGCGAGCAGTTCTGAGCCCTACACGACCCCACGCTTCCGAAGCCGTCCCCGAACTGAGTCGGCGACCAGCGCCCCGAGTATCCCCTCGATGCCCAGCAGCGGCATCAACAGGAAGAACGTGACCATCGTCGGCCCGGTGAACATGAACGTGAGCACGGAGTCGGCGCCGTACCCCCGGACAATCGAGAGCGCGATCCCGTAGCAGGAGATCGTCGTCACGAGCAGTGCCGCGCCGCCGACAGTCGCGAGGAACGCCTGCTTCATCAAGGGGGCGTAGTCGTGGGCGACGGCGCCGGTGACGAGGCCCCCCGGCACACCCCCGAGCAGCAGCCACGGGGAGACGTTCTGGACGGTATCCAGCGCCAGGACGATGGACGGCGCGCGGAGCGCGTGGACGGCGAGCACGGCGCCGATCCAGAGGACCGTCGCGGCCGCCCCGGCCAGCACCGCACGAGCGGGGACCAAGTTCGAACGCATACCCAACCCGTTCCGCCGCGCCCCAATAAACGAATGGGTGGCCACCACGCTCTTCGGCGTCCAATGCGTCCGGACGGCTATGGTCGACTTCGAGATCACCAGGCGGAAAGCGCTCGCGGGCGCCGGCGCAGGGGCGGCGGTGGGCGGTGCCGCCCTGTTCGGTGGCTCGGTGCTGGGGAGCGACTGGGCGACCGCCGACACCGACACGACCGAGACGCTCCACGACGTGAGCGGGACGGCAACCTCCTCCTTCGCGGTCGGCGACAACGGCGTCGTGCTGGAACGCGGCGACGGCGGCGCGTGGCAGACCGTCGTCGACAGCGGACCGACCGGCGACGGCCGGGACCTGCTCGCGGCCGACGCCACCGACGACGGCGAGCGACTCTGGTTCGCGGGCGCCAGCGGCGCCGTGGGCGCACTGGACGTGAGCGAGGGCAACGCCGGGCCGACGGACTACTCCGCGCCGACTGACAGCACCGCCAACTTCGACGGCCTCGCAGTCACCGGCGCGGCCGGCGAGGAGCACGTCTACCTCACCGACCAGTCCGGGCAGGTGTTCGCCTCCCACGACGGCGGCGAGTCGTGGCAGCGCACCACCCCCGGGAGCAGCGCGTCGATGCCCGCGGTCTCCTTCTACGGCGCCCGTGCCGGCCACGTCTGCGACACCGACGGGACCGTCTTCGCCACGACCGACGGCGAGACGTGGAGCGAAATCGGCGTCGAGGACGCCGACGTGAGCTACTACGGCATCGACGGCACCGCGAGCGACGACGTGACCGTCGTCGGCGGGAACGGCACCGTCCGGACGTACGACGGCGAGACCTGGAGCGAGACGAACGTCGGCGACGCGCGGCTGAACGCAGTGACGACCGGCAGCGAGCACATCGCCGTCGGCGCCAGCGGCGCGGTGTTTCAGGGCGAGGACTGGGTCGGCGTCGCGACGCCGACTGACGAGAACCTCCACGCGGTGCTCACCGGCGAGCGATCCATCGCCGTCGGCGCTAGCGGCACCGTGATCGAGCGATAGGGCGCCGGCTTCGCACCCTTTATACGCGGGGACCGAGGAGTCGCTCCCCATGACCGGCCCGTGGGCGGAGTGGGACCACGTCCTGAAAGTGGACCCCGACAAGGAGCTACACGACGACGAGACGTTCGAGGACGTCGCCGCGACAGGCACCGACGCCCTCGAAATCGGCGGCACGATGGACGTGACCAGCGAGAAGATGCAGCGCGTGGTCGACGCCTGCGCGGCCCACGACGTGCCCATCTATCAGGAGCCGTCGAACCCCGGGGTCGTCATCGACCACGAGGCACTGGACGGCTATCTCGTCCCCACAGTACTCAACGCGGGCGACCCGTTCTGGATCACCGGCGCACACAAGGAGTGGGCCCGGATCGACGACGACCTCGACTGGGAAAACACCCACACCGAGGCGTACATCGTCCTGAACCCCGACGCCTCCGTGGCGACCTACACCGAGGCCGACTGCGACCTGACCGCCGAGGAGGTCGCGTCCTACGCGGGCGTCGCCGAGCGCATGTTCGGCCAAGAGATCGTCTATCTCGAGTATTCGGGCACCTACGGTGACTCGGAGACCGTCGCGGCCGCCAGCGAGGCCGTCGACGACGCGACGCTGTTCTACGGCGGCGGCATCCACGGCTACGAGAGCGCCAACGAGATGGGCCAGTACGCCGACACCGTCGTCGTCGGCGACCTGCTCCACGACGAGGGCGTCGACGCCGTCGCCGAAACCGTCGCGGGCGCGAAGGACGCCTGAACAGCGCCCGAGCGAGGTACCACACCGCAGCCTGTCGAACGGCGTATTCCGAGGAAGCCAGCCGCTCGCCCCCGAAACACGGCGTTCGAGCGAACTCTCTGGCATGCAGAACCGAACCTACACGGGAGACGTGGACGCCGGCGAGGCGGCCACGGTGGCCGGCTGGGGGATGGGCGCCGAGCGCCTCGTGATGACGATGCTGGATCTGGACAACATCCGCGAAGCCGTGCTGTTCCTGCACGACCGGCAGCGACTGCGCCCTGTCGGCCAGAATCACCAACCGAGAACGGCTCTCAAAACCGTCCCGACAGCGACGGCTTACTCCGCGTCGGCGTCGACGGGGTCGGCGTCGCCCTCGTCGTCGTCCGACGCGTAGTACTCCTCGGTCACCGTCACCCGGGCCCGCTTGATCCGGGTGGTGTCGACCTCCTCGACGCGGATGCGGACGCCGTCGTACTCGATGGTCTCGCCCTCCTCGACCAGGCGGCCGGCGCGGTTGAAGATGAAGCCCGCGAGCGTCTCGAACTCCTCGCCCTCCGGCAGGTCGAGTTCGAGCGCCTCGTTCACCTCGTCGATGTTTACCTCGCCGCGCACCATCGCCGTGTCGTCGCCGACGAACTCGATGGCCATCTCCTCGTCGCCCTCGAGGATGTCGCCGACGATCTCCTCGACCATGTCCTCCATCGTGATCAGCCCCTCCGTGGTGCCGAACTCGTCGATGACGATCACCATCCGGAGGCGGTTCTCCTGGATCTCCTCCAGCAGTTCGTCGACGTTCTTCGACTCCGGAACGTGGAGCGTGGGCTGGACGATGTCCTCGAGCACCGGCTCACCCTCGCCGTAGTGGGCCGCCCGGACCAGATCCCGGATGTTGACGACGCCGATGATGTTGTCGAGGTTCCCCTCGTAGACGGGGACGCGCTCGTGGTCGGACTGGACACACTCCTCGATGGCTTCCTCGACGGTGGCGTCTTTCGGCACCGCGGTCATGTCCAGGCGCGGGGTCATCACCTCCTTGGCGATGGTCTGGTTGAACCGGAAGATGCGCTGGAGCATCTCGCGTTCCTCCTCGTCGATGACCCCTTCGCGCTCCCCCGTCTGGATCATGTTCTGGATCTCGTCGCGGGTGACGTAGGAGTCCTCGATGGCCGAACCCCCGCCGGTGATCCGGTTGATCACCTGCGTGAGGTAGTCGAAGACGACGATCAGCGGGAGCAGCAGGCGCTCGGCCCACTTCAGCGGCCGGGCGATACGCAGCGACCACGACTCGCTGTGCTCGACGGCGTAGGACTTCGGCGCGCTCTCGCCGAACAGCAGCACGACCGTCGTGATGCCGAACGTCGCCGCCAACACGGCCTGTCCCTCGGAGAGGTAGAAGGTGAACAGCCACGTCGCAATCGAGGACATCGCGACGTTGGCGATGTTGTTGCCGACGAGGATCGTCACCAGCAGCCGGTGGGGATCGGCGAGGAGATCCTGGACGAGCGAGGCACCGGGGACGCCCTCCTCGACGAGGGAGTCGACGCGGTGGCTCTCGAGCCCGAACATCGCGATCTCCGAGGACGAGAAGAACGCGGAGAACCCGATGAGCACGATCAGTAGACCGACACCCACCGCGGTGGTGAGCGGGTCGGCCTCCTGCGAGCCAGTTTGCAGAACGCCCCTGCTAAGGGCGGGGATAACCGTGGGAAGCAAGCCCATTTCCAGTCGGGCTTGTTCGGGGTCCGGATTAAGGGTTCCCCTCCCGGCGGCGTACGCAGCGTTTACGCCGGTCTGGGGCGACAGTTCGGCGTCGATCCAACGCGACCCCGTGCCGTCGCCGACGGTTTTACGCGCTGGCCGCCCCAAGCAGTCGGTATGACCGACGAGCCAGCAATCACGCTCTACCGGCTACAGGCCTGCCCGTTCTGTGAACGGGTGGTCCGGAAACTGGACGCGTACGGCCTCGACTACCGGTCGCGGTTCGTCGAACCGATGCACGCCAACCGGGACGTGGTCAAGCGCATCAGCGGCAAGCGCTCGGTGCCGGCCATCGTCGACGAGAACACCGGGCTCACGATGTCCGAGTCGGGCAACATCGTCGAGTACCTCGAGAAGACCTACGGGGGTGAGGCCTGATGGTGATGGGTCTCGACTTCGACGTCGTCGACCTGCCCGCCGCCGACTACCCCGAGGTGGGCGACACCGCCCCCGACTTCACGCGCCCGCTGGTCAACGAGGAGTTCTGGGAGGACCGCTCGCTTGCCTCGTTGACTGAGGAGGGCCCGGTCCTCCTCGTCGCCCACCCGATGGACGGCGCGTTCCTGGCAACGTACGTCTGGAACGAGATCGACGACCGCGGCTGGGCCAACGACGTCGAGGTGATCGGCCTCTCGATCTCCTCGCCCTACGAGCACAAGGACCTGCTCGCCGAACGCGGCGAGGATGCCCGGCTGTTCTCGGACCCCGGCGCCGGCGTCGCCGCGCAGTACGGCATCGAACGGGACCTCGACGGCATGACCGGCGTCACTGAACACCGGCCCGCCGCCTTCCTCATCGACGAGGACCAGACTGTGCAGTACGCGTGGGTCGCCGAGACGTGGCCGGACTTCCCGGACTACGACGCGGTGGAGGCGGCCATCGAGGACCTGTAGGCCGAGGTTACCTGCCAGCGGGTTTGCCCGGGAACGTTCGACCGCGCGCTTTTTTCCCGCCGACCTCCCAGCCCGAGTATGCGCGACGACATGATTCAGGCCACCAGCATGCTCGCGATGGGCGAACTGGCGGTCTACCCCACCGACACCGTCTACGGCCTCGGCGCCGACGCCATCGCCGCCGACGCCGTCGAACGGGTGTACGACCTCAAGGGCCGCTCCCGGGACGAACCGCTCTCGATGGCCGTGCCCGACGTGGACGCGGCGCTCGAACACGTCGAGGCGAGCGAGCGCGAGGAGGCGTTCATGCGCGCGTTCCTCCCCGGCCCGGTGACGGTGGTGCTCGAACGCCAGTCCCACGTCCCGGACGTGCTCACGGCCGGCAAGGACCGCGTCGGGATCCGCATCCCGGACCACGATCTCGCGCTGGACCTCCTCGGGGAGTTCGCGCCGATCACCGCTACCAGCGCGAACCCCAGCGGCGAGGCAAACGTCCTCGACCCCGACGAACTCGACCCGCAGATCCGCGAGGGCGTCGGCGCCGTCGTCGACGCCGGCGAACTGCCGGGCGGCGAGAGCACCGTCGTCGACCCCGGGAGCGGCGAGATCCACCGCCGCGGCGCGGGCGCCGACGAGGTGGAAGCGTGGCTGGACGAGCACTGAGCGGCGGTTCAGAGCCCCAGTAGCGACCGGAGCGACCGCGTTTTCACTCCGCACTCCCCGCGGTAGTCGCAGGTGTCGCACTTGGCGTCGTCGCTGATCCGCGGCGGCGGCCCGTCGAGGTTTCTCACCGTCCGGAGCAGTTCCCGGTAGCGGGCCTTCTTGCGCGTGGTGAGTCTGACCGGCCGGACGACGCCGACCGCCGGGTACTCGACGAGCGCCCGCGGGACCTCGCGCTCATGCTCCCACGCGAGCGCCTTCGCCAGCGCGACCGCGCGAACCGACTGGGGCCCCCAGACGCCTTGAGGCGGCGGGACGCCGCCGGAAACGAGTACGGGGATCGGTGCCTCCTGCTCTTCGCCGCCAAGGAGTTTGTGCGCGACGCCGCGGCAGTCCTTCCCGTGCAGCAGCGCGTTTCGCTCGGCAGGGTCGACGAGGCGGTCCCAGAGCGGGTCGTCCGCGAGCGAATCGAGATTCTCGCGGTATTCAGGAGGTGAGACGGCGAGCGGGAGTTCTCGGAGAGCGGCGTCGCTGGCGGTTCGAAGTTCCGGATACCGGAACGCCAGATTCCGGCGTTCGAGCACCTCGGCTGGCGGCTCGTGGTCCTCGCGCTTCCGGGCGTAGTAGAGTTGGCGCGGGCAGTACGCGGCGCGGCCGAGGTCACTCGCGGCGACAGTGTCGGACACGGGACGGGTGGTCCCGCTATCGTACCTAAAAGCTCGCTATAGCTGGGTGTTCGTCTCGATGTCCTCGGCGGCCTCCTCGAGGCCGGTCTCGTGGGCGTCGCCCGTGTGGCTCTCTCGGAGGTCGGCGTCGGTCAGCAGGTCGGCGAACTGGGCGGTGAAGCGGTCGTTCGCGCGCGTGGACCGGAGTTCGGCCTCGACGACGCGAGAGTAGTGCTCGACGGCCTCGGTGTCGGCGTCACCGTCTAGCCGGTCGGCGCGCTCCTCGAGAGGAACGTCGTCGACGATCAACTCACGAAGGTCCGCAAGCGGGAACGTGGCGTCGCGGTCGGAGTCCCGAACGAGGTGAAGGTCCACCCGGGCGAGGAACACCGTCTCCTCGTCGGCGTCGACAGCCTCGGCGATCTCGGCGTCGCTCTCGTCGCGGTAGAACCCCATCACGACCCGGACGAGCGCGTCGTCGTCGAGCCCCGACTCGAACTCGTAGCGTTCGCGCATCTCCGCGACCAGTTCGGCGATCCGTTCCTCGGCATCCTCGGCCGTGACGTCCGAGAGGTCGCCGCGGTCGGCCTCCTGGCGCTCCGTGACCGACTCCTCGCCGGTGGTCTCGACGAACAGGTCCCGGAGCTCCTCGGTTTGTTCGTCCATTGACTCGAACGAGGGCCTGTGGCGGAATAAGGATGTGGGTGGCCGTCTGTAAACCGTAGCGTTAAGGTGGGTTTACGAGAACCGTCGGGCGTGTCTACTGCAACTGATTCGGTCGACCTCGTCGGCGACGACGTCGTCGGCAACCTCGTCCGCGCGGCGCTGCTGGCGGCGCTGATGGGGGCGTTCGCGTTCGTCTCGTTCCCGAACCCGCTGAACCCCGCGGTCCCGGTCACCGCGCAGGTGCTGGGTGTGTTCCTCGCCGGGATCTATCTCGGCCCCGCGTGGGGCGGGTTCGCGATGGCGCTGTACGTGCTGGCCGGCGTGCTCGGCGCCCCGGTGTTCTCCGGCGCCAGCGCCGGCCTGGGTCAACTGTTCGGCCCGACCGGCGGCTATCTCCTCTCGTACCCGTTCGCCGCCGCACTGATCGGGGCGCTGATCCACGGGACCGACGGCCTGGCCGACCCCGAATCGGTCTCGCTCCCCCGACTCGTCGCCGCGATGGCCGCCGGGACGGTCGTCATCTACGGCTTCGGGATTCCGGTGTACTGGTACTACCTCGACACGAACCTCGTCGCGGCAGTCGTCGGCGCCGGCCTCGCGTTCGTCCCCGCCGAACTGGTGAAGATGGCCGCCGCCGTGGGGATCGTCCGCTCCGAGGAGGTACAGGCGACCTGACGTGCTCGATATCGACTCGCTGACCCACCGGTACGGCGGGGAAGACGACGACGGCGACGCCGCCGTCGACGACGTCTCGCTCACGATTCCCGACGGCCAGTTCCTCGTGCTCTGTGGCCCCAACGGCTCCGGGAAGTCGACGCTCGTCCGGCACCTGAACGGCCTGCTCGAACCGGACGCGGGCCGGGTGCTCGTGAACGGGACCGCGGCCGCCGAGGACCCCGTCGCGGCCCGCACGGCCGTCGGGATGGCGTTTCAGGAGCCCCGCGACCAGTTCGTCGCAGCCACTGTCGGCGGCGACGTGGCGTTCGGCCCGGAGAACCTCGGCCTCTCACACGACGAGATCGACCGCCGAGTCGCGCGGGCGCTCGATGCGGTGGGCCTCAACGGCCGCGAAACCGACCGCATCGAGACGCTCTCGGGCGGCGAGCGCGAGCGCCTCGCGGTCGCGGGCGCGTTGGCGATGGAGCCCGATCACCTCGTGCTGGACGAACCGTTCACGGGGCTCGATTCGCCCGCCCGCAAGGGGCTGCTCGACCGCCTGCGGGACCTCCACGCCGACGGCACGGGGCTGATCGTCGTCACCCACGACCTCCGGGATCTGCTCTCGGACGCCGAGCGCGTGGTCTGTCTCGCCGACGGCGCAGTGGTCGTCGACACCGAACCGGCGGACGCGGCCGCGGAACTGGAACAGTACGGCGTGCGCGTCCCGGACCGACGGACCACCGACTGATGCTCGGCTACGAACCCGGCGACACGCCCGCCCACCGACTCGACCCGCGGACGAAGCTGGCGGTCCAGCTTTGCTTCGCGGTCGCCGCGTTCGCTCACACGGGTCCGCGGGGGCTCCTCGTGCTGACCGGCGTGACCGCGCTGGCGCTCGCGAGCGCCCGGCTCTCGCCGGTTTCGGTGCTGTGGGACTACCGCTTCCTCCTCCCCCTGCTCGCGGCCGCAGTGCTGTTCGAGTTGGTGACGCTCGGCCCGCCGTGGGTGGATCCGGCTGCTGCCGTGGACCCCCTGCTCGCCAGCTACCGGACCCTGCTGATCGTCGCCGTCGCCGCCGGCTACGTCCGGACGACGCCGGCCCGCGAGTCCCGCGCGGCGGTCCAGTGGGCGATCCCGGGGAAGGCTGGCCGGCTTTTGGGTGCGGGTGTGGGGCTGGTGTTCCGCTTCTTGCCGCTGCTGCGCCGGGATCTCGCGGCGATCCGGGACGCCGAGACGGCACGGCTCGGGGATCAGCGGCCGACGCGGGAGCGACTGGCGACCGTCGGCGCCGCCGGCCTCCGTCGGGCGTTTGCCCGGGCGGATCGGCTGTCGACGGCGCTGTCGGCGCGATGTTTCTCGTGGAACGGGACGCTGCCACGGATCCGGTTCGGCGTCGTCGACGCGCCGGCGCTGATGCTGGCCGCCGGACTGGCCGTCACGGCGGTCGTGTGAGTTCGCTCGCAGTCGGCAGGATTTTGCCGGCGGCGGCGTAGCACTCGGGGTATGATCGCACAGACGCGCGAGACGTTCTGGACGATATCCCCGACGGGGAAGGCGGCGTTCTACTTCCTCGCGGCGGCGGCGATACTGGTGTTCGCCGTCGGCGTCTACGAACGGTTCCAGCGCTACACGCAGGCAAAGGAGGACCCGTTCCCGCGGCTGGACGACCTGCCACACCGGGTCGTCGACGCCGCTGGGACGGTGCTCTCGAACCGGAATCAGTTCGACCGGGACCGCTACGCCGGCGCGATGCACGCCTTCATCCTCTGGGGGTTCCTGACGCTGCTGATCGGGACGACCATCCTCGGATTCGACATCGACGTCTACCGGACGGTGATGGGCGCCTCGTTCTTCCAAGGCGAGTTCTACCTCGCGTACTCGCTGGTGATGGACGCGATGGGGCTGCTGTTCGTCGTCGGCGTCGGCATGGCCATCTTCCGGCGCTACACCGAGCGTGAGGGTCGCCTCTGGGGCAAACACACGAGCCTCGAGGACGACGCGTTCGTCTGGACGCTCTTTGCCTTGGGCCTCGGCGGCTACATCCTCGAAGGCCTGCGCATCCGCGCGACCGGGTTCCCCGATTTCGAGTCGGTCAGCTTCGTCGGCTACTTCGTCGCGATGGTCATCGAGGCCGTCGGTATCGGCGCCGGCGGCGCCGAGGCGCTCTACTGGTGGGGCTGGTGGTCCCACTCACTGCTCGCGTTCGGCTTCGTCGCGTTCGTCCCCTACGCTAAGCCGTTCCACATGATCTCCAGTTTCGCGAACGTCGTTGTCCGGGACGAGAAAGCCGGCGCGCGCCTGCCCTCGGTCCCCGCCGATCTCGACGCCGACACCGGCGCCGAGTCCATCGACTCGTTCACCTGGAGCGAGACGCTGGATCAGGACGCCTGCACGAAGTGCGGGCGCTGTTCCTCGGTCTGTCCCGCGAACGCCTCGGGACGGAACCTCGACCCGCGTGACGTGATTCTCGACCTGAAGAGCTACCGCGAGGACGTCGACGCCGGCGGCGAGGAGGTCGACATCATCGCCGACGGCGGCGAGTCGGTCATCGATTCCAGCACGATGGAGTCGTGCCTCTCCTGTATGGCCTGCATGGACGCCTGCCCGGTCGATATCGAGCATCTGACCAGCTTCACGAAGATGAACCGCGAACTGGTCGACACGGGGCAGGTGAACTCGGAGATGCAGGACGTGTTCCAGGACGTGATGCAGAAGGGCAACACCTTCGGCGACCCGAACCGGAAGCGCGGCGACTGGTCTGATGAACTCGATTTCGAGGTCACCGACGCCCGCGAGGAGGAAGTCGAGTATCTCTGGTACGTCGGCGACTACCCGAGTTTCGACGACCGGAACAAGAAGGTCGCTCGCGCGCTCGCACAGGTGTTCGAGGCGGCGGACGTGAGCTTCGGCATCCTGTTCGACGACGAGAAACACGACGGCAACGACATCCGCCGGGTGGGCGAGGAGTTCCTCTACCTCGAACTGGCGGGCCACCATGTCGAGTCCTTCGAGGACTGCGAGTTCGAACAGATCGTCTGCACCGACCCACACTCGTTCAACACGATCAAAAACGAGTACCCGGAGATCGACTTCGCGGAGTTCGCCGACGACCCCGTGATGCCGTTCGACTACGACGAGGAGTGGAACCAGAACGGCGAAATCGGCGTGTTCCACTGGACGCAGGTCGTCGCGGATCTGGTCGAGGCCGGCCGGCTGGACCTCTCGGGCGCCGATCTGGACTACACCGTCACCTACCACGACCCGTGTCACCTCGGCCGGTACAACGGCGAGTACGAGGCCCCCCGCCAACTCATCGAGGCGACTGGCTGTGACCTCCACGAGATGCCCCGCAGCCGCGATGATTCGTTCTGCTGCGGTGGCGGTGGTGGCGGCCTCTGGATGGAGTTCGACGACGAACCCAAACCCAGCGAGGAGCGCCTGCGCGAGGGGATCGAGGACACCGCCGCGGGCGCAGAGATCGAGAAGTTCGTCGTCGCCTGCCCGGTGTGTACGACGATGTTCGAGGACGGCCGCAAGACGGGCGGCTTCGAGGACGACCTCGAAATCGTCGACGTGGCCGAACTGCTGTTCGAGGCGCTGGAGGAGACCGGCGGGCTGGCGTCGACGGCCGCCGACGAGGGCGCGGCACCCGCGAGCGCGGACTGATCGGCGGTACACCTTTTCCGTAGTCGGGGTGTTCGTTCGGGGGATAATCCGCCCGAAGAAGATTTATACCGTAGGCCGTCGAACGGGACGTATGGAGGAACCGCGTGAAGAACGCCGCGCCGACGCGGAGGAGCGAGCCGACACCCCCGATTTCGACGCACTCACTGACCCGGCCGACCTCGTCCGGGGGGAACGGACACGAGACGACTTCTTCGACGCCGTCCTCGGCCTCGCGGCGCCGACGACGGTGAGTGATGTCGCCGAGCGTGCTGGCCACGGCGTCGACGCCGCCAGAGAGTACTTGGAGTGGTTCGAGGAGGTGGGCATCGTGACACGAGTCAGCGACTCGCCGTCGACGTATCGGCGGAACCAGTCGTATCTGAACTGGCGGCGTGTCCAGACGTTACGGAACGAGTACACGACGGATGAGTTGCTGGAGTTCCTTGAGACGGAAACCGACCGAATCGACAGGTTCGTCGAGGAACACGGGGTTTCCTCGCCCGATTCGGTTTCAGTGTCCGAAGAGACCGTCGATACCGACCGCTCCGTCAAATCGGTCTGGAACGACCTCTCGAATTGGCGGACTGCACAGCGTCACGTGATGCTGCTCGAACGGGCGCTCTCGTCAGAGCGAGGCGAGACAGCCGACCGACGTCCGGCCACATGACTGGCGGAGACGACGCCGGTTCGCCCGATGTAGCATCGAATGCGCCAATCGATGCGGATCTTCTCGACGTCTTCTACGAGCGCCTCACCACCGACGACCGGTTCGTCCGAATCGACGAACAGCCCGAATACGCACCTGAGCGTGTCGTCTGTATCTACGAGACGCGCTTCTACCCGAAGACTGTTCAGCAAGCCCGACTGGAGATCGTGTGGTTCGAGAACGGCGATTTCTCCCTCCACTATCACGAGGACCACGAGGACGGGACGTTCAACCAGCGGTGGGACAGACACCCATCGGGCCACAACGAGCGCGAGCACGTTCATCCCGGGCCTGACGCACCGACCGTCGGGGACGACACGTCATATCCTGCCGACTGGCGAGACGTTCTCGCCGACGTGCTCGGTGAAATCGAGAGCCGGCAGCGGGCGTTCTGGGAGCCCGAGTAAACTGTCAGCTGTTCCATCTCTCGACCGTGCCGATTGAACGAGACCGCCACAGACGCCGGGCGGTGTTCAGATAATCGGGTCAAAAAGGAAACTGCATCTGTGAATCAGCCGGCATTCCTGGTGGCCTGCGGAAATCGGAGATTTCCGGGCGACGGAAACGGCTCGCCGTTTCCGTAGATTGAAAGGGCGAGGCGTTCGCCGGGCGGCGCCGCCGCCCGGCGGCTAGAGGGAGCTCTGCTCCCTCCGTGCTCGGCGAACCCCGGCGAAGTAAGCACGTGAGCGACTGGAAGGAGCGAACGCGCACAGCGAGCCGCGGGAGCCGAGACAGCCGAGGGCTTTCAGCTGTTCCCACCACTTCTGCTGGTAGAAACTCCTTATCTGAACACTACCCAGACGCCGCACCACACGCGTTTTACCCCTTCACCGACAAACCCGTCCATGACCGACCCCGATTCGCTCTCCGTCACTATCGTCGACGGCTACGTCGACGAACCGGCCCACTTCGGGGTGCCGCCGTACATCTCCACCTACCCCCGGTTCACCGCCGGTGCGCTCGTCGACGCCGGCGTCCCCCGCGAGCAGATCACCTACCACACCATCGACGAACTCCGGGAGGACCGGATGAAGTGGGGCGACGTCTCCCAAGCCGACCTGTTCATCTACGTCGGCGGGATGACCGTCCCCGGGAAGTACGTCGGCGGCACCCCCGCCGAACCCGACGAAGTGAAGGAACTCGCCTGGACCGCCAACGGGACGACTCTGCTCGGCGGCCCCGTCCGCTTCGGCGTCGGCGAGGAGAACTCCGGCGCACAGGACATGGAGCGCAAGGACCTCGACTACGAGTTCGTCGCCAAGGGCGACATCGAGGCTGCGGCGTACGACCTCGTCGACTCCGGACTGGAGGGGTTCAACGACCGGATGCGGGACAACGACGAACTGGACCGCTGGGCCTCGGCGGGCGCGTTCGTCGTCGAGCAGCACCCCAACCACCCCGACTACCTGATCGCCGAACTGGAGACCTCCCGCGGGTGTGCCTACCGCTGCTCGTTCTGTACCGAACCGCTGTACGGCAACCCCGCGTTCCGGAGCCCCGAGTCGGTCGTCGAGGAGGTCGACCGCCTCTCGGATCACGGCCTCGAACACTTCCGTATCGGCCGGCAGGCCGACATCCTCGCCTACGGCGGCGACGGCGAGGCACCCAACCCCGAGGCGCTCCACAACCTCTACGCCGGGATCCGCGAGGTGGCGCCGAACCTCCAGACGCTCCACCTCGACAACATGAACCCCGTGACGATCACGGACTATCCCGAGGAGTCGCGGGAGGCTATTCGCATCATCGCCGAGTACAACACGCCCGGCGACACGGCTGCGTTCGGCCTCGAGAGCGCTGACCCGGTCGTGCAGGAGCAGAACAACCTCCTCGTGACCGCCGAGGAATGCCTGGAGGCAGTCCGCGTCGTGAACGAAGCCGGCGGCTGGCGCCCCGACGAGAACCGCCTCCCCAAACTCCTGCCCGGGATCAACCTCGTCCACGGCTTGCAGGGCGAGCGCCCGGAGACGTACGACCACAACCGCCGGTTCCTCCGGCAGGTGTACGACGAGGGGCTGATGCTCCGCCGGATCAACATCCGGCAGGTGATGGCCTTTGCCGGCACGGAGATGGGCGACACCGGCGCCGACATCGCGAAGGAGCACAAAGCGCAGTTCCAGGAGTACAAACAGGAGGTCCGCGAGCAGGTGGACAACCCGATGCTCCAGCGCGTCGTCCCCCCCGGGACGGTGCTCCCGAACGTGCATCTGGAGTACCATCAGGACGGCAAGACGTTCGGCCGCCAGCTCGGGACCTACCCGCTGCTCGTGGGGATTCCCGGCGAGCGCGAACTCGGGAAATCCATCGACGTGGCCATCGTCGACCACGGCTACCGCTCGGTGACGGGTGTGCCGTACCCGCTGGACGTGAACGCGGCGTCGATGGACGAACTCACGACGGTTCCGGGCGTCACCGACAGTCGCGCGGGCGACATCGTGGTCTCGCGGCCGTACGACTCGGTTGCGGAGGTCGCCAACGACGACGGCGTGGACCTGACGCGCTTCGCGACCGCGGGTGATGCTGACGTTGACGTGACGCGGACGTTCGAGCCGAACAGTCGGGCTGATTAGTTGCGGTTTTCGTGGGTATTGCGGCTGCTTCGGCGGATACTGAGCCACCAACGGCAACAGCGTCTCGAGGCTAGACTACTTGTACCGCACCGCTGACCGCTCAGCGGCCTCAAGCCTCCCCAGCCGGTTCGCTCGGGCTTAACCCTCGCTCACCCTCCGAGGGAGCAAGTGGTTCGAGAGAGCGAAGCTCTCTCGGCTGCTAGCCAGAAGGCGCTGCCTTCCTGCGAGGTCGACGAGAGCCGCAGGCTCTCGTCTGCCAATCAGAGATCTCCGATTTCTGATGACCGGGCCTCGTGCCCGGCGCCCGGCGGTCTCTCAGGTGCCAACGAACGAGATGCTGTTGCGGGTGCTGTTCCAGTAGTTCTCTATCAAGAGACAGCGGACCACCAATCACACAAACACGAATAGCGCGTCGTGGAACCTTTAGTCCCACCCACGAAATCCGACCCATGCACGTCGAACGCGTCTCGGTCCCCGTCGAGACTCGCGCCCCAACCGGCGCGACCAACGCCTACCTCGTCGGCGAGTCGCCCGCGCTGCTCGTCGACCCCGCGGGGCGAACCGCCGAACTCGACTCGCTCGTCGCGAACCACGACATCGGCGCCATCGCCGTCACACACACCCACCCGGATCACGTCGGCGCCGTCGCCGAGTACGCCGCCGAGACTGACGCCGACCTGCTCGCCCGCCGGCCCGACCGATTCGCCGACGCGACCGGCGTCGAACCGGACCAGGAAATCTCGGAGGGCAGCGAGATCCACACCGGTTCCGGCCCGGTATCGGTGCTCGATACACAGGGCCACGCCAGCGATCACGTCGCGTTCGAGTTCGACGGCACCGTGATCTGTGGTGACCTCGCAGTCGCCGAGGGAAGCGTCGTCGTCGGCGCCCCCGAGGGCGACCTCCGGGCCTATCTCACCTCCCTCCGGCGGCTCTGGGCGCGGGATCCCGACCGACTACTGCCGGGGCACGGCCCGGCGATGACCGCGGAGGGCGGTGCCGGCCCGACCCCACGCGAGAGTCTCGAACGCCTGATCGCCCACCGACTGCGCCGGGAGCGAGCTGTGCTCGCGGCGATTCAGGGCGGCGCGACCGACATCGACGCCGTCCTCGACGCCGCCTACGAGAAGGACCTCACGGGCGTGCGGGATCTGGCCCGGGCGACCGTGCTCGCACACGTCGAGAAACTGGCCGTGGAGGGGAAGGTCGGCTGGGAGCCCGAACACGGCCGAATCGGGCGGGCGTAGCCGTCAGGACGCCGACGACGTTTTCCGCAGGGATCACCGAGTCCGGCCGTGTCCCTGACAACCGAGCTCGAACGGGCCCGCGGGCTTGACATCGCCGACCTCGCCGACGCCATCGAGTCCATCGGCTTCGAGTGCACGCGCTGTGGCGCCTGCTGTACCAAGGAAGTCGACGAGGAGGGGGAGGTCGAACCCCACACCGCGACCGTGTTCCCCGACGAGGTCCGGACGCTGCAGGAGGCGGCGGGCGGGGGCGGGGGCGGGGAAAACGGCGACGCCGGTGGGGACGAGGACGACGAAAACCGCGAGTGGCGCGACGTTGCCCGGCCGATGCCCTACGGCCTCTCGGAGGGCGAGGCCGGTGAGGAAGGCGAGACGTTCGAGTGGGCGCTCCAGACCGACGCCTGCGGCGACTGCGCGTTCTACGCCGAGGAAGACGGCCGCGGCGTCTGTACGGTCCACGAGGACCGCCCGCTGATCTGTGAGACCTACCCGTTCAGCGTCGCGCTCGACGGCACCGCGGAGCCAGCAGGCGCGCCCGTCGATTCCGAGGGCGTCGTGCGCGCCCACGAGTGCGAAGGGCTGGGTCGCGACATCAGCCGCGAGGAGGCCGAGGAACTGGCCGCGGCGCTGAAAGAGCGAGCGATCCGGGAACTCGAGGAGGCCATCGCGCTGCGCGAGAACTACGAGCCAGTCGAAGCAGGGAGCGGCGAGGTGGTCGTCCACGATTCGGAGGGGGCCAAGCGCCCGGACGGCACGCCCGTCGAGTGACGGCAGCGTGAATCCGGGTTCGCGCAGCCCGTGAGAGCGGTACACATATTACGGAGGCCCGACTGTTCGTAGCCGAGTCTCAGTATGGAAATCTCCGACGAACTCCTCTGTCTGTTCAGTGCGGCGGTGCGGGAAGAAGGCGACCGGTACGTCGTCGAGGTACCGAAACGAGAGATCGAACGCGGGTCGCTGTCGGCCGGCGACACCTACCGGGTCGCGCTGATCGACGGCGAGGCCGGTGGGGACGGCGGCAGCGCCACCACCACGGCGGCCACCGCGGGCGGCGAGACCACGACCGACGGCGAACCCCAGCCACCCGTCGAGAAAGGCGAGGTGCGCTACGTCGAGGTCGAGGACATCGGCAAGCAGGGCGACGGTATCGCCCGCGTCGAGCGTGGCTACGTGATCATCGTCCCCGGCGCCGAGGTCGGCGAGCGGGTGAAGATCGAGGTGACCGAGGTCAAGTCGAACTTCGCGGTCGGCGAGATCCTCGAGGAGTAGCTTACGCCACCCGGGCGTTCCAGTAGGAGACCGAACAGAGCTTCTTGCCCAGCGACGAGCCACCGATGGTGGTGTCGAGCTTTCTGAACTGCCCGGCCATCGCGTCCGGGATCTTCCGGTAGAAGCCGTAGGGGAGGACGAAGTCGTGCTCCGCGTCGCCGAGCTCCAGTCCCGCGGAGTCGAGCAGATTCTCGACCTCGTCGCGGCCGTAGAGATGCGACCCCATCGGCAGCAGGCGGTTGTACAGCACCCGCGTGCTGAAGTCGTTGAACGTGTCGAAGAACACCTGCTCCTTCGAGACGCGGGCCATCTCCGCCATGAACTTCCGGGGGGTGGGCGCGAGGTGGAAAAACCGCATCGCGACCACCGTGTCGAAATGGTTGTCGGGGAAGGGGAGGCGGGCGGCGTCGCCGCGCATGAACTCCACGTGGTCGTCGACGCCGGCCTGATGGGCCTTCGCGCGGCCCTGGGCCAGCATCGCGTCCGAGATGTCCAGACCGACGATGTCGGCGCCGCGCTCGGCCAGCATCACCGTAAACCGGCCGGTGCCGCAGGCGATCTCGAGTACGCTCCGGTCCTCGACGGGTCCGATGGCGTCGAGCACCGCCTGCTTCTCCCGGCGGTCGATCAGGCGGCCGCCGCGGGAGAACCGCTTTGCGTCGTACTCCTCGGCGACGTCGTCGGCCTGGTACCACTCCTTTCCCTTCACGCTATCGGGGATCGAAGGCCGAGCACTAAAACCGTACTGCTTGCCGAACCGCGTGCGGCGTCGATGTGCACCGGTCAGTGCTCGCCCGACTGCCGGTCGAGATACTCGTTCAGCAGCGTCGGCAGGAGCACGCCGACACCGATGACGATCCCGATGCTGCCCCACGTCGGCAGCGTCGTCGCCGCCGAGGCCGCGTAGACGGCGACCAGCGAGAGCGTGATACAGACGGCGATGACGGCGTTCTCGCGGGAGATCATGCGTCGAAGTTGGCGGGCGACGAGAAAGGGCTACCGGCGCTAGCCCGAGGTCATGATCCGGTCGGTCGGGATCTTGATCAGTACGCGCGCGCCGGACTCCTCGCCGTGGTGTGGGTACTCCTCCTGATCGAAGTAGCGCTGGGCGAGTTTGTCGATGTGCTCCTTGGCCCCCTCCTCGGTGAGTTCGGCCTCGCCCCGGACTGAGACGTAGCGATAACCGTCGTCTGGATCCGTGACCGAGAGCGCGACGCTGGGATCGTTGCGGACGTTCTTCTCCTTGCGCCGGCCGCGGGCGGTGTTGACCAGTACGTACTCCCGGTCCTCGTGGTCGACCCAGACCGGCGTGACGTGGGGCGTCCCGTCCGGGAGCATCGTGGAGAGGTGGGCGAACGATTCGGACTCGAAGATGTCGACGTGTGACTCGGGGATCACGTTTCGGGGGATAGCGCCGGTCTCCCCTAAGGGTTCGGTCGGACGCACCCGACCACGTTTTAAGCATCGCCCCAATTTGGGTCACGTATGGATCTCTCGGTCGTGGTCCCGACGCTCAACGGGCGGGACCGACTCGCGGCCAGCCTCGACTCGCTGGCCGCGCGTGCGCCCGACGCGGAGGTGGTCGTCGTCAACGGCCCCTCCGCCGACGGTACCACCGGGATGGTGCGGGAACGCGACGACGTGGACGTGCTGGTGGAGGTGGCCGACCGCTGTATCAACGTCGCCCGGAACGCCGGCATCGCCGTCGCCGAGGGCGACGCCATCGCCCTGTTGGGCTACGATCTCCGGATCGGCGACGGCTGGGTCGACGCGATCCGGGACGGCCTCGCGGCCGCAAGCGCAGTCAGCGGCCCGGTGAACCGTGGCGACCACGAGCACGTCGACGAGGGGCCGGAACAGCGGACTATCGCCGGGCGGGACGTGACCTACTTCAGTGGCGACAACGTCGCGTTCCGCGCGACGACGCTCCGGGACACCCTCGACGGCTTCGACGAGTACCTGCTGACCGGCGGCGCGCGCGACGCCGCCCACCGCCTCGCGGGCGCCGGCGACGACGTGGCGTGGCGCGACGCGATGGCGACCCACCGCGGCGAGGACGGCGACAACGGCGGCCCACAGCCCCACGGCCCGGACGAACACGACCGAGCGTGGAAGTACCGCTCGCTCAGCTATCGGCTGGTGAAAAACTACGGTCCGCGGCCGACCGTCGCGCGGCGCACGCTCTCACACGCGGCCGCCGACGCCGCCGACGCCGCACGGGAAGTGATTCAGGGGGAGGGGACGCCCTCCGGATGGATCGGGAACGGTCGGGACGTGATAACCGGGATGGGCCGCGGGACCGCCGACGGCCTGACCGCGCGGGCCCGCGACCGGAGCTACGCACGCAACCCGAACGGCCTCTCGGTCGAGGAGGAGCGGGCGGTGGCCGTGTACGACTGGCGGTAGTGGAAGTCGGCGACGGACAGCCGACGCTCTCGGTAGTGGAAGTCCGCGACGGACAGCCGACGCTCTCGGTAGTGGAAGTCCGCGACGGACAGCCGACGCTCTCGGTAGTGGAAGTCGGCGACGGACGCAGTCGCGGGTATCGACTCGAACCATCCGACGACGGACGCTTGTGCGACTGTCACGGGCGTGCAAACTGAACACATTCGCCCCAAACAGCCTTTGTGCCGGTCGGAGACCGCTATTTTATGTCCACAACTGGGACAGCGGAGGGCGGAAGCACCGGTACCGGCGACTGGAAGGCGGGTGTCCTCGGCGGCATCGCCGGTGCCGCCGTGATGGGGGCACTCGTGCTCGCGATGAATCCGCCGACCCTCGCGGTGGCGATCCCGTCACTCTACGGCCTCGCACCGCCGGAGAGCGTCGGGGCAGGGCTGTTCGTCCACCTCTCCCACGGCGCCGTGCTTGGGGTGGCGTTCGCGGCCATCGTCGGCACGCTCGATATCGAGTCGACCGGGCGGACCGTCGGCGCCGGCGCCGCGTGGGGCGTCGCCACATGGGTCGTACTCGCCGCGCTCGTGATGCCGGTGTGGCTCTCGGCAGTCGGCTCCCCGGCGAGCCCGCCGTTTCCCAACTTCGCGCCGCCGTCGCTGCTCTGGCATCTCGCATACGGCGTCGTGCTAGGCGGGGTGTACGCCACGACCGAGGGGGAGATCTGAGCCGGCGGGAGGCAGATCAGAGATCCGGCAGCAGCCCCGGCACCACCCGCGCGGGGTTCTTCGTGAACGCACGTCGCATCGCGTCCTCCGGCACGTCGAGGGTCAGAATCGCCATCACGCCGACGTTGGGGTGGACCGAGGGCGCGCCGCTGCCGAACAGGATCCGGTCGGGGTGTTCGAGCAGGCCCCGTTCCAGCACGTCCCGGTCCGGAACGTAGGCGGTGTCGAGATAGAGATGGTCGTGGTCCGCCAGCAGCGAGAGCGCGTCGTCCATCAGCGCCTCGTTCAGCGGGTCGCCGCCGAAGGAGGTGAGGACGACCGGGAACCCCCGGTCTAGGAGGGTGTCGGCGACGGCCTCGGGCGGGAACTGCTCGCCGCCGTGGACGAGTACCGGGTCGCCGACGCTCGCGAGTTCGTCGAGCACCGCCTCGGTCGGGAGGCCGTCGTGGGCCGGGTCGAGCGTGAACCCGTGGTAGCGGTCGTCGTAGGCGTACTGCTCGACATCGCCGGCGGTGGTGTGGTGGGATTTCGGGCGCACGACGGGGTTGATCAGCGGCCCGACGATGCGGTGGACGCGCCGCGGGCCGCCGAGGCGCGCGAACGCCAGGATCGGTCGGTCGACGCTCAGCCGCGCGACGGCGTTGTTGGCCCGGAGGTACCCCTCGCCGCGGGGCGTCCGACCGGGCGAGGCTGCCGCGCGCTCGACGCCGGCCTGGTGCATCTCGCGTTCCAGACGCTCCGGCGAGACCTGTCGACCACGGACGGCGACGGCCTCCTCGTCGGGGTCCAGCCGGGTGTGGACGTCGGCGACGCGGAAGCCGTGTTCCAGCTCCAGCATCTACCCCTCCCTTCCGTGGGTAACGCAAAAAGGGATGGGTCGACCGGGCGCGCTCGCGGGGGCCGCGCCAGCCGGGCTTCTGAACGCTTAACTGCCGGCCACCCGATTTGCCGAGCGATGAGCGACCTCCCCGAGGATTTCGACTGTACGATCACCGACTGGGAGTATATCTACGGGCTCTGTCGGGACGTCGCCGACGACGTACGGGACGACGCGTTCGAACCGGACGTCGTCGTGGCGCTGGCCCGCGGGGGCTGGTTCGCCGGCCGGTGTATCTGTGACTTCCTCGGCCTGGACGACCTGGCCAGCCTGAAGATGGAACACTACGTCGGCGCCGCCCAGAAGACCGACGGCGCCGAGGTGCGCTACCCGATGCCGGAGGGCAGCGTCGAGGGCAAGGACGTGCTGATCATCGACGACATCGCCGACACCGGCGGGTCGATCAAACGCGCCGACGAGTACGTCCGCGACCGCGGCGCCGGATCCGTCCGGACCGCCACGCTCCAACTGCTCGACACCTCCGAGTTCGACCCGGACTACGTCGGCGAGAACCTCGCGGAGTGGACGTGGGTCGTCTACCCGTGGAACTTCATCGAGGACATGGTCGACTTGATCTCCGGGGCGATGGCTCAGGAGGACGACGCCGAACTGTTCGACGAGGAGGCGATCCGGGGCCTGCTCTCCGAGCACCACGGCATCGACCGGATCGAGATGGAGATCGCCCAGCCGGACCGGCTGGAGGAGGTGCTCGACGAGATGGTCTACCGCGGCTACCTCGCGGAGGAGGGCGACGCGTGGCGACTGATCTCCGAGGACGGCGGCGCCGACGAGTAGCGAACCACTCCCACGGCGGGGAAAGCGTCTTTTCGACGCGGCGTGGAGCACAGTACATGAGCAGGCTCCGCTTCGCGCTACTGCACGCGGCCCACGGCGACGAGAACACCAGCCGGAACTTCCGGCGCGAACTCGACGCCGATCTGGCCGAGTTCGACGTGACCGACGGCGAACTGCCCCCGGATCACGCCTACGACGGCGTCGTGATCACTGGCTCTCGCGCCTCCGTCTACTGGGACGAGGCGTGGATCCCGCCGCTGCTGGACTGGACCGCCGAGGCCCACGAACAGGGGATTCCGATGCTCGGCGTCTGTTACGGCCACCAAGCCGTTGCCGAGGCACTCGGCGGCCGCGTCGCCGGCATGGACGAGTTCGAAATCGGCTACAACGAGATCCGTCGGCGGCCCGAGGCCGCCGAGGACGAACTGCTCGCCGGCATCGACGACTCGTTCACCGCGTTCACCACCCACGGCGACGCCGTCGTCGACCTGCCGGCCGAGGCGGAACTGCTCGCAGAGAACGAGCACGGCGTCCACGCGTTCCGCGCGGGCCACGCGTGGGGCGTCCAGTTCCACCCCGAGTACGACATCGCGACCGCCGAGGAAGTGACCGAGGGGAAGCGCGATCAGATCGGCGACGAGCGCGTCGACGCAGTGCTTGCGGACATCACGCCCGCGAACTACGAGGCGGCCTGCGAGGTGAAACGCCTGTTCGAGAACTTCACGCAGTATGCGGAGGAGGTGGCGACCGAGAACGGTATCGAACCGACAGCAACCGACGACTGACGAGGTTTGCTTCCAGGATCCCCTATTTCAAAATACTGATAGGAGAGATAGTCGCCTCGTGTTACATGGCCACGCTGTACGTCTGTGTCGACGAGAGCGGTCGACAGGATAGCGGGCAGTGCTACACCGTGGCCGGCTGTTGGTTCGTCTCCGAAAGGAGAGCAATAGACACACTCGACGGGACGAAAGACAAGCTGATGGAGACGATGTTCGAAGGGGGTCCGAACGAACTTAAGGGATCAAAAGCTGGTCCGGACACACTGAATACGGGAGTTGACTACCTACGGAACGTGGTCTACGAGGACGAATCTATCGAACAGTCCTCCCTCCCGTGGTCAATGAGCTACCCCGTCGGGTTCAGCCTCGTAGCGTTTACTCCAGACACGATTACCGAAACAATTTCGGACTACATCGACAGACTCGATCGCCCGAGAGTAATACAATCGTTCGCCCTTAACGCCGTTCTCAAACCACTCGTACATCCCGAACAGGTCTGTCTGGATGGGTCGATCAGCGACGTTCGAGTGCTTCTGGACTCAACGACATGGGACCAGCCTGCGTCCGACTACGCACGGAGCTGTGGAGAACACCAATCTCGAACTCGAAACGCGTGATAGTCAGAGCGTTCCGGGGATTCAACTCGCAGATATCGCCGCGTACTCGTGGCGGCGGAACTACACGCGGGGTGACTGTGGAACTGCAGCCGGCGTTCTCCACGATTTGCGATTCGCGAGATAGAGCCGAAAACCAGGCAGCCGCCGAAGCCTCATACCCCTTCAGAGAGGGATCATCGCCTCCGGTGCCGCCTGCTGTAACTATAGATACAGCCTATATGGGTAAAAGAGCTTTCCCTCGCATTCAGCCAGAATTGCCAACAACTTTGTGCAGATTACCCTCATAGTCAGGTTATGCTCGACTACCTCGGACTGGAGGCCGACCTCGGCGAGGAGGAGCGACTCATCCGTGACACCGCCCGGGACTTCGTCGACTCGGAGGTCCGCGGCGACATCGGCCAGCACTGGCTCGACGGCACGTTCCCCACGGACCTCATCCCGAAGATGGGCGAACTGGGGTTCTACGCGCCCAACCTCGCGGGCTACGGCTCGCCGAACGTCTCCGAGACGGCGTACGGCCTGCTGATGCAGGAACTCGAGGCCGCCGACTCCGGCCTGCGCTCGATGGCCTCCGTGCAGGGCGCGCTGGTGATGTACCCCATCCACGCGTTCGGCAGCGAGGACCAGAAGGAGCGCTGGCTGCCCGACCTCGGCGCCGGCGACGCCGTCGGCTGTTTCGGCCTCACTGAACCCGAACACGGCTCGAACCCCAGCGCGATGGAGACCCACGCCGTGAAGGAGGGCGACGAGTACGTGCTCAACGGCTCGAAGACGTGGATCACCAACTCCCCCATCGCCGACGTGGCGGTCGTCTGGGCGAAGGACCGCTCCGCAGACGGGAATCCGGTCCGGGGGTTCCTCGTGGAGACCGACACCGACGGCGTGACGACGAACAAGATCGACGAGAAGCTCTCGCTGCGCGCGTCGATCACCGGCGAGATCGCGCTCCAGAACGCCCACGTCCCCGAGGACGCCGTGCTGCCGGGCGTCGAGGGGATGAAGGGCCCGCTCTCCTGTCTGACGCAGGCCCGCTACGGCATCGCGTGGGGCGCCGTCGGCGCCGCACGGGACTGCTTCGAGACCGCGCGGCAGTACGCCACCGACCGCGAGCAGTTCGGCGGCCCCATCGGCCGGTTCCAGCTCCAGCAGCAGAAACTCGCGGAGATGGCGACCCAGATCACCACCGCACAGTTGCTGGCCTATCGCCTCGCGGACCTGAAAGAGCGCGGCGACCTCCGGCCACAGCACGTCTCGATGGCCAAACGAAACAACGTCCGGATGGCCCGCGAGCAGGCGCCGGTGGCCCGGGAGATGCTCGGCGGCAACGGCATCGTCGCCGACCACTCGCCGATGCGCCACATGGCGAACATGGAGACGGTGTACACCTACGAGGGGACTCACGACATCCACACGCTGATCCTGGGCGAGGATCTGACGGGGATTCCGGCCTACGAGTAGGTCTTTTCGGTGGTTTCTGGAGCCGCTGTTTATCGTGGACGTATCTCGGTTGATCGTGCTGCGAACGTCGCCACGACGGCGAACAGCACCGCGGAGTTCCCAGGGCCACTTGTGACCGCACTGCCCCGCACAGGCCACAGCCTCCCCAGCCGACTCGCGCTCGGTTCGCGTCCGTCGACGCAAACGCTTCGCGCCACCGCCGGTTGCAGTGGACGCCTCGCGCTCGCACCTGCCGCGAGCGCGGGGGGAGGGGTGGGGAATCGGCGCTGCGCCGGGCCTTGTGTCCGGCGCTTTGCGGCCTCTCAGGTGCCAACGATAGAGATGCTGTTGCTGATCGCCGCAGTGTACGACCAACGGAAGCTGACCACCCAGAAAGCAGAATTTACTTATCCGATCTCCGTGACGGATAATCCGTCTTCTCCCGGCCGGAGCCGCAGCACCGTTCCGGCCGGCCGTCGCCCGTCACGCGACGCTCACCATGTCCGAACCCGAGATCCACGACGCACTGGCGACCGACACCGACGACTACGAGATCGTTCGCGAACTGCACCGAATCCGCCCGCACGCCACCTACGAGGTCCGGTTCCGGGGCGAGCGCGCGGTCTGCAAAGTCGAAACCCACCCCGAATCCGACCTCGGCGCCGAGGCTGCGGTGATGCGGTACGTCGCCGAGTCGACCAGCATCCCCGTGCCCGAACTGCTCGCCGTCGGCGACGACCACTTCGTCGCACGCTGGATGGATGAGGTCCCGGACGGGACGCCCACGCGAGACGTATCCCGAATCCGAGCACTCGGCCGGGGCTTGGCGACGCTGCACGCCGAAACCGCCGAGATCGGGTGGACCGGCTTCCCCCGCTCGTCGGGCGTCGACGACCCCGAATCGCCGCCCATCGACTCGGATCCGTGCTGGGGTGACACCCTCTTCACCCTGCTCGAGCGCCGGGCGCGCTATCTGGAGCAAGTCGGCTACGGCGATCTCGCGCAGGAGGTCGTCACGTGGGTCCGGGAGAATCGGGGCCTGTTCGACGCGGCCGGCGACACAGTGCTGTGTCACGGGAACTACTTCGGCGAACATATCGGAACCGGTGCCGACGGCGAGGCCTCCGCCGTCATCGACTTCGAGCACGCACTCGCGGCGCCGGCGGAGTGGGACTACCTCCGGACCGTCCTCCCCGTGTTCGGCCCGGGTGCGGAGCACGGCGTTCCCGAGTCGGTGTTCCGCGAGGCCTACGAGTCGGTCCGGCCGCTTCCCGCGGGGTTCGACCGGCGTCGCGAGGCGCTGGTGCTCTGCAACGGCCTCTCCTACCTCCGGTCGCTCCATCTCCAGCGCGGGGATCAGGATCCGCCGCAGGCGGTCGCGCGGCGGGCGCGGGCGATGGCGGCGTCGCTCCGGGAGCGACTCGGCGCCCTCCGAGAGTCCAACGGTCACCTGCGCGATGCGTAACTATACCCGTCTGGACGCCGGAGAGCCTGTAAGGCCGATGGCCGACCCGAAACACGACGATGGTGCCCGCCTCGATCTCGGCGACGAGGAACAGTGGGTCCTCCACGCAGCGCTGCTCCAGTACCTGGATCGGCGTGCCGAAGAGGCAGCCACGTCGACCGGCGGCGACATCGGGTCGCCGCCCGCCCCGGGCGAGGTGGAGACCGACGAGGAGACCGATAACGCGATTATACTGCTCGAAACCCTCGAGAGCGGCGACCCGCTCTGTCTCGAACGCGAGTCGCTACTGCTCGTCCGGGAACTGCTCTCGGAGTATCTCGCCGGCGCGCCGCTGCGGGACCGCGCGACCTGCCGGAGCGTGCTCGCGGAAGTCCGCGACGAGCTATAGCGAATCCCGGCTGACGATCTTCCCCCACCAGTCCCGGCGGTCGGCGCCCCAACGGTAGAGTTTCTCGCGCAGGCGGTCGTAGCCCGGTATCTTCTCAAGCAGCCAGAACGCCGCCGCGAAGGCGACGCTCATCCGAACGAGCACCCCCTGAATCGCGGCGCCGCCGGAGTAGACGGCGTCGTCAGTGAGCAGGTGCGCCGAACTGCGCCAGTCCTCGGGCAGGCGGGCTTTCTGGTCGGGCGAGAGTTCCCCGAAGCCCACCGCCGCCACGTCGCCAAAGCGGACGCCGAGCGCGGCACACCACGTACAGAACCCGCAGTCGTCGTCGTACACCATCCGCGGCTTGGCCATACCCCGTCTTCGGTCGGCGAGGGTTTCGGTTTTGTGGGGGCCGGTGCCCACCCCCTTTGTTCGGTGGCCGGTGCCCACCCCCTTGTTCGGTGGCCGGTGCCACCCCGTTTATGCCGTCGGCGCCCCAACGAACGGCCACGATGCCCGCCACGAAGGAGGTCAAATGCACGAGCGAGGACTGCGAACTGGACATGTTCGAGAACCACTACACCTACGACATCGCCGACGACCACTCCGTCGAGGATCTGTCCTGCCCGTTATGTGGCGGGACAGACTGCCTCGAAGAGATCGAGCTATGACGGGACTCGGCGACATCGGCGGGTCGGCCGTCGACGCGGTGATGGAGCGGGTCGGCCGCGGCGTGGGCCGCGTTCAAGAGCGCAAACCGCTGCCCTACGACCTGCTGGAGAGCGAGGATGCCTACCTCGTCATGTTCGACGCGCCGGGCGTCGAACCGACGGACGTGCAGGTCCGCTTCGTCGACGGCGAGGTACAGGTCCGCGCGGACCGCTTCCGCGCGTTCCACGAAGGGTTCGACACGCGGTTCCCGGGCCGCGGGCTGGCGCTCTCCGGGCGAACACAGCTCCCGCCGGACGCGATGGTCGACGCCGAGGACGCCGAGGCGACGCTCACCGAGAACGGCACCCTCGAAGTACGCATCCCGAAGGACACCGACACGACCGACGTGCCGCTCTCGGAAGCCGGAGACGAGGAGGCCGAAGCGGCGGAAGACGAATCTGAGGCGGCCGACGAAGACGACGACTCCGCGGACGCGTAGCTCAGACCGACATTCCTTCTTCGATAGCGAACTCGGGCACTCCGTCGAACCGCCCGGGGTCGAACCGCTCGATTGCGTCTCGCTCGCCGAGGATCTGCTCGGCGATGGCCTCGCCCGTCGCGGGCGCCCGGAGGAAGCCGTGGCCCTGCCAGCCAGTGGCGACGTAGAGATCCGACTCCACCTCACCCAGCAGCGGTTCGTGATCCGGCGTGGCTGTCGCGATGCCGGCCCACGCCGCGTCGGCATCGGCACCGTCGCTGGCGTCGACCCGAGTCCGGGCCTCGACGGCCTCGACGGCGCCCTCAACGAACCAGTCGTCGCCGCTTGGCTCCCAGCCGTCCGGGTCGCACTCCTCCGGCACTGTGCCGTCGCCGGCGAGCAGGCCCTCCGGGTGTGGGCGGAAGTAGACGCCGGCGTCGGCGTCGAGCACCATCGGCCCGTCGTAGTCGGTCTCGGAGACCAGCGCCTGCACGCGGTAGGGTTTGAGCGGGAGTTGGATCCCTGTCGGCGCCAGCACGTGCTTGGTCCAGCCGCCGCCCGCGACGAGGACGGCGTCGAAGCGCTCGCCGTCCACTCTGGGCCCGTCGCCGCGGTGGCTGATCGACGCCTCGACGCCCGTCCAGCAGTCGACGGCGGCGTCGCGCGCGCGGTCGGCCATGGCCGCGACGTACGCGCCCGGGCCGGGCGTCGTGTACGCCGCGCGCTCGGTCACGGCCGCGAGGCCGACTCCCGAGAGATCCAGTTCGGGGAAGCGCTCGGCGACGGTTTCCGGGTCGTGACAGGCCACGTCGACGTCGTGCTCGCGTGCGGCGTCGACCTGCTTGCGGAGCGACTCCTGTTTCTCCTCGGCGTCGGCGCCGACGAGAGTTACCTGCTGGGTTGGCTCGACGGAGAATCGGTGATCGCGGTCGCCCAGCCACTCGAAGCGGTCGAGCGCGCGCTCGGCGATTTCGGCGCCGATAGCGTTGGTGGGCCGGGGCGCCAGCACACCCGCCGCGCGGTGGGAACTCCCCTCGACGTGGTGCCGGGCCCGGGTTCGGTCGTCGCCCAGTTCCTCGTCGCGTTCGTAAAGGCGCACGTCGGCGCCGGCCGCTGCGAGGTCGTGGGCCGCAGTGACGCCGACGGCGCCGCCGCCGACGACGGCTACGCGCATCGGCCCTCCGGATCGCGTCGCTGGCCGGTGCTCGGTCGGGTGTGGGGTTCGTGCACGGCGTCGTCTCTCACGCGCTGGTACTTAGCGCCTCGGTCGGCGAAAAACGGGTCCGGGGTCGGCCGGGGCGGGTACGGGGACCGGCGACACGGGGCCGGCGAGGAGCGAACCGAACTACGGCGTCGGTTCGGCTTCGCTCTCCTCCTCGGCGCCCTCCATGCTCCGGAGCGCCTCGATGGCGGTCTCGCGGTAGCGGTCGGGGTCGAGGTCCTCGTAGCGGTCCGCGGCCATCCGGGCGTACTCGTTCCCTTCGTCGTCGAAGGCGGCGACGCGCTCGACCGTGCGTTCGGCGGTTTCGACGACCCAGCGGTCCCGGGTCGCGGCGTCGACGACGGTGATCGACTCGGGGCGAACCGAGACGTTCACCGAGCCGTCGTCGGTCTCGTACGTTCGCGGTTTGCCGACGACGGCGACGTAGGCAGGCGGTTCGAGATCACGCAGCGTGGAGGCGGCCTCTGGCTGATACTGGCCGGCGTAGACGAAGAACGTCCCCGTCGGGTCGACGATGCGGCCGCGCCAGTACTCGTTGTCGTCGCCGATGTCCTCCTTCTCGGTCAGGGTGCCGACGAAGAACACGCGGTTGGCCTTCTCCCCCGTGGGGAGGAGCTGGTAGGCCGGAGCGCGTTCGTCGTCGGACTCCTTGAACGAGTGACTCGCGTCGTTGAACTCGGTGGCGAAGGCGCGTCGGGCGACTTCGCGCATTGGGGCGTTTGCGGACATTTAGATCGACCTCGCTTTGATCAGCGCACTCTCCGGATCGGCCGGACTGTCGAGGCGTTCGAAATCGTCGACGAGCACGTAGCGCCCGAAGACGGGGCCGGACACCTCGAAGTAGTGGCCCAGCAGGTCGCCCTGCATCTCCTCGACGACCACGGTGGTGTCGAGAGCGTCGGTGGCCATCTGCTTGGCCTCCTCCAGATCGATCCCAGTCAGTTCCTCGGTGGTCTCCTTGTCGAAGATGACCTCGTGGACGTCCTGACCGTCGTCGAGGACGGCCTTGATGCGGAGGTCGAACTCGCCGTCGACCTGCCCGTGCTCCGAACAGCGGCCGTTCTGGAGCACGCGCGTGCAGTCGTCCTCGGGGCAGCGCTTGATCAGCCCCGATCCGGACTGCACGTCGACCAGTGCGCCCTCGACGCTGACGGCGTCGTCGCCGACCTCGATCTCCTCGTCGAGTTCGGTGATGGTCGTGGTCTTGTTGAGTTTGACCGAGTAGCTCCCCTCGTACTCGTCGGTGACGACGTTCGAGAGGGCGTAGCTCTGGCCTTCCGCCAGTTCCGGGAGGTCTGAGGTGTCGAACGCGACGAACTTCATCGTCCCGCTCTCGTCGCCCAGCAGGCCCACCTGTGCGATGGACTCGTGGCCGGGCTCCCAGAGGTCCGCGACTTTCACGCGGAGGTCGATCCACTCCTCGTCGGCGTCGATGTCGCCCAACAGGGTGAGTTCGCTGTCACCGCTGCCGAGTTCGTCGCGTTCGAGGTCCGCCTCCTCGAGATACTGGCTCACGACGCTTCGGCGCGCCTCCTCGAGGGGGACGCGGTACTCGTCGACTAAGGTTCGAAGCCGCTCCTCGACATCCGATTCGGAGACGTCGAGATGGTCCGAGAACTGTTCGGCTATCTCCGCTGCGTGGGTCTCTAACTCGCTCATAGGTTGCCTGCCTCCGCCTGTGTTTCGTCGGGAGGCATAGCGAGGTTGGCGCCTCATGGTTGTTAAGGTTCCCCCACCGGGGCGAAACTGAAACCCGAGCGACGGCGATTGGGTCGATGGCGGTTGGGGCGTCGACGACCCCGAATCGGCCGCCGGGGCGACGCCTCTTTGGGCGCGGCGCTCGCACGGACGGCCATGGACGAGCGCCTCGGGCGGTTCATCCGGACCAATCTCCGGCGTGCGGGCAAGCAGTTCGAGGAGGCCCGCGAGGCGTACCGCGAGGGCCGAGCGGAGGCGTTCGACCTCCCGACCGACGACGAAGGGCGCGCGAAAATCGTCTGCCGGCGCGACGCCGAGCGCCGCGCGGTCGATGTCGACAGCGAGGGCCGCCCGTCGTGTTTCGACGCCGACCACCCGGACTGCCGTGGCTGTGCCGAGGACGTCCGCGAGGGGGTCGTCGAGACGTGGTGAGTGGCGAGACGACCGTCGCACTCGTACTCGCCGGCGGTATCGGCTCCCGACTCTACCCGGCTAGCCGCGGCGACCGACCCAAGCAGTTCCTCCCCATCGGCGGCGACCGCTCCTTGCTCGCCCGGACCGTCGACCGCGCCGATTTCGCCGACGAGGTGGTCGTCGCTACCCGCCCACGATTCGCCGACGAGATCGAGGAACACGCCCCCGACGCCGACGTGCTGGTCGAGCCGGACGGCAAGGACACCGGGCCGGCGCTGACGTACGCGACCCACAGGATCCGGGAGGAGTATGGCGGTTCCGACGGCGACGATGACCTCGTGGTCGTTACCCTCCCCAGCGACCACTACGTCGGCGACGACGGGGCGTTCCAGAAAGCGATGACCACCGGTACGCGCGTCGCCCGCGAGACGGGTGGACTGGTCACGTTCGGCGTCACGCCCGAGCGCCCGGAAACGGGCTATGGCTACATCGAACCCGGAACCAAGCGGGAGGCCGCCGGCGAGGCGTTCCACGACGTCGCGCGGTTCCACGAGAAGCCCGACGCCGAGTCGGCTCGGGAGTACGTCGACGCCGGCTATCGGTGGAACAGCGGCATGTTCGCGTGGACGCCCGAGGCGTTCCTCGCGGCCGCCGCGGACTCCCCGCTGGCACCGCTTGTCGAGGCGCTGGACGACGGCGACCCGGAGGCGGGGTTCGCCGCGGTCGATCCCGTCTCGGTGGACTACGCGGTGCTCGAGCGCGCGGCGACCGTCGCCGTCGTCGACGCCGCGTTCGCGTGGGATGATCTGGGCTCGTGGGACGCGCTGGACCGCGTGCTGGCGCCGGACGGCGACGGCAACGTCGCCATCGGGGACCACCGAACCGTCGACGCCGCGGACAACGTGGTGGTTAGCGACGACAAACACGTCTCGCTGGTCGGGGTCTCGGGGCTCGCGGTGGTCGCCTACGACGACCGCGTGCTGGTGGTGCCGAAGGGTGAGGCCCAGCGTGTTCGGGAGTTGGTCGCGCTACTGGAGGAAGAAGGGTCGTTCTGAGGCTCGGGAGCAGTTCGTGCAGCGCTGGCTACTCCTCGTGAGCGCGGCGCACCCGCACCTGCCCGTCGCTGGTGACGCCAACCAGTAGCTCTTCGCGGACTTCGCGGCCGTGAACCGCGTCGCCGGCGGCGTCGCCGACGATCTTCATCAGTTCCGGCGCGGCGTAGCCGACTTTCACGCCGGCCTCGTCGCAGGCGTCGTACACCTGCTCGGGCACGTCATAGAGGTCCGTATCGGCGGCGACCCGGACCCGGACCGGCGCGGAGAGCGCCTCGGCGAAGGAGACGGTTTCACGCGCTTTCTGGACGTTCTCGCGGGCGCTCGCTTCGACACTGGAGACGTTCGCCCGGGAGGTGCCCAGCCGGTCGGCGATGTCCGACTGGCGGAGCCCCCGCTCCCGGAGTGCGAGTACCTCCGCCTGCCGGCGGGTGAGCACGTTGCTCGCGGCATCGAACCCAGCCCGCGCGAGGAGTTCGTCGGCGTCGGTCCCCTCGGCGGTCTCGGCGTCGTCCATGGGCAGATGGTGTGCGCTCGCGGGTGAAAAGCCTACAGTTCGTGACGTGCGCCTCAGGCGCCGTCGCTGCCCCAGAAGTTGTCGCGCGAGCCCAGCCGTTCGCGGTCCCGGCTGGGCCGACTGCGCTCCTCTTCCTCCTCGTCGTCTTCCTCGTCCTCGTCAGCAGCTTCCTCATCGCCTTCGCCTTCCTCGCCCTCGTCTTCGTCCTCGGCGCTGTCGGCCTCCTCGTCACCCTCTTCGTCCTCTTCGAGGGGCATCTTCTCGACGACCTTCACAGCCTTCGCGTGGTTGGACATCACCCGGTCGATGCGGACCCGGGCGCGACACTCGGGCAGCAGGCCGTCGATGAGGACGATGAAGCCGTCCTCGGTTCGGCCGACGCCCGCGCCGCTCTCGTGGATGTCCGTCACGTCGACGACGATCTCCTCGCCCGGCTTCACGGGCTGCTCCTTGAGCTCGTCGATGGGCATGTCGTAATGGTTGCACCACTCGGCACCCCCCTTGTCGCCGTAGTGCTGACAGCCCATGCCATCGATTCGCTCGGAGAAGCTGGGGCAGTCGTCGGCGAGCGGACATTCCGGCATACTGGTACCTAGAAAGCCGACGGTCTAAACGCTTCTGACTCCCGGACGGGCGCCGAGCCGGCCGCTGCGGCCGGCTCAGATGAACTCGCGGACCTCGGAGTACCACATGTCGTGGTGGTCGACGGCGCCGACGCGCTCGGCGATGTCGACGGCGAGCGCGTGCCAACAGCGCTCGCCGGCCTCGCTGTCGAGGTTGTACGCCGAGTCGGCGCAGGTACAGCCACCGTCCTCGACGACGTACTCGTCCTCGTGGCCGACGACGACCGTGAAGTCGCGGTACTCCTTCACCCGACCCTCCGAGACGGCCTCGATGGCGCGAGAGCCCCGGTCGCCGTGGGCGTCGAGGATGGCGCTGACTATCGCGGGGGTGAGTTCCCCCACCTCGGCCAGCCGTTCGCGCCAGTCCTCGGTCACGCCCGGACGTTCAGCGCGCCGGGGCAAAACGCCACCGACTGTCCACCCGCTGGGTCGCCGATTCCGCCAGCGTCAAGCCGCCACCGTGCAAGGCCGGCGCATGGACTGGCCCCGCATCCGGGCGGTCTGGAAGCGGGTTATCGCGCTGGCGTGGCCGGTGATGGCCGAGCAGACGTTCCGGACGCTGATGCGGACCGTCGACGTCATCGTCACCGCGACGTTCAACCCCGCGAGCGTCGTCGCCATCGGCCTCGCGGACCTCTACGCCCGGATGCCGCTCCGCATCGGTCTCGGCCTCGGCGGCGGCACTATCGCGCTCTCCTCGCAGGACAGCGGCGCCGCCGCCGAGGCCAACCGCGACGAGGCCATCACGCAGGGGATCCTGCTCGGGGCCTTACTCGGGATCCCGTTCATGCTGCTGGGGTTCTTCCTGAGCGAGCCAGCGATCCGGGTGTTCGGGGCGGGGCAGGACGTGGAGAACCTCGAACACGTGGTGGCGCTGGGGTCGACGTATCTGGCGATCATCTTCGCCACCGCGCCCGCACGCCACGTCGCGCTCATCGGCGCCCGCGCGCTGCAGGGTACCGGCGACACCCGGACGCCGATGTACGTCAACGTCGTCGCCAACGCGATGAACATCGTCGGGAGCGTCGCGCTGGGCTTCGGGTTCGCGCCGCTGGGGATCCCCCGCCTCGAAATCGTCGGCGTCGGCGTCGCCACCGCCGTCGCGAACGTGTTCACCGCGACGATGCTCTGTCTGGCTATCTGGACCGACTGGTCCGACGCCTCCTTCTCCCGGCCCCGTGACTTCGTGATCGCCCGACAGCTCGTGGTCGTGAGCGCGCCGAAAGTCGCCGAGGGCTTTGCCTCCACCATCGCGGAGTTCCCGTTCAACGCCATCCTGCTGGGGTTCGGCCAGCCGGTCAACGCCGGCTTCCAGATCGGCCGCCGGATGTACCAGCAGGTGACGGGGCCGCTCTCGCGAGGCTACAACGTCGCGGCCAGCGTCGTCGTCGGCCAGCGACTCGGCGAGGGTGACGCCGACGGCGCGCGCTTCGAGGGGTGGGCCGTCGCCGGCCTCGGACTCGTCACCGTCGGCAGCGTCGGCGTCGGCCTCGTGTTCGCCGCCGACGCGTTCGTCTCGCTGTTCACCAGCAACCCTGAAACCGTGACCTACGCCGTCGCGTTCGCGCAGGTGTACGGGATCTGTGGCGCGGCGCTGGTGGTGTTCTCGGTGCTCTCCGGCGGCCTGCAGGGCGCCAGCGAGACGCGGATCCCGTTCGTCGCGCGGACGACCGGCGTGTTCGGCCTCCAACTCGGCCTCACGTTCCTGCTCGGCGTTGTGCTCGGCTGGGGGCCGCTGGGCGCCTACGTCGGCATCGGCGCCACCTACGTCTGGATGGCGCTGGTGGTCGCGGGCGGCTTCCACGTCACTGGCTGGGCCGACCGTGCCGCGGAGATGATGGAGGAGCGTGGCTCGGACGTGACGATCTGGGGGTGAGAACCGGAAACGAGTGTGGTGACGAGAGAGCGGTCCGGGACCCGAAGCGGGGCTAACGACACCCCGACCGGGGCGCGGCGTCGACGCCGGTCAGTAGAGGAACTCGTCTTCGAGCGTCCGGTAAGCGGCCTCGCTCTCGACTTCCTCGTCCTCCGTGTCGAACCACGAGAGGACGCGCTCGAAGCCAGTTCGCCGCCGGATCTCGTCACCACGGATAGCCATGACAAGCGTCACCATGCGCCGGGCGGGGATAAGTGTTTCTCCGGAACCCAAACGTTGATTATCACGAACGAATCCCGTCGGTCGTCGGAGGCGATACTCCTTAACCCATGAGGCCAGTAAGCCTCGTAAGATGGCTCAGACGGGGAACCAGGAACTTACCGATCGCTTCATCCAGTTCTACCGGAACTACTACCGGGACGAGGTGGGCCGCCTCGCACAGGAGTACCCCAACGAGCGCCGCTCGCTCTACGTCGATTACAACGACCTGTTCACGTTCGACCGGGACCTCGCGGAGGACTACCTCGCCAAGCCCGAGCAGATGCAGGAGTACGCCGAGGAGGCCCTGCGGCTCTACGACCTGCCCGCCGACGTGAGTCTCGGGCAGGCCCACGTGCGCCTGCGGAACCTCCCGAGCGAGCAGACCGTCGACATCCGGGACCTCCGGGTGCAGGACGACCACATCGGCTCGCTGGTCGCCGTGCAGGGGATCATCCGGAAGGCGACCGACGTGCGCCCGAAAGTGACCGAGGCGGCTTTCGAGTGCCAGCGCTGCGGGACGATGAGCTACATCCCCCAGACCGACGGGGGGTTTCAGGAGCCCCACGAGTGTCAGGGCTGTGAGCGACAGGGGCCGTTCTCGGTCAACCACGACCAGTCGGAGTTCGTCGACTCCCAGAAGCTCCGGGTGCAGGAGAGCCCCGAGGGACTCCGCGGCGGCGAGACGCCCCAGAGCATCGACGTCGACATCGAGGACGACGTGACCGGCAACGTGACCGCCGGCGACCACGTCACCGTCACCGGCGTGCTCCACATCGAGCAGGTCACGCAGGGCCAGGAGAAGACCGCCCTGTTCGACCTCTACATGGACGGGGTCACCGTCGAGATGGAGGACGAGGAGTTCGAGGCGATGGACATCGACGACGAGGACATCGCCGAGATCGTCGAACTCTCGAACGACCCCGAGATCTACGAGAAGATGGTCGGCTCCATCGCGCCCGCCATCTACGGCTACGACCAGGAGAAACTCGCGATGGTGCTCCAGCTGTTCTCCGGAGTGACCAAACACCTCCCGGACGGCTCGCGGATTCGTGGTGACCTACACCTGCTGCTGATAGGGGACCCCGGTACCGGGAAGTGTCTCGACGGCGATACGCGAGTGACACTCGCAGACGGGCACGAACGGCCGATCCGTGAACTGGTCGAAGAGAACCTCGACGACCCGAAGCCCGTCGACGACGGAGTCTGGGACGAGGTGGACTTCGAGGTGCCGTCGATGCAGAACGACGGACATATCGAGCCACAGCGCGCGACGAAAGTCTGGAAGCGCGAGGCGCCCGAGAAGCTCTACCGGATCCGTACCGCCAGTGGCCGAGAACTGGACGTGACGCCGTCGCACCCGCTGTTCGTTCCGGGGAGTGTCGGGCCAAACGCAGTTCGGGCCGCGAAACTCGAGGCGGGACAGTTCGTCGCGACAGCCCAAGAATATCAGCCAGTACTGGCCGACGGTGGTACGACTGCAGTCGGGACGCAGTCCACAGCCCCGTCAGCGGAGAAGAACATTGACTGGGACCGGATCGAGTCGATCGAGGCCGTCGAACCCGAAGACGACTGGGTATACGACCTAGAGGTCGAAGGGACGCACAACTACATCTCCAACGGGGTAGTCTCTCACAACTCCCAGATGATTTCGTACGTCGAACAGGTCGCCCCCAGATCCGTCTACACCTCCGGCAAGGGGTCGTCCGCGGCAGGGCTCACCGCCGCCGCGGTCCGCGACGACTTCGGCGACGGCCAGCAGTGGACGCTCGAAGCCGGCGCACTCGTGCTCGCGGACAAAGGCATCGCCGCAGTCGACGAGCTGGACAAGATGGACTGCGTGACCGGCGACACGCTGGTCTCTCTCTCGGACGGCCGCGTCGAGCGCATCGACGAACTGGCCCGCGAAGCCGCCGAGGACGGCGAGATCGAGTCGCTCTCGAACGGCCAACTGGTCCGCGATGTCGACCTCGATGTCTGGACGATGGACGAGGACGGGCAGTTCGTCGAACGACCCGTCTCGGTCGTCCACGAGTACGACGCGCCGAGTGAACTCACGCGGGTGGAGATGGCGACCGGCGAAGAACTGACCGCGACCGCCGACCACCCGTTCTTTGTCCTCCAAAACGGCGAGCGAATCGAGCGCGAGGCAGCACGGCTCGACGAGGGTGACTGGGTGTACGTCCCCCGCGAGGTGCCGACGAAAGCCGCGAACGGTGCAGGGGTAGCCGCCGAACCGGGGGTGACCGACAGCGTCAGCGTCGACGACGGCGTCTCGCCCGCGATGGCGAGCGTGCTCGGCTACCTCTCCGGCGACGGGAACGTCTACTACGACCGCGAGGAGGGGTCCTACGGCGTTCGGTTCGTCAACGCGGACGGGGAGCTACTGGACGACTTCGAGCGCGCTGCCGAGCAGGCGTTCGGTACGACGCCGACCCGCCCGCCGAGCGAGCAGCGCGGCGGCGTCGGAACCGTCCGCGTGAACGGGAAGGAACACGCCGACGCCGTGCTCGAGGCGGGGATGAGCCTCGGCCGCTACGACGAGAAATGCTTCCCCGCCGCAGTCTCGACGGGGTCGCGGGCCGCGAAGGCAGCGTTCGTCCGCGCGCTGGCCGACAGCGAGGGCCACGTCGATGTCGCCAGCGGCAACGTCCGGGTGGCCTCCGCGAGCCGAGACCTCCTACGGGGCACGCGGAGCCTCCTGCTCCAGTTCGGCGTATCGAGTCAGCTCCAGCGTGACGAGCGCGACGACGGCCGGGACGTGTACTACCTCACCGTGACCGACGCCGACTCGCTTGCGGCGTTCCGTCGGTTCGTCGGGTTCACCGCGACGCGGAAGGCCGAGGCGCTGGAGGAGGTCGTCGACTCCGCGGACGGCGACCGGACGATTCTGGACGTGATTCCGGAGATCGACGGCCTGCTCTCGGACGCGCGTGACTCGCTCCGCCTCCATCAGTCCGAGTGCGGCATCAATCCGGTAACGTACTGCGACTTCGAGAACGGAACGGCGAACGTCTCGCTCCACCGAGCGCGTCGGGTGCTCGACGCGTTCGAAAGCCGACGCGAGTCGGCGGCCGAAGACCGCTCCCTGCTCGACGACCCCGACTGGGAGACGCTGGGGGAACTGAAGGCCCGCTATCACGCCTCCCAGTCCGAACTCGCTGACGGCACGGCGTTGAGCCAACAGCAGATCTCCCGAGAGTGGGGAGAGGGAGACGCAGTCCGACAGGTGGTGGCCGAACGGCTGCAGGAGATCGTCGCTGGCGTGTCCGAGACCGACCTCGACGACCTCCGGCAGTTCGTCAACGGCGACGTGAAGTGGCGTCGCGTCGAGTCGGTCGAGACCGTCGACCCTGAGTCGGCGGAGCACCGCGGTCGCGTGCTTCGGGAACGGCTCACTGATGTCCTCGGCGGCCCAACCGAAACCGCCGAAGAGCGTGCTCGCGAACTGCTCGCCCGCGAACCGACGGTCGAGTCGTTGGACGAACTGGCCCGCGAAATCGACGCCCACGGGGTGAGCCACGACGGCCTCGCCAGGGGTCTCGGCGTCGCCCAGTCGACCGTCTCGCGATGGCTCTCGGGCACCGTCGAGACCGACCGCTTCGACGACGCCCGCGAGGCCGCGCTGGCGGAGATCGGGGCCGTCAGACGCGAGCTCCGGGCGCTGCTCGACCGCATCGAGGACGGCGAGACACCGAAGGTGTACGATCTGACCGTCGAGGGGACGCACAACTTCGTCGCGAACGGGCTCGTCGTTCACAACTCCTCGGACCGCTCAGCCATGCACGAGGGGCTCGAACAGCAGAAGATCTCGGTCTCCAAGGCCGGGATCAACGCCACCCTCAAGAGCCGGTGTTCGCTGCTCGGTGCCGCGAACCCGAAGTACGGCCGGTTCGACCAGTACGAACCCATCGGCGAACAGATCGACCTCGAGCCGGCGCTGATCTCCCGGTTCGACCTGATCTTCACCGTCACCGACGAGCCAGACCCCGAACACGACAGTCGGCTGGCCGAGCACATCCTGAAGACGAACTACGCCGGTGAGCTCAACACCCAACGCGAGGAGGTGCCCAACTCGGAGTTCACCGAGCAGGAGGTCGACGACGTCACCGAGGACGTGGCGCCGGACATCGACGCCGAACTCCTGCGGAAGTACATCGCTTACGCCAAGCGCAACGTCTACCCGACGATGACCGACGAGGCCAAGGACGCCATCGAGGAGTTCTACGTCGACCTGCGCGCGAAGGGCGCCGACGAGGACGCCCCCGTGCCCGTCACCGCCCGAAAGCTGGAGGCGCTGGTTCGGCTGGCAGAGGCCTCTGCCCGGGTTCGCCTCTCGGACACCGTCGACGAGCAGGACGCCGACAAGGTGATCAAGATCGTCCGGGACAGCCTCGAAGACATCGGCGTCGACCCCGAGACCGGCGAGTTCGACGCCGACGTGGTCGAAACGGGGACCACCAAGTCCCAGCGCGACCGCATCAAGAGCGTGAAGGCGCTCATCGGCGATATCGAGGAGGAGTACGACGAGGGTGCGCCCATCGAGGAGGTGCTCGACCGGGCCGGTGAGGTCGGTATGGACGAGGACAAAGCCGAGAAGGAAATCGAGAGCCTGCGGAAGAAGGGCGAACTGTACGAACCCGTGCAGGGCCACCTCCGGACGACGTAACACCAGTCACGTCGCCGAGAATCTGCGATTCTCGGCTGCCAACCAAAATCTCCGATTTCTGGTGATGGCTCGTGACCGGCGCCGACCGCCGGATCGGCGCTCGGAGCGTGTTGCCGTGACTGTGTAGCGCCGATCACGCTCGGGAACCATTATGGTCCCGGGCGCGCCACCGACGACCGACGTGGACCACATCTCCGCGCTGCGCAACATCGAGGAGTCGTTGCGGGCGTTCGAGGACGGCGACGCCGATCTGGCGACCACCCAGCGACGCGTGCAGTCCGTGCTCCAGAGCTACGCCACCGAGTTCGAGGCCGAGGCGCGCCGCGCCTACCGCGCTCACGGCGAGGCGCCGGCCGACGGCGTCGTCGTCGTCGCCGCCGACGCCGAAGCCGCCACAGCGCGCGTGCGGTCACTCGCCGACGCCGAGGACGCCGAGTTCCGGGTGGAGCCGCTCTGAACGCCGGCGTTGACGTAGCCGAAAAGACTTTGACAGTTCCCGTCAAACAGTAAGCAAAGAGGCTCGCCCGTGAGATCAATGCAGAAAACTGAGACGCTCCCCGACCGACTCGACGGCGCGAACAGCACGCTGCTTCTCTCCTCGTCGTTCAGCGACGGCGAGAACTGCGCGGAGCTCCTTCGTCCGAGCGCGGCCGACGACACGAACGTCCTCTGGGTCTCCTACACCAAATCGCCCGACCAACAGCTTCGTCGCTGGCGCGCACACACCGACGACCGGCCGGCGGAGATGGGAATGGTGAGCGTCGAGGACTCCACCCGCTCGGTTGCCGCCGACGCCGGCGGCGACGGCGGCCCGTCGCTGCCCGGCCCCAACGCCCCCATCGAGACGGTCAACAGCCCGAACGACCTCACGGGGCTCGGCATCCGGATCACGGAGTTCCTGAGCGACTGGGCCGACAACGACAACCGCACGGTGGTCTGTTTCGACTCCCTGACCGCCCTGCTGCAGTACGTCGAACTCGACACCGCCTACGAGTTCCTTCACATCATCACCGGCCGAATGGCCAGCGCCGGCGCGTTCGCCCATTTCCATATGGACCCCGACGCCCACGACGAACAGACCGTCGAGATCGTCACCAGCCTGATGGACGCCGTCGTCGAGGTCGACGAGGACGGCGAGCAAACGATCCGCTCCCGCAAGGCTTAATTTTCTTGCCGGAGACCCGCAGTCAAATGCTGCTGGTCGCGACGTACTCCCGCGAGGCACGGACGAGTCTACGCAACGCCGTTCGCAGCCACGAGTCCGCCGTAATCCGGCGGTTCGGCCGCGCAGCGCTGCTGGCCGAGACCGAGTTCGGCGCCTTCCTCGCGCTCCGCCTCCGGGAGACACACGGCGCCGACGTCCAGATCGAACGGACGTCGCCACTGAACGAGTACGCGGCCGTCCCCGAGGGGGTTCGCGAGGCGGCGGCCGCCTACGCGACCCGCGAACAGCCGAGCACCCCCTACGCGAAGTTCGCGGCCGGGACCGACCACCCGGATCCGACGACGATGCGGGACCGAGAGCTCTGATGCGGGCCGTCGGCGATAGCACTGATCGTGCCATCGACCTCCGAGCGGCGTCGATATCCGTCGATGCAGTCCGGGAAGCGATTCAGAGGAACCACTCGACCCTGCGCGTCGACTGCCCCGAGCCGACTCGGTGGTGGCCCTCGCTCGGGATTCCCGGCGACGACACGTCGGCGCTGGACCGCCTCGTCGCCGCCGCACGCTCCCGCGGCCACCACCCACCCATCGAGCGCAAACTCGCAGCCGCCCAGCGGGAGCTACAAGAAATCGCCGTCGAGCGCGTCGATACCGAGGAACCCCGGCGACGCCTCGCCGACGCTGGAACCGAAGTCGAACGTCTGCGGGAGGAAGTCGCGACTGCTCGAGGGCGACTCCAGAGCCGTCGGGAGATGGGTGCCGCCACCGCCGAGGCCGAAGCGGCACTCGAGGACGCTACCCGGCGGCTCTCAGAGGCCGAAACCGAACGCGTTGCCGCCGAACAGGCCCACGAAGCCGCCCAGCGCCGCACGCGCGAGGCCCGAAAGTCTCGCGAGCGTCGACTCCGGCTTCAGGACCGCGTGGCGAATCGCCGGCGTGACACCCGGCGCGCGCTGGCCGCCAGCGTCGCGGACCCGTTCGCGGCCGCCGCCGGTTCTCTACCCGGAGAGGCGACACTCTCGCTCGACCCGTTTGGCGTCGAGGGCGACGCGGTGACCGCGGCGCTGGCGGCAGCGCGGATCGCCGACCTCCGAGCCCCGGTGATCGACACTACCGGGCGCTTCGAGAGTGCGGGCGCGGCCGCTGACGCACTCGACGTCCCCGTCGTCCTGCTCTGACCGGACGACCCCTTTTGCGGGATCGGGCACCACGTCCGACGATGGATCTCGATTGGACACAGCAGTCCGCCGCGGGAGTGAGCCTCGTCGCGGCCCGCCTGCGGAACAGACGCGCGACCGACCGCCGGGTCCGCCTCGAGAACCGCCTCGACGGCCCGGTCTTCCCGCCGCGGCGCAACGGCGTCCCCGAGGCTGGCTGGGACCGGGGCGGCGTCACGACGGTCGTCCCGGCCGGCGGGACGGTTGCGCTCGGCTACGCTTGTCCCGCACCAGAGTCGACGCCGCCGGTCGCGGTCGAGGCTGTCGAACCGGCGGCAGACCGAGGCGGGGAAACCGACCCAGCCACCGCGGTCCGGAAACTCGGTGACCACCGGCCGCCGCGGGACGTGTTGGATCGTTGCTGCGACGGGACCGAATCGGACGAGTCAGTCGTGGCCGAGACATCGACGAGACCCCGCAAAACGACCTCTTCAACCGACACCCACGAGCCCCTCACAGACTACCGAACCCGGATCGAGACGGCCGAGGCATTGGGGGCCGTAGGCGTGGAAGGGGCCACCGACCTGCTCGCCACAAACGACGGTCTCGTGGGCGTCGAGGTGCTCGCCGAGAGCCTCGAGGCGGACGCGACGCGACTCCGAGCGCTCGCTGCGGCCGCGGAGACGCTGGCCGACCGGGCCGAGGCGGCGACGCCGCCGACCCAGTCGCTCCGGAGGCTGTCGTGATCGTCGCCGTCGCGGGCGGGAAGGGTGGCGTCGGCAAATCGACGGTCGCGTACAACCTCGCGGCCGCGCTGGACGCCGTGGTCGTCGACGGCGACCTCGGGATGGCGAACCTCCCGGCCGATCACGGGCCGACGCTCCACGACGTGCTGGCCGGGCGCGCCAGCGCGCGGGAGGCGCTCCGCGCCGGCCCCGTGACCGTGCTTCCCTGCGGGCGGTCGCTGGCGGGCGCCCGCGCAGCGGACGTGTCGGCGCTCGGCGACGCGCTCACGAGTGTCGAACGCGAGCACGGAACCGCCGTCGTCGACTGTCCCGCCGGCCTGCGCGCGGACGTGGGTGTCCCGCTGGCGGTCGCCGACGCCGCCGTGCTCGTCGCCGCACCGGAGCCGTTCGCGCTGGCCGACGCGCTCCGCACCCGGGAACTGGCCCGGGAACTCGACGCGCCGCTCGTGGCGGTGGCGCTGAACAGGGTGGTCGAGGAGCCACCGATCCCGACGGTTCGGGACGCGCTGGGGGCGCCGGTGGAGTCCGTTCCCGCTGATCCGCGTGTTGGTCAGTCGGTCGAGGAGGAGGCACCGGTCGTCGACGCCGCGCCCGACAGCGATCCGGCGGCCACGTTCGCGGCGCTCGCAGGGCGGGTCGACAGCTCCGAGAAGTGATGGCGAACGCGTCGATCAGTCCTGCAGCGCCTGATACGTGGTTCGGACGGTGACGGCCGTCACGTCAGCGACCTCGGCCGCTTCGGTTTGTGTGACGGGCTCGTTTTCCTCGCGGGCAGCGAGGTAGACGGCGCCCGCGGCGACGCCGCCGGGGTTGCGGCCGTTGGCGTGGCCCGACTCGACTGCCTGCTCGGCGTGGTCACGGGCCCGGCGGCGGACCGCCTGCCCGAGATCGAGTTCGCTCGTGAACCGTGCGACGAACTCCGCGGGGTCGGCGGCCGCGACCGGGAGACCGAGTTCGCGGTTCAGCGCGTCGTAGGCCGCGCGGTGTTCGTCGGCGGTCGCCTTCGCGGCGTCGACGACCTCCGAGATCGTGCGGGAGACGCCGGCCACCCGGCAGGCCGCGTACACCGCCGCGCTGGCGAACCCCTCGATTGAACGCCCGCGAAGCAAGTCCTCGTTCTGGGCGGACTCGAACAGCGAACAGGACTGGTCGCGGATCCGGTCGGGCAAGGAGAGCGCGCCCATCAGCCGGCGGATCTCCGTGAAGCCGTACACCTGGTTGCGCTCGCGCTTCGAGCGGATCTGCGTGCGACGGTGCTGCCGGCGCAGGCGCGACCACTTGCGGCTCTTCCCGCGGCCGCTGCGGCCGATCTCCGTCGAGAGCCCGCGGTCGTGTCGCGACCGGGTCAGCGGCGCCCCACACCGCGCGGGGTTGCGGTCGTCGTCCTCGAAGCTCCGCCACTCGGGGCCGCGGTCCAGCCGGTCGGTCGATACGATCAGGCCACAGCTCTCACAGACGGTCTCGTCGCCGTCGGCGGTCAGTCGCCCCTCACACTCGGGACAGCCAGTAGAGCGCGTCGTGCTCATACTCGAAGATCGGTCCCGATCGAATACATAAACCCGGGTGGTCAGCGGCGTTTCGACCCCGATCACCGCGGGCGAACCTACCGGTTATCGGTAGGTTATCAGCCCGCGATACAGCTCTGATAGTTCAATAGGGAAAGTTCTTAAACTATCCCGGGGAGAACCGTCTCGTATGACGCTCTCGGAGATCGCCGCCGGCATCGAGGTGACCGCCGAGCAGGAGGCCCGCGGCGTCGCCGCCGTCGACGAGACGGGCGCCGATCTGGTCGAACGCCTGCGGGACCACGCCGACGGGCTCCCCTGCACCCCCGAGGCGGCGGCGACGGTCGTCGAGACCCACGCCGCGGGCACCAGCGTGGGCGAGAGCGCGCGCGAGGCCGGGATCGCCCCCGTCACGGCCGCGAAAGCGCTGCATCGCTGTGGCGTCTCGGGTGTGACGCCGCTGTCACCGATGGCCCGCGAGGTAGTGCGGGACTGGCTGGCCGGCGACCTCTCGCGTGCGGACGCGCTGGAACTCACGGGCGCCAGCGAGGCGGAGTTCGCACTGGGAAGCTACATCGAGAGCCACGACGCCGATCCGGCACTCTCGGCCGCGGTGGCGGACGTTGGGAGTCCCGAGACAGAGGATCCGCTCACCGACGCCGTCGGCGACGCCGACGAGTTCTTCTAGCGGTCCGCGCCCAACGAGGCGACGGTTTCGACGATACCACCTTCGGCCAGCGGCAAATTCAGCGAGCGGTCGAAGACGGCCTCGGAGCTTTTCGCGAGCGTCTCGACACCCGCCTCGGTTTCGAGTCCCGCGGGCGCGTCGCCGGCGAACTGCGGGAGCACGGCGTCGGCGTCAGCTTCGGGGAACGCATTTTCGCCTGCACGGTCGACAGCAAACACGGCGTCCGCGTTCGTCCCCACGTCCTGCAGCCGGCCGCGGGTCATCTGGGCTGCGTCGACACCGCGCTCGATGGCGGGCGCGACGACGGCGATCCGGTCGGCGGCCGTGACCGCCGCCACGGCGGGGTTCGACCCGAGCGGCGGCGTGTCGATCAGCACGCGGTCGAACTCCGCGGCGGCCTCGTCGATGCGGCGCTCCAGTTCCTGAGCGGCCTCGGCGGTCTTCGCCCGAGCGAGGCGCTCGAACGGCGCGCAAGCGGGGAGGCAGGCGATCCGGCCCCGTTCCGGCAGGTCGGCGGCCTCGAGCGCGCTCGCGTCCCGGTCCGGGTCGTAGTCGGTCAGGCCGGCCGAGAGCGGTCGCTCGCTCGCGTCGGTGACCAGCGCCGTCGCGTCCGGGTCGATCCGCCCCGGGAGATGGCGAGAGAGCCCCTGTGTGTCGTAGGCGGCGTCGAGAACGGCCACGTCATCGCCGGCGGCCGCGAGCGCGGTCGCGAGTTCGAGACAGCTCCGGGTCGTGCCCGCGCCGCCGGTCGCACCGACGAGCGCCGCAGTCGTGACTGGCATGCTATTGGTTTCTCGCGTTCTGCCTGAAAAACTCTGTGTCGTGGCGTGAATCGAACCGGCTCAGGCCTCGCGGATCGCGTCGGCGATGTCGTCGAGTTCCGCGTCGCTCGGCTGCTCGCTGTCGGGGTTGATGGCGTGGAACGGGCCGCCGCCGTCGCCCTCGAACCGCGGGACGAGATGGACGTGAGTGTGGGGGACCTCTTGCCCTGCCGCCTCGCCGTCGTTGATCCCGATGGAGACTGCGTCGGCGTCGACGGCCTCCTCGACGGTCGCCGCGAGTTCGTGGACCGCGCCGAACAGTTCGGCGGCCTCGTCGCCGGGCACGTCGTTCAGCCGCGAGTAGTGCTCTTTCGGGATGACGAGCGTGTGGCCCGGCGCCAGCGGGTTCGCGTCGAGGAAGGCGAGCGCGTGGTCGGTCTCCGTCACGGTGCGGCCGGGGATGTCGCCGGCGACGATGCGACAGAAGATGCAGTCTTCGGCCATGCGGGGGTGTTGGGTTCGTCGGGCTATGAAGGTAGGGGCCCGCTCAGACCAGATCCGCGAGCGCCGGCGCGACCGAGACGGCCGACACGTCCCGTTCGACGGTGTCGGTTCCCCAGATGCCGGCGAGGCCGGCGCGTTCGAGCTTCGTCCGGGCGTTTCCGACGAGCAGCGGATGAACACAGACCACGAACGCGCGCCCCACCTCCCGGGTGTGGAGCGCGTCGATGGCCTCGCTCATCGTCGATCCAGTGGCGACGATGTCGTCAACGAGGACGGCGTCGCGGCCCTCCACGTCGGCGTTCCCGGGCGAGATTTCGACCTCGCCGGTGTCGTAGTCCCGCTCCTTCTCGAAGTAGTCGGCCGTGCCGCGGCCGTAGGCGTCGCGGGCGCGCTCGGCGATGTCGACGGCGCCCTCGTCCGGCGCGACGAAGACGGGGTTCTCGAGGTCCTCGGGGAGGGGTTCGGCGAGTCGGCCGGCGCCGCTGACGGTCTCACAGGGCGCGTCGAAAAACTCCGTAATGTTGGGTTCGTGGGGTGAGACGAGGATCACGCGATCAGTTCCGGTCGAGACGGCGCGGGCGACCGCGCGGGCCGAGATCGGCTGGCCGGCCTGGAACGCCTCGTCCTGCCGGCCGTAGCCCATGTAGGGGATGACCGTCGTCACCTCGCTCGCGCCGGCCTCGCGGGCGGCGTCCTGTAGCTGCAGCAGTTCGAGGTGGGCGTCGCTGGTGAGCGTCGACGCAACAACGACTGCTGGCTCGTCGGTCAGCGCCTCGGCGTCACCCTCCGAGAGCGCGGTACAGAGCTCACCGTCCGGGAACTGGTCGTAGCTCACCCTCGCGAGCGCGTGGTCGGTCGCCGCCGCCAGTCGCGCCGCGAGCGACTGGGAGTGCGAACCCGGGAGTATCATGGAGGAGGCTCGCGCCCGCGCCGGTAAACACGTTTCCGTTGGCCCCGGCGGGCTACTCCTCGCCGGGCCGTGGCGCCGCCACTGCCGCCTGCACGCCCGTCACGCCGACCCGGCGCGAACGCCAGCCGTTACCCGCATCCGCGAGCAGCGATCCGGACGCCGTCGCCGCCACGACGGCGTCGTCGGTGTACGCGAAGTCGGCGATGGGGTCGCCGGCCGGGAGCGCCAGTTCGCTCCACTCGCCGCCGCCCTTCTCGCGCCCCAGCACCGTCCCATCCGCAGCGACAGCGTGACCCCGGTCGCCGTCAGTCGAAACCGTCTCGAAGGGTTCCTTGCTGGCGACCATCCAGCCGTTGCCGAGTTCGTACAGCCCTGCCCCGGTCGCCGCCAGCGGCGCGCCGCGGGCCGCCACGTCCCGTGCGTCGTCGAGGCCGGCGTCGTCCAGGCCGGCGTCGGTGACTCGGTAGATCCCGTCCGCAGCGGCGACGAGGCGGCCGCGGAGCGCGCGCAAGTCGTCGACTGTGCCGAGAGATTCCCAATCAGTCGATTCAGCGTCGACTGGTCCGTCGTCGGTGATCGGGAGCCGCGAAATCTCGCCCGACTCGTCGGCGGCGACGAGCGCGCGGCCCTGTCCCTCGACGACCGCGACGGCCGTCGCCGGCCCGAACCCCGTCTCGCGGAACTGCTCGGGGTCGGCCTCGGGCGCGACCAGCGTCGCCTCGTCGGTCGCGAGCGCGAGCGTTCCGTCGGCGCCGACCGCCACATCCTGGGCGGTGCAGCGACGTTCGAGCCCGAACTCCCCCACTTTGTCCTCGGAGATCCGGGCGACGACCAGCCCTTGCTCGGCCGCGACGAACACCGGCGTCGGCGTCGTCGCCTCGTCGTAGACGCGCTTTTCCCTGATGGTGGGCATGGCCGGGGGTGGGGCCCCGTACCGCAAAAACGGTCCCCTCTTTATCTGTTACTGGGAGCGAAGCTGTGCGACCAAGTCGGCCAGCGTCTCGAGATCGTACTGCCCGGGCGCGGTGGCCTCCTCGGCGTGAACCGGCGCGTAGCCGATCTTCGAGCCGTAGGTCGGCGCGACCGCTCGGGTGTGCCGGCCGGCCTCGCCCATCGCCATCGTCGCCACGCGCTCGCCCGCGGCGTCGGCGGCGTGGGTCGCCGACAGCAGCGCCAGCGCGTCCTCGCGGTCGTGGGCCGTCACCGCCAGTTTCCCCACGTCGCCGGCCGACGCGGCCGCGGAGAGCAGCGACGCCATCGCGCGCTCGGAGGGGGTGCCCGCGAAGTCGTGAACCGAGACGACGACCTCGACGCCCAACGAGTCGGCCTGCTCGGCCACCGAAACTGCGCGCTCGTCCCGCCGGAGCGCCGCGAGTTCGAGGTCGACGGCGGCGACGGCGTCGTTCCCGAGCGCGGCCTCCAGCGCCTCCAGTCGGGCGGTCTCGGCGTCCACGGTCCCACCGTCGGCGTCGCCGCCCTCCCACTCGGGGCGGTTGGTCACCAGCAGCGGCAGCTCGCCGTCGTAGGCCGCGAGCTGGCCCAGCGGGTCGGTCGCGAGATCCATCCGGAACTCCACGAGGTCGGCGACGCCGCGGGCCGCGCGCTCGTCGGCGAGGTCGGCGGTGGCGGCGACGAGGGTGAAGGAGTCGAACACGGGCGAACGGAGGGGCGTGGGGGGTTTACAGATTCGGGGTCGGTGCGGTGTTCGGGAACCGGTGAACCGTACGGCAAAGCGAGCCGGCTAGGAGGAGATGTAGCCGGTCGACCGTGTCGTCACGTCAGCTACCCGTTCGTCGACGAGGGAGGGCATGTAGAACTCGACCTCCGCGGCACTGTTGAGCGTCGCGAGCGACCACGGGAGGGCGTGACTCCGTTCCCCGAGCGGGTCGCCTTCGTAGTCGTCGTCCCGAAGCGTGAGTGACTCCTCGTGGTATGTTTTCGTGGAGATGAGCACGGTGATGAGCTGTAAGCCGTGGTTGGGGAGTCGGGGCGTCCCGAGCACCAGCATCGGACGGCCCTTGTCCGAGAGCGGATCGGTCCCCCAGACGACATCACCGCGTTCCAGGTCATGGAACTCGGTCACCGTACTTCCTCCGTATCGTCGGTCCGTAGCTCCGCGAGACGCTCCTCGCCGTACCGTTCGTCCGCGGTCTCGAACTGCCGGTGGAGTCGATAGGCGGATCGAGGCCGTTCCTCGTCGTCCGTGATCGCCCAGTACGGGCGCTTGTGTCGTACGATCTCTCGCTCCTTCAGCCGCGAAAGGATCGCGCTAACGGCGTCCACATCCAGCCCGAGTCGTTCGGCGATCGTCGCCGCCTTCCACGCACGGTCGTCGTTCTCGTCGAGGAACAGCACGATCCGTTCGGTGTCGTTCCGCTCCTCGAACTCGTCGGCGTCGGCGTCCTCGAACTCGTCGATGTCGATGGTGCCGCTCGACATAGGCGGATGTTGGTTTTGTTGGGACATAGCTGTTTGGAACGTTTGTTCACCGGTCCGACACGCGTGGTTTGTCCGGCTGCAGCCGGGAGCGGAGCAACCGAACGCCACCGATCGCCGGGGCTAAGTGCGACTGCCCGGATCCACCGGTCGATGCCCTCCATCAGCCGCCGGCGCTACCTCACCGGCGCCGCCACCGGCGCGCTCGCGGCGACCGCCGGCTGCCTGTTCGACTCGTGTTCGCCCGTGGATCCCGGCACAGCGTGGTGGCCACAGACCCGCGGCGACGCCGGGAACACGAACGCCGCCCCCACGCTCCCGGCGATCACGGACGGCGAGGAACGATGGACCGTGGCGACCGAGGCGGCCGACCTGGCCGGGGTGGCTGCCGTCGGCGACGTGGTCGTCGCCGCCGGAGCGACCGCCCGCCGGGAGGCCGGCGTGCTCGCGGCGCTCGACCTCGACGACGAGGAGACCCGGACGGCGTACGAACTCGACCGGCCGGCGACCGGCACGCCCGCGCTGGACCGCGGCGTCGCCGTCGTCCCCGTGCTCGGCTCGTTCACCGACCCCGAAACCGGCGGCCTCGTCGCGGTCGATCTCTCCGAGTCGACCGAGCCCTGGCGCCACGGGACCGCCGGCCGGCCGAACCCGCCCGCGGTCCACGGCGGGGCCGTCGTCGCCAGCAGCGACGCCGGCGACGTGACGGCGCTCGACGGCGACGGCGGCGAGGTTCGCTGGAGGCGCTCGTTCGGCGATGACCGCCAGCGCGCGCGGATCCCCGCGCCGCCGGCCGTCGACGGCGAGCGGGTGTATCTCTCTGCAGAGGGGTCGGCCGCGGAGGGGATCTACGCGCTGGACCGCGGGAGCGGCGAGACGGCGTGGTCGATCCCGGGGCCGTCGATCCCACACGCGCTGGTCCGCGCGGCGGATCTCGTGCTGGCGAGCTATCGGCGGTACGAGGTGGCCGCGTTCGACGCCGGAAGCGGCGAGCGGCGGTGGTCACAGCCGATCCACGGCGGGCGGCTGTTCCCGCCCGCGGTCGCCGAGGGGCGCGTGATCAGCGCCGGCCGCGAGCGCGTCGTCGCCCTCTCGCTGGCGGACGGAGGCGAACAGTGGACGCGGGCGTACTCGGTTAGCGGGGCGCCCCTGCTCGTCGGCTCGACGGTCATACTCCCGACGCGGGACGGGCTTGTCGGCCTCGACGCCGCGTCGGGCGACGAGCGGTGGTCGGCCGACGGAACGCCGGGCACGGGGTACATGCCGGTCGAGAACGGCCTGCTCTCCACGGACGGGGACAGCGTCTCGCTCCGGACGAACTGCGGCTGACGCGGGAGTGTTTTCCCCCGCCGGCACGGAACACGGGTAATGCGACTCGTCTCGCTGGCGCCGAGCGCCACGGCCACGCTGGCGGCGACGGGCGCCGCCGACGAACTGGTGGGCGCGACCCATCACTGCGGCCTCGACGGCGTCGAGGTTGACCCGAAGCGCGTCGGCGGCTGGCTCAACACGGATTTCGACGCCGTCGCGGCGCTCGACCCGGATCTCGTCCTGACGAGCGACCCGCTCCAGCGCGAGACCCGGGACGCCCTCCGGGACCGGGGGTTGGCGGTCTACCACGCCGAACCGGGGACGCTCGACGATGCCGTCGACGGCTTCGCAGAATTGGGCCAAGCGGTCGACCACGCCGACGCGGGCGAACGGCTCGCGGCCGACGCACGCGAACGCCTCCGCGCCGTCCGCGAGGCCGTCGCCGACGAGTCCCGCCCGACCGTCTACTGCGAGGAGTGGGCCGATCCGCCGATGGCTGCCGGGAACTGGGTACCCGAGGCCGTCGACGCCGCCGGCGGGCGCTACCCGTTCGTCGATCCGGGCGAGCGCTCCGGCGAAGTGAGCCGGGAGGAGGTCGGGGCCGCCGATCCGGACTACGTGATCCTCCACCCCTGCGGGAAGGGCGACCGCGCAGACCCGTCCGCGTTCCGCGAGCGCGGCTGGGCGCCCGACGCCGCGGTCCACGTCGTCGACGACTCGCTACTGAACCAGCCCAGCCCCAGACTGATCGACGGCATCGAGCGGCTGGCAGGGATTCTGCACGGCGTCGGCGCCGACGCGACCTGAGGCGCCGGAGCCGCAAAGGAAACGTCCCCCCGGCCCCGAGCGAGCCCATGCGAATCGCTGTCGGCAGCGGCAACCCGGTGAAGCGACGCGCGGTCAAACAGGCCGCCGAGACGACCCTCGACGCCGAAATCGAGGCCGTCCCGGTCGACTCGGGCGTCTCCGAGCAGCCACACGGCCGCGCGGAGACCGTCGAGGGGGCGAAGAACCGCGCCGCGAACGCGCTTGCGGCCGGCGAGTACGACCTCGGCGTCGGCCTGGAGGGCGGCGTCGCCGAGGTGAAGGGCGCCGATGGCTTGTTCCTGATCATGTGGGCCGCCGTCACCGACGGCGAGCAGGTAGGACTCGGCTCCGGGCCGGCGTTCCGGCTCCCGGTGGAAATTGGCGACCGCGTGGCGGCGGGGGAGGAACTCGGCCCGGTGATGGACGACGTACTCGGCGAGGACGACGTGGCGAAAAAGCAGGGCGCAGCAGGCGCGCTCTCGGGGGGAATCGTGGACCGCGACGAGGCGCTCGCGGCGGCGACGGGGGCAGCGATGGGACCGTTCGTGACCGAGCGTTACTGAGCGGTCGGCTCCTCGACCGTCTCCTCGTCGACGTCCTCTGTCTCCTCCACTGCGGTCGTCAGCGAGACGTTCAGCGCGAGCATCGAGACGCCGCCGCCGATCATCGTCACCACGTTCTTCAGGAAGTGGTCGACGATCGCCGCACCGATCGCGACCGACGCCGTCACCGGCGTCAGCCCCGCGACGAGCAGGGTAAAGGCCGCCTCGTACAGCCCCACGCCACCGGGGCTCAGCGGCAGCACCTTCGCGAGGTTCCCGACCGATACCGCGAAGAAACAGATCGTCACCAGCGTCGCGGCCTCGAGGCCGGTGTCGAACGCCGCGAGCACGAACACCGCCGTGATCACGTCGAGCGTCCAGATCACGAGGCTCGTGGCGCCGACGCGGGTGAACGCCTTCGGGTCGCCGCCGACCTGCTGCACGTCGCCGACGAACCGCTCCAGAGCGCCCGCGACGTACTCCGCGTAGGAGTCCGAGGAGAACCGCTCGACGAGGCCGCGGATGCGGTTTCGATCCGAGCGGGCCGAGAGCACGATCCCCGTGACGGCGGCGATCGCGACGACGGCGATCCCGACCGCGACGATCACCGCGATCTGGCCGCTCTGGGACGCCCCCGTCACCGACTGGGCGACCCGCGCCAGATCACCCGTGGCGGCGTAGCCCAGCAGCACCAGTCCCGCCAGGACGGTGATGGTGAGCAGGTCGAACACGCGCTCGGCCGCCAGCGACGCGAACCCCGAGGGGTAGGGGATGCCGCGGCGGGCCTTCACGACGTACGCCCGCACCCCGTCGCCGAGGCGGGCCGGGAACACGAGGTTCCCGGTCTGGGAGATGAACACCGCGCCCGTGAGGAAGCCGAGCCGTTCGGAGAATCCCAGTTCCGCGAGGACATCGCGGTAGCGCAGCCCCCGCAGCGGCCACGAGAGCGCGTACACGACCGCCGCGACCGCGATCAGCGTCGGGTCGGCGTCGGAGATACGGTCGAGCACCGCCCGGTAGTCGATGTACAGCGTCGAGAGCAGGAACGCGATCAGGACCAGCAGCGCGCTGGCGCCGAGGGTCACCCACTTGTTCAGCCGCGGCTGGACCGATAGCTGCCACCAGGTCCGGAGGATCTGACTCCCCATCCCGAACACGTCCCGGACGAGGTCGACCTTCGAGTCGCCCTTCGGCTCCCAGTCGACGGGGAACTCCTTCACCCGGAACCCCGCGCGCTGGGCGCGCACGAGCAGTTCCGTATCCCAGAACCAGTGGCGGTCCTCGACGTCCTCGTGGACTGCCTCGAACGCCTCCCGAGAGATAGCCTTGAAACCGCATTGGTGGTCCTGGAGGCCGGTGCGGAGGAACAGGCGGACCGCGCCGTTGTACCCCTTCGAGGGGATGCCCCGTTTCGCGGGGCGGTCGGCGACGTTCTCGGGCATCCAGCGCGATCCCGTGGCGAGGTCAGCATCACCGTTGTGGACCGTGTTCACCAGCTCCCCCAGGTGCTTCATGTCGGTCGCGAGGTCCGTGTCGAAGTAGACCAGCGTCTCGCCGTCGGCGGCCTCGAACGCGCGCTCCAACGCGCCGCCGCGGCCGAGTCGCTCGTCGCTGTGGAAATGCCGGACCGCCGCGTTCTCGGCGGCGAGTCGGTCCGCGATTTCGGGCGTGCGGTCGTCGCAGCCGTCCTCGGCGACGATGACTTCGAACGTCCCGGGTTTGAGGAACGCGTCCAGCGTGTCGAGGGTCGTGTGGACCGTGTTCTCGATGGTCGCCTCCTCGTTGTACGCCGGGAGCACGACGCTGACCGCCACGGCATGGCGGTCCAGCGTCGGCGTCGTCGACCCCGCCGCTGTCTCGGCGGCGTCGCTCCCGTCGGCGGGGTTGCTCATGCCCGACGTTGACCGGGGCGCGGGTAAGTAGCTTCTGAAGGGCTACAGAACGGGGCCGGACGGCGACGACGGCGGGGGGGTGTTCGGAGCGCGTCAGCGGGCCCGCTGGGCGTTAACCGAGCGTACCTCACGGCTCGCTATCGGCAGCGCCAGCCACCGCCATGAAGCAGAAAACCGCCCGAGGGGACCGGAATTAATCCGACGTACCAAACGCATGAAGTGGGAACACTCCCTGTACAGATGTATGAGCCACGCAGGCGTGTCGGCGACGCCGGTCGATCTCTCGGAGAAGCAGACCCGGATCCTGAACCACCTGCGGGAGGCCGCGGGCGAGCAGACGTACTTCAAGTCCCGGCTGGTCGCCAAGGAGTTGGACATGACCGCCAAGGAGGTCGGCGCCAACATGCGGGCGCTGCTGTCGACCGACCACGGCCTCGAAATCGAGAAATGGGGCTACTCCTCGGGCACGACGTGGAAGGTCACGCCGGCCGAGTAGCTCAGAGCCGCCGGGCACAGCCCTGACAGTAGCGGTAGGCGGGGTCGTTCTCGGTGCCGCAGTGCTGACAGCGCGTTTTGCCGTCAGTAGCGGCCTCGGTTCGGGCGGTCGCCGGGCCGCTGTCGCCGAGTTCCCGCCGGTAGGCCGCGCCGTCGTCCTCCTCGCCGCCCCAGATCTCCGCGCCGGTGTAGTCCGGCGCCTCGTCGATCTCGATACGGTTCATCATGAACCACAGCAGCGGCACCTGCGCCGCGATGGGCACCACGAGCAACAGCCAGAGCAGGGCGTTGTCGGGCACGGCTGAAAAATACGTAGCTGCGACCTTAGCGTTTGGGACCCATCAGCACGATTACGGGTCGTAGCTGATCAGATCCGCCGCGTCAGCCGCCAGCGCGTCGGCGCCGGCGTCGAAGGAGTCGGCGTAGCGAACGAGCAGGGAGAGCAGCGTCTCCGGTTCGGAGAGGGTGTAGCCGTCCTCCCGGGAGAGCAGGCCGGCCTCCGCGAGCGCGGCGGCGTGGCTGCTGACGGTCGCCCGGGAGACGCCGAGTTCCTCGGCCAGATCGGCGCCGGTCGCGTCGGGGGTCCGGAGCAACGTGATCACCATCCCCCGCGGGGTCGAGCGCCGGAGGTAGCCTAGCGCCGCCTGCTCGAACTCGGAAAAACGGCCCGCCGGGAAGAACCGCCGGTAGTCGCCGTCGCGCCGGGAGACCAGCGTCCCCTCGGAGGCCAGCCGCTCGACGTGGTGCTGGGTCTCGCCGGTGCCCAACTGGAGGTCGTCCCGGAGTTTCGAGAAGTGCGCGCCCGGCGTGGCGACGACGTATCCCGCGATGGCGTCGCGGGTGTCGCTCCCGCCGCCGGCATCGCTGTTGCCGCCCAACGCGGCGAACGGCGCGGCCGCGCCGGCGGCCGCGAACCGCTTGAGCGTGGCCCGCTTCTCTTCGTCGATGCCGCGTGTCACGCATTCGCTTGCGTGGCTCGCGGACAAAGGGGTTTCGACAGCGGGGGCGCCGACACCGAGACCCACAACGGCTTTCTGCCGGCGCACCCTCGATACGGGCAATGAGTGACTCCCCCGAGGCGTTGGCCGACGACGAGTGGGCGGTCAGCCTCGACGACCTGGAGGGGGACGACGAGGCGTCGATGCAGGAGGTCGAGCCGATCGAGCCGGAGTCCCCGACGCTCGAAGGCGTCGCGTTCGTCGTCCTCGGCGTCATGCTGACGCTGGTGGTGCTGCTGGCCGGGGTCTGACCCCGTCACGACTAAACCGACCCAGCCCGAGATCGGGGCATGGAGAGCTACCGGACGCTGCTCGTCGACGCGTTCACCACGGAGCCGTTGACGGGCAACGCCGCCGGGGTGGTGCCCGACGCCGACGGCCTGAGCGAAGAGCAGATGCAGGCGATCGCCCGCGAGCTATCGGTCTCCGAGACGGCCTTCCTCATGTCCTCGACGGAGGCCGACCGAAAGGTCCGCTACTTCTCGCCGACACAGGAGGTCGACCTCTGCGGCCACGCGACTATCGCCGCCCACGGCGCGCTGTTCGACGACGGCGCCATCGACGCCGGCACCTACACCCTCGAAACGCCAGTGGGCGTGCTGGATATCGAGGTCACCGAGACCGGTGCGGTCTGGATGACCCAGAACGCCCCGCAGATCTTCGAGGTCGACCTCGACTACGACGCCGCGGGCGCGGCGCTGGGGATCGACCCCGACGCGTTCCGCGACGTGGGCGCCGACCTCCCGCCGGCGTACGCCTCGACCGGCCTCCCGTTCCTGATGCTCCCGGTGAACTTCCTCGAGCATCTCTCGGGGGTGGATCCGGACATACCCGCCGTCGAAGAACTGGCCGAGAAGCACGACTGCGCCGGCGTCTACGTCTTTACCTTCGATGCCGTCGGCCGGAGTCAGGACTCGACGCTTCACGGCCGTGCGTTCGTTCCCGGCCTCGGCATCGACGAGGACCCCGTGACCGGAACCGCATCCGGTGCCTGCGGTGCGTATCTGGACCATTTCGCGGCGTTCGACGACGAGTTTCCCGAACGGATGACGTTCGAACAGGGCCACTTCATGGACCGCCCGGGCTACGTCGGCGTGCGCGTCGACGGCCGGACGGTGCAGGTCGGCGGCGACGCGGTGGTGTCGCTGGACGGGTCGCTGACGGTTCCGGAGTTCGAGGAAGACGAGATCATCGAAGCGTAACCAGTCACGTCGACGAGAGCCGCCGGCTCTCGTCTGCCAACCAGAAATTTCCGATTTCTGGTGACGTTGCCGGGAATCGCAGATTCCCGGCTGCCAGCCGGACGTAGTCCGGCGACGGCGCGTGACCAGCCGGCGACATCGTGTCGCCGGCACGGAGCCCATGCCGTGGCTGTGTGTAGGTCAACGACGACGAGCGACCTGCCGGAACGACGCGACGACGTTTCTCAGGGCAGTTCCTTCCACTCCTCACCACAGTCCGGGCAGATCCGGACCGTGTACACCTCGTCTGGCGGGTTCTCCGTCCCGAGGGTCTGTTCACACTCGGCACAGTTGAGCCGTTCGTAGGTGTCCTTCTCGAGTTCGCCGCTCCGGAGGCCCTTGCGAGTGCTCTGCATACGCACCGCTTGGGCGGCGATGCTTAAAAGGCCCCGCACGGATTCGGAACCCTTGAACACACCCCCGGCCAAGCCGGTCCGTGTCTCGCTCTCGGCTGTTCGGTGCGCTCTGTGGGCAGGTGTTCCTCGTCAACTTCGCGCGGGTGGTGATGGCGCCGCTGGTCAGCGTGTTCATGCTGGCGTTCGGCGTCGGGGAAGCGAAAGCCGGGTTCGTCGCGACGGCGGTCTGGATCGGCAGCGCCGCGCCGCGGATCCCGACCGGCTACCTCCTGACACGAGTGAATCGGCTCCCGGTCCTCCTCTCGGCGGGGCTGATCCTCGCCGTCGGCGCCGCCAGCGCCGCCGTCGCGAGCAGCCTCCCGCTGTTGATCCTCGGCGCCGGGCTATCGGGGCTGGCCTCCGGCCTCTACTTCGTCACCGGCAACACGTTCGTCAGCGAACTGTTCCCCTCCCGGGTCGGCCGGATGCTGGGCATCCACGGCACGGCAAGCCAGTTGGCCGCCGTCACCGCGGCGCCGGTCGTCACCCTCGCTATCGGCACGAGCGTCGACTGGACGCCGGTGCTGACGGCGCTCGGCCTCCCCGTCGACGAGCCGTGGCGGCTGGTGTTCGTCGCCCTCTCGCTCGCCGGGGTGACCATCACCGCCGTGACGTTCGTGCTCTCGCGGGGCGTCGAACTCCCCGACGCCGGCGCGAAAGATCGGGAGCTGCTCGGTGCCGCCCGTGCGGAGTACCCGACGATCCTGCTCGGCGTCGCCGTGATGGGGACGCTCGGCTTCGCGTGGCAGGGGATGTTCAACTTCTACCAACTGTTCATGGAGTCCCGCGGGATGTCGCCGGGGCTGGCCCGGAACTCCCTGACGCTCGTCTTCGCCACCGGCGTGCCCGCATTCACGATCAGCGGCTGGCTGGCCGACCGACTCCCCCGAACGAAGTATCTGCTGGGGATCGCTGGCTCCTTCGTCGTCGTCGTCCTCACGCTGACGGTCGTCTCCGGAACGGCCGCACTGCTCGCGGTCTCGGCCGTGCTGGGCTACACCGTCCACAGCCTGTTCCCGGCGATGGACACGTTCCTGCTCGACTCCTTCCCCGACCACAACCGCGGGAGCGCCTACGCCGTCTACAGCGGCACGATGATGGTCGCCCAAGCCCCCGGCTCGTGGGTGATGGGGTCGCTGGCGGAGGCCGGCGTCCCCTACGTGACTGCCTACCGGGGGCTCGCGCTGCTGGTCGGAGTGATGGTGGTCGGCATGTTCGCGCTCGAGCGCACCGGTCGGCTGCCGAACTGATCTCCCGCCCACACCATCCGCCACGTTCAAGCCACCTGCCCCAGAGAGTTCGGCCATGACGCGTTCGGTTTGGTTGAAAGCCGACGACACCGTCGGCGACTGGGAAGCACGGAAGCAACGGATCACCGCGGGGCTCGAGGCCGGCGTCGACTGGGTGCTGGTCGACGAGGCCGACGTGGGTCGCGTGCGCGAACTCGGTAGCCTCAACATCGCCGCGTTCAGAGGGAGCGGCGAGCGCGACGAGGAGATTCTCGACGCCAGTCAGGACACCGAACCGGACATCTACGTCGTCGGGAAGGAGGGCGAGGGCGACGGCACCGTCGATCTCCCCTCGGATTTCTCCGGGTCGGCGGACCTCACGACGCTGCGCCGCTCGGACGACCGCGCGCAGGCGTCGTACGTCCGTGTGTTCGACGAGGACTACGAGGAGTTCGCGGGGGCCGCCGCCCGCGACGCCGAGTACACCATCGTCGCCACCGAGGACTGGGACATCATCCCGCTGGAGAACCTGATCGCTCGCGTCGGCGAGGAGACGAACCTCGTGGCCGGCGTCGAGGACGCCGACGCCGCCGCCACGGCGTTCGAGACGCTCGAGATCGGCGTCGACGACGTCCTGCTCGACACCGACGACCCGGACGTGATCCGCCAGACGGTCGAGGTGCGCGACCGCAGCGAGCGCGAGCGCCTGGACCTGCGCTACGCCGAAATCCAGCAGGTCGAGGAGACCGGCGGCGCCGACCGGGTCTGCATCGACACCGGGTCGCTGCTGGAGGACGACGAGGGGATGCTCGTCGGGTCGCTCTCCCGCGGACTCTTTTTCGTCCACGGCGAGACCGCCGACTCGCCGTACGTCGCCTCCCGGCCGTTCCGCGTCAATGCTGGCGCGGTCCACGCCTACGTCCGCACGCCCGAGGGCGAGACGAAATACCTCGCTGAACTCCAGTCGGGCGACCGCGTGCAGGTCGCCGACACCGCAGGTCACACTCGTGAGGCCATCGTCGGCCGCGTGAAAATCGAGAAGCGCCCGATGTTCCGGGTGCAGGCCGAGGTGGAGGTCGACGGCGAGGTCGACGTGGTCGAGACGCTGCTCCAGAACGCCGAGACGGTGAAGGTGCCGACCAAGGAGGGTCGGACGGCGGTGACGGATCTGGAGGCCGGCGACGAGGTGCTGATGTACTACGAGGAGGGCGGGCGCCACTTCGGCGAGAAGGTCGAGGAGAGCATCATCGAGAAGTAAGCCAACCACGGCTGGCGACCTGCCGCGACGAGCGAAAAAGGACGATACCGCCGATCGGTGGTTTTCTGGCCGCTTACGACTCGATAGTCACGTCGTCGCCGCTGCCGACGCCGACGATGCGCTCGATCCGTTCTCGCGGGAAGCAGTGTCGTTCGGTCTCCCCGTCCTCCGGGGTTACCCGTGCGATCACCCACTCGTCGTGGACCTCGGCGTGTGTCGCCGAGAGGCTCTCCGTCTTGTCGACGAAGTCGATGACTGCCATACAGTGGATTCTGTTCGGGCAGATAGATAGAGTTTATCGCCGAATCGGCGTCGGCGGCGCCGACGCTCCTCGTTCGTTGTCGACGCGAAAACGCCAGGACTGGGATTTGAACCGATGGCGAGACGGTCCGGTCGCCTCGCGTTGCTCGGCGACGGGCTGCGACTCGCGTGTTCAAATCCGACAGCCGTTTCCGCAGTCGGTTCGCTCGTCGCGTCGCTCCTCACTCACGTTGACTGCGGAAAACGCCAGGACTGGGATTTGAACCCAGAATCCCATAAGGGAACACGCTTTCCAGGCGTGCGCCTTACCGTTCGGCCATCCTGGCTCAGCCGAACGTACCGCCCTGTCGGGGTTAAGTCCTTCCTTTCGACCGGAGTCGATGCTCCGTCACGTACGCCGTTGCGGCCGTGAGCGCGGCAACGACGACCGCGACGGCGCCGATGGCCGGGAGCGAGACGGGCAGCGGGGCGACCAGTAGCTGGTAGCCCTGCGCCGCCGTGAGGAAGGCGAGCAGCCCCACCGTCCCCCACAGCAGCGCCGACTTCGCGCGGGGCCTCACTCCACGCTGACGACGGCCTCGATCTCGACGCCGACGCCCTTCGGAAGCGCGCCGGCCTGCACGGCGCTCCGGGCCGGCGGCTCGTCGTCGAAGAAGCTCGCGTAGGTCTCGTTCATCTCGTCGAAGTCGTCGATATCGGCCAGAAAGACCGTCGTCTTGAGCACGTCGTCCATCGACGCGCCGGCCTCCTCGACGATGGCCTGCAGGTTCGAGAGCGACTGCTCGGCCTGGGTCGCGATGTCCGCGTCGTCAAGCAGTTCGCCGTCGGGCGTCATCGGGATCTGGCCCGCCGTGAACAGGGTCTCGCCGTTGGTCGTCGCCTGACTGTACGCGCCCACCGCGCCGGGGGCGTCGTCGGTGCTGATGGTCTCTTTCACGCCCCCTGATGGCGGCGGATCCCCCTTAATTCCCACTACCACGGGGCGACGCTTCAAGTACGAGGGCGCCCCAGCTGTGGGCGTGAAACGAACGCTCGTCCGAACCCTCCAGTTCGTGACCCTCGGCGCGGCAGCGCTGCTTGCGGTCGCGTTCCGGCGAGCCAAGAAGCGCGCCGAGGGCACCCCGCTCTCGCCGGTCACCGCCGACTGGTACGTCGGCCCGAACTTCGTCGAGCGCGAGGGACTGACGACCGGCGAGGAGCCAGCCGGTGAAGTCGCCGACGTGAGCCACTTCGCGGGCGAGGCGTTCGATCCCGACCGACTCCACCCCGAGGTGCGGCGCTTCTACGAGCGGACTGCCGACTACGAGATGCGCTACCGGGCGCAGTGGCACCGGCCGTTCCGGACCGGTGCCGCCGTCGCGAGCCGGTTCACCAGTCGGATCGAACAGCTGAATCTGCCCGCCCCGGGCGACGAGTCGTGGCACCGGCTGGAGAGCCAGTTTCTGGACATTGCTGAGCCGGGTTCCGTCGCCATCGACGACGACACCGTCGAGCCAGCCCGCGAGGACGTGCGCGCGTGGGTCCGCACCGACCCCGAGACGGGCGATGCGGTGTTCGTCGCGCTCTATGCGACCCATCACCGCGACGGCGACGGCTTCGTAAACATCTCCGTCCCCGTCCCCGCCGGCGGGGTCGACACCGTGTTGCGCCCGGAGAACCTCGCGGTCAGGGCCGACAACCGGACCGGGATCCGACTCACGACCGAGGCGGCAGGTGACCCGAGGCTCTACCTCCGAACGCCGCTCGGGTCGGTTGAGGTGCCGGGCGGCCAGTCGTTCGAGGTGTGGCCCGTCGATGAGGACGAAATAGCGCTACGAGCCACCCACGAGATGTGGCTCCGCGGGGCGACGTTCCTCAACGTGGAGTACGAGATCCAGCGGGCCTAAACGAGCATCTCGACCTCGTACCCCCGGGCCTCGAGGCCGGCGATCAGTTCGTCGACGTGGTCGTGGCCGTGGGTCTCGATGTCGATCACGATTTCGGCGGCGTTCATCGCGATATCCCGGGAGGTGCGGTCGTGCTGGACCGCGTAGATGTTGGCGTTGTGCTCGGCGACGATCTCGACCAGACGCTCCAGCGCGCCGGGGTTGTCCTTGAGCTCGGTCCGGATCTTGATGTAGCGGCCCATCTGGACCAGCCCCCGGACCACGACCGTCGTGAGGTCGTTCAGGTCGATGTTCCCGCCACAGAGCGCTGGCACAATCGTCTCGCCCTCTTCGTAGTCGAACGCCTCGGCGAGCACCGCCGCCATCGGCACCGCGCCGGCGCCCTCGACCATCGTCTTCGAGCGCTCGAGCAGGTAGGTCAGCGCCAGCGCGATCTCGTTGTCCGAGACGGTCACCACCTCGTCGACGCGCTCCTGGATGATCTCCCAGGGCTTCTCGCCGACCGAGCGCGTGGCGATGCCGTCGGCGATGGTGTCGACGGCGTCGATCTCGTGGCGCTTCCCCTTCTCCAGCGAGTGCGCGACGCTCGAGGCCCCCTCGGCCTGCACGCCGATGATGCGCACGTCGTCCAGTTTCTCCTTCAGCGCTGTGGCGATCCCGGAGATCAGCCCGCCGCCGCCGATGGGGATGACCACGGTGTCGACCTCGGGGCACTGCTCGGCGATTTCGAGGCCGATCGTCCCCTGCCCGGCCATTACGTGCTCGTCGTCGAACGCGTGGACGTACGTCCGGTCCTCGAGTTCCTCGATCTCGTGGGCGCGGGCCTGCGCGTCGTTGTAGTCGGTGCCGAACAGCACTACCTCGCCGCCGTACCCCTCGGTCGCCTCGACCTTCGCGATGGGGGCGTGCTCGGGCATCACGATCTTGGCGTCGACGCCCTCCCGGGTCGCCGCGAGTGCGACGCCCTGGGCGTGGTTGCCCGCGCTGGCGGTGATGACGCCGGCCTCCTTCTCGGCGTCGGAGAGCGTGGCGATCCGGTTGGTCGCGCCCCGGATCTTGAACGATCCCGTGCGCTGGAAGTTCTCCAGTTTCGGGTACACCTCGGCGTCGGTCATGCGCGAGAAACTGTGGGAGTACTCCAGCGGGGTTTGACGGGCCACTGTCGAGACCCGGTCGCGGGCCGCTTCGACGTCGGCGAGCGAGAGCATACCGGCGGAAATCCGTCGGCCGCGGCTAAGGAGTTTCGGTCAAAGGGGGAAAGGGGGAAACACGCGTCACCTGCGTGCACTCACGGCTTCGCCGTGCGAGGACATAAGGGTACGCAGACCACGGTGAAAGTGAAGCTAGCGGGGAGACGGTTCCGGGGGACGGGCCCGGTAAACCTCACTGCGGGAGAACACGAACGTCGTTTTGCTGGAGGTACGCCCGGATCCGGGATCCGAACTCGTCGCCCCCAGGTGGTTTATCGTCCAGGACGGGCCAAGTCACCTCGTCACCGACGCCGAGGCGCACGGGGTCGCCGACGTACACCGCTACCTCGTCGTCGATGTCGTCGCCCGCGCCCGCACCATCCACGGGGACCGAGACCCGGACGTAGAGACCTTCCTCCACGCCCTCGTAGGCGTCGAGCGCGTCGACGTCGTCGGTCCGGAGCAATCGCCCGCCAGTCTCCCCGCCGGGCGCGAGCGTCGGGTACTCCCCCTGCACGGGGTGGAGTCCCGAGAGCACCGCCGACCCGAGGAAGGCGTAGGAGTCGACCACCGACGCGACTCGCTCGGGTTCGGTGAGAGTGCCGTAGACGAACACGTCCATACCGGCTGTTCGGCGCGCTGGGTTAAGAAGGAGTGGCCGGTTCTGGGACTGGACCGGAAGCGGCGCGAGACGCTCGCCGCTCCGTTGGCGAGCCAGCGCGAGGGATGAGCGACTGAGCGTAGCGAAGGAGCGAATCGGCTGGGGAGGATGTGGGCTGTGGGCGGGGCTGAAAGGGGCTGTTCGCTCGGCGAACCCGGAGGAAGCAAGGACCGCAGCCGAACGGAGTTCTCGCGAGCGGAGCGAGCGAGAGCACGGCAGAGCTTCGCTCTGGCGGAGTGAGGCGAGGACCGCAGCGACTCCCGGGAGCCGAGCGAACAGGGGCTTTCTCGGTGTTGCTGACCCATCGACCGACGAGAACGCCCACACAACGGACCCAGAGAGCAAAGAACCAACACCAGAACCGCTTTCCGCGCACCCCGACCACCAACGACCATGCGCGTGAGCGAGGGTGACGTAACGGTCGAGGCGCCCGATCCGCGGGACGGGAGCAGCGAGGGCGCCGGGGAAGCGGTCTTCTTCAACCCCGAGATGGAGCTCAACCGCGACCTCACGGTGGCGGTGCTCCGAGCCTTCGAGGACCGCACCGACGCCGGCGCGGCGAACGTCAGCCGCGACGAACCCGACAGCGAGGAGCGCACACTCAGCTACCTCGACGCCATGACCGCCACGGGGGTCCGCGCGGCCCGGGCGGCCGAGGTGGGCTACGACGTGACTGCCGCCGACGTGGACCCCGACGCGGTCGAACTCGCCCGGGAGAACCTCGCGCTGAACGACTTGCCCGGGACGGCCGTCCAGTCGGACGCCAACGTCCTCATGCACCAGGAGCGCTTCGACGTGGTCGACCTCGACCCGTTCGGGACGCCGATGCCCTTCGCCGACGCCGCCGTCGCCGGCACGCGGAAACTGCTCTGTGTGACCGCGACCGACACCGCGCCGCTCTGTGGCGCGCACTTCGACTCCGGGGTCCGGAAGTACGACACCGTCCCGCGGAACACCGATTTCCACCGCGAGATGGGCCTGCGCGTGCTCATCGGCGCGATGTCCCGCATCGCCGCCCGCCGAGATGTGGCGGTCGAACCCATCTGTTCGCACGCCACCCGGCACTACGCCCGGACCTACCTCGAACTCACCCACAAGGCCACGGCCGCCGACAAGGCGCTGCAGTGGCTGGGCTTCGTCTATCACTGCGAGGACTGTCTCTACCGGGAGCACGAGTTCGGGCGGATCGCCCACCCGCCCGAGAACTGCCCGAACTGTGGCTCCTCGCGGTGCTCTGCAGCGGGTCCGATCTGGCTCGGGCAGGTCTCCGACAGCGAGTTCGTCGGCGACGTCGCCGCCGAGGTGACGCCGAACATGGGCGAGTGGCAGCGCGTGAGCCGCCTGCTCGACACGCTCGGCGAGGAACTGGACACGCCGACCCACTACGACCAGCACCGCCTCTGCAAGCAGTGGGGCGCGCCCGCAAACAAACTGGAGACGTTCCTCGAGGACCTCCGGGACGCCGGCTACGAGGCGAGTCCGGCCCACTACGGCGGGACCTGCTTCAAAACCGACGCGAGTGTGGACGAGATCCGCGCGGCAGCGGAACCAGCCGCGGCGAGCGACCGGGAGTGACCGTCGGGTCACGACCAGAGCCCATGCCGCGGCTGTGGAACCGACCCTCGACACGACCGAGGAGTAGCCCTCACTCCCGCGGATTGACTGTCTCGTGAATCCCCAGTACCAGCGCCGGCACGACGAGCATGAAGAGGTGCTCCTCCAGCGGGATTCCGAGCAGGTCGATCCCCGTCCGCATCTGAATCGCGAACACCCCGACCTCCAGCGTGTACCAGTCCCAGACGTACGCGATGGGGTACAGCGCCACAATCGTCCGGCCGGCCCGGCGGAGCGCGCCGTCGCCGGCCCGGCGCAGTAGCACGAGCGCGGCGGCGCCGAACACGACCTCGGTCACGAGGTAGGTGTACCGGCCGAGGACGGAGATATCCGGGAGCGGCGCGCCCGCCAGCGGTTCGAAGAAGACTGCGACGAGCAGCACTGCCAGAAACAGGTACGCGCCGCGAACGAGCAGCATCGTCGCCGTCCCGGGCTCCCGGCGGACGGCGACGGCGGCAACGGCGCCGAAGGCGAGGCTCGCGAGCGGCGCACTCGGCGGCAGTGTTCGGGTGATCGAGAGCGGAACCACGGCAAAGAGGCCGATAGCGAGCAGCGCGGCCGCGAGCGAGTGCGAACGGGCAGGGCCCAGCGCGACCGCGACGGTCTGTTTCTGGATCGAGCGGTCGTACTCGTAGTCCTGCGCGTCGTCGATTATCTTCACGCCCGCGAGGACGGTCACGAGTACGGCCGCGAGCGCGAGCGGCCGGGTCGCGAGCGCGCCGGTCTGGGCCGCGTAGCCCGCGAGCAGACAGAGACCGATACCGACGGGGTAGCCCAGCGTCGTCGTCACGGGGTTCGTGTCGAACTGCGGCGCGTGGAGGTAGCCGATGAGCCACGTCGGCGCCGCGAGCGCGACGGCAAGGGGGTTCGCGAAGGTGGCGAGCGCAGCAAGACAGGCGAGGAACCCGGCGGTGGCGGCGACGAGTCCGATCCGACAGCCCAGCACGGTCAGCGGGTGGTCGTCATCCTCGCCGCGGCGGTGGAAATCGACGTAGCCGTCCTTCACGTGAGCGGTGTAGACCGCGAAGAAGGCCGCGCTCGCCGCGAGCAGCGCGACCGGTGGGTCGAACGGCCCGGCGAGCGCCGCCCCGAACAGCGCCGTCGCCACCGGCGGGAGCATGAACACCGGATGGACCTGCGAAGCGTAGGCGCTCGCGGCCGCGGCGGGGCCGCTCCCGTGTCGGGCGATGGCCATGGTGCGTGTTAGATATGCCCATGAATAAGTGGACCGACGGGTCGAGGCAGCCACCGTCGACTTGGGACGGCCGAGGTCGGCGCTCCCCGGGGTTCTTGTAGCGCGCTCGTGTAGCCACGTGCAGTGAAAACGCGCCTCCGTAGCGCCCTCGAGACCGCCAAGCGCGTCGGCGTCGTCGCCAAGGAGCAGGAACTCACCTTCCTCGCGGCGGCCGTCGCCTACTACGCGTTCGTCTCGCTGATCCCCGCGGCGGTGCTCGTCCTCGTCATCGCCAGCACGTTCGGCGGCGAGCAGTTCGCCCGGGTCGTGCTGGAGTCGACCAGCCAGTTGCTCACCGCGAGCGGGCAGGAGGTGCTCACCACCGCACTCACTGCCAGCGACGGCCGCAGTGGCGCGACCGTCGTCGGGGGCGCCTTCCTGCTCTGGGGGACGCTGAAAGTGTTCCGCGCGCTCGACACCGCGTTCGGCGACGTCTACGGCACCGAACAGCAGGACACGCTGCTGGACCAACTGGTCGACTCGCTGATCGTCGTCGTCAGCATCGGCGCCTCGATGACGTTGATGTTCGCGCTCGCCGGCGCGTTCGCCGCGTTCGACCTCGGCATCGTCACCGAGGCGGTCGGGGTGCTCGCGCTCCCCGTCATCCTGACCGCGGCCTTTCTCCCCATCTTCTACCGGTTCCCGGACACTGCGGTCACCGTCCGGGAGGCGCTGCCCGGTGCCGCACTCGCCGCGGTCGGGTGGACCGTGATGCAGGCCGTCTTCCAGTTGTACGCCAGCGTCGCCAGCACCTCCGCCTACGGTATCGTAGGCGGGGTGATCCTGCTGGTGACGTGGCTCTACCTTGCGGGCGCCGTCGTCATCCTCGGCGCCGTCGTCAACGTCGTGCTCGCGGAGAACCGCGAACCCGGCGCCGAGTCCGGCGGCGCCACCGTCGGCCCCCCGCCCGAAGACGCCACCGTCGGGGACTACCGGCAGTTCCAAGAGGGCCGAGAGCCAGCCTCCGAGTACATGGCTGAGCGCGAACCCCGCGGCGCGCCCGATGTCGCCGAACTCGCGGCGGAAGTCGAGGAGCTCCGGTCCGAGCTCGACGGCTTCGAGGAGGACGTCGACCGACGGACCGTCGACCGGCCGCAGTTGGAGGCTGACCTCCGGGCGTACGTCCGCTCGCGGATGCGCCGCGGCAAGGCTCGCGGCTGGGGGCCGTATCTGGTGTTGCTCTACGGCGTCGCGCTGAGCATCGCCGCGTTCCACTATCTCTCGGGCTGGGCCGCCGTCGCCGCGATGCTCGTCGCGTTCACGTCGACGCTCGGCATCTACGTCCTGTTCGTCCTGTTCGGCGGCGTGCTCGGCGCCGCGCGAACCGCCGGCAGCCTCTCCGAACGGTTCCGGTAATGCACGGCTGGGGCGTCACCGAGGCGCTGGCCGCGCTCCCGGACTGGGTCGTGCTCGTGTTCGCCCTCCTGACCCAGTTGGCCGACGCGTGGTTCGTTTTCGCCGGGCTCACCCTCCTGTACCTGCTCGCTGACGAGCGACTCGCCAGCGAGCCACGCCGCACCGGCGGGCTGCTGGTGGCGCTGGGGGTCTGCACCATTGCGGCGACGGTGACGTTCAAGACCGCCTTCGGCCTCCACCGCCCCGTCGGCGCCGGATCGGCGACGCCGCCGGTGTGGCTCCCGGCGCTGCTCGACCGGGTGTTCGTCGACTTCGCGACCGGCGACGGCTTCGGCTTCCCCAGCGGCCACGCCACCTCGAGCAGCATCGTCTACGGCGGCCTCGCGCTCTATCTGGACCGACTCTGGGACCAGCGCCGGCGGATCCTCGGCGCCGTCGCAGTCACCGCAACCGTCGCGCTCTCACGGCTCGTCCTCGGCGTTCACCACCTGCCGGACGTGCTCGCGGGGATCGCGACGGGGCTGGCAGTGCTGCTCGCGGTGCGCTGGGTCGCGGGCCGGGATCCCGAGCGAGCCTTCCTCGCGGCCGGCACGCTCGGCGCGATATCCGTCGTCGCTACGCTCGTCTTCGCCCCTGAACACCCCGAGGAACTGCTGAAAGCCGCTATCGCCCTTGGGGCTGGGCTCGGCGCCGCCGTCGCGTGGCACCGGACCGGGGGTGACCTCCCGCCCGTCCCGGTCCGGATCGCGGTGCCCGCTGGCGTGGTGCTGGGTGGTCTCTGGGGCGGCATCTACGTCGCCGAACTGGCGCCGGTGGTCAGCGCGGTTGGGTCAGCGATCGCTGTCGGGGGGATCGTCGCCGTCCCGGGCGTCGTCGACTCACTCGAGTGATTTCTCCATGACGACCTCGTCGTACTCGCGGAAGGAGAGCGGGTAGTCACCCGTGATCTCGTAGCCGTGGGCGTGGTAGAACTCGGGGAGGAACGGGTGCTCGTCGGGCGTGGTGAGCCGGACCCGCGTGTGGCCCGCCTCCCGGGCGGCGCGCTCGGCGCGTTCGAGCAGGCGGCTGCCGATCCCCTCGCCCTTCCAGCGCTCGCGGACGCCGAGTCGGCTGATCGTCGCCGCATCGTCACCAGAACGCGAAGCGTTCTGGTTGCCCGCAGAGGTTTGCTCTGCGACGTCCTCAGTCCCGAGGCGGACGCCGCCGACGACGCCCTCGTCGGTTTCGGCGACGAACACCTGCTGTTCCCCGACCCACTCGCGGACCGCCGCGGCGGTCGCCGACTCGGCCTTCGCCGGGAAGCCGAGGTCCCGGTTCTCGGCGTAGGCGCTGCGGTAGGCGGCCGCGAGCGCGTCGGCGTCCCCGATGGTGGCTGCACGCAGGCTGACATCGGCCATAGCTCCGTGTTAACACGCCAGTCCCGTGAACCCACCGGCGCGCGGTGAAGAGAAGTATTGCAAGTGTCGCATCCGCGAGCGAAGCGAGCGGTTCACCGCCGGAGCGGGTGAAGCCCCGCGGAGGCGGGGTTTTGGCATTACCAGAATCGCACCGCGATTCTGGTTAGCAGTCGGACGTAGTCCGACAGCATCACCGGAAATCTCCGATTTCCGGTTAGCAGCCAGAATCTTCGATTCTGGCGACATCAACGGGTTTTACCGGGGTTCGACCGAGCGAAGCGAGGGAGGACCCCGGTAAAAGAGGTTGGTTTAGAACGTCTCGAGGTAGCGGTCGAGCTCCCAGTCCGAGACGTCGACGAGGTAGTCCGCGAACTCGGCCCGCTTGGCCTCGACGAACTTCGGCCCGACGTGGGGGCCGAGCGCCTCGTAGACGGTGTCGTCGTTCTCCAGGGCGTCGATGGCCTCGCCGAGATTGGTCGGCAGCGTCTCGATGCCGTACTCCTCGCGTTTCTGCTCGTCGAACTCGTAGATGTTCTCGCGGATCGGATCCTCGCAGTCCATCTCCTTCTCGATCCCGTCGAGCCCCGCGTGGATCAGCACCGCGAAGGCGAGGTAGGGGTTACACGAGGGGTCGGGGAAACGCGCCTCGATTCGGGAGGCGGCGGGCACGCGCGCGGCCGGCTTGCGGATCAGCGCCGAGCGGTTGCGGTCGGACCAGGCGACGTAGACGGGCGCCTCGTAGCCGGGGACGAGGCGCTTGTAGCTGTTCACGGTGGGGTTGGTGACCGCCGCCAGCGCGGGCGCGTGGTCCAGAACCCCGGCGGTGAACTGCTTGGCCACCTCGCTGAGGTCGAACTCGTCGTCCTCGTCGTGAAACGCGTTCTCGCCGTCCGTGAACAGCGAGAAGTGGACGTGCATCCCCGAGCCGTTGACTTTCGCGATGGGCTTGGGCATGAACGTCGCGTGGAGGTCGTGCTGGGCGGCGATGGCCCGCACGACGGTGCGGAACGTCGCGACGTTGTCGGCCGTCGAGAGCGCGTCGTCGTACTCGAAGTTGATCTCGTGCTGGCCCTCGGCGACCTCGTGGTGGGAGGCTTCGATGTCGAAGCCCATCTCCTCGAGACCGTAGATGATGTCTCGACGGACGTCGCTGGCCAGATCCTTCGGCGCCACGTCGAAGTAGCCGCCGGCGTCGTTGGTGTTGGTCGTCGCCTTCCCCTCCTCGTCCTCCTCGAACAGGAAGAACTCCGGTTCGGGCGCGGCGTTGACCTCGTAGCCCAACTTCTCGGCGCGGGCAAGCGCGTCCTTCAGCACCGCACGCGGGTCGCCCTCGAACGGCTCGCCCGTGGTCGTGTCGATCACGTCACAGATGAGGCGCGCGGAGGTGTCGCGCCACGGCAGCACCGCGAACGTGGTCGCGTCGGGCTTGAGGCGCATGTCCGACTCCTGGATGCGGACGAACCCCTCGATTGAGGAGCCGTCGAAGTAGATCCCCTCGGTAAAGGCCTTCTCTGCCTGCTCAGCGGGCACGGAGACGTTCTTGACCGTGCCGAGAATGTCCGTGAACTGGAGGCGGAGGAAGTCTATTCCTTCGCGGTCGATACGTTTCAGTACTTCGCTCTCCTCCTCGGTGAGTCCGCCGTCGGCGACTGGCTCGTCCGTCATGCTCTACCGGGGTGGAGAAACCGATACTACAAGTAAATTGCCCTCCCGGAAGCCGTGTGCGAGAGGGTACAGAAGAAAATTGGATGTTCGTAAAGTTCTTGACCCCCGCGAGCGGATCGGAGTACCATGACGTACGAAAACCTCGACGCGCGCCTGATCAACTCACTGCTCGGCAACGGTCGCGCGAGCCTGCGCAGTCTGGGCGAGGAGCTCGACGTGTCGGTGACGACGGTGTCGAACCACCTGCAGGGCCTGGAGGAGTCCGGCGTGATCGAGGGGTACAGCCCCGACGTGAACTACCACGAACTCGGCTACGACGTGACCGCAGTGCTCCAACTCAAAGTCGAAGGTGAGGCGCTGCCGGAGATCACCGACCGCCTCGCGGATCTCCAGGGGATGGTCTCGGTGTACGAGGTGACGGGCGACCACGACATCATCGCTATCGGGAAGTTCGAGGATACGGACGCGATGAACGAGCGCATCAAGCGGATTCTGACCGACGACGACGTGCGCGAGTCGAACACCTCGGTCGTGCTGAACGCGGTTGTGGAGAATCAGCAGTTCGAGTTGGAAGTCGACGAAGACGCGGAGTAGAGCGGCGGCTGTTTCTCGGTGGTTGGTAGCTTCTCGTTCGGTAGAGTTCGGGCGACCGCGAACGGCACCGCGGAGTTCCCAGGGCAAATTGTGACCGCACCGCTGACCGCTCAGCGGCCACAGCCTCCCCAGCCGACTCGCTCGGGCTTAACCCTCGCTCGTCCCTCGCACGCTCGTTCGCGCCGACGCGCTCACGTCGCGCGCCACCGCCACTGCGGGTGCGGTGGACGCCTCGCGCTCGCCAGCGGCCGGCGAGCGCGGGGGGAGGGGTGGGGACTCGGCGCTGCGTCGGGTCTTGTACCCGACGCCCTGCGGTCGCAAGTGGTCAACGATCGAGATGCTGTTGCGGAAATCGACGACCCAGTCAGGCCACACAAACACGAAAGCGAACGAAAATCCGACGAGAAGTACCGCAAAACCGACGACAGACTACGTTACTCGAAGATGAACTCGCCGTCCTCCTGCACAACCTCGCCGTCCACCTCGATGACCGAGTCCTCGCTCATGTCCAGAATCATGTCGACGTGCTCGGCGCTGTCGTTGACCTCGTTGCCCTCGCCCACACACATCGGGTAGGCGCTCCCGACGGCCATATGGACCGTCTCGCCCATCTTCTCGTCGAACAGCATGTTGTAGGTGAACTGGTCGATGGCGTCGTTCATCCCGATGCCGAGTTCGCCGAGGTAGCGCGCCTCCTCGTCGGTGTCGAAGACGCCCTGCAGCACGTCCTCGTTGCGCTCGGCGGAAAACTCGGTGACTTTGCCGTCCTCAAACGTCAGCCGAACGCCCTGCACCTCGCGGCCCTGCCGGTAGAGCGGCATATCGAAGTGGACCTCACCCTCGACGCTGTGCTTCACGGGGGCGGTGAACACCTCGCCGCCGGGGAGGTTCGCCTCGCCGTAGTCGTTCGCGGCGGTGTTGCCCTCGATGGACATCGTGACGTCCGTCTCCTCGCCCGCGCGGATGCGGACCTCGCTGGCGTCGTCGAGGATTTCGACGAGGTTCTCCTGAAACTCACGCTGGGCCGCCCAGTCGAGGGTGACGGCGTCGTAGACGAACTCCTCGTAAGCTTCGGTGCTCATCCCCGCCAGCTGGGCGTAGCCCGAACTCGGGTACTGGGTGAGACACCACGTGGTGTCGAGTCGCGCCTTCTTCACGGGGTCGTGGGCGCGGTTGTACGCGGCCGTTGTCTCCGGGTCCACGTCGGCCTTCTCGCTGGGGTTCGGGCCGCTGCGGGCGATGATCGTCGCGTCGGCGTTCTCGTAGAGCGCGAGTTCGTGCTCGGGCGTGTCGAACTCGTCGCTGTTGCGGAGGTACGCGCGCTCGACGCGCTCGGAGTAGGTCAACAGCAGCGGGTTGGCGCCCTTCTCGCCCAGCAGTTCGTGGAGGGCGACGGCGAGGTCCTCGGCGTCGCCGGGGAGGTAGACGATCACGTCGTCGCCGGCCTCGATGCCGGTCGAGTGCTCGACGATGGTCTCGGCGTGTTCGCGGATTCGCGGATCCATACTCGAAGCTCTCGGCACCGCGGCAAACCGCTTGCGGAGTCCGCTCGACAGCGGCGCGATGCTGTCCCGGCGCCCGCGAGACGGGGGCCGGGGCACCCCGAATCGGGAGGCTTTTTGAGTGTGGGAGGGAACCGTAGACCATGTTCAAGGCCATCGTGAGCGCGTCGACGCTCCGGGACTCCCTCGACGCCGTGAGCGTGCTGGTCGAGGAGTGCAAGATCCGGTTGAACGAGGAGGAGCTGTCGATCCGCGCGGTCGACCCGGCGAACGTGGGGATGGTCGATCTGACGCTGGAGGCGGCGGCCTTCGAGTCCTACGAAGCCGACGGCGGCGTCATCGGCGTCAACCTCACGCGACTCGAGGAAGTCGCCGGGATGGCCAACGCCGACGACCTGATCCACCTCGAACTCGACGAGGAGACCCGCAAGCTCCACATCGAGTGTGAGGGTCTCTCCTACACGCTGGCGCTGATCGACCCCGACTCGATCCGCCAGGAGCCGGACATCCCGGATCTCGACCTCCCGGCCGAGATCGTACTCGAGGGCGCACAGCTCAGCCGCGGGATCACCGCCGCGGACATGGTTTCGGACCACATCCGCCTGCGCGTCGACGAGAGCGCGGAGACGTTCCACATCGAGGCCGAGGGCGACACCGACGACGTCGACCTGCAGCTCGAGTCCGAGGACCTGATCGACCTCACGGCCGGGCCCGCCGACTCGCTGTTCAGCCTCGACTACCTGAAGGACATGAACAAGGCCATCGCCTCCGACGCCGAGGTCCGCGTCGAACTCGGCGAGGAGTTCCCGGTGAAGCTCCACTACGAGTTCGCCGAGGGGCTCGGCAAGGTGACGTTCATGCTGGCGCCGCGTATTCAGTCGGAGTAACGCCACCGCGGCTCGCGACCGAGAGCGGCCTCGTGTCGCTCTCTCGGAGCCCATGCCGTGGTTGGGTGTAACGCGACCACCCACCGCGACTTTTTCAGCCGCCCACTCGAATCACGAGCATGCGCGCTGTCTATTCTCGCGTCCATCTCGCCCACCTCGACACGCTCTCACGGCTCCGCTGACGCGTCTGGCGAGCCAGCCGGGAACGTCACGGCGACTTCAGTCCCACCCTCCTCGGGCGTCTCGATGTCGATAGTCGCGCCGAGTAGCGTCGCCCCCCAGTAGACTGCCCAGAGGCCGAGCCCGCTGCCGTGTTCGAGCGCCGTCTCGCCGCCCGAGCGCAGCACCGCGAGTTCGTGCTCCGGGATGCCCGGCCCCGAGTCCTGAACCACGAGGCGGGCGCCGCCGTCGGTCGGGGTGAGCGAGATCGTGATCGGTTCGGCGCCGTGGTCGATAGCGTTCTCCACGAGGTTCTCGACCACCGCCTCGAACGCGCGGTCGACGCCGTGCAGCCGAATCGAGTCGGCGATATCCGTCTCGGCGGCCGCCTCGGGCGCGTCGGCGGCGAGATCCGCGAGCACCGAACGAGTGATTGCGGCGGCGTCGAACGTCGTCTCCTCGGCTTCGAGGAACGCCTCGACCTCCCGGGCGTTCTCGCCCAGATCCGTGAGCGAGCGGGCGTTCGCCGCGATCAGTTCGGCCATCCGTTGATCCTCGCCGTCGTGTCGGTCCGCAAGCGTCTCGGCGTAGCCGAGCACGACGGTGAGGTCGTTCCGGAGGTTATGTCTGAGCACCCGGTTCAGTACCTCGACGCGCTGGCGCTGGCGCTCGCGGACGGTTACATCCGAGAGCACGACCGTGTAGCCGAGCGGGTCGCCGTGCTGGTCGGCGACGGTGCTGGTCGTCACCTCGTAGGTGCGGCGCTCGCCGTCGGTAAGTTCGATTGTTCGAGGTGGGTCCGCCGGGTCGAAGCGCTCGATGGGCAGGAACGACCCGAGTGGCTCCCCGAGGGCGGTGGCGGTGTCGACGCCGAGCACCGACTCGGCGGCGGCGTTGAGTTCGGCCACCTCGCCGTTGCGGGAGACGATGGCGACGGCGACGCCCACGTCGTCGACGGCCGCCTGGGTCCCCAGCCGACTCACCGCCGGCGAGACACCGAACAGCCGGTAGCGAAACAGCGCGTAGCCGAAGGAAACCCCCGTGACCCCGAGCCCGACCGGCGTGAGGTCGAGGCCGGGATAGGGGCCGACGAACAGCGCCGCCTTCCCCTGTGTGACCGTGGCGACGAGGGTGCCGACGACCAGCGCGACGGCCTGATCCCGGTAGAGCGACCCGCGGGAGAGCACCAACTCGAAGATGAGCGCGACGCCGACTCCGACGAGGATCCAGCCGTAGCCGACGTGGATCCAGTGCCAGACCCCGGGGTCGTACCAGCTGATCGCGATCCCGAGCTGTTCGGTGACTTGGTAGTCCCGCCAGAGGAGGTGGTGGGCGTCGTTGGTGACGATCAGCCCCATCGTCGCCGCCGGCAACACGAACACGCCGGCGATGAGTTTGCGGCTGATGTAGCCGCCGCGGCCGGTGTACGCCAGCGCGAACAGGAACCACGACGGCACGAGCACCGCCTTCCCCACCTCGACGGGGAGTTCGAACAGGACGTGCACGCCGGGGTCGGAGATCAGCAGCGAGACCGCGTACGCGAGCGACCAGAGCGACGCGCCGGCCATCATCGCCGCGAAGTAGGTCGCCCCAGGCTTGTCTCGGCGCGCCGCGTAGCCGCCGATGGCGAGCGTCGTCAGCCCGCTGGCAAAGGCGAGCGCCACGTAGACGAGCCCGACGTTCATTACCCACCCTACCGGGGGAGCCGTCATAAACCGCGGGGGCGACGGCGGGGCGACGGCGGGGCGACGGCGGAGCGACGGCGGGGCGACGGCGGAGCGACGGCGGGGCGACGGCGGAGCGACGGCGGGGCGACGGCGGAGCGACGGCTCGACGGTGAGTTGTGTGAGAACGGTCGGCGGACGAAAAGCACCTCAGCCGTGACGCTGGATGACCCGCTTCGCGGCCTGGGCCTTCTCCTTCCAGCCGTAGCCGGCCTCGTAGACGTGGCGTTTGTTGTCGACCAGTTCCCCCGGGCTGGTCTCCTCGAACCCCCCGCGGGCCCACGTGCCCGACTCCTCGAGCCAGTCGATCACCTTCTCGCGGGTCTCGGGCCACGTGAGGCCGACCATCTCGTACCACGCGACCATGGCGAAGACGGCGTTGTCGTGACAGCCGGGGTAGGAGCCCCGGCGGTAGATGGTCCGCATCGGGTCCGTCGTCGGCTCCGAGACCTGTTCGCGGTACTCCTCGGCGGTCAGGAGTTCGAGGCGGCCGTTGGTGTCCGGCTGAATCCGGCCGCTGCGCCGGAGATACGAGAGCGCGGCCTGATGGAGCGCGTCCCACTCCGGCGCCGACTCGCGCAGGTCGTCCTCCTCGCGGGCGCCCGCCGACAGCGGCGCCAGCACGTCGACGTAGGCGCGCTCGACGGTCTGCCACTCGGTCCCCTCGAACCGACAGCCGGTGTCGTGGAGGCTGCTCGTGGCGTGGCAGTCGGGACAGGGGTAGTCGAACCGCGGCACACCCGGGCGTTACTGGGGCGCCGCCTTAGAACTCGCGGTCGGCGGTCATAGATCCGGTTCGATGTACACCATCGTGACGCGCGTGTCGCCCTCGCGGAGTTCCTGCTCGAGCTCCGCGATGATCTCGCTGACCGCCTCGGTGTCCAGCGCGGGGTCGACGCTCACATCGACGGCCACCAGCGCCTTCTGGGGGCCGAAGAAGACGCTCCGGAACGTGTCCACGTGGACGACGTTCGGGTGGCTGTTGATGATGCCCTGGAGGTCACGTTCGGCGTCGGCGGGCAGGCTCTCGCCCAGCAGCAGGCGCTTGTTCTGCCAGGCCAGCGCGACCGCGAACACCATCAGCAAGACGCCGATTATCGCCGCGGAGATGGCGTCGTAGATGCCGTTGCCGGTGTAGCGCGTGAGCACCACGCCGACCAGCGCGATGGCGGCGCCACTGAGTGCGATGGCGTCCTCGGTGAACGCCGTCAGCGTCGTCACGTCGCTGGTCTTCTCGAACGCCTCCGGGATCGAGGTCCAGTCGAACTCCTGCATCTGGCTCCGTAGCTCCGAGTTCGCCTTCGCGAACGCCCACGCCTCGAAGACGATGGCCGCCGAGAGGACGGCAACGTTGAGCCAGAACGTCTCGAGTTCGGCGCCGACGAACGGGACGACGAACGTGCCGGCCTCGGTGTGGCCCGCGGTCTGGATCGCGTGGATCCCGTGATTCAGGCTCTCCCAGCCGGCGATGCCGAACAGCAGCACCGAGACGAGGAAGGCGTAGAAGAACTGGGCCTTCCCGTAGCCGAAGGGGTGGCCCCGGCTGGCCTCCTTCCCGGAGTAGCGGATCCCGATCAGGAGGAACACCTGGTTCCCGGTGTCGGAGATGGAGTGATACGTCTCGGAGAGCATGGAGGGGCTCCCGGTGAGCAGGAAGCCGACGAACTTCAGAATCGCGATGGCGCCGTTGGCGATCAGCGCCGCCACCACGACTCTCGTACTACCGGCCATGGGCGAACGGTCACGAGGGAGGGCCTTATCGGTTGGTGTGGCCCGTGCTGTTTTTCCTTGCCGGGAGCGAGCCAGTTGTATGCTCGTCGTGCTCTCAGACACCCACGCTGCCGACGGAACGGCGCTCGTCGGCGCGGCCGCCGAGGCCGTCGACGACGCCGACCTCGTGGTCCACGCCGGCGACTTCACCACCGAGGCGGTGCTGGAGTCGTTCTACGACACTGCCGAGGAGTTCCGTGCGGTCCACGGCAACGCCGACAATCAGGCGGTGACCGAACGACTGCCCGAGGCGACCACGCTCGAATACGGCGGCGTCCGGATCGCCCTCACCCATCGACGCCGGGGCGGCCCCACGGGACTAGCGATGTTCGGGCGCGAACGCGGCGCCGACCTCGTTATCTCGGGGCACACCCACCGGCCGCGCGTCGACGACGAGGGCGCGGTGACGCTGCTCAACCCCGGGAGCCATGCGGACCCGCGGGGGGCGAGACAGTCGTTTGCGGTACTGGAACCGAAGGATGGAGGACTCGCCGGACGGCTCGTAACCGTCGACGGCGAGACGTTCGATCGATTCGACGTGGGGGACACGTAGCGTCCGGTTCGAGCGTTGGAGGGCCGAAGCGGGGACGCACCTGAGCGTAGGGGCGTATCTAGCAAAGTAGTTAGGTAAACACAAAGAGCCGTTTTAGCGACCCGCGGCGGACCTCAGAACTTCTCCAGCAGGTCCCGGTAGAAGCCGCCCTCGGACTCGCCAGCCAGCTTTTCCACGATGAGTTCCGGCGTCGAGCGCGCGAGGTGGTCCTTCTTCGGCGACCGGTCGACCCGGAGTTCGCCGTCGACCAGCCCCACCGCCTCGATGCCGTCGACGGCCACGTCGAAGCCGGCGGCCTCCCGGATGCCGTCGGCGAGGTGGGAGACGAACACGGCGCTGGCCCCCTGGTCGTGGAGTTCCTCCAGGATCCCGGCGATGATTTTGGCCGACGCGCCGGGTTCGGTGATCGACTCCAGTTCGTCGACGAGGACGAGGCGGCCCGACTCGCCCTCCACGAGGTCGCCGAACTCCCGGAGCGTGCTCTCGAACGCGCCGGCGTCGAGAGTGCCCTGGGACTTGGCGTAGTAGTGGAGTTCGGACACGCGCCCGACCCGCGCGCTCTCGGCGGGCACTGGCAGGCCCATGTGGGCGAGCACGGCGATCAGCCCCACCAGGTCGAGCGTCGAGGTCTTCCCCCCGGAGTTCACCCCGGAGAGCAGCGTCACGCCCTCGACGCCGTAGTCGACGGGGTCGACCGCCTCGAAGGGGACATCCAGCAGCGGCGAGCGCCCGCCCTCGATCTCGAAGCCTGATCCGGCGAGCGTCGGCAGCACACAGTCGAAATCGCGGGCGAACCGCGAGACGGCCAACTCCACGTCGAGTTCCAGCGCGGACTCGACCATCGACGCCGCTGGCTCGCGGAGTTCCCGGAGTTCGGCCGCCAACTCGGTCTCTAGCTGATTCGCTCGGCGGTCCCGGTCGGCCGTGAGTTCGGTCCGGAGCCGGGAGACCGCTTCCTCGTTGTGCTCTAGTGGGAACTCCGGTTCGCCACCGAAGACACGTTCGACGAACTCCGCCTCGCCGGAATCGAGGTCGAGGCTCTCGACGATGTGCTCGCGAGCCAACTCGACCGCGCGGTCGTAGTCGTCAGCCAGTTCGCGGGAGAGCAGCGAGTCGACGCGGGCGCCCTGCTCGACCAGCGAGAGGAAGTCCGTCCCCTCGATGGTCACGTCCTGCTCGCCGATGGCGTCACGGAGGTGGTCGTTGCCGACCGACTCGGCCGTACTCACGGCGGCGTCGAGGTCGTCGACCGCGACTTCGAGCCGTTCGAGTTTCGCGTCGCCGACGACGCCGCCCTCCTCGTCGACCCGATCCAGCGCCGCCCGGAGCGAGTCGAGGTCGCAGTCCGGTTGTGTGCCCGCCACCTCGTGAACCTCCGCGGCGGCCAGCAGGGGCTCGCGGTTCTCGGCGAAGAACGTGAGCGTGCGCTCGGGGACGAACTCCTCGGGATGCTCCAGCGCGTCGGGCACCACGCGCACGTCGCCGTCGACGTCGATCCCCGCGAACGCCGCGTCGAGGACGTACACCGTCGAGTACGAGCGGCCGAGTTCGCCGAGTTCGCGGCGCTCGTCGATCACTTCGACGGGCAGTTCCGGGAGCGCGGCCTTCGCCTCGGCGTAGCGCTCGGCGTCAGTCGTCGCGACACAACGCTCCCGGACCCGGATTCCTTCGGCCGGTTCCAGTGGTTCGACACCCGCCAACGCTTCAAGCAATTCGGGGGTGGGGTCGCGCTCCATCGCCGCCGTCGCGAACGTCCGGACCTCCTCGATTCGGGAGTCGGACGTGCTGGGGAAGAACGTCTGCAGCCGTTTCTTGCCGTACTCGGTGACAGCACGGGCCTGCAGCAACGAGAGCGCGTCGTCGTAGATCTCGTCGGCGCGGTCGGTCGCGAGGAAGCCGCCCTCGTCGCCGTGCTCCCGGCGGACTGCCGCGCGGGCGATGGCGGCCGCCCGGCCCTCGGTGATCTTCGGGGCCCGGGCGATTCTCGCCACGTCGCCGCTGCGGAGCGCCGTCTCGGCGTCGTCGAGTTCGGCCAGCGCGGCGGCCGTCTTCGCACCCACCCCCGGGATGGCCGTGAACTCCATGCTGGCCGTCGTTCCGCGCGACGAGCCAAAAGCGTGTGGTTCGGCCCGGCAGCGTGCCGGCACGCGGCGCTGTCGTCGGGGTTAAGTGGACGCCGTCAGTCGATTACGGCGATGGGGGATCGACTGGTCGAGGCCGGCAGCGTGCTCACCGCCGTTCTGGGGGTCGCGCTGGTGGCGTTCGGGGGGTATCGCGTCTACTACGGCACCGGAACCGTCGAGGAACTACTGGCGCTCGCCTTCCTCGGCGTCGCCGTCGTCGCGAGCTACCGCTCGCTGGCGATCCACGCCGGGCCCAGAGTGAACGCCGTCGGCAACACCGCGCTGTTTCTCGCCGCGGCCGCGACGTACGGCGGCGGCGTGAGCTTCGACATCGGCCCCGTCAGCACCGCGGGACAGGCGCTGTTCCTGATCGCCGTCGCGTACTTCGTGGTTCGGCTGGACTGAGGCTCGCTGCGGGTTCTACGACTGCTCGACGTTCCGGAGCGTCGCCGCCACGTCGCTCGGCGTCGCGCCCGGCGCGTCCTCGACGCGGTGGTCCGGGACGAAAATCGGGACGGGGTTGGCCCGCAGCGCGCTTCTGACGGTCTGTGCGTCGTCCTCGTCGTCGGGATCGAGGTTGGCCATGTGGGCGACCTGCCGCGTGGTCCCGGTCTCGCCGTAGGGGATCTGGCAGACCGCCTTGAGCACGTCGCGCTGGTCGGTCGGCACCGTGATGGCGACCTCCAGGTCCGCGAAGTCGTCCTCGGCGCCGCCGAGGTAGTCGAACACGCGATCCAGCACCTCGTGGTCGGACCCCGAATCGTCCGGGATCCGCTCCGGAAACGACACGTCGATCACCTGCCCGCTGGCGATTCCGATCTGGACGGGCCGCCCGAGCACGTCCGATTGGCGCGCGTAGATGCCGGCGTCTTCCATTTGGTGGGGAAAGGCGACTCCCGACCTTGAACCCGGCGGCGACGCCCGGTTGGACGACCGGGGTCGCAAGTCTTTTGAACAGTTCCGTACATTAGTGTACAACTATGGACAGCACCAACGAGATGGCGCCCGCGGTGCGCTCCATCCTCGACGCCGCCCGGGAGCGCCCCGGCGGGGGGTCGCGGGTGGCCGTCGACGACGCGCGGGACCTCCCGGCGGCGTTCGCGGCCGCCGAGGCCGACGGGCGGATCCCCGTCGTCGCCGAGGTGAAACCGACCAGCCCGACGACCACGGGCGAGAGCGACCACGACCCCGTCGAACTGGCCGAGGAGATGGTCGCCGGCGGCGCCGCGGCGCTCTCGGTGCTCACTGAACCCGAGCATTTCGGCGGGTCGGTCGAGAACTACGAGCGCGTCCGCGCGGCCGTCGACGTGCCCGTCCTCCGCAAGGACTTCCTCGTGAAGGAGTCGCAGTTGGACGCCGTCGAGGCGGATGTCGTGCTGCTGATCGCCCGGTTCTTGGGCGACGGTCGCGAATCGAAAGATTCGCGAGCCAACCAGGTGGCGGAGCCACCTGGTGACGATCTGGAACCGATGATCGAGGCGGCCCGCGAGCGCGGGATGCAGGTGCTCGTCGAGGTCCACACCGAAGCGGAAGTCGAGCAGGCCGTCGACGCCGGCGCGGAGATCATCGGCGTCAACAACCGCGATCTGGCGGCGCTGGAGGTCGATCTGGGGACGTTCGAGGAAGTCGCACCCGCGGTTCCCGAGGAGGCGACGCTGCTGGCCGAATCGGGGATTTCGACGCCCGCGAACGCGCGACGGATGCGTGAGGCGGGCGCGGACGGCCTGCTCATCGGCACCGCTATCATGGACGGGGACCCACGGGAGAACACGACACGGTTCATCAACGCATGAGCTCTGATTCATCTGCGGACGGGAAGTTCGGGGAGTACGGTGGCCAGTACGTACCGGAGGCGCTGATGCCCGCTATCGAGGAGCTACGGGACGCCTACGAGCGCTACGTGCTGGAAAACGAGGACGGCTTCGTGGACGAGTTCCGGCAACGGCTGGGGCAGTTCGGCGGCCGGCCGACGCCGCTCCAGCACGCCGAACACCTCTCGGCGCGCTACGACCGCGAGGTGTACCTCAAGCGCGAAGACCTCGTCCACGGCGGCGCGCACAAACTCAACAACGCGCTGGGGCAGGTGCTGCTGGCGAAGTACATGGGCAAGGAGCGCATCGTCGCCGAGACGGGCGCCGGCCAGCACGGCACCGCGACGGCGATGGCCGCGGCCCATCTCGACATGCCCTGTGAGATCTACATGGGCGAGACCGACATCCAGCGCCAGCGCCCCAACGTGTTCCGGATGCGGATCAACGGCGCCGACCTCAACCCCGTCACGGCGGGGCGAGGCACCCTCAAAGAAGCCATCAGCGAGACGATGCGGGACTGGGCGACCAACGTCGACGACACCCACTACGTCGTCGGCAGCGTCGTCGGCCCCGCGCCGTTCCCGGAGATGGTCCGGGAGTTCCAGTCGGTGATCAGCGAGGAGGTCCGGAAGCAGGCCAAAGAGCAGTTCGGCACGCTCCCGGACTCGGTCGTCGCCTGCGCCGGCGGCGGGTCGAACACGATGGGCGCGTTCGCGGAGTTCGTCGACAGCGAAGCGCGAAGCGCCTCGGGCCGTTCGAGCGGGCGGAGCCCGCGAGAAGACGACGAGGACGTGAGCCTGCTGGCCGTCGAGGCGGGTGGCTCCTCACTGGCCGTCGACGAGGAGGAGGGCGTCGCCCCCAACTCCGCCTCGCTCTCGACGGGCGGGCAGGGCGTGCTCCACGGCGCGCGCACGAAGGTGCTGCAGGACGAGTGGGGTCAGATCGTCGAGTCCCACTCCGTCTCGGCGGGGCTGGACTACGCCGGCGTCGGGCCGGAACTGGCCTACCTCGTCGACGAGGACCGCGTCTCGGCGGTCAACGTCGGCGACGACGCCGCGCTGGAGGCGTTCCACCGACTCTCGCAGGAGGAGGGGATCATTCCGGCACTGGAGAGTTCCCACGCGCTGGCGTACGTGGAGAAAGTGCTCGGGCCGGAGCGGTCGGCGGCAACAGGAGCCGCCGACGCGGACGCAGAGGTCGACGACGAGGCCGCCGAACTGCTTGGCGACCGCATCGTCATCAACCTCTCCGGTCGCGGCGACAAGGACCTCGAAACCGTCATCGAGGAGACCGACAAGCGCGACATTCCGAACGCGCCGGATATGTCGGAGTTCGCGGGGGGACTGTGAGCCGGCTCCCCAGCGCCTTCGGCTCGGAGCCAGCGTTCATCCCCTATCTCGCGGTCGGCGACCCGGACATCCCGTCCTCGAAGCAGTACGTGGAAGCGCTCGTCGAGGGTGGCGCCGACTGCATCGAACTCGGCCTGCCGTTCTCGGAACCCATCGCGGAGGGGCCGACGATCCAGAAAGCGGTCGTCCGGTCGCTCTCGGGCGGCATCACCCCCGATGCGTACTTCGAGTTCGTCGACGACCTCGACGTGGACGTGCCGCTGGTCTGTATGACCTACTACAACCTCATCTTCCGCTACGGCGCCGAGTCCGGCACTGCGGCGGGTGAGGGCGACTACGCGGCGCCCGGCCCGCGCCCGTTCGTGAAGCGCGCCGCCGAGGTCGGCATCGACGGCTTCGTGGTTCCGGACCTGCCAGCAGAGGAGGCCGACGACCTGCGAGAGGCCTGTGACGAGTTCGGTCTGGATCTCGTCTTCATCGTCGCGCCGACGACGACCGACGACCGCCTCGAAACCATCCGCGAGCAGGTCTCGGGCTACGTGTACGTGCAGGCCCGGCTTGGCGTCACGGGCGCGCAGGCGGACGTCTCCGACCAGACCGCAGAAAGCCTCGCCCGGATTGCGGACTGGGACGTGCCCAAGGCGGTCGGCTTCGGCATCTCCTCGGGCGACCACGCCGCTCGCGTCGTCGAGGCCGGCGCCGACGGCATCATCGTCGGCTCCGCGCTCGTGGATATCGTCGCCGACGGCGTCGAGAACGACCGCCCGACCGCCGAGGTGGCCGACGCGCTGCGGGAGAAGGCCCGCGAACTGAAGGAGGGGGCGCTGCGGAGCGCCAAGCGATCACCGGAAACGGACGGGAGATAGGGCGGCCGGGAGCGCAACCCTCAAGCCTACTGTTGCCACAAGCTACCACACTCACTACGCCGGCGGCGACGCCGGATCATCCACACCGACGCCGGCTGAAACGTGCCGGCGACCGACAACCATGACACGACTCACACCAACCGACGCCGGCAGAGCCGCCCGACTCGACCGCCTCTCGACCGACGGGAACGTCCTGATGGTGCCGATGGACCACGGCATCACGATGGGCGCCGTCCAGGGGCTGGCCGACATCGAATCGACTATCGACGCCGTCACCCGCGGCGGCGCCGACGCCGTCCTGACCCAGAAGGGCATCGCGCCGCGCGTCCACCCGAACAAGAACGACGCGGGCTACGTGATCCACCTCAACGCCTCGACGACCATCGGCCCGGACGAGGACGACAAGCGCGTCACCGGGACGGTCAAGGAGGCCGTGCAGGCCGGCGCCGACGCCGTCTCCCTCCACCTCAACGTCGGCAGCAAGTACGAGCCCACGCAGATCGAACAGCTGGCCGAGGTGACGAGACAGGCCCGCGAGTTCGGGATGCCCGTGCTGGCGATGACGTACGCCCGCGGCGAGGGCGTCGACAGCACCGACCCCGAATCGCTGGGGCACGCGGTCCGACTCGGCGAGGAACTGGGCGCTGATCTGGTGAAAACGGGCTACTCCGACGACGCCGACTCCTTCGAGCACGTCGTCGAATCGACGGAGCTGCCGGTCCTCATCGCCGGTGGGAGCAAGGGATCGAACCGCCAGACCGTGGAGATGGTCCGCGGCGCGATGGACGCCGGCGCCTCGGGCGTCTCGATGGGCCGCTCCATCTTCCAGCACGAACAGCCGGAGCACATCGCCCGCGCGGTGTCGGCGGTGATCCACGACGACGCGGGCGTCGACGCCGCGCTCGACGCCGGCGGCTTCGAGGGCTGAGCCGCGACGCGAGGGCGGAACCCCGTCCACGGCGGCGATTGTGACAGAATTAAGGGGGGGCCGGCGGTAGCCGGAGCCATGGAGACGCTGCTTCTCAACAGCGAGGACGTTCACCACAACACCTCGATGGCCGAACTCATTCCGGCCATCGAGGAGGCGTTCGCCGCCTACGAAAACGGCAATGCCAAGATGCCCGCGAAGTCCTACGTCGACCTGCCGCAGTACAGCGGCGACTTCCGCTCGATGCCCGCCTACCTCGATACGGGCGAGTGGGACGCGGCCGGGATCAAGTGGGTCAACGTCCACACCGAGAACGAGGAGCAGTTCGACCTGCCGACGGTGATGGGGACGATGATCTACTCCGAGCCCGAGAACGCGTTCCCGCTGTCGATCATGGACGGCACCGAACTGACGATGCAGCGCACCGGCGCCGCCGCCGCCGTCGCGACCGACCACCTCGCCGTCGAGGACGCCAGTTCGATGGGGATCGTCGGTGCGGGCGTACAGGCTTACAGCCAACTCGAGGCCATCTCGGAGATCCGCGACATCGAGGAGGTCGTCATCTCGGACCTCGACGAGGCCCGCGTCGCGGAGTTCATCGACACGTTCGAGGACCGCTTCACCATCCGCTCGGGCACCCCGCGGGACGCCGCCCGCTGTGACGTGCTCTCGACGGTTACCCCCGTGCGCAACCCCATCATCGACGCCGACGACGTGGGCGAGCACACCCATATCAACGCGATGGGCGCCGACGCCGAGGGGAAACACGAGATCGCCGACGCGGTGCTCGAGAACGCAAAGCTGGTGATCGACGACTACGCCCAGTGTACCCACTCCGGCGAGATCAACGTCCCCTGGAGCGAGGGCGTCCTCGGCGACGAGGACCTCTACGGCGAAATCGGCCAGATCGTCGTCGGCAACAAGGCAGGCCGAACCGACGAGGATGGCGTGACCGTCTTCGACTCGACGGGCCTGGCGATTCAGGACGTCGCCGCGGCGCACGTGGTGTACGAGCACGCCAACGAGCGCGACAACGGGACGAACTTCGACCTGCTCGGCCTGGCCTGAATCGGACCGAAGACGACTGGGTAACGACTTTTCGACTTTCTCGTAACTGACTGGGTCAGTACGGCTACTGCGAACGGCACCGCGGAGTGAGTATGACCACTTGCGACCGCACGACCCCGCAGCCACACCCTCCCCAACCGACTCCCTCGCTCCGTTCAGTCGTCCCTCGCGCTCACGTCGCGCACGGAGGCGCGAGCGCTTCGCGCCGACAGCCGCCGCAGTCCGGGTGCAGTGGGTTCCTCGCGGTCGCGTCCAACCAACGAATGCTGTCGCAAGTCCAGTCGCCGACTGCGAGCGAACATCGTGAGCGAGCAGGCCGAGGAACCCCCGAAGGGGGTGACGACGGCTTTTGTCGCCAGAAATCTTCGATTTCTGGCTGCTAACCAGAAGCCTCCGGCTTCTGGTGATGGCCGAGCTTTTGCCAGGGAGCGAGTGAAAACGAGCGACCGCAGCAAAAGGTCGAGTGACTACTCCAGGTGGATCGCCGGGCGGAACGGGATCGCGTTCCCGGCCCGATCCGCGGGATCCACCACGTCAGCGTCGTCCTCGGCGTACACCTCGACGTCGGCGCCGAACTCGCGGCCGAGGAACGGCGCGGCGTTCTCGTAGGCCGCGCGCTCGTCCATATCGAGCAGGTCCGCGAGTTCCTCCTCGTCGTAGTCGCGGGCGAACTCGACGGCGTCCTGTGCGACCTGGTTGACCGCGTCGCCCTTCTCGCGCAGGTCGGGGTCGCTCATCACCTCGCTCATCACCGCGCCCACGTCGGCGCCGACCTCGCGGACGGCGTCGAACACCTGCCGCTTCCAGTCGGCGGCGACGTAGATCCGGATGGTCTCCGGGTCGGTGTCGGTCACGTCCGCGACTTCGTTGATGTCGTCGACCAGCGCCTGCACGCGGGCCTCCTGCAGTTCCAGGTCCGGCGCGCGCAGGTCCTCGTCGACCTCGGGCCACGGCGCGTCCTCGGCGGGCGTACCCGTCAGGTCCTCGTGGAGTTCGTTGGCCAGGAACGGCGTGAACGGCGCCAGCAGGCGCAGTCGGGTCTCGAGGACGTGTCGAAGCGTCCAGCGCGCGCCCGGCCGGCCGAGGTCGGCGCGGCGTCGGTACCACTTCAGGTGCTCTTCGAAGCCGTAGAACGCCGCCTGCGTGGCGGTCCGGGTCTCGGAGCCCTCCATCGCCTGGGTCGCCTCCTCGACTGTGGTCTGGAGCTTCGAGAGCAGCCAGCGGTCCACGTCGTTCAGCGCATCACGCTGTCCCTCCTCGCCCTCGATCAGTTCCTGCCCGCGGTTGTAGAACCGCCGCAGTTGGTCGTGGGTGCTCTCGACGGCGTCCTCGCGCCAGTCGTAGTCCTGCCACGGCTCGGAGGCGTTCAGCAGGAAGAACCGAACCGTGTCGGCGCCGAACTCCGAGATGGCCTCACCCGGCAGCACGACGTGGCCCTTCGAGGAGGACATCTTCCGGCCCTCCAGCAGGCCCATCCCCATCACGACGATGCCCTCGGGCCACTTCGGCTCGGGGAAGAACTCGGCGTGGTGGTAGAGGTAGAACGTCAGGTGGTTCGTGATCAGGTCGTTGCCCGAGAAGCGGTAGTCGACCGGGTACCAGTAGTCCCACTCCTCACCCAGCTCCAGGGCTTTCTCGATCTTGTCTCGCGGCTCGTCGCCGCTCGACGTTTCCGAGGCGCTTCGCGCCTCGCTGTCCTCGACGGCGTCGGCGCCGTAGAACATCGCGTCGAAAAAGTCCCGATCCAGGTCCTCGACGGGGACGTCCTGAATGTGCGGGGCGACCGTGTAGTAGGACATGTACAGCGTCGAGTCCGACAGCGGTTCGATGACGAACTCGTCGTCCCACGGCAGGCGCGTGCCCAGCCCGTAGTTCCGGATGCAGGGCCACTCGTTCAGCCAGCCGACGGTGTGTTCGTACTCGCCGCGCGTGTTCTCCGGGATGGCGTCCAAGTTCGCGATTGCCTGCCGGGTCTTCTCCATCCACTCCTCGTCGTTGTAGCGCAGGAACCACGTGTCCTGGTAGGCGACTTCGACGTCGCCGCCGCAGCGACAGACGACCTCCTCCGAGAACTCCTGCATCGTGTCGAACGCGTCGCCGGCGTGGTGCTCGCGGAAGCGCTCGCGCACGTCCTCGACCACTTCGCCGGCGAACTCGCCGTACTCGTCGTTCAGGATTCCGGAGTGGAACTCCGCGTTGTAGAGGTCGTTGGTGGCCTCCTCCAGCGCGGGGTCGTTGCTCGACTCGATGCCGTGCTCCTCGACGGCGGATTTGGCCGGAATCCCGCCGTACCCCTCCACGGAGAGGATCGGGATCGGCTCGATTTCCCTGACTGCGTCGGGCTCGATCCCGTACTCCGTCAGATCGTCGGCGCGCGCCTGCAGCTCCTGCAGCGCGACGTAGTCGTCCGGCGAGTGGGCCGGGACCGACATCACGACGCCCGTGGCGTTGTCGGCGTCGACGAAGCCCGCGGGCAGGATCAGCACGTCCTCGCCCGTAATGGGGTTCTCGACGCCCGTCCCGACGATATCCGCACCAGCGAACTCGGTCTGGATTTCGACCTCGCGGTCCTGCAGGCGGAACTTCTCGGCGGCGTCCTCGGAGATGACCCACGTCCCGCCGTCGACGCTCGCGCGGACGTACGTCGCCTCGGGGTTGACGTAGGCGTTCGTGACGCCCCGGACGGTTTCGGGTCGCAGCGTCGCCATCGGGAAGACGGCCTCGCCGTCGTCCGACGCGCCTGCCCGGTCCGCGTCGCCTTCGTCGGGCGAGTCGCCGCGGAATCGCACGAGGGTGTACTCCTGGAACTCCGCGTCCTCACCCTCCAGCAGGTCGTGGGTGGTGACTGGCTGTTCCTCGTCGGTGCAGTAGTTCACCGGGTGCAGACCCTTCTCGACCAGCCCGTTTTCCTTCAGCGTCTGGTACTGCCACTCGATGAACTTCGAGTAGCGCTCGTCGTTGGTGGTGAACTCCCGGCGCCAGTCGACGGAGAGGCCCAGCGACTTCATCCCCTTCTTGTAGTGCTCCTCGATGAAGTACTCCGCAAACCCCATCGGCGTCTCCAGATCGCTCAGGTCCTCCTCGGGGACGTTGTACGTGTCCTGCAGCACCGATAGCTGCTCCTCCTCGCCCTTTTTGAGGCGCTCGACGGCGCCGATGATCGGCGTGCCGGTGACGTGCCACGCCATCGGGAACAGCACGTTGTCGCCCTGCTGGCGCCGGTAGCGCGCGTAGGCGTCCGGCACCGTGTACGTGCGGGCGTGACCGATGTGCATCCCGCCGCTGGGGTAGGGGTACGGGACGGTGACGAAGGTGGCGTCCTCGCCGTCCGCCCCCTCCGCGGGATCGGCCTCGTACCGGCCCTCCTCCCGCCAGCGCTGCCGCCAGCGCTCCTCGATTGCCTGCGGGTCGTAGTCCATACCCGTTTCTCCCGTCCCCGCGTAAAAATACCCATCAGTTCTGACTGGCGCGGCCGGCAGCGACGCCGATCCGCGGCCGCCCGAACCGAGCGCCGTGGTGACGGCCCACACGCGAATCCCCCGACCGAAGACCTTTTGCAGCGAAGCCGACGCTACTCGGACACCTATGGACAGCACGAACGGTTCTATCGCGATTCCCGACGCCGTCCGCCGCGTCGCCCCATTCCTGGCGTTCGGCCTCGGCCTCTGTTGTCTCCTCGCGATGGTACCGGTCACGCTCGGCGCACTCGCCGGTGTCTTCTCCATCGGCGCCGCCGTCCCCGCGCTCGCTGTGGGCGCGGCCGTCTCCATTGTCTCACTCGTCGCGGCCTGAGAACGCACCGAGCAGAATCAGCGCCGTCACCGTGAGCGTCACCGCCCCGTAGAGCGGCAGCGACGTGGTTCCGAACAGTAGGTTCAGGGTCTGTGTCACCACGAACGGCACGACCAGTAGCGCCAGGAACGCCGCGATCCGTCGCCGATGGGCCCGCTCTCCTCGCGACCAGAACCCCCGCCGGAGCGCGGCGTCGCCCGCGACGGCGCCGACGACGGGGCCGACGACCACCGAGACCAGCAGCGCCGCCATCGAGCCGTTGCCGAGGAACTCCCCCAGCCAGAGCCAGCGCACGACGGCGGCGACGCCCGAGAGGGCGCGCCAGACCACCGTCGCGCCGAAGGCGGCCGCGGCCACACGCTGGGTCAGCGGGAGTGACACGCCCGCGGCTTCGGCGATGGACGGCAAAACGATACCGGTGAAGCGAGTCCACCCGAATCAGCCGTTTGGTTCGAACTGCGAGAGGAACACGCCAGCCGCCGTGAGCAGCGTGAACGCCCGAATCGACTCGCCGAGGTGGGAGAGTACGCTCCGACGGAGTTCAGGCGAGATCAGCCCCTCGAACACGAGCCAGAGCGCGGTGACAACGAGGTCCACAGCGCCGACGGCGATGGCCGCAGCGACGCGCCCGGCGGCGACGATGACGAGGGCGTAGAGCGCATACCGGGTGATGCGCCGGAACGGGATCGAGTCGGCATCGGCGCGAGGGATGGTTTCAGCAACCATATGTCGTTCACAAAGAGGGGGGTGAAAAATGATGGTGGTCTATCGTGATCGGGGCGCGACGACACCGGGGGCTTCTTCGGCCGTAGCGTCCACCCCTCGGTATGGAAATCGTCGGCAAGTCGCTCCGGACCCGCGTGCTCCGGGCGCTCGCGGTGTTTCTCGCGCTGCTTGGCTACGGCTACCTTACGAACGACATCAACTGGGTGACGACGCTGCTGGTGCCGCCGCTGTTCTTCCTGTTCTCGGTGGGCAGCGACTACGCGGTGCGGCGCTGGGCGGAGTGAACGACGGAAAATCGGACAAGCGCCGGACGGAAGGGTTCTCAGCGGCCGGCCGCTGGGTCCCAGCGGTTCAGCGACCTCGCAGCGGGGTCGCGAGACGGGAAAGCAGTACTGAGCCGTGCTAGCCTATCGCCGTTAGCTGACCTGAATGTCGATGCCGCCGTCGCCGCCGGTCTTGGGGAGCGTCACCGTCAGCACGCCGTTCTCGTAGCTCGCGTCGGCCTCCTCCTCTTTCACGTCGGTGGGGAGCGAGACCGTGCGGCTGACCGACCGACGGCTCCGTTCGCGGCGGTAGTACTTGACTTCCTCCTCGCTCTGTTCTTCGGTCTCCTCGGTGTGCTCGGCGGCGATCTGGAGCTGTCGGTCCGACACCGAGACGTCGATGTCCTCGGGGTCGAAGCCGGGCACGTCGGCGGTGACGACGATCTCGTCGTCGCCCTCGGCCACGTCGACGTGGATGCTGCCCCCGCCGAACTCCTCGCCGAGGTCGCGGCCGACGTCCGCGAACCCCTCGTTTAGCTGCTCGAACAGCTCTTCGATCTCCTTGAACGGATCGCGTCGTCCGGACATACGCGACTGAAGGGCGGCTGGACTGTTAAGAATTGTCGCCGACCCGCTACTCGACGACGTGCTCGGTGTCGTAGGAGCCGAGACGGCAGACCCAGCCGTTCGCACAGATCTCCTCGATCTCCTCCAATGCTTGCGTCGTGCGGGCCTCGTAGAGGCCGGCCTCGATGTCGAAGTGGAAGCAGTAGTCGCCGAGCCGACGGCCGCTGGGCCGTGACTCGGCGCGGGAGAGGTTGATCTCCCGCTCGGCGAACGACTCTAGCAGTTCGAGCAGCAGTCCGGGGTAGTTCGCGCCGGGGTAGACCACGAGGCTGGTCTTCCCGCCCGCGTCCGAGCGCGCGCTCTCGGGCGCGACGACGAGGAACCGGGTCGCGTTGGAGTCGCGGTCCTGGATGTTCTCGGCGATGCGCTGGAGGCCGTCGCCCTCGCCGCCTCCCTGTGCCGGCGAGCCGTCGTTCGCGGGGTGACCGATGGCCGCCACGGAGGGATCCTCGCGGGCGCGTTCGACGCCGCGGGCCGTCGACGCCACCGCCTCTTGAGCCACGTCGGGGTAGTTCTCCTTCAGGTACTCCCGGCACTGTGCGAGCGCCTGCGGATGGGAGGCGACAGTGTCGAACTCGGGGGCTTGTGCGAGCAGCGCGTGTCGGATCGGGGAGACGATCTCCTGGACGACGCTGACCTCGCGGTCGGCCAGCGCGTCGAGGCTCTCGTCGACGGAACCCTCGATGCTGTTCTCGACGGGGACGACCCCGCGCTCGAACTCGCCGTCGGCGACGGCCGCGACGATTTCGGTCACCGACTCGCGGAAGCTGACCGACCCATCGGCGATGGACTGCGCGGCACGGTGGGAGTACGTCCCCGCCGGGCCGAGCGTGACCACGTGCATACCCGAACGATTGCGGAGGGCCGGGAAAAACGCGTCGGGGATTCGCCACACTGTCGCATCCGGGAACGGTCGGCCGTATCGAGGTGTCGCTCTCACCACCGCGCTTGCCCGTCACCGCGGTGTCGCTCTCACCACCGCGCTTGCCCGTCACCGCGGTGTCGCTTGCGTCGCCGTCGCTTTGAACGACGCCACCACCGTCCGCCCGATCTCGATCCCCAGTCGCTGCCGGCTCTCCTCGGTCACCAGCGCCACGAGGGGGTCGTCGGCGCCCACGTCGACCGAGACCCGACAGATCGACTCCCCGCGGCCGACTGCCACCACCTCGCCAGTAAAGCGGTTCCGCGCGCTCGTCGCGCCGCCCGCGGGCGCGTCGTCGGGATCGTTAAGCGTCACCGCGTCCGCGCGGAGCACGACCTCGACGGAGTCGGCTTCCGGCGGGACGAGTGCGCGGACCCGGCCGGCAGCGGTCTCCACGGTGCCGAGTTCGCCGTCGCGGTCGATCACCCCGCCGTCGAGGACGGTTTCGGTGGTCTCGGCGATGGCGTTGTAGCCCGCGCGGAGGCGGTCGAACGCCGCGAGCAGGTCGCGGGCACGTTCGGTGAGGGCGCTGCCGCCGCCGCCGCTGCCGCCGCGCTGGCGCTCGACCAGCGCGCCGAAGGCGTCCTCCAGATCCGTGAGCCGGTCGTGTGCCCGGGAGTAGGAGCGACCCAACTCCGAGGCGGCGGCGTTGAGCGACCCCGCGGCGTCGACGGCCCGGAGCAGTTCGGCGTCTCGCTCGCCGAACGCCACGCCGTCGGCCCGGAGCCGTGCGTCGAAGCCTGCGTCCATACGGTGGCTGGGGCCAGCGCGGGCAAAACGGTTCGGGGAAGCGAGGGGCGATTGGGGTAAACGAACGCCAAACGAACCCCCGTGGTACCACGACTCTCGCAACCCTTATGCCCGAATGGCCTCTACGTTTGTTTGTAATGGCAAACGGTACGGTTGATTTCTTCAACGACACAGGCGGCTACGGTTTCATCGAGACTGAGGATGCGGACGACGACGTGTTCTTCCACATGGAAGACATCGGCGGCCCGGACCTCGAAGAAGGTGAAGAAGTGGAGTTCGAAATTGAACAGGCCGACAAGGGCCCCCGCGCGACGAACCTCGTCCGCAACTAACTGAGTAGTCGCCTTCCGGCGATTTAACTCCGTTTTACGAACGCTAACTGGCGAGCGGCGCCGATATCGGTTCCTGACACTCCCAACCCGAGAGCGGCGCTGCTCGCGATCAGTTCGATAGTTCTGTATCGCACTATCTAATTTATCGAACCGGTAGCACCCGTTACTCACGAGAATCGAGAACCAGCCCGAATCGGGCGAAAACCGCCTCAGCAGAGGTCGACGAAGTTCTTCAGGATCGTGAGCCCGGTCTCGCCGCTCTTCTCCGGGTGGAACTGCGTGCCGAACACCGTGCCGTCGTCGTTGGCGACGATGGCCGGGAACGTGACGCCGTAGTCCGTCTCCGCAACGACGGCGTGCTCGTCCTCCGGGTCGGCGTAGTAGGAGTGGACGAAGTAGGCGTAGTCGCCGTCGACGGAGCCGCCGCGGCCACCCTCGACGCCAGTCACCAGCGGGTGGTCGCGGGTCACGTCCAGTTCGTTCCAGCCCATGTGGGGCACTTTCTGGTCGCCGCGGAAGCGCACGTTCGTGCCGGGGATGAAGCCCAGCCCCTCGACGGCGCCCTGTCCGGCGTGTTCGGCCTCCTCGCTGCCCGAAAGCAGCATCTGCATCCCGAGACAGATACCGAACAGCGGGGTGTCCGAGGCCGCGACGTCCGCGAGCGCCTCGCGGTACGGGTCGGCGTTCTCCATCCCCTCGCGGAACGCGCCGACGCCCGGGAGGACGACGCCGTCGGCGTCCGCGAAGCGGTCGGGGTCGTCGGTGATGGTGACCGACGCCCCCGCGCGTTCGAGCCCCTTCGTGACGCTGCGGAGGTTGCCGAGCCCGTAGTCCACGATGACTACCTCGGCGAGTGTGTCCATATGCGAGCCTGCGGTTCCGTCGCTCAAGTGACTTTCCGTCGCGGCTGTTCGGTATAGTGTCACAGACCCGCACAACACTCTCCACCCCGCCGCCCCGAGTCCGACCTATGTCCCCGGACCCCTACGGGCGGGCGATCCGCGATCACCACCGCGGCAAGCGCGAGGCGCCGCTGATCGACCGCGACGGCACGGAGACCCGCGAGCACGACATCGGGGGCTACTACTTCGGCGACCACCGCCCCGAATCGTGGTTCGAACCCCGTGTCGACGGGCCGCTGCTGGACATGGGCGCCGGCGCCGGCCGAGATACGCTCTACTTCCAGGAGCGCGTCGACACCGTCGCCATCGACCCGAGCGAGCACCTCATCGAGACGATGCGCGAGCGCGGCGTCGAGGACGCCCGCGTCGGCGACATGTTCGCGCTCCGCGAGCAGTTCGGCCGGGACCGCTTCGGCGCCGCGCTCTCGGTCGGCTCACAGCTCCAGTTGGCGGCTAGCGACCACGCGCTCCAGCAGTTCCTCGCCGATCTGGCGTACGTGACGACCCCCGACGCGACGGCGATGCTGGACGGGTACGACCCCGACCGCGCGGTCGAGGCGGGGGTGTTCGCCGTCCGCGACGACCCGACGCCGGGGCTGGCCCACCGCGTCTACCACAGCGAGTACGAGGGCGAGGTGAGCCGAACCCTGCAGTTCCGGCTGTTCTCGGTCGATAGACTGCGAGAAGCGGCGGTCGGCACCCCGTGGGACGTCGTCGACGCCATGGAAGGCCACCCGGGCGACGAGGAATCGGTGATGTGGCGCGCGCTGCTGGAGAAACCGCAGTAGTCGTCGCGGGAACGGCCACCCGCGGCGTCAGTAGTCGCCCAGCCGTGACTGCCCGCCCTCCTCGTCGGCGACGCCCGCGAGTTCGGCCGCGCGGGCGATGGCGTCCGAGAACGTGTCGCGCTGGGAGGCGTCGTACAGCGTCGCCGCCGGGTGAACCGAGAGCAGCACGCGCTGGGAGCGGTCGCCGATTCGGGCGTCCTGCACCTCGCCGGCCTCCTTCGTGACGGCGACGCCGCGGTCCAGCAGGTGCTCGCTGGGCACTTTCCCCATCGTGACCACCAGTTCGGGGTCGACCGTCTCGAGTTCGGCCTCGAGGTAGCCCCGGCAGTTCCCGAGTTCTTCCTTGTGGGGGTCGCGGTTCTCGGGTGGCCGACAGCGCACGCAGTTGGTGATTCGGACATCCGAGCGCGCCAGGCCCGCGTCGCGCAGCGCCTCGTCGAGCACGTCGCCCGAGCGGCCGACGAACGGCTCGCCGCCCTCGTCCTCCTTCTCGCCCGGCGCCTCGCCGAGGAACACCAGATCCGCGTCCTCCGGGCCGACCCCGTTGACGATACGGCTCCGGGACTCGACGAGCGCCGGGCAGCGCTCGCAGGACTCCACACAGAGGCCGTCGGTCGCGTTCATACCGGGGGACGGGCGGCGATGGGCTTGAAGGGTGGCGCTTCGCCCCCGCCGGAAGCTTGGAGTCGGTCGGGGAACAGAGGTGGGGCGTGCTCCCCATCATCGACGGCCACAACGACACCCTGCTCGCGGCCACCAGCGACCGCGCCGGCGGCGCCTTTCTCACGGAATCCGACGACCCCGAGGGCCATCTCGATCTCGCCCGCGCCGAGGAAGCCGGGCTCGCGGCCGGCATTTTCGCCGCGTTCGTCCCCAACGAAGGGGAACAGGACGACTGGAGCGAACTCCCGCCCGCCGTCGACCACGAGCGCGCCCGCCGGATCGTCGACGAGCAGTTCCGCACCCTCCACGGGTGGGCCGACGCGACCGACCGCTTCCGGGTTATCGGCGATATCGACGACCTCGACGCCTGTATCGACGGCGAAGCGGTGGGTGCCGTTCCCCACGTCGAGGGAGCCGGCGTCGTCTCGCCCGACCTCGTAAACCTTGACTCGCTATACGAAATTGGGGTGCGGTCGCTCGGGCTGGTCTGGTCGCGACCGAACGCCTTCGCCCACGGCGTGCCGTTCGAGCACGGCGCCACGCCCGACATCGGCCCGGGGCTGACAGAGTCGGGGTTCGATCTCGTTGTGGCCTGTGAGGAGCGGGGGATCCTCGTCGACCTGGCGCACCTCAACGCCGCGGGGTTCTGGGACGTCGCCGAGACGGTTGACGCGCCGCTGGTAGTCTCTCACGCCGGCGCGCACCACATCTCGCCGGCCTCGCGGAACCTCACCGACGAGCAGCTGGACGCCGTGGCCGGGAGTGGCGGGCTGGTCGGCTGCACGTTCGGCACGGCCCACCTCCGGCCGGACGGCCAGCGCGGCGTCGAGGGACGCAGTCCCTCGGGCAGTCGGGCTTTGCCCGACGACGCCCCGCTGTCGGTACTGCTGGACCACATCGAGTACCTCGCCGACCGGATGGGCGTCGAGCACGTCGCGCTGGGGTCTGACTTCGACGGCGCCTCGATTCCCGACGAGGTGGGCGACGTGCGGGGGCTGCGGACCGTGCTCGACGGCCTGGAAGCGAGGGGGTTCGACCGGGCGGACCGGGAGGCCATCGCCTCCCGGAACTGGCGGCGGGTGCTGGCGGCGTGGTGGAGCTGATCCGGCCTTGGGGAGAAATTTTTAACCCTATGACGGGGAGAACGAGCGTATGGTCGAAGCGCTGGCGGTCGCAAGCGGCAAGGGCGGGGTGGGAAAGACCACCAGCACGCTGGCGCTGGGAATGGCGCTGGCCGACGAGTACGACGTGACCGTCGTCGACGCCGACACCGGAATGGCGAACCTCTGTTTCCACACCGGTCTCGCCGACGCCAACACCACGCTCCAGGACCTGCTGCTCGACGACGCCGACGCGACCGTCGAGGACGCCGTCTACGAGCGGTTCGGGCTCTCACTGGTCCCTTGTGGCACCTCGCTGTCGGCGTTCCGGGAGGCCGACCCGACGCTGCTGCGCGAGGTGGTCGCGGAGTTGGCCGCCGACACTGACGTGCTCCTCCTCGATTCGGCGGCCGCGCTCGGCTCCCAGTCGGCGGTGCTCCCGCTGGTGCTCGCGGATCGAACGGTCGTCGTGCTCCAGCCCACCATCCCCTCGCTCTCGGACGGCCTGAAGGTCCAGGAGTACGCCCGCTCCTACGGCACCGAGACCGCGGGCGTGCTGTTCAACCGCGTCCGCGACGACGAGGCCATCGACCGGGTGGCCGAGCAGGCCGAACGCTACTTCGGCGGGCCGACGCTGGCGACCATCCCGGAGAGCGACGCCGCACGCGCCGCGCGCCGGGCAGGCGAACCCCTGCTCGCACACGCACCCGACTCCGACGCCGCCGCGGCGTACCGCCGTGCCGCAGGTCGGCTGGAGATCCAGGACGGCGACGAGGGCGCGGTGGCCGACCGGTTCCGCTCGGCGGTGATCCCCGAGTCGCCATGAGCGAGACAGCGGTCGGAGAACTGGATCTCCCGCGCGGGACGCTCGTGCGCTCGCGGGTCGGCGTCGCCGGTGCCCTCGAGGCCGCGCTCTCCCGGGATTTGACGGGCTACGCCCGGATCGAACCCGACTCCCTGCTCGCCGACGGCGACCCGGGCGTGCTTACGTTCGCGGACGGCGTTCCAGTCGCGGCGTACTGCGAGCGTGGCGCGAAAGGGGACAGCCGTGGCGTCGATGCGCTGGCCGCGCTGGCCGTTCCGGGCCCCTGCACGGTCGAACTGTACGAACTCCCGGCCGGATCGCTCGACCGCGTTCACGAACAGCCGTCGTTCACGGTGCCGCCGGGTGCGCCCGCCGAGGAGTTGGCCGACGACGCCACGCTCGCCGAGCGGACACGGGAGCGCGCCCCCGAGGAGGCCACGGACCGTGGCGGCGCCAGCGCGCTGGAGTCGTTCCTCGAGGACGAGGAGCGCATCGCCGCGATCCAGGAGGAGGCCCGCGCCGAGGCCGAGAAACGCGCCGCGGAGTGGGGGCTGGACGGGGAGTTAGGCGAGTAGGGGGAAGAGCAAAGGGACTGCCCACCGGTACAGCGCCCATGCAGTGGCCACGGGAACTGGAGCGGTCGCGGGTCGCGTGGTGGCTGATCGGTCTGGCGCTGCTGGTCGTCGTCGGGCGGTTCGCGCTCTATTTCGTCGGGACGCTCGTGTTCGGCCTGTTCGTCTACTACGGCGCGCGGCCGGTCTGTCGCCGGATCGACCGGGTCGTCGAGCATCGCGGGCTGGCGGCGACGCTGACCCTCTTGGCCATCGTCGTTCCGGGGCTGCTCCTGCTGGCTTACGTCGGCCTGGTCGGGTTCCGAGAGCTGACGGTCGCACTGGAGCCCGGAACGCTCGCGGCGCTGAGCGATCGGGCGGCGGTCCCGGGGGCCATCGGCCGAATGCTGCGCGATCCGGCACGCTTCGCCACCGATTTCGACCGGATCGGCGAACTGCTCGACCAACTCAGTGCCGGCCTACGCCAACTCGGCATCGTCGCCAACGTCCTTGTCCACCTCACCCTCGCGCTCACGATGAGCTTCTTCCTCCTGCGGGACGGCGACCGCGCGGCCGCGTGGTTCCGGCAGGAGGTCGGGGGCGAGGAGTCCGCCGCCCACGCCTACCTCACCGCCGTCGACGCCGATTTGGAGACTGTCTACTTCGGGAACGTGATCACCGTTTCGCTGGTGACGGTGCTGTCGGTCGTCGTCTACAACGGCTACAACGCGCTGGTGCCGCCGGCGGTGACGCTACCGTTCCCGACGCTGCTGGCGCTCCTGACCGGGATGGCGACGTTCGTCCCGCTGGTGGTGGGGAAACTCGTCTACGTGCCGGCGACGGCGTATCTCGTCTGGGCGGTGGTGACCGACGGCGCCGACCTGCTGTGGGCGCCGCTGTCGCTGCTGCTGGTGGCGTTCCTGTTCCTCGATCTGCTCCCGCAGGCCGTGCTCCGCCCGGTCATCTCCGGGCGCTCGCTACACACCGGGCTGATCCTGTTCGCGTACGTGCTCGGCGCGGCGTACTACGGTTGGTACGGGCTGTTCCTCGGGCCGCTGTTGGTGGTGCTCGCCGTCCAGTTCCTCAACGTCGTCGTCCCCGAACTGCTCCACGGGAAACACATCACCCCCGCAGCGTCGGCGGCGCTGGGGCTGGGACACGATCCGGAAGAGGCAGCGGGCGTCCCGGCCGACAAGGAGAGCGAAACCGAGTAGCCGCGACTCAGGCGTCTGGGTCGTAGCCGTGGCCGGCGAGAAAGGCGACGACATTCAGGGCGAGTAGGGTACAGAACGCCAGCGGGCGGTCCCACACCGTGCCGGTGGCCACCAGCGGGAGGTAGACCAGCGGGAGCGCGACGGCCGACCAGAACGCCGCCGCGCGAACGGGGCCGAGCAGCATCGCCGCGACTGCCGCCGCGGGGCCGGGGAGGGCATCGCCGCCGAGTGGCGACGTGGAGGGTTCGGAGGTAGACATGGTGACTCTACTCCACCGTAGGACGGACGACAACCTATAAGGGGATGTTCGTGCCCCACGGTTCGGGCCGTTTCACGACCCCCTCGGCGGCGCCCGGGACGTTTTACGAATCGTTTAGAACAGGCTAAACGGTTCATAGAGTGATCTGCAGCCGTATCGTCGGTTGAGTCCGATTATTCCCAACCAAGCCGCTGATTATTAACTTACTTCCATTAAATTATGAATACTGGCCAACAAATCCCGGGTTCGTAGCAGCCAGATTAATACACCCACTACGCGGGCAAGCCCGGGCTGTTCAAGCAACTCGGCTTCGACCCCTCGCACAGCCACGCGGTCACGGACGTCGGGGTCGTGACGACGCCCCCTGACGAGCCCTGCGAGCGCGAGGGCTGTCTCGACCTCGAAGCCGGCACCGGTCACGACCTCCAGTCCGAGGGGAAGACGGTGGTCCTCGTCGGCACCGAGGCCGAACTGCTCGGCCTGATCACCGTCGCGGACCGGACCCGCGAGGCGTCGACGACCCGGCAGTCAACGGGGCCCACCCGGACGCTTTTGCGCGTCGGGGTGGATTGCCGAGCCATGCCGGCCGAACTTCCCGACGCCGAGTACCGATCCCGCCTCCGCGAAGTCCGGGGGAAGCTTGCGAACACCGACGCCGACGCCGCCGTCTGGTTCTCCGCGACGAGCATCCACTACGTCTCCGGCTTCGAGCACGTCCAGACCGAGCGCCCGGTCTGTCTGGCAGTCACGGACGACCGCATCGAAATCGTCGTCCCGCGCCTCGAAGTGGAGCGCGTCGACACCGTCGACCGCATCGACGCCGTCCACCACTACTTCGACTACCCGCAGGGGCGACCTATCGAGGTCGTCGCGGACATGCTCGAGGGGCTCGGCGCCGAGACGGTCGCCGCCGACAGCGACGGCGCGCCGGGCGTGATGGGCTACGAGGGCCCCTCGCTCTCGGACTTCGTCGAGGTCGAGACCCAGTCATGGGTCTCGCGGATGCGCTGGGAGAAGACCGACGCCGAAATCAACCTGATCCGGGAATCCGCCGAGTGGGCGAACCTCGCGCACCGCTACCTCGCGGACTTCACCGAACCAGGCGCTCACCCCGCGACCGTCTCCCAGAAGGCGTCGACGGAGGCCTCGCGGGCGATGCTCGACACGCTGGGCGACCAGTTCGTCGAGAACGTGCGGGCCAACGGCCCGGCGTTCGCGGGCTACATCTCCGCCGAGGAGACCGCACTGCCCCACGGCCACACGCCGAATCAGCGACTGGAGCGCGGCGACGTGCTCGTCACCGGCGCGTCGGCGAACGTCGACGGCTACAACTCCGAACTGGAGCGGACGATGTTCGTCGGCGAGGTCAGCGACGAGCAGGAGCACTACTTCGAACTGATGGTCGAGGCCCAGGACATCGCCATCGACGCGCTGGGGCCGGGGGTCCCGCTTTCCTACGTCGACGAGCAGGTCTGGGAGTTCTACGAGGAGCAGGGGATTACGGATCTCGCCCAGCACCACGTCGGTCACAACATCGGCCTCGGCGGCCACGAACCGCCGTACATCGACCAGGGCTGGGGCGACTACGAGCACGTCGACGAGACCGACAGCGAAATGCAGCCGGGGCAGGTGTACACCATCGAACCCGGCATCTACACCGAGGACGAGGGGTACCGCCACTCCGACACCATCGCGATTACCGAGGACGGCGTGGAGTGGCTGACGTACTACCCGCGGGATCTGGAGTCGAACGTCATTACGGAGTAGAGGCTGCTTTTCGGTTTTTGACCCGTTTTGGCAGTTTTGCGTAGAAATCGGCAGACAGGGGACGGTCTGCACAGCGACCGCGAACAGGACCGCGGAGTTCCCATGACCTCTGGGACCGCAAGGTGCCGGGCACGAGGCCCGATCATCAGAAATCGGAGATTTCTGATTGGCAGACGAGATCCTACGGCTCTCGTTCGCCAGCCAGAACGCTTCGGGTTCTGGTGACGCCGACGCTGGCGCCCGCGAGGTGTCCACCGCACCAACACCGCAGCGGCGGTTGGCGCGCGACGTGAGCGGGGCGAGAGCGAAGCTCCTCGGGCAACCGAAAGCCGCTGGCTTTCGGTGACAGCCGGCGGCGACGCCGCCGGCGACGAAGCGAGTGGGACCACGAGGGAGCTCCGCTCCCTCGGAGGACGAGCGAGGGTTAAGCCCGAGCGAGTCGGCTGGGGAGGCGTGAGGCCGCGGCGCGGTCAGCGGTGCGGTACAAGTGGCCAACGAACGAGATGCTGGCGCTGTCGCAGTCGCCGTCGACGTGAAACGGTACTCGGGTGCCGTTGAAACGAACCGAGCAACATCTCTCCACCACACCGAATCCACATATCGGCGTTCCCACCCGGTATCGAACCCACTAAGGCCAGTACGACCCAGCTACCCGTAATGAGTATCACGCTCGGCGACGCGAGCGCGGCCCCCGGCGAGACCGACACCGGGCGGCTACGGGTGGGCGAGAGCCGCGACGGCAGCCCCGTCAGGCTGCCGGTCTGTGTGGTCAACGGCGCCGACGACGGCGAGACGCTCTACCTGCAGGCAGTCTCGGACGGCGACGAACTCAACGGCCTCGGGGTACTCACGCGAGTCGTCCCGCAACTCGATCCTGAGGAGCTCTCGGGATCGGTCCTCATCGTCGGCATCGTCAACGCCCCCGCGTTCCAGGTCGCCGAGCACCGCAACCCCATCGACGACACGAAGATGAACCGGGCGTACCCCGGCGACGACGAGGGTACCAACTCTGAACGCATCGCCGCCGCCACGTTCGACGCCGCGAAGCGAGCCGACTACGTGCTCGACCTCCACCAAGGTTCGACCTCCCGAATGTTGAACGAAGCGCGGGTGCGCTGCGGTCGCCACCACCGCCTTCACCGCGACTGCCTCGAACTCGCGAAAGCCTTCGGCACCGGCCACGTGCTCGACCAGAAGGGCCCCGACGGGCAACTGGCCCGCGCGGCACCCGACGAGGGCATCCCGACCATCGACCCCGAACTCGGTGGCTGTGTGGGCTGGGACGAGGAGAGCATCCAGTACGGCGTCGAGGGCGTGTTCAACGTCCTGCGCCACTACGGCTTCCTCGAGGGCGAGGTGCCGATGGCGACCCAGGTCCGCGCCGCGGGGTTCGACCAGTACCGCTCGCCGGCCGGCGGCCTCGTCCACTACCGCGCGGAACTGGGCGAGGAGGTCACCCGCGGCGACGTGCTGTTCGAGGTGACCGACGCGTTCGGCCAGCTTTCGGGCCGGGTGACCGCCGACGGGGACGGCATCTTCTGGCGCTCCCGGCGCCTCCCGCAGGTCGCGACCGGCGAGTACGTCTGCTCGGTGGCGACCGGCATCGACTCGTTCTAGTCGGGCGAGGGGACGAACTGGAACGGGATCGGCGGGAGCCCGCCAGTGAGCCGGGATATCGCCGGTCCGTCTCCGGAGCGACGCTCGACGCCGAACGCGAACGTCCCGTCCCAGTCACCGTTCTCGACGGCAGTCGCGAAGTTCTCGGTGATGCTGAACGGTCTGAACGCCTCGCCGCCGACGACCGGCCGGAAGAAGTCCCCGCGGAGTTCCTCGTCGCTCGCCGCTGCGACGGCGTCAGCGAACGATTCGACGCCCGCCTCGGTGAGCGAGAACTGTACGTCGGTCATCCCGGCCCGGCGCTGAGAGATGAAGAAGTCGGCCTCGGCGTCGACGCCCTCGGGGCCGACGATCGGCTCCTCGCTCCCGCCGTTCGCGCGCTGGAGTTCCAGATCGGGCAGCATCGGCACGAGCGCCGAATTGGGCGCCGGCGCGGAGATATCGAGAAACTGGTGGTCGCCCAATCGACCGGGGATGACCGACACCGAGTCCGGGTCGATATCCGCGCGCTCGGCCGCCTGCTGAGCGAGCGCTGACCGATACTCCTCGCGGTAGGACGGGCCCACTCCGCGGAACACCTCCCGAACCGAGAGCGAATCTGCGGCCTCGAACGTGTCCCGGAGGCCGGAGGGGTACTGCGAATCGGTAAACGTGAGGAAGTACGTGACTGGCTCCCCCTCTCGCTGGCCGCCGTACATCGCCGTGGAGCCCGGGTCATCCTCCATGGCGTCGTCGATGGTCGTTGCGTCGACGTCGCCGTCGAAGATTGCCGTTACGCCGGTGGGCCAGATCCGGACTGTGGACTCGGTCTGGGTGGGTTCCTCCGTCGGTTCCTCGGTCGGTTCGTCAGTCGGCGTCTCGCTAGGCGTCGGGCGTGCGGTGGTGGTCGCTGTGGCCGTGCTCGGGTCGTCGGTCGGGGTTGCAGTCGCGTCGTCGCCGCCGAGACAGCCAGCCGTCGCGATGAGCGCCGATGCCGCACCCAGAAGTTTGCGTCTGGTGTGATCCATGGGACCTTCTGATCGCCCCATCGGTTATAAATTGTATCAATCCCTCTCCGATTCATAGCTGTCGAACCGACAGCTACTGAACCGCCCCCGCCGACGCACCGACCATGACTGCCGCCGACCCCACTCCGCTGGGTTGCCCGGACTGCGGCGCCGAGTACGCCGACCGCTGGCGCTGCGAGTGTGGCCACCCGCTGGAGTTCGCGTATCGTCCCCTACCGAAGGGGCCGGCCCCCGATCCCGCGGCGTTCGACACGCGTGAGGGCCTATGGGCCTTCTCGGGGTTCCTGCCCGTCGAGAAGCACGTGAGCCTCGGCGAGGGGATGACGCCGCTGCAGGAGGCACCGGAATGGGACGCCGAGTTCAAGCTGGAGTACGTGTTCCCAACAGGGTCGTTCAAGGACCGCGGCGCGACGGCGACGCTCTCCCGGGCGCTCGAACTGGGCGTCGAGAAAGTCGTCGAGGACTCCTCGGGCAACGCCGGCGCCGCCATCGCCACCTACGCCGCGCGAGCGGGCGTCGACGCCGAAATCTACGTGCCAGCGAGCGTCAAACAGAGCAAGATCCGGGCTATCGAGGCCGCCGGCGCGACGCCCGTCCGGATCGAGGGGAGCCGGCAGGACGTGACCGACGCGTGCGTGGAGGAAGCGGTCGGAGGGAATGCGTGGTACGCCTCCCACGCGTGGAACCCCGCCTTCTTCGCCGGGACGGCGACGTTCGCCTTCGAGACGGCGCTCCAGCGCGACTGGGAAGCACCCGACGCCGTCGTCACCCCGTTGGGCCACGGGACCCTCTTCCTCGGCGCCTACCGAGGCTTCCGCGCACTGAAGGAAGCGGGCTGGATCGACGAGATCCCACGAATGTACGGCTCACAGGCTGCGGGCTACGCCCCCATCGCCGCCGAACTCCACGGCGACACCTCGGGGGAGAACGACATCGCCGACGGGATCCAGATCCGCGATCCGGTGCAGAAAGACGCGATTCTGGACGCCATCGACGCCACCGGCGGCGACGCCATCGCACTGGCGGAGGCGCCGGTCGCCGCGGAACTGGATCGGCTCCACGGGGCCGGCTTCTACACGGAACCCACGTGTGCGGTCGCACCCGCGGCGCTGTCGGTGTACCGGGAGCAGGGCGACATCGGCGCCGAGGAGGACGTGGTCGTTCCCCTGACCGGGAGTGGGCTGAAGGCGTAGTCCTCGTCCGGGACCGAACCGTTTTCCGCGCGCCCATGAACCACCAGCCGTGATCGCCATTGATGCGGACTACTGCCCGCTCTGTGGCGCCGCGGTCGACCACCGGCGGATCGACGGCCGCCAGCGCGCCTACTGCCCGGACTGCGAGCGGGTGCTCTGGCGCAACGCCGTCCCGGGCGCCTCGGTGGCAGTCGTCGATATTGGCGAATCGCACCGCGATTCGTCCGCCAGTCAGACGCAGTCTGACGATGGCGACGGGCGAGTTTGCTGCATCCGCCGCGGCCAGCCACCCGCCGAGGGTTCGTGGGCGCTCCCCGGTGGCCACGCCGAGTACGACGAGGCACTCCCGGTCGCCGCCGCGCGGGAACTCGAAGAGGAGACGGGGCTCCGCGTCGACGCCGACACGCTCGAAATCGCCGGTACGGAACTCGCGACCGGGAGCGAGCGCAACCACGCCATCGTCTACTTCGCCGTCCCGCGCTCGGAGACGGCTGGGAGCCTCGACGCCGGCACCGACGCCGCGGAGGCGGGCTTTCTCACTGTCGAGGAGTACGCAGAGCGGGAGACGGTCCACGACCCGAGCGTCCTCGAAACCGCGATCAGTCTGCTCTAGCGTTCCGGATGCGTCGGCGCGTCGAAGCCGCCACGGACCAGCGGCTTGGCGACGTGCCGGCGGGCACAGGGGGGGACCTCGTACCAGCCCAGTTCCAGATCGCGCTCTACCTCGACCGCGACTTTTCCCGGCGCACTCGTCCCGCAGTCCCGGCAGCGGTAGCCCTGATCCCGACCCGCGGAACCCATCGTGTTCCCGCAGTCCGGACAGACGGGGTTTCGCTTCTCGGTGCGGTTCAGTTCTCGGACGGCGAACTTCTCCAGTTTGAGCGTCCCGTCGCTGAGTTCGCCGCAGATCGTGAGTTCGTCGCCCGCGCGGAGCGTGCGTACGCGGTCGCGGAACCGCTTCGTGGGTTCGAACGCGGCGGCGTCGAGGGTCGATTCGCCATCGGCGCCCCGAATCGGGACGAACACGTGCCCCCCCTCCCGGGTTTCTGGCTCGCCGTCGACGACACAGTCGACGCGGTAGGCGCCGCCGTCTTCGAGGTCAGCGAGGTCGTCGGTGTCCGTGTCTCGAAGGTGAACGTCGGTGCCCTGATTCGTCCGGAAGAGCGCAGTGCGTTCGACTGGCTCCGAGTCGATCCCGGCAGCGACCTCCCGGACGGCATCAGGACTGTCGCCGCGGATGCCGTAGAGGATCGGTCCCGGCGCACTAGGCACGCAGACCGCCTCACCCTCGCCGCGGTCGACGGTGTCCCACGCCTTCGGGTAGGCCGCGTCGGCGGCGTCGAACAGGCTCTCCTCGTCGACATCTCGGGGGGTGCCACAGCGCTCGAACTCCCGGTAGGCGATGAGTTCGCAGGTCCACTCCGAGAACGCTCGATGGGCGCCGACGGCCGCGAGCGCGCCGATGCGGCCGTGGCCGCCGGCCCACCCTTCGGTGTGGAAGCCGGCCTCGGTTGCGAGTGCGAGCGCGTCGTCGAGTCCGTGGAACTCCCGGACGGCGTCCTGGGCGAACTCGGCGACGGTGTCGGGAACCTCCTCGGGGTCGCAGTCGGCGACCACGAGGCCGGGGGAGGTTCTGGGGTCCTCGACCTCGGCGAGCGGTTCGAGTTCGTCGCGGGCGATATCGGCGGCGTGGTCGGCGTCGAGGTCGGTGTGGATCGCAAGCGCGGCGTTCCCGCGGGTCTTGCGTTCGACTGCGGGGTTGAGCCGGATCAGCAGGCGCTCGTCGATCTGCCCCCCAGCGGCCCCGATCCGTTCGGCGATCCGGGCCGCGAGGTAGGTCGTGCACATCCCGCGCTCGCGGGAGTCGGTGTCGTCGACGCCGATGACCGTCACTATCGGACGGTGGCGGTCGTCGGCCAAGGGGGTTTCGCGTCGGCGGCCGAGCGATGGGGAATCTGCTGGCTATCGGGCTGCTGACCGGCGAACCGCCGGACTGCGCCGGGACTGTGCGGCACAACGCATATATGTCGCGAATGACCTAAATAGACGTATGAGCCGTACAGCGCTTATCGAGAACGTCACGGCCATGATGCGGGACGCCGGGTTCCTCGTCAGCGAGCGCTGTGCGATCCGGCCCAAGAGCTTCGACGTCGCCGCCCGCCGCGGCGAGGAGCTAGTGCTGCTGAAGGTGCTGGGCAACGTCGACGCCTTCGACGCCGCCACCGGGCGCGAGATGCGCCGCCTCGGCGAGTACCTCTCGGCGACGCCGATGGTCGTGGGGATGCGGACGCGCGACGAGGAGCTCAAGCCCGAGGTGGTGTACTTCCGACACGGCGTGCCGGCGCTGCACCCCGACACCGCGTTCGACCTGTTCGTCGAGAACGTCCCGCCGCTGATCTACGCCGCGCCGGGCGGCCTCTACGTCAACATCGACGGCGAACTGCTCTCGGAGACCCGCGAGCGGGAGGACTGGAGCCTCGGCAAACTGGCCTCGGAACTGGGCGTCTCCCGGCGCACCGTCTCGAAGTACGAGGACGGGATGAACGCCTCCATCGACGTGGCGGTCCAGCTGGAGCAGCTGTTCGACCGGCCGTTCACGGCGCCGATGAACGTGATGGAGGGCGCCGAGGAGGTCCGGGACGCCGAACCCACGCCGGACCCGCCGGAGGCCGACCCGGACGACGAGCACGTCGTCGGCCTGCTGACCCGCGCGGGCTTTACGGTCCACCCGACGACCCGGGCGCCGTTCAACAGCGTCTCGGAGGACCAGGAGCGCCGCGGCCGCGACGGCGCGAAGCTCCTGACCGGCCACTCGGCGTTCACCCCCAGCGCGGAGAAGCGCGCGCGGATCATGTCCTCGCTGGGGCAGGTCACCCGCACGCGCTCGGTGTACTTCGTCGAGGATACGGCCAAACGCGAGTCCGTGAAGGGCACCGCGCTGGTCTCCTGTGAGGAGTTGGCCGACACCGACGACCCCGAGGCGGTCCGGGAGCTGATCCGCGAGCGCGCCGCCGAGCCGGGCGAGGCCTGATTCTGAAGCCGGCAAACCTGATTCTCGCGTCGCTGTTCAGTTTCACGAAAACGGAAAACGGCTGGTAGCGATTACGCCGCGGCGTCGCCGTACGTCTCCTCGAGGTACGCGAGGATGTCGTCGCTCTCGGACATTCCCTCGACATCGTGGTCCTCGTCGACGAGGACGGGGACGCCAGTCTGCCCCGAGACGTCCTCGACTTCGTCGCGCTCGCTGTGGCTTGATGGGACCATCACCGAGTCGTACGCCAGGCCGAGTTCGTCGAACTTGCTGACCACTTTCGCACAGTACGGACAGCCGTCGAGTTCGTAGAGCGTGATGTTTGTCATCACCCGTAGTTGGGGAGTGGGACTCAAAAACTCCGCGGGGGAGTGTGCGAGGGCCACGAAACCGTCGAGAAACGGCTGCGCTGTCAGACAGCGCGCTCCGTCAGCGACCGCGCGCCGTCGAGCAGGCGGTCACGCTCCCGGACCGCCTCGGCGACGCCCCAGCCCAACAGGATCAGCAGCGCGCCCGCGACGCCCGCGAACTCCCACGAGTCCATCCATACCGGCTGGAACCACGGCGCGAGGCGACCCCACAGCCCCGCAAATTCAGTGACCGGGGCTTCGACGACCGTACCCTGTGCGGTGGCCGCGAGCCACGAGGAGAACGTCGAGGAGAGGCCACCCGCGGAGCCGTAGACGGTCTTGTGGCCGCTCACGCCCTGGTCGCGCATCGTCGGGCCGCTGGACTCGTCGCCGGTACCGATGCGTTCGGCGTCGTAGGGGCCCCAGGTGGCAAAGTACTCCCAGACGATCTCACCCTGCGGCGTGATCTCGATGACGCGGTGGTTCATCGAGTCGGTGATGAGGGTGTTGCCGTTTGGCAGGCGGTCGGCGTCGCGGGGCCAGGAGAGCGACGCCGAACTGCCGGCGCTCCAGACGTGCTCCCACTCACCGTCCTCGTTTTTCGTGTACTCGATCACGCGGTCGTTCTCGCTGTCGGCGACGAGGATAGTCGGGTCACCCGCCTCGGTGGTGAGCCAATCGGGGTTGTGCTGTTCGTACAGCGTCGAGTGGTCGCCGTCCGCACCGAGTCGCTCAGTGATCTCCCCGGACTCGATATTGACGGCGATCACCTGATCGAAGTTCCGGGGCGAGAGCAGCAGTTCCGTGCCGTTCCGGATGACCTCGACGTCGTTGACGTGAGACCAGTCCTCCGCGAAGCCGCCGTCAGTGGAGTTGGGGTAGTGGTTGCGGAATTTCCACTCCCAGTCGACCTCGCCGTCCTCGCGGTCGTACAGCACCACGCGGTCGTCCGAGCACCCACAGGACTCGTTCCAGTTCCGCATGTTGGCGATGGCGAGGTGCGTGTCGTTGTACACGTCGATGTCGTGGGTGTCGTGGTACGGCAGTGTCTCCTGCCAGACGCGCTCACGGTTGTCGCGGTTGAGTTCGTAGACGGTCGTTCCGTCAGGGTTCGTCGAGACGACGAGCAGGTTCCCGTTCGGCAGCGGGTCGACGTCGTAGAACCACCGCGCGCTGAGGGCGTCCTCGTAGACCCACTGCGTCGTCCCGTTGCCGCCGACCGAGACGACGCGGGCCGGCTTCTTGGCGTTGCCCTGCCCCTGGAAGTGGTAGCCCTGAATGCCGATCACGGTGGCGTTGTTCGCTGGCGTTTCCATCGTGCCGGCTTCGAGTTGGCTCACGGCGTCGTCCGACGACTCGCCGATACTGAGGGCGGCGCCGGCCGCGGGTGCCAGCAGGGAGAGGACGAGGAGAAGCGCCACCCCCCGGACGAGCCAGCGGCGGGGTGGGAGGCTGCGTTGCATGGTCGCGGAAGCGGACCGACGGCCGAAGGTGTTGCGGTCTGTGCCGGAAGTCGCTTCAATCGTGTGAAAACGGTCGCCGGCGCGGCCTCCATCACCCCGCTGGTCGCACCGCGAAGTAGACCACGAACGCGCCCGCGAGGAGCCACTGGCCGATGTGAATGTCGTCACGCTCGCCCGCGCCGAGTTTCACGATGGGGGTAGGAGATGATGCCGGCGGCGATGCCCTACGCGATGGAGAACGTGAACGGCATCACCATGATCGTCATCCCCGCCGGGATTGCGTAGGTGAGGTTGTCCCACGCGACCTCGACGGCGTTGCCGAGCATCACGACGCCGATGCCCACCAGCGCGATGTGGGAGGCGTACTCCGGAATCGCGGCCGCGAGCGGCACGAACACAGATGAGCGCGACGGGGTCGTTCGCGAACACCGGCGAGAACGTCACGAACGTCGCGGCGTCACGGCGACAACCCGCTTCGACTCGAAGGCGATTAGCGTGAGGAAGAGACCGACCCCGGAGCCGACCGCGAGTTTCACGGGTTCCGGGAACGGTGTGATCACGTACTCACGCGCCCCGGCGGCGGTGAGCGCGATGAACAGGAACCCCTCGACGACTACCGCCGCGAGCGCGGTCTGCCAGGGCACACCCATGCCGAGGACGACGGTGAACGCGAAGAACGCGTTCAGTCCCAGCCCCGGCGCCTGGGCGAACGGGCGGTTGGCGTACAGCGCCATCACCAGCGTCGCCGTCGCCGCCGAGATGATGGTGACGACGGCGAGCATCGCGGTCAGTCGGCCGTCGCCGACGCCCTGAATGCTGATGGCGTCGGCGAGGATGGCCGGGTTGACGACCACGATGTAACTCATCGTGAGGAACGTCGTCAGCCCCGCAAGTAGCTCGGTTCTGACAGTTGTGTCGTGTTGATCCAGGTCGAAGTAGTCGGCCAGCGTCTCTGTGAGACCCATCCGTATGGGTGCACATCGAGACGGACGAGTACTTGAGTGTTTTCTTCCGGTATGCACATACGCGCCCAAACGTGCTGGCTGAATGGGCTATTTAGGGTATTTTCGACACGACTGATGACGGATGTGTATAGGTAAAGGATGCGGGGACCGGTCTGGTGGGCGTCGACGAGCGTCGCTCGACTCGCGCGCGACTATCGGGTTCGAACCTCGTGCCTAGCTACGGCAGTCGAACGTCACCAGCGCGCCGACAGGTGTGCCAGTGGTCCCGGGTGGACTACCGGCCGTCGAACGTCGTCAGCGCGCCGACGGGGGCGTCGGTGATCTCGCGGGCGCGGTCCATCCCCTCGTTCGCCCCTCTACGCAACCGATGAAGAGTTACGCCACTAGTCGAGCTATCCTAGTGGCTGTTCAAACAGCCGGTCACCAGTCTCATCACAAGACACTGTAACGACCTCGTGAGAGGAACAGCACGACTCGACGGTCTCCTGATTCAGGCTTACTGAGCCATCCTCTCCAGGACACGTACCTAAGAAGAGCCGAAGAGCATTGAGCAACTGGCCCTTCTGATCTGAGGATAGCAGGCCCCAAAGATTACTCCACTCACTCAGCACTTCAGCAGCGGCGACGTCAGCGATAAGCGCTTGCTCAGAGGGCCACCGGCCAACAATCGACGAGCCCACGTGTAGAGTCCACGCACTGCCATGATTCGTGACCTCGATATCTTCCTCACTAACATCGAACTGATAGAGTGGGATAATATCTTCTGGCTGCAGATCCTTCTCAGCGAGCGTATCCAGTCGGCTGTACCACTCTGACTGGAATTCGTCGGTAAGACAGAGATCGTCTTGCTCCTCACATGGCTCAACAATGCTTTCCTGGAGCAGAACTTCCTGTGGGTCGAGTTCCTTTGATGGAACTGTCTCATCAGCGGTTGACCTCTTCGAAGAAGCATCTTCTTCAGAGGTTTCGCCATGTTCACTGCCAAGCCCGTGACTTGTTGGGGGCTGTGGGTCCTTACCGAACCACTGCAGAACTTCTGGTGGAAGATATTTCTTCGTCAATTCCGGAGTTCCGGGAACAAGGTATCCGCGCGCATAGATGAGGAATATCGACACACCAAGCGCAATAGCCCCACCAATACGTGATTTCCGAACAATTGCTGAACTGAATAGCGCTGCTAAAACCAGGTTGAGTATTGTACAGGGCTCGCAGCGATTTTCCCCGGTATATTCTGGCTGGTACAGCCAGCTATTCTCTTCTATTTTCATATAAAAATAGCAACCATCGACACACATAAACATATTGTATCTTCAATATCGAACTTCTATTGCTAGTTTGTGAAGAGTTATGTCACTGTACACCACGGGTATTGATTTCCTCTATTTGCTTGGAAATTGTGAATGATGTTGAACTGCAGTTCCGAAAAGAATTACCAAGAAAATTCCTTCAGATGCCGCCCGAACTCCGGGATGTCTAGTCGGGAATAATTCGAGGGTAACTCATGTGGGGCCTTCAGCACAGCCAATCACCCAAAGCAAATCAAAATCGTCGTTTAGTTTATATATTCTAGGTCAATATGAGGTTGTCTTTCACAACGATGGATGATTTTTATACTAGGTACGGAGACTGTCCCGAGTAAACAGTGGTGTCTCACTCATGGGACACGGTCCTCTGAGATCTTATATACCAGAACCATAAATACGAATATGAACGTTACGACACCAAGAATAGGTAGAAGGGTGGACGAATCCAGGGGCAGATCTGTCACTCCTGCCCAGTTTCCAAGAAACAAGTAGAGATAGCATCCACCAAGCAACCCAATAAACATGGCGACTATCTTTTTGTCCATGAACTCTACAAGGGACATAGTTAATTAACACCTTTGGTTATATTTGAAAACACCTATAAACTGCTATTAACGTGTAGCAAGCACGGAGATTCTTTTCCTTATACGTTTTACGTTGCTGTACCCAGTATGAAAAGTCTCGGGTCTAACAATCAGAGGAACAGTTCATACACCACACAGCACAGTCACGTACTGAAACTGCCGCGCCAGGTGCACAGATTGAGAGGACAATTACGGCACAACCACCGGCAGCGATTGTGGAGAGTGCGCATCCACTGGCTGCAACAGCACAGCCAGGCATAGAGGTGACAATACCCATTAGGCAAGCCAACGACTGTTTGTTACAGTCTACCGCCTGCTGAGAGATTCTACTGCTGCCAGCACCGAATAGTTCTGTGGTTCGCTCTCTACTAGCTAAATCCCCACTCTCATACTCAAACCTATAGGTGGATTTCTCTGAGATTGCCCACATTTCGCTTTCCGATTTCAGTTTCAGTTTATCGCCTTCTGAGTTCTCCGTAGATGTGGTTACTAGCGTCTGTTCAGGTTCGAAACGCCCCCCATTTCCTTCGATGCCATCCGCTATACGTTTCTCTTCACTCTGTGTCGTCTCACGAGAATAAACGATTGGCTGGTCAACACCATGGGTAGTGATATACGTACGAAGATCGTCCTTCCAAGAGAGTTCTCCAGAATATTGTTTTTTCAACCCAGGAGGGATCTCCTCATCGTCTGGCGTGAATATGAGCGAGGAAGGTGCCTCATTCCCCAAGGGCCCGGACACGGTGCCGTATTTCGTGTCAATTCCTATTGTTTTTGAGATCTCTGCACCGTCGAGACGTATCTCGGTTGTGTTGGCCGAAGAGGCATCATACGAGGGGATCCGCATCCGGGTTTGGAATGCTTCAAAGATGTCTGACTCAACGAGTAAATTTGCCTCCTCCTCTGTCGCCTCTCGGGTCGTCTTACTGAGTTCTTGCTTTGGTGAGTCAGACTGCTCCTTGCCGGAAGCGGCCCCAGAGAACGCCACTGGACTAGCAACAGCACTCCCTGATAAGGCTTTTAACGCTGTTCGACGGCTGATTCCTGACCCATCGGTTTTTTGATCTGATTCGTCCACAATACCTTCTTGAGGACAATGTGTAATAATGCTATGGTCTTATATAGAATCTATTCCCTTTATACACAAGATTATAAATATTCAATTTGGTCGTCTTTCTCCCAGCGTTTCATGAATGGGAGCCGCACCAGCGGGAAGCACTCGCTGCCAGGCAGGACTACCCGCTGGGAACCGCAACCGGCTACTGAACGCCGGCGTCGCCGACAGCGTCGATCAGCGCATCCAGTTTCTGTTCGAGGGCTTCAACGGACGATTCCCCTCCGTTACCAGCAGGTTCCTCTCCCCACGTCTCTGTCTGTCCTTCCCCTCCATCGACGTCATCGAGGCGCTGCTGCTCGTCCTCAGCTGCCTCTCGCTCCTCCTCCATCTCCTCGTCCGTCGGCCGCCCACCCGTACTCAGAGCGTCTAACGGGAACCCGTACGCTGCGGCCCGCTTGTGCTTGTAGAACGTCGTCCGCCGACTCACGTCCAGCACCGACACCACGTCACTACGCGAACAGCCCCGTTCCAGTGCCCGTCGTACGCGCTCGTCTGCGGCCCGCTGGAGCAACAGCTGGGGATCCTCCGGGATGTGTCCCCTAGCAGAGTTCTCGATCTGCTCAGTCAGTCCCCACTCGCTCGTCTCGACATCCTTGTCGACAATCTGCTCTTCTCGCTCGTCGATGAGGTTGTCCAGCCCCATCAGCACGCACAGGCGCTCTCGGACTGCCGACACAGAGAGGTCAGCCGTGATCTCTCCGGCGATATTCCCGGTTCGCATCGGGCCGTTCTCTCCGAGTAGACGCAAGATCTCGACGTCCTAGGGAAGCAGCTTCGTCTTGTCCTCTTCGGTAATCTCGACCGGCGCTTCAGCTGTATCAGTCTGGTTGTGGTGCCAGACGTGGCAGTTTCGACAGAGCAGGGAGAGGTTCTCCATGTCGTGTTCCCCACAGTCTGTCGGGTCGCGCTCGATGTGGTACGTCGAATGTCGCCGGCCGACGCTACCGACCCTCGAACGTCGTCAGCGCGCCGACGGGCGCGTCGGTGATTTCGCGGGCGCGATCCATCCCCTCGTCGCCGACGGCAATCAGCGTAAAGACGCCGCCGACGGTGGCATCGGACTGGGCGACGATGTCCAGCAGGAGTTCCTGGGTCTCGCCCGAGCGGATCAGGTCGTCGACGACGAGCACGGTGTCGCCGGCGGAGACGGCGTCCGCGGGGAGGTAGTAGGTGAGTTCGATGCCGGAAGCGAGGCGCTGGCGGGACTCGACGAACTCCTCGACGGCCGTCTCCTTGCGCTTCTTCGCGTAGGCGATGTCGGCGTCGAAGTAGGAGGCCATCGCGGCGCCGAGCGTGATGCCGTCGGTGGCGGCGGTCAGCACCACGTCCGGGCGCTCGAAGTCGAAGGACTCGGCGGCGACGGGCGCCGCGAGATCGAGGAACGACTGGTCGAACACGACGGCGCTGTTGTCGACGTACCCCTCGTCGTCGACGGAGATGCGGGACTCGAGTTCGTGGGCGAGTTCCTCGCGACCGACGCTCTCGACGGTCTCGCGGGCGCGCTCGACGCCCGGGAGCACGTGCCCGTTGACGTAGCGGTTCAGGTCGCCGGCCGGGAGGCCGGTCAACGCCGCGAGTTCGTCGTACGTTCGGCTTCGCTTCAGGGTTCGGAGGACGGCGACGGCCCGCAGCTGGAGAGCCGCCTTCTCTGCACGGTTCATGAACCCCCTCACGGTTGCACAAGCATGAACACGTCGAAGCGCCGCGACGGGGGAATCGAACAGCGGTGTGCGTTACCGATCCGCGAGTAGGTCCGAGGCGGTCACGAGCGCCTCCATCTCGACGCCGTGGTCAGCGAGGTTCTCGCGGCCGCCCTCCTCGCGGTCGACGACCAGCAGCGCGCGGTTGACTTCGGCGCCGGCCTCCCGCAGGGCTTCGACGGCGTCGACGGCCGACTGGCCGGTGGTGGCGATGTCCTCGACGACGACGACTTCCTCGCCCTCGCTGAGGCGGCCTTCGATGCGGTTGCCGGTGCCGTACTCCTTGGCCTGCTTGCGTGCGATGACGTAGGGCACGTCGGCGGTGATGCTCGCCGCCGCGGCGAGGGGGACCCCGCCCAGCGCCACGCCGCCGAGTTTCTCGTCCTCGATCTTTTCGGCGAAGGCTTCGGCGATCAGGCGGAGACAGCGCGGGTCGGTCTCGAACAGGTACTTGTCGACGTAGTAGTCGCTGGTGCCGCCGTGGGAGAGTTCGAACTCGCCGTACTGGACCGCGTCGGCGTCCCTGAGCGCCTCGATGAGGTCGTCGGTCATGGCTGTGGGTGGGCGTGGGGTCGGGAAAAACTGGTCGGTCGGCGGGAGCAGCAGGATATATCGGACGACCGGCCCGAGCCCAGCCATGGCGAGCGAGAAGGAGAAGATGCTGAACGGCGACCTGTACGACGCCGACGATCCCGAACTCGTCGCCGAGCGGGAGCGTGCCCGGGAACTCACGCGGGCCTACAACGAGACGGCGGCCGACGAGCGCGAGACACGGCGGGAGCTGCTGGAGGAACTTTTCAGGTCCGTGGGCGAGGAGTGCGTGATCGAGCCGCCGTTCCGGTGTGACTACGGCGCCAACATCTCCCTCGGCGAGAACTTCTACGCGAACTTCGACTGCGTCGTCCTCGACGTGTGCCCGGTCGAGATCGGTCGGAACTGCAAGCTCGCGCCGGGGGTGCACATCTACACGGCGACACACCCGCTCGACCGGGCTGAACGGGCCAGCGGCGCGGAGTACGGCGAGCCGGTGACCATCGGCGACGGCGTGTGGGTCGGCGGACAGGCGGTCGTCAACCCCGGCGTCAGTATCGGTGACGGCGCCGTCGTCGGGTCGGGAGCGGTCGTCACCGACGACGTGCCCGAGGGGACACTCGTCCAGGGGAACCCGGCGACAGTCGTGAAGGAGTTGGAGTGAGGGCTGTGCAGGGCCGTACTCACCAGGGCTCGTCTTTCACGCCGAGCCAGTAGGCGATGCCGTTGGTCACGAGATGCAGCAGCGGCGTGACGACGACGACGACGGCGACGCGGGCGAGCGAGAACACCTCGAGTGTCCAGTCGGGCGCGAACAGCAGCGAGAGCAGCAGTGCGCCGACGACGAAGTCGAGTTGGTCGAGGCCGGGGAACGCGGCGCCGCGCTCGCGGCCGCTGCGGCGTTTGAGAAAGGAGGCGCCGATGTCGCCCAGCATCGCCCCCAGCGCGAGCCCCAGCGCCGCGGTGATCGGGAAGCCGGGGAGCGTGATGCCCAGCGCGTCGCCGGCCGCGGGCGCGAGGGCGTCGAGGACGAGCGCCAGCGCGACGCCGACGGCGGTGCCGACCGCGGTGCCGCGCCAGGTTTTGCCGTCGCCGAGCAGGCGCCTGCCGTTCAGGGTGCGGCCGCCGTCGATGGGGCGGCCGCCGCCCGCGAGCACGGCCGCGTTGTTCGGGACGTACGCCGGGAGCATCGCCCAGAGCGCGCCGGCGATCAGTTCGAGCATGGACGAGTGGTCGAAGGCGGAGGCCGTAAGTCCCGCGGGTCAGTCCGGCAATGGCGAGCCGGGCGGGACCAAGGGTCAGTCCGGCAATGGCGAGCCGGGCGGGACCAAGGGTCAGTCCGGCAATGGCGAGCCGGGCGGGACCAAGGGTCAGTCCGGCAATGGCGAGC
>NZ_JAGGLC010000006.1 GCF_017874235.1 Halolamina salifodinae
TATCGGTTTCCGTTCGGTGACCGCCGGCCGCACCGGGGGACACCGAACTACCAAGGCTCGCATCAGATGCCGTCCTGTGGCGGACCACGGGGGCGGCGTCCTCATCTTTCTTCGGACCCGTACGTTTCGGCCAGGAGGGTATAAGCCCTTCGGACCGAGCACGGACCCACGCACCGTCCTGGTTCGTTCCAGGCCGCGGCGCGTTCTTCGCATTACATTCGATGGGTGGCGACTACTTAACCCTGATGTTTCGAACGGCCTCTGAGTCCCGTTGTCGTGCGGTTTCCGTTCCCACGACCCACTTTTGTGCCCATCGACGCCGGTCGGAGTAGTATATAAGGGAACTGTTTATAAGGGCTGGGTGAGCAACAAGGGACGAACGATGAGCTCGCCGGCAGAATCAATCGAGATTCAGAACGTGGTCGCATCGACGGGTATCGGGCAGGAGCTCGACCTGGAAGCCCTCGCGGAGGACCTTCCGGGTGCAGACTTCAACCCCGACAACTTCCCGGGCCTCGTCTACCGGACCCAGAGTCCGAAGGCGGCAGCCCTGATCTTCCGCTCCGGGAAGATCGTGTGCACGGGCGCAAAGAGCATCGACGACGTACACGAAGCGCTCGGGATCATCTTCGAGAAGCTCCGGGATCTCACCATTCCGGTCGAGGAGAACCCCGACATCACCGTCCAGAACATCGTCTCCAGCGCGGACCTGGGCCACAACCTCAACCTCAACGCCCTCGCAATCGGACTGGGGCTCGAGGACGTGGAGTACGAGCCCGAGCAGTTCCCGGGTCTGGTCTACCGCATGGACGACCCCGACGTGGTGATCCTCCTGTTCGGTTCCGGGAAGATCGTCATCACGGGCGGGAAGCGTACCGAGGACGCCCAGGAGGCAGTCGAGAAGATCGTCGAGCGCATCGAAGGCCTCGGCCTCCTGAGCTAGCGCGCAAACCACCCGCCCGAGCCCGATTTTCTCCGCGTGACACACCAGCACAAGAGGCATAACCCTCCAGCGCGAAGCCGCCGGTAGTGGCATCCCGTGACCACGGCCCGGACGGCCGGGGCGCCCCGGGCCCAGAGACGCAGCACCGACCAGTCGAGGGAGCCGTCCCCGAGGCGGCGCGACGCCGGCCCGAGGACCCGCCGATTCGCAACCCGGACCAGTACTCACTCACAGATCACGTCCGTAAGCGGCTGGTCCAAGGCGGGCGCTACGTCACTGTCGAGGGTGTCGACGACGCCATCCGCGAGGGCCAACTCCGCTGGAACACCAGCGACGGCTGGCGCTTTGCCCGCGTCGTCGACGGCGTCCGCCTCGTAGTCGCCGTCTGTGACACCGAGACCGCCTCCCCGGTCGTGGTCACGGCCTGGACCGAGGTCGCCGACATCGGCGCCGCCGAGGCCGCCGAGCGCTGGGACCGCACGGACATCGAGACCATCCGCCTGCGCAGCACGCTCTCGGAGCGCGCCGACGAGCACGTCCCCGAGCACATCCGCCCACGGGACGTCCCGCGCCCGTTCTACGTGCGCGGCCACCGCCTCGTCACGGACCCCGGCGTGGGGCATCTCCGGTGTGTCGACTGCAGCGGCCGGTTCCGCTCGAAAGGGGAACTGGACCGCCGGCGCTGTTCGCGATAGCCCGGTAGTGGTAGTTCTTCTCCCCGCGCACGCGGGCCCGGGTCGCAAGCCGTATTCCCCGCGACCGCCAACCGGGCGTCATGACGGAGCTCTCCCTATCCGAGTTCTACGACGCCGTCGAGGCGGAGGGCCGGCCGCTGCTCACGGCCGACGAGTTCGCGCGACGCCTCGAGGAGACCCAGGCCGACGCCGACGAGGCGCTCACCCGACTCGCCGACGAGGGACTACTCGAACGCGTCGACGTGGAGAACGACCCCGTGGTCTGGTTCCCGACGGAGTGGGGCGAACTCGCCTCGCGCGAGCGCGTGATCGTCTTCCCCGAGCGCCGCGAGATCGTCGTCGACCGGCCCACGCAGTACACCCAGGCCCGCCTCTCGCAGTTCGCCCATCTCGTCGACACCACCGGCACCGAACCCGGCACGCGGGGCTACCTCTACCGCATCCGCCCGGAGGATGTCTGGTCGGCGCCCTTCGACGGCGTCGCCGACCTCATCCTCACGATGCGAGGGCTGTTCCCCCGGCGCTACGAGGGACTGGAGGAGTGGGTCGAGAGCCAGTGGAAACGCGCCAACCGCTTTCGCCTCGACACCCACGAGGACGGCTACACCGTGCTGACGGCCGCAACCGACGACCTGCTGGGCAACGTCGCCATGGAGAAACTCGACGAGGACGCGATCCGGGCGCCCATCTCCGACACCGAGGCGTGGGTCAACGAGGACGCCATCGCGGGGATCAAGCGCACGCTCTACGAGGCAGGCTACCCCGTCGTCGACGACCGGGACCTCGAGCGCGGCGACCCCATCGACGCCGACCTCACGACCGACCTCCGGGAGTACCAGCAGTCCTGGGTCGATAGCTTCCTCGAGAAGCAGGCCGGCGTGCTCGTGGGCCCACCCGGGTCGGGCAAGACCGTCGCCGCACTGGGCGCACTCACCGAGATCGGTGGCGAGACGCTGATTCTTGTCCCTTCCCGCGAACTCGCCGGGCAATGGCGCGAGGAGATCCAGCGCCACACGACCGTCGACCCCGAAGACGTCGGCGAGTACCACGGCGGCACGAAACAGCTCCGACCCATCACCATCGCCACCTACCAGATCGCCGGGATGGACCGCCACCGAAAGCTGTTCGACGAGCGCGAGTGGGGGCTGATCACGATGGACGAGTGTCTGCCGGGCGACACGATAGTGGAGACGCCGGACGGACGAACGACGTTCGACAAACTCGACGACGAGTTCGGGTTCAAGGAAGGATGGAACACTGATCTCCGCCTCAGCGTGAGAACGTTCGACTCGAAAACCGGTGAGTACGAGTTCGACCGTGTAAACGGAGTATTCAAATCAACAGCAAAAGTCGAACATATTTCGGTCAGTACGGGCCACGAACTCCGTGCGACCCCCGGGCATACACACATGGTGTTTGACCCTGAGACGGGAGAAATTACCGAACAGACGGGCGTTACAGAGGGAGACTACCTTCTCCGTCCAACACCAGTTGCCTCCGAAATAGAGGAGGCCACAGTTGACGAACGGTGTATAGAGGCCGAGCTACTGGGGTGGTTCCTCGGTGACGGACACATAACCGAGCGAGGCGACGGGAAGTTCTCGTTCGGCACCAATACGGATCAGCAAGCCGGAATTATCGAATGGCTCGGGGAGCGCCTCGCATACGAATACACGACATACGAGAACGAGCGCGGGGACGTAACTGTTCGATTCCCCAAACTCGATAACGAACTCACGTACGGTGATGGCGGAGGACCAAAGACCGAAACAGTCAGCGTTCCGAGCCAAGTCTATCAATGGCCCGAAGAACGAATCAGTTCACTCCTGCGCGGGCTCTTCGATGCTGAGGGATCGGTGAGTGAGAAAGGCCGAATTCAGTTCAACACGGTTTCTTCAGATCTCGCTGACGATGTAGCGTTGCTCCTTCAGAAACTAGGTATCCCAACAAGACGGATGCTGGTGGGGCAAAGCCACGAGAACCACAACGATATCCATCGGCTAAATATCTCATCGGCCTTTGGCGAACGGTTTGGCGATGTGGTTGGGTTCCGTCTTCAGCACAAACAACGGCGACTCCGTAACGGCGCATCTCCATCCCTCGGGCTCCCGGCCGGTCCACTCCTACAGGACATCAAATCCGATACTCAGCTGACGAACGAACAGTTGGCGGAGATGATGGGATTGGCAAGACAGACAGTCGGAGATGTTCTTCGAGGACGATATCAGCTGGGGCAGGGGCGGCTGCAACAGTTGGCGTCCGGACTTCGTGAATTCGCGACGGCTCAGTACGACACTCACGAGCAGCAACGCGAAAACTATCGGGTGACCTACGAGCAACTCGGGGAAGCGATGGCGGTATCGACCGGTTCCGCATACCGAAAAACCACGCAGGCAACGGAGACGGCCATCGAAGGGATCGACAGAATCGTCAACCGTCGAAAATCGGCCGCGAACCGCCATGCAGATCTTCTAGAACGACTACGGCAGTTCACTGTCGTCGAAGTCACGAACGTGACCGAAACCGAGACAGAGACGGTGTATGACTTCGAAACGGAGTCACATACTTTTCTTGCCGATGGGTTCTTGACGCACAACTGCCACCACATTCCGGCACCGATGTTCCGTCGCGCCGCTTCTTTCCAGAGCAAACACCGCCTCGGCCTCACCGCCACGCCCGTCCGGGAGAGCGACGACGAGACGGACATCTACACCCTGATCGGCCCACCGCTGGGCACCGACTGGTCGGCGCTGTTCGACGCCGGCTTCGTCGCCGAACCGGAGGTGGAACTCCGCTATCTCCCGTGGGACGACGAGATGGCCGAGAACGAGTGGGCCAACGCCGACGGGCGCGAGCGCCACGTCCTCGCCGGGTCGAACCCCCGGAAGATCGAGGAGATCGAGAAACTGCTCGCGGACCACGACGGGAAGGCGCTGGTGTTCGTCGACTATCTGGACCAGGGCGAGGCGGTCGCCGACGCCGTCGACGCCCCCTTCGTCTCGGGTGAGACGCCCCACCACCGCCGCGAGCGCCTGTTCGAGTCGTTCCGCACGGGCGAACTGGACGTACTGATCGTCTCCCGCGTCGGCGACGAGGGGATCGACCTCCCGAACGCGGAACTCGCCGTCGTCGCCTCGGGCCTCGGTGGGTCACGCCGACAGGGCGCCCAGCGCGCGGGCCGCACGATGCGCCCGGTCGGGCGCGCGGAGGTGGTGGTGCTCGCCACCCACGGCACCAGCGAGGAGGAGTTCGCTCGCCGGCAGATGCGCCACCTCGCGGAGAAGGGCGTCCGGGTCCACGAGACGGTCGTCGGCGCCGACGAGGAAGAGGTAGGCAGCGACGAGGACCGGGACGGAGACGGCGAGGGAGACGAAGGCGGACCTGCGGAGTAGCCCCAGCAGTCAGCGTTCGTCGGACCGAGAGCGTTTAGGCACCGGCCGCCGGCGACTGGCACATGAGCGACGAGCGACAGGCGACGTTCGGAACCGACGGCACGCTGGAGACGGATCGCCCCCCGGAGGCCACCGGCGAGGACGACTTCGGCGAGGAGAAAGGCCCGGACGAGACCGACGGCGGCTTCAGCCGCTACGTCGTCTCCAGCCTGCTCCAGAAGGCGGTGCGTCGCTCCGACGAGGAGATCGCGGCGTGGGCGGCCTGGGAGCTTGCACGCTCGGGGTTCGGCTGGAACCTCTGGGAGCGACTGAACCTCTATGTCGTCGAGGACCTGCGGGCTGGCCAAGACGTGGCGACACAGGTGGCTCGCTACGAGGAACTGGCGACCGAGCGCTGGGAGCCTGACGAGTGGCGTGGCCGCCTCTGTGCCGTCCACGCGGCGCTCGCGTGTGCCCGCGCGCAGTCGTCACGTGAGGCCGCCAACGCCGACGAGTACTTCGGTACCGTCGCGGAGCGCCGGGCCGAGGCGTTCGAACGCGGCGAGGAGCCGAGCCACGACTTCCCCGTCGGCGACCTCGAAGCCGGCGGCCGCTTCGACGCCGTCTTCGACGGCCACACCGGCGAGGGATCCCGCCGCGGCCGTGGGTCGGAGTTCTTCAAGACCCACGGCGCCCGCGTCGGGCCCGAGGGCGAGGGTGACCTCAGCGCCCGGTGGCAGCGCCTCGCGATGGTGCTGTCGTCGACGGCGTTCGACGAGGACGACATCGGGCGCGCACTGGAACCCACGGACGCCGACGACCCGTGGGCCGAGCCGAACTCGTAGCTATCACGCTGGCGGAGTGGCTGCAGGCAGTGCGGGGTACGCGACACCGAATCGGCTGGAAAACGAGTCCGCCCTCCCCGATTTTGAACATCGGAAGACGTCGGCCTCGCTTCGCTCGGCCGCTGCGACTTCCGGGCTCAAATCGGCTCGGTAGACTGTTGACTGCTCACGTTGTTCGCAGCAAAAGTCCGCCCTCCCCGATTTGAACGGGGGGCAAGCCGATCTACAGTCGGCTGCTCTACCAGTCTGAGCTAAGGGCGGGCACTCATACGTAGGCGGGTGTTTGGACTTAAGGGTTGCCTCTTGGTTCCGTCCCAGTATCGCCCGCGGGCGTCGCTGCCGACGCCGTCACTCACGGCCGTCGTCGATACCCGCGGGGCTGTGGGCTCCACAGCCGAAACCGAAACGAGGCGTTCACTGCAGTCGATCAGCTCCCAAGCCGCCGGCTTCGTAACGGGTAAGCGGCCGGCGGCGAGAGCCTCGGGCGTGTTCGCCGCCCTCGAGGAGCGCGTGCCGCCGATGGCTGCACTGGCCGTCGCCGTCGTCGCCGTCAGTACCAGCGCCATCCTGATCCGCTGGTCCACCGCGCCCAGCGTTGTCAAGGCGTTCTATCGCGTGCTGTTCACCACCGCACTCCTGCTCCCGTGGGCAGTCGGTCGCTACCGCGGGGAGTTCCGGCGGATGGCGCTCCGGGACGTCGGCGTCGCCGGCCTCTCGGGCGTCGCCCTCGCGCTCCACTTCGTCTCGTGGTTCGAGAGCCTGAACCACACCTCCGTCGCCGCCAGCGTGACGCTGGTCCAGACCCAGCCGCTGTTCGTCGCCGTCGGCGCGTGGGCGCTGCTCTCCGAGCGACTCACCCGCCGGATGCTTGTGGGCATCTTCGTCGCGCTGGTCGGCGCCGCCGCGATGTCGCTGGGCGACCCGCTGCTGGCGATGTTGGGAATCGGCACCACCGACGCCCTCGCCGGCACGGGAATGTACGGCAACGCGCTCGCACTCGTCGGCGCCGTCACCGCCGCGGCATACGTGCTCGCCGGCCGCTCACTGCGCCAGCGTGTCTCGCTTGTCCCCTACGTGGTCGTGGTCTACCTCGCTTGCGCGGCCGTGCTGCTGGCCATCGCCGTCGGCCAGGGTGCGCCGCTCGTCGACTACCCGCGCCGGGAGTGGCTCCTCTTCCTCGGGATGGCGCTCGGCCCGGGCATCTTCGGCCACACCGTGATCAACTGGGCGCTGGCCCACGTCGAGTCCGGCGTCGTCTCGGTCAGCCTGCTGGGCGAACCGGTCGGGAGCACCGTCCTCGCGGTGGTGCTCCTGCCGGGCGAGATCCCGACGCCGACGACCGTTGCCGGCGGCGCCGTCGTACTGCTGGGCATCTATCTCACCGCCGCTGCTCGGAACCGTGCCTGACCCTGAGTCCCCCATCGACCCCTCGACCGCGCGGCGCTACGTCGCCGGCCAACTCGGCCTGTTTCTCCTCACCCTCGCCCACGCACTGCTGACGTGGCCGCTTTCCGAGACAGTCGCGCTGTTCGCCGGCGGCGTCGCCGTCGCGTTTGCTGTGGAGGCGCCGGCGATCCGCGGCGGCGGTGCTGGCGACGCTCGCGGATGCTGCAGATTACTTCCGAAATTTCGAAGGCGCTAGCTCTGTACTGCAAGAAAGCCGATCAAGAGGGCAATGACCACAACTAGAATACCGACAAACCTGATGAATTTCACGGAGTCCTCTGGTGGGTCTGACCCCTGAGGGGTTCCTTCGCGTAGCCGCGCTGCTTTCTTTGGGAACATGATGAATAGGCTACCGACTATGAGCGGAGGGAGCATTCTAGCAATCAGGGAACCTTCCATAGTACCACATATAGACACATAATAAATAATCTTACCACCGACTATCTTATCAAGTAATAAGTTAACAGGTATCGAAAGTCCTATATTGATTAATGATAATCTTACTAAGGATTTCAAAATGGACGGAATCAACCGTCGGAGTGCGATGAAATTGGCAGCCACGACTGGTATCAGCTCAAGCTTGCTAGCTACACTGGGTTCTGAAGAAGTCGCTGCAGCAACTTCACCAGAGGAAGTATATCCCGAATCAGAAACGGCTCATCTGACGGGGAGTACTTCGGATCCGGCAGTTAGTCAAGGAACTACAATCGGATGGCATCGCTCGTATATTCCAGACCCAGATAATGTCCCAACGGAGGATATAGATTATTGGCTGCACGAGTTCTCCATTACCTCGACATCTACGGGATGGCTTCGAAATTCATATGACGGAAGCATGGAACGAAATGCCGCCACTATTTCAGGCATTCACTGGGAGTTAGATATGAGCGGCACTTTCTCAACACAATCGGACCATGGAGATTTCACTCATTTCCCAATGAGTGATGAGAAATATGCGGGATATTATCCACATCCCGACAATTCTAATGAGAACTACTGGCAGGGTCTAGAGATTCTTTTCGACGCTGCGATTAGTGTGATCAGTGCCGGTGCCGGAGCAGCACTAATCGCAGATGATCTAATATCGTTAATGGTTGAAGATGCATCGCAAGGCCTGACAGAACTGTCTAAGGGGTGGACGTTCGACAATAATCCAGATGGTTACCATGAACAAATGCACTCTACCCACCGAATTCAGATGGAAGTTCCCTTCGACGTAGATGACTCTGATGAGGTGGAAATCACGGTTTGGACAGGAGGCCAAGTGGGTGTGGAGGTGTCCTACACCTTAGCCTTTACCGAAAACGGCGACGATCCGCCGGCTCAGACGAGTTCTGTGTCACCGTCTACACTAGACCCGGATAAGATGACTCCCGAACAGAAGGATAAATACGGGGTGAAAAAGGCTTCAGGCAGCTCAACGAACGCCGAACTGAGTGTAAATAAGGAAGGTACTGAATCGTCATCTGCAGAATCAGTGGCATGGGAGGCGACGAATCTACCTCTTCAAGTGAAATCTACTTCTAGGGTAATCAAGCCCGACTAGTCCTAGCGGTGCAGGGACAGTCCTTTTCCGAACTTTTGCGGTACAGCGGTCGCGACGGGCGCAGACGCCCATGACCTCTAACGCGAACGTACGCCCGTGGGCGAGCCGGAGAGCCGCGGCCCCCGACCGTGCGCGCTGCAGGGAGAAGGCCCCCCAAGCAAGTCACTCTGCGGGAGCTAAGAGAATGAGCCCTAAACGAGCGACTACCCCTCATTCCCTCCTCGGCATCAATATTGGGTATCCCCTTCTGTTGACCCCCCCGTCCCCACCGCCCGTGGTCGCTCGCTGTGCTCGCTCCCGCGGTCACGACTCCTCTGATGGACCTTCTCACCAGTCGCCACACGGGGACGTTGTTGTTGGAGGTGCAGACCACCTCGGAACCCCCCTCGGCTCGCTGCGCGCCTCGCTCCACCCAGTGCTTACGTCGCCGGGGTCCCCGTACGCTCTCGCCCTCTCCATGTGAACCAAGAGCGAGTTGCCGGGCAGACGAGAAGCAGTACCCGTCTCGAGAGATGAACCGCTCTCGGACGCGTACTCGAGCCACGCGCGGTCGCCGTGGGCGCGTGGGAGTACGCGGACGCGATCCCGGGCCCGCGCGTGCGCGATGTGCCGTGGTGGAACGCCGCGGGCTGGCTCGGCGTCGTGTTCGCGACGGCGCTGCTCCCCGCGGCGATCTAGTGTTCCAGGATCTGCTTGGTCCGCTGGTGGCGCGCGCGGAACATCGGCGCGAAGCCGACGACGCCCAGCGGGCCGAACAGGCGCCCGAGCGGCCCCAGCGGGAGTTCGTAGACGAGTCGATCCTCGATCACGGTGCCGCCACCCGCAGCCGCGCGGAACGTATGGGTGTGATCCCAGCGCGGGAACGGGCCGTCGTGCATCTCGTCGCGGAACCACGCGACGCCGTCGCCCTCCTCGCGCTCGGTGATCAGGGAGGTCCAGTGCTGGCGCGGGCCGACGCCGAACGGGCGCAGCGACATCTCGATCTGGCTGCCCTGCATCAGCAGTTCGGGGTCGGGATTGCCGTCTGGCCCCCGGACAGCCCCGACTTCGAGGTTCATGAAGCCGGGCGTGAGCGCCTCCAGTCCGCCGACACGGGAGTGGAACGCCCAGACGTCCGCGAGCGGCGCGTCGACGCGCGTCCGGCGGGTGTAGGTCGGCATGCCCGGACGTAGCGCCCGGCGGGAGAAAACGCTTCGCCGCGATGGGTCGGCTATCGGCCCGTACCGCGGCCGAGTCGGTTAGAGTCGGTCGCTATCGATGTCGACGCCCTCGGGCGTCACGACGAGGAAGCCGCGGAAATGCATCAGCGAGCCACCCTCGGCCCGGATCTCCCGGGCGAAGTCGGCCGCCAGCCTGTTCAGGTCGCCCTCGACGGCCAGCACGAGTACGTCCCCACCCCGAACGGCGTCGATCCACTCGGCGGGGTCGGTTTCGCCGTCCAGCACGGCGAGCACCACGTCGCCCTGCGTCTCGTCGTCGAGTTCCTCTTCGGCGCGGGCGAGGTCGAGGCCGAAATCGCTCATAGCCACGGCTCGTCGCCGCGTGGTAAAAAAGGAGTCGGGCTGTGGTCCGTTGCTGGCCGATGTACTGAAACGGGTGGCCTCACAAGGTGGGGCATGGCTTGTGACCACGAACTCGACAGCGAGTACCTCACGACCACCGACAGCGCGATCACCGACATCCGCGGCACTGGCGAGAAGCTCCGTATCGACGTGGTCATCCCGTGTCCCGACTGCGGCCAGACGCTCGAACTGACCCTCTCGGAGGAGCGCCGCGAGGAGGTCGACGTCGACTTCCCGCTCGACGATGCCGAGATGGCCAACAGCTAAGCCGGCTGTCTCGCCCCGTTCTACTCCTGATACGCGATCCGGACCTGCTCCCAGCGACCCTTCTCTTGGAGGTGTGCCTGTAGCGTCTCCGCGTAGCGCTCCAGCAGCGCCTCGGCGTCCTCGAGTCGGTCGGCACCGTCGTCACCGCCACCGATGCCGAGGCGCTTCTTGACCGACGAGAAGACGCCGTCGTCGTCGCCGCCGTCTCCCCCCGCTGCGGAGCCGGGTGCGCCCATCCCCTTGCTCATCTTCTCGACTTCGGGCATGATCCCGGCGACCTTCGTAGTCGCCGGGACGATCCGGGCGTTCTCGGGGTCGTCGGCGTCGGCGATATCGAACTCCGCGGCGGTCATGATCAGCCCCCACTCTTGGTTGGAGAACGGGGAGTCCCGAACTTCGCTCGAGAACTGCTGATCGACCGCCATCCGCTCGCCCACGATGGCGTCGGTCCAGTCTGAGTCGCTCATGGGCCGACCTACGCCGAGCGCGCGTTTCAGGGTTTCCCCAGCGGTCGCGCGCAGTCGTCAGTTTCGACCACGCGGCTGCGTGCCCGCTGATGAACTTACGCATAACTTACAACGATTCCCTCTCTCACCCCTGCGCGTTATCGGCCGCCTTTATGGGTTCTCCCAGTCTGCTTTCCCGGCAAACAACTACAGTGGAAACGCAAGACTGCGACGGGGTGGGTTACCACCCGACCCCGACAAGTACTTATACCCGAACCGGGTGGACAAGGTACGCAGATGAGCCGAACCATCCGCCGCGTCACGCTGCTCGCAATCTACCAACTCACGGTCCTGCTCGGGATCACGCTGCTCCCGTTCGCGATGGTGACCCGCCAGCTCGGCGTCCCGCTCCCGTTGGGCCGGGCCGTCGACGGCGCGAAGACGGCGTACGAGGCGGCGGAGTAGGCCGACCCCGTTCTCTGGAGACAGCCCGACTCAGCGGCGTCGCCGGGTTTCGACGCCGGAAGGATTTCCCCGAAGGGGTGGCTTTATCAGCGTTCCCCGACTAGCGAGTGATAATGCGAACACCTGCCCATCAGTCAGGTCTCGACCCGCTTGGCGGCGATCAGTCCGACGTGTTCGGTCCGGAGCTCGGCGAGTTCTCCGGCGCCGACGAGCGTCGTGCGCAGGCCTCCACCGAGGACGGGATGAAGACCGGCACCACCACCGTCGGCATCAACGCCGGCGACGCCGTCGTGCTGGCGACGGACATGCGCGCCAGCATGGGCAACATGGTCTCCAGCAAGGACGTCCAGAAGGTCGAACAGATCCACCCGACGGGCGCGCTGACCATCGCCGGCTCCGTCTCGGCCGCCCAGTCCCTCATCGAGACGCTGAAAGCCGAGTCGAACCTCTTCGAGGTCCGCCGCGGGAAGCAGATGTCGATGCAGGCGCTCTCCACGCTGACGGGGAACCTCCTGCGCTCGGGCGCGTTCTACATCGTCTCGCCCATTCTGGGCGGCGTCGACGACGAGGGTGCCCACGTCTACTCCATCGACGCGCTTGGTGGCACGACCGAGGAGAACTACGCCGTCTCCGGCTCCGGCTCCCAGTTCGCGCTCGGTGTGCTCGAACAGGAGTACGCCGAGGGCGTCGACGTCGAGGAGGCAAAGACCATCGCCACGAAGGCGATCCAGACCGCGACCGAGCGGGACACGGCCTCCGGCAACGGGATCAACGTCGCCGTCGTCACCGAGGACGGCGTCGACGTCACGAAAGAGAAGGACATCGACTCGCTCCTCTAAATCGGTCCGTTTCGGGCACCCGCCCGACGTTCCTCCGTTTTTCCGACTGAGTAGCCCCGCTGCCGCCTCCATATCGACGCTGAGTCGGCGGCCTTTTGCCGGGGTTCCCCCTACGCCGGGTAGATGCAGTTCGCCGCCTTCGCCGACCGCGCCGCCGAACTGGAAGCAGAGCCCGCCGACCTCGAAACCGTCTCGCTGGTCGCGGATCTACTCTGCGAGGCCGGCGCTGACGAACTCCCCGTCGTCGCGCGCTTCCTCCAGGGCCGGGTGTTCCCGGGCTGGGACGGCCGCACCCTCGACGTGGGCCCGCGGCTCTGTTACGAGGCGCTGGCGAAGGCCGCCGGAACGAACGTCACCGCCGACGACGTGGAGGCACGGCTGGCCGACGAGGGCGAAATCGGCGCCGTCGCCGCCGGCCTCGATCTGGGCGGCCAGCAGGGCCTCGGCGCGTTCGCCGCGGGCGGCGGTGAGAGCGACGGCCCAACGCTCACGGAGGTCGACGACGCCCTCCGGGAGGTCGCGGCCGCCGAAGGGTCCGGGAGCGAGGACGCCAAACTCGCGACGCTGTTCGGCCTGTTCTCCCGGGTCAGCGACGACGAGGCACGCTACCTCGCCCGTCTCGTGCTCGGGGAGATGCGCCTCGGCGTCGGCGAGGGCGCCGTCCGCGACGCCATCGGCGAGGCGTTCGAGGTCGAACCGGAACTGGTCGCCGACGCGCTGCAGGTGAGCAACGACTACGGCCGCGTCGCCGAAATCGCCCGCGAGTCGGGGGACGACGGCCTCCGGGAGGTGGGGCTCACCGTCGGCCGCCCCGTCCAGTCGATGCTCGCGCAGGCCGGCACCGTCACCGGCGCACTGGAGTCCTGGGAAGAGGTGGCGGCAGAGATCAAGTTCGACGGCGCGCGTGTGCAACTCCACCACCACCCCGACGGTATCGCACCGCCAGCCGCCGACCGCGAGCCGACGCCCGACGACCCAACGGTTCGGCTCTACTCCCGGAACACCTCAGAGGTCACCGAAGCCCTCCCCGAGATCCGGGAGTTCGCCGAGGAGCGACTCGACGCTCCGGCGATCCTCGACGGCGAAGTCGTCGCCGTCGCCGACGACGGAAGCCCCCTGCCGTTTCAGGAAGTGCTGCGGCGCTTCCGCCGGAAACACGAGGTGGATCGGATGCGCGAGGAGGTCGCACTCGACCTCCACACCTTCGACTGCCTGCTCGACGGCCGCGAGGGCAGCGACGGCGACGACCTGCTCGAGGAACCGTTCCGGGAGCGTCACGCCCGCCTCACCGAACTCCTCCCCGAGGCCGCCAGCGAGGTGCTGTACAGCGGCGATGCCGCCGAGGTCGAGGCGTTCGAACAGGCGGCCTTGGAGGCCGGGCACGAAGGGATCATGCTCAAGTGCCTCAAATCGACGTACACCCCCGGCGACCGCGGGCAGGACTGGCTCAAGCGCAAGCCCGACGTGGAGACGCTCGACTGCGTGGTCACCGGCGCCGAGTGGGGCGAGGGGCGCCGGGCCAACGAGTTCGGCACGTTCCTCCTCGCGGTCGGCAGCGACCACGGCTACGAGACCGTCGGGAAAGTGGCGACGGGCATCACCGATGAGCGACTCGCGGAGCTAACTGAGCTGCTCGAACCCCACGTGATCGACGAGGACGGCCAGACCGTCGAGTTCCGGCCCGAAGTGGTGTTCGAGGTGGGCTACGAGGAGATCCAGCAGTCCCCGACCTACGGCGCGGGCTACGCGCTGCGGTTCCCACGGTTCGTCGAAGTTCGGGACGACAAGGACCCGGAAGACGCCGACACTGTCGAGCGGTTCGAGCGACTCGCCGAGGGCGTCGACGACGCCTGAGTTCGGGAGACGCCACCTGACACCGGGAAGCGTACGCCTAAGTCGGGCCCGACCCGAGGCCCGCCCATGACCGTTCGACACGACGACCTGCAGGTGACGTGGTACGGCTACGCGACCACCCGCATCGAAACGGAGGGCGGCTTCGTCGCCTACCTCGATCCGGGGCGCTACGGCGTTCTTACGGGCGAATGGACCCCTGTCGGCGGCGGCAACCCCAAGGAAGTTGCGCACCCGCGAGCCACCAACTTCCGGCCCGAGGACGCCGATCTGGTCTGTGTGACTCACGACCATCACTACGACTCCGACGGGATCCAGCGCGTCGCAAACGAGGAGACGACGGTCGTCATCTACGAGGGCGTCGATCCATCGGGGATCGACCGCGACGTGGCGCCGATCAGCGACCTGCCGGGGGAGATCGTCCGAATCGGCGAGACGGACCACCTCGCCGTCGACGGCCCCGACGGTGGCGTTCCCGAATCGCGCCGCGATTCGGGAGCCAGCCAGAGCGCGAAGCGGTCTGGCGGCGCCGACGTCTGGTCGGTCCCGGCGTACAACGACCCCGACGGCCCGCGAGCCGACCGCGACGGGAACGTCCCCCACCCGAAGGGGTTGGGCGTCGGCTACCGGCTCGCGCTCGGCGGGAGTTCGGTGTTCTGGCCGGGCGACAGCGGCGCACTGGACGCGTTCGCGGAGCTCTCGGTCTCGCTGTTCCTCGCGAACATCGCCGGCAGCGTCGTCAGCACCGCCGAGGAGTCGGCAGCGCTAGCCGAGCGGATGGATCCCGATCTGGTGCTCCCGGTCCACTACAACACCATCGAGATTCTGCAGGCCGACTCGGCCGCCTTCGCCGCCGATGTGGCCAAGCGCGGCGTGCCAGTGGTGCTGGACGAGCAGGAGGGGTAGCGGAGAAACAGCAGATGATAGACGCTGTGGGCGACGACCTCAGTGGGCGGTCTCCCCGGCTGGCGCCTCCATCGACTCGATTTCGAGGATCAGCACGTTTGCCGTCGAGTCCTTACCGTCGACGGTGCCCTCGACGACCAGCGCCGACAGCGGCGTCGGGCCCGCGCGGACGGCGTCGCCCTCGTGGAACTGCTTGACCGAGCCACGGAGGTGGAGCTCAGCCCGACAGAGGTCGGGGTTGTGGACGCTCGTGAGGTGGACCTCCTCGACGTTCACGCCCGAGACCGGGTCGCCCTCGTGGGTCAGGGGCACCGACGCCGGTTCGTCCATCTGCTGGACGTCGAGCGCGTCGAACGCGTTGGTCGTCGGCTTGTAGCCACCCTTCGGGCCGGGGACACCCTCGACCAACTGGAGCGCCTTCAGGCTCTGCATCTGGTTCCGGATCGTCCCGGGGTTGCGCCCGACTTCGTCGGCGATATCCTCGCCTTTCACTGCGGACTCCTGCTCGCCGTGGAGGTTGACCAGCGCCCTGAGGATCGTACGCTGGCTCGCCGTGAGCTCGATCGAAGACATTTGTTGATGGTTACCCCGTGGTAGTACATAAGGCTACGGCTGATTCCCGAAGAGCTGCACGAATCCGTAAGAAGAACGACGAAAAACCACGATGCTCGTTCAATGATCGTGGTGTCCGGTCACACGTGTGAGGGGGTGAACGACAGGCCTTTGCCGTCGCCGGAAGCAGTCTCAGGTATGAACGGCAAGCGCGTGCTGGTCACCGGCGGAGCAGGGTTCATCGGATCGAACCTCGCGAACCGGCTCGCGGTCGACAACGAAGTCATCGCGCTGGACAACTGCTACCTCGGCACACCGGAGAACCTCGACGAGGACGTCATCTTCGCGGAAGCCGACGTGCTGGACGACGATCTCCCGACAGACGTCGACGCCGTGTTCCACCTCGCGGCGCTCTCCTCCCGGCAGATGTTGGAAGAGCACCCGCGACAGGGCGCCCGCGTCAACATTGAGGGGTTCATCAACGTCGTCGAACAGGCGATGGACGACGGCTGCGAGACGTTCGTCTACGCCTCCACCTCCTCGATCTACGGGAGTCAGGAGGAGCCCTGTACGGAGGAGATGGCGGTCGAGGCGTCGACGGGCTACGACGCGTCGATGCTCGGCCGCGAGAACTACGCGGAGTACTACTCGGACTTCCACGGCCTCGATCTCGCCGGGATGCGGTTTTTCTCCGTCTACCAGGGCTACGGCGGCAACGAGGAGCACAAAGGCGAGTACGCCAACACCATCTCACAGTTCGCGGACAAGATCGCCAACGGCGAGTCGCCGGTGCTCTGGGGCGACGGCACCCAGACGCGGGACTTCACCCACGTCGACGACATCGTCTCGGGGCTGATCCTCGCCGCCGAGAACGAACTCGACGGCGTCTACAACCTCGGAGTTGGCAACCCTTACACGTTCAACGAGATGGTCGGGATGATCAACGACGAACTCGGCACCGACGTGGGGCCGGAGTACGAGCCGGTGCCGCTGGACAACTACGTCTACCACACCCATGCCGACCCCTCGAAGTTCAAGGCGGCGACGGGCTGGGAGCCCGAAATCTCCTTTGAAGAGGGTGTGAGTATGGTGTGTGAGCCGTACAAGGAGACCGAGGACAGCGAAAGCGAGCGGGAGCGACTGACGGAGTAGCCGACTGACGGAGTAGCGGTTTCTGCGGGTACTGTTTCTCTGCCGTCGGCGCGAAGCGGACGCACCTCCGTGTGCGTCCCGAGCGCGAGGGTCCCGCGAGCGAAGCGAGTGGGACCACGAGGGAGCGAGCTCCCTCGGAGGACGAGTGAGCGAAGCGAACGAGTCGGCTGGGGAGGGTGTGGACTGTGCAGCGGGCGGGACTGAAAGGGGCTGTTCGCTCCGGGAACCCCGACGTCGACGAGAGCGAAGCTCTCGTCTGCCAACCAGAACGCGAAGCGTTCTGGTGACGACGCAAGCACCGCAGGGGAGCGAAGCGAGCCGAGGAGCACAGCGACTCCCGGGAGCCGAGCGAACAGGGGCTTTCAGGGTGTTGCTGGCCCTGTTGACTTCACCACCACACCGAACGCCCATGCCACCAGCGCACCCCACCCATAGCGCCGAGTTTATCACCGACCCACTCACTCTATGCGCGTCGAGAACTCCTTCACCTCGTCAAATGTAACGACTGCCTCGCCAACTCGACACTCCGAATAACGCGGCGAGTTTCTCACGAGCAGAAGTACGCGAATACGTCGAACAGCTGGCTTGGAGAATACGTGAAGAGCGGTCAGGGTTGTGTGAGGGTCAACCCTGCTCGTCGTCGTTCGTGTCCATTGCCTGCTTATACCGGTAATAGAGAGATCGTGACGTTCGGTCAGAATCACGGCACATCAAGATCGTGACGTCGTTTCGTCTCGCGAGGGTTTCCTGAACTGGCTTAAACACCAAATCTCGAAGCTGGAACTTCTGTTCGGGAGAACCAATCGCCGTGAAGTCATGACTGGTTGCTTCGTCGATGATGGCGTCTGTGGGATCAGGTGCTTCTCTGAGAACTGTGTTCGATTCGATGTCAGGACCGAGCACAAACTCCGCGAACTCCAGTAAATCGGTCGCGTCGCTGCGCTCCTGGTCAGACGAATCGAGAGGAATAACGTGTAGTGCAGTAACTGAAGCATCTGAAGCGTGGGCTACCGCACGAGCACCCTCAGAGGCCAGCGCCGCGTGCGGTCCCGCTCCTACTGGGAGGAGAATGGAGTCGATCGACTCCGCTTCCGACTCGGCAAGTGAAGCGACAGTATGCCCCTCATCATCGGGAACGTACAGCCTTCCAGCACCATCGCGTACGCCGATGTTTTCTACGAAAACGTCACAGTCGGCTTCTTCGACGACAGTATCGATCGTGCTCTCTCCAAGCAACCAACTTTCGTTGAACCCCGTTCCACGAAGGAAAAGGACGGCCGTTTTGCTACCGCCGTCGAGTGAATCGAGAATTCCCTGCGTGGTATCCGTGACTGCCCGTACTACGGCACGAAGAGTCAGATCGGTATGAAGACCTTCGGCGACCTTCAGCACCTGTCGTAACTGTCTCTGTCGTTCCTGAACGGTCTCCGGGGCCGCGTTTTCCTTTCCCTCAGACGTGCTTTTCGAGTCATCGTGTTCTCGAATTTGTTCGAGTCCCGTCCGGCTATCTACCTCTGCAATCCCTAACAGCAGGACTTTGCCGTCGTTATCTGCCGCTAAAGCGATCGCGGTCTGAAGGAATCGGTGAGCGTTGATCCCGGCATCGCTGTCGAACGGATCGCTGACGATGGGCACCACGATGGAGTAACTCGGCCGGTGGATTATCTCCCCGCCGTATCCGTTCGAGCCCGTGTCTGCGTTGGACGGCGGCTTCGGGGCGACGATCGGAACCGTGGCCCTCACATCGTCGTTCGACATCGTTACACCCCCGTGAATTCCCGGGTAACCCGGTCAGTTGCACCGTTTTTAGCGAAGATGGTGACGGTATCGCCCGCTCGGATCTCGGACTCCCCGCGCGGAATAAGTAGTTCGCCATCTCGAACGATTGCGACGATGACCGTCTCCTCGGGGAGCAGGCCTTCCGAATCAGCCTCGATTAGACTGAGCCCCGCGATCGGCGCATCCGCATCCACCGTCAGTTCGAATATTTCGGCACCGCCACTGATCTTCATGAAGTCCTGAATGGCGGGGCGCTGGACCGCTCGGTAGAGATACTGTCCGTTGAGTTCGTGTGGGCTTTCGACGATGTTCACGCCGAGGTCACCGAAGAGGTCCATGTGTTGTGGATCGTTGATCGAACTCACGAGTGTCTCGACACCGTACTGCTTGCCGAGCATCGAGATCATGAGGTTCACCGAGTCGTTCTCAGTCGTAGATATGACTGCATCAGCCTCCCGTACGCCGGCTTCGAGGAGGGTATCCTTCGATGCTGCGTCGGCGTTGATGACCATGCAGTCGTACGTTGCACTGACCTCCTCGGCGAGTTCCTGATCGCGTTCGATGACGACGACCTCGTGGTCGTCCTGGGTCGCCAGTTCGATGACTTTGCTTCCGGTGCGGCCTGCGCCGATGATGATGATGTACATTGGGTCGTGTTCGGGTGTTGTGGTCGATAGACGGTGCTATCGTATCTGACGCGGACGGGGCGGAGGCCCGGGAACGTCCAGCACGGGCGCGTTGGAAGCGATGAGGTCGTGCATGTGGGTCACCGCCTGAGGAAGCTGTTAACCAAGACGAGGATGGGGATGATCTCGAGCCGGCCCATCCACATCTGGAAGATGAACAGGACCTCCGCGATCACCGGCATCCCCGGCCCGGTGATGCCGGCAGAGAGGCCGACGGTCCCCTGTGCGGTCGCGACCTCGAAGATCGCGTCCGCGAGCGTGAACTCCGAGGGCAGGACCGCCAGAAGCACGAACAGCGAGACTCCCAACAGAAGCAGATAGAGGAAGCCGAAAGTCGCGGCCGCCCGGATCTCGTCGTTCGCCTCGTCGGACTTGAACGTGCGCTGACCGATACGGAGGTCCTCGATAGCGTGCTTCGGGAGGAACACGCGGGAGACCTCCCAGATGATCCCCCGACCGATGATGTACCCACGGAGGATCTTGATCCCGCCGACGGTTGCACCTGCGGACCCACCGAGAAGCATCGCGCCGAGAACGATGAACACGACCGCACCGTCGTTCCAGTCACCAATGGCGGATGTCTGCCAGCCGGTCGTCGTCTGAGCGCTGATATACTGGAACAATCCGTCCCGGAACGCCTGACTCGTCGCTACTCGCCCGAGATATCCGGTTGGATCCCCGTTGTACGGAACCCCGACCCATCGGGCGAGGAACGCCGTCAGGACGAGGGCGCCGACGGCGAAGAACCCGAACAGCATACGAACTTGTGGGTCCCGGGTGAACTCCTTGAGGTCGCGTTTAGAGAGGACACCCCAGTACACGGGTATCGAAATCGCCCCCGTGATCATCGCGGGGATGTGAACGAGTTCCATCACGTAGGAGTCGTACCCTGCGATGGAGTCGTCGAGCGTGCTGAACCCCCCCGTGGACTGGCCGGTCATGGCGTGGTTGATGGCGTCGAATATCGTGTTCTCGACACCGTATCCGGGCTGGACGAGGAACGTCGCCACGGCGAGGTATACGGCTACGGCGGCGGTCACTCCGACGTAGATTTTCCAGATCGCGCGGGCGGTTCCGACGATACTCGGTCGGAGCTTCTCGCTACGCCCCTCCGATTCGTACAGCGACAGACCCGACGTACCGTGTGGCTGCCGGAGGATCGCCAAGGAGAGAACGATCATCCCCGCGCCGCCGATCCACTGCATCTGGGACCGGTACCAGAGGAAGCCGTGGCCGACGGATGGCTCTCTGACACTCATGGTGAGACCGGTCGTCGTGTATCCGCTCATGCTCTCGAAAACCGCATGCAGCGGGTCTCGGAAGTAGAGGAGGCTCGGTTGATAGGTCGCCCCTGCAGGGACAAACGATTCGAGTACCGCTTCCGGTGTGATGTAGGCGGCGAGCACGAACGGGATCGCCCCGAAGAACGCTGTCGCGGCCCAGCCGAGGGCGGCGACGATCATCGCGTGATGGCGCTGTGGCTCCGGGGCATTCTCGTTCAGCTTGTAGGATACGCCGCCAGCGAGCACGGTGATTCCTCCTGCGATCAGGAACGACAGCGCGCTGAACCACTCCTGGTAGAGGAGCGAGACGAGCATCGGGACGATCATCGACCCGCCGATGAGCACCTGCAGCGCGCCGACGTCCCTTAGAACGGTATCGGAAACCGGGCTGAAGCTGTACCGGGCACCAGCCGACGCAGTAGTTGTTTCGTTATCGGGCATTGTGTAAAGTATTAGATATTTTCGGTTCGAATGGCTTCCGTCACGGTGTCGGAGATGGCCTGTCCAAGGGCAGCGAATGAATCCTCCGCAAACATCTCCGCTTGTTTGACGGAGAGCTTGTCCGGCACGCGGCCACCGTTCTCGACGACGTGAACGACGGTAAGCCAGTTGTATGGGTACTGCTTGAGAACCCTCGTGGTTGCTCGTGCGTGGTCCTCATTGTCCATCGGAACCACGAGGTGGGCTATCAGAGGCGGACTCTCCGAACCTGTCGGGGCGCTCATCACACTCCACTCCGGAAGCGATCAGTAAATAACTACCGCCTAAACCCCCGCTACCGTTCCCTATATCGAAGATAGATTTCTGATCGTTTGTGCCAGCTTTCCACACTCTATCGCCCCGTAGCGCCCTTCCCCGAAGAAGCCATCTCTAGATCATATGAGCATGCATCAACAGGCCCGTTACTCGTTTGTGCTCGGTTCGGGATGCTTATCGGAGTCGGTGACGTAATCACGGTAATCTGAGGCGCGTCCGAAAACATCGACACCTGGCCCCAAACTACATCCATCCATGTCCAAACAACGTAGAAACATTGGTATCGAGAACTCCTTCATCCCCGTCCACGGCGTCGGCGAGTCCACCGAACGCCGGCTCTGGGGCGACGACATCACTCACTGGGACGATTTCCACCCGAGCGCCGTCGGCGCCAAAACCGGCGAGCGCATCACCGACTTCATCGACGAGGCCCGCCCCCGCCTCGACGCCGGCGACGCCGGCTTCTTCGACCAAGCCTTCCCCTCCGCCGAGCGCTGGCGCCTCTACGAGAACTTCCGGGACGGCGCGTGTTTCTTCGACATCGAGACCACCGGCCTCGACCACGACCGCAACGACGTGACCACCGTCTCGTTTCACCGCGACGGCGAGACGACGACGCTCGTGCAGGGCGACGACCTCACCCCCGAGAACGTCCGCGCGCAGTTCGACGCCGCCGACCTGCTGGTGACGTTCAACGGCAAGCGCTTCGACGTCCCGTTCCTCGAGGCGTCGCTGGGTTTCGACGTGAACACGCCCCACCTCGACCTGATGTACACCTGCAAGAAAATCGGTCTCTCGGGCGGCCTGAAGCCCATCGAGCGGGAGATCGGGATCGAACGCGACCGCCCGGACATCTCCGGCCGGGACGCCGTCCGCCTCTGGAAGGAACACGAACGCGGCGAGGACGGGTCCCTGGAGACGCTGATCTCCTACAACCGCGAGGACGCCGTCAATCTGCGGACGCTCGCCGACGAGGCGACCGAGCAACTCGACCGCCGGACGTTCGTCGACGGCTGAGGCCACCGACTTTTTGTGCCGACGGCGGGACCTCAGCGACGATGGGAGACGACGACGAGCGTACGGACGCAGAACTCGGCACCGATCCTGATCGCCGCCCGCCACGCGCGAGCGGTGGTGACAAGACCGTCCCGCGGGTGGACCTGTCGGTGCGGGACCTCTCGGTCTCGGTCACGGGCCGCTCGGAGGACGACCTCGAAGCCGTCGAAGCGAGCGCTGTGGGGCTGATGTCGTTTCTCGTCGAGGAGATGGACGAACTCGAAGAGGGGCCCGACGAGTACGGCCTGAGTTAGGCCGACTGGACGATGTCGCCGATTCGCCGTGGCTCACCCGAGAGCGACGGATCCTCCTCGACGACCTGCAGTACCTCGTGGTCGGTCACGTCCGGGAACGACTTCTCGGTCGCCTCTTCGACCAGCGCCTTCTCCAGTCGGAACTCGGTGCCCTCGTAGACGACGTCGACACCCTCCTCGTCGAACGAAAGTACGGTCATACCCGGCGTAGGCGGTCCGGAGGGTTAACGTCACCCTTCGACGCCGACGCAGCCGTCGGGCACCCCCGCCGGACTCCGCGTGTGGGCCGCCCTACCTACCGTATTCCGTACATGTGTCTGACGGAGCCTTTTAACTATGGAGACCCCATCCCCGGCTATATGTCGCTCCGTCAGGACCCGCTCGACGAACTGTCCATCCCCAGCGGCACCGTGGTCGAGGAGCACGACCTCGTCACCGACGGTGACGTGCTGGTGGGTGGGCAGTCCACCGTCGAGTTCGGGGTCCGCGGTCGCTCGGTCGCGGCCGGCGAACGGAGCAGTTTCGGCGGCCACATCGAGGCCGAGAACGACTGTCGGCTGGACATGTGGACCGACGTGGACGGCGACGTGCTGGTCGGCGAGGACGCCTACCTCGGCGAGCGTGCCCGGATCGGCGGCCAACTCATGGTCTCGGGCGACCTCGACATCGGCGACGACGTCGAAATCGAGGAGGGGTTCGAAGCCAACGGCTGGATCACCATCCGGAACCCGATGCCGACGCTGGTGTTCTACTTCATCGTGCTCTCGCAACTCCTCCGACTCGGTGAGGAGGAGGCCGCCGACGATCTCGCGTACGCACTGGCCGACGGCGGCGAGGCCGGGCAGGCGCCGCTGGTGATCCCGCGAGGTTCCTCGGTCTCGGACGACGCGTGGCGCGTCTCGACGCCCGCGACCATCGGGTCGGACTGCCGGCTCCACGGCAACGTCCGCGCGACGGCGGTCACCATCGAGGAGCGTTCGGAGCTGTTCGGCAGCATCCGCGCACGCGGCGACGTGCATCTCCACTCCGGCAGCGTGATTCACGGCGACGTGACCACCCGCGACGGCGCCGTCACCATCGAGGCCGGCGCGAACGTCCGCGGGGACATCTCCTCGGTCGACCTGCGCGTCCACGAGCGCGCGAACGTCGAGGGGACGATGCGCGCCGACGGCGAGATCCAGTTGGTGCAGGCCAACGACGGCCCCGAGGAGCAGGAGAACCCGCAGGACCAGACGCCGGATTTCTGAGGAATCGTCGACGTACGTTTGCTCGATCAGGCAGCGGCGCGAATCGCGAGCACCTCCGGGTGCGAGCAAGCGCGAGGGACGAATGAGGCGAGCGTAGCGACGCCGAACGAGTCGGTTGGGGAGGATGTGGACGGTGCTGTCGGGTGTTCCCGTGAGCGAAGCGAACGGGAGCCAGCGAGACGCGAAGCGTCTCGCGTGGGACTGAAAGGGGCTGGCCGCTCGGGGAACCCGGAGGAAGCAAGGACCGCAGCCGAACGGAGTTCTCGCGAGCGGAGCGAGCGAGAGCACGGCAGAGCTTCGCTCTGGCGGAGTGAGGCGAGGACCGCAGCGACTCCCGGGAGCCGAGCGGGCAGGGGCTTTCCCGGTGTTGGTCCTGCAAGCCGTTCCAACACCACCATCGACCAAAGAGCATCGACCGAAAGGCAGTTGCCACCATCCCCTGAACCAAAACCAAATGCTCTCGGTCGCGCTCGCGGGGAAACCCAACGCCGGCAAGTCCACGTTCTTCCAGGCCGCGACCCGGGCCGACGTGGACGTGGGGAACTACCCGTTCACGACCATCGACCCGAACCGCGGCGTGAGCCACGTCCGCACCGAATGCCCGTGTCTCGACCGCGACCGCCGCTGTGACAGCGACAACTGCCGGGACGGCAAGCGCTACGTCCCCGTCGAACTGCTCGACGTGGCCGGCCTCGTCCCCGGCGCCCACGAGGGCCGCGGACTGGGCAATCAGTTCCTCGACGCGCTGACCGACGCCGACGTCATCCTCAACGTCGTCGACGCCGCCGGCGCGACCAACGAGGAGGGCGAACCCGTCGAAGTCGGCACCTACGACCCCACGGAGGAGGCGACGTTCATCGAGGAGGAGATGGACCGCTGGCTCGCCGGCATCGTCGACCGCAACTGGGAGAGCGTCGAGCGCAAATCCCGCTCGCCCGACTTCGACATCGACGAAGCGCTGCACGACCTGCTGACTGGCTTCGGCGCCGACGAGTACGACGTGACCGCCACCCTCCGGGAGATGGCGTACCCCGAGAACCCCCGCGAGTGGACCGACGACCACCGCGAAACGCTCGCGGAGGACCTGCGCGCCCGCACGAAGCCCATCGTCCTCGTCGCCAACAAGATCGACATCGCGCCCGAGGAGAACATCGACGCCTTGCGCGAGACCGACAAGCCGGTCGTCCCCTGCACCGCCGACGGCGAACTCGCGCTGCGCAACGGTGCCGACGCGGGCATCGTCGACTACGACCCCGGTGACGAGGGCTTCGAGATCCTGGGCGACGTGAGCGACAAGCAGGCGGCCGGCCTCGAGAAGATCCGGGAAACCATGGCCGAACACGGCGGCACGGGCGTCCAGCAGTCCCTGAACGAAGCCGTCTACGGCCTGCTCGACCGGATCACCGCCTACCCCGTCCAGAACGAGTCGAAGTGGACCGACGGCACCGGGAACATGCTCCCCGACGCGTTCCTCCTCCCAGATGGATCGACGCCGAAGGATCTGGCCTACGCCGTCCACTCCGACATCGGCGAGGGCTACCTCCACGCCGTCGACGCCCGCGCGGGCCGGCGGATCGGTGAGGACCACGAACTCGAAGAGGGCGACGTGATCAAAATCGACTCCACCGCCTCATGAGCGTCGACGACTTCCGTACCCACGACGGCCGCTGTGTCGTTGCCGAGGACCGCCTCAGGATCCAGCCGGGTCGTCGCGGCCTGTTCGGCACGCTCCAGCAGGCGCTGACCGACGACGAGATCCCGCCGATTCGGCGGGCAGGCGTCGCCCTGTTCCTCGTCGCCGCCGCCGTCGGCGCCGTGCTCGCGGTCCGCACGCTGCCGGTGTGGTTCTCGGGCGCCATTGCGGGCTTGCTGCTGGCGTGGTTGGCCTGGAAAGCAATCCAAAGCCGCGACGGCGAGGGCGAAGTGGTGATCCCGTTCGCGGATATCGAGGGGATCGAACCGGAGTACGGCCTCCCCCTCCTGACCCGGCCGCGGTTCGTGATCCGCTACCGGTCGGAGGGCGGCGTGAAACGGCGCTACCTGCTCACCCCCTCGCGGCTCTACGGGTTCGGCGCCTACGAGCGCGGGAAGGATCTGTTCGAGGAAAGAGGGCTGTTGGAACAGCCAACCCCCGACGACGAAGCGGCCTGAAAACGGATCGCTGCGCTACTGAAGCCGGGCGACGCGCTCGTCGCCCTCGTTCTCCACCGCGACCAGTCCATCGTCGGCCAGATCGTCGAGCAGTCCCTCCAGCCACTCCCGGCCATGCTCGCCGTCGGGTGTGTAGTCCACCCGGATGCGGTGGCCCAGATCGTCCAGTTCGACCGCGTCGTGATCGCTCAGCGCGCGGACGATCCGGCCGCGGAACTGCCGGCGCGAGCCCTCGAAACTCGGCTGGGTCGGCACGTCCGGTGCGGTGAAGTCGCCCGATTCGTAGGCGTGGCACCACTTGCGCCACGGAGAGCCAGCCTCGTCGCAGTTGGGTGATTTCGTACAGGCCACCCCACCGAGTTCCATGATCGCGTTGTTCCAGACCCGCGACTTCCCCTCGGGCATGAGTTCCCGCGCGGCGGCCTCGAACGCGTCGTCGTCGTCCGGCACGTCGAACGCGCGGTCTGGTAAGCGTACCAAATTCGTGCCACAGAGCGCTGGGTCAGTTACACCCCTCCGGACGAGTGTCACTCAGGTTGCTATTCGTCTACTAACGAACCGACGTAGTCTTCGAGCGTGCCATAGACCGTGTTGAACTCGGGAAGACCCGCAACCAGGTCGGGGAGCGTATTCTGCCAGCCGTCACGGATTTCATCCCGTTTCTCCCCGGGAAGTCCATCTCGGAGGTCGATGTCCAGACCATCGTGTTCACATTTCCGCGTGAATGCCGGAAGAATAACCGTGTCATCAACGTCAGCCTCGGTAATCATCCGATAGAGATCGTAGTAGTCACGAGCCTGTGATCGCTGATAGAGCGCTCGCAACTTTTCTGCGAAAATCTCCTCCAAGCTGTATGCGGTCAACTCGAATTCGGGGACAGCCTCGTAGCTGTGTTGATGGCTTTTCGGGGAGAACGTAACGTGTTCGTCGATCATAACGTCGAGACTCGTTGTGTTCTTCTGACCGAGTACAGCGTTGTATTGGATGTCGATGTCGGCGTAGTGTGTCGGATACGCTTCTTTCTGGAGTTCGCGGTGTTTGGTCACCTCGAAGTCGATACCGGAAGCTCTGGAAGCGTCTGCGAGTACGTCCCGCAACTCCGCTTCGCTCCCCTGGTACTCTCCCTCAACACCGAAATCGAGATCCTCCGAATAGCGCCACGTCTCCGGGAAGTACAACTTACTGAGCGCAGTTCCGCCCTTGAACAGTAGGTTGTCGCCGTAGGGACTCGTATAGATCGCCCACAAAATCCACGAATTGACGTAGTTCTTCTCCGCGTAGCCGAGGCGAACATCCAGCTCTCTAGCCAGCCGTCGTAGTTGCGCTTCGGAGATCATTATCAGAAGTCCTCCGGCTGGAACGACTCGGAGCTGACGTTCAGGCGGAGTTGGTACGTGCTGTCGCGGGTCCCCGTCGCTTCCCTCGTCGGATCGAGCAACGGGTACCCAGTCGTGAAGTTCCCGACGAGGTCCCAGTACTCCGGAAGGTCGATGTCCAACTGGTCGGCGAGGTAGACGATTCGTTTCGTTGCGGCACCGTTCCCAACTCGCCGCAGGTACTCGACGACTCGGTCCCACGAACACCGCGTTTCGGCAGCGTTCTGCATCGCCTTCGCAAGCTCGTCAATGCCTCCACAGAACTCCGGATGGTCGGCACAATCGACCAGTGTTTTCTCGACACTCGAAAGGTTCACTTGGTTCGACCCAACCGCCGTCGGTTGGTAGCCGAAGAATTTCTGCTCAGTAACTGTCACCGGTCGATAGGTAACCCCGTGGATTTCGCGTTCCTGGGCGCGCTCTGTCGTCACGATGTACACAGTACGGGACAGCTGCTCTGTAAGCCCGTGATGATTCATCGCACTCCGGTACCCGATGTACATCGGCTCCACGAGTGCGGACGCGATCACGAACTCGTGTTCGGTATGGACTGCGTTCTCACCCGCAGCGAGTGGCAGGATGAGATACTTCCCATGCGCGATCCGCTCAAGCCAGCCTTTCTCCTTGAGCGTATACACCATGTCCTTTGCCGACTTGCGGGGGATGTCGAGGACATCCGCGATGTCACTGATGGTGATGACCTGTTGGCCCTCACTTGCAAGCCGTGAGAGTGCCTGCGATTCACGTGTCGACAGGCTCTTTCTTTGGATCTCTTCTTCGTTTGTAGGCTCCATGGCCGCTCAGCGCACATAGAATCTAAATCCGGACGGGAATAAAGGTACTCGTTGAGATCTGATCTAGTGAAAGTCGCCTTGATGGCCGCCCATAGAACATAGAATCAAAATATAGTGTGAAATAAAATGGTCTAGCTCTGTTGAAATCCTCACCCGGTAACAGGACTAGTAGTTGAATCGCTAAGTACAGAGCGTGAGGCTATCGGAGGAAGCCCTGAGTCGCTCCTTCCCATCGGAATTAATCTGCAACCGTGGGGGATTCGGTTCGGTTCTTATTGCTCAATTCGCTCATGCCTGCCCCCAGACCAATGCCTGCGGCTGCGACGCCCGTCGCGAGAAACATGAGAGGAACCCGAAACCCGCCGAGTGGAAGGTCGGCGTGGATGGTGAACGGCGGGATACCGGCGACCAACAGAGCAAATAGTAGTTGGTGGAGAGTATCTGAAGGGTGCAGATTTCGGCGATTCTGTGTCAAAGACCACCCGGCGATTGCCCAGACTGCTCCGAGACACACCAACAGTTGCACACTCTCCAGTCCCTCAACGTAGTTGACGCCAGCCACAGCCACTCCAGCAAGGCCGCCAACCGCCAACGATTTTGGATAAACCATGATAGAATATTTAGCTCTGAATACAAGAAATTTCGGCTGGATTTCTAACTGGTGGCCGATCGACTCGCACACCTACTGAGCGGCTGTTTCACACCGATATAGATGAGGAAAACCCGCCTCGATGTGGTGAGTCGATTCGGTAAGTACAGGCTATGGATTTGTCAATTAACCCTCAATCAAGGGCAGGTCAGTGAAGACTTGTCTCAGCCTATCTCGGATGTCCTGAATAGATCGTAGATTTGGCTGTTCGACCCCAAACTCTTAGTACATAGTTCGCGTACTATAGACTATGTCGGACGCCCCAGCCTCTGTTCAGCCACCGGATGCAGGACACACTGCCCACCGGTTCTTCGTCATCCAGGAATTGCTGGGCACCCCCGAACTCGCCCGTTTCTACACGGACCTCCTGATCAATACCCCGACAACGATCACGGCTGCCCGTGAGCGTCAGGACTTTTCCAAGAGTACCGCGTACAAGTACGCCAACATGCTGGCGGAGCTGGGCGTCGCGGAGGAACTGGACGAATACCAAGACGGTTCAGCACTCTGGCGTGCTGACCCTGTGAGTGGCGACTGGACCGATGAGATTACCCTTGAATTCGGGCCCGCCATCATCGCCGTCTACGGGGCCACCAGCGTTGACGACGATCTCGAACTCTACGTTGACCGTCACGGGAAGGCGGCGCTAGCACCGGCGGTAATGGGCACGATTACCTACCTACAGGGTGAGGCGACCCGTCGTGGTGTCGCTGACGACCTTGGTATTCCTGCTGTTGAAGCAATCGCGGTCACGCAAGCAATTGAGAGAATCCTTGCCGTTGTGAAGGAGTTCGACCCGACGCTCAGCGAAGTTACGTTTGAGGCGGACGTCCACGAGCGGGCAATCGAACAGGGTCCGTACCAGCGCGCCGATGAGTGAGGACCATCCGTCGCCGTTCCCAACGGGTCTCCTTCTTGATACGAGCTTCCTCCGAACTATCGGTGGAACTGGGAGTGACGCCTATCAGACTTCATTCAATACGTCAAAGCGGAGGGTATCCATCTGCATCTAACCCCCGGTGTTGTGGAGGAGGTATCAGAGCAACGGGGATACATCAGCATTGACTGGGTGGATCGTGCAGATACGACGGAGTGGATCACACTCCTTGATTCCGTGCAGCCGGGAGTCCGCGTTCACGACGGACCGCGTGCTGGGGAGGTCATGAATCGAGTCCACGAGCGACTGGCGAAACTTGAGCAGGCAGCCCCAGATGAATTGCGGAAGACCGATTCAGAGCTCCCCGCAGCTGCTGTAATGCTTCTTGGCTCGACAGCGCACGATTCCGTTGGCATCTTGATTGACGACCGGAATGCAGAACAAGCGATGTCTGGCGTGATCAATAATACGTACTATGAGGGGAGAATTCGGATAATCAGCATCTGGGAGGCAATGGGACAGATGGAATCATAATACGGTGAATCTGGGTAACCCAACTAACTACGTTTAACAACAGAGGGGAAGAGTCGCACTTCCGCATATGAGTAACGAGAACTGACTTTTTGTGCCCTGTTGAAATCCTCAGCCGAGAACAGAACTGGCACGGGTGATTGTTAGATATAGACGAACCTCTTTTCGCCTCGGGTGCGCTTCGCGCACCGCTCGACGAAAACCCGTTCATGCCAAAAAGCCAGTCTCGCTACGCTCGACCGGGGAATCGCGCTCACTACCGGGTCCTTCGGACCCCTCGTTCGCGCGAACGCTCGTGGTTACTGCACATACCTACTTACCGGCTGTTTCACCGCAAATAGTGTCTGGTCTATAGGATTTCAACAGAGCCAATAGCCCTTATCGTACGTTATCATTCGATGACTCACAGGAAGTCATCAGAATCAGACTATTGGAGTCGAGCAGTTGTCTGCTCCTTCCGTTCCTTAATCTGGACGAGGCCGTCGTCGGCGAGGTCAGAAAGGAGACCTCGCAGCCACTCTTGCCCGTGCTCACCGTCGGGTGTGTAGTCTACTCGAATCCGATGGCCGAGCGTGTCGAGGTCCATCTCGTCGTGTTCGCCGAGGAGTCGAACGATCCGGCCGCGGAACTGTCGCCTGCTCCCCTCGAAGCTTGGTTGGGTCGGCACGTCTGGCGCGGTGAAGTCGCCGGTCTGGTACGCGTGACACCACTCGCGCCAGGGGCAACTGGCCTCGTCACATCGTGGTTTCTTCCCGCAGGCGACACCGCCGAGTTCCATGATCGCGTTGTTCCAGACTCGCGACTTCCCCTCGGGCATCAGTTCCTGCGCGCCGGCCTCGAACGCGTCGTCGTCGTCCGGCACGTCGAACGCGCGGTAGGTGACGCGCTCGACATTCGTGTCGACGACGGCGTTCCCGGTGTTGAACGCAAAAGAGGCGACGGCGTTGGCGGTGTAGGGGCCGACACCCATCAGCTCCTCCAGTTCGTCGGGCGTCTCTGGGTACTCGCCGCCGTAGTCGTCGACGACCTGTCCAGCGGCCTCGTGGAGGTACTTCGCGCGGTTGTTGTAGCCCAGCGAGTGGTCAGTCCAGAACGCCACCACGTCGCTGCGGTCGGCGTCAGCGAGATCCTCGACGGTCGGCCAGCGCTCGCGGAAGTCCTCCCACGCCGAGACGACGCGGTCGAGTTGGGTCTGCTGGCTCATCACCTCGCTGACGTGGATCTCGTAGGCGTCGTCGGTCTGGCGCCACGGGAACGGCCGGTGGTCGGCCTCGTACCACTCGATCAGCGCCTCGCGGACGGCGTCGAGGTCCAGATCCGGCGGGAGCGGGGAGTCGCCGGCCGAATCGGCGGCGTCGGCGGCGTCGACATCGGTCATGGTCGGGGCTCGGGTCCGGCGTCGCTTATGCGGCGTGGTTGCGGCGCGCGTCGGTGCAGAGAAAAATGGCGTGCAGCACCGGGGCTCGCCCCCGCTTCTCGCCGCTCAGGGTTCGAGTCGGTCGGGGTCGCGCGGGAACAGGATGGCCTCCTTGATGTTGTCCAGATCGGCCAGCCCCTTCACGAGGCGGTCGATGCCGAGGCCGTAGCCGCCGTGGGGCGGGACGCCGTAGCGGAACGCCTCGAGGTAGAACTCGAAGTTCTCGGGGTTGACGCCCTGTTGCTCCATCATGGCGATCAGGCGGTCGATGTCGTGTTCACGCTGGCCGCCCGAGGAGAGCTCCTCGCCGCGGTAGAGCAGGTCGAACTTCCGGGAGGCGATGTCGTCGCCCTCGACGTTCTGTTTGTAGTAGAACTTCTCCTCCGGGTAGCCGACGACGAACACCGCGGGGTGGCCCTGCTCGGCGAAATGCTCGCCCAGCAGCCGCTCGCCCTTCGTGTCGAGGTCGGTCGGATCGTCCGGGAAGTGGCCGAACTCCTCTTCGAGGATGTCCAGCGCCTCGTCGAAGGTGAGTCGCGGGAACGGCTCCTCGGGGAGCACCGGGTCGGCGTCGAGCAGGTCGAGTTCGCGCTGGGCGTTCTCCTGGACCGCCTCGATGGCCGCACGCAGGGACTGCTCCTGGACGTCCATCACGTCGTGGTGGTCCTCAACGTAGCCGAGTTCCACGTCGAACATGGCGATTTCGGAGACGTGCCGCGAGGTGGCGAACTCCTCGGCACGGAACGCGTGGCCCACCTCGAACAGGCGGTCGAAGCCGGCGGCGACGAGGAGCTGTTTGTACAGCTGTGGGCTCTGGGAGAGGTACGCCTCGCGGTTGTAGTAGACGACCGGGAACAGGTCGGCGCCGCCCTCGGCGCCGGCCGTCGAGAGCGCGGGCGTGTCGACCTCCTCGAAGGACTCGTCGTAGAACCACTGCTTCATCGCCTCCATCGCCTTCGAGCGCAGCGAGAACACGGCCCGAGTTTCGGGATCGCGAACGTCGAGGTGGCGGTTGTCGAGTCGCGTCGAGAGGTCGGCGTCGACGTCCTTCGAGACCTCGAGCGTCGGCGCCTCCTTGGCCTCGCTCACGATAGTCAGGTCCGTCGGGACGAGTTCGACGCCACCGGGGGCCTGATCGGTCTCGGAGACCTCGCCGCTGAGCTGGATCACCGTCTCACGGTCCAGCTCCTCGGCCTGCGCGAACAGGTCGGGCTCGCGGTCCTCCTTGAAGACGGCCTGCATCGTCCCGGTCCGGTCCCGGACCATGACGAACAGGATGCCGCCGAGGTCGCGGGTGTCGTGGACGTGGCCCGCGATGGTCGTCGTCTCGTCGTCGGTCGATACGTCGTCGATGTAGGTTCGTTCGAGCATGTGTGGATGTCGGTCGGTGTAGTCAGCGCGCTGTACGGCACGGGGCGTCGGTCGGAGGAAGAGGGTGGTGCACCTGCTTACGCAGGCGCATTATTCGTCGTGGACGACCGGCGAGCCACTCGCTGTACGGGGACACACGCGACCGAACGGCTCGTAGTCACCATCGTGTATCGGGATCAGGCCGACGACCGCAAAAACCGTTACGGTGCCCGCGTCCCCGGTGTGAGCCACAAGCCGTATTCGCCGCGACCCACACCGCTCAAGCATGAGCCTCGACGATCTGGAGGAGACGATGACCGCGAACTACACCGCGCTGGGCGAGGAGACGACCGTCGGTCTCGACCCCGAGACGCGCAACGAACTCGCGATGCTGTCGGCGGCGATGGGGACGGATACCGACGAACTGCTCCGCCGCGGGATCCACGCGCTGTTCCAGCAGGCCGTCCGCAGCGGCGATCTGGACTTCCACCTGCGCACAGGCTACGACGTGACCTACGACGAGTATCTTGCGGGCAGGACCTACGAGGAGATGAGCGGTGGGGATCGGTACCCCGAGCGCGACGAGGACCGGCAGTACACGATGTAACTCGACCTTTTGCAACTCGACCTTTTGCTGCGGGCCCCCGGAGGGGCCCTGGCAAAAGCTCGACCAAAAGCCTGCGAGCCTCCCTTCGGTCGGCTCTTGGCCTCGCCTTTGGCGAGGGCTCAACCCTTGTCCGCAGCCGGCCACCGCGAACCGCCCTACTCCTGCGCCCGAACCGCGAGCATCGACGCCACGTACACCGCGATAGCGACGAGGACGATTGTCCCGCCGGCGGCCACGTCGTAGAGGTAAGAGAGTGTCACGCCGGAGAGGGTCGCGACGAGTCCGGCGCCGATGGCGCCCGCGATAGAGCGCTTGAACCCCCGAATGGAGGTCGCGGCGGCGGTCGGAATCACCAGCATCGCCGCGACCAGAATCACGCCCATGATCTGCATGGCGCCGACGACGACCACCGCCGTGAGGACGGCGAGCAGTTGGTTGTACCGGGTGACCGAGAGGCCGGCCGCGCGGGCGCCCACCTCGTCGAACGTGACGTAGAGGAGGGGGCGGTAGAACGCCGCGACGGCGGCGACGACGACGACGCTCATCGCCAGCAGGATCGCCGCGTTGCCCCGCGAAACCGTCGCCAGTGAGCCGAACAGGTAGGCGTTGATCCCTACCGCGATACCGCCGCCGGTGGCGGTGATGAGCACGCTCCCCACCGCGAAGGAGCCAGTCAGCACGATTGCCAGCGACGTGTCGCGGTACGCGCCGGCGTAGTCGATTAGGCTCTGGACCAACAGCGCGGCGAGGGCCGCCACCACCAGCGCCGAGAGCAGCGGCGGCACCGTTACCGCCGCCAGACTGTTGACGAAGAGGCCTGCGGCGACGCCGGCGAACGCCGAGTGGGCCAGCGTGTCGCCGATCATCGCCATCTCCCGGTGGACCAGAAAACTCCCCACCAGCGGCCCGATCAGTGCGATGCAGAGCGCCGCGAGGTAGGCCCGCTGCATGAACGGGAACCCCAGCATCTCGATGCCGGTCAGCGCGGCGAGCACGTCCATCACCGACCCCCAGAGGACGTCGAGCACGAACGAAATCGCGCCGTCAAGGCTCTGGAGCGGGCGAGCGACGGTAGTGAGTGGTTGTCCGGACATCAGTGTTCGTGGTGGACGATGGACTGGCCGTCGCCGTAGGCGGCGGATAAGGCGTCGGTCTCGACGAACGTCTCGGGGTCGCCGTGGAAGTAGAGTTCGCGGTTCAGACAGGCGATCTCGGAGGCGCGGCTGGTGACGACGCCGATGTCGTGTTCGATCAGCACGATGGTCATCCCCTCGTCGTTGAGTTCGCCGAGCAGGTCGTAGAACGCCTCGCGGGACTCGGCGTCGACGCCGACGGTGGGTTCGTCCAGCGCCAGCAGGTCCGCCTCGGCGGCGAGTGCCCGGGCGATGAACACGCGCTGGCGCTGACCGCCCGAGAGCCGGCCGACCCGGCGCTCGGCGAGATCCTCGATTTCGACTCGGCGGAGCGCGGCGTCGACGGCCGCGCGGTCCTCGTCGGTGAAGCGACCGAACAGCCGCCGGGGGTAGCGACCCATCCGGACGACTTCGCGGACGGTGACGGGCATCTCACCCTCCGTCTCGGCGACGTCCTGCGGGACGAATCCGACCCGCTTGCCCGTTTCAGAGGCGTGGGCTGGCTGGCCGAACAGCCGAACCGAGCCGCTGTCGGGGCGCCGGAGCCCGATCATCAGTTCGAGTAGGGTGGTCTTCCCGGAGCCGTTTGGGCCGACGAGCCCGAGGAAATCACCCTGCTCGACTTCGAGCGATACGTCTTCGACGACCGGCCGGTCGCTGTAGGCAAACATCACGTCTTCGACCTCGACGACCGCCATTACGTCTCGAGTGCGCGCTCTAACGTTGGAAGGGTTACGCTCTCCATCACCTCGACGTACCCCCAGCCCTTCTCGGCCCACGCCTCCGTCCGACCCGGCATGGCCGTCAGCGGGAGCACCGCCTCCGCGTCGGTCTCGGCGACCAACTGCTCGGCGGCCTGTTGGGACTCCAGCGGGTCCGCACAGACGTACCGCAGGTCGTGTTCGGCGATGATCTCCTGTGCTCGCTCGATGTCCCGCGGCGTCGGCCGGTCGTCGGGCGAGACGCCGGTGAGCGCCTCGACGTGGATGTCGTAGCGCGCCGCCAGATATTGGAAGGAGTCGTGGCCCGCCACGAGCAGCGTGTCGACGCTGCCGGCGGCGACGACCTCGGCGATCCGGTCGTCGAGGGCGGCGAGTTCCTCACGGAACACCGTGGCGTTCTCGGCGTACGCCTCCTCGTTCGCCGGGTCGACCTCGGCGAACGCCGCCTCCACGGCGTCGACGGCGTCGGCGGTCCGGGTCGGGTCCATCCAGAAGTGCGGGTCGGCGCCCTCGTGGTCGTGTTCATCGTGGCTCTCCGTGCCGTTGTGGGCTGTTTCCGTGCCGTCGTGGCTCGTCTCGGTCCCGTCGTGGTCGGTGTGCACCTCGTCGTGCTCCCCTTCGTGCCCACCAGCGGGCAGCAGGTCGACGGTTCGGCCGGCGTCGACGGCCATCACGTCGGCGTCGTCGGCCGCCAGATCCGAGAGCACGTCGTCGACCCACGGCTGGAACCCGGGCATCCCGTGGACGAACAGGTCCGCGGCGTAGATCTCCCCCCGCACGCGCGGACCCGGCTCCCAGCCGTGGCCGTGCTGGCCGACCGGGACGAGCAGATCGGCGGCAGCCGCGTCGCCCGCGACGTGGGCGGCCACCTCGCCGAACACGAAGAAGGAGGCCTGCGCCGTGGTCTCCCCCGACGCCGTCGCCTCATCGTCGCCCCCGGCACAGCCGGCCAGCACGGCGGCGCCCGACGCGGCGGCCGCCGTCAGCAGTCGGCGTCTGGTGAGATCCCTCATTGGTTATTAAACTCAATTTTGTGCTTAATAACCTTCGCATCGGAGAACGGAGTGCCGGACCCGCCGCTGTTGGAACGGCGGTAACGGGGTCAACGGGCGAAGGAACGGGCGCGCGTCGCCTCAGTTCGACGCCTCGATGGCGTCGATCAGCAGGCTCGCGCCGAGTTCGATCTCGCGGTCGGTCACGTCCATCGGCGGCAGCACGCGGATGGTTTTCTGGCCGCAGGCGAGCAGCAGGAGGCCGCGCTGGAAGGCGGCGTCGACGATCTCGTCGCGCAGGTCCTTGGTCTCGAAGTCGATGCCGAGCATCAGGCCCTTGCCGCGAACGCTGGTCACGCCGTCGAGGTCGGCGTCCCGGAGGATCTCCTGGAACTGCCGGCCGCGCTCGGTCGCGTTGTCCAGCAGGTCGTACTCCGCGATGGCGTCGATAGTGAACGCACCGCGCGCGGCGGCCAGAATGTCCCCGGCACCCCACGTCGAGGAGAGGCGGCTGGTCTCGTCCGGGAAGATGTCCGAGTCCGAAACCGTGGCGCCGACGCGCATCCCCTTCGCGGAGGTGATCACGTCCGGCTCGAACGGGTAGTGCTCGGAGGCCCACCACTCGCCGGTCCGACCCAGCCCGGACTGGATCTCGTCGGCGATCAGGGTGATGTCGTGTTCCTCGGTGACCTCGGCGACGTCGCGGGCGAACGCCTCGCTGGGGAAGCGGTAGCCACCCTCGCCCTGAATCGGTTCCATGATCAGGAACGCGACCTCCTCGGGGTTGACGTGGCCCGTCTTCGGGTCGAGTTTCGAGCGCAGCGCGGACGTGCCGCCCGCGAAGTAGCCACACTCACAGAACGAGGGCGCCCCCTCACACGAACAGTACGGGAAGTCGTGTACCGACGAGATCTCGGGGAAGCGACGGCGGTACACCTCCTTCGAGCGGTTCAGCGAGAGCGCGCCCAGCGTGCGCCCGTGGAACGCGCCCTCGAAGGTGAGCGCGTACTTGCCCAGCGGGTTGTTGTCGTAGGAGATCTTCATCGCGTTCTCCACGGCCTCGGCCCCGGAGTTCGAGAGGAACACCGTATCCATGCCGAACTCCTCGGCGGTGGCGGTGATGCGGTCCATCAGCCCCGCGGCGCCCGGCAGCCCCTCGCCCGGTGGCTTGCCGTCGGAGGCGTAGAAGTCCTGTCCGGCGATCTTCACCGGGTCGAACAGGTCGAACTCCGACATCGGCTCGGTGATCTTCGGGTTGTTGTACCCCAGCGGCGCCGCGGCGACGTGGCTGGTGAAGTCCATCAGCACGTTGCCGTCGACGTCGGTGCAGAAGGGGCCCTCAGCGGGCGCCGTGTGGTCCCACACGAACTCGTAGACGTACGTGCTCGGTGCGGCGAACTCGTGGTGATAGTCGACCCACTCCCGCGCGCGCTCTCCGGGGAGGCTGTGAACCTCCGGCTCGACGGTATCCCGGTCCATGCTTGGGCGAGCACGCCACCTGTTGTTAAGCTGGCGGTCGATGGGATCAGAAGCCGCTGCCGAACACCACCGCGCCGGCGGCCGCGAGCGCCGTAATCACCAGCAGGAGTGTCGACCAGACAGTCACCGCGCGGGCGAACGGCCGCGGGCCCGAGAGCGTGAGCCCCGCTTTCACCGCGATGCTCGACGCCGACGCGAGCAGGACAGCGATCACCGCGGGCCCGGCGGCGACGCCGCCGCCGATGTAGAGCAGCGTCGCGGAGGTGGTCGCCCCCGCCGAGGAGACAAGTCCCGACAGCACGGCGCTGATGTACAGCCCCGCGGTACCGAAGCGGGCCTGCGCGAACGCCGAGCCCACGAGGATCACCGCGAACACGCCGCCAAAGGCCAGCGCGTTCCGCAGCGAGAACGGGCTCTCGAGGTCGACCTCCAGTTCCGCGTCCCAGTCGGCGGTCAGCGCGGCGGCGCCGACGCTCGCCAACACCAGCGCCCCCAGCGGCACGACGGCCGCGACCAGCGGCGCCTCGCTCGCAGTGAGGGTAAAGAAGAGAACGATACCGAGGTTCCGGGCGGCCATCGCCGCGTCGGCCAGTAACACGGCGGCGACGGCGTACTCCGTCACCGACTCGCGCTGGCGGGCGTGGTCCAGCATGGACCCGACGACGGCCGTCGACGACGCCAGCCCGCCGAAAAAGCCCGTGATTGCCACGCCGCGGCCGCCGTAGGTCCGCACAAGCGCGTAGTTGGCGATGCCAATGCCCGCGACGGTGACCACCATGAGCCACGCCACGCGGGGCGGGAAGGCGACGCCGAACAGCGACATCTCCTCGGCGGGCAGCAGCGGGTAGACGACGAACGCCAACACCGCGAACTCCGTCGCCGAGCGGAGTTCCGCGCGGTCGAGGCCGCCCGCGAACGTGTGGAGTTCGCGTTTCAGCACCAGCAGCGCCGAGGAGAGCACTGCCACCGTCACGCCCTCCGTCACGAGGCCGGCGGCGACCAGCGCGCCGATACCGTAGGCGACGAACATCGAGACGCTGGTCGTCAGCGAGAGCGAAGGGTCGACGGCGTCGCTCTGTAGCTCCCGGACCGCCAGCAGCCCACCCATCAGCAGGACGAGCAGCCCACCCACCGCCAGCAGCGTGCCGCCGGCGTCGATACGCGCGGCGAGCATCGTCGTCGTCGCCCCCGAGAGCGTCAGCAGCGAGAACGTCCGGACCCCCGCGGATTTCTCGGACCACTCGCGTTCGAGGCCGAGAAAGAGCCCCAACGCGGCCGCGATGAGGAGCCGGACCACCGGCTCCGAGAGGGGCGCGGCGAAGACGGTGTCGGCCTGCAGCGGCAACATGGGTGGCTACGTACCGCCCCCCGCGTCATAAATGTCCGCGGGAACACGCTTATGCCCGCCCCGGGCCCCCTACGGGCATGGATCTCTCGAGCGTCGACACGGGCCAGTTCGCGTGGTGGTCGTTCGGCCTGGCGCTCGCGGCCGCACTGGTGTTTGTCGCCTACTCCTTCGTCGGCACGCTCGTGTTCGGCCTCTTCATCTACTACGCGACCCGGCCGATCTACCGACAGTTACGCCGTGCACTCGACAGCCCCAGCCTCGCGGCCGCCGTGTCGCTGGTCGCGCTGGTGCTGCCGGCGCTGGCACTGATCAGCTACGCGCTGACAATCGTGCTCCAAGAGATCGACCGCTACGCCACCGACACGCCCATCGACCTCGGGTGGTTCGGCATCGACCCCGACGACGTCGAGGGGATCGCCGACCCCGAGAGCCTGCTCCAGAACGGCCTCGAGGGGATGCTCTCGTCGTCGAACATCGGCGACGTGATCAGTTCGCTGGAGTCGGTGTTCGGCACCGTCGCCGTGCTCGGGATCGCCGCGATCCACCTGTTCGTGATGCTGGCACTGGCGTTCTACCTGCTTCGGGAGGATCACCGGCTCTCGCGGTGGTTCTTCTACCGCTTCGGCGACGAACGCGGCATCGTCGAGAGCTTCTTCGGCGCCGTCGACCGCGACTTCAACTCCATCTTCTTCGGCAACATCCTCAACGCGGTGTTGACCGGCACTATCGGTGTGATCACCTACTCGATCCTGAACGTGTTCGCGCCGGCGGGGGCGTCGATTCCGACCCCCGCGCTGGTGGGGCTGCTCGCCGGCATCGCGAGCCTGATCCCGGTGGTCGGAATGAAGTTGGTGTACGTCCCGGTGGCGATTGCGCTGTTGATCCAGTCGTTCCTGGCAGGCATCCCCGGCGGGTTCGCGTTCGTCATCGCGTTTGCGGTGATCTCCTTCGTCGTCGTCGACACCATCCCGGATCTGGTGCTCCGGCCGTACGTCTCCGGGCGGTCGCTCCACGTCGGCGCGCTGATGCTCGCGTACACGCTCGGGCCGCTGCTGTTCGGCTGGTACGGCATCTTCCTGATGCCGATGGTGCTGGTGTGTGTCGTCCACTTCGCGAAGATCGTGCTGCCGGAACTGCTGTCGGGAAGCCCGATCGAGCCGTACGCTATCGACCCGGGGCACATGACCGTCGAGACAGCGCCGTTCGAGGACGCCGAACCCGGGTCACTCGCGGGGGAGTCGGGCGGCGACGCCGGCGAGGCAGACGGAAGCTAATCGAGGTCGACGTACTGCGACTCCCACTCCCGACGGGCCTCGATCTCGCGGGTGCCTCGCCGGGTCAGCGTGTAGTAGTTCGTCCGCCGGTCACGCTGGCCCTTCTCGACCAGCCCTTTGTCGACCAGCGTGTCGAGGTTGGGGTAGAGTCGGCCGTGGTGGATCTCGGACTCGTAGTACTCCTCTAACACCTCTTTGATCGCCAGCCCGTGGGGGTCGTCTTTCCCCGCGATGACGTACAGCAGATCGCGCTGGAACCCGGTGAGGTCGTACATCGTGTATGTGCACGTATTTTTTCGGCATGTTGATCAACTTTTCGCTGATTCATGCCTGCCGGTCGCTACCGCCGGTCTCCGGTCGGTACCGACGTGACAGTCTACACTACTACTCGAACGGTCCAAGGAAATCGACCGACGGCGTCGATACTGGCGAGTTGACGAAAGTGAACGCCGGGCGGGACACAGAAAAGGTGCCCGTCGCCCGGCGGTCGAAACGGTCCCCGCTGACGCTTCGGCCCTCCAGACGAAGCGTCACCCGATGCTTGTGGGTGGCACGGTTTAAACGTAGCGTTGCTCCGGATGGGACTAGATATGTTCCTCCTCCAGCGCCCACCCCAGCGCCCGTTTGTAGTAGGTGAACATCTCCCTGACGCCCTCGTGGTTCATCTCCTCGCTGTCGAGCTGTTCTTGGAGAAACTCGTACTGCTCTCTGATCTCCGCCTCGTCGCGCATGGGCCGCCGTTGGGCGCGCGGGCGCTTGGGTGTGGCGGGCGCCGACGGGGGAGCAACGCCGATTCCGTCCCTCGCTGCTCACGGGTCACGCCGTTCCCCGTTCGCTTTCCGAGCCTGTTTGCCGCCACGCTCCGCGTGGCGTTTTCCGTCCCTCGCTGCTCACGGGTCACTCCGTTCCCCGTTCGCTTTCCGAGCCTGTTTGCCGCCACGCTTCGCGTGGCGTTTTCCGTCCCTCACTGCTCACGGGTCACTCCGTTCCCCGTTCGCTTTCCGAGCCTGTTTGCCGCCACGCTCCGCGTGGCGTTTTCCGTTCCCCGCTGCTCACGGGTCACTCCGTTCCCCGTTCGCTTTCCGAGCCTGTTTGCCGCCACGCTCCGCGTGGCGTTTTCCAGGCTCGTTACTGCCGCTCCAGTCGCTGCAGCCCGTGCCAGATGGCGTCGACCATCCGCTCTTCCCCCTCGCCCTCGGCGTCGTCCCAGCCGCGGGCCAGCGCGTCCTCGATGGTCGGCAGCGAGTGGTTCTCGAAGTTGTTGAACCCGCGGAACGCCTCCAGCGCCTCGCGCTGGGGTTCGGCGAACGCCACGACGCCCTCGGCATCCTCGACGTCGTCGGACGCCGTCCGACTGCCCGACGAGGTTCCCTCGTCGACATCGAGATGGCCCAGATCCACCAGCGTCTCCGCGACTTCCTTCGCCGTCTGGCCGTCGAGTTCCTGCACGTCATCGGGCTCCTTGCGGCCCAGCAGCGTCACGTCGTAGAGCTTGAACACCCGCCGGAGCTCCTGAATCGGCGTCTCGTGATCGTCGACGCGCACGTCGATCCAGCGGTCGTTGCCGCCGTCGTAGCCGCCCTCGGGCTTGACGACGTACAGCGCCGCGGCCTGCTTCCCGCGGCTGTCGCCGCCGGCCTCGTCGCCGGCTTCGAGCGCCGCGAGCAGGCGCTCGGGCAGGCCGCCGTTGGCGTCCTCGAACGCCCCGGCCATCGCATAGACCGTCTCCTCGTTCTCGAGGATGTTCCCTTGGACGGTGTAGTTCTCCCCCTGTACGTCCAGCGCGGTGTCGAAGCAGTCCTCGCCGGTGAAGCCGGCCACGGAGCCGTCGGCGTCGCCGGACGCGTCCGCGTCCGGCTGGCTCGCGGAAGCGTCGCTCCCGCGAACGCCGACGACGCCGACCTGCCGGCGCTCGGCCTCGTCATCCTCCTCGGTCAGCCGTTCGACCGTCTCCTCCGCTGTGAGGCCGTTCCGGAGGTGCTCGAGGCCGTCCTCACCGTAGGCGACGTTGGCGAAGCTCTGCGTGGCGATAGCGCCCGCGTCGGCGCTCGCGAACGGTACCACCGAGCCGACGCTGACGAACTTCGACTGAACCGCGATACCCACCGCGTCGCCCTCTTTGGCGACGATTGAGAACGTCATGTTCCGTCGTTGGGTTGGGTTGAGAAAAAGCGTTGAGGCTGCGCGGGTCAGTCCATCGGCGCCACCTCCGTCTCGGCCCGCGGTCGGCTCCGCACGGCCCTCTTTTCGGCGGTCAGTGGCTGCTCGGCCACCAGTTCGCAGTCGAAGGCGGGGTGTTCCGCGAAGTGCCGGACGAGCAAATGCCGACGAGTGCCGGAAACGCCCTCGCCGGCGGCGTCGCCGACGGCCGCCGCGTCGAACTTCATCGGGAGCCGCTGGTAGAGCCGTTCGAACGCCCGGAAATCGCGGAAGCGCTTCTGGTGGCCCGCCGAGTCCGCGGCGCGCCGCGAAACCACGTAGCTGCCGTCCTCGCGGTGTTCGCTCACGGTCCGGACGAACGTCCGCCGGCCCGCCAGCGCCGCCGTCAGTTCGTCCCGGAGCCGTGTCGCGGCCGCCCGCGAGAGCCGTCGCTCGCCGTCCGGGAGCGAGAGAACCACGCCGTCGCCGACGTCCTCAGCGCCGACCGATTTCTCGATCAGCCGCCGTCGGGCGACTTCCTCTATCCTCAAGAGCCATCGTGGTCGACGTAGGCCAGCCGCCGACGTAGCCGTTGTGGGCGTTTGCGGGTCGCTCACACGGGAACAGCCGGGCGACCCGACCGCTCCCGTTTTGCCGCCGGCGCCCCCACTCCCGGCTATGAAGATCCGCGGCGAGCGCGAGTGCAAGAACTGCGGCACGCGCTGGTCCTACTACGAGACGGGCGAGGCCACCTGTCCGGACTGTGGAAGCCTCCGGAGCGTCGCCGTCGAGGAGGAGCGGCGCCGTCACACCGACGGCCCCGCCGACCTCGACCTCACGCCCCAGCGGAGCACGCTGGCGCAGGGGGCCGACATCGAGGACGTGGCTGAGGCCGTCGGGCGGGACTGTCGGGCCTACCTCCGGAAACGCGGGTTCATCAGTGGCGGCGACCTGCTCCCGCTGGACGACAGCTACCTCGCGGTCCAGGAGCTACGAACAGCTATCGCGGACTACAGCCGCGACCGCCGGGTCGGCGTCGCCGGACCACGTCCGGCTGCCCGAGGGACATCGTCCCTCGATGTGGAACACAGCGAGTTCGACGACGCGGCCGCCGAACGCTACCTGCTCGCGCTGATCCGCGGCGCCGAGGACGGTGAGCGCCCCGCGCCCGCGGACGTGCCCGGCGCGCTCACCCCCTCCCGTGGACTGGCGTACGCGATGGCTGTCGAGGAGTACCGCGACGACGTGTCGACCTATCTCGAGGACGAACCCGACCCCGAAGGCCGGCGCATCCTCGAACGCATCCGGGAACAGGAGAAACGCCTCCAGGCGCTCGATGGCGACGTGGCTCCCGAGACGGCCGAGACGCTGGTCAAGGCCTGCCGCGCGCTCGAGCGCTACCTCAACGGCGAGGAGGGGGCACTGGTCGAGGCCGAACAGCGTCTCGACGCGCTCGACTGAGCACAGTCCCAACCCCAGTTCCATGCGCTGTGGTACCGTGTTTTTCACCCGGTTTTATCACCGGACCCCCGTATGAGCAGGTATGGAACACGCACTCGCCGTCGTCGGTCCGGAAGAGGTAGCCAAAGACCTGGTTCGCGAGGCTGGGGAACTGGCCGCCGGCGTCGACGCCCGGCTGACGCTGCTCTGTGTGATCAGCGAGGACGAGTACGCCGACGAACGGGAGGCCCTCGAGGCCATCCCGGAAGCGGACGTGAGCTACTCGGTCGATCAGGCCCTCGAGGGCGCGCGAAGCTTCGCGAGCGACGTGGGGATCGAAGAACTGAGCGACATCGACATCGACTACGAGACCGCCGGCGCCGTCGGCGACCGCGCGGAGACGGTGCTACGGGGCGCTGAGACCCACGACTGCGACCACATCTTCCTGACCGGGCGACGCCGCTCGCCCACGGGGAAGGCCATCTTCGGCGACGTGACTCAGCGGGTCATCCTCGACTTCGAGGGGCCCGTCACTGTCGTCACGGAGTAGCCGACCGCGTTGACGAGAGCCTTCGGCTCTCGTTCGCCAACCAGAAATCGGAGATTTCTGGTGACGCCGTCAGAAGCGATGCTTCTGACTGACCCGGCAACGGCGCGCGAACAGCCGTGACCGCCGTGTCACGGCCTCCGAGTCGATGCCGCAGTCGTGTATGGTCGGCTACGAGTCGATCTCGACGCCAGCCTGCCGAGCCGCGGCGTTGACGGTGTTTCTGAGCAGCATCGCCCGGGTCATCGGCCCCACGCCGCCCGGCACGGGCGTGATGGCGCTCGCGACCTCGCTCGCGCTCTCGTAGTCCACGTCGCCGACAAGCGTCCGGTCGTCGCCCTCGCCGACGGCGTTGATGCCCACGTCAATGACGACCGAGCCCTCGGCCAGCATCTCGCCGGTGACCAGCCTCGGAACCCCCGCGGCGACGACGACCACGTCAGCACGGGAGACGTGGTTCGCCAGATCCTCCGTGTTGGAGTGACAGACCGTCACCGTCGCATCGGCGTCGTCATCACGGCCGAGCAGGAGGTTCGCGAGCGGCTTGCCGACGAGCTCCGAGCGCCCGACGATAACCACGTCCGAGCCCGGAATCTCGACGCCCGCTTCCGTGAGGAGTCGCTGGACGCCCAGCGGCGTACAGGGGACGAACCGCGGGTCCCCGGTCACGAGTCGCCCGACGTTCTCGGGGTGGAAGCCGTCGACGTCCTTCTCGGGGTCGACCCGGCGCAGCGCCGCCGGCTCGTCGACGCCCTCGGTCAGCGGGCGCTGGATCAGGATCCCGTCGATGGCGGGGTCCTCGTTCAGTTGGTCGATAGTGGCGAACAGCTCCGACTGCGGGGCGTCGGTGTCGATCTCGACATGGTGGCTCTCGATGCCGACCTGCTCGCAGTCGCGCTGCTTCATCCGGACGTACGTCTCGCTGGCCGGGTCGTCGCTCATCAGCACGGTCGCCAGCCCCGGTGTCACGCCCGCCTCGCCGAGCCGGCCGACCGCCGCCGTCACCGACTCGCGCACGCTCGCGGCGACGGCCTCGCCGTCGATCACGTCCGCGCGGCCCGGTCGCTCCTGAATGGCGTCGTTCATACGCCGAACAGGGCGGCGTTGCCACTTCAACCCTCGGATATGTGCATATATCCTTCCCGAATGTTGTACGAATAGACAGAAACGTGTATTACTCTGCGTCGACCCGCCGGAGTCGGATCCGAGCAACCGTCCGCCCGTCCCGGCGTTCGAAGCCGAGGTCGCCGCCGACGGACTCGACCGCCCAGCGTACGAGCCAGAGACCGAGGCCGCTGCCGTGCTGGAGTTGGGTGATGTCCCGGTCGCCGGTGACCGCCGCGCGCTCGGTCTCGGGGATACCCGGGCCGGCGTCCATCACCAGCAGGTCGACCCACGCCGACGGCGCCGACTCGAACGGCTCGGCACGGAGTTCGACCGGATCGCCGCCGTGAACGATGGCGTTCTCCACCAACTCCTCGAGCGCCAGGCGAACGTCGGACGTGGCCAGCACCGCGAGGTCCTCGCCGTCCGCGACATCGACGGTCGCCCTGGGGAACCGCCCGCGGGCGTCCGTTGCGACCCCCTCGAACAGCGGCGCGACCGGGATCGGGGAGCGGTCGGCCGTCGGCTCCTCGATGATCCGGCGGATGCGCTTGGCGGTGTCGCTGAGGTCGATCAGCCCGTTCGCGGCCTCGACCAGCCCCACCGCCTCCTCGCGGATCTCGGGATCCTCAGTGTGTTCGAGCACGTTCTCCGCGCGGCCGATGACGACACCCAGATCGTTCCGGAGGTTGTGTCTGAGCAGCCGGTCGAGCACCTTCACGTGGCGCTCCCGGCGCTCGATGTCGGTCACGTCGGTGTAGATGCCGAACGCGCGCACGGAGTCGTCCTGCGCGTAGGGGATCCCCCGGAACAGGAACGTGCGCGCGCCCTGTTCGGTCTCGCGCTGGACTTTCGCGCCGGTCACCGCGCCCTCGCTGATCTGTTCGTTGATCGCTTCCGGCGGCATACTGCCGGCCGGTGCGCCCGCGGGCGAGGAGAGCACCTCGTCGATCCGCTCGCCGACGATAGCCTCGCGGTCGCAGTTGAACACCTCCGCGAACGCGTCGTTGGCCGCGCGGATCACCGGCCCGTTCTCGACGTGTTCGGCGTCGACGACCGGGTCCGGGAGGTTCTCGAACAGCGTCCACAGCCGTTCGTGCTCCTGTCGCAGGTCCTCGCGGGCCGCCGCAAGCGTCGAGCGGTCCTCGACGACGCCGACGAGGCTCTCCCCCGACTCGGTCTGTTCCAGCACCGAGAGGTCGACGTGCGCGGGGAACGACTCCCCGTCGACGGGCGCTATCTGGAGACTCAGCGACACCTCAGACTCGCCCGAGGCGATCTGGCTCTCGGCCCGGTAGAACGCCTCGACGTCGACGAACTCTGTCACGTGCCGACCCACCAGCGCCTCCCGGGTCGTTCCCATCCGTTCTGCCAGCGGCGTCGAGACGTAGTCGACGATCCGGTTCTCGTCCAACGCGAACACCATCCCCTGGATCGACTCGAGCACCGCCTCCCTGCGCCGGAGCCGTGCCTCGCGGTCCGCGCGGTCCAGGGCGGCCACGACCGTCGTCGACAGCAGGCGCGCGAGCGAGAGCTCCTCCTCGTCGAACGCGTCGGGCACTATCGAGCCGATACTGATCGTGCCGTGATCCTCCAGCGGCAGGGTGATCGCCGACCGAACCGCGCCGAAGCGGTCCTCCTCGAGGTCGGGGCTGATCTTGGGGTCGCCCATCTCGAACACCTGGCCGGCGACGCCCTCACCGGCCTCGTAGGTCGGCCGCGCGGGCATCAGCTTTTCGACCCCCTCCGTCTTGGCGGCGAGGCGGAGCACGTCGTCGACTGGGTCGTAGAGCCGGACCGCCACGAGGTCGAAGCCGAGCACGTTGCGGGTCGCCTCGCAGGCGATTTCGGCGACGGCCTGGGGCGTCTCCGCCGCGAAGAGGCGCCGCGTGACGCCGTGAATCCGGTCCAGCACCACCCGTCGGCGCGCCGCGTCGTCGAGTTGCTCGATAGTGATCGTCGCCCCCTCGTCGGTGGGCCGGGCAGTCAGGCGGAGCCACCGGTTCGCGGGCATCAGTCGCTCGACGGTCGACACCGTGCCGTCCTCGGCGTCGAGGTCGTTCGTGACCTGTGCCAGGCGGTCGAGCCCCTCCCAGGGCAGCGCGTCACGCAGATCGCTACCAAGCAGGGCGTCGGTGTTCCGGTCCAGCAGGCCGGCCGCGCGCTCGCCGACGTAGCTGATCCGGCCCGTTTCGTCCACCGCCAGCGTCCCCGACGGCGGCGGCCGGCCCTCGGGGAGGGCGTCGGTTTCGGTCGCGCTCGGTGGCTGGCCGGCGCTCTGCCGGGGCTGGTTCGCCCCGGCGCCGTCGGAGACGGTCTCGTTGGTTCGCTGTGCTATCGCCGTCCGAGCGCCGGCGATCCGGTCCAGAAGCGACCCAGCGTCCCACTCGTCGGCGTCCTGCGGCAGCACTACATCGACGCCGGCCGCGGTCGCGGCTGCGACGCCGTCGGGCGTCGTCTCCGGCGGGCAGTAAGCGATCGGCGTCTCCGGCGCGGCCGCTCGGAGCGCGTCGAAGTCAGTGTCGGTGACGCCCACGAGAACCGCGTCGGGGCGGCGGTCGGGCACGGCTGCGGCGGCGGCCTCCGGATCGGCCGTCAGAAGCGCCCAGTCTCGCCCTCCGCAGGCGGCAGCGACGGACGCGGGAGGGGCAGCACGACCGATCCAGAGGGTCTGCATCACCCGTGGTGAGAAGACCCACACGGATAACCGTCCCGCTCCGGGGTCTACTCGTACAGCGGGTGCTCGTCGGTCAGGTCGCCGATCGTCTCGGACACCTCGGCGATCACGTCCTCGTCGTCGGGCGCGTCGACGACATCAGCGATGCAGTCAGCGACGGTACGGCAGTCACTCGCCGTGAAGCCACGGGTCGTGATGGCGGGCGTCCCCACGCGGATGCCGGAGGGGTTGAACGGCGAGCGCGTCTCGCCGGGTACGGTGTTGGCGTTGAGGACGACGCCGGCCTTCTCCAGGGCCTCCTCGACGTCCTTCCCGGTCGTGTCGGGGTGGGACGGCCGGAGATCGGCGAGCACGAGGTGGGTGTCGGTCCCACCGGAAACGAGCTCCAGCCCGCGGTCCTGCAGGCGCTCGGCCATCGCCTCGGCGTTGGTCACGACGCGGGCCGCGTACTCCTCGAACTCCGGGGTGAGTGCTTCCTTGAAACCGACGGCCTTGCCGGCGATGTTGTGCATCAGTGGGCCGCCCTGCATCCCGGGGATGACCGCGCTGTCGACGGCCTCGCCCCACTCGTCGCCGCACATGACCATCCCGCCGCGGCCGGCGCGGATGGTTTTGTGCGTCGAGCCAGTGACGAAGTCGGCGATGCCGACCGGCGATTCGTGTTGGCCCGCGGCGACGAGGCCGGTGATGTGGGCGATGTCCGCGAGATGGAGGGCGTCGACTTCCGCGGCGGTCGCCTGGATGCGCTCCCACTCGACCTCGCGGGGGTACGCGGAGTAGCCCGAGACGATCATGTCGGGGTCGAACGCGTCGGCCTTCTCGGCCAGTCCCTCGTAGTCGATGTAGCCGGTCTCGCCGTCGCACTCGTAATGCTGCACCTCGAAATGTTCGCCGACGAAGTTGGCGTGGTGGCCGTGGCTGAGGTGGCCGCCGTGGGTCAGATCGAGGCTGAGGATCTTGTCGCCGGGGTCCAGCGCGGCGATGTAGACGGCCATGTTCGCCTGCGACCCGGAGTGGGGCTGGACGTTGACGTGCTCGGCGCCCCAGAGCTCCTTCGCACGGTCGATTGCGAGCTGTTCGACCGTGTCAGCGTGCTCGCAGCCGCCGTAGTAGCGGTGGTTCGGGTAGCCCTCGGCGTACTTGTTGGTGAGCGCGCTGGACTGAGCATCCATCACGGCCTCGGAGACGTGGTTCTCGCTGGCGATCAGGGTGATCGTGTCCTGTTGCCGAGCGATCTCGGCTTCGAGTGCGTCTGCGGTGTCGGGGTCCACCTGCCGGACGTGGTCGTGCTCCATATCCTCATGCCCGTCCACTGCCGGGTTAAGCCTAACTGTCGCCGACCGCGCGCCCGACACCGGGATCGAGCTCAAACGCTCCCCGCAGCCTACGCGAACCGGGCGACCTACCGCGGGCGCGCCGACGGCTCGATCTCGGTCGTGGCCGTGCGCAACGACGTCGAGATGGGCACCGAGGGGGTGGGCTCCACGAGCGTCTCGTCGGCGGCGACGGCGCCGTTCTGGACCGCGAGGAACCGCAGCATCGCCAGTAGTTGTTTCCATAGTCATCCCCCATAAGCAATAGCTTGCAGAGGCGCTGAGACGGTGGTTTTCCCGTTAATATTAAATATAGAGTGCCGCATATACTCTACTAGAATGACATCGAATTTACTTGGCGGCGAAATCGAGGATATCCTCCGGGAGAGCATCGACGACGCTGGTGACGAACTGCTGTTCGTCGACCCCTCCGCGGCCGCCGTCGAGGCGCTGATCGACCTCGGCACCGAGTACGAAGGCGACCTCCCGACCGTGAAGCTCCTCGCTAACGAGCGCATGCTCAAGGACGTAATGGACGACTTCCTCGTCGCGAGCAACGCCGCGGACCTGGCCGAGTCCGGCGCCCTCGAACTCCGGAACCTCGATGCGGACACCGACAACGCGCTGCTGATTACCGAGGAGCGCACCGTCGCCGTCGTCGCCGCCGGCGGCGCCGTCGCCGGCCTGACCACCGACGACGAGGAGTTCACCGGGCTGGCCTACGAGGACTACGCCGAACGCTTCGACGCCGCCGACCAGTTCAATCTCCGCACGCCCGCCATCTCCCGCGTCCGCGAGACGATGGCCGACGACATCGGCGAACAGTCCCGTGAGGACTTCGACAGCGTGCTCCAGTCGCTGGAGACCGCCCGCGGCGACGGCGACGGCCTCGACGAGGTCACCATCTCGCTGCTGGTCGCCGCCAAGAACGACATCCTGCTCTACGACATCAGCAAGTGGGGCGAGGACGTGGGTATCGCCTCGAAGGCGACGTTCTCCCGAACCAAGACCCGCCTCGAGGAGCTCGGCCTGATCGACACCGAGAAAGTCCCCATCGACGTGGGTCGCCCGCGCCTGCGCCTGAAACTCGGCGACGAGCGACTCCACGACGCCGACGCCGAGGAGATCGCCAGCGTCGCCCAGTCGATGATCGCCAGCTAAGCCGGCACCCGTCCCTTTTTGCGAGCCGCGCCCCCCCTCTCGATCCATGGATATCGGAATCGTCGGGAGCGGCCCCGCCGCCGACGCCATCGAGGCGGCGATGGCCGACCTCGACGCACGAGTCGTCGAGACGGGCAGCGACGGGTTCGGCGACATCGGCTTCTGCTTCGTCGTCGGCGCCGCCGGCGCGGACGCGTTCGGCGCCGCCGCCGACAGCGACGCGCTGGATCGCTGGGTCGCCGTCGAAATCGGCGGCATCGGCGGCCACGCCGTCGACGAGATCGACGCCGCCGTCTCGGTGTACACGCCCACCTCCGGCTGCTACCGCTGTCTGCAGCGCCGCGTCGACGCCACGGCCGAAGCGAGCAAAGCGAAACCCTCCGCGCCCACCAGCGCCGTGCGCTACGCGGGCGCGCTCGCCGGCCGCCGCGCCACCCGGATCCTGACCGGCGAGGATCTCGGCGGCACCGTCGTCGAAGTCGACGGCCCCGAGCGCCGGTTCCAGCCGGTGCCGTTCTGTGGCTGTTCGCCCGGCCGGGACCGGATGCTCTCGCTCTCCGACCGCGAGACCGACCTCGAAGAGGCACTCAGCCGTGCCGAGGCGGCCGTCGACGAGCGCGTGGGGATCGTCGAGCAGGTCGGCGAACAGGCCTCGTTCCCGCTGCCGTACTACATGGCCGCCAACGCCGGGACCGAGGGGTTCTCCGACGCCAGCGCCGCTCCCTTCGCCGCCGGCGCCGCCGCCGACTGGAACGAGGCGTACATGAAGGCACTGGGCGAGGCGCTGGAGCGCTACGCCGCCGGCGTCTACCGGAACGCGGAGTTCCGCCACGCGCCCGCGACGGCACTCGACAACGCCGTTTCGCCCGACCGGTTCGTCACCTCGGACAGCTACGACCCGGATCCGGCGGCCGAGCGCCCGTGGGTCCCGGGACTGGACCTCGAAAGCGAGGACGGCGTCTGGCTCCCGGCCGAAGCCGTCCAGTACCCCCCGCCCGAACAGCGGATCAAGCCGCCGATCACCACCGGTCTCGGCCTCGGGAGTTCGACCGTCGAGGCGACGATTTCGGGGCTCTCGGAGGTCATCGAGCGCGACGCGACGATGCTCTCGTGGTACTCCGACTACGAGCCGCTTGGGCTCTCCATCGACGACGAGCGCTTCACCGAACTCGAGAAACGCGCCGCGAGCGAGGACCTGACCGTCACGGTCACCCTGCTCACGCAGGACATCGACGTGCCGGTCGTCGCAGCCACCGTCCACCGTGCTGGTGGCGAGTGGCCTCGATTCGCCGCCGGATCCGGCGCCGATCTAGACCCCGTCGACGCCGCCACCGGCGCGCTGGCGGAGGCGATCCAGAACTGGATCGAACTCCGAGACATGGGCCCCGAACAGGCCGCCGACGAGGGCGGCGCCATCGCCGAGTACGCCGACTTCCCGGACCGCGTCCGAGAGCTAACCCACCCCGCGACGACGATTCCCGCCGAGAGCGTCGCGGACGACGCCGATCTATCGGGCGGGGAAGCACTCGAAACGCTCGTCGAGCGCGTGCGAGAAGCGAACCTCACCCCCTACGCCGCCCGGACGACCACTCGCGACGTGGCAACGCTGGGCTTCGAGGGCGTCCGAGCGGTGATTCCGAAAGCCCAGCCCCTGTTCACCGCAGAGCCGTTCTTCGGCGACCGACTCGACCGCGTCGCCGCGTCGATGGGGTTCGAGGCGAAGCCCGGTCGGGCCTACCACCCCTATCCGTAACCAATCACTCCAACTCTCTATAGCAGCACGCCCTTTACGTCGCCCTCGCCGGCCCGTCGAACCACCGCACGAACGGGGTCCTCGGCGCCCGCGAGGTTGTCCGAATCGCCGTCGAGGGTCAGTAGCTTCGCGGGTCGGCCCTCCTCGATCAGGCCGTACTCCTTCTCGGCCAGTTTCGCGCCGTTGCGGGTCGCCATCCGGAGCACTTCGGTCGCGCTCACGTCGGCGAGTTTGGCGGTGAACTCCATCTCGCGGAACATCGACGGCGAGTTCAGCATCACGTTATCCGTCCCCAGCGCGACGGTCGTGCGCTCGACCAGTTCACGGATGGGGGCGACGCCGACGTTGGTGACGAGGTTCGACCGCGGGCAGACGACGACGGGAAGTTCCTCGTCCTCGATCCGGTCGAGGTGTTCGTCTCGCGGGTGGACGACGTGGATCAGGAACGCCGGGTCGAGATCCATCGCGGGCGTGAGGTCGTGGGGGTCGCGCTCGCCGGCGTGGATGGCGAACGACTTCCCTGCCTCGCGGCAGGCCTCCCGGAGGTCGCCGAACTCACTGTCGCGGGCGCCGCTGGCGCCGAAGCCGTCGGCGGCCCGCATCGCGTCGGCGCTCTCGCGGCCGAAGATCACGGGGTCGATGTCGCGACCATCGAGGGCGTCCCGGATCGCTTCGACGCCCTCGACGCCGCCCTCGCGGAACTCCAGAAACGCCGCGGTGCCCGAATCCTCCATAAATCGGAGGCTGCGGGCCATCGCCTCGACTTTCTCTTCGCGGCTGGCCTGCCGGAGCAGGCGGTGCTTGAGGCCGTCCGGCGGTGCGACCAGTTCGTCCAGCGAGAGGCCGCCGCCGGCCTCCTTGGCGATGGAGTCGCCGATGTGGGTGTGGGCGTTGACAAAGGCGGGCAGGACGATGTCCGTCGAGTCGGTATCGGCCTCCTCGACGGCGGCGATGCGGCCGTCCTCGACGACGACGCGCCCCTCGATGGGGTCGAACGACTCGCCGCGGAGGATCGTTCCCTCGAGCGTGGTGGCCATACCCGGACGTGGTGGCGGGGGGCCATGAACGCGACGCCATAGTCGGAAGTTATACCGCGGTGCCGCCGGACCGTCCGGGCATGTCCGATTCACTCCGAGTCGTTGCCGTCGGAGAGGTGCCGCCATCACTGGCCGACCGCGAGGGGTTCGCTGTCCAGTCGGTGTCGGACACGGGCGGCGCGATGGCGACGCTCGAGACATCGGCCGTCGACTGCCTCCTGCTCGACGCCGACTGGGCGGGCGTGCCCGAGCGCGTGCGTCGGCGGTTCCCCGACGTTTCGGTGGTCGTCTATGCCGAGACGGACGCGGTCGACCTCGACGCCGTGCTGGCGGTCGCCGACGGCTTCGTCGCCCGCGAGGCCGGCGAGACGCTACTGGCCCACCGCCTCCCCCGCATCGCCAGTGAGAAAGCCAGCGCCTCGGCGATGCTCGACCGGGAGAGCGCCCGGTTCCAGGAGTTGGCAAAGAGCGTCGGCGTCGGCATCCTCAGCATCGACCAGGACAGCGTGGTCCAGTTCGCCAACCCCGCCATCGAGGACGTGCTGGGCTGGCCGCCCATGGAGCTGGAGGGGGAGTCGCTGGGCGTGCTGATCCCGGACCGCCTCCGAACCAGGCATTTCGAAGGGATGAAGGAGTACCTCTCGACGGGCGAGCGCCAACTCGACTGGTCAGGGGTCGACCTCCCCGCGGAGCACCGGGAGGGCCACGAACTGGAGGTCCGCATCTCGTTCGGCGAGTTCAAACACGACAGCGAACACTACTTCACGGGCGTGATTACCCCCGTCGACGTCGACGATGACCTTCGGGCGGCGCTCGAGGCGGCCCACGACTCCGTCGTCAACGCCCGTGACCGGCACGACGACCGGACACTGGCCGAAGCCGCCGAGACGCTCTCGGAGCTACTGGCACGGCTAGAGCAGTAGCCGTCCGGCGACGACGTTCCCGGCGAGTACCGTGACCGTGCGCCACCGGCGCCCGTGAGTGACCGCTCGGAAAGAACTGCCGCCCGCGAAAAGGCGGTCCCTCATTCGCTCGGCGTCGCCGTCCCCTCGGTGACGGCGTCCCGGACGCGGCGCTCGCCCCCGCGATGGGTAACGCTGATACGCCGGCGCCGCCGACGCGAAGACGGCCGATGACGACGGCACCGCTCCGAGTCGGACTCGGCATCCGGCGACGACGAGCCCTATGAGTGCCGAGGCCGTTCTCCGACCCTGAGTGGTGACGCAAGAAAGAAGCTACCCGCGAACGAAACACCCCGCGTTATTCGCTCGGCGTCGCCGTCCCCTCAGTCTCGGTCACGTCCGAGTAGGAAACCTCGGTACCCTTGGCGACCGGCTGGAGGAGGTACGTCCCGGTCTGGCCCCGCTTGACCGGCGTGAAGTCGGCGGTGAACGTCGTGCGCTGGTCCGCACGGATCTCGAAGGACTCCTTGAACTGCAGCGGCGCCTCGCCGGGCGTCCCGACCTCGGCGTCGCCGCCGCCCGAGAGCGTGGGGTCGACGCTCGAGACATCGAGTTGGAGAAACGCGTACGTGCCCGTCTCGATCTCGTGTTCGTCGACCAGTTTGGTGTTCCCGTCCTGTAGCTGTACGAGGTCGGCCTCCTGCGGTTCGTCGTACTCGTAGTACGTGCGCTCGTCGCTCTGGTCGACGTCCTCCTCGTCCTGCTGGACCGTCTCCTCGGCCGTGGCGGTGCTCTCAGCGGTCTCTGTGGCCTCGGTTTCGGTGCCGTCGGTTTCCTCGGTCTCCGTGCCGTCCATCTCCTTCAGCCAGAACCCCTGGATAGTGACGACACAGCTCTCGAAGTCCGAGATATCTCCCGGTGCGTCCTTCACTTTCGTCGCGAGTGTCCCTGTGGCCGACCCGCCCGTACAGCCGGCCAGCCCCGTGATGCCCGCGAGACCGATTGCGCCAGCCGCTCGGAGATACGTTCGTCGTGTCGTCGTTGTGTCGCTCATACACTTGTCGGGAGTGCCCAGACAGGGGTAAACCGGGGAGTTACTCGGCCGGAGTTGGGGGCGACTTTACCCCGATTAACCGCGGATTAGGCCCAGCGAACCGCAAGCAGTGGCCGGGGCGCCGCAGAAGGGGTGAATCGCGGCGTTCCGCGAGCGGCCCGCGGGTCACGCGACACTCAGTAGCCCTCGCTCAGTAGCCCCGCTCAATACCCCTCACCCAGTAGCTCCCGCGCGACGATGTTCTTCTGAATCTCGGTCGTCCCCTCGTAGATCTGGGTGATCTTCGAGTCCCGATAGAGTCGCTCCACGTCGAAGTCGTCGACGAAGCCCGCGCCGCCGTGGATCTGGACCGCCTCGTCGGCGACGTCCGTCGCCACGTCGGAGGCGAACTCCTTGGCCATCGACGCCAGCATCGTGAGGTCGTCCTCGGCGTGTTCGACGCTCCAAGCGGACTTGTACGTCAACTGCCGGGCCGCCTCGGTCCGGGTGTGCATCTCCGAAAGCTTGTGCCGAATCGCCTGAAACTCCGAAATCGAGCGGCCGAACTGCTCGCGCTCCTCCGCGTACGCCAGCGCACGCTCGGCGGCGCCCTTCGCGATACCGACCGCCTGCGCCGCGACCATCGTTCGCGTCTCGTCGAAGAACTGCATCAACTGGGGGAACCCCATCCCGCGCTGGCCGACGAGGTTCTCCTCGGGCACGCGCACGTCGTCGAACCGGAGCTCCGCCGTGTCGCTGGCCCGAATCCCCAGCTTTCCAGTGATCTTCTCGCTCTCGAACCCCTCGCGGTCGCGCTCGACGATGATCTGGGAGAAGCCGGTGTAGCGATCCCCAACGTCCGGGTCCGTCTCGCACATCACGACGAAGTAGTCGCCGACCGAGCCGTTGGTGATCCACATCTTCGAGCCATCGAGGACCCACTCGTCGCCGTCCTTCTCGGCAGTGGTCGAGATCGAACTTACGTCCGACCCGGCGTGGGGTTCGCTGATGGCCGCGCCCATCACCGCCTCGCCCTCCGTGATCGGCGGGAGATATTCCTCCTTCTGTTCCTCGGTGCCGAACTCCATGATGGCCTCGGCGCCGAAGCCGGCGCTGGTGATACAGAGCGCGATGCCCGGATCGACCGCGAACAGTTCCTCCGTCACCAGCGCCATCTCCAGCGTCGAGTAGCCGACGCCGCCGTACTCGATGGGGAAGTGGGCGCCCGTCAGGCCCAGATCAGCCGCCTGCTCGACGAGTTCGGCGGGGTACCTCTCCTCGCGGTCGTACTCCCCGGCGACGGGTTTGATCTCGTTTTCCGCGAACCGGCGCACCTCCTCCCGTAGCTGCTCCTGTTCCTGGGTCAGTCCGAACTCCATAGCTAATGCAACGAGAAACAGGTGAAGAGTTTTTTGCCGAACGAGGGTGACTGCGCCTCGAAACACGGGTCGACCGCCGACCGAGCGCGTCTCGCTACCAGACGAACCGGAACAGCAGCGTGAACGCGACGTAGGCGCCGACCGTCGAGAGCACGGGCACCACGTTCTGCATCACGAGCACCCGACCCGTCGTCGCGGGGTCGAACAGGTCCGAGGCCGACGGGATGTCCTCCGGCTGTTCCTCACCGATCTCTGGGGGCTGCTCGCCCGGCTCGTCGGCGGCCAGCGCGCCGACCGAAACCTTGGCGGACTCCTCGCCCTGGACACCGCCCGAAAGCGTCGCCGTCCGGGTCGCTCGCCCCCAGCCAAGCCCCACGATAGAGGTGGTGGCGATGATGACGAACGAGGCGGGGATGCCGATCGCCGAGAGTCCGATCACGATGGTCGAGGAGACGACGGCGACGACGATTGCCGCCGTCAGCGGGAGGTCGGTGATGTCGTTGCCCAGCGTGTCGAGCGTCCGGCGGGCGATAGTGAACGCCCCGACCGCGACCGCGACACAGCCCAGCAGGATCAGCATGTTCATGTCGACGCCCGCGCCGGTCAGCGGCGCGATGGCGTTGGCGATGTTGGAGGTGCCCGAGGCAAAGGCCATCAGGCAGCCAATCGAAATGACGACGATGCCGCCGACCATCTCCCGGCGGGTCGTGTTCGGCCCCGGCGCTGGCTTCGGAAACGCCCCAGAACGGTCGAGTTCCATCAGCGCCCCTTCGCTGTTGTCGATGGCGACCCACTGGTTGATCCGTGGGTAGAGGTAACGACCGATCATCCCGGAGACCCAGAAGCCGACGGTCGGCGCGACGAACCACCAGACCGCGATCTCGCCCATCACCTCCCAGTCGAGTTCGCCCGTCGCGACGCCCAGCCCCGCGATGGAGCCGACGGCGGTCATCGACGTCGACGCCGGGACGCCGAAGTAGTTGCCGACGAACAGCGCGCCACCGATGAAAAAGAGCACGACGATGCTCGTCTCGATGGTGAACACGCTGGTGCTGGTGATCAGGTCCTGCCCGAGTTTGTCGACGACCCGGCGCCCGATTGTCCACGCGCCGACGAAGAAGAACACCCCCATCAGCGCCCCAGCGCCGGTTTTGGAGATGGCGTCGGAGCCGACAGCCGGCCCGAACGCGGGGCCGGTCGTCGACCCCCCGATGTTGAACCCGACGAACAGCGCGACCGCGATCCCGACGAGGAGAAGAATATCGACCATACCGAAACGACGTGTGGCTCGCTCTTAAGCGATTGGACCGGGATCGGCGACGGCCATCGGGAGAGATGGGTATACCCGTCTGGAAGCCCGTCGTTACGTATGAACGAACTTCGACAGCGCGAGGTGGGCCGATGAAGCCCTCCCGCGTCGACGCCGTCGTCGACATCGCGTACGGCCTGACCATCTTCGTCGCCATCGTCCTGATCCTCGAACTCGGCACCGCCGTCGGGGTCGCGTTCGGCCTCGGGGTGCTGCTCTCCTACATCATCCACATCGCCTGGAAGATGGCCCGCTTCGACCCCGACTGGATGACCCAGGAGGTCGCCCAGCAGGTCGAAGAGACCGTCAGCGAGGAAGTCTCCGAGAAAGTCACCGAAGAAGTCACGGAAACCGTCAGCGACACCGTGAGCCAGGAGGTCGATCAGGTGACCGAGGAAGTCACGGAAACCGTCAGCGACACCGTGAGCCAGGAGGTCGAACAGACCGTGAGCAAGGAAGTCGACGAGGTCGCCGAGAAGGTCAGCGAAGAGGTCTCCGAAGAAGTCTCGGAGAAGGTGACCGAGGAGGTCAGCGACACCGTCACGGAGGAAGTCAGCGAGACCGTCAGCGAGGAAGTGAGCGAAGAGGTCTCCGAGAAGGTCACCGAGGAGGTCGAACAGACCGTGAGCAAGGAAGTCGACGAGGTCGCCGAGAAGGTCAGCGAAGAGGTCTCCGAGGAGGTCTCGGAGAAAGTCACCGAAGAGGTCGAACAGACCGTCGAGCAGACCGTCAAGCAGGCCGAAGCGGCGAACAACGACGAGGACTCGACGGACGAGGAGGACGGCGAGGAGACAAGCGACGAGGAGGCCGACGACGCCGACGCCGAAGACGGCGAGTAGTCAGGGCGGCGTCGTCGCGTCGACGGCCGTCTCCAGCAGATCCAGCGCCGCGGGGTCGTAGTCGTCCTCGACGCCCGCGACGTTCCAGAGCCCCGAGTCCCGGATCGCCGCGCTCGGACTGTGTCGGCCAAGCCAGTCGACGGGTCGGGGATCAATCGGCTCCCGTCCGGCGTTGCTCACCAGCGCGATGACGCTCCGTTCGAGGACCGCACGGTCACTTTTCGGGCCGGGTTCGTCGTCCAGATCCATCCAGAGGAACGGCTGTTCCCGGAGATACGTGCTCACGCGACGCTCCAGCAGATATTCTTCGTCGCGAACCACTGTCCGGTCCCGATCCACCGTCGACCAGCGCTCGCCCCAGTCGGGGTACTCGGTGTGGAGGTCGTGGTTCTCGATGATCGCTTCACCGACTCGCTTCCGGTAAACCGAGCCACGGTGGTTCCCGCCGTGAGGGTGGGCGTCGCTGCCGTCGCCGGTGCCGGAGTGCTGTTTCAGTCGGTCCCAGAGCGTCGTACTGCTGCCAGCCGACACGGCGTGGGTGCCGACGCGGGTGACGCGCCGCACGCCGTCCTCGTGGTACTGCCCCGGTTCGAGGAAGGCGTAGACCCCGCGGTCGGGCCAGTCCATGTGGCCCGTGCAGTTCTTGAGTCGACGCGCGCCGCCGACGCGCCGATCCAGCCGCTCGAGTACGTCGTAGAACCGGTCGAGGTCGTCCGCCCGGGCCATGCCTCCGCTGTGAGCGCCGCCGACTCAAGCTGTTCGGTCGCGTTCTCCTCGTTTCGACACGTTCGCCGCATGCATGGCGGATGGTCTTCACTCCGCAGCCATATCGGTCGGGCGGAACTGAGATGGAGGGGAAGCCCCCACGCCTCGATCACAGGCACCGTTCCGCTGTCGTTTTTCGTGCACTCACCCGTCGTAGTCGCGGGAAACCGCGACACGTTCAAACGTTTCTGTCCCGTATTCCCCGACACAATGATGCTCCCCACCCACGCGCTGTTCGGGATGCTCCTCGCGCTGCCCGTGGCGGCGCTGGCGCCGGAGCACAGCGCCGCCGCGCTGGCCGCCGGCCTCGTTGGGGGAGTTCTCCCGGATCTGGACCTGTACGCCGGCCACCGGAAGACGCTCCACTTCCCCGTGGGGTACAGTCTCCTCGCCGGTGCCGCCGCCGTCGGCGCGCTGCTCCACCCGACGGCGCTGACGGTCGGCGCCACACTCCTACTGACTGCGGCGGCCAGCCACAGCCTCGTCGACGTCTTCGGCGGGGGACTGGAGCTCCGCCCGTGGGAAGGAACCTCCGACCGCGCGGTCTACGACCACTACCGCGGGCGCTGGATCGCGCCCCGGCGCTGGGTTCGCTACGACGGCGCCTCCGAGGATCTGCTGCTTTCGGTCGGACTCGCCGGCCCGCTCTGGGTTCTCGTCGATCCGCCGTTCCGCCCGGTCGTGGTCGCGGCACTGGGCATCGCCGTGGTGTACACCGCTTCCCGCCGGACGCTCCCACGGATCGCCCAGACGCTCGCGATGTCGGTGCTCCCGGGTCGCGTGCCGCCGTCGCTGCTGGCGAAGCTTCCGGACCGGTACTCGGCCGAGGACGCGGGCCGCGACGACGGCACCGAGCGGAGAGCGTGACCACAGTCCCAGCCCAGAAACTACTTCCCCGTACTGTGACGCCTCACTGATACGCCGATGACCCCGTTGACCGTTGGCGCCCTCCTCCTCGTGGGCGCGCTGTTCGTCCTGCTCGCCGTCGGCTACCGGCGGGAGAACACGGCCGCGGTCGCCAACACCGCCACCGCGATTGCGGTGACGCTGGTCCCGCGGACGGTCGGCTGGGCACTCGGCGTCGATAGCGAGGCGGCCGGAATCTCGGCGCTCACGTTCTGGATCGCCGTCGCCAGCGTCCTCCACTGTCTCGGCATGCTCGGGCGCTACGAGTCGGTCTCGTGGTGGGACCACCTCACCCACGCGCTCTCGGCGTCGCTGGCCGCGGCGCTGCTGTACGCATGGCTGCTCGTCTCCGGGCCCGAGCGCGTCGCCTCGACGACCGTGATCGCCGGGACGTTGCTGGGAATACTGGCACTCAGCGTCCTCTGGGAGATCGGGGAGCTACTCGCCCGGGAGGTCGCCCGCCGGTACGGCATCGAACCGGTGCTCGTCCACTACGGCTGGCGGGACACCGCGTTCGACCTGCTGTTCGACATCGTCGGCGCGGCGCTGGTGGTCACACTGGACCTGCGACTGTTCGTCCCGACCGTCGAGTCGATCGTTCGGGCTATCTGAATCGAGTGACTTCGGCGGGTCGGGAGGGCAAACGTCGAAAACCGGATCGTTGATCGTCTAACACCGTCGCCAAAGAATACCGGTTATCCGTGCGGAGTACGAGCGTGGGATTAAGGCTCATGTCCGGCAAGTACGACCTCGTCATCGTCGGCGGTGGCATCAGCGGCGCGTCGCTTTTGTACACGACCGCGAAGTTCACCGACGTGGACTCGATTGCGCTGATCGAGAAGGAGGCGGAGATCGGCGCGATCAACTCCCATCACACCAACAACTCCCAGACGCTGCATTTCGGCGACATCGAGACCAACTACACCCTCGAGAAAGCCGAGGAGGTCAAGGAGGGCGCCGAACTGCTCGCGGGCTATCTGGAGAACCACGACCCCGACCGCGAGATGTACGCCAAGCGCAGCAAGATGGTGCTGGGCGTCGGCGACGAGGAGGTCGGGAAACTCGAACAGCGCTACGAGGCGGAGGGCTTTGGCGACCTGTTCCCCAAACTCCAGCCCATCGGCCGCGAGGAGATCGCCGAGACGGAGCCAAAGGTCGTCGAGGGCCGGGACCCCGACACCGACCTGCTGGCGCTCCAGACCCCCGACGGCTACGTCGTCGACTACGGCGAGGTCGCCAAGTCGTTCGTCGACGCCGTCCGGGATGAGGAGGGCGTCGACGTCCACACCGGGACGGAAGTCACCGACGTGACCCCGACGCTGGAGGGGCACACTATCGCGACCGACGACGCCGGGCGCTTCGACGCCGACGCCACCGTCGTCGCCGCCGGCTCCCACAGCCTCCAGATGGCCAAGGACCTGGACTACGGGCAGGACAAGGTCCTCCTGCCCGTCGCTGGCAGTTTCTTCCTCGCGGACGACCTGCTGAACGGCAAGGTGTACACCCTCCAGATGAAGAAGCTCCCCTTCGCCGCGATCCACGGCGACGCCGACGTCCACGACGGGAGCATCACGCGGTTCGGCCCGACAGCGAAACTGGTACCGACGCTCGAACGCGGCCGCATCTCCACGGTGGGTGACTTCCTCGACGTGTTCGGCCTCAACGTCGACTCCTTCCTCAGCTACGCCAACGTCCTCGCGGACCGCATCCTCCTGCCGTACGTGCTCCGGAACCTCGTCTACGACGTGCCGGGGATCGGCCCCAAGCAGTTCCTCCCGCACGTCCAGAAAGTCGTCCCCAGCGTCGAACTCGACGACATCGAGCGCGCAAAGGGGTACGGCGGCGTCCGCCCCCAGATCGTCGACACGAAGCAGAAATCCCTGGACATGGGCGAGGCCAAGATCGTCGGCGACGACGTGATCTTCAACATCACGCCCTCGCCGGGCGCCTCGACCTGCCTGAAAAACGCGATGCGGGACGCCCACACCGTCGTCGACTTCCTCGGCGACGAGTACGAGTTCGACGAGGACGCGTTCCGCGAGGACACTATCGCCGAGTTCCCGCGGGCAGAGTAAGCCGGCTGAGCCGGCGCTCTCGTCGTTCGGTACCATATTCTACTGCATAGCCACCACTAAGCACCCGCCGACGGAACGCCCGGCGTGAACCTTCCGCCGTCACTCGCTGCCTACCGGGAGCGCTGGGCGCAGATCACCCGCCTCGGCGCCCCGGTCGCCGCCAGTTCCGTCACGCGGAGCGTGATGGGCGCGACGGACATCCTCGTCGCGGCCGCCATCTCCCCCGGCGCCGTCGCCGTCGTCACCATCGCCGACCTCTATCGCCAACTCACGGGCCGCGTCGGGGCGGGCGTGGGCGGCGGCGCGGTCGCGCTCGCCAGTCAGGACACCGGTGCGGGCGCGGAAGCCAACCGCGACGAGACCCTCGCGCAGGCAACGCTGCTCTGCGTGCTGTTCGGCGTCGTCGCCGCGCTCGCGGCGCTCCTGTTCGGCGAACGGCTCATCGGGCTGGTCGAGGGCGGCCGACTCAACCCCGCGGCGGTCGCCGACGGCGCCGACTACCTGCTGGCGACGCTACTCGTCGCGCCGCTCACGCTCCCGAAATCCGTGTTCGCACAGGCGTTCTCGGCCATCGGCGACACCAAGACGCCGTTCTACATCGGCGCCACCGGCGACGTGCTCAACGTCGTCGCCTCGCTGGCGCTGGGGCTCGGCTTCGCGCCGCTGGGGATCCCCCGCCTCGGCGTGCTCGGGCTGGGCGTCGCGACTGCCGGCGCCAGCGTGGCGACGACGATCCTCTACCTCGTCGCGCTCCGGCGCCGGAGCCCGTACAGCTTCGTCCGGCCGAGGGACCCCACGCTCGGCAAGCAGGTGCTGCAGGTCGGCCTCCCGCAGTCGGCCGGCGGCTTCGTCACCAGCGCCGCGATGTTCCCGTTCAGCCGGATCGTGATCGGCTTCGGCACCGAAATCTACGCCGGCTATCAGGTCGCGTGGCGGCTCTACCAGCTGACGGTCGGCACCGTCGCCCCGGGGCTGGCGGTCGGCACGAAGATCCTCGTCGGGCAGGCCGTCGGCGAGGGCGACGTGGCCGGCGCCCGGCGCACCGTCCGGGCGGCGCTCTGGCTGAGCATGGTCGTCGCCGGCGGGGTCGGGCTGCTGCTCGCGTCGGCGACCGAGCCGCTGGCTGCGCTGCTGGTCGCCGGCGAGGACGCGAACCAGTGGACCGTGACGTTCGCCCGCCTGCTCGGCGCCGTCGCGCTGCTGGGCGTCGCGAACAACGTCCTCACGGCAGCGCTGCAGGGGGCCAGCGAGACCCGTGTCGGCCTGGCGTCCCGGATCGCCGGCATGGTCGGCGGGATGGTCGGCGTGACGTGGCTCGTCGGCGTCAGGCTGGGGTACGGCGTCCTCGGCGCCTACGCCGGCATCGCGGCGTGTTACGTGCTGTTCATCGCGGTGTCGGCGTGGGGGTATCTGTTCACGGACTGGGAGGCGCGGGCGGCCGGGATGATGGCCGAGCGCGGCTCGACGGACTGAGTGACTCCGGAGCCCGACCCACTCGAACTCCTTCTCGGCGGCGTCGACGGCCTTCCCAGCCGCGCTGCCCTCCCCGCCCACGCCCAGCGCCCGAATCAGCCACGGCAGCGAGAGCGCCTGAATCAGCAGTCCCGCGAGCGCGAGGCGTCCACCGCCACCGCATCCGGCGGTGGCGCGAATCCGTCGCCGCTCCGTCGGCGTCATCAGAAATCGAAGATTTCTGATTGGCAGACGAGAGCTCCGCTCTCGTCGACGACGTGGCGCGAGGGATGAGCGAGGGTTGAGCCCGAGTGAATCGGCTGGGGAGGCTGAGGCTGCGGCGCGTCGCGGTGCGGTCACAAGTTGCCAAGGGAACTCCGCGGTGACGTTCGCGGTCGCTGTCGGCGACGCACACCCACGAATCACCGGATTCAGAACCATCTTCGCACTAATAATCAAAGCCTGCGTTTAACTCCGCCCACCCACAACCACTGACGATGGCAGACGACTACGGCGGTATCCTCGGCGCCTTCCCCTACGCGTTCCGGCGGAGCGACTCGCTGCTGTTTCGCTCCTACGTGCTCGTGGGCGGCCTCGTGACGCTCGGCCTCGCTCTCACCTGCGTGCTCGCCGTCGTCGTCGTGTTCGGCCAGACCGCCGGCGCCCGCGGCGGTAACTTCACGCTCTCGCGGTCGTTCGTCGCCCTCCTGGGCCTGCTCGCGGTGCTCCCCGTCGTCGCACCCGTCCTGCTGGCCGCCCGGACCCGCCGGCGCGGCCTCGCGGAGGACGCGTCGTTCGAACCGCCCGAGCACTACGAACCGCTGCTCGCCGTCGGGGGCTACCTCTGTGTGCTCTCGCTGTATCTCGCGCTCGTGGCGTCGATGCCCGAGACGTTCACGCTCGACGGCGAGACGGTGACTCGCCCCGCGCCCTCGGGCCCGCTCGCGCCCGTCGTCGCCGCCCTCTACGCACTGCCGTCCCTCGCGGCGCCGCTGCTCCCGATTTCGGCGGCGGCGTTCGTGCTCGCGGTCCACCGACGGCTCACCTGAGGGCCGACGGCTCACCTGAGGGCCGACGGCTCACCTGGGGGCTGACGGCAGACCTGCGCCGGCCGCGGGCGAAATCCCGAAAAGCCTCCGGCGCCCAGCATCCGTATGAGCGACGCAGAACTCGACGGCGCGACCGAGGGCACGTTCCTCGTCACGCACGCCGACGACGACAGCGTACTGTTGCGGGACGTGGATCGCGGCCAGGTCCACACCCTCTCCGAGAACCCCGGACTGGAAGTCGACGACGCCGTCGAGGGTGTCGTCGCGCCCGAGCCACCGCTCGAACTGACCGCCGAACTGGTCGAGGTCAAGGAGCGCCGCTCGCTCTCGATCCGGGAGAGCCGGGAGCCCCCGACCACCCACGAACGCGAGATCGCGGCCGAGCAGTCGGTCGGCGAACTCACCCGGGAGGAACGCGCCGGCATCGGCGAACTCCACATCATCAGCGTGCCCGAGGCGGAGACCGAGGCGGCCGTACAGGACGTGCTCGAGGACCGCGAGGCAACCCTGGGCCGGGCGGCCCGACTGGGCGTGAACCGCGTCGAGATCCGGTCGGCGCCGGGCGTCGTCAGCGTTCGCTACCTGCCGTAGTCGCGTCGCCGGCGTTCTCGACGGCGCCGGCGCGGGCGAACTGCGGGCGATTCTCGATCAGCGACGCGAGGCTGAGTTCCAGCCAGATCAAAAAGGGAAGCAGCACCACGCCCAGAGCAGCCAGCAGTTGGACGACCGCGGGGGAGTCGACGACGGTCAGCGAGGCGCCGACGGTCAGGACGAGGTCCGTCGCGACCATACTCGGCGGGGAAGCGCCGACGGAACCACTGTCGCGGTGCGGCCGCTCTCACGCCGGACAGCTACTCCTCGTCCTCGAAGTCGAGCGCCACCGAGTTGATGCAGAACCGCTTCCCGGTCGGTTCCGGCCCGTCATCGAACACGTGGCCGAGGTGGCCCTCGCAGTTCGCACAGACCACTTCGGTCCGGGTCATGCCGTGGCGGGGGTCCTCCCGGGTTTCGACGGCGTCGTTCTCGGCGGCGTAGAAGCTGGGCCAGCCACAGCCGGAGTCGTACTTGGTGCCGGAGTCGAACAACACCTCGCCACAGCCCTTGCAGCGGTAGATGCCGTCGTCGTCGCGGTCGACGTGCTCGCCGCTGAATCGGGCTTCGGTGCCGCGCTCGCGCAGGATCTCGTACTCCTCGTCGGTGAGTTCCTCGTGCCAGTTCGGTTCCGAATCGGGGGAAGATTCGCTCATGGGTGTAGTTGGGTCGGGACGGGCCTAACGCTTCCGCCAGTTCGTTATGAGGATTCGTCAGTGGCACTTGTGCCGTTACGACAGCCGCGACGGCGAACAGCACCGCGGAGTTCCCAAGGACACTTGCGACCGCCGGGTGCCGGACACGAGGTCCGGTCACCAGAAATCGGAGATTTCTGGTTGGCAGACGAGAATCTCCGATTCTCGTCGACGCCCGCGAGGCGTCCACCGCTCAGCAGCCGGCGGTGGCGCGAAGCGTTCGCGTCGACGGACGCGAACCAAGCGCGAGGGACGAGCGCAGCGAGTGAGTCGGCTGGGGAGGCTGTGGCTGCGGCGCTGTGCGGTCACAAGTAGTCAAGGGAACTCCGCGGTCGTGTTCGCAGTAACAACTCCGACTCTCGGGAACCAGATCGAAACCCGAAAATCACCTCGAAATCCGCCCAAAAACTACTCTTCGCCCAGAATATCGTTCGCCTCCTCCTCCCCATCGCCCTGCCCCATCGCCGACTCCACGAGCAGATGGCCGCCGATGACGGCCGGGCTGATCACGGTGTCGGCGCCGGCGCGTTTGAGTTTACTCACGTTCTCGCGCTGGCTCACCCCGGCGGCGATGTGGAGGTCGGGGTTGAGTTCCCGCGCGGTCAGGATCGCCAGCGCGTCGTTGGCGTCGTTCTGCGTCGCGGCGATGGCGGCCCGCGCCCGCTCGATACCCGCACTGCGCAGGGGTGCCTCGTCGCTGGGGTCGGCGGTCAGCACGTGCACGTCGCGGGTCGCCAGTCGCCGCGTCGTCGTCTCGTCGTCGGTGATGACGACGAACTCCGCCTGGGACTCCAGTTCTTCGAGGATCGGTTCGGTCAGGTCGCCGTAGCCCAGAACCAACACGTGGTTCTCGAGCGTGTCGAGTTGTTGTTCTGTCATGCGTCCGAATGCGGCCGAGAGTCGGGCTTCGATCATCGGCGTCAGCACCACCCCGAGCGCGACGGCGAAGGAGGACACCGAGAGCACCACCACCGACATGGCGAACAGCCGTGCCTGCTGGCTCTGGGCGTAGACGTCGCCGTAGCCGACGGTGCTGCCGGTGACCAGCGTGTAGTAGAACGCGTCGGTCAGGGTGTGCAGGCCGTTGAACTCGTCGCGCAGCGCGTAGGCACCCGCGGTGCCGTACACCTGCGCGGCCACGAGCGACGCGACGGCCGCGACCTGCGTCGTCGAGACGTCCAGTTCCGCGTCGAACGTCCGGCGGTTGAGCGTCACCACGAGCAGCGCCAGCAACGACAGCGCCACCAGCGGCACGGAGTAGTTGGTGGCCTGCAACAGCCCCTGGGCGGCGGTCAGGGGGAGCATCACTACCGTCAGGAGCCAGCCTGCCCGGTAGCGCCGCCGGAGCAGGAGTGCCGCGATCATCGTCAGAAAGCCCGTCAGCGTCCCCGTGAAGCCGACCGTCCGGCGGACAATCGGGGGAACGAACTCAGACAGCGGCCCGGCGGCCGTCATCGTCGAGATGTTGACGATACCCGTCCCCACGGAGAGCGCGGCGACGGCGAACGTCAGGATGATCGAGGCGCGTACCCCCACCCAGTCCCGGTCCAGCTGCATACGCGACGACAGACGGAGGGTGGGCTTAAAAGGGCCAGCAGTCCCGGCCGCCGTCGCCGGTACGCCTATGTCGTCGCCGGCGGTTCGCCCGTGTATGACTCCGCTCCCGCTCCAGATCCTGCTCGGCGTCTATCTCGGGCTGGTGACGGGGATCGTTCCGGCCTTGGTCGCGTGGGGGCTGGGGTTCCTGTTCAAGTACCTGACCAACGTCACCATCCCCGGGTTCGGGGTGGTCGTGCTGGCGCTGGCCATCGCGGGCGTCAACGGCGGCCTGCTGGCGCTCAACGACAAGGCGATCACGGGCAGCGCCAACGGCGTCGCCATCCTCGTGGCCATCGTCGTCGTGCTGATGCTCTCGCTGTACGCCCACGCGAAGGGCGACCAGATGGGCGCGGCGACGCCCAAACGGCTCACGCTGCGAAAGCTCGCGGACCGAACCCTCTCGGCGGACGTGGTCGAACTGGTCGGGAGCCGCGGCCAGGTGAAGCTGAAGATCACCGGCGACGTGGGCGACATGGAGGGCTCGCCGCCGCTGCCGGCCGAACTCCGCACCGCGATCCGCGAGGCGCATCTCGCGCTCCCCGCGGACCTCCCGCTCTCGGAGCTCGAGCGCCGCGCCGAGGACCAACTCCGCACTGGGTTCGACCTCGCGGACGTCTCGGTCCGGATCGACGAACGCGGCCACGCGACCGTTGCCGCGGCGCCGCCCAGCGCCGGCCTCTCGAAGCGCGTCCCCACCGGGAAGCGCGCAGTGTCGCTGACGACGATGGTCCCCACGGGTCTCGCTGCTGGCGACGAAGTGCGCATCCGGACGGCGACGACGAGCTATGAGGGGACCGTCGTGAGCGTCACGCCGCCCGCGGAGAAGGCCGCGAAGCCGACAGTGACCGACGGCGGTACCGACGTCCCGGCGTCGACGCCGACGGCAAAGACTGCGGCAGGGGGCCCCAGCCGCGTCAGCGTCGCCGTGACCCGCGAGACCGCGCGGGCGCTCGTCGGCACAGAGGTAACCGGGCTCTCGGTCCGCTCCCGTGGCGAGCGCCAGGAGTTCGAGCTACTGGCCCTGCTGCGGCGCTCGGGCAAACGGCTCCGCCGGGTCACCGTCCGCGACGACGGGCCGCTCGACGGCGCCAGCATCGGTGAAGTCGGCATCCACTCGACGTACGGCGTCGTCGTACTCGCCGCTCGTGGCTCCTCGGGCTGGGTGCTCGCGCCCGGCAGCGAGTACGTCGCCGAGCCGGGCCAGGAGCTGTTCGTCGTCGGCACGCCCGGCGATCTCGACGCGTTCGCGGAGGTGGCGGCGTGATCCTCCAGTCGCTGCTCGCGCCCGCGGAGCTGCTGCCGTCGCTGGGGCGCCTGCTCTGGCTCTCGGCGCTCTCCTTCGTGGTCTCGCTGTCGCTCTCCGCGCTCTACCGCTGGTACTTCCGGGAGCCGATCCCGCGGGGGCTGGCGGCGCTGTTCGGCGTCGCCGCCGTCGCGCTCTACCTCAACACGGTGGGGCTGCTGGGCCGGGTCATCGGCGCGCCCGGGGCGGACCCGTTCGACGCGACCGGCGTCGGCACCGAACTGCTGACGCTGTTCGCGGCGTTCGTCGCGACGGTCCTGGGCCGCCGGGTCGGCAACGCGCTCCGCGGGGAGATCGCCGCCGCCGCGGGCGCTCACGAGGTCAACGCCGGCGTGGGAAGCGTGCTCCGCCGGGCGGTCCGGCTCTCGGCGGTCGAACTCCCCGACGCCGAGGCCATCGCGGACATGCCCAGCCACGACCCCGTTCCCGCGGAGACGAAGGCGGAACTCGGCGGGAAGACGCTGCTGTTCCCGCGGTCGAACACCACGACGCTGCGCGAGCGCCTGACCACCCGGCTGAAGGAGGACTACAACGTCGGCTACGTCGACGTGGAACTCGACAAGGACGGCACAGTCACGTATCTCGCGCTGGGCTCCCGGCTGGCGGGCATCGGCCCGACGCTTGGGCCCGGCACCTGCGCCGTCGCCGTCGAGGCCGACCCGGCGACTGACGCGGGCCCAGGCGACGTGGTGCAGGTGTGGACGGTCCCCGAGCACACTGCGCCGGCCGAGATGACGGTTCCGGAGGCCGAGACGCCGGACCCCGGGGCGGCCGTCCCCGAGGCGGAGGCGACGCCGCGCCGGGTAACGACCGCCGAGATCCGCGCGACGGCGGGCGAGACGGTCACGCTCGTCGTCGACGAGAACGACGCCGAGGCGCTCTCGCCGGACCGGCGCTACCGGCTGGTGACGCTGCCAGTCGACGCCGGCGCCGACCGGGAGTTCGCCTCGCTGCTGCGCGCGGCCGACGAGACGCTGGGCGTGGTGAAACTTTCCGAGGGGAGCCCGGTGGCCGGCGTCGCCGTCGGCGACCTCGACGCGACGGTCGTGGCGGTCCGGAACGGGGCCGGCGCGCTCGACGCGCTGCCCGACCGTGAGCGCGCGCTCGCGGCCGGGGATCGGGTGTACGCCATCGGCCGCCCCGACGTGCTGCGGTCGCTGGAGGAGCGGGTGGCCGCCTGAGCGCAACGCTCTTTGACGGGCGTCGCCGACGGATGGCCATGCAGTGGAAGCTTTTCGCTGATCTCGCGGAGGCCGCCGGGGAGCGAACTGTCACGGTCGAGGACGACGCCACGACCGTCGGCGACGCCCTGGAGGCGCTGCTCGAGGCCAAGCCCGCACTTGAGGCGCGCGCGCTCGACGCCGACGGTGAGCTACGCGGCGACGTGAACCTCCTCAAGAACGGCGAGAGCGTCGACGCCGAGGAGAGCGTCGCGGCCGGCGACGAACTCGCGCTGTTCCCGCCGGTCAGCGGCGGGGTGTAGCGACGGACGCGGACCCGCCGTCCGTCTTCTCGGCGTCGCGGTCGACCGCCGGATCCACCGCGCCGGCGGTCCCGCCGTCGGCGGCTGTCTGAGACGGCCCGGCGTCACTGTCCGCGCTGACTTCGCCTGCCTCTCGGTGGCTGCCGGTGTGTGTCCCGTTCGCGCTCGACCTCTCGCCGTGCCTTCGCATGGCTGCCGGCCGAGTGGGTCGGCTCCTCCCCCTCGTCGATCAGTCGTCGGTGTCCTCGGTAGACGTGTGTGTGGACTGGCCGGTCCCACGGCCGCGTCGCGTCCTGTGGATTCGGGGTGGCTACACGTATCGTGCTCCCCGGGTCGTGCGTCGGACTGCTCGTCCCGGGATCTGCGAGACTCATCCGGTCTCGACTGTCGGGACCGGGGCTGTACCGATCAGCCGTCGCTCGCGGGCAGGCGCGTCGAAAGAAACGTGGACGGACGACCGATTACGTCGGTCAGTCGCGTTACTGCTGTCGGTACCAGTAGGCGCCGCCGAGGAGCACCAGCACCGCGATGATCCCGATGATCAGGCCGGTGTTCCCACCGCCGTCGCCGCCCGGCGTCGTCGTCGCCGTGGCCGTGTCGGTCGGCTGGTCGGTCGCCGTCGCAGTGGGCGTCGCCGTCTCATCCGGCCGATCGGTCGCCGTCGCAGTCGGCGTTGCCGTATCAGTCGGCGTCGCGGTTGGTGTCGCAGTCGGCGTCGCGGTTGCCGTAGCCGTCTGCTGGTCGCCGCCGCCGGTCTGCCCGCCGCCGGTCTGCCCGCCGCCGGTCTGTCCGCCGCCGCCCGGCGCCTCAGTCGGCGTCGGGGTTGCGGTGGGTGTGGTCGGCGTTTCGGTCGGCGTCGGGGTGGTCGTCTGCTCCTGTCCAGCGACCGCGAACGGCGAGAAGCCGCTCACGTCGGCCGTGAGCGTGACTTCGTTGCCGCTCGTGTCGGTGGACGTAGTCAGCGGGTTCCACGAGCCATCCGTGTAGTGCAGGATGGTCGCGTCACTCGCGGGGATCCCCGCGTTGTCGAGGGCGCTCTGGGAGACGGTGATCTCCACCGTTCCGGAGCTACCCGACGGCGCGGAGATGTCGAGATACGCCGCGACGGAGCGTTCGGACACCGCCGGTGCGCTACCGGGCGGGCCGGACGTCTGTCGGACGTTCACGGTACCGGACGTGCCGGCGCCGAGGTCGACGGAGACGCTCGAAACCTCGTCGGTTCCGAGGTTCACCGTCGCGCGGCCCTCGCTGTCGAGGTCTGCGGAACCGCCCGCGACGGTGTCGGAGTCGACCTGGAAGTCGAGCTGCGTCGTGCCGCCGGACTCCCAGATCGCGACTTTGGATTCACCCATCACCTCGACGGTGACTGCGTCGCCGTCGGAGAGGCCGTTCTGTTGTGTGACTTCGACCGAGTACTCCCCGTTGGAGTCGGTCGTCGTCGTGTTGATGACCTCCCCGTCGTAGCGGACCTCGACGGTAGCATCGGGTACGGGTGCATCGCCGTCAGTCACCGTCCCCGAGTAGACCTGGGGCGGCGACGGCGGCCCTTCTTGCGCCACGGCAGCGGGCGCGAACGCGCCTGTGACCGTCAGCAGAGCGACGGCTACAACAGCGAGTAGCCGCAGCGCCGAACGGTTCGTAGTTCGTGTCATTTTGTAGGTGTCTGTGTCGTGTCCTTTTGGTTGCTATAAATAATTTGGTGGATGGGAGTTAGTTAGGGGGCAGTCCCCGAAATCTGTACGTCATTCGGGAGACTGTTTCCGTTCCCGTCATTGATGTCGTTGTTGTTGCTGTCGATGGACACAATGACTTCTTCGTCCGAATTGATGGTGTAGGTATCCATCGTGATAGTGTAGGTCGGGTCGGCGCTGTTAACGGTCCCGATAGTCCTATCTGTGCCTCCGACGCTCACATTGAAGTCGGTCGCATCAACGTTATTGACCGACTCGCTGAACGTCACATCAACTGAGTCAGACCCAGTGTTGATGGTGACGCTCTGAATCACCGGAGCAGCACTATCACTGACGATTGCATCGCCAGATTTGATGGTCACATCAGCGAGTTCGTTACCCGCGATGTCAGCGGTCGCACCACTACTGCCCGATGCGTAGACGACATCGACAGGAGCACTGCCGATACCGTCATCAGCCGTAGCATCACTGCTGGTGTCGATGGACACCTCAATGGTGTTGTCGTCAGCAGTGGTGCCGGTGGCCTTCGTAGTAGCGGTCGTGCCGCCGATGGTGTAGTCACCGGGTTCGACGGTCGAATCGTCGATCGATTCGGAGAACGTCAGGACCGCCGTGTCGATGTTCCCGTCACCATCGCTGTCCTGCTGGTCAACGCCAGTGCTTGTCGGCGCATTGTCGTCGACGGTCAGCGTCGCGATCTTGTCGTCCTGAACGCTCGCCCCTTTGCTGGGGACGATCTTCGCACCGACAGTGTAGTCGCCGATAGCGGACGGGTAGTCAAGGGTTAGGCTGCTCACCTCGACTCTCACACTCTCTTTCTGCGCGGAGAACGACAGTTCGACTGTGTCGTAGACATTGTCCCCGTCATCGCCGAGTACGAGATTGCTACTGTAGTCGACGTTGTCACCGTCCACGACGTCGACTGTACCAACGCGGGAGTTCTGACTCGTCTGACTGTTCACAACCTTGTCGGGGAGGTTGATGTAGACCGTGTCGGTGTTACCGTCGTCCCATTCGGTGTTCGGACTGACGTCGAACTTGATAACCTGACTGTCGGTAGACGTACTCGGCTGAACTGCCGCCGGGTCCACCATCGGGTTACTGAACGTGCTTGTGCTACCTACGCTCTCAACCTTCAGCGAATCGGAAACACTACTAACGCTGTCTTCAGCGTTGTTGGTGTCCACAGCGTTGTCGATGGTCGCCGTGTACGTGTTACCTCCCGTTGTGGTCGTACTCGTGACTAGCGTGTACGTGTACGGACCCGATCCACTTTCGGTGAATTCGCCTTCAGCAGCACCGATCGTGTCGTAGGTACCACCCAGGTTGTTACTTCCGGTGACCTTGAGCGTGCTAAGCTTCTCGTTCGAAGTAACCGTCAGGACGACATTATCGCTACTGTTTTTCGACACTGAGATGTCGGTATTCAGCGGCGTAGCGTCGTAGTTGACGGTATCGGAGCCGTATTCGACGTTACCACTCGCATCGATGACGGTGACATCCACGTCGGTCTGGCCTTCGTCAGCTGTCGCCGTCGCAGCGTCGATGGTGAAGGTTCCGACGTAAACGCCAGCGGCGTTTTTCTTCAGCGGAACTTCACTCGGACCGCCGAGTGCAGATCCGTCCGCGTAGACTTTCGAGACACCGGAATCGTCAGTTGCATCGACTTTCACTTTGACGGTGTTTCCGTCAACGACGAGTTCGTCGGTCGCATCGCCATTCTCGTAGGCGTTGGTGCTAACGATTGTCGGCTGCCCGCTCTGCAGGCCCGTGTAGTCGACGGGTGCGAGCATGCCACTGTCGTCGTTCGTGAAGAGCCAGTAACCCTCGCCGGGTTCCAGCACCTGCACGTTCTGACCAGTGTAGCCCTTCTCGACGCCCCAGTCAGCACTGCTCGGGAGCGTGGACATCGCCTGGTCGACGGACTGGTCACCTTCCTGGAACGCACCTACCAGGTTCCAGCCGTTGTTCAGCGATTCGCTGTTAATAGCGACTGCTTCCTCGTCGGACGGCACGTTCTCGACTTCAACGTCGACGGAACCGCTGGAGTTGGCCTTGACGATGTAACCGACACCGCCGACCATCTCCTGCAGGTCACCGTCGCCGGTCTGGACGTTGTAGGACATCCAGCCGTCGTCGTAGGTCATCACCGAGTCGACCTCGTCACCGAACTCGACGTCGTCCAGCGCGACCGAGCCAGTCTCGGCCGGGATGGAGACGACATTGAGGTCTTCGGTGTAGCTGAGTTCGAACGTGACATCAGCACCGGTCGTTGCGGTGGACGAGCTGTCACCGAACTGCTCGGTGACAGTCGTCGCGTTCAGCATCGCGTCGCCGCCGGTCTGCACTTCGTCCGAAACGGTGACGTTCACGATGCCGTCGCCGTCCGTTGCGGAAGCGTCAGCCACGGAGACGCCCGCACCGTTGAACTGCTTGTCGAACGTCGCCGCGCTGATCGGCTCGCTGAAGGTCAGTCGAACATCGATCTGACCTTCGCTACCACCGACGATATCGGCGTCAACGAGATGCGAATCCTCGGTGTCCACGGTGGTCATGTCGGTTCCGCCCTCGACGCCAGCGGCTGCCTCGTTGTCGGCGTCAACGGCGTCGTGGACGGTCAGCTTGTACTGGCCGTCGTAGTCGGCCTCAACAGTCGTCGTGTATCGGACATCACCGTTGCTCTTCGTCGTTGCAGTGAAGTCGTCAATCGTGACGTTGGTGGTGCTGTCCTCTGCGTAGTGGACGTTCGTCACGCCCACGTCGAGCGTCGAGAGTGCCTCGTCGGACACGATGACGACCTGCATCTCGCCGTCAGCGTTGGCGTTCTCGAGGTGGACACTGTCCGAAGCCGGGTCAGCACCACTCTGGTACGTAACTGACGGGACGTTGTCGACCTCGGCAGTCTGGGTAGCCATTACGGAGCTACCGTCGTCCTTGGTGATCGTCAGCTTGGCCTTAATTAGGCCGTCCTCCAGCGTGCTCGTGTTGAGCGTGTGATCGGCCAGTTCGGTGTACTCACCGAACGTGCCGCTCGTCCCGTTGTACACGGCGTAGGACACTGTCACGGACTCGTCGCTGGCCAGACCGCTGTAGTCGAAGAGATCTGCAGCCTGCACGCCGGCGGGCGTGTCCGCCGACAAGCCGGTAGTCAGGTCGGCATCACCGGTCAGCAGGGTATCTCCCTTCGCGGTGATCGTCCCTTCGACGTTGTTGATCGTTAGCGACGAGCTAACGCGGTCCGTGTTGCTGGCATTGTCTTCGGCAACGACGACCAGTTTGTAGCTGGCGCCGTCAGCCACAGTTCGCGTGTCGAAGCTGGCCGCCTCGGACGGCGTCAGCGTCGCCACGGTTTCGCCATTGGATGTCAGTTCGTACGTCCTCGATACGACGTCGTCGCCAGTGACGGTCACCGCGTTACGGAAGTCGACGACACCGCTAAGGTCCTTGGTGAAGCTGCCACCGACGTGCGAGGTGACGCTCGGATCGGTTGTATCGACGCCGAACGTCGTGTTCGCGTTCGAGGCGAGGCCGTTCGTAACGTCATCCTGAGCGGCGACGACCTCAACCATGGCAGAGTCGTTCTCGAACCCAGTACCGATGGCGAGGGTCGCTTCAGCCACATTCGGCTCGCCCGTCGGTGACGTGAAACTCGCCAGGCCGATGTCAGAGGCGGTTCCTTTGAGGAAGACATCGGCTTTGACCTGACTCGCGTCGACCGAGTCATTGAACGTGACACGGACGGTCGCGGAGTCAGACGTGTTGTACGTTCCACTGTACCCTGCGAGTTCGACACTCTCGACGCCGATCTCGGTCGTGTCAACGGAGAACTCGTAGTTCGCGCTAGCCGAGTTTCCGTTGGCATCGGCTGCCGAGACTTCGACGTAAATCGGCCCGTCCGGGAGCGTCGTCTGACTAGACGCTTGGGATGGGTCAATCACAATCTCGGTCTCGTCAGAATCGCCGTACGCCGCATTTACTGAATATGCATCACTGCTCTCAGTATACAGCGTTGCCGAGTCGTTCGTGACAGTCACTTCGATACTGTCGGTGTTGAGGTTAGCCTCAGTAGCGATGATGCTAATCTTCTGCTGATTGTCACCAACTTCACTGTCCGCAGTCGGTGAATTGAGGCTAAGCGTAGGTCCACCAACATCGACGGTGAACGTCTGCTCGCCCGAAGTGAACGAATTACCCGCGTTATCGGCGGCCGTCACGGTCCACGTCATACTACCGTCGACGAGGTCCGGAATATTCTCACTCGAGAAGTCGACCGTCAGGTTGTCAGTGCTCTCGTCGTAGGTGACACCCGTGGGTGCCTCGGAGACGTTGAGCTTGTAGGTCTTCTCTTTATCTGACTGATCGACACTCACTTCGACGGTGTCAGAGTTAATACCCGCCTGACCATTTTCGGTGAGGTTGATCTCCAGCGTAGGCGTAGTGGTGTTAACCGTCCCACCCGCGATGTTGCTGACCGTGGCCCCCAGCGATGGCTCAGAGTTATCGATCACGAACGAGGTAATCGCTTCTGCGCTTGCTGAGGTGGTGTCACTACCTTCACTGGCGTATACGGATGCCTCACCCTCAGCTGCACCGCCAAGGGAAAGCTCCGCGGTTACGACGCCGTTCTCTTCTCCGTCGACGTCGTTCGTACCACCGTCAGTAACGGTCGTCTTTGAACCAACCGGGGAATCACCACTATCCACTACTAGGAAAGTGGCATCATTTCCTGCTGTCGATACATCTGTTGAGACAGTGATAGTGTCTCCTGGTTGAGCAGGAGCACCACTGTCTACGGATAGGCCGCTTGCGGCCGCCGCGGCCGTTCCCGCCAGCGCCATGGTGCCTCCGAAGACGGAGACGACCATCAGCGCCGCTAGGAACACCGCGCGCGCCTTCTCGCGTGTCTTGCTGTGTGTCATGATTTCGTTTATCATGCCCGAACGGGAGCCGTTATGTTGACCCTAACTCCCATTCGCACATACCACCGGTATATACCCCCTCTTTGTTAAATGGTTGGGGTGTCTCGCAGACGTTGGGTTCTCAACACGTATCGCGAAAACGGGATGCCGTCGACGCCGCTACCCCTGCCCACGTTCCAGTAGTTCCTCGAAGTCGGCGTCCGGGTCGTCGTACCGATCCCGGAGGGTGCGTGCCACCTCCCCCGTGGAGGTGAGTTCGTACAACCCGGAGTTCTCTGCGGGCCCGACACGCTGGACTAACTCCTTCTCCGCCAACGCCCGCAGCCGCGTGTTGACGTACGAGCGGTCCCGATCCAGCCCGGCGGCGATGTTGATCGCGTTGTTCCGCCCCTGCTCGTCGAGGAATGCGAGTATTTCGAAGTCGGTCGGTTCTACGAGCTGCATCGCCGGAGTGATGGCCGTCGTCCCTGTCGACGCGCTACGAACGGTTCCATACCCCTAGTATATACCAATGGAATATAATACTTCGTCCGGCGTGTCCCGCGGCAACGGGAGGAACAAACCCCGAGAACTGTCCGCCAGCGCCGGGCGGGCGCTGTCACACCCCGGGTGGCCGTCAGTCCCGCGCTTCCAACCGCTCCTCGACCAGCGCGTCGAAGTCGACGTTCTCGTCGGCGTACTCCGCCTGCAGGTCCGCGACGACGATCCCCGTCTCAGTGATCACGTATAGGCCGCTGTTCGGCGCCGGCCCCACACGCTCTAGGAGTCCGTAGTCCGCGAGCACCGGGAGACGGGTGTTGATGTACGAGCGGTTCTTGTCGAGAACGTGAGAGAGGTTGCTCGCGTTGTTCCGTTTCCCGTCGGAGAGGGCCTGTAGAATCTCGAAATCCGTCGGGGCCGTTAACCTCATACAGCCCATACTCACCACCGGCAGCAATAATCCTTTGGAGTCTAACGCGCGCGTGAGTGGTCAGTCCCCCCCTGGTCCATCGCCGTTCACTGCACCCAGTGCGAACTGCAACTCGTCGATGATCTCCTCGTGACGGGAGATCGCCTCCTCGAGGTACTCTTTGGTCGAACGGTGATCTGTCTCCGACCGAGACATTCTGAAAACGTGTTCCTCTAGGGCACGGGTGGTGTACGAGTCCGCCTTCAGGAGCGAGCAGGCGATCTGCCAGCTGAGCTCGGACTCCCCGGGCGGCCCCCCAGCCAGCTCCGGCCCGTGGCCATCCGCCTCGATGTCGATTTCGGGGTCACTCCGACTTTTCATCACATAGGACATTACTCCTATCCAACTTAAAGCCATTCACTGCGTTTACATTTTTCCGGCGGCAGCTATCGCAGATATATTCAACTACGCATCGAACTCAAATACTGATAATTTAGGTGGATAAACCCCCCCGCAAGCGAGGGGTAGGACGCTATCAGAAATCGCCGGCGGCTGATCGGTGGCGCCGATGCGCTGGAGCCGGAGGGTGGCCCCGCGGGGTCGGTCGGCGTGACGACGGTCGTCGGCGAGAGTTCGGCGACCGCACGGCGGAACTCCCCGACGCTCCGGCGCTCGATGCCGCCCAGCGAACTCGACAGGGCCGTCATCGAGAGGCTGGTCACTCCGACTCGTCTAACTGCTCGGCCAGCGTCACGGCGTCGGCGGCGACGGTGGTGTAGTCGACGCCGGCCTCGTCCGAGACGAGGCGGATGTGGGAGGCAAGCAGCGAGAGCGCCTGCATCCCCTCCTGCTGGGGGTCGTCGGCCTCCTGGGCGAACGTCGAGTCGACCTCGCGGCCCTCGCGGACGACGCCGACGTAGAACGCGGTGGCGTCCTCGCCGATCAGGTCGCGGGCCTCCTCGACCCGGCGGGCGAACGCTTCGTCGTCGGTCTCGCCGCCGGTGCTCTCGGCATCGGCGTTCCCGTCGTTTCCGTCGTGGTTGTCGGCCACGTTACTCGGGGCGGGGGCGGGCGACAAACAGCGTTTGGACGATGCTGAACGGGTCGTACACCGACTGGTGGCAGGCACAGTAGACGCCGTCCTCGCCGCCGAACGACGCGGCGCCGGCGCTCTGCTTGTAGCCCGGCACACAGCAGAAGTGGGTACATTTGTTGAGCCACGCGATGAACCCCTGACTGGTGCTCGCGCTCAGCCAGTCGACGATGGACTGGTCGGCGTCGGTGTTCCCGTTGGCGATCTCCTCGATGATCGGGCTCCGGATCACCTGAATCGGGATGGTGTTCTCGGCGTCCTCGGAGCGCCAGCGACCGGTCGCGGGCTTGCCGAGGCCGTCCTCGCCGATCCCGTTGCCCCAGGACTCGTAGTTCTCGAACATGCTGACGTTGAGTCGGTCCCCACCCTCGAGTTCCTCGCTCTGCCAGTCGTAGGCCGGCCCGGCGTCCGAGCGGAGGTAGTTCTCGGACTCGTAGGTGGGGACGATCCCCTCGTAGGACTCGACGCCACAGTACTGGAACCACTCGGAGGAGTAGGGGACGCCGCCCATCTCCGTCTCGGCGACTTCGATGGTTCGGCCACCCTGTTCGACCTCCTGGACCTCGGGCCAGACGCCCTTGAGGTAGCCTTCGTCGTCGATCTCGATGGGAATCTGGGGCATCCCACGCGGGGCGGGACCCGCGGTGTTCTCGATGGCCATCGCCTCCGTCGACCCGCCACCCTCACCGGGTGAGGTAGTCGCGGAGTTGATGCCGACCGCGCTGGTCATCCCGACGGCCGCCAGCCCCGAGCCGCCGACGACGCCCTTCACGAACCGCCGCCGCCCGGATTCGGCGGGATACTTGTCCTCGTCTGCGCTCATGGCCAGTAGGTCGGGACCGCGTTCTCAAAAGCATGGCGAAGCACACGGGACTCGCCTACTCCGGAGGTCGTCGACGGTGGTCGATCAGCACCGTCCCCGCGCGGACGACGACGTACAGCGCCGTCGTCGCCAGCGCGAGGGCGCCGACGACGAGCCAGAGCTGCTCGACGTTCTGCGCGACCTCGCTGAGCAGTCGGACGGCGGGTTCGAACAGTCCTCCTCCGACGCTTAGCAGGCTTCCCAGCGCACCGATCACCCCGGCCGCGACCAGCGCGAACGCGATCCAGAAGGCGGCGATGGCTACGATGACGAGACACTCTTCGAGCACCCACCGAACCCGGTCGGGGAGCGCGTCCGGCGGCGGGGACTGAACCATACACTTGCGTATCACATATGGCGGGAAAAAAATGTCGGCCGGTGCTACAAAGGCCCCCGGGCCCCTCGCCTCGGCCATGCACGACGCAGAGCGAATCACGCTCGCCAGACTCCCCTCGGGCGTCGAACTGGAGACAACGATCCACACCTACGGCGACGGCGGCGGGCCGACGGTGTACGTACAGGCGGCCCAGCACGGCCGCGAGATCAACGGAACCGAACTGCTGCGGCGGCTCCACGGCGAACTGCTCGCCAGGCAGGACGACTTTTCGGGCACGCTCGTCGCCGTCCCCGTCGCCGACCCAATCACGTTCGACCGGGTCTCCTACACCGCACCGGAGGCACTGGATTCCGTCAACGCCAACATGAACCGCTGCTGGCCCGGCGACGAGGACGGGACCCTCCACGAGCGCATGGCGGCACGGCTCTGGGAGTACGCCGGCGAGGCCGACGCCATCGTCGACCTCCACACCGGCGGGAAGGCGATGCTGAGCCACACCGTCTACCTGAAAGGCGACGCCGAGTGTCGCGCGCTCGCGGAGGCGTTCGACCACGACCTCCTGCTGGCGGAGGCGGCGGGCGAGGACGCCGACGCCGAGTGGGCCGACCGCGGCTTCGGCGGGAAACTCCGCGTCGCGGCGACCCAGGCGGGAATCCCGACCATCACGCCCGAACTCGCGCACAACACCGAACTCGTGGAGGACGCCATCGACGCCGGCGTCGCGGGGATGCTGGAGGTGCTCCGCCACCTCGACATGCTGCCCGGCGAGACGGCGCCGACGAACGCCACCATCGCGCGGAACCACCTCGGCCGGGTGAAAGCCGCCGACTCGGGGCTGTTCCACATCGACGGCGACGTGGAACTCGGGGACTACGTCGAACCCGGCGACCACGTCGGGGCGGTGTACGACCCGACGACCTACGGGGTGCTGCAGGAGGTGACGGTGGACCGTGAGGGTATCGTCTACTCGCTGGAACAGGAGGCGACGGTGACCGCCGGGGCGACGCTGGTCGGGGTCGCCCTGTTGCTGGAGGAGTAGCCGACCGAAACCGACTTCCGGGATAGCGGGGAAGCCTCGGGTACGCGAGGGTGGCCGAGTCAGGACAAAGGCGGCGGGCTTAAGACCCGCTCCCGTAGGGGTCCGTGGGTTCGAATCCCTCCCCTCGCATACCGCCTCGAACGCCAGTGAGAGGCGTGTATGCGTCTCGGAGGGTTCGAAGCAGGGAGCGGGAGGTGAGCGAGCAAGGCGGGACCGGAGGTCCCGCTGGCAGCCGACGGCTGCGGCCGTCGGCGACGAAGCGAGTTCGCGTGGTTCGAATCCCGCCCCTCGCGATTCTCTGTTCGGCGTGCGGACTCGCTCGAGTCCTTTCGATCTGCGCTGTGGTGAAACAGTCAAAAATCTCGGATCACTCAGCGACCGCGCTGCTCTTCTTCGAGTTCCCGAGCCCGCTCGTTGATCTCGGCGAGTTCCCGGAGCCGTTCGTCCTCGGAGCCGCCGTGGCCGATTCGGACAGACAGGTCCATCGGCGACGGGACGAAGCGCCCCTCGTCCTCCTCGTCAGCTTCGGGTTCCGCTTCCTCGCCACCCCTGAACAGAGCGAGGAACAGTTCCCAGACACTGCGGGCCATACGGTACTCTACGAGCCGAAGGTTGGTAAGCGTTAACGTGGATTTCTCCGCGGGACCGACTATCCGGTAGTCTCACCGGCCCGAGTCACTGGCTCTCGGAATCATCGACGACCCCACACCGCCTGTATCGACGCCACAAAGCCTTTCATCGACGCCTAATTATATCTCATTACCATGCTACCGTCGTCGACGCCGGCCCGCGCCGACCTCCATCTCCTCTTCATCGCGGTCGCCCTCGCGGCCGGGTTCGGGTGGGGGCTGGCGTCGCCGCTGTCGCTCGGTGCCGGCGGCGCCGCCGGGTCGGTCGTCGCGAGCCTCGCCGTCGTCGATGGCGTCGTACTCAACCCCCCGACGGAGAACTGAGCCGTCGCTGATCGAGTGAGCCGTCACTGACGAACGAAGCCGTCACTGATCGAGTAGCGCTCAGCGAAAACGGGCCGCGCCGCCGCGAAAAAGCGCGGCGGCACGAGCCCGGTTGGTCCCCGCTGACGCTTCGGCCCTCCAAAGCGAAGCGTCAACTGAACCATGTGGGTGGAACAACTTAAACCTACTCGCTCCGGGTTTTCTTCGAGCGAACCCAAGTCGCGCCGACTCTACTGCCGGGCCGGGTGGTGCTCGGGCAGGCGCTGCTGGCCCTCGCCGTAGAGGCGCTCACGGAGGGTGTCGCCCGCGTACTCAGTTCGGAACAGATCCCGGTCCTGTAGCTCCGGCACCACCTGATCCACGAAGTCGTCGAGGCTGCCCGTGCGGACCGCCTCTTTCACGTTGAAGCCGTCGACGCCGACCTCCTCGTGCCAGTAGACCAGTTCGTCGGCGACCTGTTCGGGCGTGCCGACGACGATTGGGGAGGTAGAGCCGAGACCGGAGAACTCCGCCACCTCGCGCACCGTCCACTCCCGGTCCGGGTCGGCCTGCGTGAACGCGTTCATCGTCCCCTGGATCGCCTGGGTCTCGATGTGCTCGACCTTCTGGTCCGGATCGAGTTCGGAGAGATCCATGTCGAGAAAGCCCGAGAGGAGCGCGAGCGTCGCCTCGACGTCGATGGACTCCTTTAGCGCCTCGTACTTCGCCTCCGCTTCCGCCTCCGTCGGCGCGACGATGGGGACGATGCCGATGAAGAACGAAATCGAGTCCTCGTCGCGGCCGGCGTCGGCGGCCCGCTGCTTCACGTCCGCCATGTACTCCCGGACCCCCTCCTCGGTGGGCTGGGAGCAGAACACCGCCTCGGCGTTGGCGGCGGCAAAGTCCCGGCCGTACTCCGAGGAGCCGGCTTGATAGATCACGGGCGTGCGCTGGGGCGACGGCTCGGAGCCGTGCGGGCCGGGGACGTCGAAGAACTCGCCTTCGTGGTCGATGCTGTGGACCTTCTCCGGGTCGGTGTAGCGGCCGGCGTCGGCGTCCCGCAGCACGGCGTCGTCCTCCCAGGAGTCCTCCCAGAGCGCGTAGCAGACCTCGAGGAACTCCGCGGCGCGCTCGTAGCGGGTTTCCTTCTCCATGCGTTCGTCGAGGCCGAGGTTGTCGGCAGCGGACTCGAGGTAGGAGGTGACGACGTTGAACGCCACCCGGCCGTCGGTGAGGTGGTCGAGCGTGGAGAACTCCCGGGCGAGCTGGTAGGGGTGGTTGTAGGTGGTCGACTTCGTCACCGCGAAGCCGAGGTCCTCGGTGGCTTCGGCCATCGCCGGCACGACCAGCGCGGGATCGTTCGAAGGTGTCTGGACGGCCTTCTCGATAGCCGTCTCGCGGTCGCCGCCGTAGACGTCGTAGATGCCGCGCACGTCGGCGAAGAACACGCCGTCGAACTTGCCGCGTTCGGCCGTGCGGGCCACGTCGGTCCAGTACTCGCGGTCGGTGTACTCCGCCGACCGGTCGCCGTCCCGGCGCCACGTTCCGGGCGAGACGTGCTCGACGGAGTTCATCGTGAAGAGATTGAGGTGCAGATGCTCGTCGCTCATCTTGGTTGTTGGTTGGGGGCTGCGGGTTAGGAACTACCGGGTGCCGGCGAAACGGTGGGGTTTCGAGGTTATTCGGATTCGTTTGTTTTTGGATCGATGTTGGTGGCGTCGACGACAACCGCGACAGCAACAGCATCTCGTTCGTTGGCAAATTGTGACCGCATGGCGCCGGGGATGAACCCCGGCACAGCGCCGAGTCCCCACCCCTCCCCCCGCGCTCGCCGACTGCTGGCGAGCGCGAGGCGTCCACCGCAACCGTACCGCGGCGGCGCGAAGCGCTCGCGCCTCTGTGCGCGAGGCGAGCGCGAGGGATGAGCGAGGGTTAAGCCCGAGCGAGTCGGTTGGGGAGGCTGTGGCCGCGGTGCAGTAGCTGTGCGGTCACAAGTAGTCAAGGGAATTCCGCGGTGCCGTTCGCGGGGCTGGTCCAGACCCGAAAAACGACCGCTAACCCACCAAACGCGCCTAACAGGAACAGTAGTAGTCCCGATCCGTGAACTCCGTATCGATCAACTGCGCGGTCGGCACGGGATCGCTCGGGCGATACACACCCGTCGTCAGAGTCCCCTCCGTCTCGAACGCGCCCGAAACCAGCGACGCCCAATCACCCGTATCCAGCACGTCCCAGAACGTCTCCTCGCCCGCCAGCAGCGTCAGGTAGTCACGCAGGTACACCCAGCGCCCGTCGCCGATTTCGCCGGCCTTGAACGCCTCGCCGGTGGCGTCGGCGTACGCCGCGTACGGCAGGTCCGCACCCACCGAAACCGGGAGCGAGACCCACTTCCAGGGCCGCGTGTTGATGTCCAGTAGCACGTACTCCTCGCGGTCCGCGTCGTAGACGAACTCCGACTCGCTGATGCCGTAGTAGCCGGCGTCCTCGATCACCGAGAGCGCGCGGGCCTCGATCTCGGGCGCGTCGACGGTTTCGACCAGACACGAGGTGCCGAACTCCAGCGGGAACCGCACGGCGGCGTTTCCGACGACGGCGATTGGGTCGCCCGCCTCGGGCACGTAGGAGGCCAGCGAACGGTCCTTCCCCGTCGCGATGTTCACCTTCTCCTGCAGCATCACCTCGACGCCGGCCGCGGCGGCGGCGTCGAGCACGTCGTGCAGTTCCTCGCCGTTCACGACTTCGACGACGTTGCTCCCGATAGCCTCCTCGCCCTCGCGCTTGCGTGCGGGCTTGACCACCAGCGGGAAGCCGAGTTCCTCGGCGGCCGCGTCGGGGTCGGTCTCGCTCGGGAAGTACGTCTCGGGGTAGGGGACGCCGAGTTCCTCGGCGCGCTTGTAGAGTCGGCTCTTGTCGAGGACGCTCACGTGGTTGCCCCACGGCAGAGTCACGTTCTCCACGCCGGCGTCGGCGAACCCGTGGACCCACTCGTCCATGCAGCCGAAGGCGACGACCTCGCCAGCCGCGTCGGCGATAGCGGCAAGGTCTTCCGCGAACCCCTGAGGATCGTCCAGTGGGTAGCGCACTCGGCCGGCGAAGTCGATGGCGTCCGAGTGGGGCGCCACGCCGTCACCCACCTGATCGATGGCGATGACGGGCACCCCGTGGGCGTCGAGCGCGCGGGCGACGCTCAGCCCCGTGATGTGTGCGTTCGCGACCACAGCGGGCGTGCGGTCGAACTCGGCGTCGGCGACGGCGTCGACGAGCGCGTCGGTGTCGAGGAACTGCTCGGCCATACCCGTCCTACGGGGTGGGTGGGGAAAAGCCCCTCAAAACCGGCAGTCACGCGGTCGTACCGCCGTCAGTCCTGTTCCTCCCGCTCCCGCCCAACCGGGATTCCTCGCGGAAGGACGCGCTTATTCGCCTCGCGCGCCTGGTTCGGGTATGAGCGAGCTCCCCGATAGAGCCCTGCGGGCGTTCCGCGACCACGACGCGTTCGAGGCTGAGGACGGCCGATACGTCGCGACTGCCACCCCCTTCGAGGGTGTCGTCGACGCCGAGGCCGCCGAGGGCGGCCGGATCGAGTTCGCCGTCACGGTTCGCGTGCCGATGCTCGACGACGTGACCGAGGACGACGTGGCACCCATCGTCGAGGACGGCTGGTACGAGACCCTCGAACGCCGACTCGGCAGCATCGGTGGCGGCATCCTCGCGGGCGACGAGCGCCCCGACCCGTCCGTCGAATCGACCACCCACGACGGCGCGCGCGTCGCCGAGGCGACGCTGACGTTCGAGGACATCGACCCCCGGCGCGGCGTCAACGATGCAGCGGCAATCGTCGACTTCGTCGAGGGGACGTACGTCCAGGGCGTGATTCCGGGCTACGAGTACACCGATCCCGTGGCGGGGATTCTGGCAGAAGCGCGGCGGGCGGCCGGCAGCGACGGGATCGAACAGTAAGCAACGCGGGACTCTCAGTAAGAGTCGGCGACCGGCAGCCGGCGGATTCTCAGTAGGAGTCGGCGACCGGCAGCCGACGGATTCTCAGTAGGAGTCGGCGACCGACAGCCGACGGATTCTCAGCCGGAGTCGACGCTAACCGACAGCGACAGCGAAAAGGTCACGCGGCCCCGAGCGGGCGGTATGGCTTCGGCGCTCTCGGTCGCGCTCCTGCTCGCACTCGTCGCCGTCCACTCGCTGATCGCGGCGGTGTTGACCCGCTACTTCCGTATCGCGCTGGACACCCGCGGGGGCGCCGCGCTGTTCACCGTCACGGCGATCCCGCTGGTGCTGCTGGGCTCGACGTACGTGCTCTCCGGCGTGCTCAGCCTCGGCCCCCAACTCGGGAGTCCCGCCATCGTGTTCACGCTGCTGATCGCGGTTCCGGTCGGTCTGGGTGCGCTGGTCGACGTGCTCTACGTGCCGCCGCCGGAGGACGTCGCCGTCCCGGATACCTGGGAGTGAACGATACTGTCACCAACACGGCCACGGCATCCGGCTCCGTCGGCGCGACACGGCGGTCGCGCCGGGTCGCTCGCCGCGGCCGGTGTCACTCCTCGTGTTCAGCCAGTAATCTGTCCACGACGCCCTCGACCGTGTTGATCACGACTTCGGGCGACTGCGTGCCGTCGACGCGCACGAACCGCTCGGGTTCGGCCTCGATCAGGCGCTCGTAGTTCGACTCCACCTGCGCGAGAAAGGCGGTCTCCTCGAACTGGTTGGTCTTCCCGCTCCGAGCCGCCGCCGTCTCCGGATCGACGTCGATGTAGATGGTCGCGTCCGGCTCCCGGGTGAACGCCGAGTGGATGCCGCGGATGTACTCCATCGGCCGCTTGAGTTCGCTCCCTGAGAGCGCCGCCGCCTGATAGGCGTATCTGGAGTCGGAGTAGCGGTCCGAGATGACCAGTTCGTCGTCCTCGAGCGCCGGGCGGACCGTCTCCGAGAGGTGGTTCGCGTGATCGGCCGTGAACAGGAACAGCGTCGCCAGCTGGTCGGCCTCGTCGTCGTCGATGGCGCGGTTCACCGCGTCGCCGTACCACGACTCCGTGGGCTCCCGGGTGAACGTCGCCTCGGGGTGGGAGTCGTGGAGGGCCTCCCAGACGGTGGTTTTGCCGCTACCGTCGAGTCCCTCCAGCGTGATGAGCATGGCCGGAGCGTGTTCGCCCCCGGATTAAGGGCCGTCGGTTAGCGGCGATGGAGAGGCAAATGGGCGACGACCGACCACCGACGCCGCCCCGTTTTAAGTTAGCGCGCATCAAACAGCCGGGTATGCAGGTACTCGTCGCCGGCGGAGACGGCTTCATCGGTCGCCCGCTCTGTGCGGAGCTCGCCGAGCGCGGCCACGACGTGACCGCGATGTCCCGCAGCGCGCCGGAGGACCCGCTCCCCGACGGCGTGACCCACGCGACCGGTGACGTGACCGACTACGAGTCCATCGAACCGGTCGTCGACGGCCACGACGCGGTCGTCAACCTCGTTGCGCTCTCGCCGTTGTTCACCCCGAGCGGCGGCGAGGAGCAACACTTCTCGGTCCACCTCGAGGGGACGCGCTATCTCGTCGCGGCCGCCGAGGAGACCGGCGCCGACCGCTTCCTCCAGCAGAGCGCGCTGGGGGCGGACCCGCAGGGGCCGACCAACTACATCCGGGCGAAAGGGCAGGCCGAGAAAGTCGTTCGCGACTCCAGCCTCGACTGGACCATCACCCGGCCCTCGGTCGTGTTCGGCGAGGGCGGGGAGTTCGTGACGTTCACCAAACTGCTCGCGCCGCCGTACGTCACGCCGCTACCCGGCGGCGGGAAGACCCGATTCCAGCCGATCCACGTCGCCGACCTCGTGCCGATGCTCGCCGACGCGGTCGAAAAGGACGAGCACGTGGGCGAGACCTACGACATCGGCGGCCCCGAGACGCTCACGATGGCCGAAGTGGCGCGGCTGGGCCACCGGGCCGACGGCCGCGGGGTGAACGTGCTCCCGATCCCGATGCCCATCGCGAAGATCGGGCTCTCCGTCCTCGACTACGTCCCCGGGTTCCCGTTCGGCAGTGACCAGTTCCGCTCGCTCCAGATGGACAACACCGTCGACGACAACGACGTGTCCGCGTTCGGCGTCGACGAGGGCGACCTCACCACGCTCTCGGCGTTCCTCAAACTCGACTGACACGAGGGCGGGCCGTCCCCACCGTTTTTGGTTGTTCCCGTGAATCTCCGCTCGTACTATGGCGTGGCATCCGGGGCACCCGTCGCTGCTGCTGTTCGCGGTGAGCCTCTTTTCGGGCCTGCTCGCGGTCGCGATCCGGCGCACCCGGAGCGAGCGCTACGTCGGCGGCTTCGTCGCGCTGGTCACCGTCATCGGCACGTGGACGCTCAGCTACGGCGTCCAACTCGGCTTCGACACCCGGCCCGACCAGTTAGTGTGGTGGCAGCTAACCCTCGCCGTCGCGGGGTTCATCCCGACCGCGTGGCTGCTGTTCTCGCTGCGCTACGCCGGCAAGGGTACGTGGCTCACCCGCGCTGCGCGCTGGGCGATGGTGTCCGAGCCGGCGGTGTTCGCGGCGTTCGTCCTCACCAACCCCCAGCACGAACTGATCTGGTCGAGTCTGATGGTGCCGGCCGACGCGCCGCTGACGGTGTTCGCGCCGACGTTCGCGGTCGGCTACTACGTCCATATCGCCTACGCCTACGCTATCGTCGGCTTCGGCGTCTATCTGGTGCTCCGGACCGCGATCCGGTCCTCGGAGCTCTACCGCCGACAAGCGGAGACCCTGTTGGCGGCGCTCACGCTGCCGCTTCTGGCCAACGTCGCGTTCACGCTGGGGATCACCCCGACTCCGGGGCTGGACCTGACCCCGTTCACGTTCGTCGTTACGGTCACGCTGATGAGCGTCGCGCTGTTCCAGTTCGACCTACTGGATCGCACCCCCATCGCCCGCGAGGCCGCCCTCGACGTGGTCGGGAACGGCCTCGTGGTGCTCGATGCCGAGGGGATGGTCGTCGACGCCGACGAGCGCGCCCAGCGCGTGCTCGCGCCGGCACCGGAACCCGGCGACCACATCTCCACGGTGTTCCCGGAAACGCCGCTCTCGCGGCTCTCCGGCGCGACCGTCGAGGGTGACCCCGGCGGCATCCGCCGGCGCTACGAGGTGCAGGTGTCGGCGCTCCGGGACGCCGAGGAGCAGCTAACGGGCTACGCGCTGGTGCTCCGGGACGTGACCGACCGGCAGGCGTACGAACAGCGCCTGCAGGTCGCGAACCGCGTGCTCCGGCACAACCTCCGGAACGACATGAACGTGGTCCACGGGCTGGCCGAGCGTATCGCCGCCGACGAAGCGGCCGACCCCGCCGCAGTGGCCGCGCAGATTCAGGCGAAAGTCGAGGGTGTCGTCGACACCAGCGAGAAGGTGCGGGAAATGACCCGGATCGAACCCTCCTCGGGCGAGGACGTGACGCCGACGGATCTCACCTCGGTCGCGACGGCGGTCGTCAGTCGGTTCGACCTGCCGGCCAACGCCACCGTCGAGTCGTCGTTTGACGACGAGGACGCGGTGGCCGCCGTCGCCGACGAGTCCGCGCTCACGACCGCGCTCTGGAACCTCCTCGAGAACGCCATCGAGCACAACGACGGCGAGCCGTGGGTTCGGCTCCGGGCCGACACGATGGGCCAGACGGCGACGCTCCGCATCGACGACGACGGGCCGGGGATCCCCGTCGAGGAACGCGAGGTGCTCCGGCGCGAGGCCGAAACGCCGCTCAAACACAGTCAGGGGCTGGGCCTCTGGCTGGCCTCCTGGAGCGCCCGTGCGGCCGGCGGCGAACTCACTATCGAGTCGACCGGCGACGACGGCACCACGGTCCGCCTCGACTTCCCCATCGCAGAGCCGTGAATCCCCGACCACACAGCCTTTCCCCGCCGCCCGCTATCCCTCGTCCATGCGCGTCACGCTCTTGGGCACGGGAAGCGCCATGCCGCTCCCCGACCGCGTCCAGACCGGCCTGCTGCTCGAACGCGACGACCGGACGCTGCTCGTGGACTGCGGCGCCGGCGTCCTCCACCGGCTTGCGAACACGTCGGTCGGCTACGAGGGCGTCTCGACGGTCCTCCTGACCCACCACCACCTCGACCACGTCAGCGACCTGCTCGCGCTGCTGAAGGCGCGCTGGCTCGCCGGCGAGGAACACCTCCAGGTGATCGGGCCGACGGGGACGAAGGCGCTGCTCGACGACCTGCTCGAAGTTCACGACTACCTGCAGGACCGCGTCGACCTCTCGATCCGGGAGGTGAGCGCCGACGCCGAGTTCGAGGCCGCGGGGTTCGAGATTTCGACCCACCAGACCGACCACTCGATGGACTGTCTGGCCTATCGGTTCGCCGACGAGGACGCTGACTCCGAGTTCACCTTCGGCGCCGACGGCGAGGCCAGCGCGTCCATCGCGCGGTTCGCCGACGGCTCCGAGGTGCTGCTGCACGACTGCTCGTTCCCGGACGAGGTCGACGTGGACAACCACCCGACGCCGACCCAGTTGGGCGAGGCGCTCGCGGGCACCGACATCGACCGCCTGCTGCTGACCCACCTCTACCCCCACACGGAGGGGAAGCACGACGAGATGATCGAGAGCATCGAGGCCGCCGGCTTCGACGGCGACGTGCGCGTCGCCGAGGACGGGATGCGGTTCGAACTATGAGCGAAACGACGCCCACGGACGACCTGACCGACGAGGAGGCCTACGAGCAACTCCGCGAGGACGAGTACCTCGGGCCCATCGTCGCCGAGGTCGGGGCCGTCTCGCTCGACGCCGCGGAGGACGCGTTCCAGCGCCTGATCGTCTCGATCCTCCGCCAGCAGGTCTCGATGGCCTCCGCGGCCGCGACCCGGGAGCGCCTGTTCGACGCTATCGAGGTTACGCCGGCGGGGATCCGCGCGGCCGACGAGGAGACGCTACGGGACGCGGGCCTCTCCCGGCAGAAAACCCGGTACGTCAACGAGATCGCCGACGCGTTCCACGAGCACGGCTGGACCCGCGAGGCGTTCGCGGCGATGGACGACGACGAGGTGCGGGAGACGCTCACCGAGATCCCCGGCGTCGGCCCGTGGACGGCGGACATGTTCCTGCTGTTCGTCCTCGCCCGGCCGGACGTGTTCCCGGTCGGCGATCTGGGGGTTCGGGAGGGGCTGAAGACGCTCGTCGAGCACCACGGCGAGGACCCCGAGATGACCCGCGGGGAGATGACCGCCTTCGCCGAGCGCTGGGCGCCGGTTCGGAGCTACGCGGCGCTGTTCCTCTGGCAGGTCGAGGAGGAACTCGGCGAGCGCGCCGGCGACGTGGTTCCGTAGCTACACCGCGCTTAGCCCGCCATCGACGGCTATCCCCGCACCCGAGACGTAGCGCGCGGCGTCACTGGCGAGAAAGCAGATCGCGTCGGCCACGTCGCCGGGGTCGCCGAACCGCCCGAGCGGGATTTCCTCCTCGTAGCGCGCCGCTCGCTCGCCGCCGACGGTGTGGGTGTCCTTCCGGGTCATCGCGGTGTCGATCACCCCCGGGAGCACGCAGTTGACCCGGATATCCGGCCCGAGTGCGTCGGCCATGGACTTCGTGAAGTTCCGCACCGCGGCCTTCGAGGCGGAGTAGACCGGGTGGTTCCCGGTGCCGTGGCGTGCAGCGATGGAGGAGAGATTCACGATGACGCCCTCGTCCATCGCCGCCGCGGCGGCCTGCGCGCCGAAGAACACCCCCTTTGCGTTGATGTCCATCACCTGCCCGTACTCGATTTCGTCGATGTCCTCGAAGGGAATCGTCCGAAAGACGCCGGCGTTGTTGACCATCACGTCGATCCCACCCAGTTCTTCGGCGGCCTCGACGGCGATTTCGAGGTCCGACGGCTGGCGCACGTCGCATTCGACGAAGTGGGATTCGCGGTCGGTCTCGGCGTCGATGTACTCCTGCGTGGGTCGTTGATCCTGCGCGCCCCCCTCGGAGTCGGGAATCCGTGGCTCCTCGCGCACGTCGGCGATCACCACGTCGGCGCCGCGTTCGGCCATTCGGATCGCGGTCTCGCGACCGATCCCGCTCGACCCGCCGGTGACGACGGCGACCCTGTCGGTCAGGTCCATGGGCAGGGTTGGGCGCGGCGCGACGTGAACGGTGTGGCCGAGGGGTTACTCGGTCGGCTGGAGGAACATCACGTTCACCCGGCCGACGGCGTCGAAGTCCCGCAGGCGGTAGACCAGTTCGCGGATGCGGCCGGCGTCGCCGGTGCAGAACACCGTCTCCAGACACCAGTCGCCGTGGTGGAGGTGCTGGGTGGTGCCGATTACGTCCTGATACTCGTGTTGGACCGTGTGGAGGTCGCCGATGACCAGCGTGTGTTCGTAGTCGAACGCCAGCGCGGCGACGGCGTCGCCCTCGATCCCCCCCAGGTTGGTGTGGCGCTCAACGTACTCCTGCATCGCCTCCCGAACCGCCCGGGAGCGCGACTCCATCTCCTGTTCCTGCCACGTCTCGTCGAAGGACTCCAGCACGTCGGCCGGGACGTTGAGGCTCGTTCGCACAGGTGGGTTGGGTCGGCGCGCCACTTAGCCGTTATTACGGCTTCGCCGGTTCGGTCTTAACAACCCCTAAACCGGTCCCTCACCGCGGTTCGGTATGCTCCACGGCGAAGCGTTCGGACTCCTCTTGGGCGCCGTCGCCCTCGGTGCCGTCCATGGGATGGAACCCGGGCACGGCTGGCCAGTCGCGGCCTCATACGCGCTCGAACAGCCGAACAAGTGGCTCTACGGCTTCGCGGCCAGCCTGATCCTCGGGATCGGCCACCTGATCAGCAGCATCGCGATGGTCGGGGTGTTCTTCTACGCGAAGTCGTACTTCAGCCTCACGCAGGTCAACGAACCCATCACCGTCGTCGAGGGCGTGACCGTCGGCGGCCCGGTGAGTCTCGTTGCGGGGGTGCTGTTGATCCTGCTCGGCCTGCGGGAGTACTACGGCGGACATAGCCACTCCCACGGCGGGCACGGCGACCATGATCACGGGCATGATCACGGCGATCACGACCATCACGAGCACGATGACCACGCCCACCATCACGACGACGGCCACCGTGATCACGACCACCGGTCTGGCTGGTGGGCCCGGATCAAGCGCGCGCTCCCGTTCGTCGGCGGCCACTCCCACGACCACGACGGCGAGGCGGCGGCCGCCGAGCGCGGCCTGCTGGGCATCGCGTGGTTCGCGTTCCTGCTCGGCTTCGCCCACGAGGAGGAGTTCGAGATCATCGCGTTCTGTGCCGGCTCCACCCACTGTCTGGAGCTGATGAGTGCCTACGCGCTGACCGTGATCGGCGGCATCGTCGGCCTCACGATGCTGCTGGTGGCGGGCTACGAGCGATACGAGGCGCGCGTCGAGCGCTACACCCCGTACCTGCCGGCGTTCTCGGCGGCTGTGCTGATCGTGATGGGCGCGGGGTTCGTCGCGGGGCTGTTCTAAGCCGCCGTCGCCGAGACGGTAAGTTCTATACCCCCTCCGACCCGAGTAATCCTGTTACATGAGTCAGTCGTACGACCGGGGAACCGTCGAGGACTTCGGGCGGTGGCGGTCGTTCACCGCCGGCATGTGGGCGTGGATCTTCCACAAGTTCACCGGCTGGGTCCTCATCGGCTACCTCTTTACACACATCGCCGTGCTCTCGACGGCCCTCGCGGGCGAGACGGCGTACGAGAACACCATCGTCGGGCTGGAGGGGCTCGCCATCGTGCGGCTCCTCGAAGTGGGTCTGCTCGCGGTCGCGGTGTTCCACATCCTCAACGGGGTCAGGCTACTGTTCATCGACCTCGGCAAGGGGCTCGAAGCACAGGAGGAGAGTTTCTACGCGTCGCTGGTGCTCACGGGTGCGATCACCGTCGCCAGCGTCCCCACGTTCATCTCGGGGGTGTTCTGAGATGGCCGAGCACTACTCCTCGTTCGACCGCTCGGGAACGCGCTGGCTGCTCCAGCGGCTCACGGCCGCCTTCCTGGTGGTCGTGCTCGCGTTCCACTTCTTCCTCCTTCACTTCGTGAACCACGCCGCCGACGTGACGTTCGCGGGCACGTCCGCCCGGATGAGCACGTGGACGTACTTCTCGCTGATGGTGCTGTTCCTGCTGACGGCGACGTTCCACGGCGTCAACGGCGTCTACAACACGCTCGTCAAGCGCGACGGCGTCGACGGCTGGAAACAGACCGCGATCACGGCGGTGCTTGTGGTCGCCAGCCTGATCATGGTCGTACAGGGGCTGCGAACCGCGCTCGTCTGGACGAACCTGTTCTAACACATGAGCACACAACACGAACACACTGACGACGGCGAACCCGAGACGCCCGGCGACCGCCGCCGGGCCGAGAAGGCCGCCCGCGCCGCAGAGCGCGAGCAGGAAGCGGCCGACGCGGAGCCGGATCTCGGCGACGACGCGGTCACGCTGAAGGTGTTCCGCTACGACCCCGAGGTCGAGGCCAAGGCCGAACCGCGCTTCGACACGTTCCGGATCCCCTTCGAGAAGGGGATGACCGTCCTCGACGCGCTGATCGCGGCGCGGGACACGTACGACTCCTCGCTCACGTTCCGGCACTCCTGCCGGCAGGCGGTCTGTGGCTCGGACGCCCTGTTCATCAACGGGCGCCAGCGCCTCGGCTGTCAGACCCAGATCGCCGACCTCGAGGGCGACGTGGTCCGGGTCGAACCGCTCCCCCATCAGGACGTGGTGAAGGACCTCGTCGTGGACATGGAGCATTTCTACGACCAGATGGAGGCGGTCGAGCCGTACTTCCAGACCGACGAGACGCCCGACGACGACCTGGAAGAGCAGTTCCAGACCCCCGAGAACCGCGAGAAGATCAAGATGTCGACGCGGTGTATCTGGTGTGGCGCCTGTATGTCCTCCTGCAACATCGCCGCCGGCGACAACGCCTACCTCGGGCCCGCAGCGATCAACAAGGCCTACCGCTTCGCGATGGACGAGCGGGAGGGCGAGAACATGAAGGAGCACCGCATGGAGCTGATCGAACAGGAGAACGGCGTCTGGCGGTGCCAGACCCAGTTCTCGTGTACCAACGTCTGTCCCAAGGACATCCCGCTGACCGAGCACATTCAGGAGCTCAAGCGGGAGGCAGTCAAATCCAACCTGAAGTTCTGGTAAGATGAGAGAGTACGACGTGATCGTGGTCGGTGCCGGCGGCGCTGGGCTTCGTGCGGCAATCGCCGCACAGGAGGCCGGCGCGGACGTGGCGATGGTGACCAAACTCCACCCGGTCCGGTCCCACACCGGGGCGGCGGAGGGCGGCATCAACGCGGCGCTGCGCGAGGGCGACGACTGGCACGACCACGCCTACGACACGATGAAGGGCTCGGACTACCTCGGCGACGCCCCCGCGGTGGAGGCGCTCACCCGCGAGAGTCCGAAGGAAACGATTCAGCTCGAAAACTGGGGGATGGCGTTCTCCCGCGACGAGGACGGCGTGGTCTCCCAGCGGCCGTTCGGGGGGCTCTCCTTCCCGCGCACCACCTACGCCGGCGCCGAGACCGGCCACCACATGCTCCACACGATGTACGAGCAGGTGGTCAAACGAGGGATCGAGGTGTACGACGAGTGGTACGTCACCCGCCTCGCGGTCACCGACGAGGACGAACCCGAGGAGCGTGACTGTCACGGCGTCGTCGCCTACGACATCAAGCGCGGCGAGATCGAGGGGTTCCGCGCCCGCGACGGCGTGATCCTCGCGACCGGCGGCCTCGGGCAGGTGTACGACCACACCACCAACGCCATCGCCAACACCGGTGACGGCGTCGCGATGGCCTACCGCGCCGGCGTTCCCATCGAGGACATGGAGATGATCCAGTTCCACCCGACGACGCTCCCGACGACGGGGGTGCTCATCTCCGAGGGGGTCCGTGGCGAGGGGGGGATCCTCTACAACAGCGAGGGCGAGCGCCTCATGTTCGAACACGGCTACGCCAATAACGACGGCGAACTCGCCTCGCGTGACGTGGTCGCGCGGGCGGAACTCAACGAAGTCGCCGAGGGGCGCGGTATCGAGGACGAGTACGTCCACCTCGACATGCGACATCTCGGCGAGGAGCGCATCCTCGACCGACTGGAGAACATCCTCCACCTCGCGGAGGACTTCGAGGGCGTCGACGGCCTCGAGGAGCCGATGCCGGTCAAGCCCGGCCAGCACTACGCGATGGGCGGCGTCGAGACCAACGAGTGGGGCTCGACCTGTGTGAACGGGCTCTACGCCGTCGGCGAGTGTGCGTGTGCCTCCGTTCACGGCGCCAACCGACTGGGCGGCAACGCGCTGCCCGAACTCGCGGTGTTCGGCGCCCGTGCCGGCCGGCATGCCGCCGGCGATGTCGACGACGAGCCGGAGATCACCACCGGCTGGGACGAGGACAGTGAGGAAGGCGAGAACGTCTCCCCGGTGCCGCTGGGCGAGGCCGACCTCCCCTCCGCGGCGAAGGGCGCGCTCGCCGATGGCGGCCGATCATCGCCGCCATCCGCTGGTGCCGACGGCGGCGCCGCTGCCGAAGCCAGCGCCCCCGAGGGCGTCGTCGAGGAAGCGGTGCAGGCCGAGCGCACCCGCGTCCACTACCTCCTCGAGAAGGAGGAGGGCGTCAACCACGCCGAGGTCCGCGCGGACGTCCAGGAGACCATGACCGAGAACGTGAACGTGTTCCGCGAGGAGGGCGCGCTCGAGGACGCGCTGGCGGACATCCGCGAGGCCCGTCAGGAGTACCAGCACGTCACGGTCGAGGACCCCTCGCGCACCTACAACACCGACCTGATCCACACCATCGAGACGCGGAACGCGCTCGACGTGGCCGAGGCCATCACCGTCGGCGCGCTGGCCCGCGACGAGTTCCGCGGCGCCCACTGGCGCAAGGAGCACCAGGAGCGCAAGGACGACGAGTGGCTCAAGCACACGATGCTGTCGTGGAACGACGGCAGCCCCGGCCTCTGGTACAAGCCGGTCGTGCTGGAGGGCGAGAACAAGAGCTACGAGCCCAAAGAGCGCAGCTACTGATCCCGACGCCGTTTTTCACAGGACAGTCGAGCGGGGCGCCGGTCAGACCGGACGGCCGCTGACTGCCGAAAACTGATGCCGTAGAGACCGATTAGTTCCCGCGGGTAGACCGCGCCGCACGAACGTCACTGCCGTCACGGATCTTGTCCTCACAGGACGGGCAGACACGTGGCGTGTCGCGCCCCTCTGGAGTGAACACCCGGACGTACCGCCGCGTGACGAACGAACTACAGTTCTGGCATTCGGGCATCGTTCCTATTTATTAGGAAGCCCACGTAAAACTTGCCTTGCGATACTGTCCCACTATCGGGGACGCTGTCGCTATCGCGTGACGAAACCGGGTGTTCGCCCCCGGGAACGGCCAGCGAGGGCGAATCGCGTTGTTCGCGAGTGGTGAGGACGAACCGGATAGAAGAGTACGCGGTCCTCGGCGATATCGTTGCCGGCCACACCGCTGGATCTGTAGCGGCTCGCCCGCCAGCGGGCGCTTTCGCAGTCCGAGAGGCCGGCCTGTGCCGGCCCGATCAGGGCTGTCGAACGTTCTCGCCCAGTCCCGCAGTAAAGCGGTCGCCCGCGCGGCCGTCGTAGACGACGGTGCCGTCGACGACGGTCAGTTCCGGGAACACCGCCTCACGGCCCTCGAAGGGCGTCCAGTCGCATTTCGTGTGCAGCGCGTCGGCCTGGACCGGGTCGCTGTCGTCCAGATCGACCAACGTGAGGTCGGCGTCGTACCCCTCCGCGACCCGGCCCTTGCTGTCGAGGCTGAACCGCTCGGCGGGGTTCGCGGCGATCAGGTCCCGGACGCGTTCGAGCGTCAGCCCCCCATCGCGAACCTCCTGCAGGAGGAGGGGAAGCATCGTCTCCACGCCCGGCACGCCCGAGGGGGCGTCCCAGAGCCCTGCCTCCTTCTCCTCGCGTGTGTGGGGCGCGTGGTCGGTCGCGATCAGATCGACCGTGCCGTCGGCGACGCGCTCGTACAGTTCCTCTCGGCGGGCTTCACTCCGGATCGGGGGGTTCATCCGGCCGAACGTGCCCAGTTCGTCCAGATCGTCGCGAGAGAGCAGCAGGTGGTGGGGCGTGACTTCGGTGCTCATCCCGGCCGCGTCGGCGTGCTCGGCGGCCTCCGGCGTCGACGTGTGGGCGACGTGGATGTCGACGCCGGCGCCGCGGGCGGCCTCGCAGGCGGCCTCGACGGCCTCGATTTCCGCCGTCGCGGTGCGGTACTGGCTCCAGAGGTCGGCGTTTGCGTCCTCGCCCGTCCCGCCGGCGTCCGCCTCCCGCACGCTCTCGTCGAACAGGTCGGCGTCCTCGGCGTGGACGGTGACGGGAATTTCGGCCTCGGCGGCCGCTGCAAGTGCCCCCTCGAAGCGCGCCTCGTCGATGCCCATGTCGCCGGTGGAGTCGACGAGGAACACCTCGCCCAGCGCGAACACCGGGCGGGAGAGCAGCGAGTCGGGGTCCCAGTCGTCGTTCACGCCGCCGTTGAGGCCGAAGTTGACCGCCGAGTTGGCCGCGAACTCGGATTTCTCGTCGAACGCTTCGCCGTCGACGGTCGGGGGCGAGGTGTTGGGCTGATCGACGACGGTGGTGACGCCGCCCGCGGCCGCCGACCGGGAGCCGGTCGCCCAGGTCTCCTTGTGGCCGTGGCCGGGCTGACGGAAGTGGACGTGCACGTCGATAGCGCCCGGCAGCAGCGTCAGGCCGTCGGCGTCGACGGTCTCCTCGTTGGGGAGCGAGTGCAGCGACTCCGCGATCTCGGCGATCCGTCCCTCGTCGGTCCGCACGTCCCGGATGCGGCCGTCCGGGAGTTCGGCGCCGGTGATGAGCATACGCCTACTGGGGAGGGCCCTCCCCTAAGCTTCCCGGCCTGTCGCCTCGGCCAGCGACTCGACGGTCGTCGCCCGGTCGCCGACAATCGCGTCCTCTAGGGCCCGCGCGACCGGTTCGGAGTCCGCAGGTCCGCCGGCCGAAGCCACGCTCCCCACCGATTCCGGGTCGAACGGTACGTCGAGCGCGTCGTAGACGGGCGCGAGCACCTCCCGGATCTCGCCCCGGTCGGCGACGATCACGACGCCGGAAACGAGCGTTGCGTCCGCGGTGACGCGTTGAGCGATCCCGGCGAGCTTCCCGAATTCTTCACCGTCGGATCCACCGCACCGCGCCTGCACTGAGTAGTCGCCCGGGCAGAACGACTCGGGCGGCTCGCCCCGTTCGGCGTCGACGCCCAGCGAGTCCAGCGCGTCGATCACCGTTCCCACGGCGTCCTCGTAGCGATCCGTGATCCCCGTCCGGCCGTCGTCGGTCGGCTCCAGCGCGGCGAAGGCGACGGTCGTGCCGGTGTAGGCGACCGCCCGGCCGCCGACGGAGCGTTCGACCGGCGGGAACCCCCGCTCGCTCGCGGCCGCGCGGGCGGCGTCGTAGCCCGGTTCGTTGGCGTCGCGCCGGCCGAACGCCAGCTGACGGTGGGGGGTCAACGCCCGTACCGCCGGCTCCCCCGACTCGGAAACGGCGTCGAGCAGGTCCCGCGTCGCCTCGCGGTCGTCCTCCGGCGTCGACGCCCGCCCGCGGATCACGCGCATTGGACGCAATCCGGCTCCGACGTACCTAAGCGTGACCGTCGCCACCCGTCGGGCATGACTGCGGACGCGCCGGCCGAGCGCCCTGTCGCGCTTCCCGACTCGCTGCTGGGCCGCTACGCGCGGTTCTCCTGCTACAACTCGCCGTATCCGGCCCACGACCGCGGGCGCGCGGTCGACCTCTATCCCGACGACGGCACCGCGCCGGCGCCGGTGCCGGGGGAAATCGTCGCCACCCGGACCGTTGGGTGCCCGGACCGCCCATACGCCGTCGATCACGACCACCTGATCGTCGTCGACGTGGCCGACGACTGGGCTGACGGCCGCGGCGCGGACCTACTGGCCCGCATCCTGCACGTCGACCCGGGCGTCGACGCCGGGGACTGGGTCGACGCCGGCGACTCGCTGGGCGAGACGGTGCGCTCGGGCTTTTTCGGCCGCTGGGTCGACGACCACCTCCATCTGGGCTTCCGGCCGGCGGACGCGAACCCGTATCGGGCGTCGGGGTCGCTCCCGGTCGTTCCGGACGTGGAGATTCGCGGGTCGTCGTGGGACGGGCGCGGAACGGTCGTCGGGGTCGGAAAAACGTACGTTCGCCTCGACGCGCCCGTGCACCCGGATCCGGGCGCGTGGGCGACGCTCGCGGCCGACGACGGCACGCCGGTGGACGGCGGGGTGGCGCACTATTCGGGTGGCGGCGCGTATGGAGCGGGTGGTGCTGGGTCGGTCTCTCTGCTCGGCGCCGAAGTCGGGACGACAACGCCGCGAGAGGGCGTCGTTGGCGCCGATGTGGACTGGGGAGAAATCGCGGTCACCGTCGAGGCTGAGGGGCAGTCCGAGCGCGCGACTGGCCTCTCGCTGTTCGCGTCTCGGGAGGACTTCGGCACGAAAATCGTCTTCCACGAGGGCCACGACTTCGCCGTCGGCGACGACGTACGGGTCAGCGTCGAACTAGCGGAGTCGTCGATCCGGCTGGCCTAACCACGCTGCTCCCGCCACTCCCGCTTGCGCGTCTGGTACACCTCGTCGGCCTCGACCCGGCCGAGGACGTGGTCGAAGATCAGCGCCGCTTTCCGCTTCTCGGGGTCGGCCCAGTGGACCTTCTCCCGCTCGGTTCCGTCCGCATCGTACTTCTTCCCGCCCGGGTAGTGCGCGTAGCGCATCGCCCGCGTGTAGCCCATCTGGAGGTACTTCCGGGCCAGGTCCATCCCCACGAACTCCTCGTCCCGGCGGTAGCGCAGGAACTGCTCGTAGATCGATTCGGCGGCGTCGGCGGCCGTCGCCGGGTCGGCATACCCCCACCGCGGCAGGAGTTCGGACTTGTACGGCTGGACCTTGAACACGCCCTCCTCGCCCCGGCCGACGCGGTACGGCTCGGGGTCGGCCCGGAAGTCGTGGTCGTACTCGCCGTCTTCAGTCTCCGGGAGGTCCGCCATCGCGGGCATCGCTCCCGGGTTGGGCCGGCACCGCCCTGAAGCTATGGCCGAACCCGGCGGCTACTTGGTCGGCCGGGTCGGACCGGGGCGTATGACCGACGTTCAACCGCTGCCCGACGAGGCCGCCGAGTTCCTCCGCTACGCCGTCGAGGAGGAACACGGCTACCTCTCGTGGCTCGGCACCGAGGTCGGCGCCGTCGAGCGTGGCCACATGGAGCTCACGGTGCCGTTCGACGAGAAACTCACCAACCTCGCCTCGAAGCCGACGATCCACGGCGGCGTCGCAGCGACGCTCGTCGACACCGCCGGCGGCCTCGCGCTCCGACTCGCCGCCGAGGACCCGCTCTCGGTCGACGTGGCGACGGTGAGTCTGAACGTGAACTACCTCCGGCGCGCGACGGGGGATCTGCACGCCAGCGCCGACGTGGTCCGGGCCGGGTCGACCATCGGCGTCAGCCGCGTGAACGTCACCAGCACGGTTCCGAAGGACGGCGACGACGACCGGGACTGGGGCGTCGAGGAAGGGGAGGAACAGCTGGTGGCGACGGGGCAGCCCTCCTACCGGCTGTTCCGTTAGTCGAACGCGACCGAATCGAGGTCGGTTACCTCGCCGAACAGCCAGTCGGCGTGGTCGACGGCGTACTCCTTGTGCTCGGCCTCGATGTAGCCCAGCGCGTCCTCCACGAGCACGGGCTTGTAGTCCCGCAGCCCGGCGCTGCCGGCGGTGTGGAGCACGCAGACGTTCGCTAAGGTGCCGCAGATCAGCAGGTCGTCGATGCCGTGGGCGTCGAGGTAGCCCTCGAGTCCCGTCTGGTAGAACGCGTCGTAGGTGTGTTTCTCGACGACGTAGTCCTCCTCGCGCACGTCGAGGTCGCCGTGGAGTTCGGCGTCCCACGACCCCTCGACGACGTGCTCGCCCCAGCGCTCGAACTCGTCGTAGTAGTGGTTCCCCTCGAACTGCTCCTCCGGGTGGGTGTCCTTGGTGTAGATGACGTTCGCGCCGGCGTCGCGGGCGCGGGCCACGAGGTCGGTCACTGGCTCGACGGCGGACTCGCTGGCGGGCGCGAACAGGCTGCCGTCGGGGTGGCAGAACCCGTTCTGCATGTCGACGACGACCACAGCAGTGCGCTCGGGATCGGACATGGCCGGACGATGGGGCGTCGGCGTCTTAGCTCTCCCGCCAGCGCCACGGTCTTTTTGGGGTGTCCCCCACATGTGTGGCTATGCGACGAGCCTCCGCGGTGTTTCTCACGGTCGTCGTGGTCCTCGCCGGCCTCACCCCCGTTGCCGCCGCCGCCCCGGGTGACGCCGCAGTAGATCCGGCGCCCGTCGAGGCGACGACGGCACAGACCGCCGACAACGAAAGCGCCCCCGCTGACCCCGAGAGCGACCGACTCGGCTGGGAGAACGGCTACTGGCACAACGAGAGCATCGACATCGACCAGAGCGACGGCCTGACGGAGGCCGAACTCAACGCCACCGTTTCGCGGGCGACGGCCCGGGTCGAGGTGATCCGCGGGCTGGAGTTCGACATGGCACCGCCCGTCGAAATCGTCTCCCGCGAGGAGTTCGCGAGTTCGGGCAACCGCTCCTCCAGCGAGGCGTTCCGCACGTTCGACGACACGAAGTTCGAGGCGCTGTTCATGATCGGCGAGTCTGAGGACTCACTGGAGGTGCAAGACGAGAACCGCGGCGCGACCGTCGGGGGCTACTACAGCCCCGCTGCGGACTCCATCGTGCTCGTAGCCGACAACCAGAGCGAACTCCAGGTCGACGAACTCACGCTCGGCCACGAACTGGTCCACGCGATTCAGGACCAGGAGTTCAATCTGACCGCCTACACCAGCGAGACCCGTGACGGCGCCAACGCCAACAGCGGCCTGATCGAGGGCGACGCCAACTACGTCCAGCACCGCTACGAGCAGCGCTGTGGCGAGGGCGGTAGCTGGAACGGCACCTGCCTCAGCCCCGAGAGCGGCGACGGCGGGGGCGGCCCGCCGAACATGGGCGTCTACTTCCTGAACTACCAGCCCTATAGCGATGGCCCGTCGTTCATCGCCGCCACGTACCGCCAGGGCGGCTGGGCGGCTGTCAACGACCTCTACGACGCGCCCCCCGAGAGCGCCGAGCAGGTGATCCACCCCGACCGCTACGGCACTGATCCGCCGACGGCGGTCGAACTCTCCGACCAGCACGGCGAGGGCTGGGAGCGCGTCCGGCCAGAGAACCGCCTCGCCCACGCTGAAGTCGGCCAGTCCGGCGTCGCTGCGATGTTCGCGTACCCGCTGTACGCCGACCGCCCGGGCGTCCAGGGCTACGCCCGGAACGTCGTCGGCCCGAACACGTGGCTCAACTACACTGACTCCCAACAGCTCAGCCAACTCGACCCGCTGAACTACGGCTTCGACGCCGCCGCGGGCTGGGACGGCGACCGGATGCATTTCTACCAGAACACCGCCGGCGAGACGGGCTACGTCTGGCGCCTGGTCTGGGACAGCCCCGAGGACGCCACGGCGTTCCGTGACGCCTACGCGGAGCTACTCGCCTACTGGGGCGCCGAGCAGGTGGGCGAGCAGACCTACCACATCCCCGAGTCGAGCGGTTCGTCGTTCGCCGACGCGTTCCATGCAACCGTCAATGGTGACACCGTCACCATCGTCAACGCGCCGACGACCGACTCGCTGAGCGAGATCCGGTCCTCGGCCGACCCGCAGGTCGCGACGCCGACGGCGACGCCGGATCCGACCGCGACGCCGGCAGCCACGAGCCCCGACGAGACGGCCGATCCGGCGACGAGTACCACCAATTCGCCGGGCTTCTCCGCGGTGACCGCGCTGGTCGCGGTACTGGCCGCCGCGCTGCTGGCCGGCCGACGCCGGTAGCTCTTTTCCCCTCCCGGCCGGGGGTTGCTCCGTGAAGCTTCGACTCCTCGCACTCGCCTGCTGTCTGGTGCTCGCTGGCTGTGCCGCCCCGGCGGCGCCGTCGCCGGCGCCCGACGGCGAACGGATCGGCGTGGAGAACGGCTACGCCGCCAACGACACGCTCACGGTCACCGCGAGCGACGGCCTGAACGACTCCGAACTCACGGCCGTCGTCGGCCGGACGATGGCCCGCGTCGAGGTGGTCCGGGAGCTGGAGTTCACCGAGACGGTGCCCGTCGACGTGATCAGCCGCGAGCAGTATCTGAACCGCTCGGGACGGGACACGACCGTCGACACCGCCGTCGAGCGCGCCCGCGAGCAGCGCTACGAGGCGGCGATGCTCGTCGGCGAGGACCGGACCGTCGGCGCGACGTTCGACTCGATATACGGCGGCTCCGTGCTGGGCTACTACTCCTCGGCGTCGAACCAGATCGTGCTCGTCAGCAGCAACGAGACGCCGACCGTCGACCGCGGGACGCTGGCCCACGAACTCCACCACGCGCTGCAGGATCAGCGGCTCTCGCTGCTCGGCGGCGCCGACAGCCCGGACGAGGCGACGGCCCAGACCGGCGTCGTCGAGGGCGACGCGCGCTACGTCGAGACGCGCTACGAGCAGCGCTGTGGGGAGACGTGGGACTGCATCCCCCGCCCCGCGGGCAGCAGCGCCGGCAGCATCGACGACCGGAACCTCGGGCTCTACCTCACTGTCTACGTCCCCTACAGCGAGGGGCCGACGTTCGTCCACCGAGCCCACCAGCGCAGCGGCTGGGACGCCGTCAACGACCTCTACACCCGGCCGCCACAGTCGAGCGAACAGCTGATTCACCCCGGCGACTACCCCGAGGACCGACCCGCACAGGTCGTCGTCCCGGATCGCTCCACGGCCGCCTTCGACCGCGCGAGTCCCACGACGGTCGGCGAGTCGACGCTGTTCGCGATGCTCTGGCAGCAGCGCGCTATCGACCGCGGGTCGCTGCGCGACGACCCCGGCCCGTACTCGGCGTACAACTACTCCCACCCCGCCACTGAGGGCTGGGCCGGCGACAAACTGGTGCCGTACTTCGGCGAGGAGGGCGACGGCTACGTCTGGAAACTCCGCTGGGAGTCCAAGCGCGACGCGCGGCAGTTCACCCGGGCCTACCGCGGGATGCTCACGGAGTCGCTGAACGCGACGAGTGAGAGCGACGGCGTCTACCGCGTGCCCGACGGCCCCTACGAGGACGCGTTCCGGGTGACCCAGGACGGGAAGACGGTCCGCATCGTGAACGCGCCGACGGTCGACGCGCTGGACGAGGTTCGGACGGAGGCGTAGTCCGCCCCTCGCCGTCGTCGCCGTCGAAACGCGCCTTCTGGCGGTTTTCTGCCGACCCACGACGCCTCCCGAACAGCGACGGCGCCGACGACAACGCTTAACTACTTTGTTGTACCATGTGGTAATGATGTCTTTCGACGGCTTCACCGACGCGAGCGAGGCAGAGGTCACCCGAGCAATCGCCGACGAGTGGCACGACGAGTTCATGCAGTTCACCGACAGCGAGGTGGTCGTCGTCGGCGGCGGCCCCTCGGGGCTCGTCGCCGCCAAGGAACTCGCCGAGCGCGGCGTTGACGTCACCGTCGTCGAGAAGAACAACTACCTCGGCGGCGGCTTCTGGCTCGGCGGCTTCCTGATGAACAAGCTCACGGTCCGCGACCCGGCCCAGGAGGTGCTCGAGGAACTCGGCGTCCCCTACGAGGAGAGCGACGAGGCCGAGGGGCTCCACGTCGCCACCGCGCCCCACGCGAGTTCGGCGCTGATCAAGGCCGCCTGCGACGCCGGCGCGCGCATCCAGAACATGACAGAGTTCACCGACGTGGTCGTCCGCGAGGACCACGAAGTCTCCGGCGTCGTGCTGAACTGGACGCCCGTCCACTCGCTGCCGCGCGAACTCACCTGCGTCGACCCCGTCGCCGTCGAGGCCGACCTCGTCATCGACGCCACGGGCCACGAGGCAGTCGTCGTCTCCAAACTCCACGAGCGCGGGGTCATCGACGCCGCTGGGATCGAGGAGACCGGCGAGGCCGGCATGGACACCTCCGCGGAGGGCGAGTACGGCGCGCCGGGTCACGACTCCCCGGGCCACGACTCCATGTGGGTCGGCCAGAGCGAGGACGCCGTCGTCGAGAAGACCGGCACGGTCCACGACGGCCTGATCACGACTGGGCTCGCGACGGCGACGACCCACGGGCTGACCCGGATGGGGCCGACGTTCGGCGCGATGTTGCTCTCCGGGAAGAAGGCCGCGCAGGTCGCCATCGACGAACTCGGTCACGAGGCGCCGAGCGTCGGGATGCCGGGCGCACAGCCCGGCCCCGCTGACGACTGATGGGTCGGCCGGTCGCGCTCACCGTCGCTGGCTCGGACAGCGGCGGCGGCGCGGGGGTCCAAGCGGACCTCAAGACCATCGAGGCCCGCGGCGCGTTCGGCGCGTCGGCGATCACGGCGCTCACGGCTCAGAACACGACTGGCGTGCGAGCCAGCACCCGCACCGACCCCGAGATGGTCCGCGAGCAGATTCGCGCGGTGGCCGACGATCTGGGCGTCGACGCCGCCAAAACCGGAATGCTCGCCGACGCAGAGGTCGCCGCCGCCGCGGCCGACGAACTCGCCGACGCCGACTTCCCGGTCGTCGTCGATCCCGTCGTCGTCGCTCAGTCCGGCGACCGACTGCTTTCCGAGGCCGGGGAGGCCGTGCTGCGCGAGGACCTCCTCCCCGCGGCGGCGCTGGTGACGCCCAACGCCCCCGAGGCCGAACTGCTCACCGGAATCTCGGTCGAGACGCCCGACGACGCCCGCGAGGCGGGCGAGGCGCTGGTGGGTCTGGGGGCCGACGCGGCGCTCGTGACGGGCGGCCATCTCGACGGCGAGACCGTCGTCGACGTGTTCGTCGGCGACGAAGTGCGGGAGTTCCGCACGCCCCGCGTCCCGGACGCGAACAGTCACGGGAGTGGCTGCACGCTCTCGGCGGCCGTCGCCGCCGACCTCGCACAGGGCGTCGACCGCCTCGCGGCGGTCGAGAACGCCGAGGCACTGCTGGCCCGCGCAGTCGCTCACGGCCACGAAATCGGCGAGGGTGACGGCCCGGTCCACCACCTCGCGGGCCTCCGGACGCGCGCCAACGCGCCACGCGCGCTCCGGGCCGTGCGCGAGACGGTTGGAGCACTCGAGACGCCCGAAGTCGCGCCGCTGATCCCCGAAGTGGGAACTACCGTCGCGGTGGCCACACCGACGGCCACAGTCCCTGAGGACGTGGCGGCCTGCGAGGGTCGGCTCACCCGGGTCCCCACTGGCGTCCGTGCGCCGGGTGGCGCCGCGATGGGCGCCTCCAGCCACATCGCACGGCTCCTCCTCGGCGCTCGCGAGCACGACCCGTCGGTCTCTGCGGCCTGCAACGTCCGGGCGAGCGACGCGGTCCGAGCGGCACTAGCGGGTCAGCTAACGGTTGCGACGGTCGACCGAACCGCGGAGCCAGCCGAGGTCGAGGGAACGATGGACTGGGTCGCCGAGCGCGTGCTCACCCGGCGCGGCGGCGACGCCCCCGACGCTATCGTCGACGGCGGCGCCCACGGGAAGGAGCCGATGGTTCGCCTGCTCGCGCCCGACGCGGCCACGCTGCGCGAGCGCGTGCTGATGCTCGCCGACGCGGTGGCGTAGCCGGGTTTCCGACTCAGACTACCGCCCGGACGGCGAGCAGGACACCGATCCCACCGACCATCGCGGCCAGCAGGCTCCCGGTTTTCCGGCTCAGGAGGACGACCGCCGCGCCGCCGAGCCACGCGCTCGGGCCGCCGGCGACCAGTTCCGGGCCGACGATGGCGACGACGACGGCGCCGGGCAGCACCGACAGCCCGGCATCGACGCGGTCGGAGGGTTCGACGTGGCCCAGCAGCCAGAGCCCCCCGACCTTCGTGAGATACGTCAGCAGCGCCATCACGATGATGATGCCGACGACGACCGGATCGAGATCAGCGACTGACACGGATCACCTCCACGAGGCTGCCGGCGATACCGCCGGCGAGGATGTACCACCGGCCGGGGAACACGTCGGCGGTCACGACGGCGACGAGGAACGCGACGGCCCACGGCAGCAGCGTCGCCTTCCCGTCCCAGAGTTCGGTCGCGATAGCGAGGAAGATGGCTGGGAGCACGAAGTCGAGGCCGTACTGGCTGGGGTCGCCGATGGCGGCGCCGACGCTCGCGCCGACGACCGTCGCGGCGACCCAGAACAGCCAGACGGCGACGCCGCTCCCGAGCAGAAAGGCGCCGCGGCCGCTCCCCTCCGTGAGGTCGCCCATCGCCAGTGCCCACGTCTCGTCGATGAGGAAGAACATGCTCCCGTAGGCTTCTCTGAGGCCGAGGCGGGCGAACCACGGGCGGAGCGCTGCGCCCATCAGGACGTAGCGGGCGTTGACCACTGCGACCGTCGTCAGCACGGCGACGACCGGAATCGGGTCGGCCCAGAGTTCGACCGCGATCAGTTGGGCCGCGCCGGCGAACACGGTGGCGCTCATCAGCGCGGCCTCGGCCGTGCTGAGTCCGGCCTGTCTGGCGACCACGCCGAACACGAGGCCGTAGCCGCCGACGCCGGCCGCGACCGGGAGACAGCGGCGGAACCCCTCGCGGGCGCCCGCCGCGGAGAACGTGACGGCCCCTCGGCCGTCGCTGTCGCTCGTCATCGAGTAGGCGTTCCGCCCGGGTCGCCCTAAGCCCTCGGAGATCGATCGCCAGTGCCGTTGTTTCTCGGCCGACCGCGCTGCCGTCGTCAGCCTCGATCAGTCCCCCTGTGTCGCTTCGGCCGGGCTTGATGTGGCTCGCCGCCCAACGTCGGGTATGACCGATAGCCCGCAGCGCGCGTTCACGCTCGACTACGACCCCGGCGAGATCCGCTTTGGCCGCGGCGCCGTCGACGATCTGGGCGGCCTGCTCGCGGATCGCGGCCTCGCTTCCGCGCTGGTCGTCACCGGCGAGAACGTCGGCGCCAACCCACTGGTGATGGACCCCATCGAGGCGGGTCTCGGTGACGCCCTCGCCGGCGTCTTCGACCGGACGACTCCCGCGAAAACCATCGGCGCAGCGCTCGACGCCGCCGAACGAGTGCGCGACGAGGGGATCGAGGCCATCGTCGCCGTCGGCAGCGGCTCGAGCCTCGACACCGCGAAGGCCGCCAGCGCGCTGGGAAGCTACGGCGACCCCGCGGCCGCAGCAGAGCACGCGATCCAGTCCGGCTCCGTCCCGGTCGCCGACGACGGCCAGCCGACGCCCGTCATCGCGGTGCCGACGACGCTCGCCGGCGCGGACCTCTCGGTGATCGGCGGCGTGAGCCTCACCCTCGAAGCCGACGCCGACCCCGGCGCAGTGGAGAGCGGCGGCGTGAGCGACCGACGGCTGATGCCCGCGGCGGTCTGCTACGACCCCTATCTGTTCGAGACGACCCCGCGCTCGGTGCTCACGGCGTCGGCGATGAACGGCTTCGACAAGGCCGTGGAGTGTTGCTACTCGCCGCACGCGACGCCGATCACCGACGGCACCGCGAGCCGTGGGCTGGCGCTGATGGCGTCCGGGTTTGGCGCGCTGGCGGCCGAGCACCCCGATCCCGAGCGGTTCGACGATGCCGTCGCGGGCGTGGTCTGTGCCCAGTACGGCATCTCCACGCCCGGCGCCTATCGCGCGTCGATCATCCACGCGTTCGGCCACGGCTTCTCCCACGGCTACGACGTGCATCAGGGCACGGCTCACGGGATCCTCGCGCCGCACGTCCTGCGGCACGTGTTCGCCCGCGTGGACGGCCGCCGGGAACTGCTCGCCGAGTCGCTGGGCGTCGCCGAGGACGGGATGGACGACGAGGAACTCGCAGACGCAGTTGTCGACGCCGTCGCGGCCGTGCGCGACGACCTCGGCCTCCCCTCCCGCCTGCGAGAAATCGAGGCGCTCGATCAGGCTGACCTGCCGGAGATTGCCGAGATCATCGCCGAGGACGGCCTGTTCGCGCAAGCGCCGGTCCAGCCCTCCGTCGAGGAGGTTCTGGCCGTGCTGGAGGAGGCGTGGTGACCGCGCCGCGAGCGACCCACTTTTGGCCCGTTCGGGAGAACCCCGGGGCATGACCGAGTTCGACATCGTCGGCGCCGACGCCATCCGCGAGGGGCGGGCCACCGACGCGTACTTCTACCGGACGGAGGAGGCCCTGCGGGAGGCCGGCCGGAACCCCCGCGTGACCTGCGAGGTGACCGCCGACCAGTTCCCCACGGGGGAGTTCGAACTGCTCGCCGGTCTCGAGAACGCCGCACACCTACTTGAGGGCCTGCCCGTCGACGCCGACGCGCTGCCGGAGGGGACGCTGTTCGACGGCGGCCCCGTCCTCCGGATCGAGGGCAACTACCTCGACTTCGCGCGCTACGAGAGCGCGCTGCTGGGGTTCCTCTCGCACGCCTCTGCGGTTGCCACCGCAGCCCTCGAAGTCCGCCGCGCGGCGCCCGAGAGCAACGTGCTCTCCTTCGGCGCGCGGCACGTCCACCCCGCAATCGGCGGGATGATCGAGCGCGCGGCGCTCGTCGGCGGCCTCGACGGCTTCTCGAACGTCGCCGCGGGCGACCTGCTGGGGAAGGACGCCAGCGGCACGATGCCCCACGCGCTCTCGATCTGTTTTGGCCGCGGGAATCAGGAGCAGGCGTGGCGGGCCTTCGACGACGCCGTCGACGCCGATGTGCCCCGGATCGCGCTCTGTGACACCTACTCCGACGAGGTCGACGAGGTCCTGCGCGCGGTGGAGACGCTGGGCGAGGATCTGGACGGCGTCCGCCTCGACACCACCGGCTCCCGCCGGGGCGACTTCCGGCACATCGTCCGCGAGGTGCGCTGGGAACTCGACGCGCGGGGCCACCCCGATATCGACATCTTCCTCTCGGGCGGTCTGGGGCCCGCAGAGCTCCGGGAGCTCCGCGACGTGGCCGACGGCTTCGGCGTCGGCGGCTACGTCTCCAACGCCGACCCCGTGGACTTCGCGCTGGATATCGTCGAAGTCGACGGCGAACCCGCCGCGAAGCGCGGGAAGCTTTCGGGCGCGAAGTCGGTGTACCGCACCGACGACGGCGGTCACCACGTCGGCCTGCGCGGGCGTGAGGCGCCCGCGGACGCCGACTCGCTGATGGAGCCACTCATCCGCGACGGCGAGGTCGTGCGGGAGTTCTCCGTTCACGAATCGCAGAGCGATTCGGGAGCCAGGCAGAACGCGGAGCGTTCTGGCGCTGTCGACACCGCGGCCGAGCACGCGCTGGCGGACGCGGAGAAGGTGGGGTTCGGCGCCGACGACTGACCCACCGAACCGCTTAACCCCGGCAACGGCCTATCCTGAATTGGCAGAGAGAGCCCGGTTCCCGCGCCCCAGCCCGCGAGCAAGGGGCGTGAGGAAAGTCCCCCCACCGTCCGGACGGGCGACCGGGCGCAAGCCCGGAGTCGGAGACGGCTGGCTCTGGAACAGAAACGAGACCGCTCGTCCTGACCCATGACGTGTGCGAACCGACCCGTAAGGGAAGGGAGCTAACCCACGGAGGGCGCGTGGCGCGCAGCGCCACGAACTGGGCGAACGGCGAGAGCCGTGAGCCGACGGACGAGAACGGATGGAACGGCGAACCCTCGCCGGTGCAAGCCCGTGCCCGAAGGTAGTCCGGACAGCCGGCAACGGCAGGGCGCGGGTGCTTAGCGGAATGCCGGGTCGAAACAGAAGGGGGCTTACTCCTCTCGGCCGCTCACACTCATCAGCGACGGCGTTCGCCGGAACGTCTTTTTGACCACGCCTCGTCCCCGAACACGGATGCGCCTCACCCGTCGGTCCGTGTTCGCCGCCTCCTCGGCCGTCTCCGCGGACGGCGATCGCTCCGTCGTCGCCGCCCACCGACAGCACGGACGAGGTGACGATGGCTGAGGACCACCGCCCCACCGCCCCCGACTTCGACTCGGAGACGCTGGCTGATGCGCTCACCCGATTCGGCGGGAAGCCGGCCGAGCGCCGGACAGTCGCCCGCCAAGCCGTCGATCTGGCGGATTCGGGCGAGTACCACCGGGACAGCGGTCGGCGGCTGACGGTCGACCTGATCGTCGACGAACTCGCCGACGCCCCCGAGGGCTCGCCGGCAGAGCGCTGGAACTGGTGGATGGGCGTGCTCTCCTTTGCCTACGGCGGCTACGACCAGTTCGTCGTGCGGCGCTACCCCGGGTCGTCGGTCGATTCGGGGGAGTAAGCCGCGAGGACCGGCCCCGAGACGACCGGGAACCGACGAACGGAAACCCCGGGACCGCCGAAACCACACGAATGCAGCTACGCTTCCTCGGCGGCGCCGGCGAGGTCGGCCGCAGTGCCGTCCTCGTCGACGACTCCCTGCTGCTCGACTTCGGCCTGCTGACCGCCGAGCCCCCGCAGTACCCCGTCGGGACGCCCGACCCCGATGCTGTCGTCGTCTCCCACGGCCACCTCGACCACGTGGGGACCGTCCCGGCGCTCCTCTCGGGCGCGGATACTCGACTTACCAACTGAGATAGCCAATTCTGAAATAGGCTATTTTGGAATTGGTTATTCGCTACGTTTATGCCAGTGTCCGGACAGCAGACAGTATGGCCCGATTCGTCGACCGAGCAGCTGAGATCTCCCGGCTTCGAGGCTGCTACGGGTCGGACGAGGCTGACATGGTCGTTATCTTCGGTCGTCGGCGCCTCGGCAAGACCGAACTCGTCCGTGAGTCGCTGGCCGGCCGCGACGACGCCGTGCTGTACCAGGCGACCGAGACGACGCCGCAAGTACAGCTCGACGAGTTCGTCGACATCGCATCAGAGTCGTTCCCCGGCGTCGGCCGCATCAAACAGGAGTGGGAGTCGCTCCTCGGCTACCTCGCCGAGCAGGGCGCGGTCGTCGTACTGGACGAGTTCCCGTACCTGATCGACGCGGACGAAAGTCTCCCGTCGGTCGTGCAGCGATTGTGGGACCAAGAGATACAGAACACGGCCGCGACGCTCGTGCTCGTCGGCTCGTCAATCAGCATGATGGAGGAGGCAACGCTCCTCGGGAACAGCCCGCTGTACGGCCGGTTCTCCGAGAAGATCGACCTTCGACAGCTCGACTTCGACGCCGCGTGCGAGTTCTTCCCCGACTCGTACACACCCGAAGAGCAGGTGTTCGCGTGGGGCGTGTTCGGTGGAACGCCGTACTACCTCGACGGCGTCGACCTCGACCACGACTTGGGAACGGTCATCCAACAGTCGATCCTCTCCCAGCAGGGGTTCCTGCACAACGAGCCCGAGTACGTCCTCCGCACCGAACTCACCGAACCCAACCGGTACTTCGCCATCCTGAAAGCGATCGCCGCCGGGAACACGACCGCAAACGAGATCGCGGGGACAGTCGGCATCGACGGGAAGCAGATTTCGACGTACACGCAGAAGCTGGAACGGCTTCGACTGGTCGAACGCGAGGTCCCAGTCACTGAGGATAAGACGAAGTCACGCCGAGGCCGATACCGGATCCTCGACCCCCTGTTCCGGTTCTGGTACCGGTTCGTCTACGGCAGCGAAGACCGGTACGAGCGCCTCGGTGACGACACCTATGAGACCGTCATCGAATCCGGGATGGCCGACTTCGTGAGCCAGGGCTTCGAGACGCTCTGCCAGGACGCGCTCCCCGACCTGTATTCGGAGGAGACGTTCGTCGACATCGGCCGCTGGTGGTACAAGGAGCACGAGGTCGACATCGTCGGGTTGACCGACGGCGGAACGATGGTCGCGGGCGAGTGCAAGTTCACGTCGTCGCCGCTCGACTACAGCGCGTTCGCGTCGCTCGAAGAACACGCCGACGAGATTCGGTGGTCCGCCGATAGTGGTGAGGTGAAGCGGGAATACGCGCTCTTCGCTCGAAGCGGGTTCACACAGTCGGTCCGTGAAGCCGCCGCTGAACGTGACGACCTCCAGTTGTTCGACCTCGACCGGATCGTCGAGAGCGTCTGAACACCGGCCAGTACCGGGGCAGACGATCACCGAACACAATCGGGAAGTGTGTCACCCATCAGCGGCGTACTGCTCGATGGCCTCGCCCCTGCCCTCGACTACTTCAGGGCCTCTCTCGGCCGGTTCGTCGACGATTTCCATGAGAATCGCGTAGAAGCGCCACTCGTCGCCGTAGTCGTACAGGTAACAGAGTCGGTCACGTTCGTCGAGTCCTAACTGTTCGACGATGTCGCTGACCCTCGTCTCGCCGGCATCGTACGTCTCCTCGTCGAACCCAATTGTTGCCCCACCCTGTGAATCTTCGAACCCCTGCGAACACTGGTACTTGACGTCGCTGTTCCAGTAGTCCTCATCGGTACCGACGAACCAGAGGTGCCCCTGGTCGAGCCCCATCGTCGCGTTGACCGTCGTCTGAAACTCGTCGAGTGTGCGGTCTGCTCCGACGACTACGTCTCGCCAGAGGGATGTCGGATCTGGATCGAACTTGACGCGGAAGCGGTAGGCTGTCATCCTCGTTTTGTTCTCTCTCCACCGACGATTGTGAGCGTTCGGCTCCTGACCGAGGCGAGACGATTCGACGTTGTCAAACGGCATGAACGACTACCAGTCGGTAATGGATCTTCGGTTTCTGGGCGGTGCGGGAGAAGTCGGCCGGAGCGCGATCCTCGTCAACGATCGTCTCCTGCTCGACTACGGGATGAAATCGGGGAATCCGCCGCAGTTCCCGGTCGACGCCGATCCCGAATCGGTCGTGGTGAGCCACGGCCACCTCGACCACGTGGGGACCATCCCGGCGCTCCTCTCGGGCGCGGACCGGCCGCCGATCCACTGGACGCCGCCGACCCAGGAGCTGGCGCTCACGCTCGCACGGGACACGCTCAAACTCCACGGGCGCTCGCCACACTGCCCGTTCACCGAGAACGACGTGAAGCGCGTCACTGAGGTCTCTCAGACCCACGGCTACCGCGAGACGTTCGAAGCCGCAGGCTACGAGGTGACGTTCTTCCGGGCCGGCCACATTCCGGGGAGTGCGCACGTGCTGGTCGACGATGGTGACACTCGCTTGCTCTACACCGGCGACTTCCACGTCGACGAGGAGGCCGCCGCTGACCCGCCCGCGGGCTTCGACGCCGGCGAGCCACCCGTCGGCCAGCGACTCGTCAAGGGGTCGATAGCCCGCCCCGACGCCGACGTAGTGTTGTGTGAGAGCACCTACTCCGACGTGGACCACGACCCGCGGGCCAGCGTCGAACACCGGTTCGCCCAGAGCGTGAAAACGACCCTCTGGGAGGGCGGCACCGTCGTCGTTCCCGCGTTCGCCATCGGTCGCACTCAGGAGATGCTCATGATCTGCGAGGCCCACGACATCCCCTGCTATGTCGACGGGATGGGGAAGGAGGTGACCGAGATGCTGCGGCGCCATCCCGAGTTCGTGCGCGACCCGGCCGCGCTCCGGCGCGCGAAGTCCCACGCGCGGTTCGTGACGGGTCGCGACGGCCAGCGCGAGACCGGAGGTCTCGCTGGCCGCACGGGACGGGCTGGGCCGTCCCGTGGACAGCGCAAGCGGATTACGGACCAGAAAGCCGCCATCATCACCACGAGCGGGATGCTCTCGGGTGGCCCCGCTATGACCTACATCCCCGAGATCCGGGCGAACCCGGTGAACAAGATCACCATGACCGGCTATCAGGTCGAGGGGACGCCCGGCCGAGATCTGCTGGAAACCGGGCGCGCCGAGATCGACGGGCGCGTGATGCCCGTCAGCGCGCAGGTCGAGGCGTACGACTTCTCGGCCCACGCCGACCACGGCGGGATTCGGCGGTTCCTCGACTCCTACGACGACGCCGAGGTTCTCGTGAACCACGGCGACCGCTGTGGCGCGTTCGCGGCGGAACTCCGCGCGGACGGCTACGACGCGTCGGCGCCCGAACTCGGCGCGACCTACTCGGTCTGATCGCCGAGTTCCGCCGCCAGCCAGTCGAACTGCTGTTCCAGCTCCTTCCGGCGCTGACGCTTGATCACCGTCGCGTCCATCAGTTTCCCGACCAGCGCCACGTCGATGGCGAACTCCGTCTCGGCGGTCACTTGGGTCCCAGAACCGGTCGGTTCGACGGTGTAGCGCGTCACCATCTCCTCGAAGATGCCCTCCACCTGGCGGTACGCGAGCGCCGCGTCCGGGTCCTCGACCAGTTCGAGGCTGAGTTCGATGGTGGCGATGCCGACGCCGTTGGTGAGGCCGATCTGATCGCCGTCGCCGGCCTGCGGCCGGCTGCCAGAGGGGCTTTGCCCCTCCCTGTCCACTTCGACCTCGTCGAACCCCGCGGCGCGCATGAACGGCCCAACGTCCTGCATCCGCTCGCGGACCGCGTCCGGCGGCGCCGTGATCTCCCGCGACACGCTGACGGTCTCCATACCTCGGCGTAGGATGGGGTCACTGAAAGCTCCCGGCACGAACACCTCCGGCCTCAGCCGTCGACTGCTGCCGCGTCGCTCAGGCGCTCGGCCAGCCGTTTCGCCTGCCCGACGCGCCCGGGAATCCCCGCTCTCGACTCGTAGTTCGCACAGAGATGGATCCCCGCAGGCGGTTCGACGCCCTCCAGTGCCGTCCACGAGGTGTCGTAGGCAGGCATCCCGCGCTCCAGTCGACGCACGTCCAGCACCGTCGCCTCGGCGCCGGTCAGTTCGTCGAACTCGCGTTCGGTGATTTCGCGGATCGCCGACAGGGACTGGTCGACCAGTTCAGGGTTCTTCGCGCCGCCGAGGAACGCGGTGTGGAGGCGATCGCGGTCGAACAGCGTCGCGTTGCAGGTCACGCCCAACGTGCTGAACGCCTCCTCGTACTGGACCTGGAAGCCGCTGGCCTCGATTTCGGGGTCGGCCGCGAGATGGACGATTGCGAGAGGGTTGTAGCTGAGTCGTCGCAGCGGCACGGCCGTCGCGGGCGCGAGATCCTCGAGCAGCGTCGCCGTCACGTCGGCCGGCGTCGTGAGCACCACCTGATCGACGACGGTCGTCCCCGACGGCGTTTCGAGTTCGAACCGATCCTCGCTCTCCCGCACAGTTTCGACCGGTGTCTCCAGCCGAACGGTCTCACGGTGCTGCTCAGCGAGTGCTTGGGGGAGCGTCTGGAGGCCGCCGTCGAAGGAGACGACCGGCGGCGCCTCGGAGTCCCGGAGCCTCGCCCGCACGGCGGCGACGAGGAGACTCCGGTCGACGCCGTACTTCTCCAGTGCCCGCCCCAGCGAGTGTTCCATCAGCATCTCGTCGGGGTGGGTGCCGTAGATTCCGCCGTACAGCGGGCCGATGACGTACTGTGCGACCTCCGGCCCGACCATTCGGGTCAGGCTCTCCTCGACGGTTTCCTCGCCCCGCGGCGGCCCGGTCAGGGGCTCCATCAGCAAACGGAGCTTTCCGCGGAGCGAGAGCAGATCGGTCGAGAGGCCCTCTCGGAGTGAGAACGGCACCTGCCGGAGCGCGCCGTCGTGGTAGACGTACAGCGGCGCGTCCGCCGCCTCGACGACTCGGTCGCCGATGCCCAGCGACTCGACGAGCGACGCGACGGGCGGCGAGAGCCGGGTCCGTTGGGGGCCGTTCTCGACAGTCTGGCCGCCGATTTGGCGGCTCCGTATCACGCCGCCCGGTTCGGCGCCGGCCTCGAACACGGTGCTCTCGACGCCCTGCTGTGCCAGATAGTGCTGCAGCGTCAGTCCGCTGATCCCGCCGCCGACGATTCCGACGTGCATGGCTGTTGGGTGGTGATTCGCGGCGGATCGGCTACTGCGCTCGGCCGAAGATGTTCACGTCGACGACGGCCGGCGCCGCCCGAAATGGCTCAGCACTGTCAGTCGGCAGGCGACTGTTCGGGCAGCGGGCCGTCGTACCCCTCCGGGACGTAGGGACAGAGCGGGTCGCTCTCGAGGGGGTCACCCGTGGTCGCGTACGCCCGGGAGCGACTGCCGCCACAGACGTTGCGGAACTCGCAGGCCCCGCATTTCCCCTTGAGCGCGTCCGGATCCCGGAGCTCCTCGAACAGCGGCGAATCGCGGTAGAGGTCGACGAGGCTGTCTGTCCGGACGTTGCCCGCTGGCTTCGGCAGGAATCCCGAGGGGTACATCTCGCCAGTATGGCTCACGAACGCGAAGCCGTCGCCGGCAGTGATGCCCGTTCGGCGGCCGATGGCGTCGCTGTCAGGTTTGTCGGTCGCCGAGCGGCGCTGCTGGATCGCGACCCGGCGGTAGTGGGGCGCCTCGGTGGTCTTGATGCCGAAGTCGGCCGCTGAGTTGACCGCCGTCAGCCACTCCATCACGCGGTCGGCGCGTTCCGGGGGAACTGGGTCAAGCACCTGCCCCCTGCCGACCGGGACGAGGAAGAACACCGACCAGAGCACGGCGTCGAGGTCGGCGACGAGTTCGCGGAGCTGTGGGAGCTGTTCGACCGTCTCGGCACAGACGGTCGTGTTGATCTGGAGCGGGAGCCCGGCCTCGTTGGCGGCCCGCGCGGCCTCGACGGTCTGGCGGAAGCTCCCCGCCTCCTTCCGGAAGCCGTCGTGGGCGTCAGGGGTGGCGCCGTCGATGCTCAGCGCGAGTCGACGCAGCCCCGAATCGGCGAGGGCCTGAATCCGGTCTGGGGTGAGCGACGCCGTGCCGCTGGGGGTGAGCGTCATCTGCAAGCCCTGCTCGACGCCGTACTCGATCAGGTCGAACGTGTCGTCGCGGTAGAGCGGGTCGCCCCCGGAGAGGACGACCAGTTGGTTCTCGCCGAACTCGTTGGCTTCCTCGAGGAGTCGCTTCCCCTCCTCGGTCGTGAGCTCGTCGGGGTGGCGCTGGGGCTGGGCCTCCGCGCGGCAGTGTTTGCAGGCCAGTTCACACGCCTGCGTGAGTTCCCAGACCAGCACGAACGGGCGCTGATTCGTGTCGATAGTGGATGGGCGCATGGGGTTCGTTGGGGTCGGGGGTCGCTACTGGACGTGGACGCGCACGACGTGCCCGCCACAGCCACACTGTTCGACGTACTCCCAGTCGGCGTCGTCGCCGAAGGCGCGGCCGAGCGCGTCGTAGAGATACGTCTCCGGGTGTCCTTGCTCGCCGTGGGTGACGAGGTTGACGTGGTTCCCGGGCGCGGTATGGCCGACCGCTTCGAGTGCCTGTTCGACGAGCAGGTCGCGGTCGTCGGCGTGCTCCGGCCCTTCGAGGTTCGCGGACCACGAGTTGTCGTGCACGTGGTCGGTGATCGGTTCGGGGTCCTCGTGGTCGTGCTGAGACATGGCTCAGTTGCAGTTTGGCCGCCGACGCCCAAGTCCGGACTCCCGAACATGTTTCCGGTGTGCGAACCGCTCGCTCGGCCGCGGGAGGCTTTTCCCCCGCGGGGACGAACCGGCAGGTAATGTCACATCTCGACCCCGAGCGTGACGGGGCTGACGAGGAGGCCGTCGCCTCGACGGACCGTCGCTCGCGGGTGGGAGAGCCGGTCGTCCGCGCCGACCCCGAGATCACCGGCGAGCGAGCCAGCGAAGCCATCGACTTCGATCCCGACGACCCCGAGAGCGTCGAGCGCGCCGCGGAGGTGCTCGCGGCGTTCGCCGACGGCGAGGTCGGCGACGACTACCTCGAGATGCTCCGTGGCGCGGCGGCGTGTGCGGCGCTGGTGCGCGGGGTCGGCTCCTACCGCGCGGCCGCCGAACGCGCCGGCGGCGTCTCGGTCTCGTTCATCCGGACCTGGGCGCGGGTCCACGACTTGCCCCAGTCGGTGCGCCGGCACGTCGCCCGCGGCGACATCGCCCCCTCGGCGGCCAAACACCTCGCGCGGGTCGACGGCGCCGCTCGGCTGGATCTGGCGTGGGCGCTGCTGGATCACGATCTGACAGTCCGGGAGATCCGGTCGCTGGCGAGTCGGGTCAACGACGGCGAGTCCGCGACCGAGGCGCTCCGCTCCGAGGGTGTCGATCTGGGCGATATTCAGCTCTCGCTCCCGGTCGAACAGTACCGCGAACTCCGGCGCGAGGCGTCGATGCGCAACACGACGCCCGGCGACGTGGTCGCCGCGGCGCTGGCCGAGCGCTACGACTGAAGGAAGCGAACCGCGGTCTCGGCGATGGTTTCTCGCGCCTGTTCCACGTCCGGCCAGTCGATAGTCTCGTCGGGGAAGTGGGCCTGCTCGATGGTTCCGGGGCCGAACAGGACGGTCGGGATGTCGGCGGCGACGTAGTGCCGCGAGTCGGCGCCGTAGGTCGCGCCGCGCGGATCGGTCTCCGGGAGTCCGGTGTCCAACATCGCCGCCCGGAGCGTCCGGACGATGGGTTCGTCGGCATCGACCTCCGCGGAGGCGAACTGGATGCTGAAGCGCTCGAACGTCGGCGGATGCTCGGAGGCCAGTCGTCTGCGTTAACGACTGCCTGTAGGGCTTCTTCGTACTCCTGCTCGACCTCGTCGACGGTCTCGCCGGGCGCGACGCCGAAGCGCATCTCGGCGGTGAGCGAACTCGGGACCGAGGAGGCCCAGTTGCCGGCCTGCACCTTCCCGACCACGACGGGCCACGGGACGGGGTACTCCTCGTAGAGCGGGTGGGTGACGGTCTCACCGCGCTCGGCTTCGAGGTTCGTGAACGCCGCGCGGATGCGCTCGAAGTGCGGGAGCACGTCCTCGCCGCGCCAGCGCGAGGCCGCGTGGGCCGCCCGGCCCTGAATCTCGAGACGCTTCATGACGGTGCCCTCCGTGGCCGTGATGGGGGTGAGCTCCGTCGGCTCGGCGACGAGGGCGGCGTCGCGCTCGAAGGGGTAGGGGTTCGACAGCGCGGCCGCGGCGGCGCCGATGCCGCCCTCCTCCTCGCCCACGACGGCTTCGACGACGAGACGGCCGTTCAGGTCGGCGTCCTCGGCGCGCTCGGCGACGTCCAGCGCGGCGAACACGCAGGCCGCGACGGGGGCCTTCATGTCGACAGCGCCGCGGGCGGTCAGCGTCTCCTCGCCCTCGTCGTTCTCGCCCCACACTGGCTCGAACGGCGGCGAGGTCCAGGCGTCCTCGTCGGCCGGCACGACGTCGATGTGGCCGTTGAGGACGAGCGTCGGCCCCGCGTCGGGGTCGCCGGAACCGCCATCGGACGGTTCCGGCTGGCGAGCGGGAGCTTCGCTCCCGCCAACGTCGCCGAACTCCAGCACGCCGGCGACGCTGGGGCGGTTCTCGGTGTCGATCAGGTCCGGGTCGTCGGGAAACGAGGGGTGCTCTGCGAGTTCCTCGGCGTCGGCCAGCCACTCGTAGGTCTCGAAGCCGAGCGCGTCGAGGCGCTCGCGGGTCCACGCGGCCGCGTCGGCCTCCCCGGCATCGACGGTCTCGAACTCGAGCAGGCGTTCGGTGAACTCGCGGATGTCCATGGCTGGGGCGTTGGACGGAGGGGGTTTAGCTCCCACGGGAACCGTAAACGCTTACCCGGTGCTCGTATTGGTTCCGTGTGAGGGCTGATAGCTCAGCTTGGCAGAGCGTCTGGCTTTTAACCAGACGGTCGGGGGTTCGAATCCCTCTCAGCCCGTTACTCCGACGAACGAAGTGAGTCGTGAGTCGCGACGCTGGAGGGATTCGAAGCAGGGAACGGAGCGCAGCGAAGTGACCGTGGTTCGAATCCCTCTCAGCCCGCGACTTATCGAGAAACAGCCGTCCGCTCGCGCCTCAGTTCTCCCCCTGATACGTCCCATCGTACGTCCCCTCGTGGTCGGCATCAGCCACCACGAACTGCGCGATCCGGGCGCCCTGCTCGATCTCGATCTCGTGGCCCACGTGCAACATCCCCTCGCCGCGACCCTCGTAGCCCGCGTCCCAGACCGCGGTGTTCAGCGTACACGAGTTGCGCAGTAGCGTCGAGCGCGGGAGCACGAAGCCGATGCCGTCCTCGGGCACTTTGAGGCGCTCGCCGTAGCGTACGACGTACGCGCCGGGTTCGAGTTGGTACGTCGGCGGGTCGTCGCCGACGGGCGCGAGTTCCCCGCGCTCGCCGACGGTTTTCCCCTCGCGGCCGATACGGCCAGGGGTGGCCTGTTCGAACACCGCTGCGACGGTGAGATCGACGCCGTTGGGCTGGACCGCGTCGTCGGCGACCCCGTCGATGCCGGCGGCGACGCTGGCTCCGGAGCGGAACATACCGCCGAACGGGTCGTCGTCGGCATAACGCTGACGAACGCCGCTGTAGCTCCTACCGCAAGATTTCCGGAGTTTCACGCTGCCCTGCGGTTCTCGCCGGATTTATCACTGTTCCAAGCCCATCTGCAGACGATATGGGAAAGACAATCACGGAGAAGATTCTCGACGAGCATCTCGTCGAGGGCGACCTCACCCCCGGTGAGGAGATCGGGATCGAGATCGACCAGGTACTCGCACAGGACACCACCGGGACGATGGTGTGGCTCCAGTTCGAGGCCCTGGACCTCGACGAAGTACAGACCGAACTCGCCGCGCAGTACTGCGACCACCAGACCTACCAGTTCGACTTCAAGAACACCGACGACCACCGCTTCCTGCGTTCGGCCGCGGGCACCTTCGGCGCCCACTTCTCTCGGCCCGGTAACGGCATCTGTCACAACGTCCACAAGGAGAACTTCGCCGCGCCCGGCAAGACGCTGCTCGGCAGCGACTCCCACACGCCGACGCCCGGCGGGCTGGGCCAGCTCGCCATCGGTGCGGGTGGCCTCGACATCGCCGTCGCGATGGGCGGGGGCGCCTACTACGTCGAGATGCCCGAGATCGTCAACATCCGCCTCGAGGGCGAACTCGGCGAGTGGGCCTCCGCGAAGGACGTGATCCTCGAGCTGCTGGGCCGGCTCTCGGTGAAGGGCGGGGTCGGCAAGGTGTTCGAGTACACCGGTCCGGGCGTGGAGACGCTCTCGGTGCCCGAGCGGACCACCATCACCAACATGGGGACCGAACTCGGCGCCACCTCCTCGATCTTCGGCACGGACGAGCGCACGAAGGAGTGGCTCGACGAGGTCGACCGCTCCGGGGACTACGTCGATCTCCAGCCCGACGCCGACGCCGAATACGCCGACGAGATCGTCGTCGACCTCTCGGAGATCGAGCCCATGATCGCCGAGCCGTCGATGCCCGACAACGTCGTGCCCGTCCGCGAGGCGGCCGGCCAGTCCGTCGAGCAGGTGATGATCGGCTCCTGTACCAACGGCGCCTACGAGGACATCCTCCCGACCGCGAAGATGCTGGAGGGCCGCGAGGTCAACAAGAAGACCGAGATGATCATCGCGCCCGCCTCGAAGCAGGCCTCCGAGATGCTGGCCCGCGAGGGCTGGACCGCGGAGCTGATGGCCGCCGGCGTGAACTTCTCCGAGGCGACCTGTGGCGCCTGTATCGGGATCGGCCACGTCCCCGGCAGCGACACCGTCTCGCTGCGGACGTTCAACCGCAACTTCGAGGGTCGCTCGGGTATCGAGGACGACTCGGTCTTCCTCTGCTCGCCGGAGGTCGCCACCGCGGCGGCGATCAAGGGCGAGATCATCGACCCGCGTGATCTGGCCGACGAACTCGACGACCTCGAGGACCCCGGCTTCGAACTCGGTCGGGGCTACGACCGACAGGACGCCGACCTCATCGCCCCCGACGAGGCCGTCGACGACGAACTCGTGAAAGGGCCCAACATCGGCGACGTGCCGCTGAAGGACGCGCTGGAGCCGAACCTCGACGGTGAGGTGCTGCTCCGCATGGGCGACAACATCACGACCGACCACATCATCCCGGCCACCTCGGACATCCTGAAGTTCCGTTCCAACGTGCCCAAGCTCTCGGAGTTCACGCTCTCGCGTGTCGACGAGAGCTTCGCCCAGCGCGCGCTGGACGCCGACGGCGGCTTCCTCGTCGCCGGCGAGAACTACGGGCAGGGCTCCTCGCGTGAACACGCGGCGCTCTGTCCGATGTACCTCGGCGTCGAGGGCGTCCTCGCGCAGTCGTTCGCCCGCATCCACAAGGCGAACCTGTTCAACTTCGGCCTCGTCCCGCTGACCATCGACGAGGACGACTACGAGAACATCGAGCAGGGCGACAACGTCGAAATCGTCGACGACGTGGGTCAGGGTGTCCGCTCCGGCCAGGAGGAGTTCACCTTCCGCGTCAACGGCGAGTGGGAGGGCACGGCCCACCTCGACGCTTCCGAGCGAGAGCGCGAGATCCTCGCAGCGGGCGGGAAGCTCTCGTGGACGAAACAGCAGACCCAGGGCGGTAGCGGTGCGGCGCCCGCGGACGACTAAGCCAGTCACGTTGACGAGAGCCGCCGGCTCTCGTCTGCCAACCAGAAATCTTTGATTTCTGGTGACGGCTCGCGACCCACCGTGTCACGGTGGCGGAGCCTGTTGCCGTGACTGTGTATAGCCGACCACGGCTCGTGACCGGCGATCACCGTCGGGTGATCGCTCGGCGCCTGTTGCCGTGATCGTGTCGAAGCCAATCGCGGTTCGTGACCTGCCGTGACCGCCGTGTCACGGCGACGGAGCGCGATGCCGCGATTGTGGCCTAAAAATCACGACCCGCGATATCGCGGGCCACCCACCATCTCCGTTTTGCGGTTTTCACCTAAAAACGAGCCACAGCGTCGCCGGTGGCCACGGTGCTTATGCCGTCGAACGCCCTAGCCGCCGTACGTGACCTCCACTTCGGAGCCCCCGACTGCGGAGGACCTCACGATCCGCGAGGCGGGGCGCGCGGATCTGCTGGCGGTGTTCCGCATCGAGAAGGCGGTGTTCCCCCAGCCGTGGCCCTTCGCCTCCTTCGAGCAGTTCCTCGGCAACCCCGGCTTCCTCGTCGCTACCGAGGACGGCGCCGTCGTCGGCTACGCAATCGCCGACGTGACCGCCAGCGGGGGGCGGGATCTGGGCCACCTGAAGGATATCGCGGTCCACCCGAAGGCACAGGGCCGTGGGGTCGGGCGCGCGCTGCTGCGCCGCGTGCTGGTCTCGATGGCCGTCGCCGGCGCCAACGTCGTCAAACTCGAAGTCCGGGAGAGCAACGAGATTGCCCAGTCGCTGTACGATGACGTGGGGTTCGAGCGCGTCCGGCGGGTGCCGTCCTACTACGACGACGGCGAGGACGCCTACGTGATGGTGCTGGACATCGAGACGTGGAGCCGCGACGGCGCCTAGAGCACGTCGAGCACGACCACGGCGAGATACAGTTGACCGAGCCCTGCGGCCACCATCACGGCGCCGGCGGCCTGCCGGATTCGCCCCGTGTAGGAACCGACCGAGCGCCACACCTCGACGCCGGCGCCGGCCAGCAGCGTTACGCCCGCGAGCGGGGCGGCGACCCCGAGCGCGTACGCCCCGAGCGCGATCCCGCTCGCGGTGCCCTCGAGCGCGAGCGCTTGCGTGACGACGCCGAGGAACAGCGGGACGACACACCCCGCCGCGGCAATACCGTACACCGCGCCGAAGACGCCGAAGCCGACCAACGTGTTCGGCCGGCGCGGCAGCGGGATTTCGAGGGTCGGCGCGCCACTCCGGAACGTCACGACGCCGAGGGCGACGAGTCCCAGACCGACCAACGGTTCGAACAGCGGGAGCGCCCGGGTGAGCGGGCGGCCGATAGCGAGTACGAGGCCGCCCACGACTGCGAGCGCGAGCAGCGTGCCCGCCGCGGCCGTGACCGCGGCCGGGACCGCGGCCACGCGCTGGTCGCTCTCGCGGAGGTAGTAGCCGACGTAGCCCGGCAGCAGCGGGAACGCACACGGGGCGAAAAACGTCGTCACGCCCGCGCCCGCCGCGAACCCGACGACGCCGACGGTCCCCGGGTCAACCATTCCCGACCACCGCGTCCAGTTCCGTCCGGAGGGTCTCAGCGTCGACGAGGCCACCGTGTTCGAACTGGACCGTTCCCGCGGCGTCAGTGATGGCGATGTACGGGAGTCCGTCTGCGCCGAAGGCGGCCATCAGATCGCTGCCGGGGTTGAGCCCGACGGTCCACGCGCCGCCGTTCTCGGCCCACCAGTCGGCGATGTCGGCTCTCGTCAGCGACTCGCCGAGACGCTCGTTGGTCACGGAAACGAAGAGTACCTCGTCGTACTCGGTTCTGACGGCGTCGATAATCCCGATCTGTTCGCCACAGGGCGCACACCACGTCGCGAACAGGTCGACGACGGTCACTCGTCCCGGCGTGGGAACGGTCGCCGACCCCGATTCGGAGCCGGCCGCGTCGATGGTTTCGACGCGAATGGGGAGGGCTCCGGCGCCCGTCCCGGACAGGCCGCGGGCCGCCCAGAAACTCCCACCGGTCAGCCCGATGCCGGCGAGCGCGGCGAGCAGTCGCCGGCGGTTCATGCCTCTCGCAGGGCAGTTAGGTCGTCGATAACCGCCTGCTCGTCGGGGGTGGAGGTCTGGTACGCCCGTTCGACGTAGCCGTCCGCGTTGACGAGCAGCGTCAGGGAGGTGTGGGCGAACATGTACATGTCCATGTTCTCGGGTTCGGTACGCCGGAAGTCGACGCCGAACTGCTCCTGTACGACCGTTTTGGCACGCTCTTTGGACTCGGGTCGGAGGAACCGCCAGCCGTCCTCGCCGGTCGTGACGTTCATCTCCTCGCCGTAGCTGGCGAGTCGGTCGGCGGTGTCCCGGGCGGGGTCGAACGTCACCGGCGCGAACGCCACCTCGTCGGCGTACTCGTTCGTCCGTGCGTGAGCCTGGACGTTTCGGAGCGTGCCGATGAGGACGGGACAGACCGTCTGACAGTGGCTGTAGAAGAACGTGAGCAGTCCGGGCCTCCCGAGGTCACGCAGTGACCACGTTCCCCCGGCCAGCGGTGCGGAGAGGTCCACGTCGGGGACGCGCTGGCCCCACGCCGGATAGGGCACGTCCTCGCTCTCGAAGGGTCGGTCGGGTTCGGCGAGCGCGACATCGGGGTTCGCATCTCCCAATCCGACGGCATCGAGACAGCCCGCCGTCGCACCGACGGGAACGGCGGCGGTCGACTTGATGAACGTCCGTCGATTCATACGGGTCAGTGGGCTCTCGTCCGCTTAGGCTGTTTGGTGCGAACGTCGAAATACCCGGCGTACGTCCCGACAAGCGCATCGAGCGCATCTGTTTTCCCCTTCGGGGCACAGTTTCGGGTATGGGATACAGCTGTCCGGTCTGTGGCGCCCCCCAGCACGACGACGAGCATCTGGCGAACCACCTCGCGATGACCGCGATGCTCCACGGCGAGGACCACGAGGCGTGGCTCGACGACCACCTCGCGGAGTGGAGCGAGCACACGCCGCCGGAGCTCGCCGCGGAGATCGTCGAGGACGCCGAGGAGATCGACTACGAGGAGGCCACCGCCGAGCGCGCCGACATCCCCACGGAGGACGCGGACAGCCACGAACACGACCACGCCGGCGGTCACCCGACCGAGGAACTCGCCGAGCCGTCGGAAGTGCCCGATTCGGGGCTCATCGACGAGGCCGCAGAGGCAGTCGTCGCCGAGGCCCGGGAGATGACCCGGGAGCGCCGGGAGAAGGTGGCGGAGAACGACGCGGAAGAGGTCGAGGACGACGCCTGACCGCGCACCGCCAGCGGTAAGCCCGTCCGCTCCGAGGTCCGACCATGCGTACGGAAGGTGTTTTCGCCCCCGAGACCGAGGCTGAGGCGTTCGAATCCTTCGACGCCGTCGGGCCCGCCGCCCAGACCGTCGTGCGCGAGACGGCCAAGGCGATGGAGTTTGACCGCGAGGAGTACGACGAGCGCGTCACTGGCGACGTGGTGGAGACGGCCCGCGACGCGATGTTCGCGTCGCTGCTGGTCGTCAGCGTCGGCGACCGTGAAGAGTACGAGGCGTGGATCAACAACCACCCCAACTACGACGTCCACGAGACCGGCTCCGAGAACGTCGACAACGTCGTCTGGCATGCTTCGCCAGTCGCGGAGGCCGTGGTGGCGGCGACGTTCCAGTCCGAGCCGGAGGCGGCCGTTGCGACCCTCCGCCGGCAGGCGTTCGGCCGGATCTACCGGCCGATGTTCAAAGACGACGCCGGCGTGACCACCGAGTAGCCGAATGAGCGACTACCCGCCCCAGGACGGCCGCCGGCACGAACCGCTCCCGGAGCCACACCCAGACTGGCACGTCATCGAGAGCGTGCCGGAGTACGAAACCGGCTGGTTCGTCGCCGGCTACGACCGCGTCGAACAGCCCGACGGCACCGAGAAACGCTACTACTGGGCCGAGCTCCCGACGGCCGTCGTGATCACCGCCGTCACCGACGACCACGTGCTGTTCGTCGAGCAGTACCGGCCGACGATCCGCCACGAACAGCTCGAGCTCCCCGCCGGCGTCGTCGAGGCCGGCGAGTCCGCTACCGCCGCAGCCGAGCGGGAACTCGAGGAGGAGACCGGCTTTTGCGCGGACTCGCTGTCGGTGCTGGAGGAGGTCTGGGTCGCGACGGGCGTGCTCAGACACAAGCGCGCCTACGTGTTCGCGGAGGGACTCACCCCGACCCAGCAGGATCTCGACGACAGCGAGTTCCTCACGCCGCGGGCGGTGCCCGCCGACGAGGCGCTGCCGACGGCCCGGTCGCGGCCGCTCAACGAGGCCACGCTGCAGGGTCTGACGCTGGCCGACGAGGAAGGGCTGCTCTGACTTCCTAATCCAGCCTCCACGTGGCGCCGATATCGCGGGCCAGCCAGACGACCTGCTGCCGTGAGGTTCAACCCCGAGAGGCCGGTAGGCGGGGTATGGACGAAATCTCGCCCGAGCGCGTGGCCGAACTGCTGGCCGACGGCGCCGACCCGACGGTCGTCGACATCCGGGAGCCGCCGGCGTTCCGCCGGGGCCACATCCCGGGGAGCCTGAACGTCCCGTTCCGGCGCCTTCCCGACCGTGTCGCCGAACTCGCGGACGCCGACCATATCGTCACTGTCTGTCCACACGGCAAATCGAGCGTGCAGGCCGCGAAACTGGTCGAGTCCTACGAGGGTGTCGACGACGCCGCCGTCGAGAGCATGGCTGGTGGCTTGAGCGAGTGGGACGGTGAGATCGAGTCGGGCGCCGACGGCGACGCCGAACCCGACGAGGGTCCGGCGGCACCGTTCTAGACCGGCTAGGTCGCGGTCGCGGCGACATATTCGGAATTCACCCCGGCCTACTCGCCGGAACGCCGCCGTCGGAGAGCGATAGCGGCCCCAACGGCGCCGACCGCGGCCGGCGCACCGAACCCGGGGGTGGTCGTCGTCGAAGTCGCTGGTGTCGAAGTCGCTGGTGTCGAAGTCGCTGGTGTCGCAGTCGCGGGCTCCGTGACGCGCACGTCGACCTCGTTGCCCTCGACGCCGACGCGGTGGTCGCCGGCGTCGGGCATCCCGACGCGGTTCGTGACCGTCACCTGCTCGTCCGAGCCGAGGGTGACCGTCTCGGTCGCGATCTGCTCGCCGTCGCGCGTGAACGCCACCGTCGCGTTGCCCGGTACCGTCTCGTCGTTCGTCACGGTCGCGGTCACCGTCGCCTCGCCGCCGCGCTCGACGGATGTGGGTTGGACAGCCACCTCGGTCACCGTCGGCGTCGCCGGCTCCCGGACTCGAACGCTGAACTGCTCGTCGGCGACCGAGACGGTGTAGCGACCCGGCTCGGTGAACTGCCGTGCCAGCGAGGCGGTCGCTGTCTCCCCCGGTGGGAGCGTCCCGTTCGCCTCGTCGACGACCCTGTCGGCGGCTCTGAGGGTCACGGTGTAGTCGCCGGCGGTGCCGCCGCGGTTCTCGACGGTCGGCCGGACCGAGAGCGTCTCGCCAGCCGCAAGCGTCACGGGCGCGGGCAGGCTCGCGTTGCGGTACGGGCCGGTCGCACGCAGGTCCGTCGCCGTGTCGAAGTCGACCTGTAGCAGCGCGGCGTCGGCGCCGAACGCCTCGGTGTGAGCGCTCCGGTTCCAGACCGCGGGCACGTCGCTCGTCGTCGTGTAGCGCTCCGCGACGCTCCGGGTCTCCGCCGTAGCAGCGTTCCCGACGGCCGCGAGGATGTCCCCGTTCGTGATGGGGCTCGTGTGGCCGTTGAGCGCGCTAAAGGCCCGCTGGAGCGTGGCGCCGCCGTCGGTCGCCAGCCGGATCCGGCGGTCGATCTCTCCCGTCACCAGCGCGCCCTTCCAGTAGTTGGCGTTGTTCGCCCAGCTAGTGGGGTCCGCGAGCACTGCCGAGGCCTGTGGGCTCGCGGTGCCGCGGCGTAGGAACTGGGTGAGATCGTCGTAGCTGGCGCCCGCCTGCTGGCTCAGTAGGACGGCGTACCACGTCGCGCTGGCCTCGGTGAACCAGCGGGCTGACTCGTTGGTCCGGAACGCCTGCCGGGTGTGGACGTACTCGTGGAGCCACGTGCTGCCGACGGTGTCGACGGAACGGCTTGCGCGCGTCCAGAAGTCGGTGTCGCCGATCTGGAGCCCCTGAACGGCCCAGCCGACCCGGCCTGTCGGCGCCGCGACGGCGAACACCCGTGGGTCGCGGTCGCCGACATGCATCGCCCGCGAGGCGTTCCCGAGGCCGTCGAGGATCTGCTCGGGCGGGTCCGCGAGATCGGCTGCGTCGGGGACGATTAGCTGAATCTCCTGCCCGGCGACCTGCCGAGTGTGGACTGTGTGGGCGCCGAGGAAAGCGGTCGCCTCGCCGGCGGCGCCCTCGCCGTCGACGCGAGTCGAGCGGTTCACCGAAATCGGCTGGTCGCCCCGGTAGCTCGACCGGAGGCCGACGGTGGGCTGGCGGACCAGCGCCCACTCACCCACGTCGGTGTAGAGGTACGACCCGTCGGCGCCCATCGGACCGTCGCGGTCTGCAGTCCGATTGGCGGCCATCTCGTAGCGAAGCTCTGGGGTCGGCGTTTCGCCGTCCCACTCCCACGTCCGGCTGTCGATCTGACTGAAGCCGTCGGACTCGGTGACGGTCGATTCGGGGTCGAGCGTGACCCGGAGTCCGACCACCTCGTCGGGCGTGTCGAACGTCTGGACGACGCCGATGGAGCCCGGCTGCTCGGGCGTGAGCGACAGCACGGTGTCGACATAGATTGTCGGTGCCGCCGCTACGGTGGCGTTTGCGGTCTCGGTAGTAGTAGCGGCGTTGGGGACGTTGGCGGCGTCGACGGCGTCGCTGGACGCCGTCGTGATTCCGGAGCCGGGCGCAGCGGTTGCGACCGCCGGCTGGCCGAGCACGACGAGTAGCACGAACGCGACAGCGACGGCTCGAGGCACGTTCAAACGGTCGGCGCGGGCCGACATAGTTCCCACGTCACCGCCGCGGCCGGCGAGAGGGGTGAGAAGTCAGGTCGGCGAGAAGGGGGTCAGGCCACGTTGAAGCCTTTGTCGCGGAGGAAGTCCTCCACGCGGCCGCTGTGGTTGCCCTGGAGTTCGATGGACCCGTCCTCGACGGTGCCGCCACACGCGAACTTGGACTTCAGGTCCGAGGACAGACTGTCCATGTCCACGTCTTTCGGATCGAACCCTTCGATGACCGTTACCTCCTTGCCGTACCTGCGCTCGTCGATGCGGATGCTGATCTGTTGGGACTCTTTCGCGACGTCTTCGCAGACGCAGAGTTCCTCAGGCAGCCCGCACGTCGAGCAGACTTCACCCATTACGGCTAGAAATTAGCCACCCGTACTACAAAACAGTATCGGGGACGACACGGCGCGTTCGTCGGTTGGCCGGTTCCAATGCGGCCGTCGATGGTCTATTCCTCCCCCTCGTGGGGCCACTTGTGGACGTACGACCGCCTCGAGAGTCCCCGAGCAGTAGCTCACCGGGGGTGCGCTTCCGGTCGAACCCGCCGATTCGGGCGATATCCGGCCGTTCCTCGGCCGTCTGGAAGTAGTTCACCCCGTCACCAGCCACACGACGCCGGCGACGACCAGCCCCGTGAACGCCGCCTTGAACAACAGCGCCCAGTACTCGGTCTCGTCTCGAGGGTCCCCGTCCGGCACTGCCGGAGCACTACGGAACGGGTAACTTCTGGGGATCTCGCTCCCGCTCAGAACGGGCCGTACGCCCGCACCAGGATCGCCAGCCCGACCAGCGCGGTGATCGCGCCGAAGATCTGGGTGGCGTCGATCTCCCACTCGTCGGCGACGTCGGTCTCGTTGCCCTCCTTCATCGCTGCCTTCCGGGCGGCTTGGTACGGTGCGAACACGTGAATCGATCCCGAGGCGAGCAGAAACAGCCCCGCGACTAACGGCTGCCACCATTCGTAGGCCATGGCTGCTGGTTCTGGCCCGTCGGGCAAATCGGTTGTGGCGGCGAGGAGAGCCGGCGATGTCGTCGTCGCGGGGGTCGACACTGACGGCTGGCGGAAGATAACCTGGACCGGGAGTCGAACACGGCGAGAAATGCTCGTTCGCTTCGCTTACTGTGCGTTCCTCGCCTGCTCGACGCCCGGTGACAGCTTTCGCTCCTCACTGTCGTTCGGAGACGAAAGCCTGGACCGGGAGTCGAACCAGAGCAGGAGGTGCTCGCCCACGTCCGTTCGCTGCGCGCCACCTGCAGGCTTCGACTCCGGGTACGGCTTCCGCTCGTCGCGTTCGCTCCTCGCAGGAAGCCTGGACCGGGAGTCGAACCCGGGAAGTCTCGATTACAAGTCGAGTGCATGAACCACCCATGCTCTCCAGGCGCGGCCGGTGCTAGTCAGTCCTCCCTTGAGTGCATATCGCTTTCGGGTCCTTTCTCCATCTCCACGCGGTGGGGTTTGTAGCCGTGTCGCGCGTAGAACCGCCGGGCGGCCTCGTTGGGCGCCAACACGTCCAAGACGATCCGGTCGGCACCCCCCTCGCGCAGGCGGTCCTCGGCGGCAGCCAGCAGGTCGCTCCCGGTGCCGTCCCCGCGGTGGCTCGGCCGCACGTAGATGTTCTCGATCACGCCGCGGTCGGCGTCCTGCCGGTAGCTCACCGTCTCCGGCGCGAACTCGACGAAGCCGGCGATCTCGCCGTCGTCAGTTCGGGCGACCAACACTCCCTCGGTGACGATGGAACGCGCCAGCCCCTCCCGGACCGACGCACGGTTGGGTTCGGCCAGTAAGTGCGAGCCGTGTGCGCGCTGGTCGCGCGCGAGGTCCACCCAGAGCGACGCCAGCCGATCCGCGTCGGCCATCGTCGCCGACTCGATCTCCATGTCCGGGATCGTTGGACCGCCCGCGGGTAAGAGCTACCGGATGCGGCGCGCGACCGCCCGCCGGCTCCGGCCGGCGGACGTGGAGCCTGTTGCCGCATCCGTGTGCTACCACCCCCGGCGCGCGACCGCCCGCCGGCTCCGGCCGGCGGACGTGGAGCCTGTTGCCGCATCCGTGTGCTACTACCCCCGGCGCGCGACCGCCCGCCGGCTCCGGCCGGCGGATGTGGAGCCTGTTGCCGCATCCGTGTGCTACCACCCCGGCGCGCGACCGCCCGCCGGCTCTGCCCGGCGTCGACGACCACGCCGAACAACCCCGAGCCCGTTGCCGGTCCGGGAGAGGGAAACGTTCAACCGCTGCCCGACCGACGAGGGCCGCATGGATCCCGAGGATATCGAACGGATCGCGGTGCTCGGCGCCGGCAACATGGGTCACGGCATCGCGGAGATGGCCGCACTGGCCGGCTACGAGGTGACGATGCGGGACATCAACGAGGAGTTCGTCCAGAACGGCTACGAGCAGATCGAGTGGAGCCTCGACAAGCTAGCCGAGAAAGACCAGATCAGCCGCGCCGACGCCGAGGGCGCGCTCGACCGCGTCACGCCCGTCGTGGACCTCGACGCCGCCGTCGGCGACGCCGACGTGGTGATCGAGGCGGTGCCCGAGAAGATGGACATCAAAAGGCAGGTGTACCGCGACGTGATCGAACACGCACCGCCGGAGGCCATCTTCGCGACCAACACCTCCAGCCTCTCGGTCACCGAACTCTCGGAGGTCAGCGACCGCCCCGAGCAGTTCTGCGGGATGCACTTTTTCAACCCACCTGTGCGGATGCAGTTGGTCGAGGTCATCTCCGGCGCCCACACCGCCGAGGCGACCCTCGAGACCATCGAGGCACTCGCCGAATCGATGGGGAAGACGCCCGTCCGAGTCCGGAAGGACTCGCCGGGGTTCATCGTCAACCGCATCCTCGTGCCGCTGATGAACGAGGCCGCGTGGGCCGTCGAGGCCGACGACGCCACCATCGAGGAGGTCGACTCTACCACCAAGTACGACCTCGGGCTCCCGATGGGCTCGTTCGAACTCGCCGATCAGGTCGGTATCGACGTGGGCTACCACGTGCTGGAGTACATGTACCAAGAACTCGGCGACGCCTACCGACCCTCCCCGCTGCTCGCCGAGAACGTCGAGAAGGAGGAACTCGGGAAGAAGACCGGCCGCGGCTTCTATGACTACGAGAACGGCGGCGTCCAGATCCCGACCGACGCCGGCCGCGAGGACCTGCAGGAGCGCCTGCTCGCGCTGATGGCCAACGAAGTCGCCGGCCTCGTCGCCGAGGACGTCGCCGACCCCGAGGCCATCGACGAGGCAGTCAAGCTCGGTGCCGGCTTCCCCGACGGTCCGGCGAAGATGGCCGACGACTACGGCCTCGAAGCGCTGGTCGAGCGCCTCGACGAACTCCACGAGACGACGGGTGAGGCCCGGTACGAAGTCGAGGACTCCCTGCGCGAACTCGCCGAGTCCGGCGCCGGCTTCCACGGCACCGGCGACGACGGCTCCGACGCGACCCAGCACGAGACGCTGAACGTCTCGGTCGACGGCCGCGTGGGCCACATCGAGATCGCCCGGCCCCACCGGATGAACACGATCAGCGAGGAGCTACTGGGTGAACTCGACACCGCCATCGACGAACTCGACGACGACGACGACGTACGCTCGGTCCTTCTCACGGGCGAGGGCGACCGCGCGTTCTCCGCGGGCGCGGACGTGCAGTCGATGGCCGCCGGCGGGGGCGACCCGCTGCACGCGGTCGAACTCTCGAAGATGGGCCAGGAGACGTTCGGCAAACTCGAGTCCCTCGACGCGCCGGTCGTCGCCGCCATCGACGGCTACTGCCTCGGCGGCGGGATGGAGCTAGCTACTTGCGCGGATCTCCGGGTCGCCAGCCGCCGGAGCGAACTCGGCCAGCCCGAGCACAACCTCGGCCTGCTGCCGGGCTGGGGCGGCACCCAGCGCCTGCGCCACATCGTCGGCGAGGGCCGGGCGAAGGAGATCATCTTCACCGCCGAGCGCTACGACGCCGAGGAGCTGGCGGCGTACGGCTTCATCAACGAGGTCACCGAGGACAGCGAACTGCTCGACCGCGGCTGGGAGCTGGCTCGCGACCTCGCGGCCGGCCCGCCCATCGCCCAGCGGTTCACCAAGCGCGCGATGCTCGCCGGCCGCGACGACACCGACGCCGGCCTCGAGATCGAGAGTCAGGCGTTCGGCCACCTGATGAACACCGAGGACCTGATGACCGGCGTGACGGCGTTCATGGGCGACGAGGAGCCGGAGTTCGAGGGGAAGTAGGCGGTCGTAGCGGCCGGATCTTTTCACGGATTACGCGGCAGGGCCGCCGTGGGGCGTCGATATCGGAACGGCTGGTGGCTCGAACAGAAGTACTGGGTGGAGGGGCTGACACAGGCCGAGATCGCCGAGGAGTGTGGGGTGTCTGCGAGATGTATCCGGAAGTGGATGCAGAAACGCGGCGTCGAGACCCGGGAACTGGTCGGAGAGAACCATCCACAGCACGGCTGTGAGCGGGACGAGGAGACGAAAGAGAAGATATCGGAGACAATGGAGGGTAGAGAGTTCCCCCAGGAGACCATCGAGCGGTTCCGGGAAGCACGACGAGGGTCGGAGCTTCCCGAAGAAACCCGTGAGCGGATTTCGGAGTCGCTCACTGGGCTGACCCGTCCCGAGTCAACTCGTGAGAAGATGTCCGAGGCCAGAACTGGGGAACGGAACCCGCGATGGAAAGGAAGTATCTCCGAGAGTTACGGTCCGGGGTGGGACCGAGCGCGTCGGCGAGTACGGGAGCGAGACGAGCTCTGTCAGAACCGTGGTGACGATGGATCAAACCGCCGACTCGACGTACACCATATCGTACCGTTCAGGCTGTTTGATCAGGCTAACGACGTACCGAAGTCGGCCGCTCACGACCCCGGGAACCTCGTTCTCCTGTGTCGTCCGTGTCATCGGAAGGCAGAACGGGACGAAATCGAATTCCACTCTTCGTTGGAACCGCCCGAGTGAACGACGAAAAGACAGGTTTATACCTCCCCCTCGACCATATTTAGATACGCTCGGTTGGTGTAGTCCGGCCAATCATTTCGGCCTTTCGGCTAAAATTCGGGCATTGCCCGTTTAGGAAGAAAGCCGATGACCGGGGTTCAAATCCCCGACCGAGCATTTCTACGGCGAGCAACGGTCGCGAGCCGTTGCCGTGCGTCATCTGGGGTTTTGAACCCAGCAAGTCGCAGCAGCCGAGCGAAGCGAGGCTGACCGTCTTGCCTTGGTTCAAATCCCCGACCGAGCATTTCTACGGCGAGCAACGGTCGCGAGCCGTTGCCGTGCGTCATCTGGGGTTTTGAACCCAGCAAGTCGCAGCAGCCGAGCGAAGCGAGGCTGACCGTCTTGCCTTGGTTCAAATCCCCGACCGAGCATTTCTACGGCGAGCAACGGTCGCGAGCCGTGCGTCATCTGAGGTTTTGAATCTGGGTGTGAGCGAGACGGGACCGAAGGTCCCGCTGACAGCCGGCACAGCCGGCCAGCAAGGCCACGAGGGCGAGGTGTGCTGTGCGCGTGGCTGAACCAACTCACGCCAGCGGCTTGGGCGTGGGGGCCGGGTCGGTTGGGGATGATTCCGGCGAATATCCGCCTGCAGAACGAGTGTCGTGATCGCTCGAGAACGGCCGAGGGAGTACATCGTCGGGAGGCTGCCTCTGACAGCACCGTCGCTCCCTCGGCGGTCAGTCTGCGACTACTTCTCGATGACGGTGCCGGCGGCGCCGACGGCGATGTCCGTGCTGCCGCGCCGGATCGACTTCAGGTTCTCCCCGGTCGGCGTCGATTCCTGCGACCAGGTGCCGTCGGCGAAGCTGAACAGGGCGCCGCCACCGCCGACCACGTAGCCCGACCCGTCCGCGAGTTCGATATCGCGGAACGAGGCGTCGCCGAGATCGGTCGGCGTCCACGCCGCGCCGTCCCAGTCGTGGACCATCCCGCCGTCGCCGGCCACGTGAACCTCGTCGCGCCCGTCGGAATCGACGGCATAGAAGTTCACGTTGGCGTCGGCGATGCCGATCCGCTCGTAGACCTCGCCGTCAGTCGTCTCGAAGACGGTTTGGTTGCCGTCGACGGCGTGCCCGTTGGTCGGGCCGTGGAAGTCGATCGCCTGGATCGCCGCGCCCGATCCCGGGGTCACCTGCGACCAGGTCTCGGTCGCGCCGTTCGCGGCACTGCTGTAGATCTTGCCCGAGTCGCCGGCGATGTAGACGTTGGCGTCGCCCGGCTCCCCGACGACGCTCACGTCGTTGAAGTTGTTCGTCACGTCGTTCGGCGCGGAATGGTCGATGAGCGAGCCCGTGAGCACGTTGTACTCGCCAATCGCGCCCGAGGCGCCGACGACCCAGAGCCGAGTCCCGTCGTCGGTGCTCGCGGCGCCGTAGAGGTCGTTGCTGTTACCCGTCGGACCGTCGTCGAGCACGCGCTGCCAGCCGAGATCCGTCCGGTGGAGTACCTCACCGCCGCCACCCACTGCGAACGGACCCACAGCGGTCTCCACGACGGCGTGGAGCGTCCGGGCGGTCGGCGTCTCGGCTGTCGTCCATTCCTCGGCGGCCGTCGCGGCGCCGGCGCTCCCGAGGAGGCCGCCGGCTGCGAGGAGGCCGCCGGTCGCTTTGAGCACGCTACGTCTCGTTCCGTCGAGTGTGGGGGAGTCGGACATTGTGGGATCTCCGTCGACAACCGGGCTAAGGCATACGGCCTCTTTACTTCGGCTCTCGAAAACCCAGCCATCTCTCGCAGGCCGAGTCAGCCCCTGAGTGGCTGTTCAGGGGTTGAGCAGCTCGTCGGGTCGTGACGACAGTCCTTAACGGGGGAAACGACAAATACGGGCAAATGGGTCGCGTGGCGTCTCTCGGCGTCCGGCAGCAGATACACGCCATGGCCGTCGTGAGTCGCCTGTCGGCCACCATCGGCTACAACGTCGCCTCGGTGCTGTTGGGGGTCGGCATCGGCGTTCGCGTCGGCGGCCTCCCGATCGGGGTGACTGCGTGGGTGGCCGCGGGCTACGCGGTGGCGACGATGCTCGCCAAACTGCAGGCCTCCGTCGCCGACGCCATCCACGACCGCGCGGCCGACGCCACGAACCCTGGGAAGAACGTTATCGCCGCCGCCGTCGTGACGCTGGGCGTGCGCCGCGCGTGGGCCCTACTCGCCGGCTATCTCGTCGCCGCGCTGGCGCTCTACGCTGCCGTCGCCGTCGTCGCCGGCACGTGGGTGCTGCTCGCGGGCGTTGCCGTCATCGTGTTCGGTTTTACCTACTCCTATCCGCCGCGGTTCAAGGAGCGCGGGGTCTGGAACCACGTCGTTACGACCGGCGCCGACGCCGGCCTGCTCGTCCTCCCGATCGCCGCGCTGGTCGGCGGCCGCCTCACCCCGTCCATCGTCCTCGCCGTCGGCGTCGTCGCCTGCTACAGTTTCGGCTATCACGTTATCCATCAGGCGGCCGATGTCTACTTCGACCGACAGGCGGGCATCAGCACGTTCGCGACGGCTATCGGCGTCGACACCACCGTCGCGGTCGCGGCCGTCGCGACCGGCGCGGCCACCGGCTTCGCGTTCGCGCTCGGCTACGTGCTCGCGGCCGTCGTCCTCGGGTGTTTGACGGCGTTCTACGTCGATCTGTTCTACTCGATTCAGCGCGTGGACCCGGAGACGGCCTCGCGGGAACTCACCGACCGCTTCAGCATCGCGTGGGTCGCGACGCTCGCCAACGGGGCGCTCGCGGCGGCGGTCTGGCGCCGCGTGCTGGGCTACCCGGTCGTCGACGCGCTACTCGCGTGACGTAGCGGAAACCGATTTACCGCCGGGTTCCCCAGCGTTGGCCATGGAGAGAGACGGCATCGACGGTGAGCGCGTCCGGGACGTGTTGCGAAAGCGTGCCGACGTGCTGGCCATCCTCTCGGCCGACGGACTCGACAAGCCAGTGCTGGGCGACGCGGTCGGCGTCTCCCGTTCGACGGTCGACCGTGCGGTCGCCGAACTCGTCGAAACGGGCCTTGTCCGGTTGGTCGACGGCGAGTACGAGGCCACCCATGCCGGGGAGCTGGGGCTCGAAACGTATCGTGAGTACCGGGACGTGACTGACACGCTGGGGACAGCAGCGCCGCTGTTCGAGGCGCTCCCCGACGACGCGCCCGTCGGCACTGACCTGCTGGAAGGCGGCACTGTCACCTACGCCGACCCCTCGTTCCCCGAGGCGGCGCTGACGGAGGTGCTGGAGCGAATTCCCGAGGCCGAGACGCTCCGTGGGTTCGCGCCGGTAGTGAAGACCAACTACGTCTCGCTGCTGGAAGATGCCGTAGTCGAGGAGGGGCTGTCGGTCGAAATCGTCGTCAAGGAGCGGACGCTCGACTCGCTCCAGTCGGTCGCGGCCGCCCGCGACGAGGTCTCGGCCTTTTTCGCGGCCGACGCCGTCGACGTGTTCACTACCGACGAGGAGCTACCCTACGCCCTCTGGCTGCTCGACGGGCCGGATCTGGAACACGCCGGCATCACCGTCCACGAGAACGGCGCCGTCGTCGGCGTGCTGAGCAACGAACGCCCCGAGGCGGTCGCGAACTACCGCGACCAGTACGAGGCGATCCGCGAGCGCGCGACCCGGTTCGACGCCGACGCGCTTCAGGAGTAGCCCGGCGCGGCCGGCGGTGTTCAGATAATCGGGTCAAAAAGGAAACTGCATCTGTGAATCAGCCGGCATTCCTGGTGGCCTGCGGAAATCGAAGATTTCCGGGCGACGGAAACGGCTCGCCGTTTCCGTAGATTGAAAGGGCGAGGCGTTCGTCGGGCGGCGGCGCCGCCCGGCGGCTAGAGGGAGCTCTGCTCCCTCCGTGCTCGGCGAACCCCGGCGAAGTAAGCACGTGAGCGACTGGAAGGAGCGAACGCGCACAGCGAGCCGCGGAAGCCGAGACAACCGAGGGCTTTCAGCTGTTCCCACCACTTCTGCTGGTAGAAACTCCTTATCTGAACACTACCGCGCGGCCGGCGCTCGGGAGCGAGAGGCCTATCCACGCGGGCCACGCAGGGCCGGCCATGGGACTGGACGCGCTGCCGGAGTCATGGACCGTCTGGAACGAACAGCCGGGCGGCCGCGTCATCCTCGCCTACCGCCCGGACGTGTTCGACGCCGACGAGTTCCCGGCGCCGTGTCTGCCGACCATCTACGTCACCAACGGGTCGCGGGCCAACCGGCCCGGCGCGGGCCAGTATCAGACCGAGGAGTGGCACGCCACCCTCTTTGCCGAACCCGAGGTCGAACTCACGAACGAGACCCGCGAGAGCCGCGAGGCGGCCGTCGACGCCGCCGTCACCGTCGCAGAGCGGTTCGCCGCGGGTGAGATCGACTACCGCGGCGCGTATCAGGAGCCCAGGGAGGCGTACCTCGACGAACTGGACGCGCGAACGGGCCGCGAGGCCTGAGCCCCGCGTCGGCGCCCGGGCGGGAGCCTTAACCACGCAGCGAGGTAACGTCCACGCATGTCCACCGTCACGCTCGTCGGCGCCAGACTCGCCGACCCGGGCCAGGAGTTCGTCTATCAGGGGGAGTCCTCGGCCTGCGACGGCTGTCCCTACCGGAGCCAGTGTCTGAACCTCGCCGAGGGAACCCGCTATCAGGTGACCGACGTGCGCGAGAACACCCAGATCCTCGACTGTGCGGTCCACGACGAGGGGGTCCGGGCGGTCGAGGTCGAGCCGACTTCGATCCCCGCGAACGTGCCCTCGAAATCCGCCTATTCAGGGAGCAAGGCCAAACTCGCGGGCGAGTGCCCGCACACCGAGTGCCCCTCGCACCCGTTCTGTGAGCCGCTGGGCGCCGACTTCGACGCCGAGTACCAGATCGAGGAGGTCGTCGGCGACCCGCCCCACGAGACGTGTGAGTTGGGCCGGGACCTGACGAAGGTCGAGTTGGCGCCGAACAAAGAGTAGCCCGCCGCAGTCGACTGCTTACTCCAGCACCACGAGCACGTCGCCCATGTCGACGCTCTCGCCCTCGGAGACGAGGACCTGCGAGACGGTGCCGCCGCGCTCGGCGTCGATGTCGTTCTCCATCTTCATCGCCTCCAGCACCGCGACGGTGTCACCCGGTGCGACTTCGTCGCCGACCTCGGCATCGACCGACAGGACGGTCCCCTGCATGTCGACGGCGACGGACTCGCCGCCCTCCGGGACTTCCGGCGTGTCGGCGTCGGCGCCGCCGTCGCTGCCGCCACCGCTCCCGCCGGCCTGCGGCGGTCGGCTCTGGCCGCCGCTGCCGCCCACGTCGGGCGTCGGAATCGCGGGCGCGCCCTCCTCCTCGAGGTTCACGTCGAAACGCTTGCCGTTGACCTCGACGGTGAACTCCCGTTCGGCGGTTTCGGACTCCTCGCCCTCCTCGCTGCCGGTCGCCCCGGTGCCCCACTTCTCCTGGGCCTCGGCGACCCGGGCCTGATCGAGTTCCTCGTCGAGGTATTTGGTCGTGTGCGTCCCCGCGACGAACGCGTCGTCCTCGAGCATCAGCCGGTGGAACGGGGCGATGGTGACGACGCCCTCGATGTCGTACTCCGCCAGCGCGCGCTTCGAGCGGGCGATGCACTCCTCGCGGTCCGACCCGTGGACGATCAGCTTCGCGATCATCGAGTCGTAGTCGGTGACGAGTTCGTCGCCCTGCGCGAGCGCGTCGTCCATCCGGACGCCGATGCCCCCCGGCGGGTCGTAGGTGGTGAGCGTGCCGCCGGTCGCCGGCTGGAACTCCTCGTCGGCGTGCTCGGCGTTGATGCGGAACTCGATGGCGTGACCGTCGAGGTCGACCCCCTCCTGTGAGAACGTGAGTTCGTCGCCGGCCGCGACCCGTAGCTGCCACTTCACGATGTCGATGCCCGTCAGTTCCTCCGTGACGGTGTGTTCGACCTGGATCCGGGTGTTGACCTCGAGGAAGTAGAAGTTCGCGTCGGGGCCGAGCACCTCGCCGGCCGCGGCGTCGCGGTCCTCCTCCTCGACGAGGAACTCGAAGGTGCCGGCGTTGTAGTAGCCGGCGGCGTCGGCGCCGCGGCGCGCGGCCGCGCCGATCTCCTCGCGGAGGTCGTCCGAGAGTGCGGGGCTCGGGCCCTCCTCGATCACCTTCTGGTGGCGGCGCTGAAGCGAGCAGTCACGCTCGCCCAGATGGCGGACGTTACCGTGCTCGTCGGCGAGGATCTGCACCTCGATGTGGCGGGGGTTCTCGAGGTAGCGCTCGAGATAGACGTTGGCGTTGTCGAAGTACGCCTCGCCCTCGCGTTTGGCGCTCTCGAACTGGCTCTCTGCCTCTTCGGGGCCCTCGACGATCTTCATCCCGCGGCCACCGCCGCCGCCTTCGGCCTTGATGGCGACGGGGTAGCCGAACTCGTCGCCGAACTCCGTGACCTCCTCGGCGCTCTCGGCCGGTTCGGTCGTCCCGGGGACGATGGGTACGTCGGCCTGCCGCATCGTCTGGCGGGCTTTCGTCTTCTCGCCCAACTGCTCCATCGCGTCGGCGGCCGGGCCGACCCACGTGATGTGGTCGTGGGCCTCGACCTTCCCGGCGAACTCCGCGTTCTCCGCGAGGAAGCCGTAGCCAGGGTGGATGGCGTCGGCGTCGGCCTTCTCGGCGGCCTCGATCACGGCCTCGTGGTCGAGGTAGGAGTCGGCCGCACGGGCGGGGCCGACGTTGTACGCCTCGTCGGCGTGGCGGACGTGACCGCCGTGTTTGTCGGCCTCCGAGTAGACGGCGACGGTGTCGACACCGAGTTCTTCGCAGGCGCGCATGACTCGGACTGCGATTTCGCCGCGGTTCGCGACGAGCACCTTCTCGAACATCTTTAGCAGCCGTTCTCACAGCCGGGACGTGATTCTGTCGGTCCGGACCGAGCAGCTCAGTTCCCGCCGTCCTCGCCGCCATCGGCGCCCTCGTCGCCGGATTCGCCGTGTTCGTGGGGATCGTGGCCGTCCTCATCGTGCTGGTGGCCGTCGTGGTCGTGGGCTCCGTGATCGTGGCGATGATCGTCGTGGTCATGCCCATCGTCGTCGCGACTCGCCAGCCCCACGAGGTGGCCGGCGGTCGAGAGGATCAGTTCCGCCCCCAGCGCGGCGGCGTTCTCGCTCCCCGGCAGGCAGAAGATGGGCACGCCGTCGGCGACGCCGGCAGTCGCGCGCGTGGCGACGACCATGGTGCCGATCTCCTCGTAGGAGCGCCGGCGGAACAGTTCGCCGAAGCCCGGGAGTTCCTTCTTCAGGAGTGGCCGGACTGCCTCGACGGTCACGTCGTCGGGCGTGACGCCGGTCCCGCCGGTGGTGATCACGGCCTCAGTGTCCTTCCGGTCGACGAACCGCTGGACGGTACTCTGCACTTTGTCGTAGTCGTCGGGGACGAGATCCCGGGTGGTGACCTGGTGGCCGGCGTTCTCGAGGGCGTCGGCGATCTGGTCGCCCGCGGCGTCGTCGTCGAGCGATCTGGAGGAGGATATCGTGAGGACCGCGACGCCGAGTTCGTCGCGGTCGTGGTGATGATGGTCGTGGGTGCCGGGTTCGCCGTGGTCGTGGTCGTCGTGGGAGTGGCCGTGATCCTCGTGGGAGTGGTCGTGATCGTCGCTCATGGCCCGGTGTCGGGTCGGGCGGTACAAAACACCGGCCGATCGTGGTTCTGGTGGTTTCGTGGGAGTCAGCACACCGAGAAAGCCCCTGTCCGCTCGGCTCGCGCGGCTCGCTGCGCGCCGATACGAGCAGTCTAGCGGGATACCGTTTGGCTCGACACCCAGTACAGCCGACATACCGGCAAAACGCCTATTGGTAAGACCAGCGTATTACGACTATATGTCTGGAGTAACCACGGAGAGTGACGGCGAGGACAGCATCGTCACGGTGAACTTCAAACTCACCGAGTCGTTCCTCGACGAGATCGACGACACGTGGCAGGGACGCGGCTTCAACAGCCGAAGCGAGTTCATCCGCTATACGCTCCGAGACGCCATCGAGCACCCGACGTTCGACCGTGACGAACTCGTCGCGCTTCTCGACGCGGAAGCGGACATCCGCGAGGGGACGACGATGAGTTCCGAAGGGGCACGCGATCGGTTCGGAACTGATGAGTGAGGAGGAATGGAGTTGGGAACTGGCCTCGACGGCCCAGGAGGACCTTGCTGTACTCTCGCCCGAGGAACAAGACCGGGTGCTCGACAAACTCGACGAGATCGTTACGTCACCGTGGCGGGATCCACCGGCATACGGTGAACCACTCCAGAACAGTCCGTACAAGAAGATCCGTATCGGGGAGTTCCGTCTCTCCGTGACGTTCCGAAGAGACGATCAGCGATTGATCGTCGCTCGAATCAAACGTCGGGGCGGTGCGTACACCGCTGACGACTGACTGGGTCGTTCGCCCGACTGAGTAACACTCTCGAAACCCCGAGGACCAACCACCGTTATGGCGACGCCTCCCCAACCCCCCGATCATGAAGGCTGTCCAGTTCCACGGCCACGGCGGCCACGACGTGATCGCGTACGACGAGGTGCCCGAGCAGACGCCCGGGCCGAACGAAGTCCGCATCGACGTGAAAGCCGCCGCGGCGAACCACCTCGGCGTCTGGACCCGACGGGGGATGCCCGGCATCGACCTCGAGATGCCCCACACGCCCGGTAGCGACGCGGCCGGCGTCGTCATCGACGTGGGCGAGAACGTCGAGCGCTTCGACCAGAACGACCGCGTGGCCGTCTCGGCGGGCGTCGCCTGCGGCCGCTGTGAGTTCTGCCGCGACGGCGAGGCGTCGATGTGCGTGCGCTACCAGATTCTCGGCGAGCACCGACCGGGTGTCCACGCCGAGTACGCGACGGTGCCGGCGGACAACCTCGTCCCCGTCCCGGAGGGCGTCGATTGGGAGGTCGCTGGCTCCGCCGCACTGGTGTTCCAGACTGCGTGGCGGATGCTGGTCACGCGCGCGGAGCTCCAGCCCACCGACTCGGTACTGGTGCTGGGCGCCTCCGGGGGCGTCGGCCACGCCGCGGTCCAGATCGCCGACCACGTCGGCGGCGAGGTCTATGCGACAGCTTCCAGCGAGGAGAAACTCGGCTACGCCGCGGACTGCGGCGCCGATCACGTCATCGACTACACTGCACACGACTACGTCGACCGCATCCGGGATCTGACGGGCAAGCGTGGCGTTGACGTGGTGGTCGACCACATCGCCGGCGAGTCGTGGTCGGACTCGCTGGCCTCGCTGGCGAAGGGCGGAAAGCTGGTCACCTGCGGCGCTACCGCGGGCGGCCAGCCCCACACCGACGTGAACCGGATCTTCTGGAACCAACTCTCCGTGCTGGGGTCGACGATGGCCACCCCCGGCGAGGTGGACGACGTGCTCTCGCTCGTCTGGGACGGCACGTTCGAGCCCCGGATCCGCGAGGTAGTGCCGATGTCACAGGCCGCTCGCGCCCACGAGATGCTGGAGAACCGCGAAGGCTTTGGGAAGGTAGTGCTTAAACCGGATAGTGAGCTCTGAGGACGGCGACGACGGCGGGTACGTGCATACGCCCGGCAGTGTCGAAGACGGCGACGCCGACGCCGAGAGCGAGGACGGCGAGCAGAGTGGCCCCAGCGGCTGGCTCCTCGTCGGCGTCGTCACGCTGGCGACGCTGGTGATCCCGGGGATCATCTACCTCTACCCGACGCTGCTGGCGGATCACGTGCCGTTTCTGGTGGCGATGCTGGCGCTGCCGTTCATCCCGGCGCTGTTGCTGGGCGGGGTCGGTGTGTGGGCGATGAAGGAGTAGACTTCTGTTACGGTGGATATCCGGTGGTTGCGACTGCGACGGTGAACGGCACCGCGGAGTTCCCATGACCTCTGGGACCGCAGCGTGCCGGACACGAGGTCCGGTCACCAGAAATCTCCGATTTCTGGTTGGCAGCCGAGAATCTGCGATTCTCGGCGACGTCGCAGGAAGGCGCCGCCTTCCTGCTGGCGAACGGGAGCTTCGCTCCCGTTAACGGCACAGCGCGGATTCCCCCTCCCCCCGCGGGCGCCGACGTCGGCGCCCGCGAGGTGTCCACCGCGACCGCGGTTGTGGCGGCGCGAAGCCGTCGCCGCTCCGGCGGCGTCATCAGAAATCGAAAATTTCTGATTGGCAGACGAGAGCTCCGCTCTCGTCGACGACGTAGCGCGAGGGGTGAGCGAGGGTTAAGCCCGAGCGAACCGGCTGGGGAGGCGTGAGGCTGTTGCGTGGTCAGCGGTGCGGTACAAGTGGCCAACGACCGAGATGCTGTTGCCGTCGCTGCCGTAGTAACCGTTGACCCCCGAAAAAGACTCAACTCCGAAAAGCCCGCCCTATCGCTCGAAACCAACACTGCCGTCCGCAACCGCTTCGCCCTCGTGATCGCGGCGCATCGCGATTTCGAACCACGGACAGAGTCGAAGCTGCCGGTACCACTCGGGCTCTTCGTACAGCAGGTCGTAGTCCGCCCAGAGCAGCCCCTCGATCTCCTCGGTATCGGGGTCCAGATCCGTGTCGGTCAGCGTGACCTTCAGCACCGCACAGACCTCCCACTCCAGCCCCTCTCGCTCGTAGCGGCGTTTGTACTCGAAGCGGTCCGTCACGCGGAGGTCGTCGTACTGATCCGGCGTGACGCCCAGTTCCTCCTCCAGTCGCTGCTCGGTGGCGTCGACCTGACTCTGGCCCGCGACGGGGTGGGAGGCGACAGTCCCGTCCCAGTGCGTGTCCCAGAGGCGCTTGTTGGCGGCGCGCTGGGCCAGCAGAATGCGGCCCTCCTCGTCGAACACGAGCGCGGTAAAGGCGCGGTGGCGCTGCCCCTCGCCCGTGTGGGCGCCGAGGCGGTTCGCGAGGCCCGTTCGCTCGTCGTCGCCGTCGACGGCGACCACGTCCTGTGCGGCGTTGGGGTGGGGCTCCGTACCCCCGCCCGTGTTGGCGTTCTCGCTGCTCATACGCGACCCATCGGCCACCGGGGGTAAGGTCGCTTCGATGCCGCGCGCGGCAGTTCGCTGGTGTGCGGGTCAGTTCGCTAGCGTCCCGATCAGGCGTCGACGCCCAGTTCCTCCAGCAGCGTCAGCGCGGCCGCGTGGGAGGAGCCCGGGCCCCGAGCCGTCAGCAGGTCGCCGTCGACGGTGACGGAGGTGTCCGAATCGAGTTCGGCGTCGAAATTCGCGCCCGCGGCTTTGACCTCGTCCTCGACCCAGTAGGGGAGCTTTCGGCCGTCGGGCAGCAGGTCGTTCTCGTCGACGATGCCCTCCTCCCACGCGTTCGGGAAGCCAGTCACGTCGCGGCCGTCGACGAGGAACTCACCTTCGGCGTCGCGCGTGAACGCGAGAATCCCGACGGTGTGGCAGACGACCAGCGCGAGGCCGTCGTCGCCCTCGACAGCCGTTCGGAGCGCGGCGCGGGCGTGCACGTCCTGCGTGATGTCCCACTCGGCGCCGTGGCCGCCGGGGAACACGACGGCGTCGTACTCCGCCGGCTCAGCCGCGGCCAGCGGGGTCGGGTTGTTCAGTCGCTCGTCGGTCTCGTGGATCTCGCGGAGTTCCTCGGCCTCCTCCTCGCCGATGTCCTCGGGGTCGAGCGAGCGCTCGTCGACGACCGGGGGGTTCCCCGTCGGCGTCGCCACGTCGATGTCGACGCCCGCGTCGGTGAGCGTCGTGAGCGGGTCGATGCACTCCTCGGCCCAGTAGCCGTCCTCGCTGACGATAAATAGCGCGTCGGTCATGCATCCACAAGTGGGGGTGTCGGACGGAAAAGCTCACCAGCCGCGGCACGGGGTGGCGCGGCCGTGTCGCGTTAGGCGCCGAGCCGTTCGTCCTACGAGCCCAGCCGTTCGTCCAGAATGAGTCGGGTGGTGCTCTCCTCGACCTCCCCCTGCTCGCGGGCGCGGCTGATCAGTTCGTTCACCGCGCGGGTGTCGACACAGTCGACGACGAGCACGATGTCGTCCTCGCCGGAGACCTGCCAGACGAAGTCGACCTCCTCCCAGTCCGCGAGACGCTTGCCAACTTCGTCGGTGTTGACGTCCATCGCGACCGAGATCTCGATCATCGCCTTCACGTTCCCGGTCCGGGTGGTGACGGTGAACCGCTCGATGACGCCGTCCTCGACCATCCCCTCGACGCGGTTGCGCACGGTCCCCTCGCTCGTTCCGACCTGCTCGGCGATCTCGGTGTAGGGCGTCCGGGCGTCCCGCCGGAGGATGTTCAGGATCTCCCGATCGAGTTCGTCCATACACCTCCCTGCCGCTCCCGCGCCATACCGGTTACGAATTTCGTAAGAATCCTTCGAACGACACAGTTATTACGTTCGATGAGTACGTTTCTCGTAATGAGCGCGTACATCGCGCTGGCCGACGGTCGTGTCGTGGAGGGACGCTCGCGTGCCCCCGGCACGGGCCGGGGTGAGCTGGTGTTTACCACCGCCTACACCGGCTACGAGGAGAGTCTGACTGACCCGTCCTACGCCGAACAGGTACTCACGTTCTCCTACCCACTGATCGGGAACTACGGGGTCCGGGAGGAGCGCTTCGAGTCCGACCAGATCCAGCCCCGCGTCGCCGTCGCCCGCGAGTTCACCGACGACGTGGCCGAGTGGCTGGAGAGCGAGGGGATCCCGGCTATCGACGGTCTGGACACCCGCGATCTGGTCACCTCGATCCGCGAGCAGGGGGCGATGCGCTGTGGCGTCGCCGCCGGCCCGGACGCCACGCCCGAGCAGGCCCGCGAACAGTTGGAGCAGTGTATCGAGATGAGCGACCACACCGAGATCGGCGCGCAGGTCAGCGTCGACGAACCCCAGCAGTATCAGGGGAGCGGCGTGAAAGTCACCCTCATCGACTGCGGCGCGAAGCAGTCGATCATCGAGGCCCTGACGGCCCGCGACGCCGCCGTCACCGTCCTGCCCTACGACGCGACGCCCGCCGAGGTCGCCGACACCGAACCGGACGTGGTGTTCGTCTCGAACGGGCCGGGCGACCCGGCGAACTTCGAGGCCGCCGGCGAGGTCGTCGAGGAGTTCGTCGGCGAGACCCCCATCGCGGGAATCTGTCTCGGCCAGCAGGTCGTCGCCCGCGCGCTGGGCGGCGAGACCGAGAAGATGGAGTTCGGCCACCGCGGCCTGAACCAGCCGGTTCGTGACCTCGAAACCGACCGCGTGGTGATGACGACCCAGAACCACGGCTACAGCGTCGCGGACCCGGGCGACCTCGCGGTCACGCAGGTCAACGTCAACGACGGCACCGCCGAGGGGCTGGAGGGCGTCGACGTCGACGTGCTCACCCGCCAGTACCACCCCGAAGCGAACCCCGGTCCCCACGACTCGCTTTCCTTCTTCGACGACGTGATCGAGATGGCCGAGAACCGCGCGCCTGCGGTCGCCTCGGACTAAGCGGCGGCTGAGCCCGGCGCACAACCTTTTTCAGCCTCGTTCGCCTCTGATACGTATGAGCTACGACGCGGTCGTGTTCGATAACGACGGCGTTCTGGTGGACACCACCGACTACGACGTTCTCCACGAAGCCGCGTGGCACGCGTTCGAGGAGGCCGGGATCGAGGACCCGGACCCCGAACACGTGGAGGACGTCGTCGTCGGCGTGACGCCCGAATCGCTGTCAGCAGTTTGTGACGTGTACGATCTCTCGGTCGACGAGTTCTGGCGAATTCGCGACCGAACGGCCCACGAGGCCCAGCGCGAACACGTCCACGCCGGCGGGAAGCCGCTGTTCGACGACGTGTCGACGTTGTCGGATCTGGACCTCCCGATGGGTGTCGTGAGTTCGAACCAACAGGAGACGGTCGATTTCCTGCTCGATCATTTCGGCGTGTCGGGGCTGTTCGACACGGCCTACGGCCGACAGCCGACGATGGAGGACCTCCGGCGGCGCAAGCCGGACCCGCACTTCATCGAGCAGGCGCTGTCGGATCTGGAGGCCGAGGACGCGCTCTACGTCGGCGACCGGGAGAGCGACGTGACGGCGGCGTTCAACGCCGGCGTCGACTCGGCGTTCATTCGCCGGCCCCACCGGAAACATCACCGGCTCTCGGTCGAGCCGACCCACGTCGTCGACGACCTGCACGACGTGCGCGCGCTCTGTCGCTGATTTTTGGAAGCTGTTCGGTGTGTCTCGGGGTCGATCGCTGAGGGCGTCTCTGCGGCATCCCGATGCAGTATCTCGAAGCGAGCTGGCTGCAACAGCGGCGGCAACAGCATCTCTATCGTTGGCAACTTGTGACCGCCCCGCGCCGCACCGCGGCCACAGCCTCCCCAGCCGACTCGCTCCCTCCGGCAGAGCAAGTTCTGCCGTGCTCTCGTTCGCTTCGTCGCCGGCGGCGTCGCCGCCGGCTGTCACCGAAAGCCGCTGGCTTGCGGTTGCCCGAGGAGCTTCGCTCCTCCCCGCCAGCGGAACCTTCGGTTCCGCCCCGCTCACGAGAACATACAGTCGCTCGTCCTCCGAGGGAGCAAGTAGTTCGAGAGAGCACAGCTCTCTCGTCATGTCGCCGAGAATCGGAGATCCTCGTCTGCCAACCAGAAATCTCTGATTTCTGGTGACCGGACCTCGTGCCCGGCACTCTGCGGTCACAATTTGCCAACGAACGAAATGCTGTTGCGGTCGGAGTTACCAGCCTAACCGCCGAGATACCGCTAAAACCCTGAAAATCCGAAAATCACCGACCGCTACAGTCCACCACCGCCACGTCACAGTCCACCTCCCGAATCCGCTCGAACGTCGGCGGCGAAATCAGCCGTGACGCCGCCGAGCGCCCGCCCGAGGAGCCGATCATCACCAGATCGTACGCGCCGGCGTTCTCCGTGATGTACTCAGTAATCTCCGCCCGAGCAACCCGAGTCTCGACGGGCGCGTCGAACGTCTCGACGATGTTGGCGAGGCGGTGTTCGGCGTCGCGGCGCTCGACCTCGCTGCCGATACAGGTGCAGGCGCTGACGCGGCCGTACTCGCCGGCCAGTCGGGCCGCGAAGTCCATCATCGCGTGGGCGGAGTCGCCCGGTCGAGCGATGGGGGCGAGCACCCGGCGCCACCGCGTCGGCCCCATCGAGCGGTGCGCGATGGCGTCCACGGGCCCCGAAAGCACCCGCCGGACGTACGGGGCGAGCGCGCCGTCCTCGGTCTCGTAGGGCGTCACGATCAGGTCGCAGTTCGCGCGCTCGGCGCTGTCCAGCGCCGTCGTCGCCGGGTCGCCGCTGGCGACGATGACTTCACAGGGCACTTCGGTCGCCTCGTGGACGCGCTCAGCCACCTCGTTCAGGCGTTCGGCGGTCTCCCGAACGCGCTCGGCGTCGGCCTCGTCCACCGATTCGGGGTCTGCCTCACCGCGGCGCGCGGCCAGTGCATCGGCGTCGACGCCGTCCAGCACGTCGAGCAGTACGACCTTGCCGCCGCTGTGGGCGGCCGCGATCCGCCCACCCATCATCGCTGTCTCCTCGGCTGTCTCGCCCCGCATCGGGACGAGCACGTGGTCGTCGCCGTGGGTGGTCCCGTAGAGGTAGGCCGCGCGCTGCTCGTAGAGGCGCTCGCGCCAGACCAGAAACACCCCCGCGACCAGCGTCGTCGAGAGGAAGACGCTGATCACGTACGCCGCCCGGGGGTCGAGCGCGATTCCCGGGAGGACGACGGCGGGGCCGGTCGCCAGGTCGCTCACCAGCACCAGCAGCGCCGCGGAGAACGCCGACGCCTCCTCCACGTCGAACAGCCACGTTGCGGCCGCGGTCAGGGCGACGGCACCCGCCGCCGCGCCGGGGTGGACGATACCCCCTGTCGCCGCCGGGAGCAGGTGGCTCGCCGCTTCGAAGGAGAGCCAACCACAGAGCGCGCCCAGCGTGATGCCGCCGACGAACCGCCCCGGCGAGGCGTAGCGGCTCTCCGGGTTGGCAAACAGCATGTACGTCCCGGAGGCCAGCGGCGGGAACAGCAGGTACGGCAGCGCGGAGACGGCGTTCGACAGCGTCGTCACCACCGCGATCAGCAGCGGGACGAACAGCAGTACCGAGAGATGGAGGAGGTTGTCGGTGGTCTCGACCCAGCGGCGAAGGTCGCGTAGCTCCCGGCGCTCGATGGCGCGGGCCCGCCGGCAGGCCGCAAACAGTGCCTCGCGAAGCCGTGCTCGCATCCCGCTCAGAGCGCGGCGACGGCGTCCAGCGCGATGCCGATGGCGCGCTCGACATTGTTCTTGGCTTTCTCGGGCAGTTCACCCTCCTCGGTCTCGCCCTTCTGGGTCCCCTTCACGAGGTTGCCGTCGACGGTACAGATGGCGCCCGCCCGCATTCCGCGGCGGCGCGCCAGCGAGAAGACGGCGGCGGCCTCCATCTCGATACAGAGCAGGCCCGCTTTCTCCCAGTCGGCGACGAACTCGTCGCTCTCGTTGTAGAACGCGTCGTCGGAGACGATGGGGCCGACGTGGACGGCCGCCCCGGAGGGGCCGCTTGCGGTCGTGTCGGGCTCGTCCGACACGACCCCCTCGCTGGCCTCGGCGGCGTCGACGAGGTTCGAGAGCACGTCGTAGTCCGGGACGGCCGGGTAGGTCGCGGACTCGTAGCGCTTGCTGGTCCCCTCCTCCTTGGCGGCGCCGGTGGCGACGACCATGTCGCCGATCTCGATCTCCGCCTGCAGCGCGCCCGTGGTGCCGACGCGCAGCACCGTCTCGACGCCGACGTTGTGGAGTTCCTCGATGGCGATAGCCGCCGAGGGGCAGCCGATCCCCGTCGAGCAGATGGTCAGCTCGGTTCCCTCGTACTCGGCGTTGACGACCTTGTACTCGCGGTTCTCGGACACTTCCTCGACGTTCTCACACTGCGCGGCGATGCGGTCGACGCGGCCCGGGTCGCCCGGGATCAGCGCGATCTCGTTTACGTCACCCTCGCCGACGAGTAGGTGCGGCTGTTTGGCCATACTCGCGGATGCCGCCGGCGAGGGCAAAAGCGCCGCGATCCGGGGGGACCGTCACAGCTTTCTTGCCGGCGCCGTGTGAGTCGTTCACTATGCCGGGGCGCAAACGCGGCCGAAGCCGCGCGCTGCGGGCCTACTACCACCCGCGACTGCCCGACCGCGTCGAGCGACTGCTGTTCGAGTCGGGCCGGCCCGGCCGCCGAAGCGTCGGCGAGCGTCTGGCTGCCCGGCTGGATAGGCTCCTGATCGTCGCCGGCCTCAGACTACTGGCGCTCGCGCTGTTCGTCGATCTCGTCACGCAGCAGTATCTGGCGTTCACGGCGTTCAACGTCGCGCTCAGTCTCCCCGTGTTCGCGCTCACCATCTACCAGTTCGTCGCCGATCCGGGCCACAGGATGCTCGACGGCCGGATCCGGGCGCGCCTGCGACGCCTGCGACGGGACCGCCGCTGGTACAGCAAGCGGCGGAACCGCCGGCGCTAGTTTTCTAACCAGTTATCGCGAACAGCAGGAGATTGTGCGCCCCCGGGCCGAGGCCGACGGCGGCGACGAACACGAGCAGGAGACGACCCTGCCGCGGCGCCTCGCGGACCGACTCGGCGAGCAGCGCCGTGATCCCCGCGCCGAGGGCGAGTTTCACCAGCACGAACAGCCACGCGCTCCCGAGCAGGTCCGCGGTCGGCAGCGTCGCGCCGAACTCGATGATCGCCCGCGAGAGCGGCGTGCGCTCGGCGGCGCCGAGCACGTCGATACCGATAGCGGTGGAGACCGCGTCGACGCTGTGGGCGACGACCGCCAGCGCACCTGCGGCGCCGGCATCGGCGACGTTCGGGTAGCCACGCCGGAGGCCGGACCAGACCGCGAGGCCGAGAACGACGCCGAGAACGGCCGCGATGGCCGGCCAGGCCGGCGTGAAGGTGCCGTCGATGATCCCCCAGCGGAGGCCGACAGCGAACGCGAGCAGTGCGAGACCGGTGCCGCCGGCGGCGAAGCCGCGCTCGGTGTCGAGAGTGAGGCCGTCGGCGGCCAGCCAGACCGCGCCGGCCAGGATGGCCGTCGTGAGATACGCCGACGGCGTACCGAGCAGCGGATCAACGAAGTCCGGCGCGGCGCCGATGACGTGGAGGACGTGGAGCCACGCCCCCGCGAGCATCCACGGGACGAGCGCGAGCACGAGTCGATCCGAAACGGCCGGGTCGCGCTGCCGGAGCGCGGCCGCGACGGCGCCGCCCGCGAGCACGATAGCGAGCAGGTACGGCAGCGACGGCAGCGCGAACCCGGCAGGAAGCAGCGCCATGGTCCCGGAGGGACCGGCAGCGCGGAAAGGTTTACGGAGCGAGTGGCCCCGGGCGGTTGCTGCTGGCGGGGCCGCGGTCAACGTCGACGACGACGCGTAGCGGCGGTGTTTTCACCCAGGCGGGCCCAGTGGCGGCTATGCACCGCGACGACCTCGCCCCCCGAATCGACCACACGGTTCTCGGCCCGGAGACGACGTGGGCCGACACGGAACGCGTCCTCGACGAGACCGCCGAGCACGGCATGAACGCCTGCATCCCGCCCTGCTACGTCGCCGAGGCCGCCGACTACGCGCCGGACGTGACGCTGGCGACGGTGATCGGCTTCCCACACGGCCAGAACGCCCCCGCGGCCAAGCGCGAGGAGGCGGTCATCGCCGACGAGGACGGCGCCGACGAACTGGACGTCGTGATCAATATCGGTCGACTGCAAGCCGGCGACACCGACGCCGTACAGGAGGAACTGGCCAGTATCGTCGCCGCGACGCCGCTCCCGGTGAAGGTGATCATCGAGACGGCACTGATCACCGACGAGGAGAAGCGCAACGCCTGCGCGGCCGCGGAGGCGGCGGGCGCCGAGATGGTGAAAACCTCGACGGGGTTCGCCGACGGCGGCGCCGCGGTGGCGGACGTGGAGCTAATGAGCGAGTACCTCCCGGTGAAAGCCTCCGGGGGCGTGGGGAGCTACGAGGAAGCTATCGCGATGCTCGACGCCGGCGCCGAGCGCATCGGCGCGAGTTCGGGCGTGGAGATTCTCTCCGACGCGCCTGACGCCTAGCCCGACTCCTAACTCTCCCGCGACCGCGGGTCCAGCCACGCGCTCGCGAGGTCGGTGACGATGCTGCCGCCGACGCCGACAAACACCAGCACCATCGTCGTCCCGAGGATCAGCGGGATGTCGTTCTCCTGGGTCGCGCGGTAAGTCAGCCAGCCGATCCCCCGGATTCCCAGTAGCTCCTCGATCACCACCGCCGAGAGCACGAGCACCGAGAACAGCTCCGCGGCGGTCATCGAGAGCACCGGCACGAGCACGTTTCGCAGCACCCGGCGGTCAATGCCGTACTCGGAGAGCCCCTTCGCTCGGAGGTAGCGCACGTAGTCGGCGTCGAACTCGTCGATGCTGCGCGATCTGGTGAGGCTCACCTGCCCGGCCAGCAGCGCCGCGGCGACGACGCCCGCGGGGACGAGCACGTCGTACAGCAGCGCCCAGTCGCTCTCGATAGCGACGACCGCGATGGCGGCCAGCCAGAACCCCGGCAGGCCGAACAAGACGTACGTCGCAAGGCGGCCCAGACGGTCGAATCGACTGCCGCGCTCGCGGGCCGAGCGGATGCCGGCGGCGACGCCGACGACCCACGCTGTCACCGCGCCGGGGACGAGATACTTCGCGGTCCGGAGGCTGGCGTCGGCGACGACCTGTGTCACCGGTTCGCCCATGCTGGCCGAGAGCCCCCAGCGGAACAACGTGACGTTGACCATCCAGTCGAGGTAGCGCTGGTAGAGCGGGCGGTTCCGGCCCCGGACGGCCATGTACGTCTCGCGCATCTGCTCCATCTCCGCGGGAGTGGCGCCGGACCACAACGCGGTGCCGAGCATCCCCCGGAGGTTCGTGTCCGGAGTGAACACGACGACGAGGAACGTCAGCGTGATCACTAGGTAGACGGCGAGGACGGCGAAGCCGGCCCGAGTGAGCACACGCGTGCGGAGGCTCATCGGCGCGAGGCGGGGCGGAGGGGTGGTCGCATTGCGGGTATAGATGGGAGCAAGGCTGACTGGGTGATAAACGTTGTCGAGCGGGAACGTTTATCACTGCGCAAACGAACCTCAGAATCGTCCCATGGTCCCCGACGTGGGGTGGCGGCGCCGCCGGGTCGAGCTCTCCGTCGTCGCACTGGCGCTCGTCGTCGCCCTCGCCCTCTACGACACGCAGGTGAACGACGGCTACACCGTCGGTACGTGGGCAGCGAGCACGCTGGACTGGCTGTTCATCGCCTCCAACGTCGTGCTGCTGTTCTACGGCGTGCTCCCCCTCCTCCAGAACCGCGAGCGCGCGGCGACGCTCTGGCAGGAGTTCCGCGAGACGCCGGAGGCAGTCGCTGGCGCCGCGTGGCTGGTGCTGGTGTACCTGCTCGGGACGTTCGGCCTCTTCTTCGTGCCGGCGCCGAAACTCGACTTCCTCAACGGGAACCAACCCCCGGTCTGGGCGACGATCCCCGAAGAGGAACTCCCCCACGACTGTGCCGGCCGGGTCGTCGACGGCCTCTGTCACGGCACGTGGCAGTACCTGCTGGGCACCGACGTGAACGGCTACGCGATGGAGATTCTGCTGCTGCAGGGCCTGCACGTCACGCTCTACGTCGCCGTCATCTCGCTGGCGATGATCGTCCCCCTCGCGCTGGTGGTCGGCACCGTCGCCGGCTATCGCGGTGGGATGGTCGACACCGCCGCGATGCGGGCCGTCGAGGTGCAGGACGCGGTGCCGCCGCTGGTGGTGTACCTGCTGGTCATCTGGATCACCGGCGAGTCGCTGCTGGTGGTCCTGCTACTGTTCGGCTTCCTCGGCTGGGGCGGCGCCGCCCGGGTCGTCCGCAGCGAGGCCCGACGCCTCCGGCAGTCGGAGTTCGTACAGGCTGCGAAGGTGCTCGGCGGCGACGACCGGCACGTCCTCACGAAGCACGTGCTCCCGGCGGTCTCGGTCGTCGCCGTGCCCACAGCGACCCAGCAGATCCCCGTGTTGCTCCTGACCGAGGCGGGGCTGGCGTTCCTCGGCCTGGAGGCGTTCGACCTCCAGTCCCTCGGAAACGTCATCGCCCGCGGCATCGCCGGCGAGGTGGCGATGACGACCAAATGGTGGGTCTCGGTGTTCCCGGGCGCCGCGCTGGCGGCGACGGTGGTGTCGTTCAAACTGGTCGGCGACGCGCTGGTGGAGGCGCTGGATCCGCGGGCGGACTGACCGTCCACCGGTGCCAGAACACCGGCGCGGTTGCCCGTCACCGCGCCCGGTGGACACTCCCGCGCTGCACGGTCGCGGGAGCGCGGAACCGTCGCCCTTTTGCGCGCCGCTCGCCGAACGTCGATATGGCCCGTTACCACATCGAGACGTACGGCTGTACGTCCAACCGGGGTGAGAGTCGGTCGATCGAGAGCGCGCTGCGCGACGCCGGCCACTACCGCGTCGACGGGCCCAAAGAGGCGGACGTCTCAATCCTCAACTCCTGTACGGTCGTCGAGAAGACCGAACGCAACATGCTGCGCCGCGCCGAGGAGCTGGACGACCAGACTGCGGACCTGATCGTCACTGGCTGCATGGCGCTGGCCCAGAGCGAGGAGTTCGAGCAGGCGGACCTCGACGCGCAGGTCCTCCACTGGGACGACGTGCCCGAGGCCGTCACGAACGGCGAGTGCCCGACACCCGGCCCGGGCGTCGAACCCGTCCTCGACGGCGTCGTCGGCATCCTCCCCATCGCCCGGGGTTGTATGAGCAACTGCTCGTACTGCATCACGAAGCAGGCCACGGGCCGCATCGACTCGCCCTCCATCGAGGAGAACGTCGAGAAGGCCCGCGCGCTGATCCACGCCGGCGCGAAGGAGGTCCGCGTGACTGGGCAGGACACCGGCGTCTACGGCTGGGACGACGGGAAGCGCGACCTGCCGGAACTGCTCGACCGCATCTGCGACATCGACGGCGAGTTCCGCGTCCGCGTCGGGATGGCCAACCCCGGCGGCGTCCACGGCATCCGCGAGGAACTGGCCGACGTGTTCGCCGAGAACGAGAAGCTCTACAACTTCCTCCACGCGCCAGTCCAGTCCGGCAGCGACGACGTGCTGGAGGAGATGCGCCGCCAGCACCGCGTCGAGAAGTTCGTCGACATCGTCGAGACGTTCGACGACACGCTCGACCACTGGACGCTCGCGACGGACTTCATCGTCGGCTTCCCCACCGAAACGGAGGCCGACCACGAGCAGTCGATGGCGCTGTTCCGCGAGACGCGCCCGGAGCGGGTCAACGTCACCCGCTTCTCGAAGCGTCCCGGCACCGACGCCGCGGAGATGAAGGGCCTCGGCGGGCAGACGAAGAAGGACCGCTCGAAGGCGATGAGCGAACTCAAGCGCGAGGTCGTCGCCGAGGCGTACGAGGAACTGATCGGCACCACCCGCGAAGTGCTGGTGGTCGAGGAGGGGACCGGCAACTCGGTGAAGTGCCGGGACGCCGCCTACCGGCAGATCATCGTCCAGAACGCCGAGGAACACGGCCTCGAACCCGGCGACTTCGCCGAGGTCGAGGTGACGAGCCACCAGACCGTCTACGCGTTCGGGACGCCGGTCTGATCGCCGGACGGCTCACCTCCCCAACCCCCACAAGGCTTGTTACGGTCGCGGCCGCCGTTTTCGGGTGATGCCCTCCACCAGACGACAGTTCCTCGCGGGTAGCCTCGGCGTCACCGCGGCGCTCGCGACCGCCGGCTGTATCGACGATTCGCCCGGGACAGAAAGTGAGTCACCGACCGACTCCCCGCAGGGGTCCCCATCCGAAACCGAGACGCCGCCGCCCGAGTCCGCCGAGCGCTCCGTCGGCGGCGACACCGTCGCTGTCACCGACATCGTCGCCGAGAAGGCCGTCAGCTACGAGTCACTGATGGGCGCAGGCGGCGTCGTCGCGCCCGAGGGGCGGCAGTTCGTCGTCGCCTCGGTCCGGAGCGATGCCGAACTGGAGATGGACCAGTTCTCGCTGCAGGCGGGCGGCGAGCCGTGGGCCGCAGTCGACCCCGGCGAGCACGGTGCCCGGAACTACTCGGTCGCCGACCACGAGGGTGGCGTCGTGGGCGAACCCGCCGCCAGCGGCGACGGGTCGAAACGCTACGTCGCGTTCGAACTCGACTCGCCGCTTTCGGCCGCGGATCCGCGGATCGTACTCGAACGCGGCGGCGAGTCCGGGGAGTGGGCGCTCCCTGACGCCACCCAAGAAACGCTCGCCGCATCGTCGCCCTCGTTCGAACGCGACTCGCTCTCGGTTCCCGACTCGGTCCAGCAGGGCGAACCGCTGGAGGTGGAACTCACGGCCACGAACACCAGCGACACCGACGGCCGCTTCCTTGCGGCGGTCTACTGGCCGACCCGCCTGATCGCCGACGACGACGAGTCCCACCTGATCGAGAGCTCCGTCGCCGCCGGCGAGTCGACGACGGCGTCGCTCTCGCTCGACACCGAGTACACGACTGACACGAGCCGAACGGTCACGCTGCGCGTCGAGGGGCACGTCGACGCCGAGCGAGAGGTGGCTTTCGAAGCCAGAACAGCGACGCCGGAGTGAACTCAGGCCACGCGCTCGTCGCGCCAGCGGTCGACATCCTCCTCCTTCCACTCGCCGAGTTCTTTCGGGTCGACGTGGACGAACGCGTCGTCAACCTCGGGGAGGTCCCGGATGTCGTTGATCACCGCAGTCTCGATGTCGTGAGCCTCTCGGACGGTCATGTCACCCTCGACCTCGATGTGGAGGCTCACGTCGACCTCCGGGCCGACGTAGTGGGCGACCACGTCGTGGGCGCCCTGCACGTCCGGGTGTGAGAGCGCGGCGGCGACGATCTCCTGTCGGAGGTCATCGGGCGGCGCGGCGCCGACGAGGTAGCCGACGTTGTCCCGGACGATGTCGACGCCGGTGAGGAGGACGCCGACGGCGACGACCAACGCGGCGATGGGGTCGAGGACCGGATAGCCGACCGCGGCGCCGCCGGCGCCGATCAGCGCCGCGAGGGCGGTCAGCACGTCGGTGCGGTTGTCCTTCGCGGCCGCGACCAGCGCGGGCGAGCCGTGGTCCTTGCCGGCGGCCAGACAGTAGCGATAGAGCGCGAACTTCGCGACGGCGCCGCCGCCGAGGACGACCGCCACGAACGGCGAGACGGGCGCGTAGTTCCCCGCGAGCAGCGCGGTCACGCCAGACCACGCCACGCCCACGCCCGCCGCGAGCACGCCCGCGGCGACGAACAACGAGACGAACGGCTCGATCCGCTCGTGGCCGTGGGGGTGTTCGAAATCCGGCGGTTGGGTTGTGAGATAGAGGCCGGCGACGACGACGGCGCTGTAGAGGGCATCGGCGCCGCTGTTGACCGCCTCGCTGGCCAGCGCGAGGCTTCCCGTCTCCAGCCAGACCCCGCCCTTCACTAACGCTAACGCGAGGTTGGCCACGAGGACGACGGCGCCGACCCGGCGGACGATCCGCTTGCGGTCCACGGGACGAGTGGGGACGCCATCGTACTTGAATGGTCGCTCTCGGTGAACCGGTAGGGATTTATGTGAGATAGACGGCTTGCGAAACCATGGCACAACGAGAAACGTGGACGACGCGTGCGGGCTTCGTGCTCGCCGCCGTCGGTAGCGCAGTCGGACTGGGGAACATCTGGCAGTTCCCGTTCAAGACCGCGGAGAACGGGGGCGCGGCGTTCGTCCTCGTCTACCTGCTCGCGGCAGTACTGATCGGTCTCCCGACCATCCTCGGGGAGTTCGCCATCGGCCGCCGGGCGAAGCTCAACGCCGTCGAGGCGTTCGACCGACTCGACCATCCGGCATGGACAGTCGTCGGCGGCTTGGGACTGTTCACGGGGCTCTGGATCCTGTCGTACTACAGCGTCGTCGGTGGCTGGGTCATCCGGTACACTATCGGCAGCCTGACCGGCGGCTACTTCGGCGGCACCGCGGCGTACTTCGGCGCCGTCTCCGCTGGCTGGGAGGCAATCGCCTTCCACGCGCTGTTCATGGCGCTGACCGCGGGCATTGTCGCGTTCGGTATCGAGGACGGTATCGAGAAGGCGACGAAGCTGATGGTCCCCTCCGTCGTGCTGATGCTGGTGGGGCTTGCGGTGTACGCGTTCACGCTCGACGGGAGCGGCCCGGCGTACAGCTACTACCTCTCGCCGGACATGGACTACCTCGCGAACAACCTCGGGAGCGTGATCCCCTTCGCCGTGAGTCAGGCGTTCTTCTCGCTCTCGCTGGGGATGGGCGCGATGATCACCTACGCCTCCTACCTGAGTGACGACGACAGCCTCCCCGCGGACGGCGGCCTCGTCGTCGGCCTCAACACGCTCATCGGCGTGCTGGCGGGGCTTGTCGTGATCCCGCTGCTGTTCGTCCAGTTCAGTCAGATCCCCGAGACCGCCGCCGGCGGCGGCCCGGGTGCGCTGTTCGTCTCCGTCGCACAGGTGTTCGGCGGACTCGGCATCACGGGCCGCATCCTCGGCGCCCTGTTCTTCTTCGTCGTCCTGATCGCCGCGCTCTCCTCGGCGATCAGCCTGCTGGAAGTGGTGACGGCCTACTGCGTCGACAGGTACGAGTGGAACCGGATGGCGACCGCCTTTGGCTTCGGCGGCGTGCTGTTCCTGCTCGGGACGCTCTCGGCGTGGGACACGGCGTGGCTGGGCTGGTTCGACACGCTGGCTTACAGCGTGCTGCTGCCGGCCTCGGTGCTGCTCGGCGTCATCTTCGTCGGCTGGGTGTACGGGCCCGAGGCCGTCGAGGAGATGGAGAAAGGCGCCGACGGCGCCGGCCAGTACGCGACGCTCTGGATCTGGTGGCTCCGCACGGTCGTGTTCGTGGGTGTGCTCGTGACGCTGTATCTCGGCGTCACGTCCATCTACGCCTCGCCGGGCCTCCCCGGCCTCTAGTCGAAGCGAAGCCGAACCGCCGCTGATTTTTCCGTTTTTTCTCCGTCCGGTAGCGTCGCGAACGCCCCCTGGAGTTTGTCGTAGCTGTCCTCCAGGGCCTCGACGATCACTTTCGTATCCGAGACCAAGGGCATGAAGTTCGTGTCGCCGCTCCAGCGCGGGATCAGGTGGGTGTGGAGGTGGTCGTCGATAGAGCCGCCGGCGGCGTCGCCGCCGAGGTTCTCGCCGGCGTTGACGCCGTCCGGGTCGAACCCTTCCTCGAGTGCGTCGATGGCCGCTACTTTCAGCTTCGCGTGGTCCAGTAGCTCCCCGTCAGAGAGGTCGGCCCACTCGCCCGTGTGGCGGTCGGGGATGACCATCACGTGCCCCGGCGCGTAGGGGGCGTTGTTGAGAATCACGAAGGAGTGCTCGCTGCGGGCGACGATTCGGCTCTCGCGGTCCGCGTCGCGGTCGGGGAGCACACAGAACGGGCAGCCCTCGATCTCCTTCTCCTCGGGGTCGCGCTCGACCCACTCGATCCGCCACGGGGCGAACAGTTCGTCCATACCGGCGGGTCGAGCGGTGGGGGGTTAGTGGTTCTGTTCCCGTCGAGCGCCACAGCCCGCGAAACCCGGATTAACCGGGGTTAACTCGGCCGGAATCCGGGTGCAGCGCTTGGGGTGTTTATCGCCCGCCACCCCCTGGGTCGATTCGCAATGAACACGAAACTGATCGTCGGCGTCCTCGCGGCGCTCATGCTGGTGAGCGTGGCGGCGACGCCCGCCGTCGCGGCACAGCCATCCGACACCGCCGGCGCCGAGCAGGTCGAGGAGTGCAAGAACGCCGACAACGGCCCGAGCGGTGACGCCGGGCCGCCCGGGTTCGTGAGTAATCTCGTCCCGGACTTCCTCGGTGAGCTGTTCAGCTCGCTGCCCGTTCCGAACTTCGTGAAGTCGGCGTTCGGTGCGACGACCTGCTGACGCCTCTCCATTTTCCGTAATCAAATCCAGATCCCGCCGGGGTCGTTGGCTTATTCGGGAAATCGCGACCAGTAGGCAGCGTCGCGTTACGTCCTCCACCTCGCGACAGTTCCGTTGCATCAGCATCGATACGGGATTCAGTTTCCACACAATGAGGGCCGGTACCAGACAACCCGAAACACTATATCTGTACTGACGCAAACACTTGACAGAGCTGTCTGATGCTCCTCTCTTTCGTACGCGCCTGATTCTCTTTTTCAGGGATTTGGCACTGTCGACGTACTACTCGCACAAGAGGACCGCAGTGTACCCATGTCAGATACGACGTTCATCCACGGAGACCGTATCGAACTCAGACCGCTTGAGGAGGGAGATATTCCCCACCTTGTCGAAGCTGAGAACCATCCCGAAATTCGGCGCCACATCAGTTCCTTCCGTACCCCGCTCAGCGAATCCACCTATCGTGAGGAGCGCTGGCCACCGAGCGACAACGGCGTTACACTCGCGATAGTTCCGAAAGACGAAGCAGACTCCGACAAGGCGATCGGCTCTGCTTCGGTCGGAAATATCCAACAGCCCGACGGCTACGGAAACTTCAGCATATGGCTTCATCCGGATGCGTGGGGCAACGGATACGCGCTGGAGGCTGGAGCGTTCCTACTCGATCATGCCTTTCGCTCCCACCGACTCCACCGCATCTCAGCGACAGTGGCAGCGAGCAACGGGGCCTCCCGTCGACTCTGTGAACGGCTCGGGTTCGTTGAAGAAGGCGCGGCCCGCGAGTCGTGGTACCTCGACGACAAGCACGTCGACGCCGTCCACTACGGGCTGCTTGAACGCGAGTGGGAGGGGCCAGCCTCGGTACTCGACTAACCGCCACCGGTGGGTTTAATCGCCGACTGGCCCAACCCAGAGACATCATGACGAAAGTCAGCGTAGTCGGTGCGGCCGGGACTGTCGGCGCCGCGGCGGGCTACAACCTCGCGCTCCGTGACGTGGTCGACGAACTGGTGTACGTCGACATCCCCGAACAGGAGGACGTGACCGTCGGGCAGGCCGCCGACGCCAACCACGGCATCGCGTACGACTCCAACACCACCGTCCGACAGGGTAGCTACGCCGATACCGCCGGCTCCGACGTGGTGATCATCACCGCCGGCATCCCGCGCAAGCCGGGCCAGACCCGGATCGACCTCGCGGAGGACAACGCGCCGATCATGGCCGACATCGGCGCCTCGCTGGCCGAACACAACGACGACTTCGTCTCGATCACCACCTCGAACCCGGTGGACCTCCTCAATCGGCACCTGTACGAGGCGGGCGACCGCGACCGGAACAAGGTGATCGGCTTCGGCGGCCGTCTGGATTCGGCACGCTTCCGGTACGTGCTCTCCGAGCGCTTCGATACGCAGGTCCAGAACGTCGAGGCGACGATCCTCGGCGAACACGGCGACGCACAGGTGCCCATGTTCTCGAAGGTGCGCGTCGACGGCCGGGACCCCGAGTTCACCGCCGCGGAACGCGAGGAGATCCTCGGCGACCTTCAAGAGTCGGCAATGGACGTGATCGAACGGAAGGGCGCGACCGAGTGGGGGCCCGCGACCGGCGTCGCCCACATGGCCGAGGCGGTCATCAACGACACTGGCGAAGTCCTCCCCGGCAGCGTCGTGCTCGACGGCGAGTTCGGCTACGAGGACACCGCCTTCGGCGTCCCGGTCAAACTCGGCGCCGACGGCGTCGAGGAAGTAGTCGAGTGGGAACTCTCGGCCTACGAGTCCGACCTCATGGACGACGCCGCCGAGAAACTCCGCGAGCAGTACGCGACAATCGAGTAACCCCGGGAACGTTTTTGCCGACCGCGGTGTCACCGGGAACGCATGGAGACTCGGTTCCCGACACCCGAACGGCTCGAACGCCGACGCATCGGCGTCTTCCTCCTCGTCGCCTTCGGCGTTTCGTGGGCGACGGCGCTGGCCATCTGGGCCACCGGCGGCCTGACCGACAGCCCCGAGATCACCGAGGGGATCACGCTCGCGACCGTCCTCCTGCCGTCGGCGTATATGTTCGGCCCCGCAATCGGTGCCGTCGCCGCCCGACTCGCCACCGGCGAGGGGTGCCAGCACCACCGCCTCCGCCCCGAGTTCGAGGGGACGATGTGGCTCTACGCGGCGGCGTGGCTCGCGCCCGCGGGGCTGGTCGTCGCCGGCAGCGCGCTCTACTTCGCGGTGTTCCCCGGCCAGTTCGACCCGACGATGGCGGCGTTCCGCGGGCAGTTAGCGGCGGCCGGGGTGGCGATGGATCCCCGACTGCTGGCGGTGATTCAGATCATCGCCGCACTGACGGTCGCGCCGCTCATCAACGGGCTCCTCGCGTTCGGCGAGGAGTACGGCTGGCGGGCGTACCTGCTCCCGAAACTGTGGCCCCTCGGGCGCCGGCGCGCTATCGTCCTCACCGGCGTCGTTTGGGGCGTCTGGCACTGGCCGATCATCGCGATGGGGTACAACTACGGCTTCGACTACCCCGGCTTCCCGTGGACGGGGATGGTCGCGTTCCTCGCCTTTACCGTCGGCGCCGGGACGTTCCTCGCCGTGCTGACCGAGCGAGAGGGGAGCGTCTGGCCCGCGAGCGTCGGCCACGGCGCGATCAACGCCATCGCCGGCGTCGCGGTGCTGTTCGTCGCCGGCCAACCCAACAGCCTACTCGGCCCGACGCCGGTGGGCGTGCTGGCGGCGCTGCCGTGGCTGGCGCTGGCTGTGTGGCTGCTCGGTGACTCCGACTGACGGTGTATCGGTCGGCACGGGCCACCATCATGACCTCCGCTATCGCTGCTTGTTATAGCCATTAATAGTCATGCGAACATGTTTTGGTCGGGAAGCGGGAATATCCAGTGGTATGGTGACAAATGCCAATGAAGAGTACATCACCGACGAGGAGCGTAGAGAGTTCCTGAAAGCGCTCGGCGTCGGCGGAGCCGTCGCTGCGGGCGGAGTAGGGCTAACTGAGGTCCGGAACTCGATGACCGCAAGCGAGAGTGCCGGGCTGTCGGCGGTCGGCGAGTCGATCCGGGCCGACCTCGCGGGCCGGATGGACGCTGAGCTGATCGCGTCCCAACAGGCCACGGTCGCGACGGCGACCAGCCAGCTTTCGGGCGTCGTCGAGCGGGGACTGCCTGCCGACCAGCAGCGCCACGAGTTCGCCGCCGTCGAGGAGGCGGCGCGGCCGATCTTCGATCACCTGACCGAGGCAGGGTTCTTCGAGGTGACTACCGAGCACCTCCCGGCGTTCGAGCCGTCCTACCTGGAGTCGGCGGTGAGCTCGTTCGTCGGCACCGAGGCGCTCGCCGAACCCCTCTCGGGGATGGGGCTGGGCGAGGGTGCCGGCGTCGACATGCTCTCGGAAGTGATCGCCAACGCCGAGGAACTCGGCGAGCGCCACTGGGTCGCGACCGACGAGATCCCGCGAGCCGAGATCGAGTTCGGGGAGTACATCCCCTCGATGACCCGGGGCGCCGCCGGCGGGGCGCTGCTCTGGCTCAAGGATCTCGACCATCACCTCTGGAGCCACCAGGTCGTGCTGACCGAGGAGATCCTCGCGGATGCGACCTGGCACGGCCAGTCGATGGCCGCGGGGTTCCAGCTAATGGCTGAGGGCGCAAAAACCATCGCCGCCGACGGCGACGTGCTCGCAAACGACGAACTGACGGCGCTGCTGTCGACCGGCTTCGCCGTGCAGGCCATCGCACAGGGACTGCTTCCACAGGACGCCTACTGGGTGTCCGAGGAGATGCGCGGCGAGCGACGGACCGACCTGCAGCGAGTAACCCGCGGGAACTGAGGTGAGAGAGATGCATCCAAACGACTTCATCAAACCCGACGTCAACGACCACGACTTCGAGGAGGACGGGGAGCCGATGCTCGAGGAGAACGTCCACGAACTCCAGCAGGAGGTCCCCGGAGAGGACGTGACCGACCAGATGCTCCGGGAGGACATCGCGAACCCGAACTCCTGGCTCCACTACAATAAGGGGCTCGAACAGATCGGGTTCGCGCCGGCCACCCGGATCACCCCGGAGAACATCGGCGACCTGAGTCCCGAGTACATGATCGACGAGTACGGCGGGAGCCAAAACGAACCGATCATCGTTCCGGGCGACCCGCCGGTGCTCTACTACACGCAGGCCAGCCCCCAGGAGGTCCGGGCAGTCAACGCGCGGACCGGCGACGAGTACTGGCGGTTTGCCTACTCGAACGAGAACACGAAGGGGCTCACGCAGGCCAACCGCGGCGTCGCGGTGTATCAGGACAAGGTGTACCTCGGTGCCCACGACAACAGCCTCATCGCCATCGACCGCTACACCGGCGAGCAGGTCTGGAAGACAAAGACGCTCACGCCCAAACAGGAAGAAGAGATGAGCGTCCCCGAGCGGATGGCGAACACGCAGGCCCCGGAACTGTTCGACGGCCTCGTGTTCAAGGGGATGACCGGCTACTACGGTGGCTGGGGTGCCTACACGGCCGTCGACGCCGAGACCGGCGAGATCCAGTGGCAGTACGAGGTGATCCCCGAGGACGAGTGGGTCGGCGAATCGTGGCGCTACGGCGACGCCTCGCCGTGGAACAGCGCCGCCATCGACCCGGAGTCCCGGACCATCTTCATCCCGGGTGCCAACCCCGGGCCGATGATGAACGGCGTCGTCCGGCCGGGGCCGAACAAACACTCCGACTCGGTCATCGCCCTCGACGTCGACTCCGGCGAGGAGAAGTGGACGACCCAACTGGTCGCCCACGACTGGCACGACTACGACACGTACAACACCCGGATCGTGGAGATGGAGGTCGACGGCGAGGTCAAACGGGTCCTCGAGGCGGTCAACAAGACCGGCTACCTCTACTTCCTCGACATCGAGACGGGCCAACTCATCGAGCGTTCGCGGCCCTACGCGAAGCAGGGCGGCGAAGTCGACTTCATGGGGATTCTCCCGAAGGGCCAGGAGAACGCCGCGACCGTCTGGCCCTCCGACTGGGGGTCGACGGAGTGGACGCCCGACTCCTACAACCCACAGACGGGGCTGGCCCACATCGCGGCCAACGACACGGTGAAACGCTACTGGTACGACGACTACGAGTACGATAGCTCCGTCGCGGAGGTCAACGTCGGCGGCGGCTTCCAACTCGTCGACTACGAGGAGTTCCCGGACATCTCCGCCCACATCACCGCCATCGATCCGGCGACCGGCGAGGAGGTCTGGCGCGAGGAACTCGAACAGGACAAATACCAGTCCCGCGCCGGCGGGACGACAGCCGCCGGCGGCGGCGTCGTGTTCGCGAGTTCGCCGACGGCGAACCTCGTCGCCGTCGACGCCGAGTCGGGCGAGCGCGTGTGGGAACACAGCGTGACCGACCCGCCGCGAGGGATCACCGCCGCACCCGTCTCCTGGGACGACCCAGTCGAGTCGAAACAGTACGTCGCGGTTGCGAGCGTCGACGGGATCCAGGTGTTCGCACTCGAAGCCCAGGAGGAGACCGCGACACCGACCGAAACCGCGACAGAGACGGCGACAGCCACGGACGAACCGGCGGACACCGCGACTGACACGGAGGAAACGACGAGCACGGACAGTCCCGGATTCGGCGCCGCCGCCACCGCGGCGGGCCTCGGGAGCGCGGCGTACGCGGCCAAACGCCGATACGACGGCCAGAATGACGACGAGTCGGACGAAACCTGAGGCCACGTCCGACCCCGCGAAGCCACAGCATCTATGGGCTCTGCGGCCGCAGACGGCGGTATGCGCCGCCGTGCCCTCCTCTCCAGTGCGCGCACCGCCCTCCTGACCACCCCGCTACTCGCGCTCGCCGGCTGTTCCGGGTTCGGGAGCGGCGGCAGCGAGTCGCCGACCGACACTGCCGAACCGACCGACACCGTCGAGTCGCCGTCATCAACCGACACCCCGACTGCATCGCCCACATCGACGCCAGCCGTGGTACAGACCCCCGACGGTCTCCGCGTGGTTGAGCACGCGCTCGTCCGCTCGAACGAGGGGACCGAGGACGAACTGGTCGGCGTCGACGCGGTGATCGAAAATACGGGCGCAGAAGCAACAGATGCGACCGCGACGGCTCGGTTCTACGATGGATCGGGAAGCCTGCTCGACGAGAGCGAGGCCGACACAACCGACCTCTCGTCCGGCGGTCGCTGGTCGCTGGAGCTACTGTTCGGCGGCAGCGGCGAGGCCGCCCGGGCCGTCGCCGACTACCGGCTGGTCGTGGAGCGGGTCTGAGTTACTCGTTGACCAGCAGGATCTTCCCGACGAACTCCCCGGACTCGGCCAGTTCGTGGGCCTCGTCGACGTCCGAGAAGCTGAAGCGCCGGTCGATGTGGGGCGCGACCGCGCCGTCGTCGACCAGCGTCGCGATGTCCTCGAGTTCGTCGCCGACGCGCTCCTGCCCCTCGCCCAGCAGCACCGGGAGGATGACCAGCACGACCCCGAGTTCGAGGGACTGCTGGTGCATCGGCGCGAGCGAGAGGTCCTCGGCCGCGCTGGACTCGGTGGTGACGACGCTCCCGAACGGTCGAACGGCCTCGAACGCGGTCGCGAGGTGGTCGTCGCCGATGGGGTCGAAGACGGTGTCGAAGCCAGCGCCGTCGGTGTGTTCCGCGACGTACGCCCCGGGATCGGTTTCGGTGTAGTCGATGGCCGCGTCGGCGCCGAGATCGAGTGCAAGGTCACGCTTCTCGGCCGTCGATCCGGTAGCGACGACGTTCGCGCCGAGCCAGCGGGCGATCTGCACGCCGATGTGGCCGACACCGCCGCTGGCGCCGTAGACGAGCACGTCGTCGCCGAGGCCGACGTCGCTCTTGTCGGTGAGCATCTCCCAGGCCGTCAGCGCGACGACGGGGAGCGCCGCGGCGTCGGCCAGCGGGATCGACTCCGGCGCGTCGGCGAACGTCCCGGCGTGGCCGACGACGTAGTCCGCGAGGGCGCCCTGTCGACCGGCGCCGCCGGGCATCCCGTACACCTCGTCGCCCGCCTCGAAGCGCTCGACGCCTTCGCCGACGACGTCGACGACGCCCGAGATGTCACAGCCGAGCGTTGCGGGGAAATCCGGCGCGAACGGGTCGATGTGGCCCGCGCGGATCTTGTAGTCGACGGGGTTGACGCTGGAGGCGACGACCTCGACCCGGATCTCGCCGGGGGCCGGATCCGGGACCGGCTGCTCGGTCTCGGTGAAAACACCCGGGTCGCCGTACTCCTCGATGACGTGTGCGGTCATCTCTGATGGCATACTCGAACGGAGGAACTACCCGGGGGAGAACTCGGCGGTAGTGACACGCGGCAGCGGCGCTGTTCGGTTGGGGTGTGCGAAAAAGTGGAAGACGGCGCTGTCGGCCTACTCGCCGCTATCGGACTCGTTGCGCGTGAGTTCGTACTGGAACCCGATGGTGTCCTGTGGCATGATCTCGACTCCCCACTCGCCCGTATCGGGTGCGTCGAGGACGTAGACGAACTCGGTCTGACCGTTGTTATCGGCGTAGGCGCCCTCGGTGGTGCGCTGGCGGGCGCCGAGGTCGACGTGGCCGCGCTTGGAGACCTGCACGCGCTCGGCCTCGATGCGCTCACCGTCGGGCGAGACGAACGTGACGTTGAAGCTCGCCGCGTCGGCGTTCTCCGCCGAGCGGTAGTTCCGCGGCGTCAGCGTGAGCGTCACGTCGTCGGTGCGCTCGGTCACGGTGAACCCGGTCGTGAACGGCTCGCTGGGCTGTTCCCAGACGACGAAGTTCACGTTGATCTCCTGCCAGTAGTTCCCGCGGTCGGGCCGGTTGGGGTCTTTCAGACCCAGGTCGATGGAGGTGTCGTAGCGGCCGCGCTCGGCGTCCTCGCCCGGGGAGATGGAGATGGTCACCGTTGCGGTCTCGCCCGGCGCGATCTGGCTTGGCGCGTCGATGTCGATCCAGGACTGGTCGACCTGCTCCGAGCAGCCGGGACCGTGGCAGGTGCCGCGCTGCTTGGCGCGCTCGGGGCTCACCGGCACGGACTCCTCGCCGGTGTTCTTGATCACGATCTCCTTGGTGACCGTGTCGCCCGCTTCGACCTGCGTGCTGATGTACGTCTCAGAGAGGATCTTGACGGTCGGCTCCTTCCAGACGTTGACGCTGGTGTGGGCCGCGTGGATCGGTCGCGGCGGCTGGCCGGCGACCGGTTTCGTGGTCTGGTTGGTGAACGCGATCTGGCCGGAGTAGCGCGCGATCTCGGCGTCCTCGGGGATCGAGATGCTCACTTCGTACTCGACCTCCGCGCCGGCCTCGATGGTGTCGGGGCCGGAGATGTCGACCCACGACGCTTCGAGGGGGTTGCGGTCGGTCGGCGACGTGAACAGGTGCGGGTTCACGTCGACCGCCTCGTCCTCGCCGTTCTCGACGGTGACGGTGAACGTCCCGCTCTGGCCGGGCTTGAGGTCGAGGTAGCTCTCACGCGCGTCGACGTAGAGCCGCGTGTAGTTCGTTTGACCGTCGCCGGCGTCGGCGCCGGTCGCAGTCGCGGTCGCGGCCGCGGGGGTGGCCACGTTCGCGCCTGCGTCGGTCGGTGCGACTGCCGCCGCGGCTGGCACACTAGCCAGTGCGACGACGAAGGCGATCAGGATGACTCGTTTCATGGGTTTGGCGTACGCTGACGACTCGCCATGGAGGGCGGAGGGCAGCGAACAGGCGGCCGTTCGCTCGGTGACGTGAAATAGCTTCTGGGGATTGATGTGGGCGAGAAAAACGCCCGCTAGAGTCGTCGCCGGATGCGTTCGGCCGTCGTGGCGCCGATGCCGTCGACGTCCCGCAGGTCGTCCTCGCCGGCCTCGCGGACGGCGTCGACGGAGCCGAACCGCCGCAGCAGGCGCTTTCTGGTCTCCGGGCCGACCCCATCCACCTCGTCGAGCGCCGTTCCCACGTCGTCGCGGACGCTCTGGTGGTACTGGACGGCGAAGCGATGGGCCTCGTCGCGCACGCGCTGGAGCAGGTGAAGGTGGGGCGCGTCGTCGTCGAACCGCTCGACGTTGTCGGGAGTGATCACTAGCTCCTCGGCTTTCGCCAGCGCGATGCAGGGCACCTGCCAGCCGGTCTCGTCCAGCGCGTCCATCGCCGCGCCCAACTGCCCTTCGCCGCCGTCGATGAGCAGGAGATCCGGATCCGGGCGGTCGTCGCGCCCCTCGACGGCGCGCTCGGCCCGCCAGCGCACCAGTTCGCGCATGTTGGCGTAGTCGTCGTTCCGGTCGGTGAGCTTCTTGCGGCGGTAGCCGGACTTCTCGGCGCTGCCGCCGGCGAAGCAGACGTCGCTGCCGACGACGGCCTTCCCCTGTGCGTGGCTCACGTCGAACCCCTCGATGCGCTCGGGTCGGGGGATGTCGAGCGCCTGTCCCAGCGCGCCCACGGGGTCGTCGGCGCCGCCGACGCCGCTGCGGGCGTTCTTGAGCGCCAGTTCGACCAGCTTCCCCTCCCGGCCCGCGCCGGGCACCGACACGTCGACGCCGGCGGAATCGAGCCAGTCGAGCACGTCCTCGTCGTCCGGGCGCTCGGAGAGCAGAATCGCGTCCGGTAGCTCTCGCTCGGCGTAGTACTGCGTGAGGAAGGCCGAGAGGAGTGTGGCGACGCGGTCCTCGCCCTCCGGCGCATCGAGCCGGTGGCGGGAGCGGTCGACGAGCTGGCCGGAATCGGCGTGCAGACGCGCAACGGTCGCGTTCTCGCCCTCGACGACGGCCGCGAGCACGTCCACCTCGCGCCGACTGCTGGGCGAGGAAACGGCCTCACCGCCGCCGCCGTGGAACGCCTCGACGGCTTCCAGTCGGTCGCGGGCGTTGGCCGCGCGCTCGAACTCCTCCGCTTGGGCGGCCTGCTCCATCTCCCGGCCCAGCGGGTCGGCGAGCACGCCCGTCTCGCCCTCGAAAAAGCGGATCGCGCTCTGGACGTCCTCGGCGTAGCGCTCGGCGTCGATGGCGTCGACGCAGGGCGCCGAGCAGAGCCCCATCTCGTGGTCGAGGCAGGGCCGCTCGCGGTTCTGGAACTTGTGGTCCGAACAGCCACGCAGGCCGTACGTCTCCCGGATGGCCTTCACGACCGTCTCGACCTCGCCTTTCCGGGTGTAGGGGCCGAAAACCGTGGCCGCGTCGTCGGGGTCGCGGGTGATCTCGATACGGGGGTACTGGTGGTCCGTTAGCTGGACCAGCGGGTAGGATTTGTCGTCCTTCAGCCGGACGTTGTAGCGGGGCTGATGGCGCTTGATCAGGTTCGCCTCCAGCAGGAGGGCTTGCGTCTCGGTGTCGGTGACGGCGGTGTCGATGGCGTCGGCGCGGGCCACCATCCGCCGGATGCGGTCGCTGCGGGGATCGGCGTAGGAGCGCACGCGGTCACGGATGTCGACGGCTTTGCCGACGTAGAGCACCGTGTCGACGTCGTCGCCGCGTTCGAGGAAGCGGTAGACCCCCGGCTCCCGGGGGAGGTCGCGCGCGCGCTCTCGAACCTCGCTCGCGTCCATCTATCCGGGGTAGGGGGTGGGCGCGTTTCAGCGTGACGCCCCATGATCGTGGAGCGCGTTTAGTCAGTGGGTTAGAACCACCGTGAAAGCCCCTTCCGATCCCACCCGACAGCATTCGCCGGGTACGAGGCCCGGCGCGGCATCCGGTCCCCGCTCCTCCCCGTCGCCGCCGGCGCTCGCTCGTTGCACTCGCTCGCGCGTTGGCGGCGACGCTACCACCGCATCCGGCGCGAAGCGCTCGCACCGCCATGCGCGAGCAAGCGCGAGGGATGAGCGAGTGAGCAGAGCGAACGAGCGAATCGGCTGGGGAGGATGAGGTTGCGGTGGGCGGGACTGAAAGGGGCTACTCGCTCGACGAACCCGGCCGACGTAAGCACTGCAGCGACCGAAGGGAGCGAAGCGCGCAGCGAGGCCCGGGAGTCGAGCGGGTAGGGGCTTTCTCGGTGTTTACGACCAATCCAGTAACCCCTAGAACCCAAACTGACGTGGCAGTCGTCGATACAGCAACCGAGACCCATACCCGACCGTCGGCTACAAACCGACCCCGATCCAACCCCGAACCATGCCCCGCGTCTGGCTCGTCGAACGCGATGTCGACAGCCGCAACCTCGTGACGATGACCTACGCCACCCCGGACGGCGAGCGCGCGTTCACCCGGCAGGCGGCGCTGGATAGCCTCGCACGCCGAGACGGTCCCACCGCCGCCGTCGATGTCGAGGAGGACCGACTCGAAACCGTCGGCGACCCCGAGACCGCCGCGCGATACGCCGAGGAGGCCGAACGCGTCGCCGAGCGCCACGACCCCGAAGACAGTCTGTAGGAATTCTGACCCCCTCGCGGAGCCGAAACCCTTTATCGGGAACCGAAGCAACCCCGCCCATGGCCGCTATCGAACTCGACGGGGTGACCAAGCGGTTCGGCGACGTGACCGCCGTCGACGGACTGGACCTGACGGTGGCTGAGGGCGAGGTGTTCGGCTTCCTCGGCCCCAACGGCGCCGGGAAGTCGACGACTATCAACGTCCTGCTGGACTTCGTCCGCCCGACCGAGGGGTCGGTGCGGGTGCTCGGGATGGACCCACAGCGCGAGAGCGTCGCCGTCCGGGAGCGCACCGGCGTGCTCCCGGAGGGGTTCTCCGTCTACGACCGGCTGACGGGCCACGAACACCTCGAGTTTGCCATCGAGTCCAAGGACGCCGACGCCGACCCGGACGCACTGCTGGAACGTGTCGGCCTCGCGGGCGACGGCGACCGCAAGGCCGGCGGCTACTCCAAGGGGATGGCCCAACGGCTCGCACTCGGGATGGCGCTCGTGGGCGATCCGGACCTGCTGATCCTCGACGAACCCTCCTCCGGCCTCGACCCCGCCGGCGCGAAGGAGATGCGCGAAATCGTGCGCGAGGAGGCCGACCGCGGCGCGACGGTGTTCTTCTCCAGCCACGTGCTGGGACAGGTCGAAGCGGTCTGTGACAGCGTCGGCATCCTCCGAGAGGGGAAACTGGTCGCGCGCGACTCCATCAGGGGGCTGCGTGAGGCGGTCGGCACCGGCGCGACCCTCGAAATCACCGCCGAGGGCGTCACCGACGACCAACTCGACGCCGTGCGCGACCTCGACGGCGTCGACGCCGCGACGACCGACGGGACCGTGGTGACGGTACAGTGCGATCCCGAGGCCAAGACCGCCGTCATCGGCACCTTGGAGGACGCGGGCGTCGTCGTCGACGACTTCGCCACTCGCGAGTCGTCGCTGGAGGACCTGTTCCTCGCCTACACGGAGGGTGACGCGCCGGGTGCTAGTGAGGCCGCGGACTCGGAGGTGGAGGCATGAGCTGGGAGGCCGTCGCCCGGAAGGACTTCCGCGACGCGGTGCGCTCGCGCTGGCTCTGGGTGCTGTCGGCGCTCTCGGTGCTCGTGTTCGCCGGCGCCGCCGTCGGCCGGCTGTACGTGGGCAACGGCGCCCAGAACACCCAGGGGCTCGTGCAGGGGTTCCTCTTCTTCCTGAAACAGGGGACCGCGATCCTGATCCCGCTGACCGCGCTGGTGGTCGCCTACGGCGCCATCACCCGCGAGCGGGAGTCGGGAACGATCAAACTCCTGCTCTCGCTGCCCCACTCCCGGGACGACGTGGTGCTCGGGAAGTTCCTCGGCCGCAGCGCCGTGGTGACGCTGCCGGTACTGATCGGCTTCTTCGTCGCCTTCCTCGCGCTACTGCCCGCTGGCTCGGGCGTGGACATCCTCGTCTACGTCGAGTTCGCGCTGCTGACCGCGCTGCTGGGCGTGGTGTTCGTCGGCATCGCCGTCGGCGTCTCCGCGGCCGCGAACACGAATCAGCAGGCGCTCGTGGGCGCCGGCGGGCTGTTCAGCATCTTCTGGTTCCTCTGGAACTTCTTCGTCAGCGGCGTCAACCGCGCGGCGACGGAGCTGTTCGGGCTCTCGAACCCCGCCCAGTTCCGGCTTCGGCTGGCGCTGAAGATCCTCAACCCGATTCAGGCGTACAAGACGCTGGTCGACAGCCTGTTCATGAGCGGCCTCGAAGCCCGCGTCCGGATGTTCAGCATGCTACTCGGGATGATCCCGAACCAGCAGGCCGCGCAGGCGCTGGGCCCGGAGCTCTCGCCGCTGTTCGCCGATTCGATGGTGCTGCTGGCGATGCTGGTCTGGCTGGTCGTCCCGCTGGCGGTCGGGATCGTCTGGTTCCGCGAGGCGGAACTGTAGACGCTCGACCCACAGAAACTATATCAGCCGTTCGACCGATCCGCGACGTACGCCCTCCATGTCGGACGATGACGAGCGAGTGACCGTCGCGGGGTACGACCGACTCGCCGACGCCACGGACCTTGACCAGTGGGAGAGTCCGTGGGGCGACAGCCACTATCAGCGCCACTACGTCTGGCCCGCCGCTGCGTCGATGCTGCCGGAAGTAGACGGCTTGGACGTACTCGACGCCGGTTGTGGCGTCGGCTCTTACACCGAGTGGTTCCACGACAACGGCGCCGCCGTCGTCGCCGTCGACGCGAGCGAGGACGCACTCGCGAGCGCCCGTGAGCGATGTCCCGAGGACGTAACGTTCTACCAGCAGAATCTGACCGAACCGTTCGAGTTCGCCGATAGCGATAGCTTCGACCTCGTGTTCAGCAACCTCGTGCTGGACCACATCGAAGATTGGTGCCCGGTCTTCGAAACGTTCGCCCGCGTGCTGCGTCCGGGCGGAACGGTGGTGTTCACCACAATTCACCCGTTTCGGCGCTACCTGAACCACCGCGATGACCTGGCTAACTACTACGAGACCGAGGGGTACGTGGTCGAGTGGGGAAGCACGGACGTGGAGATCGAGTCGTACTACCGACCGATCGGGGAAGTGGTCAACGCCGTCGCAGACGCCGGATTCCGGATCGACGAGTTCCGCGAGGCTAGACCGCAGGAGAGTTACGAGGACCACCAGCCCGAGCGCTACGAGAGCGCGATGGCGAAACCGGATACGCTGTGTGTCCGGGTCGAGTTGCCCGGGAACCGCTAGCGACTACTGCCGGGAGACCTCGTGCCGGCCGAACCCGTATCGCAGGCGGTTGGCGAGCCGTCGGGCGAATCGCCCCTCCTCGGGGGCGCGCGAGCCGAACCGCTCGGCGAGCGCCTGGTAGATGAGTGGGACGGGCACCTCCTGTTCCAGCGCCTCCTGTACCGTCCACGTGCCCGTCGAGCCACCGGCGACGTGGTCGGCGACATCGCCCAGATCGTTGCCCTCCTCGCGGAACGCCTCCTCGCAGAGTTCGAGCAGCCACGAACGAATCACGGCGCCGTTGTTCCACGTCCGGGCGACAGACTCCAGATCGAGGTCGTAGCGACCGTTCGCGAGCAGTTCGAACCCTTCCCCGTAGGTCTGCATCAGCGCGTACTCCACGCCGTTGTGGACCATCTTCACGTAGTGGCCCGAGCCGGCGGGACCCATCCGGTCGTGCCCGGCGTTCCCGGTGGCGACGGCGTCGAAGACCGGGACCATCGCCTCGTAGGCCCACTCGGGGCCGCCGACCATCAGCGAGAAGCCGAGATGTGCGCCCGCGGGGCCGCCGGAGGTGCCACAGTCGAGGTAGGCGGCCTCCGTCTCCGCGGCCCGGCGCACGGACTTCTCGAAGTGGGAGTTGCCGCCGTCGACGACTACGTCGTCCGCGTCGAGGTGGGGTTCGAGGTCGTCCAGGGTGGCGTCGACGGGGTCGCCCGCCGGCACCATCAGCCAGATGCGTTTCTCCTCGCCGAGTCGGTCACAGAGATCCGCGACGCTGTCGGCGGGCGTCGCGCCCGCCTCGGCGGCCTCGGCGGTGGCCTCCGCGCTGAGGTCGAACGCGACCACGTCGTGGCCCGCGTCGATAGTTCGGTCGACGACGATCTGTCCCATCCGACCGAGTCCGATGACGCCGAGTTCCATACTCGGAACTGTGAGGGTAGCGTGGTAGCCGTTGCGGTCCCGTGCGGGCGTCGATGTCGCTGGCGTGCCGTGCGGTAGTAGGGACGCCCTGGGCCGGGGCAGTCCCGCGGGTATTTTGCCGCCGAGGGGCGACCGCCCGGGCATGGACGAACGCATCCGTGAACACGCGAGGACGCTGGTCGACTGGAGTGCCCGGATCGAGGCGGGCGACAACGTGGTGCTGTCGGTCGCCGAGGGCGCCCACGACCTCGCCGTCGCCGTCGCCGAGGAACTGGGGAAGCGCGACGCGAACGTGGTGACGCTGTACAACTCCGACGAAGTGAGCCGCGCACACACCCGCGCCCACAGCGACGAGTTCGACGAGGACCCCGAGTACGAGCGCGCGCTGTACGCGAACGCCGACTCGGTGCTGAGCCTCGGCGGCGGCCACAACACCACCGCCAGCGCCGACGTGCCCGCCGAGAAGCGCCAGGCGAAGGGCCGCGCCCGGCAGGGGATCCGCGAGGCACGGATGGACACCGACTGGGTGTCGACGGTCCACCCGACGCGCTCGCTGGCCCAGCAGGCCGGCATGAGCCACGAGGCGTATCAGGCGTTCGTCTACGACGCCATCCTGCGGGACTGGGAGGAACTGGCCGACAAGATGGCGATGATGAAGGACCTGCTCGACGAGGGCAGCGAGGTCCGCATCGTCAAGGAAGACACCGACCTCACGATCTCCATCGAGGGCCGGACGGCGGTCAACTCCGCCGCCAGCGTGGCCTACGACTCCCACAACCTCCCCTCCGGCGAGGTGTTCACCGCGCCCCACGCGACGGAGGGCGAGGTGTTCTTCGACGTGCCGATGACGATCAACAGCCAGCGCGTGCGGAACATCCACCTCACGTTCGAGGATGGCGAGGTCGTCGACTTCGCTGCCGAGCAGAACGAGGACGTCATCGCGGAGGTACTGGACACCGACGAGGGGGCCAAACGGCTGGGCGAACTCGGCATCGGGATGAACCGCGGCATCGACCAGTTCACCGACAGCATCCTGTTCGACGAGAAGATGGGCGATACGGTGCATCTGGCGCTCGGGCGGGCCTACGAGTCGAACTTCCCCGAGGGCAGCGAGGACGAGGCCAACGACTCGGCGGTCCACGTCGACATGATCACCGACATGAGCGAGGACTCGCGGATGGAGGTGGATGGGGAGGTGGTCCAGCGTAACGGGACGTTCCGGTGGGAGGACGGGTTCGAGGAGTAGGTAGATCGGGTCGGAGGCGTCGATATTCTCGGTATCGGTTTTTGCTCTAGGACTGCATCGGCGAACAGCACCGCGGAGTTCCCTTGGACACTTGTAACGGCACCGCTCAGCACAGCCCACAGCCTCCCCAGCCGACTCGCTCGGGCTTAACCCTCGCTCGTCCCTCGCGCGCTCGTTCGCGCCGACGCGTTGTGCGGGCGACCCGTGCGTCGCCCGCACGGCCAGCGAGAGCTTCGCTCTCGCCCTGCTCACGTCACGCGCCACCACCGCGCGGTGCGGGTGCGGTGGACGCCTCGCGTCGGCGAATCGTCGCCGACGCCGGGGGAGGGGTGGGGACCCGGCGCTGCGCCGGACCTCGGGTCCGGCGCCCGGCTGTTTCTCAGGTGTCAACGATAGAGCTGCTGTTGCTGCGGCTGTCCCGAAAACCGTACGCCATTCTGCCGTCGACACACCAGCAGTCCCCTATCGAGATACCACCAACTACCCAGTAAAACGGCCACCGAGATTTTCACCCCCACGCCACAACCCACGCCCCATGCCCGAGTTCGACGCCGACGCCGTCGACCCGACGCTCCGACTGCTCTACCAGTCCGGCGTCGGCATCTCGCCCAGCGGCATCGCCGCCAACCTCCAGCACCGGATGAACGACCCACCCTCCAGAACCGCCGTTCTGAACGCGGTCCGGGAGCTATCCGAAGGCCGGTACATCCGCTCGATCAGCGACGTGGAGTCCTGCTACATCATCACCGACCACGGCCGGGACTACGTCGAGACGGAGATAGACGACGAGGCGATGGGGTTCGTCGACTAGTCAGTTTCGTGGACGTGCCCACACTCCGGGCACTTGACCTCCTCCCCGCGCACCTCCGCCGACGCCTCCCGCACCTCGCGCATCACCCGCGAAATCTCGTCCTCCGCTTCCAGTTCCTCGTCGACGGAGAGATCCACACCCTCGACCTCCAGGAGGAACTTCGCGATCTCGGTCACCTCGTACATCGTGTCGTCGAGCTCCTCGGCCGTGTAGAACCCCGACATCGCACCGTAGAGGAACGTCGCGCCGGCCTTCGTGACCTTCTCCTCGAAGGACGCGCGGGCCTGATTCACCGCCTGCGGCGAGTAGGTGTCCGTCATAAAGGGCACCAGCCGCGGGAGGTTCTCGCCGATCTTGGTCATCTCGACGCCGGTCTCGGTCCGGAAGTCCGCACAGAGTCGCGCGATGGCCCACTCGCGGGCGGTGATGTACGTCCGCTCGCGCAAGAACTCGTTGACGCGGTCGTAGTCCGCGCGGTCCATCTTCGTGAACCGGGTGTACTCCTGTACGTCCTCGGGCACGTCGGCGGGCATGTCGTCGAGGCCAGTGCGCTCGTGGGTCGGCTGAGTGTCAGTCGGCTCGCTATCGGTGGCGTCACGCTCTGTCGGGCCGTCGTCGACGCCTGCCGTGGGGGCGTCGCCCGCTGCATCGGGAGATTCGTCAGTCGGCGACTCGTACTCGGGCGACTCGCGGTCGCCGGGCGTCGCTCGGTCGTCGTTTGCAGACGGCGTCGGATCCTCGCTCATGCCCCTACCTGACACAGCCACGGACATAGGGCTACTCCTCCGCCGGCGGCCAGCGCGGGTCGACGCCCGCCCCGGGGGTTTATCAACCGAGGGGGCGTCCGGCCGGCCATGAAGGTGCTGCTCGGGATCGGCGGGAGCGACGACTCCATTCGGGCGCTGGAGGCGGTCGTGGCCCGCGCCGCGGCGGTCGGCGACGACCTCACCATCGCCATCGTCGAGAACCCCCGGTCGCCGCGTTCACGCGAGGAGATCGCCGAACGGGCACGCGAGGAGCTCGAGGGCGCCGGTATCGACGCCCCGATCCGGCAGGTCGAGGGCAACCCCGGGAGCGAACTGGTCGACATCGCCGAGCGCGGGGCGTTCGACGAGATCGCGCTCGGCGGCGGGCAGACCAGCCCCATGGGAAAGATCAACGTCGGCAGCATCGCGGAGTTCGTGCTGTTGAACGCCCGGACGACGGTCCGGCTGATCCGGTGAGATGACCGGACCAACGCGCTATCCGGACGAACCCGTCGGCGGCTTCCCGTCGCCGCCCCGTACCGTCGAGGACGCCGATGGCCGTGAGATCGATCTCCGGGCCTACGACGGCAGCGACGACGAACGCGAGGCGCTCCGGGCGATGTACGAGGCGTTCGACCCCGCCGACCGCGCACAGGGGATCCCGCCGAGTCGGCCCGGAAAACTCGAAGAGTGGCTCGACCGCATCCTCACCACCGAGTGCTGCAACGTGTTCGCGTGGGACGGTGACGACGTGGTGGGTCACGCGACGCTGGTGCCCGAGAACGGCCCCGAGTCGCCCTACGAACTCGCCATCTTCGTGGTCCAATCCCACCAGGGCGCCGGGATCGGGACGGCGTTGATGAAGTCGATACTGGGCCACGGCGCCGACGAAGGCATCTCGAAGGTGTGGCTCACTGTCGAGCGTTGGAACCGGTCGGCGGTGGGTCTGTACGAGAAGATCGGGTTCGAAACCACCGACGCCGAGAGCTTCGAGTTGGAGATGGCGATCCGACTCGACGCCGGTCAGACCGAAAGCACGGGCTGACTCGCGTAGCGGAGCACGTACTCCGCCGTCTTCTCCAGGACGGCCGCGCGGGTCCCGGTCTGGGGCTCGCGGGGGACGACGAGGAAGTCCGCGCCGTCCTCCTCGGCAGTGTCGAGGACGACGCTGCCGGGGTGTTGGCTGAGTCGGTCCGTCGAGAACCCCGAGACCGTCCCGGTAGCGACGTCGACGCCGTGGTCGGCCGCGATCTCCGTGGCTGTCTCTTCGTACTCCTCGGCGTCGCGGTCGGCGACCGCGCTCTCGCCGAGCACGTAGACGACCTGTACGTCGGCGTCGTAGGCTTCGGCGACGGTCGCCGCGTACTCGAGGGCGCGGGTCGACTCCTCGCTCCCGTCGACGGCCACGAGCACGAGGTCGAACGGATCCATGGGTGTGAGTCCGGGCGGGGACGCAAAACCGTTTCCGTGCGAGGTCGGGGCAACTCCGCGACCGAAGCTCTCACGAGTGAAGCGGGTGAGAGCACGTCGGAGCTTGCTCCGACGGAGGGAGCGGAGGCAAACCGCCTCGAAAGCGAACGGCGAACGGAGTGAGCCGTGAGTCACGAGCGCCGTGGGGGAACCCCCGACACTAGTGAGGATCGTATCTGGTAGTGATCTTCATCTGTCTCTTTACTTATGGAGGGAGGCTACAGGTTCGATGGGTTGCTACTGCGAAGATACCAACGCCACCGCCGAGTTCAAGAGTTCGTGATTCATAGTACTGTCAGATAATGGATTATGACCGATCGGGGTGAACGTATGAACTCCGGGACGAAGATTCTGCACCAACAGGCAGTTCGAATTCCGCTGCCAGATGTGGAAGCAGAACGTTCCCACCACAAGAACATGGCGAGAATTGCAGCGGCTGGCGAGCGAAAGAGCGAGTTGCTCAACGACCCAGATGTCCCGTTAACGGAGGTATATGAGGACGAACTGGATGAAATGAGACAGAGTTTCAAACACCGTTTACACCAGATTGCTGGCGATGACTACTACGAGGTTGCGACCGCGTATCTCGATGGGGAGCGTGACGACTGGATCGGAGCACTCGCAGCGTATTACTTGGAGTGTTACTATCGTCTTCAGGAGCGATACACCGTTGACGAGCAAATTTTCTTCTTGGTGATTCTGCGATATCCGGACTGTTTCACGGTGAACCTCAGTTTCCTCACCGGCGATATCAGCCCCGCTGCAGTTCGATACGAGTCCATCAAACACGTGGAGGCAAATCTCAACGAACACCACCAAGAACAGTACTACGCAGACTGTCAGTACTCCCAGCACAAGGCGTCGGAATACCTTCGTGAGAGCGTCAACTGCATTCGGGAAGCGTTCCCGGATCCGGATACGACTCCGTATGAGCAACGCCAGTATGGGGGGTTTGTACACGTCACCGGGCGGGACGGCACGACGTTCGCAGAGGTCCTTGATTCACTCTCTGCAAACTCGGATCGGTTCGATGACGAGGCCACGTCCCCGAGCCTCGTATCGGAAGGCCCAGAGACCAGCCGAGCTAAGGAAACATATGTTTCGAACCCCGAGATCAAACTCTAGATGAAGTTTCTTCCTAACGACTGTTGGGGATAGACCATCCCAGAAACGCGAGTGGTGAGACCGGCACCCCGCTTACACGTCCCGCGCCCCAGTCACTCAGAGCGACTCGGCCACGTCCTCGGCGAAGTAGGTCAGGATCAGGTCCGCGCCGGCGCGCTTGATCGACAGCAGCGACTCGTGCGCGACGGCATCGAGGTCCAGCCAGCCCTTCTCGGCGGCGGCCTGCAGCATCGCGTACTCCCCGGAGACGTTGTACGCCGCAACCGGGTGGTCGTGGTCCTCGCGCACCTGCGCGACCACGTCGAGGTACGGCAGCGCGGGCTTGACCATCAGCACGTCGGCGCCCTCGGTCACGTCGAGTTCGACCTCGCGGCGGGCCTCCCGGGCGTTCGCCGGGTCCATCTGATAGTGCCGGCGGTCGCCGAAGGCGGGCGCGCCGTCGGCGGCGTCCCGGAACGGCCCGTAGAACGAGGACTCGTACTTGGCGGCGTAGGACATGATCGGGCGGTTCCGGAACCCCGCCGAATCGAGACCGTCGCGGATGGCGCCGACCATGCCGTCGAGGCTGGCCGATGGAGCGACCATGTCCGCGCCCGCTTCAGCGTGGGAGACGGCGGTTTCGGCGAGCAGGTCGACGCTCTCGTCGTTCCGGACGGTGAGATGCGGGTCCTCGTCGGCGCCCGGTTCGACGATGCCGCAGTGGCCGTGTTCGGTGTACTCACAGAGACAGACGTCGGTGATGACGTAGGCCCCCGTCTCCTCGGTGATCGCTCGGACCGCGCGCTGGACGACGCCGTTCTCGGCGTAGGCGCGGGTCCCCCGGGCGTCCTTGAACTCGGGGATGCCGAAGATCATGACCGCCTCGACGCCCGTCTCGAGCACCTCCTCGACGCGGGAAACGGCCTGTTCGACGGGCACGCGCTCGTGGCCGGGCATCGTCTCGATGGGGACGCGCTCGTCGGTAGTCGCGTCGACGAACACGGGCGCGATCAGGTCCGACGCCGAGAGGTCGGTTTCGGCGACGAGCGAGCGGACGCCGTCGGCCCGCAGACGGCGCGGGCGCCGGGCATCGTCGCGGCCGGGGCGAGGGGTGTGGTCCATATCGGAGCCAGCGGCCCCGGCGGCAAAACCGCGTCGCTCCGGGGGCCGGCATCCGCGTTCTTAACCGACTGGATCGCGTACTCTCGGGTATGAAATGCCACTACTGCGAGGACGACGCCGTCTACGCCGCGGAGACGGACGGGATCAAGGTCGGCCTCTGTGAGCAGCACTTCCAGGAGCGCGTCGAGGAGTTGGCCGACGACGAGGGGCTGGAAGCGCTGCGCGAGCAGACCGAGATCGACCGCGCGGAGTAATCGTTACCAGAGGACGTCGACGCCGAACACGTACAGCGCCGCCAGCGCCGACTCGAACAGCACCGTTCCGAGCGCCGAGAGCGCGACGAACCGCGCCGTCTCCATCTTCGCCAACCCCGCCGGCACCGTCAACATCCCGCGGGTGAACAGCATCGCGTTGCTCCCGGTGACCGCCGGGCCGCCCCAGCGGTCGAACCAGCCGTCGAACCGGGTGAGGGTGCGGTCGCTCACGCGGAACCACCGATTCTGCAGGAGATACTCGCGACCGGCGCGTTTCGCGACCGTAAAGAGTGCGACCTGCCCGACGGTGGCGCCGAGCACCGCGACCGCGAGAATCGGCAGCAGGCGGTCGGGGCTGTGGCCAAGCAGGGCCAGTGACCCCGGGACGAGGAGTTCGCTGGGGACGAAGTACATCAACATCGCTCCCTCCAGCACGAACACGCCGAACAGGACGAGATAAGCCCACTCCGAGTGCAGCAGCGACTGGAGCCAGCCCGGCATCTCCGAGACGATCCCCTCGTTCACGGCCGGTGGTATCGGTGTCGCGGGTAAATCAGTTACTCTCCGCCAGGGAGACCGCCTCGGGCAGGTGCTCGCGTACGCGCTTCCACGCCGCCCGCGGGAGGCCGTCGACGGCTAACTCCTCCTCGTGGGCGTCGGTGCCGCCAGTGGCCAGCAGGTCGTGTTCCGAGATGGCGGCCTCGACGGGCCGCGGGTCGAGCGACTCGGGTTCGTCCGGCGAGACCGGGCGGTCGTAGGGGTAGTAGCGCTCGACAGCGTCCAACTCGGCCGTGAGTTCCAGCGCGGCCTCGGGGTCGTCGTAGCGAAGCGGGTGCGCGAGGCCGACGAACGCGCAGGCCTCCTCGAGCAGCTCCCGACCGGTCTCGAAGTCGGGTACCTCGCGGGCGACGTAGCAGGGGCCGTCGTCGCCGATCAGGTCGTCGAAGACGGCGCCAATGGTGTCGTAGTCGGCATCGCTCTCGACGACGGCGCGGGCGATGTGTGGGCGCCCTAGCCCTTCGTGGGGTTCGATGCCGAGGTCGACGCCCAACTCGGCCTCGACGTTCTCGACGATCCGGCGCCCGCGGTCGATCCGGTCCTGCTGGAGGCGTTCGACCTCCGCGGTCAGCGCGTCGGTCTCGGTCAGGCCGTAACCCAGCAGGTCGACGCGTTCGTCGCCGGCGTCGACGCGGAGTTCGATCCCGCGGACGATCAGCAGGTCGCCTCGGCGCTCGACGGGGACCGAGATGTCGGGGTGGTAGCGGTCGTGGTCGGTGACAGCGACGGCGGCGAGCCCCTCCTCGCGGGCGGTCGCGACGAGGTCGGGCAACGACAAGGTGCCGTCTGAGACGGTGGTGTGGGTGTGGAGGTCAGCAACGACGCTCATTAGTCGAATCTGTCGGTCGCGGGAGAAACGCCTTGCGGTGTCGCTCAGTCGTCGATCCACTCGACCGCGTCCCCCAGATCAAGCGGGAGCCCCCCCTTCCGGTAGGCCTCGATGGTTCCGGAGGGGCGCAGCCGAAACACGACTGCCGGGCGGTGCCGGACTTCCGGCTGTTCGCCGGCGATAGCCAGCCAGTCGTCGTCCGGGAACGAGGAGCAGTCGACGAACAGCGTCACGCCGCCGCCGTGCTCCTCCAGTTGGCCGGTGGACTTGGTCTCGGCCGTCTCCCGGATGGCGGTGACCGGTGACGTGGCCGAGCGGTGTTTCGGCGGGAGCGGCCGGGTCACTTCCACCAGCGTCGCCTCGGCGTCGCTGGGGCGGCTGGCGCGATAGTCGATTGAGTGGCCCGTCGTCACGGCGGCCTCGGGGGTCACGTCGTAGCCCGCCTCCAGCAGGAGGTAGGCCGCGTTGAACTCCCCCATCGTCGCCGTCATCCGGGTGAGGTCCATCGTCTCGGAGGTGCCGAGTTTGCCGGCCATCGTCTCGCGGTACTCGTCGAGCGCGCCGGTCGACAGTAGCTCCTCGTAGAACGTGAGCGCCTCGTCCCGACTCGCGTCGGGGAAACCGGCGGCGTAGTCGTGGAAGAACGCGCGGGTGGTCTCCCGGCCGTCCTTCGACAGGAAGACGGGAAGGAAGAACCACGAGAGGTGCGGGTACTCCTCGAGCCACGGCGACTCCTCGGTGAGTTGGGCCAACAGCTCCCGCTCGGCCCAGCGCTTGACGGCGTAGGGGACCTCGTCGAGTCCCTGTTTGTCGGTGCGCCAGAGCGACGACGGCGTCTCGGTGTTGCCCAGCCAGTAGCCGGCGTCGTCGTCCCAGCAGAACAGCGCGGTGTCGCCGTTGTCCATGTCGAACCGGACCGCCTCGAACCCCTGGGGGCCCTGGAACCACGGATCGTTCATCTCCGCGCCGATGTTGGCCTGGAGGGCCTGCAGTAGCTCGTTGCGGACGCGCGCCTCGGACCACGAACCGGGGGCGTATCGGAACCGAAGCGGCTTTGCCACACGTTCACTCTGAACGCCGGACGGTTTACGTACTGCGATGCGGATCGGCGCCGACCGTTTCCTCATGCGATCCAAGCTGAAAACTAACCGGTACGTATATTGGGGGTTCTACCCAAGGGTAAGCATACCATGGCATTTGGAGCCTATGACGAGGGCGAACACGAACGCCGTGACCAGTTGACCTCGCAGGCTGACGCCGAGTTCGAGGAGCGGCCCCAGCAGTTCAGCGGGACCGTAAGCTACGACGCCGGTGACTCCACCGAGGAGCTACTCAACCAGTTCCACGAGATCCAAGAAGACTGATCCGCACCCGCTCTTCTGCGTCCATCCCGACCGGCGAGCGACGGCGCCGCCGCCGGAGCGCCTAACCGCCTCGGCCCCGAACCGCCGTCGATGGCCTCCCAACGCTGTGACGGCTGTGACCGGCGGGTGCGGATCGGCGGCGGTATCGGCGACTTCTGGTCGTTCAGCAACGACGGCCCGAGCCAGGGGATGGATCTGGAACTGGCCGATGGCTCGGAGTTCTTCCTCTGTTTCGACTGCATCGAGCGCCTGCCCGACGACCACGACGCGACGGCGGCGGACATCGAGGCGCTGCCCCAGCACGAGGAGCAGTAAGGGTCGCGAAAAACGGAACCGCGTTCGGACTGCGTTCTAGCGGATTTACTCCGGCTTCAGGCCTTCGTCCTGCGACACCGACCTTTTGCGCTGCGCTCGCGGTGCTCGCTCGGCAAAAGCTCGATCAAAAACGCTCGTCGCTCCCGGAGGTCGCTCCTCGCGATTACTCCGGCTTCAGGCCTTCGTCCTGCGACACCGACCTTTTGCGCTGCGCTCGCGGTGCTCGCTCGGCAAAAGCTCGACCAAAAACGCTCGTCGCTCCCGGAGGTCGCTCCTCGCGATTACTCCGGCTTCAGGCCTTCGTCCTGCACGCGCATGATCGCCTCGCCGTCGGCGAGGTTGGGCGCGTCGACAAGGCGCACGATACGCTTGTCGCCCTTCGACTTGCGGAGGTAGATGCGGAACGTGGACTTGTGGCCCAGAATGTTCCCACCGATGGGCTGGGTCGGGTCGCCGAAGTAGGAGTCGGGGTTGGAGGCGACCTGGTTCGTGACGAGGACGGCGACGTTGTGGAGGTTGCCGACCTTGTCGAGTTCGTGCAGGTGTTTGTTGAGTTTCTGCTGGCGCTCGGCGAGTTCGCCACGGCCGACGTACTCCGCGCGGAAGTGGGCGGTGAGCGAGTCGACACAGAGCAGGCGGATCGGCCACTCGTCCTCCTCGTGTTCCTTCGCGAGTTCGAGGGCCTTCTCGGCCAGCAGCATCTGGTGGTTGGCGTTGAACGCCTTCGCGACGTGGATGTTGTCGAGGAACGACTCGAGCAGCGCCTCCATCGTCTCCTCATCGCCCGGTTCGCCCTCGATCTCGCGGCGTTCGAGTTCGTCGGCGATGATGTCGTCGTCGAGACCCCGGATCATGTCGTCGATCCGCTCGGGGCGGAACGTGTCCTCGGTGTCGATGAAGATGCAGCCACCGTTGAGGCCGCCGTTCTCCTGGGTTAGCTGGACGTTGACCGCCGTTTGGTGGGTGACCTGAGACTTCCCGGCACCGAACTCACCGTACACTTCGGTGATGGACTGTGTCTCCATCCCGCCGCCGAGCAGGTCATCGACGTCGTCGATGAGCCACGAGAGCTTCCCGATCCGTTCGCGGCGCTCGAGCACGGTCGCGCCCGTCTCGAAGCCGCCCACGTCGGCGGCCTCGCGGGCCGCGTTGATCACGTCAGCAGCCGTCGAGTCGCCCACGTCCGCGGAGTTCGATAGCTCGCCGGGGCTGGCCACGGCGATGCTCTGGTAGCTCTCGAAGCCCGCGTCAACGAGCTTGTCTGCGGTTGCGGGGCCGACGCCTGGGAGACTTTCGAGGTCGTCTTCTGGCATACACCATCGTTGTGCGTCACCGGGGATAAACCCTCGTTAACAGTAGGGTGAAAGTGAAACTGGTGCCCGTGAGAGGCGGCGAGTGAGCGACGAGCCGAACGTTGAAACCGGAAGACGCGGCGGCGAATCAGTGCCGACGCCAGAGGAGGTAGCCGCCGCCGAGGGCCAGAATGGCGCCCGAGACACGGTCGCCGGCGGGGTGGACCGCAACGGCGACGCCGGCGAGGACCATCAGCCCCGCGAGGTAGTCAGGCGCCTCGAAGCGCGGGTCAGGATTGTCGGCCGGGTGGAACGCGGTGTCGAGTTCGTCGCGGTCGACGTACCGGAGGTCGCCGGTCGCCTCGCGGTTCCCCTCGTCGTCGGTGAGGCGGAGCAGCGTCGCTCGATTGGCGTCAACACCGACGACGCGGTAGACCGGGCCGTCGTCGCCGCGCGGGCGGTAGTGGTCGTAGACCGCGGGCGTGTCGTCAGTCATCGGTCACTCCCACGGGTGGCCGCCGACGCTGTCGGGCCAGAGTGGGTACCAGTGGGACTCGTCGTCCTCGATGTCGAGTTCGCCGTCCAGCACGGAGCGGAGTTTGAACTCGGCCTTGCTGTTCCGTTCGTGCTGGCCGCTGGGGCAGAACGGGTAGTAGGCGCCGCGGCGGAACGAGTAGATCCAGTAGGCGCGGTCGGTGCTGGCCCGCGCCGCCGCCGCCCCGCGGTCGCCCGACGTGCCGGCCGCCTCGGCGTCGTCGCCGGCCTTCTCGAAGCCGAACACGGCCGCGAGTAGGCGGGAGCCGAAGCCCTGCTCGACGAACTCGTCGGCGGCGAAGTGGACGCTCGTGACCAGGTCCTCCGGGTCGTCGTCCTCGAGGACCACCCAGTGGTAGCCGTGGTCGTCCTTCCGGCGGCGGAACACGGTCCCGGTCTCGTTCTCGCCAGCCTGGAGGATGGCTTCGACCTGATCGACGGCGTCGGCGAACGCGGTGCTGTCGACCTCGGAGAAACAGAGCGCGGCGGCGCCGGCCGACTCGTAGCCGAGTTCGGCCTCCATCGTGACGTAGGCGGTGCTCATGCCGAACAGCGCGTCGGGGTCGGCCGCGCTCGCGGCGTCGGCCTCCGCGCGCATGCCCAGCACGGACTTCAGCGAGTCGAGAATGCCCATACAGGCCGTTGGGCGCTCCGGCGTTTAGTTCTCCCGTCAGCCGTTCGTTTCGGCCTGGGCGACCTGCTGTTCGCCGTCCATCCCGTCGTGGATCACCGTCGTCGTCCCGGGGAGGCCGCCGTCGAACTCGACGGTGGCCCGGTAGCCGCGGTGGACGATTTGCTGGGTACACATCTCGTCGGTGTCGGACTCGTCCTCGGTGACCACGCGGACCGTGAGTTCGTCCGCGTCGGCGTCATAGGTCGCCGAGTCCAGTGCGGCCACCATACAGCCGTTCTTGCCGACGATGCAGCCCTCGACGGTGACGGTTGTTCCATCGGCACTGATCAGCGCGCTCCCGGCTTCGTGGCAGCCCTCGAGCGGTTCGAGTGAGCGTGCGGTGATCGACGGCGTCGGCGTCGTTGCGGGACCGTCGTCGGGCGTCTCGGGCCCGCCGCCGACACAGCCGGCGGTCGCCGCGAGCAGTCCCGCCGCAGCCGTGAGGAACGTTCGGCGCTCCATACACAGGCAGTCGGGCGCTCGTTGCATAAGCCCGCCGGACGGACAAAACGTCGTTTGTGCCTCCTGCTCACGGTGTCCGGGAACCGCAACCGACTTATGCAGGTCGGGCGTTTATCGATATGAGTCCCGGTAGGGTAGTGGACTATCCTCTTGGCTTGCGGAGCCAGGGACCGGCGTTCAAATCGCCGCCGGGACGTTTTCGCTGAACTACGACGACGAGCGACAGCGAGGAGTCCGTGAAGCGAAACGGCCGTCGCGGCGAATTGAGCCAGCGAAGCGAACGGAGTGAGCTTCGCGCGTTCAAATCGCCGCCGGAACACCACCAACAGCGAGCAGCGGCGCCGACCCACCGCGACGCGTTCACGTCGTCCGTTACGCCCTGAGAACGGAGGGGAAGCGTTTTACGCGCCACGCCCCGCCTAACGGTATGACCGTCGAGCTGCCGTTCGCCCCCGTCGACGCCATCATCCGGCGCAACGCGGACGGGCTCCGAGTGAGCGCCGAGGCGGCCGGGGAACTGGCCGCCCGCATTCAGGACCGCGGCGCCGAACTCGCCATCGAGGCCGCCGAACGCGCGACCGAAGACGGCCGCAAGACCCTCATGGCCGACGACTTCGGCGTCCAGCAGGTCGTCGAACGCGAGGACATCGACCTCCCCGTCGCGCCCGTCGACCGGATCGCCCGCCTGCGCATCGACGACCGCTACCGGGTGTCGATGGAGGCCCGCATCGCGCTGGCGGACATCCTCGAGGACTACGCCGACAACGTCGCCCGCGCGGCCGCGAAACTCGCCCGCCACGCCGACCGGCGCACCGTGCAGGCCGAGGATATCGAGACGTACTTCGCCCTCTTCGAGTAATGCAGTTCGGCTACTCGGAACGCTGTCTCGACCACGATACCGGTCCCCGCCACCCCGAGTCACCCGACCGCATGCGGGCGATCCGGGAGGCGCTCAAGGAGCGCCACGGCGTCAGCTACGTCGATTCCGACTCCGCCGACGGCGCGGCCATCGAGCGCGCCCACGACGCCGAACACGTCGACGCCGTCCGGGAGTTCTGTGAGGACGGCGGCGGGGAGTGGGACCCCGATACCGTCGCCGGCCCGGACACCTACGACGTCGCGCTCCAGTCCGCCGGCCTCTCGATCTGGGCCGCCGAGGCCGCCCTCGACGGCGCCGACGGCCGGGACACCCCCTTCGCGCTCGGCCGGCCGCCGGGGCACCACGCCGAATCCGACGAGGCGATGGGGTTCTGTTTCTTCAACAACGCCGCCGTCGCCGCCCGCGACGCTATCGCCACCCGAGAGGAGGTCGACCGCGTAGCCATCTGGGACTGGGATGTCCACCACGGCAACGGCACGCAGGAGATCTGCTACGACGACCCGGACGTGTTCTACGCCTCGACCCACGAGGCGGGGCTCTACCCCGGCAGCGGCGAAGTCGAGGAGACCGGCGAGGGCGCCGGCGAAGGGACGACGATGAACGTCCCGCTCTCGGCTGGCTGTGGCGACCCGGAGTATCTCCACGCCTTCGAAGAGGCAATCGCGCCCGCCATCGAGCGCTTCGATCCCGACCTACTCCTGATCTCCGCGGGGTTCGACGCGCACCGCCACGACCCCATCTCCCGGATGCGCGTCTCCACGGAGGGGTACGCCCAACTCACCGAGGCCGTCAAGCGACTCTCCGAGACCGTCGACGCCCCGCTGGCGTTCATACTGGAGGGTGGCTACGGCCTCGACACGCTCTCGGAGAGCGTCGCCGTGGTCCACGAGACGTTCGACGGCCGGGAGCCAGTCGTCGACGGCGCGGAGCCGACTGACGAAGTGGCCGATCTGGTCGCGGAACTGCGCGAGATCCACGGCCTCTGAGCGAGCGGGGGCGCCCGAATCAGACTTCTGGCTCGAAATACTCCCGAAGTTCCGTCCCGAACGCTTCCGCCAGCGTCGCGGTTTCCTCGCCGACGAGCACCTCGTAGTCGGCTTCGAGCGCCGTCTCGACGTGGGTGCCAAGCGCCACATCGAACAGCGAATCGCTCCGGAGGAACGCCTCGGGCGTCCGGTGGTCGCGCTCCCGTTCGACGACGTAGCGCTCTGCCGCGACGAATGGGCCGTACGTCGACTCGTCGTCGGCGTAGGCGTCGTAGAACGACTTCGCGTGCTCGCCCACGTGGACGGGCGGGCCCTCGTGACGCGCGACCGCGGGGAGTTCGTCGACGCTGGTCTCCACGAGCAGAACCGATCGGCCCGAAGCGTCCTCACCCACGCCGTTCGCGACTGTCTCGGCCCGCAGCACGTCGAAGCCCCGCCTGTCGAATTCGCCAACGACCCCCGCAAGCGAACGCCGGAGTTGGGGGTACAGTTGGTCCTCCACGACGTCCGGCGTGTCGAACACGACGGCGACGGCGTGGCTCCCGCGGCGGTCGAGATGCTTCTGGACGCCGTCGGCGTCGATTGGCTCCGTGGGTTCGGGGAAGAACAGCGATTCCCGGGACTCGTCGAGCAGCTCCCGGCAGTAGTGTTGGAAGCGCGCGAGATTGGCGGCCGAGAGGACGGCAGCGACGTTCCGGTCGGGGTCAGTCGGGTCGATGACGACCAGCGGATCGTCGAACTCGGCGGCTTCAGCCACCTCGGGCGGGACCTCGGCGGGACCGCCATCGCCGCCGGGGTCAGCGGCGCTCGGTCGGTCGCTGTCGCCGCGCAGGTCGAACCGCTCGGGCGGGTGCCACTCGGCGGCGGCCTCAACCAGCGGGACGAAGCCGCCGTACTCGAGGATCAGGAGCTCGACGAGATAGCCCGAGAACCCCTCGGTCCGGAGGTCGCTGCCGTAGACGCCGACGCCCTTCATGAACCGCTTGAGAAGGCGGGCGCCCTCAGCGAGTTCGGGGGTGTATCGGGCCTGCAGGAAGGCGTCGTGGAACGGCGTGCGGTCGACGGCCGAGCGGATCTCGGTGGCCGACTCCACGTCGTAGCACGGCACCAGATCCACGTCGAACCCCTCGTACTCGCCCTTGACGTAGGGATGCTCGGCGTACTCCTCGTGGCCGTCGGGGAGCACGGCGTGGCCCACGTCGAGGCCGTAGGACTCCAGTCGCTCCCGGTCGAGATCCGGCGGGAAGCGGACGAACAGGTCGATGTCGCGGTCGCCGGCCAGCCACGTCGAGCGAGCGCTGGAGCCGACCTGCATGGTGTCGGCGTCGACGGGTAGATCGTCGATGGCTGCGTCGGCCCGCTCGGCCAGCTCATCGGCGACCTCACGCAGGCGCTCGCGTTCGTCGGCATCGGGGGTGACGCGCTCGCTCACGCTCGTGAGCACGGCGTCGAGGGCGTCGTCGGTCATGGGTTCGGGTTCGCCCGGGCGGCGGGAAACCGTGTCGGTGCGACGGCCGCGGGTGGAAACGAAACCCATTTGTGTGAAACCGCGGTACGAGGAAGTGAGCCGTCGTAGCTCAGCTGGTAGAGCACCACGCTGTTAACGTGGTTGTCCCAGGTTCGAGCCCTGGCGACGGCGTCGATCCTTTCGGTAGTCTCAAGGGCGAGCCGTCCGGCTATTCGGTAAGGGCCCTTAGCTTAGTCTGGTTTAAAGCCCCCGGCTCATAACCGGGTGATCGGTGGTTCAAATCCGCCAGGGCCCATCCGAGTGCTCCGAACGATAGTGAGGAGCCGAGGCTGTCGCCCTGGCGGATTCTGAACCAGGGAGCGGGAGGTGAGCGAGCGCAGCGAGCGAACGGGAGCGACCGTGGTTCAAATCAGCCAAGGCCCATGACTGACGTGCAATACCGCTCTCAAACACTACGAAGCCGAGAAAGGGAGAGACAGCCGGTCGTTACTCGCCGATGTCCGGGTCGATACGGGAGAGCCGCATCGCGTTCCCGGTAACGCCGAGGGTCATCCCGGCGTCGCCGATCAGGACTGCGGCCCAGATCGGGACGAGGCCGAACGGAACGGCGAGCGCGAGGCCGGCCTTCACGGCCAGACTGGTCCAGATGTTCTGTCGGATGACGCTGTTCGCGTCGTGGGAGAGCTCATAGAGGTACGGGAGGCGTGAGAGGTCGTCGCCCATTAGCGCGATGTCGGCGGTCTCGATTGCGGTGTCGGTCCCTGCTGCACCCATGGCGACGCCGACGGTGGCCGTCGCCAGCGCGGGGGCGTCGTTGATACCGTCGCCGACCATTGCGACGCCATCGTACTGCTCGTCGAGTTCTTGTACCGCCTCGACTTTGTCCTCGGGGAGGAGCTCGGCACGGAACTCGTCAACTCCAACCTTCTCAGCGATAGCGCGGGCGGTGCGCTCGTTGTCCCCAGTCAACATCACGACGTGTTCGACGCCGAGGTCGTGGAGGCGGGAAACCGCCCGCTTGGCTTCTGTTCGTACGTCGTCAGCGACGGCGATGGCCCCCTCGATCTCGTCCTCGGTTCCGACGAGTACGACCGTTTTCCCTTCTGACTGGAGATCGGGAACCACGGACTCCAGCAGGTCCACACAATCGTTTCGCTCGCACATCTGCCGACTCTTCCGTGTGACCATCCCGCCGTCCGTCGCTGCGTGGACGTGGTTGAGGTCGAACCCGAGTTCCTCGAACAGGCCGGGTTTCCCCGCGTAGTGGGCGGTACCGGCGAGTTCGGCTCGGACACCCTTCCCGGTGATGCTCTCGAACTCCGAGACGCGACGGTCACCGACATCCTGTGTATCGGCACGCTCGACGATAGCGTCACCGATGGGGTGCTCCGATCGGGTTTCGAGCCCCTTCGCACACCGGAGGACGTCGTCTTCGGTGTTCTCTCCGAGCGGGATCACGTCGGTGACAGTGAGTTCGCCGAACGTGAGCGTCCCAGTCTTGTCGAGAGCAACCGCATCGACCTCGCCCATCGCTTCGAGGTGGTTTCCGCCCTTGATCAGGACGCCGTTTTTCGCGCCGCTGGTGATGCCCGAGACGACCGAGACCGGCGTCGAGATGACGAACGCACACGGGCATGCGAGCACGAGCAGCGTCAGTCCGTAGACGATCCCCTGGGTCTGTGTCGCGCCGAGCACCGCCGGGGACGCGAGCGTCACCAGCACCGCGAAGACGACGACTAACGGCGTGTAGTAGCCCGCGAACCGCTCGACGAACTGCTCGCGCTCGGTCTTGTTCGACTGGGCGTTCTCCACCATCTCGATGATGCGGGAGAGCGTGTTGTCGCCGGCCTCGGAGGTGACCTGAACCTCCAAGTAGCCCTGTTCGTTGACTGTGCCGGCATACACCTCGTCACCCGGCGTCTTGTCAACAGGGACACTCTCCCCAGTGATCGGTGCCTGGTTGACTGCGCTTTCACCCTCGAGCACTTCGCCGTCGAGCGGGATCTTTTCACCCGGCTTGACGACCACCACATCGCCGGCCTGTACCTCGTCAACTGGGACAGTCACCTCTTCACCGTCGCGCCGGACAGTGGCCTCGTCGGGTGAAAGGTCCATCAGCTCCTGAAGGGAGTTACGCGCCTTGTCCATCGAGTAGCGTTCGAGCAGTTCGGCGACGCTGAACAGGAACGCGAGCGTCGCCGCCTCCATGTAGAGGGCCTCGCCGAAGACGAAGCTGACCGTCACGGCACCAAGGATGGCGAGACTCATCAGGAGGTCGATGTCGAGGTTCCAGTTGCGCAGGGAGTAGTAGCCACCCCGAACGATCTCCTGTCCGCCGGCTACGACGGCGGCGAGGAACAGCACGTCCGCGGTCGAGAGCGCTACGCCGGCGACAGCGAGGAGTTCGGCGTTCAGTCCACCGAGGACGAACTCGACCAGTAACCCGAGTAGGGTGAACCCCCCACTAATCCAGGTCTTGATGGCCCGGGTGCTGCGCCAGACGCTCTCAGTCTCGGCGACAGCGCCGTCTCCGCCGGCAGCAGTCGAATCGGTGACCTCGTAGCCGGCGTTCTCGATTGCGCGAGTGATCTCGTCGGCCGAAGTCTGTGACTGGTCGAACGTAACCGTGATCTTCCCGGTCGTCGGCTGAGTCCGAAAGGCAGTGACGCCCGCAACGGTCTCGATTGCGTTCTCGACTTTTCCGGCACAGGACGGACAATCCATCTCGGGTGCGGTGAACGTCTCGGTCTTCTCACCGACGCCGGACTCGACCGTGTAGCCCGCTTTTTCGACCCGTTCGGCGACTTCCTCCGGTGTCGTCCCTCCCTGTTCGTACCCTACAGTAAGCGTGCCAGTCGTTGCCTGTGGATCAACAGCCTCGACGGCGTCGAGTTTGCGAACACTGGTTTCGACTTTCCCGGCACAGGACGGGCAGTCCATCTCGGGCACCGTCAGTTGGACGGACTCTTCTCCACCGAGATCACTGGCTTCGTCGCTCTCAGAGTTATCGTGATCATGGTCGTGGTCATGATCGTGGTCGTGATGTGAGTCGTCTCCGCTGGTCATGTTCCAACGTAAGCGACACGGGGTTAACAATCCTGCTGCCAAATACCCCCGTCTAAATGGGAGAGATTGATAATTAACACGGACTAAATTATTAACTATCGGGCTTAATGCTCCCGTCGCTTCTCGGCGTCGGTGCCAGCTGACACGAGATCAACTGTGACGTGGTCCGCATCGTACTCCGACGCGAGAATCGTCGAAATCCGCTCGTTGAGGGCGTCCCGTTCGGCGACCGTCGTCGCATGGTCGCGAACGTGGACGGTCGCGACACGAAGGGAACTGGACAACTCCCAGATGTGCGCGTCCTCAACGCTTTCTACACCGCCGATTTCGAGGAGTCGTTTCCGAACATCTTCCACAGAAACAGGACTCCGCTGCAGGAAGATCGCGCTACTCTCACGTATCAACTCGATGGCGGACCAGACGATTATCGCCGCGATGATGACGGCAGTGATCGGGTCCGCAAGCTTCGAACCGGTGAACTCAACGACCAGCATCGAGACGATCACGGCGATGGATGCACCGGTATCACCGAGGAGGTGGTAGTATGCGCCCCGTTCATTAAGACTCATCGACCCACCCTGAATCACGTACACCGAAACGACGTTGAGAACTAATCCGCCAGTAGCCAATGCAGCGGTCTGAAGCGGTTCGATCTCGACCGGATGGAGGTACCGCTGGTACGACTCCCAGACGAGATAGCCGACCATCGGGACCAACAGGACGCCGTTCAAGAACGCAGCGAGAGGTTCCAGTCGGTTCAGCCCGTACGACCAACGGCTCCCGGGCTCCGTTCGCCGACCGACGTAAACCGCACCGAGCGCAAGCACGTACGCCACCGCGTCGAACAGCATGTGGAGGGCGTCGCCGATGAGTGCAACCGACCCGAAAAGGAGTCCCCCGGCGAGTTCTGCGACGAACCCAGCGAGGTTGATCGCCGAAACGACGGCGAGCTTCCGGGTACTCTGGCCTCCTCCGTGGCTATGACCATCTCCCATAGAGATTCACGTAATAAGTCCGTCAAGGACAGTATCAATAAATATGGCTTTCAGACCGAGGGCCGTGTCCCTGTGTTCAATCCGCCTGGATTGATGCGATGTCCGTAGAGCGGTCGGGACGATACACCGAGCCGATCGAATAGAGAATACTGCCCGTAAACAGCAGCATACTTCCGACGATGAAGATCACACTCAGTGGCGACGATGTATCGACGAAGACCCAGTACAGCGGCGCCGCAACTGTAGGGCCGGCAACGAGGACGGCAACCTTTGCGACGAGTGGGCCACAGCACCCACACGTACACGTACCGACGATGGCGGAGGTGTTGGCCGTGCTTATTGTTGCACCGACCTGCTCGTCAACCCGCCATTTCCGGGCGATGAGGCTGGCTTGAATCCCGACCAGCACGCTGAGGGTACCGACATTGACATCCTCCTCCGGCTAAAGCCGGAGGAATCCCAAGCGTTGGGATATTAGGGTTTACAGTCTCCCTGCTCTCTCGGTGTGAACCGTCCGCTCTCGCGGTCGAACAGGAAGACTCCGGGCTGTGCCAAACAGCCGTTACTCATATCCCCCGTCGGAGGACTCTGAGTTATCTTTCTCCGAATATTCACCGCGCCGTTCACGTCCGCATTCATCGTCGTCTCGCA
>NZ_JAGGLC010000007.1 GCF_017874235.1 Halolamina salifodinae
CAAGGGTCAGTCCGGCAATGGCGAGCCGGGCGGGACCAAGGGTCAGTCCGGCAATGGCGAGCCGGGCGGGACCAAGGGTCAGTCCGGCAATGGCGGGCCGGGCGGGGCCAAGGGTCCGCTCGCACCAGTCAGCCGGCTGGTACCGTGCCCCCTGCCGGCGATCCGGCGGCCGCAGATCGCCCCTCGCCGGCCGAAATCCGTGTCGGGCCCAAATACGGGCCTTTTTCAGGCCGAAGGCCGTCGACCGAGGTATGCAGGGTAGTCTACCGCCGGAAGCCCAAGAGAAGATCGAGGAGCTACAGGACCTTCAGGAGACCACCGAGCAGCTTACCGCCCAGAAGGGGCAGGCCGAGACCTCGCTCAACGAGGCTCAGACCGCCCTCGAGGCGCTCGAGGACATCGACGAGGACGCGACCATGTACCGAGAGATCGGTGAGCTCCTCGTCCACACCGACTACGCGGAGGCCGAGGAGAACCTCGAGGAGAAGGTCGACAGCCTCGAAGTTCGCGTCGAGCAGCTCCAGAAGCGCGAGCAGAAGACCCAGAAGCAGTTCGAGGAACTGCAGGAGGAGCTCCAGCAGCTCCTGCAGGGCGGCGAGGGCGGCCCGATGGGCCCCGGCGGCCCGGGCGCCGGCGCGTAAATGACGACTGAGGAGCCGACCGACGAGGAGGTCGTCGAGACCGCCAGCGCGGCCGCGGAGGGCGTCGTGCTGGACCGCTACAAGCAGTCCGAGCTGACCGACCTCGACGTGACAGTCACGTTCGAGGACGGTGTGCTCGACGTCGACGTCTACGTCAACCCCCCCGAGGACGCCGACCCCGACGCCGAAGACGTGGCCGAGGCGGCGGCGCTCGCGGCGCAGGACGCGGTCGACGAACTGTTCGAGTAGCCGGCGACCGTTCTGCCGGCGTTCGCAACATCCACCAGCGCCCCGCTCGCGCCGAAGGTTTTCTGCATTGCTCGGCCCGGGTAGCCCGCGGCCGAACTCAGGTAACGAAAAAGAGCAGCACGCTGATCGCGACCACCGCGAGGCTGACCGCGAGCGCGAACGCGCCGCCGAGCGAGACCACCGCGTTGGCGTGGGAGGCGAGCGTCTCGGTGCGGTCGTTGCCGAACACCGTCACCTCCGCGCGCTCGGTGGCCATCCCCGCCTCGACCGGTTCGGTGTCGTCTCGCGCACGCTCGGCGATGTCGGCGACTTTGTCGATGAACGCCGCGTGGCCGATCTCGGCGCCCACCTGATTGTCGGCCTCGACGGTGTTGACGATGTGCGTGTCGGTGGTCATCACCTCCGCGTGCTCGAACCCCGCCGCCTGGAGTTCGTCGACGGTCCGGTCCCGGAGCCACGGCTCCATGTTGTTCCCGTCGACGAGCACGTGGGCGGTTTCCTGTCCGTCGACGGCGGTGACGGCGACGCGGATGCCCAGCGGGCCGATCCCGTCGGCTGGCTCCCACTCGGTCTCCTCCCACGCAGTCCCGAGCGAGAGCGCCGACTCGGGGGCGTCGCCGAGGCGCTCGCCGGCCGCGCCCGCGGCGTTGATCATGTCGAACGAGCGCTCGCTGCCGGGGGTGACGTGGCCCAGATCCGGGCCGTCGAGGCCGTTGTTGCAGTTGTGAGCGTCGACGAGCAGCACGTCGTCCAGCCCGCTGGTCCGGGCCTCGGTGGCCGCGGTGAGGCCGACACCGTACTCTACGTCGTCGGCGAACACCGGCGAGAACGTGTTGACCAGCAGGCCGTCGCCGCCGAACGCCTGGCCGAGCATCTCGGCGTCGCCGGCGCGGATGCGCTCGCTCCGGGTGGCGTCGGCGGTGTAGTCGATGCGCCGGTGGGCGCGGTCGGCGGCGTCGATCAGGCGCTCGACCTCGCGCTCGGTGACGAGGTTGAAGTCGTGGCCGGCGGTGGCGTGGGGCGGGAACGCCAGCCCCTCGGCGCTCTCGGCGACGCGCTGGGGGAGGTTGCCGCCGCCGATCTCGCCCATCGGCCCGGGGTGGATCATCGGGAGCACGAACCGGGCCTTCTCGGTGCCGTCGTCGGGGTCACGGAACGCGAGCACCGTGACGGGGACGACCGCCTCCTCGCCAAGTTCCTCGAAGAAGTCCTCCAGTTCGTCGGTGCCCTCGGCGACGTGGCCGATGAACCCCCGGAGGAAGTCGAGCATCGAGACGCCCATCGAGCGCCGCCAGGGTTGATCGACCGCGACCAGGAACACGAAGACGGCGACGGCGTAGATCGCACAGAGCACGCCCAGCAGCGCGAACTGGGTGGGTGAGATGGTGCTCAGCACGCCCGGCGCCTCCGCCGACTCGTTCAAGAACGGCGTGAGAAACGCCCGCAGGGCCGACCCGCCGTCGGCGAGATAGCGGATCGCCCCGCTGTAGACGAACAGCAGCGCGGCCGCCGCGCCGGTCTGGATGCTGGCGGGCAGGACCGCGACCGGGAGCGAGGTTCGGGAGACGGCCATCACCACCAGCAGTCGCAGCGCGAACACCGACGCCAGCGCGACGATCAGCGCGTCGAAGACGAACGTCTGGTCGAGCCACGCGACCAGGTAGGCAAGCAGGGCAGCGACGCTCACGACGGCGACGATCAGCAGTTCACAGATCAGCGCGAGCAGCGACGCCCGGTTGTAGGTGAGTCGGCCGCCCGTGTAGCGGTCGACCCACGGCGTGGCGAAGCCGGCGATAACCGTCGGGAGGCCGATGAAGAAGATCCCCTCGAGGGCGTCCTGGCCCAGAAAGAGGATCCCCCGGAACACCGCGTCAGCCTCGCCGCTGTCGAAGGCGCCGATGCCCGCGATGGCGGCCACCACCAGCGCGAACGTCAGGCTGGTGTACCAGTTCGGGGCTCGGAAGATGAACCGTGAGAGCCCCGCGAGGTTGCTCTGGGACGCCGTCATCGCTACTGGATCCGGCCCGGACGCTCAAAAACCCGTGACTTCCGTCCGACCGGCCTACCGCGACTCGCAGATCGTCCGGAACGCCTCGAAGACTGCCTCTCCCTCCGCAGTGTGGGCGACCTCGGGATGCCACTGGACGCCGTAGAGCCCTCGCTCGGGGTTGCTCATCGCCTCGACCTCACAGACGTCGCTCCGGGCCGTTCGCTCGAAGCCCTCGGGGACCGTGTCGACCTCGTCGGCGTGGCTGGCCCAGACGCGCGTCTCGGGGGCGAGGCTGCCGATCAGGGGGTCCTCGTCGTCGAGGATCTCGACGGTCACGTCGGCGTAGCCGCCGTAGTCGCCGCTGTGGGTGCTGCCGTCGAGTTCCACGGCCATGAACTGCATGCCGAGACAGATCCCCAACACGGGGACGCCGAGGTCGAGATAGTCCGCACAGCGGCCGACACGGTCCATCGAGGGGCCGCCCGAGAGCACGATGCCGTCGGCGTTGATCTCCTCGGGGTCGGTGTCGTTGTCGAGGATCTCGGTCTCGACGCCGATGTCCCGGAGCGCGCGCCCCTCCAGGTGGGTGAACTGTCCGTGGTTGTCGATGACGACGATGCGGGTCATGGGCTGGGTTGGCCGACGAGGCCCAAAAACACCTCGGAAGCTGCCGGAGATACGCACGTCCGTGCATCGCCGGGCGGCCAAGCGCCGGCCTCAGATCGCGAACGGGTCGAACTGTTCGTTGCGGCCGTCCCACTGCTCGATATCGCGCTCGGCGCGGGTGTCGAGATACACTTCGACGCCGTTGCCGTCCGGGTCGTCGAAGTAGAGCGCCTTACTGATCCCGTGATCGACGGGCGAGAACGGCACGTCGCGCTCGCGCAGGCGCTCGGCTGTCTCCCGGAGCGCGTCGGTGCTCTCGACTTCCCACGCGGAGTGGTAGAGGCCGACACCGGGGCCACGCGGGGTCGCCGGCACGTCGTCGTCAGTTTCGGGGGCGCCGATGCCCTGGAGCGCGAGGTCGTGGTGGTGCTCGCCGAACGTGAGGAACGCGTACCGGTCGACGCGTTCGGTCACCTCGAGGCCGAGAACGTCGCGGTAGAACTCGACGGCGCGCTCGGGGTCGGTGACTTTCAGGTGGACGTGGCCGAGGTGGTCGGCGGGCATAGCCGGGAGTACGTGCGCGAACACGGGGTGATTTGCGGCGGCGGCGGTCACTCCTCGCGGCGCTCGCCGGCCGACTGGAACCCGAGTTCGGACTGCTCGGCGCCGCGGCGTTGCTCGCGGGCCGCAATGGCCTCCGGATCCGGGCTGGCGTCGTCGTCGACTCGGGCGAACGAGCGGTGGACCTTCGTGTGACACCAGCGACAGAGGCCGACGGTGATCTCGTGGGAGGGCTCCGCGTCGCCCTCGTCGTGTTCTTGATCGGCCGCCGGCCGACCGTCGCCGGCGGCACCTGCATACGACAGGTGGTGCTCCTCGATCAGCGGCCGGGCGTCGGGGTCGTGGGCGATCCGGACCTCCTCCAGCCCACAGCGGGCACACTCCTTAGCGTCAGTCGTCGAGCGGTAGTGGGGACAGCGCGACCAGTCTGGCTCCGTGCCGTCGGTGGCCGCCGCCTCGGTGTCGGCGACGACGCAGGCGTAGCCATCGGCGCGGCGCTCGGCCGCGAACGACGAATCGGCGCCGGCCTGATCCAGCGCGTAGCGACAGCGGCCGTCACTGGTGAGGTGATCGCACGCGCCCGCGACGGCGTAGGGGTCGTCGACGCCGACCGGGGTCCCATCGGGCGTCTCCTCCATACCCGCCGTGGGTCGCGCGCGGCCTTCAACGCTCGGGGGGAACGCTTAGTAGCCCAGCGCCGGGAGCGAGGAGCGTGCGACTCGTCCACCACAGCGACGGCGAAACCCGGACCCTCGCCGAGAACGTGAGCCGACGGGAGGACCACCGGACGCTCGCCGAGAACGTCGAGGAGGCCGAGGGGCCGCTCGCGCAGGCCCTGGGCGTGATGTTCCGGCGTTCGCTGCCCGAGGGGTACGCGCTCGTGTTCCCGTTCGACGAGCCAGCCAGCCGGACCATCCACACGCTGTTCGTGTTCGTGGCGCTGGACGTGCTCTGGATGGTGGACGACGAAGTGACGAAAGTCGAGCGCCTGCGGCCGTTCCGCGGGCTCGCCCACGGGCTGGCGGACACAGTGGTGGAGCTTCCGGCCGGCGCCGCCGAGGGCGTCGAGCCGGGAGATACGGTCGAAATGGAGGGGTGACGAGCTAACTCAGTCGGGGGCCACGTCGAGCCGCGGATCTCGAAGCGCGCGCCGCCGTTCTTGGCGTCGGTGTTTTTCAGCGCGCCGCCATGGGCCTGGACGATAGCGAGGCCGAAACTGCTGACGCTCTGGGTGGAGGAGTCGGTCGAATCGGTCGGGGCAGATCGGAGAGGCATCATAGTGCCCCCCGTTCGGCCGCCGTCGGGCGGCACTTCCGCTGTGCCCCATGGAACGTTTCGGAGAAGTGATGGGACCGCTGAGACTCGAACTCAGGTCCTACGGACCCCATCCGCAGAGGATACCACTACCCTACGGTCCCGTACGTAGAACGAACGCTGTCTTGCAGTTAAGCACTTCGCTTCGTCCCCTCGTCGCGCAGAACCGTCTCCGCCTCGGCGACACAACCCCGGCGGCGCCGATGCCGCCTACTCGTCGGCGTCCCGCGGCGCCACCAGCGGCCCCTCGTCGCGGGCGGCCATGCTGAGCACCGCGTCGCCCTCGTAGGCCGCCAGCCCCTCCTTCCGTCCGATCACGTAGCCGTCGTGCTCGGCTTCGACCGTGTCGATCTGCTCGCCGGCCGCGCTCACGACGTCCGCGACGACTTCACCCTCCTCGACCATGTCGCCGGCCTCGAAGCGGTGGCGCACGAGCCCCGCCGTCTCCGTCCGCGGGCCGCGGAAGCGCCGCACCGGGAAGTCAACCGGTGCGTCGTAGCTTCCGGGCTCCTCGACCTCCTCGGGCCAGTCGTCCAGCATCCCGAGTTCGTCCATCACGCCGTAGGCGGCGGCGACACCCGCCTCGCGAGCCCCCTCGGTGACGACGCTGTGGCCGCCGAGTTCGGTCGTAAAGGCCGGGATTCCGGCGGCGTTACAGACCGCGCCGGCCGTCGAGCGCTGGAGCCCCATCTCGACGTACTCCTCGGCGGGGTACTCCGTCAGCAGCGGCAGGCCAGTCGCCTGCACCAACGCGTCCAGTTCGTCGGCGAGCTCTTCGGCTTCGTCCTCGGTTCGGCGCTCGCCGTAGAGCACGCGGTCCCGGATGACGAACGGGAAGGAGTTCACGCCGGCAGTGTGGTTGTCGATCAGCGCGTCGGCGGAGTCGACGATGGTGTCGTAGAGCCGTTCGTCGATGCGCTCCTGTACCTCGGCGGGCCGGGAGGAGTCGCTCTCGGGGTCCGGGAACTTCCGGTTCGGGTCGTCGTCGCCGTAGTAGGACTGTCGCGCGTTCCGGCGCAGACCCGCGGGGTTGACGACCGGGACGGCGACGACGGCCCCGGAAATCCGCTGGGGCAGGTCCTCGTGCATCACGTCCTGCGTGACCGCGACGCCGGTGGCCTCGTCGCCGTGGACGCCGCCGGTGATCCAGAGCGTCGGCCCGTCTTCGTCCTCGCCGGCTCCCTGTGCCGGCGAGCCCTTCTCCCCGTTGGCGACAATGACGGGAAGTTTCTCGGGGGTCCCCGTCGGGAGCTCGGTGAGTTCCAGATGGCCGCGGTCCAGTTCGCCGGGTGCCGCGCTCGCGGTGCCGATATCCATGCCCGAGGCTGTGGCGGGCGGGGGGAAGAAGCTACGGCACGGCTCCGGGTTTGCCGGGAGTCAGCTAGAACAGATCGAACACGAACTCCAGGAGATCCAGCAGATGCTGGCCCCAGCGCCCGAGTCGGCCCTGTTCGTCGCCCTCGGCGTCCGCCGGGGCGTCATCGGCGTTGCCGTCTCCCGGGGCCCCGTCGGCGTCGCCGTCCCCTGGGGATCCGCCTGCTTCGTCGCTCATCTCGCCGGGAGGTGTGCGAGCGGCGCAAAGAACCTTCGGCCTACACCAGCACCCGTTCGAGCGAGACCACCTCGCCCGATTCGGCGTCGGGGTCGCCGACCAGTTTCCCGAGACAGACCGCGCTGCCGTCGGGCGTGTAGCAGGCCAGCAGGTCGTCGGCTCCCGGGTCGAGGCCCGCTGCCACCTCATCAATCTCGATCACGCCCGGTGCGTAGACGGGCGCTCCCTCGGCGACTTCCACGGCCGCACTCCGGGCGATGGTGACCGCGGGGAGGTGCTCCATCGCGCGCTCGGCCGGCGAGACCACCTCGCGGAGGAATTCCTCGTAGCCCTCGCCGGCTCCCTGTGCCGGCGAGCGCCGCCGGTCATCTTCGCGTGCCCACGCGAGGCCGTCAGCGAGGTCCTGCAGCGTCACGAGGTCGGTGTCGTCGAACGGGTCCGTGCCGACCCGGCGGAGGTTCCCCATGTGCCCGCCGGTGCCCAGCGCCAGCCCGAGGTCGTGGCAGAGTTTCCGGATGTAGGTGCCGCTCTCACAGCGGATCCGCAGCAGCGCCTGCCGGTCTTTCAGCTCCAGTAGGTCGAGGTTGTAGATCTCCCGGGAGCGCAGGCGGCGCACGACGGCACTCTTCCGGGGCGGCTTCTGGTAGATTTCGGCCTCGAACGCCGCGACGGTGGCCTCGACGTCCGTCGGCGGGAGCCCGTGGAGTTCCAGCACGGCGACGTACTCCTTGGCGCCTTCGAGGAACACGGGCGCGAGCCGAGTGGCGTCGCCGAGCATCGTCGGCAGACAGCCCGTGACTTTCGGGTCGAGCGTGCCCGCGTGGGCTGCTTGCTCGACATCCGCGAGGTCCCGGACCCACGCCGCCACCTGGTGGGCCGAGGGGCCCGCGGGCTTGTCGAGGTTGACGACGCCGAAGGAGAGGAGTGCCTCGACGGAGCGCTCGCCCGGCGGGTCGCGGAGTGGGTCACTCACGGTCAGAAGTCGTAACGGATGCCCTCGACAGGCTGTTTCCCCTCGTCCTCCTCGGGGTCGTAGCGCTCGACGGCCTGCGCGAGCAGGTCGGGGACGGTCATCTCGCCCCAGCGCGCGGTGTTGAACGCAGCGTCGTAGATAGTGAGATCGGTGATGTCGAGGTCGTAGAGCTCCTCGTAGCGCTTGGCCTCGCTGCGCTCGCGGCGCTCGGTGACTGCGCGGGCCTCCTCGACGGTCTTGTCCTCGCGGTCGGCGATGCGCTCGGCGCGCACGTCGAGCGGGGCGTCGAGCCAGAACCGCATATCGGCGTGCTCGGCCGCGAGCCAGCCAGCGAGCCGGGACTCCAGCAGCACGTCCTCGCGCGTGGCGGCGATGTTGCGCAGGCGTCGGTCGAGATCGCGGTCGATCTGGTCTTCCTCCTCGGCGAGTTCGTTGAACTCCACGGGGGTGTAGCCCCGTTCCTCGGCGAGTTCGCGGAAGATGTCGCCGCCGCTGATGTGGTCGAGGTCGAACCGTTGGGCCAACAGCTCCGCGTTCGTGCTCTTCCCGCTGCCCGGCGGGCCGGAGACGGTGAGTAACATAGCGACAAAAGCGCGCAGAGGGGGAAAATCGTTGCCGTTCGTCGGCGGTTGGTGGATGTGTGGCACCGTCGACGCCGACGCGCCCCCGGCACGGCCAGTAGCTTTTGGAGGGAGCCGGACCCAGATCCGGGCATAATGACGCTCCAGGCATCGATCATCGAGGTCCAGCGCCAGTCCGACGTCGACGACGACGAGACCGCCGAGGAGACGCTGCGGGAGACCCTCGACCTCCTCGCCGAGCGCATTTCCCGCGAAGAGGGGAAGAACATCGCCGGCAAACTCCCCAAGGAGATGGAGACGTGGGCCATCGACTGGGACTCGCACTCCGAGGCCTCGTTCGGCGTCGACGAGTTCCTCGAACGCCTCGCCGACCGCCTCGGCGTGGACAAGGAGACCGCCCAGACCCGCGCACAGGCCGCCTTCGACGCGCTGGAGATGGAGACCGACCACTTCGAGCGCTCGCGGATCGAGGGCCAGCTTCCCGACGAGTACGACACGCTGATCTGAGCGCCGAACCCGTTCCGGCCAACCCTTTTCGCACGGCCCCACCACTTCCGCGCATGAACGTCCCCGACTCCGTCGCGACTGCGCTCGCGGACCGCGAGGTGGCAGGCAGGACCTGCCTCGAAGCGGGCGCCGGCGTAGGCAACGCCACAGCCGGCCTGCTCGATGCGGGCGCCGACCACGTCTACGCAGTCACTGACCGCGCAGACCACGCCGAGGGCGTCCGGGAGCGCTTCGACGGCGACGACCGCGTCACGCTGGTCGAAGCCGACCTCCGGGACCTCCCGCTCCCAGAGGGCGCCGTCGAGGTGATCACCGCCCACGCGCTGTTCAACGTCCTCCCGAACGACGCCGCGGCGCCCATCGCGGCCGAACTCACGCGCGTCGCCGCGCCGGGTGCGGAACTGATCGTCGACGACTACGACCCGATGCCGCCCGAGTCGCCGGTCCGGCAGCTATTCGCCGTGGAGAACGCTGCCGCCGAGTTGGCGAACGCGCGGGCGGCGCTGACGTTCTACCCCGCCGACGGCCTGCGACGCCTGTTCGGCGGGCACGGCTGGGAACACGACCGCACGCGCGGGATTCTGGAGCCGGTTCCGTGGTCCGAGAGCCATCTGACCGCCCACGTCGCCGAGGTCCGGGGCCACGCGAACGCGCTCCCGGAGTCGCTGGGCCAACAGCTGATCACCGAGGCCGAACTGCTGGCGAAATCGACCGGGAGCAGCGACGAGGGGCGGATGTACAGCGTGGCGATGCGGCTGCCGGCGTAGCTCCGAGCGCGAAGTCGACGCGCCGCGCCGGTCGCGTGCCGTCGTCCGTCGTCGGCCCCCTTTTTCACCACGGAGACCCACCCCCCGATAATGACCAGCGACCGGAAGCAGTCCGGCTTCAAGCAGCGAACCCGGGTCGACGACGCGCTCGCGGCGCTCAGAGACGCCGTCGATCCCCATGGCCGCGCGGCGGAGCTCCCCATCGCCGAGGCCGACGGCCGCACCCTCGCGGCGACGATGGCCGCGCCCGCGAACGTCCCCTCGGCGCCCCGGGCGGCGATGGACGGCTACGCGGTCCGTGCGGGCGACACGTTCGGCGCGTCGGACCGCTCGCCGGAAGTCCTCCGCGCCGTCGACGAGGACCCCACCGAGGGCGTCGTCGATCCGAATCAGACCCTGCGGGTCCACACCGGCAGCGCGCTCCCCGAGGGCGCCGACGCCGTCGTGAAGATCGAACAGGCCGAACCCGTCGCCGACGAGATCGAACTGTTCGACGCCGTCGCCGAGGGCGAGAACGTCGCCGAGGCCGGCGAGGACGTGGAGGAGGGCCAGCATCTCTACGACCCCGGCCACGTACTGCGACCCTCGGACCTCGGCCTGCTGAAGTCGGTCGGCTTCACCGAGGTCCCCGTCTTCGAGAAGCCCGAAGTGACCGTCATCCCGACCGGCGACGAACTCGTGCAGGAAGATCCCGGTCCGGGCGAGACCATCGAGACCAACGGCCTCACCGTCTCCCGATTCGTCGAACGCTGGGGCGGCGAGCCGACCGAACTCGCCCCCGTCGAGGACGACGAGGACGCGCTGAAGGGCGCCATCGAGTCCGGTCTCGATGGCGAACTGGTGGTCACCTCCGGCGGGTCCTCCGTCGGCCAGCGAGACCTGCTTCCCGAGGTGCTGGAGGATCTCGGTGAGATCGTCGTCCACGGCATCGCACTCAAGCCCGGGCACCCGTTCGGCTTCGCGGTCGTCGAGGACACGCCCGTGCTGATGCTGCCGGGCTACCCGGTCGCGACCATCGTCAACGCCGTGCAGTTCCTCCGCCCCGCGGTCAAGCGGGCGATGAACGCGCCGCTGCCGCCGTTCCCGACCACGGAGGCCACGTTAGAGCGAAAGATCGCCAGCGAACCCGGCGTGCGGACGTTCGCCCGGGTCCGACTGGAGGAGCACGAGAACGACCCCCGTCCCGCCGCGATCCCGACTCGCGTCTCCGGATCCGGGGTTCTCTCCAGCGTCGCGCTGGCCGACGGCTGGGTCGTCGTCCCAGAGGCCGCGGAGGGGATCGACGGCGGTGAGACCGTCGCGGTCCAGCACTGGGAGGTGGGCCAATGAGCGACCGGAAGGAGTTCCGCGACCTGACCTCGCCGGCGAAAGCCCACGAGGCCATCGCGTCGCTGGATCTCGAACCCGAGCCCGAAACCGTCGCGATCGCGGACGCCCGCGGGCGGATCCTCGCCGAGCGCGTCGACGCCGACCTCGACGTGCCGGGCTTCGACCGGGCGTCGATGGACGGCTACGCGGTGCGCGCACGGGGCACGTTCGGCGCCGACGAGGCCGACCCCGCGGTGCTCGATCTGGTGGGCGAAGTCCACGCCGGCAGCGAGCCGGACGTGTTCGTCGACGAGGGCGAGTGCGCCGAAATCTCCACGGGTGCGGTGATGCCCGACGGCGCCGACGCCGTGGTGATGGTCGAGAAAACCGACGAACTCGGCACCGAGGCCGTCGAGATCCGGACCTCGGTCGCGCCCGGCGACCACGTGATGCCCGCCGGCGCCGACATCGCCGCCGGCCAGCGCGCGCTGGGGCCCGGCACGGAGCTCACCCCCCGTGAGATCGGTCTGCTCTCAGCGCTCGGCAAGGGCGAAATCGAGGTGCGAGGGAAGCCGACGATCGGCATCGTTTCGACGGGCGACGAACTGGTCCGGCCCGGCGAGGACCTCAACAGCGACGCCGGCCAGATCTACGACGTGAACAGCTACACCATCGCCGCCGGGGTCGAGGAAGCCGGCGGCGAGGCCAAACTCTACCCCCACGCCGGCGACGACATGGACGTGATGGAAGAGGCGCTGACGACCGCTGCCGAGGAGTGCGATCTGGTGCTCTCCTCCGGCTCTACATCGGCCTCGGCGGTCGACGTCGTGTATCAGGTGATTGAGGAGCGCGGCGAACTCCTGCTCCACGGCGTCTCCGTGAAACCTGGGAAGCCGATGCTCGTCGGGCGACTGGCGGACAGCGCCTACGTCGGCCTGCCGGGCTACCCCGTCTCCGCACTCACCATCTTCCGGACCTTCGTCGCGCCCGCGATCCGACGCGCCGCTGGGGTGCCAGAACCCCGAACCGCAACTGTGGAGGGGAAACTGGCGACCGAGGAGCGCTACAGCGAGGGCCGCACCCGGATGATGCCGGTGGGTCTCGTCGAGAACGAGGCGGGCGAGACGCTGGTCTACCCCGTGGACAAGGGCTCGGGCGCGACGACCAGCCTCGTGGAAGCCGACGGCGTCGTCGAAGTCGATGCCGACACCGAGTACCTCGCTGAGGGCGAACAGGTGCGCGTGACCCTGTTCTCGCCGAGCGTCCGGACCCCCGCGGTGCTCGCGTTCGGCGAGGACGACCCGGCGTTCTCGCGCCTGCTGGACCGCCTCAAGTCGAGTCGGTTCCTCTCGGTCGGCTCCCGTGAGGGGCTTCGACGCCTGCGCGACGGCCTGCCGGACGCCGCCGTCGTCGCCGGCCCGGTCCGGCGCGAAGTGGAGTCGGTCGGCCTCGGCTCCTGGAAGCGCGAGTGGGGGCTGATCGTGCCCGAGGGCAACCCCGCGGGAATCGAGGGGTTCGGGGATCTGATCGACGGCGACCTGCGGTTCGTGAACCTCGACACGGCGACGGGCCTCCGGGCCAGCGCCGACGCGGAACTGGAGCGACTGGCTGCCGCGCGGGACACCGACGCCGCCGCGCTGCAGAACGCCATCGACGGCTACGGGTTCACGCTCAAGGCCCACGAGAGCCCCGCCAGACGGGTGCTCGCAGGGGAGTTCGACGCCGGCCTCGGCCTGCGCGCGACCGCGGAGAAACTGGGGCTGGGATTCGTCCCGGTCGACAGCCAGACCGTCCGGGTGCGGGCCAACCCCGAGCGCGTGGAGAAACAGGGCATGAAGGACCTGAAAGCCGTGCTCTCAGGGATGGAGGAGGTGCTCGCCGATCTCCCGGGGTTCGAACCCGTCGACGAATGAGTCTCCCGTCACGCCGCAGCGCGCTCCGTCTCGGCAGCAGTGGGCTGCTCTCCGGCGTGTTCGGGCTGCTCGCTGGCTGTTCCGCGCCGAGCGGCACCACACCGGCACCGAACGGGAAACGGATCCTCGCGCTCGGGGACTCCTACACCGTCGGCACCGGCGTCGACGCCGACGAGCGCTGGGTGACGAAACTCACCGAGCGACTGCGCGCCGAGGGTGAGGCCGTCGCCGATCCAGTGGTGATTGCGGAGAACGGCTGGACGACGGACGATCTGGACGAGGCAATTGATAAAGCGGAGCCAGCAGGGCCGTTCGACCTCGTGACCCTGCTGATCGGCGCCAACAACTGCTTTCAGGAGGAGCCACCCGAGACGTTCGCGCCGAAGTTCGAGGCCATGCTGGATCGGGCGCTGGAGTTCGCCGAGAATCCGGACTCGGTCGTCGTGATCACCGTGCCGGACTACACGCTCACCCCTGTCGGGCAGGAGAACGACCCCGAAGAACACGCGGAACGGCTGGACGCCTACGAGGAGATCACCCGCGAGGCAGTCGAGAAACGGGGGGTTCGGCTCGTCGACGTGATTCCGCCGTCGAAGCGCGTTGCTGCGGAGCCAGCACTGATCGCCGGGGACGACCTCCACCCGGCGCCCGCCCAGCACGACCTGTGGCTGGAGCGGATCTATCCGGTCGCCGCAGAAGCGCTCCGGGCTTAGACGCCGAACACCGTCTCATCGAGGTCCGTGAACTGCTCGACGCGGTGGTCCGCCAGCACGCACTGGCCACGGCGATCCGGGCCGTGGCGCTCGACGTGAACCGCGTCGAGGCCGGCGTTCCACGCCGCGCCAACGTCGCTCGGGCCGTCGCCGGCGAGCACGCCCGCACCTTCTGCGTCGACACCGAGCCGCTGCATCGTGTGGTGGACCGGCTCGGGGTCGGGTTTCCAGCCCAGATCGTCGGAACAAGTCACGAACGCGTCGAAGCGCGAGCGCAGGTCGAGGTCGTCGACGACGCGGTCGGCGAGGAACGGCGCGCAGTGGGTGACGACGCCCACCGGGCGCCCGGCGCGGTCGAGTTCGTCGAGGAGGGCGGCGGCGTCGTCGTGGATGTACGTCGCCTCGGCGCGGGCACCGGGATCCTCGGCCTCGTGGAGCGCGGGCCAGAAGCGGCCGGGGTCGAGCCCCAGCGCGGCCAGTTTCTCGCTGCGCGGGCCGCCGAGACCGTGCCAGAGCGTCTCCACTTCCTCGTCGGTGAACTCTCGGCCGAGCCGGTCGCCGACTTCCTCGAACACGTCGTAGCGGTACTGGGGCTCCACGTCGACGATGGTGCCGTCGAGGTCGAGCAGCCAGAAGTCGTACGCCATCTGGGCGGTGCTAGCCGGTTCGGGGAGAAGTGCGTTGTGGTCAGACGGCTTCGGTGTCGACCGCGTGGATCGAGGAGCCGAGATACTGGTGCAGCACCTCGTCAACGTTCTCCGCATTGAACCGCGAGAGATCCCGGTCGATCTCGGCTTTCAGCGCGTCGAGATACTCCTCGTCGGCCCGGAGTTCAGAGAACGACAGCGAGACGACCTCGACACCGAGCCAGTCGCTGGCGGCGTCCCGCAGTGACGATTCGTCGCCGATCTCGCCGCGCCAGAGCCGATCCCGGAAGAACAGCCAGTCGATCCGCTCGGCGCCGGGTTCGACGCCCGGAACTGGGGCGAACAGCCTGAGCGTCGTCTCGAAGCGGTTCGGGTCGAACGCGACGCCGGGGGCTTCGACGCGGAACTTCGCCTCGAAGACGTAGGCGGCCTTCATCGGTCCATCACCTCGCCATCAGTATTCGCCGTCGCAGTAGTCGGCCAGCCGGACGTCCTTCTCGGTGACGCCGCCGGCGTCGTGGGTCGTGAAGCGTACCTCCACCTCGTCGTAGCGCAGCGTGATCTCGGGATGGTGGAACTCCTCCTCGGCGATCTCGGCCACGTCGGAGACGAACTGGGCGGCGGTGAGGTAGTCGTCGAACTCGTAGGTCCGGATGATCTCGTCGCCGTCGTACTCCCAGCCGTTGGGGATTCGCCGCTCGACCTCGTCGTCCTCGAGTAGTTCGGCCATAGCGGGGCCTACGGCCCGTGAGGGGAAAAGGTTCGGCCGGGGTCGCTACTCGCCGGCGGCTTCGTCGGCCGCCTCGGCGGCCGAGTCGGCCTCTGTGGCGTCGAACGTGGGGTCGAAAAGCTGCATCGCGGTGCGGATGGTGGTCCAGTCGTCCTCGCCGGCGGCCTCACGCAGGCTCTGGGTGGGCGGGGCGAGCAGTTGGGAGACCAGCGAGTCGGCCAGCGCCTCGACGGTCTCGCGCTGGTCCTCGTTCAGGCCGCCCTGCGCTTCGAGTTTGGTGAGCGCGCGGTCGATCTCTCGGGCCTTCATCCGCTCGGCGCCCTCGTACATGCCGCGGATCGCCTCGTCGGCGCGGGCGCGCTTGAACGAGGAGAGCAGGCGTTCGTGTTCGGCGTCGATCATCGCCTCGACCTGCCGGGCCGCCGCGCGGCGCTGTTCGTGGGCTTGCTCGGTGACGGTCTCCAGGTCGTCGATGTCGTGGACGACGACCGAGGATAGCTCGTCGGCCGCGGGATCGATGTCCCGCGGGCGGGCGATGTCGACACAGACTGCCTCCGTCCCGCGGAGTTCCTCGGCGGTGAGCACTGCGTCGGGGGCGCCGGTGGCGGCGACGACGACGGAGGCGCCGCGGGCGGCGTCGGCCGCCGCCTCGAGTCCGACGGCCTCGGCGTCGACGCTGACGTCTTGGGCCACGTGGGCGGCGTTGGGGACGGTGCGATTGGCAACGATCAGTCGGTCGACGCCCGCTCCCGCGAATGCGCGAGCCGCGAGCGTGCCCATCTCGCCGGCGCCCAGCACGAGCGCCGTCGCGTCGTCGAGGGGGGTCTCGCGAGCCGCGAGTTCGACCGCGGCCGAGCCCATCGAGACGGTACCCTCGTTGATCGATGTCTCGGTGCGGGCGCGCTCGCCCACGTGGACTGCCTTCAGTAGCGCCTCCTCCAGCACGGCGCCGAGCGTGCCGTCCTCGCGGGCGCGCTCCATCGCGTCCTTGACCTGGCCGATGATCTGGTCCTCGCCGAGCACGAGCGACTCTAGCCCGGAGGCGACCCGCATCAGGTGGCGGATCGTCCCCTCGTGGTCGAATCGAGTGACCGCCCCCTCGCGGACCTCGGGGGCGAAGTCGTCGAGCGCCGCACGGCCGTCCTCGGCGTCGTCGGTGACGACGTACGCCTCCGCGCGGTTGCAGGTGGCGAGCACGACGCTCTCGCTCACGCCGGGACGGGACGCGAGCCGCTCTGTGGCCGCGCTCGCGTCGGCCGGCGCTGCCGACTCCACCTCCTCGACGGTCGCGAGCGAGTGGGAGACGCTCACGCCAGAGATCACTCCGGTCACGGGTTTCTCTCGGCGGAGATACCCCGCCGTTCGGGTAAAACCTTCCGAATACGGCGAGGGGGCACGCCGAACGTATTCGGGTTACGGGACGGTAGTGACGCGGTCAACGTGATCGAGGGATCGGAGGTCGTCGGCCAGGCTCGGCTGATCGACGCCGGCCTCGTAGTAGAACACCAGGTCGAACGTGCCAGACCGGAGGAGCTGTTGGCACTCCCAGACGAACTCGTCGTCCGCGAGGGTCTTGCCCTGGAACTGGTTCGAGGCGAACTGATCGGTGTCGTTGCCGGCGTAGATGTAGCTCTCGCCGTTGCCGGCGTGCTCGGCGATCACGTCGTTGGCGGCGACAGTGAGTTCGTGCATCTCCAGATCCTCCTCCCCGCCGAGGTCGGTGTGAACGATACAGCCCGCCAGTTCGATCTCCCCGGGCTCGAGCAGGCGCGTGGCCCGCTCGTAGAGGTCGTCGTCGACGGCGTCGGCCATGTTTGGACTGTGAGCGGCGGCGCTTTACCGGTGGCGGTTCGCACCGAGTCCGCGCGGCGACGGTCGGCCGCGCGGGATTGAGAGGAAACCGGCGACGGTCGGCCGTCCGGGGCGCCGGACGTGACCACGCGAAAGGGCTATCCGGCCGCCGCCGGAACGATGAACAATGCGACTCCGGTACGTCATCCCGGCGCTACTGCTGATCCCGCTGTCCGACGCCGTCCTGCTGGTGTTCGTGGCGGGCGAGATCGGTCCGGTCCCAACCGTGTTGCTGGTGGTGCTGACGGGCCTGATCGGCATGCTCCTCGTGCGCGCGGAGGGACGCCACACGCTCGCCCGGATCCAGCAGAAAGCCGCTCGGGGGGAGCCACCCACCGACGAACTGCTGGACGGCGCGCTGCTGATCGCCGCCGGCGCGTTCCTGCTCACCCCCGGCGTCGTCACCGACGCCATCGGCTTTCTCCTAACCATCCCGCCGACGCGCTACCCGATCCGGATGCTGCTCAAGCGCTACGTCGTCGTGCCGAAACTCGACGAGCGCACGGGCGGGTTCGTCACCGGCGGCGTCTGGACCAGCGGCTTCCCGGATCAGGGCGATTCGGGCTTCGACGGCGGGAACGCGGGCGGCCCCTTCGACGGCGGCGATGCCGGCCCATTCGGCGGGTCTGGCGGCGACGCTGGACCGTTCGGGGATGACGGCGGCAGCAGCGACACGTCGGACGACGACGTGTACGACGTGGATCCGGACGACTACCGGACGAAAGACGAGTAGGGGAAGAACCGGCCGCGGGCGTCGGGATGGCGAAGAGAAAGCCTTAACAGATGCGGCGGCCAACTGAGGAATGCGCTCACCTGGGCCAATAGCTCAGTTAGGTTGAGCGCTCGGCTGATAACCGGGAGGTCCGCGGTTCAAATCCGCGTTGGCCCATCCAATTCACGCGAATTGGGCTGAACTCCCCAGCCATCTAACTTCGGTCGACACAAATTCTCGAAGAGCGATTGTGTCGTAGTGTTTCTGTTAGTGTCTGCAACCGTTAGCGAAGACTGTATCCAGAGGCCACGTTTGCTAGGGGAGAGTCCTTCCTACCAGCCCCAGTACTATTCCACTACCGTTGTTCGAGGAAAGCTTGGGGTAGCAAAAATAACAAAGTCGAATCTTCGTTGTACCAACTCCGAATTTCGTCGTTGATCTGCTCAGGGAGAGGCCGATCCGATTCAAATAATCCCTCAAACGTAGGTAGCCCATCATCGTCTACCGGAACTGCTGCATCGTCAGATTCCTCCTCGTCCCCCAGAATGTCATCTTCATCAGTGGTCAGCATAACGCCTGAGCCACCTTCACGGTTCCACTCTACCGCGTCAGCAATCACCTGCGCGTCGTCATCATTCCGAGTAACTGCTTCTAGATAGCCCACAAGGGTCGCATCCCGCCCCAGTGCGGGAGTTACAGTCACGATGGGATCATCATCCTCAAACAAGCGTTTCTTGCCCTCGTTAAGCCGGGCTTGCTTCTCTAACATCCGCATCACAGCCATTGATTCTGGCAACTGTCCCATCTCCTCCCTGAATCGATTCATCCACTCTTGGTTCCCATCACCGATATGAACTTCTCCAGAAGGAGAATAATCAAGTATGTTTCCTTGTTCGGCGGCGTCAACGAGTCCATCTAGAATGTGCTCTCGGCCGCGGTATATCGATTCAAACTCCGCCTTTACTTTCCCACTCACGTAGACTTGGCAAGGATCATTTAGAAGTACCTTTTCAGAGGGCTTCCCTTTGTCATCATCCAAAACATAGCGAAGAAGAACACAAGTGTCAGAGAAGACCCCCTCAACCGCAGATACTTCTATATCTGCCACTCTACTCTGCCCCCTTTACCGACCGAAGATGTCCTGTAAGCGCTCGGTTTGCGTCGTCGTCTCTAACAGGATATTCAGAGACATCCGGTATCAGGCCGTTTTCCTTGAACAGCCTTCGTCGGGCCTCAAATTGACGTTCGATTTCCTTATCAATTTCGTCAATATTGTTCTCCGCAAATTCTGCAAGGCGGTCCGACTTAGGCCCTTCTGCCGAGGCCATCGACATGTGGGATGCGATATATTTCCAGATGTACTCGGTGTACAATTCGGCCATACTCTCAGCACAGTCTTGGTGAGACTCCTCTATATCTCCCCTGCCAATACTCGAAATACCTTTGGCAAATTTAATCGACAGCATCGAGAACTCCCTCACAAGATCTCTTGCTGGATCAAGGTCGTCCTTGTTTGCCACAGCCATCAACAGCTTCGAGCTGGCTTGGCCCAAGTCTTCGTAGTAATCGAGTGGAGCGCTGCCATTATCGCTGCCTGGATCATGCTCACTCATAGCTTGCCCAACCCTCTGAGACTGGATCTCCTCTTGGACTTCTTCCAACATTCGCCTCAGTTCTAGATTTGCCAAATAGGCATCTCTATACTCTGGAGGGGCATGATGGGTGTAATATTCCTCCAAGAAGTCGTAGGTGTTAGCAGTCCAGTTGTTCTCGTTCAGCTCTGGGTGCTCGATACTGCCCACAACATCGGCGATCTCTAGCTTTGATGCCTGCCGTAGATTCTCCACCGGGAACTCATCACTAATCCTGCTATTCTCAAATGCACCATGGCCTGAAGGTGCTGCTGGAGTAGATTTCCCAAACAGGAACCAACTTCTCGTTACCGCCGGTTCCTCACCCTCAGGGGTGTAGTGATTGATGATCAGATCGAGATACTTCTGCTTCTTAGTGGATTGTCCTCGATCCCTCCATGTCAATCCGCGGCTAGTGACAGCATGCTCTAGACCCTGCTCAATTTTACTGAGGATCGGGCCTTCTTGAATCAGACTGTATCTGCTCATGGTGGGCACCGCGGGACTGCTTCGTTATCGTATAACTGTCTTACCTATGTATAAACCCCCGCATTTCTCAGATTCGGTACCTAATGGGCCTATACTGTGGATTTTCTCCTGGTGAAGAGTACCCCGCCAGTCGCATCTTACCAAGGAGGTTTCGACACCAAAACCAAGCACCGATAACCGGCATAAGCTATCTGGATCAATACCCCAATATATTATTATAAATCCCACGTTACTTTGAGGCGTTTCTCCGTCGTTCCTCACTCCACCCGAACCGTCCGGTCCTCACGCACGGGCGCCAGCGGCAGTTCCGGGTACGTCACCTCGACCACGAACCGGAGTTCGTCGGCGTCGGCGCCGAACACCGGCGCCGGCACGGTGTCGGAGTCGCCCAGATACGTCGCCGTCTCGGTCATCTCCGTCCCGTTGACCGTCACCCGGACGCCGACCCGGGCGCCGCCCCCGGCGTTCCGGACGGTGAGTTCGCACATCTCGTTTTTGCCCATCGCGATGGCGTCCGGGAACGCCCCCCAGTCGACCGAGATTCGTGGCAGGTCCCGCGCGGCGTCGACGACGCGTTCGGCGACGCTCTCGGAGAGTCCCGCGTTCGTGAGCGCCGCGGCGCCGGCGTCGACCACCTGCGCCGGAGAGGGAAAGCCCGCCCCGGCGAGCGTCTCCGCGCGGCCGGCCCCGACCCCCTCGATGGCCGTGAGGCCGACCGCTTCCCGTGGTACGCCGTGCTCGACGCGGGCCTCCACCCGGCGCACGAGGTTGGCCGCCCGCGGGCCCGCGAACGCCTCGGCGAACTCCCGGAGCGCCGCGAGCAGTCGCAGCGCGTTCTGTCGGATGATCCACGCGTCCGAGCGGAGTTCGCTGGGCGTGCGCCCGTCGGTCGCGGCGTGGAGAATGGCGAGCACCTTGCGGTTGCCGTTCTCGAGATCAGTATCGACGCCGGCGCCCTCGAGCGCCCGGTCGATGGCGTCGGTCTCGGACTGGCGGGCCGAGACGGAGTCGAACTCCCCGGCGGCGGCGACGGCTTCGAGCACGTCGTCGCCGCTCAGGCGCTCGCGCTCGCAGGTCTCGCGGAACCGCTCGGCCGTGTCGAGGCGGAGGTAGTAGTTCGAGGCCAATCGGCCGAGCGTCGTCGCCTCGACGCCGAGATCCGAGTCGGTCTCGACGAACCCGGAGTCGACGAGGCTCTCGACGACGGCGCGGATGCGCTCGCGCAGGCTCTCGAACTCGTACTCCTCGGGTTTCGACTGCGCGCGGACGTAGTAGAACGTCGTTTCGACCCACGTGAGCACGTCCTCCAGGTCCCGGATGGTGCCCATCGCCACCTCGGCGTTGAGGTGGGTCTCGATCTCGCCGGCCAGCGTCGACTCGATCTCCTTGCCCTCCCGGAGCAGGCGGCGGTACTTGTCAGCCTCCTCGGCGTCGCTGATCACCCAGCCGTAGCCCACGTCGTCGTAGCCGGGTCGCCCCGCGCGCCCGAGCATCTGGAGCACGTCCAGCGGCGAGATGTCGACCTCGCCCTCCAGCGGGTCGTGGTACTTCGTGTCCCGAATCACCACACAGCGGGCGGGGAGGTTCACCCCCCACGCGAGCGTCGAGGTCGAGAACAGCAACTGGATCTTCCCCTCCTTGAACCACTGCTCGACGAGGTCCTTGTCGTTGCGCGAGAGGCCGGCGTGGTGGAACGCGACGCCGTCGACGACCGAGTGCCGGAGCGTCTCGTTTTCGAGTTCCTTGGCGGCGGTGTGGAAGTCGTAGTTACCCCGCGAGCCCATGTCGATATCCCACTCCGTGGTCTCGTCGCGGGCTTTCTCGGCGGCGCGGACGGTGTCCTGTCTGGAGGAGACGAAGACGAGTGACTGGCCCTCCTCGCGGATGCGGGGTTTCGCGAGGTCGAGCGCGCGGTAGAGCCGGCGGTACTTGTCCGCAAAGGAGTTCTCGCCGTGGCTGTACGTCTTCACGCCGGTTTCGAGGTCGACCGGGCGGTACTCGTCGCCGAAGGCGAACGTGTTCGTCGGCGGCGCGTCGAGCCACTCGGCGACGTCCTCGACGTTGGGCATCGTCGCCGAGAGCGCGATGATCCGGGGATCACAGAGCCGTCGGAGCCGCGAGACGGTGACTTCGAGCACCGACCCGCGCTTCTCGGAGTCGAGCAGGTGGACCTCGTCGATGACGACGCAGTCCACGTCGGTGATGAAGCCGTAGCGCGCCGACTCGTGTTTCCGCGTCGCGGAGTCGGTCTTCTCGGGAGTCATCACGAGGATGTCCGCGCGCTCGGCCCGGCGCGGGTCGAGGTCGCGCTCCCCCGTGACGACGTAGACGGAGTAGCCGAGTTCCTCGAATCGGTCCCACTCGGCTTCCTTCTCGTTGGTCAGCGCCCGCATCGGGGCGATAAACAGCGCGGTACCGCCCTCCTTCAGGGTCTTACAGATCGCCAACTCCGCGAGCGCGGTCTTGCCGGAGGCGGTCGGCGCGCTCGCGACGACGTTCTCGTCGCTGTCGAGCAGGGCGGGCAGCGCCTCCCGCTGCATCGCGTTGAACGACTCGAACGCGAAGGCGTCGGCGAACTCGGGGACGACGTCGGCGACGCGGGCCGTGGCGTCGGGGCGCTGAGACACTACCCGGAGTCGGGGCGGCCACGGACAAAGGAGTTTCTCTCGGTCGCGCGGGCGGGTGTGTGCGATCCCGCAACGGCGCCCGCGGCGGCGTCATCGCCGGATTCGGCCGCCGAGGCGGTCGTCGACGACGTGCTCGTGTCCTCGGTTGGCGAGCCGTCGGATTTCGTCTCGGCAGGCTTGGGCGGCTTCCTCACGAGGCTGCCCGCGGGCAGTTTCTGCACCAGCAGGCGCTCGCCTTTCTTCGGCGAGTAGTCGACGCCGCGGTAATGTTTGAGCGCCGTCAGGGGGTTGATCGCGGAGTACTCCCGGTGGGCGAAGCAGTCAGTCTCGCCGTTGCGGCGCTCGAACATCATGACGTGGAGCTGTTTCTTCGCCAACAAGTTCTCCCGCCAGACCCACGAGCCCTGCTCCTCCCGGCCGTCGGGGAGGGTCTTGTACGCCGACAGGGGGTTGCGCCGGAAGCCGTGTTCGTAGAGGAACGACTCGGCCTGCTCGGGGGGCATCTCCAGCGTACCCGCGTACTCCTGATAGCCCACCGTGTAGGCGGCATAGCCGATGTCCATCGCTCGGCCCACCTTGTCCAGCGTGGGGATGGCGGTGCCGCGGACGAACTCCCAGAACCCCGCCTCGGGGCCGCGGCGCCCGCGCTGGGCCTGGTAGTAGGTGATGCCGAGGAACACCGCGGCGACCACCGGCGCTGCGTAGCGGATGGGGTTCTCGCTGACCGTACCGACGACGTTCTCCAACATGGCGCGTGAGTTGCCGTGCTACGACAGCAGAGCGCAATAAAACTGACAGTCGGTCGGAGAGCAAGGATCCGAGGAGGACGCCGAAACCACCTATTCCGTCGCGGTTCCAGCGGTCGAACGCCTCCGTTTCAGTACTTCATCTCTGTTTAGCAAGGATGCTCGGATCAGGCCGTCAGCCGGGTCGACGTAAGCGGTCAGTACGTGTTGATCTTCACCTTCCGGCGGCCAGTCGACACGCAGACTCGTGTCCGCACCCCGAATCCGTACGACTGTCTCTTGATTGGGGGCGATCACATCCGGGGATTGCCATCGTTCACCCGGGGCGAGGGAGACTGTTCGACTCCACTCCCCGGCAGAAACCGTGACTTCGACCGACTGATCGGTGGGAGACGAGACCAGGATATCGGGTTCTGCCCCCTCTCGGAGCCAGGGGGGCGGCGGCATCGTCGGTGGCTCGGTTTCCGTCCCGCCGTCGTCGCCGAGACAGCCCGCGAAGAACCCGGCGGAAACAGCGAGGAACGCTCGACGCGACAAGGATTTCCTCATTAGTGGAGTATCAGGTCAGTCCGCGGCCGCCACGTCCGCCGCGTGGCGCATCATCCCCTCGCTGGTCGCGTACCGGAAGTACACCCCCAGCCCCAGCGCGGCGGCGACGTTCGACCCCGTGACCGCCCAGAAGATGGCCGCCATCCCCCAGTCGAGTCCGGGGGCGATTGAGAGCCCGAACGCCCCGACGGCGAACCCCGTGGGCAGTGCGAGCACCGCGATGGGGAGCCGGACGCCCCAGTACTTCACCAGATCGACGATCAGGCTGGTCTTGGTGCGGCGGGCGCCGTTGAGCCCCGCGAGCAGCATGTACGTCGCGCCGATAGCCCAGTAGCCGTACGCCAGAATCTCGAGGTACTGGATCGCGTACGCGCGACCCTGCTCGGAGACGCCGGGGACGAACACCGACGTGAGCAGGTCGGGAATCAGCAGTTGGATGCCGCCGATCAGCGCCAGCGCGCCCGTCGCGATGCCGACACCGAGCCACGTCGCCCGCCGGGCGCGGAGCGGGCGGTCGGCGCCGAGGTTCTGGCCGACGACGCTCTGGCCGGCCTGCTGGAGTCCCTGTGCCGGGACGAAGGCAATGGTGGCGATGCGGGCGCCGACGGTGTAGGCTGCCAGCCCCGCGGCACCGCCGACGATGGTGACGATGGCGACGACGACCAGCCGAACCGACTGGGCGGCGAGTCGCTGCCCGCCCGCCGGGAGGCCGATGTCGACCATCTCGCGGAACTCCTCAATGTCGAAGCCGGCGTCCGCCAGCGACAGCGAGATGGAGCCGTGGTCGCCGGTCAGCCAGTAGAGGCCGAGCAGCATCGCCATCGTGTAGCCAAGCACCGTCGCCAGCGCCGCGCCTGCGACCTCGAGTTCAGGGAACGGGCCGACGCCGAAGATGAGCAGCGGGTCGAGTACGAGGTTGCCGCCGATGGCGAGGAAGTTGAGGTACATCGCCGTCTTGGAGTCGCCGGCGCCGACGAACCCCATCTCGACGGTGTCGCTGACGGAGGTAAACGGGAACAGCAGCAGGTACGTCGAGAGGTACGCCGCGGCCTGGGGCGCCACCTCGGGGCCGGCGCCGAGCAGGCGGACGAGCACGCCCGCGTTGGGTGCGACCAGCAGCGCCAGGAGTACCGCGGCGACGAACGCCAGACAGATGCCGTGGAACACCGCCTTCCGGGCGCCGTCGCCGTCCTCGGCGCCGATACGCTGGGAGACGAGCACCTGCGTCCCGACCATTGCCGCCGTCAGCGGGACGAACAGCAGCGCCATGATGGGTTGGTTCAGGCCGACGGCGCCGACGGCGCCGTCGCCGAGGCGGCCCAGCCAGAACACGTCGGCCGCGGAGTTGGCCACCTGCACGAGGTTCTGTGCCACCAGCGGCGCCGCGAGAAGTACGAGCGCACGGGAGATGGACCCCTCCGTGATGTCGCCGGGGTCGAGGTCGAACATTCAGTATCGTACGGACATTATGGAGGGGGAACAAATACCTACCGGTGCGGTAACAAACCTTGCACGCGAGGGAACGAACCGCATGCTTTTCACGAGCGCCGCCCCATCCAGAGCCATGAGCAGCCGCAGGCGGAAGCCCGACTGGCTCAAGAGCCAGCCCCCGACTGGGCAGCGCTTCGCCGACATCAAGCAGACGCTCCGGGACCGGGACCTCCACACCGTCTGTGAGGAGGCCAACTGCCCCAACATGGGGGAGTGCTGGTCCGGCCGCGACGGGCCCGGCACCGGCCCGGGGACGGCGACGTTCATGCTGATGGGCGAGCGCTGTTCCCGTGGCTGTAACTTCTGTGACGTGGCCACCGGCGGGATGGAGCCACTCGACCCCGACGAGCCCGAAAACGTCGCCGAGGCCGTCGGCGAGATCGGCCTCGACTACGTCGTCCTCACTTCCGTCGACCGCGACGACCTCGACGACGGCGGCGCCGCCCACTTCGCGGAGACGATCCGGGAGTGTAAGCAGCGCAACCCCGGGACGCTCGTCGAAGTGCTGATCCCGGACTTCGACGGCGACGAGGACGCCGTCCGAAAGATCATCGACGCCGAACCGGACGTGATCGCCCACAACGTCGAGACCGTCGAGCGCCTCCAGTGGCCCGTTCGGGACCGCCGCGCGAACTACGAGCAGACCCTCGATGTGCTCGAACAGGTCGACCGCGAGTCCGACATCTACACCAAGACCAGCCTGATGCTGGGACTGGGCGAGTACGACCACGAGATCTATCGGACGCTCTCGGACCTCCGGGAGGTCGGCGTCGACGTGGTGACGTTCGGCCAGTATCTCCAGCCCTCCCGCTCACACCTCGACGTGTTCGAGTACGTCCACCCCGACGCGTTCGAGACGTGGCGGCAGGTCGCCGAGGTGGAACTCGGCTTCCTCTACTGTGCCTCGGGTCCGATGGTCCGCTCCTCCTACAAGGCGGGCGAACTGTTCGTCGACGCCCTCGTCCGCGACGGCAAGAGCCCCGAGCGCGCCCGTGAGGAGGCGCGTGCGGCGGCGAGTGACTGATTCCGGCGCCGTCGTCTAGTCTGACCGAGCCCCGTCGGCACCGATCATGTCAAACGGAATCCTTCCCGAACGTTCGTCCAATTCCGAACGAACCACCGGGTGATGACCGGGGGAACGACGGAATTCTCGCCCAAAATTAGAAATCTTCGAAGTATAGTCGCCCTTCCCGAAAGAACACAACCGAGCGAGGGTGATTTCTGCTCATAGTAAACCTTTTACGAAAACACTATACCGACGGCGGCGGAAGAGCGAACTAATGGAGCGGAGGATCAAGCCGTGAGCACGATACAGCGCGACCCCGAGAACCGCGTACAGGTGCTCGACGAGGAGGGCAACGTCGTCGGTGAGCCGCCGGAGCTCGACGAGGCGACGCTGCTGGACATCTACCGGGACATGAAGCTCTCCCGGCACTTCGACGAGCGGGCCGTCAGCCTCCAGCGACAGGGGCGGATGGGGACCTACCCGCCACTATCCGGACAGGAGGGCGCCCAGATCGCCTCGGCACACGCGCTCGCCGAGGACGACTGGATGGTGCCGTCCTACCGCGAGCACGGCGCCGCCGTCGTCCGTGGCCTGCCCCTGGAGCAGACGCTGCTCTACTGGATGGGCTACGAGAAGGGCAACGAGGTCGACGAGGACGTGAACATCCTGCCGGTGGCGGTGCCCATCGCCAGCCAGATCCCCCACGCCGCGGGGCTGGCGTGGTCCTGGAAACTGCAGGGCCAGGACACTGACGCGGCTGGCGACGCCGCGTCGGGCGATACCGACACGGCCGGCATCTGTTACTTCGGCGACGGCGCCACCAGCGAGGGTGACTTCCACGAGGGGCTGAACTTCGCCGGCGTCTACGACGTGCCGATGGTGTTTTTCTGTAACAACAACCAGTGGGCCATCTCCGTGCCCCGCGAGCGCCAGACCGCCTCCGAGACGCTGGCCCAGAAGGCTCAGGCGTACGGCTTCGAGGGCGTGCAGGTCGACGGGATGGACCCGCTGGCAGTGTACAAGGTCACACAGGAGGCCCTCGAGAAGGCCCGGAACCCCGACGAGGACCAGCCCCGGCCGACGATGATCGAGGCGGTCCAGTATCGCTTTGGCGCCCACACCACCGCGGACGACCCGACGGTGTACCGCGAGGACGAGGAAGTCGAGCGCTGGAAGGCCAAGGACCCCATCCCGCGACTCGAGACGTACCTTCGCGACGAGGGGATCCTCGACGACGACACGGTCGCCGAGATCGAGGCGAGCGTCGAGCAGCAGGTCGACGAGGCCATCGACGCCGCCGAGAGCGAGCCCCGGCCGGAGCCCACGGAGATGTTCGAACACGTCTACGCGGAGCTACCCCCGGAGCTACAGGCACAGCGCGACGCGTTCGTCGAGAGCGTCGAGCGACACGGGAAGGACGCGTTCTTGGAAGAATGAGCGAGACACAGAACCTCACAATCGTACAGGCGGTCCGGGACGGTCTCGCGACCGAGATGGCACTCGACGACGATGTCGTGGCGCTGGGCCAGGACATCGGCGCCAACGGCGGCGTGTTCCGGGCCACGCAGGGTCTGCAAGACGAGTTCGGCGACCAGCGCGTGGTCGACACGCCGCTGGCGGAGTCGGGCATCGTCGGCAGCGCCGTCGGCCTCGCGACCGGCGGGATGAAGCCGGTGTCGGAGATCCAGTTCTCCGGGTTCATGTACCCCGGGTTCGACCAGATCGTCTCCCACATGGCGCGCTACCGGACCCGGAGTCGGTCGCGGTTCAACCTCCCGATGGTGCTGCGGGCCCCCTACGGCGGCGGCATCCGCGCGCCCGAACACCACTCGGACTCGAAGGAGGCGTTCTACGCCCACGAAGCCGGCCTCAAAGTCGTCGTGCCGTCGACGCCGTACGACACGAAGGGCCTGCTGATCTCCGCGATCCGCGACCCGGATCCGGTGGTCTTCCTCGAACCCAAACTCATCTACCGGGCGTTCCGCGGCGAGGTGCCCGAAGAGGACTACGAGGTGCCAATCGGCGAGGCCGCGACCCGCCGCGAGGGCTCCGACGTGTCGGTGTTCACCTACGGCGCGATGACTCGGCCCACCCTCGAAGCGGCCGAGAACCTCGCCGAGGAGGGCATCGACGCCGAAGTCGTCGACCTCCGGAGCGTCTCGCCGATGGATCGAGAAGCCATCGTCGAGTCGTTCAAGAAGACCGGCCGTGCGGTCGTCGTCCACGAGGCGCCCAAATCGGGCGGCCTCGCCGGCGAGATCACCGCGTTGATCCAGGAGGAGGCCCTCTACTACCAGGAGGCGCCGGTCAAGCGCGTCACGGGCTTCGACGTGCCCGTGCCGCTGTACGCGATGGAGGACTACTACCTGCCCAACGCTGCCAGAGTCGAAGACGGCATCCGAGAGACGGTGGAGTTCTGAGATGACTGTCAAAGAGTTCGAACTCCCGGACGTCGGTGAAGGTATCGCCGAAGGGGAACTGGTCTCGTGGCAGGTGTCGCCCGGCGACACCGTCAGCGAGGGCGACATCGTCGCCGAAGTGGAGACGGACAAGGCGCTCGTCGAGGTGCCATCGAGCTACGACGGCACTGTGAAGGAGCTATTCGCCGAGGAGGGCGAGATGGTCCCCGTCGGCGACGTCATCATCTCGTTCAACGTCGAGGAACCCGAGGCCGGCGACGCCGAGGCTGAGGCACCCGACACCGAGAACAAACCCGGCGAGAGTACGGAGGAGGCCAAGACCGACACCGAGGAGGCCGCGAGCGCCGAGACCCCCGATGGTCGCGTGTTCGCGCCGCCGGCCGCCCGACGGCTGGCCCGCGAACTCGGCGTCGACATCAGCGACGTGGAGGGGAGCGGTCCCGGCGGCCGGGTCAGCGAGGCCGACGTGCGCGCCCACCACGAGAAAGCCGAGGAGCACGACGAGACCGCCGCCGAGACCCCCGTGAACCCGGCCGCTGAGGACGAGTCCGCAGGGGCGAGCGCCGGCGCCGCGGCGTCGACGACCGCAACGAGCGGCGAGGCGGCACGCGAGAAAACCCTCGCGGTGCCCGCGACGCGCGCGCTCGCGGAGGAACTCGGCGTCGACATCGACGCCGTGCCGACCGAGAAGACCCGCGACGGGCAGCCGTTCGTCGAGCGGGAGGACGTGCGCGCGTTCGCCCAGTCCGGCGGCGAGGCAGCCGAGGCGGCGACCGCGTCCGCGTCGGCGACCGGCGAGGGGGCCCGCGAGGAGACGGTCCCCTACCGCGGCGTGCGCCGGACCATCGGCGAGCAGATGGCGGCGTCGAAGTACACCGCGCCCCACGTCACCCACCACGATACCGCGGTCATCGACGAACTGGTCGAGACCCGCGCAGACCTCAAGGAGACCGCCGAGGAGAAGGGCACGCGCCTGACCTACATGGCGTTCGTCCTCAAGGCCGTCGTGGCGGGGCTGAAGGAGTACCCCATCCTCAACTCCGAACTGGACGAGGAGGAGGGCGTCATTCGGCTGAAGAACTACTACAACATCGGCATCGCCGTCGCGACGGACGCGGGGCTGATGGTGCCGGTGGTGAAGAACGTCGACGAGAAGGGGCTGCTCGAACTGGCCGACGAGATCAACGATCTGGCCACCCGTGCGCGCGAGCGCTCCATCTCGCCCGAAGAGATGCAGGGCGGCACGTTCACCGTCACCAACTTCGGGGCGTTCGGCGGCGAGTACGCCACGCCGATCATCAACCACCCCGAGACCGCGATCATCGGGCTGGGCGCCATCGAACAGCGCCCGGTCGTCGAGGACAGCGAGGTCGTGCCAGCCCACACGCTGCCGCTCTCGCTGGCCATCGACCACCGCGTGATCGACGGCGCGGAGGCCGCGAAGTTCACGAACACCGTGAAAGAATACCTGGCTGAGCCGACCAAACTACTACTCTAACAATGGTCGTAGGAGACGTTACGACGGGAACGGAGGTACTGGTGGTCGGCGCGGGGCCGGGCGGCTACGTCGCCGCCATCCGCGCCGCACAGAACGGACTGGACACGACGCTGGTCGACCGCGACGCGTACGGCGGGACCTGCCTGAACTACGGCTGCATCCCCTCGAAGGCGCTGATCAGCGCGACGGACGTGGCCCACGACGCCCGCAACGCGACGGAGATGGGCGTCCACGCCGACCCCGTCATCCATACCGACGAGATGCAGGAGTGGAAGGAGGGCGTCGTCGACCAACTCACGAGCGGCGTCGAGAAGCTCTGTAAGGCAAACGGCGTCAATCTGATCGAGGGCGAGGCGACGTTCGTCGACGACTCGACGGCCCGCATCGCCCACGGCGGCGAGGGGCAGGGTTCGGAGACCATCGACTTCGAACACGCCATCGTCGCCACGGGCTCCCGGCCGATTCAGGTGCCCGGCTTCGAGTTCGAGCACGACCCGATCTGGTCCTCGCGGGACGCGCTGGAAGTCGAGGAGCCACCCGAGAAACTGCTCGTGGTCGGCGCGGGCTACATCGGGATGGAACTCTCGACGGTGTTCGCGAAGATGGGCGTCGACGTGACCGTCGTGGAGATGCTCGACGGGATCCTCCCGGGCTACGAGGACGACGTGAGCCGCGTCGTCAAGCAGCGCGCCGACGACCTCGGCATCGACTTCAACTTCGGTGAGGCCGCCAACGAATGGGAGGAGACAGGCGACGGCGTGGTGGTCACCACCGAAAACGAGGACGGCGAGGAGTCGACCTACGACGCCGACAAGGTGCTCGTCGCGGTCGGCCGCCAGCCGGTTTCCGACAGCCTCGACCCCGAAGCCGCGGGCGTCGAAGTCGACGAGCAGGGGTTCATCCCCACCGACGATCAGGCCCGCACCAACGTCGAGAACGTCTTCGCTGTCGGCGACGTGGCCGGCGAGCCGATGCTGGCCCACAAGGCCAGCAAGGAGGGTATCGTCGCCGCCGAAGTGATCGCCGGCGAGCCAGCAGCGCTCGACCAGCAGGCCATCCCGGCGGCCGTCTTCACCGACCCGGAAATCGCCACCGTGGGGATGACCGAGGAAGAGGCCGAGGAGGCCGGCTTCACGCCCAAAATCGGCGAGTTCCCGTTCCGTGCCTCCGGGCGCTCGCTCTCGACAGGCGAGGACGAAGGGTTCGTCCGCATCGTCGCCGAGGAAGACGCCGGCTTCATCCTCGGTGCCCAGATCGTCGGCCCCGAGGCCAGCGAACTCATCGCCGAACTCGCACTCGCCATCGAGATGGGCGCGACCTTAGAGGACGTGGCGTCGACGGTCCACACCCACCCCACGCTCGCGGAGGCGGTGATGGAGGCCGCCGAGAACGCCGACGATCAGGCGATCCACACGCTGAACCGGTAGTCGGCGGTAGATTTTCTACGCCGCGGGCCACACAGCCGCCATGGCCCTCTCCGACGACGATGACGAGCAGTCCGCCGACGACACTGAGACCGAGAGCGATAGCTGGGGCGTTGACGGGGAACGACGATCCTCTGGGGGCGGCACCGATCAATCCGACCCGGCTCCGCTCTCCGATCTCGACGCCGCGTCGCTGAGCCGCGGCGACCCGAACGGCATGCTCAAGCGCGCTATCGACCGCGAGGCGGGCGTGGTCATCTACGCCTACAAGAACGGCAACGCCGGCGGCCTGTCGACGGTGCCGCTCTCGGAGACCGACCTCGCGTCCAAAAACGAGTGACGCCGCCAACGGAGATCCGGACGAAGCGCGGCCAAGCATCGTTCGTCGACGGCACCGTCCGGTTCCAGGAGTCCATCGCCGGCTACGTCCGCGCGCTAATCCGGGACTACTGGCACGGCGGCAGTCTCGGTCAACGCGGGATCGTGGGCGCCTACTTTTTCGCGATACTCTACGGGCTGGGCGTTCTCGCGTGGGAACTCGGCCACGCCCGGTGGCGCCTGCCAGGCCTCGTGGTCGGCGTGGTTGTCGTCGGGGCGCTGATCGGCCGCGCGCGAGGCTATCGCTCGGTCGATTCCCTCGATCTCGACCGGATCGAGTCGGTGACCGCGACACGCGGGTCGAAAGGCTTCACTCGGCCGCGACTGGTGCTCCGGTTTCAGGCCGACGGCAAAACCCGAAAACGACGGCTGCTACTCCCCTCACGGTTCGCCGTCGACGGCGACGAGGCGTTCGAGCGGGCCGTCGCGGCGTTCGAAGAACGCGGGTTCGACGTCGACCGGGATCGGTGACGCTACCCGGGTAACGCCGACGTTCGAACCGGCTCCCCCTTCCGGCAGCCCCACATCTTTCCGGCTGGGGCGTGTTTCGAACCGTAATGAGCGACGAACATGGGAGCTTCTCCGAGATCCGTCAGTCGGTCGACGGCCACTCGATGAAGGGGCTCCTGCGCTACTGCATCCCCTACTGGCGGCGCCTGAGCGTGGGCACCGTCGCCGCGTTCGCGGTTCGGTTGTCCAGACTCATCCCACCGCTGTTGGTCGGGGTCGCCATCAACCGCGTCATCAATCAGGGAACCGGGGAAGGAAGCCTCCTCGTCGACGCCGGCCTGATTCCGGCAGGCCGGATCACCGGCGAGGCCGCACGAATCGAGTTCCTCCAGCAGTTGGTAATCATCGCCGGCGCGGCCTACGTCGTCCGGTCGGTGGCCCGGTTCGCCTCGCGGTACCTGTTCATGTCCACCGCCCAGAAGGTCCAGCGCGACCTCCGGAACGACACGTACGACCACATTCAGCGGCTCTCGCTGGGCTTCTTCGCGACACACCAGACGGGCGCGATGATGTCCGTGCTGAATCAGGACGTGAATCGACTGGAGCAGTTCCTCAACACTGAGATCCGGCAGGCAATCCGCGTCGTTGCCACCGTCGGCGGCATCGCGGCGATCATGTTCTACCTCTCGCCGAAAGTTGCGGTGATCGCGCTGGCGCCGGTTCCGATCATCGGCCTCGCCTCGGGGAAGTTCCTGACGTGGATCGAACCCAAGTACCGGGGCATCCGCGAGACGGTGTCGCGGCTGAACTCACGGCTGGAGAACAACCTCGGCGGCGCGCGAGTGATCAAGACGTTCAATCGATATGACTTCGAACTCGACCGGGTCTCCGACCAGAGCGAGACGTACCACGACGAGAAGGTCGGCGCGATCAAGATCCGTCGAGCGTTCTTCTCCTCGCTCCGGGTGATCACGGGGCTGGTGTTCGTCGCGATGCTCTGGGTCGTCGGGAGCGACATCGTCATCGGCTCCGACGCCGCGCTCAAGGTCGGGTCGGTCGCCGTCTTCTTTATGCTGCTGCGACGGCTCTACGCGCCGATGCGCCGGGTCGGGAAGACCGCGAACAAGTATCAGCTCGCGAAATCCTCCTCCGAGCGCGTGTTCGGAATCCTCGGTCACGAGCCAGAAGTCACCACGCCGGCGGACGCCTACGTCCCCGAGGACGTCGACGAGCCACGCTCGTCTGCCAATCAGACGCAGTCTGATGACGTCGAGGGCCACGTCGAGTTCGACGACGTGACGTTCAGCTACGACGGCAGCGAGGCGATTCTCGACGGCGTCGACCTCGACGTCGAGGCGGGCCAGACGGTCGGCCTCGCCGGCACGACCGGCGCGGGGAAATCGACCCTACTGAAACTCCTGCCGCGGTTCTACGATGTGGACTCCGGCGCGGTGCGCGTCGACGACATCGACGTGCGCGAGTGGGACCTCGCGAGCCTGCGCGAGCACGTGGGCATCGTCGAGCAGAACCCCTACATGTTCTCCGGGACCGCGGAGGAGAACATCGCCTACGGCGACCTCTCGGTGCTCTCGGGCGAAGATGAGGGCGTGAGCGACGCCGTCGTCGACGCCGCGAAGGCCGCGGAGGCCCACCAGTTCATCACCGACCTGCCGGAGGGCTACGAGACCCAGATCGGCGAGCGCGGGGTGAAGCTCTCGGGCGGGCAGCGCCAGCGGCTGGCCATCGCCCGCGCGCTGCTGAACGACCCGGAGATCGTGATTCTGGACGAGGCGACCTCCGACGTCGACACCGAGACCGAGGAACAGATCCAGCAGAGTCTGGATCGCCTGACCGAGGACCGGACGGCGTTCGTCATCGCCCACCGGCTCTCGACCATCAAGGACGCCGACCGAATCGTGGTGATGGAGGAAGGGCAGGTCGCCGAGACCGGGAGCCACGACGAGCTACTCCGCCAGGACGGCGACTACGCGAAGCTCTGGGGGATGCAGGCCGGCGGCAGCGGGTCGGCCGGGGTCGCTTCGGCGGACGACTAGCTCTCGGGAGTGGGTTTTCGGACCGGCGCTGCGACGCTCGCCAAGGGGCTACCGCCGGCTCCAGTAACTATAGATGCTCCCTCCTCCCAGAGGGTAGCGACGCAATGAGTGGACCGGTGCAGCACCTGGGCACTGAAGAGCGCTACTCGCTGTCCAGCGACTGCACCGACCGGGAACTCCTCTCGGTCGTGAAAATCTACGCCCGGGAGGTCGTCGACGCCCACGACCTCGCGGTCGCGGTCAGTTCCGTAGAGTGGGATATCAGCCACCGCGCGAAACGACGGGCAGGCGCACTATACCACGCGGATGGGCAGCCTGAGAGGATCCAAATCGCCCGACGCCACTTCGACAACAGCGGGTGGCTCGCAGTCGCCAGCACGGTCCGACACGAACTCATCCACGCCCATCTCGTGACCACCGGAGAGGGATCCGGCCACGGGGAGACGTTCAAGCGGTTCGCCGAAACGCTGGACACCAGCGTCCACTGCGAGCGGTTTACCGAGCCGAAATACTGGGTCCGCTGTGACGACTGCGGTCGGGAGATCGCTCGGTACAGGAAGTCGAAGTTGGTCAAGCAGGCGGACCAGTACCGATGCGGTGACTGCGGCGGTCGGTTCAGCGTCGTGAGTGGCGGCGCAGAACTGTCCGGGTGAGACCTAGCCCGTTGAGAGTCGAACGTTCCTGAACAGCGGTCATCGACGCCAACCGAGAAACCACACTCCTGCGGCCTTCGGAACGGCTTTGACCCCCAGCACACAATCCCCACCTGAATGAAGGTCTTCGGCTCCAGCGGCACCCGCGGGGTCGCCGGGGAACAGCTCACCGCCGAGTTCGTGCTCCGGGTCGCGAAAGCCGCGGGGACGGTCTGGGACACCGACCGCGCCGCCATCGCCCGGGACACCCGAACCACCGGCGAACAGTTCGCCAACGCGGCCGACGCCGGCCTCACCGCCGTCGGCGTCGACGCCGACCGACTGGGCGTGCTCCCCACGCCCGCGGCCGTCCGCTACGCCGAGGTCGAGGAGATCCCGGCCGTCGTCGTCACGGCCTCCCACAACCCCCCGGAGTACAACGGCATCAAACTCGTCGGCGCCGACGGCGTCGAACTCCCGGTCGCCGAACTCGAACGCGTCGAGGACTGCCTGCTCGGCGAGACGTTCGACGAAGCCGGCTGGGCCGAGGTGGGCGAGTCCACCCGGATCGACGGCGCCCGCGACGACTACGTCGACGAACTGGTCGCCGGCGTCGACCGCGAGGCCGTCGCCGACGCCGACCTCACCGTCGCGCTTGACCCCGGCCACGGCGCCGGCGCGCTCACCAGCCCCGAGTTCTTCCGCCGGATCGGCTGTGACGTGGTGACCGTCAACGGCAACGCCGACGGCCACTTCCCGGGTCGGGATCCCGAGCCGGTCCCGGAGAACCTCGACGATCTGGGTCGGCTGGTCCGGGCGACCGACGCCGACGTGGGTATCGCCCACGACGGCGACGCCGACCGCGCCATCTTCTTCGACGAACACGGCGAGTACATCGAGGGCGACGCCTCGCTGGCCGCGCTGGCCGCCAAAGCCCTGGAACCGGGCGACGCCACCGTCGCCGCAGTCAACGTCTCCCAACGCCTCGTCGATGTCTGTGACGACGTGGGCGCGGATCTCGAACTCACCCCCATCGGCGCGACGAACATCATCACCCGGATTCAGGAACTACAGGCCGCGGACCACCGAGTCCCCATCGCCGGCGAGGGCAACGGGGGGATCTTCTTCCCGGACTTCCGGCTGGTGCGGGACGGCGCGTTCATCGGCGCGAAGTTCCTCGAACTGCTGGCGACCACGGGTGCGACCGCCAGCGCGGTCGTCGAACCCTACACCGCCTACGAGAACGTCCGGCGGAACCTCAGCTACGACGCGGAGTCCGAACTCAGCGCGATGCTGGGCGCCGCCGAGCAGTACGCCGAGGATGCCGACGTGGAGGCCAGCACCGTCGACGGTTACCGACTCGACTACGGCGACGCGTGGGTGCTGGTCCGCCCTAGCGGCACCGAACCCAAGGTCCGGATCTACGCCGAGGCCCGCGACGCCGCCCGCGCGGCCGACCTCGCGGACGCCGTGGAGGGCGAACTCCGCGCCGCAATCGGGGACGACTGACCGGCGCCGACGCGATTTTCGCTACTGCCGTCCGTCGATTCGCCCCCGGTGGGTTCTGATCGCATCCGCCCTTTTCGGCGTGACACGTGCTTAATCTTCGAGTGCCTGCTCCAACCGGGCGCGGTCCTCGCGGAGCCGTTCTTCCTCGGCCGCGTACTCGCCGTTCTTGAGCGCCTCGCGCTGTTCGGGCGTGAGTTCTTCCTCGGCGACGACGGCGTCGCGGATCCGGTCGTACCCCTCACGGCGAGCCAGCGACTCGAGATCCCGGGCCAGCGCGACCGTCTCCTCGTCGGCGAAGCGGCCGACGACGGCCACCAACTCCGCCGCGAGATGCTCCAGCCGGTCGGCCGGCGGCGGCGACCCGACGGTCAACGGCTCGGCGTCGATGCGGTCGAGGTAGGTGCGGTGGACCGGCACCGTCGTCTCGAACGCTGTCGGGTCCTCGACGTAGTGTGAGAGCTTCGACCCGGAGTACTGCGCGTAGGAGAGCAGCGTCGGCAACGGCTCCTCGCCGACGGCCTGGGTCCGGACGTACTCCAGCAGGTCATCCGGCGGTCGCTCAAACTCGACCAGCGGGTAGAGCCGCGTGGTCTCGATCAGATCGAGTAGATCACGGACCGGCGTCGACTCGGCGTAGTCGTCGAACGCCTCGCGGACCGCGTCGTCGTAGCGCTCGATGGGGTCGGTGAGATCCTCGGTCGGCGCCGAGAGGTCGGCGTCACCCAGCCGCCGGAGGTCCGCGAGTTCGTCGAGCCGTCGGTCGATGGCGGAGAGGCGAGTGGTGACCGCCCGTTCGGCGTCGTCGACGCGCTCGCGGGCGGCCTCGCGGCGGTCGAGCAGGTCCGCGATCTCCCCGGCCGGCGCGATAGCCTCGCGGGCGCGCTCGAAGTCGCTCTCGGAGATGGTGCGCTGATCGACCGCCTCGTTGGCCGTCTCGAACCCCTCGCGTTCGGGGAGGTCCTCGGGGAGGCTCTCGACCAGTTCGGCGAACTGGCTCTGGAACTCCAGATACGCCTCGAAATCCCCGGTTCCGGTCGCGGAGTCCTCGTAGCGATGGAACAGCCGGGTCGCCTCGCCGACCGCGTCGGCGACGGCCTGCACCGACTGCTCGCCGTCGCGCTCGATCTCCGCGGCGATCTCGTCGCGCTGGGCCCGGGCCTCGCGGAGTTCCGCGAGCAGGTCGTCGGTGCTTGGCGTCGTGGGGAGCGGCTCATCGGCAATCGTCATTCGTAGACTGCGTCGGGGTCGAACAGTTTCTCGCCGGTGTTGGCCACTTGGACGGTCTCGCCGCCCTCGGCCGACTCGACCGAGCGGTGGAAGCAGGAGTGGTGGCCGGTGTGGCAGGCGCCGCCAGCCTGCTCGACGACGTACAGCAGGGTGTCGGCGTCGCAGTCGACCCGAACGTCGACGACCGACTGGGTGTGGCCGCTGGAAGCGCCTTTCTCCCAGAGTTCGTCACGGGAGCGGGAGTAGTAGTGCGCGCGGCCGGAGTCAACGGTGCGCTGGAGCGCCTCGGGCGAGACGTAGGCGAGCATCAGCACCTCGCCGGTGTCGGCGTCCTGTGCCACCGCGGGGACGAGGCCGTCGTCGCCGAAGTCCACGTCGACCGTCTGGAGGTCGGACATAGGGGAGGGTTGGCCCTCCCGCGTAAAGAGTGCGCGGGCGGCTCCGACCATAGAGTCATCACGGTGGGGCCGAACGGGTGGGGTATGACGGACGACAACCGGGACCCGGTCGGGAGTCGGCCCGAACTCGGCGACAGCCTCGACGACCGCCTGCTCGCGTTCAGCGAGACGCTCATCCGCTATACGGAGGTGATCGCGGCGGTGGTGCTGGGGGTGCTGTTCGCGGTCGGCGTGTTCGACCTCGCGCTACAGATCGTCCAGAGCGCAGTCGCCGGCGCCATCACCGACCCGCTGGTCGTGGTCGGCTTCATCGACACCGCCCTGCTGCTGCTCATCATCGTGGAAGTGTACCAGACCGTGCTCGCGTACACCCACGAGTCCGACACCCGGCGGATCGTCCGCCTCGTGATCTATACGGGCGTCATCGCGATGGTCCGGAAGGCGATCATCTTCCGCACTGGCGAGTACGCCACCGAGTCGGCCGCGCTGTTGGCCGCGGGCGCGTACACGCTGATCATCCTCGGACTCGCCACGCTGCTGGTGGTCGAGCGGCGCAGTTAGGCCGTCCCGAGCGCCGTCAGCACGCTGTACAGCAGGTCGCCGTAGGTCAACGCGATCACGAGGCCGACGAACATGGGGACGATAAAGGGCATCCCCGGGGAGAGCCAGACCTCGTCCTCGGAAACGACGGTGTCCAGCCCCTCGTGCAGCGTCTCGGCGTCGGTGCCGTACGACGGCCCCTCGAGTTCCTCGAGGAAGCGCGCGGCGGCCCAGGGGTCGTCGTAGTCGTCGTTCGGTTCGAAATCGGAGGATTCCCCATCTACCGGTCCGTGTTCCACGCCCTCGGCGTCGACGGCGCCGTCGGTCGGGTCGAACGTCTTCGCGACGCTCGCCGGGTCGCGGTAGCGCTCGGGGTTCGCGCGCAGGTCCGCAAGCGAGACGCCGCGCCAGCGGAGATACATCCGGAGCGCGTCGACGTCCAGTCCCGAGCGGGTGATCCCCGATCGGTCCTCGAACAGCCGCCCGTGGTGATCCGTGAGTTCCTCCACGGGGACGACGCGGGCGAGGAACATCACGGGCGAGAGCCGGCCCGCCAGCGCGTTCCGGGCCGCCAGCGCCACCGGGAACAGCGCGCCGACGAGCACGGTGTTTGTCAGCACCGTCAGCGAGAACACGCCGACGAGGGTGGGTTCGGCCGGAAGCACCGGCGGTAGGGCGGTGCCGAACACGCTGACCGGCGGGTAGTAGGCGGGGTAGGTCGGGAACAGCACAGCCAGCGCCATCAGCGCCTTGGCGTCGGCGCCGCCGAAGCCGCCCAGCCGCCAGAACACGTACGCAAGCGGGATGACGAAGCCGACACTCACGAGGACGCGGAACAGCTGGAGGCGGGCGAACGCGCTCGTGAACGGCGCCAGCGCGTACAGATCCGCGGCCAGCAGCGCGAGGCCGAGGCCGCCGATGGCGTACCAGATCCAGTTGGGAACCCGGCGCGTGCGCACGTCCCGGAGCGCCGCCCAGCCAAGCAGGGGGACCGCGAGCAGGCGCAGGCCGTCGCCGAGCGAGGCGACCGTGCCGAACATACACCGAAGCCTGCGGCGACAGCCAAAGCGTTTTGGGAACCGATCACTCCGCCCGGTTCGGCAGTCGTGCCGTCGAGAGCCAGAACTCGGTGAACGCGTCGATGGTGCTGATGAACTCTTCCGGATCGACTGGTTTGGTGAGATAGGCGTTCGCGCTGTGGTCGTAGGACTCGGCCACGTCGGTTCGGGCCGCCGAACTGGTGAGCACGATCACGGGGATCCGGCACAGATCGGGGTCCTGCTTCAGCGCCGCCAGCACCTCGCGGCCGTCCTTCCGGGGGAGGTTCAGGTCGAGCAGGACGATGTCGGGCCGCGGGGCGTCGGCGTGCGCCTCGCGCCGGTAGCAGAAGTCGAGCGCCTCGACGCCGTCGTCGACGACGTGGAGCGTGCTGTCGGCGTCGCCCTGACGGAACGCCTCCTGGGTCAGACGCACGTCGCCAGGGTTGTCCTCGACGAGCAGGACGTCGGCCTCCTCGGGGTCACTCATCGTACCCACCCCGGATCGACGGTTCGGTCGCCTCGGCGACCGCCGGGAGCGAGAAGCTGAACGTCGTCCACTCGCCGGATTCGGAGTCGACGTGGATCTGGCCGCCGTGGCGCTCCACGATGCGCTGGCAGAGCGCCAGACCGATGCCGGCACCATCGGTCTCGCGGTGGCCGTAGCCCCGCTCGAACACCTCGAACACGCGGTCCTGCTCGGCCGGGTCGATGCCGATGCCGTCGTCGCTCACCCGGATGCGCCAGCGGTCGTCCACGCGCTCGGCGTCGATCCGGACCGTCGGCGGGTCCTCGCCGCCGTACTCGATGGCGTTGTCCAGCAGGTTCTGGAACAGCTGGTGGAGCTGGTTCGGGTCGCCGTTGACGGTCGGGAGCTCCTCGGCCACGATCTCGGCGTCGTGTTCCCGGATCGCGACCTGGAGGTCCGCGCGCACGTCCGCGAGCACGTCCCGGAGCGAGACGGGCTTCATCGGGCTCCCCTGGGTTTCGACCCGGGAGTAGCTCAGGAGGCGCTCGATCATCTCGCGCATCCGGTCGGCGCCGTCGACGGCGAACGAGAGGAACTCCCGCCCGTCCTCGTCGAACTCCTCGGCGTAGCGGGCCTCGATCAACTGGAGGTACGAGGAGACCATCCGGAGGGGCTCCTGCAGGTCGTGGGAGGCCGCGTAGGCGAACTGTTCGAGGCGCTCGTTCGAGGCCTCCAGATCCGCCACCAGTCCCTCGAGTTCGCGCTGGTAGCGGCGGCGCTCGATGACCTCAGCGAGGATGTTGGTGACGCTCTGGACGAAGCTAACGTCCTCCTCGGTGAACGTCCGGCGCTCGGTATCGTGGGCGCCGAGGATCCCCCATGGCTCGTCGAACGGGCCGATCACGGTGCTGATGCCGCTCGTGAGCCCGTGATCGGTCAGCAGTTCCGGGCCGTCGAAGCGGTCGTCGGTCGCTAACTCCTCGACGACGATCGGGCAGTCGTTCTCCAGCGTGTAGGCCGCCTGGGAGTCGGCATCGACCGCGGAAACAGTGCCCGTGCCGACGATGCCGTCGTCCCAGCCCACCCCCTGCCGGAGCAGGAGTTCGTCGGCGCCGGCGTCGAGATCGAGCACTTCGGCGTTGGTCACGCCGAGCGCGTCCGCCACCGCCCGGACGGCCTCGGCCATGAGCGCGTCGATATCCTCAGTTTCGAGCGCCGACTGGCCCAGATCCGCGACGACCTGCTGCTGGCGCGCGCGGCGCTCGAGTTCGCGCTCGCGCTCGATCCGGTCGGAGACGTCGCGTCCGATCCCCGCCAGCACCGTCTCACCGCCGGGGTGCTCGAGGATCGAGGCCGCGAACTCGTAAGGGATCGTCTCGCCGTCGGCGCTCCGGAGGTCGATCTGGATCTGGATGCTGCCGGTCTCGAACCCCGCCTCGATGCCGTCGGCGATCCGGTCGGCCTCGTCGGCCGCGAAAAACTCCGCGGCCGTCATCGATTCGATCTGCTCGTCGGCGTAGCCAGTTACCTTCCGGAGGCTGTCGTTCCAGCGCCGCACGTCGCCGTCGGCGCCGACCACGTAGAAGATGTCGTCGACGCCGTCGAGCACGTGTTCAGTGTACTCGGTGTGGCGCTCCAGCCGCTCGTTCGAGTGCTCCAGTCGGTCGACCCCGTCGGCCAACTCGTCCTGTGCGTCCCGGAGCTCCGTGCTCCGGCGGTCGAGTTCGCGCGAGCGCATCTTCGCCTGGCCGTCGTAGATGCCGACCGCAAGCCCCGAAACGGCGCCGAAAGCGGTCAACAGCGGCGAGGAGACGATGGGCATCATCAGGTCGCTTGCCGGCTGGAGGTGATAGAGCACGAGCAGCGCTCCCGTCGTCGCGAAGCCGAGCAGACACCAGCCGACGACGCCGGCGTAGAGGTCTGGATCGAGATCCGTGTCAGAAAGGCGAGAGCCGCCGGAGACGAGCAGCGTGCCGGGGACCGCGATCATGGCGCTCACGAGCAGCAGGCTGACCACCGGCACCCCCCGGCTGAAGTGGTCCACCGCCCACCCGCTCACGAGTACCACGTACATCCCCCCGATAGCACTGATTACGCGGCCTTCCCCGACGCGGGCGAGGAAGCGCGTCCAAGTCCCCATGCTGCCTCTACGTGGGGCTATCACGGTAAAGGGCATTTCGGCCGCGGGGGGTAGCCTTATCCCGAACGGACCAGACTGACGACTATGTCAACACGTTCGGTCAGTGGTACGATCCGCGGTCTCGGGAAGCGAGCCAACCCGGCGTTCGCGGGCGGCGTCGTCGGTGTCTCGCTGCTCGCGCTGGGCTACGTGCTCTCCGGGGAGGCCTCCGTGGAGGTTCACACGTACGTCCACGTGATGGCGGGGCTGCTCTGGACCGGGACCGACCTGTTCATCGGCACGGTTCTGGGCCCCGTGATCGGCGGGCTGGACAAGGAGGAGAGCGCCGCGGTGTTCACGCGGCTGACGCCGAAGACGACCTTTTTCCTGCCCGCGATGGCGCTGCTCACCATCGCCGGCGGCATCACGCTCGCCCAGCGACTGGGCTACTTCCCGAACAGCGAGCCGTGGCTGGCGCTGTTCACCGCCGCGAACCTGATCCCGGCGCTGCTGCTGGCTGGCTGGCGACTGAACGTCTTCGGCGACCGGCGCTGGCAGGCACTGTTCGGCGTCGCCGCCGTCGGGTCGCTCGCGTGGGTGGCGACGGCGGTCGGCGATCTGGCGTCCATCCCGCTGGTGGTCGCCCTCTCGCTGGGCATCGTGACGCTGCTCTCCGTGCTGGGGTTTGGCTTCCTGCTGCCCGGCGAGATCCGGATGTATCAGGAGATGACCTCGGCGGACCCCGACTCGGGGGTTATCGCCCGGATCGGCGCGCGGAACGCCAAACTCGGCGGCCTGCAGGGCGTGATGCAGCTACTGCTGATCGGGCTGATGGTGTCGCTGCGCTGGAGCGTGGTCTGAGCGCCGGCACGAACGGGGAAAACGGTGTCAGCCGGCCCGATCAGATGACGCGGTTCTGGAGGTAGTCGAGGTGCTTGGCGTTGTAGACGATCTTGACCTCGTCGGCGGCCGGCGAGCCGATGCAGGTCAGGCGGACGTCCTTATCCTCGACCTCCTCGTCGCTGAGGATCTGCTGCATGTCCATGTCGATCTCGCCCTGCTTCACGATGGCAGCGCAGTTCGCACACGCGCCGGCGCGGCAGGAGAACGGCCAGTCGTAACCCTGGGCCTCCGCCGCCTCGAGGATGTACTCGCCCTGGTTCACTTCGAGCGTGCCGTAGTCCTCGGCGTCGAGGCCCGCGTCGGCGGCCTGCTCGAACAGGTCGTCGTCGTCCATCGACCAGCCGTGGTCGTCAAGCACTTCGTAGTTGAGGTATTCGACGGTTGGCATCACGCCGCAGTTCACCTGCCACCGTATAGGGTTTTGTGGTTCGCGTCGAGAAAAACGGCCAAATCCGGCGGATTAGGCCGGCCGAAAGGCCCGAAACGCCTTTGCCGGCCGCGGGCCTAATTCCGGGTTCAGCCGCGTAGACGGAAGCGGTCGACCGCCTCGCGGTGTTCCCGGTCCCACGTCAGCGCCCGTTTGGCGGTCCACTCCACCGGTTCGATCTCGGTGGCGGCGACGCGCTCGGCGTCGGCGACGCTCCCCCCGCGGGCGAGCGTGACGTGCGGGACGTAGTTCCCACCCTCCAGCGCGTCGACGACCGGGAACTCCTGACAGAGCCGGCGGTGGAGCTGCTGGATCCCCTCGCTCTCCACGCGGAGATACACCACCGGCCCGCGGCCGTCCGGCGGGTCCGCGAAGTAGTCGATGCCGTCGATCCGGACCGGGAACGGTTCGGTCTCGTCGAGCACGCGGCGGAGGCGCTCGCGCACGCCGCCGCCACCCTGGCTCCACGTGCCGGCCTCGATGCGTTTGACCACCAGCGTATGGCGCTCGCGCACCTGCTCGAAGGGCGTGAGGCCGGGGTGGAGGCGGTCGGCCAGCCGTTCGACCGCGGGCGGGATGCGAAGGTTCACGACTGGACGGGGGAGACGGCGCTATCGAGACGACGGTTCACGGCGAGAACTGGGCGGTCACGGGGCAAAAACGCGTCGGCGCGGCTCAGATGCGGTCGAGCAGCCAGAGGATCACCAGCACGATGATCAGGAAGCCCAGCAGGTCCGGGAGCAGGCCGAGCAGGCCGGTGAACAGTTCGAGCACCTCGCCCAGTAGCTCGATGACCAGCCACACCACCACGAGCACCAGGATCAGCTTCAACAGGTCCTCGGCGCCGATGTTGCCTCGTCGATTCATACGGGCTTCTCCACGGGGCACCCGCAAAAGGTCTGCGGCCGAATCGATCGCATGGGGCAGTCATTCGGGGGATCTGGCCGGAGCGGCCCGGACGGCAACGCCTTTACTCCACGACGCCGGAGGTTCGGGCGAATGGATCGACGGACCGTGATCGGGATCGCGCTGACGCTACTGCTGTGCAGTTCGGGCGTCGGCGCGGCCGCGGAGCTCCCCGCGCTGCAGACCGGCGACGTGGAGAGCGACACCGTGGTGCTCGAAGCCGCCGTTGAGGAGAACGGCGACGCGCGATGGAGCATCGAGTACCGGGTGGCCCTCGACGACGAGAACACCACCGAGGCGTTCGAGAGCCTCCAGCGCGACATCGAGCAGAACACCAGCGACTACCGGACACAGTTCGCCTCCCGGATGCGCAACACCGTCGCCGCCGCCGAGAACGCGACAGGTCGGGAGATGGCCGTCGAGAACGTCACCGTCAAGGCCAGTACCAGCCCGCTCAGCGGCGAGTACGGCGTCGTCCGCTACAGCTTCGACTGGGTCGGCTTCGCCGAGGTTTCGGACGACCGGATCGCGGCCGGCGACGCTATCGCGGGCATCTTCCTCGACGCCGACACCCGACTCACGCTGAGTTGGCCCGAGGGGTACGTCATCGACGTCGTCGACCCCCGGCCGGACAGCGAGGGCGACCGCTCGGCGACGTGGAACGGCCCCCAGGAGTTCGACGTGGGCCAGCCACGACTCGTGGTCCGGCCGGCCAACTCGCTGCCGCCGTGGGGACCGGTCGTCGGCGTGCTGCTGTTCGCTGGGGCCGGCGCCGTGTGGTACTACCGCCGCCGGACTGGCCGGCCGCCGGGCGAGATGGCCGACGAGTCGGGATCCGGCGGCGGGAGCCCGGCAGCAGGCCAGAGCGAGCAGCCAGCAGCCGAGAGCCCATCGGCGTCGAGCCCCACGGCCGAGGAGTCCGCCGGCGAGGGAGCGCCTGCATCGGCCGAGCAAACCGCGGCTGGCGAGGACGCCACCGGCGCCCTCGGCCCGAACGCGGGCAAAGAAACCCCGGAAGAGCTTCTCAGCCCCGAGGAGCGCGTGCTGGGGCTGCTAGAGCAGCAGGGCGGGCGGATGAAACAAAAGACCGTCACCGAGGAACTGGACTGGAGCGCCGCGCGCACCAGCCAGGTCGTCGGCAGCCTCCGGGACGAGGGGAAAGTCGAATCGTTCCGGCTGGGCCGGGAGAACGTCCTGAAGTTCCCCGAGACGGACGAACCGGAGTAACGGCCCGCCTTCGGGGCGTTAAGCTGGGTTAATCCCGGTGAAGGCGGGTGGAGCGAGTGGACGGTTTTTAGGGATGTACCGCCACGTGTCGAGTATGAACCGAGCCGTCGCGGTCGTCGTCGCGCTGGTGGTGCTCGCCGGCAGCGTGCCAGCGGCCGCCGCGCTGGCAGACACCCAGACCGAGAGCGACGGGCCCGCGCCGGGTGCGTCGCTCGCCGGCGTCGTCGGCGTCCAAGAGGCCGAAATCGACAACGAAGTGGCCGAACGGACCCTGAACCAACAGTTCTCGGCCGCCGAGTCCAACGCCTCGAAGGCCCGCGTCGTCGCTGATCAGTCCCAACAGCTCTCCGGTCGTCTCGACGCGCTGGAGGCCGAGAAAGAACGGATCACGCAGGCCCACGAGAACGGCACCATGAGCCGCGGCGAGTACCAGGCGCGCCTCGCCGCGCTCGGTGCCGAACTGCAGGCCCTCGAGAAGCGCGCGAACCGGACCGCCGAGGCCGCCGAGTCGCTGCCCGAGGAGTCGCTGCGAAGCAACGGCGCGAACGTCAGCGAGGTCCGCACACTGGCCCAGCAGGCCAACCGCACCAGCGGCGGCGAAGTCGCCGAAGCAGCACGCTCGATCGCCGGCGAGGACGCCGATGAGGGGCTCCGCGGCCCGTCCAACGCCAGCGAGCGCGGCCCGGCGGACGAGGTCGATGAGCGCCCCGACGACACGGAGAACGAGACAGAACGGTCAAGCAGGCCTGATAACGGGAACGATGCTGGCCAGGGAGACGGCCAGCAGAACGTGACCACTGGCCCGCCCGAGAACGAGACCGACCGCGGGAACGGCGAGGACGCGCCGGGCAAGAACGACTCCGAGAACGGAGCCCCCGGCAACACGTCCGAGCTGCCCGACGGGAACGAAACCGCCGGACAGGACAGCAACGCGACGGACACGGCCGGGAACGAGTCCTCGCCCGGGGGCGGCGACGATGCGACCACCGATCAGCCGGACACCACCGGCGCCGAGGCCGGGAACAGTACTGACGGCAACACCGGCGACAACGACTCGGCCGGCGACAGCGACACGACCGGCGGCACGAACGACGACGCCGACGGGACGGACGGTGCGCAACCGACCACTGACGGCACCGAGACCGAGTCGGGGTAGAAGCTCTTTTCGCTGACCCCAGCAGTTCGTGGCGCTTAGAACTCCGGATCCGGTTCCGGGACGACGCCCTCCTCGTCGCCACTGTCGAGGTCGAACTCCTGTCTGAGTTCGCGGATGCGGTCGCGGATGTCGGCCGCGAGTTCGAACTCCAGATTGTCCGCCGCGGCCTCCATGCGGTCCTCTAACTGCTCGATCTGGCGGGCGGCGTCGTCGGCGTCGCTCACCTCGCCGCCGGTCGTTCCGGACGTATCGGTCTTGCTGCCGGGGAGGTTCGTCTCCCCGATATCCTTCTCGATGGTGCGGGGTTCGAAGCCGTGCTCCTGGTTGTATCGCTGTTGGATCGCCCGGCGGCGCCGGGTCTCCTCGATGGCGTCCTGCATCGCGTCGGTGCGCTCGTCGGCGTAGAGCACGACCTCGCCGTTGACGTTCCGGGCCGCACGGCCCATCGTCTGGACCAGCGTGGTCGTCGAGCGCAGGAACCCCTCCTGGTCGGCGTCGAGGATGGCCACGAGGCTGACCTCGGGGATGTCCAACCCCTCACGGAGGAGATTGATGCCGACGAGCACGTCGATCTCGCCGAGGCGGAGCGAGCGGATGATCTCGTGGCGCTCCAGCGTGTCGGTCTCGTCGTGCATGTACGCGACGTTCACGCCGGCCTCCTCCAGATACTCCGTGAGGTCCTCGGCCATGCGCTTGGTCAGGGTGGTGACGAGCGTTCGCTCGTCGCGCTCGATACGCTCGTCGATGCGGCCCATCAGGTCCTCGACCTGCCCTTCGGCGCTCGTAATCTCGATGGCGGGGTCGACGAGGTGCGTCGGCCGAACGATCTGTTCAACGATCTGGTCGGAGTTCTCGCGCTCGTAGTCGCCCGGCGTCGCCGAGACGTACAGCGTCTCGTCGGTCTTCTCCTGGAACTCCTCGAACGTCAGTGGGCGGTTGTCGTAGGCCGTCGGGAGGCGAAAGCCGTTCTCGACCAGCGAGTCCTTGCGGGACTTGTCGCCCGCGAACTGCCCCTTGATCTGCGGGAGCGTCTGGTGGGACTCGTCGACGACGGTGAGGAAGTCGTCCGGGAAGTAGTCGAGCAGGGTGTAGGGCGCCTCGCCCTGCTCGCGGTCCGAGAGGTGGACCGAGTAGTTCTCGATCCCCGAGCAGTAGCCCGTCTCCTGCAGCATCTCGAGGTCGAACGTCGTGCGCTCCTCGATGCGCTGGGCGGCGACGAGGTCGCCCTGTCGCTCGAAGTGACGCACGCGCTCCGTCATCAGGTCCTCGATTTCGGCCATCGCGTTCTGGAGTCGCCCCTCCGGGATCGAGTAGTGCTCCGCCGGGTGGAGCAGGACGGCTGGCTCCTCGCTGACCACCTCGCCTTCGAGGGTGTTCACCTTCCGGATCCGGTCGACTTCGTCGCCCCAGAACTCCACACGCACGGCGTAGCGGCCGTACATCGGGAAGATTTCGACCGTGTCGCCACGGACGCGGAACGTGCCCTGCGTGAAGTCCACGTCGTTGCGCTCGTAGTTGAGGTCGACCAGTTGGCCGAGCAGTTCGTCGCGGCCGATCTCCTCGCCCTGCTCGATCCCCAGGGACATGTCGACGTAGTTGCGCGGGTCACCGAGGCCGTAGATGGCCGAGACGGAGGCGACGACGATCACGTCGTCGCGCGTGAGCAGCGACCGGGTCGCGGAGTGGCGCAGGCGGTCGATCTCGTCGTTGATCGACGCGTCCTTCTCGATGAACGTGTCTGACTGCTCGACGTACGCCTCGGGCTGGTAGTAGTCGTAGTAGGAGACGAAGTACTCGACGGCGTTGTCCGGGAACAGCTCCCGGAACTCCTCGTAGAGCTGTGCTGCGAGGGTTTTGTTGTGCGCGATGACCAGCGTCGGCTGCTGGATCTCCTCGACGGTCCAGGAGACGGTGTTGGTCTTCCCTGACCCGGTCACGCCCAGGAGCGTCTGGGTGTCCATCCCCTCGCGGAACCCCGACGCCAACTGCTCGATGGCCTCGGGCTGGTCGCCCGCCGGCTCGAAGGGGGCGTCGACGCGGAACGGGCGCTCGGCCTCCGGTCGGTCCGGCGAGAGCGGACCGCTCTGTGAGTCGCTCATTACCGGAAACAGGGTATCAACGGACTTGAGCAGCCCGGTCGTGTGAACAGTTCACGATGTGGCCGCCAGCGCAGTAACGGCTTTCTGCCCGGCGGCCACAGGACCATCCATGCCCGACGACAGACTCCGAACCGCGAGCGAGGAGTTACGACAGGCCAGTGCCGCCGCGGCCGACGATGAGGCCCAGCGTCGCCTCTACGACCTCTCCGACCAGTTCGCCACGCTGGCGTCCGCCGACAGCGGCCCCGACCACGGCCGCCTCGCTCGGCACCTGAACGCGCTGAACGAACTCCGCGACGGCGCCGGCGAGGACGTGACCGCCCACATCGACGCCGCCGAGGAAGCGATCACCGCCTACCGCGAGACGGTCGACGGCGTGTAGCGCACTCCCACAGACCCCTCTATTTCGTATGGAGAATCAGAGAGGTCAGCAGACGTTCTTGGGTTCGACGCCCATCGCCTCCAGCGTGTCGACGTACCAGTCGTAGGCACCCGCTACCACGTCGGCGCCGGCCGCCCGGGCTGCTTCCCAGTCGGCCTCGTCCTCGGCGTGGTCGGCAAGTAGCTCGGCCGCGTCGTCGCGATAGTCGCCGAGTTCGGCCCGGAACTCGCGGAACTCGTCGGCGCTCTTGCGGTCGGCGTCGCCGACGAAGAAGCCGACCAGTTGGCCCGCGATCTCCTCGAGGACCAGGAACGCCGCGGTCATCGCGGCCTGGCGGTCTGCCGGATCGACTGGCGCGAGCGAATCGGCGACGACGTCCGTAGCGGCTGTGTCGTCCCCAGAAGCCGCCTCGCTGTCGAAGTTATCGGCGTATGTTGCCGCAAAATCGGCAGCCGCGTCGAAGAGGTCCGCGTGCTCGCCCTGCGCGTCTTCGGCCCACTCGTTCAGCACCGGTGCGAGCGCGTGGAGTTCGCGGGCAGTCCCGGTTCGGACTGCGTCGCCTTCCATCTCGCCGCCGGTGAGTGCGTAGACGGCTTTCGAGGAACCGAGCCGCGAGAGTTCGGTTTGGTGGGCAGCACGGAGGTCGTCGCGGAAGCTGTCGGCGTCCATACGCCGACGGTGGGCGAGCAGGCGCTTGTAGCCCACGGAAGCGACGGCCCCGATTGGAGGGCTTATTCCGCGTCGCCGGTCTCGACGGGCGCGCCGACGAGGTTGCCCCACTCGGTCCACGAGCCGTCGTAGTTCACGGTCGCCTCGTAGCCCAACAGTTCGTGGAGCGCGAACCACGCGATGGAGGAGCGCTCGCCGATGCGGCAGTAGGCGACGACCGACTCGTCGCCGTCGATCCCCTCCGCGCCGTAGAGGTCACGGAGTTCGTCGGCGGTCTTGAACGTCCCGTCGTCGTTGACCGTCGCGGCCCACGAGATGTTCTTCGCGCCCGGGATGTGGCCGCCGCGCTGGGCCGTCTCGTTGAGTCCCGGCGGTGCGAGCACCTCGCCGGAGAACTCCTCGGGCGAACGAACGTCGACGAGGGGAACGCCGCGGTCGATGGCGTTCTCGACGTCCTCGCGGTACGCGCGGATGTCCTCGAAGGGACCGCGAGCCGTATAGTCCTGTTCGGAGAAGTCGGGCTCCTCGGTCGTCGTCGGATAGTCGTTCTCGACCCAGTAGTCCCGGCCGCCGTTGAGCAGGCGCACGTCCTCGTGGCCGTAGTAGTTGAACTGCCAGTAGGCGTAGGCGGCGAACCAGTTGGAGTTGTCGCCGTAGAACACGACCGTCGAGTCGTTGGCGATACCGTGCTCGCCCAGCAACGACTCGAACGCCTCCTTATCGAGGATGTCGCGGGTGGTCTGGTCCTGTAGCTGGGACTCCCAGTTGAGGCCGATGGCGCCGGGCGCGTGGGCCTCCTCGTAGGCCTCGGTGTCGACGCTGACCTCGACCAGCCGCAGGTCGGGGTCGTCGCTCTCGAACTCGTCTAAGCGCTGCTCCACCCAGTCGGCGGAGACGAGCGCGTCGGTCGCGTACTCTGAAGACATAGTCACGCCGATATATGTTCGGAGCCCACTTAAACGCCAACCCACCGGCGGGGTTCGCCGGGCTCTCGGACGGCCACTCTCGCCCTCGACGCTGCGGATTCCGCGGGAATCCCGGTGTCGAGACCCCGGCGGCTAAGTCGGCTCGGGCCCTCGGTCCGCGCATGAATCCGTTCGTCTCCGCGTCGTGGCTCCACGGGCGCGACGGCGTCGCCGTCGTCGACGTGCGCGACGCGTGGGAGTACGACAGCATCGGCCACGTCCCGGGCGCGGTGAACGTCCCGTTCGACCGTTTCCGCTCCGACGAGGGCGAGGCCGGAAAGCTCCCCCCTCGCAAGGACTGGGAAGCTCTCCTCTCAGAGTCCGGTGTCGCGACCGACGCCGAAATCGTCGCCTACGACGACACGCAGGGCGTGTTCGCCGCCCGGTTCGTCGTCACCGCGCTGCTGCTGGGCCACGACCCCAAGAAGGTCCACCTGCTCGACGGCGACTTCAGTTCGTGGCAGCGCGACCACGAGACGACGACCGAAACCGTCGATCCGACCCCGACCGAGTACGAGAGCGACCCCGACGCAGAGACCCCGTTAGTCGACTTCGAGACGGTGCAGGGCCTGCTCCCGGCCGCCGAGGCCGGCGACGTGACGCTGGTCGACACCCGCGAGGACTGGGAGTTCGCGGAGGGCCACCTCCCCGGCGCGGTGCAGTTGGACTGGCGGGAGGTAGTGGACGAGGAGACGCGGGGTCTGAAGCCCGAGGATGAGCTTCGGGACCTGCTCGAGGGTCGCGGGATCGTTCCGGAGAAACGAACGGTGCTCTACTGCAACACGGCCCGGCGAGTAAGCCACACCTACCTCGTGCTCCGGGAGTTGGGCTACGAGCGCGTCGAACTGTACGAGGGGAGCCTGACCGAGTGGCGCGAGCGCGGCGGCGAACTCGCCTCGGAGTAGCGTCGACGATCCCTACTTGTCGACGACCTCAACTCATCGAGGCCGCCTACTCGTCGATGCCGCCTACTCAATCCCTGTCTCGTAGTCGGAGTCGATCACGTCGTCCGGGTCGTGGGCCGCCTCGACACCCGGTGCCGCCGAGAGCAGTTCGACCGTCTCGACCAGTATCCCCACCACGAGCGTGCGCGTCCGGGCGAACTCGCGCTTCGTACCCCCTCGAGCGCGCGTACCGGCAAAACCGTACCAGCGGGGTCAGTCGAACCGCCGGCCGAGCGCTCGGGCGTTTTCGAACCTCGCGTCGTTGTTGAACAGCACGTACACCGTCTCGTGGTCGGCCCGGAGGTCGTCGACGCGTTCCGCCAGCGTGTCGAGTTCGCCGGCGTCGTAGTCGTACGCGTAGTCGTAGCGGTCCGCGTTGAGGCCGTGGAGACGGAGATACGCCGTCGAGTGGCTGGATACCGGGTAGTCCCGCAGGGGATCGACGACGTGGACCAGATCGAGGTCGGTACAGATCTCGGCGACCCGCTCGGTCTCGGCCAGCCAGCTACCCCGGGGCTCCCACGCGAGCGTGAGCCCCTCGCGGTCGATGTCGCCGAGGAACTCCCGCATCGCCGTCCCGTGCTCGTCGGTGGCGCCGAAACTCGGCGGCGTCTGGAGCAGAGCCACGCCGGCGTCGAGTGCGGCCGCGCGCTCGGCCGTGCGACGCCAGGCCTCCCGTACTGATTCAGTCGGTCTGAGGCCGCCAACCTCGTCGCTGTCGAGTGCATCGTCGTCCTCGACGTCCTCGCGCTCGCCGTTCCACGTCGGGCTACGCCACTCGTGAGTCAGCGCCTGCCAGCCCTTCGCCGAGAACTCGAACCCTTCGCCGGCTTCCTCGCGCCAGCGCTCGGCCGTGGACTGCTGGGGCAGCGAGTAGAAGGTGGTGTTGAGTTCGACGAGGTCGAACGCCGGGTCGTCGGCGTAAGCCGCGAGTTTGCTCTCGTAGCGCTCCTTCCAGCCCGACTCCGGGTCGTACCAGCGGTAGCCACAGGTGCCGATCCGGACCTCGCCGTCGGCCATCGGCCTACCGGCCCTGCTCCGGGCGCTCCTCCTCGTCCTGATCGACCTCGGCTTCGAGTTCGCGTGCCTCGTCGTCGGTGTGGAGCTTCTGTTCGGCCTCGTGGCGGTCCTCGCGCTGCTCCTCGAGCCACCCGAGCATTCGGTCGCGCTGCTCGCCGCGGCTCATCGTCTGGGGCAGCGAGTCGAACTCCGACTCCAGCAGGTCGTGGATCAGCTCCTTGACCGCCTCTTCGAGATCCTCGGAGACGTCGAGGGTCTCGACGCTGCCCGGGCCGTAGCCAGCGTCGGCCAGCGCGTTCCGGTTGAGTCGGCCGTCCTCGTCGACGACCGGGAGTTCCAGGTCCTCGTAGCTCTCCGGCGGGAACCCGGTCGCCGAGAGCAGGAAGTGGTCGTCGACGGCCACGACGCGGGAGTCGTCGAACGCCTGTCGAGACGGTTCCTCCCATCGCTCGGCGGTCGTGTCGTAGAACGTCGGCTCGTGGGGTTCGTATGCCATTGTTACGGCCGTCTGTTCGGCCGATCAGCGGAAAAATCTACTCGCCGATCAGACCACGCCGCTTATCTACCATCCAGAGAAACAACCAAGTAATGAGTAGAGACCGGATCGATAGACGGCGGTTCATTCAGACGGCGGGCGCGGCAGGCGTGACACTGCTTGCGGGCTGTTCAGCCGAACAGACCGGCGACTCGCCGACCGACACCACCGCGACCGACGGGGCGGGGACGACCGTCGGAACCCCCACAGAGGGGAGCGACACGCTGGTCGTCGCGACGTACGGTTCGTTCATCGACGCCGTGAGCAGCAGTCCCGGCGACTGGATCAAACAGCAGTTCGAGTCGGAGTTCGACGCCGATCTGGTCTGGCAGACGCCGCCCAACGAACTCGATCAGTACGTCCAGCGGGCCAACGCCGACGCCGAAATCGACGCCGACGTCTACGTCGGCCTGAGCGTCGACGGCCTGATCCGCCTCGACGAGAACCTCGAAGGCGGCCCGCTGTTCGCCGAGGCGCCGAGTCTCGACGGCCAGTCGAACGTGAAGGAAGGGCTCGGCTTCGACCCACAGGGCCGGGCAGTCCCCTACGACACGGGCTACATCAGCCTCGTCTGGAACGCGACCGCCGACAGCGGCGAGTTCGCCGCCCCCGAGACGTTTGACGGCCTGCTCGACCCCGCGTACGAGGGCGACCTGCTGGCCCAGAACCCCTCCACGTCGGTGACCGGGCGGGCGTTCCTGCTCCACTCGATCAAGGCCAAAGGCGAGGACGGCTACCTCGACTACTGGCAGAACCTGCAGGACAACGGCGTGCGCGTACTCGAGGGCTGGGACGCCGCCTACGGCGCCTACGGCGGGGGCGAGGCGCCGATGGTGGTCTCCTACTCGACCGATCAGGTGTTCGCCAACCGCGCCGGCGAACCGATGGCGGAACACCAGATCCGGTTCCTGAACGATCAGGGGTACGCCAACCCCGAGGGGATGGCCCAGTTCGCCGGCACCGACAGCCCCACGCTGGCGGCGTCGTTCATGGAGTTCATGCTCCGGCCCGAAGTACAGGCACAGATCGCGGTCCGAAACGTCGCGTTCCCGGCGGTCACCAACGCCGAGTTCGGGGGGGAGAACGCCGAGTACGAGCAGTACGCGCAGGCGCCCCCCGAGGCGGTCAGCTTCACCTACGACGAACTCAAGGGGAACGTCCAGGGCTGGATCGAGGACTGGAGCCGTCAGGTCGCGAGCAACTGAGGCCGGGGCGCATCGGGGTTCGGTAGCGCCCAAAGGCCGCTAGCCGAACCGTTTTCTCCCGCAGTCCCCGACCCTCGGTATGGATCTCTCCGTCGTCGACCTCTCCCCGGTCCCCGAAGGCGGCAGCGCAGTCGAGGCCTACGAGCAGACCGTCGACGCCGCCCAGCAGGCCGAACGGCTGGGCTTCGAGCGGTTCTGGGTCGCCGAACACCACGGAATGGCCGAGCGCCTCGCGGGCACGAGTCCCGAGGTGCTGCTGGGCCATCTCGCCGCCGAAACCGAGTCGATCCGGCTGGGGTCGGGGGCGGTGCTGCTGAACCATTACAGCCCGTTCAAAGTCGCCGAGCAGTTCGGCGTGCTCGACGGGCTCGCGCCCGGACGCGTCGACGCCGGGCTGGGTCGCGCGAACGGCTCGCCGGCCGTCGACCGCGCGCTCGGCACCAGCCGCCGGAAGACGAACCCCGACGAGGACCACCGCCAGAAGATCACGGCCGTCGTGAACCACCTCTACGACGATTTCCCGGACACCCACCAGTACGCGGACATCGAGATTCCGAGCTCCGACGCCGAGGAGCCCGTTCCGTGGGTGCTGGGCTCCAGCGCCTCCAGCGCGAAGATCGCCGGACAGCTCGGCCTCCGGTTCTGCTTTGCGGCGTTCATCCGCCCGCAGTTCGCGGTGCCCGCCTTCGAGGCCTACCGCGAGGAGTTCGAACCCTCGTCGCTCGCAGGGGGTATCGACGAGCCCGAGGGGATGGTCGCGCTGAACGCTGTCGCCGCCGAGACCGACGAGGAAGCTGCACGCCTGCGCGCCGTCGCGGAGGCGTCGTTCAAGCGGATGCAGCGCGGCGAAATCGGGACGACGCCGTCCGTCGAGGAGGCGATCGAGGAGCTTGGCGGGGTTCCGGAACCGACGCCGGCGACGCTCGACGAGGACGAGTGGCCCCGCGCGATTTCGGGGAGTCCCGAGACGATTTCGGGCCTGCTGGACCAGTTAGCCGACCGCGTGGGCGTCGACGAGATGATGATCCAGCACGTGGTGCCGGAGCACGATGCCGCGCTACGCTCCCACGAACTGATCGCCGAGGGTGTGGGTATCGAGTAACTGGCGAGGCGCGCCCTACGAACCGACGAGAGTTTGTGTGGCTCGGCTCCGTCGGCGACACCACCGCGGAGTAAGCATGGACTCTGGAGCCGTACCGCGGCCACAACCTCCCCAACCGACTCGCTCGGGCTAAACCCTCGCTTGTCCCTCGCGCTCGCCTCGCGCACGGAGGCGCGAGCGCTTCGCGCCACCGCCGCCGCGGTGCGGTTGCGGTGGACGCCTCGCGGGCGTCGGCCGTCGACGCCCGCGGGGGGAGGGTGCGTGGCCGACCGGAGGGAGGCCACGGTAGACCGAGCGGGGAGCGTCAGCGACCCGCGAGGAGTGGGGAATCGGCGCTGCGCCGTTAACGGGAGCGAAGCTCCCGTTCGCCAGCCGGACGTAGTCCGGCGACGTTGACGAGAGCGAAGCTCTCGTCTGCCAACCAGAAATCTATGATTTCTGGTGACCGGGCTTCAGGCCCGGCGCCCTGCGGTCGCAAGTAGTCAAGCATCGAGACGCTGTCGCTGTCCCGGTAGGCACCGATCGAAGTACCGTCTACGCGACTAACACAACAAATAGCCGACCCGAAAAGGCAGAAACCCAGCTAATCAGGGCGCGACGCCGACCGTCAGCAGCGTGCCCCACGTCCGGTAGCGCTCGACCATCGCCTCTCGAGAGCCAAACCCTTCGTGCGGGAACTCCTCCTCCGGCGGGATCTCGATCTCTCGGTCCGGAACGGTGTCCTGTTCGGCGACGTGGAAGCCGGCGTCGCGGAACGCCTCGCGGTACTGCTCCCGGTCCCAGCGGGTCATCTCCACCGAGATGTTCTCCTGCCACCCGTGCGAGGCGACGTTCTCCTCGTAGTAGTTCACCGCACAGTAGAACGTCCCGCCGGGCTTGAGCACGCGCTGGACCTCCGCTAAGGTGTGGTTCGGGTCGGTGGCGTAGTAGAACGCTTCCATCGAGAACACGTGGTCGAGCGAGTCGTCGGCGAACGGCAGGTGATCGAAGTCGCCGACGAGGAAACCGACGGCGTCGTCGTCGGTGTAGCCCGCCGCTTTCTTGGCCATCTCGGGGGAGCCGTCGAGGCCGTAGCCGGCGCCGATGCCGCGCTCGCGCAGCGCCCGCAGCGCGTAGCCGCTGCCGGTGCCGAGGTCGAGGACCGAATCGCCCGCCTCGACGGGTATGCGCGCGAGAATCGGCCGCGCGGTGTGCCAGTGGCGCTCCTCCATCCCCTGTTCACGGCCCGCGGCGGCCCACGCGTCGAACTCCTCGCGAACGCTCATACCCCGGGGTTTGGCCGCGGCGGGCAAAACCGATTCGGCTCCGGTTCAGCTCCAGTTCGACTCCTGTTCGACTCCTGTTCGGCTCCAGTTCGGCTCCGGTTCGGCACTGCTGGACGGCAGAATCGCCGCGTGTTTGAAGTCCACGCCCGCGCACCACTGTCTATGGAGTACGATCTCGCCATCGACGGCGCACCCGAGACGGTCCCGGCCGGGACAGCGCTACTGCTGCTGCACCCGAGCATCGGGGAGACCGACCGCGTCGACACGGAGTTCCTGAGCGCTGACACCGACCGGTTCTTCGTCGTCTCGACCAGAACCACCGCCCGCGAGGTCGAACAGAAACTCGACTACTACGAGGTCGACGAGTCGAAGGCGGTGATCCTGGACACGCTCTCGGTCGAACGGGGCTACTCCCGGCGCTCGGCGCCGAACATCCACTACGCTGCCGGCCCGGACGATGTCGAGGGAATCGTCGACCAGGTCGAGTCGTTCCTCGAGTCGACCGATGGCCGTCGCCGCATCACGCTCGACTCGCTCAGCGAACTCGCCTACTACGGCGACGAGGCCGCGGCGCTGGAGACCGCCGAACGACTGATCGAGTTGGTCGAGGATCACGACGCTGTCTGCATGTTCCACCTCTCCAGCGAGGTCCACGACGAGGACACCGTCGGCGCGTTCGCGGAACTGTTCGACGCGACGGTCCGCCTCGACGACGACGGGTCCGTGAGCTACGAACCTCGCGAGTAGTCGACTCCCGAACGCGCTGTGGGCGTCGGCGCCGCCACAGTTTTTTCGCCCGCTTGGTACGGATTTTTTCGTTTCCATCCGAAATTCGGGGGTATAGTGGCGGAGTGGAAAGGTTCGTTCCAGTCGAAACGGTTCGTGCAGTAGAAAGGGTGGTGGGGTGTTGAAACAGTGGTTGGTGTGGAAACGGTGGAGGGTAGTCGAAACAGCGGCCGGCAGCCGAACCGCTGCTACTCCACCAGCGCGTCCATCGTCTTCTCGGCCCACTGGACCGCGTACTCGGCGCCGTGGTCGCGGTAGGTCAGCGTATCGAGCGCCGCGAACGGCGCCGGCAGGTCGAGGCCGTGTTTGATCGCCGAACAAGCCAACTCCGTCGCCGCCGGGAACTCCGTCTCCCCGCGAGCCACCTCGCCGGGCAGGTCGTCGATGCGGCCGACGAGTCGCTCGCCGGCGTCGGCCCAGGCGTGGTGGAGTTCATCGTGCTCACTCTCCCACGCGCGGAACCGGTCGCGGGTATGGAGACCAACCCAGGCGTCGTAGAGCGCCATCGCGACCTGATAGGTGCCGGCGCCACCGAGGCCCAGCGCGTCGTCGAGTTCGTGGTACCGCTCGCCGAAGAAGGGGAGGAAGCTTTCCGGAACGCCCTCGTCGATTTCGACGAACGCCTCGGCCAACAGGAACGAGCGGAACCCCTCGGGAGTGCCTTCGGCGCGGGCTTTCACGAGCACCGTCGGTGGCTCGGTCTGTCGAGTCCAGACGACGGTCCCGTCGCCCGGGAGGCCGATAGTGAACTTCGTGCCGGCGTAGGCGTCCAGCTGGGCTGGCGCGTTCGCCGGGAGCCACGACTCGGGGTAGGCAGCCGGATCGAGCGCGTCTACCAGCAGGCCGAGTTCCTCCGCGACCTGCGGCGGCAGCGTCTCGAAGTCCTGCGCCACATCGAGGACGAGGGGCTCGGGAGTGATCTCGCGGTGCAGTCGCTGGACCGGGGGCGAGAGCGTCCGCTGGCTGAACATCAGGCCGAGAGGACGATCTGGAAGACCAGGGCGATCGCGAGAACCGCCGAGAGGCCGACTGTGCTGGTGACGATCTTCGTCGCCGTGCTCATACCTCCGACTGCGGCCCCGCTGCTGTTAACAGTTGCTGTCAGTCGGCGTCGAAAACCTCGCGACCGCGAGTCAGTCCTCGTCGATGCCGTAGTCGTCAGACATCTCGATCACGTAGCGGCCGTCCTCCTGGAGCGAGATGATGTACTCCTTGCGGTCGTACAGCTCCATGAGGTTGAGTTCGTACTGCCCAGGTGCGGTGATCTTGATGCTCTCGAACTGGTCGTTCAGCTCCTCTCTGAGCGCCGAGAGGTCGGTGTCCTCGTCGGTCACCGGCTCCGCCGGCTCGCCGGTCGACCCGCCGACGGGCTGTTTCTCGACGGGATCCCCCTCATCGGGCCCGACAGCGCCGGAGATGTCGAACGCCTCGCTCTCCTTGCCCGAGGGGGGATCCCGGGGCGGCCCCTGGGGCGTACCGCGGCCGCCTTCCTCGACGCGCTCGTCGACATCCGAGAGCCGTTCGTCGGCGTCCGGGAGCCGTTCGTCGGAAGCCTCCTCGATCTCCCGGCGGGCCTCGGCGATCTCGTCGAGGGTCGCCTGCGAGGTACGCGCGTCGTTCTGGGCGGCGTTCCCCTCGTCGAGGTCGTCGGCGATCCCGGCGTCATCGAACTCGTCGTCGGCCCCCGAACAAGCGGTCGCGCCCGCGGCGTCGTCTGCAGACGGGTCGGCGGTCGGGGTTTGAGCGGCGGAACTCGTCGGGTCTGCAGTCGTTGTTGGGTCCGTTGTCGGGTCTGCAGCATCGGCAGTCGAAGTGTGATCGTCGGCGTCGACCGCCGAGGCGGGTTCGTCAGCCGTGACAGCGGGGCCCCGGTCCGCCGCTGGGGACGATGGCTGCTCCGCCGAGGGGGACCGTTTCTCCTCGGCGGAGTCGTCCCCACCCGACCCGCGGCCGGCCGGCTGGAACTGGAACTTGTTCCCGCCGCAGTTCGGACAGCCCGACAGCATCTCCTTCGAGCCGTCGTCGAACGTCTGGCCGCAGGTGGTACACTCGTGGGGCACGGCTACTTGCGCGAGACGAGCGCGCTGATGAGGTTCTCGTCCTTGTGGAGCGTCTCGATCTGGTTCGCCGGGCCGATCACCGTGAGCTTCTGGGTCGTCTCGTTGCCCATCAGCCGGTCGAACAGCCCCGGATCCTTCGAACTGGACTTGGGGTAGGTCTCGATCTCGATGCCGCTGAACTCGTCGGGGCTGATCTCGGTCATCGTGACCTCGATCAGTTTCGACTCCTCGTCGGGGGTGAGCCCCTCTTCGAGGATGACGATGTTGCCCTCGCGGACGCCGTCGAGGATGAGGCGGATCTTCTCCATGCTGGTGAGCCCCTCCATCCGGGCGCCGCTGATCATGTCGACCCGGACACCGTCGTCGGCGCCCTCCTCCTCGGGGGGCGAGCCGTCGCCGTCGCCGCTCGTTGCTTCAGCCATGGTCAGGCGAAGTACTCCGCGATTTTCTCGTACACTTCGTCCATGTTCTGCCCCTCGAGGGCCGACAGCGGGATCGTCTCGTGTTGCGGGAAGGCGTTCGCGATCCGCTGGATGTCCGATTCCTCCTTGTCGATCTTGTTCGCGAGGATTAGGACGGGGAGTTCCTGGCTCTCGATGATGCCGATCAGCATCGTGTTGACCTGCGTGAACGGGTCCTCGGTGCTGTCGAGCACGTAGATGACGCCGTCGACATCCTCACGGAGCCAGTGCATCGCCTCCGCGACGCCCTCGGTGGCCTCGCGGGAGCGCCGGACGGCGTCCTCCTTCTCCATGTCGTGTTCGAGGAACTCCTCGTAGTCGACTTTCGTCGTCACCCCCGGGGTGTCGACGATGTCGATGGTGACCTCCCTGCCGTTGCGTTCGATTGTCACCCCCTCCTTGCGGCGGGCCCGACGCGTCTCGTGGGGGATGTGACTCTCCGGGCCCACCGCGTCGCCGGTCCAGTCGCGGGCGATCCGGTTCGCCAGCGTGGTTTTCCCGGCGTTCGGCGGGCCGTAGATCCCGATTCGCTTCGGCTCCTCTGAGGTAAACAGGCCGTCGGTGACCCGCGTAATGCTGTCTTTCAGACTCGTGAGCAGACCCATCCTTATCTCCTGTCTCTCCCTGGGGAGAGACCGTTGTTCTCAGTACCGCCGGCTACACACTTAAGAATGGCGTCAGACGCGGTGGAACGGTCCGGTAGGAGCGCCGACACGGCCGTCCTTGGATGAGTTGGTGTTGAGTGGTGGTCGGCTGTAAATCGGTGGCCGTACTCGACAGGAAAACCCCGTGGTCGAGAGGTCGCCGTCTCGAGTTGAAACAGAGGTGTCCCTGCTGGATCCAGTCGAGAACATCGAGCGGATTCGGCAGTAGGTCGGCTGGAGGCGAAACAATCGGGGGTCTCAGGTTCTCGGGAACCGTTACCCGACCCCTTCCCCCTTGCTTCCCGTGGAACGCCGCCACGTTGGAGGGGCTGGGTCCCGGATCGACGCTGAAACGTACAACTAACCACACACCTACAACCCGAAACGAAAAACGGCTATTGCAGTACGGACTAATCTATCGTCTTGTGTAGTAAAACTACCGACCGAGATAGGGCGGTTTCTGCCGCATCTCCGACCCCCACCCCGCTGTTTTCGCCGTTCCACGCGAAACGAAGGGGTGGGGGGGTTGGCGCCGGGGAGCGGTTCACGTGCAGCGCGGTTCCGGTCGATGTCGACGGTCGCGATGGGCCCCTCCGTTCGACTCGAACTGACCCGGTCGATCTATCCCCGATCGATCTATCGCTCCAGCTGCAGCCGAGGTTACGAGTCAAGCGGTTCGAATCCACCAGCTCAGAATCCACCAGCTCAGAACCCACCAGCTCAAGCAACCCCGGATCAGGACCGCTTCCCGTCGAGAGCTCATTCGCTCGATGTTTCCGATAGAACTTCGGGCGGAGCGACCGCTCAAGCCCAACGGAGCGACCACTCAAACAAAATTTTTCGCGCACAGATCGGCAGCGTTTCCTGCTGTTCGTCCGCCGTTTCGACTCCGTCGTCCTCCCGCATCGACGCCGCCAACGTTGCGGACGGGAAACCACCCCCGTCCGTTTCAGGTCCAAGCTGGACGGGGGGCTGCCATTCTGTCGCTGTCCAGTCGAAACGGAGGGGTTGGGGGGTCGCAATCGCTGGACGGGACTGCGGTGTTGACGAGGGTGCCGACCTGTTCACCGATTTCGATTGCGTGAACGCCGCTTCACTAGCGCCCGCACAGGGACAGGTTTTTGGGACCCCTATTCTTTTGGTTCGACTGCATCAACTGGACGGCGCCGTGGAACGTCCCGGCCCGAATCGGGCCGTGGAGCGCGTTTCACGCCGGATATGCCGGTCCCGCGCGCTGTCTTCCACCTGAAACGTAGGGGTACACAATGAACGAAACAGACGACGACACGAACGCGGAGGAGAGCGCGGGCGGGCAGAGCGACGGCTGGCCCGTCTCCGACGAGGCTGCCGACGACGAGCCTCCCGACGCGGCCGACGACGGCGATGACGCCGATGATGTCACTAGCGAGGACGACGTGACCGATGACGCCACTAGCGAGGACGACGTGACGGACATCCCCGACGTCGAGGACGCCGAAGGGCTGAACACCGACACGTCCAGCGTCGGCACCTCGGTCGACCTCGACACGGGCGGCGTCGACATCGACCGCATGCTCGAGGACGACGACGGCGACAGTCAGGGCCTGTTCGACGACCTGATGGCCGGCGAACCGATCTTCCGCAACAAGGAGGTCCTCAGACCGTCGTATACGCCCCACGAACTCCCCCACCGTACCGACCAGATCAACCAGATGGCGACCATCCTCGTCTCCGCGCTGCGCGGGGACACCCCCTCGAACATCCTGATCTACGGGAAAACCGGCACGGGAAAAACCGCGAGCGCGAAGTTCGTGAGCCAGGAACTCGAGTCCACCTCCCAGAAGTACGACGTCCCCTGTGAGGTGGAGTACATCAACTGCGAGATCACCGACACGCAGTACCGCGTGCTCGCCCAACTCGCGAACAAGTTCATCGAGAAGAACACCGAGGTCGTCGCCGAGAAACTCGAGGACCTCCGCGAACTCCGCTCGGCCGTGACCGACGGCGGCAGCGACACCGACGCCCTCGCCGACTCGGAGTTCGAAGACGTCGCCGCCATCGACGACCGCATCGCCGAACTCGAGGAGGATCGCGAGGAGATGGAGGAGGTGCCCATGACCGGGTGGCCGACCGACCGCGTCTACACCAAGTTCTTCGACGCCATCGACTACCACGAGCGCGTGGTCGTGATCATGCTCGACGAGATCGACAAACTCGTCGAGAAATCCGGCGACGACACGCTGTACAACCTCTCCCGGATGAACTCCGAGTTGGAAAACTCCCGGATCTCGATCATGGGCATCTCCAACGACCTGAAGTTCACCGACTTCCTCGACCCCCGCGTCAAGTCGAGTCTGGGCGAGGAAGAGATCGTGTTCCCGCCCTACGACGCCAACCAACTCCGGGACATCCTCCAACACCGCTCGGACGTGGCGTTCAAAGACGACGCGCTGACCGACGACGTGATTCCGCTGTGTGCTGCCTTCGCCGCACAGGAACACGGCGACGCCCGGCGCGCGCTGGACCTACTCCGCACCGCCGGCGAACTCGCCGAGCGCAGTCAGGCCGAAACCGTCGAGGAACAGCACGTCCGGCAGGCCCAGGACAAGATCGAACTCGACCGGGTCGTCGAGGTCGTCCGCACCCTCCCGACCCAGAGCAAGATCGTCCTGTTCGCGACCATCCTGCTGGAGAAAAACGGTGTCCACAACATCAACACCGGCGAGGTGTTCAACATCTACAAGCGCCTCTGCGAGGAGATCGACGCCGACGTGCTGACCCAGCGCCGCGTCACCGACCTCATCAGCGAACTCGACATGCTGGGCATCGTCAACGCCGTGGTCGTCTCGAAGGGTCGCTACGGCCGCACGAAGGAGATCTCGCTGTCGGTCCCTATTGAGGAGACCGAACACGTCCTGCTCTCGGACTCCCGACTCGGCGACATCGAGAACGCCCAGCCGTTCGTGCAGGCGCGCTTCGACAACTGATCGCCGTCTCGCCACTCCTCGTTTCGCTGTTCCAGTAGAACCGCGTCGAGTCGAACCGTTCCCGTTCAGGCCGCCGCGGGCGCCGCCGACGTGCCGAACGCTGCTGTCCCGTCGACTCCACCCGAAACAGTGGCGTTGCCGGTCGGATCAGTCACCATCTCGATGGACTCGTTCGCGGGTGCCGAACTCTCGCCGGTCGCCTCGGCGACGCCCGGACCGCTCGTCGCCGCGCCGGAGACGCCCAGACGGACCCAGCCGAGATACGGGATCCGGAGGCGGGCGGTGCCGACGACCCACTCAGCTTTCACCGGCGGGCTGATGTCGCCAGTTTGGTCGTAGTAGCCGTTGTTGTCGCCCTTCGTGATGAACCCCGCGTGGGGTGCGGGGCAGTACTCCATCTGCTCGCAGTTCTCGGCGCCCCGGACCCACGCCGGGTTCGCGCGGTCGTACCAGTTCTCGCCTTCTTCGACCCAGAACCGCGCCCGGTGGATGATCGGCGGGCCGACGTTGCCCGCGTGGTCGTAGACCATCACCGTCCCGTAGTCGTTGAACGTCTTGTAGCTGACCTCCTCGCCCACCGCGTGGGTCACGACGCCGGTATCGCCGTGGGCGGCGTCGGGCGCGAACCGGCCGGGTTCGGTGACGAAAACGAGATCACCTGTCTGCATATTCGGGCTCATGCTGGGGCTCTCGACGGCGACCATCGGCGGCCAGACGCCGCTGATCGCGAACAGCAGCAGGCCGACCAGCGCGACGGTCGCAATGCTGGTCAGCATCTCCCGGGCGAACATCAGCGGGCCGCTCTCGGCGTGGCGGAACCGGTAGAACAGGCCGTCCGGTTCGTCGTCGCCGTCCGGCGACCTCGGCGGGGGACCCTCACCAGCGCTCATCTGTGCCAGGATTGTCGGGGCGCGGCCATAGTCCTTCTGTCTGGGGCACCGCCCCGGCGCCGCTGGCCGCAACCGATACCCTTTCGGTCCGTAGGTCCCCCGTGTGTCTATGGCACGCATTGAGGCCGTCGACTTCCACGATATCGCCAAGCCCGGCGAGGTCCGACTCTCGCCCGACGGCGAGCAGGTCGCGTTCGTCCGGCAGACCCCGGACGACGACGAGAGCTACGAGTCCACCATCCATCTCGTCCACAGTGACGGGAGCGAGGAGCCCCGGCAGTTCACCGTCGCCGAGGGAAGCGACAGCCAGCCGCGCTGGTCCCCGTCCGGCGACCGCCTCGCGTTCGTCTCGAACCGCGGGAAGGACGACGACCGCCCCCAGCTCTGGCTCATCCCCGTCGACGGCGGCGAGGCCCGCCCCGTGACGGAGGTTCCCTCCGGCGTGCAGGCCATCTCGTGGTCGCCAGACGGCACCCGCATCGCGTTCACGCAGTCCACCACCGCCGATGAGCGCGAGGAGGGCCTCGACGTCGACATCAGCGACGAGGAGGAGTACGAGCGCGAGACGCCCGATCCACGGGTCGTCGACCGGACCGTCTACCGCACGGGTCAGCAGTACTTCGACGGCGCGCGCTCGCACGTCTACGTCGCCCACGTGGGCGAGGGGCTCAGCGACGCCGAGGACGTGGAGGTCGAGCGCGTCACCGACGGCGAGTTCGACTACAACGGCCCTGAGTGGGGCGACGCGTCGACGCTCTACTACACCGGACAGGACGTGGGCGAGGACCCCGACGACTCGAACCGCTACTCCATCTACGCCTACGACACCGACAGCGAGGAATCCGAGAAGATCCACGAGTCCAGCGGCTGGGGTGCGGGCGTCGCCGCCAACGCCGACGGCGAGGTCGCGTTCCTCTACAGCGAGGAAGAGCAGGTCAGCATCCAGCCGACCGAACTCAAGGTGCTCGACGTGGAATCGGGCGAGGTCGCCTGGATCACCGAGGACCTCGACCGCGGCCTCGGCTACGAGTCCGCCCCGCAGTGGGGCCCCGACGGCGAGCGGGTCTACTTCTCCACGCCCGACGAGGGCAAGACGAGCGTCTGGTCGGCGCCCGGCGACGTTCCCGAATCGCACGGCGATTCGGGAGGCAGCCAGAACGCAAAGCGTTCTGGCGACGCCAGCGAGGCACCCAGCCGCATCGTCCGTCCCGGCGCCGTCAGCACGGGTCACGTCGGCGAGGAGCGCTTCGCCTTCGCGATGAGCGAGTGGGACCACCCCGGCGACGTGTTCGTCTGCGTGCTCGACGAGGCCGACGAGCCGGGACTCGAGGGCGGTGTCGGCGTTGAGCGCGACGGCTGCGTCCGCCTGACCGAACTCAACGCCGACTACCTCGACGAGACTTCGGTACAGGAGCCCGAAGAGCTCCACTTCGAGTCCGAGCAGGGCGAGGTCCACGGCTGGGCGATCACCCCCGAAGGGTTCGAGAAGGACGGCACCTACCCCCTCGCCGTCGAAGTCCACGGCGGCCCCCACGCGATGTGGACCACCGCGGGTACGATGTGGCACGAGTTCCAGACGCTCGCGGCCCGTGGCTACGTCGTGTTCTGGTCGAACCCCCGCGGGTCGACGGGCTACGGCAAGGACTACATGCAGGCCATCGAGCGCGACTGGGGCGACGTGACCCTCACGGACGTGATGGCCGGCGTCGACCTCATGACCGACCGCGACTACGTCGACGAGGACGAGGTCCACCTCACGGGTGGCTCCTTCGGCGGCTTCATGACCTCGTGGGCGGTCGGCCAGTCGGACTTCTTCACCTCCGCGGTGTCCCAGCGCGGCGTCTACGACCTCACCAGCTTCTACGGCTCCACCGACGGCGCCTACAGCCTCGTCGAGGGCGACTTCGACGCGACGCCGTGGGAAGAGCCAGAGTTCCTCTGGGAGAAATCGCCGGCGGGCCACGCCCACAAGGTAGAGACGCCGACGCTGGTGATCCACTCCGACGACGACTATCGAACCCCGGCCTGCACGGCCGAACTCTGGTACCGGATGGTCCGCAAGCAGGGCACCGACACCCGGTTCGTGCGCTACCCGCGCGAGGGCCACGAACTCTCCCGTTCGGGTGAGCCGGGCCACATCGTCGACCGCATCGAGCGCATCGCCCGGTGGTTCGACGGCTACAGCGACTATCAGGACGCGCCGCGCGCGCTCGACCGCGACCGCAACGACGGCCTCTCGGCGGGCGACGAGGACGACGAGCACGGCGACGAGGAGAGCGAAGAGTAAGCCAGCCACGGCGAGCGAAACCGTGGCTGTGTAGCGCTCCATACTCCTCCGGAGCGCTCCGGGGGCCTGCTTCCGCTGCCCGTCAGACGGACTCCCTTCGCCCGGTTTCGAACTGAAGCGAGGGGGTTCGCCGAAACACCCATTCCGGTCGCGCCCCAATCAGGCGTATGGACTGTGTCTACTGTGGCTCGGCCGCGGAGGAGCACGATCCGGTGTACGTCGCTGAGGGTGCCGTCGACGCCGACCCGATGGCGTTCTGTAACTTCGCCTGCCTGACGGCCTACGTCGACGAGCGAGGGCTGGCCGATGGCGCCGCCTGCAACTGGTCGCCCGAGTAGCCCAGAAAACACTTACAGCGCGTCGGGAAACCTTCGGACGATGGATCGCCGCCGCGTCGCCCTCCTGCTCGCCGTCGTCGGCGCCCTCTGCCTGCCGGCCCCGCTGTATCTCGGCTGGGCAGCCGACGCCACGGCCCCGCCCGCACAGTCTTCCCAGATATACGCCGCCGAGCCAGTCGACCTCGGCACCATCTCCGACCAGAAGCAGTTCGTCGACGCCCACGGTTCCGAGGTGACGTTCTCGGCCCACCAGGCCTCCGAGCGCTACAGCGCCGGCGAGTACCGCTCGCCCAACGTCACCCGCGCCGCGCTGAAAACCGCGATGCGTGAGGGTTCGGTGACCGTCGACGACGCCGGTGCCCGCGCGGATCTGCGGGAGATCGCGGCCGACGACGAGTTCGTCCGTGACGCCTACGGCGACATCGCGGGCTACTACCGGCTCTCCGTCGAGGAGAACGGCTCGCTGGTCCGGGCGGAGAACGGCTCGCTGGATGTCGTCGCCAACGCCACCGCGGAGCAGGCCCCGCGCTACGAGGAGCTCTCTGCGGGCGAGCAGCGCACCATCGACCGGATCATCGACAACTCCAGCGGCAACGACTTGGGCTACCGCCCCCTAGTGAACGAGCCGTTCGTCGATCAGCTTCCCACGCCGGTCTGGAGGGGTGAGACGCTGTACAGTATCTCCGTCTACGGGCACGTCGACGACTTCGGGCCCGGGCTCGGCGGCTTCGTCGCGGGTATCGCTGTGGCGGCGGTCGGCCTCGTGTTGCTGTTCCTCGCGGCCGTGGTCTATCTCTCCGAGCGTCGGACCGACTCAGCCGGGGGGTAGCCGTTGTCGTTCTCTCGTCGTCGAACTGTCGTAGCGCGGTGATTGACCGCCGCGGTTGCGGACTCGTTCAGTTCGTTCGGAACGAGCGGTCGCCGGCGTCCCCGAGACCCGGGACGATGAACCCCTCCTCGTTGAGTTCGTCGTCGATGGAGACCGTCAGCAGGTCGGCCTCGGGGTACTCCTCGTTGACCCGGACCAGCCCCTCCGGCGCGGAGACAGCCGAGAGCACGAACAGGTCTTCCGGATCCTCGATAGCGGCCTCGAGCACGTGCTCCAGCACGGTACACATCGTCGACCCCGTCGCGAGCATCGGGTCGGCGACGACGACGGTGTCGTCGTCGGTGATTTCGGGGAGCTTCTTGTAGTCGACGCTGATGGGGAACGCCCCCTCCTCGTCCATCCCGGCCTCCTCGTCGCGGCCGGCGGAGATGACGCCCTGCTTGGCGCGGGGGAACGCCTTGAGCAGGCCCTCGACGAACGGCGTCGCCGCGCGCAGGACGTTGATGATCACCACGTCGTCGAGCCCTTTGACGCGCTCGCCGGTGGTCTCGGTCAGCGGCGTCTCGACGGGGACGTACTCCGTCTCCATCGCGCCGTCGATGATTTCGTAGCCACAGATACGGCCGAGTTTGACCAGCCCCTTGCGGAAGCCGACCTGCTCGGTCTCGACGTCCCGGATCTGGGAGAGGGTGTCTTTCGCCAGCGCGTGCGTGACCAGTTTGGCCTGGTCGCGATCCTCGATTGGCATTGACGGAACTGACGCGGCGAGCCTGATAAACTCGGCCGATTCAGGTCGCCGATACCGGGCCTACACGAACTTCCGGACGGTCATGTCCAGCGTGTCGAGGTCCAGAATCGGCGCGTAGCCGTAGTCGGGATCGATGTTGACGGATTTCTGGAAGTCGGTCTGCTCCTGCCAGCAGCCGGAGTTCACCGCGAGGACGTTGTGGTACTTCCCCCAGCCGAGTTTGTGGACGTGGCCGGTGTGGAACACGTCGGGCACCTCGTCGATGACGAGGTAGTCCTTCTCCTCGGGCGCGACGCGGGTGTGCCCACCGTACTGCGGGGCGACGTGGCGCTTCTTGAGGAGCTGGTACATCGCCTTGTGGGGGTGGTCGTAGCTGGCTTTCTCTTCGGGGAGTTCCGCGATCACCTCGTCCAGCGAGAAGCCGTGGTACATCAGCACCGAGACGCCCTCGACGGTGACCGTCGACGGATTCCCGGTAAACCGGGCGTCGTGGGCGCTCATGATGTCCCGGAGCTCCTCGGTAAAGGCCGGCTGGGGCTCGGCCAGTCGGACAGCATCGTGGTTCCCGGGGATCATCACGATCTCCATATCGCCGGGCACCTTCTTCAGCTCCTCCGCGAACGCCCGGTACTGGTCGTAGATGTCGACGATGTCCAGTTCCTCGTCCTGATCGGGGTAGACGCCGACGCCCTCGACCATGTCGCCGCCGATGAGGAGGTACTCGACGGCCTCGGCCTCGGGCGTGTGGAGCCACTCGGCGAACCGGTCCCACGCCTCCTGTGCGAACTCCTGTGAGCCGACGTGGACGTCCGAGATGAGGGCTGCCTGGACGTGCCGGTCGGCCGTGTTCGGCTTGTGGGTCCGGGGGACGTCGGGGAAGTGCAGCGAGTCGACGAACATGATCCCGCCGTCGTCGGCGAGGGTCCCCTGCACCGCCAGACACTCGTCCAGCAGCAGGTCGTCGACGAGGGGGGCAAAGGCCCGGTCCTTCATGATCAGGCAGGGGAAGGTCCCCGTCGTGTCCTCCAGTTCGACGATCCAGTGACCCGAGGCGGTCGACCGGATGTCGTCGACGAGACCGATCATCTCGGCGTCGCTGCCGCCGGGCATCGACTGGATCGCTTCTGCGGGTCGGTGGTTCACCCGCCCGCGCAGGAGGCCGGCGAGGCGGTCGTAGCGGTCCTGGAAGGTCCCGACGAACTCCTCGTACTCGCCGGTCCCCGTACTCTGGCCGGTTACGTCGTTGCGGATCTCGGGCGCGGGTGGGGAGCGGGAGCCGACGGCGTCGGCAGTAGTGGACGACGGCGATGGTCGGCCGTCGTCGGCAGTAGTGGACGACGGCGATGAGTCCTCACCTCCAGACCCCTTCCCTTCGACTCCACTTCCCGACGCTGTCTGCTGACTTTTCGAAATTTCTGCTCCACTCGAAACGTCGGGATGGCCGCTCCCGTCCTCGCCGGCGAGCAGTTCGTCGGCGGGGGTCGGGTCGTCAGCGCCGCCCATGTCCGTCGGCGCCTTCTCGGCGATGTCGGCAGCCCCTTCGGCGGATTCGGGGTAGCTCGGTTCGTCAGGAGTCGCCTCGCTCTCGGGGGCGCGGTCGAGCAGGCCGCCGTCGATGGCCTCGCGGGCGTGCTCGCTCGTGACGACGAACGCGTCGCCCGCGGCGTCGGCGGCCGCTTCCGCGGCGAGTTCGGGGTCACCGGCGTTCGCGAGGAGGGTGACAGCCTCGCGTTCGGCGTTGTACCCCCGGCTCGTGAGTTCCTCCACGAGCCGTCGATGGGACTCCTGTGGCACGCCACTCTCTCAGCGAGGGCGGCGGAAAAGCATACCGACGCGGCGCCGTTCCGGGTCCGGCACGGCTAAGCGAGCGGCGGCCCCAGCCTCCCGCATGACCGATTTTCCCACGTTCGAGGTGATCCCCGCAGTCGACGTACAGGACGGCGAGGCGGTCCAGTTGGTCGCCGGCGAGCGCGACTCCGGGAAACGCTACGGCGACCCGGTCGCCGCCGCGGAGCGCTGGCTGGACGAGGGCGCGGAAACGCTCCACCTCGTGGACCTCGACGGCGCGTTCGAGGGCGAGCGAGAGAACGCCGACGCCATCGCGGCCATCGTTGACGCCACCGGCGAGGACATCGACGTGCAGGTCGGCGGCGGCATTCGGACGGTCGAGGACGCTACTTCGCTGCTCGACGCGGGCGTCGACCGCGTGATTCTCGGGACAGCAGCCGTCGAGGAGCCCGAAATCGTCGAGCGGATCTCGGAGAGCCATCCCGAGAGTGTGATGGTGAGCCTCGACGCGAAGGAGGGCGAGGTCGTGGTCTCGGGCTGGACCGAGGGGACCGGACTCGACCCTGCGGAGGCCGCAGCGCGCTACGAGGAACTGGGCGCTGGGTCGATCCTGTTCACCAACGTCGACGTGGAGGGACAGCTTTCGGGGATCGACCGCGAGGCCGTCGAGCGGGTGGTCGACGCGGTGGAGATCCCGGTCGTGGCGAGCGGCGGCGTAACGGATCTGGACGACGTGGCGGCGCTGCGGGATGCTGGCGCGGCTGCGGTGGTCGTGGGGACGGCGCTGTACGAGGGTCGGTTCTCGCTTCGTGAAGCGATGGACGTCTGATACGGTTTTCCGGGTATTATGACGGCGACAGCAACAGCAGCTCTATCGTTGACAACTTGTGACCGCAGGGCGCCGGGGATGAATCCCGGTCACCAGAAATCGGAGATTTCTGGTTGGCAGCCGAGAATCTGCGATTCTCGGCGACGGCACAGCGCCGACTCCCCACCCCTCGCGGGTCGCTGACGCTCCCCGCTCGGTCTTCCGTGGCCTCCCTTCGATCGGCCACGCACCCTCCCCCCGCGCCGGCGACGATTCGCCGGCGCGAGGCGTCCACCGCTCCGCTGCCGGCGGTGGCGCGCAACGTGAGCGTCGACGGACGCGAACGAGCGCGCGAGGGACGAGTGAGCGATAGCGAACGAGTCGGCTGGGGAGGCTGTGGCTGCGGTGCGTCGCGGTCGCAAGTGTCCTTGGGAACTCCGCGGTGCTGTTCGCGGTCGCTGTTGCGACTCCAGCAGATGTTCCACTCCCAACAACCCCCAATCATCCCCAAAACTTCCACAACCGCTTTGCTCCCCCGGCCCACTCACCCAAGTATGACCGACCGTCGAGCGAGCGTCAGCCGCGAGACCGCCGAAACCGAAATCGACTGCACGCTCGTCGTCGACGGCGACGGCGAGTCGGCGGTCGACACGGGCATCGGCTTCCTCGACCACATGCTCGACTCCTTCGCCCGGCACGGCCTGTTCGACCTCGAACTGGCCTGCGACGGCGACCTCGCGGTCGACGACCACCACACCATCGAGGACGTGGGCATCGTCCTCGGGCAGGCGTTCGACGAGGCACTGGGGGACCGTGCGGGCATCCGCCGGTTCGCCGACCGTCGGATCCCGATGGATGAGGCGCAGGCGGGCGTCGTCGTCGATCTGTCGGGCCGCCCCTACTTCCGGTTCGACGGGGAGTTCTCCCAGGAACGGATCGGGGAGTTCACCAGCGTGCTCGCGCGGCACTTCGCGCGCTCGCTGGGCCAGCACGCCGGCCTCACGCTGCACTGCGAAGTCGAGGGCGAGAACGCCCACCACGAGGTCGAGGCGCTGTTCAAGGGGTTCGCCCGCGCGCTCGACGACGCCACCCGCCTCGACGAGCGCCGGAGCGACACGCCGAGCACGAAAGGCAGCCTCTAGGGCTCCCGGATCTGCCCGTCCTCGGCGACGAGTCGGCCCTCCGCCTCCGCGCGGTCGAGCACCGCGTCGATCTCCTCGCGCTCCAGGTCGTAGGCGTTCGCGAGCATCGACTCCACCTCTCCCAGTTCGATGGGGAACGGCCGGTTCGAGAGCATCCGCATCGCCCGACGGTACTGCGGCGGCGCGTCGTCGCCAGCGGCGGCCGGGGAGACCGTGTCGTCGGTCGTTCCGGCGTCGCTGGCGGCTCCGCCGTCGTTCGTGGGGCTCTCACTCCCGTTCCCACCCGAGTCCGCACTCGCGCCGGCACCGCCCGAATCCGCACTCGCGCCGGCACCGCCCGAGTTCGCACTCGCGCCTGCACCGCCCGAATCCATCGTGATCCCGTCCGTGGCCGAGTCCGTCGGCGTCGACGGCTGTTCCGCCGATGATCCGCCGGCGTCAGTCGACGCGTCGGTGCCCTGCTCGGCGCGTTCGATCAGTGGCTCCATCACGCGCAGGAGTTTCGTTTTGCAGTCCGGACAGAGCGCCACCGAGCGGTCGCCGCCGCCGAGGCGTGGCGGGACCACGGCGTACTCGCCCACGTCGTCGGGGCTGGCACAGAAGTAACACGACTGGAGGTCGGCCATGGTCTGCGGTCGCCCCGGGCGAGCAAAAAGCCCGCCCCCCGACTCGCTTGGCCGGTGCGTCCCCCGACGTGTCGCGGGCGCGCCGCCGGCCCGGCGCTTAAGTCCGCGCGCGGCCCAGTTCCCGTACGAACCGCCCAATGGACATCCAGCCAACCGAGACGACCGGCCGGACGATCAGCGTGAAACTGTTCCACCGGCACGGCGTCGACACCGAGCAGGCCGACTCCATCGGCGACGCTATCGCGACCGTGAAGGACGCCTCTGACCTCGACGAGGCGAAGATCCTCCAGAACGACGAGGTGGTGTACGCCTCCGAGCGCAACGGCACCATCGAGAACTGGGAGCGCGAGTGGGAACGCGAGAAGCGCCGGCTCTCCGCCGAGAAATCGACGTGGGACTGCCCGCACGGCACCGAGTTCTGCTACGCGGACGACCGCTGTATCGACTGCCAGATCGACCGCGCGGCCGGCCGGACCGACGGGCGATGAGCCGCGAAGCGGGGGTTTAACCCCGATGACTGTCTCCTTCCGCTAACGTGTTCGACGAGATCATGGAGAAGTTCGAGGGGTCGCCCTCCCAGCAGACGGTGGTGCGCCTGCTGCTCGAACGCGGCTTCTCGATCAACGACGAGGGCCGGGTGGTCTCCGGCGGGATCGAAATCCCCGACACCCAGATCGCCCGCGAGATCGGCGTCGACCGCCGGGTCGTCGACTCCACCACCGAGGCGCTGCTGGAGGACGAGGAGCTACGGCGCATCTTCCAGAACATCTCGGCGGTGCCGAGCCTGATGGACCTCGCACCCGTCCTCGACTTCACCGTCGTCCGGGTCGAACCCACCGACGCCGACGCCGACGGCATCGTCGCCCGGGTCACGAGCCTCGTCGCCGACGAGGGCGTCTCGATCCGGCAGGTGCTCTCCGACGACCCGGAGTTCGCCGACGAGCCGACACTCTACATCGTCCTCGACACCGAGCCCTCGGGCGATCTCCTCAAGGCGATCCGGGACCTGCCCCACGTCCGCGCCGTGAGGTTCTGAATGGCCGACCCGGAGCCGTTCCGCACCGTCGCCGGCCGCGGCGAGGCCCGTTTCGAGATCCGTGGCTCGGAGTTCATCGGCCACGTCGCCCGCGCCGACACCGTCGAGGCGGCGGAGGCGTTCGTCGAGGCCGTGGGCGAGGAGTACGATGACGCGACCCACAACGTCCCAGCGTATCGCGTTCCCGCGGGTGAGACCTCCCCGGACCGCGTGAACGAGGTCATGATCCGGGAGTACCAGAGCGACGACGGCGAGCCGACAGGCTCCTCGGGCAAGCCGGCGCTGAACGTCCTCCAGCAGCGCGAGATCCGGAACGTGGTCGCCGTCGTCACGCGCTACTACGGCGGCACGAACCTCGGCGTCGGCGGCCTCGCCCGTGCCTACTCCCGGGCCGTGAAGCAGGGCGTCGACGACGCCGGCGTCGAGGCGGTCCGGCCGCGCCACCGCTTCACCGTCACCGTCGACTACGACGACTCCGGCACCGTCCGGGGGATTCTCGACGGCGCGGACTGCGAGTTCGACGCCGAGTACGAGGCGGAGGTCGTGTTCGAGGTGTCGGCGCCCGTCACCGAGAGCGACGGCCTGCGGGACCGCATCCAGTCGGCGACCAGCGGCCGCGCCCGCGTCGAGTAGCTTCTTTCTGAGTACCGGGCACAACGGTTTTGCCGCGCTCCGCCGACACACTCTCCATGGTCGAACAGACGGACGTTGCGGTCGTCGGCGGGGGGATCGTCGGCACGGCGACCGCGTTCCACCTCGCTGAACGGGGCGTCGAGACGCTGCTGATCGACGACGGGCGCGAGGGCAGCGCGACGGCCGCGGGCGCGGGGATCATCTCCCCGCCCACGAGTAGCCGGCGTGCCGACGACGACTGGTTCGCGTTCGCCGTCGAGGCCGCCGCTCACTACCCGAAGCTGATCCGCCGACTCGAGGACCAGGGGATCGACGACCACAGCTATCTCGAGACGGATCTGCTCTCGGTCGCGCTCACCGAGCAGGAGGCCCGGACGCTCGAAAACGACCGGGAGCGCGCCGAGCGCCGGGACGCGGACGTGGAAGCGATCTCCCCCGAGGCCGCCAAGGCGGCGTTCCCCGCACTGGCCGACGTGGAGAAGGCGCTGCGCTTCCCCGGGGCGGCCCGGGTCGACGGCGCAACGCTCACCTCGGGCATCCGGCGCGCGGCCAAGCGATCCGGTCTCGCGACGCTCGACGGCGTCGTCGAGGAGATCGTCGTCGAGGACGGCGCCGTCGAGGGTGTCGCGGTCGACCCTACGGGGCGGACCTCCCGCCAGCAGCAACGAACCCCCGGCGAGACCGAGCGCATCGACGCGAATCAGGTGGTCGTCGCCGGCGGTGCGTGGTCCAGTGGGTTCGGCGAGGACCTCAACCTCTCACTGCCGGTCGGCCCCACGCGGGGTCAGATCGTCCATCTCGATGCGGGCGAGAGCGACGTGTTCGACGACACCGCGGACCTCCCTATCGTCGGCAGCGTCGCGGACAACTACATGGTCCCGTGGGACGACGACCGGATCGTCGTCGGCGCCACCCGGGAGGCGGACGCCGGCTTCGACGCCCGAACCACCGCTAGCGGCGTCCACGAGGTGCTGCACTCGGGGCTCCGACTCGCCCCCGGCCTGGACGACGCGACGCTCCACGAGGTTCGCGTGGGCCTGCGTCCGGGAAGTCCGGACGGCCTCCCGATGCTGGGGCCTGTTCCGGACGTAGCGGGCGCCTACGTCGCCACGGGCCACGGCCCGACGGGGCTGACACTCGGCCCCTACTCGGGCGAGGTGATCGCCCAGTTGATCGAGGGGGAGGCGCCAGCGGTCGACCTCTCGGCGTTCGATCCGGCGCGGTTCTAACGGCCGCGCGCCGGCGCGGAACAGGAAACTTATCCGCCCCACCACCGCTACTCGGGGTATGACCAGCGGCTCGCCGTCGAACGTCCTCTTCGTGGTGATGGACACCGTCCGGAAGGACCGTCTCGGCCCCTACGGCTACGACCGGGACACCACCCCCGGCCTCGACGGGTTCGCCGACGAAGCCACCGTCTTCGAGAACGCCGTCGCGCCCGCGCCGTGGACGCTCCCGGTCCACACCTCCATCTTCACCGGGATGTACCCCTCGCGCCACGGCGCCGACCAGGAGAACCCCTACCTCGAGGGGGCGACGACGCTCGCCCAGTCGCTCTCGGCCGACGGCACACGGACTGCCTGCTACTCCTCGAACGCCTGGATCACCCCCTACACCCATCTGACCGACGGCTTCGACGATCAGGACAACTTCTTCGAGGTGATGCCCGGCGACCTGCTCTCGGGTCCGCTCGCGCGCATGTGGCAGGTGCTCAACGACAACCCCCGACTCCGGAAACTGGCGGACATGATCGTCAGCGCCGGCAACACCGCTCACGAGTACCTCAGCTCCGGCGAGGGCGCCGACTCGAAGACGCCGCGCGTGATGGACCGGACGAAGCAGTTCATCGAAGAGTCCGAAGCCGACGGCGAGGACTGGTTCTCCTTCATCAACCTCATGGACGCCCACCTGCCGTACCACCCGCCAGAGGAGTTCCAGGAGGAGTTCGCGCCGGGCGTCGACTCCAGTGAGGTCTGCCAGAACTCCAAGGAGTTCAACAGCGGCGCCCGCGACATCGACGACGCGGAGTGGGACGACATCAAGTCGCTCTACGACGCCGAAATCGCCCACATCGACAGCCAACTCACCCGCCTGTTCGACTGGCTGAAGGAGACCGACCGCTGGGAGGATACCGCGGTCGTGGTCTGTGCGGACCACGGCGAACTCCACGGCGAGCACGACCTCTACGGCCACGAGTTCGGCCTCTACGACCCGATTGTCAACGTCCCGCTGCTGGTCAAGCACCCGTCCCTCGACGCCGAGCGCCGCGAGGACACCGTCGAACTGCTGGACCTCTACCACACCGTACTGGACACGTTCGACACCGACGCGACGCCGATGGCGGCCGACGAGGAGGCCGTTTCGCTCGACCCCATGCGCTCGCTGCTCTCGGAGTCCTACCGAGACTTCGACGAGGTAGACGACCCCGACCCGGCCCAGCAGGCCGCGCCGGACGGCGAGACGGGGTTCATCGAGTACTCCCGGCCGGTGGTCGAACTCAAGCAGTTAGAGGAGAAAGCCGCCGATGCGGGCATCGAACTCGACGAGGACTCGCGGTTCTACGCGCGGATGCGCGCGGCGCGCCGCGCGGACGCGAAGTACGTCCGCATCGACCGGATCGAGGACGAGGCGTATCGACTGGACGAGGACCCCGACGAGACGGAGAACCTCGTCGGGGAGGGCGACGAGACGGTTGAGGAAGTCGAGTCCGAACTCGCGGTGTTCGAGTCCGAAATCGGCGGCGCGTGGACCAGCGCCGCGGCGAGTGAGGTGACTGACGAGGCCGTCGAGGAGATGGACGAGGAGATTCAGGATCGGCTGCAGGATCTCGGCTATATGGAGTAGTCGACGGTTCTTTTGTGGATCTGTGGCTATCTGTACGGCGACCGCGAACACGACAGCGGAGTGAGCATGACCAATTGCGACCGCAGGGTGTCGGGCACGAGGCCCGGTCACCAGAAATCGGAGATTTCTGGTTGGCAGCCGAGAATCACAGATTCTCGGCGACGGCACAGCGCCGGCTCCCCACCCCTCCCCCCGCGGCCGGCAATCGTTGCCGGCCGCGAGGCGTCCACCGCTGCCGGCGGTGGCGCGAGGCGGTCGCGCCTCTGTGCGCGACGCGAGCGCGAGGGATGAGCGACCATACGGGAGCGAATCGGCTGGGGAGGCTGTGGCCGCGGTGCGGGTGCGGTCGCAAGTGGTCAACGATCGAGATGCTGTCGCCGTCACGAAACGCCGCACAAGAAGCGATACGACCCCACTCAAAAAAGAACTCCCCTGATCAGTCCTCAGTCCAGTAGTACAGCGCGGTCCGATCGGCGCCACACGAGGGGCACTCGTCGGGGATGTCCGCCACCTCGCCGAGTTCGCCGCAGTCCGCACACCGCCAGAGCAGTTCCGCCTCGCCGAACTCGTGGCCCGCGCGGTCGTGTTCGACCGAGAGCGCACGGATCCCCCCTGCGTGCTGACGGCGAACCCGTCCCCGGTAATCGCACGGACTTCACCGAGTTCCGCCCCGTCTTCGCCGTACACGTCGGTCCCGAGAGTTACTGAGACGAGAAAGGCGACGGCGGTCGGCGACGACGGCAAATCCGCGACGCCGCGGCCTACATGAAGTCCGCAATCCCGCTCTGTTTGTTTTTGTCGTTCTCGAAAACGGACTCGAGCGACCGTTCCAGCACCTCCAGGCGCTGTTTCGTGTAGTCGCGGCAGCCGAACTCCTCGGCCACCTGAATGGCGATGTCCATGTACTTGTTCACCGACCCGCGGTGGACCGTCAGCGTCATCCGGCCGCCACACTCCCGGCAGTCGCCGGTGAGGGGCACGCGGCGGTACTTCTCGCCGCAGTCCAGACAGCGCGTCTCCTGACTGGAGAACGCCCGGAGGTTCCCGATCAGGTCCGGCAGGAAGTGGTTCTCGATCACCCGTTCGGCGACGTCTGTCTCGTCGACGGCCCGGAGCTTTCGGGAGAGTTCGAGTTGGGCGTCCATCTTCGTCTCCATGTCGCCGAGCGTCTTGTACGCCGAGAGGTCCGGCCCGAGCGCCAGGTCACCGGTGTCGTGGGTGTGGTCGAACCCGTGGTACTCGTCGTCGGTGCCCAGCGTGTCCTCGCCGATCTGGATCAGGTCCTCGACCTCGCCGGGGTCGGCCATTTCGAGACTGGCCTCGTAGAACTCTGTGGGGTACTGCCGGACGATGTCCATGTTGTGGGCCTCGTCGTCGATTTCGGAGGGATCGATCCGGGAGGACATCACCAGCGGCGCGTCCATCCGACCGCCACGCTGGTCGGGGAGGAACTCCTTCGAGAAGTTGAGGAGGCCGTCTAGGAGGAGCATCACGCAGTCTTCGTCGCCGTCGCAGTTGCGCCTCTTGGCTGCGTGAAAATAAGGGTGTGCGTACCCGACAGCCGCGCTCGTGAACCCGACCACCCGTCCCACCACCGCTGCGGAGGTGTGGGGCGCCATCCCGAACACGAGTTCGCCGACGAGGTCCTCACGCTCCTCGACCTCGTAGAACGGGTCTAGCCCGTAGAACCGTTCGAGCAGGTCGTCGACGAAGTCCGCGGTGCGCATCATGTGCTCGGCGGCGCCGTCCGGGAGCACGATGTCCTGCACTTTCAGTTCGACCAGCTGATCGTCGTGCTGCAGCGGCTCGCCGTCGATGTCGCTCTCGTAGCCGAGTCGGCGGAACTCCGCGGCGGTGGTGTCTAGCTCCTCCGGCCGAACCGACGTGACCGGCAGGTCGGTCATGTCGTAGCGCACGGTGCCGTCCTTGAACGAGGAGACGTCGTGTTTCGCCCGGAGGATCCCCTTCTCCATCGGCTCGGGGGTCTCGTTGGCCGACATCAGGCCCTGCACCCCTTTCAGGATGGAGAAACTCCCCTCGCGTTCGCCGATGGAGTCGAGGGCGTCGTGGTACTCCGCGTTGAGGTCGACGACGCGCTCCTCGGGGCTCTCGACCTCCCACTCACAGCGGGGGCAGACCACCCGGCCGGACTCGTCGGGTTCGACCTCGATGCCGCAGTCGTCGCACTCGAAGTACGGCTCGGTGTGGCCGCCACAGTTCTCACAGCGGTTCTTGTAGGTGTGCTCGCCACAGTCCGGGCACTCGCGCTCGCCCAGACTCACCTCGATGACCCCGCGGCCGGCGTCGGTGCGGTCCTTCGCCGCCTTCGCCACGTCGCGCTGGCTCCCACCGGCCTCGCCGATGGGGAACATCGTGTGGACCGCCGGCGAGAGGTCCCGGCTCTCGGACTTCTCGGGCCGGCCCATCCGGTTCCCGATCCGGGTAGGGGCGCGCTCCCGGACCTCGAACGGCGTGACTTCGTTCACGGCCTCGATGGCGTTCGTCCCCGGGAGTGCGACGCTTGGCGCCGCGTGGTCGTCGTCGCGGCCCTCGACGGTGATGGCGTCGTCGACGGCGGCGTCCGGGTCCGCCGAGTCCGAGGAGTCGGGCGAGTCGCCCTCCTCGTCCCGGATCGCCATACCGCCGTCGGGGTCGGCGGACGGCGGCGACGGTCGGCCGCCGTCGGCAACTGCGGCGTCGTCGGCGTCGCCGGCCTCGGCGCCCCACGTCCGCGCGCGCTCGCTCAGGTCCGCGGGGGTCCACTGGCGCTCCAGATCCTCGGTCACGCCCAGCGAGCGCAGCAGCGGGCGGAACTCGGGGATCAGTAGCGCCTCACCATCGTCTACAGTAGTGTGCTCGATCAGCAGGCGTTCGAGCGCACGCTGCACGTCGTCGGTCCGGTTCAGCAGCAGACCATCGTCGCCGATCTCACCGCCGGCCGCGGCGGCCGCCAGCGCGTCGTATTCCGCGACGGTCACGTCGTGCCAGAGATAGGTGTACTCGGGGTGGATCGGGCAGTCGTAGCGGTCGGCCCAGTCCAGCGCCGTCCGGGGGTCTGGCGTGTCCAGATCGACGTGGGGGTCGTCCCGGAGCGCCTGCACGTCGGCGCCGGCGTCGGCGAACTCCTGTTCCCACCACTCGACGGCGTAGGAGGCCGGGACGAGCGGGTGGTTGTTCTCGATGAACTCCCCGAAGTTGACGAGGTACTCGCCGAGGTCCAGAATCTCGTCGACGCCGTTGCGGATCTCCAGCGCCTCCGCGGGGTCGTCGATGCGCCGCACGTCACCGTTCGCGAGGCGGACCGTCGGCCCCTCGATGGAGTCGACGGGCACCACGCCCGCGGCTTTCCCCGGGCGCTCGGTCTTGATCTGGGTCCCCGTCGCGAGGAAGTCGTCGACGAGATGCATCGTCGCCGGATGAACCCCGGCGGTCGCGAAGCCGTGGTTTCTGGACCGGCCGTACCGGAGCCTGAATCCGCCTGACTCGGAGGGGTGGCCGAATACGGGCCGCCCGGCGATCAGATCCCGGAGGTACTTGCTTGCGGGGTCGGCACGGACGGGTCCCTCGGGTTCGCTCGGTTCGCCGTCGGCTTCTTCGCCGTCGTCCGTTTCGGCCTCGTCGTCAGCGTCCTCGTCGGCGTCGCCGCCGCTGTCGTAGTACGTGCCGTCGATGAGGTCCTGCAGCCACGGCCAGTCGACTTCGTCGAGTTGGCGGGTGTAGCGCTGGATCTTGGGCGCCTTGAGCGCGATCCCCTCCGCGAGAACGAGACACATCCCCCCGCGGGCCGAGTTGGTGTCGACGCGTTCGAGGTCCCGGAACCCGGAAACCTCGTCGTCGCCGGTGGCCTCGCCGTCGAGCATGATCGGCAGGTGCTCGGCGATGAACTTCGTCTCCTTGTCCTTCGGGGTGTACTGGAGACCAGTCTCCTTCTCGTACAGCGCGACCTCCTCGGCGTAGCGTTCGATCTCGTCGTCGCGGGCGTGGAACTCCTCGATTCCGAGGAGGGAGCGCGCGTAGTCGGCGACGAGCACCGAGAGTGCCTGTGCGGTCCCACCCGCCGAGCGGATCGGGCCGGCGTAGTAGACGTTGACGAACTCCGTCCCGTCGTCGTTCTCAAGCAGTTCCGCTCGGTCGATCCCCTCGATGGGGGCGGCGACGACACCCTCGGTGAGGAGGGCGACGGCGGTCCGGACCGCGCCCTCGATCTTCCCCTCGCGGCTGTCGTAGTCGCCGACGCTGCCGTCGACGAAGTCCTCCACGAGTTCGAGTGCGGCCTCCTCGCGGCTCATCTGGCCTTCGAGTTCGCGGACGCGTTCGGCGACGCCGGGGATGCCGAGGATGTTCTCGACGCGGTCGGCCATGTCCCGCGCGACCGGGATCTCGATCTCGGTCTGGGGGTCGTACCCCTGCGCGCGGGCGGCCTCGGCGCGGTCGAACGCCTCGTCGAGGCGCTCCTCCATGCGCTCGAAGTAGCGCTCGTCGTCCTCCCTCATCGTTCACCCCGGGGTCGGCTCACAGCCAGAGGTCCAGATCCGTCTCCGCGTCGTGTTCCCGCTCCAGTGGCTCCTCGAACGTCTGCACGTACAGTTCGCCCGCGAACACCGTGGCGGCGTCGAGATGGCCCGCGAGCGCCTGCCCGCTGGGCCGCGAGAGCACCGCGTGCGTGTGGGCGAACGGCTCGCCGTCGAGGTAGGAGATGTTGCCCATACAGGCCGCGACTTCGAGTGGCTCCTCGAACTCCACGGCCTCGTACTCACCCTCCTGCTGGTCGTAGAACCAGACGACGGCGTCCTGTACCGCGCCCATCGCGTTGAACCACGCGGCGTCGATGTCCTCCTCGACCGCCAGCGACTCGATCTCCTCGCGCCAGTCGGCGCCGGTCTCGAGGCGGGCGAGGAACTCGCGGTCGGGCGAGAGTTCGCGGTAATCCATACCCGAGTAGAGCGGGGACGAGGACAAAAACCTTCAGTACCACTGCGGGGTCGGCGCCGCCGCTCCGGCGCGGTCGAACGAGCGGTCGCCCGGGGACTGTCGGCCCCTCGTCTGTCGGGGTTCGGCAAAATATGTGGAGAAGCTGTCGGCGCGAGCGGGCCTCAGGCCCACTCGGCGACTACCGGCGCGTCGGCTTCCGGTACGGAGATCCACGCCTCCTCCCGCCCGAGGTCGGCGATAACGAACTCCGTGTCGTCCAGCGAGCCCATCACGTCGTCGCCGCCGTGAACCGTGCCCGGTGCCATGGTATACTCTCTCACGCACACACTCATAAACCCGTCGAAACGTTGAGTCGATGTCACTGGATCAACTCGCTGGAACGGCGACAAGGTTTATCCCTCTGGCTATTGTTCTCATGGCCCGTGACAAAATCCGACGGTAATGCGGGGGGAAGTATCGACCGGCGAAGCTTCTTGCAGGCGATCGGGGTCGCGGCCGGGGTGGCCGGACTCGGTGCGGGCGCCGATGTCGCGGCGGCGGCGGACGCCGACACCGGCGGCTTCCGGAACTGGCGGGCCATCGAGGCGGGCCACGTCTGGGACCGCGGCTATCGCGGGCAGGCAGACCGCGTGATCGGCCTGACAGACTCCGGGCAGGACGCGCGACACCCGGCGCTGGGGCCGTGGAACGGCGTGACGGCGTTCCCGGACGGCGACACCCTCGAACTCACCAAGCCTGCCGAGAACGACGTCTCCCGCGTCGAATCCGGCGAGACGGAGTCCTTCTCGGGCACGGCGGGCCCGGGCACGTTCGCGACTGGCGACGAGATCTCCCACGAGTTCACGACGCCGGCCGACGTCGACGAACTCGACGCCAGCCTCTCGTGGACGCCCAACGCCGACGCCTCGAACGATCTGGAGTTCCGCATCGACCACTGGACGGGCGAGCAGTGGCAGACCCGCGCCAGAACCGCGACGGGGTCGACGCCCGAGACGCTCGGCGGCGTCGCCGTCGAGAGCGATAGCCAGTACCGGTTCGTCGTCGAACTCTACGTCAACACGTCGACGGAGTACGAGATCAGCGGCACCTACTTCGACATCGAGGGGACGATCCAGACGTACGACGACTCGGTCGTGTTCGAGGACGTAGGAAGTACCTCGACCGCGGACACGCCGAAAGCCGTCGGCTGGTACGACGAGGGGAGCCGATACGGCCTGTACGACCAGCCGCGGGACCCCAACGGCCACGGGAGCCACTGTTCGAGCATCATGGCCGGCAGCGGCCGGGCCAGCGCCATCGACGCCGACGCCTTCACCGACGAGGCGCCACAGACGGCGCTCTCGGCGGTCACGGGCGCCACGCTGCGCTACGAAATCGACGCCGACGCGGGAACGGGCGTGTTCGGCGCCGTCTATGGCGATCTCACGGAACTCCGACTGTACGACCCATCGGGGACCCAGATCGACAGCGCCGGCGCGACCAGCGACTCCTCGGCGTTCGACGTGCAGACGGTCGAACAGCCGGCCCAAACTGCCGGCGCGTACACGCTTGAGGTCGCGCCAGCCGACGGCGAGGACGCCTCGGCGGCGTACGTCGACCGCGTGGGCTACGGGCCGTTCCTCGATCCGGCCTCGACGGCGGGCGACCGGGTCGCCGGCGGCGCCGACGGTCTCCACACCGGCGTCGCGCCCGACGAGAGCATCATCTGCATGCAGGGGCTCTCGGCGCCGACGGCGGACCTCGGCACGTACGCAGCACAGTTCGCGGAGACGTTCAACATGCGCGCGGTCAACATGTCCTGGGGCTACACCGGCGGCCTCCCGCTTGGCGCCGCAGCAGGCACCTTCGACCGGATTCCGGCGACGATCAAGGACATCGCGCAGGGCGGCATCCTCACGCTCGCGGCCGCGGGCAACGCCGCGACGCCGATCAACGGCAACGGCTCGCCCGCCATCGCCGACGAGTGTGTCTCTGTGGTCGCGACCGGCCCGCTCGACGGCATCTCGGGCTACTCCTCGGGCGGCGTCGGCGGCGTCGACGAGGACGAGACGGAGTCCTACATGAAGCCCGACGTGACCGCGCCGGGTGGGCTGGTCGACGACACCATCGTCGCTGCGGAGAACGGCGTCGCGGACACGCCCGAGTCCGAACAGGCGCCCATCGCCGACTTCACCGGGAAAGCCGGCACGTCGATGGCGACGCCGTTCACTACCGGCGCAGCCGGCCTGCTCGCGCAGGCGATGGAGGAGGACGGCGGCCCGCGGCTGGGGCTGCCGGATCCGGTCGACACGATTATCGACGACGTGTACCGACAGAAACAGCTCCTGCTCGCGACCGCCTCGGAGTCGGTGTTCACCGCCGCGGGCCAGCACCGCGCGAAGGCGCCGACGTACGACTTCGGCGGGCGCGACCCGTTCGAGGGGTACGGCCGCCTCAACCCCGGCGCGGCCGTCGACGCGGCGACCGAGGAGCTAAACGGCACCACGAGCGAGCAGGTGGGCCTGAACGTTCCCTTCGACGAGCGCGCGGTCGCGGGCTACGTCGACCTCGGCGTCGGCGAACTCGACGCCTCGGTGGCGTTCACGGGCTACGAGGGTGACGACGCGGATCTCGCCACCGCGGCGCCCCACATCGACCTGTTCGTCTATGACGGCGGCAGCCCCGCCAAGTACGGCGAACCCAACATCGTCGACCGGGCGGCCGGCGTTGGTGGATCGGCGTCGGTGGCCGCCAGCGAGGAGAAGGGCGGCGGCGGATCGACGTACCTCGTGGCCGCCAAACTGGTCGACGTGCCGGGCGCGACCAACGGCGACGACGTGCAGGTGAACGTCGATCTCACCGTCGACAAGACGCCGGGCGTTCGCGCTCGCGGGCGACGGAAGGCCCAAGAGGAGGACAGCCTCCTCGGTACGGGTGTACTCGAAACCGTCGAGGTCACCGTTGACCCGGACGCCGAGGTACAGGTCCGTGACGTGGTTCCGGACGGCTTCAGCGTCGTCTCGGACCTGCTCAGCGTGGTGACCGACGACGAGACCGGGGTCACCTACGTCGACCTCGGCACCGCCCCGGCGGGCGAGGAGACCACCTTCACCTACGAGGTAGAGACACCCACGAAGACGCTCGACTTCGCGACCGAGCATACGTTCGGCCCGATTCGGATCGACGACGGCTCCGGGTTCGCGGGCGTCGCCGGCACCACCGGGACGAAGCGCGTCGACGGGAACTGAGCGCGCCGACGCCCGGTTTCCGGCTCGTTCGGCGCACTGTGCCGTTCCCGCACACCTTCGTAGATCGCGGTTGCCAGTACCGCGCACACCTTCGCAGATCGCGGTTGCCAGTACCGCGCACACCTTCGCAGAGTACAAGAGGGGGCCAACTGAACACGAGGCCATGAAGGTAGCCGACGCCATGACGCCCGCGTCCGAGCTCGTGACCGTCTCGCTCCCGGGCTCGCGCGACGATGCCCTCGAGTACCTGCAGGAACGGAAGTTCTCCTCGGTTCCGGTCGTCAGCACGACCGAGGAGGGCGAACGCTACCGGGGGCTGGTCTCCCGCGACGACCTGATCGAACACCCCGACGAGGACGACCTCGCGATGCTGCTGCGTGAGGTGCCGACGACGACGGCCGACGCGACGCTCCACGAACTCGGCGAACTGATGCTCGAAGCCGGCACCCGGCGCGTCCCGGTCGTCGAGGAAGACAACGGCGAGTCGCTCGCGGGTATCGTCACCATCACCGACGTGATCCGCGCGCTCGCCCGCGAGGAGGTCGGCGCCGAGGCCGCCGTCGGCGACCTCTGTGCGTCGGGGATCAACACCACCTACGCCGGCACGCCGCTGCCGGTCGCCGAGCGCGAGATCGGTCTCGCTGACGTGCCCTACACCGTCGTACTCGACGACGAGGCGGAGATGGCGGGCGTACTCACCGAGGTCGACATCGTCGCCGTCGCCGAAGTCGTCGAGGGTGAGGAGGACACCGGCGCCTCGATGGCCGGCGACGACGAGGACTGGAAGTGGGAGAGCATCAAGGCGGTCGGCAACCGCTACATCCCGACGCGGAACGTCGAGATCCCCGCCGAACCCGTCTCCGCGTTCATGACCGCGGACGTGGTCACCGTCTCGAAGCGCAAGTCCGCCGTCGACGCCGCACAGCTGATGATCTCGAACGATGTCGAGCAGATCCCGGTCGTCGGCAGCGGCGACCTCGCCGGCGTGCTCCGGGACGTGCATCTGCTGGAGGCCGTCTGATGGGCGAGCGCGCTGATGTCGTCGAACTCGCCAAGCGCCGCGGGTTCTTCTTCGCGGCCGCGGAAGCCTACGGCGGGGCCGCCGGCTTCTACACGTTCGGCCCGGAGGGCGCGGCGCTCAAGCGCAACGTCGAGAGCGCGTGGCGCGACCGCTTCGCGCTCAAGGAGGACAACGAGGAGATCGCGGCGCCGACGATCATGCCCGAACCCGTCTTCGAGGCGTCGGGCCACCTCGACACGTTCGACGACATGCTCGTCGAGTGCGCCGAGTGTGGCGAGTCCCACCGCGCGGACCACCTCGTCGAGGGTGCGACCGCGCTGGAGGACGCCGAGGCGCTCGAACCCGCCGAGATCGCCACGATCCTCGAGGAACACGAGATCGACTGCCCGGACTGCGGCGCCGCGCTCGCGGGCCAGGAAGTCGAGGAGTTCAACCTCATGTTCCAGACGAGCATCGGCCCCGGTTCGGGGCAGCCCGGCTACCTCCGTCCCGAGACCGCACAGGGCATCTTCGTGGAGTTCCCGCGGCTGAAGGAGTACGCCCGCGGCAAACTGCCGTTCGGCGTCACCCAGATCGGGCCGGCCTACCGCAACGAGATCTCGCCCCGGCGCGGCCTGATCCGGGTGCGTGAACTCACGCAGGCCGAACTGGAGCAGTTCATCGACCCCGAGGACGACGAGCCACCGCTCGAGACGGTCGCGGACGTGGCGCTCCGGCTCTACGCCGTCCCGGACCAGGAAGAAAGCGCACCCGCCGCCGAGGGCTATCGAGAGGTCACCGTCCGCGAGGCCGTCGACGAGGAGGTCGTCGCCTCGGACTGGATCGCCTACTACCTCGGCGTCGCCCAGGAGTGGTACGAGCGCATCGGCCTCGACACCGAGAAGCTCCGGTTCCGCCAGCATCTCCCGGGCGAGCGCGCCCACTACGCCTCGGACTGCTGGGACGCCGAGGCCAAAGTCGAGAGCGCCGGCGGTGACTGGATCGAGATCGCGGGCATCTCCTCGCGTGGCGACTACGATCTCTCAAAACACGCCGACGGCAGCGGTGAGAACTTCACCGTGTTCAAGCAGTACGACGAGCCCCAGTCGGTGCTGGAGCCGACGGTCGATCCCGACATGTCGGTGCTCGGCCCCGAGTTCGGCGGCGACGCCGGCGCCGTCGCCGAGGCGCTGGAGGACCTCGCGGCGCACGACCCCGACGCGTTCGAACAGGAGGTCGTCACCGTCACCGTCGACGGCGAGCGGTACGATGTCGACACCGACATCGCGAACTTCGAAGTCGTCGAGAAAACCGAGGCCGGCGTGCACATCACGCCCCACGTGATCGAGCCCTCCTTCGGCGTCGACCGCACCGTCTACGCCCTGATCGACCACGGCCTCGAGCGCGATGAACTCGGCGGCGAGACGCGGGACTACCTCTCGCTGGCTGCCGAGATGGCGCCGACGGACGTGGCAGTGTTCCCGCTCGTGAGCAACCACGAACCACTGCTCGAGTCCGCCGCGGAGGTGGTCTCGACGCTCCGGGCCGCCGGCTTCGACGCCACGCGGGACGACTCTGGCTCCATCGGCCGGCGCTACCGCCGGCAGGACGAGGTCGGCACGCCGTTCTGTGTCACCGTCGACCGCGACGGTCTCGAGGACGACCCCGAGACGATCACGCTGCGTGACCGGGACACGGGCGCGCAGGCCCGCATCCCGACCGGCGAACTGGTCGGCCAACTCGAGGCGCTGCGCGACGGCGAGGCCGACTTCGAGGCGCTGCTGAGTCGCTACGAGACCGTCGAGACCGCCGACGAATGAGCGAACTCGGGCGCCGGGCGGTCCACGCCTCGGGGACGGGCATCCCGGCGCTGTACCTGCTGGGTCTGGTCGACTGGCCGGGCGTCCGCCTGCTGTTGCTCGCGCTCTCGCTGGCCGTCACGGCACTCGAGTTCGTCCGTCTGGTGCTCGACTACGAGTGGCCGCTGTTCGACACGCTGGCCCGCGAGTACGAACGCGAGAACGTCGCTGGCTACGCACTCTACGCCTACTCGCAGGCCGCGGTGGCGCTCGTGTTCGGCCCCGTCGCCGCGCTGCCCGGAATGTTGATGCTCACCATCGGCGACCCGGTTTCGGGCTATCTCGGCTCCAACGACGCCGGCACGGCCAAGCAGGCGGGCGTGCTGGGCGTGATGTTCCTCGTCTGCTTCGCGCTGGCGGCGCCGTTCACGACCGCGGTCGCTGCGCTCCCGGTCGGCCTCGCGGCCGCCGCCGCGGGCGCCGCGGGCGCGACGCTGGCCGACGGGTTCAAACCGGTCATCGCCGGCTACGTCGTCGACGACAACGCCTCCATCCCGCCGGCGGCCGCGCTGGGGATCGCGGCCGTGTTCGCCGTCGCCGGCCCGGGGCTGAACGCCGTGCTCGGCTTCTGAGTCCCGCGATCTCCAGTCGAAACGGAGGGGTGTGAGAACGCCGCCCACGGGTGGTTTTCCTGTTGGCTTTTTGAACCTGTGGCGGCGACGTGGAGCGACTTACGCGGGCGGGTCCGCGTCGTCGCCGAACCCGCTGCCGTACGACTCGATGACTTCGGTAACCGTGATTTCGTACGCATCGTACCACACCGTCCAGCGCTGTTTCGCCTCCTCGTGGTCGGCGTCCGCGCCGAACGTCTCGAGTCCGTCGAGCGACTCCCGGTAGTAGACGACGAGCAGTTCCTCACCCTCCGGGGCGTGCCACGTCCGCTTCCCGAGATACCCCTCCGTGTCCTCGGCAGCGGCCTGAATCGCGTCGTTCAGGTCGTGGAACTCCGCGTTGTACTCCCCCGGATCGAGGCGGAACGTGACGAGATACATGCTTCCGGAATCTCTCTGCCGCGAGGAAGACGCTCTCCCTGAGCGGTCGACGTTTTCCGACCTCGCCCCTGCTCGCGGGTCGTTTCACTCCCCGCTCGCTTTCGAGACTGTTTGCCGTTCGGTCGCTTCGCTCCCTCACGTTTCCCAGTCTCGCCCCGCTCACGGCTCGCTTCGTCGCCGGCGGCTCCGCCGCCGGCTGCCCGCGGGACCTTCGGTCCCGCGTCGCTCGCCGTTCGCTTTTGGAGGCGGTTTACCGCTCGCTCCCGCCGGTCGCTCGCGTTTTCCCACCTCCCGACCGAGAGTTTTTGACTACGAACGCCCCATCCCCGGTAGTGGCAGAGACGACGCGCCGGTTCTTCCCGTACGACAGCCCCTACCCCAATCAGGGCGAGGCGATGACTCGCATCGCCGCCGCGCTGGACGACGGCGACGACGTGCTGTTCGAGGGTGCCCCCGGGACTGGCAAGACGCTCTCGGCGCTCGTCCCCGCGCTGGAGCACGCCCGCGAGGAGGACCGCACCGTCGTCATCACGACCAACGTCCACCAGCAGATGCGCCAGTTCGTCGAGGAGGCCCGCGCTATCAACGACAAGGAGGACATCCGCGCGGTGGTGTTCAAAGGCAAATCCTCGATGTGTCACATCGGCGTCGACTACCAGGAGTGCCAGACGCTGCGTGACACCACCCGCGAACTCGTCGAGGACGAGGCCGAGAAGCGCGAACTCGAACAGCAGCAGCGCGAACTCCTCGACGCCAGTCGCGAGGGCGACGCGTCGGCGGCCCAGCGCCGTGAAGCGATCATGGAGGAGTTGGAGGAGGTCGAGGACCGCATCGAGGACGTCGAGGGCGCCAACGTCTGCGAGCACTACCGCAACAACCTGCTGGGCGACAACGACGAGTTCTACCAGTGGCTCTACGACGGCGTCCGCACCCCTGAGGAAATCTACGAGTACGCCGACCGGGAGAACCTCTGTGGCTACGAACTCCTGAAGGAGGGGATGGAGGCGGTCGATCTGGTGGTCTGTAACTACCACCACCTGCTCGACCCCAACATCCGCGAGCAGTTCTTCCGGTGGCTCGACCGGGAGCCAGAGCGCGTCGTCACCGTCTTTGACGAGGCCCACAACATCGAGTCCGCCGCGCGGGACCACGCCAGCCGAAGCCTCACCGAGAACACCCTCGACAGCGCCATCGACGAACTCGACGGCCGGGAGGACTCCCGTGCAGACCCCGCAGCGAACGTGATACGGGCGTTCCGGGACGCGCTGGCCGGCACGTATGAGGACGGCTTCGCCTACGGCGAGCGCGAGCAGGTCGACGAGCACTGGCACGACGTGGCCATCGCCAACGACGACGCCCGTGACGACCTGACGCTATCGTTCCTCCGGAACTACGAGGGCCAGGGGATCGACACCGAGATCGAGTTGGCGGTCCAGTTGGGCGAGACCATCGACGAGGAGTACGAGGAAGCGTACAAGGAGGGCGACGCCACCTCCCGTGCCGAGTCGTCGACGCTCGCGGCCGCGCGCTTCCTCGGGACGTGGATGGAGGAGAACGCCGAACTCGGCCAGTACCCGGTGGTTTCGGTGCGCAGAGACGGGGGAACCGACGAAATCTACGGCCGCGCGGAACTGTACACCTGCATCCCACGGCGCGTGACCAAGACGCTGTTCGACGAGGTGTACGCCAGCGTCCTCATGTCCGCGACGCTCCGCCCGTTCGACGTCGCCGCCGACGTGCTGGGCATCGAGGACCCCGTGACGATGGCCTACGGCCTCGAGTACCCCGAGGACCGCCGCCGGACCTACGCCGCCGGCACGCCGGCGCTGTTCGCCAGCGACCGCGGCGACCCCGAGGTACAGGAGAGCGTCTCCAATCTGGTCTCGGACCTCGTGGAGTTCACGCCGGGGAACACGCTCCTCTTTTTCCCCTCCTACGCGGAGGCCGAGCGCTACTACGAGCGACTCGGCGGGACGGGTGCCCCGGTCGGCGGCGTCGACCCCGGTGAGGCGACACTGATGCTCGATAGCTCCGATGTCGACACCGAGGACCTGCGCGAGCGGTTCGTCGGCAGTGAGAGCGCCGCGCTGTTCACGTCGCTCTGGGGCACGCTCGCGGAGGGGGTGAGCTTCGACGGCGACGACGCCCGAACCGTCGCCGTCGTCGGCGTCCCGTACCCCCACATCGACGACCGACTCGAGGCGGTCCAGGACGCCTACGACCGGGCGTACGATCACCAGAAGGACGCTGGTTGGCGCTACGCGGTCGAGATCCCGACGATCCGGAAGACCCGGCAGGCGCTGGGTCGGGTGATCCGCTCGCCCGACGACTTCGGCGTCCGCGTGCTCGCGGACAAACGCTACACCCGCGCGGACATGGGCCGGTACTCGGTTCGTGACACGTTCCCCGAGGAGGAACGCGACGAACTCATCGACATGAACCCCGAGAAGCTGAAGTTCGGGATCCTGAACTTCTACGGCGACATGGACGCGTACGACGGCCCGCCGCCGCGCCCCTGACTGCCGAGAGCCGGGACACCAGTCTCAACCCCCCTCGACCGCTCTCCGGGCGCGCGGCGCTTCCTGTCATTTCGTTTAGCCCCCGTCTTTATGCCGTTACTGTGAGTATTACGGGCCGCATGGCCACTCAACCCTCCGACCCCGACAGCGTTCGGGAACCCTGTACGGACTGTGGCGGGGAGACGCTCCACGACGTCCGGGTCGAGATCCGGACCGAGAGCGACAACGAGGAGAACTCCGAGTTCTCACGTGAGCCCTACCGGGTTGCCGTCTGCCAGACGTGCGATTCGGAGACGGCGACGCGGATGAACAACGCGTAAACTCCCGGCGGAGTGGCCGTCGTCCGGGCGTGGGGGCCCGACGACGAGTACCCGATGCCGGCTGTGGTAATGCGTCGGAACGGCGCCGCTGGGCGCCGTTTTTCTACTCTCTGAGTGGCAACGACACCGCGAGAACTGCGGCGCGATCGGCGCGCCGCTCGCTCGTTACCCGAACAGGCCCTCGGTCAGCAGTTCGTAGCCGTCCTCGGTCACGATCAGGCTGTGTTCGGCCTGCGAGACCAGCCGTCCCTCGCTTTCCTGCAGCACGGGGTAGCCCGTGATGGCGCCGTCGGCCTTGAGTCGGCGCAGCGCCATCCCCGGCCGCGGCGTGTCGAGCCATCGCTGCGCGAACGGCAGGCCGTCGAACTCCGAGGTGATCTGCTCCATCGCCTGCCGCGCGGCGCGGTCACGCACCGAGCGTTCCTCCTGGAGTTCGAAGATCTGCTCGTGGCTCCCCTCGCCGACCTTCCCCGTCCCGTCGGTGGCGAACGGCTCGATAGCGACGACCTGCCCGGCCTCCAGTTCCGCGGAGCGATCCACGCCCCGGTTCGGGATCGACGGCCCGGTGTGGGCGTCGTAGCGCTGGAGCCCGTGGCCCGAGAGGTTCAGCACGGGCGAGAAGCCGTAGCCGTCGATCACGTCCTCGATGGCCTGGCCGACGGTGCCGACCTCGGCGCCGGCCTCGACCTCGCTCAGGGCGGCGTCGAGGGCCTGCTCGGCGGCCTCGACCAGTTCGTCGCTGCCGGAGAAGTCGACGGTGACTGCCGCGTCAGCGATGTAGCCGTCGACGTGGACGCCGACGTCCAGACAGACCATGTCGTCCTCGCCGAACTCGGTCTCGTCGTCGGCCTCGGGCGTCGCGTGGGACGCCTCGTGGTCGATGCTGATGTTGACCGGGAACGCGGGCTCGCCGCCGAGTTCGACGATGCGGGCCTCGGCGGCCTCGGCGACTTCGAGGTGGGTTGCGCCGGGTTCGACCAGCTCTTTGGCCTCCTCGACTACCTCGACGAGAATCTCGCCGGCCTCCTGATGCTTCTCGACTGCCTCCTCGCTCAGATCGCCGTCGGTCATGAGTACTCGGTTGGCCTGTCGGCGGCAAAGAGGTTCCGGCACAAGGGTCCGCGCGCGGCAACAGTCAGCCGTGCCGGGACGCGGGTCCGCGCGCGGCAACAGTCAGCCGCGCCGGGACCAGCGCGGCGTCGCCGACTCCGTTCCAGCGCTGACGTGGTCGCCGAAGCTACCGCGTCGCCGTACTCGTCTGCATCCCCTCGGAGTTGAACGCGGCACCCGTCCCCTCCTCGCCGCAGACGATGACGCCCGCCGAGGAGCCCGTTATCTCGTCGAACTCGGCGATAGCGTCGGCGGCGGCGGTCTGGGCGTCGGTGCCGTGCTCCAGCTTATCGACCGCCCGCTGGCTCAGCGTCACTTTCGCGATGTCCTCGCCGGCGCCCGTCGCCGAGGCGCCGCCGGCGGGCGTGCAGTAGAAGCCCGACCCGACCTGCGGCACGTCGCCCACGCGGCCGGCGAGCGCCCACGAGCGCCCGCCCGTGGAGGTGGCTGCGGCGAACTCGCCGTCCTCGAACGCGACCGCGCCGACGGTGTCGTGGCCGCCGAATCGTTCTTCGAGCCACTCGAGGTGAGCTTTCGGTCCTTCTGTCGGGGGGTTCTCCTCCTCGTACTCCTCGCGTTTCTCGGGGGTGAGCAGGTCCACATCGGTCTCGATGCCGAACTCGGCCGCCAGATCGACGGCGTGCTCGCCGCTGACGAAGATGTGGGGCGTCTCCTCCATCACGACCCGTGCGGCCGAGATGGCCTCCTGGACAGCGTCCATGCTGGCGACGGCGCCCGTCTCGCGGTCGGAGGTCATCAGGCCGGCGTCGGTCCGGACCCGACCGTCGGACTGGACCGCGCCGCCGTAGCCCGCGTTGAAGCGGTCGGAGGCTTCGAGCACGTTCACCGCGGCCTCGACGGCGTCGACGGGATCCGATTCCGCGACGCCCGCCTGCGCCGCGTCGTCGAGCACTGCCTGTCGGGGTTCGGGTTCGTCGGGGGTGGAGCCGGCGCCGCCGTGGACGATGATTCGCATGGCCCGATTCGGGTCGGGCGCACCCATCAATCCACGGGAAGCGGTGGCAGGCGCCGGGACAGGGGGATCGGCGCAGTGGAGAACGGCAAGCATATGGGGTCGGTCTGAGACATCTTTCCTGCTATGAGCTACGACAAGATCGAACCCCCCGAGTCGGGGTCGAAGATCACTCTCGCCGACGAGGAGACCGGCGAACTCTCCGTGCCGGACGACCCGATCATCCCCATCATCCACGGCGACGGGATCGGCAAGGACGTCGGTCCGGCCGCCCAGACCGTCCTGACCGCCGCCGCCGAGGCGACGGGCCACGAGATCAACTGGATGGAGGTCTACGCCGGGCAGTCGGCCCGCGACATGTACGACGAGAACCTCCCCGAGGAGACCGTCGACGCCATCCGCGAGCATCGCGTCGCGATCAAGGGCCCGCTGACGACCCCCGTCGGCGCCGGCTTCCGCAGCCTCAACGTCGCGCTGCGCCAGACGCTCGACCTCTACGCGAACGTCCGCCCGACCTACTACCTCGACGGCGTCCCGTCGCCGATGAAGGCGCCCGAGGAGATGGATATGGTGACGTTCCGGGAGAACACCGAGGACGTCTACGCCGGCATCGAGTGGGAGGCCGGCACCGACGAGGCCGAGCAGGTCCGCGAGTTCGTCGAGGACGAAATGGGCTTCGACGACACGATGCACGAGGGCCAGATCGGCCTCGGACTCAAGCCCATCTCGGAGAAGGGCTCCAAGCGCCTGGTGCGTGAGGCCATCGACTACGCCATCGAGAACGACCGCGACACGGTCACGCTGGTCCACAAGGGGAACATCATGAAGTTCACCGAGGGGCAGTTCGGCGACTGGGGGATGGAGGTCGCCGAGGAGGAGTACCCCGACGACGAGGTCTTCGCCGCGCCCGATTCGCTCTGGGAGGAGCAGGACGAGGTCGACATCCCGGAGGACGCCGTCATGGTCGAGGAGCGCCTCGCCGACGCGATGCTCCAGTGGATGCAGCTTCGCACCGACGAGTTCGACGTGCTCGCGATGCCGAACCTCAACGGCGACTACCTCAGCGACGCCGCGGGCGCCCAGATCGGCGGTCTCGGCATCGCGCCGGGCGCCAACTTCGGCCACGGCCGCTGTCTCGCCGAACCGGTCCACGGCTCCGCGCCCAAGCGCGCCGGGCAGGACCAGGCCAACCCCAGCGCGCTGATCCTCTCGGGTCGGCTGATGTTCGAGTACATCGGCTGGGAGGACGCCGGCCAGTTGATCCGGGACGCCGTCGAGAAGACCATCGACGAGGGGACGGTGACCTACGACCTCGCGCGCCAGCGTGAGGACGCCGAGAAGGTCTCCACGACGGAGTACGCGGAGAAGGTCGTGGAGAATATTCACGAACTGGCGTAAGCCAGCCGTCTACGGTTCTCCGATCCGTTTTTCTTTCTCCCCTGCTCGCTAGTCGCTACTCCGCCCAGTCGGGGTTGGTCCGTGGCGGCGAAAACACGTCGATGCCCTCGACGACTTCGTCGCCGCGGTTCTCGGCGGCGTGGACCTCCTCGCCCAGTAGGGTGTAGGACTCGCCGGCGCCGACGGTGATCTCCTCGCCGTCTTCGAGGACGAACGTGAGTTCGCCCTGCGTGATCAGGCCGGCCTGCTCGTGGTGGTGGCTGTGGGACGGCACCGCCGCGCCGGGTTCGATCTGGAAGTGCTGGACGCTCGTTTCCTTGCCGCTGGCGCCGACGGTGAGGTGGACATCGTCGACGGCCTCGACGAAGTCCGATTCGTTGGGTTCGTAGTGATCCATGCGGATGTGTGGCGCGGGGAGGCGTATAGTTCCTGAGTTCGCGGTTATTTGGTGTGTGATGATGTGATGGGCTCGCGAAATTGGGGCTCTTGAACAGCGACGGCAACAGCATCTCTATCGTTGGCAACTTGTGACCGCAGGGCGCCGGACACGAGGTCCGGTCATCAGAAATCGGAGATTTCTGGTTGGCAGACGAGAATCGGAGATTCTCGTCAACGTCGCAGGAAGGCGCCGCCTTCCTGCTGGCAAACGAGAGCTTCGCTCTCGTTAACGTCGCAGTCCCGATTCCCCACTCCTCGCGGGTCGCTGACGCTCCCCGCTCGGTCTACCGTGGCCTCCCTCCGGTCGGCCACGCACCCTCCCCCCGCGGGCGTCGACGGCCGACGCCCGCGAGGCGTCCACCGCATCCGCACCGCCGCGCGGTGGCGCGCGACGTGAGCGCCGATGGGCGGGAGCAAGCGCGAGGGATGAGGGAGCGAAGCGACTGAATCGGCTGGGGAGGCTGTGGCTGCAGTGCGGGCTGTGCGGTCACAAGAGGTCATGGGAACTCCGCGGTCGTGTTCGCGGTCGCTGTGCAGTATCGACGACACCCACCTCCAACCCAAAAACCAATTCAGAAACGCCTTACTCCAACAACTCCTGGGGCGGGGACTGCCAATCACTCGCCGAATCCTCCGGCTCGTACCCCAGCAACTCTTTCGTGTGCTCCAGATCGAACCAGCTCCGCGGGTTGTCGCTGGTCGCGAAGAAGATCCCGAACTCCGTCTCCTCGTCCGTCAAACAAAGCTCGACCAACTGCGCCCAGTCCCGCAGCGAGAGCCACGTCCCCTTCAGCCGCTTCACCTGCTCGGTGTACTTCTCGCTCCCGCGCTCCCACTCGCCCTCCTCGACGCCCTTCTCGGCGTCGCCGTAGGGGTTGTCGTAGAGGCCGCCGCGGACGCTGGCGATCCGGGCGGCGTAGAACCGCTTGGGATACTCCCGGGTCTCGATGTAGAACCGGCCCATGTCCTCGCCGTAGGCCTTCGAGACGCCGTAGTAGGAATCGGGGCGCTCGTCGTCGTCGACCGTGACGTTCGTGTCGTCGTCCAGTTCGTACACGTCGGGCTTGCCCTCCTCCTCCCACATCCCGGCGGCGTGGATCGAGGAGGCGAAGATGAACCGCTCCACCTCGGCGTCCGAGGCGGCTTCGAGCACGTTCCGTGTCCCAGCGAGGTTGCTCTGCTGGACCGACTCCCACGACGCCTCCGTCGTCGGGTTCGCGGCGAGGTGGACCACCGCATCGACGCCGTCGAACGCCGGTCGGATGGCCTCGTAGTCGGCGATGTCGGCGACGTAGTCAACGTCCGGGGCGTCCTCGCGGTCGAGGTAGACGAACTCGTGGTCCTCACCGAGATGCTGCTTGATTCCCGAGGCGACGCGACCCTCCGAACCGGTGACCAGCACGCGCATACTCTGAGGTGGGTGGAAGCGGGCATAAGCCCGGGGATGCGCGGCGCCTGTGGAGGGCCGCACCGCCGCGCCGCCACAGCGAACGGAGGATTCATGGCCGAAAGCGCACCACTCCCGTCCATGTACGCGGTCGTCGGCTGCACCGAGTGTGGCACCTACTGGCTGCTCACGGACCCGGAGGCGAGCGACTCGGCCACCTGCCCCAAGTGCGGCCGGCGCCACCAGACGAAGAAGCTCAAACGCTTCTACGAGACCGAGGATCGCGAAGCCGCCCGCGAGGCCCGTGCGGCACTCCTCGCGAAGAAACACGGCAACAGCGAGGCGTTCGACGAAGTCGCACACGTCTCCGAACTCGAAGCCGAAGTCGAGGAGAGCGGCCTCTCCGAACGGGAGTACCTCGAACAGTCGGGCCTCGACGCCGACGAAGTCGCGGTCGCTGGCGACACCTCGAAGCAGTCCTCGCGCAGCCGCGACGAGAAGGTCCGCGACGCGGTTCGGGAGGGTGGGACCGAGGAGGAAATCCTCGCCCGTGCCGTCGACGACGGCGTCCCGCGCGGCGCCGCCGAGAAGCTACTGGAGAAACTGCGCCGGCAGGGAGAAGTGATCCAGTCCGGCGGTGAGTTGCGGCTAGTGTAGGTTCAGTAGATAGATGGTACGCCCAGACTGGGCAGGAACTTTCTCCCACACCGGCGGCGAAGCGGCGAGCACGAGATGAGGTGGGCTGGCCGTGGCTACATCCACTCGTCGAGCGGCTCGGCGACGAACGGCCCGCGATCACCGTAGGCTTCGACGATGTCGAGAACAGCATTTGCGACTTCGTACGCAGAGACGCGCTGTTCGTAGAGCAGCATCAGCCCCGGGTGCTCCGAAGGGTCGAGGCCGGCGAAGTCCTGCACGTCGGACGTGATAACGATACGGTCCGTTTCCCTCGCGTACGGTAGCACGTCGGGCTTGTCGCGGGCACCCTTCGAAAGTGCGTCCTGTACGTGTTCGGCGTCGTAGCCCTCCGAAGCCAAGAAGGACTCCACCTGTGGCTCCATGTTCTCGTCAAGGAGGAACGTCCATTCACGCCCGGACATCGCTATTCGGGGGAAACTCCGTCCGGACGGTCGATATCCTCGGAGAAGGACTCGAACGCCCCTTCGCGCTCACGGCGAACTTCCTCCATCTCCCGGGGGTGCTCGTGGTAGTACGCCAGCGCCCGGTAGACATCCGCCACGTCGAGACCGTGCCGGTCGGCCACGGTCTGTGGATCGAGGCCGCGGCCCTCTACCCGCTCGTAGACGAACAGAACGCTGATCCGGCTGCCGGCGATCCGGGGCTGTCCCCCGAGTACGTCCGTAGTTTTCACTATTCGAGACGCGCTTTCGCCGTCTCCCGACACGGTCTCGCTCACAGTTGTTCATTGGTTGGAGAAGGTGAAAAGCGTACTGCCGACGCGCTACCGCGACGAGACAAGGAACCGCGGAAAGCTGGACTGACTCTGCCGTCTCGAAGTTTCAAGGAGACTGGTGTCGGTCGTAGCCGTTCCGTCGATGCCCGACGGCTTCGACGACGAGCACGTCGTTCCCACGGTCCCAGTCCACGATCACCCGGTAGTCACCGACTCGGAGTTTGTAGTCTGGGTAGCCCGACAGTGGTTCGAGTCGGTGGTCCGTCCACTCGGTTGCCTCGTCGACCTTGTTGAGCACGCGGTCGGCGACTTGTGGATCGAGCGCGTCGAGGTGGTCCAGCGCCTGTTCGGTGTACTCGACCTCAGTCATCGAGGTCGAGCCGTTCGCGCGCTTCCTCCGCCGATAGCGTCTCGCCGCGTTCCCGCTGTTCGCGGCTTCGTTCGAGGTCGTCGAGCGTCTCCTCGCTCAGTTCGGCCGGCGGCTGGACCCAGTCCCGGAGCGCGTCCCGGACCGCTTCGGACTTGCTGGAGTAGCCGCGACGCTCCCATTCCTCCTCGACCTGCTCCAGTAGCGTCTCGGGAACGCGGACGTTGATCTTCCGCATCCGGTCGTCGCCGCCCTCGGTGTCGGTGCTCATACGCTGTGATACAGCTGTATCACAGAAAAGTTCTCGGGCTACCGACCCAGTTCCGCGTGCGCGCTCGAGAGGTTTCGCGACGCCAGCGCCGAGAGCAGCGAAAGCTCCCCAGCGAGCGCGCCCGTCGCGACACACTCAGCCAGCGCATCCGCGTTCGACCCCGCCGGGTCGCCGCCGCCGCGGATCCCCAGCACGTCCAGCCCCTCGGCCTGCGTGGGCAGTTTCGTCCCGCCGCCGACGGTGCCGACCTCGATTGAGGCCAGCGAAACCGCGGCGTAGAGGCCGTCCTCGCGGGCTTCGACCGAGACGATGCCGTTGCTCCCCTCGACGACCTGCGCGGCGTCCTGCCCGGTCGCGAGATACATCGCGGCGACGACGTTCGCGACCTGCGCGTTGAACCCCAGACTGCCGGCTTTCGCGCTGCCGATCAGGTTCTTCCGGGTGTTGACCTCGGCGATGGCCTCGGGGGTGGTTTTGAGCGTCTCCTCGACGACGCCGCGGGGGATCAGCACCTCCGCGGTGACGCTGCGCCCGCGCCCCTCGACGGCGTTGATGGCGGCGGGCTTCTTGTCCGCACAGAGGTTGCCCGAGACCGCGACCAGCGAGGCGTCGGTTTCGGCCTCGATCACGTCACAGGCCTCGCCGGTGGCGATGGTCACCATGTTCATCCCCATCGCGTCGGCGGTGTCGTAGCGGAACCGCAGGAAGACGTTGTCGCCGACGACGTAGGGCGTCACGTCCAGCAGTTTCCCGTGGCTGGTCGTCGACTCCGCGGCCTCCCGGAGTTTGTCGGTGTTGTCCCGAACCCACTCCGCGAGCGCCTGTCCCTCGGCGATCCCACTCACGCGGAAGACGGGCGCGCGGGTCATCCCCTGCTTGGTCACGCGCGCCGTCGCGCCGCCCGCGGCGTCGATGACGGAGCAGCCGCGGTTGACGGAGGCCAGCAGGGCGCCCTCGGTGGTCGCCAGCGGGAGGTACGTCTCGCCCGAGTAGGCGCCGCCGTCGACTTCGACGGGGCCGGCGACGCCCATCGGAATCTGGGCGGCGCCGATCATGTTCTCGATGTTGCTGCCCGCGGCCTTCTCCGCCGGGAACGTGTACTCGCCGGTACTCTCCAGATCGGCGCCCGAGTGGGATTCGACCACCTGCCGCCGGGCCGCGGCGGCGGTGTCGGCGTCGGCGTGGTCGTCGAGTTCGTACAGGCGGAGGTCGCCGCTGCGGACGCGGTCGGCGAGCTCCGCGGCGGCGTCGGCGTCGACGCGGTCGGTCATGGCTCGGGCTTTCGGTGGCGCGGGCAAACCGTTACCGGTCCCGGACGGCGGCCGCGGGAGCCACCCTCGCCATCCGTCGCCCGCCACCCCTCGCCCGCTTCCCGAACGGTTTTGCCCGATCCGGCCGGCTATCCGCCAATGACTGAGGCCGCCGACACCGTCTTCATCGACGGCGAGATCCACACGCTGACCACGCCCGACGAGACGTACGAGGCCGTCGCCGTCCGGGACGGCGAGATCGTCCGGCTGGGATCGACCTACGACGTGGAGTTCCTCGCGGGCACCGAGACAGACGTGATCGACCTCGAGGGCCGCGTGCTCTTCCCCGGGTTCATCGACGCCCACACCCACCTGACCACCGTCGGGAAGTACCTCGTCCACGCCGACCTGTCGGCGGCCGACGACCTCGATTCGGCCGTCGCCGCGCTACGCGAACGCGCAGAGGAGACCGACACGCCGGCCGACTCGGCGTGGGTGCGCGGCTACGGCTACGACGAGAGCCGCTGGCCCGAGGACCGCTACCTCGACCGCGAGGACCTAGACGCCGTGAGCGAACAGCGCCCGGTCGTCGCGTTCCGTGAGGACATGCACGTCGCCTCCGTCAACAGCGTCGTCCTCGACCGCTACGAGAAGGAGATGGCGGAAGCGAACGTCCACTACGGCGACGACGGCGAGCCCACGGGCGTGCTCGTCGAGGGCGCCGTCGACGTGCTCTATGACGCCGTCGCGCCCGACGCCGAGGAGACCGGCCGCCTCGTCGCGGCCGCGCAGGCCCACGCCAACGAGAAGGGCGTCACCGGCGTCCACGACATGGTTCGGGGCTCCTACGCGCCGGAGATCTACCGCGACATGGATCTCGCGGGCGAACTCTCGCTGCGTGTCCGGCTGAACTACTGGGCCGACCACCTCGACGCGCTGATCGAGACCGGCCTGCGGACGAACCACGGCTCCGAGATGGTCCGCACGGGCGCGATCAAGACCTACACCGACGGCTCCTTCGGTGGTCGGACAGCGAAGCTCTCCGAACCGTACCACGACGACACTGACGAGTACGGCTCGTGGGTCGTCGATCCCGACGAACTGAACGAGATCGTCCAGAAGGCCGACGACGCCGGCTTCCAGATCACCGCCCACGCCATCGGCGACGAGGCTATCGACGAGGTGCTCGACGCCTTCGAGCAGACCGAGGATCCCGGCGGGATGCGCCACCGCGTCGAGCACGTCGAACTCGCCTCCGAGGAGGCGATCCAGCGCTTCGCGGACATGGGCGTCGTCGCCTCCGTCCAGCCGAACTTCCTCAAGTGGGCGAAAGACGGCGGCCTCTACGAGTCCCGACTGGGCGCGCGCCGCGCGGAGACGAACCGCTACGCGCTGCTGGACGGCGCGGGCGCGCCGCTGGCCTTTGGCTCGGACTGCATGCCGATGGATCCGCTGCTGGGGGTCCACCACGCCGTCAACACCGAGGTCGACGCCCAGCGACTCGCGGTGACTGAGGCGCTCCGGGCCTACACCCTCGGCGCAGCCTACGCCGGCTTCGACGAGGCGCGGCTTGGCACGGTCGAGACCCAGAAGCTCGCGGACTTCACCGTCCTCGAGCAGTCGCCGTGGGACCACGAGGACGAGATCGAGGACATCGACGTGGCGATGACGGTCGTCGACGGCGACGTGGTGTACGACGGGCGCTAGCGCTCGAACGCCGACTCCTGGTTTCCGTCCGACTCGGCCGTGCGGGACGGCCGCGCGCCGCTGTCGAGCAGTCGATCCATCCGTTCTTCGAACTCCTCGTCGGTGAGTTCACCCTCGGCGTAGCGCTGCTGGAGGGTCTCGACCGGCGCCGTGTCGGCTTCCGCCTCGGTCGTCCGGCGTCGCCGCGCGGGGTTCGCCTCTCGGGGGGCCGCCTCGGCTTGCTTCACGAGACCGTTCCCGAGGGTGACCGCCAGCGCCGCCGCGCCGACCGCCACGAGCACTGCTAGCACCGCGGACGGGGGTGTCCCCGCTATCGACGTTCCGACCGCTCCGAGCACGGCGACGACCGACAGTAGCGCCGCGAGGACCGTGCGGACTCTGACACTGGAGGGTGCGTACCGATGGACCAGTTCGTACATGTCCGACGACTGTTCCTATCAGGCCAAATAGCTTCTGACCCCGTCAGATCCCCACACGGGCCGCGGACGGCGTCGTCGCCGTCCCGGAGAACGGTAGCACACCTGCACGTACAGAACCGCACGTCCAGCAGCGCGGGCAGGCCAAGCGACGCGTTCGGGACACGTCGGTGTCTGTGCGGGAGCGCGCGTAGAGCGTTCGGGGGAAAGAGCCATGTCCCAGACGGCCCATTGCCCGTGTATGCTCCTCCAGGTCCCCGGCGGCCCCGAACTGCTGATCATCCTGCTCGTGCTGGCGCTGCTGGTCGGTATCCCCGTGGTGCTCGCGGGCGTGTTCCTGTTCACCCGCGTCATCGGCGGCGAGAGCGCCGATAGCGACGAGATTGCCGAACTTAAGGGCCGAATCGACGAACTGGAAGCCGAACTCGCTGCCGGCAGCGAGGCCGCACACAACGAGGTGACCGTGGAGGACAAACGGGCGGAAATGGATGACGAACGACCCGCGAGCAGCAACGACGATGCCGAACGATGATCCTGCAGGTCCCGCTCCCCGGCGGGCCGGAGTTGGTTATCCTCCTGCTGGTCTTGCTGATGAGCGCCGTCTTTCTCGCCGTTCCCGTGCTGATCGCGGTTCTCGTCTACCGCTGGTGGCGCGAACCCGACGTTGAAGAGGCCGAGATCGAGCGGCTCAGGGCGCGGGTGGCGGAGTTGGAGGCCCAACTGGCGAACGAACGCGCCGACGAGGACGACCGCTGACGGAAACGGCAGGGTTCTTACTCCGGCGGCGCGCCTCCCCGGTAATGTCCTTCTTCGACGACCTCGCCGCCCGCATCGACGACGCCGACAGCGTCGTCTCGGTGGGCCTGGACGCCGACATGAACCGCCTGCCCGCGTTCCTCGACGACCACGACATGCCGCGCTGGGCGTTCAACCGCCGGATCATCGACGCCACCCACGAGCACGCCGCCTGCTACAAACCCAACGCCGCGTTCTACGAGGACGCCGACGGCTGGCGTTCCCTGCGCGAGACTATCGCCTACGCCCACGGGAAGGGCGTCCCGGTTCTGCTGGACGCGAAACGGGGGGATATCGGCAACACGGCACGCCAGTACGCCGAAGTGCTGGACGAGGTGGACGCTATCACCGTCAACCCCTACATGGGCGGCGACTCGCTCCAGCCGTTCCTCTCCCGGACTGAGTCGGGCGTGTTCGTGCTCTGTCGGACCTCCAACCCCGGCGGCGCTGACCTACAGGACCTCGAACTGGCCTCGGGCGAACCGCTCTACGAGCGCGTGGCCGCGCTGGCGGACACGTGGAACGAACACGGCAACGTGGGCCTCGTCGTCGGCGCCACCGCACCCGAGGAACTGGCCGAGATCCGCGAGACGGTTCCGGAGATCCCGTTTCTCGTCCCCGGCGTCGGCGCGCAGGGCGGCGACGCCGAGGCCGCGGTGGAGCACGGCCTCGCCGAACGCGAGGGCTGGGGCGTCGATGTCGGCCTCGTGAACTCCTCGCGCGGGATCATCTTCGCCGGCGAGGACGTGGGCCGGAACACGGTGTCTGGCCCCTCCGGCGGCCGGGACCCGGACGAGGAGGCGTACTTCGCGGCGGCCGGCGACGCGGCCGCGCGGCTGAAAAAGCGGCTGAACCAGTACCGGTAATCGGTCCTCCTCGCTCACACGCTGTCCGACAGGTCGAGCATGACGACAAACGCCGCGAGCGCAAGACCGCCGTAGGCCATCCTCACACCCCCGTACGCGTCCGTTGCCTGCCAGTTCGCGAACCCCACGAGTATCAGCGAGAGCAGCAGCCAGTCGGTGGTGTCCATGATTCGACCCCAGCCGCGGCCGGCAAAACGGTCTCGGTTCCTACACGAACTCCGCGCCGTCCCCGGTCCAGGTGCGGTAGGCGCGGGCCTTCTCCCCGTTCGCTTCGAACGCCTCGACCATCGCGCCGGCGACGTTACGCCGTCGGTCGGGGGCACAGACCGCGAGCACGCTCGGGCCGGAGCCACTGACCGTGACGCCGTAGGCGCCGGCGTCCACCGCGGCCGCGGCGGCGTCCTCGTACCCCGTGATCAGCGCCGCGCGGTTGGGTGTGACCACCTCGTCGACCATCCCACGGCCGACCAGTTTGGGGTCCGACTGGCACATCCCCAGAGTCAGCGTCGCGGCGCTGCCGACGGTGGTCACCATCTCCTCGATGGTGACGTGGTTGGGGACCACCTCCCGGGCGTCGCGCGTGGAGATCGGTTCCTCCGGGAGACAGGCCACGAGCGGGACGTTCGTGTCGACGGCCCGGACGCCGTCGGCGGTGGCGATGGTGAAGCCGCCGAGCAGGGAGGGGGCGACGTTGTCCGCGTGGGCGGCGCCGGAGACGACCGCCTCGCCCTCGGCGGCGATGGGGACCAGTTCCTCGCGGGAGAGACCACGGTCGTAGAGGTCGTTAAGCGCGAGCGCGGCGCCCGCAGCGGAGGCCGCCGAGGAGCCGAGGCCGGATGCGGGTCTGATGCCCTTGTCGATCCGGATGTGGGCGGGGGCGTCGAGCGCCTCGGCGACGGCGCCGACGGTGTTTTTCTTCGGGTCTTCGGGGATGAACTGCGCGCCCGCGCCGGTCACCTCGATGGTGGTGCGCTCGGCGCGTTCGACGGAGACGACGTCGGCCGGACGCTCGAGCGCGACGCCGAACGTGTCGAAGCCGCTCCCGAGGTTCGCACTGGTGGCTGGCGCCCGGACTGTTCGCATGGGGGTCCGTACCGTGGTTCGCGCGAAAAAGGTGACGCTCGTTAGTCGTCGGCGGTCGTGAACAGCATCGGCGCGACCACCAGCAGCGCGAGGCCGAGGAACAGGTAGATCCGGGAGTTGATCGCCTGCGGCGTGATGAGGAAGATCAGTCCGAACGCGGCGAAGTGGAGGCTAAGCACCTTCTTCGACCCGAGGCCGAGCAGGCCGAGCGTTCCCAGGGCGAACACGAGCAACAGCGCCTGCCCGATCTCGTAGTTGAGCAGGAAACTGTCGATGACCTGGATCGGGAGCATTCGTTACGTGTTCTCTGTCCGAACGACGCTTTAATGTTTTCAAGTTCTGTTCTTGGCCCGGGGCAGCCCTCCGGGCCGCCGAGAGCGCGAGCAGGCGGATCTGCAGGGGATGCTGGGAAGTCGTCGCCCTCGATTGCGAGCACCACCGTGCCCCAACGCCGGCCCACGACGGTGTCAGTTCCCCGACCAGCCAGCTACGTTCGGCGTCGTCGGCGTTGACGGCGCGGAGTTCGTTCTGTCTTGTCGGGGTGCCGTGTCGAAAGCGACGTCCAGTCGCCGTCTCACTCCCGACGAAGGCTCCGGGCGACCCGGACCCCGCCGTCGAACAGGGAGCACCAACCGAGCAGCAACAGGCAGGTCAGGCCCAGCCGAACGAGTTTAATTTCGAGGTTCGCAGCCAGCGTGTTCTGGCTGAACGTCAGCACCTGGTGGAACTCGAAGGGTCCCAGCGTGGCGCCGGGCAGGACGTTCAGCGGGAACCGGCCGGCGTGTACCCCGAGTGCGAGCCCCAACTCGCCGGTGAGGAGGTAGGCGAGCGAGAACGTGATGCCGACGACCGCGGCGTCGACGGCGACCACGACGTTCCCGCGCAGCGGGACGTGATACAGGCCGAACAGGACGGTGCCGGCGAGTGTCGCGATGGCGGCGGCGACCCGGAGCGACTGCCCGCGTGCGGTGAGCCCGTCGACGAAGTTTCGGAGCATGATTCCGCGGTAGAGCACCTCCTCGAACACGTTCCCGAGCAGGCTCATCACGAGGAAGCCGACGACGACGAGTCCGACCACGAGCGACCCCCCCGGCCCCGACACGCCGGCGGCACCGAGGTCGACCGCTCTGAACCCCCGGAACTGGCCGTACCCGACCGAGACGCCCACAGCAACGAGGCTGATTGCTCCGCCCGCGACGACGTTCCGGAGCCAGCGACGGTCGACGTGGAAGCCGAACGCGCGCCACGGCCGTCGGTCGAGCCAGGCGGCTCCGCGGAGGGCGCCGGCGGTCAGCGCGGCGTACAGCGCGCTGTTGAACGCCAGCAACACGAAGACGAGGCCCGCAGTCGCCGTGGCCATCCCGGCCCCGAGCAGCCCGCCGACGAGCGTGCTAGCTCCGACAAACAGGACGAGCGCCACGACTGCGGGGAGGACAGCCCGAATGCTCGCGCGGACTCGACCGGAGTCTCGCTCACGAACGATGCGCATACGGACCGAAGTAGTTCGATAGGTGATAAATCCTGGCGGTCCACGCCGGCCGAACTGCCGCTCGCGCCACATACATACGCTCTCGAGCCCTACCTATGTGTATGACCGAGACAGCGACAGTCGGTGGCGGCTGCTTCTGGTGCGTGGAGGCGGCCTTCGAGGAGCTCTCGGGCGTCAAGGACGTGACCTCCGGCTACGCCGGGGGCCACGCCGAGAACCCGACCTACCGTGCAGTCTGCTCGGGCGACACCGGCCACGCGGAAGTCGTCCAGATCGAGTACGACGAGGCCGAACTCGACTACGAGGACGTGCTGGAAGTGTTCTTCACCGTCCACGACCCGACCCAACTCAACCGGCAGGGGCCGGACGTGGGCTCGCAGTACCGCTCGATCATCCTTCCCCACGACGAGGGGCAACAGGAGACCGCCGAGGCGTACGTCGAGGCGCTGGACGAGGAGGGCGGCTACGACGGCGAGGTGGTCACCGAGGTCCAGCCCCTCGAGACGTTCCACCGCGCCGGGGAGAAACACCAGAACTACTTCGCGAAGAACCCCGACGACGCCTACTGCACGATGAACGCCCAGCCGAAAATCGAGAAGGTCCGCGAGAAGTTCGAGCAGAACGTGCAGACCTGAGCAGGGCCGAGCCGGATCACTCCAGCCGACCTCGCAGTTCTTCACGCAGTTCTTCGGACCCGTCACAGACCACGTCGCACGCCGAGAGGTCCGTCTCGGCGTTGTGAGTGACGCGGTAGCCGATTACCGTCATCCCCGCCCGCTCAGCCGCGAGCGAGCCGTTTTCGGAGTCTTCGACAGCCACGCAGCCGCCCGGATCGACGCCGAGGCGCTCGGCGGCGGCCTCGTAGATGTGGGGTTCGGGCTTGCCCGGACCCGCCACGTCGTCGTCCGAGAGCACGAGGTCGAACTCCAGGTCGAAGCGGTCGAGCACGTAGCCCATCCACGTCGGCGGCGACGAGGAGACCAGCCCCACTGGAACCCCGGCGTCGCGGGCCGACGCCCGAATCTCCGAGAAGCCGTCGAGCAGTTCGACCCGTTCGCGGTAGACCGTCTCGGCCGTCTCGTCGTACAGGTCGACGAACTCGGCCTCCGAGACGGTGGTCTCGTAGTGGGCGTCGAGATACTCGTAGATCTCGCGGTACGGCATCCCCGTGATCTCGTCCAGATCCGGCTGTTCGCCGTCCAGCACCGCCGGCAGTAGTTCCTCGCGCTCCGCCTCGTGCCAGTAGTCCTCGGAGTCGACCACGACCCCGTCCATGTCGAACAGGAGGGCGTCCATGGTCGCCGTACTGTTGGCCCCGTCATCGCGTTTGGGGTTTCGCGCCGACGCTCAAGGCCGATGCCGGGACCACTCCCGCGCGTGACAGAGACGATCCGACTGTTCGCGGGCGACTGTACCGTGACGTTCGAGGGCGACCACGAGCGCACCCAGCGCGGCTACGTGGTGGTCGTGGTCAAACCCGACTGCACCGTGCTGGTGCATGACTCCGGGGGCTACCAGCCAGTCGCGTGGCTCACGCGCGCTGACGAGCTCACGACCGAGACCGAAGGCGACTCCTTCTCAGTCGTCGCCCGAAGCGGGAACCAGGAACTCCGAGTGGTCTCGGAGGCGCCGACGGGGCGGCGGGAGTTCCCGGCGACGGAGGCCGGGGTACCGGTAGGTGACTGCCCGGACTGCGGCGACGCGCTCGTGCGTGCGGGCGGGGAGGTGGCCTGTCTCGGCTGCGACGCCGCGTACGGACTGCCGGCGGGGGCGACGGTGCTCGACGAGACCTGTCCGGACTGCGGGCTCCCGAAGATGCGCGTCGAGCGCGGCGAGACGTTCGAACTCTGCGTGGACTGGCGCTGTGACTCGCTCGCGGATGCGGTTGCCGACGCGCTGGACGGGCGCTGGAACTGCCCGGACTGTGGGGAGCCGCTGGGTGTCGTTTCGCGGGGGAACCGGCCGTTCCTCGGCTGCGAGGCGTATCCGGACTGCGAGACGACGTTCTCGATTCCGGCGGGAGAAGCCGTGGAGGAGTGTCCCTGTGGACTGCCGGTGTTCGAGACGGCCGCGGGCCGGCGCTGTCTCGACGGAACGTGTGACCGCTACGAGGGGGCGGTAGCCGAGAGCTACAGCGGCCCCTGAGTGGGGTCAGTCGTTAATGGGGGGTCGGCGGCTCGCCGTTCGTGTGGCCGGCGTGGTCGAACGCGAGACGCAGGCCGGCGTCGGCCGCCCGGTCGTAGCGCTCGAAGCGCTCGGGGGTGAGTTCGGCGTCCGGCTCGAGCACGCGGCCGTCCGGGTCGGGTACCCAATGGTACATCGAGCAGGCGACCCGGGCGGTGAGCCCGGTGTTCGACAGTTCCCGGGTCACGGCTTCGCCGAAGGATATCGGCGCCTGCCCGGAGGGGACCCCGACCACCTCGGCGCCGAGGGCGGTTAGCTGTGCGGCCACCGCGAAGCCCGAACTCATCGTCCCCGCGGAGGTGGCGACGACGATCCGGTCGGGGTCGTACCTCCCATCGTCGTCGTTCGCGTCGACGAGGTCAGCGAACCCCTCGGCGCGGGTGAGCAACTTCCGGAGCGTCTCCGAATCTTCTCCTCCGGCGAGGAAGCCACCGAGGTCGTAGTCCGCGTGGTTCTCGGCGGCCGTGCCGAGGTCCCCCTCACCGTAGCGCTCGCGGTGGGGATCGCTCCGGCGCTTCACCGCCTTCATCGCCCCGGCGAGCCGCTCGACGCCGTCGAAGCCGGCGAGCAGGTACGCGAGGTGGAAGACGAACTGCGAGTCGCCGCCGGGGTTGTCCCGTACGTCGACGATCAGCGTCTGGGTGTCCGCGCTCTCCATCGCCTCGACGAGCGCCGCCAGCGTCTCGGCCATCGAGGGGAGTTCGGCGACGAGGTCGGCCATCTCCTCGGGCGGGTCGTCACCCACATGGCGTTCGTACGCTTCCGGCGCGAGGTCGTCGACCCGGCCGGCGCCGGCCGCCATCGCCGCCTCGAAGCTCTCGCGGTAGCCGCTGAGGTCGCCGGGGACGAACACCGCGGCGTCGCCGCCCTCGTAGAGCCGGTAGCGCGGGCCCGACCCTTCCGGATGGGGGAACGACTCCACCAGTTCGTCGGCGGGCTCGTCGGTGTCGGTCGTCGGCTCCACCGTGACGGTTCGCTCCTCGCCGTCGACTCGGAGCCGGAGGTCCACGCTCTCGGGTGGCGTTTCTCGGCTCAGCAACCGCCCGAGCAAGCGGTACTCGCCGACGAAGGTTCCGAGGCGCTGGCGCCCGTGGTAGAGGTTCTCGATACCGCGGAGCCGGCCCACCCGTTCTGCGAGTGCCTCGACGGACTCCCCCTCGACCGCGAGTAGACACCCCCCAACGAGATTTGCGAGTCCCGCGTCGGCGACTGCCTCGACGTACAGCGCCTCGCCGACGACACGGAACGAGAGCGGGAGCGTTCGGTCGTCCTCGCTGTCGGCGTCCGGTGCTCGCAGCAGCGAGTGGGCGTCGTCGAGGCCGGTGACCAGCGGCGCAGCCTGCCGGTAGAACTCCTCGACGGTCGCGGATTTCGGGAGTTCCCGGACCGTGCATTCGAGCGTCGCGTGGAGGTCGACTCTGCCGTCGTAGCCGATGTAGGGCTCGGGGTGAACTGCTTCGACGAACTCGCCTATCTCCCGCGCGTCGGCGGCGAGAGCGTCACGGTCGAAGGTCCCGTCGTCGTTCGCTGTCACGGCTACGACCTGTGACTGGGGGCCAATAAGCGGTCTGAGAACCCCGTTTCGTAAAGTACTCTGACACGAGACTATTTTCGGGCCGAGCGACCACGGGGAAGTATGGGTGAAACGTCGTCGGTCGACGTGTTCGAACTGCTCGGGCAGGAGACCCGGGTCGAGATCTTGCGTGCGCTGCTGGCCGCCCGGCGGGACGGGCCGGACCCGTTCCTCTCGTTCACCGAACTCAAAGACGCCGCCGGCGTCAGGGACACGGGTCGGTTCAACTATCACCTGAACCAACTCCTCGGCACCCTCGTCGTCGACACCGAGGACGGATACCGGCTCTCGTCGTTCGGCTTCCGGTTGTTCGCCCGGCTGTCTGCGGGGCTCTCGGACCCGGACCCCGACATCGAGCCGGTGCCGCTCCCTGGACACTGCCCGGAGTGTGACGCGGAGTTGGCGGCGGCAGCCGGGGGGAACCAGTTCCAACTGGTCTGTGGCGAGGGACACACGCTCAACGAGGGGCTCCTCGGCAGCCCGCGGGCCGTCGCCAACCGCTCGCCCGAGGCCGCGGCGGAGACGCTCGCACTCGTCAACACGCAGGCGACCGAACTCGGGGTCTCGGGAGTCTGTCCCTCCTGCCACGGCCGGACCGAAGGCGGCATCGAACACGTCGAGGGGTACGGCTACCGCTACCGCGCGCCGTGCTCGGACTGTGGGAACCAGTTCGCGACGACTGTCGGCGACTGCGTCGCGACCCACCCGGAGGTGGTCTCCTTCCTGGCCGAGCGCGGTATCGACGCTCGCCGGGAGGCGACGTGGACGCTCCCGTTCCGGTTGCCCGATACCGAGACTGTCGTCTCCGAGGACCCGCTGCGGCTTCGGGTGACGGTGGGTGCGGAGTTCGAGGAGTCACTCGATCTGGTACTCGACCGAACCGGTTCGGTCGTCGACGGCGACTTGGCCTGATCGGGGGGCTGGAACGCCGCCACCGACCACAGTCCCTATACCCGCTCCCCCGGCACGTACGGACATGAACGGGACCTTTCGCGACGGCGTCGTCCACCTCTCGGGCAACGCCAGACAGCAGTTCTACGACTCGGGGGGGTACGGCCGCCCGGTGGGCGGGAGCGACCTCGAACTCGCGCCGGTAGAGGCCGCTCACCTGCTCTACCGCGGCGACCTCGATACCGTCGTCGATGAGACAGGCGACCCGGACCGAGCAGGCGGGTCGGACGCGGGGGCGTCGATGGGGTTCCGGGAGTTCCTGACCCGGACCGACGCGGTGCTCTCCTTCGTGGTGTACAAGGACCTCCGTGACCGCGGCTTCTACCTCTCGCCGGCCCGGGATGGCTGGACCGACGACAGCGTCGACGACGAGACGGACTTCGTCGTCTACCCGCGTGGAAAGGGCCCCGCGGACGACGAAATCGAACATCGGCTCCGGGTCGTCGGCGAGCGCTCGCCGCTGCCGGTCGAGAGCATCGACGGTCACGTGCTCGCCGTCGTCGATGAGGACGGCGAACTCACCTACTTCGGTACCGACTGGCTCTCGCCGTCGGGGAGCGCCGACCCGCCGCTACCGGACGATCTGGACGCGACGCTGATGGACGACCGCCTGCTGGTCTGGGACCCGCCCGAATCGCTGTACGAGGGCGGCTTCTTCGGCCAGCGGCTGGCGGGCCGGAACGCCGACTCGGGGCCGCTCCAGCTATCGCTGCTCGAGGCGGCGTATCTCGCAGAGCGGGGCTGTCTCGATATCGACGCCGAGTCGGTGTCGGCCCACGCCGAAACCGTCGAAGGTGAGCGGTTCGACCGCCGCTATGCCGCCTACGCCGCCCTGCGGGAGGCCGGTGCAGTTCCCAAATCCGGCTTCAAGTTCGGCGCGGACTTCCGGGTGTACGAGGCGTTCGAGGGGCTTTCGGATCTGGGGCACTCGGACAAACTGGTTCGGGTGGTCGAACCGGACCACGAGTTCCTGCCCCGGGAGCTATCCCTGGACGTGCGGCTGGCCGGCGGGGTTCGCAAGCGAATGGTTTTTGCGCTGACCGGGCCGACCGATGCAATAGATTGGCTCAGCGTCGAGCGAATCACGCCGTAACGATGACTGAGGATACACCCACACCGAAGACCGACGGGGGCACCGATAGCGTAGCAAGCGACGACGTTGCCCTCGACCCCTGGGGCTCCTCGACCATCGAGGATTACCGCAAACTGTTCGAGCAGTTCGGCATCGAGGAGTTCGACGCTGCGGCGGTGCCGGATCCGCACTACCTGATGCGCCGGGGCGCCATCTTCGGCCACCGGGAGTACGGCCGGGTGGTCGAGGCGATGGTCAACGACGAGCCGTTCGCGGCGCTCTCGGGGTTCATGCCGACGGGCGACCCCCACATCGGCCACAAGCTGGTGTTCGACGAACTCATCTGGCACCAGCAGCAGGGCGGCGAGGTGTACGGCCTGATCGCCGACATGGAGGCCCACTCCGCGCGGGGGATGTCGTGGGACGAGATCGACGAGCACGCCCGGAGCTACCTGCTCTCGCTGATCGCGCTGGGGTTCGACGTCGAGGACGGCGAACTCTACCGCCAGTCCGACAACCGCACCCTGCAGGATCTGGCGTTCGAGATCGGCTCGACGACGAACTTCTCGGAGTTCGAGGCCATCTACGGCTTCGGCGGCGAGACGAACGTCAGCCACATGCAGTCGGTCGTCACGCAGTTGGCGGACATCCTCTACCCCCAACTCGACGAGCCGATGCCGACGGTGATCCCGGTCGGGCCGGATCAGGACCCGCACGTCCGGTTCGCCCGCGACGCCGCCGCCCGGATGCGCTACTTCAAGGTGACCGAGGCGTTCGCCTCCTTCGAACTCGACGACGAGGAGCGCGAACTGTTCAGTGCGCTGTACGACACGATGACGGCGGACGACGGCGTCGATACTGACGACCTGCGGTGTGAGGACGCCGCGGAGTATCTTTCCGAGCGTGAGTTCGCCGCGGCGGGCGTCGACGCCGACCCCGCCACCCACGAGTCACTGATCGAGAAGCTCGAAAACGGCGGGAAGGAGCCGATCCGGCCACGGGTCCGCTTCCTCGACCGCAACGCCAACGCGGCGGCGTTCGACGCGCTGATCGAGGAGATCCCGGGCGAGAAGCGGCGCTACGAGGCCCACATCGACAGCTTCGACCTCGACCGCGAGGCGGCTGGCGAGATCGCGCGGGAGGTCGAGATCGCACACGACGGCTACGGCTTCGAGCGGCCGTCGTCGATCTACCACCGCTTCATGACCGGGCTGACCGGCGGGAAGATGTCCTCCTCGGTCCCGGCGTCGCACATCTCGCTGCTCGACGACCCGGAGGACGGCTACGACAAGGTAAAATCCGCCGCGACGGGCGGCCGCGCGACCGCGGAGGAGCAGCGTGAACTCGGCGGCCAACCCGACGAGTGTCCGGTGTACGAGCTGTACGCCTACCTGCTCACGGAGGCCGACGACGAGTTCGCGGCCCGGGTGTACGAGGAGTGTGCTGAGGGTGAACGGCTCTGTGGTGGCTGTAAGGAGCAGGCCGCAGAGCTGATGCAGGAGTTCCTCGCGGAGCATCAGGAGAAACGCGAGGAGGCAAAGGAGGTGCTGGCGGGCGTCGATATCGACCTGGACAGCGACCGGCGCGGGCTCGGCGGGCAGGAAGGCGAAGACGCGGTTTAGGGCTGATACGCTCCGGTTTCCGCTTTCTTTGGATCTTGATGAGGTGACGGTCTTGACGCGAACGGCAACAGCGCCACCAATAGGACCGCGGAGTTCCCATGGCCACTTGTGACCGCGCCGGCCCGAACCGCGACCACAGCCTCCCCAGCCGATTCGCTCCCTCCGGCAGAGCAAGCTCTGCCGTGCTCTCGTTCGCTTCACTCCTCCCCGCCAGCGGAATCTTCGATTCCGCCCTGCTCGCGGGATCCTCACGGTCGTTCGCGTCCGTCGACGCGAACGCTTCGCGCCACCGCCGGCTGCTGAGCGGTGGGCGCCTCGCGGGCGTCAACGAGAGCCGCAGGCTCTCGTCTGCCAACCAGAAATCTCCGATTTCTGGTGACCGGGCCTCGTGCCCGGCGCCCTGCGGTCGCAAGTAGTCAAGCATCGAGATGCTGTTGCCGTCGCCGCTCGCAGTTGTCCAGCACCGATTCCAAACGACACTCACTCACCCGTTCTCAGCCCGTTCGCGGAAGTTTTTTGCGCGCTCGGGGAATCCACTCACGTATGGCGCCCGACACCGCCGCCCGCACGAATCGCGCTGCAGCCGACGGCCGCGGGGTCGGGTTCTTCTTCGCCTAAGTCGGTCGGCGGAGTCCGGCGCGGTGCGGCCCGGGCGAAACCGACCGAGCGGGCAGTACCACACCCGGAGCGACGACGCCGGGGCGACTAACTGCGAACTACACACCACATATGCGACTCCCGGAACGACAGGTCGCGGCCCTCGAAGCCGCGAGCGCGACCGATGCACAGCCGATCCCCGACCTCGCCGCCGAGGCGGGGATCGACGAGGCGGCGGCCACCACCGCCGTCTTCGAACTGGAAGCGGACGGACTCGTCGAGGTCGAAAGCGAGACCGAGGGATCTGTCTCGCTCACCGACGAGGCCCACGAATATCTCGAGGACGGCCTGCCCGAGGTGCGGTTCTACCGCGCGGCCGTGGAGGCGGGCGCCGCCGCCGAGCCAGTATCGATGGGCCAGATTATCGGCGCCGCGGGACTCGAAGGCCCGCAGGTCGACATCGCGCTCTCGAACTTCGCTCGAAAGGGGTACGGCCAGATCGAGAGCGGCGAAGTCTCGGCCAACCCGGACGCTGACCCCGATTCGGACCCCGAGGCTGCGGCACTCGAAACGCTCGCGGCGGGGGAGACCGTCGACGACGGCGACATCCTCGAGCGACTCGACGAGCGCGGGCTGATCGAGCGCGAGGAACACACCGTGCGCTCGGTGCTGCTGACCGACGACGGCGTCGACGCGCTGATGGCCGGCGTCGAAGCCGCGGAGACCGCCGACCGACTCACCCCCGAGATGCTGACCTCCGGGGAGTGGGACGACGTGGAGTTCACCGACTACAACGTCGAAGCCGACGCGACTGAGGCCGGCGCGGGCAAGGTCCACGTGCTCCGGCAGGCTGGCGAGCGCGTGAAGGACGTGCTCGTCGGGATGGGCTTTCAGGAAATGGACGGCCCCCACGCCGACGCCGACTTCTGGATCAACGACGCGCTGTTCATGCCCCAGGACCACCCCGCACGGACCCACTGGGACCGCTTTGCGCTGGACGTTGATCCCGTCGGGGACCTGCCGGAGGACCTCGTGCGAGCGGTCGAGAACGCCCACCGCGAGGGTGTCGGCTCGGACGGCGACGGCTATCACTCGCCGTGGAGCGAGGACTTCGCCCGGGAAGTCGCGCTGCGGGGGCACACGACGTCGCTCTCGATGCGGTATCTCGCCGGGGCGGCTGAGGCACTCTCCGACGGTGACGGGCAACCGTCGGAGGGGGGCGACCTCGAACCGCCGCAGCGCTACTTCTCCGTGGAGAAGGCCTACCGCAACGACACCATCGACTCCACGCACCTGCTGGAGTTCTTCCAGATCGAGGGCTGGGTGATGGCCGAGGACCTCTCGGTGCGGGACCTGATGGGGACCTTCGAGGAGTTCTACGCCCAGTTCGGGATCACGGACGTGCAGTTCAAACCCCACTACAACCCCTACACGGAGCCGAGCTTCGAGCTGTTCGGCCGGCACCCCGAGACCGACGAACTGATCGAGATTGGCAACTCGGGTATCTTCCGCGAGGAGGTGCTCTCGCCGCTGGGCGTCGAGTGTGACGTGATGGCCTGGGGGCTCGCGCTCGAACGGCTGGCGATGCTGTACACCGGCGCCGAAGACATCCGCGACCTGCACGGAACGCTCGCGGATCTTGAGTTCCTACGGAACGCAGAGGTGATCTACTGATGCCCGTCGTCGATATCGACACTGACGAACTGCGCCGACTGACCGGCCACGACGAAAAGGACGACGACCAACTGAAGGAGGACCTGTTCGGCCTCGGACTGGAGTTCGAGGGCGAGACCGAGGAGGGCGACCTGCAGTTCGAGTTCGCGCCGGACCGCCTCGACCGGCTCTCCGTCGAGGGCGTCGCGCGCTCGCTGCGCTACCACTACGGCGACGACCGCGGCGTCGACGTCCCCGACACGAACGATTCGGACTGGACGATTCAGGTCGATTCGTCCGTGCCCGACGAGCGCCCGTACGTCGCGGGCGCGGTCGTGCGCGGCGTCGATCTGGACGAGGACGCGCTGGACTCGCTGATCCAGCTCCAGGAGAAGCTCCACGCGACGATGGGGCGCAAGCGCGCGAAGGGCGCCATCGGAATCCACGACCTCACGATGCTGAAAGCCGAGCGCATCGAGCAGCGCGAGATCGGCGAGGAGAACGACCTCGAAAAGCCCGAGGACCTCACGCCCGTCGGCGGCGACGATACGGGCCCGACCGACGTGAGTGGCCCGACGATCACCTACCGCGGGATCGATCCCGAGGGTGACGAGTTCGTCCCGCTGGACGCCGACAAGGGGATGACACCTGCCGAGGTGCTCACCGACCACCCGACCGGCGAGGAGTACGCCGACATCGTGCGCGAGTACGAGCGCTACCCCGCCATCTACGACGAACTGGGGCTGTTCTCGTTCCCGCCGGTGATCAACGGCCAGCGGACAGAGGTGACCACCGAGTCCCGGGAGCTACTGGTCGAACTCACCGGCACCGACCAGTGGACCATCGACCGGATGCTGGCGATCATCTGCTACGCGCTCGACGCGCGCGGTGCGACTCTCGAGAACGTCGACGTGGTGTACGCCGACGACGCCGCCGGCGAGCACGCCGGCGACCACCTCGTCAGGCCCGAACTCGACACGCGCGAGAAGACCGTTTCCCACGACCGGATCGAGACGACGCTCGGCATCGATCTGGAGATGGAGGAAGTCATCGACCTGTTCGAGCGATCCGGCCTCGATGCGACCGCGAATCTGGGCGAAACAGCCGAGTACGAGGTCGAAATTCCGCCCTATCGGACCGACGTGCTCCACCCCGCGGACCTCGTCGACGACGTGGGTCGGGCGTACGGCTTCGACGAACTCGAACCCGAATACCCCGACATCGGCACCATCGGCGGCCGTCACGAGCGGAGTCGACTGGAGCGTGCGACCCGGAGCGCGCTCGTGGGGCTGGGGTTCGAGGACCTGCTGAACTTCCACCTCAGTTCGCCCGCGGAGAACTACTGGCGGATGACGGAGTATCTGGGGAAGGACGTCTCCTCGGCGCTTTCCTCGGAGGATCTCTCCCCCGACGAGCGGGAGTTCCTGAACGACGAGGGGCTCGCGTTCGAGGAGGTGCTCGACGACGAGCAACTCCGCGACGTCGTCACCGACCAGTACGGGGACGTGGTTGGGTTCGGCGCCCCGGTTCGAGTCACCAGCGCCTACAGCGAGGACTACACGCAACTCCGGACGTGGGCGCTGCCCTCCATCATGCACGTACTGGAGAACAACACCCACCGGCGCTACCCGCAGGAACTCGCGGAAGTGGGCTTCGTCGCGGAGCAGGACGACGAGGAGAACACCCACGTCGCCGAGCACCGCACCGTCGCGGCCGCGATTGCGCGCACGGACGCGACCTACGAGGACATCAAGGGCAAACTGCAGGCGCTCGTCGCCGAGTTCGACGTCGACCTCGAAACGCCCGCCACCGAACACCCGAGCTTCATCGACGGGCGCGCGGCCGAGGTCGTCATCGACGGCGAATCCGTGGGCGTGATCGGCGAAATCCACCCGCGCGTGCTGGTCGAGCGGGATCTGGAGGTGCCGGTCGCGGCCTTCGAGTTCCGGCTGGACGCGCTGGCCGAGTAGCGACCGGACGAGTCTTTTTGAGGGATCGGGAGTCAGTTCGGGGTAGGTCGGGTCCCCGGCCACGCCACCATGACGAGCAATCTCGACGAATTCGTGACTGCGAACGCCCCGGCGGAGGGGCGTGAGCGCTTCGAATTGGAGAACAGCAAACTGCTCGACGTCGACGTCGCCGACGGCCTGCTCGCGAAAGTCGGCTCGATGGTCGCCTACGAGGGCGACGTGAGCTTCACCGGCGTCTCCTCGGCAGAGGGCGGCCTTACCGGCTTCCTCAAGGAGAAAGCCACCAGCGAGGGGACGCCCGTGATGAAGATCGAAGGCGAGGGAAGCGTCTATCTCGCCGATCAGGAAAAGCGTATCCAGCTGCTCGAACTCGGCGCCGACGAGGGTATCTCGGTCAACGGCAACGACGTGTTGGCGTTCGAGGAGCGCGTCGACTACGAGATCGGCACCATCGGCAGCCTCGGCGGCGCGTCGGCGGCCGGGCTGACGAACGTCTTCCTCTCCGGGCCGGGCGTCGTCGCCGTCACGACCCACGGCGACCCGCTGGTGCTCGAACCGCCGGTCAGCACCGACCCCAACGCCACCGTGGCGTGGAGCAGCGACCTCAGCCCCAGCATCGGGGCCAACCGCAGCCTCGGGGACATGGTCGGCCAGTCCTCCGACGAGCGCTACCAGATGCAGTTCGACGGCAACTCCGGGTTCGTCGTCGTCCAGCCCTACGAGGAGGCGCCGGGACAGGGCTGAGGCCCCTGCCGCGGGCACCCACAGGACCGAGTTCTTTAACAGGCGCTCACGGGAACGTTCACCCAACATGCCCAGTGGCCCGTACGACGCCGACGCCGTCGAGGAGAAGTGGCAGCAGCGGTGGCTCGACGAGGACACCTACGCCTATCAGGAGAGCGAGGTGGACGACCCGGACACCGCGTTCGCCATCGACACACCCCCGCCGACGGTTTCGGGGAACCTCCACTGGGGCCACGTCTACGGCACCATCCTGCAGGACATCGTCGCCCGCTTCACCCGGATGCAGGGCGAGGAGGTGTTCTACCCGTTCGGTTACGACGACAACGGCATCGCCTCCGAGCGCCTGACCGAGAGCGAACTCGACATCCGGCATCAGGAGTTCACGCGCCGCGAGTTCCAGCAGAAATGTCGCGAGGTCTGTGCCCAGTACGAGGACGAGTTCACCGAGAACCTGCAGTCATTTGGCTTCTCCATCGACTGGGACAACACCTACCGGACCATCGAACCCCGCGTCCAGCGCACCTCTCAGCTCTCCTTCATCGACCTCTACGAGCAGGGCAAGGAGTACCGCAAGCGCGCGCCGGCGATCTGGTGTCCGGAGTGTGAGACCGCCATCTCGCAGGTCGAAACCGAGGACGACGAGCAGCACAGTCACTTCCACGACATCGAGTTCGGCGTCGTCGACAGCGAGGGACAACGTCCCTCGGGCAGCCGGTCGGAGACCGGCGACAGCGAGGCTGCCGGGCAGGAAGAGTTCACCATCTCCACGACGCGGCCGGAACTGCTCCCGGCGTGTGTCGCCGTGTTCGTCCACCCGGACGACGAGGCGAACCAGAACCTCGTGGGCGAGGCGGCCCGCGTCCCGCTGTTCGACCACGAGGTGCCGATCATCGCCGACGAGCGCGTCGACATGGAGACCGGCTCCGGGCTGGTGATGTGCTGTACGTTCGGCGACCAGACCGACATCGAGTGGTACCAGGCCCACGATCTGGACCTGCGAGTCGCCATCGACGAGTCGGGCCACCTCACCGACGTCGCCGGCGAGTACGAGGGGATGTCTTCGGACGACGCCCGGGAGGCCATCGTCTCGGACCTCGAGGACGACGGCGCGCTGCTGGATCGCTGGGAGATCACTCACACCGTCAACGTCCACGAGCGCTGTGGCACGGGCGTCGAGTTCCTCGTCGCCGACCAGTGGTACGTCGAAATGCTCGACAGTACTGACGAGTATCTCGAGGCCGGCCGCGAGATGGACTGGTACCCCGAGAAGATGTTCTCGCGGTACAAACACTGGATCGAGGGGCTCCAGTGGGACTGGTGTATCTCCCGGCAGCGCTCCTCGGGGATCCCGTTCCCGGTGTGGTACTGCGAGGACTGTGACGAGGCGGTCATGGCCGACAAAGCCGACCTGCCGGTCGACCCGCTCTCGGACGACCCGCCCGTCGACGCCTGCCCGGAGTGTGGGGGCGAGGAGTTCGTCCCCGAGGACGACGTGTTCGACACGTGGGCGACCTCCAGCCTGACGCCGCTGATCAACGCCGGCTGGGACTGGGACGACGAGCAGGGGGAGTTCACGATGGAGAACCCCGAACTGTTCCCGATGGACGTGCGCCCGCAGGGCCACGACATCATCAGCTTCTGGCTGTTCCACACCGTCGTGAAGTGCTACGAGCACACCGGCGAGGTGCCGTTCGACTCGGTGATGATCAACGGGATGGTGCTCGACGAGGACCGGAAGAAGATGTCCAAATCCGTCGGCAACGTCGTCTCCCCGGAGACGGTCCGCGAGGAGTTCCCCGTCGACGCCGCGCGGTTCTGGGCGGCGGGGAGTTCCATCGGCGACGACCTGCCGTATCAGGAGAAGGGGCTGCGCGCGGGCGAAAAGCTCCTCCAGAAGCTCTGGAACGCCTCGAAACTGGTCGACTCGCTGACCCCGGAGACGGCGCCGGACGTCGACGAGGCCGACCTGTCGGCGCTGGATCGCTGGCTGCTCGCCGAACTCGACGGCGAGGCCGCGTTCGTCCGGGAGAAACTGGAGAACCGGGAGTTCTCGAAGGCCCGGGACAGCCTCCGGAGCTTCTTCTGGGGGACGTTCTGTGACGACTACCTAGAAATCGCCAAGGAACGGGTCCGGGAGGACGACGACGAGTCCGCCAAGTACACGCTGACGGTGGCCCACGAGCGCTTCCTGAAGCTGTTCGCGCCCGTGCTCTCACACATCTCCGAGGAGATCTGGCAGGAAATGTACGCGGAGAGCGAGGCGCCACGCGCCTCGGAGGCGAGCGGCGAAGCCGCGAGCAGCGAGTTCCAGAGCATCCACCGGACTGCGTGGCCCGAGCCGACGGGCATCGACGCCGACCACGACGCCGGCGAGACGGCGATGGCCGTCGTCGGCGCGCTCCGGCGCTACAAGAGCGAACGGCAGCTCCCCCTGAACACCGAACTCGACACCGTCTCGGTGTACGGCAACGTCGACGGGTTCGAGCGCGACATCCGGAACGTGATGCACGTCGAGACGCTGGAGACACTCGAGGCGGAGCCCGAGATCGAGTCGGTCGTCACCGGCATCGACCTGGACTACTCGGTCGTCGGGCCGGAGTACGGCGCCGACGTGCCCGACATCGAGGACGGCATCGAGAACGGCGAGTACGAGATAAGCGACGACGGCGAGACGCTCTCGGTGGCGGGCCACGAGCTATCGACTGCGGAGTTCACCGTCGAACGCGAGCGCCGGTACACGGGCGAGGGCGAGATGCTGGAAGCCGACGGCGCGCTCGTGATCGTCCAGCAGTAAGGAGTCGCGAAAAACGGCGGGCGGCTTTTTCTACAGGTCGGCGCCGACGGCCTCCGAGACGTTCTCGAAGCCGTCGAGGTCCAGCAGATCTAGTAGTCCCTCGTTGATCTCGCGGGCCAGCGACGGCCCCTCGTAGACGAGGGCGGTGTAGAGTTGGACCACGCTCGCGCCCGCACGGATCTTCCGGTAGGCACCTTCGGCGTCGCTGACGCCGCCGACGCCGACGACGGGGACGTCGGTGCGCTCGGCGACGAACCGCACGAGGCCGGTGGCGCGCTCCTCGATGGGGTCACCAGAGAGGCCGCCTGGCTCGGCCTGGCTGGGCGACTGGAGGCTCCCGGGGCGCTCGGTGGTGGTGTTGGTGACGACGACGCCGTCGAGGCCGTTCTCGTCGACGACATCGAGGGACTCCTCGATGGCCGGGCCAGGGAGGTCCGGCGAGAGCTTCACGAGGAGGGGCGCGGCGCCGGCGTCCTGGAGTTCGTCGACGATGGCCTCCAGCGCGTCGCGGTTCTGGAGCGAGCGCAGGCCGGGCGTGTTGGGGCTGGAGACGTTGATGACGAAGTAGTCGCCCGCGTCCGCGACGGCGTTGTACGTGTAGCGGTAATCTTCGGGCGCATCTTCGAGGGGTGTGGATTTGGACTTCCCGAGGTTGATGCCCACGGGCACGTGCGGGAGGTCGGTGCGGTCGAGGCGCGCGCCGACGGCGTCGGCGCCCTCGTTGTTGAATCCCATCCGGTTGATCAGCGCGCGGTCGGGCCGGAGACGGAACATGCGCGGGCGCGGGTTGCCCGACTGGGCCTCCGCGGTGACGCCGCCGACTTCGACGTGGCCGAAGCCCAGTGCCGCGAGCGCGCGGGGGATGCGGGCGTTCTTGTCGAACCCGGCGGCGACGCCGACGGGTGTGGGGAAGCGCAGGCCGAACGCCTCGGTGGCGAGACGGTCGTCGTCGACGGCGTAGCGCTCCCGGAGGAGATCTTCGACAGGCGTACCTTGGACGGCTTCGAGGCCGCGGCTCACGAGCGTGTGAGCGGTCTCCGGCGGGAGTGCGAACAGAAGCGGTTTGCTGGCGTCGTAGAGGTGCATCTGGTCCTCAGAAGTCGTGTTCGACGTCGTCGGCGTCAGCCGACTGGATGATGATCTTCCCGTCGCGGACGCGCACGAACACCTCGTCGCCGATCTCCATGCCGGCGACCTCGAGTTCGTCCTCGTGAAGGTTCACGTGGACGTTGTGGTACTCGCCGTTCTCGTCTTTGGCCCCGCTCGGGCTGAGCTTCTTCTTGCGGACCATCTGGTCTATCTACTCCCGTTTGGCCGCAGACGCTACTAAAGTGTTGTCTCCGCCTGGTGCGCGCCCGAGGCTCCGTCGGGTGAATTCGCGGTTATTTCCGGAACTTTTGGGAAGAACTCAATTGGGAGTATATAAACGACTCGGCCACAGGGGTCGTTTGCCCCGATATTTTTATAATACACCCTGTGCACCAGTCGCATGGAGAGAAATCATGGTACGAGAAGACGGTAAGCGGAACTTCGCGCTTCGAGAAGAGAGCGGTGAGGAGAGTGTGTTCTCGGGCAACACTCCCCGGCAGGCAGCGCTGAAGGCTGCCCGCCGACTTGAGCCGGCCGACTCCGAGGATGGAGCGGATCGGGTGCCGCTCGAACTCCGCGAGAAAGGTACCGACAAGGTCCACATCTACGAGGGCTGGGCGTGGGAGGAAGAGGCCCCGGAGAACAAGCCCGACTGGATGCCGGAGGTCATCACCGAGGCCAACGTCTCCAAAGAGGGTATCGAGCACCTCGACGAGTAGGTAACGGCGTCGATGGGGCTCCGACCGCTCCGACAGGCGTATTACGACCCGCGTCGGACCGATCCGACGCGCGGTACCATGCGGTCCAACCGTGCGTGCGAGCCCGGAATGACCGGCCGCCCTCCTGCCGCACAGTACTCGAACTTGTGAGCGACAGCGCTGCCCCCCTTCGTGTGAACGCCCCGCGTGAAACCGCATGACGTGGCGCCGATGGTTCGACGGGGTTAAGTAGTCGCCACCCATCGAATGAAATGCGAAGGTCGCCGGGGCGGTCGCCCCCGGTGACACCCGGACTCGCTCAGTGCGAGTCCGGAAGCGTTCCGACGCCCTTAAGTGAATACGGGTGTTCGGATGTAATACGCAGAGGGGAGCGGGGTTCACACCGAGGTCGGCTCGGGTTCCCGCTTCCCGCGACGGATGAGGATGTCGCCCCCGTGGTCCGCCACAGGACGGCATCTGATGCGAGCCTTGGTAGTTCGGTGTCCCCCGGTGCGGCCGGCGGTCACCGAACGGAAACCGATACATTAGACCATGAACGGTGAGATCGACGCGATCCACCCGCCACCCACGTGCATTAGCACGTAACATTCCGGTTGATCCTGCCGGAGGTCATTGCTATCGGGGTTCGATTTAGCCATGCTAGTCGCGCGAGTTTAGACTCGCGGCGTATAGCTCAGTAACACGTGGCCAAACTACCCTACAGACGAGAACAACCTCGGGAAACTGAGGCTAACACTCGATACGCGTTGGCTGTTTGAAGACGCCGACGCTCAAACGCTCCGGCGCTGTAGGATGTGGCTGCGGCCGATTAGGTAGATGGTGGGGTAACGGCC
>NZ_JAGGLC010000008.1 GCF_017874235.1 Halolamina salifodinae
GAGAGACAGCGAGTCGTGTTTTCCAGCGGGTCGCCCACGCCAGTACTCCACCACACGTGGGTGAGCTTAACTTCCGTGTTCGGGATGGGTACGGGTGTTACCTCACCACTCTGGCCGTCTCACGCCGAGTCGCGGAATCGAACCACGATCATACCAAGCTCGGTTGGGTCTCTCGACCGCGTGTAAGTGTAGTCCAGTTCGCACCTGGACCCGTTCGATAACGGGCGCAGTGCAGAGTGATTACCAAATGAATGATGGCTTCGGTCTGTTAGTGCTCGCGGACTCAACGCCTCGTTGCCTTGGCGCGTACATCCCGAGTCTATCTAACTCCTCTTCTACGAGTGACCTCAACGGTACTTCTTTTTCGAGTAGGTTTCGAGCTTAGATGCGTTCAGCTCTTACCCTGTGATGCGTGGCTGCCCGGCAATGCTCTCTCGAACAACCGGTACACCAGTGGCATCCAATCGTAGTTCCTCTCGTACTATACGATCGTTCTCGTCAAGTACCATAACACCCCCAATAGATAGCAGCCGACCTGTCTCACGACGGTCTAAACCCAGCTCACGACCTCCTTTAATAGGCGAACAACCTCACCCTTGCCCGCTTCTGCACGGGCAGGATGGAGGGAACCGACATCGAGGTAGCAAGCCACGCGGTCGATATGTGCTCTTGCGCGTGACGACTCTGTTATCCCTAAGGTAGCTTTTCTGTCAGCAACCTGGCCCATCAAGGACCATGGTTGGTTCGCTAAACCACGCTTTCGCGTCAGCGTCACTCGTTGGGAATGACACTGTCAGACTTCCGTTTGCTCTTGCGCTCTTCCTCGGGTTCCCGACCCGAGTGAGGAAATCTTGGGGCGCGCTCGATATCTTTTCGAGCGCGTACCGCCCCAGTCAAACTGCCCGGCTACCGGTGTCCTCCGCCAGGAGTGAGAGTCGCAGTCACTAACGGGTAGTGTTTCATGAATGCCTCGGTGGCCCGCTAGCGCGGGTACCTGTGTAACGGCTCCTACCTACTCTGCACATTAGCGACCACGTCTCAGCGACAGCCTGCAGTAAAGCTCTATAGGGTCTTCGCTTCCCCTTGGGGGTCTCCAGACTCCGCACTGGAACGTACAGTTCACCGGGTCCAACGTTGGGACAGTGGCGCTCTCGTTGATCCATTCATGCAAGCCGCTACTGAAGCGGCAAGGTACTACGCTACCTTAAGAGGGTCATAGTTACCCCCGCCGTTGACGGGTCCTTCGTCCTCTTGTACGAGGTGTTCAGATACCCGCACTGGGCAGGATTCAGTGACCGTACGAGTCCTTGCGGATTTGCGGTCACCTGTGTTGTTACTAGACAGTCGGAGCGCCCAAGACACTGCGACCTGCCCCGCGAGGGGCAGGCATTCCTTATTGCGAACGTACGGAACTAACTTGCCGAATTCCCTAACGTCGGTTCTCCCGACAGGCCGCGCCTTGCTCTGGCAGAGTACCTGTGTCGGATCTCGGTACGGATACCGTACTCCCTTTTCACGGACTCCTGGTAACATCGTCTCACGCTATCTCGAGATTCGTTCGCTTCGTGCCGTTACGGCGTCCACGAGCTTCCTCGATTCGACTGGGCGAAAGCCCAGCACGATGGTTCCGGAAGTGTCGGTTTCAATGTACGGTAGTGCTGGAATATTAACCAGCTACCCTTTCGACTCCTGCGAGTTACGAGGAGCCTTAGGATCGACTAACCCTTGGCTGATTGACAGTGCCAAGGAACCCTTACTCTTCTGGCCGTCGGGGTTCACACCCGACTTTCGCTGCTACTATGACTAGGATTTTCGTTACTAGACGGTCCACGCGAGTTCTCACCCGTGCTTCCACCCGTCCAGAATGCCAACCTACAGAATTGCTGTTGTACACAGCACCGCTAGGTCTCGGTGGTAGATTTGAGCCCCGATCATTTTCGGCGCCTCGAACCTCGGCCGGTAAGCTGTTACGCTTTTCTTAGAGGGTAGCTGCTTCTAAGCTCACCTCCCGGCTGTTTAGGGCTCGAGACCACCTTCGAATCGCACTTAATCTACACTTTGGGACCTTAACCCAGCTCTGGGTTGTTTCCCTCATGGTACCCAAGCTTACCCCGGGCACCGGACTCCCTTCGTCCACGGCGTTTGCACGTTCGGAGTTCGACAGAAAGGCCGACTCCTCTCGGAGGCGGGTCTCTCAATCGGTCGCTCTACCGCGCAAACTACCTCGGAAGAGGTCATGCTTCGACATGTTTCGGTTGGAACCAGCTGTTGCCGAGCTCGATGGGCCTTTCACCCCTACTCTCGAGTCACGGGAGGGTATTGTAGGACACCAACCCTAACGGGCCTCCACGTGGCTTTCGCCACGCTTCACCCTGCTCCAGAGTAGATCGCTCGGTTCCGGGTCGTATCCCTTCGACTCCCCGCGCTTGAACACGGTGGGCCTGGCAATGCTGCGCCCCTATCGGTTTCCCTGCGCCTTCCTAGGTTCACTAGTTAGACTCGCCAAAGAGATACACTCCCTAGTTCGTTTTTCAAAACGTACGACGGAACTTCGGCTCC
>NZ_JAGGLC010000009.1 GCF_017874235.1 Halolamina salifodinae
TCTGACCCTTCCCAGACGCGCTCTCGCGGTCTGGTGCATCGATCTTTCTGGATTCCATCGTACTCCCGTCGGGGGTATAACCCCCTCGGTTTCCTTCTATCCGAGATGGACTCACGGGGATTCGAACCCCGGGCATCCTCCTTGCAAAGGAGGCACTCTACCACTGAGCTATGAGCCCTGTGAGCCTTGGTAGTTCTACGGTGCCCGGACGGACCGGGACCGAACGTCAAGTGGGCCTGCCTCGAGGGCAGGTCCCGTGCTGTGGAGGTGATCCAGCCGCAGATTCCCCTACGGCTACCTTGTTACGACTTAAGCCCCCTTGCGGAGCCCAGATTCGACCTACTAGGTAGGCCTCATCCGGACCCCACTCGGGTGCTTTGACGGGCGGTGTGTGCAAGGAGCAGGGACGTATTCACCGCACTCTCCTGGAATGCGATTACTACCGAATCCAGCTTCATGTGGACGAGTTGCAGTCCACAATCCGAACTACGACCGAGTTTCTGAGATTACCGCTCCCTCTCGGGGTGGGAACCCATTGTCTCGGCCATTGTAGCCCGCGTGTTGCCCAGCCCATTCGGGGCATACTGACCTACCGTTGCCCGTTCCTTCCTCCGCCTTGGCGGCGGCAGTCCTCCTAATGTACCCATCATCCACAAGGGACATGCTGGCAATTAAGAGTGCGGGTCTCGCTCGTTGCCTGACTTAACAGGACGCCTCACGGTACGAGCTGACGGCGGCCATGCACCACCTCTCTACAGCGTCGTGGCGAGGTCATCAACCTGGCCGTCATCACTGTAGTCGGGGCTGGTAAGGTTACCGGCGTTGAGTCCAATTAAACCGCAGGCTCCTCCGGTTGTAGTGCTCCCCCGCCAATTCCTTTAAGTTTCATCCTTGCGGACGTACTTCCCAGGCGGTTCGCTTAGCGGCTTCCCTGCGGCACAACACTCACTCGTAGTGAGTGTCACACCTAGCGAACATCGTTTACGGCTGGGACTACCCGGGTATCTAATCCGGTTCGAGACCCCAGCTTTCGTCCCTCACTGTCGGATCAGTCCTCTCGAGGTGCTTTCGCCATCGGTGGTCCGTTCAGGATTACAGGATTTCACTCCTACCCCGAACGTACCCCTCGAGCCTTCCTGTCCCAAGCCGCACAGTTTCCGCCGGACGCCCACCCGTTGAGCGGGTGGATTTCCCGACAGACTTGCGCGGCCAGCTACGGACGCTTTAGGCCCAATAAAATCGGTCATCACTTGAGCTGCCGGTATTACCGCGGCGGCTGGCACCGGTCTTGCCCAGCTCTTGTTCCTGAACCTCCCTACGGTTCAGAAAAGAAAGGGCGATATGCCCTTTCACTCGGGGTTCCCTTATCGCACTGGCGTGCAGTGTAAAGGTTTCGCGCCTGCTGCGCCCCGTAGGGCCCGGAATCTTGTCTCAGATTCCGTCTCCGGGCTCTTGCTCTCACAACCCGTACCGATTATCGGCATGGTGGGCCGTTACCCCACCATCTACCTAATCGGCCGCAGCCACATCCTACAGCGCCGGAGCGTTTGAGCGTCGGCGTCTTCAAACAGCCAACGCGTATC